>NZ_FOIX01000006.1 GCF_900109615.1 Kaistella antarctica
TAGCCCTGATGTTCTATGTTATTTTGCAAATTATTTAGGTTAAAATTTTTAAGTTTTTCTGATAATCTTGTTGATATGCAATTTTGTTTTTCACCACACCAAAGCAAATTCTCAGGAGTTTATTACAAACTGCGATCAGTGCTACTTTTTTTGGTTTTCCTTTTGCCAGTAGTCGCAGATAAAGTTCTTTGCAAGGTATATTATGTTTCATAGCCGTCCATGAACAAACATACAGCATCCCTCTAATATGAGTTTTGGAAGTTCTGCATTTACCGGGAGAGTAGGATTTTTTACCTGATTGGTAAATTCGAGGAGCGAGTCCAAAGTATTTAACTAATGATTTTGCGGAATCAAAATTTTTAAAACCAGAAGTTGCTGTAATCAGCTGAAGAGAAGTTTTCTCCCCAATTCCCGACACACTTTGTATTAAATTTTTTATTTCTTTAAATTCCTCGTCTTGTAGTTGTGGAAGGCGCAACTCTACTTCTTGAACCTCTTTTTCCAACTGTTTAAGTCTTTTTTCATAATGCTTTTCTGTATTAGGATTGAGATGAGGATTATAACGAAGTGCCTTGAGCTTTACAGCGTAACGCCGCTTCTCTTCCTCAAGATCATTCAACAGTTTTATTTCCTGATCCAGATGTTCAATTTGGATACTCTTAGGTACATAAATCTCTGGACGAAACATCTCGCCATAAAGTTTGATGAGTTTTGCATCCTCCGCATCGGTTTTGATAATGATGTTTTTCATTCTCGAAAAATGTTTCACAGACATGCAGTTAATCAGACTGGATTCAAAACCTTTGGACAAAGAAAGATGAAGCAGGCGACTGCTGTAATTACCTGTCGCTTCAATCACGAAACAATAATCTTCTCTAGAGATCTTCTTTAGAAAAGCTAATATCGAACGTTGATTGTTTTCAATATTTTGCACTTGATTCTGATTACTGTCATCATTAAAACTTACCGTTAAAAACTTTGCACCAACATCGACACCAATCACTTTTTTTAATAAATTTGACATACAATTTTTTTTTAAAAAGAGGTTTTCTTCTGATCCACCATGGTAAAAGTTCTTACCAACAATGTTCTATCCGGATTTGGAAGAAAACAGCAGCAGGGGAATAAAATCAGGGGCGATATCTATGTATCAACGAAGCGTCGGCCTTTATCCTGCTGCTTTTACTCTTTGGTTAATATTATTAACCAAATTATTAATTATTTTTCTTAATACAAACTTACCAT
>NZ_FOIX01000004.1 GCF_900109615.1 Kaistella antarctica
GGTGAAAAACAAAATTGCATATCAACAAGATTATCAGAAAAACTTAAAAATTTTAACCTAAATAATTTGCAAAATAACATAGAACATCAGGGCTACAATTTCAGGCTTTTTTACATTCGAAGACGGACTATTAATTAAAAAAAGCGGCTGCAAATTTTAAGGTGTATTCACCCTATTTTCCCTAAAGAGCTCAATAATTTTTGCCTGTCAGTTATTTAATGATAATTTTATATAGCCTAACAACACAAAACAGATGAATCATGATCTTCTTATTACTGAACGATCTGCTCCATTACTTACAAGCGAACATTCCAGAGAGAACCTTCGAGCTCAACTCTTTACCCGACCGCAACATCACTTATCAATGTGAACTTGATTGTATTCATATTACTTTGTTAAACGTTGCTGAAGATTCATCTTCTAGAATCCCGTATACTAGACCGCAACCTGGAGCTGTCACCTATAGACCAGAAAACCCTCCGGTGAATCTTAATTTAAACCTGATCATTTCTTGCTCCTTTAAGCAATATGGTGAAAGTCTGAAAGCGCTTTCGGAAGTGATTACAACTATAAACTCCAAACAAGTATTTATAACAGAAAAGTTCAAGTACACGGTTACGCTACAAAGTCTGACCATTGATCAAAATATTCAGCTGTGGAGCGCGTTTTCAGCGGGTATTTTGCCAAACGTGATATACAAAATACGTTCAGTTCCGACAGGTAATTAATCTCACTCAAACATATAATACTTAGATAATTAACTGCTACAACTTTATCTTAAAAACGAAAAAAAGCTATGCCTACTTTCAAAACTCCAGGCGTTTACGTTGAAGAAACTCCCTCACTTCCACCGAAAGTAATCGAAATAAATTCGTCGATTCCAGCACTTATTGGCTACACGCAGCGGACATCTTTTAATGAACAAGATTTACTTTACCAACCCACAAAAATAAAATCGATCTTGGAATTTGTCAGTATTTTCGGAAAGTCAGCACCATTCAACATTACAGGAGTTACCGCTAATCTTGCTGAAACCGACGCGAAGGCTAAAGTTGAAAATCAATATTTCCTCTATGATTCATTACAACTCTATTACCTCAATGGCGGCGTTCCCTGCTACATTGTTTCCATTGGCTCCTATTTTGAAACCCCAACTCTAATAGATTTTGAATCAGGTTTAAATGCACTTGATTATTTCGATGATCCCACTATTTATCTTTTTCCAGATGCGGTGAAATTGAATGCTGATGATCTTGGGAAACTTCAACAACTTTCGTTAAATAAATGTGCGAAGCTGGGCGACCGATTTAGTATTTTCGATTTCCATCGAAATACCAATTCTTCAGCTAATTTAAATTCTGCGGCGACCTTTAGAGAAAAAATTGGAATATCAAACCTGAGTTACGGTGCTGCCTATACTCCTTGGCTGAAAACGACTTTAGATAAAGATCTTACGGCAAATTCCATCGCGGGTATTTTTGAAACTATTAATGGTTTAGATGACATCATTCTCAATCAAAACATTAAAGGGAAAACGGTCAAATCTCATGTTAAAGAATATCAGGACTTATTAAGCGATATCAATAGTTTGCAAACAAATGTTGCAATCTCGGCGGTTTACCAGAAATTTCCAGATGAAGTTGCTGACTTCTCAACTGGTCCTTATGCAGATGGATCTAGAAATCCTTTTGAAAACGATGAAATTTTTAATTCTATTATCAAGTTCGTTCCGACCTCTTCCTATTTTCAAACTTTTTGGAAAGACGAGTTTTTATCAACGATCGCTACTTACAAAACCAATTATACAGGAAATCCGACTGAAAAGGAGAAATATCTGATTGCCTTATTAAATAGTCCATCGATGCGTCGCTTCAGGAATTTAGCAGAGTTTGTAAGCAATGACTTAAAATCAACTTTAGATTCTTTTGAAAAGGTGCTGTTTGATAACATTCCCTACTACGCCGCATTAATAAAAATATTAAAAAACAAAATAACCATTCTTCCACCCTCTGGACCTATTGCAGGAATTTATTGCAAAACCGATAAAGAAAAGGGAATTTGGAAAGCTCCAGCAAATATTTCCTTAAGCGCAGTTACTGGCGTCGCTCAACAATTTTCCACTACTGATTTAGACGCTTTAAATATCGATGCTGTCGCTGGCAAATCGATTAATGTCATCCGGCAAATTACGGGTCGTGGCACTATGGCAATGGGCGCCAGAACGCTGGCCGGAAATAATTCTGATTGGCGCTACATTCCAGTTCGAAGACTATTAATTTTCATTGAAGAAAATAGTAGAAGGTCTTTAGCATGGGTGGTTTTTGAACCTAATAATCAATTGCTTTGGTTAAAAGTAAAAAGCCAGTTGGAAAATTATTTGTTTGAACTTTGGAGAAGAGGAGCCTTATCCGGCTCAAAACCTGAGCAATCTTACCATGTCAATTGCGGCTTGAATTCTACAATGACTGCGCAAGATGTGTTGGACGGAAGACTTCGGATCGACATCAACTTGGCACCAATAAGACCAGCGGAGTTTATCGTGTTGAAAATTATTCAGCAATTGCAAAAGTCATAATTCACTCCTATAAAAATTAGTAATCATGGACCCTCAAAAGCACTTAGCAAAATCAAATTTCCGCGTAATTTGCGGAGAGAGCAGCATTGAATTCGCTGAAGTTTCTGGGCTTCAGGTCAAATTAAATAATTTTGACTTTAAAGTAAAAGCTGATCAAGATCTCAAGCCTGAAGATATTTCCAGCTTACAGAAATTTGTTACCCTCTCTTTGAAAAGAGGAGTAACCACCTCTGATAATGAATTTTTTAAATGGCTAAATACGAAAGCTCCTAATCAAGCAGAGAGTCGATTGATTGGTATCGCGATTTTAGACGACAGACACCGTACGGTGGGATACTATGAAATTTCAGGCATGTATCCTTCAAAAATAGATTACGTAACGCTTGATCCTGAAACTGATAAAATTGCCATTGAACGAGTTGAGCTTTCCGTTGCTAAATCGGATTCATAAATCGTTTCAAAAGATAGAGCCCAACAATGTATTATACCCAGGAACGGAAGCTGAAGGAATTATTAAAATTTGCTTAAAAACACTAAAATGCCAGAAAACAAATCTAAACCCAGCCTTTCAATTTTAAGAAATGATATTGAAATTTCTTCAAAACTCATTTATTCTGTGAGTGTTGAATTTGCGTTTTCAACCATCCCAAAAGCTACAATATTGATTAACGATCAAAATCTCGAACATCAGTTTTTCGGAGAATCTGAAAAAGAAGAATGGCAGATTGGCGAAAGAATCGATTTAAGGTTCGGGTACAATCAACAATTTGATTTGATTTTTTCTGGCGTCATTATAAAGCAAGGAATACGTTCGTCTGGAACCGAGCATTATAAATTATATCTCGAATTACGACACCGCTATTATCTCAGTTCACTTAAAAAATCTTCACGGGTTTTTAACGATAAAAGAGACAGCGAGGCGATCGAAGAAATTATGACTGATTATGGTTTTAAAAAAGAAATTGATGTTACGAACGGCTATCAGAGCCAACTCATCCAGTTCAATAGCACCGATTGGAACTTCATTAATCTGCGCGCACAAGCTAATAATAGATACGTCATTCCAAGAAATGATCTTTTTTTAGTGAAAAATATAAATAGTCTCTCGGCTGAAAAGGCGCAACTTGTTTTCGGACCTGACATTTTGAAATTGAATTTAGAAACAGACAGCAGATTTAGTTTTGAAACCTTCAGCACTATTACTTGGGATGTAAATAATCAAGAAGTCGCAGAATACGAATCGTCGAAAAATACGCCTTCCACAGCGGGAATAATCTCTTCGGTACAAATTGCTGAAAAAAGCAAACATGGAAAGGAAGATTTTTTAGGATTGGGTTCACTTTCAGAAATAGAAGCGACCAATTTATCCGACCTATATCATGGCAATGCAGAACTTTCGAAAATCAGAGGAATGATAAAATGCACAGGGAATAACGCAGTGGTAATTGGCGACTGGATTATATTAGAAGGTGTCGGAAAACAGTTTAGCGGAAAACTTTTGGTAAGTGGAATTATTCATGAACTTTCTGCCACTGAATGGTTTACTACTTATCAAATTGGAACCGATCCACAAGATTATGCAAATCAAAATGATGATAGTTTCAAAAAGCCCACCACAGAATTATTACCAGGAATTAATGGTTTACAAATTGGGATTGTTACAAAAATAACAAGTGATGATGAGAAAATTCTGGTTGAATTACCACATTTAAATCAGGGCGTAGGTTCTGTCTGGGCCCGATCTGCCAGAATGGAAGCCGGACATGAACGCGGCTGGATATTCCGACCCGAAATCGGCGATGAAGTGATTTTGGGTTTCATTAATGATGATCCACGCCAAGCCATTATTCTTGGCTCCCTGCATAGTGCAAAAAACGCGGCTCCAATTGTTGCTGAAGATGAAAACAATCTTAAAGGCTATATCAGCAAAGAAAATTTGAAGTTATTGTTTGATGATGAGCATAGAATTATCAGTATTTTAACGCCAACTGCCACGATTCAACTGGATGACAATGCCGGGAAAATCACCTTAAGAAATGAGGAAAATTTAGTAGAAATAAGCGCTGACGGAATTAAAATGGAAACTCAAAAAGATATTAAATTAAAAGCCGCCGGAAACATTGATCTTGAAGGGATCAATATCACCCTAATTGCCAATACCGAATTGACTGTGGAAGGAAAAAGAAGTACAAAAGTAACTTCTGCTGGAAGTACCGTAATCAAAGGAACTATCGTACAAATCAACTAAAACAAGATAAAAAATGCCAGATGCAGCACGAATAACAGACACAACGAGCCATGGTGGAACGATAATAGGACCAGGAATTCAGACTGTAATCATTGGCGGATTGCCTGCGGCCGTAATCGATTCTGTTCATGTTTGCGCCTTAAATCCACAACATGCGCCTGGACCATTCTTGTTGGGAAGTATGACAGTCTTGATCGGTGGAAAAATGGCTTTACGAGTTGGTGATATGGCAGCCTGCGGAGCAATAATTGTAAAAGGATGTCCCAATGTAATTATTGGGTAATGGAAACTTCAAATAATAATTTCCCAGTGCCTCTTCCAAATTGCGGAATCATTTTTCTTCATTTCTATTTTACGCAATTCTTTGAAGAGCAAGGATTACTATTAAATAAGGAATTCAAAAATTCAAATAGTAAAATCAAGGCAATTCAATTGCTGCTTTATTTAGCCACTTCTCAAGTTGATTTTAAAGATGATTTCGAATTGTCTTTTTTTAAAATACTGGTTGAAATCCCCAATGATGATTTAATCACCTTTCCAAAACCACTGACTGAAAGAGAAATAACGGATTGTAGAGTCGTGCTTCAAAGTCTGATAGAACATTGGTCTGTTTTAAAAAAAACAAGTATCGAAACGTTGCAGATTCAATTTCTTCAAAGAAAAGGCTTAGTGATGTTCGAAGATGAGTCAATAAAAGTTCACCTTGAACAAAGTGGCCTCGATATTCTGCTAACCTATTTTCCTTTCGATTATAGCCTCGTAAAGTTTGAATGGTTAAAGAAACTGTTAAGGACGAGCATATAAGTAATCTTTACAGCAAGTAACAAAACATCAAGTTTACTCCAAAACAAAAATCATGGAAGACCATTTTCAGCAAATCAGCGATAGTCAAAAAACATCCTGGAATAAATTTTCTCCTGGCTGGAAAAAGTGGCAGTCAAAATTATACGACCATATGCAACCTGCTGCGGATGGAATTATCAATCTGTTAAACCCCAGCGGTTCACAACTTATTTTAGACATTGCCGCTGGCACAGGCGAACCAGGTTTAAGCATTGCCAAAATGCTGACTGGAGGAAAAGTCATCCTTACCGATTTATCCCCGCAAATGCTAGATATTGCTAAGGAAAACGCCGCGAAAAAGGGGATCACAAATGTAGAATTCGAAGCCTGTGACGTGACTGAACTTCCTTTTGCTGACAATACGTTTGATGGTGTAAGTTGTCGCATGGGATTTATGTTTTTTCCAGACATGATTTTAGCAGCAAAAGAAATACGCCGCGTTTTAAAGCCAGGTGGAAAACTGGCAACTTCCGTTTGGGGCACTCCTGAACAGAATTTTTGGGGCACCGCGATTGGCGATGCGATCATCCGAAATATGAACTTACCCAATCCCAAACCAGATTCCCCCGGAATTTTTAGATGTGGCGAAAGTGGTCTGATGACGAATATTCTAGAGCAAGCAGGTTTCAAAAATATTACTGAACGAGAAGTAACCTGTGAACTCAACTGCGGAACCGCTGAAATTTACTGGGAAATAATGACCGAAATCGCCGCGCCAATTGTGACCGGACTTCACAATGCTGATAGAGCGATGAAAGAAAAAATTAAAAAAGAAGTCTGTGGAATAATCCGGGAAAAGTATTCTGAGGGAGAGGTAATTATTTCTGGAACAGCATTTTTAATTTATGGTAAAAAATAATGCAAGGATTTTTTACGTGCGAAAAACTTAATAATTATTGCTATTTTTAATTTTCACCTGCTTTCGGTAACGTATTGTGCTGCTTTACCGGACAAAACTGATCAGCTTTTTTAATGCCACTGACACACCCACATTAATTTAAAGCATCAATAAAAATTCTTAAATTAATCTTAATCTATAAAAACGATTACATCATATCCTTAATTTTCTCATTAAAAAATCATACAGTAAATAAAGTAGATAACTGAGAATAAAAAGCAGGAATAGATATAAGAATGTCCGTTCAAATTTTAAGGCAGGATCAACCATAAATAAAGGATTTGCCCGAAATGGACCATTGACCACAAACAAAATCATAGAGATCTTACCCATAAATAAGAAAGTTCTTCTAAAATAATCATTTGAATATTCTTTTATTTTCGTAATCAAAATCAACAACAAAACAGTCATCGACAGAAAACTTAGCGGAAAGAGCCACTCAGTTAATTGCGATCCAATAAAAACAATCAGTGCTAGAATGATAGCTGCTGGATGAAACGATTTTAATTTAAAATGCGCCATTGAAATTCCCAAAATTAGCTCTGGTAAATGTCCAATAATATTACTAAAAACTTGAAGGCTAAATGACTTATTCTGAATAGTAAATTCCAAGCCATCAACTGTAAAATAAAGAATGTAAATAATTGAGAAAGAGATTAGAAGAGGAATATAAGATTTATGTAAATTAAATTTGATGACAAACCGGTAAAGAAAAGGGAATAGAATATAGAACTGTATAATCGCCGCAAAAAACCAAAACGGACCGCTTAAAATTAGAATATTGGTAAAGCTATTTAAAGTCGACGCTAATATTAAAGAACGAATAAGAGAACCCAAAAAATCTGGCGCATTGCCGAGTTTCAGATAATAGAGTAAGCAGAATAGAATACCAAAAGCGAAAAGAAAATAAACTTTTTTCAACCTCTTTACCACAAATTTTAAATCAGACCCAATCCATTTCTTATATTGAATTGTTAAACCGTAAGCCGAAAAAAAGAAGAATAGTTGCACTCCATAATGACCTAAAAATGAAAACACCCCACCAACAATTCCCATTGCGGTTCCGCTACTAACCTTATCTAAAAACTGAAAGACGCTCGTCGAACTAAATGAAAATTCATTCTCAATGCTGTAGCCTGGTAGAAAATGCAGATAATTATGAAGAATAATCATCATAATCGCAATCCCTTTAAAAAAAAGGGTATCACTTTTTGAAAATAGATCAGAGGACGTGTTAAACTTTTTATTTTTATAAATCATCAGATTTTGTAAAAATCGATTAAGACAAATTATATTCAAACTTAGTCGATTGATCAAAAATAACAATAAAGATGTTTAAAACAATAGGCATATTGCGGGACCTTAGTTAAAAACTTTTCATCTGTACTTTTCACTAAAAATATAGATGCTCCGTCACTTTGAATATAAATTTGAATTTTTAAAAAATACTTTCAACGACAAGCGCAACCTTACAAATTTTATTATCTTTAGTGCAAATAAGTCCACGACGCCAATGTGTCGGCAAAAGGACCGCTCCTATCAAAAATTTATGCATCTATTTTATTACATTTTTTCCTCTTTTTGTATTCTAGCCAGTCTTCTTCCCTTAATTCCGAATCAGCATTGGATTTTTAGAATTTGGGAGTTTGCCAGAATTCAAGTAGTCATCTTCCAAGTGGCAATTTTGGCTTTGGGATTAATATTCTTCGAACCGAAGACGTTTATTTTCTGGGCCATAGTTGTGATAAGTATAGCATTCATAACCAATCATGTCATCATTTTAATTCCTTATACTTTTATTTATAAAAGGAAACCGGCGAAAAATGTATCTACAGATTCAGACCCAATTTCTATTATTTCGGTCAATGTGTATCAGTTTAATAATGATTATCAAAAGCTCATCGATCTCGTAAATGAAGTCAAGCCCGATATTCTACTGACCATGGAATCGAATCAAGACTGGGAAAATGCTTTAAAGGTTATTGAAAAAGATTATCCGAACTTTAAAAAAGTGGCCCTCGAAAATACGTATGGAATTCATTTTTACACCAACTTAGAGGTCGAAAATATTAAAGTCAATTATTTCATTGCCGATGATTTACCCAGCATTCAAGCCTCTTTATTAACCGAGAATGGACAACCCTTCACCTTTTTCGGCGTTCATCCGCCACCGCCAAGTCCGACCGAAGAAGATACCTCCAAGGAAAGAGATGCCGAATTATTAGCCGTGGCAAAAAAAGTAAGAGAAATAGAAAATCCCGTGATCGTGGTCGGCGATTTCAACAATGTCGCCTGGGCACGCTCTTCCATTTTGTTCAGGAAAACCTCGGAATTAATTGATCCCAGAATCGGGCGCGGATTTGTCGCCACCTTTCACGCAAACTACCGTCTGCTGAGGTTTCCCATAGATTTATTTTTCCACTCTACGGAAATATTTGTCGACGATTTTAAAACCTTGCGCAATATCGGCAGTGATCATTTGCCGCTCTATTGTAGTTTTTTCATTAATAAAAATGAAGATTTGCAAGAGGATGAAATCGAAACCCTGCACGAAGATGAGCTGGAAGAAGTAGACGAATTAATCGAGGAAGGAATTGAAGAAGATGGTAATCGCCCAACCGTCGCGACGGAATAAATGATTTTTATTACACCGAAAAAACTATTTGTTTTTAGAAGCATCAAAATTATAACTTCTTAAAAACCCGTCCCGCTGTCCACTATATCCGCTCACTGCTATCGCAGATTCGCGGGATACCGTTGCCATCGCGGCTAGAAGATCAGGCAGTTTCTATCTTCACCGAAAAAATAAGTAGCTTTTATAAAACCATCCTATTATCAATATATTTGTAAAAATTTAGCCTATGCAATTGGTAAAAGTCGGACTTTGCGCCTTTGGAATGAGTGGAAAAGTTTTTCACGCGCCGTTTTTAAAAGAACATCCGGGATTTTTCATGACTGCCGTGGTAGAAAGAACTAAACAAGAATCCAAATCAAAATATCCTGTAAGCACAATTTACAAATCAGTTGCAGAAATGGTGCAGAACGCAGATATTGATTTAGTTATCGTCAACACACCCGTTCAAACCCATTTTGAATATGTGAAAATGGCTTTGGAAGCCGGAAAAAATGTAATCGTTGAAAAACCTTTTACCGTAGATGTTTCCGAAGCTGAAACTTTAGTTAAGTTAGCCAAAGAGAAAAATCTGTTTCTGAGTGTTTATCAAAACCGGAGATTCGATCGAGATTATCTTCAAGTCCAAAACATGATAGCCGACGGAAAACTCGGAACTTTAAAAGAAGTTGAAATCCGTTTCGACCGATTCCGAACCGAACCCAGCACAAAAGAACATAAAGAAAACCCACAACTAAAAGGTTCTGGCGCGCTACATGATTTGGGTTCCCATCTCATTGATCAAGCCACTCAACTTTTTGGCTTTCCAGAAAAACTTTTTGCAGATGTTTTTTCAATGAAAGGTTCAGCCTTCGCCAATGATTATTTTGAAATTCTGCTTTTTTATAAAAATGATTTGCGTGTCCGGCTGAAATCCTCTGTCTTCAGCAAAGAAGCCCGTTACGCTTATATTCTTCACGGCGACAACGGAAGTTTATTACAGGAAAGATCGGATAATCAAGAAAATGAATTAGTCGGCGGAGCAATCCCAACTTTTAACGAAGACTGGACAAAACCTCGAACCGAACCGGATGGAATTTTAAACTATCTCACCGAGAATTCCGAAACCGAACGAACACTCACTTCCAGCCAGCCGGGAAATTACATGAATTACTATCAGGAGATTTACGAACATATCGTTTTCAGATCAGCTTTACCTTCTACTGGTTCCGAAATTATTAAAAATATGAAAATAATTGAAGCCGCTTTGGAAAGTTCGCGGCAAGGGAAAGTTGTTGAGTTGAAAGATTATTAAATTTTGCTGAGAAGATTATCCACATTTTTAAACCACCTCCACTTTTTCCTGATTTTCCAAACCCCATTTTCAAATAGCCATCATTACTTCTTTCTATATTTCAGACCACCCCTTTGGAACAATATTTCTATACCTTGCTGTCACAAATTAGGAGATAGAAGATGACGAATAAAGAATTAAATTTTGGAAAAGGATTTACTTTTCAAAAACATACTCCCGAAGAAATTTCCCATTTCGATCGGGTTTTTGATGTTTTCAAAGATTTACTGACCCACACTTCCGGCGATATTGAAGAAGCCTTCGAATGGTTGGAAATGCTGGATAAAGAATACAATATTTTTACAGATGAATATACGCTTGAAAATTTTGAAGAAGATTTAAAAAAGCGCGGTTACATCAAAGAAGATCCAGATCAAAAAGATGGAAACACTGGAACTGGAAAAGGCAAAAACTTACTTACCGCCAAACTCGAAGCAGCTTTGCGCGAATTTGCCTTAGACCAAATCTTTGGAAAACTAAAGAAAAGCGGCATCGGAAATCACAACACCAAAAAAGTTGGCGTTGGTGACGAGCGCGATGGCGAGAACCGTTCCTTTCAATATGGCGACGATTTATCCACGGTAAATATGACGGAAAGTTTGAAAAACGCCCAGATTAACAACGGAATTTCAGACTTACGTTTAACCGAAGATGACCTCATCGTCGAGGAAACCAAACACAAAGCACAGATGAGCACGGTCTTGATGATCGACATCAGCCACTCCATGATTCTCTATGGTGAAGACCGAATCACGCCGGCGAAAAAAGTTGCCATGGCTTTGGTGGAACTAATTAAAAGAAAATATCCCAAAGATTCCATCGACATTATTGTTTTTGGAAATGAAGCCTGGCCGATCAAAATTAAAGACCTTCCCTATCTGCAAGTCGGACCGTATCACACCAACACCGTTGCCGGACTTGAACTCGCTATGGATATTTTGCGCAGAAAGCGAAATACCAACAAGCAGATTTTTATGATCACCGACGGAAAACCAAGTTGCATCAAATTGCCATCTGGGGAATTTTACATGAACAGCAATGGTCTCGATGAAATCATCGTTTCCCAATGTCTGACCAAAGCCGCTCAAGCCCGAAAACTGAAAATTCCAATCACCACTTTTATGATTGCCCAAGATCCTTACCTTCGAAAATTTGTGGAAGTTTTCACCGCCCAAAATCAAGGAAAAGCTTTCTTGACTGGACTCTCTGGATTAGGCGAAATGATTTTTGAAGATTACGAAAAAAATCGAATTAAAAGAATTTAAAAGACAATAGATAATAGACCGATAGATAACAGACCTGCAAATAGAAGCGATAGAGACTCCTAAAACCCTTGCGTTCATTGCGTTTTTCACTTTGCGTCTTTGCGAGAAAAAAATAGAAATAAATCATAACATTTACATGAAAAAAGATATCACCTTTAAAGAATTAAAAGATTCCGGGTATACCCACAAAACAATTAACCAGGAAATTCAGGCCAACTTAATTGCCAGAATAAAAGCTAAAGAACCCGTCTTCGAAGGACTTTGGGGTTACGAAGACACCGTAGTGCCACAATTGAAAAAAGCAATTTTAGCTGGACATCACATCAACCTTTTAGGTTTACGTGGACAAGCGAAAACCAAAATTGCCAGGAGTATGGTAAGTTTGCTCGACGAATACATGCCGATAGTCAAAGGATCTGAAATTAATGACAGTCCCTTTCAGCCGATTTCAAAGCATGCCCGAGATTTAATCGATGAGCACGGCGACGAAACCATGATTTCCTGGATTCATCGCTCCAACCGTTTTTATGAAAAACTGGCGACGCCGGATGTGAATGTAGCCGACTTGATCGGTGACATCGATCCCATTAAAGCGGCGACTTTAAAATTACCGTACTCCGACGAACGCGTTTTGCATTACGGCATGATCCCACGTGCGAACCGTTGTATTTTTGTCTTGAATGAATTGCCCGATTTACAGGCAAGAATTCAGGTTTCCTTGTTTAATATCTTGCAGGAAGGCGACATTCAAATCCGTGGGTTTCAATTGAGAATGCCGTTGGACATTCAGTTTGTCTTTACGGCAAATCCAGAAGATTACACCAACAGAGGAAGTATTGTGACGCCTTTAAAAGACAGGATCGGCTCTCAGATTTTCACGCATTATCCTAAAACGATTGAGCTGGCGAAACAGATTACGGCGCAGGAAGCTAAAGTTTCAACTGATGATTTAGCCCAAATCACTATTCCAGATTTGGCAAAAGATCTATTAGAAGAAGTCGCTTTTGCCGCACGGGACAGTGAATACGTTGATGCGAAAAGTGGAGTCAGTGCGAGATTGACCATCAGTGCCATGGAAAACTTAATTGCCGCCGCCAAGTTGCGTTTGATTGAATCAGCTGCCAAACAAACGACGGTTCGTTTGTTAGATTTCATGTCCATCATTCCATCCATTACCGGAAAGATCGAACTGGTTTATGAAGGTGAACAGGAAGGTGCCGATCACGTTGCAAAAATATTGATCGATCAAGCCGTGATGACGCAGTTCGAACTGATTTTCCCACGCGTACCGAAACTGGAGAAAGAAGGAATCAACACGCCTTACACCGACGTTATTAAATGGTTTAATAAAAACTCACTCGAATTAAATTACGACGATACCGACGAACAATTCTACACCAAACTCAACAGCATCACGCCGATTGCGGAGGTGGTAGAAGAATACGCCGAACATTTGAGCGATGAAGATAAAGACTTTTGCAAAGAACTTATTTTATGGGCGCTGACCATTAATAAAAAACTCGATAAGTCAGAAAATGAATCTGCTTATATCTTCGACTCTGCTGGAATCGGAAAATATTACAGCAACTAAATAACTTTGCTGAATTAATTTCAGATTCACCAAGTAATAGAAATAAAAATCATCAATTTTCCTTAAAAAGAAAAACTTTGATTCAAAATAATTCCGACCAGTTTCGCTGGTCGGATTTTCTTTATCCTAAATAAAACTTACTCAGTTGCCCCAGCTTTAAGCAGTAAATCCGCAATTTTTGTCAGCGATTTATTTTTTGCATGTCACACCGGAGAAACGCCCTCACGGTCAGGAATATTGACATCAGCGCCCGCCTCGACCAACGTCTTGATAATTTTATGTTGCGTTTCATTGACGTCACTCAAGATAACCGCCTCCATCAGCGCCGTCCAGCCCAGATTGTTAACATGATCAATGGGAAAACCTGGCGTTTTACACAGAATTTCTACCACTTCCAAATGACCTTTCTCAGCCGCCGGTATAAGTGCCGTTCCGCCGTAACGATTGAATATTTTGAAATCGGCACCGTGGCTTAGACAAGAATTTAAAAGCGGAACATTTCCATTCGCGCCGGCAAATAAAAACGGACTGTTGAGCATATCATCCTGCGCATTTACATTTGATCCGGCAGAAATTAACAAGTTGGCAATTTCATTATCAACTTGGTAAGCCGCCACCATCAACGCGGTGCGCCCTTTTTTGTCCTTCAATTCCAGGTTGGGGTTGGTCCTCAAAATTTCAGTTACGAGGTTGACATCTCTTTTCTCAACCGCTTCTAATAAAGTAAATTTCGCACGCTCGGAGGGACTGTTCATCACGGTATTTTGTTTTTTATTGCCACAACTTTGTACCAGCAAACCGCCAATGAAAAAGAAGTAAATTATTTTAAAAAGCTTACACATTCTGGTAAGATAAAGTTCAAATCTTGAAATTACAAATTTACCGTGCGTATTTTTTTTATTTGGGCGCCTATTTCCATCCTCCACTCCCACTTTTTTTATTTTCGCCGAAGCTTTCCCCACGCAAAAAATAAAAAAGAGTTCCGTTCAGGCTGGGGCGTGGGGTTTCGCTACCAAAAAAAGTCAGCCCAAAATTAAATTCTAAAACCTGAGGATCGCTCAAAAATTATTCTTGCAAAAATCGGCCAGACTCTAATGCTAACCATATATTATGTTAATCTGATGTTAAACTGGTATTTTATCTGCGCTACTCTCTTCGTATAGTTTACCTTTAAATACCGATAAAAAATCGACAAACAAACAATTAAAAAATAGACTAAAATGGAAATCTTAATCAATACCGATCACAATATTTCAGGGAGCGCCGAAATGA
The DNA here is from genome assembly GCF_900109615.1 of Kaistella antarctica. GTDB lineage: Bacteria > Bacteroidota > Bacteroidia > Flavobacteriales > Weeksellaceae > Kaistella > Kaistella antarctica. Next base: position 14,658 of record NZ_FOIX01000004.1, read on the forward strand.
GATCATACCTCACCGCAGATTTAGAAAGTTCTTTCGAAAGATTCAGCGAACACCTCACCCGACTTGAAGTAAAGTTGAGCGACGAAAACGCTGGCAAAGAAGGTGACAATGACAAAAAATGTGTCCTAGAAGCCCGCCTCAAAGGCATGCAACCCGTAGTCGTAACCGGCCAGGGCAACTCCATCGACCAATCGGTTACCGATGCCACCAACAAATTGAAAACCTCCCTGGATTCGATGATGGGCAGATTGAGAAGTTATTAATAGTAGTTTTTATATAATTGATATTGAAGACGCTCTTTTGGGGCGTCTTTTTCCTCATTCAATATTCTTATTTTTTTTGTTCCTTTACCCTGCATTAATTAAAATAAGGAGATTTTTATTTATTTCATCGCGCATATATTATCTGTAGTAAATTTAGTTGTTGAAAACAGATGCAAAAAGGCTCTTTTAAAAGTTGACTGTGATAAAATCATAATAAGAATCAGACAAACTAGTAAGTAAATGAAAATATCAAAACAATTATGTGGTGTAGCAGGTGAATATTATGTTGCAGCTGAAATTTCTCGGCGTGGATTTTTAGCTGCAATAACTTTAAGAAATTCGGATGGAGTGGATATTTTAGTAAGTAATATTGCAGGAAATAATATATTTTCCATTCAAGTAAAAACCACTCAAAATAAACGAAAATGGATATTTAATAAGAAAATAGAGAATGAGAAATCAGAACACAAATATTTCGTATTTGTAAATATTCCTGAAAATTTAGATTTCCAGCCTGAGTATTATATTATCAAATCCACTATTTTATCTACAAATATTTATAATGGTCATAGAATGTGGTTAAAACAGACTGGTAAGAACGGTCTGATTAGGAATGATTCAGATGCGAGACAGTTTGATCCCAAGTATTATGAAAAAGAAGATCTCTTAACCTGGAATTCATTAATCGAAATAATATCACAAGACGAAAATAAATAAAGTATACCTATATCGAGAATAAAAAATTATCTTAAAAGTTTGAACGTAGATTTAAAAAAAATCTTTTTAAACTTGATTCAGAAAAATTTTGTAATAAATATCTTTTAGAACCTAACAGTGTTTTTACCTAAAATAACTCAAGACTAATATGACACCAGAATATAGAATTGATACTGAAAAAAGAATAATTCATTACTTCAAATCATATAATGATAGCGAAGCTATCACAAACATCAAGTGCGAGAAAACCTTTTCAGATTTAGATTACGATGTAAATGTTTGGAATATCAAAACAATCAAGGAAGCTTTTTGGGTAGTTGAAGGCAAAGATATTCCTATGAATATATATACTCAAAATGCATTTTATTTTTCAGCAGATGAAGCTTACTCTTTTCACATAGGTATAATTGAAAGATTATCTAAAAGCCACCAAAATAACTTTAAGCACATAATTGACGAATTACCTTTAGATATTGAACGAATTAAATCCATTAATAGAAAACTAAATTTAGCCTCTGAAAAATTATCGCTTGATTTAGAGCCCGAAGAATTTCAAGCTGTCGGATTAATTTGTAGAGAAAGTTTGGTCGAACTATCTAAGGAACTATGTAAAAGAAATGAAGAATTAATTAAAGAAAAAGATTTTAAGGCTTCTGATTTTAAAAATGTTGCTTCCACATTCATAGATTTATATATAGATGGCTCAAAAAATTCTGCTTTGAGAAGTCATTCAAAAAAAATAGTAGACATTGCTTGGAGTTATTGTTCTACTATTGTACACTCACAAAATAAATCTTATCCTGATGTGAAGATTGCCTTATTATTCACCTCAATGGCAGTTAGTTTATTAGAAAATCTATTTTTAAAATATATAGGATTTGATAATGAAGCTATTTGTAGCGTCTGTGGAAGTAAAAAAATCATCATCGTCCAAAAAACAGAAGACATATTTATAAAATCATGCGAATCATGTAAAAACGAAGAGGCAGTTGAACAAATTGAAGAATAACCACTCCATTAGTTTATAATTTGCAGAATTACTAACCGCATTGGTCCACATTCAGAGGTCAATTTACAACTCTTTAATCCGCTCGACCTTTTTCTGCCAACTCAGCGCGCGCTGCTTTTTCAGCTTTGGTATCAAAAGGAATATTCAAAAATTAAGAGTAAGTATGTTTTCTTGAAAGTACATTTCTTATCAACCACTCATTTGTCATTCCGTAGGAATCTCAGCAGTTCAGATTCCTACGGAATGACAAATACCGTTTCCACCATTCGTGCATTTGGTTTTAAAATCACTTCTCCACAATCCTCTTATAAACCCCAAGCTCAATTTCCATCGTTTTAATCAGCTCCTCTTTTTCTACCAACTCGGCGCGCAACTCTTTTTCAACTTTGGTTTCAAAAGGAATATTCAGATGTTCGCCAATGGCCATCACCAGATTAAATTTCATGGCCTGACTCAAGCGCCACAAAATGCCAAACTGCATCGAGCGCTTTTTGAAATATTGATTAAGTGTCGTGGGCAGAATTTGTAAAGTATCTGCAATATCCTTTTTTTTCAACTGAAATTCCAAAATATACCAGTGCACGAAATTGCCTAAATCGGGATGATCATTCTCCCCTTTGGCCAAATATTTTTGTTCTCTTCCCATCACTTTGTGTTTTTATGATAACTCAAATGTAAGACATTTTAGGAAAAAATCAGCTCAACTTAAGCGCTAATTAGATAAGCTTCAACGAAGTAGGTTATTTGTTTGAACCAATAAAGGTGGTAGCTTGAACCAGTAAAGGTGGTATCTTGAACCAATAAAATTACTTGATTGAACCAATAGACTTACCTAATTGAACCAATAAAATTAGTAGCCTGAACCAATTAGAGTAGTTGCTTGAACCAATAAACTTACTTAATTGAACCAATAATGGTGGTAACTTGAACCAATAGACTTACTTGATTGAACCAATAAAGGCAGTAGCTTGAACCAATAGACTTACTTGACTGAACCAATAGTAGCATCTGATTCAATTAATTAGAAACCTAGACCTCACCAACCCTGAATTCTTTCCAAAAAAAAGCGCCCCATAGAAGGAGCGCTTTGTAAAAACATTGCCAAAGCCTACGACTTTGGCAATGATGATCAAGATAAATGTCGACAGAAATTTGCTACACTGGATTTTTTGGGAGCGTGTTCGGCGTATTTCCCTGCGAGCTAAATCGCTCGCGAAGCTGCGCCACAATTGCATCTGCCCCTGGAATCCCGGAATCGGCTGCGGCTCCAAATAATTTGTAAAGCATCAGCGCTGAACTGTAAGATTCGCTCCCCGCCAGGAGTTGGGTATCATCTAATTTTTCCACCGTTTGTTTCAGCATAGCGATCAGCTCATCCAGCTGATTAAAAAGCGCCAGGTCGGTTTGCATGTCACTCACTGAGAGAAAATTCGGCAACATACCGGCATTATTAACCCCGGCGTTGATGGCGTCTTCCGTGAAAACTTTGTTATCTACGTTAATAGCGGGCAGCAAAATTCGCTCTTCTGTGGTTAATCCGATAAGAAACGGAAGATTGGTGTCGATTGTTGTCAGCGCAGCTTTCACCGCGGCGATCTGAGCCGCCGTCGCTACAACATTGAGTCTGTTGTTTGTTAAATTTGCCATAATTTGTGTTTTTTAGGCGTTAATGTCCTATAAAATTACACAATTGTTGCGGATAATATAAAATATTTACCAACTTTTCACATACTGCAATCTAATATTTTCTACAAACAATGATCAGGTAAACTGAGTAACTATTTTAAGAAATTAAAAAAATATTTTTTTAATAAAACATCTTTTTATTCATTTTTTAACAATTTCGTATCGTTCGCAAATAATTTATTAATCACATTATATAAATTATGCGTATTTTTAACTTAGTAATTACATCACTACATTTAATAAATTATGGAAAAAAAAGATTTTGTTAAAAACCTCACATATCTCCAGTCTGCAACTAGTTTGACGGGAAAAAAATACAGATTAGATAAAATATTTGATGGCAAAATATACTTTACACGAGAAAATAAAAGTCAGTCTGAAACAATTTACATTTCAGAATTATTTGAATTATTTACAAAAGAAAGAGTACTAAACACCACAGTTGCAAAATCCTATATTTCAGGCAGAGTTCAGTCACCTGCTGTTGCTATATTAAACGAATTGAAATTAAAACAAAATAATTATCTCACTACTGTTTCTGCTTTAGCAGATGAAAAAGAAAAAATCTTTAAAAATGAAACAGCGAAGAAATCTGCAAATAATTTAAAAGACGAAACTAGATTTTTGTAGCAATGTCAGAACTTATAGGAGAAGATTATTTACTTTCTAAAAGTATTAACAAACCAATAGATTCATCACATTTCTTTTTATCAAATAATTTTGAAATGTATAAGTTCCCGGATGTGGTAAATTCAAGTTATCTGAAAATACTATCAGATTTGAAATCAAACAAACAATTTAGTTCTGATAGCTTAGCTCATTTCATAGATGGTGCAATTATGAACCATCCGATTTTAAAAAGTAGAATTGTTGAATTTGATGAAGAACAACATTTCACACCAGCAAGATTAAGTACAATAAAACACCTTAAAAAAATATTACCTGATAACTATTTTTCGACTGTCAGCAATATTTGTAATGACAAAACCTACCTCAATAATCATGTTTTGAAAAAACATCGGATGAAAAACAAAATAGAAAATTTACCAAAATCATTTTCTGATTTCATTGAGTGGCTGGAGCAATCAGACGAAAAATTATCAGGATACATTTGTGAGAAAAATGGTTTTAGATTTTTAGGTGGACGTATGGCGCAGAGAGCATATTATGATTGCTTACGCGACACGGCCCATCTTTCTGAAAAAAATAAAGATTTAGAAAGTCCATTAAGATTTGCAAAAAAAAGTTTTGAGGATATAGAAAAAATTAGTTTTAATAAGATTGAAAATAAAAGAATTAAAGAAATAATTGTGGAAATTCTACAAACTGATTATCAACTATCAATTGCTAGTACGTAAATTAGTTCCAAAAGTTTTTTTGATTTAAAATCGATTTTCACGAAATATTACCATCAAAAAAGCACAACCTCATCCAAGATTGTGCTTTTTAAATTGTAGAACAACGGGAAATTAATCCTCCATTGCTTCCCCATTTTTTCTGTAGATGTAGCTTCCGTAAATGTGTCTACGGGCAAAGCGGCTCGGCGAATCAGCGTTGACCATTTTGATGTAGGTATTACGGGGAACACCGATGTATTCGTACATTTTACCATTCAAATGCTGCACTTTCAAGATTTGTTTTTCGTAATCGAAATCCTGAATGTTTGATTTTGAAATAGTCTCGGTATATTCTTCTTTGTATTTTGCCTGCGTTTCTGGGTTGATGCTCACCAAAAAATGGTAGGCTTCAATCACAGACTTGCTTTTTTCTTCGGCTTCCAGTTTTGCCGCATCGTCGTTGACAAATTTATCAGGATGCGCATCTTTCATCGTATTCCGGTAAATGGATTTTAAATCTTTTAAAGTAGCGGTTTTATCAACCCCAAGAAGCTTTCTGTGCTCACCAACTCTTTTCATAAATGCTTTTTTATATTTTAAAGGGTGTAGAGAAGCGGCGTTTTAAATTTGATTTAAATAAGTCTTTAAAAATAACCTCTTCCACTATACCTTTTTAGCGGGTGCAAAAGTAGGGAATTAAAATTTAATGAAACCAGAAAATATAAGGTAATATTAAAACCAGGACTCACTAACTAAGACAAAACGAATACCTTAACGATTTATAATGAGTAAAAAATGGGTGTTTTCACCCATAAATTACAGTGTGGATGCAATAACTTTGGTATCTAACCAATAAATACAATTGCTATGAAAACTCTGTTTACCTACTTACTTCTATTTGTAATGTCAGTCGGCGGTTTCAAGGCACAGAAGTCTCTGAAAACTTTAGCCCCACCAATTAATAATGATTGCGCAAATGCGATTTCTCTAACGGTTAATGCAGATACAAACTGCACTATATTTAAAACCGGCACAACCATCGATGCGTACCAATCTTCAGAAATAGAACCGACCTGTGGCGCTGCTTTAGATCAACGCGATGTGTGGTTCAAATTTATTGCAACTCGTAAGATTCAAACCATTAAACTTTTAAATATTATCGGAAATCCTGATATGGTATTGGCGGCTTATATTGGCGCCTGCGGAAATTTGACACAAATTAAATGTAGCGATCCAGAAACAATGACGCTTACCAAGCTTGTGATTGGTTCAGAATATAAAATCCGGGTCTGGACCAACAGTGATACCGACACCAGATCAACATTTGATATCTGTGTGACTTCAGGACCCATACCTATTAATGACGATTGTGCCGGAGCTATTTCACTAAACGTAAGCAATACAGAATTCTGCACTGCACCCCAGAGTGGAACCACAATTAATGCAACCAATACCAGTGGCGGTCCTAATTGCAATGGTGCCGGAGTTGACGATGATGTTTGGTATTCATTCATTGCGACCTCTACAACGCACTTGGTGACGGTAGATTATGAAGATTTTCATACCAGTATGCAGATCTATTCCGGATCTTGTACGAATGAGATGATAGGAGCGTGTGTGAATGGAAATTATGGAAACTCCAACATATTGTGGAAGACTTTCACCGTAGGACAAAAATACTATCTGAGAATTTTTTCTACAAATCCAAACAACACCTTTTCTAATTTCAAAGTCTGTATTACGACTCCCTCCGTCCCTACAAATGATAACTGCGCCACACCACAAACAATTCCCTGTGACGGAATGGTCAGCGGATCGAATGCGCTTGCTACCAATGATATAATACCTACCTCTTCATGTGGATTTGCTAATCCCATCGCTTCCTCCAGAGGGGTTTGGTTTAAAGTGACTGCAACTAAAAATGGCCCGATGACGATTTCTGCGTGTGGCACAGATTACGATTCTTTCCTAAGAGTTTACACTGGCGATTGTGCAACACTGTCGTGCACCAGCAATGTTAATGGTGCTGGTTATGCAGACGCTGGCTGTCCCGGGTTAAATAATAGTCCAATAGTTACTTTCAATGCAACGATGGGAACGACCTATAGAATATTATTGACCGCCTACTCTGATACCCAGTTTGGTAATTATATAATTTCTGCAAACTGTTCTGCATTAGCAACTTCAAACGTAATTGCGACAGACGAAATTAAAGTATATCCAAACCCCTTCACGGATGTTTTGAATATTTCCGATGTGAAAGATCTTGCCACAATTTCTGTTAGGGATTTATCAGGAAGATTAGTTAAATCACTTAAAGCAAGTTCTACACTCAATCTTGTTGATTTGAAATCAGGTATTTATTTGGTTTCACTTACCTATAAAGACGGAAGTGTGAAGACGATAAAAGCAATTAAAAAATAAATGGGTAATAATCTTAGATTAAAGAAGTGGTAACAGCCACTTCTTTTTTTATGGAAAAATGTTAGACTTAAGATTAACTGAGCTCATTTTAAACTCTCGACCCTACATTTTACGACTTTCCGTACCCATCCATTTGTCCCAAAACGTAAAGTACAACCCGTAATTGGTGGTGAATTCTTTGTGGTGAAAGTGATGATGCGTGGCATCAATCCACATTTTCCCGAACTTACTTCGTCTGAAAGGAGCCGGATAAATTTCAATATCCAGATGATTGACCATGCTGCTGAAGGTCATGAAAATCAGATAAAATAAAAGTACATAAATATTCAGCGGAATGATTAATAAAATAATCGGTAGAATTAAAGCTTCCAAAATAGTTTCCCAGGGATGAAATGAAAAGGCCGTCCACGGCGTAGAACTCAAACTATTGTGATGAACTTTGTGAACTACTTTGTAGATTTTTGGAATATGCATGGCGCGATGCAGCCAGTAATAATACGTCTCGTGTACCAGCAAAACCGCGACGATGCTGACAGGTAAATACCAATATCCGTACTCCGCAGGATCGAGATAAATCCCGGTAAACTGATGGAGATACAACCAATAAAGCAAGGCGCCAAAAAAAGCAAAGATGGCGGAAGAAATAATGCTCCAGTAAATTTCTTTTTTGACTTGATCTTTTTTAAGTGGTCTTTGACTTAAGATCTTTTTGTCGGTTTTTTTGTTTTTAACTTTCAGATAATAGGCATAGAAAAAACCAGCCGTTATAAAATAGCGAATCAGTAAAATCGCGAAAAAGGCGATGACATAACCAAGAAAATCTCCCATGAATACTTTTCAGAATTGAAGAATTAAAATACAAAACTAAGGAAAACCATTTGAATTTTTCAGGATTTTTTAAGGGAGATATTTTTAAAGAAAATACTTAAAAAAACAAATCAATCTATCTTCTGATTCCTTCTGGAAACTGAACCTGAGCTGGCGCCGCATTCAATTTTGGCAACACCATTTTCAAAATTCGATTCCGTCGATCAGTCGTATCTCTGGGTTCAACGGGATACATCAATACGGCTTCCATCCAGGCATACGCATTATTTCTAAAGTAAACGCCGGGTTCCCAAAGGCTATGTTTCTGCATATTGATTCGGGGATATTTTTGTTTAAAATCTTGCCGTGCCGCCTCGAGCAGACAATCTTCCACAAACTGTAAATCGCTGGTGAAGGCCACCTGAATGGCAGTTTCGTTCCAGATAAAAGGAACCTGCGGCCCAGAGTAATTAATGATTTCTTCACGCAAAATTAAACTATTGGGAAACCGAATGGTTCGGCCACTTCGTCGGTCATTGCCCAAATAATCGCCACTGCATTCCAGAATCGACGTATCTAAATAATTAATTTCTACGACATCACCACGAAATCCTTTGATCTGAATACGATCGCCAACTAAATAGGAGCGTCTTAAAATTAAATAAATCCAGGCGATAAAAGAGGAAATCGGCGCTTGCAAGGCAAACCCTAAAATCAAGGAAATCAACCCAAAACTCACGGCCGCGGCATATAAATTTTGAAACAAGAAAGAGGCTGCAACAATTAAACTGAAGACTAAGGCTAGAAACCTGACGATGCGCAAAAGGTTGTAGCGATCGCCCTCGAGATGGTTCTGACTGTAAATCAGTTTCTCAATAAATTTGCTGATGAAAAAAATAAGGGAGATGAGAAAGAGACTTAAACTCAACTTTCGGAGGAAAGGAATATAATGTCCCCACGAACTGAAGATGGGCAGATTCACCAAATAATAAATGGCGATTAGGACCATTGCGACGGATCCGTAAATGATCGTCCATTTTCTGTTATGTTGTTTTTCCATAAAGGATAATTGAAATTTAGAGACTGAAAATTCTGCGGATTTTGTTAGAATTTAAAATCGAAAAAAAGATATGAAAAAAATAGACCAGTCGCAAATCTTTGTGAAGACTTGCGGAATGTTTTTAGAAAACCTTTAAAAATCGAGAAATTTTAACGGTGCCAGTTTAAGATGAATCGCAGAGGTTATCCTCTAAATAAAAAGAAATCATCTTTCATATCTTCAATTTGGGCATCTTCATTGGTCACAATATAATCAATGGCTTTGGTAGTAAAGTCATTTCCCTTCTCCGTCAATGAAACGATGTCGTTATCAATGGTAAACAAATTATTTTTCAAGCCTAAATTCAACACCGTTTTGCTGCGAATCTTCTGCCAGTTGATATGCTCGTTGAGATGATTCACATGACGTTCCTTTTGCTCGTGATGGTTTTTTAAATGTAGAATAAAAGTAATCAAGGAAACTTCAATTCGCTGCTGTTTCTCGCGATACAAAACCGCAATTAATCCTTTACTCGGCGCAAATAAATAGACGACCAAAAACACCAGACCCAACATGGTTGCGATACTTCCGGCAATCGAGGCATCTAAATAGTTGGCGGCCCAATAGCCGGCAATTGCACTAAAGACGCCAAAAAAACAAGCCAGCACAATCATTTTCGTAAGGTTCGTCGTCAGCAAATAAGCGGACGCCGCAGGAGCAATCATCAAAGCCACCACTAAAATAGCACCGACGGCATCAAAGGCGCCAACGGTCGTAATCGACGCCACACTCATCAAACCATAATGGATAATGGCAGGCGAAAACCCTAAGGAAGTAGCCAATCCCGCATCAAACGTACTCATCTTTAATTCTTTATAAAAAGCAAATAAAAGCGCGAGCGTTGCCAGCAAAATAATACTGATCACCCATAATGATTTCGGACCTAGATCCATGCCGTCATAATAAATCCGGTCAAACGGCGTGAAGGCCAGTTCGCCCAAAAGCACTGCGTCGATATCCAGGTGCACATCATTCGCATATTTCGCAATCATGATCACGCCAATACTGAAGAGCGCTGGAAACACCAGGCCGATGGCTGTATCTTCCTTTACCAATTTGGTCTGCTGAATTTTCTCCACCAAAACCACGGTCAAAACACCAGTCATCGCGGCGAGCAAAATCAATAAAGGTGAATTTAAATCTTGGGTAATAAAAAATCCAACCACAATCCCAGGCAAAATAGAATGGCTGATGGCATCACTAATCATCGCCATCTTCCGCAGAACCAAAAAAGTTCCTGGAATGGCGCAGGCAATCGCTACCAAACTGGCTATGATCTGTATTTCTAACTGAGCACTACTCATCTTTCAGGTTTTGATTGTACATATTCGTAGCCACTTCCACGCCTTGAGGAGTTAAACTCCACATCTCACCTTGCAAAGTCACGTAGTTTTTATTGACTAATTTTTGCAGCCCTTTCCGACTGTAGCCTTGAAAATTATTTAAAATTTTGATGGCGTGTGGATGAGAAATGTCTTCGTGATCCTCTACAATGTGGTACATAAAAGCCAAGGTTTTCTGTAATTCTAAATCGTTCCGGTTTTGAATCAATCTTATTTGTCGGAATAAAAGGCCACGTTTGGGTGAAAATATAAACGAGAACAAAACAAAAACTGAGGCAACTAAAACGATCACAGGTCCGGTTGATAAATTATTTTGAGTCGAACTGATGGCGGTGCCAAAAACTCCAGCAGCTGCACCTAAAACTGCGGCCAGAAAAACCATGACGCTTAAACTATTCGTCCACTGTCTCGCTGCGGCAGCGGGTGCTAGAAGCATGGCGCTCATCAAGACAACTCCGACCGTTTGCAAGCCCAGCACAATTGCAAGCACAATAAAACTCGTTATTAAAACATCAATGAACTTGGTATTAAACCCGAGCGTATGCGCATAATCTTTATCAAAAAGTAGAATTTTGAATTCTTTCCAGAAAAGCAGAAGTACAATTAAACATAACCCAGTGACGATGCTCATGAGCCAGACATCGCTTTCGACCAAAGTAGCAGCTTGTCCGAACAGATATTTATCCAGTCCAGCTTGATTCGCGTTGGGTTGTTTCTGTATAAAAGTCAGCAACAACATTCCAAAACCGAAGAAAACGGACAGGATTAATCCTAAAGCCGTATCCGATTTCAGATGGGTTTTGGTGGTGATTCCACGAATCCAAAAAGTACCGATGAGGCCACTAATTAAAGCTCCGATTAGAAGAACGTTGGTATCTTTGGAACCCGTAATCAGAAAAGCTAAAGCAATCCCAGGCAGGGCTGCGTGAGAAATCGCGTCACCTAATAAACTTTGTTTCCGCAACACGGCGAAACTGCCCAACATTCCGGTGACTCCGCCTAAGATAGCAGTTCCCAGCGTGATTGTTCGCAAGGTATAATCACTAAAAACAAGTTTGATGTATTCTAGTATTTCCATTTTATTTTTGAATACTCACTTTGTAATTGATGCCGTAAGTCTTCGTAAGATTATCATCATTAAAGATATCTTTCACTGGTCCAGTGGCAATTTTTTTCACATTGAGAAAGGTTACCCAATCAAAATATTCAGGAACGGTTTGCAAATCGTGATGCACCACCACAACCGTTTTGTTGGCTTTTCGAAGTTCTTTTAAAATATTGATGATCGCAACTTCAGTCGTGGCGTCAACTCCTTGAAAAGGTTCATCCATAAAATAGATTTCAGCATCCTGCACTAAAGCGCGTGCTAAGAAAATCCGCTGTTGTTGTCCGCCCGAAAGTTGGCTGATCTGTCGATCTTTAAAGGAAAGCATTCCCACTTTTTCCAAAGCTTCTAGAGCCTGTTTTTTCTCTTTTTCTTTGGGACGTTTAATCCAGCCCAGAGTACCGTAAGTTCCCATCATCACCACATCGAGCGCAGTCGTAGGAAAATCCCAATCGACACTACCCTTTTGCGGAACATAAGCGACTTTTTTGCGTTGAGAATCATAAGGTTTTCCAAAAATAGTAACGCTTCCAGCGATAGGTTTTAAAATTCCTAAAATGGCTTTAATTAAAGTTGATTTCCCCGCACCATTGGGTCCGACAATCGCCATCAAAACACCTTCGGGAATCTGTAAATCAATATCCCAAAGAACCGGTTTGTAGTTGTAAGCGACCGTAAGATCGTCTACTTTAACTGCTATTTTTTCCATTATTTTAAAGCGCTAACGATGGTGTGAACATTAAATTTAAACATTCCTATATAGGTTCCTTCGGGTGTTCCCGGATTTCCTAAAGCATCAGAAAACAAAGTTCCTCCAATAACCACGTTGTGATTTTTAGAGTTGACAGCTTTCTGCAGAGCTTCTACCGTACGTTTCGGAACGGAACTTTCAATAAAAACTGCTTTTACTTTATGATCGATAATATAGGCGGCGGTTTTTTGAACATCCTGCACCCCAGCTTCTGTCGCGGTGGACAATCCCTGCAAACCGACGACATCAAACTGATACGCTCTGCCAAAATAAGAAAAAGCATCGTGTGCCGTAACCAATCGGCGTTTGTCAACAGGAAGTGTTGCGATTTCCGCTTTAATTTCTTCTTCTAAAGTTTTCAACTTCGCCAGATAAGCTGTAGCGTTAGCTTGAAAAAACGCCTTGTCTTCTGGACGCGCTGCCGATAATTGATCAGCAACAAAAACGGTAATTTTTTCCCAATTGGTAACATCAAACCAAATATGCGGATCATAATTCGATGCAAATAAGGTGGAGCCAATCAAATCTTTTTTATCTAAAGCATCGGAAACCGCGACAGTCTTGATATTTTGTTTTTGCATTTTTTCAAAAACTTCTACCAACTTTCCTTCTAAGTGAAGACCTCCGTACAAAATCATGTCCGCATTCGAAAGTTTTGAAACGTCGCCTTCAGACGCTTTATACAAATGTGGATCTACTCCTGCACCCATTAATCCTTGAACTACCACTTTGTCTCCGCCGATATTTTCAACGAGATCGGTAATCATAGAAGTCGTGGTAACGATGTGGAATTTACCATCTTTCGGTTTTGTGTCCTTACATCCCAATAAAAAAACGCTTAGAAAAGCGATGAGTATAAATTGTTTCATTAATCTAACATTTACGGCGAAGTTATAAAAAAAAGATGATTTATAATCAATAAAGATAATTAAAGACACTGAAGACGCGAGATTAAAACAGAAAATTTTTAGAATATAATTACTAGCAAATATTTTCAACGCTGCACCCAAGTTAAGTTTCGCAACTTATCTTTTCATAAGCTTATCTTTGCCGCAAATTAAGAAAATATGAATTTGATTTATGAGCCGTGGCCGTGGTATGTCGCCGGACCTTTGATTGCCCTAACAATGTTTTTACTCCTCTACATGGGAAAACATTTTGGCATGTCTTCTAATTTGAGAACCATGTGTGCGATTGGCGGCGCTGGGAAAGTTTCCTCTTTCTTTCAATTTGACTGGAAAAGCCAACGCTGGAATTTAATGGTTGTAATTGGTGCAATCATCGGTGGATTTTTAGCTTCAACTTTTATGTCGAACAATGTGGTTGAAATCAACCCAGAAATCGCGACCCAACTTTCTCAGGATTACGGAATTGAAAGCGCTAATAATGCGTACTTACCTACGGAAATTTTTAATGTTGAAAAACTTTCTGATCCGTTTACGCTTGCGATTTTAATTGTGGGTGGATTTTTAGTTGGATTCGGAGCAAGATACGCAGGAGGCTGCACCTCAGGTCATGCGATTTCTGGGTTGAGTAATTTACAAATCCCGTCGCTGATTGCAGTGGTCGGTTTCTTCATCGGAGGTCTTGTGATGATTCATTTATTATATCCCTTAATTTTCGGTTCATGAAATATTTAAAATTTTTAGCAGTAGGTATATTCTTCGGCATCGTCATGTACAAATCAGAAGCAGCGTCGTGGTTCCGAATTTACGAGATGTTTCACTTTGCCTCTTTTCACATGTACGGAATCATTGGTTCAGCGGTGATCATTGGATTAATAGGCGTTCAGTTGATTAAGAGAAATGATATCAAAGCGTTTGACAATCAAGAGATGTGTTTGACACCAAAGAAACTTGGCATTTATAGATATTTGATTGGAGGAACGATTTTCGGTTTAGGCTGGGCACTAACTGGCGCATGTCCGGGACCGATGTTTGTTTTGGCTGGCGCTGGTTTTTACTCAATTTTAGTTGTAATTGCTGGTTCGATTTTAGGAACTTTGGCTTACGGACTTTTACATAAAAAGCTGCCACATTAAAAGTTGAAATTGTCGATACATTTAGTTTTGGAAAGTTTGGTTTAATAGAGAAAGTAGGTCTTTTCATTATTGAAGTTGAGATTCATTGTATGAAATTTCACAGACTGTCCATCTTCCATTCTCCCTCAAAATTCTTACCTTTGCCTCTTAAAATTTTTAAGATAATGAACGCTTTTATTGAAGAACTGAAATGGCGCGGGCTATTTGCCGACATGATGCCAGGAACCGAAGAACAATTGAATAAGGAAATGACCACGGCGTATATAGGCTTTGATCCGACCGCTGATTCGTTGCATATCGGAAGTTTAATCCCTATCAAAGTTCTGGCACATTATCAACAACACGGTCATAAACCAATCGCTTTAGTTGGTGGTGCAACCGGCATGATCGGTGATCCTTCTGGAAAATCAAACGAAAGAAACGCTTTAGATGAAGATACACTCAACCATTATGTGGATTGTTTGAAAGGTCAATTGTCTAAGTTTTTAAAATTTGATGGATCAGAACCAAACAGCGCCGAATTGGTGAATAATTACGACTGGATGAAAGAAATTTCATTCCTTGATTTTATTCGTGATACGGGTAAACATATTACCGTGAATTATATGATGGCCAAAGAGTCGGTGAAGAAAAGAATCACCGGTGAAGGTGGCGCAGAAGGAATGAGTTTCACCGAATTTTCTTACCAACTTTTACAAGGCTACGATTTCCTTCATTTGTACAAAGAGAAAAACATCAAACTTCAAATGGGAGGTTCTGATCAGTGGGGAAATATTACCACCGGTACAGAATTAATCCGCAGAAAAGTTCAGGGAGAAGCATTTGCGCTAACGATGCCATTAATTACCAAAGCCGACGGTTCTAAATTTGGGAAATCGGAAGCTGGCGAAAATTACTGGCTGGATGCGAAGAGAACTTCACCTTATAAATTTTACCAATTTTGGGTTAACGCAACTGATTCGGATGCAGAACGATTTATTAAATACTATACCTTCTTAAGCAAAGAAGAAATCGAGGCTTTAATTGAAGATCATAAAACAGCGCCACACGAAAGAAAACTGCAAAAGAAATTAGCAGAAGAAGTTACCGTTTGGGTTCACAACCGTGAAGAATTTGAGAAAGCCATAAAAGCTTCTGAGATTTTATTCGGACGTTCAACTGCAGAAGATTTAGTGAGTTTGAATGAAGCCACTTTTCTAGAAGTTTTCGAAGGAGTTCCACAAAAAGAGATTTTGAAATCTGAAGTGGTTGGTTGTAATATCGTAGATTTAATTTCAGACAAATCTGGTTTCTTGAAATCTAAAGGAGAAGCAAAAAGAGAATTGACCAGCAACTCTATTTCTATTAACAAAGAAAAAGTAAGCGAAACGTTTGAAGTCGCAGAAAAAGATTTAATCGATGGGAAATTCCTTTTATTACAAAAAGGGAAAAAGAATTATTTCATTGTGAAAGCTATTTAGAAATAACTGATATTCGTCAGTATTAACAAATATTTGTGAGAGCCGGATGATTTCCGGCTTTCATTTTTAAGGTTTTCATTGTATCTTTGTGAAATAATATATACTATGGTTATCATCCTATTTATCATAGTCCTTTGGTATTCTGGACTATTTTTTCAAACGTTTTTCCTGCACCGATATGCAGCACACCAATCTTTTAAAATGTCAAAATTTGGAGAGAAATTGTGCTACGTTTTAACTTGGGTTACGCAGGGTTCTAATTATCTTTCTGCTTACGGTTACGGGGTTATGCACAGAATGCACCACGCTTATGCTGATACCGAGAAAGATCCACATTCTCCGAAATACGACGACAATTTGTTTTCGATGATGTGGCGTACAAAAAAAATCTATGCTGACATCAATAGTCAGAAAGCAATTATCGAAGAAAAATTTACTAAGAATGTACCTCAGTGGGCGGCTTTCGATAAGTTCGCAAGTTCTTGGGTTTCCAGATTGGCGTGGGCAATCGCTTATACGGTATTCTTTTATTTCTTCGCAACAGCTTGGTGGCAGTGGCTTTTATTGCCAGT
Organism: Kaistella antarctica; assembly: GCF_900109615.1. Taxonomy (GTDB): domain Bacteria; phylum Bacteroidota; class Bacteroidia; order Flavobacteriales; family Weeksellaceae; genus Kaistella; species Kaistella antarctica. The sequence continues at coordinate 31,272 of NZ_FOIX01000004.1, forward strand.
TGCTTATATGATGGCGCCAATTCACGGAGTTATTATTAACTGGTTTGCACATATTTACGGTTATACCAACTTTAAAGTTTCTGATACTTCTAAAAACTTATTGAGATTCGATTGGTTAATGATGGGTGAAGCGTATCACAATAATCACCACAAACATGGTGGAAGAGCGAACTTCGGTGGTGTAAGATGGCACGAAATGGATGTCACTTATCAAATCATGATTGTCTTAGACAAAATGAAACTGATTAAACTGAATCCAGTTGCTGTTGTAAAAAGAGAGCATTAAAAAAATAGAAACCGTCTCGTCTTTATTGATGAGACGGTTTTTTTTTGAACTTGTTTGGTTTTAGCAATTTAAAATTCTCGTTTTAGCGTTCGCGTTAAACTTTAGTTAATGTTTTTAATACCGAACCCATGGCTTAATTTGTGCGCCACCATTTTAATTAACAACAATTAATATTTAAATTATGAAAACTAAATTGTTATCCGTTGCCGCAGTAATCTTACTTTCAATCGGAGTTTCTGCACAAGAAAAAAATACCGTTAAACAAGAAATAAAAAAAGATGCAAAAGCAGTCGAAAATGGCGTTTCAGATGGTGCAGAATGGACTGCTAAGACGGCAAAAAAAGGAGTGAAAGCGACTAAGAAAGGAGTGAAAAAAGGAGCTAGATGGACTAAAAAAGCGGTGAAAAACACAGGCAAAGCTGTAGATGAAAGTTACAAAGACACCAAAGATTACTTAAAAAAAGAAACAAAGTAGTTTTTCGAAACTGCCTTCAAATAAAAATTCAACCATTAATTTTGGTTGATTTTTTTTGAATTTAAAAAGAGAAGATTTTACTTTTGAAGTTTAATCTCTGGTTGTAGTTGCTGAACAAAATCAATAAGGAAAGGCAATTCCTCCATATCTTGATCAGTAATAAATCCGTTGTAAGTAAGGACATCCAAATCGATTTCGCGCGGTGCATTTTTGTTTTCAGTTCTTACTCTTCCTAATAACGCTTCAATTTGTTTTAAATGCATTGTTAATTCTGACAGGCTTTTTTTGGTGTGCAGAAGAATGGCTCCATTCAAAAACTCGGGTTGCTCTTCAAACTTTAGAGGTTCTGTTTTGATAAAAGCAGTTCTCTGCATGACAAATCCTATTTCTTGAAGATGATTTAAAGCCTTAGTAAAATTATCTTCTGAATTGATATTAGAACCCATCGCGATTACAGCCGTGTGGTATCGATCTTTGCCATCGATTTCCACCATCACATTATCAGCAAAACGCAAAGCGTGAGGTTTTTCAACTTTCACCATAATATCTTGTAATGCCGCACCTACTTTTTGAATATGCATGTAAATTTCCTCCGCCAAAGCCTCAATCAAATGAAAGCTTTTATGATCAACGAAATCAATAACTCCTTTGGTGATTTCTTTATAATCCACCGCATGTTGCACGTCGTCCGTTTTCGAGGCCATCGCAGTATCATATTTAAATGAAAAAGAAATAATTACATCTTGCAATTTCTCTTTTTCCCAATCAAAGAAACCGATATAAGATCGAAGTCTTAAATTTTCTACTCGAACGATGGATAATTTTGGATTATAGGTTGCGCCCATACTTTTTTCTATTTGTTGTTTGTTTTTTTCTGTTTTTGCTTTGGAAGCAAATGTCTAAGTAAGTAGTATTTCCAGTTGTAAAATATTCAATTTTCTTAAACCAAATGTTCGCCACCATCAATATACAAAATTTGCCCAGTGAAGAATTGACTCTCTAAAATAAACTGAACTGCTTTTATAATTTCTTCTAAATTACCGATTGTTTTTAAAGGAATATTTTTCGCAAGATTCAAAAGGTAACTTTCATCTTCTCCTGGTGGTGGGAGAATCAATCCTGGTCCGATTCCATTAACTCTGATGTTTGGAGCTAATTCAACTGCGGAAATCTTAGTGAAATCTTTTAATAATTTTTTACTCAAAATATAATCGAGGTGAACGGTCTTATTTTTTTCAACTTTGGTATCCACGAAGTTAATAATATTTCCGCTGCCATACACGCTGGCAAAAGCTTTGGTGAGTAGGTAAGGGATTTTGAAATTGATCGTCATTTCTTTATCGTAAAGCTCGCTTCCTTCGTCTTTAAAATTAGAAGGAATAAAATCTGACGCACAATTCACCAATACTTCAATAATTATTTTTTTCTTTTTTAATTCCTGAAAGATTTGATCGAAATTATTTTCTTTTAAAAAATTGATCTGTAGCAATTCTACTTTGGTGTCTTCATAAATAGATTCGATTTCCTCTTTCAGTTTTTCGGCTTTGTGCTTCGACGAATTATAATGTAAAACCAAATTGTAATTCTGTTTCACTAAATGAATGGCCACGGCTTTTCCTATTCGGTCGGCGCTACCCGTTACGAGAGCATAATTTTTCATAAATGTATTTTTGGGCTAAATAATGCTCAAGTTAGAAATTTTAACTTGAGCAAGATCAATATAATAAAGAAAGGTTTAAAAACTTTCTTTGACGATAAATTCCGAGGCAATTCCTAAAGCGTGTAAATGACCTTCAATCGCTTCCATCATTGGTGGTGGACCACAGAGGTAATAATAATTTAAATCATCCTCATCGTACTTCTTAATAATTTCCGGTGAGATGTAACCATGTTCGTATCCATCTAAATCTTCATTGGAAAGAATATTAATGAAATTTCCATCAAGAACCGACTTGAAATAATCTTCTAAAATAATATCAGCCTTTCCTTTATTGGCGAAAATCAGTTTATTTCCGTTCAACCTATTTTGTTTTTCTAAATCTTTTATCATCGCAATAAACGGAGTAACTCCCGCTCCACCAGCGATAAACATTCCGGGACCTTTAAAATAGATATCGCCAAAAGAATCATAAATAAGAACCTCATCTCCGGGTTGAGCTGACAACAGTTCATTCGTCATTCCGTGATGGTCAGGATAGGTCTTTATGGTAAATTCGACCTCATCATCTTCTGGCAGAGAAGTAAAGGTGAAGCAGTTTTCCTTATCACTCCAACCCAGTTTATTCAATGCAATATCAGCAGCCTGACCTGGAATATAAGTGATCCCTGCTGGTTTATCTAGAACCACACGAAGCACATCGTGAGTAAGATTTTCAATTGATTTTATTTTTGTTAAATGTGACATATTCACTCTTTTATAATTATAAATGTACGATTTAAATCCTTTTTTAGGCGGTAATTTTTTCAATGCTTTTCCGAAGATATAAGTGATTGTTTGACCATGCGTGTCTTCGATTCCGCACGAAAATGCAGTGAGAGTCGGCATCAGTATAAATTCGATTCTGCTAATTTTATTTTACAATAATTTTACCTTTCATCACCACATGTACGGTACAATAATAATTGGATGTTTTTTCGGGTGCAAAAGTCCAGGATTGTCCATTCGCTAACATTGGAGAAGCCCAGGAATTTTTAGTTTCTGTGGCATTATGAGCAACGATATCTTTATTGATGAAGGTTACTTTTTCTCCTTTGTTTAAGGTAATAGTGGCGGGATTGAATTTCATATTTTCAATCGTAACGATGGTTGCCGTTTTTGAACTGGCATCATCAGTCGCTTCAATATTCAGCTTTTCAGTAGAATTAATTGCGGGTACAATCGCTGTCGCATTCTTCTCAGCAACCATCATTTTAGAGGTAGGCGCAGAATTATCATTCATGGCCGGCATTGTGTCTGCGGACCCAGAATTACAGCCGGCCAGGAGTAATAAACACCCAATTGCAACGGTAGAAAAATCTATTTTGAAATACGATTTTAACATGATTACATTTTAGGGGAATTCAATTTTTTATGAATCATTTCTGCATGTTCAAGATGGGTTTTAAATATCGGCAAAGCTTTTTCAAGCAGCGCTTTTAATTCAGCATTTTGAGCTTGCGGAATCAACATATTTTCTACGGCTCCGATCGCAAAAATATGATAAGTCACCTCATTATCGACGTACGCTTTGTCAAAGGCTTTTCCCGTTTTAGCATTTAAAACTGCTTTTTCTTTTTTTGCACCTTCTAATAATGATTTAGAAACATCATTGGTTAGAGGCGTAACTTTTAATTTCGTTACCAAATCGACTGCCATTTTAATGACGCCGCTATGGTCGTTTTTCATCGCGGTGGCAAAATTCTTCACCTCTTTATTCTGTGATTTTTTCAAAGCGATTTCTGCATATTCCACATCAACCTGATTTGCGGTTACGGCAACAGAGGCAATTTCTGGATCGGTCAAATTAGGAGTTTTTTGATCTTGTCCGGAAACGGCAGTTGATGACAACATGGCGGTCACTAGCACGGCGCTCGATAAAGCTAAGTTTTTTAGCGTTTTCATTTTTGCTGATTTTTTTAGGTTAATAATTAGATGACTTTGAATTTTAAATACCCTTTCCATTAAAAATTAATTTTTTTCAAATTGGAAAAAAACCTTTTAGTTAACAGACGTCTTTTAAAATTCCCTTCATCTACTTAGAGTTGAGCAAACGCAAAAAGGTTACAAAAATATTGTTAGATGAATTCTAAATGAAAATCTTTACTTCTAAAATTTTTGAACTCAGCTCATTAAAATTGAAAACTTACTACAATAGAAAAAGCCGTCTCATCAAATAATGACGAAACGGCTTTTGAATAAAATCTGAAGAAATATTTTTCTTTAGTAAGAATCTTCGTGAACCGAAAGGACGGCTCTTCCACTTGGATCGTTGGCATTTTTAAAGGCTTCATCCCACTCCAACGCTATCGGCGTAGAACACGCTACCGAGGGAACAGAAGGAACCGTTGCCGCGGCAGTTTCACTTGGGAAATGTTCTTCGAAAATCGTGCGGTATCGGTATTCTTCTTTATTCTGAGGCGTATTTAAAGGAAAACGGAATTTTGAATTGGTCATCATTTCATCCGTCACTTCATTTGCGGCAACTTCTTTTAAAGAATCAATCCAGGAGTAACCAACGCCATCCGAGAATTGTTCCTTCTGCCTCCAGGTAATGTTTTCTGGCAAAATATCTTCAAAGGCTTTTCGAAGAATCCATTTTTCAATTCGCGGTTCGTGAGCGCCAACCATTTTATCTTTTGGGTTAAGGCGCATCGCAACATCAATAAATTCTTTATCTAAAAACGGCACACGTCCTTCAATTCCCCAACTCATCAAGGCTTTGTTGGCTCGCAAGCAATCATATAGATGAAGTTTACTCAGTTTTCTAACATTCTCTTCATGGAATTCTTTAGCGTTGGGAGCTTTGTGGAAATATAAATATCCACCAAAAATCTCATCACTTCCTTCGCCTGACAGAACCATTTTTATTCCCATTGATTTAATGACCCGCGCCAATAAATACATCGGCGTGGAAGCCCGAATTGTAGTAACATCATACGTTTCCAAATGGTAGATCACATCGCGAACGGCATCTAATCCTTCTTGAATGGTGAAATGAACTTCGTGGTGAATCGAGCCGATATGGTCGGCCGCTTTTTTGGCAGCAATTAAATCTGGACTTCCTTCTAAACCAATTGCAAAACTGTGCAGTCGCGGATACCAAGCTTCCTGCGTGTCGCCACTTTCAATTCTATTTCGGGCATATTTTGCTGTAACCGCCGAAATAATAGAAGAATCTAAACCACCGGAAAGTAGAACTCCGTAGGGAACATCGCTCATTAACTGGCGGTGAACGGCATCTTCCATGGCTTTTCGCAGCACATCGATATCAGTGGTATTGTCTTTTACATTGTCGTAATCTTCCCAATCTCTTTTATACCATTGCTGCATTTCGTAACCGTCTTCCCTATATAGAAAATGTCCGGGCAAAAAGGTTTCTATGGTTTTACAAACTCCTTCCAAAGCCTTTAATTCTGAGGCTACAAAATAGCTTCCATTTTGATCCCAGCCTTGATAGAGCGGACAAATTCCCATGTGATCTCTGGCAACTAAATAAATATCATTTTCAATATCATAAATGGCAAAGGCGAAAATTCCGTTCAGTTTATCAACGAAGGTTTTTCCATATTTTTGAAATAAAGGGATAATCACTTCACAATCCGATTCTGTTTGAAAATCGTATTCCGGAAATTCTAATCGCAGTTCTCTATGGTTGTAAATTTCACCGTTCACGGCTAAAACTATTTTTTTATCTTTTGAAAACAACGGCTGTTTCCCAGAGGTTGGGTCTACAATTGCCAAACGTTCATGCGAGAAAATTACTTTCTCATTCTGAAAAATTCCGCTCCAATCTGGACCGCGATGGCGGATTTTCTTCGACATTTCTAAAACTTGAGGTCTTAATATTTCGGTTTTTTGTTTGGCGTCAAACAGGCATACAATTCCACACATAATTTTCTATAGTTGATCAGTGATGATTAATAATTGATTATAATTCTATCGCAAACATATTGCAAATGTTTATGAAACGAAAGTAAAAATTGGCCATTATGAATTATCTACTATAATTAGATTGCAATTAGTAAAAATTTAAGTTAGAAAGATTAATTTTAGCTATTAACTGAATTTTATTTAGTCGTGTTATTAAAAAATATATATTTGTTTAAATAATTTAATATGAAAAAAGCACTACTACTTCTTCTGTTTTTCACACTTTGCAACTTTACGTTTTCACAAACAGCACCCCCAAATACCAGATTATTCCAATTAAACACCATTAAAGGCAGTGTACTCTCGCTGGTTGAAATGTCGGAAAATTATGTTTACCACGTCGGAACAACCAATTCGTCGGAAGTTGGTTTTGATGGATTGGCTGCAACTACCGTGGGTTTAGATGATCTATATATTCTAAAATCAAACGCAGCGAACGGAACCAATGTTTGGTTTAAAAATTTCAATGCCGGAACGAACGGAACCATGAACGCACGTTATGTGCATGTTGATTCCTCAGAAAACGTTTATGTTTTTGGGCAATTTAAAGGAACAATTACGGTAAATGGCCGGACCATTAATGGCGTGAATGCTAATGATGCTTTTTTAATGAAAATCGACCCTAACGAAAATGCTGTTTGGGTTCAATTTTTTGAAAATGGATACAATTCTATTCGTAAAATAAAAACCGTAACTGATGGGACAGATACTTTCATTATTTATGACAATAAATTAAGAAGGCTCAATGATGTCAATGGTGATGTTCTGTTAGAAAATTCTTATGGAGCTGAAATACAATCTGTAGCATTAAAAGGTTCTGATCTCTATCTGTCAGGCGTGGCATTTTATGGCGATGCTTTTTTTGGCTCACAAGTAATTGCCGCTAAATCTGGTTTTATCGTAAAAGGAGATAAAGACGCGAGCTTTACGTCCGCATTAAAAACTGCCGGTAGCAATCAACCTTCGGTGATTAGCGATATCACTTTCGATTCTACAGGTAAATTATTATTGACAGGATTTAATACGCAAGCCATTAATATTTTCACGCCAACGCAGGCGGTTCCTTATACTTATAATCCTAATTCACAATTCGAAACAAACCTTGTTTGTTATTTCACTGCGAAAGTAAATGCTAATTTAGAAGACGTAGAATTTTTTAGAACCTCGAGTGGATTTAAGACTTCATCGGGTTATATTTTTCGTGCTGATATACTTTCATCCAAAGTAAATCCTACTCTTACAGGTTTCAACGTATTACTTTTTGTACGGGGTTCATTTCAAAATCATAGTCCTTTTACAAATGCAAATTCTTCTACTACCACCGTGCAAATGACGCCTTTCGTAGATTCCTACAGTCTTTTATTGCAGTCGAATAATAATGGAAATTATGTATCTGGCAGCCAACCCATTTTCTATGGTTCAAATATGAGCGCCAATCAAAGTAAACATTCACAGTCTACACAAAATATCAGAATTTTCAAGACTGATATTAAAAGTTCCATCACAGGAAACGTAGAATGGAGTAAAGAAAAAACTTCTGCTTTAGGTGGCACCTATTCACGACAATTTTCGAAACATTTAAAATCTGCTCCAAATGAACTTCTATTCACTGCGTTGGTAGAGGGAAAAGGTAATTTTTTCGGAAGACAAGTCAGTAATTTTCCCTCTACTAAATCAAGATATATTACCCGACTTGGTGTTGACGGTTTACCAAAATGGTTTGCTAATTTCAACGCTGATTTAGGAAAAACCGAACTCAACGTCTCTGGCGATTATATCCACGTCGATAAAGATGATAATCTATTATTCATCAGTACCATCTCCGGCTTACAATCAACATTCACTGATGCAGTTGGAACTCAGGTTATTTTTAATGGTGTTATGTCCAGTAACGAGAAAGTTTTAATAAAAATAAATAAGGATGGAATTCTTTTGTGGAGCAAACAATTAAAAATGCCTGGTAGTAGTAGATTCACAGTAATTACAGATGCAAATGCAGATGCTTATTTACTATGTACCTTGGGTGGTTATTATATCGACGACCAACAAATAAACGGTTATTCTAGCGTTGTAAAACTTGATAAAAACGGTATTTTCAAATATGGAAAGAGTTATAACATTAGTACGTATTCATTTATTCCGGTTTTTGATACCAATAATACCCTGTATTTATTTTGTGAACCAATTAATAGTCTGCAGTCCGATTATGTTTTAGACGGAATAACGATTCCTACCAGCACAGAATTTGCCGATCACCTCATGCTAAAATGTGACAGCGAAGGAAACATCATATGGGGGAAAAATTTCTATGCAAATTCAACAAATTACAATTATTCATGGCCAAATGATGTGGTTTTCGATGGAGAAAATTTTGTAATGATGGGCAATTATTCTAATTATGAGGACAGTGATTTTGTGGGTCTTGATTTAGTTCCGGTACCAAGGGTTTATCAGAACGTAGCTTACATTCCTTTTTTCGCCAAAATAACACCGACAGGAAATGTGCTATGGCAAAAACCGCTGCATTCGAATAATGCTAATACTGGCGCCTATACCAATATCGAACTAGATGAAAACAAAAATAGCTACATGTATTATTATGCTAAAGACAAAGTTTCCTTTAATGGTATTGAATATTCGTTTGACGCAGTTTCCGGTAATAAAGTTTTGACCAAGATTGATAATTCTGGAAATCTTAAATATTTCAAATCGGTTGATGGTGCAACTTATGGATCCAACTTTATAGATGTTATCGGTAATGACAAAATTAATGTTACAGGATTTACCACAGCGAATAATCTATTAAACTACCCGGTAAATAATAGCCGAGCTTCCAATTTATACATCGCCACCTTTGGAAATTTAGATTCCTATTATTTAACGCCGATCAAAGATTATTTGTCACTGAATGCTATTGAAATAGAAAACAATCCAGCTAATGCAAACACTTTTTCTTTTGATTTAATCAACAATGTAGATTGGACTGCCAACAGCGACCAACATTGGCTAAATCTTTCTTTCCTTAGTTTAACCGAGAAGAATAATTTCAAAAATTTAATATCTGGAAATGGTGACGCTAAAATTATAATGTCAGCGACCACAAATACTTCCGGAGCCAGCAGAAGTGCAACTGTTGTAGTTTCAGGAACGGGTGTCGATTCAAAATCGATTATCGTGACGCAGAGTTTTATTTTGGCCACAGGAGAAACCAAAACTTTTGTAACCACGCTTTATCCAAATCCAACTGCAGATCTATTAAATATTGAAACCAAACAAAATATTTCTAAAATAGAAATTTACGATTTGAGCGGAAGATTAGTAAAAACTGGTGCTGGTAAAGACAAACAGATCTCTGTTTCCAATTTAAATAAAGGAATGTATCTCATCAAATTGCATACAGAAAATGGAATCATTAATTCTAAATTTATTAAGAATTAAAATTTAAACTCATCTAAAAATGAAAAACACTTCCCAATCGGAAGTGTTTTTTTATGTGGATGAATCTTGTGAGTTTTAAGCAAAATCTTTCTTAATAATTTCTTCCATACAATATTCTGCAATCGCAGTTATGGTCACGAACGGATTCACGCCAATCGTACCCGGAATCAAGGAACCGTCGATGACATATAAATTTTGATGACCATTGAGTCTTCCGAACTGATCGGTGGCTTTTCCTAAAACAATTCCACCAAGCGGATGATAGCAGACATCAGCGCCAAATCCATTATGAAACAACATATGTGCGCGCGTGCCACCGTTGGCTTTATTCATCGACCGAAGAAAATATTTTGCATTGTCTTTCATGTGGGCCGTGTGAGATTTATTCCAATCCAAATCTAGCTTTTCCGATTTTACATCATAACTAACTCCTCCAAATTTCTTCAGCTTATTCACCATCAAATAAAGCGAAGTCGCCACATTCATGCCCATTGGCAGCGGCGCGATCTCTACAAAGAAGGGATATTTTTCATCTTCCCAATGATCAATTCCACCAACCGGAATCGTAGATTGCTGAAAGCCGGTACCGCCTGAAAAGGCTTTAACCCAGTTTCGTCCGGTCATAAAGTTTCCATTATTCCCCCACTCTTTACCAATATTTTGATCAATCGGAAATTGAGTTTTCGCCTGAGATTTTAACAACAATTCCAGAGATCCCATGGTTCCAGCCGCCATAATTAATTTCTTGGTCTTAATGATTTTATGCTGAATTTCTTCGCCTTTCGTATTGATGACCGAGATATCCAAGGAATAACTTTTATCTGAATTTTGGGTGATATGGTTGACCTGATGAAGTTCCAGGATTTCTAATTTTCGAGTGGCGGTGGCTTTTCTCAGATAGGTTTTGTCGAGGGAATTTTTTCCGTGGTTATTTCCGTAAATCACTTCACCAGCCAAAGCAGACCGTGGAACTTCATTCTTGTATTCCTGTTCCATATACTTAAAGTCGTACACATTTGGAACACGCACCGTTTTGTAACCAGCTTTATGAGCTTCTTCTTCACCCACTCTATTGAACTTATAAAAATCGCAATCTTCCAGGAATTCCTCCGAGGCAACATTGGTTTTCAATTCTTTATTAGCCAAAGGAAAATAATGAGAATAGAATTTATCGGTATCCAAAGTTGGAAACATTTCTTTGAAATATTCCATCTTCGGCGTTACGGCCATTCCGCCGTTCACCAGCGAACCGCCACCAACTCCGCGACCGACCCATATTTTAATATGTTCATAATCGAGACGATCGAGAGCGCCCGTAAACTTTTCTAAGCTAAACAGATTGAAAAAAGGAGCAATGCTTTTTGTTTTTAACCAAGCCGCCGAATGTCCCGGATTGCTCATGGCAGAAAACTTCTTACCAGACTTCTCCCAGTCCAAACCCATTTCTAATAAAGTAACGGGAATGTTTTTCTCGCAAAGCCTCAAAGCTGCAACCGACCCACCATAACCAGAACCGATGATGACCACGTCTTTATCGATAATTTCTGTGGGATTTTGGGATTGATTTTCCCTTGGGTCTTCTAAAGGATTTTGGGCTTTTCCAAATAAAGTGCCTGATCCTAAAAAGAAAAAGGCAGCAATTCCAAAACTACTCATCTGAATAAATTCTTTGCGATTCATAATTAACCTTAAACAAGAACCGTACTACAAAACCCATTGTTAAAGGATATTGCTGTGTAACTCACATCATTATTGATTTATAAAAACCGATTGGGAAAAACGATTACGATTCTATATTAAAAAAACGGTAGATAAAGGAAATCTCATATAAAATAAATGCAACCACCAAAACATATTGGAAAGTTCTATTCCTAATAAAGATAGCCAACAGACAAAGCGCGGCATGAACAATAATTCTAGAGTAATATTCTGGTTCACTCGCGAGGAAATAATTGTTGCCTTTTAAATAGGTGTCAATAATATCGGCTAAAAAGCAAAGTCCTAAAATTGAAAAAAACCATTTTTTACGCGAGAAAAAATAATCGTCGTATCCTCTATAATCTTTCAAATCATCAGGATAGAGAATGGCACAAAGCAGGTAATAAAGAAGAATATAAATGATGATGAAAATATAATCTGTAAAACTCCATTGCGTAATCAATTTCAAGTTAAACTCCCACCACCAAAAGTGAATGATCAAAACAAAATATAAAAGACCCATAAGAAATGAAGCAGTGAGAATTTCTTCCGACCTGGATGTTGAATAAAATTGACAGATCCTTTGATGAGATGCGTCAAACTCAACCCCAGAATAATCGCAATGATTGACTTGATATGAATGAATTCTTCCATAGAATAATATTACGAAAAAATTCTAAAATAAATTAGAATTGTCAATTAGAAATCTATCGCACTTTATGGAGGATCGTTTCATGTAATTCGAGTGGCGAACAAATATTTATGAAAGGGGCAGAAATAAAAAATAGCGCTCCAGTGGAACGCTATCAATATTTTAAAATTGTAAAAGAAGCCTGCTCTTTATTCTAGCCCGGATCGAAACGACATCCTTTTTTGAGGAGGAACGACGAAGAAAAGATAAAGTGGAGAGCCGGATTGTATTTCGAAAAAACGAAAATCTTGTGGCTCCTAAACATTATGCTTTTCGCTGGATCAACGCCATATAAAAGCCGTCGAAGCCCGAACTCGGCATAATTTTCTCTTCTTTGATCAACGTATATTCTTCATTATTTTTAAGGAAAGTTTCTACTTGCTCATTATTTTCACTTGGCAAAATAGAACAGGTCGCATACATCATCTTGCCGCCTTTTTTCAAAATCTTGGCGTAATCCTGTAGAATTTGTTGTTGCTCTTTTCGGATTCGATCGATGAATTCTTGATCGATTTTCCATTTAGAATCTGGATTTCTTTTTAGAACACCCAACCCCGAACACGGCGAATCAATCAGCAAACGATCTGCGGTTCCGTGTAGCCTTTTGATGACTTTGTTATCGTCGATTAAGCGGGTTTCAATATTATGAGCGCCGGCTCTTTTGGCGCGACGTTTTAATTCTGCCAATTTCCAGGCGTAAATATCAAGGGCGATAATCTGACCTTTGTTTTTCATCAAAGCCGCCAGGTGCAAGGTTTTTCCACCCGCTCCAGCACAAACATCAACCACACGCATTCCTTCTTCAACGTCTAAAAGCTCACCAATTTTTTGAGAAGAGGCATCTTGAACTTCAAACAAACCATCTTTAAACGCAGTCGTTAAAAACACGTTTTTCTTTTGCTCTAACTGAACTGCATCTGGATAATTTGGAATCAAGAAACTTTCAACATTCTCATCTCTCAAGTCTGACACCAATTCTTTGGCCGTCGTTTTTAAGGTGTTGACGCGGAGGATTGTCGGTGCTTGTTCGTTCAAAGCCACCATTTCCCGTTCCCAGCTTGGCCCCAATTCTCTTTCGAAAGTTTCTGCCAACCAGTCCGGAATCGAATGTTCGATCGCTTTCGTCGGAACGTTGTTTTTCTTTAATTTATTGAGGATTTCAGCATTTTTAATACCGTCAAACTCTTCAAATTTCTTGTAATGCGTTTTGGTCCACAGGCAATAGGTCAAAATTAATTTGTAAATATTGGCAGGTTTCACGCCTTCGCCCATGTAATATTCAAGGCGTTTTTTCCAACGGATGATGTCGTAAAAAGTCTGCGCCACCACTTTTCGGTCTTCGCTGCCCCATTGTTTGTGTCCTTTCAAAAGTCGTTCTATTACTTTATCGGCGTATTTTCGGTCTTCGAAAAATGTTTCTTGCAAGGCATCGTGAATTCCGATGAGTAAGTTTCTGTGTATGAGTTCCATTTCGGATAATTTAAATTGAATTCAGCCTCGAATCTTCGGGCTATAATTTTTGCAAAAATAAGGTTTTTTAACCGAAACATGATGATACTTATTTGGGCGCCTTCATCCATCTTCCGTTCCCACTTTTTTGCTGCACTGCGTTTCGCAAAAAGAGTTCCACTCAAGCTGGGGCGCAAACCTCGCCTAAAAAAACCGTAGGGATAATCGTAGTTTCGGTAAATGTGTATATTTGATATTCAATCACCAAGCAAAAACATGAAATATTTCTACGCCCTGTTTCTTATCGTTCTCAATTTTTCCAATTATTATTCACAAAGTAAAGACCTGACCGGAAAATGGATTATGGTTAAAACGATGCTCAATAACGGTAAAAACCTTGACCTTACTGATCCTCAATATTCCACAAAACAAATTTTTGAGATTAAGGAAAACGCCATTAAAATCAGCAACTTTCCCTTCGCTGCACAATTCACAAAGAACCAAATAAAAACGTCCTTTCGAACGCTTAATTTTCGTATTAAAGACAACTATTTAATTATTCAAGAAGATAAAGAAGACAAATCCAGCTCCTATTTAAAAGCCGAAGATTTTGTGAAAAAGTTTCCCGAGTTTGCATTGAAAGAAATTGAAAGAGACGGCACAACCATTCTTGTTGATAATTCATTGACTGGCTATGAATTCAACAACGAGTTATCTTTAGACGATTTCATCGACAAAAACATCAATGCTAGAAACTCCAAAGATTTCAAAAATTTGAACTTTCAAATTGAGTTTATCCTAACTACCAACAATCAGCTTAAAAACATCAAAGTTCTAAATTCAATCGATGCGTTATATGATAGTCAGTTCATCTTAGGGCTAAAAAGAGCTACCAAATATTTTAATAATCTAACCGGAAAGGATTTACTCATTTTTAAAGAAGTCAATCAGTTAAAATGGGAAAATGATTTAGCTGATAAAGAAGAACGAAAGCTATATTCCTATAGTGCCATTGGGTTGAAATATTTTTACACCAAGAAATACGACAAAGCAATTACAGAATTGTCTAAAATAAAAACTTTAAAAACCGAGCGAAATCAATTTAAAACGATCATCAAAGAATCCATGATTAAGCTTGGGATTTCTTATCTCGCCACGGGCAAAATTAATGATGCTTGTCAAACCTTCAATGAAGTTGGTGATAAAACAGATTTTGAAATAAGGAATTACCTCTTGGACTTTTGTGAGAATAAGTAGATTATTAAAAAAGAGATCGGTATTTCCTAATAGCAATTATCAATGGAAGATTTTTATAAAGTTGCTGCTAGTTGGCAACGCCTTTGCAGTGATTTGCGCTAAATTTACTGCATGCCAATAATCCAAGAAAATTCTGTTAAAAAATTCCTGCCTTTAATTCTGGCGACTTCCATTTTTATGCAGATGTTGGATTCTACCATCCTCAATACTTCGCTGCCTTCCATCGCAAAAGATTTGATGGAATCTCCCTTGAACATGCAGAACGCGATTATCTCCTACGTCTTGACTTTGGCTTTATTCATGCCGGTAAGCGGATTTTTAGCCGATAAATTCGGAACCCGAAAAATATTTATCGCGTCTTTAATTATTTTCAGCCTGGGTTCGATTCTTTGTGCAGCTTCGCAAAACCTCAACCACTTGGTCATCTCCAGAGTGATTCAGGGAATTGGCGGTAGTTTGATGACGCCAGTTGGACGACTCGCTTTAATTAAAACTTTTAAGAAAAAAGAACTCGTACAAGCCATGAACTACGCGATTATTCCCGCGTTAATCGGACCAATTCTCGGTCCGCTGGTCGGCGGTTACATGGTTGATTATTTATCGTGGCACTGGATTTTCCTGATTAATATCCCTTTCGGTTTGTTAGGAATTATCCTCAGTTTGAAATATATGCCCGATTATCGCTCGACTGAAATCACCTTTGATTTAAAGGGTTTTTTAATCTTTGCCTCAGCCTCACTCCTGCTTTCAATTTCACTGGAACTTTTTGGTACTGCAAAAAACACTACACCCGTTTTGTTAATTTTCACTTTAGGATTTTTAATGATTTACTATTATTATGTCCACGCTAAAAAAACTGCAAATCCTATTTTTCCCCTAAATTTATTTAAGGTCAGAACCTTCCGCGTTGGAATTCTAGGAAACTTAGCCACCAGATTGGGAATTAGTGCAATCCCGCTTTTATTACCTTTAATGATTCAAATCGCTTACGGACAGACTGCCGTAATCTCCGGTTGGATTGTGGCTCCAATGGCTTTAACAGCGATGTTTGGGAAATCATTCGTGATTAAAATTCTAGATAAATTTGGGTATCGCCAAACGCTGATGATTAATACGTTCATCATCGGATTTTTGATTGCCTGCTTGGGAATCCCTGGAATCGATACTTCTATTTATTGGTTTATACCGATTATTGCGGTGCTCGGTTTTTTCAACTCGATTCAATTCACAGCGATGAACACTATTGCGATTGCAGATTTGCGTGATTCTCATACCAGCAGCGGCAATTCACTCCTCGCAGTTAATCAACAGTTAGCGGTTGGGTTTGGTATTGCCATTGGGCTAATCACTTTAAAGTTATTTGAAAACAACGCAGCAGTTACTCACGGCGAAATTCATTTGGCTTTTCGCTACACCTTTTTCTTAGTCGGATTTCTAACAATTGTTACTGGGTTTGTTTTTAGAAGACTCCACTCTACCGATGGCAATAACATGAAATCGCAAGCTTAAATAAAAAACGGTTTCAAAACTAACCGTGTCAAGGTTCAAAACCTTGACAAGGTTTAGCTATTCTACTTTTAACTTAAACCACGTCAGCGGCGATCTTTTATTATAATAAATCATTCAAAAGTTTTCACAGTAAAATTGTAAAATGTCGAATATTTTGTGGCCTCTTAAAAATATTCTTCATTGATTCTGCTCTTGTCGATTTTAAGAATTGCACCTATTCATAACTTACCTTACATCAATGATTTCAAATATTTTCTGCTGTAAATTTGTATTTATAAATAAGAAAAAGATGTCAGTAAAAAAGGTAGAAATCATAGTAGCGCCAAGACCTGCGCATTTTGTAGGCGATGGTTTCAGAGTGCATAATTTTATTCCCAGTGGTCAGCGATTGGATATGAAAAGAATGGATCCCTTCATTATGTTGGATTACAATTCTAAGTTTAATTTCGGGCCAACTTCGACACCAAGAGGCGTTGGCGTTCATCCGCATCGTGGGTTTGAAACCGTGACCATTGCTTACCAAGGAAAAGTAGAACATCACGATTCTGCCGGCGGTGGTGGAATTATTGGGCAAGGCGATGTACAATGGATGACGGCGGCTTCTGGAGTTCTTCACAAAGAATTTCACGAAAGAGAATGGGCGAAAGAAGGGGGAACATTTCAAATGGTTCAGTTGTGGGTGAATCTTCCGGCAAAAGATAAAATGAGTGCGCCTAAATATCAAGCGATTGCAAATGGTGAAATGGAAATGGTAGATTTAGGAGAAAACGGATTTATAGAAGTGATTGCTGGAAATTACCTGAATAAAAAAGGTCCAGCCTCAACTTTCAGCCCAGTTCATTTAATGAATGCTAAATTGAAAACTGGTGGAACAGCCGAATTTAATTTTCCAGCCAACTTCAATACTGGAATTTTAGTTATTGAAGGAAATATCATCATTAATAATGAAGAAAAAGTACCGACCGATCATTTTGCACTCTTTCAAAATGCAGGAGAACTATTCACAATTGAAGCCACGGAAGAGAGCATTGTTTTAATTCTCAGTGGAGAACCTTTAAATGAACCAATTGTTCCGCACGGACCTTTTGTAATG
Organism: Kaistella antarctica; assembly: GCF_900109615.1. Taxonomy (GTDB): domain Bacteria; phylum Bacteroidota; class Bacteroidia; order Flavobacteriales; family Weeksellaceae; genus Kaistella; species Kaistella antarctica. Next base: position 48,797 of record NZ_FOIX01000004.1, read on the forward strand.
AATACCAAAGAAGAAATCCATCAAGCTTTCGATGATTATAATAATGGAAAATTCGGATTTCTGGACAACTAAAAATCAGCCAATTTTAATTAATGAAACAGTCAATGTTATTGGCTGTTTTTTATTTTAATAATTATCAAAGCAATTATTTAGGAATTTCCTAAAATAAAACCCAACCATTTAAATTAAATAACTCTTTTAGATACAATGAATAATAATCGTAGATATTAATCGCTAACTTTAATCCTTAAATATTTTACCATGGACGATAAGAAAAAACTGACCAGACAAACCGGAGCACCCGTTCCAGATAATCAGAATACGCAAACCGCCGGACCAAGAGGACCGATGCTGATGCAGGACTATTGGTTTTTAGAAAAGATGGCCAACTTCGATCGAGAAGTTATTCCCGAAAGAAGAATGCATGCAAAAGGATCTGGAGCTTTTGGAACGTTCACCGTCACGCACGATATTTCCGAATATACCAAAGCAAACATTTTTAATGAAATAGGAAAACAAACAGAAATGTTTGCGCGTTTTTCTACCGTTGCAGGCGAAAGAGGTGCGGCAGATGCAGAACGAGACATTCGTGGCTTTGCTTTGAAGTTTTATACCGACGAAGGAATTTGGGATATGGTTGGAAACAACACGCCCGTTTTCTTTTTCCGTGATCCGATGAAATTCCCAGATTTGAATCACGCGGTAAAACGGGATCCAAAAACCAATATGAGAAGTGCCCAAAACAACTGGGATTTCTGGACTTTGTTACCCGAATCATTGCATCAGGTCACCATCATTATGAGTGATCGTGGTTTGCCAAATGGTTACCGACACATGCACGGTTTCGGCAGTCATACGTACAGTTTTATCAACAGCGCGAATGAAAGAAATTGGGTGAAATTCCATTTTAGAACCCAGCAGGGTATCGAGAATTTAACCGATAAAGAAGCAGGAAAATTAGTAGGAATGGATCGAGAATCCTCGCAGAGAGATTTATTCGATAATATCGAAAACGGCAATTTCCCGAAATGGAAAATGTTTGTTCAGATCATGTCGGAAGCAGAAGCAAAAACGTATCGTTTCCATCCGTTTGATTTAACGAAAGTTTGGTCTAAAAAAGATTTCCCCTTAATTGAAGTAGGAGAATTTGAATTGAATAAAAATGCGGAGAATTATTTTGCTGATGTAGAGCAAGCCGCTTTTAACCCGACGAATATTGTTCCTGGAATTGGCTTTTCTCCAGACAAAATGTTGCAAGGAAGATTATTTTCTTACGGTGATGCACAGCGTTATCGTTTAGGAGTCAATCATTATCAGATTCCAGTAAATAAACCGAGATGTCCATACAACGCTTATCACCGAGACGGACAAATGCGCGTTGACGGAAATTACGGTGGCACCAAACATTACGAACCGAACAGTTATGGTGAATGGCAGGAGCAGCCTTCTGCGAAAGAACCACCTTTGGAATTGTCTGGCGATGCTTACGCTTACAACTTCCGCGATGATGATGAAGATTATTTCACCCAGCCAGGCGATCTATTCAGAATCATTAAAGCAGATGGAAAAGCAGAAGTTTTGTTTAAAAATACGGCAGGACAGGTTGGTGGCGCAGAAAAATTCGTACAGATTCGCCATATCAAAAATTGTTACCAAGCAGATCCAGAGTATGGACAAGGTGTAGCAAACGCTTTGGGCTTGAGTATAGAAGAAGTCAATAGTTTCGATATGACGCCTTATGATCAGTGGGCGCCTTCGAAAACGAGATAAAATAAAAATCAGGATTAAATAGGATTGATGCGAAGCGGAAATGTTTTTATAAAAACATTTCCGCTTTTTTATTTTTTAAGCAAAAGTTTTTTCACTATTGTTTTTTTCAATATTGCAATTGTAAAGTTTGCCATATCATTTTCCGTGAAAATTCCCGATTTTTGCGCCTTCAAATATTAATGAAGAAGTTTTACAATAAAGATGCTAAAAGAAAAGAATAAATCTATTGCGACGCTGCTTGCATTTGCAATGATTCCGATGTCGGGTTTGGCGACTGATATTTATCTGCCTTCCATGCCGAGTATGGCGCTCGAACTTCAGCAACCCGAAACTAAAATTCAACTCACGCTCACTTTATTCTTGATCAGTTATGGCGTCACTCAGATTTTTGCGGGAAGTGTCGTAGATTCTTTCGGAAGATATCGTGTTTCGCTTGTTTCGCTCGGATTATTTGCGGTGAGTTTTTTAGTGACTGCCTTAACCAAAGATATCATGGTCATTTATGCAATGCGTGTTTTACAAGGCGTATTAGCCGGTTTTGCAGTCGTCGCAAAGCGTGCATTTTTTGTGGATGTCTTCGAAGGTGCAAAAAGAATCCATTATCTAAGTGTCATGACGATCGTTTGGTCGGTCGGTCCGATAGTCGCCCCTTTTATTGGAGGCTATCTGCAGAAACTGTTCGGTTGGCAATCTAATTTTTATGTTTTAGCGATTTACAGTTTTTTGTTATTGATTTTTGAAATCTTATTTTCTGGCGAAACCTTGAAAGTAAAAAAGCCATTTGCTATTCAGTTAGTTCTAAAGGAATACGATATGCTATTCCGAGCGAAAGATTTTTTCTACGGAATGCTCATGTGCGGCATTAGTTATGCGATGGTAATTTTCTTCAATCTTTGCGGCGCCTTTATTATCGAACATGAAATGGGTTACTCAGAAGTGGTTGCCGGTTACGTTTCTTTAATACTTGGATTTGCCTGGATGTCGGGAGGATTTTTAGGTAAATTTTTAATCAACAAAGATTTTCTTCCTAAAATCAGAGTGGCCAATTACGCCCAAATAGTTTTAATTCTTTTAATGATCTTTTCTTCTTTTTATCTGAATAGCATTTATAGTTTGGTCGCGTTTGCGTTTGTAATCCATGTGACGGCCGGATTTATTTTCAATAACTATTTCGCCTATTGCCTCGGAAGATTTCCAAATTCTGCGGGAGTTGCGGGCGGTTTAACGGGCGGTGTTTCGTATATTATTACGTCTGCAGTAAGCTACAGCATCGTTGCAATGCTTCGACCAACCATGCAGTTGGATGTTGCGGAAGGATATCTGATTATGGGAATTTTGGGATTCTTGATTTTAAGCATGACCAAATTTAGAAAGGCGTACCGTTAAAGTCGTACTTTTTTACAAAAGTATTTCCTCATGATCCAATAAGTTCGATTGTTCTCTCCTTTTGATTGGCATTATTATGGCTCGATATGGACAGAAGATTACCAAACAATTAAAAATAAAATGAGATGGCAACACAAAATTACGATATGATCAATATCGACCAAAACGACGAAACTTTTGACCTTTTCTATGATGCTGAAAAAGCAGGTTTCCTGGAATACAATAAAAACAAAGAAGGTGTTTTAGAAATTACACATACCGAAGTTGCGGAAGAATTTGGTAGAAAAGGTTTAGGAATGGAACTGGTAAAAGTGGCGGTCGAAGATGCGAAAAAGAATAATTTGAAAATTCATTCGCTTTGTCCGTATGCGAAAAAGATGATTGAGAAAACGCCGGAGTTTAAAGATCTTTTGGTTTAGTGAACGTTGCGATTAAACTATAATCATTAATAAATTTATATCATGAAATCAAGATTAAGCATTGCCTTATTGCTTGTTGGATTAGTTACATTACAATCCTGTAAAAACGAAAAAGTAGAAAGCACAGACGTTGTTTCAAACGCACCGAAGATAGACACTGCAGTTATTCCCGATCCAGAAGTGGAAATGTCCGAAAGCCCTGGAACGCAAATCTATTCTGAACTTAGAAAGCAAGATATTGCACTTCAAGCAGAAGCAGTTATCCTTAATTCCGTTGCGGAAGGCAGTAGTGAAAAAGCATATCTGATCTTCAATGAGGACGAATCTAAAGTCGAAGTTTTTTTACCAGAAAATTCTAAAGGATTCATCTACGAACGCAAAGGGACTGAGGGCAATTACACTTGGACCGATGGTTTAAATGAACTCATTCAGTGGAAAGGTTACGTTTTAAGGACCTTGAAACAAGCGAAACCTCTTTTCGCGGGAGATTTAAAATATCAATAATTACAAAAAAAATACCCTTTCGGAAAGTTCCGAAAGGGTATTTTTTTCGTCGACATTGTTTAAAGAAGCAAAAATCTGCGCCCCGACCTGAGTGGAGCTCCTTTTTTCCTTGGCTAAGTCTTTCTGCTTGGGCGAGGTTAGTATAAGGAAAAAAGAGCGGGAACGGAGGGTGGAATTGTGCGCCCAAATCATTACAAAAAAAACTATATTTGCTCATAAATTTTCAAAAATGAACACAGGAACTATTTTACTCTTATTTGTTTTCGCCTATTTTATCGGGCTCTTGGTGATCTCTTATATTACGAGCAGGAATGCGGATAATCAGTCTTTTTTCATCGGGAACAAAAAAAGTAAATGGTGGCTGGTGGCCTTCGGGATGATCGGGACGAGTTTGAGTGGCGTGACCTTTATTTCGGTGCCGGGAACCGTTGGAAAGATGACTTCTGGCGATTATGCTTTCGGTGGGTTTGAATATTACATGCTGGTTATTGGATTTTTTATAGGCTACTTTATCGTGGCCTTCGTACTTTTGCCGCTTTATTATAAAATGAATCTGACGTCGATTTACACTTATCTCGGTCGGCGTTTTAATGTGGAAGCCCATAAAATTGGATCGATATTTTTTATTATTTCACGCTCTATCGGGGCGACAGCGAGGTTATTTCTCGTCGTTAATGTTTTGCAGATTTTCCTTTTAGAAGGGTTAGGAATTCCTTTCTGGTTGACGGCAGCCGTTATTTTATTAATGGTTTTACTGTACACTTTTGAAGGTGGTGTAAAGACGATTGTGATTACCGATACGTTGCAAACTTCGTTTATGATCATCAGTTTGATCGCTTGTATTGTTTTTATTTTATCGCAACTGAATCTTTCGGCGGGTGAAGCGTACACCGTTTTAGCCCAAAAAGATTATACGCATTTTATCAATTTTGATGTCAACTCTAAAACCTTTTTCCTGAAAACTATTTTGGGTGGAATGTTTATTACCATCGCAATGACGGGATTGGATCAGGAAATGATGCAGAAAAACATCTCGGTTGACAATCTTCATAATTCGAAAAAGAATATGCTGACTTTCGCCGTGACCTTATTAATTGTGAACCTTGCTTTCTTATTTTTGGGTGGACTACTCTATCTATTTTCCATGGAAAATGGGGCGGTTTATGGTGAGATTGTAAACGTGGTAAATGGTCAGGAAAGCATCACGAATGCTTTTGGTTTTAAAGATGCTTCAACAGGCGCGATTAACAACATTATGGGTGATGATTTGTTTCCAGCACTTTCGTTGCAAGGCTATTTTCCCTTATTTATTTCGGTCATTTTTATTATCGGTTTAATTTCGGCGCTTTTCCCGTCTGCCGACGGCGCGCTCACAGCGGTAACCAGTTCTTACTGTGTCGATTTATTAAACATGAACGAAGACAAGGAGAAAACAGAAAAGCTAAAGAAGAAAACCAGAATGACTGTTCACTTGATCTTCACTGTTATTTTCTTTGTTTTAATCATGGTTTTCAAAGCCATCAATGATAAGTCCATCGTATATCTCATCATGGAAGTTGCGGGTTATACGTACGGACCACTGCTAGGACTTTTCGCTTTTGGGATTTTAACGAAATATCAGATTGTAAAGAAATACGGAATTCTGGCAGTGACTTTAGTTTCGCCAGTTTTAACTTGGTTGCTTAATTATTTTGTGACTCACAATAGCGATTATAAAATCGGTGTAGAATTGATTATTATTAATGGATTGCTGACTTTTATTGGGTTGTGGTTGATTCGGAAGAAGAGTTGAAAATTCGAGAACTAATACTTTTTGAATTTGCTTGACTAACATTGTCGAGATCTTTAAAACTAACAATATTTATTATTTGAAAAGTAAATCCGAGCTAACCACTCGGATTTTTCATTTTAAAATAAAAAAAAATTTTCCACAAAATAATAAATGTTAGTATTTTTACTATCTTTGATTCATCATTTGTAAAATATGAAAAGACTAAAAGTTGGTGAAGTAATAAAAATGCTGGAAAAAGACAGTTGGTTTCTTCATAGACAGAAAGGAAGTCATAGGCAGTACAAACATCCTGATAAAAAAGGGACAGTAACTGTAAATGGTAAACCAAGTGAAGTTTTATCGCGAATGCTCTTAAACAGCATCTTTAAACAAGCCGGCTGGAAATAATTTAAATTTAAAAAAATGCAAAAAATAAAAGTAATAATAGATTGGGATGAGAATTTCGGTGCAGTTTCAGATTTGGTTGACGGTTGCGTGGCGACTGGAAAAACATTCGATCAAATAAAAGAAAATTATGCTTCTGCTTTGGAGTTTCATCTTGAAGGTTTAGAACAGGAAGAAATTCCGCCAGAACTTTTGGGGAAATATAAACTTGAGTTTGAACTTACTGCTCAAGCGCTGTTACATCGATTTGATAAAATTCTTACGCGCGCAACTCTATCGCGGATTACGGGAATTAATGAAAGACAATTAGGTCATTATGTGTCAGGATATAGAAATCCAAAAGCAGAACAAAGAAAGAAAATTGTAGAAGCATTTCATCAGTTAGGAAAAGAATTCCTTTCGGTATCATAAATATAAATACTGCAACTAAAAGCAGGATTTTTCATTTCCAAAACTAATTCAAAAATTGCTAATTTAGCACTGAAAAACATTACCAAAAAAACACAATCACCATGAAAAAACTATTAATTCTAAGCCTGCTCTTCTTCGGAATGATCCATTCCTTCGCACAAGATAACTTCGACCTTTCCACTTTAAGGATTGGCCCTTTTACGGTTTTCATGAAAGATAAAGCGGCAGAGCAATTCAGCAAAACGAAATTGGTGACCTACGATGGTCCCAATGAATACAACAAAAAGAATAAGGTCAATTACAATGGTGAAATTATTGAAATCGCCATTATGCCCAATTGGGATGATGTAGGACAAAAGGAAAATGGTTATCAAATTTATTCCTTATCAACCAAAAGTAAAAAATTCCGCACCAAAAGCGGAATGGGTGTTGGCAGCACCAAAGATCAATTGATCGATGCTTACAGAAACTATCCCAATTTTTCCGTCAATCAAATGTGGGATGAAAAAACCGAAAAACAATCTTCTGCGATGAGCAGTTTTGTGCTGACTGATAATGATGCTGGAACGTACTTATCGTTCACACTGACAAATAATATAGTCACAGAAGTGAGTATTTATATGAATGAAGGTTGTTAATTATTTATGGTAAGAATCGAGAATACATTCGACTGTTAGAAAAAAGTAGACCTAAAAAATCCGAGTTAATAGTGCTCGGATTTTTTTTATATCAATTAACCATTTTACTGCATTAAATTAAGGTTTCCAATAAGTCCAGCCTTCACCATTGAAAACAGCCAGCCTTTTTGCACCAGCTTTGTTGATGTAGACCATCATGCCGGGAGCGGGACGGGGAATATCATCGGTACTGGCAACCATTGGTAGAACCATTGCTTTGGTTTGAGATTCTAAAATCAGAACGCCGTCTGCATCAGATGTCTTAGCACCAATAATCGCTCGAGAAGAAGCATCTTCCGTAATAGTAGAAGCTTGAGTGGTCAGCGCCGAAGTTACATTCGCTTCATTTCCGCTGCTAAGATCTACCCAGGTTGGCGAACCGTTATAATACTTTACTTTAGCTTTGGTCGGATCTGAGGCGTCCAGAATGATTGTTCCTTCTACAAGCCCAGCTCCTACCGGTTTTACTTTAACATAAGGCAGAATAATACCTTTGTTTTCTCCGGCTGCAAACTCAACCAAGACTGAATTTTTGTTCGACGCAGTTCCGATGGCATCGCCAATAATCACTTGTGAAAAGGCAGTAACAGAAACGAGCATAAATAAGATTGAAACTATATTTTTCATTGTGTATTTCTTTAATTTTTAAAATGAACTTGAGTGTAATGATTGACACCAACCATTATGGACAAGCTGGTTGAGAGAAGCAAGCCCAAACTCCATCTGCGTAAATTTTAAGACATTTATCAGTGGTATCATAAAGCATCATTCCTTCTTGTGGAGTGGTGATTCCACCTAGATCTGCTTTGGCAACTCTGGTGATGACAAAACCTTTGGTATTCGATTCTAAAGCAATGTGACCCGACTTTCTAACCATTGGCCATTGATCTGCATCTTCAATTCCCGCTCTTTGTAATAAAGTGATTCCCAGCTTCGTATCGGGACCAATCCCTGTTGTGTTTGCCGGATTATAACAGGCACAAGGCACAATTTTTAATCCATATCCACGACCTGTGATGTTGGTTGTCCCAACTACATTTTGGGTAATGGTGATCACGTTGGGAGAATTAGCATTCCACAAGATCGTATTAAAGACATTACCATTAATTAGTTCTAAAGGAAATAGGAGACCGCCCGACACTTTGCTTCCGAACATGGTTACCGTTCCAGTTGGGCTAATCACCACCTTAATTAAAGGCGCCGCTGAAGTTCCCGTCATCTGCCATATCTTTTGCGTTCCCGTTACACCGCCCGTGCCGTAGGTTGTTCCATCCAGAAAACGGATATTGATTCCGGGCGCCGGCGTACTTTCCTGCTGAAATTCTAGTTCCGAACTCGCCAGATTAACTCCATTGATATTCATATTAAAGGAATTATCTAACTTATAAATATCGAAAACAAAACCATAATTGGTAGCGGGCTGATTAAATACTTTTGGCACACCACCTTCTGCCGTAAATGTTTCACCTAAAACCTGTTCTGTACAAATCTCTGTCTGACTAAAAAGAACTTGAAGAACTTTTATATTATTACAAACTCCGCCTAATCCATTATTAGCACACTCAAATGCGGCGTTGGTCGGAGGAACATTGAGATCAGAATTCGTTGCGTCAGGATCTGTAACATCGTTCGGTCTCAAAATAGACGCATTAAAATCTTGATTTCCTGGAGTCACAGCAGAAGTGACAAGGGTGGCGAAGTTGTAGGTGATCTCACAACCGTTCGGCAGATCGAGACTGGAGGAATACGTTCGGGTTGCTGAATTATAAGTAATCGCAAGAGATTCTGTTCCACAACCGTTTCCGATAAAAGAAAGACTTTGCGGATTAAAACCAAGTGGAAGAACGAATTTAAACTGAGCGCCTTCCACACTACTCGGTCCATCATTTTTCACTTTGATGCTGAAGTTCAGAATGTCTCCAGGCACAACTGCAGCTTTACTGGCAATAACATGAGAAATTTTAAGATCAGCAATCTTGGTTTCGATGTTGGTCGGTAAGGTTACTGAAGGTCCAGTTACGAAAGCCCAAGTATCCATGGATTTCTTGTCTCCAAATTGGCCTGCAGTTCCGGTGCCGCCTACTCCCCAAATATGTCCATTCGTATTACTGCTAATTCCGGCACTGCTCGTCGGGGGCAACTGGCTGTTATTTTTCGGATTGGAATTCGTTCCATTGGTTACATCAGGAATGTCGATATCATTCCAGTACACAATATCTGAAACCACATTGTTCAGGTTCGTATCATCTAAAAGCTCGATCACAGTACCAAATTGATTATATTCCATATCAATGTAGGGAAAGTGAACTTCAGCTCCCTGCAATTTTACAGTGGTCGCGACTGGTTCAATTCCGGCGGGTAACAAATTGCCACTTCCATCTTTCCCATCCCAATAAATGCTGTTATCTCCAGTGGCGGCAAAACCAATCAGAACTCTGGCAGGAAAAGCCTCCGGATTCTCGGAACTTTTAATATTAATATTATATTTACCATCACGATTGGAGGTAAATTTCACGTAGCCACCTTTGTTACTCACCTGTCCTTCAACACCTTCAACACCCTGAAAAGTTAAACCTGTTACGACAGGAACTACGGGTGCTTTTTTCAGCCACGTGGAATTTCCGGGAACTGCACCGATCGAAGTCAACGGAAGATCACCAGCAGGTAAATTGTAAAATATTTTATGAGTAACGTGCGTTGGGGTGTCTGCATTCAGAGGATTCTGAACGTCTGAATTGCTTAAATTGCTTTTGTTTAAACTTTTGTAAAGAGGAACGCCACCTGCTCCCAGGAAACCATTATTGTTCACAAAAAAGGTAAAATATAAACCGTTATTTCCATTGTTGTTGATACGATACGTAAAACCGTCATCCGTTAAAGCGTAAACAATTCCCCGAAAACCATTGGCGTTAGAGCTTGTATTCCCATTGGAAAGATTCAGCACATTGGTATAAACCCGACCTTTAATAAAAGCAGTGTTAGCGGTATTAATTACGGAAACATCCCAAGATGGAATACCATTATCTCCCTGTGTCCAACTGGCATTTGCCAAAATCGTCGTACCTGGATCTCCCGTAGTTCTTCCAATAAATTCTACGCGGTAGATCCCAGTGGCTCCGGTAGGAACTTGATAATAGATTGGCGTGTATCGATTGCCGCCAGTTTGTCCAGACAGTTGCGGTCCGGCAAGCTCCGCTACACGATTCGAAATTTGACCTGCGATCGTAGCATCATTCAGAAGTAGGCCTCCGGAAGGACTATAAAGTTTAATTGCTGAAGGGCCTGTTGCCAATTGCGCGCTCGATGCCAGGGTGATTCGTTCTCCCACTTTAGCATAGACGAAATGCGTTCCTTGTGTGGGGAAAGGCCATCGCTCTGCATCAACAGTAGGACTGGAACGCAGAAATGCGCGATAGCCAAGTTTTCCATCTGGATAAAGATCTTTCGAACCGTCCGCCAAAAGTTGATTGCTAAAAAGCAGAAAAAGCCCGATAAATGATATCCGAAGTTTAAAAAAAGTAGTTAGTTTTCTCATATGTCTAGTAAATAATGATGTAAAATCTAATCCTGAGTGTGTTTTTGTAATGGTGACCGGAAAGCTTTAAGTTTTTAAATATTCGGATTTCTACTACTTAAGAATAAGTGTGTAAAATCTTTTATCGTTGTAAAGAGTGCTGTTTCACAATTTCAGACGCGGAGCATAGTAACTCCGCATTCTGTCCTTGCTTTTCATCATTTGCCCCGAAGGGACATTCTTTAGTTTGGATCAAATCCGTATATCGATTTCAACTGTAAGTCTTTTTATTTGTCGGAAGCAAAAGTAAGTGCCGATGAGACATCAACAAAGGACAAGACTTACCACTTTCCCTAAAGTGGTAAAACAAACATTTTTAAAAACTTGACTTTTAGTATTTTAGCGAGATTACTATTTTTCGATCTCTTGTAAATAAGCGATGAAAACAGACGGCGACATCGTCATAATCTTTTTGAAAACCGTAGAAAATTTGTTTTGAGAGGAGAATCCGGCTTCTTCGGAGAGAACTGCCATTTTATATTTACGGTAAATGGGAAAGTCTTTTAATTTTTTAACGATATAATTAATACGCAGCTCATTGATGTAATTATTGAAATCCTTCTTTTGATACGTATTAATAATATAGGAAAGGTATTTTGAATTGGTTTGGCAATAAGTCGACAGACTTGAGAGTGAAATAGTGTTTTCTAAAAATAAAGTGGATGCCTCAAATTCCTGCAATTTCAGTAGGAGCTTACGTTCTGTTTCTTCATTCATCATTGCAGATGATTCTGTTTTCGAACAGTCAGAAACCGCCTCACTCACTTTTATTTTGTCACTATCTAATTGCGAAATATATTTATTTTTTTCGTTGAGTTTTTCGTCCAGATCTTTCAACAGCTTTTTAAAATCTTCAAGATTTCTTTTATGTCTTCTTTTTGAAAGGATAAAATAGACCGCGCCCAAAACAAACAATAAACCACAAACAACGATAATAATTGTTTTAGTATGGTTTTTTTCTTCTGAAATTTTATTGGTTGTTTCTAAAGAATTAAAGGATTTGTTAATAAAATCGGAAGTTTCCAAATTGATTTTTTCTACCACAGAATCCTGCTTTTTCTGCACGATCAATACCTTCTCAACATCATTTGTCAGCGTGTAGAATTTTGTAGAAGTTTCATTGAACTCTTTTTTCAAGGCTAAATAGTCGGACTTATTACAGATTTTCTCTGCTAAAATTAAATACTTTTTTGCTTCCTTTAAATCTTTTCGATCGATGTAAATATTTGCAAAACCATTATAGATTAAACCGACTATAAAGTTTTCAGGGTCGGCTTTGGTAAACTCCAAAGCCTTCTTATAGTGAATCAAGGATTGATCGAGGTCTTCAAGTTTATAATAGCTCAAACCCAGTAACTGCTCATTGTTAGCCGTGAAAAAATCGAGATTTGCCTCTGCTAAATTGAAATGCTTCTGAGCTTGACGAACATTTTGTATCGCGATTTTATATTTCTTCTGATCGATCTGGTTGTATGCTTTCTCCTGGAACATTAACCCTTTTAAATTATTTGCCGATTTTGGATTTTCGATTTTATCGCTTATCTCCAACGCTTTATCTAAATATTTTTTGGAGTAATCATGTAATTGCAAGAGTCGGTACTGGGTGCCCAAAAAACCATAGACCTTCGCTTGCCAGGAATAATTATCGGTCTGCCCGATGATCTCCGCCGATTGCAAAGCGTAGTCGACTGACTTTTTTACTTCTCCGGACTGTTTGTACAAAGAAGCAGAAAGCATTAAACTTCTGGTTTTCAGCAAAGGTGTTTCAGAAATAGTATAAAGCGAATCGGCCGTCTTCAGTGCTGATTTAAAATCAGTGTGAGCCGTTTCTAAATAAGTTTTAGTATAAATTTTATTGTAAATCTCAAGATCCTGAGAAAAAGAAAGGGAGTAAAAAAATAAGCTAACTAATAAAAGAGCGTTCTTCATAATATTTTTTGCTGAGATTTTGCCGTAACCGATTGAGACGTTTAGATATTGAAAATCTAATGAAACTGAAATGGAATAATTTACAATTCAATTACTAAAATTCTTGGTTCAATAATAATCGTAGCGAATTTAAAGCTTTTATTGAACAATCGTTTAACATTATTAACTATTTAATGAAAACTTATTTTTCAACTAAAACCAACTGAAGCGGTACAAAAATTAAATGGCGCAACAAACTTAAAGACCGTCATACAAAGGTATAGACAATGAAATCACCTTCGAATACAAACAACTGCAATCTTTTAATTATCGATAACTAATTTACCGTTTTCCCGAAAACGGTAAAGACAAAAAACCATATCGGCGGCCACTTTCACTAAACTTCGGCTCAAATTAAAATACCTGTGTAACCTTTTACTATAAGATTGCTAGAAGCTAAAAAATAAACAATTAAATGTTTAAAATTAGATCATCACCCTCAAAACGGATTCCCAATAGGTGGTTTATATCATTTCTTTAACCCATCTATAATTCGTAAATTTGCCCACACATAAATCAACAATAATGAGTAAATCTACTGAAGAGCTGAAATCTCTTACCACACAGATTAGAAGAGACATTTTAAGAATGGTTCACGCCGTAAATTCTGGCCACCCCGGCGGAAGTTTGGGCTGTACCGAATACTTCACCGCACTATACGGGAAAGTGATGAACTACAAATTTCCTTTCACCATGGAAGGAAAAAACGAAGATCTTTTCTTCCTTTCCAACGGACACATTTCCCCCGTGTTCTACTCCACTTTAGCGAGATTCGATTTTTTCCCAGTTGCAGAATTGGCAACCTTTAGAAAATTAGGAAGCAGATTGCAAGGTCACCCAACCACGCATGACGATCTACCCGGAATCAGAGTCGCTTCTGGTTCTCTAGGACAAGGTTTATCCGTGGCGATTGGCGCCGCTTTAGGGAAGAAATTAGACGGTGATGACAGTATCATCTACACTTTACAAGGTGATGGCGAACTGCAGGAAGGTCAAAACTGGGAAGCATTTATGTACGCTGCTGCTAAAAAAGTAGACAATATAATTGCAACTATTGATTACAACGGTCGTCAGATCGATGGCGACACCGATGATGTTTTAGATCTTGGAGATTTACACGCAAAAATGGAAGCTTTCGGTTGGACTGTTTTGAACGAGAAAAACGGAAACGATTTAGAAGCCGTCATTGCAATTCTTGAAAGAGCAAAATCGGAGACTGGCAAAGGAAAACCCGTGTGTATTCTATTGCATACCGAAATGGGTTATGGTGTTGATTTTATGACAGGAACGCACGCGTGGCACGGAAAAGCGCCTAGCGATGAGCAGCTGGATACGGCTTTCAAACAATTGTATTTAGAAGCTCCGGCTGATTATTAAAAATGCATTGCGAGGAACGTGGCAATCAGGGCAGACATTTCCGCCTTCCACTCCCGCTTTTTTTATTGCTGGCTTCGACAGGCTCAGCCACCAAGAAAAAAGAGCTCCGTTCAAGTCGGGCTGCAGATTATTTATAATTAGAAAATTCGTTATTAATTCCGAGAGATTCGGAAAATTTAAAATTTATAATTTAGAATTCAAAATTTAAACGTCGTCATGAAACCAGAGGTTCCATGAGTCCATAAAAAAAAATGTAAACTCCTCATGAAATATACATACACAGAACAAAAAGATACAAGAAGCGGATTCGGCGCTGGATTAGCAGAATTGGCAGATACCAACCCCAATGTCGTCGCACTTTGTGCAGACCTTATCGGATCTTTGAAAATGGAGAAATTCATTGAAAAAGCACCGGAACGTTTTTTCCAGATCGGAATCGCAGAAGCCAATATGATGGGAATAGCAGCCGGATTGACCATCAACGGAAAGATTCCTTTCACTGGAACGTTCGCTAACTTTTCCACCGGAAGAGTCTACGATCAGATCCGTCAGTCAATTGCTTACTCCAACAAAAATGTAAAAATTTGTGCTTCTCACGCCGGTTTAACTTTGGGTGAAGATGGCGCCACGCATCAAATTTTAGAAGACATCGGCATGATGAAAATGCTTCCTGGAATGACCGTGATCAACACTTGCGATTACAACCAAACCAAAGCAGCAACACTTGCCATCGCAGATTTCCAAGGGCCAGTTTATTTAAGATTCGGAAGACCAGTTGTTCCAGTTTTCATTCCAGAAGATATGCCGTTTGAGATCGGAAAGGGAATTCTTTTGAAAGAAGGAGCTGACGTAACCATCGTAGCTACCGGACATTTAGTTTGGGAATCTCTTTTGGCTGCAGATACATTAGAAAAGGAAGGAATTTCTTGTGAAGTCATCAACATCCACACCATCAAACCTTTGGACGAAGATATCATTTTAAAATCTGTAGAAAAAACAGGAAGAATTGTAACTGCCGAAGAACACAACTACATCGGAGGTTTAGGAGAATCCGTTGCCGGAATGTTGTCCCGTAAAAGACCAACCATCCAGGAATTCGTAGCCGTAAATGACACTTTCGGAGAATCTGCCACCCCAGCAGAATTAATGAAAAAATACGGAATTGATTCTGACGCTGTTCAGGCAGCAGTAAAGAGAATTATGAAAAGATAATTTTAAAAAGACGAAAAAGATCATAGATCGCTTCGCTTTTAGAAAAAAGACCAATCCACTGTTCATTTCAGTGGATTTTTTCATGAAACTAGATTAAGACTAGAAACAAATTGAGTTGACGATGGTTTTGTGAGGAAGAAGTTATAATTCATATTTTAGACATGAGAAAAGGATTTTGTTTTAAATCGAAGTTCTATTTTGGCTAATTCTATTAATATTTATCTACTTGAATTAAATTCAAATTTTAATCTATTTTCTATTAATATGCTGTAATTCAAAAAAGAATTTAATCTCAAACTTATGTATATTTGGTAATTAATACTATTTAGCAAACTATGGGAATAATTGACAATTTTATTAGGCAATACGAAAAAGAATATGACTTTTACAAGCAACTTGCCCGTTTAGGTCATGAAGTACTAGAGACAGAAATTTTTAATCGTGGTATTAAAGCTATGGTTTCAAGTCGAGCAAAAAGGATTGATAGATTACGAGAAAAAGTTGAAAATAGAAATAAAACAAAAAAGTATAAAAGTAAAGTTTCAATTGAAAAAGATATCGTTGATTTAGCAGGGATAAGGGTTGCTTTGTATTTTCCCGCAGACAGAAAAATTATAGGGGAATTAATTGAGGATTTATTTGAAATAGTAGAAACAAAAAATTTTCCAGAAAAATCACATAAACCAAAATTTGAAAAAAGGTTTTCTGGATACTGGGCAACTCATTATCGAGTCAAATTAAAAAAAACTGATGAAATTGACAAAAGATTTACGGAAACTGTTTTTGAAATCCAAGTTGCTTCAGTTTTAATGCACGCGTGGTCAGAAGTTGAACATGATTTAGTTTATAAACCTTTCTCCGGAGATTTATCAGAGGAAGAGTTATCTATCTTAGACCAAATTAATGGATTAGTTTTAGCTGGAGAAAATGCTTTAGAAAGACTACAAAAAGCAATCACTGAAAGAACCGCAAAACAAGATGAAGTTTCCGACAAATATGAATTAACAAATCTTATTCATTCAAGTTATAATAATAGTATTAGTAATAAAATTTTAAATTTCGGAAATACTGAATTCGTCAACAACTATTTAAAGGCAGTTGAAAAGTTGCAAACATCTGACGTCCTAAATTCTTTAAGTCATATTAATTTAAATATCAAAGATTCATTTTCAGACCAATTTTTTCAAAACATAATAAAAATCAATGATAGTTCAGAAAACTTGAAAAAATACTTTGGACAGTATACAACTGACAAGAGAAAAATATCTGGCTTTGAATCTTTCACAAAAACATGGATAACATTTGAAAAAATTATTTTCCAACTTCTAAAGGAATCAGGTCAAGAAAACAAAAAGAATTATGTTCCGACTCTTGAATTAATAAAAAATGTTTCAAATCTGACCGAAAATGAAATTCAACAAATCAAAGATTTTAGAGAAGTTAGGAATGCGTTATTACATGGACACCAATCTTATTCAAATGATGAGTTAGAGAAATATTTTGAGCAATTAAAATCTTTAGTTACGAAAACGTTAAGTAAGGTTGATAAAAATATGCAAGATCAACTTAGTGAAGAATTGCCATAAACTGCCAATAGAAATTTCTAAGCATTACATTGCGTCGTCAATATTAAGAAATAGCCAACCCGCAATCCCGAAGACTGGCTTTTCTCTCAGAATATTAAAAGCACAATCTACCCTGACCTTTGCCGAAATCCGCATCTTTCACTTCTTTTATTTTAGCACCCAATAATATTCAATCTTTTTTTTTACTTCATCAAAAATATTTACAAAAAATAATATCTAAAAATTCTTGTTTTGCGCTTCAGTCATAGATCACAAATTAAAATCTGCGATTGTGGATGTTTATAAACTCAAGACTCGGCGTAAAAAATTCTTTTATATTTTTTTTAGATTCAACAAAAGCAAAATGCGACTCCTAATCTTTCTATCACTTTTAATAATTTCTTGTATGTCAAATTCAAATAAAAATCCAGCTGACGAAACATCGGATAAAACTGTAGCAAAAGCCGAAAAAAATAGCCAGATGCTTTATGATTTCACGAAACAGGGCAAAGGCAAATGGCGCATCCAAAATGATGTGGTGATGGGTGGCAGATCTGAAAGTCAACTAAAAATGACTGATGAAAATTACGCCCTTTTTACCGGCAGGGTTTCATTGGAAAACAATGGTGGATTCTGCTCGATCCATCAAACTTCCGAGAAAGAGCCTTTTATCATTAATAAAGAATCTGACGCTTTTATATTGAATATAAAGGGAGACGTCAAAGATTACAATTTTAGGATAAGAACTCCGAAAGGCAGACATTCTTATGCTGCTACATTTTCAACGAACAACAATGGAGATTGGGAAACCATCGCGATTCCATTTAAATCGATGCAAGCCACTTACAGAGGCGAAGTTGTGAACGTCCCGAACTACAATGGAGAAGATATCGTCGAAATGCAATTATTGATCGGTAATAAAAAAGAAGAAAAATTTGAAATACTCGTGAAATCAATTTCGGCAAACTAATTTTTAAATCGCTTTTCAATTGTTTTAATCCTTTAAGGAACGAGTCGTCTGTGTTGAGTAATAATTAGAAAATCTGAATTTTAATATTTAAAAATTCTTGTTTTGTGTTTTAATGAAAAGTCACGGATCACACTTCCGCGCCACGGAAAAACTCTTATCTTTAGTAGTCCAAAAAAACACAAATCACCATGGATAACATTAAACTATTTGAAGAAAAAAAAGTTCGTTCGCACTGGAATGAAGTAAATGAAACGTGGTATTTTTCCATTGTTGACGTAATAGCAATTCTTACGGAAAGTGCAAATCCACAGGTTTATTGGAGAGTGATGAAAAAGCGGCTTTTGGCGGAAGGAAATGAAACCGTTACAAATTGTAACGCTTTGAAAATGGAAGCTGCAGATGGAAAAATGCGGACGACTGATGTTGCAGATACAGAGCAATTACTTCGCCTCATCCAATCCATTCCTTCCCCAAAAGCAGAACCCTTCAAACAATGGTTAGCAAAAGTAGGTTATGAAAGGATGCAGGAAATTCAAAATCCAGAAATGGGCTTAGATCGAGCTCGGGAGAACTGGCAAAAATTGGGGAGAAGCGAAAAGTGGATTCAGCAAAGAATGACGGGCCAAGACACGCGAAATAAACTCACCGATTACTGGAAAGAAAATGAAGTTTCAAAATCTGAGGACTTCGCTTTTTTAACGAACGTCATTCATCAAGAATGGACAGGATTAACCGTAAAAAATCACAAAAATTTAAAAAAATTGAAAACCCAAAATCTGCGGGAGCACATGAGTGAAGCGGAATTAATTTTCACGGCCTTAGCTGAACTTTCGACAAGACAAATCGCCGAAGCAGAAATAGCAAAAGGCGTGATAGAAAATGCGAAAGCGGGCAAAAAAGGGGGATCTGTTGCAAAAAATGCCAGAAAAGAATTAGAATCGAAAACAGGCAAAACGGTGATTACCGGCGAAAATTTTTTACCGCCTGTAAAAGATAAAAAGAAATTAAAATAATTTTAGAAGCTCGTTGAACAGTAATGATGCAGGAGTTTCTGAGAATCGATGAGGAAGAGTTGATCACTGCTTTAAAATATTTTGAAACCAATGTATTTTTTTTTGATTTCAAACTTAAAATCTTATTTTAACCATATCATATGAGAGCAGTAACTTAAACACCTTTTATTAAATTAAGGCAATAATCATTATATTTTTCAAAATATAACGGTCTATTGATTCAATGTATTCTATTATATTAGCGTAGCCAATTGAAGAATGAAATCTTTCGCTCGGAGATTATAAATACGATTCCCATGAACCAAAATTCCAATACAGATAATCCGAATGATCGCACCCATTCAGACAAAACGCCGTTTGAACGCAGTCGCTTCGGTGGCAGCATAAAGTCGCCTAAAGTTAAAAGTGAGGTTCCTGTCTCAAAAAGTGATTTGGGGAAAGGCGCTCAAAAACTCTGGCAGAATAAAACCACGCAAATTAACTGGAGCGTTTTAATTATATCATCTTCGGTAATTGCGGCATTTTCATTTTGGGTCATTGCGATGCCTGATCAAGCGAGATCAACAATGAAATTAATCGTTAATTGGATCGCCACCAATTTAGGCTGGTACTACGTTTTGACGATGGCGCTTGTCATTTTCTTTGTCGTCTGGGTAGCAGTATCAAAAGCAGGAAGCCTGCGTTTGGGACCTGATGATTCGCGGCCACAATATGGTCTGGCCACCTGGGCAGCAATGCTTTTTGCGGCAGGAGTCGGAATTGATCTTTTGTTTTTTTCGGTGACGGGACCGGTCGTTCAGTATTTGACGCCACCCTCGGGTGACTCAGCATCTGCCGCTGCTTTACAGGATGCGGTCGTTTGGACCATGTTTCACTATGGTATAGCCGGTTGGGCGGTTTATGCACTACTCGGTATGGCGATGGGATATTTTGCTTATCGATGGAATTTACCTCTTTCAATTAGAGCAGCACTATATCCACTTTTTGGCAAACGCGTAAAAGGTGCATTAGGTGACGCCATCAGCATCATTGCATTGATAGGAACTGTTTTTGGCGTCGCAACCACCATGGGAATTGGCGTGGTGCTGCTTAACGTTGGTTTCGCAAAGTTGTTTGGCTTTAACGAAGGTCTGACATTGCAAATTGCACTGGTTATTGGCGCTGTGATTTTAACTATTGCGGCAACAACATCAGGCGTAGATCGTGGGATCCGCTGGATCTCTGAATTGAATCTGTGGAGCGCCGTGGCCATGATGGCATTTATTCTGATTGCAGGCCATACGGCATTTTTGCTTAACGGCCTGGTAGAAAACATCGGTCAATTTTTGGTGACGCTGCCTTCCAGAATGTTTAAAACTTTTGCCTACGTTCCAGACAGCAGTGACTGGATGGGCAGTTGGACCCTTTTCTTTTGGGCCTTTTGGCTCGCCTGGGGACCATTTGTCGGCGTATTTCTGGCTCGGATTTCTCGGGGCCGAACTTTGCGAGAATTTGTAGTTGCGGCGATTACGGTACCGGTACTTTGTGACTTTATTATCGTGTCCTTTTTTGGCAACTCGGCACTATACGAAGTATTACAAGGCAACACAGAATTTGCCCAATTGGCAATCGAAAGTCCTGAACACGGCTGGTATGCCCTTTTAGGAATGTTCCCGGCACCTATGTTTTTGATTGCTCTTGCCACGTTTTCAGGCTTGTTGTTTTACATTACCAGTGCCAACTCAGGTGCAATGGTAATGTCTAATTTTTCAGCCTCGATTCCTGATCCAAGTGAGGATGGTCCTAAATGGTTGCGAATGTTTTGGGCCATACTAACGGCAGTGTTAACCATTTCTATGCTTTTGGCGGGCGGCGTTATTACCATGGAATATGCTACACTAATTTTTGCGCTTCCGGTAACTGTTATTGCCTATCTGGTCATGTTTTCATTTTATAAAGCGTTACGGATAGAGCGCGCAGAACAAGAAGGAAAAGTGCTTCGCGATCCCACCATTACTCCAAGTGGTGGTCATATTCCGGAGCGTTCCTGGAAGCAGCGACTTGGGCAAATGGTTACTTTCGCTTCAAAAAAAGAAAGCGTGCAGTATTTAGAGCGCGTGATTCGCCCTGCTCTTGATGACGTGGCGGCGGAATTTAGAGGTCAGGGTTATGATGCCGAGCGTCAGAATGCAGACCACGACGAAAAAATCTCAACGATTGATCCTACCCGTCCGTCGGGACCTTTATTAAGGGTGTCGACCGACAGTGTTCATGATTTTTATTATCAGGTGGCTATGGTGGCGACACCAGCACCGACCTTTAGCGGAAAAATGGCGGCAGATACCGATGTTTATTATCGTCTTGAAGTCACCACCCAAACTGGATCAGGTGGCTATGATTTAATGGGATTGAGCCGTCAGCAGGTGATTGATGATGTTCTGGAACAATATGAGGCGTATATCATCTATATCAACGCGGCACCAGAGCGAGAAGAATAAAACCGCAAAACTTTCTCAAGGTTTTAAAAATAGACTCTGTATTTTAAGAAATAAACCCAAACTTGGCTGTTTGAATCATTTTATATAATCTATAAACCAATTGCCAATTCTAGAAAAAGCTTCTTATAATTTAACAATGCAAAACAAACTTGACAATATAAAGAAAGTAATCTCAAATTATATTGAAATTAGCGATGAAGAATGGACATCTTATTCTTCTAAACTTTGTGTAAGAGAAATTCAGAAAAAGGAAATAATCCTTAACCAAGGAGAAATTTGTCGCGACGTATTTTTTGTGGTTGACGGATTGTTACGAGTGTTTTTTGTCGATCAAGACGGAGAAGAAAAGACTTTTCATTTCTCCTTTGAAAATACTTTTTCGGCAGATTATGAAAGTTTTTTGAAAAAGATTCCCTCCAACTACTCTATACAAGCCTTAGAAGACACCACCATCGTTTTAATGTGTTACGAAATGCTGCACGACGGTTATAAAAGTTTGAGGAATGGAGAGCGGCTCGGTCGATTATTGACAGAGGAATATTTCTTTATTTTCAACGATAAAATTCAAGCCATTTACACTCAAAGTCCCATTGAAAGATATCATAATCTCACTGAAAAATTCCCCGATATTCTACAGCGAATTCCGCAGCATTACATTGCTTCTTATCTCAATATCAGTTCCGTGCATCTCAGCCGTTTGAAAAATTCCAAACCATAAACTGATAACATTTGTTATCGTCGTTGGAAAATTGGCTCCTTAACTTTGTCTCTGTAATAAAAGTCAATTATTAAGAGATGAAAAATTTAGAAAATAAAATAGTTTTAATTACTGGAGGAGCCTCCGGTATCGGAAAAATAATGGTTCGTTTGATGTTAGAACGAAAAGCCAAAGTGGTTATCTGGGATATTAATCAAGAAAGTATTTATCAAACTTTAGCCGAATTCTCGACCCAAGGAAGCGTTTTTGGTTATAATATAGATGTTTCTAATGTGGAGCAAATACAAGAAACCGCTAAAAAAGTCAAACAAGAAATTGGCGTAGTTGATGTCGTGATCAATAACGCCGGAATCATTATCGGTAAATATTTCAGCGAGCATTCCATATCAGACATTTCAAAAACAATGGAAATCAACGCCAACGCACCCATGTTCATCACCAAGGTATTTCTAGATGATATGTTGGCTCAAAATTCAGGACACATTTGCAATATTGCTTCCTCTGGCGGACTCGTTTCAAATCCCAAAATGTCTGTTTACGCAGCTAGCAAATGGTCGCTCATCGGTTGGTCAGATAGTTTGCGATTGGAGATGAAACAAATGAATAAAAAAGTAAATGTTACCACCATAATGCCGTACTACATTAATACTGGAATGTTTGATGGCGTACAATCTAATATTCCCATTCTTGAACCTGAAGCCGCCGCATTGACAATCGTAAAAGCCATTGAACAAAACAAAAAGATGTTAAGTATGCCAGGCTATATTTACAGATTTACCCGCTTGGGTCAGGCAGTACTATCAATGAATATTTTTGACTGGTTCGCTGGAGATGTTCTCGGAATTTACAAAACGATGGAGCATTTCACAGGCCGTAAAAAGTAAAGGTTGCTGCGCTTCTACAATAAAAAATTAAAATCCACTGATCATTTCAGTGGATTTTTTGGTTGATACTTT
The DNA here is from genome assembly GCF_900109615.1 of Kaistella antarctica. GTDB lineage: Bacteria > Bacteroidota > Bacteroidia > Flavobacteriales > Weeksellaceae > Kaistella > Kaistella antarctica. The sequence continues at coordinate 71,970 of NZ_FOIX01000004.1, forward strand.
TTTTAGTGCGTTTTATATTAAATAAGAAAATCTTACATCGATTCGACCTTATAAATGATTTCACAACTAAAAAATTGTTTTGATGATTTATAAGTAATTGTTTTTATATTTGTTTGCGAATAAAGTATAACGAATGTGATATTTATCAGCCCAATTTAATTCGCCTAGATATCATTTTGTGAGACTGACAATCGAGTTATCTATAATAAGAAACATATTATGTTTATGAAAGAGAATTCATTAATTCTAATATTTGCAATTTTTTTGGGATTGACCCTTAATTCTTGCGACAGAATTTCCGAGAATTATAGGAAAGAAAAAGAGATTGAAAATTATACTTCTCCCTACAAAGGATTATGGACTGGCAATTATTCAGGAAACGAAAATGGAACTTTAAAAATAGAAGTTTTTAAAGCTGGCAATTTAGAGATTGTTAGAACATTAAATAATTCACAATATTCTGAAACCTTTTACGGCACCATTACAGACTACGGAGCTTTTAATTCTACAAAATCCCAAAGTTCTGGGTTTACAATATTAGGAAACTTACTATCACAAAATAACACTGATCCCTCTGGAACCTGGAATAAAAACAATGAAGCGGGCACCTGGCAATTAAAAAAACAATAAAAAATTATATGCACAAAAAACTTTTATTTATTAGCATTTCTCTAATTACGATTTACGGGAAAGCGCAAAATTCAGATGTTGAAAAAAACATTACGGGAGTTCAATTAGGACTTTTTGGTCTTGATCTTTATAATGAAACAAAACTTGCCAATAAAACAACATTGCGAGCAGAAGCTAGTCTTTTTCCAGCAATTTGGGGCGGTGGTTTATATGCAGAAAAAGGATTTGCATTTTATCCGGCACTGACAGTTCAACCAAAGTATTATTATAACATAGAGCAAAGAGCTGAGAAAGGAAAAAATATAAAAAATAATGCGGGAAATTATTTTGGTTTACAAATTCGGTACATCCCAAATTGGTTTGTGATTTCCAACACAAAAAACTTGAGTCTCTCCAACCAAATTAATTTTATACCAACTTATGGTCTTAGAAGAAATTTTGCTGAAAATTTCAATTATGAAGTCAAAGCTGGCTTTGGCTATGGCACAACTTTCGGAAATAACTTTAACGAATCAGGAGCAGTTCTAGATTTGAGTATAAAAGTTGGATATGATTTCTAAACGATACTCCAGATAGCAAAATATTCTACCAGCGACTATGAAGTTTCCGTCATAACTTTAATGCTACTTGTTCACTTTGTTAAATTTATAAAAAAGTTCTCGCCATCAGAAATATTTAAACGTTCATCATTTGATAAAAACCCACCACCTAAAACATCTTTTATGAAAAACAGTTTACTATTAATCATATTCTTGCTTTCTATTCTAAGTTGTAGAGATGAAGATGACAGCAAGGATAATTGCACCTCTAATTGCACCATTGTTAAAGGGAGAATTTTTTCCGTCAATAACGAGCCGGTCGCAAATGTGAATATTACGGTAGAATATAGAGTTGGCGGAATTGGGTCGACCACTCGAAAGATGGTAGATGTAAAAACCGATAAAGATGGAAATTATTACAAATCTTTTTATGTAAAAGATGCTGAAATGGGCGAAGATGCTGCAGGATATTTTAAACTGAATATCGACGATTCCAAAATTGATATCAACAAATATATTCGAACAAATAATCTGATTGGAAATACATCGAGTGTAATTTCGACCACTTTTCAAATCAGTAAAAGGGACACCATCATTGAAAATAATTTATACATTCCTCAAAAAACTTTTATTAAAGTAAATCTCAAAAACTTTGTATCGCAGCAAGAGGGAGATTTTTTTGAAGTCCAAACTTTATATCCCTTCGGAGGAAATGTGGGTTATAATGCTTTCCTAGATTCACCTTACGATACTGGCTTTAGTGGCTATGGAAACTGGCAGGCAAAAAATGCGAATACCACTCACACTATTTTTGTAGCCGCGGACGAAAAAAATGTTGTTCGTATTTTCAAACGAAAAAATGGAATTAATACCAGTAAAGATTCTCTTTTCTTTATTCCCCGAAACAACAATATTCAGTTGAATTACAATTATTAAAATCAGTCGGTTTTCCCTTCGAAACACTCATTATACTGAGTTAAGAACACCAATTACCTTTTGATTCACCCAGAATTGATCTTGATTCACTAGGATTGCCTTTTGATTCACTGGGATAATCCTTTGATTCACTGGGATAATCCTTTGATTCACTGGGATGAGCCTTTGATTCGTTGGGATGAGCCTTTGATTCACTGGGATGAGGTTTTGATTCACTGGGATGAGGTTTTGATTCACTGGGATGAGCCTTTGATTCACAATTAAGCAATTTTATCGAGATATTGCCCTTCTTAAATTCGCGGAGACTTTTTTGCAAAATGAGGACGCCGGTTGGTAGTTCCTTTTTCTTATTTAATATAATCCTCCACTTTTCCGACCTGAGCAGTGCGTTTTCTTTCTGAAGCACTTTTAATTCTTTCTACTATTACCTTGCTATTTTGCCTCATTTTTTTTATATTGGGGAAACGATATCGTTTGCGCCATTCATCTATTGAACAATGATTGGTGCTGTTCAGGGTTTAGCCACCCAATGTTTTAGAAAACAACACACCGCATTTCTCATTAACCAACTTCCTGCTCCATTCCTGGAGCAGAGAACTGATTTAGGAATAAGGTGAGAAAGCAAATATAAAATGGACTTACCTAAATAGATCTATTTAAAGAAGAAAAGAAAGAACGAATGAATTTAACAACCGAAAACATCCTATTGATCGGGTCTCTGTTACTTTTTATCAGCATTATTGTTGGCAAGACTTCCTACAAATTTGGAGTGCCGACTTTATTGCTCTTTTTATTAATTGGCATGTTGGCGGGTTCCGATGGGATTGGCGGAATCCATTTCGACAACCCCAAAATCGCTCAGTTAATTGGCATCGTCGCCCTCAACTTTATTTTGTTTTCTGGTGGCCTCGATACCGACTGGACTTCGGTAAAACCCATACTGCGCGAGGGAATTGTTTTGTCCACGGTGGGCGTTTTACTCACCGCCTTATCGCTCGGAACGTTTGTTTTTTTCGTTACCGATTTTACCATTTATGAAAGTATGTTGCTGGGTTCCATTGTTTCCTCCACCGATGCCGCCGCGGTATTTTCTATTCTGAGGTCCAAAAGTCTTGCCTTAAAAAGTAATCTACGACCCACTTTAGAACTCGAAAGCGGAAGCAACGATCCCATGGCGTACGTGCTGACCATTGCGTTTTTAACCTTAGTCATTCATCAGGATCAAAGTTTAACTTCTATTATTCCCATGTTTTTACAACAGATGATTCTGGGTGGAATTGCAGGTCTTGGTTTTGGGAAACTTAGCAAATTGATTATCAATCATATCAATCTTGACTTTGAAGGTCTTTACCCTGTTTTAGTAATTGCTTTAATGTTTACCACTTTTTCTGCGACCGATTTCGTGGGTGGTAATGGGTTTCTGGCTATTTACATTTGTGCCGTTTATTTGGGAAGTCAGGAGTTGATTCACAAGAAAACCATTTTGAAAATGTATGACGGTTTGGCTTGGCTGATGCAGATTGTTCTGTTCTTAACTTTAGGTTTACTCGTTTATCCATCGGAAGTTTCACCATTTATAGGAATCGGACTTTTAATTTCTCTGTTCTTGATTATGGTTGCGCGCCCCGTAAGTGTCTTTCTGAGTTTAATGTTTTTCAAAATGAAATTAAGAAGGCGCTTCTACATTTCCTGGGTTGGTCTGCGCGGCGCTGTTCCGATTGTATTTGCTACTTATCCGCTTTTAGCTGGAGTTGACAAAGCGCATATGATTTTTAATATCGTCTTTTTCATCTCAGTTACCTCAGTTCTTATCCAGGGAACTACCCTATCAATCGTTGCGAAATGGCTGAATGTTGCCTTACCCGCCAAAAGTAAAACCATCACCAACTTAGATCAATTTACTTTAGACCTTCCCAAAAAAACATTGAAAGAATTCACGATCCTGTCAGAATATCATTGTGTCAATAAAAGAGTTGTTGATCTGGATTTTCCTAAATGCACTTTTATTGTGATGATCAAAAGAGACGGAGAATATATTCGCCCCGGTGGTTCCACCCAGATAAAAGCTCAGGATGTATTAATGGTTCTTGCAGACGATGACAAAGAATTTAGCATCTTAAATGATTTTCTAAATAAGCCAAAGAAGCTCTTACAATCCTAAAAAAAATGAAAAAAAGATTTATCATTCTTGTCGACTTTTCAGAGTATACCAGCAACTTAATTCGCTACGCTTGTGACTGGAGTAAGCAGGCAAATGCAGACTTAGTCCTGGTACATGAAACGATTGTGATTGCACCATCTCTGGTCGACATTGCGATTAAAGAAAAAATCACGCAACAGGCCAGCAATGCCGCTTTTCAAAAAATGAAAGCCTTGACCGATGAATTTATTCCCGCCTCCATTGAAGTTTCTTTTGTGATTTCAGAAAACCATATCCAAACTACGCTGAACAATCTATTAGCAGAACCGTTTGAAAACTTTATTTTCACGGGACTTTCGGGTACAGGATTGCTGAAGCAACTATTGATCGGAAGTATGGCGCTTCAGATTATTGAAAATGTAAATGATATTGTTATTGCAATGCCCAAAGATCTTTACACCTTTTCGCACGAAAAAATCTTTGTAGCGGTAACCGAACAGCATCCCTTAAATATTTTAGAATTAAATAAAATTCTGAATATTATGGACAAAGCAGAAACTTGTATTACCTTCTTTTATCTAGCCAAACCAAACGAAAAAACGGAAGGAATAGAAAAACTGCTCACCGATTTAGCCAACTTATTCGCCGACCGTTACCAAACGAAAACGGCTATTTACAAAGGACGCAAGCGCATTGAAGATATTAAGAAAGTCATCAATAATAAAGAAGAAGAACTCCTGATTGTGCAAAAAGGCTCCCGACTTTTGACCGACCAATTTTTTAGAAAGTTTTTAATAAACGAATTAGTTTACGAAGGGCAAACCCCTCTAATTGTATTACCGTAACAATTACAAAAGGCTCTATTTTTCAAAAACTGAGAGATTCTTTGACTAAGTCTCTTTTAATTAGATTGCTTCAAAATATTACCGGTGAAATTTTTAAAAAAAATATTTTCTCTTTCTATAAATGATTTAAATTTTTAATTTTACTAATCAAAAGAATTTTAATTTTCAAAATGAAGTCATCAGAAAAACCCACCCTCTACACCATCGGTCATTCTACCAGAACGATTGAAGAATTTCTGGAACTACTGTTTTCATTTGACATTAAAATTTTAGCAGACATCAGAAGATTGCCGGGTTCCAGAAAATATCCCCAGTTCGATCAAGATGCTTTGAAAAAATCGTTAGAAGAAAACGGAATTAAATATGTTTATATCGAAGATTTAGGAGGACGGAGACCCGCAAAAAAAGATTCAAAAAATACGACTTGGCGCAACAAATCCTTTCAAGGATACGCCGATTATATGGAAACTGAACCCTTTGCAAATGGTGCTGCAGAATTGGCAAAGTATGCCCTGGAAAAACCAACGGCAATGATGTGTTCGGAAGCAGTTTGGTGGCGGTGTCACCGTTCGATGGTTTCTGATTATTTTAAAGCAAAGGGTTGGGAAGTTTTGCATATTATGGCGCTCGGAAAAGCTACGGAACATCCGTACACTGCTCCCGCAAGAGTTGTGGGAGATCAAGTTTTATATTCTGCGGCAGAAGATCCGCATTAACCTTGTCAAGGTTAATAAGATGATGTTTCTTTAATTCTTTAAATAAATTACCATGTCAAACAAATTTAAAGTAGGCGATAAAGTCAACTGGAATTCTGAAGCAGGAAAAGTTTCAGGAACGATTATTAAAATTCACACCAAGGATTTCGACTATAAAGGATACACGCATCACTGTTCGGAAGACGATCCGCAATACGAAATCAAAAGCAGCAAGACCGATCATATTGCGGCGCACAAAGGTTCGGCTTTAACCAAAGAAAAATAATCTTAGAATACATTTAACCGCAAAATAGACAATATTTTTAATTTAGCAAATCAAAATTTTGCAAAATGCAAATAGACTAATGCGTTTACTTTTTGCCTTCTTTTGCTTCATCTTTATTTAAATTTGTCTTTTGCCACTTTTGCGGTAAAAAAGAACTTCTCAATAAATCCTTAATTTCAAATTGATGTTCGATTACCGACTGAAAGTTTTCTACACCGTTGCCAACCGTTTGAGTTTTACCAAAGCCGCAAACGAATTGAACATCTCGCAACCTGCGGTGACCAAACACATCAAAGAAATTGAGAATCAACTCAACACCAAACTATTTGATCGAAAGGGAACCACAATTCAACTCACCGAAAGTGGAAAAATACTTTTTGTTTATGCTGAAAAAAGTCGCCAACTCTATCGGGATTTAGAATTTGCGATTGCTCAACTCAATAAACAAGAAAAAGGAAAATTGAAAATCGGTGCGAGTACGACGATTGCACAATATATTCTACCAGAAATTCTAGCCAAATTCAATTCTTATTACAAAAACATCAATATCGAACTTGTCACTCATAATTCGGAAGACATTGCTACTTTACTTAAAAATGGAAAAATTGATTTAGGAATTGTAGAAGGAGAATCAAAGTCTTCTTACTTTGATTATCAAAAATTTAAAAAGGATGAAATTGTATTGGTTTGTAAAGAGGATCATCCTTTGGTCAATAAAAATTTTAAAACCAAAGACTTGTATGATGTTGATTTAATCGTAAGAGAGCAAGGCTCAGGTACGCAGGAATTTATTCAAAATCAGTTAAAAAAATCTGGAGTCGATCTACAAAAATTAAATATTATCATGCAGTTGGGCAACAGCGAAAGCATTAAGAATTATTTACTTCATTCCGAGGCCATGGCTTTTCTATCCATCAGCACCATTTTACCTGAATTGAAAAATAATCAACTCAGCGTCATCGATATTAAAAATTTCAGTATTGAAAGGGATTTTAACTTTATTACTTTGAAAGGAGAACAGTCAGACCTAATCGATCTATTTAGAAAATTCATCAGTTATAACTAATCGTTATACCCAACAACAATATATGATGAAAATCTGAATGATAAAAGATCGAAATTTGTCCTTTCAAAATCAACTGAATCATGCAAACTACTTTAAACAAAGACCTTTTACGAAAAATATTATTTTTCCTTTTAGTCGTATTCTGTGTTTCTCCTTTCGCAAGTTCTCCCCTAGCTTTGGCTTTGGGGATCGGCTTTACCATCATTATAGGAAATCCTTACGAGCAGAAGGTTCACAAATACATTCACTCATTGCTACAAATATCCATTGTCGGATTGGGATTTGGATTACAGTTAGATGAGGCCTTGAAAGCCGGAAGAGAAGGAATTACCTTAACCATCATGAGCATTACAACGGTCATGGTTCTCGGTTATTTCCTCGGGAAATTTCTTAAAATCGAAAGACCTTTATCTTATTTAATTTCCGTTGGAACCGCAATTTGTGGTGGAAGCGCCATCGCGGCTGTAACGCCAATTATTAAACCGACCACGAAACAAATGTCTTTGGCTTTGGCGATTGTGTTCACTTTAAATTCCGTCGCTTTATTTATTTATCCAGCCATCGGCCATTTATTGAATATGACTCAGGAGCAGTTCGGATTGTGGTGCGCCATCGGAATTCACGATACCAGCTCCGTTGTTGGAGCCGCTAATAAATACGGTGATATCGCCTTGAAAGTGGCAACTACCGTTAAATTATCCAGAGCCTTATGGATTATTCCAATGTCTCTTTTAACGATGGTTTTATTTAAAACAAAAGGAGCGAAAATTAAAATCCCCTGGTTCATCGGCTATTTTATCATCGCTATTTTACTCCATACTTATTTTCCAATTTTTGAAGGATTCAGCCACATCGCGACGACTGCTGCAAAATCAGGTTTGAACTTAACTTTATTTTTTATCGGTTCTACGATTTCAATTCAGACTTTAAAAACAATCAGTTGGAAACCTTTATTCCTGGCCATTGTACTTTGGGTCATCATTAGTGTCGGAAGTTTGTTGATGATTTTAAAATAAGATTTTTTACTGAATCTCATCTCTTTAAGATAACAGAAACTTCGCTGAATTCCATTTTAGCGAAAGTTTTTATAAATTTGCACCACCGAATTTTGCCTGTTTTAAGTTCTACTTCTTAGAAAATATTGATATTACAGCAAATTCATTTCGTCGCTACTCATCTTAAAGCAATCCTTTGGAAAGAAAAAAAATCGTTACCCAGCACTATTTCAGACTTGTCGTTGCCTCAATGATGGTTGGGTTGGCAAGTGCTTTACTGGCTTTTACTTTAAAACATCTGACTGAATTTTTTGAACATTATTTCTTCAATTTCGTTCAGAACAAATATGCGGCGCTCTTTATTATTCTACCTTCAATTGGAATTACCGCCATTTACTTTTTAAGGAAATATCTTTTTCAAAACAGAAAAAACAAAGGAATTACCGAGATTTATAAAACCCTGGATCAGCGAAAAGATCATTTGCCTTTATTCAAAATTCCGTCTCACTTTTTCAATGGATTTCTGACCGTTATTTTCGGAGGATCGACTGGAGTTGAAGTTTCAACCGTTGTTGCTACGGCGACCATTGGAAATTACGCGTATGAAAAAGAATTCTCGGCGAGAATGTACAAACGGGAACTCATCTGTGCGGGAGTTGTGGCTGGCGTTGCCATTTTATTTACAAGTCCGCTGGCGGGATTTTTATTTGCCATGGAAGTCATCGCGCGGAAAACAAGAAAATCCTTGATCATCGCCTGTACTGCCTCAGCCTTGATAAGTTGGCTATTTATTGAACTCTTCGATTCTGAAAGAATTCTTTCTACCAAAGTAGAAGATTGGAATTACAATGCGATCCCTTTCTTTGTGGTGCTCAGTATTTTGGGTGGAATACTTTCTGTCTATTTTACGCTTTTAGTCACCAGAATGAAAAAGTTATTTAGCAATATTTCTAATAATTTCATTCGGGTCAATTTGGGAGCCATCGCAGTTGGAACCTTGATTTTCTTTTTCCCCACTTTATATGGCGACAGCTATCACGGCTTACGTGAAGTACTCACCAACCCTTTAGAATCAGCATCTGCAATCCCTGTTTTATTTCTGCTAGCTGTGGCAGTTTTGAAACCATTAGCTTCCTCCTTAACTTTAGGAGCTGGCGGTGATGGCGGAGTATTCGCCCCGAGTATTGTCGCTGGAGCTTTCTTAGGGTTAATGGTCGCCTTTATTGGAAACACCTATTTCGGAATGAAATTAATTCCAGTTAATTTTGCGTTGCTCGGTGCGGCGGTTACTTTATCTGCGTCTTTGTATGCGCCTTTTACATCGGTGATTTTAATTTGCAATCTGTTACCAGATGGATATAATTTGTTTGTCCCTATTTTGGTTTGCTGTTTTATAGCTACTCAGTTTGCGAAGATATTGCTACCGTATAATGTGTATACGTATGACTTTTATCTGAGTTCGAAAGCTTCTTCGTAAAGCACAATTTTCTTAACCGCAAAAGGCATAGAAGCTTCATCCGGACAAGATTAAAACCTTTCTCCTAAACCATAAAAACTTTAAAGATATTTATATTTCAAACTTTTCTGAACTTCTATCCGCTGTTTTTAAAAGTATTCTTTTTTGACTTTTGTGGTTGCAATAAAATAGAAACCCACCTCATTAAAATGAAGTGGATTTCAGTAAAAAAACAGAAAATTTAATTTAGTCTAATTTTGAAAAGTCTTTTCCAACTCGATTGCTTTCGGGAAAAGAATATTGTTTTCTAAGTGAATGTGCGTATGTAAATCTTTTTCAAAATCTTCAAGCATTTTATAAGTCACTTGATACGTTCCACAGGCATCTTCAGGGAACTGATAGTTATTGGTTAAGTCGTCAATCTTTACAAACAGGTCACCAACTACAGTGTGCTCATGTTTCATCATCGCTACTGGACTTTCAACGGTTCCGAATTTTGGAGTTTCTATATTCTCTCCTTTTTGTTTGGCGTTGACCATTTTTTTAATGAAAGGGAAAAGAATTAATTCTTCTTTTTTCATGTGTGCGGCTAATTCTCCAGAAATTTCTGTAAAAATGCTGGTGATTTCAAACAATTCAGGATGTCTGTCGCCGTGAACTTTGCACAATTTGTTTAAATATTGAATGAGTACAGTAGAATTTTCTTCTACATACCGGTGATGCGTTTTCTCAACATAGTCTGCCAATAAATCTAAGGGCCAAGAATTAAAATCGATCTCTCCAGATTTCAAGTTGCCCACATTTGATAATTCGTTATAAATATCTTCTGCCTGGTATTTTTTATTTTCGCAAGCTTCTTCTACCGTTCTGTCGCCCTTGCAACAAAAATCTATTTTATATTTACGGAACACTTGTGCTGCTCTGAAATCTTCTGCTACAAATTCACCGATGGTTTTTTCTTTCGTTAACATGATGTCTTATTTAATATTAGAGTACAAATGTAAACATTATTTTAATTCGGACAAAATTATCTTAATTAAAGTTTCAGAAATTTTTAATCGATATTAATGGAAAAATTTAAAGTGATAAAGTTGCATTACTTTAGCCAGACCAAACCGTTTTCAGTTCTGATCGCTAAGTCATAGAAAGAATATTTTTGCGTCATCGCCACGAGATTATCGCGTACAATTTTAAAATCATCATGAACAGGACAAGGATTTACAGAAGAACACTTGTGCAAACCTAATCCACAATTGGTGAAAATACCGTCGCCATCAATCAGCTGAACCACATCAAAAATCTTAATTTGCTTCTGTTTATCGAGCTGAAAAATAAAACCTCCCTGTTTACCACGAACAGATTCGAGCACATTTGCACGGCAAAGCTGTTGCAGAATTTTAGCGGTAAAAGCTTCGGGAGCATTGACCGATCGCGCCACCTCTTTTACATTCGCTCGGCGGTCCTGATGGCTTTGTTGTGCAATATAAATGGTTGCTTTGATGGCATATTCGCAGGCTTTCGAAAACATATTTGAAAATTAATTATTTAAAAAACTGCCATTTGGGAATAATTGCCAGCAATCCAACACCAACGTACAAAAACATGTTCGTAACATCAGTATAAAGAAAAGTGGAAAGGAAAAAGTTATGCGCCAGGAAGTGAGTTACTAAAGCGGCCGGAAAAATATAAACTCCAATTTTTTTATAAAAAAAGATTAATATCAATGACAAAATCATGAGTGAATCAACCAGAAAAATAAAGTAGAAATATCCTAATGGAATATTTATTTCCTGATGTTGCGAATACTCATCAAAGTCAATCCCAACGCCCATAAGGGAAAATAGCATCAAGGCGGCAAGCGTTAAAACAAATCCGAAATCTTTGTTTGGACTTTCGCCTTCAAAATTATCATTCATAATGGTAAAAATAAAAAAACTTTTGATAGTAAATCAAAAGTTTTAAATTTTGTTGATATAAATCAGTCTTTAAATAGAAACTGCTTGAATCAATCTGTTTTTATCTGAAATATGCTCTTCCATAGAAATCATACTTTCAGTTCTCATGACATCTTGAATGTCGTCAATTTGATAAATAATTCTTTTTGCATCTTCCGTATTCTTGGCTTTTACTTTGCAGAAAATATTATATTTTCCAGAAATTACGCTTGCTTCAATTACGTTAGGAATTACAGCAAGTTCTTTCAATACTTCCTGAGTTCTGTTTGATTTAGTCAAGAGAATTCCGATAAATGCTGTAAAATGGTAGTCTAATTTTGCGTAATCAATATTAAGAGAAGAACCTAAAATAATCCCTGCATCTTCCATTTTCTTTACACGAACGTGGATTGTTCCCGCAGAAACATCCATTTGTTTTGCTATCTCCGTAAAAGGCATTCTGGTATTTTCAACTAAAAAGTCCAGGATCTTTTTATCTATTTCGTCGAGTTGATAGTTCATTTTTATATTTTATAAATTTATTTCTAGTTTGCTGAATAATTTGCAAATCTACAAAAAAAAAATGAATACACGAAAATAATATGAAATATTAATAGATTTTAACTTAAAATTGAGCTTTTACTTAAATATTCTTAATTTTTAACATTGTTTTTAATAGAATCTGTTTTAATTTCTTGCACTTTAGCTTTTTTAGTTTTATTCTTTCTTTTAAAGATGGTGTTAAAACTCTTGCTATACACAACTCCTACCCCATAACTTTGATTGGCTCCGGCATTCCCAGCAGACGCTCCGTTAAGTCCGATATTAGTTGGTTTAGAGTACGCTCGCAACAATCTGGTTCCGTCGTTTTTCTTCGACCAATCATATTCTACAATCCCCTCTCCAGAAAGATAGTCGCTGCCGGCATTCTCTGATTTAGAAATAGGAATCCCTAACCCTGTTTTCACCGTGACTCTGGGTGACAGTTCGAAACTTAAGCTTGCGTTGGCGCGGTCGCCTGTATTCGAGCCGGCATCACCTTTCAGATAATTTAAATCGACCTGAAATTCATTGCTGATTGCATTTAAGACAGAACCTAACTGTTTAAACAACATGCTATATCCTGAAGTTTCTAACGTATTTCCTAAATTTAAATCAAATCCAGAATTGCTTACATTAAAACTGTTGAGCACCAGAACAGATCCGAACTGGATAATCTTCTCGTCTTCATTGCTCATTTTTTCCGCCAGGACATCTTTTAAATTACTCGAAACATCTTGAGCAGAAACGCCCAACTCAATTTTAGGATTGTTTAGAGTTTGGGTGATTTTGGTAGAAAGCAAAACATTAATCGGTTGCAAACTTCCCATATTCAGATATTGACCAGCATTGGTAACAGTTCGTAAGTAAGTGGCATCGATGTTTAACTGCGGCGCGATCGCATCACCATCCCAACGGATTGAGCTGCCTTTTACAATCTGAAATGTTCTGTTGAGAATTGCCTTAGAAACAAAAGTTCCATTATCGACGATGTAATTCCCGTTCATCGAAATGGCGCCAGTTCTGCTCATGGTAAACCTTAATCGTTCAGAATTTCCACGAACAGTAATATCACCAATATCATCACCGACCAAAACATTTACAGTCGTTCCTTTATCAACCTGCAAGTTGAAATCGACGTTCATGTTGGCCGAAGTTTTTTTCTTTTTCTCTGTTGTAACGAGGCCAGTTTCATCTCTTTTTAAGAAACGCAACATTTTAAACTCTTCAACATTGCCAGTGGAATTGGAGTTAAAGGTAAATACCGAATTACTCAATGCACGAATTTCCGGTGTTGAAATATTTAAGCCCGAAACAGGTCCGTCAACATAGACGGTTCCGTTGCCGTAAACTCTTCCCCAGAATAAATCATAATCTTTCTGAGTCGTATTTAATAATAGTAAATTATCAGCACGCATCACCAAGTTGACTCCCATTGATGACAATGTTTCAAACTGAATTGCACCAGAGATTGAACCTTTAGAGTTGCTTCTACCATCCTTTACGCCGATATCATTCAGTATTGCTAAACCTTTAGATAAGGAAACTACGGTATCGTCAAAGGAATAATCAACGCCAGTAAAATCAAGCTTTAAGCCGAATTTTGTTAAGGCAATATCGCCACTGTAGTCAATATCTTTCAATTGTCCGGTAATTCGTAAATCGCCTGAGGCTTTCCCACGGATGTTGGAGAATATTCCCTCTACAAACTGTTGGGCAAAAGCCAAGTCGAAATTATCCATTTTGGCAAGCAGATCCAGCGACGGAGATGAAGTGTTATTGTTAATAGTTCCGGTAAGATGTAAATCATTATTACCAATAATCCCCGTAGAAATCGCCTTTATATCCACATCAAAAACATTAGGAATAGGACTGTTCTTGGTTAGAATTTCAATTCTACCCATCTCCTTGCCATTCATAAAAATATCGGTGATTTTTAAATCGATGAGTGGTTCGAGATTGTTTTTATTCATTTTAATATCAAACGTACCATTGGCAATTCCTTTGATATCCAGATCGTTTTTATTCTTGATCAACGCAAATACTTTTGCAAGATCTACGTTCCGAACTTCGCCTTCTGCAGAAAAATCTTTAGCAGATTTAAAAATGGATTCCTTTAAAAACAATTCACTTTTATCAGAATAAAGCCGGAGATTTTGAATGAAAAAATCACTCGTTTTTTTCCGATACGTAATGGAATGATTTAAAGCAGGATCAGTATCTACACTCCAGGCGACATCATTTAATTTAACTGTTGTTGGCTCGAATCGGAAAACAAAATCGCCAGCACTGTTAGTCGATTGATTGAGATTGATGGCGTATTCTTTTAATTCCTGTTTTATTTCTTCTTCCGGCGAGCCGAGTTTAAAGTTCGCCGCGATATGCAGCAACTGGTTATCTTCATTATTACCACTTAAAGTGATGTCTTTCAGGATATTTTGATTGTACTCAATTCTGTCGATTTTAGCGAAAATCTGTTCATTTTCATTGGCGGTATTAATTCTAATCATCAACTGATCAATCATTGCGCTATCTCGGGAAATTTTAGTTCTTTCATTAATTTTATACGCAGGATTTGCAAGGGCAAGCGCTCGGTCTGCATCGGTAATCTCTTCTTTTTTAGTCATCAGATATTTCAAGACTTCAGCATCCACATTTAAAATGAGATTGTTTGAGTTTCCATCATACGATCCATCCACTTTTGCACCTTTAGGAATATGAAGTTCGGGCATAAAATAATTGACGAGACTTTGCTTCACCTCGAAATCCATATTAAAGTTTTGACCACGATACAATTTTCTAGGTGGCGGGCCCACCAATATTTTACCAAATCCGTTCTCCATCATCCCGACGAGATCTCCCAAATTAAATTTACCCGCAATTTGTCCATTTACGGCACCGGGCGCATCCACAGAAACAATCCGATTTCCATTTTCGAAAAAGGCTTTTACATTTGCAATTGGGATATGAAATTTCTGATCAGCGGTGGCAAAATTCACATTTTGCAAATCAGCATTTAAGGTTAAATCATTAAGATTAGTCATCGAAATTTTTCCATCAACAATCCCGCTTACCGCTTGAGTTCCTTTTGCTCCCGTAAAATAATTGATATTTAAATAATCGACATTGGCATTAACATCGGCAATTAATTTTGGGCTACTAAAATCAATTAAACCTTTGATTTTTGCTTTGGCCTGATCATCATTTACATTAATAATTCCGTTGTATCGCTTATGATCCAGAATTCCTTCCAGATAAACGTTGTTGATGACTTTATCGGTAATTTCGATTTTTGAGATTTGAGATCGGGTTCGGATCACCATCGTATTAACGTCGAAACTACGACCGTCAACATTAAACTTCCCACTGATTAACCCAACTTCTTTACTTTTGGTTATCACTGAGGTGTTCAAATCATTGACTTCAGCAAAACCTCGATATTTAGGAACGTTAGTACTATAATCTTCCAGATAAAACTGATTTATTTTCGCTTGTCCGATCCCAGTAATTAACCTTGCATTCGGGACAAAAACCTGTTTAGGCGTTACGCGTGCTGCGCCATCGAATTTAATTCTACCAAAATCATCTGCAAAATTTTTCATTTTCGCCGAGATAAAAGTGGGCATCATGGCTTTTAAATCTTTGTAGGTAAAGTCGGCTGCGAGCGTATTACTCTCAATTTTAAAGTTTCCATCCAGAAGATTCGTAAACTTCATCGCCTTCGTCTTAATATTGACGGTAGGATTTCTAATAAGGAAATTTTCGAGTACGAATTGATTTAAAGGACCCGTCATTTGCCCAGAAATATTGATAGGTTTATAATTGTCCCAATCGGTGACAAAATAACTAATATCATAGCCGCTGATCTGACTGCCCTGCTTTAAATCTACCACCCATTTTACTTTGTTAGTAAAGTCTTGCCAAGAACCTTCATGAAGTTTAAACTTAATATCACCTTGAAGCAGCGAATTATTGGTATTAAAAGTCAAATCGTCCAGAAATAGAAATTTACGATTTAGAGTAAAGTCTGTGGAGAAAGTATCTACATAATGTTTTTTCCCCCATCTCTCCGTAGAAAAACGCATATTATTAATTTGCGCAGAAACATTAGAACCGTTCACATTTAATTCAGGAACTACCAAGTTCACATCTTTTGCATCCAACCATTTCCCAGCATCGCCTTCCGAATTTTGATTGACTATCGACACTTTTGAATTGGTAATAAAGACTCTCGACTTTAGCTTAAAGGGATCTTTCACGTTGGCCGGAGATCCAGAATCAAACAAATCTACAAACCGAATAAAATTTGAAATACTGTCTCCTTTATAGGTGATCACTTTTAAATCAAGTTGATCAAGCGACAACGATTGAAACTGTAAATTCCGGGAGTTGCTGATGATTGAAAACCAATCGGAATCAGCATATAATTCTTTTGCTTTTAAAAATTTGAAATTTTTGTGATCACGTACCGCAACCTTATGAATATGAATATCGCCGAAGTAGCTCACATCAACACTTTCGAAGGACATTTTAGAATTTAGGTCCTCATTCAGTTTTATAATTACTTTTTGAGCCGCCCAGTTTTTGGTTGCCGGTAAACTTACCACTATGAAAAAAGTAGCCACTAATAAAAGGGTTCCCCAAAATCCAACGAGCAAAAGTTTAGCCCACCACTTATAACTCGTCACATCTTTTGCGGCTTGCTCCCCAAACTCTTTGACTGTTTCTACCGGATGATTAATGGCGTCTGACGCGAGATTTGCCGCCCCTTTCACCGTATCCTGAACACTATCTACGCCTTTCTGAACAGAATCGCCAATGTTTTCCGCAAGCGATTTTTTATTTTCGTTATCGTTATTATTCTCTAAATTTGCCATTGTTATGAGTGACTCAATAATTTTAGGGATAGAATCTTCTTGCGACGACACTTCTGCGGCCGTTCTCAAAGGTAACAAAATCCTCTCCAACATCGCTGCTAATCAAGAAATCCACAACGAATATGGTGGCGTGGTTCCCGAGTTAGCATCCCGCGCGCATCAACAAAATATCATCCCGGTTGTTGCAAAAGCAGTCAAGGAAGCAAATATACATAAAAAAGATATTTCTGCCATTGGTTTTACAAGAGGTCCGGGACTTTTGGGCTCTTTGTTAGTCGGCACTTCCTTCGCAAAATCACTGGCGATGAGTTTAGAAGTTCCGTTGATTGAAGTCAACCATCTTCAAGCGCACATTTTAGCGCATTTCATTGATGATGCCAATCCAGAACCGCCAAATTTTCCCTTTTTATGTTTAACGGTTTCTGGTGGACATACCATGATTGTTTTGGTGAAAGATTATTTCGACATGGAAATCATCGGAAAAACTATTGATGACGCAGCTGGTGAAGCTTTTGATAAGATTGGAAAGATCTTCGGCTTGGATTATCCTGCAGGACCTATCATTGATCAGTTAGCGAAAAATGGTGTAGAAAACTCCTTCAAATTCAATAAGCCGAGAATAGAAAATTTTAATTATTCTTTTAGTGGAATTAAAACTTCCGTTCTTTATTTTATTCAGAAAGAAGTCAGAAAAAATCCAGCTTTCATTAAAGAAAATCTAAACGATTTATGTGCGTCGGTTCAGCAAACGCTTGTTGAAATTTTGATGGATAAGCTTGAAAAAGCAGCTCTAGAATTAAATATTAATGAAATTGCAATTGCGGGAGGCGTTTCTGCTAATTCTGGGTTACGGGAAGCGATGCAGAAAAATGCGGAACGATTGGGTTGGAATATTTACATTCCAAAATTTGAATATACTACCGATAATGCCGCCATGATCGCAATGGTTGCGAAATTGAAATACGATCGTGGCGAATTTGCAGACTTATCGATTTCAGCATCGGCGAGATATGATATTGAGGAAAGTTTTAAGAAAGACGTTACGATCATCGATTAAACAATTACCAATCTACAGATGAAAATATTATTAGAAGAAAAAATACTGGCAACCCATTCCAAAAAAAACTCAAGATATTACTGGGTATTAGAAACTGTTACGGGAAAAGTACTTGCTTCGGAAGAGCCGATAGAATACCTGCCTTCAAGTTCTGAAAACGGCTACCTTCAAGATATCAAAGAGGAAATCTTAGATAAAATCAATGCCGAAAACGTCTTCAGTTTTCCCTTTACGCCAAAAGAGGGAGATTATTTATCGCTGAAAAATAATCTTAGAAAGAGTGAATATTTAAATTTAATTTTCATTAATAATAAATGGATTGAAGAAATTTACACCTGCAGTTACAGAGAATGTGAGACTGACATTTATACAACCATAAAAACTGGCGTGGCTTTCTTAAGCGAAAACATTGTATAAAATCGGATTAATTTGAAATCGCTTTCGTCTAATAAAAATACAGCGATTACATCTGACCTTCAAAAAAATAAATAGATTTAAATGAAATTGTTTTACGGAGAAGTAATTCCTGAAGTTAAAATTAACGAAGAAGAGCAAACGCATATTGTTAAAGTATTGCGGATGAGATCTGGAGAAGAAATTTTCGTGACAGATGGCAAAGGAAATTTAGCAAAAGGAAATCTTCATTTTGAAGGAAAAAAAGTATCACTGGATATTTCAGAAATTAAGGAGAATCTTCCGAATTTTTCTAATCAACTTCACATTGCGATTGCTCCAACCAAGAATATTGACCGAATTGAATTCTTTGTAGAAAAGGCTACGGAAATGGGAATTGCAGAAATTACTTTATTACAAACTGAAAAAACTGAGCGTAAAAATCTGAATATTGATAAGTTGCGAAAGCAAAGTATTGCTGCTTCTAAACAAAGTTTGCGTTTTCATTTTCCGATCATCAATGATCTTACTAAATTTTCTGATTTTATTAAAGAAGTCGATTCAAGAAACACTTTTGTTGCACACTGCAATGAAAACCTAGAGCGGATTGATATAAAGATGCTTCGACAAGCTCAGCATGACAGCGTTAAGAATCTCACTTTTTTGATTGGACCAGAAGGAGATTTTTCTGATAAAGAAATTGCCTTATTAGCAGAAAACGGAGTGAAAGGAGTATCGCTGGGAAGCCAAAGATTGCGTACAGAAACCGCGGGAGTTTTTGTGGCAGCTTGGAACTATGAGATGATGATGTGATGATTTGCTGATGTGATGATGTGATGAATTAGAAATATTTAATTACTAAATTTTCTTTTTATTGCTTTTTCGACTTTTACAAAAAGAAGGGTAAGTCCAATTAGCGTCAAAGAAACTCCGATGATCAAACTAAGAGAGTTAGAAAAGTTGGTAAAAAGTGGTAATAAAGAAGTGAGCATTAAAAATGCTCCTAATTTCAGCATTTCTATTGCAGAAAGTCTTTGGGCAAAATTCCATCTGTCCTGATTTTTCATAGAACTAGTCGTTCGGTAACCGTATAGAGAATTAATCTTTTTTGGGGGCAAGTAAAACATTAACAATCCGGCAAAAATAAATATTAAACCTACTGGAAAGCAGATATTAAATAAAGCGTTTTGCCATAAAGAATTGGTCATGTTTCTTATAATTTGGTTTGAAACATTAAATATAAAAATTTTCTCTTAAATATTTAGCTAAAATCTGTTCGCCACTTTGCAAGGAATTTACCGCCCAGCGAACTTTCATTTCCCAAAGCTTTTCTTCGGAAAGTTTGTAATCCAAATTGGATTTCATCAATTTTTGTTTGAGTTCATACACACAAATTGCAGCCGCGACCGAGACATTAAAGCTCCTTGTAAATCCATACATCGGAATGGCTAAAGTTTCATCCGCAAAATCTAAAATCTCATCAGTGACTCCCGCGGCTTCCGTTCCGAAAACTAAAGCAACAGGATCTGTCAATTGATAATCTGGTAAGAGAGTTGCATTTTTCTCAGGTGAAACCGCAAGAATTTTATATCCTCGACTTTTTATTTCCTTTAAAGAATCGATATTGTGTGGAAGTCGCTCCACTTCTATCCAAGTTTCAGCACCTTTGGTTACTCGCAGGTTGGGAACAAAATCATGCTCACTTTCCATGGCTACGATTTTATGAAAACCACACGCTTCTACCGATCGCACAATCGCCGCCGCATTTCTAAACTGAAAAACATCTTCGATCACTGGCAAAACAAAATCGGAACTTTCGGGCGCAAAATGATTGATTTTTTGAAGTCGTTCCTCCGTTAAAAATTGCTGCAGATATTCGAAGGTTTTCTGATTATTCATGGGTGTAAAAATAAGGATTATTTATTTTTGCCACGAATGCACGAATAATGATGGATGTTGGACGATGAGTAATGAGTAATGAGTAATAATTAAAATTATATTTTCAAACGGCTACTAAAATTTCGGGCGATTAGAAGATACTAGAAAGAAAAAATGAAATTCGGGAATTAGTGGCGAAATGTTTTATGGACTGAGAGACGCGAGCGAAACGAGCTCTGATAAGTCTGATTTTTGCGTAGTTGCTTTCTATGAGCGTCATTAGAGCTTAGAGCTCTAAAAACGCTTTATGCAGCAGAATCGTTGCGATAGGGATCGCGGTGGAAATCCCAGAATAGGCGGAGGGAAAATTAGTGCAGTGATTTCATCAGCGGCTGCATGAGGAATTGCAACGGAGAGCCCGGTTTTTTAAATTTTTTGGGAGGGAATTTGGTGTGGCAAAAATCTAAAAAAATCGCCCAAAGAGGAATTTTTAATATTCTGCGAAATGCTGTATTTTTGAAAGATGAAAAGAAAAGTGCTGCTGATCTACACCGGTGGAACGATCGGCATGGAAAAAAATTATGAAACGGGCAGTTTGCAGGCGTTTGATTTTGGCAATATTTTCGAAAAGTTGCCCGAAATGAAATTGATTGAATGCGAAGTGGAGGTTTATCCTTTCAAAAAACCTTTGGATTCATCAGACATGGGTCCGAAAGAATGGAAAATGATCGCCACTCATATTGGTAAAGAATATGAAAATTACGATGGATTTTTGATTCTGCATGGTACGGATACGATGTCTTACAGTGCTTCGGCTCTGAGTTTTATGTTGAAGAATTTACGGAAACCCGTGATCTTAACAGGTTCCCAATTGCCCATTGGCGATTTGCGAACGGACGCGAAAGAGAATCTTTTGACGAGCTTATATTACGCCAGTTTATATGATCAGGACGAAGCAGTGATTCAGGAAGTCGCGGTTTATTTTGAGTATAAACTGCTGCGTGGAAACAGAACTTTGAAATATTCGGCGGAATTTTTTGACGCCTATCAATCGCCGAATTATCCGGTTTTAGGACAGTCGGGAGTTCATTTAAACGTTGAGAAAGACTTTTTGTGGCGCTCAAAAACTGACCAGCCTTTTACGGTGGACACTCATATTTCGCAAGATGTTTTATTCTGGCGAATTTTCCCTGGAATGCACTTGAACCACTTTACGGAAATTCCGAATATGAAAGTTTTGGTATTGCAGGTTTTTGGGTCGGGCACGATTTTCAACACTGTTCAAACGAAAAAGATTTTGCAAGCACTCAGAAAAAACGGAACTGAAATCGTAGTGATTTCGCAATGTGTCTCGGGTGGAATAAGTTTCGGAAAATATACGAACTCTAATATATTTCGGGAAATCGGCGCCATAAGCGGAAATGACATTACGGCAGAAAGCGCGATTACGAAAGCGATGCATCTGTTAGACAATCCAAATTACGAAGGAAGTTTTGCGGAAAATTTTGTGAAAAATTTGTGTGGTGAAGTATCGGAAAATTAAACTTTAAATTTTTAAGGTTTTCTGTTTTTAGAATTCAATTAATTAAGCTATTTTTGCAGTCTTCAATCAGAGAGGTGTCCGAGTGGTTGAAGGAGCTAGCTTGGAAAGCTAGTGTACGGGCAACTGTACCGTGGGTTCGAATCCCATCCTCTCTACAACAATTACTTTCCGAATGTAATTATAGAAAAACAGGAATAAATATTCCTGTTTTTTTGTTTGGAAGATATTTTTAAAAATATTAAAGTTGTAATCGAAAGTACCGCAATATTTAATAGAATTCCTTCTGCTACACTTTTCACTTTCACCGCGAAGCATTTTATAAAATCGCAGTATGTAACTTTGGAAACTACATGATTTCGAATTCTGTTTTGCCTTTTGGAATATAGAAAGCGACATCCAACATTCGGTCATAAAAATAAGGATTAAAAGCAGGGTTTTCCCCGCAATGAATTCATATGAACTTCTAAGATGCTTTTTGCTACTGATTTTTTTTTCAAGGTCAGCAATAAAACTTGTTACCTTAAAACTGTTCTTTTTGAATTGGGTAATAATAAGATTACTCCTGTTACTACCAAAATTGCTAGCGGAAAGTAAGTAACTATTTTAGAATCAAAGAAATCATAGTTATCCATTAGATACTTACGGGGTAAATGCTCTTTCTAAATGCGAAGCGACAGTTTCTGATAATCCTTCGGATGTTGCTTGATTATCAACAATCTATAGAATAGATGAAATATTTGGCTTTCTATCTGTGTATTCATAATATTGCACGAGTACAGTTCTTTTATTATTTAATTCCCATTGATAAGCTGCATTTCCTAAAATCTGTCCTTCGCGATTCTTTTCAGGAATTTTTGAAATAATTTCAGGATTTTTATATTTTGCTTTTAGATAGGTTAAAATACGATCACTGTTGAAGTGTCTTCGATCTCTATCTTAAGACCTTTGGTTATCCTCTCTGTTGAATTATTAATTAGTACTCCCACAGTAGGACTTTTGGCTGATGTGCTTGCATTGTTTACAAATGAAACAGTACCAAATTTGTAACCTCCAACGTCTTTCGTATATGCAATAGGTAGCGTAGTTACAATTTCTCGCGCATCTGTTTGAAATTTAGTGTTTTTTAAAATTTCTTTATAATCTTTGGTAAATTCAACTTTTTCTAAGTCCATTTTTTGTTGTGAGTTACAACTGTTCATTACCACAAAAGATAAAAGCATTAAAATAACTTTTTTCATAAAATATTAATTATTCAGTATAATAAAGGTTTGTAGAAAGAATCAAATTTTGTAGTGTAGACAACAATAAGAAATGAGTATCATAGATTTACTAACCTTAGATCAGAGCTAAATAATAATTAACCTTCAAATTTATAATAAGTTCATTGTCTACAATATAAGAAATCAAAAAGCGTAAACTTTAATTTTTTATAAAATGGCTATCATGATATAAAGCAAAATCGATATCTCGATCGACTATAGTATTTATAGCGTTTTTTAGGAATGAACTGTCATAAATAGTTAATTTTACGTAAGTACTTTTCTGTTTTGTGGTCTTGCCATCAATCATTGTTTCTTCAACACCTTCCTTGTCATCTTTCACTAATTGTATAATTCTATCATCAGAAAACCACTGATAAACCGTTAAGTCTCCCAACATTCCATTTTTTGTCATTTTCATTGATTTGTTTTCCTTTTTTAAATACTCAACAAAATCATTTATATCTTCCATCTTTCCGTCATAAAAAATAGTTGCGTTGAAAGCAATTATCTTATTTTTCGGATCGGTAAGAATTTGTAAACTGTTAAAATCAAAGTGACCATTATAAGTAAATGGCTTACTTCCTAAAATCAAGTTTTGAGCATTGGCAAAAGAATATTTATATAATTTCGCAACATCCTTTTTTGTTACTTCTTCTTCCGATTTTAATTCATTGTCATCATTTACTATTGCTGATTTCCAAACTTCGGTCTTTGCAGTAAGGTCAGAAATTTTTTCAGTGAATGTGATTTTGCTCAGATCGAAACTACCGCAATCTTTACAGATGTTTTTCGGATTTTCAATTTTTTGACAGCTGTAAAAAGTAATCAGAAGTAAGATTACACTAGTGGTAAATAATTTTATTTTCATTTAATTGGATAATTTGAGGAATTGCTACGTATATACTATTAGTTGATTTAATTTATAGGTAAATATCTAATTAGTGATTATGGTAAGTGGACTTCATTTGTTCTTGATCGGCCAGTGTAGCCACAGACTTCCATTCTCTTCATAATGAGAATAAATAAGAATGTCATTGAGCCAAATTTCTGTATTACAATAAAAGAATTTTACTTCTATTTCATAAATAGGATATTTCATTTTTTTTTATTTCTTTGTTTCTTCTCGAAATCGATTTAACAGTGCATCTTCAAGTTTTGTGTTCCAGTCAAAGATCTTGTAAAAACCAAAGTATTTAAGAGATTTGCCTTCTGTATAATATTGATTGTTGGTTTTTTTTAGATCCTCAACCTTATTTCCAAACTTCATTGAGAGAAAAGATTTCTGGTTTGTATTCGTAATTCCTAAATATTTTTCAATTGCTGGTGCAATGGATTTAAAATCTTTTTGAATATGATCATCTGTCTCATATGTCGGCAGTCCACTTATTTTTACTTTTGGTAATATTTTCCCAATAATTCGATTGAACCAGCTTTGATTTTCATTCTTAACTATTTCAGGCTCCTTATTTAAGAAAAAAGTATATTTAAAATTGTGATAGTCACCATCTCTAGGAGTCTGATTGCTTAAAAATATAGCTTCAACTGATTCCCAGAGTATAACCATGCATTCTTCTGATCCTGGACTGTAGGTTCTAAATTCATTCTCGTTAAACTCACTGTGCCATTTACATTTCCATTGACTTTTCATAACTGGTTAGACTCACTACATCATAGGATGAGTAAATAAACAAAAATATTAATAATAAAATTACCGTAATTATAATCCAATTAAATTGTGTCGAAAAATTCTTCACCATGAATTGCCACACGGCTCCAATGATCAGTGATAAAATGTCGGATATTTATTAAAAGTTCATCATTCTCTTTACTCTGATTATTATGGAACACTAAAAGTTCTTCCACAGGAATTTCGTAGAGAAGGGCAATACTTTTCAATGTTTCGTTTTCTTGGATGGTATGTTTGTTAAAATTTTCCACAGAAATTATTAATTTAAAATCAATTCTTGTTAGTTTTTATTTTCACACCTATTTTCGAAATCTATTTACAAACAAAAAATTCTTTTTCTACCTACTTTACACCTAATCTAGAATTAACGTAGCGATAACTTTAGAATTAATATAAATAAGATAGAACTATAAATAAAATACTTCATTTTACTGTTGAAAAGTTTTTCCTGTAATTTTTCTAATGTTAAAACTTGTGTTTTCCTGCTTTAAGTTAACATTAATTTCTCTGCTGGTAGAAAGATTAAAAATTAATTCTGCAGGATGACCCGGCTTAATTTTTATGAAGTTCTGGTAAATCTCCTCTTTTGTTAAATCTGCAGGATAAGGATTGTCGCTACTTGCTATTGTTGCTTTGTAGATCGTGTTATAATAATTCTCACCTTCTGCAAAAATAATTCTCGATTCATATCTTTTTCCGTTTAAAGTCCAAATTATTTCCGCTTGATATGGTACCGCTCTTTGTGATGGCTGATCAGTGCTGATCTTTAAATAATTTGTCTCGGCTTCCGCATTGATCATTTTTAAATATACTGAATTCACAACTGCATTTTGTGGAACATTCACGCTATAATTCCAAGAAAATTTTTCGCGGTATTTCTCCCATAAATCAATTGGTAAGGTTTTGTTTAAAACTTCTTCTTTAACCTTATTAGTAAAAACCTTTTCAAGATTATACTTAACCTCCTCTTCTCGGGTTCCATTATCAAAAATATCTTCCCAATGATGTTTAACTATTTTCGCGTTATATTTTCCAACTTCTCTTTGTTCACCTTCACCCTTCATCCAAACCACGATCATTCCTCCGAGCGCCACACCGATCTCAATTCTATCATATTTATGCTCATTAATATTCTGCGATTTTACGCCAAAATTTTTAGATTTCTCTTCCAGAAATTTTTCTATTTCCTCACTTGGAAGTTGAAACTCACCTTCGTAAAATTGATCCTCAGTATCTGAATAGTAGCCTATATTAAGGGTCTTGGGTACTGAATTTTCCGACGGCGAATTTTTTATAAAAGTTACTCCGCCATCGCCCCACGGCGAGCGCAAAGAACCTACTCCATCTATCATAATCATTTCGTCACTATCTGAATACATTACCTGTTCATAAGTCGTAATACCGTAATATGACGGACATGAACTCCCTGTGTTGTATTTAAATCTCTTCATGCTATTGTCTTGTTGGCAAGATATGATTGCGAAGTTGAATATGACCAAAACAATCTTTGTAAGATTTAGCAATTTTCTCATCTATTTATAGTTTTTCGTTACCATTTCAAACCAAAAATTTAATCATTAATTTTATTAATGCGCATAAAGTCCACTATTAAAATTACTACACTAAATACAATATATTTTCTTTGTGGTCAAAAAATAAAATTTTAATTTGTATTTTCTATGCTGCTAGACATTATCAAAAATTTTTTTCTGAATTGAAAACTCTATATGAAGTTATTTCGAAGTAATTTTTTGCCTATTAAAAAATCATCTTCCTAAATGCCTATATTTTTGAAAATCTGGATGATGTAAGGAGTGTTACCCAGCAATGGGTTACAGATTACAACCACGAAAGGCCACATGATTCCCCGGGCGGATTATCACCTGTAATGTGGAAAAATAGACAGCAAGCCATCGCTAAAGCCAGTGCTTTTCCTGACCACTTGCCCACAACCGACAACAACAGAATCGAACTATCAAGAAAAGATTCTATTTTTGAACCGTACTTAAAATTGGGACTCTACAGGTTCATAAGCAAATTTTTTTGTTGGATATTATCTTGTGTAATGTTTTTGCTGAAGGAAAAAGTAAATAATAAAACGACAAAATGTAATAATTTCATTTTGATTTGAATAAAGCAACAAAGCCAAAAAAAATAAAAACTACAGAAATAATAGAAAAAACGACATGAACTGCAGAAAAACCGCGACTGATTCCATATTTTTCGCTATAATAAATAGTAAGCAGAACATTTCTTTTATCCTTATCAACGTCACTACTTTTATCCGTAATTTTCCTTAGTTTATTTTTATAAGTAAATTCAATAACAGGATAATATACATATGTAAATCTCTTATTTTTAACCTGTTCCACAGTAGTAATTTTTGCTTTGAGTTTAGTACCGTATACAATCGGTAAAGAGCTTCCGATAACACCATATGTTAAAAAACTCCCCAGCAATATCATAATAATTCCAAATATTCTTATGACCATAACTTAATATATCTTTAAAATTGTACTTCCTTTTGGACGATATAGATATAAAACTAGATAAGTTGTAGTGATCTCACCATCCACTTTTTTCTCAAATGTACCCAAAAGTGCAAATATTCTATTATTAGTTTATTTTAAACGTTCATGCAGATTTTCAACAAACAAAATAAATTCTTATAAAGATTCCAAGAATACATAATAAAGGAATATCCATATATAGATTAGGAGAAGGTGTATTAAATTCCGAATCTCTTTTATAAGTTTTTACGTTCACAGCTTCTCCTAAAATCTTCAATTGTTCAACTAAAAATCACTCGGTAAATTTCGTAAATTTCGATACATATACCAATTCATAATAGCCATAAAACCATACATCAAAAATCCAAAAATATACTTTTCGAATAGGTCAACC
Source organism: Kaistella antarctica (assembly GCF_900109615.1). Classification (GTDB taxonomy): domain Bacteria; phylum Bacteroidota; class Bacteroidia; order Flavobacteriales; family Weeksellaceae; genus Kaistella; species Kaistella antarctica. Next base: position 99,633 of record NZ_FOIX01000004.1, read on the forward strand.
TTCAATATTTTCGCAATAACATGAGATAAGAAAAGAATTAAGAAACTCGCAGCAAATAGCACCCAAGTTAATACGTCACCATCGTACGACTTTAACAATAATTTGTTCTTCAACGGTTCCAAGAGCGCAAAAGCAATCAACATGGACAAAGGAGTTTCCCAAAATTTCGCAATTAATGCAAAACAAATTATGAGAAAGAAAATCACAAAAAATCCGGATAAAAGTTTTGTGGTCTTGTTTTCATTCGAAAAAATATTAAGAAAAATTTGGAAAGAAATTGCAATCCCACAAGTAAATGGAAGTAACATAAGTCCATTTACATTAAGTATTTGCGCTTCTGCTCCTAAAGAGAAAAATTGTTTGAAAGAAATTAAACTGAAAACAGCGTAAATAATGATGGAAATTACAATACTACTCTTATCTATGTTTTTCAATTAAAAAGTTTATTTAATTACCTGATTACTTCTAACGGGGTTCCTGGTTTTGGACGATGTAAGAGAATTACATAATAATACAAATTTTCTGAATCATCAGCGTAAAGAGCACTTTTTCCGTCATTTTTTTCTAATGCTATCACTTTCCCATTTCCATACATTTTAACATGGTAATCATTTATCTGCACCATATTATTTTTACTTTTCGAAATTCTTTCTTCTAAATATTGTTTATCTTCTGCTATAACTTCTTTATCATTATAGAAACCTTCATAAACTTCTCTATCTCTTGCTTTATTTTGATTTAGAAATTCTTTTATTTCACCTTTATTAATAATTTCTCGCAGCTCACTATACTTTAACAGAACCTCGTTCTTTAAAACAGTTTGGTTTTCTTTAGATAAATCAACAGACCCTAACCATCCTGTCACTTTATATGGTATATCAATATCCACAAATTCTGATTTCTCAACAACAGGCATTTCCTTTTGATCTTTGAGATTGATTTCCAACGTTCACGAAGATTTACGAAAAACAAAATAAATTCTGGTAAAAATTCCAAGAATGCATAACAATGGAACAGCCATATATAGATTAGGAGAAGGCGTACTAAATTCCGAATCTTTTTTGTACGTTTTTACGTTTACAGCTTCTCCGATTTGATGAGTTTTCTTTTTATAATTACCTTCAGAGATCTTTACTTTCTCTCCATTCTTTAGTCTAATTTTATAATTAAATTGATATTTATAATATCCTTCATGAGTACTATCGACATCTATAACTAACCCTTTAGAATCTACTCCTAAATAATTAATCATGTAAGATTTCTGCGTTAAAAATAGTAAGTTGATAATTATGAAAAATATAATTATCGCTAAAACTATGTTTTTCGCAAATGTATCTTTACCTTTTTTGCTTGAAAATGACATGTATTTTTTACGTGTTATACGATTTTTCTAAATTTTGATATACGATCACTTCGAGCGAATTATTATTTTGCGGCATATAAAAATTAAGATCATCAATATAAACCTTTTCTTGTCCAGATTCTATAAATTTTCTTCTCAAAACACCTTCTACAGTATTATATCCATCTGTTCTTTTTAATGAAACAAGCTTTTCATCACTAGATATTTCTAAAGAATAATTTTCCAAATTTTCTAGAGGAGTAAGTTCTTCATTAATAAAATCTAATTCATCTTTTTTTAATGTTTCATATTCATTTGGTTTTAAATAACCTCCCTGTGCAATGTTAAACATTCCTTTCTCAACAAGCCTTATATAATCTTCGCCTTGTTGATTTTCGTAATGTGATTTAATTTTTCCATACAATTTAAGGACATCTTCTGCTAACATTACACTGTGAATTTTTTTCAAATCTTTTCCATTTTTCCAATCGATAAGTTGATATGAAACTTCAGCCTTAAAAATACTTTTAGTACTGTATAATTTTTTTTGAGAATAATCACCTTCCGGTAATTCGTGTTTATATATTACTCTTGGTTCAGATAGGCTTCCATTTTTCCACGAAGTGCGTTCGACTTCCAATTCAAATGATTTATCATTTCCAATAAATTCCATGTGCTTTAAACCATCAGAGTTCATCTGAGGTGAGATTGTAACTTCAATATCTTGCTTGCCTGATTTCGGAATACAATTATTAATTAGAAACCATCTCGTATTACCAGCGTTTTGATTTTTAATAGCGATGGTAATACCATTTATTTTAATAAGGTATGATAATGAACTTGTTATTTCTAATCGATATATTGGTTCGTAATTAAAGTTTTTTTTAACATATCTATCTTGTGCAGTGTGTTTACTACACGACAAGATAGGTACTAACACGATAAGATATAATAAATTCAATTTGATTTGAATAAAGCAACAAAGCCAAAAAAAATAAAAGCTAAAGAAATAATAGAAAAAACAACCTCTACCGCAGAGAAATCTCTGCTAATACCGTATTTTTCACTATAATATATGTATATGTAAGTGTTTAGATCTTCTGGATTGCTACCAACACTTTTATCTACTTTTTTTATAGTTGTGTTTTTATAATCAAATTGAAGAATGGGGTAATTTGAATATGTTGAGCTTCCAAATTTTTCATAATTATTATTAACTTTCTCAATTGCAACAATTTTTGCTTTTGTCTTCGTCCCTGACATAATTCTTAATAAAGAACCAATCATACCAAAAGCTAAAAAACCGCCAAGTAAAATTAAAATTATGCCAAAAATTTTTACTATCATTTTAGAAGACTTGCAATTTTGTACTTCCGTTTGGTCGATATAGATATACAATTATATAAGTTGTCGTCCCTACATCTTTATCTTTTCTCTTGAAACCTCCCCATAGTGCAGATTTTTTATTATTTATTTTTTCTAAACAAACTAATTTTCCTTCGGCGTAAAAGGTCATTTTGTAATTTTCTACAGGTTTCAAATCAAAAAATTCCAAATTAGAATCCGTTCTAAATTGATAATCATTGTCCCAACCATTTTTAATTTCTTCTTTATTATAATACAACTGTTGAGCAATTCTTTTTTCTTTACCATAATTAATGCTTGCAAGTTCGTCTTTTGTGCCAGTCATATAAATATCCCTTATCTGGTTATATTTCGAAACAGCCTCCTTCTCCAATTGTTTCAATTTTTCAGAATTATCTGTATATAATTTTTGCGCATCATTCAATGTTGATATTTCAAAAGGCACTGCTAAATCAACAAAAATTGTTTCTTCATAATATGTTCTTTCAGGATATAAAAATCCACCACCACCTTTTCCATCAAAATCTTTAAATGGAGTATTAAATTCTAAGATTGTTTCGTCTTCTTGGTTAATTTCTTTTTCAATACTAAATTTTACACCAGCATTTACTCCTAAATTTTTGTCTACTTCTTTTGTATCCGCATTATACTTTGGATACATTTTTATTGTTATTTTCTGCTTACCTGATTTTTCAATATTCCAATTCATGGGTAGAGAAGTTGCCCCAACACCGCCACTTTGTCCAAAAAATTTATATAAAGGTATGTCGTTTACCAATACGTAAAAAGAACACTCACTTGAAGTAAGGATAAGTTTATACATCGGTTCTTCGTTGTATTTTTTTATTTCTTTATAGAGGGAGTAAATGTCTCTGCTTGTTTTCATTGTTTCTTTTTTTTCTTGTGAACATGCTGTTAAATAAATCATTAATAGTATTAAAAAAAATCTCATAACTTAAATATTTTATGTTAAATATAATTGAATTTTTTCTCCTTGTGAGTTTTCAAAACTTCCTTCGTATTCATGCATAAGAACAAGTTCAAAACTACCTTCAATGCTATCAGAAAAATATTCGCCTCCGTCAGAATTTTCAACTTTATATCCCGCTTCTGCAACGCCCGAAACAATTAGACCATGAAAAGTGAAAAGTGGATCTATAAAAAATCCTTTATTATCCGCCTTTATTGCACCTGAAAGTGTTAAACCTGTTTTCACTTCAAAGCCGGCATTGGCGTATGCGGTTACACTGCCAAAAATATAAGAATTTGCTTTCTTGGAAAATTCTATTTTGCCGGTTATTTCGAGTTTTAAAACCCCGCTTACAGTTAGTGGACTGTCATCTTCGGAATCTTGTGATAATGAATTTCTATTAAAATTTGTTGTAGTGCTTGCACTATTATACATAAATTTTCCTTCTATTTCAAGTTCTCCACTTACTTCCATTTCGAGAGTAATTTTAGGACCAACTTCAGCTGCATCAGCAAAATCAATAAGAGTAATAATCCCTCTTGCGATAGGGTGTGCTTTTTGTGCTAAGGCTAAAAAGTCCATTGTAATCGCTGCTCCAATAAAAGGTTTAGCCATAATTTGAATCTCGCCAACGATACCAACTTGATTTATATTTACATCTTTGGGGCTTTCTGCGTACCAAGAACCTAAAAAAGCTAAAGACGGTGGAATAATTTCAACAGACAATAAAGGTCTTCCCTTTAAAGCATCCCCCATATTTTTTAATTTTTCATTGGCATCAACTTCATCTATTTCTTTAAATTTTTTATCTAATTTTTTTTGAGATTTCTTTTTGCCATCTAAAATCAGTTCAATTGTATTTTTTACATCAATTAATTGTTTAACCAGATTTATATACCTCTTATAACTTGCAGAAATTTCAATAGCTTCACCTGGACGATCGTACTCAACATTTAATGATAACACCAAATCGGATAACCCAGAACTTATATTGTCTTTGAAATTAAATAAGTCTGGTCTATCACTTTTATACGTTTTTTTTGCATTACTGCTTTTCTTATTGTATTTTTTTTGCTTTGATTGTTGTTTTGCTTTCTTTTGTTCTAATTTAGAGATTAGCTTTTGTGCATTTTTTTTCTTTTCTTTCTTTGCAGTTTTCGAAGTCTCTCTTGCATTTTCAATATCTACATCAATTCTGGAAATTTTATCCTCTAGCTTTTCTGGTTTATACTTACCTTCTAAATTTTCAATCTTTACCAAGTATTTATCATATTCATCTTTTCGCATTTCCTGAAATTCTTCAGGATCACAGTCATAAGCAAACTGTACGATCCATTTTATATCAGGGTATACAGCAATATTTAGTGTTTTTTCTGGATAAGCACATGTATGTAGTAATATTGGATAGTTTTGTATCACAGTTTCTTTTATAGGCCAAATATAATTTATCAAAGATTTTTTATACTCAAAGCCTACATCTACCACAATTTCAGTATCTGAATTTGGATATTTACCAATTTTTCTTTCATCCTTATATATTGTGGATTTGCTCGTTGCACTTATTCCTACTGGTGATTTTATTTCTGGTTTTATAGTAGTATGTGAAGCGTTTATTTCATTATCATCATTTGTATCTCCGTGTCCCTCTTCTTCTTTGGTAAATTTGATTCTATCATAAATTAAACTAAAGTTTGGTTTATTTATCATTAAATGTTCATCCACTCTATGGCTTTCTTCAATCACAATCGCTTCCTGTATTAATGACAAATCAAAAACTTTGTGTGTATGATCTAAATTTTTATCATCTTCATAAATACATTCTGTAGTAACTGCGTCCGTTTTTATTTTTACATTTCGCCGTGCCTGTTTATTACCCGCAATAACAGGCATTGTAAGAATAGATCTTTCAGAAATTAATTCTGAGTTAAACAACACTATTTCGATGGGTTCATTCTGATCTCTATTATCTAATTTTGCGTATGAACCAGTAATAATATCATACCTACAATGCTGAAATTCCTGAAAATTAGTTTCCACTTTGTCTACATATACCGGCATATTACCCGTTTCTGGTATTCGCATATCAGGGTTTTTATGACCCAATACTTTTAAGGGTGCCGCTAAAGTCTTTATTGTTTCGCCAAAATGTATGGTAGGATTTATTGTTATTTCGGGTACACCAAAACACCATGCAGGATCTATATACAAATCAAGAACTGCTTTCTGTACATTAGGAAGTGACTTAATACTACCGTCCGCAAAATCATCACCAGAAATAAGCAAACTTCCCGTTATGGCACCCGCAGGAGGCTGAATGCTATTAGGATCAGAATAATCATATACCTCTACTTCCGCTAAGAATAACTCTTTCGAATCCATTACTTCGTACTTGGTTTCCGATTCTTTTGGTTTTGTGTTGGGGTTTTTACTTGCGTATAGGTACAGATTATTGCTGTAACTACTAGCTTTCAAGGTTTTTCCGTTTGCCTTCAGCTCTACACCTATATTTTGACCATACATACTTTTGGTATAAATGTGTAATTGCACTTTATCGGTAGGAGCAATTGGCTGATTTAGTTTAACTGGTTTTTTATCTTTGTCATAACCGTACCATTCAGCAGTAACAATTTCACTTGATTTACCAATTGTGTGAACAAAAAGCCCATTTTTGGTGCTACAAGTTGGCTTAGATCCTTCAAAAAAAGGTTCTACCCAAGCAAAACCACCACCTTGCAAATGTTGGTATAACACTAAAGTGATTTCCTTAAGTCCTTTATCGTAAGCAAAATTTCGAGTTGCGGATAATCCACTTCTTGAGTAAGCCAAATTCCAAGCCCAAACTACAGAATCGAAAGAAGTTTCAAATTTTGCTAAATCATCTTTCAGAGTTGTTATCTGTGCATCTTTTTGGGTCTGTAATTTTCCTGCTTTTGCTATAGCTTTTTTAATATTTTCATCCATACTCACTTCTGCATGAGTAACTTCTTTGCCATTGTGATTTTCTAATTTTATCCAATCACCGCCGTCTTTATATCTCCGTGTGGATTGATCAAAAAGACTATTTTTCTCTATCAATAAATCCGAAGCAATGGTCTTTTTTTCGGTTTTTAATATCTCTATTTTTTCTGTTAATTCCTTCTTTCCGTCAATGTACTCTTTTATACCTACCGTAAAACCTTCACCTTCTTGTGTGGTCAACGCTCTATACTGCTCACTATATTCAGCATTTTTTGGTTCTAAAATAATTGCAGTCAGTGTTAAGTTTTCCATTTTCTTTATATTAAGAATCTATTATATCTGATTTCCTGATGTATTTATTAAGATCCACGAAAGGAAATAATTCCATCAAAACCTCTTTATGCGCATTTTCCACATTCTGTGAAGAAACTTCCGCAGTCTGGCCATGATTAATAATCGTAATACAGTCTGGCCCGCCAATTGGGCAAGTGGCTTTGCTGTCTTCCAATAGCGCTTTTCCATTGTTGTCTTGCAAAGTTATTTTTTCATAAAAGCCACTCCACGCTGTTACTACAATTTGGCAAGGTTTAAAGCCACCTCCAGGAATTGGTTGCATTTTGCAGGGTCCAAATGTATTTTTTTCAAAAGTGGAAGCGCCAATATCCATGTTGGTAGCCATCAGTTTATTACTTCCTTCTTTATCGTTGATAAAGTGTTTTGTTTGGGTCAGTACCTTTAATGTATCGGGTGTTGTTCCAAAGTTACACTTGCAAAGTGCACCTTGACAAACTAAATGTTTTTCACTCATATTTCCAGATTTTACTGAATTCTAAATTTACTAAGAATTTTGCATTTCATACAGTTGAAAGACAATTTTGTGCGGAACTCCATCTTCTACCGCAGAAGCAAAACCTGTAATTGAGAAAATTTCTTTGCTTTTTTTATGAAATTTATAAAGCAATTCTATTTCTCCCTTTTCTATATTTTCATTAAATATATTTCCCTCCTCTTTTCCAGAAATACGTAAGGCAATTTTATCCCCTCTTGTAAACTCTCTTTCTAAAGTGCAATCTGCTCCATAACTAATTTCATTGCTAATACTTGAAAAATAGATTTGCAAGCGTTTTTGTTTGAAAAAATCGGGATAGCTTGTGTAAAGTGGTTGAAAAAAAAGTTTGTAAAATAAATTCCTTTCTAGTAATTCTTTTTTTTCATTCACATCTTCGAAAGACTGATCCAACTTACTAATTATATTTTCCGCCGTTTCAGATTTATAATAGTCTTCAAGTTTTGGTTTGCAATCTTTTTCCCATCGTTTCTTGATTTCTTCGCTATTTATAATCTGGAATAATCTACCTTTTTCATCGGTTATAATTTGCAGTGGATAAAGCACTTGTTCGGCTTTTTCAAATAATTGTTCAATAGTCTGATTAATCTCTTCATTATTAATATAAGTTTTTTCTTTAAATATTTCCAGAAAATGTGCGGTGCGTTTTACTTTTATTTTATAATGAATTTTAAGATCTTTCGGCAAAAAATTTATCATAACACCATAAGTTTTATCGCTCAATTCTTCAGGTAGAGTAAGTTTCGTGCTTTTCAAAAGTTTTATATCCCTTTCTAAAAAATTCTTTGTCGGTAAATAAATATATTCCACATATTTTGGTAGTGATAATGGAAGCAATTCATGAATAGCGCAGTATTGATTGTGAAAAGCAACTAATTCTGCAGTCGTCAGGTTAAACTCTTTTGCCGTCTGATTCAGATTAAAAACTCCCTCAGTTTTAACTTTACTATACTTTTCCTCTTTTTTGCTCATTTCAGTTGACGTTTATTGATGCACTGATCCTTCGGTATTAACTTGTAAATCCTGTTACTAGCACCTGATCAGTGTATTGGATGAAATTGAATCATTGGACTGAACTCGTGAAAAGTCATATACATCATAAATCTAATGGCTAAAATTACAGCTAAAGCCGATATCACAACGATTGCCAAAGAGAGCATTACTTTATTTTTATTTGTACGAGTTACTAAATAAAGCGACACGAATAATAGTGCAGGAATTAAGGCGCCAAGTAGACCTAGCTCTAGAAAAATTTTGATAATTGATTGAGCTTGAATCTCTGCCAAATCAGAATGAAGGTGGCTTGCAATATAGAAATAGGTAATTCCCAATGATGAGATTATAAATATCAAAACGCTCGAGATTATTATTTGGGGGCTAGTTTTCATATTTATTTCTTTTTGTAACCAAGGTTTTTTCCGGATCCAAAGGCTTCTTTTAAACCAGTTTCAACTTTTGGCCAAAATTGGGTGTGGCTCAAACTGTGAGATGAGGTCGCTAAGTAAGGAATTGTCCCTGGTCGCTGCATTAATTTTATGCTTTTATCTTTTTCTGCAACCAAATCTGCATGAAATTGATTTACAAGTCTTTGGTAGACAATTATGTTTCTCCCCAATCTTTTAACTTGCGTATCTAAATTACCAGTTACCACATATTCAGCTGCATTTAGACCATTAATGATAGTAACCAAACTAGCAGGAGTAACAAACTGACTAAATAAACGCATTAAGACTTCCTCCAGATTATTATTTTGAGAGGCGATCGCAGCTCCTTTTATAAATCCCTTGCAGATCGCTAGTTTTCCACGGGAGTGATAAGGATCTTTTTCGGTGATTTTCACTGGAATTATGCTCAGACCTTTTGTTTGTTTATCTGGTGACCAAGATGTTTTATCAATACTGTCAGTGATTCCATTTTTTTCTGCAAAAATTTTTGCAAGAAGTGTTAATAAGTAACTGTCTTTAACACCAGACTCAATATGGAATAAGGTATTAAGGACCGTTATACCTTGAGTTAGATTTAAATTTTTCGTCCACGTTATTTTATCGTATTTCTTATTGGCACCAGAGGTAGCATAATTTCCGTGCACGTTTGCCGTCCACGTTTGAAAACTTTTTAGCAGCGCGATGAAGGTGTTTTTTTCTTTCTGCAAACCAGCATTATTCGGCTTAATTGTTTGGATATAACTGATGACTTCAACAGTAATTTGATTCAGTCCCAAGAAAGTTTTAGACATTTCTCTCCAGGCCAAGATGGCTTTTTTCTCCGAATACCACCCTTTGAGATAACTTGTGATGAGATCTGCCTCAACGCTTTTCATTGTGGCAATCCCTTTATCAAACTTTTTCATTTCAAAAGATTTCAATAAACCTTCTAAATTGACTAAACTGAAATCGGCAATAAGCTGTTGCGTTAAATCATATTCATTGTAAACATTGATTATTTTACATTTCGAATGTAGTTTACTGTGATTTAATTGATGCTTTTTTTGAAAAAAAGGAGTAGATAAATAGGTGATGCTTTTCACCTTCCAGGTTTTAGGATACTTTGCATCTTTTGCAATTAATTCTGTAAACTGATTAATTACATTTCCACCGTGGGAATGTCCAATTAGATGGAGATTGACTTCTTGATTTTTCCAGAATTTATAGACCCGTAAAAACAGATCTAATAAACGAGCTGCTGCAATATTGCGCTCTTCCGTATTATTATCTCCAGACCAGCTGAAAAAACTTCCTTCAATATGCAGGTCTAAATATTGTGGTTTTAAATCTTTGACTTTCGCCCAAAAATTAACTTTGCTATCTTGATCCTTTTTGTTTTTATTACGCCAGTAATTGGTATTGGCTTGGTGTTTCTCGCCCGTAGTGTTAACCGGATCTGTTGTTCCTGCTACAAACATGATGATGTCAATAATTCTTTCTGTTTTGGCTGGAGTTTTAGGTTTGGTGTAGAGCAGTCCAGAATCATCACCTTTTTCAGTAATCATTTTTCCCGCAGAACTTATGATGCTTTCTTTGGCAAACATGCTATGGCCTCCTGCGGAAATTTTGGTGTAAGTGCCTTTTACAATTCTTGTTCTACTCATCTTTAGTGTGCTTTTGATTTCTCACCACTATTATTCTGAACTTCCTTTTGAGCATGTTTATGAATAAATTCTTTGGATTGAATATTCATCGTTTTTTCACTGACTTCATTTCTTTCCATTTTCGTTTCACTATGCACATCACCTTCAATAACTTCCATCAATTTGCCCGTAATAAACATACTTGCATCTCCCAAGACAGAAGTCATTTTCATCGCACCAATACTTTGGGTAGTGTTCATGCCTACTGTTTGAGTATTATTCATACCAATCATTTCACTCGCATTCATTCCCACATTTGTAGTCATATTTTCCCCTACATTAATATTCATATTCTTACAATTCAGCGTCATCGTTTCCGGTGCTGTAATATTAATATTACTTCCTGTCGTATCTAAATGAATTTCGTTTCCAGATTTGTCGGTGATAATGATGCTTTCATCTTCTGTGAAAACGATTCGGTGTCCACTTCTGGTTTGGATAGATTTCACGCGGTTATCCGCTCCACCTCCCAATCCAACCTGGCCATGAAACATTCCACCCATCACAAAAGGTCTATCAGGATGATTGTGAACAAAACCAACCATCACTTGATCACCCACTTCCGGAATCGCAACGTAACCACGATTCTGAGAAACCTGATCCGTGCCTCCCGCATCCGGACTCATCATTCTGATAAAATCAGTCGTGTCGTGCAATTGCCAGTCGAATTTTACCGTTACTCTTCCTTGTCCTGAGGGATCGGTGTTGGAAATAACGGTTGCTAACTGTGGTTGTGCAATCGGGATCGTAAACTCCGGTTTTGGTAAAAATCCAGTGTCACTTGCGATAGCCTTGAACGTTCCTTTGTAATGTCCCAAAGTATCGACATCGTGCGTTGTTTCAATGATCATTAATCTTGTAAAGTAAGAAGTCTGATTGCTGTCTTCTTTGCGCATTTCCAGATCTGCTACACAACCTGGATATAAAAACGGGATTGTGGTTGTCCCGCTTACGTTTAAAACTTCCACGGCTTTACTTCCTGCCGCACTAGTTTGAGAATTCACTACATCTTTATCAGTAGTAGCCCGGATTGGTGCTATCTGTAAAGCTGGTGTTTTAAAGATTGCGCTTTCCGAATCATTCTTTTTGTAGGCAATATTAGCCAGATCACTTTTATGTTTTGCTGGAGTTGCACCCGAAGTTAGTTTAGCATTCTGACTGCTGTTGTACCCGTAAAACTGGGGTTTGGTGTGAACTGCTTTTATTTCTATTTTAATGTCATTGACGTTGCTGCCATAAATTAGGGATAAAGGTTGATTTTGAGCAGGTAATTTACCAAAGTGCAAGACTTCGCCGTCATAATAAAACTGCTCGCCGTAGGCTTCAGCCATTCTTGCCAGATAGTTGTAATGGGTTTCATTGTATTGAGAACTATAGATAATTTCTGAATAGTCATTCGCATCAACTCTTACGTCGTAACTGCCGGTATTAATTCCTTCTTTGATCAATTGATTCGCAATGATACTCATGTTCACGGGTTGCGCTCCACCAAAACTTTGGGTATGTGGCGCTGCATCCAATAAAATGGTTGGACTGTAACCCGAAAGCACAATATTTCCAAGTCCACTTTGATCCTGTAAATAACCAACCTCAGTGATTACGCCTACAAATGTTCGCTCTGGACTGTCTGGAATATCTTTATATTTTTGAACAATGGTAATTCTTTTTCCTAAAAACTCGTTGGAGGATTCTAAATTTTGATTCTCGCGGTTTCCCAGAGAATCATAAGCCAAGACGATTTCAAAGCGGTGGTGTTTTCCACTATGTTGACTTAAATTGAAATGCTTGTAATGGGAAATGACTTTTCCTTCGATGACCACCAAAAGTTTCACGAGTCTGTTGATCCCAAAAACCTGACTGGCAGAAATCGATTTCGCACTATTATCAGGCTTGAAAGTAGGTGCTGAAGTTCCGTTTGTTTTTGCCATAATTATTGGGTGTTAGGTGATGGGTGTTTGATGATTGATAGTTGATGGTTGATAGTTGATAGTTGATTACAAATATTGCTTAAATTTTTATTCAATTAATACGTTCCCCATCTTTCTCGTAAAAATTGATGTACTAAAATTAAACCTTTAATCTTAAAAACAGACACTTAAATTGTACTTAATTGAAAGATTTATCAAACATAAAAACTATTCTTTATTAAAATGTTAATCCTTTAATAAAAAAAGGTTGCTTTAAAATAAATAAGTTTTTAAGTCCTGAAAAATGATAGAAATGAAAACGGATTTAAAAAAAATTCCCGATAAAATCTGCATACAGCACCTCTATCAGGAATTTTAATAAAGTTTTAAAATGTATTGTAATATTTACACTTTATCTCTATTTACCAGGCCAAACTCCTTCATAAGCTGATGTACCGTAGTCGATTTTCTCTGCACTTACGACGAAAGAAATCAACATATTGTCTGAATCGATCGCGTCGAAATCAACTTCGTGCTGGATTACGTAACCGTTGTTCCATTTTAGATTGATCAAAGTTCCTTCTTCGTGGGATTTATTGAAAGTAATTTCACCCGTTGTTGGTTTGTATTTACCGTTTAATAAACTTTCCAATACGTGTGCATCTTCGGTCGCCTCGATCGTAATTTTAATTAAAGCATTTGAAGGATCAGAAGCTACCCGTCCGGAAACGTCAGTCGATCTTGATACACTATAGTTCAGTTTTAACACTTTTTGTTCTGCTCCTCCATTGAATTTCAGAACGCCTCTTGAATTGTTTGCTGCCATGATTTCTAAATTTTAAATTGTTATTTGATTGTTAAATTTTTTTTGTTTCATCTAAAGTCTTACGCTTTTGATATCTCAAAGATAAAACCACTTTATTAAAATCTTTGTAGTAATTCTACTACAATTTTGATTTTAATTTCAGGATAAGCCAAAATACCGACAAGATTTTGAATGTCTCAAAATAATAAATTTTATAAAACATTATATTTCAAAGGATTAAAATTTCGAGAAGTTGATTTTCAATTAAAATAATTTTTGTAGATTTAATTTTTGAGAGAAATAAACTATTTTTAGTGAAATGCCGAATATTCAGTAAGTAATTATGAATTTAAATCAACAAATATATTCTAAAGAAGCCATAAAGGCGAGAATGTTGCAAAACGCAACAAAATTATGGGGACTAAAAAATATTCAGTCTCTTGATCCTTTTGTAAAGTTGCTGATTGACGCTTTTAGTACAGAAATTTTTAAAGCGAATAATGAAATTGAAAGCATCAACGGTAGAATTTTAGAAAAATTATCACGGTTATTAACGCCTACTAAATATGCGCACCCCAATCCTGCGCACGCGATTGCTTTCTCTTATCCAGACGAGGATAAGGAAATGATTATGGAACATTCGGAATACTTCCTCAAGAAGCAACTCAATTCCCTTCAGAAAAACCAATCTGACAAACAAGTCGAGATTTCTTTTACACCTATTGACACTGTGGAATTAATTAAAGCTCAGACCGCTTTAATTATTGTAGGAAATACAGCTTATAGTATTGATGAAGAATTAAATAAAATTCCGATTGTTAGGATAGAGGCTAAGGTTGAAGATTACCGAACGATCAAATTAGGAATCGATATCAGTAACTACCACTCAGAAGTTTTCCCGTCTAAAATTGCCTTATTCTGCTCAAATCCGACGTATGAAAATGTTGATTTTGTTTATCGTCTTTTGCCTCACGTGAAAGTTTTCCACAATGATATTCCTCTAGAGGTTTCTTCAGGATTAAGTTATCATGAAGACGTTACGACCGAGGGTTTTGAAAAAATCTTTGAGTTCCAGTCCATTAAACAGAAAATTAAAGAAGATATTAAAAACACCTACCGAGAAAAATTTATCGAAGTTACGGGTCTTTATCCTTCGATGTTCAAAAAAATAGAACCTGGATTGCCACACGATATTGACGATGGAAGCTCAGCTTGGGCGCCTTATCGAGATAAAAAAATTCTTTGGCTAAATCTTGAATTCCCTCCCCAATTTACTGCCGAAATTCTGGAAAATTTTCTTTTTGTATTAAACGCTTTTCCGATCTACAATCGCGGCTGGAAAAAGACCGAATATGCTTTGGATATTATGGGAAATAATATTCCGCTGGAAACAACCGATGACGAATTCTTTCTTTACGTGGATGAAGTTATTGATGGGAAAGGAAAAAAATACCGGGAAATCCCTTTCACCCCCACAGGAAATTTTGACTGTGATCTATATACTTTACGAAAAGGAGGTATGGAAAGATTTACCAAACGCAATGCAACCGATTTAATGGCGCACGTGATGGAATTACTTCGCGATGAAGTTGCAGCATTTTCAATTATCAATCGGGACAAAGTAAAAGATGTTCTGGGAGAAATTTCTGAAAAGATGAAAGGTTTGATGAAGAAAGTAGAAATCGCCAATCAGGAATTAAAGGAAGATGTCAACTATGTCATCATAGAACCAGTCGAAAGCGCAGCGCACACTTACGCTTCTTTCTGGATTTCTCATTGTAATTTGGCTAATAGTATTCGGCCAGGAACGGTATTTAATTCTCAAAAAAGAGCGCAGTCTATAACACTTCTTACCCAAACTTCAGGCGGTGCAGAAGAGCAGAAACAGTCTGATACTATTTTAGCGTATAAATATGCACTCACCACGAAAGACAAAATAATTTCGGTAGAAGACGTAAAAAATTATTGCAAAATGATCCTGAAAGATTCTCTAAAAAAAATAGAGGTCTCCAGAGGAACTATGATCAGTGATCGCCCGCACGAAGGATTTATAAGAACAGTAGATATCGATATTGTGGTACAGGATTATTCGTATTACGGAAGTAAATACTGGAATAACATGGCGACCACCATGAAAAATAATATTAAAAATAAAGCGATAGATGGAATAGAATACAGATTGAAGATCAACGAAGACGCAGCCATTCTACAAGTTTAAAGGGTCCATTTATGAAAAAAGATATTACCTATTTAGCGCGACTCGATTATAACACTTTAGGAACAGACTTTAAGGTAGAAGCTGTCGCAGCCAACCTTTTGAAATACTATAATGAAACTGCCAATATTTTCATCAAACGAATTGGGGTCAATGACAGACCTTATTTAAAAGATTTAAAGAAAGTATACTTCAGTAATTATGGTTTAGATGAAGAAACAATCATCATGGAAACCTATCGGGAAAGTCTCTACGATTACCTTCCAGAAGGACTTTTTCATCCACCAACTCTTGGCAACTTCAACAGAGGAGTAGAAAGTGTCGTAAGAGAAATACGTCGGCAAAAAGAAGTAGAAGAAAATGCACGGAATTTTTTTCAGCCTTTTGAATTAGAAATTTTTCATACCGAAATTCTAGCGCTCTTAAAAGAATCAGAATACTCTATTGCTGACAAGTCGGATGTCTTAACGAAAACTCTAGCAGAGCTTTGGCCTTTAATCAAGGAATTAGATCGCGACACCGCCAATCTTTTTTTCTATATGATCCCGTTCTTACATGAATTCAGAGGAAATATTGAATCGATTGAAAATTTTCTTTCTGCCTTTTTAAAATTAAAAGTAAATATTTCATTTGTTCCAAATACAGTAGAATCCTTTGATGATAAAGACGATATGATGGTTTTAGGAAAAGCAAAACTGGGTATTTCATTAATCCCAAACGGTAAACATATGGATGGAGAACGAAACTGGAAAGTTAATATTGGACCTATCAAATATGACCATATCTTTAAATTTATACCGGGACATCCTTTTCGTGAATTGCTATTGAAAGTGTACGATTATCTTTTTCCCCTTTCTGTTAAAATCTTTGAAAATTTTATAACGGAAAAAGAAGCGAACTCTTTTTATTTAAATGATAACGAAAACACGAGTAGGCTTAGTTATTCGACCTTCATATAATTTACTCATATTTAAAAATTAAAACAAGAATACAATGGAGGTGAGCTCTATTAAAGGAATATTTTTAAGGTACTTGTTGATACCGATTTTTGCAGTCATTATGGTTTTCATAATGGGGCTTATTCGCAAGGGAAAACCAGATATCAAGATCAGGACAATTATCATTTATGTTCTACTAACCTCGCTTTCTTTTGCGCTGCTGGGTTTTTTAGGCTTTTCTGGTAATCTTTTTAATCCTTACTGGTATCTTTTAAGCATGTTAATCAGTTTAGCTTTGGGGATTTTACATGTTAATCTTCTGCACTTCTATTTCAGAAAACATTTTGAAAAAATGTGGAAGGCGATCGTATTTGAATTGGTTTTAACAATTACCTGTTTAATCGTCGGAGGTTATTTTTTCTCTCTGATTTTTAATTTTATTGGTAAAGGTTTAGGCAATGAATATATGGCCGCTACAAGTTTGGTAGTTTTCATCATTCCTTTAGTTTTTTACTACAGTTATCTGCAATTTATAAGTATCCCTTTTGATATTTATAAAACCTGGCAGTTTGATCCAGAGCAGAAAGCCTATAATTTTAAAGGAGTTGATTTTGACCAATTATTGGTTTTAAATGTGGAGCTGAGTAAAAATGTTGATGATGAACAGCGATTTAATATTAAGGCAAAAACGCTTCCGACAGAAATTACTTTTGGCGAATGGTTTTTCCGAGTAGTTGATGATTATAATTTTAAAAACGCCAATTCCAAAATTCAACTTTTTGATGAAACAGGAAAAGCTTTTTACTGGATATTTTATGTGAAGAAATCATTTTTCAGTATGAGAAAATATATTGATTTTGAGAAGGATATCATATCCAATAATCTGACAGAAAACGAGTACGTAATATGCAAGCGGGTGATTAACAACAAAGAAGAAGGCCGCGCATTTGAAAAATAAAATAGTATGATAGAGCCAATAAAACATTACGCAGTCAATTGGGTTGATGGAATGAAGATTTCCAGAGAACATTTGATACAACAGGAAAATTTTATAATTGATTCCATTCGGGACGCTAATTCTGTAAAAATAAATGCGTTTAATTACGGTCTGCTTCCCATTTCAGACAGTTATGGAGATAAAAGAATTTTTGAAATTCAGTCTACGGCGACGAATGATGCCCAGCTCATTATTAAAAAATTGTCCGCAGTCACTTTAGCAGGTCATCGAATCGAAGTGAATGATTTTAAGGTGAACATTCGCAGCCTGGCCAAGGATCTCAATACAGAAGAAAATGACAGTAGTGGAGATTATTATATTCTGGCATCTGTAAATCCGTTTGATAAAATTTCTTTTGGCGAAATTAATTCCGAAGAAATACCCCCGAGACATCCATTTACCCGAGCAAATTCTAAAATAGAACTGGTTGACACCGCACTTTTATTGAGTGGTTATTCCGGCGGAAACTTTATTATTTTAGGTAAAGTCGCTATCAAATCTGGCATCGCGCAGATCGATGAGCATTTTATTCCGCCGTGCACCTCAGTTGAAGCTCATCCAAAATTAGTAGAATATTACAATCAATATTCTCACTCCATGAGTAATTTAAGAGTTTACGCATTTAAAATACTTCAGAAAGTTGCGCATAAAAATCAGAATAATGAGTTGGCCGATAACGTGAAAACAGTCTGTAAAACGATTGTCAACCACGTCAGTGAAAACTATTTTGAATTTAAAAATATGGTGTACAATCAGCCACCAATTTACATGATGAATGTTTTTTCAAAATTAGCCCTGCATCTATATAATGATATGCAGATGATGATTCCGGCAGAATTGGAAGAGATGCTCAACTATAGTTTAGAATGGAGTGAAGTTGCGCCGCATACCCTTTTGAACCAACTTTCAATTGTTGCAGAAATAGATTACGTTCACCACGATACTGGTGAAATATTCCGCAATGCGCAGGTCATGTTAAAGAGTCTGGAGCAGGTTTTAGGAAAACTAAGTGAACTGGATTACATCGGTCAGAGAAAAGAAAATGTAATTGTAAATGAGCAGCAGGTGAAATCTACCAATGATCCTAAGAAAGGCTGGAGCGTACTCGATTAAAAGAGTGTTGCTACAGAGTTTGAAAGTATAAGTGTCTTCGAAAAAATTTAAGGAATAATTAAATGAGTTTTTATGAACAGTAAGTCTACTAATTTAGTTCGTTTTTCTATTGCAGAAAGTGATTATTACTTTAAACAGTTTTTAATTAAAATGCTTTTAGAAAATCCCTTCTACTCCATTGTTAATGATTGCAACAATGGAAATGAACTGATCAACAGACTGTACCGTAAACAGGAAGATATTTTCATTCTCAACCTCTTCATGCCTATTCTTAGCGGTATCGAAGCTATAAAATTCATCAGAGAAACCAATAACACGGCACCAATACTTACTTATTCTGCTACTTATCAAGAAGACATGGCCAATTTATTGGGAGAAATCCCCAATGTTTTCTATTGTCAGAAAAGCAGTATCATCATCAAAGACTTGCTTAGAAACTGCGTTTTTTCGGAGAATGACAATTATGAACATTATAAAAAAGAGTGGGCGTCGCAATCGCAGTCTGTGCAGAATTACATGGACAGACAAAAGCGCGAACAACAAGAAATTTCTGTAACGGAGATCCAGATTATTAAACTTTCCTATGAAGGCTACAGCAATAAAGAAATCGGGGAAAGAATCAACCTCAGCGCCAGAACTATTGACACTTATATAACGCGACTCACAGAAAAACTGGGCTTAAAAAGCAAATTGGATTTGGTGAGATTTTGCGTGGAAAAAGGTTACTATAACTCAAGTATTTAAAAGGTTATGAAATCATACGGACAAAAAAGACTCAATAAAGATGATGTGCAAAAGGGGACAAGAAATTTCATCATTTCTTTCATCCTTTTATGTGCAATGGCTTTCAGTGTCGTTTTTTTATTTTTTAAAAGTGCTGAAATGCAAAACAGGCAAATTCGGTCTGATTTGGATGCTTATCAAGACATGCTTGGTAGAAATGAATTATTGAATATCAAGCTAGATACGATCTACGATAAAATGTCGCTGATGAGTAATGATAAAGTGTCTAATGATTTGTTTCTTAGAAATTCTGTCATTCAAGATATTCAAGTTGCGAACCAGCTTATTGCAAAAGACAGCGTCGCAGATTTAAAACAGATCTCACTTCTCTTAAAACAAATGCAGCCCATGCTCACTTATAAAAATGAGTTGCTCAAGAAAAAAATGGAAAAAAGCAGTATTTCCAGATTGCTAAATGAATGTATGGGAAATGTGGGAAGAGTAAGTGAAGGAATAAAAAAGAAAAATAAGCCTAAAGGAAAACTTTATTAAAAATTGGACATGCAGGTAAATATTACATTATCAAACAAAGAAAAAAGACATTATTTCCTTTACTTACTGGGAATGATGCTTATTACGATATTAATAGTATCGGTGATCACGCTTAGAAAATTCCATTCGCCATTTTCTGATGCTGATCTTCACACTGTCTTAATATTGCAGGAGAAATCTAGATTTGACGAAGCTCAAAAATCAATTCAGAAAACTATTGACAGTACCTTTGCAAAACTGGATAAACTGGATCCTGAAAAATCTGATCCAATGATGGAGAATGCCATAGATATCGGAATAAGTGAAATCGGCAATGCTTTTAAAATCACGGTGGTAACCGATCCCAGACAAAAGGGATATGCACGAATCGCCAATTTTTATAAAATGTATCAGCTTGATAAACAAGACATGCAAAACACCAAAGAAAATGTCGCACTTTTCAAACAACAATATGATAATTGCCTCATCAACGTGAAAGAAAAAGCGCAACAGATGAACCAGAGAGATAACGCACTCCTCATGCATAACGGTAGATAAAACATACAAAAATGAATTACGTACAAAAGAACAGAAGAAACATTTTGCTGATTTCAGGTGGAGTGATTATTCTCGTAGCCTTGCTCATCTGGGCGCTACAAAACAAAGGCTATACCTCTGAAGATATGGTGGGAACAGTTACTCCAAATTCGGTAAATGTGGAGGAACCCGTCAATTTCGAAGACAAAACACCCTTCGGAAAAACCCGAAAATGGGTTTTTGGTGATGGCGCGGAAAGCACTGACCAAAAGGGATTGCATATTTATAAAAAACCTGGCTATTATCAAGTATCACTAATCATCGATAATGAGTTCACCAAAACTTTCAACGTTCTGGTTTCATCAGCAGCGTTAGCAATTTTAAATGATACTGAAGTTCGGGCTTCTACGGTAATCGATGCACCGTCTCAAGCGATGCAGTTGGAAAATGTACTTTTTCGAGCGGTCTCAAATGATGCAAAAATCTATTCCTGGAAGTTTGGCGAGTCCGGCAATATTGACGCCAAGGACAAAATGGTCTCGTACTCCTTTAAAAATCCTGGGAGCTATCTCGTCACTTTATTCACGGATGCTGACACTGATCCCATTATTCATCAGATCAGAATATTACCTTCTTATCCCGTGGAAAGTCAGCAAGAGATTCAGCCAATTGCACCAACTCAAGGTGAAGTCATTAATAAAATAAATGACGATTTCAGATATCACCTTCAACAAATAGCCAATGGAAGCAATTTTAATTTCCATTACTATTATTTATTGAGAACTTACTTGTGTAATAAAGATAATGTCTCAGTTTCTGCAAACGATAAAAACATCTCCTTCTACTATTATTGCACAGGTCTTCAGTTTGATAAAAACAATTTAATACAAGAAGTAACCACTACGGTTGATCCTGGTCAGAACTGCGTAACGAAAGTAGAAGTAAAACAAAGCAAAGAATAATAAAGACAACCATTATGAATCATAAACTATTACAAGCTTCAGCGCTACTTGCCGTAACCTTTATTATTGCCGGTTGCAACGTAAGAATTCCGTCGAACACCACGCCGAAACCTTCGCAATACGGAACGATAGATCAAATGAAAATTACAAATGGATTTCCCTTAGAAAAAGAACCTTGGGTTGTAATTTCTGATAGAAACAGCAATGTCGTTTTTATGAAGAAAGGCGATAAAAAATCACCGAAAGAGATTAAATTCCTAGAGCCACTTCTGGTAGTACAGCACAAAAACACCAAAGGCTTAGTTAAAGTAGCAGAATATAATCCTGATGCACTTTTGCAAAAAGTATCTTCAAAATCTGTGAAAACTTACGGTTGGATTCCAGAAGACCAGCTTTTACTCTGGACCAATTCAGTAAAAAATAATGCTAATGGTTTTACGGTAAAAGCCACGCTCACTCCCAATAAATCTGACGTTTTAAAGTACGGAGAAAAATATTTGAAAAATGATTCTGTGCTTGTCTTCACTTCTCCCGATTTAACAAATCCGGCCAAAATGAAACTGCCGATTGGCGATTTGGTTTATATCTACAAGAAAGCTGAAGATGGCAAACGCTATTTGATCGGAAAATCTCCTTCTGTTAAAATCGATAGCATTGCCGGAAATCTCTATGGCTGGGTCAACTCGAATATCGTAACGCTTTGGGGCGATACGTCTGCACTTCGCGTGTCCCCTGATTACAGATTTACAGACGAAACTGATTTATCGATTGCTAAAGAAAGTTTTGGTAATGATGCAAAAACAATTTTCCCAGTATCAGATGCAATTAGCCGAGATCCGATAGAAAATATAATCAGTACATCGCCCCTGAACCCAGCGATGGAAGGAAAGGGAAAATTCTTTACTAACGGATTAGACTACAGCAAAAATTTCATTAATAACATATTGGGTCAGCCTCTCTACCATTCTCAGTACAAAGAAATCATTTCTAAAAATAAAAATCTAAACATCATTTTAACGGTAGATGCAAGTAATGAAAATGATCAAAATATAGCGGTGGCAAAATCTACCTTGCAGGATTTATCTTTAAAGCTGAAAGACATTAAGTATTTCAGACAAGTTAATTTCGGCGTGGTATTATTTAAAAACAATTCTTGTACTGATAATGTTGTTGCCTCAGAATTAACATCAGATCCAGAAAAAGTTTCACAATATATTGACAAACAGTTGGTCTTAATGAATTGCAGTGGTTACGGCGCACAGCCTATGCAGCAAGGAATGGAAATGGCAGGTCAAGTTTTGGAAGCACATAAAAATGAGACAAACGTGGTAGTTCTCATCGGATCAAACTCTAACCAAAGCAATATGGTGGGAGCAATCTCCTCCCTATCAGCAGCGCGGGCAAGGATCATTTCTTACCAAACTTATTCTGGGATGTCTGAATCAGCAAACAACTTTGTTCTTCTCTCAGAAAACATCATTACCAACTCTGGGAAAAATATTGCAGAACTTGAAAAAGAAAGAATTGCAGATCAGGCGATGGTTTTAAATAAGAATGACTATAGTCTTTTGCAACAGGAAGCCGGACT
The DNA here is from genome assembly GCF_900109615.1 of Kaistella antarctica. Taxonomy (GTDB): domain Bacteria; phylum Bacteroidota; class Bacteroidia; order Flavobacteriales; family Weeksellaceae; genus Kaistella; species Kaistella antarctica. The sequence goes on from NZ_FOIX01000004.1 coordinate 122,558, forward strand.
TTACTCGCTTGATTATCCTAAGAAAAGTATGTGGCAAGGATTTGTGATTTACCCGAAAAAAGGAGATTTCAATTCCAGCGCTTTACTCTCAAAGAGTTTAGACAGTCTTTTGTCTCAGGCAACTACACAGAATAAAATTTTAGAACAATCTTTGACAAAATATTTTCAATCGTCTCTGGCAAATACGAAGACTGAGATCAAACCAGATTTCCGCTCAGAGTATTCTGATGTTCCTGTTCCTTTACCTACAGAAACTTCGGCGCAATTTGTGAAGCACAATTATCCATTTTTAACGAAAGGAGTTTATACAGAAGAATTTAAAAATGCCTTTCCGGTTGTTCAAAAAGGGATCTTAATTTCTGAGCTGGAATATAACCGCCTGAGAAACTTATATGAAGAAATTTATAAAGAAACGCTCTCTTTCAGTACCAACTTTTCACAAGGAAAGGCGGTAAATGCCTATATGAAAGTATTAAAAAGGTATAATCTATCAACAGAAAAATTAAGATCCAGCGATTTGAAAAATAAATCAATGGCTTATTCTGTAGGTTTGAGTACAGGTTTCGACACTTCGGGAGATGAGATTCTTTCAAAATATATGCTTGCCGGCTGGAAGCAATCTAAGATAATGCCTGAAGCTGCCGTGAAAGCGTATTTCAAACAATATCGTTTATTGGCAAACCGTTTACTCGAAAATAAAAGCAATCCAAAAATAACAATTGATCAAAATGGTGAGACCTATTATTGGTTAAGCAATTACTTTGCGCCACTCATTACACCACAAGAAAGTTTATAAAAGTAAGACTGGGATAGAAAATCTCAGTCTTTTTTTTATTTGTTTTTTAAATTGTGGAAGATAGGGGATCAATAATTTTTGAGCTTATGAAAAATTGATCATGACGGTCTTAACAGTTTCATAGATTTAAAACAATTTCTGCGAAACTTTTTATAGTATGCTTTTGTTTCAGGCAAATTGCTTTTTTTCTCTTTATCTTGACCTTTACAATTGGAAAGAAATAAATCGATGTAAATAGAATTAAAAATAAATCTTTCATAATTATACTTTATAAATATTCTTTGATTGCATTGTACACAATCTGACCTTCGCCTTTTTCCTTTGCAGCTAAAAGTTCATGACAATCAATATTACTCTTGTCAAGGCTATAATAATTTAATAAACCTTTTACTAAACAAGCAACATACTTCGCCTACAAATCTGTCACTGCTTCCCATCCTACAACTGGGTTTCGATCTTTCAACCCCAATGTTGGTTTACCATTTTTATCAATTGCCGATCCTACAACTTCGATTCCAATAGATTTTGAAAACTACCACTTTTATGTGTATCCGACCTTTAATTATATTCTATACTGCACTTCAAGTTAGAGGTAGGTATTCAAATATTTAAAATTAAAAAGCATCCTCTCGAATGCTTTTTATATTGAATATTTTTGATTATTCTGCTGGACCAATACCGCCAAATCTTGTATGCTCGTAAATTTCTTTAAAATCAGAAATGTTGTAGTAATTGGCTTTCTTAAATTCTACAGCAAAGTGAGGGTCATTAAGAAGTGGAAAAAAACGATAATAGAATTTTTGATTAGCTTTAGTGGCATGATAAGCAATTAAACCCATTATTTTTGTTCGTTCAGAAAAACTTACAGATTCATCTAATTCTATTTCTTTATAAAGATCAACCAACACATCTTGCACTTTTCCTGAAAAAAGTTGGAAATCCTTATCATCCCATTTTTTCACTATATCAAATACTTCTTTATTTACTTTTATTTTTCCAGCGCAGCTCTCATTCCAAAGAATTGACCTAATATTCATTTTATCTTTATAATTATTTTTTACAACAAAATCTAGAAGATCCAAGTCCGAAGTATATCCAAAGGTTTTTACCAGAGATTCTAAGAAAACTTTATCATTAGCTTTTAACCACACTAAATCTCCTTTGCTGTCATTGAAAAGGTATTTATTACGAGCAGCAATTGTTTGGATATTATAAAAACGTTGTTCTTCTAAATCTTCTACTTCCCGCCATTTCTGTATCTCCACTTTTAAATTATATCTTGTGTTATAAATTACACTATTAGCCGTCTTTTCCGCGTTATAAAGCTTATTATAACTTTTTTCATAATTTAAAACTTCCGGTAAATAGTAAAAATCTGTTATAAAGTTTTTCTTTTTAATGATATAAAAACCATTGTAGTAAATTCCATCAGATTTAAAATTAACAAAATTGTGATCACATTTGTCTTTTAAACTTATATATAAATATTCTTTGTCAGAATTACTTATAATCTGTCTGTCAAAAAATAATTTAATTTTGTCGCCGAATTTTACATTATCCGGAAATTGATATCCTTTTTGCTTTAAAAAAGCTTCTTCTACATTCACCATTGCACGCATTTCTTCACTGTCAAATGAAGGCTTGCCAACGTCGCTCCCATCTGGGGCAAATTGGTAAGCCCCTTCTTCTAATTGTTTTTTTAAAGCGATTTCAGTTTTTGAATCCATACTTTCATTTTGTGGTGTTATGAAAGTATTTTTGCTATTATTTTCACTTTGCCCATTACAACAAATCATTATTATATTACTGATAATTATTACTGATAATTTTCTTTTCATGTTGATAGTATCATCTTGTTGAGTTAAAATCATTTTCACTTTCGACATTGTATGTGGGAAGTTTTTTTTCTTCATCGTCAATTAAATAATCTTTAGGTTTCATAATTGCAAAAATATCTGAACTTTTTTTACTTATTGAAGAAATACTTATGACTTGTGTCCCGGCTGTCTTACCTTCCCAGCCAGTCTGATTTCCGCCAATATACACGTATTTGCTTTTATCTATATTTTCCCCAACGATAAATGCGACGTGTGACCAACTAAAAACAATCACCGCGCCAATGAATGGTGCAGTCTTAGAGCATGAAAAGACTAAAACAGATAGGAAAATCGGATATTTCATATTGATTTATTAGTTGAAATTTTCACTAATATCAGCATGCTATTATTTAGCTTTTACAACCTTAAAATTAATTAGTTTACTATCATTAAAATACATGTTTAAATATGGAGAAGACCACTTGTAGTCTTCCCCCTTTAAGGTTAATGTTCCAAAATTTTTCGTCTTACTTAAAGCCCAACTTTCAGTATTATCCAAAGAATTTTGGTAATGTAAAGTTAAATCACCATTTTTTTCTTCAGCTGAAAGATTAAAATACTGGTATAATTGAAAACCTTTAGCTAAGTAGGTTACAGATTTCGAGGAAATATTTAACTCTATTTCTTTGCTATTTCTCCAATCATCATCATCACCATTTAATGTTAGAGTATATTTCCCAAACCACTTAGAATTTAATTCTTTTTCAGTTTTTAATGCAAAAGCTGGATTTAAAACTTTTTGATAACTATGAAATATAGCAGTGAGTCTTTTTGAAGCTTCAACGGAAGTTGCTAAATCTTCTTTTTTTTCATTCGAAATTATTGGATTAGAATTAATGGAAATTGGCTCTTCATACCGATACGTTATGCAAGACGCTTTCTTGAGAAATTTATTAAAAACAAATTCATAACTAGATTTGCCCATTTCACCGTACATATTGCTTTGTATAACGGAATCATTACTATTAGCAGCTAATAAAAGTTTGACATCTTCACCTTGAGTTGAGTTAATAAATAAAGTAGTGTCCTTCACTAGTAGTAAGCCGTCATCATTTTGTTTATTGTCAACTTCAACTTTTTTGTCGACAGACAATTTCCCTGTGTTTTGTTTACATTGAAAAATAATAAACAATGACGTTATCAAAATCGGTATGTTAAAGTTTTTCATTAAAGTGAAATTTTTGTGTGATCATTTCCGTTTTTTTCATATTCTTTTCTTAATTCTGAAAGAGACTTTCCAAAAGTCATTTCAAAATGAGGTTTATCAATAATGCTTTTCCAATCACCTCCCCAAGAGAATCCCCATTTTTTTCCAATAGGAGCTATTTTTGGCAAAACTTTTTCCTGCTCTTTCCAATCAATCGTTCCATTTTTTATTTCGGCTACATCAATTGCAACTCCGAAATTATGATTACTCTGCCCACCTTTAGCTCTCGTTACTACAGCGCCTTTTTTGGTTCTTCCTTGTGCATACAGTGCATTCTGTTCTGCATAAGTTCTTAATCCTTGTATAACTCTCAATTTGATACCCATCTCACTTTCAACCTCATTAATAAAATTCTTAACAGCACATCTTATTTTTGGATGTAGCTTGGATATCTTGCTGTTAGTATTAGAATCCCAAGTATCTAAACAATCTCCTGATTTTGGTATTTTACTTATAGGACTAACTGATTGTTCACATAAAAATTCTTTTTCTTTAACATCCAACCCTTTTGTATATATTTCTTGTGCTACCAGAGCTATCTCCCATACATATGTTTTTCCATTGGGATCCACAGCTTTTTTATATTTAATCTTTTTTCCCTTTTTATTAAGTTTAGTGGCATACTCCCATTCTCCTTTCTCCTTAAAAAATAAAGGATTGCTGCGGTAAGCATTACCATCTAAAACTATGTATTCTCTTTCAGCTCCATGACCAGAAGCCGATGGATACAAAACTCCAAGATACAGATCTGTTAAAGTTTTATACTTTGTTTTATTTTTTTCTAGAAATTTCTGAACATATTTCATTTGCTCAATAAAATTCATCTTAACTAACGCATTTTGAGTGACGCCTAAATCTTTAGAGGCATCCTTGCCAAATTGAATCAGACCAACATAACCAACTCCATTATCAATGGAAGGGCTGAACGTTTCGGCTGTTTCTAAAGCTATGACAGTCATTAACCAATTAGGATCGACACCAAGATTTTTTGAAACCTCTATCACTTTTAACCTCTCCTTACAACCAATTTTATCACCCCAAACCAAACTATTTTTTTCACAAACACAAGATTCAGAACTGGGCTTTTCTTTTTGTGCAATTGCGGGCGCTTTCCCATTATTTTGTTTTTTCGGTTCGGTATTTAAGGCGACATTAATTACAGAAGACTCAGCAGAAACCTTTTCAAAGATAACCTCTGCAAAAATCTCCTGATAATTTCCTGTGGAGTATTCGCCACTGTCTGGATTCTTGGCATCATTACCAATTTCGCCGATTTTCCTAAACTCATCAACTAAACGGATAGAAACTGACTGTCTGACATTCACTACATTTTTATCATTCTTAAAAGTGTGAACTTTATTATAAAGCAAATCATTTTTGCCCGCATAGTCATGCTCCCAAAGTTTAAGGGTATAATTTAAACCACCAACATTTTTAGCCTCAATTAATAGCTGAATAATATCTCCAAATTGCGGACGGGTTGTAATTTTTTTCAGATCTTTATCGTAGAGTTCGATTTTAGTCACATATCCTTTTGGATCTGCTTGATTGTTTGGAGATGAAGGATTAGTGGAAGTTTTAGGACTATTTTGTTTAGGCTTTGGTGAGGGCAGCGTATACTCTGGATTATTAACATTTGTATTTCGTGAAGCTCTTAATTTTCCATTATACTCGGCGGTTACGTAATATTCATGTTTTTTCTTTTCATCTTCCCTTTTATTTGCTAAATTTATATACGTATTAAAAAGCGTAAAATTCCAGCGTGCATAACCTTTACTATCAACTTTCATCTCTGGTGATTTGGTTATGTATTGATTTTTTGTATTGTGTCCGTCTTTATCTTCATCGTCCTCCCAAAGTGTAAAAACAACTTTTAACCCTTCCAAACCTTGACATTTAGCAACAGCTTTCAAACGATCCATGTAATTGAGAGCTTTGGTAATTTTAGAACCGTCATAATAAGTCAAGCTTACCCCTAGAATATCCTTTTCTACAGCTTTAACTTTTTCATTTTTCTGAGGCTGGACAAAAATTGCCATAGGTTCTTTGCCTTCAGCTGCATGGAGATAGCCTTCTACTTTATAAGAAAACTTGTGTGCATTGGGTCCGAAAGTGAAATGATTTACTCCGCGCTTTTTAATTCCCGTGCTTCTATATCCATTATCTCCTTTTACATACAGTTCCCAAGTTACCAATTCTTCTTTTCTCTGAGCCAACGGCGTGTTTGCATACCAATCTACAACATTGTAGAAAGTTTTTACACCGGTAAGTGGATTCTTATCCCCCTTTATTCTATAAACTCCTCCTTTTGCCATCATTTAAAATTTATATTTACCATGCATGTCGATCGTCAGTTTCTTCAATTTCTTCCTTAAACTTATCATAATCCATCGCGGGATTTAGAATTTCTTGTTCCGTGGAACTAGCGTTGGTAGCATTACTTTTCCCCGCCTCACTCTGCTGCCCGTGTTTCATAATGGTAATTTTTCCACCCACCGCACACATTAATTCAGATATTTCCGTGAGACAACTGTGTCCCATTACTTTTACTTTGTCATAAGGTTTCTGCCACTTTCCGACCGGTGCGTAACTGCAAGGTAAATATCCTCCAGAACTAGGTTTTAATTTACATTGTCCGAAAGGCATTGCAGGTGGATCAAGAGTGAGATCATCTTCAGTTACAGCCAGATAATCCGCTTGTCCCTCGGCATCATTCCAATAATGTTTTTTATGACTCGTAACTTTAAATTTTGGAAATTTGAAACCTTGATCGCATTGGCACATTCCTTTTTGGATGACAAAATATTTTCCGTCGTGCTCGCTAGATTTACTTTCGCTTTCCGCCGCCTTTTCCTCCTCCTTTTTCTCTTCTTCTTTTTCAGAAGCTTTCTCATCTTCGAGATTTTGCGCAGCATTTAGTTCTTCTGAATCTAAATCTGATCCTAGATCTTCACCTCCATCAATTCCATACATGAAATCTTCATTTTCATCTTCACCATCTGATAAGCCGCTGGAAGACTGATCAAATTCGCCTTCAAAATCTGCAGAAAATTCGCTATTTTCCGTGTTTTTTGACGGCATTTTTAAATCTGGTAATTTTCCACTTTTATCTAATTCATCCATCTGTTTAGATTTTTGATAATTTTATTTTCTGCTTTCTGTAAATCTCACCTTCGTGCAACAGTGCAATGCCTGCTTCTGCGGAAAGTAATTGTTTCGTATTTTTCTCTGTCGTATATTTTAATTCTACAACTCCAACTAAAGGCTCATCTGGCTCTTCCTCAAATTTTCTTCCTTTAAGCAATTCCTGCAGACTGATGTTATCTTCAATTTCTCCTTTAATACCTGTTTGAATTTGCTCTTCATCCAAATGGATAAATTCTGCCTTAAAAACACAATTTAGAGGGAAGGAATTTTTAACCAAATAGAATTCATCCTTCCATACATCATACTTGTGAAACCAAGTCATTCTCGGAAATAAAACCTGATAGAGCAATGTCGAACTAAGCTGTTTTTCAAAATATTCTTTATTCGATAAACCTTCTGCAAACTTATCCATGTATTTTTTTGAAACCTCACCGATATAAAAGTCTTCTAAGTCTTTTCTTTTTTCCTCAAAAGTTTTAAGAAGATTTTCAAAGTGAGAAATGCCGGAAACTTTTCCTTCACTTGAAATGTAGAATTGGATTGGTGCGATACTTTGCGCGCAGGCAATAGATAGTTCGCTCATCTTATCATCTGGCTTTTCTCCATTCTTTTGAAAATTATAACAGTGAACAGATGCAGCGAAACTCTTTACCTGATTTTCTTCGATTTTGGTAAGTTGAATATCGAGCGTGTAATTAATCTCCAGTTTATTTTCGAAATCACTTTCATAAGATTCTACAACTTCATAGGTTTCTGCATAAAATTCTGGAGATAAAATCTTAGCAGGAACGGAATCTGTATTTTCTTTTTTAATCTGAACCGCACTTTTATGATTTTTTGGAAGAATTATCTTTTCAATACCAATTAAACTATTAAAATACATCATCCCATGCTGCTCACAATTTGCATTGTGAAAATCCCGCACCTCATCTCCTGTCATGCCAATTCCACTACCTATTTTAGATAGGGTGTCGCTGGCTTTTACCTCATAAATTTCCAATAGATCATTCATATTATTAATTAATGTCAATGAATATATTTCGCTAGTAGTAAATTTAAGTAAAAAACAATACCGATTAAGATATATTGAAAATAATATGAAATTTGTAGTAATTCTACTACAAAAACAAGATACTGTGGATAATAATTAGTAATACTTACATTTAAAAATATGGCATACAACCAAAAAAAAATGCAATAATACTTTATTACATTTAAAAATTTTCACGAATTCAAGCTATTTAATCAATAGACATCGGACTCAAAAATATTTCGGTAGAAAAATTAAAAGCTTCATTGGTCGACTCTAATTTTGCATTGATCACAATTTTTACTTTCTTCTTGACTTCAGTAAAACCTTTTGTTTCGTAGTTGTGTTCTACAAATTTGATGTTTGCCTGAACCCGTGCATTGAGTAAGCGAGGTTCATAATCATCAATCTGTCTTTGCAAACTTTTCACAAATATATTTTCCCACATGGCTGACGTGATTCCATTATCGAATTCTAAATTCCAGACATCATTGCCATAATGCTCATCATATCTATTCTCTCCTTTTTTAGTAATGATCAAAAGCATGATGTTTTGCGCAATACTTTCGCCCACGCCACAAGTGTCGATATGACCACCATTCATCATCATCGATAAAGGATTCAGGGGCAATCTATAATTCTCATTATCCATATTAATCTATTACTTTTTAAGGGATTCCGTTAGAATTTTATATTTGTTAATGGTGAAAATATCCATCAAATTTCGTGGTAAAACTAAAATGGTTTCGCCCTTCTGAATAAGGTTTTTCTCCATTTCCGGATTCCATTTTAAAAATTGAATTCTTTCAACTTTTAAATATTTTAAAATGACATCTAAACGGTAAGCTCCATTAATCGTCGTCTCAAGTAAATCAATTTTAGCGCGATTCTTCAGCGTGTTTTCTTTAAACTTTTTAACATCAACCGTTGGTTTACTAGTCGTTTCTTTTACTTTAAAAGACGTTTTGTAATAATCCTGCAAAACAGCGTTCAATTCTCCGGTTGCATAACAGGCGTTTAAATATTTTTGAACATGATTTTGCGTTTCTACTGGCAAGAACGAATTAAAGTCGGTGTAATTTTTTGAGCCCGCTCTCTGCATCGCTTTATTTACATTTCCTTCCCCACAATTGTAGGCTGCCACTACTGTAACCCAATTCTTATATTTATTGTACAGGTTGATGAGCGAGTTGGTAACCGCTTTTGTACTTTTATACATATCTGCGCGGTTGCTTTCGGTTAGCCCATAATCATTTGCGTGTCCGATCATAAATTGCCAAATCCCTGAGGCACCTGCGGCAGAAATCTGACTTTTATCTAGATTAGATTCTATAATTGCCAGATTTCGCATATGTTTCGGAATGCCTCTTTGGGTAAAACTATATTCTATAAAACGGACCAACTGCTTATTATTATTGATCACATTTTGATATCGCCGAACGCTTTTCTCCGAAGTGTCAGTCGCCGTCAAACGTTGTGCAACGAAATTTTGAGAAAAAATTATAGCAAAAAAGAAAATACAATATTTAACAAAAAGTTGTTTCAAAATAGTTCTAATAAAAATTTTAAGTTAGTTGACGCTCCAAATTAACTCATTTATTTCGGCGTCCCAGTCCACCTTGATATTCTCTCCTGCTTTTACTTCTTCGCGCACAATCCGCTTAGATATAGGTCTCGCAATTTGAGAACGGATCACACCCGTGATTTGTCTTGCGCCATATTTACTACTAAAACCATTTAAAGCCAATTCTTTAACCGCAGCATCGCTAATTTCGAAAGTCATTCCCAATCGCTGCAGTGCATTTCTTAAAGGTTTAAGCTGAATTTTAAAAATGTTTTCCGCCATTGCTTCGGTGATTGGGGAGAACGGAATAATCTCCGTAATTCTGGCTAAAAACTCTGGACGAAACCGACCTGAATCGGTCATAATTTTCAACAACGATTTGATCCCTGGGATTTCGTTCTTCTCAAAATGTTCTACAATTTCTTCACTGCCAATATTTGAAGTAAAAAGAATTAAGGAGTTACTGAAATCCCCTTCTTTTCCTAATTTATCATGTATTTTTCCTTCATCCATTATTTGAAGAAAAACATCGAAAATAGAACTGTGGGCTTTTTCAATTTCATCAAATAAAACCACCGCATAAGGTTGTTGACGAATTTTATTGACCAACATTCCACCTTCTTCATAACCAACATATCCGGGAGGCGCGCCATATAATAAAGCAGCAGAATGTTCTTCTTTAAATTCTGACATGTCAAATCTGATCATTGATTTTTCATCATTGAAAAGCAATTCTGCCATCGATTTTGCCAGTTCTGTTTTCCCCGTTCCAGTTGGTCCAAGTAAGAAAAAGGAACCAATTGGCTGGCCAGGTTTATTAAGACCACTTCTGTTTTCTATAATAGCGTCGGCCAAAGTTTTAAGTGCATGATCTTGTCCAACTACTCTTTTCTTGAGCAGATCTACCATGTTCATGAGTTTCTCTTTTTCACCAGACTGAATTTTACCAATAGGAATCCCAGTTTTGGAAGCCATGACGGCGGCAAGTTCGAGTGTTCCTACTTTTTCCCGCTTTACGGCGGCGTGTTTTAAAAGTTCCTCGAACGTTTCATTGATAATCTTTTTAATTTGAGTAACATCCATTGAGTTATCTAAAACGTGCTGTTCTGATAAGGAACCCCAAAGAATTGGACTCAATTTATTTTGAAGCAATTGGAAATTCCAAAGTAATTCATCAACTAATAAAGGATCATCTTCTGGTATTTCTTTGATGATTTCCTCATAATTCTCTTTCCATTTTTCGAGTTCGCCCTCCGACAGTTCATCCAACATTTTAATGGAAGCCATGGTTCTATCTAATAAATCAATCGCGGAATCTGGCAGTTTTTTTCCTTTAGAATATCTTTTTGCCAATTTTACGCAATCACCCAAACTGTTTTCATCGACATCGACGTTGTGATGTTCCTTATAGCCATCCAATATTTTTTTAATCATTTTCACACACGCCGCTTCATCAGGTTCTTCAACCAATAAAACTTCAAATCTTCGATCAAAAGCGCGTTCAGGTTCAATAATTTTTCGGTATTCTTCCTGCGTCGTTGCCCCAATCACCGTGATTTCTCCTCTTGCAAGTTCAGGTTTTAAAAGATTTGCGACATTTCCCGCACTTCCTTTCGGATCTAAAAGCGCATGAATCTCATCAATAAAAAGGACCGCTTTGTTTATCTTCTTACATTCGGTAATCACCTTTTTAAGCCTGTCTTCGATTTCGCCTTTATAAGAAGTGCCTGCTAATAAAGAACCCGTATTTAATTCTAATAAAGTAGCTTCTTTTAATAATTCTGGGACATTCCCATTAATTATTTCTGAGGCAAAACCTTCTAATAAAGCTGTTTTTCCCACACCTGGCTCTCCAACAATTATTACATTTGGTTTTGTTTTTCTGGAAATAATTTCTACCAACATTCGTAATTCTTTATCACGTCCAACGATGGTTTCAAATTTTCCATCTCTTGCCATTTGCGTCATGTCTGTGCAATAGCTAGAAATAGCCGGAAAAGAAGATTTTTGATCCTGAAATCCTGAAAGAAGATTATTCTCCTGTGACGCTACTTTTTGAGTTTCGCCCTGAAAATAATTTAGAATTTCATGTTCGCGTAGAGGCAGAGATTTTAATTCCTGCGAGGTGTAGGCGATATTTGATTTGGTAATCGCGGCTAAAATGCAAATCGCTGAAATATCATCAAGGCCCAATTTTACTCTGATATCATCAGCTTCTGATAAAATGGTATCGATTTTTTCATCCGGAGTTGGTTCTGTAGGAAGGTTGCCCGTTTTAGCATATTCTTCGATTCGCACTTCCGCCCATTCATAGATATAAGTAGGATCTTTATCAATACTTGTTAGAAATTCCCGCAACCCTGCGTCTTTATGCATCAAAGCCTGCAGAAGATGTGAAGCAGCGTAAGTAGAATTATAGTTTTCCCGTGCAATGGATTGTGCAATATGGATGACCTCCTTTACGGTTTCATTAGTTATTATAACACTCATATTATTAAGCTTTTGAAGATGATATTTATTAAAAACATGAAAATTTTAAAAAAAATAAGACAAGATCACATGAAATTGTCCCATTTTTTATAAGTAGTTTGCTCAACTATTTTATTCCTGCTGGTATTCAGATTCCCACTCATTACCGTCATCACCTTTGTGACCATCTAGTTTTATAACAAAACTTTTGGTAGGAAAATACGGGGTCATTCTGATATCTAACCAAACTCTGTCTTTATTCACTTTATCTTGTTCAAAACGAACAATTTTAAATTTCTCGATTAATTTATCAGCTCCTTTAATACCGTCTAGAAACGTAACAATCTGTTTTCTAAGATCATCTTCATTTTTTGGTGTCCAGTTTTCAAAAGCTCTTCTGTTTAAGAAGTCCAAAAGTACTTTCGTTACATAATCAAAAACGCGAACTACGGAATAAGTCTGAAGACCAATGTTATCTCCAGTAAATAATGTTTTAGCAGAGAATGCCATGATTTTCCCGTACTCGTTCACCATAGGAACTAGGCCCATTTTCTCTAGTTGGGAAATTTCGCTTTTCTTTAAATCAAATTTTACAGCATCTACTTCATTAATGTTACCATGCTTTTTACCGGCCGCAACTTGTGACATCAAAGTTCTATGAATTTTACCTGCCAATGAAGTTGACGGTGGTAAATCTACATTATCTTCCTCACCAACTTCTTCGGCTCTTCCTCGTCCGACCAACCAGTTGGTCGTCATAATTACATTACTTCTGTGTAGTTCTCCACCGGTAAGATTTGCGGAATGGAACATATCGACAACATCATCGGGTTTATCTAAATTTGCGAAATCTGTGACCATCATCACTTTGTTTTCATTACAAATTTTCGCCCATTTTTCTACCACTTTATTGGAGCCTAAATAGCCTGGTAAAGCAAGGATTGAATAGCTGTCCCGAAGATCTAATCGATCATAATTTTGCTTAAATTCGTCTGCGATTGCTTCTACAAAAAGTGGATTATCCAAATCCGTCAGCTGATCCATGGAAGCATTTACGATACTTACATTGTCTACTTTATCAAGTTCTGTATTCTTGTAAAATTGCGCGACCGTTCTATAATTGGTTTCCATCTCGCGAACACTGTCTAAAGTATTTTTGAGATTACTCTTTAAATTCTTTTCAGCAGATAACGCTTTATCTTTGCAAGATTCGGCCATGTTTTCCGCAGTATCACCACTTTCGAGCAGAGAAATCCAGAGATTTAATTTTTGAAGTAAATCTTTTCTTTCAGTGTCCTTATTATTGTCGTTTAGAAAGATTTCTTTCCGTGCTTTCCGAGACGGATTCATATTGGCAACGCCATCTACAACCGTTTCTATAAAATTAAAACCACCAACTTTATTTAATTCATCTAATGAACTTTGCTTTTGCTGTTGATGACCTTGTTGCTGACTTTGTTCTTTTTGACTTTCTTGTTGTTTACTCTTTTCCATCTGTACTTAGTTATCGTTTTTCAATTCTCCGGCCACGTCTTTTAAAACTTCTACGAGCGCATTTCTGGTAGCATCGTCGGTCAAAATCTTTTTCAAAATTTTGTTGCTTTTTAACTGTCTCAATATTTTATTGTACTGCTCTTGCTCAACGCTTAATTTTTTAAGGTATTCTGAATTTTGAGTTAAGCTTTTTGGTGTAAAATCACCAACGGTATTAAATCTAAACTCTTCGTCAACAAAAGTTCCGTCTTCAGTTTCATGCTGAACACCGACGGAAGGTTTAAAATGTCTGAAGACATCTTCTACTGTTTTCAAGCCTTTCACAATTTCCGGAGCAAAGGGTTCTTCTTCCGTAAGTTTACTTACGATTAAAGATCTATTTTCCTGTATATGTGTTATTGCTTCGTTAGCGTCGACTTTTACTTCGCTGCCACCAACACCATAATCAAACATTGCCATAATCTTACTATTTTTTGAATGTTATTACTTAAAGTTTAAAGATAATTATTTTTTCTTAATAATAGCAGATTTTGAAATAAAATAATAAATATCAAAATTGAGGGTAACATTGCGAAAATTTTGAAGCTAATTTCTTGAAATGCAATATTTAGTTTTTTCAATACCTGTTTTATAAATCAGGGTCTACATCGGGGATTGTCTAAAGTGTTTTAGGAATAAATAGTCGCTTAGATTTCACATAGAGAAATTATTTTTAAAATAATGAGTTTTTAAAGTGGTTTATTTTCTTACGTGTAAAGTTGCATCCTCTACACCTCAATTACTCCTTATATATAGTACAAAAAAACAGGAACTAAAATTCCTGTTTTTTGATTTATCGAGATAGCTAAAATGATGCGACTAATTACGTCAACTTAAAATTCAATGCAGTTGAAATAATTGCTGCAAAAAACCTCATTAAAGTGATGTATTTAAAGAATTCACGAATTCCGCAAGATGTTTATTAAACTCATCTGGTTGTTCCAGATTAGAAACGTGTCCCGCATTATCGATGACTTTCAAAATTGAACCTCTGATACGTTCGTGCATCAATTCAGACTGGGCAAGTGGCGTTACTTCATCTTGTCTGCCGCAAATGATCAATGTCGGTACCCGGATCTTTTCTAAAGTTGAACAAGTTTCGGAGCGCTCTGCCAAAGCCATCAGACCTGCACTAATTATTTCGTTGGAGTTGGCAAAAACGATATTTCTTAAACTGTCGACCAATTCTGTTTTGTAGACTAAAGAATCAGGATGAAAAACACTGGTCACAAATTTCTCCTTAAACGCATCTGCGCCTTCCTGGTTAATTTGCTCAATTGTTTCGTTTCGTTTTTCTCGTACTTCAGCACTGTCGGCAATGCATTGTGTATCGCACAAAACTAAGGCTGTAAAGCGCTCAGGGAATCTTTGGATGACATTAAGTGCAATATAACCGCCCATCGATAATCCGCAAATTATTGCTTTTTCAATATTTAATTTATCCAGGAACGCAATTAAATCATCGCCAAATAAGTCCATGCTTAATGGTGATTTTTCATCGGTTGACTTGCCAAAGCCACGAAGGTCAATCGCTATAACTCGGTTCGAATCTTTTAAGCGGTCTATTTGTCCCTTCCACATTGACTTATCAAAGGGAAATCCGTGGAGAAATACGATGGGAACGTCGCCTTTGCCGACATCTTTATAGGATATAGTCGTGTTGTTGACTTCTGTCATAAGGTTTTGATACAAATTTTCTTGTTCCATAATTACAATTTCTGTTAGAGGTATATTTAAAGAATTTTCTGAGGCTGATTTTGCAGGATCATTTTTATGCTCTTCAACCAAAGCTACGAGTGATTCGTAAAACGATGCTAATGTTTTAAGATGTTTTGGCGGATTTTCTTCATAAGGAATCGTCACCGGCATTTCGTCAAGGAACTTCAGCAACTCTGGCTTTTTTTCTCTGATATTTTTCCTGAGGTTTAAGATCAACTCGTTCAATTCCAGTTCTGTTTTCATCCTTTTTATTTAAAATGTTTTATTTAATACTTTAGCAGAATTATCCTTCCATTATTTTCAGATGAGCCAACGCTTCATCAATCGCTCTTTTTTGCTTGGTGATGACTTCTTTTATATCCTGCGGAATAAGATTATCCGAAAGTATTTCGCCAAATTCGCTAGAGAAGGCTTCTTCGATTCTGATGCATTCGGCGTAAATTCCTCTTCCGCCTTTGGTAAAAACATCTATAAGTGCAGTCCAGGTCGGATAAAAACTAGTTCCTTCAGTAGTTCCTTCATGTGGAACTCCTCCGTATTTCGTTACTAACTGTTTCAAATCTTTACCAAAACTGAAACGCATTTCAGCTTGCTCCTTAAAATATGATTTCAGCGTATGAAGGTCAATTTTCGAAGCAGCTTCTCGATACCCTTTTTCAGCATCGTAGTTTTTTGTGAGCAAATCATTTAATAAGGTTACGATCTTTTTATTTTCCATTGGTTTTTATTTTGGGTAATTAAATTTTTTTTAAAAACTACTTCATCAAATTCTTCAACCATTTTAGGGAGAAGTCCCGATGAGTACAATCTACTTCAAAAATAGCAAGATCTGATTTAAAAACAAATGATCTGGGTCAGCCTGCCTTATTAATTAAAGTTTTCCGAGATCGTTAAATCTGTAAAAAAACGCTACATTTAGAAAACGTGGTTTCATCCAATGATTGAAAGATTCCATCAAAAAAATAATGCAAGAAATTCTTAAAGATAACACCAGGGATATTTTAGATTTAATCATCCAGAATAAACCCATAAAAATAATTTGCGTTCAAATTATGAAAACCCTTGAGGCATATTTTAAGGAAGAAACTTTGTCTATAGCGCTTTTGGATCAAGAGAATAAAACCTTCAACCATCTTTCAGGCTCAGAACTGCCAAAATACATTGCTTCCAAAATTAATATTTTCCTTAAAAACGAATATGATGTAGACGATAAAAATGGTTTAGAATCATACAAGATATTTCCCATGATGTCTGCTAATGAAAAGATTTTAGGAGTAATTACAATTAGCAATATATCATCTACGGAACATTCAAAAGAGGAAAAAGATTTCATTGAAGAGATGAGCCAACTTGCAACGATCGCCATAGAAAACAATTACAATAATAAAACTTTACGACAGAATGAAATTAAGCTGACTGAATACGCGCAAAAATTAGAACAAAAAGTACAGCAGCGAACCAAAGAAGTTATGGCTACGGTTCAAAAACTTATAGTCTCCAATTTAAATCTAGAAGATCAAATACGGCTGGCTCAATTGGCAGAAAGTGAAGCGATTTCCAACAAAAATATTGCATCCAAAATTGCGAAAAATTTCCCCAACGGTTTTGTCGCCGTGATGAATAAACATGCACAGGTCATGTTTGCAGAAGGTGACGCTTTAGCACAGTTGGGAATGAAAGCCATTTTTAAAGAGGGAATGAAACTGGATGATATTTCTTTCTTTAGCCAAGGAAGAAAACAAGAGATCAAAGAAAATATAAGAAAAACTTTTTCAGGCGAGCACCTTTCTTTTGAGATTAAATATAAAAAAAGATATTTTGCCGTAAACACCGCGCCACTGGTCGATAAAAACAATATCATTACTAATGTACTTCATGTTTATAACGATATTTCTAAGCAGAAAGATATTGAATTTGCCATACAAAATGCTTTAGAAACTGAACAGGAATTGAATGATTTGAAATCCCGTTTTATTTCTATGGCCTCCCACGAATTCAGGACGCCACTGAGCGCTATCCTTACCTCAGCTATTTTAATTGGTAAACAAAATGGTCAGGGGAAAGAGGAGAAAAGGGAAAAATATCTGGCTCAGATCGAAAGAAATGTAAACAATCTCACAGTAATTCTCAACGATTTTCTTTCCCTAAGCAAACTGGAGGAAGGAAAATTAGTGGCAATTCCCGAGCGATTCGATTTGGTTTCCTATTCGGAAAAATTGGTGAAAGAGATCAATATGAATTTGAAAAAAGGTCAAATCATCAACGTCTCTAGTTTAAGTGTTGACCTTTTTGTGCAGTTAGATGTGAAATTACTTAATCATATTCTAAACAATCTTTTATCTAATGCTATAAAATATTCGCCGGAAGAATCAATTATCAATTTACATATTTCAAAAGACGAAGAAAATGCAGTCATCGAAATAACCGATCCTGGAATCGGAATTCCACTGGAAGAACAAAAGCATTTATTCCTACGTTTTTTCAGAGCGAAAAATGCGGCAAATATTGAAGGCACCGGCTTAGGTTTAAATATCGTGAAACAATATACTGAACTTATGGACGGAACCATTCAATTTAAAAGTGAAATCGACAGCGGAACAACTGTTTGGGTCTCACTACCAATACAAAACAAACAATGAAAAAAATACTAGTGATCGAGGATAATCAGGATGTTCGGGACAATACCGCTGATATTTTAGAACTCGAAGGTTTTGAAGTGACGACTGCCGAAAATGGAAAAATAGGCGTCGAACTGGCAACGGAATTACTTCCCGATGTAATTATCTGCGATATTATGATGCCGGTCCTAGACGGTTATGAAGTATTGGAAGAACTCAACAATCACCCAGAAACTTCAAGTATTCCCTTTATTTTTCTCACGGCTAAAACTGAAAGGACGGATTTGCGAAAAGGCATGAACTTAGGCGCAGATGATTATTTAACCAAACCCTTTACTGATCAAGAATTATTAGAAGCCATAGAAAGTCGCTTAAAAAAGTATGATTTTTTAAAAGAAGAATTTTCACAATCTATTTATGGCGTTTCGCAATTCATGGACGCTGCTGTAAAATATTTGGATCTAGATCACATTTCCAGCGACTACCCTTCGACAACATTCGAAAAGAAAGAGGAAATCTTCAGAGAAGGAGAAACCGCAAATCATTTATATTATATCGAAAGTGGTGTAATAAAAACATTTAAAACCACTGAAAAAGGAAAAGAATTTGTGACGGGTTTGTGCAGCGCAGGGGATTTTGTCGGGCAGTTATCGCTATTGTCTGAGACTGGAACTTACACTGAATCTGCGTCTGTGCTCGAAGATGCCGTAGTTTTTGAAATTCCAAAAATTCACTTTACAAAACTTGTACAGGAAAACCGAATAGTGGCCAATAAATTCATGAGTTTAATTTCTAATAATTTGGTAGAAGCCCAAGACCAGATCGTCAACGTTGCGTATGCAACCGTAAGACAACGCGTTGCTAAAGCACTGCTAGAAATTCACCATCAAGAAATTTTAGTATCCGAGGAAGATCCTGGAATTGGAATTTCCAGAGAAGATTTTGCCAGTTTGATCGGTACCGCTACTGAAACCGCCATTCGGATGCTGACTCAATTTAACGAAGAAGGAATCATCAGTTATGGCCCAGAAAGAAAAATTATAATTGAAGACAAAAAAGCATTAGATCATATTGTTATGTTTGGATAAAAACCTGAACATCTTTATAGATCTAATGCTTTTTTGTCTGCTCTAAATGTTTCCTAAGAAAATAATTTTGGCATTTTACTGATTAATTACTTCCTACTTTGCAATTGCATTTCAGCGCTGACTTCAATTTCTTTCTGCATTTTTTTCCTTTGTAAGGGGCAAAAAGTAAGGCGAGTCCTGCGCTCAACAAACCAACTGCTACAATTGTAATCATTGAATTTCCGGTACACTTTTTCATATTATTTTTATTTTATATTATTTATTCTTTTATAAAGGTCGCTAAAAAAAGCCTTCCTACCAATGACGCAAGTCATTAGTAGATTTAAAAAGATAGAATAATGGACGAATTTTCATTCTTAAAAAAACTCGCCCTTATTCTTTAAATTAAAACATGAACCTCCACCTCATGATGCTTTCCATCATCCAATAATGAGAAAATATTTCCTTTTCCTTTTTCATTATCCATTTTCCACCAAGAATTTTCAATATCGTTTTCCTGATAAACGGTGATGATATAAGTCGCTGTTTTGAAACGGTATTTAATCGTTACTGAAGGCCATTCTTCCGGGAAACACGGCGTCAATTTAATTTGATCAACCATGATTTCCATGCCCAGCAACGAGCCGATAATAAACTGGTTCATCCAACCCGAAGAACCCGTGTACCAAGTCCAGCCACCGCGACCACGATGGGTTTCATTAGCGTAAACATCAGCAGCCATCACATAAGGTTCAACTTTGTAAATTTCTACATCATCCTGATCTAAAGCATGATTAATAGGTTGCACCAGACTAAAAAGTTCATACGCAGTTTTCCGATCTCCAAGGGCAGCAAATGCCATCAGCGTCCAAATCGCCGCGTGAGAATATTGTCCGCCATTTTCTCGCACGCCTGGAACATAGCCTTTAATATAACCTGGATTCAAATCAGATTTGTCAAACGGTGGATCAAGAACCTGAATGATTTTCACATCTCTTTTCACCAGATATTTGTTTAAAGAATTCATCGCCTGATTTCTTCTAGCTTCCGGTGCGGCATTCGTTAAGACCGACCAACTTTGGGAAATGGCATCAATGCTGCATTCTTCATTAATTTTCGAGCCAAGCGGCGTTCCATCATCAAACCAAGCGCGCTTATACCATTCGCCATCCCACGCATTTTTTTCAATGTTGGATTGTAACTGAATGGCCTCTTCTTGACAAGTCTTGGCAAATTCAACATCGCCGTATTCAAGAGCCACGTTTTCAAAATTCGTAAGAATATCAAATAGAAAAAACGCCAGCCAAACGCTTTCGCCTTTTCCTTTATTTCCGACCTGATCCATCCCGTCATTCCAGTCACCCGAACCCATTAATGGTAAACCGTGTTCCCCGAAACGCAGACTATGTTTGATGGCGAGCACACAATGTTGGTACAAATCTGCACTTGCATGTCCATTCATCGGCAAATCATAAAGGGAATCTTCTCCTTCATGCAGCAATCTGGATTCTAAAAATCCTGTTTGCTCTTTCAAAATTTCTACATCGCCCGTCACATTTAAATATTTGTAAAGGACAAACGGTAACCACAAAAGATCATCGGAACAATTGGTTCGAACTCCACGGCCTTCTGGCGGGTGCCACCAATGCTGAACATCGCCTTCTTTAAACTGTCGAGAAGAATTTAAGAGAATTTGCTCCCGTGCGAATTCAGGTTTTGTATTCAGTAAAGAAAGAACATCCTGAATCTGATCTCTGAAACCAAATGCACCGCCCGACTGATAAAAGCCACTTCTACCAAATAACCTGGAGACAATCGTTTGGTAGGTGAGCCAGCCATTCGCCAGAAGATTCAGTGCTTCATCTGGAGTTTCGACCTGTACTGTTTGAACCAAATCATTCCAGTATGTTTTTACCAAATCAAACGATACCTGCACCTCATCTAAATCTGAAAATGTCTGAATCAACTCTATCGCTTGGGCAGTGTTTTCTCCACTTCCAATTAGGAAAACAATTTCCCTTTCTTCTCCCGGAAGTAAATTAAATTTGCCTTGTAAACCAGCGCACGTGTCGTGTCCGGCACCTACTCTTCCTCGCAAATCCTGACGCAGCATCGCTTCTGGATTAGCCAATGTTTTATTTCTGCCTAAGAACTTAGCGCGGTCAGTCGTATAACTATACTTCCCAGCTCCGATGATTTTGAAAAAGGCTACCCGATCAGCAAAAGCATCATTGTATCTATTTCTAAAGAGCAAGGCTCCGTTTTCTACGTCGTATTCCGACAAAATATGCATATTCGTTTTGGAGCGGACATTGCCCAAGACGATTTCAAGATAACCAGTGGAAGATAGTTTTCTCAATCGGTCTGTTTTATTTTTAAGGGTAAGCACGACAAATTTAATGGGTGCTTCTTTGTCCACAAAGACTTTCATTTCCGAAGATATGCCGTTCTCAATATGGTCGTATTTCGTATAACCAAATCCGTGAGTCGCGATAAAATTAGAATCACTTTTTACCGGAAAGGGCGCCGGCGACCAAAACATTCCGGTTTCTTCATCACGCAGATAAAATGCTTCCCCACTTAAATCTAGCACGGGATCATTATGCCAAGGAGTTATGCGGTATTCATGCGCATTCACCGCCCAAGTATAGGCCGAGCCACTTTCTGAAACGACTGTTCCAAGGGTCGGATTCGCAATCACGTTAACCCACGGTGCTGGCGTGGTGGAGTGCTTGCCGATCAGGATTTTATATTCTTTTCCTTCAGTCGTAAAACCACCCGTTCCGTTAAAGAACTTAAGATCTGAAGGTAATTCTAAGTTTTCCGCTTTAATTTTTTCAACTGGTTTTACGTCAATTTCAATTAAAGGTGAGGAGCCAATTTCTCTGATTTGTCCAGCAACCTGATCAGATAAAGATCCATTGCTATCGCTGATGATTATTTTGGCAACACTTTCAAATAAAGTTCGATCCTCAGAAGATATTTGATCGGTTGATTTTACATATATTTCTCCAGGTACATGACCTGTTAAAGTATTAACCGCTGAAATCATTCCCAAGATTTGATCTTGCAACTCGTGTCGGTAAGAACCATGATCTTCATTCCAAATTACCAAATCTACATTCAATCCTTTGAGTTGCCAATAGGAATGCGCCTTGATCATTTGAGAAACCAAATCGAGATTATCCATATCAAAAATCTGCAGCAAGACAATCGGTAAATCACCAGATACAGAATGACTCCAAAGGCCAGATTGACCTCTAAAATTGTTTTCAATAATGGCGGCCGGAGCGCGTAAGGCAGCGTTTGAATAAATAACAGATGAGGCTAGTTTGCCATAAAGTTGCGCCTCCGATTCGCTGGCGTTAATTTGTTTTAATAAAACCTGACTGTGCGTCCAGGAAAGATCAAGGGCACGTCTCTTTAAATTTTTGTCTCTGTATTTATGCATCAGCGCCGTACTTTCATCGCGACTTTCTGAAATTCCATAAATCAAATCAATGGTCGCCGTGCTGTAAGGCTTGATGGTAATTCGACATTTAGTCGACATTATTGGATCTAAAACCGCACCTTTATTTCCAGCTAATTGACCAACTTCCAGTGCCTGCGGATTGGCTAAAGTTCGTCCTCTGCCGATGAATTTCATTCGGTCTGTTTCAAAGGAAACTTCTTTTACTTCCGCGCCATAAGCGTCGACTAAATGGAAAAAATGCGGTGGCAATTCATCTTTAGAGCGAGGTCTTCTGGTTCCAAATATTGCCTGATGCTCTGGCTGAATTTCAGTCTGCACAAATAGATTGCTAAAGGCAGGATGCGCCTCATCAGAAGCCTGGCTTGCCAAAACGAGTTCTGTATAACTGGTAATTTCCAGCGTCTTTTCAACTTGTGAGCGGTTGGTAATCTGAATTTTTCTGATTTCTACATTATCTTCCGGAGAAACTACAATTTGGGTTTTGGTTTCGAAACCGAAATCCCATCGGTAAAACTCAATCGTGCCCAAAGAATAGACGGCCTCATAACTTTTCGATGGTTGAAGCGTAGGTTGATACGTATTTGACCAAAAGTTTCCGCTGTTTACATCTTTGATATAACAGAAAATTCCGTAATTATCTTTGATCGCATCTTCTCGCCAGCGGGTAACTGCAATGTCTTTCCAGCGGCTGTATCCGCCACCTGAATTGGAAACCATCACTTGATAATTTCCGTTACTCAATAACTGTAATTCCGGTATTGGTGTGTTTGGAGTATCGACAATTCTTAACTGTGGATCGGCTTCGGTTGTATTGGTCTCACTAATTTTAGCCGTATGAGCATAAAAAATAGACGTGGTCGGAATGCGCTCCTGCAACAATAATAAGGTCGCCTGAAAACGCAGTTCCGCCGCAAATCGATTTTGCATCGGTTTATTTAATAATACATAAGCGAAAGATAAAAAGCCCATTCCTTGGTGGTGCGCCATGTAGGAATTAAGCACCACATGCTTCTCACCACGAGGGACCCGAGTTTTAGTGTAATCAATGGCTTCGTAAAAACCATATTCTCCCTCAAAACCTTCTTCAGCCAGAAGTTTTAAATTGGAGGTTGCACTTTTTGGAGCCACCATCAAACCGAGCATACTGGCATAGGGCGCAATCACTAAATCATTCTCTAAACCTCTCTTTAATCCTAAGCCTGGAACTCCAAAAGCCTGATATTGGTAGTTGAGACTCCCATCGACACTATTGTAACCCGACTCTGAAATTCCCCAAGGAACATCCCGTGTTTTAGCATATTCTATTTGCCTTTTTACCATCGCGATGTTGGTTGCATGAAGCAAGGTATTTTCGTAAGTCGGCATTACCAACTGTGGCATTAAATATTCGAACATCGATCCGCTCCAGGATAATAGGACTGGTCCATCTTTCGAGTCGGTCAACAAACGACCTAATGAAAACCAACTTTCCTGCGGCAGCAATCCTTGTGCAATTCCAACGAAAATACCCATCCTCGCTTCGGAAGCAAGCATGTCGTAAAAACTGTCATCGCGCCTGAGTTCATCTACATTGTAACCAATCGAAAGGTGACTGGTATCTTTATCCATCAAAAATTGATAATCTACAATGCTCAATTGCTCCATTTCTTCTGCTAATTGCTCGAAAAGTTCAAGTTTTGCCGGGATATAACTTAAACCAGTTAAAAAATAATTTTCTAATTTTAGCAACCAATCCACTTCCTCATCGTCTTTCGTTTCTTCTCTGTACTGATTAATCTGCTCGAGAACTTCGTCTTTCATTTCCAAAAGAGACACATAAGAAGGATTGGTATCTAACTTTGATAAACCTGAAAATGCTTTAGGCAGAGGCAAAAGAGCTAACCAAGGAATTTGAGAATATAATTCTGTACGAATATTTTCAATTTGATTTTTTAATTTCAGAATCCATTTGCCCGATTCTTCATTTTCATCAAACCCAAATAATTGGTCAGTGAAACCGATCAGATCATCTAAATTTCTTTTGATTCCTGATAAAGAATTATTTTTTTCACGATCAGCCTCAAGGAGTAAACTCGCTATGTTTTCAATATTTTCGTTCTTTTCCTCTTTAAAAAAATCCTGTATAATTCCAATTGTGGCTTGCAGACCATTAAAGGTTTCCACATTGAAAAGAGCGTTTGTTTTAAAGGCTAAAATCCCTTGACGTAAAATTAAAAGATGCCCAACCAAGTTTCCACTATCCACGGTTGAAACATACGCAGGTCTAAGGATTGACAAGTCACGCGTATCATACCAGTTATAAAAGTGGCCTTTGAAGCGATCCATTTTATTTAAAGTTTTAAGCGTATTACTTGACCTTAAAAGAACTTCCTTCATGGTAATATATCCGAAATCGTACGCGGTAAGATTCGCCAGCAAATACAAGCCAATATTCGTGGGAGACGTACGGTGAGCGATAATCGGATGTGGGTGATTTTGATAATTATCAGGTGGTAGCCAATTCTCAGTTTCGTTCACAAACAGTTCAAAAAAGCCCCAGGTTTTTCGGGCTGCTTTGTGTAGAAATACTTTATCCTGTACTGAAATATCAGGCGCTTCTTCTTTTTCCGTCAAACTCAATCGCCACGCAATTGCCGGTGAAACAAACCATAAGATAAGGATAGGAATCGCCACAAATAGGGCGGGTGCGTTTCCGTAAATTAATGAAAATAAACAAATTAAGGCCAGCGCAGGGCCAATCCACATTTTTTGAAACAAGTAGGAAATACTATTTTTTGACTGTGGTGAAACTGCGGCCGAGGGCGTCCATTCCAATAATTTTTTACCACTGAAAAGCATTCTCCAGGTAGTTCTTATAATTGCATCTGAAAATCGGTAGGCTTCGTAAGGCAAGACTGCAAGACCAAACATAAAACGCAGCAGCACTTCCTTTACCGTATTACCTACTTCAGAAATATGGGCTTTGTAGTTCAAATCTTCGGGGCGACGGAATAGCTGCAGAAATGCTGCCGCCATTACAGGCAAGGAAATAATTAGCGTAACAGCCAAAGTCCAAAACCAGGGATGAGGTAAAACCGACCACCCCAGAATTAGAATTGATAATAAAGATATCGGCAGTAAACTTCTACGCAGATTGTCAGTTATTTTCCAACGAGCGAGAAGAGACAGTTTATTACGGACGAGCTTGCCAGATTTATTTTTGACAAAGGGTAAAATCCAGGCGGCTATTTGCCAGTCACCTCTGATCCAGCGATGCTGCCTTTTTACATCAGCCTCATAATTCGACGGATCATCTTCATACAAAACAACATCGCTCAGTAAGCCAGACCGCACATAACTTCCCTCCAATAAATCATGGCTAAGGATTCGGTTTTCGGGAAAACGATCACCTAAAACTTTTTCAAAAATATCCACCGCATAAATTCCTTTTCCGATAAAAGATCCTTCTCTAAAAAGGTCTTGATAAACATCGGAAGAAGCGCGGGTATAAGGATCGATCCCGTTCATATCTCCTTGTAAACGGAGGTATAATGAAGTTTTATCTTTAGGAAAATTGGACGCAATTCTCGGTTGTAAAATTCCGTAACCTTCTACTACTCTATTTTTACTTTGGTCGTAAACTGCGCAGTTTAAAGGATGTGCCATCGTCGCGATTAATTTCCAGGCTGCCTCTCTCGGAAGTTGGGTATCAGAATCGAGGGTTATGACATATTTAATATTTTGGAGAATAGTAAAGTCGCCTATAATCCGGCTAAAATCAGCAGTTATCCCTTTTGTAATTAAGGTATTTAAAGCAGAAAGTTTTCCTCTTTTACGCTCGTAGCCGATCCATTTACCTTCTTTTGGATTCCATTTTCTAGGTCGATGGAAAAGGTAAAATAGGTCTGGTTGCCTGGTCTGGGAATATTTATCGTTGAGGTGTTGAATGCTTTCAATCACCAAATCAAGAAATGAATCGTCGGTCGGCATTATTTCCGTCACCGCATCTGTAAAATCGGTTAAGAGACTGAAGTGTAAGTGCTTTTCACGGTTGGCTAAAAATCGTATTTCGAGCGCTTCAACATCTTCTTCAATTCCCTTTTTGCTGGAGAGCATGGTGGGAATCGTGACGAGCGTACGATATTCGGCAGGGATTCCTTTTGAAAAATCTAGCCTTGGTAAAATTTTAGGGGTAACCCAAATTGTGGCAAGCCAGTTGGAGAAAGAAATTGCCAGATGAGCACCGCCAGCAAGAGATAGCAGAACCATCAAAGCAAGAAATTTCCAACTAAAAACTCCTGTCGCTGAGGCTACCGAGAACAGTAGAAAAGCGATTGATAAAGTAAAAATTGAAATCAAAGTCAAGTAAATAAAAACTGGATTTTTCGCCAGGAAACTGGTCAAACTTTGCTTAGCATTAAAGCGAGTCTGCGAAACTTTCTTTAATTGATCGAAACCTTTATCAATCAAATAATAGCCAACATACTGTCTTCTTGGATCACCGGAAGAACTGGATTCTTTAGATAAGTCAACCGCTTTTTCTGCAATTTCAGCTTCGGAGAGTGGGCTGTGCAGGGCAATCGTTTCGATGACGTGTCGATATCGATCACGCGTGGCAAAATCTAATTTAGAATACGTGTTGGTGATATCTTTCTTTAAAATTTGCTCTACGATACTACAGGTCTCAACGAATTTCCGCCAGTCATTGGTGCCACTAAATCTTAAAGTTTCAATAGAATTTTTAACAGAGACTTGATCAGCAGCTTGTTTTTGGTTTTCATTCCAGATCAAATCCTTTCCATTTAATCCGTCTTTAGACAATCTTTGCTCTAACCAACTCAAGGGAAGCGCAAAAGCGGGACCTTTACCTTGAAGTTTGCGCGTAAACTTCGCCACAAAAGCACTATTAAAAATCACATTCGCTCGAGCCATATCAGCAATGATCAACATTAAATCCGCCGGATCCTCGCTCACTGTTTCGATGATTTGCTCGCTCCAGTACACGGCAATATTATTATCAATCATATCAACCGCTGTTTTTTCAGCAATCCTTCTAAGGTTTTCGATAATGGCGAGTTTCATCATGATGGGAATTGCCCACAACTCCCCTAAAGTCAACGTTTTTTCTGATTGATAGGCTAAAGTATAAGCAGTTAAACCGCCCGAATCAATGCGGCCATCACTGTGCGAAATTATTTCTAGAACAAGGTCATAAACACGAGGCATACTCTCAGAATTCCCGTTGGCCAAATAGGGCAAGCCTTCACTGTATTTTTTGGGGAAATGTTTTCTAACGGTAACGATTTGTTCTTCTATCAAATAGAAATTATCCAACAGCCATTCGGCCGCAGGCGTAACCGAGTGACCTGCCCGAATACTTTCTACCAGCAAATCCCTTACTTCCACTAAGATTTTCTGGTTATCATCTAGCCTTTGTAAGAGTTGGTCTTTTCGTTTGCCTTTTAGCAATTGATGAGAACGCGCCACGGTGCCAGCGTGCGTTTTCATTTGATTAAAATTATATAATTCGGAACGTATCGGATCTTCCGACGTCATATTTGAAAAAGAGTTGCTCTTTTGAAAATAGTCACGCATCCGAGATAGCATTTCGAAAACGGTAGTTTTTTTAATCATTATATTTAATTTATAAAATGTTTCTGGATGAAAGAATTACTAATATTTATTTGATAGTTTATATAGTGTCGTTCGATTCAAGTCAAAAGGTTCGTTGTATTTTAAATCGGAAATTAGATTCGTACTTGATGGCAGGGATTATTGAAAGCAATAATCTTACTCCAGAAACCTGAAAATATTTTTTTTGAGCTCGGCGTATACGTCTCTTTGGGTTTCCATGCGATTCCGTAACTCAATATGCTTTTCAGATAAAACTGAATTCTCTCTTAGATCATTTGAGTTATTAAGCGATGATATGCGCATTTCCTTTTGCTCAATGGATTCCAGCAAATCCTCGATGACTCCGCCATGATAAATAAATTGTTTTTGATAATACCCAACTTCTGCTAGTTCTTCCTTATCTGCCCACCGGGTTATCAATTCGCTAAGTTTACTGTTGAATGATTCGAGTTCGTTTTTCCAAAAAGAGATTTCACCTTTCCATCGCTGGTGTTCAAACTCCATATTAT
Source organism: Kaistella antarctica (assembly GCF_900109615.1). GTDB lineage: Bacteria > Bacteroidota > Bacteroidia > Flavobacteriales > Weeksellaceae > Kaistella > Kaistella antarctica. Next base: position 151,179 of record NZ_FOIX01000004.1, read on the forward strand.
CGCTGTTTAAAAATGGTTTTTCCATGATTTCATCTGCTTAGATCAAGCCTTTTTTTTCCACTAATTTTTAGGAGGTCTAATTTCATCTTGTGTATTCTTTTCTGTTTTAAATCAAATGATAGGACAATCACGAGTTATCTTTAGAATTTCACTATTTTCAAAGATATATTGAACTGATCGCATTTCAAATGATCTTAGTCAGTTGCATCGTAATTCTCAGACATTACTATTCGACCATCCTCAAAAAAATGAATTATCCGCGGACTGACGGTGGTCATTTTGATTTAATAAGATTAAGGCTATGTTTGAAGTAATAGAAAATTAATTTTTTAATCACTAATAAATCAAAGTCTTAAGTAACAATCTTATGTTGCTTCCCAATAGCAGTGATGTAAATCTAAAAATCTGTTAACGCAGATGACTTGGTGACAAGTGCCTGGTAAATTATGGAGCCTTGCTATGAATGAAATCATCGACAAAGCTTGTGATCACTTCCAACAGGCGAAGGGAAATGAACTCGGAAGTAATTTCATCAATAAAGTTTGCTGTCAAAATAACGGGTGATGCGGGAACCATTGAAAAAGGTGACTTAGGTAATCATAAGATCGATGACTTACTGGATGATTTGGGAGAAATGGTTACTAAAATGGGCGGCAACGTAATGGTGATTCCACAACATAAGATGCCAACTGAGACTGGTGTTGCCGGAGTGTACCGTTAGTAATCTATTCGTAGGAAAATTTAACATTAAAAAAAGTAAAGAATGGAAATTATTATCAATACAGATAGCAATATTGAGGGAACTGAGGAATTAAGAACGCGCTTGGGCGTTACAATCGCGACTGCTTTGGACCGATTTAGCACTCATTTAACGAGGTTAGAAGTGAAACTCAGCGATGAAGATCGCGATAAGAAAAGTGAAAATGATAAGAGGTGCGTACTCGAAGCGCGCCTTGAAAGGAATGCAACCGTTGGTCGTAACAGGTTCGGGACACTCTGTTGACAATGCGGTTGATGCCGCGATAGGAAAAATGAGATCATCGCTTGATTCCATGAAGGGGCGATTGAAAGACTTTTAGTATCCGACCTTTTAATGATCCGGTGCAAGTATTTAGATTGGAAAAGGTTGATTTTAGTACAACTAAAAAATGAAAATGAGAATAAAAACTTTGGTAACAGTGGCATTCGCAGCAATTGCGGTGATTATGACCTTAATAAGTTGCGATAAACATGAAAATGTTCCTGCTGCTGAATTCCCGGTTGAAATAACTAAATATGTTTCCGCGCACTTTCCGGCCAGTTCAATAACGGAGATTGTTAAAGTGGTTCCCTCGTCTGATTTTCCTAAAATGGTTACAGATTTATTTTCAACTCATGCCAGACCCAGCTCGACTACCCGGCGCATAGCCCGAAAAGATGAGTTGATCGGGATCTACGATGTCAATTTGTCGGGGAATACTGCTTTAAAATTCAATTGCAGAAAAGAGATTATTTGCATTAGCAGCACGTCACAATTACCAGAGGGTGTTACTCCAGAACAAATCAATAATTATGTTTCAGAAAATTTTTCAAATAATTTCATTCTCGATTGGAAACTGACTAAAAAAAATCAAGCTATCAAGCTTAATAACGGACAAATCTTACATTTTAATATGAATGGTGATTTTTTGAAATCTACCGGACAGAAATAGGCGTAGTAGATGGAAATAACTAGGGAGTTTAAGATTTTAAAATTTCACCTTGTACATTAAGATCTTTGAATTGGTATTTAATTATAAAGTCACAAACTGCCGCATCTTTTAATAAATTAAATTTACAATTAAACCATCTACAAAAACCACTTTAAATAACTGAAATTAAAAAGACAGGAACTTTTGGTTCCTGTTTTTATTTTCAATCTTTATCAAAAAAAAAAATTCTCTGATTTTTGTTACATATCCAACGTCTGTTCACCTCCACCATTAATGAAAATCACTTGACCACTGGTCCAGCTGGATATTGGGGCGGCAATATTTTAACACCAAAATAGAATTTAATCATCTAAACTTATTAAAAACAAAGCAAAAAAAACGTTATTTGTAATAACTTAAAAAGGATGGGTGCAGCAGAAAATATTATTATAAAATTAGCCAGCCTACATGATGTAGAGGGAATCGTAAAACTTCAATCTAAAAATCAAAAATCAGAAGGAGGAACTTTGTCAGGCGAATTAGATGCAAATCAAATTCAAGAAATGATGAAAGATATGCCTCAAATTGTGGCTTTGGTAAATGAAGAAATTGTAGGTTTTCTTTTGACAACATCACAAGCTGTACATAAAAAAAGGAAAGTCTCAATTGTTGATGCCATGTTTACATCGTATCCAGGAAATATGGATTCATACATTTACGGTCCTGTTTGCGTTGATAAAACACAACGAGGAAAAGGCTTAGCACAACTTATGTTTCAAGAACTTTTACGTCAAGAACCAAATCGGGAAGGAATTCTCTTTATTCAAAATGATAATGAAGCTTCGTTAAGAGCTCACGAAAAAATGGGGATTAAAAAAGTAAGTAGTTTTAATTTTAATGATAAAGATTATTATGTATTCACCTATTAATTTTCATCGATCGATGGCATAGCTTGTAATACTTAGGATTTCTATAAATCAAAGAGAAGTTCCTTTAGATTTTTTTGACATCAAATTTCGTTTCTGAGAATTATTAAATTTTGTATCTAATCCTTGCCAACAGCTATACTAAATCGTTATTCGTGATGTATAATGGTATTAGGATTATCCTCCAAAAATTGCTTTGCTTTCTTTTTAAAGAACATAGCCTCTTCATGCGATTAAATTATATTCACCGTTACTCCAATTTCCTTCTACGGTCTTTTTTAAAATAATTCCTTTGTCTTGCAAAGGCAGAAAAATTTCGCCATTATTATTTTTATTATCAAATAAAATATAGCAAATATTTCCTTTAGTTGATGCACCATTTTCTAAAGGATTCAGTTGAATGTTTACAGTAGATAGTTCTAAACAGGAATGTTTCAAATTGGAAAAGCTTTGTCCATTTTTAAACAAACAATCTGCCACTCATTTTGCACAATCTACTTTTAATAAAGGTGTTGTAGAGGTATATTTAATCGTATTTACATCTTTAAATTTAGTGCCGCTGTCATCTAAATCTCCATAACCTTCGATTAATTGGTTATCTTTAAGTTCGTAAGCAACTTCTCTGGAACTTGAAGTTCCTTCTGAATCAAAAGTGTAAGTACCAATCAATTTATCGCCATTTAGTTTACCAACGAAAGTTCCTTTGTTAGAATCTTTACCGGAATATGCAGTAGCTAAATTTGCAGTTACCTCGTCTGCAACTTTGGTAATTTCCATTTTCACGTTATTTCCGTCTTTGATATATTCATAACAACCTGGCTCCAGAACCGCAGTTGTAGTTTCGGATATTACGGGGTTTTCTGTTGCAGTTTCTGGTGCAGTCTCTGTTGCAACTTCGGTTTTTTTATCATTCTCACATGCGATCGTAGTAAGCGCAAACAGTGATAGGAACATTAATTTTTTCATAATTATTATTTTTTAAATTGTTTTTTATTAATCTATTTTTTTAAATATTAACATTAATCCTGAAGGATTAGAAAGCCAAAGTCGGTTAACTTCTATTTTGTAAGTTGTTGTACTTTTCAGGGCTTTTAGAAAAGCATTTTCTTGGTTATTCGGATCGCACATCATTTTTGTAGTTGCAACATCTGTAAATCGCAGTAAACCCTTTTCATAAAAAAGTTTGCCGTTCATTGTGTTGCATCCTGAAAATCCAGAAAAGGAATTAGTTGCTGAGTTTATTTCCATAGAAGGCAACTTGTTTTGGAAATTTTTTGATTCCACTTTATTTCCATCAAGTGTTTCTAAAACCCAAATATCGTTTAACCGATAATCGGTAACATAATTGCCACAACCTTTCAGTTTTTGCAGTTTAGCTGCAGCATACTTTTGATACTCGACTGAAACGGAATAAGGTGAATTTTTTCCTGACATCTTATCGGTGCAGTTATTTTGAATAATTTGAATGCTAAGAGTGCTTTCCCCTACTTGTGTTCTATACAATTTCACATTATGATCTGCTGCTCGGATTGCATCAACGGACGGAGTTACAATAGAATCAGTAATTGTTTTTAATTTAATATCTGCATCTGAGATTTCCACATTCCAGAAAGGTTCATTTCCTGATCCTTTAAAGTATATATCTTGAGAAGTACTTACGGAAGTCTCAGAAGATTTTGATTCAGATATTCCCGGATTTTCAGCAGGACTTTTTGTAATGACACTACAGGAAATACTGGAAACCATTAGAATGAAGAAGTTGAAAATGGTGAAGATTTTCATCGGCCAAGTGCTCTTTTAAACCTCATCATGGGAACATCATTCATCATTAAATTTAACTTTCCATTGGCGTCAATACTGTACTTATTGATTTTTTTCATCGTATTTCGGAAAACCTGTTCTCCTTCGCCGCAAAACATCATGGTCGACATTCCTGGTTCGCCAAAAGAAATGGTATTTCCCGCCATTTTATAATCTGCAGAATATCCGTTGCAACCACTGTTTCCAGAAACATTCATCGTTAAAGGATTGAAAGTGATTTCCGGTTTTTTATCCGGATATAATCCTTCAAAAGCGATTCTAGGTCCTGTAATATATTCGAGCTCCCATGGAGTTGTACCCAGTTGATTTTTCACGGGCATAATGGACGACATACAGGAAACAATTACTAATGTTACCGCGACTAGTAGTAAGACACTTAACTTTTTCATAATTTTTTGGTTTTTAGATTAAGGATATAATTTCCTATAATTTTAAGCATTAAGAATATAGAAATAGTAAAAATTAAAATAAATAAACTGTTATATAAAACTTGATCAAATCCAATTTGATCTCTGTTAATAAATGGATACGGATAATAATGAGAAAAATACCCTGTTGTCATTATCAAAATTAGATAAACAACCGGATATAATAGCCATTTAAAAAGAGGTTTCATTTGCAGATTTTCTTTTTGAACGTTCATTAACCAGTATCCCAACATAAAAAGAGGAATAAGGGTATGTAATAATTCATCCACGATCATTTGAAGTCCTGTTGGATGCCATGTTTTTCTTAAGATAAACTGATATACCAAACCAACGATGAGTATGAATGTAGTAACGGCCGTTAGTGAACCTTTAGAGCGAAATAAATTAAAAAAAAATCCTTTTAAATTACAAACCTTTGCAGTGAAAAACAGTGCCACTAAAATATTGGTCAAAATCGTAAAGAAACTAAAAAAGCGAATAATGGTTTCGGAAATATCCGCTTGCCTATTTTGTATCATTAATATAAATTGCGCACCAACACTTATCCATCCCAAAGAAAACCCGATGAATTGAAAGGTTTTTTTTGCACTTGTAGATTTATTCATGTAGAGCATTAAATTTTTAAACGAATACAATATTTAAAAAAACATTAATATTGCCGCCTGTTTAATTTCGCCCTCATTGGTAATAAGACCGAATTTGAATTCTGTGTGAAGATAATTTCATTAGAAGAATTAACCAAAAGCGATCCTTCCGCAACCATATTTCCTCTTTGATCCAAAAACTTCACATACGATCTTGTTCCTTCTACATTTCCCAGGACGGATAACACGCCGGAATTGCTCTGACCATATCCCGCATTATAATTAGCAGTTCCTGAAATTTTACCTAAATTTTCAGTCAATTCCATTGTAAAATTTGAACCGTTTGCATCACCTGTGGTAGAATATTTACCATTGATTTTTATTGGGGCAGTTGGTGGCTGCGGGGAATTGTCTCCATAAGATTTTTGTAAAACACTGGTTTTAGGCAAACGCGAAGATCTTGTGGTTTGTTTAAAAATCATCATTTTGTTAGAATTAAAACTTAAAACACCGTCTGCTACTATATTACCTCGCTGATCTCTAAACCTTATGAAAGCTTTGCCCAGAGCTGTATATCCATTTACGGAAAGTACGCCGGTACTAATTTGTCCATCGAATGTCTTGTAAGTTGCTACACCTTCAATTTTTTTACCGGTATTGGTTAATTCAGAAGTTAAAATGCCTTGCTGGTTGATGTCGCCTTCACTACTGTAATTTCCCGTGAACATGTCCTTCACAGGTTGTGTGGAAGGTCGTTGTGCTACTATATTATTAATACTTAAAAAAGAAAGTTGAAATAAAATCTTTAGAAAAAATGATTTATTAAGCATGATATTTAATAATGAGTGGTTAAGAAATTCTCTTTGATTTTTTGTTTTGCTCAAGTATATTCAACAAATATAGAGATTATCAGAAACATATGGTGATTTAATTTTGAAATTTGCAGGAAAATACTCGGAAAAAAACTAATATCGTAATAATAACAGTTATTACAGAAAAAAAAACATTAATAAAATATCGATGAGGATCGTGAAAAAAAATGAAAAAGCGAATAATAGTTTTGGGATTATCGGCTTGCCTATTTTGTATCGTCAAGACCAATTGTGTGACTAAAACAATAAGTCTTTAAAACACTCTATTGGGTTTCAATAAATGCCCCATACGCTCTACAAAAATCACGCTCAAGCCGGAAAATTAAAAAACAGGAATTTTTAGTTCCTGTTTTTGTTTTCATACAAAAAAGCTGAATTGCTCCTACCCGCTCTAGGTCATATTTTTATTTCCCTCGAAATATAATGAGGTTCTTCTTTCTACTACATATCCAACGTCTGTTCACCTCCACCATTAATGAAAATCACTTGACCACTGGTCCAACTGGAAATTGGTGCAGCGAAATACAAGACCGCTCCAGCGATATCTTCGGCCTCACCTAATCTATTTATTGGAGTATGTTTCAGCATTGCTTTTTCTAATTCTGGAGTCAAGACGGTACTTAAAGCCGCAGTTCTTGTGGCTCCAGGTCCAATTGCATTTACGCGGATATTATTTGGGCCATAATCAAAAGCCAAGTTTCTGGTCATGTGATTAATCGCTGCTTTGGAAGATGCATACGCACTAATTGCCGGACTTTTATTGATGGAAGCCATCGATGACATATTGATGATACTTCCATAACCCGCTTTCCCCATGTGTGGCGCAACCAATTGGCATAGTCTCCACATGCTGAACACGTTCATGTCAAATACTTTTTTGAATTGTGCTACTTCGATATCGTACGGACTTTCCTTTCCTGCACCACCACCGCCAACGTTGTTGACCAAGATTTCAATGCTGCCAAAATGCTCTATTGTTTTATCTACCAAATTCACCAACGCTTCATCCTCCAAGACATTACAATCAATTGCGATTGATTTCCCGCCATTATCATTGATTGATTGCGATGTTTCTTTTGCCGCCTCCAGATTATAATCTGAAACGACCACATTGGCACCGAACGCTGCCAACATTTCGCAACATGCCTGTCCAATTCCTCCGGCACCACCTGTAACGATGGCTGTTTTTCCTGTTAGGTCAAATAACTTTTTTGTATCCATTTTATTAAAATTTATTCTTTATATTTTCTTTTATTGTCTATTATCTATCGGTCTATCATCTATCCGTCTAAACGCTATTTCTTCTTTTTTAAATAATCTGTCACGGCTTGATAAGCCGGCAAAGAAGTCGCATCATTCGCAGCGTTTCCGGCAATCGGATGAGAAGCCATTCTTACCAAAACCATTTCGGCCGCGGGATCGACGTAGATCGTTTGACCGTGAACGCCTCTCGCAGCAAATGCACCGTCTTTATTTTCGGTCATCCACCACATATTTCTGTAAGACCAACCCTTTAATTCCGGATGATCGGATTTCGCAAAAGCCGATTTATCACCGCCTTTTTCAATATCTAAAACTGACTGCGCTGGAATAATCTGTTTACCGTTATACATTCCCCTATTTCGAATCAATTCTCCAAATCTGGCTAAATCACGCAAGCCGGCATTAAAACCTCCACCCGCAAAAGCAATTCCTTTTCCATCAACTTGATAATAAGCGTCCTGCTCCATTCCTATTTTACTCCAGATTTTTTCTGATAATAATTCGGTTACTGATTTATTGGTGGCTTTAGAAATAATCCATCCCAATGCATCAGCATTCACGGTTTTATATCCAAAAATTTCGCCGTGTGTTCCTTCTTTTTTTACGGTTTCTAAATATTCGTAGTATCCAATCGGACCTTTATAATTAGCAGGTTTTTGGGATGGATTTCCAGCATTAGAGAATTTCCAAACGTCTGCATTTGGATCTGCGTAATCTTCAGAATATTGCAGTGCAGTTGTCATGTCCATTACTTGTCGAACTGTTGCATCTGCGTAGGCAGAATTCTTTAATTCAGGAACGTAGAACGTCACTAATTTGTTTTCATCTAAAGTTCCTTCTGCCACTAAAATTGAAGCCAATGTTCCGGTGAAAGATTTTGTCAAGGACATCACCGCATGAACATCATGTTCCGTTAATTCTGAAAAATATCTTTCGTACACTACTTTTCCTTTGTGCATGATGATCATCCCATCGGTATAATTGGCCCAAAGTGATTCTTCCCAAGTCATTTTCTTTTTCGCATTCCAGGGCATAAAAGTTAAACCGTCGATATTCTTATCTAAGTTGTAAGATAACTTTGAAGGTGCTTCTGTTCCTCTGGAAACATTTTGGGTTGGTAACATTTCACGCATGTGAACCACACTCCACCGAATGGCGGGAAAATTAAAAAACGATCCATCCCAAGTATGTAAAACCTTATCTGCGGGTGGTGGAAAACCTTTCATCCAGCCGAAATTGCTGGGTTCGCTTTCTTTAGCGCTGAGAAATTCTGTTTTATTTTGTGCCATACAATTGGTTGTTAGTGATAAAATCATTGCCGCAGAAAAAACCTTAGCGGAATGTTTCAAAATTTGATTTTTTTTCTTCATCAGTATATTTGTCATCTTTGATTTTTTTTAAATATTAATGTTTTAGTGAGATTAAATATTTGCGGTATTATTTTTAATTTAATCATAAATCATTTTCACATCGTCTACGACCAATTTACTTCCGACCGCGCCGGCAAACTGCGCTCCTGCAAAACTGGAAGAGGCAACAAAACTGATACGCGTCGGCAAAATTTAAGCGGCTTCTGCAGCATCGACGTAGAGATTATTTTTAGGTTTCATGTAAGCCGGAAAACTACTGTCTAAAGGTCCGTAAGTGAAAACGACTTCTTTTATAATAAGTTGATTTTGCAAATCTTCACCTCTAAACCAAGCGGTTGCTAGTCTTTTCACAACTCCATCTTTGTGAACTTCTAAAATCGCGTAAATATCACACGCATCACCGTAAGCCAAAACATTCCCTTGTTTATCTTTATTCACGGCACCGGGCTCATAATTATATTTAAACTGAAGTTTCTCTGGCCGTCCGCTAAAGAGCGTTCCAAACTCAATTGCTGCTTCTGGATTTACGGGATCAATTTTGTCCGGATTAAAAAAGCCAGTGAAGATAGAGCCGGCAGAAATAGGCGCGCCGAAGATGTTTCCTAAAGGTCCATTATTTAATGTTTCCATTTGCGCCGCACGGTTTCCAGCACTTAAGTTAATCGGTTTGGTGGCTAATTTATTTAATAATTGAGTTCCACGATTTCTGGTGCCCCAAATGGTATTCGCCGCACTTTCGCCTGGTTCTTCGTAATTAGTTGCGGTCATATACCAGAGATTGAGATCGTAGTTATCCAATTGCGGCGTGGCTGAAGCGACATCTGCTTTAATCGTCCACTGTCTCGATGTTCCATTTTCTGAAATGATATTGATTTTAACCTCTTCATTTAGATTAATGAAATCACCAGTATTGACATCACTTTTTGCAAAAGAAGAAAGTTCCAAAGTTTCGATTTTAATTTTTGAAAGATCCACGCCTGCCGGAATTTCAACTACAACTAAAGCGTTTTCATTATTAATGATCGCATTCCCAGATTGATTGCTGACTACAATATTTTTAATATTGGCGTATTCTGATTCCCCGAAATAATCTTCACGAATACAAGAACTTAGAAACAACGCACCGAAAAAAAGCATCCAAATATATTTTATTTTCATTTTTTCGATTTTTTATTGTTCATAATATAATAAGCCAAGCCCACTTTTACGCTCAAAATATTTAATTTAAAATCCACATTCTGGCGCACATCACGTGATCTTTCTAAATCATTTTTAACCTTTTTCTCTACGTTCAATTCATATCCCAAGACATCTAATTGAACTTCAAGCGCAAAATTTTCCATGGCGAAAAAACTTACGCCTGGACTGATGCCTGCTCGTAGATTATAATTTTCGGTAAAGGATTTTTCAACCTCATCAAAATTCTTTGTTTCCCGTTTCAGCGTATTGCTTTTGCCTAAAGTGACTCCAACCGTGGTGAAAAAACTTAATCTTTCATTGGCTGTCAAAGGAAGTGTTGTTCTATAATTTGGTGTAATGCTAAATCCACGCGTGATGGTTTTCTGTTCTAAATTATCTGGATCTTTAAATAAAACACCTTCAAATCTTTTTTCAAAAACGTTAAAATTCAACCCAATCATGCCATAATCAGTGATGTAGTAGCCACCTTTTAAGGATAAATCAAAATTAACCTTATCACCTTCCAAAGTTTTCTGGAAGATATTTTCGGTGTTTTCAGATTGTCGATCTTCCAGAGACATGGCAAATCCGGTATAGATGGTTCCTTTTTTAAATGGCTTGAAGTCTTTGTTATAATAACTGGACAGCAATTCATAAGGAGTGTATTTTTTTGAAGAAATCGAATCTTCTTCAACCTGAGCCTTTGCAACACCGGTAATGATCAACCCAAGAAAAATTAAGAACTTTATTTTCATATTTTACCTATTTTGTTCTTCCGAAATTACGCTTTCTTTCAATGTAAAATAGTTAACAAAGCCAGAAACCAGCCCTGCAATTACCCCAATAATGATTAAAGCAGCAACAAGTGAAACCTCAACAGTTCCCATATACTTTTGCCAGACAACCGCCAAGGACGTGAGGATACCAAAAGTAACAAAACCATGTTTTAAAGTTAATAAAAATGTGGTGGGAAACAATGCTGCTTTTTTACCTTTAATACCGAAATAGGCAACCAAAGTTAAGATCATTGACAAAGTTATGGCTAACATCACGGCAGTTCCCAAAACTGTTTCGGTCGTATTGGTAATAGAATCCACGGAAATGGGAATACTGCTATGGCCTTTCAAAAAGAAATATTGAATTCCGCCATTGATCACTGCGTTGATGACTCCAGTTAAAGCCGCCCCTTTTAATAATTTAGATTTTTGTTCGCTGTTCATAATTGATATTTAATAGTTGATAAAAGAGCGTTCTGATTTAAACTTTGGTCAAGGCTGCACTTCAATTAATCATCCCATTCATCGTGAATTTCCTCCATCAAATCATCGTAACGTGCTTTTAATGTTGCCGAAATTCCTTTAGATGAGACATGGATTTTTCTTAATTGTAATGCTAAGAAAATACTGAATAAACCGGCAAATAAAATACTGACAGCCATTAAAATAGTGAGTCCTATTCCTGTAAATAAAGGATTCCAGATTAAAAATAACGAAGCTAAGGCACCTAAAATTCCGAAGGCTAAAAGACTTCCCCAATTTTTACTTCCATATTTTTTCACATCGAGCGCAAAACTAATCGACGCGATAGAACGGAAAAGCAACAAAAAGCCAATATAAAATGCAAGAACGCTTATTGATAATCCTGGATGAACAACTAGTGAAAGTCCGATAATCGTTGTTAAAATTCCGAAGGCTAAAGACCAACCCCAGTTGGGAAGCGTATTTCTATTGGCGATAGAGAAAAAGACTTCCGATAAGCCGCCAAATAAAAAGGATAGCGCAAAAAATATAGAGAGTGCTAATAAGGAACTTAAAGGTGAGGTAAAAACCACGATACTCAGGATCACAAATAGAATTCCGACGATTAACGGAATGTACCAATGTTTTACTGAATTCTTGATTGAGTTGAGAAATGATGTTTTCATGTTGATTAATTTTTAATAAATTTAATGTAAGCAATGATTATTGCTATTCCGTATTTCGTAATAAAACCAATCAATTTTAATCTTATTATTTAACAAAAATAGATTTGGTTGTTATTTATTGGGGCAAAATTAGATATTGTAAAACACGTACACCATGACTATAACGAGGGTTGTAATGTTCAAATGTATTATTTTGAAGTTTTGAATTTCGTTGGTAACTCGAATTATCCGCAGTCAGAAATTCAGTCTTTCCTTTTCAATGATTCTCCCAAAAAAATATCGCAAATCAAAACTGATTTGCGATAGATATATAAGGAATGATGCGATGAATTTTATCCTGTGCTTTTTAACCCGCTCGAAATTGCGTTTATTATTCCCAGTAATTTCGTTAATAATTTATCTTTTTCCGTGCTATTTTCATCACTAAGGTTTCTCCACTCATTCAAATACTTGAGATGCAATTGATGAAGTGTTTTCAGTTTGCCCTCACGCCATTTTAGATTGTCGTATTGGCCATTTCTTCTGATGGCTTTTGGGTCGTCAAAAAGACCTTCTATCATTTCAAAACCATTCTGGTGGTCGTTCAATATCTTATCTAAAAATAAGTTTCTTCTATGTGCGTCTTCATCTAGCGTCACATAAAGTTTCATTATTTCCACATTAGAAAGGATTAGGTTAGTTTCAACTTGTATCATTAAGAACTTTAAGAAACTCCAATGCTCCATCGATTTTTTTAAAGAATCATATTCCGTTGGTCTTTCTATTTTCAATGTTTTCAACGCTTCACCCAGTCCGTACCAACCCGTCAAGGCAACTCTGGAAAGGTTCCAACTAAATACCCACGGGATTGCGCGTAAATCATTCAATGTTCTGGTTCCCGTTCTTCGGGCCGGTCTCGACCCAATTTTACTTTTCTCCAAAACATCGATACACGTCGCTTTGCTGTAAAAATCAATAAATCCTGGCGTGTCGATCAAGTCTTTATAATGTTCAAAAGATTTCTGAGCTAAAAACTCCAGCGTATCATAAGGGAAAACATTGTCTTGAGAGTCCGTTGGTTTTTTAATAAGATGTTTAGCAACACCTGAAGACAGAGCATTCAGATTATAAGTCGCCGTCAATGGATTTCCAAAAAGTTGTGCGACCGACTCACCCTGAACGGTTATTTTAATGGTTCCGCTTACCGTATTTTCAGGCATACTTTCTAAAAAACGATGATATTTCCCACCACCTCTACTAATCGTTCCACCAGTTCCGTGGAAAAAGTAAATTTCAACATTATTTTGTGCACCCACGGCTGCGAGTTCCTTTTCAGCTTTGTAAACATTCCATTTGCTGGCGATGGTGCCGCCGTCTTTATTACTATCGCTGTAACCTAACATTACTTCCTGTGTGCGAATCAGTTTTTCACCTCTTTCTTTGGTTATCGAATGTTGCAAGAATTTTTCTAAAATGTCAGGACCATTATTAAGGTCCTGAATGGTTTCTAATAAGGGAACGACTTTAATCGTAGTATTCAGCAACTGAGTTTCTCGCATCAATAAATAAACAACCAATAAATCACTCAGATTTCTAGTCATACTGACGATAAACGAACCGATGCCAGCGGCTCCGAATTGATTGATGTGTTGGCGAACGACGCGGTAACAATCCAAGACATTGTCTGCTTCCAAACCATACGAAACCGTAACATCGGTAAGAAGTGCATTGCTTTCTAACAAATTATTCAAAAGAGTTACGCGCTTGTCTTCGTCCCATTTTTCAAAATCGTAATCTGGCTCACCATTGGCCTTTAAAATCTGCGAAATCGCTTTATCGTGAAAATCACTATTCTGCCGAATATCTAGTGTTGCCAGATGAAAGCCAAAACATTTAACGGTTCTTTCCAAGGGGAAAAGCAAATCTTCCGCAAGACCTTTTAAACCATTTTCAATTAAGATATTTCTCAATAATTTTAAATCTTCCTCTAAAATTAGGCTTGATTTATAATGGGAATGCGAATCAACAGAATTTTCAGAAGAAGTGTTTTCCAGTTGTACCAACATCAAATTTACAAACTGTCTCCAGGGTTCATACGGATTTCGTTCCATTGCTTTCAATCCTCTTTCTCCTAAAGCTTTCGATTTTTTTTCAATGGCTTCAGACAAGGCAAAAGGGACAGGATTGGTGATGGCCGAAACGGAAAGCTTGACAAGTAATTTGGATAATTCTCCTTTGATCAGAGAAAGTGCGGTTTTCCGATGAAGCTGTAAAGTCTCATGCGTTACTGCCGGTGTTACGAACGGATGTCCGTCTCGATCTCCACCAACCCAACTTCCGAAATTAATTTTTGGGAATAAATCGGGATTTTTTATTTTGTCTGGATTTAGGCCTAATTCAATCCAGGAACTTTTTAATTGCTGATCACTTTTCTTTAAAACTGTCGGGAAAACTTTGTTTAAATAATGAATAACATTCGCTCTTTCATCTTTAATGTCGGGCTTTTCTAAATATATTTCGCCGGTGCGCCACCATCTTTCCAACAAATTGATCATCTTTTCCGTCACCTCATTTTGCTCCAACTTGCTTAAAGACGTATTTTCTTTTTTCACCAAAAGCAAATAAAGTTCGCGGTGAATTTCAATAACAGTCACTCTTTTAGCTTCCGTAGGATGCGCGGTCAGAACTGGAATCACGGTAGTTTTAGAAATAGCTTGCACCATATCGTCTTCGCTCACGGCAGCATCTTTCCAGATTTTAAAAGCTTCTGCCCACGATCCGCGAATGGAAGTGAAATCTTCTTCGTTCGCCATTTTTCTCCGGTACTGCGTCGCAGCATTCTCTTCTACCAAAGTCATGAGTTGAAAATAAATACTCAGAGACTGAACTATTTTTTCGCTTAAGATAGGCTGATCTTCCAGGATAAACTCTTTTGAAGTGTTGCTTAGCAGCGCGATAATTTCGGGCTCATTAATCCGACGCAGCATTTCGGTATAACAATCAATAATAAATATTCTATCATCAGAAATTTTCTGAAAAGGACTTTTTTTAAGGGTCATATTTTTAATCATAAAATAAAATTCTAAACTGAAAGTCGGCCACAACAACCGATTTTCCAAGGAAGTAAGATACGGAAAAATCACAGGGAGATCGAAGGATATTCGAAACATATATCACCTTAAAACATCCATTTACATTTAAAGAAAAGAATCAATTTAAAGTATAATCTTTCACCACTGAAAAACAGTTCCACAATTTTTGGCGCTAAAATTTTAGGACAATTCATTTATATTATCCTAAAACTTTCATGTTACATATCAGTGTGCAATACATAGATTATCAGAATTAGTTG
Source organism: Kaistella antarctica (assembly GCF_900109615.1). Lineage (GTDB taxonomy): Bacteria > Bacteroidota > Bacteroidia > Flavobacteriales > Weeksellaceae > Kaistella > Kaistella antarctica. Next base: position 166,547 of record NZ_FOIX01000004.1, read on the forward strand.
CCTACCTTTATTTTTAGTACTAAGAGATTAGTAAATCATTCATTGTTTATTCTAAAGGATTATGAAATTAAATTCAAAAGTTCCAGAAGGAAAGTTAGAAGATAAGTGGAAAAATTATCAGGCTAAATGTAATCTGATTAATCCCGCCAACCGTAAGAAACTAAATATTATCGTTGTCGGTTCTGGATTAGCTGGCGCTGGTGCGGCCGCGACCTTAGCGGAACTTGGTTATGATGTGCAATGTTTTTGCTATCAAGACTCAGCTCGCCGTGCGCACTCCGTTGCCGCTCAAGGTGGAATTAATGCCGCAAAAAACTACCAACATGATGGCGACAGTGTTTACCGTATGTTTTACGACACTTTAAAAGGTGGAGATTTCAGATCGCGCGAAGGAAACACCTACAGACTCGCTGAATTATCGGCTCCTTTGATTGATCACTTTGTACAACAAGGCGTTCCTTTTGCGCGGGAGTATGGCGGCGTTTTAGTGAACCGAAGTTTTGGTGGTGTTCAAGTTCAACGGACTTTCTATGCCAGAGGACAAACCGGACAACAATTATTAATCGCAGCCTATTCACAACTCTATAAAATGATTCGTGCGAAAAAAGTCGAGATGCTGCCGAGACATGAAATCTTAGACCTTGTGCTGATTGATGGGAAAGCAAAAGGCGTGATCGCACGAGATTTAAAAACAGGAGAAATAAAACGCTTTGCCGCTGATGCGGTTGTACTGGCAACAGGCGGATATTCCAGAGTTTTTAGATTATCAACTTTGGCGATTGGCTGTAATGGAAGCGCCATCTGGAAAGCTCATAAACGCGGGGCTTACTTTGCCGCGCCCAGTTTTACGCAAATTCATCCCACTGCTCTTCCGCAGTCCAGTGATGCCCAATCGAAATTAACCTTAATGTCGGAATCCCTTCGAAATGATGGCCGAATCTGGGTACCTAAGAAAGTAAATGATCAAAGAAAGCCAGAAGACATTCCTGAAGAAGAACGCGATTACTATTTAGAAAGAAGATATCCAAGTTTTGGTAATCTTGCGCCACGAGATATTTCGTCCCGTGCTGCAAAAGAACGCATCGATTCTGGACATGGAGTTGGTCCTTTAAAAAATGCCGTCTATCTTGATTTTAAACATGCTATTAAAAACTTTGGAAAAGAAGTCGTTGAAGATCGATACGGAAATCTCTTTTCGATGTACGAGAAAATTACCGGAATCAACGCTTACAAACAACCCATGAAGATTTCGCCGGCAGCTCATTTTTCTATGGGCGGACTTTGGGTTGATTATGAATTAATGACGACGATTCCGGGTTTATATGCGATTGGTGAATGTAATTATTCCGATCACGGAGCAAATCGTCTCGGAGCGAATTCGCTTTTGCAAGCGAGTATCGATGGTTATTTCATCTTGCCGAATACTATCAGTAATTATTTGTCTGGAGAATTAAAAGAGAAACATCCTGGCATCGATCATCCCGAATTTCTTAAAATAGAAAATGAAGTTAAGGAGCAGATTAAAAAGATATTAGATATTAACGGAACTAGAACGGTCGATGATTTTCACCGGGAATTAGGAAAAGTAATGTGGCAAGAATGTGCGATGAGCCGAAATAAAATCGGTTTAGAAAAAGCAATTGTTGAAATAAAAGAAATACGCAAAAAGTTTTGGACTGATGTAAAAGTGACTGGCAATGCAAATGAATTCAATACTGAATTAGAAAAAGCCTTACGTCTGGCAGATTTTATTGATCTGGCAGAACTCATGTGCACGGATGCACTGCAGCGCGACGAATCTTGTGGGGCGCACTTCCGAGAAGAATATCAAACTGCAGACGGAGAAGCGATGAGAAATGATGAAGATTTTGCCTATGTTTCTGCCTGGGAATATAATGAAGGGAACTTTATTCTGCATAAAGAAAAATTAGAATTCGAATTCGAAAAACCAACGGTTCGGAATTACAAATAGCCTTTGCAGCGTTAACTGAAGACTTTAAATAAGATAAAAATAAAATCTGTGACCAACCAGTCGAAAGATTTAAAATAGAATAGCAATGAAAGTAACATTTAAAATTTGGAGACAGGAAAATGTAAATTCAAAAGGCGAGCTTAAGACTTATGAGACCGATGGAATTAATGAGGAGATGTCTTTTTTGGAAGCTTTGGATCATTTGAACGAGAGTCTTGTTTTAAAAAACGAAAAGGTAATTGCTTTTGAACACGATTGCCGCGAAGGAATTTGTGGTCAATGTGGTGTGGTTATCAATGGTAGGGCGCATGGGCCTCACGACAATACAACGACTTGTCAATTGCACATGCGTAGTTTTAAGGAAGGCGACACGATTATTGTGGAACCTTTCCGGGCTGGATCTTTTCCAATTATAAAAGATTTAGTGGTTGATCGGTCTGCCTTTGATCGGATTATCGAACAAGGAGGCTACATCACCGCTAAAACCGGTACGGCGCCAGAAGCGAACTCAATTCTGATTTCAAAAGGAATTTCAGATAGTTCCATGGATGCCGCAGCTTGTATCGGATGTGGCGCGTGTGTCGCAACGTGTAAAAATGCGTCGGCAGTTTTATTTACCTCCGCCAAAATAAATCACCTGAACAAATTACCACAAGGAAAACAGGAAGAGCATCAACGAACGCTGGATATGGTTTTTCAAATGGATCTCGAGCAATTTGGTAGCTGTACTTTCACTGGGGCTTGCGAAGTAGAATGTCCGGCGGGAATCACCATCAGCAATATTTCTGAAATGAATGCGAGATACTTTAAAGCAAAATTATTTAGCTAGTGATTTGCGTATTCTTAGAATTATATTATAAAAACAAAAAACTCCTTTCATCGCTGAAAGGAGTTTTTTTATATCAATTATTCGCAAAATTTATCTCGCAATATTTACGGCTCTAGTTTCCCGAATTACCGTTACCCGAACTTGTCCTGGATAGGTTAATTCATTTTGAATCTTCTCCGAAATATCATAAGAAAGCTGGGCAGACTGGTCGTCAGTCACTTTTCCACTTTCTACCATTACTCTAAGTTCTCTACCAGCTTGAATTGCATATGCACTGGAAACGCCGTCGAAACTTAACGCTGCTGCTTCAAGATCTTTCAACCTTTGGATATAAGACTCCAGAACTTGTCTTCTAGCTCCTGGTCTTGCTCCCGAAATTGCATCGGCAACTTGGATGATTGGTGATAATAAAGTCGTCATTTCTACTTCATCATGGTGAGCTCCGATTGCGTTGACAACCTCTGCATTTTCGCCATATTTTTCAGCCCACTGCATTCCTAAAAGTGCGTGTGGGAGTTCTGATTCCTGCTCTGGAACTTTCCCGATATCGTGAAGTAAACCAGCTCTTTTCGCCAACTTAACATTCAATCCTAATTCTGCTGCCATGGTTCCGGCAATGTTGGCAACTTCTCTCGAGTGTTGCAATAAGTTCTGTCCATAAGAAGAACGGAATTTCATTCGTCCCACGATCTTCACCAATTCTGGGTGAAGTCCGTGAACTCCTAAATCAATCACAGTTCTTTTACCAACTTCGATGATTTCTTCTTCAATATGTTTTTTCGTTTTCTCAACTACTTCTTCAATTCGCGCTGGGTGAATTCTTCCATCAGTTACCAACCGGTGTAGTGATAATCTTGCGATTTCTCTTCTTACAGGATCAAAGCAAGAAAGTAAAATAGCTTCCGGCGTATCATCAACAATGATTTCAACCCCTGTTGCAGCTTCTAGAGCTCGGATGTTCCGACCTTCTCTACCGATAATTCTACCTTTAACTTCATCAGATTCGATATTGAAAACAGAGACTGAATTCTCAATCGCCTGTTCCGTCCCAATTCTTTGAATGGTCTGAATGACGATTTTCTTAGCTTCTTGTTTCGCATTCAAACTGGCTTCCGCCATTATGTTTTGAATGTGCGACTGCGCTTTGGTTTTGGCTTCTGCTTTCAAAGCTTCTACCAATTCGTTCTTAGCATCTTCTGCAGAATATCCTGAAAGTCTTTCCAAGATTTCTACTTTTTGAGCAGTGATAGAATCTAATTCCTGCTGCTTTCTTTCGATCATCTCCTGCTTCTTACCGTAATCAACTATTTGTCGATCGAGATCTTTTTCTAATTTGCCGGCTTTGCTAAGATCATCATTGAGCTTTTGCTCTTTGTCTTTAACTCTCTTTTCAGAATCCTGCATTTTTCGTTCTCTAGACTGAATGTCGGCATCATGCTGAGATTTCAGTTCCATGAACTTTTCTTTTGCTTGAAAATGTTTTTCTTTTTTAATGGATTCTGCCTGTACCGTAGCTTTTTCTATAAGGTTCTCGGCGTTTTTATTTGCATCTTGAACGATGAATTTTGCTTTTGCGTTAAGCGTGCTTTTGGAAAACATCATTCCAATTACCGCACCTACAGCCAAACAAGCAATACCGATAATTATAGCAATTGTTGTTGTCATATATGTTTAGTTTTAATATTAATCTGTTAAAAATCAGAATTTTAAACTTAAAAACCAGTTGGTTTTAAACTCTTTAAATCTGATTATTGGTTAAAAAAAAGCCTACAATAATTCACGGATTTAGAGTAAACTCCTAATCAACACGATTTGAACTGTTTTCTATTTTCTGTAATCCGAGCATGTCGGCACGCCATTAAATAAACTTTCGTTCGGTAATAGTTTTGCGTTGAGTTTACCTGTAATGTGTTAGAACTATTGTAGGCAGTCGTTAATTGGAAAAGAAAAATCTACTTTTCCAACGTTTCCAAAAATTGATTGATATTTTTCAATCGCTCCGTGGAATCTTTAATATTTTTATCGTTATTGATTTGGGCTACTTCTGCATTGGTCCCTAATTTTAAGCAACACATTGCTAAAGCATCTTGTTTATCTCTAACGTCAAAATTCTGTTCAAAATCTTTAATCATCGCCTCAATTTGCTTCCCAACTAATCGCAGCGTTTCTTCTTCTGCGGAGGGCACATTCAGCGGATAACTTCTTCCAGCAATCGTGATGGTAATTCTTCTTACATCCATTACAAACCGTTGTTTTGAAGTTCTGCAATACAATAATCCACTTCTTTCATCAACCTGTTGATATGACTTTTCATCAATCGGTTATGGTCTGGATTTCCTGAAATTGCTGAATAAAGTTTAATATTTTTTTGTTCTTCTGCTAAAACCTGATTTTTCTTCCTCTCCTCTTCATATTTCATCTTCAACTCTTCATGCTCTTGATTCAGTTCTAAATAAGTATCGTTAAGACTTTGGTAATTCTTACTTACCGCTAAAATCTTTTTTTCTAAAAGCGAAAAATTATTTTCTAAATCTTTGAGCATTTTTCAGGTTAATTTATTCTAACTCGTTAGCAAAAATATAAAAAATTAATTTGAAACTGTCACTTATTGCGTAGTAATTTAAGAAACCGCTGAATATTCATATGAAATGAAAATCTCAAAGTGAAAAGAAGAGAATTTTAAGAAAAAATTGTATTCTTTAATGCAAATAAAAAAAGAGAACGTTGTAAAACCTTCTCTTGTAATATTGAAATGTCTATTTAGTTTTATTCAAATTTTAGAACAAACATAAATGCTCTTGTTTTTACACTCGACATTGCAGACGACCAATAAGGCGGCGTTTCAGCGTTGTCAGCGACCGATTCATTGTTAATCATAAAAGTTCCTCTGAAACCTGGCGTTAATTTAAAACGGCTGAAATAAAATTGCATTCCGATTTCTGCAGACCAGGCAAAATTGCTGGCAGTTGTTCGAAAAATTCCTTGTTGATTATCATCCTCAGATTTACTGTTTGACTGTAGGTTCATCATCCAGTTTACTCCTGCAGCTGCGTACGGACGGGAATTATACCAGCGATCGCCATGAACTTCAATCAATAGAGGAATATCAACATAGGTAGATTTTACGGTCCGCAATTTATCCGCGTCTGTTAAAACAATAGGCAAAAAAGGTTCATTGGCAGGCGTTCCTGCCGTATACTGATCGTTAGACTGCGTATTAAAAAATATTTCACGTTCTACAAATTGCAATCCGGGTTCTATTCGTAAATCGAAATAATCATTTAATCTTAATTTACCAATTAAACCTGCGCCGAAACTGTACGCAGATTTAGTTTGAACTAAGTTTTTCTGACCATCCATTCCAAACCGAGGATCGAGTACCAGTTTGTAATCGTAGTTGTTACCGGCAAGAAAAAATCCGTAGCTGAATTTCTGGCCGTCAAATCCTTCCAGATTATCCATTCGGTCTTTGGTTCGGAACAATTGAGCATCAGCAAAACTGCAAAATAAAAATGCTGCAATGAAAGTAATTTTTATAAAAGTGTTCCCCATATTATTTTGTTGCCTTGTAAATGGTTGCGATTCCTAAGCTTAATTTTTTATATTCCACTTTTTTAAACCCAACATCCAACAAGATCGTTTTCATTTTTTCTCCGAATGGAAAGGCATTGACTGAATCTGGTAAGTAGGTGTAAGCACGAGTATCTTTGGAAACCAATTTACCAATCTGCGGCAAAATATTTTTAAAGTAAAACATATAAAAGGGAGCTAAAACTCCTTCCACCTTAGAAAACTCTAAAATATAAACGCTTTTGTCGTCCTTCACCACTCTTTTTAACTCTTCCAAGCCTTTGTTTAAATTTTCAAAATTCCGCACTCCAAAAGCAACGGTAACGGCATCAAATTTATTGCTTTCGAACGGAAGATTTTCTGCATCACCTTTGATCATTTCGATCTGGTTATTCAATTTAATCTTCTTAATTTTCTCAATACCAACGTTCAACATTTGCAGGGAAAGGTCTAATCCAACTATTTTCGCGCCTGTTCCTTTTTGTACGGCAATGGCCAAATCTCCAGTTCCTGTAGCGACATCTAAAACCTCTTTTGGTTGATCGGCATTGAGCCACTTTACCAAAGTATTTCTCCACAAAACATCGATTTTCATCGAGAGTACATGATTTAATAAATCATATTTTGGTGCGATGTTGTCGAACATATCTTCAACTTCTTTTTTCTTGCCGGCTTCGGTATTGTAAGGGGTAACTTGCTTCAAAATGTGTTTATTAAAATTTGTAATATTCTCTGTAATAATTCAAAAAATCGGCTTTCCGAAAAATCTTGGTTCTGGATTCAACTTTCTGAATGTTTTTCACGACACCATCATATTCCTCATCAATATTGTAGTAAAAATCATCAGTGTATAATTTGCTAAAACGAACGGGCATATTCACAAATAATTTGCCATCAATAGTCGTTTGTTTTCTTGTTGCAATCAAAGAATCTTTATTCAAGCCATACCCATAAAACTGCTCATTGATATAATAATCCTGATGCGCGATGTTCAATAAACCACGGTTTTTCTTAACCACGAAGCTAGAATCGAACAACATCTTATTTTTATTATCAAAAACTTTAATATCGTTTTTACCTTTCTTTAAATCAACTTGAAATTTTTGTCCAGCCGTAATGGTCTTTTGTTCACCATTATTAATTTTAAAATAAAAAATATTTTCGGAAGGATTATCGACGAGGTAATAATTTCGTTTGGCTAAAAAGAAATTATAAATCCCAAAAGCAACCAGTACGGTTACGACTGATATTATTAAACCTTTGGTTGATGGACTGATTTTCATATAATAGGGTAGTAAAAAAGCTTTTGCAAATTTAATAATAATTTTGTTTCTCCACGATACAATAATATCCTTAACTTTGTCCTAAATTTTTGACTCAAATATATGCCCAATACAATCATAATCGGCTCAGGAAGTTACATTCCGACAAAAGTGATCGGTAAAGAACATTTCATGGACTCCGTTTTTTATACCGATGAAGGAGACTTAATTGACAAACCTAACGATGAGGTCATTCAAAAATTTATAGAAATTACGGAAATTGAAACCCGTCGTTATTTAGAAGATGATGAATTCAATTCTGATCTCGGTTACAAAGCCGCAAAAGAAGCAATCTATGATGCTAAAATTGACCAGGAAGATTTAGATTATATCATTTACGCCAGTAATTTTGGTGAAGTTAATCAAAATGGAATGACGAATTTCATGCCTTCCATGTCTTCCCGCGTTAAAAACAAACTCGGCATTAAGAATAGGAGAACCGTAAATTATGATATGATTTTTGGTTGTCCAGGCTGGGTAGAAGCGATGATTTTAGCAGACACTCTTATTAAAGCAAAAAAAGCAAAATTGATTTTAGTCGTAGGTTCAGAAACTTTGAGTAGAGTTACCGATACCTTTGACCGCAATAAAATGATTTTTGCTGATGGTGCCGGAGCGGTTGTGGTACAAGCAACTGACGATGAAACCGTCGGAATTATTGCGGATTCTACGATTTGCGATAATGGTCCAGAATTAAATTATCTTGAAAACTCGCCTTCATTAAAAAGAGATGAAGACCGCAGACCTTTATATATTAGAATGCACGGCCGTAAAATTTACGAATACGCTTTGAAAAATGTACCTGACGCGATCAAAGAAACCATTGACAAAGCGAATTTACATATTGACGATATTGATAAAATCTTAATTCATCAAGCAAACGCTAAAATGGATTACGCCATGATTTCTCGATTATTTAAATTATACGGAAAATCCGATTACGACCATGACGTTTCCCCAATGACGATTCAGTTTCTAGGAAACTCTTCTGTGGCTACCATCCCAACAATGTTCGACCTTATTATCAAAGGAGAGATGAAAGGCCAGTCCTTCAAAGAAAAAGGAAATATCGTGTTCACGTCGGTCGGCGCTGGAATGAACATCAATGCGATTGTTTACCGTTTTCCCTAACTAATCACTTTAAAAAAATAGAATAGCACAAAATTTGTTTTGTGCTTTTTTATTGATTAAAACAAACATGCAAAGAAATATTTTAATTATTACAGGACTTCTATTCGCTCTAGAATTTTATGCCTATCAAGCCTTTAAAACGGTTACCAGCAACAACTACCTACGAATCGCCTACTGGACCGTCACCATTTTGGTGTATTTATTTTTTCTTTATGAAGTTTTCAATTTTAAAAGAACCGATCGCGACCATTCTCGGGTCCAGCTAATTTCTTCGGTTTTTATGGTTTTTATGCTTCCTAAACTTCTGGTGGTTTTCTTCCTTTTGATCGGAGATATAGGTCGAGGAATTCAATTTGTATCTCAATCATTTGGCGAAGGTGAAAACCATTTACCAGATCGCCGTAAATTTTTGAGTATCGTAGGAATTGGAAGTGCTGCGGTACTTTCAGGTTTATTTTTAGACGGAATTATTTTTGGAAAATACCGTCATACGGTTAGAAGAGTAAAAGTAAAAATCGCGGGTTTACCAAAGAGTTTCAAAGGTTATAAGATCGTTCAGATTTCAGATGTGCACGCCGGAAGTTTCTTGCATCCAGAACGATTACAAGGTGCTATCAATATGATTAATGAGCAGAAGCCAGACTTGGTTTTGTTTACGGGTGATATGGTTAATAATTACGCTGATGAATTTCAACCATTTGTAGAAATGTTTAAAGGCATTGGCTCCACAGACGGGAAGTTCTCGATTCTCGGAAATCACGATTATGGTGATTATGGAGAGTGGGAATCCATGCAAGAAAAAGCGCAAAACGTGCCTAATTTAATTGAATTGCAAAAACAGGCGGGTTTTGAAATGCTGCGAAATGAGCACCGGATTATCGAGAAAAATGGCGAGCAATTGTATATTCTCGGTGTTGAAAACTGGGGTGAAAAACCGTTTCCACAATATGGTGATTTAGATAAGGCTAGCTTGGGAATCCCTGCTAATGCTGCAAAAATATTAATGAGTCACGATCCAACCCATTTTGATGCAGTTGTGAAAAATCACCCTTCCAATGTTCACCTTACTCTTTCTGGACACACCCATGGAATGCAATTCGGACTTGATTTGAAAAATGTTCGATGGTCTCCGGTGCAGTACCGTTATAAAAAATGGGCAGACTTGTATGAAAGTGCAGGTAAATTGCTTTATGTTAATCGAGGTTTCGGCGTAATCGGATATCCCGGCAGAGTTGGTATTGATCCTGAAATTACCTTATTTGAACTGAGTTAAATTGAAACAAAGAACTGATGGTTGATTTTAAAAAAGCGATTGAAACAGACATTCCACTTCTTCGGGAACTAGCTCAAAAATCCTGGAAGTCAGCATATGCTAATATTCTATCACCGGAGCAAATCGACTACATGTTGGCAGAAATGTACTCCGAGAAAGAAATTTCCAGCCAACTTCAAAACTCAGACTACCATTATTATCTGATTTTAAGTAATGAAATTCCAGCAGGGTTTATGGGCTTTGAATTGAATTATGAAAAAGACACTACGAAACTTCACCGCATCTATCTCTTAGAAGAATTTAAAGGAAAAGGTTTGGGAAAAAAAGGTCTTATTTTTTTAAAAGAAAAAGTTAAGGAAAACGTAAATCATCGGATTATTCTTAACGTTAATAAAAATAATCCCGCCATAAAAATTTACGAATCGCAAGGTTTTAAGGTTTTCTCGGAAGGCATCTTCGACATTGGTAATGACTATGTAATGGACGATTTCCTGATGGAATTCAATTTTTAATTTTACAAATTCACTCCGAAAACATTCTGTTTATTTATTTTGGTACGGTTTTAGAATCATAATTTTTATTAACATTAAAAAAATAAATTATGACACGTTCAAACTTGTTTTCAAAGATTCAGATTTTCGCCTTAGCAGTAATGGCAAACTTTGCAGTAGTTCTAGTAAAAGCTCAAGAAAAAGGAGCCGATTTAAAAGTTGATGTAGACGTTAACAAAGGTAGCGACATGATGGGCGGCGATTGGATGAGCAATCCTTTAGTTTGGGTTGTTGGTGCTTTAGTGATTATCGTAATTATTGCTTTAGTAGCAAGAGGTGGCGGAAATAAATAAGCGCAGTCTATAATATATAAATAAATCCCGAAAATTAATTTTCGGGATTTGTTTTTTGATATAAAAATATGTCGTGTTTTCTACAAGGCAAGCGCTTTCTGATAAGCATTCTCAACACCTTCTAAATTTTTTCCACCAGCGGTTGCAAAGCCAGGGTTTCCACCGCCGCCACCTTGAATTTCTCTGGCTAAATCTTTTACGATATTTCCAGCATGGTATTTCGATTCTAAATCAGCTGAGACGCCAACAGTGATCATTGGTTTTGCATCTGCGTCAGAAATAATAACAATGACAGAGTTCTCAATCTCTTTCTTCAACTGAAAAACAATGTCTTTTACACTTCCGGCATCTAAGGAAACCTTCTTTACCAATAATTTCTTATCGTCTTTTTCTACAAAATCATTCGCCCAATTTGACGTCTCTGATTTTGCTTTTTCTCTTTTCAACGATTCTATTTCTGATTTCAAAGAAGTATTCTCTTCCATCAATTTCTCAACTGATTTTGTTAGATCTTTTGATTTTAATAAGGAAGAAATTTCTTTCAGCTGAGTTTCTAAATTTCTAAAATAAGTAGAAGACTGATCTCCTGAAATGGCTTCAATTCTACGTATTCCTGCAGCGGTTGAGCTTTCAGACTGAATTTTAAAATGACCGATTTCACCCGTGTTTTTCACGTGCGTTCCGCCGCACAATTCCTTGGAAGAACCAAACTGAATCATTCTTACTTTATCGCCATATTTCTCACCGAACAAAGCTAAGGCACCTTTTTCCATTGCTTCCGTGATGGGGATTTCTCTAAATTCTTGAAGGGCTATATTTTCTTTGATTTTCGCATTTACTTTTTCCTCTACCACTTTCAATTGCTCTTCATCCATTTTAGAAAAATGAGAAAAGTCAAAACGCAAATAATCTGGACCAACAAAGGAACCTTTCTGCTCAACATGCGTTCCTAAAACTTCACGTAATGCTTCATGCAACAAATGCGTCACAGAGTGATTTGCTTGGGAATTGTTTCTTTCAGATTCGTTGACCTTCGCGTAAAAAACGGCTCCAGCATCTTTCGGCAATTCTTTAATTAAAGACACGATTAGATTATTTTCTTTTCTTGTTTCCAGAACTTCGATGATCTCAGAACAATCTGTAATTGAAGTAATACTTGGATTGGAAATATCAAAACCTTCCGCATAACTTGGAATTAAAATTCCCTTATCACCAACTTGTCCACCACCTTCAGGATAAAAAGGCGATTTCGATAATACGATCTGATAAAATTCACCATCTTTATTTTCAACTTTTCGATAACGGGTAATAAACGTTTCGGTTTCAGTGTGATCATAACCAACAAAGGTTTCCTCCTTTTCTTCTAAAACAACCCAGTCGTACACTTTCTGGGCGGAGGATTTTTTCGAACGTTGCTTTTGCTTGCTCATTTCTTCCTCAAAACCTTTTTCATCAACAGTTAAATTCTTTTCTTCAGCGATGATGCGGGATAAATCTGCAGGGAATCCATAAGTATCGTATAATTCGAAAACTGCGGTACCAGGAAGTGTTTTTTCGTTTTTAGACAGAGTTTCGTTAATAACCAAATCAATTCGTTTTAAACCAAGTTCGATCGTTTTTAAGAAAGAAGTTTCTTCTTCTCTAATCACTTCTGTCACCAGTTTTTCCTGCTTAACTAGTTCTGGGAAAAAGTCTCCCATTTCGTTTTTTAAAACGCCAACCAATTGGTAAAGGAAAGGTTCTTTCATATTTAAAAATCGGTAAGAATACGAAATCGCTCGTCGCAAAATCCTACGAATTACATAACCAGCTCCTCCATTTGAAGGCAATTGTCCATCGGCAATTGCAAACGAAACCGCACGAATGTGGTCTACCAAAACGCGAATCGCAATATCTTTTTCATCTTCTAGAATTCCCGTATATTTTTTTCCTGAAACCTCCTCCACTTTAGCAATTAAAGGAGTGAAAACATCGGTATCATAATTAGAAGTTTTTCCTTGTAAAGCCATACACAAACGCTCAAAACCCATTCCCGTGTCAACGTGTCGGGAAGGCAATTTTTCTAAGCTTCCATCTGCTTTTCTGTTGAACTCCATGAAAACTAAATTCCAAACTTCCACCACTTGCGGATGATCATTGTTGACTAAATCTAAACCAGAAACAGCTGCTTTTTCGTCTGCAGTCCGCATATCAATATGTATTTCCGAACAAGGGCCACACGGGCCGCTCTCGCCCATTTCCCAGAAATTATCTTTTTTGTTTCCATTAATAATTCGGTCTTCAGAAATATGCGCTTTCCAAAAATTATAGGCGTCTTGATCACGATCTAAATCCTCTGAAGCATCGCCTTCGAAAATGGTTACGTAAAGATTTTCCTTTGGAATTTTGTAAACATCAGTCAATAATTCCCAAGCAAAATCAATTGCTTCCTTTTTAAAATAATCGCCAAAGGACCAGTTTCCAAGCATTTCAAACATCGTGTGATGATAGGTGTCGCGACCAACATCATCCAAATCATTGTGTTTTCCAGATACTCGCAAACATTTCTGAGTGTCTGCGATTCTAACGTTGGACGGAACTTTGTAGCCCAAGAAATAATCCTTAAACTGCGTCATTCCCGAATTAGAGAACATCAAGGTTGGATCGTCCTTTAAAACAATCGGTGCAGAAGGAACAATTTGGTGTCCTTTTTCTTTAAAATAATCAAGAAATTGTTGGCGGATCTGTTGTGAAGTCATAGTTGAAGTGGCTTTAGCTTGCATATAGTTGGCAAATTTAATGATTTTTAATAGGACTCTCGAATAATGTTTTGGTGAATTGAAAAGTATTAACCTTTGAAGTTTTTCTGCTTTAAATTTTTAAAAACAAACCTTACTTGGAAAATACTCGTATATAAAATTGCTGGAATTAAGTTGCTCAATATTTAAATGATAATGATAGATAATTAGGTAAAGTAGCTTCCAATTTCAGCCTCATATTTGCATGTACCCTAAAATTAATTTAAAAAATAATGAACAAAAAAATGAAAAATATTTTAACAGTCGTGGCATTAATATTTGGTGTTGCCGTTTTCGCTGCAACAACCTTTTCTTGCTCGAAAGCACAGGTAAAACCTATTAAAGAAAATAATAAAACAGAAACGAATATGGAAGGAAAAAACATTAAAGAAATCTACTTCGCTGGTGGGTGCTTTTGGGGAACTGAGCATTTATTTCAACTGGTAAGAGGCGTGGTCGCTACTGAAGTTGGATACGCCAATGGAAAAATTAAAAATCCAACTTACGAACAAGTTGTAAGTCATACTACAGGTTTCGCAGAAGCAGTTAAAGTGCAGTATGATGCTGATGAAGTTAACTTGCCACTTTTGATTGAGTTATACTTTAAGTCAATTGATCCTACAACCTTAGATAGACAAGGAAATGATGTTGGTGACAATTACAGAAGCGGAATTTATTCTACTGACGAGGCTACTGCGACAGTTGTAAAAACGGAAGTCGCTAAACTGGCTAAGAATTACCAAAAACCTGTCGTGGTCGAAACGATTCCATTACAGAACTGGTACAAAGCTGAAGATTATCACCAAGATTACTTAGTAAATAATCCAGGTGGATATTGCCACGTGCCGTTATCGGTATTTGAAGAAGCAAAGAATGCTAATCCACTTCCTACAGCGAAGAAATAAGAGAAAAGGTTGTCGAAAGGCAACCTTTTTTTATGAAAAAATCCGTCTCAAAGAATGAGACGGATTTTAGTTTTAAACTTTGTTAAAGTTTTATTTCTTTTCCATGGCTTTAATTAAAATCTGAAGATTCACTTCATCTTTAACTACTCCATTCGCAAGTGGCATTTGAAATTTCACTCCGAAATCTTCTCTCATAATATCTTTAGGCTCTGTCGCAATACTTGCTTCTCCATCTTTTATAGACACATTCGCCTGAAATTGGATTGGCTTTGTAATTCCTTTGATGGTTAAGTTTCCGTCAAGTAAGGTGTTGTAATCGCCCGATTCAGTTGGTGATACTTTGGTAATCTCGAAAGATGCTGTCGGAAATTTATCAGCTTCGAAGAAATCGCCGCTTTTCAAATGACCGTTAAGTTTTCCTAATTGTTCTGCATCATCTTTTAAATCAACAGAAGTCAAAGAGTTCATGTCGGCCACGAATTTTCCGCTTTCTAAAACTCCGTCTTTCACTGTTAAATCTCCACTTTCGAACTTAATCGTGCCGAAATGACTTGATTGTTCAGTTTTTACCACTTTATATCCTTTCCATTCGATTCTACTATTTAAAGTATCCAACTCGTAAGTTGCGCCTTCATTAGTTGTAGAAACTTCAGTTACTTCACTGGTAAGTGGCTTGTCTTTACCACATGATACTAAAACCATTGCTGAAAATAAACCTAAAAACACCGAATTTGTAATTGTTTTGATCATTAAATATCTCTTTATTAATTGTTTCTGCTAAAATAACAAAAATATCCTTAGTATAACTAAATATGTTATTTTTGCAATATGCTATTAGAAATCAAAAATCTATTTTTTTCTCATCGGTCTGACCAAAAGCTTTTCCAAAATTTTAATTTAAAAGTTGAAGAAGGAAAAATCATAGCGTTGGCAGGCGAAAGTGGCTGCGGCAAATCCACGCTCTTAAACTTAATTTATGGGTTATTGGATTGGGACAACGGTGAAATTATTTTTGATGGAAAACCAATTTTAGGTCCGAAACAAAATTTGGTTCCAGGCGAAGAAAATATGAAACTGGTGGCCCAAAATTATGATCTGATGCCCTATTCCACTGTCGCAGATAACGTAGGAAAGTTTATTTCTAATATTAATTTAGACGAGAAAAAAGAAAAAGTTCAGGAACTTCTAAAAGTGGTTGGACTAGAAGAATTCGAGTATACTTTACCAAAATATTTAAGCGGCGGACAAATGCAGCGCGTCGCCATCGCCAGATCACTTTCGGTAATGCCGAAACTTTTACTACTGGATGAACCTTTTAGCAATATTGACTTTTCCAGAAAAATAGAATTGCGGGAACGCCTGTTCAATTACGTTCGTGAAAAGAATATATCACTCATCATCTCTACGCATGAAATTCAAGAAGTGATGCCGTGGCTGGATCAGATTATCGTACTACAGGAAGGCCGATTAATTCAAAATGATAATGCGGAAGAAACGTTTAACAATCCGTACAACCAATATGTAGCTGCTTTGTTTGGTGAAGTAAATGTTTTTACGGACGAAGAAAAATCAAATAACAATCTGTCGAAAAATTTTTGGTATCCGCATGAGATCAAAATTTCGACTGAAGGAAAAGAAGTGGAAGTTTTAGAAAGTCGCTTCGCTGGCAGTTATTATTGGAATAAAATTTCTCTTCAGGGCAAAAACCTGATTATTTATACACCTGAAAAAATACAAGGGAACTTAAAAATCGATATTTAAATAAGGAATAATCAAGATAATTCTAAAACAAATGACACGCAAAATAGGTGTCATTTGTAGTTTTTATGGGTGCTATTTCCAAATTAAGCTTTCTTGACGAATTCAGATTTCAAAGCCATCGACCCAAAACCATCAATTTTACAATCAATATTATGATCGCTATCTGGGCGTAATCGGATGTTCTTAACTTTCGTTCCAGCTTTCACTGGTTTTGGAGCACCTTTTACGGGTAAATCTTTAATCACAACCACTGTATCTCCATTTTGTAACTCATGACCGTGCGCATCTAAAATTTTATCTTCATCGGCTGTTTCACCTGGCGTCCATTCATTGAAACATTGAGAACAAACCATTTTACCATCTTGCTCGTAAGTGAATTCCGATTCGCATTTCGGACAAACTATTGTATCGCTCATAATTATAATTTTTACAAAGATATTATTAAATAGAAGAGATTACAAGTTTGGGGAAAACGGATCAATTTCATCATAAGTTAAATCTTATTTTTATTTCAGATACCGCTCAAATCCTGTAGACCGTGACCTTCAACCCTCATTCTAAATCATTATATTTGTAACATGGATTTACAATACATCGTTCGCGAACCTGAAAACATTACCTCAAAAACTTCTTTACTAATTTTGCTACACGGTTACGGCAGCAATGAACAGGATTTATTTTCTTTCGCGCCGACTTTGCCAGAAGATTGGTTGATTGTAAGTTTCCGAGCACCGTTTAACACTGATTATGAAGGCTATTCCTGGTATGACATTGATTTAATGGATGAAGAAAATCGAATTGATGTTCCACAAGCCAAAGAATCCCAAGAAGCAATTTTAGAAAGTATTTTGAAAATAACGAATCAATACGGTTTAACTGATAATCAAACCCATTTATGCGGTTTTTCGCAAGGTGGAATTTTAAGTTACGCTTTGGCTTTAAACAATCCCGATTTATTTACTAAAATTGCCTGCATGAGTTGTTACGCTGAAGAAAAGCTCTTAACAAACATGGTCAAAGATAAAAAGAAAATCGAAAAGTTGCGGTTCTTTATTTCTCATGGAACAGACGACGCTATTATTCCTTTAGATTGGGGTCGCAAAGCAGCGGATCTTTTATATGAAATGGGAGCATTCTTTTCCTTCCGCGAATATATGAGCGGACACGGCGTCAATCAGAAAAATTATATGGACTTAATGGATTTTTTCAAGAAATAAAATTCGGTTTTAAAATAAACTCACTAATATAAAATAAAATTTAATGAAAAAAGCTTTCCTTTTATTGGTCTTAATTTCAGCATACACTTTTGCTCAAATCACGCTTAAGATCACTTCCCTACCTGCAAATACGCCGGCGGCGTCAACGATTTATGTGGCTGGAAATTTTAACGGCTGGAATCCTGGTTCTACCGCAATGGTTGCTGATGGCTTGGGGAATTATTTCTACACTATTCCTGAAGGCACAGGAGTTTTGGAATATAAATTCACCCGTGGAGCTTGGTCTTCTGTAGAAGCCAACGCTACAGGAAGTGATATCCAAAATCGAACAGCAAATTTCACTGGAGCTGCTCAAAATTTAAGTCTAACAGTTCAGTCCTGGAAAGGTTTAGGCGGAGCAGGAAATCCAAGTACGGCGGCATCTAACGTTCATATTTTAAGCAATAATTTTGCGATTCCACAATTGAATCGCAATAGAAAAATCTGGATTTATTTGCCGCCAGATTATGAAACAAGTACAAAAACCTATCCCGTAATCTATATGCAGGACGGCCAAAATTTATTCGACAACGTCACATCGTTTTCAGGAGAATGGCAAGTTGATGAAACCTTAAATGCACTTTTCGCACAAGGAGATTACGGCGCGATTGTAATCGGAATTGATAATGGCGGCGGAAGCAGAATCGATGAATACACACCTTGGAATAATCCGCAATATGGTGGTGGCGAAGGAGATTTGTATATGCATTTTGTGGCAGAAACATTGAAGCCATATGTGGATTCAAATTATAGAACCAGACCTGGCAAAGAATATAATGCTTTAATCGGAAGTTCTTTAGGAGCCTTAATCTCGAATTATGGCGGTGTAAAATACAGTCAGACTTTTTCAAAAATCGGGTCTTTCAGTCCAGCATACTGGATTGTGAATAATCAATTTAATAATTACATCACCAATTCAACAGCAGATTTATCAGGGACGAGAATTTATTTTGTGGCTGGATCTGGCGAAAGCTCCACCGTTGTTAATGACATTCAAACGGTAAAAAATAATTTACAAACCAAAGGACTAACTGCTACAAACACTTTGGTAAAAATTGATTCTTACGGTCAACATAATGAAAATTACTGGAAAGGTGAATTCAGCGCGGCTTATCAATGGCTGTTTCAAACGACGCCATTAAAAACTCTGAACGTTTCGAAAAAAAAAATAAATGTTGGTTTCGAAAAAAATCAGCTTCACATTAATGGTTTAACAAAAAATTCTTCGGCAACTGTTTACGATCTTTCCGGAAAAATGATTGAAAAACTGGAATTAAAAAACGGGTCGAATCAAGTGACAAATCCCTTAATTAAAGGACCTTATATTCTTCAGATGGAAAATGAATCAGTACGATTTATGGCTAAATAATTCCAAAAAAAAATTGTTATAAATAACGAAGTTGATTGTTTCAGCTTCGTTATTTTGTTTTAACAGACAGTTTCTTAAGGTTCAATGACCGTAGAATTCTTCACTTCTTTAATCATAAATGAACTTTGAGTACTGGCAATATGTTGCAGATTAGTTAGTTTGCTCACCATAAACTCGCGGTATTCCTCAATATCTCGCACACAAATTTTCAGAATATAATCGTAATCACCAGAAACGTGAAAGCATTCTAATACTTCGGAAAACTGGGTAATTTCTTTTTCGAACTGCGAAATGTATTCCTTTTTGTGTTGCACCAATTTCACGTGACACAAAACAATGAAACTCTTCTGCAGTTTCGTCTTATCAACCAAAGCGACATATTTATTAATGATATGTTGACGCTCTAATTTTTTAATCCGTTCAAAAACTGCTGTCACTGATAAATCCAATTCAGAGGCCAATTGTTTGGTGGTTTTCTTGGAATCATTCTGGAGTAAAATCAAGAGTTTCTTATCTTTTAAATCTAACATAAGGTGAAATATTTTCGGTTATATTTTAAATATTGAGTAAATATAAATCTTAAATCTAACTATTATTAAAAAATTAGATTTAAAATCTAAACTTTCCAATAAATATTGTATTTAAGTTTAAAAACCCTGACTTTTATCAAAACAAATCATACCCTTATGGAAAACTTTGATGCAGCAAACAATATTCAGGACTTACAATATTTCGGCGAATTCGGCGGCGTAAATCCCTCAATTTCAGATTCTTCAACCTATACTTTTCTCTCGGCGAAAACGATGTTCGATACGTTTGAAGGCAACACGGAAGGTTGCTATTTATATTCCCGCCATTCCACGCCGAGCAATCTCTACTTAAGCGAAGCTTTGGCTCAAATGGAAGGAACAGAAAGTGCCAATGTGACAGCGTCGGGCATGGGCGCGATTACTTCTACCCTGCTTCAACTCTGTAAAAGTGGTGATGAAATAGTTTCCAGCAGAACCATTTACGGTGGCACTTACGCTTTCATGAAGAATTTTCTTCCCAGCTATCAAATCAAAACTTCCTTTGTAGATATTACCGATTTAGCGCTCGTTGAAAAAGCAATTACCAAGAACACGAAAATACTTTTCTGCGAAACGGTGAGCAATCCACTTTTAGAAATTGCTGATCTTCGGGAGCTTTCTAAAATCGCTAAAAAGCACAATCTCAAACTTATTGTTGACAATACGTTTTCTCCGTTATCGATTTCTCCGCAAATGCTCGGAACCGATATTACCATTCATAGTTTAACGAAATTCATCAACGGGAGCAGCGATGCGGTGGCAGGAGTTGTTTGCGCTTCGACTCAATTTATTAATGATTTAAAAGACGTGAATTCTGGAGCGTGTATGTTACTCGGACCAACCCTTGACAGTTTTCGGGCAGCAAGCATTCTTAAAAACTTGCGAACACTTCATATCAGAATGAAGAAACATAGTGAAAATGCGCAATATTTAGCAGAACAGTTTGAAAAAGACGGCTTGACCGTGAAATATCCTGGCTTAAAAAATCACAAACAGCATGAGCTTTACAAAAGCATGATGAATCCAGAATATGGCTTTGGTGGCTTATTGACTTTAGACGTAAAGACCGTTGGGAAAGCCAATGAACTGATGGAATTAATGCAGCAGGAAAACTTAGGTTATCTGGCAGTAAGTCTTGGTTTTTATAAAACTCTGTTTTCCGCATCGGGAAGTTCGACCTCATCTGAAATCCCAGAAGAAGAGCAAAGAGAAATGGGACTTTCCCAAGGATTGATCCGCATGTCTATTGGCTTAGACCACGACATTAAACGAACGTATGAAAAAATGAAATGGTGTATGAATGAAGTTGGTGTCTTGTAGAGTTTCTAAATGAAATAAATAATTGAAAAAAGACTTCTTAACGAGGTCTTTTTTATTTTTGTAAATGAGTTTCTTTACTGGTCAAAACCATTGGGATGCTTGCTTTTAATCTCCGTTACGGTTCCCAAAACTTTATCTTTCAACGTATTTTGATATGCTTCTAACTTTGCTGAAATTGCTTCATCAGCAGTTCCTAAAATTTTCGCCGCCAAAATCCCAGCATTCATTGCTCCATTGAGTGCCATTGTCGCCACCGGAATTCCCGATGGCATTTGTAGAATTGATAAAACCGAATCCCAGCCATCGATAGAATTCGAGGATAAAATAGGAACACCAATAACGGGTAAAGTCGTGCAACTCGCCACCATTCCAGGTAAATGTGCCGCGCCTCCTGCTCCGGCAATAATTACTTTCAAACCTCGTGACTTTGCCGATTTTGCATAGTCAAACATTCTTTCTGGCGTGCGGTGTGCTGAAACAACCGTCAATTCGTAAGGAATATCCAACGACTTTAAAAAATCTGAAGCTTGTTCCATAATTGCCAAATCACTCTGACTTCCCATTATTATTCCGACCATTTTTTATATGAATTTTAAGGTTTAAAGTTAATAAAATTTCGACGCTTTAAAATAACTGCTTAATAAAGCAAATTTCTCTATCAAAAAAATAAAATTAAATGGTAGATCTGCAGAAAAATTAAAAAAGTGCTCTAAGAATTCGCAATCGATTTCGCCACCCAATAACCTGTACTGAAGCACGCCTGCAAAAGATATCCACCGGTTGGCGCTTCCCAGTCTATCATTTCACCAACACAATATACATTTGGATAATCTTTCAATTCTAGGTTTAGATTTAGGGCGGGGAAAGCAACTCCACCCGCGGTAGAAATAACCTCGTCAATGGGTCTGAAACTCAAAACTTCAATCGGAAATCTTTTGATGGATTTACTTAAGTATTCGATATCGAGATAACTTTCCTTATCCAAAGTTTTCAAAAGATTGATTGCAGGTGTTGATAATTTTAGGTTTCTTTTTAATACGGGACTTATTTTTGATCCAGTATTTAACTGGTCGAAAATATTGCTTTCAGTTAAATTTGGTTTTAAATCAATATAAATAGTTAAGGGAAAATGATGTTTTCTGGTAAACCGATTCAAATAATAAATCGGACTTCCTTCGATTCCATATTTGGTAAAAACGACTTCTCCAATTTTAGAATTTCCTTCAAAAGAAAATTTAATGTTTTTTAAATACTGACCTTGTAACTGATGAAACTTAGAATCGGTATTGTAGCCGGAATTAGCAGATTGCAAGGGAGTAATTTCAATATTCTTAGCAACCAAAGTTTCAACCCATTTTGCATCAGAACCGGTCTTTTTCCACGAACCGCCGCCCATTGCAAAAATTAATTTTGAATAGTTTACGGAAAATTCTTTCCCATTACTTTTAAAATAAACAAAAGATTGATCAAAATCTAAAAAGGTATGCTCGTAATGAATGATGATGCCCAGTTGCTCCAACCGATCCAACCAAGCCTTTAAGACCTGAATAGGTTTAAAATTTTTGGTTGGAAATATCTTACCCGAACTCCCAACATACGTTGTTATGCCTAAATCTTCCAGCCACTGAATTACTTTTTTATTATCAAAACTCTTAACAATATTTTGAATTTCTGAAGCTTCATATTTATCTACAAATGGCTCGATTTCTTCACTGTGTGTCAAATTAAAACCACCATTTCCTGCCACCAAAAACTTACGAGCTGCGGCTTTATTTTGGTCATAAACATGAACTTTAAATCCTTGTTCGGCCAATTGTTGAGCCGCCATTAAGCCAGCTGGACCAGCGCCGATAATGATAATTTGATCTTCTTTCATCTGCTGCAAAAGTAGGCATTTAGTTTTTCGATAGAACTCGATTTATAAACCTTCATCTCAATGTGAATAACCTTGAAGACATTTGATTAACTTCCAAAAATGAATTTATCGAATTAATCGCATCAGTTCGTCAGTCTGTAACTTTCTATTTCCAGTTTTCGTACGGTTCAGTAACCAAGTTTGAATTGTAATATTTTTCCGCTCCCGTCACTTCTCTTCCGATCCAGTCGGGAATTTCGAAATCTTCATCTTCACTTGTCAGCTCGATTTCTGCTACGATTAAACCTTCATTCTTTCCTAAAAATTCGTCGACTTCCCAAACATGATTTCCAACACGAATCTTACATCGGATTTTCGAAAGTTCTGCGACGGCAAATAGATCCAACAATTCTTTGGCCTCTTCCAAAGGAATTTCATATTCATATTCCTTACGAGTCGCGCCAACAGAAATTCCTTTGATGGTCAGAAATCCTCGTTCTGAAGTTTGTCGAACTCGAATTGTTTTGGTCGGATCCGTCAATAAATAACCTTGTCGATAAAATTCGCACACGGGTTTTTCCAGTTGTTCCCATTTTTCTGGATTCATTAAAAACTTTCTTTCTATTTCTATTCCCATTTCGAGCTTATCTATTATTTATTAAATTGAATTTTAATCGGCACAAATTACAACAATTGCAGCGACGGAAAAATAGATTACTAGAAATAATTGGCAGACTCAGTTGGTCATTATCGTCATAAAATCTACCTTTGCAAAATCATAATGATGACCATTTCTATCCTGAATTCCCTCGGAATTCTCAACTAAAATCTTACTTTTTTCATGTTCAAAGATCCCAAATTAGCACTTGCAATCATCACCGTCGCTTTGGTTTGGGGAACCACTTTTCTGGGAATTCGCGTCGCCGTAGAAACCATTCCACCTTGGTTTGTAGCCGGACTTCGTCAGTTTTTAGCTGGATTTATTTTACTGATCGTCCTTATATTTACAAAAAATTTACAATGGATCGGCTGGAAAAACTTAGGCAGTCAAATCGTGCTGGCTTGCTTAATGTTGATCGTCGCAAATGGAATGACCACCGTCGCCGAAAAACATTTAACCAGCAGTTTAGCTTCCCTAATCAGCGCCACTTCACCTCTGGCCGTTTTTATTCTGAGCCTTATATTCAGAATGCAAAAATTCAGCATTCGAGGTTTGGTCGGCGTTCTACTAGGCTTTACGGGGATTCTTCTTATTTTTAAAAATGGCTTGGAAGATTTACTTAATCCCGAATACAGGATGGGAATTCTCTTTATGTTTTGTGCAATCTCGGGCTGGGCTTTCGGTACCATTTTCACTAAGAAAATTAATCATCAACCGCAGAATATTTCGCTCAATCTTTTTTATCAATTTAGCTTTGCCGGACTCATCCAGATTCTATTTGGCTTCATTTCGTCCGATCAAAGCGACGTTTCCACTTGGAGTCTTAAAAGCATCTTAGCTACAGTATATCTAGCAATTTTTGGTTCTGTGATTGCGTTTTTCGCTTTTCATTACGCCTTGAAAAAAATTACACCGATCCAGATTTCCATCCTTTCTTATGTCAATACCATTATCGCGATCTTTTTGGGTTGGCTGATTTTAGATGAACCTATTTCGTTTACTTTTATTACGGCAGCGGTGTTAATTATTTGTGGTGTGTTCATCACCAATTACAAACCGGGAATGTTTAAAAGATCCTGATTTTTTTAATTTGGGCGCCTTCATCCATCTGAATTTATCCTGAACCTGTCGAAGGACTACGCTTCTCCCTTCTAGCGATGGGCGAGAGCTCCGTTCAAGCTGTGGCGCAGATTTGTTTGAGAATTAAATGAAGTTTCTAAAAATAAAGCTAATTATCCCTGAGACAACTGCTAAATTTTAAAATTGTTGCGATAATTTTTTGAAAAAATCACCAGCTTTCATCAAATGCGAACCGAACCAGGAAAACGCTTCTCCATCAACTAAAATAATTTCTTTTTCGGGAAGTTGTAGTTGCAATTCGTCAATATGTTTTTGCTGAAAAGGAAAGGGTTCCGAGGAAAGAAAAATTACGTCGGCAGCTTGTAATTCTTTAACTGAAACTTCAGGATACCTTTTTTGATCCTTGAACAGATTTTCAAATCCGAACTTTTCTAAAACTTGATTGATAAAAGTATCTGAACCGACGGTCATGTAAGGATTTTTCCAAATAAGATAGGCGACGTTTCTTTTTTGAGAAAAATTAACATCGATAAAAACAGAATTGATTTTCTGGTTAATATCAAGCGCTAAAGCTTGTTTATTTAATCGAGCTCCAAGCTCAGAAATAAATTCTTGATTATCTTCTAAAGTTTCAATATCGGTTACCCAAACTTTAAAATCTTTCATTAATTCTTCAACCTGAAGCTTTTCATTTTCCTCTTTATTGGCAATGATCAGATCCGGTTTAAGCGCTTTTATTTTAGCAATATTGAGATTTTTCGTACCTCCAATAACAGCAACATTACCAACTGAATCTGCAGGATGAATGCAAAATTTCGTTCGCCCGATAACCTCATCAGTTGATAACCCGAAATCAAAAAGTGTTTCGGTAATACTGGGAACCAGTGAAATGATTTTCATGTCAATTAGAGAAGTTTACCGGCCAAGAACATTCCAGCGATGGTAAAGTAAATAATTAAGCCCGTAACATCGACTAACGTTGCAACGAAAGGAGCTGAAGAAGTTGCCGGGTCTAATTTGAATCTTTTCAAAACGAAAGGAATCATCGAACCAGAAAGCGTTCCCCAAAGCACGATCATTACAAGTGAAACTGCAATACTTAAAGCGATATAAACCCAGTGAATTCCGTAATCGTATAAACCGGCTTTTTGCCAAACCATAATTCGCACAAAACCAATAGTACCCAGCATTGTTCCCAGGAATACGCCCGAAACGATTTCCTTTTTCATCACATACCACCAATCTCTCAATCGGATTTCCTGAAGTGCCATGGCACGAATAATCAGCGTTGCAGCTTGGGAACCAGAGTTACCACCACTTGAAATAATCAGCGGAACAAAAAGAGCAAGCACGACTGCCTTCTCAATTTCATGTTCAAAAAAGCCCATGGCCGAGGCGGTTAACATTTCCGAAAAGAAAAGGATTACCAACCAAGAACCCCTTTTTTTAATCATATCGGTCCATGAGGTCTGCGTATAAGGCATATCGAGTGCATCTACACCCCCGAATTTCTGAATGTCTTCGGTGTTTTGTGCTTCGATCTGATCTAAAATATCATCAATCGTTACGATCCCAACCAAGACTCCAGCTTCCGTTACAATTGGCAAAGCAGATCGGTCATATTTCTCAAAATATGCGACGGCATCTTCTTTACTGGTCGTTGTTGTAATGGCTACAAAATGATTATCGGTAATTTCGGAAATCAAGGTATCTTCTTCGGCGAGCAATAATGAGCCAATGGCAATATCGTCTACGAGGCGGTTTTTCTCATCAACCACATAAAGATGGTTCATGGTTTCTACCTTCTTGCCGACTTTTTTTATTTGTTGAAAACATCTTTTGACCGTCCATTCTTTACGAATCTGAATATAATAGGGCGTCATCAATCGCGCAATAGAATCAACGTGATAACCCAAAAGCTTCAACGCAATTCTTCTTTCTTGTGGGTTAAGATGATTGATGGAATACCGAATCAATTCATCTGGGAAATCCTCTAAAAGTGCGGTTCTATCATCCGGACTCATTTCGTTCAGAATTTCAGAAACCTCTTCACTCCCAATGCTGCGAATGGTTTCTTCCTGAAAATCGGGATCCAGATGCGAAAAAACATCAGCTTTGTATTGTTTGGGAACTTTTAGAAATGCAATAAGTCGCGCATCCGCTTTAAGCTGGCTGAGCGTTTCTGCAATATCTTGAGGATTAAAAATAAGTTCCTGAGTTTCCAAACTGTTGATTTATAAGAAATGCAAAAGTAGCGAAAATATTAAGGATGGGAAGGTAAAAAAATTTGTAGTTTTGAGAATTGACGGGTCAATTCATCAGTTTAAATTTAAAAATGAAAAAATAAGGAAAAGAGATATCAAATTTTTTCTTTTAGGAGTGTTAACTTTATTTTTAATCGAAAGTGTCTTTAATTGGAAAGAGCACGCCTCTCCATTTAAAGAAGGATTCGATTGTGGTTATCATGGCACTCCGAAACAATCTAAATCCTCTTTAAAATAAACATCCTAAAAACACCACCATGAAAAAGCTAATCATCTTGCTTTCAGTAAATCTGATTTTAAGTTCTTGTAATCAAAACAAAGAAACGATGGTTTCTCAAAGCATCGAGCAAAATAAAAATACACCAGATTCCCTACAGGTAAATGAGGAAGCTTTTGCGCTGCATGAAAATGAGACCTCGATGGAAAATCCTGCTTCAATAGACCCTGCAAAAGAATGGCTGGAAGATTTATTTAAATGTACCAACGGAAACAAATTTTGCTTTTACATGGAAACAGAAGAGCGCGCAACGACGAAAAGATTTTATCAATTTATGGTTGATTCAGAAGAAATTTATGGTGCTTCTGCTTTGTCAGAAGAAGAAATGCCCCTCGCGAAAAAGAAGTACAAAGATAAATGGGCCAAGATTTATAAGTTAAGAAAGGATATGGAACCCTGGCTGTTTGGTCGTGCTCAAGATGATATGGAAAACATTAAAAATGTTACAATAGAAAAGATTTCGGATTTAAAGTATCGCGTATTTGTAGATTACGGCGAATCTTATCAAACCTCAAATGAAGTAACGCTCATCAAAAATAAAAATTCTTATCTCATCGATTATTGTGATACTGAATATTTGGATTGAGCTTAAACGATCACTTATAATTCCAGAAAAATTAACTTATCCTTAAAACAGTTCCACACTCGAATTGCTTAAATTTGAATTATGAAAACCTTTGGCAGAGATTTACTTACAAAAATACAACAGGCAACACTTCAGGGCGAAGCAGCTCACGAAATTTATTCCCCACCGTATCGTCCGCTTTATTCTTACGATGAAATTTTAACTAAAAACCCCAAATTTGCAGCGGTAAATATTTTATTATATCTAAAGGACAACGAGTGGTACTTACCGCTCATTGTTCGAAGTGAACATGAACGCGATCGCCATAGCGGACAAATTTCTCTCCCAGGTGGAAAAAAAGAAAATTTTGATATCAACTTCGCGGCAACGGCAAAACGCGAAACTTCCGAAGAAGTGGGAATCGAGGAGCATTATATTCGGATTATACGGGAACTTTCGCCGATTTACATTCCGCCGAGTAATTTTTATGTCAACGCGTATGTCTCCTACACCAAGAAAAATCCAACTTTTATTTTACAGGAAACAGAAGCGGTAGAGCTCATTGAATTCCCCATTTCCTCTATTTTAAGTTTAGATAATAAACCAGAAATGCGGGTCTTACCTAGTTCAAGAGGTGTGATGGTTCCAGTGATTGATTTCAATGGTTATATCATCTGGGGTGCGACTTCCATGATTTTAAGTGAGTTTAGCGAGTTACTGAAAAATTTGTAAATTCGCGGATTATGTAAATTAGATAATGGCCAAGAAAAATATTTTCACGGATGCCTTTGGTAATCTGTATTTTCTAAAGAGATTAATCATTTTTATCTTAGGAATTATTTCCTATCGAAGATTTAATGGTTTTAACAAACTCATTATTACAGGTACTGAAAACTTGGTCGATCTGCCCGATACCAATGTGCTTTTCGTCTCCAATCATCAAACCTATTTTGCCGATGTTGCAGCGATGTACCAAGCTTTTTGCGCGGTAAATAATGGCTATTTAAATTCCATTAAAAATCCGATTTATCTCTTAAATCCAAAAGTTGATATATACTATGTCGCGGCGGAAGAGACCATGAATAAAGGTTTGATGACCAAAATTTTCAAAGTAGCTGGCGCCGTAACCGTAAAAAGAACATGGCGCGCAGAAGGTCATAACGTGAATCGAATGGTGGATTTAACTGAGGTTGAAAACATCATGAAGGCACTCGATAATGGTTGGGTAATTACCTTTCCACAAGGCACAACTTCTGCATTTGCGCAAGGTCGAAAGGGAACTGCTAAGTTGGTTAAAAACCAAAAACCGATTGTAATTCCAATTAAAATTGACGGTTTCCGACGCGCATTTGACAAACAAGGTTTACGCTTAAAAGTAACTGGCGTAAAGCCGACGATGGAATTTAAACCAGCATTAGACATCGATTATGAAAACGATAATGCCCAAGCCATCATGCACAAAATCATGGTTGCCATAGAACAAACCGAAGATTTTAACGTTCTACATGATTACGATGAAGAGCTTAAATTGCAAAAAGCAGAAGCTAAAGAATAATAAAATTGTTATGAAAAAACTGATTTTCGTCTTTCTAATACTAATCTTAGGTGGATGTACGAGTCAAAAAGCTTACACTGATTTTGATTACAGTTTTGCACGAAGTGGCGGCCGAATCCCGATGTACGAGAATTTACTGATTACGGGAAATAACGTGCATTATTCTTTTGAAGGACAAGGAAAAGACATTAAAAAAAACTTTACTATTTCTACCAAAGTTTTAAGAAATATCGAACATACTCTGGCCGAAAACAATTTCACTAGAATTCAGGAGGATTACAAAAAAATATACGATAATGTTGCGGTAGAAATCAACATTAAAAAGGGAAAGAATGCCGGCAATAAAAGCGACGCTTCTTTAATTATGCCAAAGGATCAGGCACGTTGGGACGAAATTGTTTCTGCCTTTCAGGAGGTAATCGACCGTAATATTAAAACTGAATCTTAAGACTAATTCACCCAGACCAATGGCAAATATTTTTGATGAAGCTAAAAACAAAACCAGAGTTTTAGTCTTCAGTACCCATTCTTCAATCGCAAAACTTTTGCATGAAGTTCTTCATTTTTATGACAAAGATTTCGGTTATTATCTAGAGAATGATGATTTCGAAAATCCGTCTAGCGATTTCGCGATTCTTGAAACTGGTGATATTGAAAAAGCAACTTTATTTCAACCGAGCATCGCTTTAATAACCTCCGAAATTTCTGGTGAAACTGTCATTCCGTTGTTTTCAAAAATTACAGCTGGCGGCGTTTTGATTTATCATTCAAACCTTTCTGAAGCCGTAGAAAAGTCGGAAAACTTCTTTAGAAAATTAGAGTTTGATCATCCTCAATTTCAAAAATCAGTTGCTGGTTTTGTTTTAGAAACCAATATTGGTGCTATTCCTATTTCGAGTTCTGAGGAGGATTTACTTAAAGACATTGAAGGTGCAAAATTACTTTCGCAGCAATTTGGTGTGATGGAAGAGGAATTCTACGAGCCGCTGATGAGTTTCATTTAAAGAGATTTGGTCGATTCAACAGATTTCTCAAATTCTTAGTAAAATAAAATTCATTAAATTTACCTTATCTAAAAATTGTAAGAAATGAGTTACCAGCAATCTGGAAAAATTCCACAGAAAAGACATACGGTATTCAAATCACCGGAAGGTCAATTTTACTATGAACAACTTTTTGGCACCGAAGGATTCCACGGTATTTCATCACTTTTATATCACATTCACCGACCGACCCAAATAAAATCAATCAGCGAACCGAAAGATGTCACGCCGAAAATTGCGGTCGCAAAAAACGTAACGCCACGCATGTTCAAAGGAATGAATGTTGCGGCAGAGGATGATTTCTTAGACAGTCGAAAAGTTTTATTAGTGAACAGCGACTTAAAATTAGGTCTTGCAAAACCGAAAAAATCCACCGATTATTTTTACAAAAATGCCGAATGCGACGAGCTTATTTTCATTCATGAAGGAAGTGGGACTTTAAAAACTTTTCTCGGTAATCTGGACTTTTCCTACGGTGATTATCTCATTATCCCAAGAGGAACGATTTACTCCATTAAATTTAATGACGAAAAAAATACATTACTTTTTATAGAAAGTCATTCCCCAATTTACACTCCGAAACGCTACAGAAACGAATTTGGACAAATGCTGGAACACTCTCCGTTTTGTGAACGAGATATGATTGCACCTACTTTTGTAGAGCCTATCGACGAGAAAGGAGAATTTTTAATTAAAGTAAAAAAAGAAAATCAAATCTGGGATTTCATTTACGCTACGCATCCCTTTGATGTCGTCGGTTGGGATGGGTATTTCTATCCTTATAAATTCAATATTAAAAACTTCGAACCGATTACGGGTCGCGTTCATTTACCACCGCCGATTCATCAGAATTTCGAAGCGCATAATTTTGTGGTTTGTTCTTTTGTGGCGAGAATGTATGATTACCACCCAGAAGCGATTCCAGCTCCATACAATCATTCCAACATCGATTCAGATGAAGTTCTCTTCTATACAGAGGGCGATTTTATGAGTCGCAATCACATTGATTTAATGGATTTCACGCTTCATCCCGGTGGCATTGTTCACGGACCACATCCAGGAGCGATGGAACGCAGCATCGGCAAAAAATCCACCGAAGAATTTGCAGTGATGGTCGATCCTTTCAGACCTTTTCAAATTACGGAAGAAGCCCTAAAAGTTGAAGATCCCTCTTACGTGACATCTTGGTTAGAAACACCAGACAACCATCTGGAAGACCGCAGTCAAGAATAAGTTCCTTATGATTTTTATCAAAAATGATATTCCTCATTTCAAAGTTGAAATGAAAGAATTACTTTTGAGAGATTAACAATAGCAATTAAAAAAATAAAATATGATTCAATATGTTAGTGCCGAAGACGCAATTTCATTAATAAAAAGTGGCGACCGCATTTTTTCTCACGGGAGCGCTTGTACTCCCAATCTGTTGATCACTGAACTGGCTAATCAGGCCGCCAGATTAAGAGATGTGGAGTTCGTTTCCATTACGCAGCAAGGAAATGTAGAAGTAGCAAAACCGCAGTATAAAGATAGTTTCTATATCAATTCCCTTTTTGTTTCTACGCCTGTTCGCGAGGCAGTAAATTCTGATCGTGGCGATTTTGTACCTGTTTTTTTAAGTGAAATTCCCCTTCTTTTTAAAAGAGGAATGCTTCCACTTGATGTTGCGATTGTTACGGTTTCTCCGCCAGATGCACATGGATACTGTACTTTGGGAACTTCAGTTGACGTCGCAAGGAGCGCCGTGGACACTTCAAAAATCGTGATAGCTCAAGTCAATCCAAGAATGCCACGAACGCATGGCGACGGCATGATCCATTTTTCTAAAATTGATAAAATGGTCTGGCATGAAGAAGAATTATTGACTATCGATTATGGGGCGAAAGTTGGCGATTGCGAAATGTTGAT
Organism: Kaistella antarctica; assembly: GCF_900109615.1. GTDB lineage: Bacteria > Bacteroidota > Bacteroidia > Flavobacteriales > Weeksellaceae > Kaistella > Kaistella antarctica. The sequence goes on from NZ_FOIX01000004.1 coordinate 198,653, forward strand.
TGGTAAAAATGTAGCCGAACTGATTGATGATCGATCTACGATTCAAATGGGTATCGGAACCATTCCAGATGCGGTGTTGAAATGCCTTCAAAACCACAAAGATCTTGGTGTTCACACCGAAATGATTAGTGACGGAATTGTAGATTTGGTAGCCAATGATATCATTACCAATAAATACAAAGGCACGCATATTAACCGAACCATTACCAGTTTCGCTTTCGGAACTAGAAAGCTGTATGATTATATTGATGATAATCCGGCCTTTTCATTTATGGATGTGGAACATGTGAACTATCCGATCAATATTATGAAAAATAATAAAATGGTCGCGATTAACTCCGCTATAGAAATCGATTTAACCGGACAGGTTTGCGCAGATTCTATTGGAACTTATCAATTTAGTGGCATTGGTGGACAAATGGATTTTATGCGTGGTGCAGCACTTTCTGAAGGTGGAAAACCAATCATTGCTATTTCTTCACGAACTAAGAAAGGCATCCCGAGAATTGCTCCTTTCCTGAAACAAGGCGCAGGTGTTGTGACTACCAGAGGTCATATTCATTATGTGGTTACGGAATATGGTGTTGCCTATTTGTACGGAAAAAATTTACGTCAAAGAGCGAAAGCACTCATTGAGATTGCGCATCCTGATGACAGAGAAATGCTTGATGCTGCAGCCTTTGACCGATTCAAAGTCTTGCTTTAAAAAAACATATTCATTCTAAATCCTCAATGTAAGTTGGGGATTTTTGTTTTGTTTTTAGGTTATGATTAATTATTATGTTAAAGTTTGAACAATATATTGAAATAAATAGTTCAATAATCGCATTTATAGTGTTCATTTGTAAAATATACCACTTGTGTAACCCAAAATTAACGAATTTGGAAAAGATCTATAATTCCATCAAAGAAGATATTAAAAATCATCCTGATGTTAAATCCTCTCTATTGGGGATGGTGGAAGACTGGAAGAGAAGCCAGTTTGTTATCTTGGCCGACCTCATTTCTAAAAATTTATCAAATTCTTTATTGTTGACAGACAAGCGGAGAATAAGTTTAGGAACTTCGCTTTCTGCCATTACGTTACAGCGTTTTTACGAAAATGAATATCAGATAAAAATGCACAACGATCTGCGCTTTATAAAAACCTTAGATAAGCTGTGCATTTTTCTGGGCAAAAAAGATTTGAATGAATATATTTACGAAAACCTGCAGGGAAAAAATATTTTAAACAAAAAAGAAGACCTCAATAATCAATTTTCCGAGAAAGAGTTGATCGTAGAATTTTGTCGCCTACAGTTTGAAACTTTGAAATATTTACCCGCCATAAATTTGGGTGAAATTGCAAATACCGTTTGGAAAGAATCACCGTTGGTGGAAAGAATTACCCTTTATTTAAAGGAAAAAAGTAAAAATAATTTAAGATTCGTTACAGAAAATAACCGCTCTAATTATGAGGTTTTCCAAATCGTTAAAATTTCTGATGATGCTGATCTTAAAGTAATTAAAACTCAGGAATTCTGGAATTTAATTTTTGAAGACGAAAATGGAACCGACTTCATCTTACATCACTTAAATACACAGTTTTATTTTATGAAAAAACTGGATGGTGAGTGGAAAATTTGGGACAATTACAATCCCGATTATGGCAAAATTATAAAAATAAACTAAGCTCCAAATTGGGCTTAGTTTATCATTTGTGTTTTTAGAACCATCGTACGTTTCTTTCTGAATTACAAATATAATAAGTAAAGTATTATTAAAATTTAGACTTAAAAAAACTTAAAAATACATATCACATCTATTATTCCACACACCATTTTTAAGCCTTCTTCTGGAAATATAAATAGACCGTATTAAATTTAATTCTTCATATAATCTAAAAATCACTCAATGGCATCACCCGTTTCTTTTACAGATTACCTTAAACAAATTTTTGAGTTGTCAAAAGAGGATGAGGATTTTACGGAAAAACATTTCGAGAGACAGGAGTTTAAAAAAAATGAAATTTTGCTCAATGGTGGCGAGGTTTGTACCAAATTACATTTCGTCTCAGAAGGATTACTGCGTACTTTTCACATCAATAAAAACGGAACCGAATTCACCCGGCTATTTGTGCCAGAAGGAAAGTTTTGCACCGTGCTGTTGAGTTTTCAAGAGAAAATTCCCAGTCCCGCGACCATTCAAGCTATAGAAAACAGCGTCTTGTATTCTATTTCTCATACCAATTTTATAAAAATAATTTCGGGATCTGCCGCGGCTAAAAATATATACACGAGCATTCTAGAAAATTATCAAAATTTTCAAATTACCCGACTGGAGTTTTTAACAACCCTTTCTCCCCAAGAAAAAGTAGAAGAATTTTTGAAAGAGAATACAGACCTAGAGTTGAGAATTTCTGATAAAATCATTGCTTCTTATCTGCAAATCACGCCTGAAACTTATTCGCGGTGTAAAAAGAAAATGAGCTCTTGATTGTAATCAAGATTTTTAAATTTTATTCAACCTAAATTTAACGAAAAATAAACTTATGAGGAATCTAATTTTAGCGTTGATCTTTATCTTACCCTTAACGATCAATGCACAGCAGAACAATGTTCCAGAGATCGATCTTTACATGAACAAAGCAAATAAACAGCGAAAGACAGGAAATATTCTTTTAATTTCTGGTGGTGGTCTAATTGTGACAGGACTTATTGTAGGGACTTCAGGAGATGGCAAGGGTTTTATTGATGCCAATGCATTAGTAGGCAGTGGAATTTTTCTCTTGGGTGGGTTAACTGCACTCACCTCAATTCCATTCTATATTTCTGCGAATAACAACAGAAAAAAATCTCTGAAATTCACACCTGTCATCGGGATCCTCGAAACAAAATCCAGTCTTATTTCTCAGAATTATGCGATGGCAGGAATAAAAATCAATTTCTGAAAATTTTATAATTATTAAATTTTTTGTAATTTGGCGTAACTTAAAAAAAGAAAAATGTCTACACTCACCTTTGCAGAAAAAATCGCGAAAGCCGAAAATTTCTTACCGATCAACGGTACCGATTATATTGAATTTTATGTTGGGAACGCTAAGCAAGCAGCACATTACTACAAGACTGCTTTCGGATTTCAATCTGTGGCTTATGCCGGACCAGAAACTGGAATTCGAGACCGAGCTTCTTACGTTTTGCAACAGGGGAAAATTAGATTGGTACTAACATCAGGTTTGAACTCGGATTCGCCAATTTGTGAGCATCAAAAAAAACATGGCGACGGTGTAAAAATTCTCGCCCTTTGGGTTGACGACGCTTATTCTGCTTTTGAAGAAACGACTAAGAGAGGTGCAAAACCTTATCTGGAACCACAAACTTTAACCGATGAAAACGGTGAAGTAAGAATGTCTGGAGTCTACACTTACGGCGAAACGGTTCACATGTTTGTGGAACGTAAAAATTATACCGGTGAATTTATGCCAGGCTTCCAAAAATGGGAAAGTGATTATGCGCCCGCTGAAGTCGGCCTTCTCTACGTCGATCATTGCGTTGGGAATGTTGGTTGGGATCGAATGATTCCGGTGGTGAAATGGTATGAAGACGTCATGGGATTCGTAAACATTTTAAGTTTTGACGATAAACAAATCAACACCGAATATTCAGCTTTGATGTCGAAAGTGATGAGCAACGGAAACGGTTTTGCAAAATTCCCGATTAATGAACCAGCTGAAGGAAAGAGAAAATCTCAGGTAGAAGAATATTTGGATTATTATGAAGAAGAAGGCGTACAACATATTGCCGTAGCAACGAAAGACATCATTCATACCGTACTAGAACTAAAAGCACGTGGCGTAGAATTTTTGTCGGCTCCACCTGAAGCTTATTACGATATGGTGCCAGAAAGAGTTGGTCATATTGAGGAAGATCTGAAAAAACTTCAGGATTTAGGAATCTTAATTGATCATGATGAAGAAGGTTATCTATTACAAATTTTCACCAAACCAGTGGAAGATCGCCCTACTCTTTTCTTTGAAATTATCGAAAGACACGGCGCGCAAAGTTTCGGCGCGGGTAATTTCAAAGCGTTGTTTGAAGCTTTAGAAAGAGAACAAGCCAAAAGAGGAAATCTTTAAATCTTATTTAAAAATAGATTGCTCTCAAAAAAAACTTTATGAAAAAAATAGTTGCCCTATTCCTTTTCTTTTCAGTTCTCGGGTTGAAAGCTCAATACGGAAGCATTAATGCAATTCTGGATGAGTTGGAAGAAAGAAGAGGCGTTAATAAGAATTTGAAAAACGTCAGCATCGATAATGTCAAATTCGTTTTAATTAAAGAATTCGATGATCATACGGAAAGAAATTTCATCGTTATTAAAGGTAAACAAGCGACGTATGTAGAAGTCTTTGATGACAAACAAACAGGTCAAAGTACTTCAAATGTTTTTTCTGGCGATATCGTTCGTTCAAAAAATGAAATCATTTCTCTTCGCGCAGATAAGCTAGAAGGAAAAAAAATCCCCATCGCGCTCACCAAAACCTTCCTGATGACGAAGCAGAAAAAAATTCTTTATCTCATCGACATTAATACGCAGGAAAGATGGATTGAGGAAGGCTCCATCAACAAAAAATAAATATCAATCTTAAATATCAGGTTCAAAGTGAAACGTAATGACGTTCGCTTTGAACCTTTGTTTTAAATACAATTACTATGAAATCATTTATCAATTATTCTGAAAATTCAGATTTTTCAATTTACAATATACCTTTTGGCGTTGGCGTTTTCAACAAAGAATATATCGCCTGCTGCTCTAGAATTGGCGATATGGTGATTGATTTGGCCACACTTTACGACTATGGATTTTTCGATGACATCGATGGAATTGAGGAGAATGTTTTTGAAGCCTTTACTTTAAATGAATTTATAGAATTAGGAAAACCAGTCACAAAAGCGGTGCGACTAAAACTGCAGGAAATTTTAGGAGAAGATTCAAAATTGGCGGGTGATCAAAAAACCATCGACGAATGTTTTTACGATTGTAATCAAGTTCAAATGATGTTGCCTGTTCATGTTCCTAATTACACCGATTTTTACAGCAGCATCGAGCATGCGACCAATGTTGGAAAAATGTTTCGTGATCCGGAGAATGCTTTGTTACCCAACTGGAAACACATGCCGGTTGGTTATCATGGACGAGCTTCTTCTATCGTAGTTTCTGGCGTAGAATTTCACCGTCCGAAAGGTCAGACCAAACCAGTTGCTGATCAGGATCCTATTTTCGGACCTTGTAAGCAACTTGATTTCGAATTGGAAATGGCGTTTATCGTGAATAAAAATACCGAGATGGGCGACAGCATTTCAACTGCTGAAGCCGAGGATGCAATTTTCGGCCTGGTCCTTTTTAATGATTGGTCCGCGAGAGATATTCAAAGTTGGGAATACGTGCCGCTTGGACCATTTTTAGGCAAGAATTTTTGCTCCACCATTTCACCTTGGGTCGTTACTTTAGAAGCCTTGAAACCTTTTAAAACTGATTCTCCAAAACAGGAACCTGAAGTATTAGATTATCTAAAATTCGAAGGTCAACAAAATTTCGATATTCAGCTTCAAGTCTATCTTCAACCAGAAAATGGCGCCGAAAATTTAATTTCTGAAAGTAATTATAAGTTTATGTATTGGAATATGTTGCAGCAACTGGCTCATCATACGGTTAACGGTTGTAATGTAGAAGTTGGTGATCTGTATGCTTCAGGGACGATCTCTGGCGCTGATAAAAGTTCTTACGGTTCGATGTTGGAATTAACCTGGCGCGGAACCGAACCTTTACAATTATCCGATGGGACGGAGCGTAAATTTATTAATGATAATGACACTGTAATTATGAGAGGTCACGCGCAGAAAGACGGAATGCGCGTTGGTTTCGGTGAAGTAAAAGGGAAAGTGTTGGCAGCAAAGTAATTTTTATAATCACCTTAAAAACCTTGAAAACCTTGAAATGAAGTTAACCATTTTCCAGATTTTTACAATCGTTTCGTTGATTGCATTTTTGATTTACGAATTTTGGTATCTCCCAAAATGGATGGCTGCACTATCAGCAAATGATCCTGTAATACGAACTGATATCATTTTATTTGTTCCCATCTTGGTGATTTTCATCATCATTTCGCTTGTGCAATTTTTCAGAAAAAAGAAGTCATAACTCTTTATAAAAAATCTAAAATTTCTTTCTCTATTTTATTAAAATAATGAAAACAATATCTCCTCAAGACCTCAACAATTTCGAATTACAAACGCTTTTGCAAACCGCCATTGCGCCACGGCCAATTGCCTTGGCTTCAACGATTAATAAAGATGGAAACGTCAATTTAAGTCCATTTAGTTTTTTCAATATGTTCAGTTCGAATCCGCCCATTGTCATTTTTTCACCAGCGCGTAGAGTTCGGGATAACACGACCAAGCATACCTTAGAGAATGTTTTGGAAGTTCCAGAAGTGGTGATTGGAATTGTCAACTACAAAATCGTGCAACAGATTTCGCTAGCTTCCACTGAATATGGAAAAGAAGTGAATGAGTTTGTAAAATCGGGTCTGACGATGAAAGATTCAGAACTAGTAAAACCAAAATTAATTAAGGAATGTCCCGTCAATTTAGAGTGCAAGGTTTTAGAGGTAAAACATTTAGGCACAGAAGGTGGCGCCGGAAATTTGGTGATTTGTGAGGTGATTAATATTCATGTTCGAGAAGAATATCTAAATGATCAGGGAATTTTGGATCAGAAGAAATTAGATCTTGTTGCCCGCTTAGGCGGCAGTTGGTATTCCAGAAATAATGCAGATAATCTATTTGAAGTTCCGAAACCTTTAGTAACAAAAGGAATTGGGTTTGATCGTTTGCCGAACGAAATTAAATTCAGCAAGATCTTTACTGGAAATGACTTGGGCATTCTCGCAAACGTAGAGGAATTACCAAGCGGAAATTTCACTTCAACTGAAACGATACATCAGGAAGCCCAGAAACTTCTTCAGCAAAACAAGATTTCAGAAGCCTGGAATCTTTTACAGAAATAAATTAGAGAGTGATTCAGTCACTCTTTTTTTTGTGCCTAATTCAAGACTGCATCTTCCTAGACAACTTAACCATAAACCATCTCAATCGCCCTGAAATTAGGATTCTTGGTTAATTTTTCGTATGTTATAGTCAGACAGAAAAAGCCCACTTCTATTTAAGTAATGAATAATCTTAATAAAGAATGAAAACTTTACAACCAAAAGGAAGGGGCACTACTAAAATGAATTCCTAAATTTTTAAATAACATCCTCATGAACAAAAAATTAAATGCGCTCAAGAAAGTAAATGCAAAAAATTGCATCTCCATTATTTTGAACACACATCGTACGGCGCCCGATAATCAGAAAGATGTAATCACTTTGAAAAACCTGATTAAAGAAGTTGAAGAAAGGTTGATGAACTCTTTAGATAAAAAAGAAGCGCAATCGATCGTCGAAAGTTTAACGAAACTGGAAGCTTCAGTTGATCACAATTATAATTTAGAATGTTTAATCCTTTTCGTAAATGTTGAGCAGCAAATCGCGGAATATATGCGTTTGCCGATTGCAGTCGTCGATCGGGTAATTATCGATGATACCTTTGCAACACGGGACCTATTGCGTGCGATTCACCTTACGTCAAGTTATTATGTTTTGGTTTTAAGCCAGCAAAAAGTTCGATTAATTCAGGCTATGAATGATGAAGTCATTAAGGAATTTACCAGTCCATTTCCGCTTGAAAACACAGGATTCTACACCAATGCAGGTCGCGAATCTTCTTACGCAGCACGACAAACAAATTTGATGGCTGACTTTTTCAATCTCGTAGACAAAGAAGTGAACACCATTAGAAAAGAAAATCCGCTGCCAGTTTTAATCTGCACTGACGAAGCCAACTTTCATGAGTATCTAAAAATTGCTGATGAAAAAGACAGTATTTTTGAAATGCACCTTAACGGTAATAAACTGGAAGAAAAAGCAGATGCGATTGTGAGAGAAACCTGGCCAATCATTAAAGCGGCGACAGAAAAAAGAAATAGCGATCGAAAGGCAGAGCTCGACAAAGCCGTGGGAACAGGCCGATTTTTGAGTGATGTGAATGAAATCATGAACGCCATTAAAGAAGGAAAAGTTCAGACCCTTTTCGTTCAGCAAGGATTATTTCAACCAGCAGTGATGGAAAATGGATCCATTACGCTTTTGGGAGCAGACGATGAAAAACCGAAGGTTATGGTTGACGATATTTACGACGAAATGATTGAGATGAATATGAATTACGGCGGAGATTCGGTCTTTTTACAAAAAGAAGCTTTAGCAGATTTCAATGGTTTCGGAGCCATAACCAGATATTAATAGAACCACTTATCAAACCAAAAAGCCACAGAAATCTGTGGCTTTTCTCATGATCATTCAAGATGATTACTATTTTTTAATGAATTTAAATGTTTTCAAAACTCCGGCTGACATTGCTTTTACAACATACACTCCTGGTTTTAATTGAGAAACATTCATCTCTAATTTTGCAGATTTGGCAGTTTCTGAGATTACTTGTTTTCCAGTAATATCGAAAATAGTAATTGCTGAAATTTCCTGAGCATCAGAAATCGTTAGAATCTCTTTTACAGGATTTGGATAAAATTTCAAACTTGATTTACTCACATTCTGAGTCGCTAATACACCATCGAAAACTTTGATATTATCTAAGGCTAAGTAGAAAACATCTGCATCTGAAAACACTCGAAATGCAATATAGTAAACGCCGTCCGCAGGAACCGTAAAATTAATGCTAGCCGTGTCATACGGATAATTCCCAATATCTTCGTTAATCCATAACTGAGTGGTTTGCCCCGCAACGGTAGCGGCAGTGCCAATTCTGACTTCCATCTTTTCTGCGAAAAAAGGATCAATGCCTTGATAATCAAACTCTAAAGTGATGTTCTTACCAGCCTGTAAATTCAGACCTCTGGAATAAAGATAAGAATTAGCAGCATCTGTCGGATGATACTGATAAAGCATATAATAGGTTCCTTCTGAAGGATCGGGCGTCGAAGGTGAGGCAGTTGTTCGTTCCCAAACGTTACCGCTACCTTCATTGGTTACCAACCATTCATCCAGATCGGCTGTTTCAAATCCATACGAATACGGAAGGTTGACAGCTGCGGTTGGCTTTGCTGAAGCGGAATTAACAGTCGTATTTTGAGCAATTAAGAAAGAGCCAAAAAACAACGAAATTCCAAATAATAAAGAATTTTTCATATTTATTTTATTTTTAAAGTGAATTCAAATCTACCAAAACTAAGTTTAATAAAAGAATTTATTTTAAAAGTAAATGCTATTTCTGTATATATTAAAACTTATTAGTGCTGTTTTAATATATTTATCCTAGAATTTAGGAGCATTTGATAGAATTTTCTCAATTGCACTAGTCGTGATTATTCCTTTTTTTAAATTGGTTTTTATGTTTAACCAATGACCGCTTCAAAGAAATAAACTAAATTATTTTCCTTATTATTGACTAAAATTATATGATATGAAGAAGATTTATTTTATCGCACTAGGATTCGTATCCCTATTTTGCGCGGCACAACAAACGATTTCTTTCGAAAGTTCGGAGAATTTCACCGTTGGAAACGTTCACAATCAAAATGGTTGGGAAGTCACTTTAGATGCTGACAATCAACCAATTCAAAATCAGACTATTTCAAACGAGTTTGCTTCCAGCGGAACGCAAGCACTAAAAATTGCGGTGGATGAAAATGAGGATTTTGGGTGGTTTCCAATTTTTGGTGCGGCGAAACCATTAACTCCAGCTTTGAATTACAGTAATTTGAATTTGGAATTTGATGTTTATATTTCTGAACTGGACGGCTCTACTTTCGAGTTTGGCACCTACGGAATTGTAGCTGACGAATTTGTACCTGTCTTCGTTTACTCCTTTAATTACACGGGAAATCTGGAACTGGTGAACAGCGCAGATTATGACTATGAAGACGCTAACTTCACTTGGGAAGCGAACAAATGGTATCAACTAAAAGTGGAAATCAGAGAAAATAATATTAAATATTACATTGATGGGAATTTAGTTTCTACTGGAACTAATTTCACGAAAACCAACATCGAGGGTTTAAATTTTGTTCATGATAACTTTGGCGGCGCGGCTTATATCGATAATATTAGAATCAATAATATCAACATGGCCACCCAGTCAGTTGCTAATAAGAAGCTCGCTTTCTATCCCAATCCCGTAAAAGATCAACTGCATGTTGTCATTCCACAAGGTGAAAAAATAACTGCTGTTGAAATCTATAACCCGGTCGGACAAAAGGTTTTGAAATTTGCAGATCAAAAAGAACTGTCTTTAAATTCATTAAAAGCAGGAATTTACATCGTTAAAGTGCTGACGGATCACAATTCGGTTTATTCAGCTAAAATTATTAAAGAGTAAGACTTTAAAAAAAACAGAAATCCTGCTTCAACAATTGACGCAGGATTTTTTTTACATTTTAAAAGAACAATCTTAAATTCTATTCGATATCATCTTTCAAACTTAAATCTGGATTCAAATCAGGATTCAGTTTTAAAGCTTTCTTATTTTGATTATTTCTGAGTTTGATATTCAAAACTTCGACCAGCAAACTGAAGGCAAGACAAGAGTAAATGATATTCTTGCTCACATGTTGATGAATTCCTTCTGAAACCAACATCACTCCAATCACTACTAAGAATGACAACGCAAGCATTTGTAAACTCGGATATTTATTAATAATCGCTGAAATCGGTCCGGCAAAAGCCATCATGATTCCGATGGAAATAACAACGGCGATAATCATTAACATGACATTATCTACCAACCCAATCGCGGTTAAAATAGAATCTAAGGAGAAAACCATATCGATGATAATAATTTGAATAATCACCATGGCCATTAGCGATGAACCTGCTGATTTTGGTTTATGATTCTCATCGTGAACCTGCATTTTCCCATGAATCTCAAAGGTGCTTTTTCCGATTAAGAAAATCCCGCCCAATAATAGAATCAGATCTTTCCAACTTAAGGCGAGTGGCAAATCTGTACCTGGCTCGTCGATAAATGGTAAGGTCATAATAGGTTCTTTCAACCCAATGATCCAGCTGATCATCAGTAATAGAATAATCCGGAAAATCATGGCAAAAGCCAAGCCCAGATTTCTGGCAAACTTCTGTCTTTCCTTGGGTAATTTATCAGAGATAATGGAGATGAAAATGATATTATCGACCCCCAAAATAATCTCTAGAAAAGTAAGCGTTAATAAACTAATCCAGATTTGCGGCTGGGCAAAATCAGGAAATTCAAGCACCGATAAAAGCATCATAAATAAAATTTAGTGCGCAAAACTACCTAAATATTTATTTAATCTAATATTAATTTTTATTTACATTGACTCATTGAATTCGGCAGATAAAAAGTTGATCATATTGGTGGTGGCTATCTCCAGATCAGCAGGAAGTTGTTCTTCTGTCCAAGGCTCTTTCGCGCCAAAAGTATGATTGGCATTCTCCAGCATCACCAAGTCAGATCTTTTGCACCATTCATTTAATAATTGCGCTTCTTTATCTTTTACCGCTTCATCATTCGTTCCCTGAATAATCAGAAGAGGTTTTTCTAAATGTTGGGCCGCATATTGAATATCAAACCGTCTTTCATTTTTTTCAAAGTCTTCGTAAAACTGAAAGTAATGCGGCATTTGCTGGTGCGTTCTTTTATTTTCAGAATACATCACGCCTTCAGTTTTCCACTCTTCGAAACGGTCTTGAGACGGAAATCGATATTTAAAATTACTAACACCTGCCAAAGCGACTATTGCTTTTACGCGGTCATCTTCGAAACCTTTGATCACGGTAATTCCGCCACCACGACTGTGACCGATGATGGCAACTTTATCTTGATCAATTTTCGAATCATTATAAAAGTGATTGAGGACCTCATCATAATCTGACATTTCTTTGGAAAAATTATTGTTTCCAAAAGCTTCCAGATCGGCAAAATCAGTGGGTTGATGTAGCGTGGTTCCATTGTGTGAAAAATTAAATTTAACAAAGAAAAAGCCGGCATCGGCAAATTTCTTCGCCATCAAATCCCAGGCGCCCCAATCCTTATAGCCTTTGTATCCGTGGGCAAAAATAACAAGTGGCAATTTCTGTCGGGTTTCCTGATAATAGGCGTCGGCTAAAAAATCTTGTGTTTCTGCATTCTTAATGATGATATTTCTATCGATATGAAGTTCCATTTGAATTTGATTTATTTTTACTAAAGTTACTGCTTTAAAACAAAAATTCTTTCACCTCTTGAGATGAAAGAATTACTTTAATAAACAAATGCTGATTTTTAGACAATCGCTTTAAAAAACCTGAACCATATAATTAGAAGATTTGCCCGTGATTTTTTCCAGGATGTCAACGAAATTGGTTTCATTCGGTCGTGGCATATTCGCGTTGAAAATTTTACCATCGGGATCCAGCATCATAAACCGTGGAATGCCTTCGATGCCAAGCTGCTTCAAAGCGTTCGGATCAGAAAGCCACCATTGTTTAACATTTGACTGGGTATTCTTTAAATCTAATTTCCACTTACTTTTATCTTCATCAATACTGATGGCAAGAAAAACGATTTGATCATTATTTTTATTTTTCTTGGCTTGATACGCAAAAACGGGCGAAGTTTCTTTGCACGGTCCACACCAGGTTGCCCAAAAATCAATAACCACAAATTTTCCTTTGAACTTTGACAAACTGACTTTCTTGCCATCGGCATCTTCAAAAACCATAATTGGGAAAGCTTTTCCTTTTTGCTGATTGTTTAATATTTCTACTTTCTTCGCAACGTAATTCTTAAACTTTGGATTTTGAATGCCGGCAATATTTTCATTAAAAATTAAATTACGCTTACCTTCATTATTTTCCAACGTGGTCATAGAAATGATATGGGAACTTAATAATTGATCTTTAGAAACTCCAGCAGGCATTGCCTTTAATTTTGCAAACACAATGCTGTCCGAATTTGCATTGCCTTCTTTCGGCAGAAGTTCTTTCAATTTCCAGGATTTGTAAATATCTCTCGAGTACAATAAAGGACTTGGTTTTTGAATTGCACTTTGTAACTCTGTTAGAAATTGAGCTTCTGGCGCAAACTTCTTATCGGTAAAAGAGGTCATTTTTTGGTAATCATAAATTGCAGAAAGCATTTTGGTCGCGTTTTTCTGAATTTGATATTCCTTAAAATCTTCCGCAAAATAGATATTCTCTGCAGTTCTAAACTTATTCAATTCCTTCATTCTATTTTTCCATTCTTTCCGAGCTTCTTTGTAAAACAAACTTGGATTATCCGCATGCATTTTTGTGGCCGCGATAAAATTATAAAAATTAGAATTTTCGCGATTTCTACTTTCGTAAAGATCTTCTGCTTTTCTGGTTCCTTTCATGAAAACTTCTGACAACTTCGCATTCATCTTGATATCAAAATGAACATCGTCACCTTTAGAAAAAAGAAACGGATAAGATTTACCGTCATAGTTAATACTGTACTCCGCAAAGGGAAGATCATCTTTACTGTCCCATCTAAACATCCCATCTGTAACTGGAATTTCGGCTATTTTATCTCCAAACTCTGTAGAGATTACGGTAATGTTTTTAACAGGTTTTGGAGATTGGATGGAACCACTGATGACAGAATGATCTTTAAATTTTTGAGGATAAATGGGTTTTGTAATAAAGAAATACAAACCTACAAAGAAAGCAAGACCTATTACTGAGAATACTTTTGCTTTAGTTGTACTCAAAAAAGCACTCTTAAATCCTCTTCGGCTGTACCAAAAATAGCCGATGGTAAAAAATAAAACCGTCCAAAATAAACTCAAATATTCGGTGTAATTAAAGAAGTGATTTAGCTTAAAAGAATCTTTAAAAGTTAAACCCGTATCTACATTATTGTAGGGAACAAAATCATAAGTCTCTTCTCGTATGGCCGCTACAATATTAATCACAAATCCAACAAACCCAATCGCAAAAGGCCAGATGAAACCAGTGATGATGGTCGATAGCATTAATTGAAAAGAGATGATACACAAACTTAAAACAAAAAGTCGCACGAGTGTTTGAAATAACCAGTACATCTCGACGCCCGTTTGCAATCCTTCTTGAGGGTAAATTAAAATTAGCAGATTAGAAAATAGGATCGAAGATAAAAAGTACACCGCGAACATCATTAACGTCAGTGTTGTTAAGACCAAAAATTTTGCACTGTAAATACTTAATTTTGAAACGGGCTGCGTTTCAAGGAAAGTCCAGCCATTATTTTTATGATCGATTTGGGTGATTCTGGTTGCCGCGATAATGACCAATAACAACATGAAAAAATTACCGAATTGACTTATGGTATCTGTTATTGTTTTCGTAGCAGCGTTGATTGGAAGTCCTTCATAAAGACGTGAGTCTTCACTAAACATATCGATGGTAAATAGCAATGCCGGAATGATGAGTCCAAATATTATTGCAATCGTAAGTAAACCTAAACCTTTTATTTTGAGCCATTCTGCTTTGAAAGCCATGGCTAAAGTAGATCTTTTCTTCATCGTTCTTAATTTTGTTTTGAAATTTCCATAAACCACTCTTCTAAACCACCGGCTGGAGAAATTTGATGAATCTCGGCGCCATTTTCTACTAAGATTTTATTAATCTCAGCAATTTGCTTCTGAGAGCTTGTCACAATTTCACAATCTGTTTCATTCTTGAATTCTACCTGATAGTTGTCTGCAAGAAGTGGTTCAAAACTCTTCGCATTTTTTAAACTAAATTTTGTCTTTTGGAAGCGATACAATTCATTGAGTTCTTCCTTGCTGCCTTGGAATTTAATTTCACCATGAGAAATGATCCCGATGTGCGTTACCATTTTTTCAATTTCTAAAAGCAAGTGGCTCGAAATGAAAACAGTTACTCCATGCTCTTGGTTCAATTTAATAAGGAGTTCGCGAACTTCTTTCATTCCATTAGGATCTAAACCATTTACGGGTTCATCCAACACCAATAATTCTGGATCACTGATCAAAGCCAAACCAATTGCCAGACGTTGCTTCATACCGAGTGAATACTTTTTCATTTTAATATTTCTCGCCTCAGAAAGACCGACCAATTCTAAAACCTCATCAATTTTACCTTCATTTAAATTTCTTAGAATACACACGATTTTTAAATTGTCGTAGCCGGAGAGATGATCGTAAAAAGCGGGATAGTCAATTAGTGATCCGATTTTTTTCAAACCCTCTGGATATAAGTTTGAAACAGAAGTATCAAACACTTTAACAGAATTCTGATCATCATTAAATAAACCCATGATCAGCCGCATGGTCGTGGATTTGCCAGCACCGTTGGAGCCAAGAAAACCGTAGATGGAACCTTTTGGAACATTCAAATTGACATCTTTTAATATCAGTTTGCTTTTATCAAACCCGAAATTCAGATTTTTTATTTCTATAATGTTATCACTCATTTTATATTTTTCTAAATAATTGCCTGAAATAGAATAACTATTTCCGCTTAATCAAATAATTATATAAACAATTAGTGCTAAGATAAGTTAAAGTGTTACAAAAAATAAAAAACCCTTTCAACTATTGAAAGTTGAAAGGGTTTGAATTATTTAATCGTAAAAGTCTACCAAATTTTAATTCTTTCACTTGGCGCTCTGTACAATTTATCACTCGGTTTAAGGTCGAATGCTTTGTAGAATGAATCTTGGTTCACTAAAGGTCCAAACGCTCGGAAATAACCTGGCGAGTGAGGATCGGTCTTCACTTGATTCACCATATATTTCTCCGTTGATTTGGTTCTCCAGACCGTTGCCCAACTCATAAAGAATCTTTGATCTTGCGTAAATCCGCTGATTAAACCTGGATTTCCTTTATCCTTCAGATACATTTGAAGCGCAGTATAAGCTACGGCTACTCCACCTAAATCTCCAATGTTTTCACCACTTGTAAATTTACCGTTAATGAAACTTCCTTTTACTGGTTCGTAAGCATCGTACTGCGTTGCTAAAGCTCCCACCTTCGCATCGAAGTTTTTACGATCCGCTTCAGACCACCAGTTGTTCAAGTTTCCATCACCATCAAATCTTGAACCTGAATCATCAAATCCATGAGAAATTTCGTGACCGATTACAGCACCAATTCCACCAAAGTTCACGGCAGGATCTGCTTTGAAATTAAAGAACGGCGGTTGAAGAATTGCTGCTGGGAAAACGATTTCGTTATTCGATCCACTGTAGTAAGCATTTACAGTTTGTGGCGACATTCCCCATTCAGTTTTGTCTACGGCTTTTCCGACTTTATCTAAATTTTTAGCATAAGCCCACTCTGTAATATTCTGCAAGTTTTTGTAGTACGTTGCACCATCATCCTTACTGTTCAATTGAAGTTTAGAATAATCCTTCCAAGTATCTGGATATGCGATTTTCACGGAGAACTTCGCTAATTTTTCTTGTGCTTTCACTTTCGTTTCTGGCGTCATCCAATCGTTATCGGCAATGTGTTGCTTGAACGATTTTTTGATGTACATAATATACGTTTCCATCTGGCTTTTTGCCTCTGCCGGGAAATATTGATCCACATATAGTTTACCAAAGGCTTCTCCTAAAACACCGTTGATTACACCCAATCCTCTTTTGTTCATCGGTCTTTGCTCTTGCTGACCCTGGAGATATTTCGAATAGAAGTTGAAATTCAAGTCATCTAGTTGTTTGTTTAGATTTCCAGCATTGCCAGAAACCATTCTCGCTTTCATATATTCTTTGATGATTGGCAGATTTTTATCCGTCATCCAAGAATCCATTTTCTGGTAATATTTGATTTCGCTAACAATTACTTTATCAGTGCTCACTCCAGCATCGGCAAAATATTTTGGAAGGTTTACATTCTTAACCAGTTTCCCTAACTCAGGCAATGTTCTCGGATTGTAACGCAAATTCGCATCACGATTTTCCTCATTCGTTAACATGTCTTTAGCTAAACTCTTTTCAAAATTAACAACATGCATCGCACTTTGGTCAGCTTTGGAATCGCCAATAATGCTGAAAAGTTGCGACAGATAATTTTTGTACTCTTCTAAAGTTTTAGTGTTTGATTCACTATCTTTTTGATAATAATCACGACCTAAACCCAGAGAAGCTCCACCAAGATAAACTGCGTTCATCACAGAGTTTTTCATATCTGGACCAACACGCCAAGCGTAGAAAGGATTGTCGTTGGTTTTAGTCGCTTCTGTTAAATACGTTTGTAACTGTGCAACATTTTTAATGTTGTCAATCTTCTGCAGATCTGCTTTAATTGGATTAATTCCATCAGCGTTTCTTTTGTCCCAATCCATATAAGTTCCGTAGAGATTTTGGATTTTTTGACCTTCAGATCCTGTGGTAAATTTATCGGTTAGAATTTTATCTAAAATTCCGAGCGAGGCATTGTCAACATCTTCTCTCAAAGCGTTGAAACTTCCCCAACTTGATTTATCAGATGGTATTTCGGCAGTTTTCATCCAGTTTCCGTTGACATAATTAAAGAAATCATCTTGCGGACGAATATCGGTGTCCATGTAAGCAAGATTGATTCCTTCATCTTTCATCTTTGCTGGTTTTACCTCAGTTGTTTCGGTAGGTTCTGTAGTTGCAACTTTGGTAGTTGAACAAGAATTCAAAAAAACAACGCCTGTAAAAGCAAGGACAGTAATGGTAATTCTTTTCATAAGTAAATTTTATTAATTTTTAAAGGTCTTACGCTATCGTCAATTTCCATTGAGGTTTATTTACCAAACTTCTCAATGACGATTTCATAAGACTATTAGTGATTTTTTATTAAGATTATTGTAAAGATAATAATTATCTGTTGCTCATAAGTCGTCTGATTTCCAGAAATGTTACAACATAGAGGATTGGGGTAGAATTTTTTTGTTGAAGTATCTCACCTTTTAAAAAAGATTTGGGGTCAGCATAAATAAAACGAAGCGGATATCTTGGGCTGAATTGCGTTACAAAGTCGCTCTTCTAAATGGGTGCGACAACGATAAGTCGCCAAGTTTACACAAAAAAAACACTCCAAAAAGTTGGAGTGATTTCTAGAGTTGTTCCCTATTATTTTACCAGATGATTACTCTGTCTGCTGGCTTTTTGTAAAGCTTGTCACCTTCTTTCACATCGAACGCTTTGTAGAAAGCATCGGTATTGATCAATGGTCCGTACGCGCGATACAAACCTGGCGAATGTTCATCTGTTTTGATTTGGTTGATCAAAGCAGCTTCTTTCTGAAGGGTTCTCCAAACGGTTGCCCAACTCATAAAGAATCTTTGATTTTGGGTATAGCCACTGATCAATCCTGGATTCTGGTGGTCTTTCAAATACATTTGAAGCGCGTCATAGGCAATATTCACTCCACCTAAATCAGCGATATTTTCACCATTGGTAAAGGTTCCGTTCACGAAAGTTCCTTTTACCGGCTCGTATTTATCGTATTGTGCAGCAAGTGCTTTGGTCGCTTTTTCGAAGTTGGCTTTATCTTCTGGCGTCCACCAATCAACCAAGTTTCCATCAGCATCAAACTGGGAACCCGAATCATCAAAACCATGCGTAATTTCGTGACCAATCACAGCTCCGATTCCACCGAAATTAATGGCAGCATCTGCATTTGGATTAAAGAAAGGCGGTTGTAAAATCGCGGCTGGGAAAACGATTTCGTTATTTGTCGGATTGTAATAAGCATTTACAGTTTGAGGTGTCATTCCCCATTCTGCACGATCTACTGGCTTTCCGATTTTTTCTAAATCACGATTGTATTGCCAAGCCGTAACATTTTGAAGATTTGAATATAAACTTCCACCTTTATCTTTCGACTCTACCGCAAGTTTTGAGTAATCTTTCCAAGTATCAGGATAGGCTACTTTGACGGTAAATTTATTGAGTTTGTTTAAAGCTTTTTCTTTCGTAACGGGCGACATCCATTTTAAATCCGAGATGTGCTGACCGAAACTTTTCTTTAAATAATCAATCAATTCCACCATCTGCGCTTTGGCTTCTGCCGGGAAATATTTTTCTACATATAGTTTACCGAAAGCTTCACCTAAAGTTCCATTGATTAATTCAAAACCTCTTTTGTCCTGCGCTCTTTGAACATCTTGACCTCTTAAATATTTTCCATAGAAGTTAAATTTCATGTCATCCAGATCTTTCGAAAGGTAACTTGCGCTCCCGGAAAGCAGGTGAAATTTCATGTAATCTTTAATTAAAGGGAGATTTTTCGTATTAATAAATTGATCTAGATTTTGGTAATATTTCAACTCGCCAATGATTGCTTTATCGGTATTGACACCGACAGACGTCAGGTATTTTGGCAAGTTTACATTTTTCACCAACTTAGAAAGTTCTGGCATTGTGCGTGGATTGTACTGCAAAGTGGCATCTCGAATCTGCTCATTGGTTAAAAGATCCTGAGCAATGCTCTTTTCGAAGTTCACAATATTCTTTGCAGTGGCGGCAGAGTTTTTATACCCTAAAACATCCAACATGGAAGAAACATACTTGCTGTATTCCGCTAGAGTTTCAGTGTTTTTCGGATTAGTCTTCTGATAGTAATCACGACCTAAACCTAAATTGGCGTCGCCCAAGTAAATCGCGTTCATTTTCGAATCTTTCAAATCCGAATAAACGTACCAAGAGTAAAATGGATTCTCTCCATTTTTAGTCGCTACTACCAAATAAGTTTGTAAATCTGAAAGTGATTTAATTCCATCAATCTTTGCTAAATCAGCTTTAATTGGAGCAATTCCATCCGCATTTCGCTTACTCATATCCATATAAGTAGCGTATAAATCCTGGATTTTTTTACCTTCACTGCCGGCCGCAAATTTGTCGTTTAGCAATGAATTCAAAATCGTCATTGAATTATTATCGGTGTCTTCAGCTAATTTGTTGAAAGAACCCCAAGTCGATTTATCAGCTGGAATTTTAGCAGTTTTCATCCACGATCCATTAACGAAACTATAAAAATCATCTTGTGGACGAACATCTTTATCAAACGTGGTAAAATCTAAACCATTTTCAACAATTGCTTTCACCGTTTCAAGTGGCGTAGCTTCCGGCTCTGGAGTAGTTGCGACTTTAGAGGCACAAGAATTAAGGGCTATGATTCCAGCAAGTGCTAAAATACCAATATTTATATTTTTCATTAGAAAGTACTTTATTATTTAGTCTACCAAAATTTTTATTTGTTACATACCATTAAAATAAAAAAGCCATTCTCACTGAATGACTTTGCGTTACCTATTTGAAATTGATCTTTCCCCCAATCACATTTTTAAATTTTCGCTCGTCAGGATCACCGTAAACATCGATCACTCCACCAGCTCTTGTTTTTGCATCAACCGATTCGGTGGCGTACACTTCTGCAAGGCCGCCAGCATTTGAAGTTACAGTGGCACTTTGAGATTCTAAATTTTGTCCCTTAAATTTTCCACCAGAATTAATGATGATATCTTGATGGTCGGCTTGACCCGTTAAGACAACTTCTCCGCCCGAGTTAGTTTTTACATTTAATTTTCCAGTTTCAATTTCCAGATTTATTCTGGAACCTTCATTGGCGGTTAAAGTTAACATATTGGCTTTCCAAGTTTCGTTTGAACTAACAGAAGAACCTTGACTCGCCTGAATATCATTTAAATTCTTGTAATACACCTTTACCGTCACCTGATCTCCCTGTAATATTTTAGCTGGCATCATTTTGATTCGCAACTCTCCATTTCTATTGACGGTTTCTACGCTCGAATCGTCGGATTCGCTTTCCACTTTATTTTCGTTGGCGGGAATAATGATGACCGTCAATTTATCATACACCTTCAGAGAAGAAAACTCTCCCACATTTCTGGTAAATTGAGCGAACGAAAATTGAAACCCAACAAGCATTAAACCTACCGCAATTTTTTTCATAAACATTATTTTAATTCAGTATTGATAACGGTTTTATGCGGTCTTTATTTTAAAGTTGTACAGACAAGTTTATCGTCGACATCAATTTTTTCCTTTAAATTAGTTTTAAAGGTCGCTTTTAAGAATTTAAAAAGGTGCAATATTTGAATACCCCTATTCTTTGAAATTTACGTTTGCCCCATCTATGAAATCAAAAACATTTATCAAACTCACCGACAAAGGAATTTACTGCATTCCCGGAAAATTCTATATTGATCCCTGGAAGCCTGTTGACCTTGCAGTTATTTCGCATGGACACGGCGATCATGCGCGTTGGGGAATGAAAAAGTATCTGTGTCACCATTTTACCAAACCTATTTTACAACATCGGATTGGTCCAGATATCGAGATTCAAACCATTGGTTACGCTGAGGAAATTATAATTAATGGCGTTAAAGTTTCCATGTTTCCCGCCGGACATATTATCGGTTCCGCACAGATTAGAATGGAATACAAAGGATATGTCATTGTTTTTTCTGGCGATTATAAAACAGATGATGATGGATTATCAACGCCTTTTGAATTGGTAAAATGCCACGAGTTTATAACAGAAAGTACTTTTGGACTTCCAATTTACCATTGGTTAAAACCTCAGGAATATTCAGAATTAATGCAAGCTTGGGTTCAACAGAATCGCGAAAATGGAAAGACATCAGTTTTTATCGGATATTCTTTAGGTAAAGCCCAACGAATCATGAAATCGGTAGAAGGAAGCGGAAAAATATATGTTCACCGTTCCATCGGGAAACTGAATGAAGGGATGGAATCGGTCGGAATCGATTTGCCAGAATATGAAACATTGGACTTTCAGGAAAGTGTAAAGCACGCTGATGGTGAAATTGTCATTCTGCCGCCAGCATTATTTGATTCCAATATCATTAAAAAAATCCCGAATAAAGCAACCGCAATCTGTTCAGGTTGGATGCAAGTTCGCGGTTCCAGACGTTGGCGTTCGGCGGATGCTGGATTTGCAATCTCTGATCATGCCGACTGGAATGGTTTAATTCAAACCGTTAAAGCCACTGAAGCAGAGAAAGTATATGTAACGCACGGGCAAACCGCAGTTTTCTCCAAATATTTGAATGAAATTGGAATCAATGCCGTAGAATTAAAAACCATTTTTGGCGACGAAGAAATCGCCGAAAAAGAATTGATAGAAAAGGAATGAAAGATTTTGCCCAGCTCATCAACGCGCTCGACAGCACCAACAAAACCACTGCAAAAGTAGAGGCCATGGTTTCCTATCTTCATATTGCAAATGCCAGCGATAAGTTGTGGTTTCTCGCATTGTTTACAGGAAAACGTCCCAAAAGACCTGTTAATACGAATCTTTTGAAACAATGGGCTTTAGAAATCACCCAGCTTCCACAATGGTTATTTATTGAATCCTATTCTTCTGTTGGTGATTTGGGCGAGACGTTATCACTGATTCTTCCGAACGCAGAAAATGAAATCGAGAAATCTTTAACGCAATGGATGACGGAATTAATTGCGTTAAAAGATCAAACCGATGAAGAGAAGAAAAAATACGTGCTCGAATCGTGGAACGGATTAAATCATGTCGAACGTTTCATCTTTAATAAATTAATTGGCGGGAGTTTCCGAATCGGAGTTTCCAAAAAATTATTAATTAACGCGCTTTCTAAATTTTCAGGAGTTGATGGAAATATCCTAATGCATTCCATCATGGGAAAATGGAAAATGGAGGAGGAGAATTTCGATGATTTGATTCAGGGAACCAATATCAATCCTGATGCTTCCAAGCCTTATCCGTTCTGTTTGGCTTATCCTCTAGAAAAGGAAACGCATGATTTGGGTGACCGAAAAAATTGGCAGGCAGAATTTAAATGGGACGGAATTCGTGGACAATTTATCAAACGAAATGACGAAATATTTATCTGGTCTCGTGGTGAGGAATTGGTGACTGAACAGTTTCCTGAAATTGTGACCGCATTAAAAGAAGTCGAAGGAAATTTCGCTATTGATGGTGAAATTCTCGTTGTTAGAGAGGACAAAGTTCTTAATTTTAATGAATTGCAAAAACGCTTGAATAGGAAAACAATTCCGAAGAAAATGTTAGAAGAACTTCCGGTTCATATTTTCGTATATGATATTATGGAATTGGAATTTGAGGATCTGCGTGAAAAACCATTGTCCGAACGAAGATTACTTTTAGAAAATTTGATTGAAAGTTCACCAGTTGAACGAATCAGGATTTCTGAAATTGTTCACGCGGAAACTTGGGAAGGTTTAGCTGAAATTAGAGAAAGTTCAAGAGATAATAATTCCGAAGGTCTGATGTTGAAAGAACTCAATTCTCATTATCACGCTGGACGAAAAAAAGGCGACTGGTGGAAATGGAAAGTAAGTCCGCTGACCATTGATGCGGTTCTGATTTATGCTCAAAAAGGTTCGGGCCGACGCAGTAGTTATTATACCGACTATACTTTCGCCATAAAAAATGAAGATAAATTAGTAACCATCGCGAAAGCCTATTCAGGCTTGACTGATAAAGAAATTATGGAAGTCAGTAAATTCGTTAACAAAAATGCGATTGAGAAATTCGGACCTGTTCGAACCGTAAAACCCGAACTGGTCTTCGAAATTGCCTTTGAAGGAATAGGTTTCAGCAGCCGACACAAAAGCGGAATCGCTTTAAGATTTCCCAGAATTGTCCGCTGGCGTCGAGATAAAACGGTAGACGAAATTGATGAGCTGGAAGAAGTTAAAAAACTAATTACCTAAATTTTTAGTGCAAATAACTCCTATTGGGAAAGTTAGTAAAATCTGAAATGTAGGGTGTTTTTCTTTCAAAAAAAAGATTTTCAATTTATTAATTTGTGTAATTCGTGTAATCATTTGTGATATTTGTGTTTAAAAAAGTTTTAGAATTTACATGACCGAAAAGTTTCGAAATTCAACGGGTTACCAAATCATCAAAAATTGGATGGATGAAAAAGACCGAGAACCCTTTGGTTTTCAGTCAGAAACTTGGTTTAAATTTTCCAATAATTATTCGGGAATGGTAATCGCGCCGACAGGTTTTGGTAAAACATTTTCTGTTTTTTTAGCAGTTGTTATCGATTACATGAATCATCCGGAAAATTACAAACCTGGAATGAAATTGTTGTGGATTACGCCACTTCGCGCTTTGGCAAAAGATATTGCAAAAGCCATGAGTGAGGCCTTAGACGAAATCGGATTAGACTGGGAAGTTGCAGTTAGAAATGGAGATACTTCTACCAAAGACAGAGCGAAACAGACGAAAAAAATGCCAGACATTTTAATTATCACGCCCGAAAGTTTGCATTTACTGCTTGCCCAAAAACAACATCAAAAATTTTTCAATAAACTTCAATGCATCGTCGTTGATGAATGGCATGAGTTGCTCAGTTCAAAACGTGGCGTGATGACGGAACTCGCACTTTCAAGAATTTTTAGTTATCAGAAAAAACTGAGGATCTTTGGAATCACAGCAACCATAGGAAATCTTGAAGAAGCCATGGATGTTCTCATTCCGTATGATATTAAAAAGACGAAGATCGTCGCTAAAGAAAAAAAGAAAATCGAAATCAAATCCGTTTTTCCAGATGATGTGGAAGTTTTGCCCTGGGCGGGACATTTAGGAACCAAACTCGTTGATAAAATTATTCCGATTATTTTGGAAAGTCAAACCACTTTGGTTTTTACGAACACGAGAAGTCAAGCCGAAATGTGGTATCAGGTTTTGCTGAATACACATCCTGATTTTGCCGGACAGATCGCCATTCATCACAGTTCCGTAGATCGAGATATCCGCATTTGGATTGAAGAGAATCTTTCTTCTGGGTATTTAAAAGCCGTGATTTCAACCTCCTCATTGGATTTAGGCGTTGATTTCAAACCTGTTGATACTGTGATTCAAATTGGGTCCAGCAAAGGAATTGCTCGGTTTTTACAACGAGCCGGACGAAGTGGACATTCGCCTTTTGAAACCTCTAAAATACATTTCGTTCCCACGCATTCATTAGAATTAATTGAGGTTGCAGCTTTAAAGGAAGCCGTGAAGCAAAATAAAATTGAACCGCGCGAACCCTTGGTTTTATGTTATGATGTTTTACTTCAATTTGTACTGACCTTGGCTGTTGGCGATGGATTTGATGAGCAGGAAACCTTTAAACAAATTACCTCAACGAATGCATTCAAAGAATTATCTTCGGAAGAATGGACCTGGATTTTGACTTTCATTACAGTTGGAGGGAAACTCAAAAATTACGAAGAATATCACAAGGTCGTAATCGAAAATGGTTTGTACAAAGTGACTTCCCGCAGAATCGCCATGTTGCATCGCATGAATATTGGCGCGATCGTAAGTGATTCGATGTTGAAGGTGAAATTCTTTTCTGGAGGTTATGTTGGTATGATCGAGGAGTATTTCATTTCAAAATTAAAGAAGAACGATAAGTTTATTTTGGCGGGACGAGTGCTTGAAGTTTCGCATGTGAAAGAGATGACCGTATTTGTTCGGAACTCGAGTGGTAAAGGAATTGTGCCGAGTTATCTGGGTGGAAGATTGCCGATGTCTTCGTATTTGAGTGTTTTTTTAAGACAGAAATTATCCGAATCGTTGGATGCAAAATCATCTGAAAAAGAGTTGCGATTTTTACATCCGCTTTTGGTGAGTCAACAAGAGAATTCGCATATTCCAAGAGAGAACGAATTTTTAGTGGAACGCATCAAAACACGAGAAGGTCATCATTTATTTATGTATCCTTTTGAAGGACGATTAATTCATGAAATCATGTCCGCCTTAATTGCCTACCGCATTTCCAGAATTTCTCCGATTTCCTTTTCAATCGCTATGAATGACTATGGGTTTGAATTATTTTCAAAATTAGAAATTCCCTTAACTGAAGAAAATATTCACGAGATCCTATCCAAAGAAGATTTGCTTCGAGACGTAATGGCTTCTGTCAATTCGACGGAAATGGCGCGACGCAAGTTTCGGGATATTGCTGTAATTTCAGGAATGGTGATTCGAACTTATCCTGGACAGATGAAAAACAATAAAAACTTACAGTCTTCTTCCGGTTTAATTTTTAATGTTTTGGAAGATTACGATCCTGAAAATCTATTGTTAAAGCAGGCATATTCCGAAGTATTCTTTCAACAAATTGATGAAGCCAGATTGGTCGCAGCCTTTGATCGAATCCACAAAAGTGATATTATTATGAAATATTCAAATACCTTTACGCCCTTAAGTTTTCCTATTAAAGTCGACAGTTTACGTCAAAGTTTGAGTAGCGAAGATTTGAAAGCCCGAATTCTACGCATGAAAGTAGAAGCCATGAAAAAGAAAATGAAAAAATGACCCTGCACACTTTAGAAAAAACAATCCAAAACCAAACTCTCGTCTTCACCAATCAACGCGCTTTATTTTGGCAAGAACAAAAAGCCGTAATCATCAGTGATTTACACATTGGGAAAACGGCTTATTTTAGAAAAAATGGAATTCCGATTCCATCGGGTATTTTAGAAAAAGACTTGGAAAGATTGCAAAATTTGCTAGACTTATTTTCAGCAGATGAGTTACTGATTGTTGGTGATTTTTTGCACGCTGGAAAAAATAAAGATTTCGAAATTTTTGAGCAGTGGCGTTCGAATAACTGTACTTTAAAAATTACTTTAATTAAAGGAAATCACGATATTCACAAAGCAGCTTTCCTGCAACATTTGGATATTTCGATTGTTGAGGATTTTTTAACAATCGATCCTTTTACTTTCATCCATGAACCTTTGGATTCTGACAAACAGTTTTCAATATCAGGACATCTTCATCCTGGAGTTACAGTGAAATTAGAACGAAGAAAAACCGTGCGATTGCCGTGTTTCAGAGTTTCAGATCATCAATTAATTTTGCCGGCCTTTAGCGAATTTACAGGTTTAGATACAAAATCGTGCGAGGATTTTGACTGTATTGCTTTTACGGACGATCTTATTTTTGAACTTTAGATTTGAAACCACAAAAGTCACAAAAGTTGAAGCTCCAGAAAATATTTTATTAAAGTTCAAAAAAAGTTTAACTCTCAACAAAATTCATTTTACACACTGTTGAAAGACAAAAAAGATTACTCTTGTGACTTTTGTTTTTTAAGACAATTAATATTTTTCCTTTATTAAAATCTCCACTAAATCCTGCAGAACTCTTTGCGAAACGAAATTGACGAAATCGTTTCGTTCGAAATGTGGAAGATGTAATCTGCTTGTTTTCTCAAAATCGTTGACGCGAATTGAAAAATAAGCGACTCCGATTTCGTTATTAAATTCGTCCGGGTTTGGACCTGCAACTCCAGTGGTAGAAAGGGAAATATTTGTTTTAAATAACTGTTGGCTACCTAAACTCATCTCTTGCGCAACCTTTTCCGAGACCGCTGTTTTTTGTTGAATGGTTTTTTCTGAAACACCGAGAATTTCTATTTTTTTCTGATAATCATAAGCCACAATTCCACCTGAAAAATAGGTTGAACTCCCAGAAATAGAGGTCAACAAACGGGATAATTCTCCACCCGTGCAACTTTCAGCCGTGGAAACCGTCAACTTTTTTTCGTCTAAAATTTCCTTTAGAATCTCTTCGATTTTATCGCCGTTCCAGGAAATAACGTTATTGCCGATGAGAGGTTTTAGTTTTTCGACTTCGTTTTCAATATTTTTTTCTAAGTCTTCTTTGGATTTTCCTTGGGCGGTCAAGCGAAGTTTAATTCGGTTTCCGACGGGAAGATAGGAAAGTGAAATCGCTGTCGGTAAAGCCAATTCCCAGGATTCTATTTGGTCAGATAATAAACTTTCAGGAATTCCAACAACTGAAACAGTTTGCGTGACGATGTGATTTAAGCTGAACTGCTCTGCCAGAAAGGGAATTATTTTATCTTTGATTAAAGGTTTCACCTCAAACGGAACGCCGGGAAGGGAGATGATGATCTTGCCATTTTCACGAATCATTTGACAAGGCGCACTTCCATTTTCATTTTGGAAAATAAAGGCTTTGCTTAAAACTTCGGCTTGTGGCTTATTGAGTTCTAGAAGATGTCCGCGATTTCTTTTGTCGAATAATTTCCGAAGATGATCGAATGTTTCCGGATCCAAAATAATTTCATCATTAAAAAATTCTTTGAAAGCCGTTTTGGTTTTATCATCCTTCGTTGGTCCCAATCCACCAGTTGCAATGACTAAATCTCCTAAGTCCAAAGCAGTTTCTAAACCATTCTTTATGGAATTAATTTCGTCTGAAATGGTCAAAATTTGAACGACGGGAATTCCGATTTTTTTGAGTTCGGTGGCGATAAAGTTAGAGTTGGTATCGACGGTATTTCCAGACAGGATTTCGTCGCCGATGGTAATGAGAACTGCTTTCATAAAAGAATTTAGAGTATAAAAATACTGAATTTTATCCCAGAAAGTGAAATAAAATTCAGCATTTGTAAAGTTGCGCGAACTGCAGCCTCTCGTCTTTAAGGACGAGAGAAGTGTCTGGACAAATAAAATTTAAATCTTATTTATCGTGTTCCACCCAAATTAGTTTGCTGGTATCGTAACCAATACTTTCTGCTTTTTCTAAAAACCTTTCTTTATATTCTTGTGGAATTGTTTTTTCCCGCGAAAGAATCCAGAGATAATCTAAATTATTTCCTGCAACCAAAGCATACTTATAGTTTTCATCCATATCAATCACATTATAACCAGCCCAAATTGGTTTAAAAAAAGAGACTTTTAAACGTGCAACATTGTAATTGTCTACAAATTGAGCTTCGCCGATACTTTCGCTCCACTTCTTTTTCTCAAAATTATATCCTTTATTATCTACTTTGATGTTGCCGTTGTCTTTCATCGAATAAGTGGCGGTCACATTATTCAGCCCTCTTTCAAAACGGAAATCGAAACGGGCGATCTCGTACCATTTGCCTAAATACTTTTGGGAGTCAAAATTTTGAACAGCGGTTGCTCCTTTGGGAATTCCAACGGCACAAGAGCTCAAGAAGGCAAGGCCAACAATTCCGACTGCTACGGGAATTGCTATTTTTTTTAGATTAATCATTATTTATTTTTTAGAATTCACATCTGAAATAATGTGTTCATGAAAATTGTTAATACAGCCAAAATCAAAAACCAGACCGCACTATTAAATCAATAAAAAAAAGTCGTAAAAATTACGAATTAATTTGATTTAAGAAAATTTTAACATTTTAAAACTGACATTTGTCCAATGTGGTTTAGTTTTTGAATCTAGATAAATACAAATGATATTTTGATTCCATCTTTTCTGATGAATCATTTTTCTTAACATTAAAATTCAAATTTATGTCAACCGAAAATTTAAGTCAAAAAGAGGCTATTGCAACTTTAAAGAAACTCTCTGAAAGTGCGAGAATCTGTATGTTCTGTACGGATTTGGATTCGCTACCAAACGCTTCAAGGCCGATGAGTCTGAAAGAAACGGATGAAGAAGGAAATCTTTGGTTTTTAAGCAGTGAGCAAAGTCATAAAAATTTCGAAATAAAAGAAGATAACCGCGTTCAGTTGTATTTCATGAACAATGGCGATTCTGAATACTTATCAATTTTAGGGAAAGCCTTCATCTACAAAGATAAAGCGACCATAGAAGATAAATGGACGCCAATGGCCAATGCCTGGTTCGATGGGTCGGAAGATCCGAATGTTTCTGTTATCAGAGTAACTCCCGAGGAAACGTATTACTGGGAGCCAAAAGTTGGGAAGTTCGTATCGATGCTTCACTTTGCGACCGCCGCGATTACAGGACAGAAATCTGACAATGATGATGGAAGAGAAGGAAATTTACACGTAAAATAATATTAATTCATTAAAAAATAAAGTTATGAAACCTGATTTAGGAATAACACAAAAAAACCTTACCGCAGTTCACAAAATTCTGAACACTGTTTTAGCTGATAGCAATATTCTATACATTAAACTGAGAAAATTCCATTGGAATTTATCTGGTGATAATTTTATGGAATTGCATTTATTATTTGAAAATCAATACGATGCAGTTGCAGAAGCGGCGGATGAAGTTGCAGAAAGAATTGCAACTTTGGGTGGAACAGCAATTGGTACTACGACAGAATTTGCGAAAGAATCTCAATTGAAAGAAACTCCAGGAAAATTGCCTGATACGCAAGGAATGTTGAAGGAATTAGTGGGCGATCACGAATCTATCGTAAAATCATTAAGAGAAAATCTTGACAAAGTAGAAGAAGATCATAATGATGCCGGAACTGCAGATTTCTTAAACGGCCTAATGCAGGAACACGAAAAAATGGCTTGGAAATTGAGAAAATATTTTAAAGATTAGCAATATCTTTTCAAAAGAAAATAAAAATTCCCTATCAAAGTTTGATAGGGAATTTTCGTTTCGTCTGGGACTTTCTTTATTTAAAGATGTCTGCTAAAAAAGCTTTCATATCATTCCAAGATTTTCCATCTGCTTCTTTATTATAGGCGACTTTCATTTTAAATTTTTCTCCAATTGCGGTCGCTTCGGGATTAGTAAATGAATGTAAGGCGTTTGGATAATCAATGAATTTGTAATCTATTTTAGCGGAATCCATTTGCTTTTTGAAGGCGGCGATTTCTTCGGCTGGAACAAAAGTATCGGCAGCGCCATTGAGAACTAGGATTTTAACATTGTTATTCTTTGGTTTCAAGCCAGTCATTAAATTTCCGTGGAAAGAAACAACTCCTTTCAGTTCATCCTCTAAACGAGCCATATTCAAAGCTTGTGCTCCGCCGAAACAATATCCTATCACCGCAATTTTATCATAGTTGGCATTCGGGTATTTCAATAACTGTGCTTTTGCTTTGTCGAACATTAACTTTGCATTGATGGGAACTTTGTAAAATTCGCCCGATAATTTCGCTGCTTCTTCTGGATTATCAACGACTTTTCCTTCGCCATAATAATCGACAACCAGCGCAAAATAACCCAACTCTGCCAGCTGTTTCGCTCTGCCTTTTGCATAATCAGTAACGCCCCACCATTCCGGAAGAACCATTACAACTGGCTTTACTACGTCAGCATCACCTTCATAAGCAACATATGACTTATGAGTTTTACCATCAATATCATAACTTAATTCCTCCGTAGTCATTTTGCCCGATGTGGATTTTACCGAGTTTAGATTTGTAATATCTTCTGTTTTTTTCTCCTGACAAGAGAAACTGAGAAGAAGTGACAACACTAAGGTTGATATTTTAAGGATTTTCATAAGTTTTTTTATTTAATTTTTAAAGATAAGAAATTAGAATATAGGTCAACAAAAAAAACGCAACTTGATCGCTGCGTTTATTACTATTTAAATTTAATTTTTAATGAATATGTTTTTCAGCATGATAAGAACTTCTTACCAATGGTGAACTCTCTACATGACGAAATCCTAAACTTCTGGCAAAATCACCGAATTCATTAAATTCTTCGGGAGTGATGAATTTTTTTACAGGTAAATGTTTTTTGGTTGGCTGTAGATATTGACCAATAGTAAGCACATCTACGTTGGCATTTCTAATGTCTTCAATGGTTTGAAAAACCTCGGCATTTTCTTCACCTAACCCGAGCATTAATCCTGTTTTGGTTCTTTTTTGTCCAGCTTCTTTTAAATAAGCTAAGACGCCTAAACTCTTTTCATATTTGGCTTGAATTCTTACTTCTCTGGTCAACCTTTTAACCGTTTCCATATTATGAGAAATAACTTCTGGCGACACTTCAATCAAACGATCGATGTGTTTTGTGATACCTTGAAAATCTGGAATCAAAGTTTCCATAGTGGTTCCGGGAGAAATTCGACGGACGGCATTGACCGTTTCTGCCCAAAGAATGGATCCCATATCTTTTAAATCATCGCGATCCACAGACGTTAAAACTGCATGTTTAATTTTCATTAACTTAATAGAACGTGCTACTTTTTCTGGCTCATCCCAATTTACATCTAAAGGTTTACCCGTTTTTACGCCACAAAAACCACAACTTCTAGTGCAGATATTTCCCAATATCATAAAGGTGGCAGTACCAGCGCCCCAGCATTCGCCCATGTTTGGGCAACTTCCACTTTGGCAAATGGTATTCAATTTATATTTATCAACCAACGTGCGAAGTTCGCGGTAGTTTTTTCCGGTCGGAAGTTTTACGCGAATCCATTTGGGTTTTTGAATGATTGTATCGGTAGCAGTGTTATTCATCTTTAAAAATAAGGTACAAATTTAAGAATATTAATTAATATTTGATTTCAGGATAATTGAACATAATGATTGAATCACAACACATTAACCAAAGAAATGATCGTTTTGCAATTTAATTTGTTTAAATTGCGTAAAAACCAATAAGTTATGAAAAATTTAGTACTTCTATTATTTTTGTCGGTGCCGGTATTCGGATTTTCACAGTGGAGCAAAACATTACTTCAAACCCAACAACGGGTAAATGAAGGACACACCGACACCGCTTCAAAAGAGCTATATACACTTGATGCGAACAAATTAGTAACTACTTTAAAAGGTGCACCTACTAGGAATGCCGGACAAAAAGGAATTATCATGACCTTGCCAAATATGCAGGGAAAGATGGAGAAGTTTGAAGTTTGGGAACTCTCCAATATGGCTCCTGATTTACAGGCAAAATATACTGATATCAAATCATATGTAGGTTCAAGTAAAGATGATTCGACAGCTTATTTACGATTCAGCGTGTCTCCGCAAGGATTTTCATCATTGGTTTTGCGGGCAGGTATTTCAGAATATATTGAACCTTATACCACCGACGCAAAAACGTATGTTGTATTTGATAGCACTATGAAAAAAAAAAGTGCCACTGACCAACCATTTGAATGTGAAGTAAAAGAGAATGCGGAGCATGGAAGCCAAGGAACTATTACCAATAATAAATTGGTGGGTTCTAACACTTTCAGACTTGCCTTATCGTGCACCGGCGAATATTCCCAATATATTTTAACAAGAGCTGGAACTCCAGTCGGCGCGACAGATGCTGAAAAAATTGCTGTCGTTCTAGGTGCGATGAATGCCAGTATGACTCGTCTCAATGGAGTTTACGAAAAAGATTTATCCCTTCATTACAATTTAATTTCTGAAACTGAAGCCCTTATTTTCTTAAACGCTGCAACTGATCCGTATGCCGCTGGTGGCGGACCTGATGTTGCCAATACAGGAATTAATTCAGCTTTGGGACCTAATGCGAGAACGCTTTACGATTTGGGTCATCTTATCGATAAAAAACCTGCAAACGGAGCGGCTTATTTAGGTGTAATCTGCGGCAGTGCAAGTGTTCAGAAAGCTGGCGGATGGACGGCTCATAATATTCCAGTAGGCGCAACTTTTGACATTGATTATGTAGCTCATGAAATGGGCCACCAAATGGGAGCTGGCCACAGCTATACTTTTAGCACCACGCAACAAAGTCAGAAAGTAGAACCAGGAAGCGGCAGCACGATCATGGCTTATACAGGAATTGTAGGAAACCTGGATGTACAATATAATTCGCACGATAACTTTCATTACAGCAGCATCAGCCAAATTAAATCTAAAATTAATTCTGTTGCTTGCGGAACTAATGTTCCTTACACGCTTCTACCTCCGAACTTAGATGCGGGTCCGAATTATGTTATTCCGCATACAACTCCTTACGTTGTAAGAGCGACCACAACAGATACAAACAATGCCTCTTATACTTACACCTTCGAGCAGATTGACCAAGCCGACGCCGCACAAATGGGCGCTTTATCTTATACTTATTTGACGAAACCGAGTGGTCCGAACTTTAGAGCTTTACCACAAACAACACAACCTTACCGATATTTCCCAAATTTCAATACCGTATTGGCAGGAGTTAATACGACACGATGGGAATCTTTGAACAGCAATGCAAGGGACCTAAATTTCGGTGTTGTATTGAGAAACAGCAATCCTTTAGAACCAAATATTGCACAAGATGCGATGAAAGTTACCGTGAACGCTTCGGCAGGACCATTTAAAGTTACGGCGCCAATTTTCGGACAATCGTTATCTTCTGGAAACACATTTACCATCACTTGGGATGTCGCTAACACCACATTGCCACCCGTAAGCACAGCGAATGTAAATATAAAATTATCAAAAGACGGCGGCTTAACATTTACCACACTTCTCGCAAATACTGCTAATGACGGGAGTGAATCTGTAACCTTACCAACAGGTTCCTCTGCCTCGAACGCTTACATTATAATTGAAGCGGTAAATAATATCTATTATGCTGTCAGCCCAAGTTTTGTAATTGACTATGCAGTTAGTGGAGAATCATGTGCAACTTACACTTACAGCGGACCTGCTGTAACTATCACAGACAGTCCTGGTGGTGGCGGTATTTCTTCTCCAAAAATTGAAATTCCACTAAATATTCCAGATTCAGGAGTAATTACAAAACTTACCGTGTCACCAAATATTACACACGGAAATCTAACACAGTTATCATTCGGCATAGAAAGTCCTGTGGGTTCATCAGCATTACTGATGCATCATCAATGCAGTTCATCAGGTATTAATGCAACATTTACTGATGAGGCGGGAACGCTTACTTGTGGAAATCCAGTTTCCGGGAATTCGAAACCATTTGAAACGTTAACGATATTCAAAGGACATGATTCTCAAGGTACTTGGAAGCTATTTGCCTCAGACAATAGTCCTAACGTTGTGGGAACCGTTAATTCTTGGTCGCTAAATGTCTGTACCAGAGATGAAAGTTTTTTAGGAACGACTGAAAATAAAAATTTATTTGAAGACATTAAAATTTACCCGAATCCAAGTAACGGAAATTTCTTCGTTAAGACTAAAAAGTTAACAGGAAAAGTAGAAACTTCGATATTTGACTTATCTGGTAAAAAAGTGTATTCATCGGTCAATAATCAAAGCACAGAACAAACGACCAAAGAATATAATTTGAATCTTCCAAAAGGAGTTTATATTGTTTCCGTAAAAAGTGACAAAGGAGCTTACACTCAGAAATTGATCATCAAATAAGTTTCTTACAATCTTTAAAAATGAAATGGCAATCCGATTGGATTGCCATTTTTCTATCTATTAAATGTAAAAGTTATTCCATTTCAAAATCGTTGTCTTTTAAAAGTCCAGCCAACAGTTTCTTCGCTCTCATAATTCGGACTTTCGTGTTAGCTATCGAGATATTGAGTTCCACTGCAATTTCTTTAATACTTTTCTCTTCAAAAAACCTCAGCTTAATGATATCTTGGTAAGTGGCATCTAAACTTTCAATGATGGATAAAATCTGTTTTTGATCTTCTTCGGAAATTAGAAGTTCTTCAGGAGAAAGCGCCAGGTGATTTTTGAAGCCATCAAAGTTATCCGTAGAATCTTCATTTTCACGTGATTTCTTTCGCCAATAATCAATAATGGTATTTTGGGCAATGGTTAAAATCCAGGTTTTGAATTGAAAATTGGGATCAAATAAATCCAACTTCGCCAATACTTTTGAAAAAACAGAAACGGTAAGTTCATCGGCAACGTGCTCGTCTTGCACTTTCTTCATTACAAAACTGAAGACATCAACCCAAAATAAGTTAATTAACTGGGTTTGAGCTTTTTGATTTTTATTCTTAGCGAAAGCAATCAGCGATAAAAGATCTGTATTTTTCATGAAGGACACAAAGGTAAGGATTTGCTATATCACCTTTAGCCCAAACGGTAACAAATTAGTTTGATAAATTTATTTTAAAATCTTACCTTGCAAGACAAAGTTTAAAAGAATACGTATTATGAAAACGAAGAAAAAATATAAAAAACAGGTTTTAAAATCATTGAAAAAATTAGCGCAATCGGAATATGATTTATTGGAAACAATGACCAACCTAATGCTGTTAAAAGAATTCAAAGAGAACAAGATTGAATTCAAAAAAGGAGATACTTTTTCTTTCGAAGATAATATCTTTGATTACAGTGAAGATGAAAACATTCGAAACATGGCCAAACTTCGCAAGAGAATTATGAGCACCATGCAGAGTCTGGTTGAAAACAGCGATTTCAAAGATAAAGAGATTGAGTTTTTAGCTTAACCTTTTTAGAAAAATAAAAAACGGTTTCAATTATTTGAAACCGTTTTCTTTTTTCACATCATCTTTCCGAAGAAATTTTTCTTTATTTTATATCTAAAATTTTTATTAGTACGGGAAGCCACTGAAATAAGTTATTCCGTAATAAGCACCCCAGCCGACAATCAGGATGATGATGACCCACATCCAAACCGGAACAGTTTGTGGCGTTTCACTTCCTTCGATGACGAAACTTTTCTGGTTTCCTTTGTCGTAAGCATTGATCATTAAGGGAAGAACTCCATCTACAATATCATCTTCACTCAATCCTTCTACACTAATTGAGGGCCCATTTTTTACAATAAAATTTATTTTTCTTATTCCTTCTCTTCCCGTAGGTGACTTGCTGACGATTTTCAACACATGTTCACCATCAGTCAATTTTGAGGTATCAAAATCAAACACGATCGGAGTTTCTAATTCTGCAAGTGGTTTTACCTCATCATCAATAAAAAGGAAAACGGAACTTCTATCTTTAGTCATCTTGTACTTTTTTAGGATTAGTTTAAAATAGAATTCTTAATATGATTCTGATCTTTTTCACCAGGTTTCACCAAATACTTTAACGAATAAATAAAAGTAAAAATCGTAAGCGCTGCGATTACCGCCACGATGATCCAATCGAAATCACCACGCGGTCCTACACCATGGGTAAAATCTCGAGTCACATCAGGTTGCTGTAGTTTGCACGCCTCACAAGCGAAAGCGAAATTCATCAAAAGTAAAAAAAAGATGATTGCGGTATTTTTAAAATTTTTCATAACATAAAATATTGATGAGAAGATTTTTAAGGAAAATTATTTAATATTATCCATTACTGCTTTTACTTCGGCGGCAGTTACAGGTTTCGCATTATTACCCCACGATGAACGTTCATGATTCATTATGGCAGCGATCATTTCGGGTGTGAAATCGGCATTTTTACCCACAGATGGCATTGGTCCATAACCAGGTCTGCCATTATAACCGCCCCAGATAATATTCACATATACTTCGATATCCTCGCTTGCAACGATCGGACTTCCTTTTAAAGGTGGAAAAGCACCTTGTAAGCCTTCCCCATTAGCTTGGTGACAGCTTGCACAATGCGTAGTATATAATTCGGTTCCATCTGGTAAAGCTTCTCCGCCCGCTGCGCCCGCTACTGCTTTCTTCACTTCTTTTTTATAAAGGAATTCCACTGGTTTCACTCCTTCTGGTAATTTGGTTTGTTTTAAACTTTTCAAATAGTCAACAAGCTGAAGAGCCTTTTTGGACGCCACAATTTTTTTAAATTTATGTCTTAAAAACTCTGCTGGAACTTTTACTTCAATATCTCCTTTTGCTAAATATTCTTTCTCTTCAAATAGAAAAGAATAAGACGGCATGATGGATTCTTTCACGACCGCACGAGGTTGATACAAATGCAGCAAATGCCAGTCATCACTTGGTTGGCGCTCGCCAATAGCCGTTAAATCTGGACCAGTTCTTTCGGAGCCCAGCAAATTGGCGGTATTTCTCCACACATCCATCCGGTGATTTCCAGCGTAATCGGCAGGAATACTGGGTCTCGTTCCAAAAACTTTATCCATTTCAACTTCACGAACTTGCTGACTGTGGCAGGCGATACAACCGTTTTCTACATATACAGCTCTACCGGCAGCCTCATCTTTGGTTAATGGTTTTGCATCAGGCAGTGGTTTATAAACTCGTTGATTGGTATACGCGGGCAAAATCGCAATCTGTAAAGTCAGAAACAAAAACAGGATTAAGGCCGACCAGAATAGCGTTTTATGATTATTTAAAAATTCCATTATTCCAATTTATTTTGTAGGGATGAATTCAGTATTTTTCAATTGTCTTTTAGCTTCCAAAATTTCGGCAGGAGTTCTCGGAATGATCACTTCTTGCTTATTGTTAACCATTTTGTAGAAATTGTAAGCAAATACAAAATGGGAAATCCACATCATGGTACCACCGATCGCGCGCCACAACCAATAAGGAGCCATTAAAACGACGCTTTGAATAAATGGTTTATTGTCCATCCACAGTAGACCTTTTTCTGTAGCTCCGATCATTAACGGAACCGTGTAGAACATCAGGCCAATCAAGGCTAACCAAAAGTGAATACCAACTGAAATCTTTGGCGGTTCTTTCCCCGTGATTCTTGGAACCAACGTATAAATAAAGGCCCAGAGCATGAAAGTGATAATTCCATACATCGTTAAATGCGAGTGAGCAACGGTGAAATCTGTGAAATGCCAAATTAAATTAGTAAATCTAAAGGCTTCGACGGTTCCTTGCATCGATCCCGTGAAGTAAAAAATAATACCGATCAGGTAAAATGGAAGCGTGTAACTGGTTTTCAGCTGATACCAAGCTCCATTAAAAGTAAGTAAAAAGTTAGCTGTTCCAGCCACAACTGGAATAACCATTCCGACACTGGCAACGATGGCAACCGTTTGCATCCACCAAGGAATCGCACTAAATATAAAGTGATGACTTCCAATTAAGGTGTAAAATATAATTTGAGTCCAAAAGGCTAAAATTCCTAAACTGTACGAATAGATCGGTTTATTCAGTTGCTGCGGCAGAAAATAATACATCAAACCCAAAACTAAAAACATAAACCACATTCCTACGCCCTGGTGCATATAGTAACCCTGAATAATTGTTTCAGCTAAGCCATCTTGCCAGATTGGAACATATGCCACCACTAAAATGACGACCACATACATCATCGCAGAAATTATATACCAATTGGAAACGTAAATTTCTTTGGTGAGTCGTTTCGCGACAGTTTTTAAAAAATTATAAAGTGACAAAACAATCCCGGCAGCGAAAATTGACATAATCGGCCAGATATACTCGCGGTATTCACCGCCACCATTATTAATCCCAGCCATTAAGGAAATAGTTCCAGCTAACACGGCGACATTCATTAGGATTAAAGTGTACCAGCCGATTTTCAGACTGTGAATCTCAATGTTACTTACTCGTGGAATCACGTAATACGACAGTCCAACCATAGCAAAGGAAGCCCAGCCCCAAAACACCATATTGGTATGAACCGGACGAAGCCGCCCAAAACTTAGCCAACTAACATGATCGGCGTCGGGCGCTACAAACTTGATTCCTAAATATTCGCCAACCGTTGTACCAAACAACAACCAGAAAATGGAGAATCCAATAAAATATAAAATTAGTTTTGCTAATTCTGGTGAGATATAATTTTGCGGGACAAAACTTCTTTTAAAAGGAATAACGCGCAATTCTTCAATCGCGTTAATGTTGTAAATAAGTCCCTTTTCATCCGACGGTGCGACGGAACCAGAAAGCTGATTTTCTGGAAGCTTATATTCTTCTTCTGTTTTTCGTTTTTCGTAGAGATCAAGTTCCTGGGGCGTAAGCTTTTCAATCTTCTTGTTGAAGTCAAAAAGTTTTCGGCGGTTCCGCAGGTTTTTATATGTACTGTAAGTTTTTACAATCGCAATAACCAACCCCACGAGCACTGGTAATAAAATGAGAACCAACGTAATCTGAATGCCCGATTCCCCAAATATTGAATTATTCATATAAAAATATTAAAAGATAAAATTGTCCTTTATTATCGTAAAAAAACTTAGCGTTTCAAAAAAGTGACGCCATCTGAAACGTCTTCCGCTAATGATTTCAAAGTCGTTTGCTCTAAAGTCTCTCTCATGTCGTCCCTAATTTTCACAAAGTTAAAATGAAGCGGACAAGGTTTTTGATCATCACATCTTCGAAGACCTAGTGTGCAGTTTTCAAAAATACCATCTCCATCCATCGCGAGTACAATATTTAAAAGTGAAATCTTTTCTACATTCTCTACGGGAACGAAAAATCCACCAGTCGGTCCTTTTTGTGAAAAGAGAATATCAGTTTTAATTAATTTCTGTAAAATTTTTGCCATAAAAGCAGGTGGAGAATCCGTATGCAAAGCAACTTGCTTTAAACTTACTCTCCTTTTTTTCAAGGAGTGTTTTGCGACATAAATTGAAGCGCGGATTCCATACTCACATGATTTTGAGAACATAAATTTTTTAGTATACACAAATGTAATTAATAAAATAATAAAAGACAACAAAGTCTTTTACTATTTTTAATCAATTTTAACTAATCTCCGATTTTATTAAAAGGAGAAAATGTACTACAGAATTAAGTAGAACTTAAAATTTATTTTTGATTTCTGCCATTTCAGGAATATGAATATCAGTGCCAAATTCCTTGTTTACAGCTTCAATAAAATAGGCAGATAAAAGTGGAGAAGATTTTTCAATATTTTGATGAACGAAGAAATAAAGATTTTTTAAACCCCCTTTTCTCCAAACTTTGATGCGTTTCACCCAGTGATCTAATCTCATATAATCACTGTCTGCATTCGCGCCGACATATCGAATAAAAGCAGTATCAGTGGTGAGTCGCATGTGAAGCAGATCCCGTCTTCCGGCGGTATCAACGATGATATTCGTAATATGATGCTTTTCAAAAAGATCCATTGTTTTATTAGAAACTTCTTCATCGGCAAACCATTCACTGTTTCGTAGTTCTACAGCCAGCGGAACTTCTTTGGGCCAATCCTGAATGAACTTTTCTAAACGCTCATAATCTTTCGGTTTAAAATTATCGTGAAGTTGAAGAAAGACCATTCCTAATTTTTCTCAAAATTTAAAACAGAGCTCGCAAATCCAGTTACGACATCTGTAATATTGATCAACCTTCGATAATGCAAAACCGTATTCGGAACTTTTGGAAAGAACTTGAAATCGGCCGGCGTTTTATCTTTCCAAGTAAAAACCTGGTCTGGTGAAGGCGACTTATAAAAGGTAGCATTCAACTCGATGGAATTAAATTGCGTCGAATAATAAGTCAATTCATCTTTCGTGCCTCTGGGATAAAATCCTTTCAAATCGGTTTTGTTCCATTTCGCACACCCAATGGAGATATTGAAATCTTTGGATTTATTTTTCTTTAAAATTTCTTTCGTTCGTGGATGATCTTTAGGAAGTCTAAAATCAATTTGCGAGGGATCCTCAACTTTTCCGAATTTCATTTTTTTAGATTTTAAGTGGCAGAATTTAGGTCTCAGTCTATCAAAGATAAAAAAAACCGCAGAAAAAATTCCACGGTTTAGTCTATAATCTATTTGTCTCGAATCTTACAGTCTTTTAAGCTTCACAACTCGAACAACTCACAAAGTTCACCATCATTTCTTTTGAAACAGAAGAACTTCTTTGGTAGTACAGAGATTTAACTCCTTTTTTCCAAGCTTCGATGTACAAATAGTTAACATCTTTTACTGGCATGGTTGATGGAATCTGTAAGTTTAAGGATTGTCCCTGATCGATGTATTGTTGTCTTTGCGCAGCTTGAGAGATAATCTCCATTGGAGAAATCTCACGAAACGTTTTAAATACTGCTTTTTCTTCCTCAGATAATTCTGGAATATTCTGAACAGAACCGTGATTCAACATAATTGTTCTCCAAGTATCCTCATTGTCAATTCCTTTTTCTTTCAGTAATACTGCAAGGTATTTATTCTTGCGCATAAAGTTTCCTTTCGCCAATCCTGCTTTGTAATAATTCGATGCAAACGGCTCAATTCCCGGAGAAGTCTGTCCTAAAATCGCAGAACTGGAAGTTGTAGGAGCGATTGCCATGGTGGTGGTATT
The DNA here is from genome assembly GCF_900109615.1 of Kaistella antarctica. GTDB lineage: Bacteria > Bacteroidota > Bacteroidia > Flavobacteriales > Weeksellaceae > Kaistella > Kaistella antarctica. The sequence continues at coordinate 240,521 of NZ_FOIX01000004.1, forward strand.
TCGCATTCCATATCCTTTTAACAATTCTGGTTCGCCGTAAATATTGGCTAATTCCTGAGATGCAATAATAGACTGCTCTTTAATTTGTCTAAAAGCTTTTGCATTAAACTGCGTCGCTTCAAAACTTTCAAACGGAATCATATTTTTCTGCAAATAAGAATGATATCCCAGAACTCCTAAACCAAGAGCTCTATGACGTAAAGCAAAAGTCCGTGCTCCATTTAAATAATAATTACCTTCCGTTTTTTCAATAAATTCTGATAAAACAGCGTCTAAGAAATATATGGCCAATTTCACGGCGTCGGTATCTTTCCACTCGTCATATAACTCTAAGTTCATCGACGACAGACAGCAAATAAATGATTCTGCTTCGTTAGATGGCAACATAATTTCTGAACATAAATTACTTGCATTCACAGGCATTCCCAAGTCTTTATAAACTTGTGGCCTATTTCTGTTCACATTATCAGTGAAGAAAATATACGGCAATCCTTTCTGCGCACGACTTTCTAAAACTCTTGCCCAGATTTTACGTTTGTCCATATCGCCATCGATCATATCCTGCATCCAATAATCTGGGACACAAATTCCGGTAAACAAGTTCTGAATCGGACTTCCAATATCTTTAATCGACAAAAATTCTTCAATATCTCCATGGTCAACATCCAAATAAGCCGCAAAAGCACCACGACGAACGCCACCTTGTGACACAACGTCCATGGCAGTATCATATAATTTCATAAATGAAACGGCACCTGAAGATTTTCCGTTGTCTGTTACGGCAGTTCCACGGTTTCTCAATTCCCCAAAATAGCCAGACGTTCCGCCACCAATTTTGGTCTGCATAATTACTTCTCCTAATTTGTGCGTAATACCTTCAATATTATCCGGAACATGAACATTGAAACAAGAAATCGGCAATCCTCTTTCTGTTCCCATATTCGCCCAAACGGGCGAGGAGAAACTGATCCAACCTTTTCGAATCATTTCTTCGAAGGCCGGTTGTAATTCTGGTTTGTATAATCTTTTGGCTGCGGCTGCGGTAATTCTGGTAATTGCGCCGTCTACGGTTTCGCCTTTTAATAAATAGCCGCGGTTGAGCATTTGCTCTGACTCTTCGTTCAGCCACCATATTTTTTTCTGATCCTCCATATTTTTTTTCTCTAAAATGTACCGCGTACAATGTGTTTTCTATTATTTTTTTTGAAGCTTCAACTGGCTGCTTCTTTTATTTCTCGGTCCCGCTTTCCGTTGCAATCTGTCCTTGCAATTGGAGTAGCGTAATTAATTTAAATTTTTCGATTCGCAAGGCCAGGATTTACACTACAATCGGGGCTATTACTTCTGTCTTTATTCCTTTAGAAAATTTTCCAGCGCTGTTAGAGCTTGAAGCTCTAACAGCGCTTATCTCTTTCAATAGATTTCGGCTAAAGCCAATGGAATTTTCCTTTTTCCCAAACGGACTGAAGCCCGTTCCTATTGATTTTAAAACCTGTTCATAAGTTTCTGTTTAGCGCTCTCATAAATTCTTCTATAAAAGCAGAAAACTCTTTAGTTTTTATATTGCTCAATCGCCTCATCCAAAATTGTGACGAGCGCACTTTCTATTGCTATTGCTTTCTGGTTTTTGTATCTTCTCATATCACCCACGAAATTGGTGTAATAATTACTCATAAAGTCAATCTCCTTCAATATTTCTTCTGTACTAACTAATAGCTCAGTTTTAGTTTCAACGTCATTTGACAATTTAATCTTCTCTCTTAACTTTTCAAGTTGTTCAATCTGGTTTTGCGTTGCTTTTTTCATGTGCTCGATTTCTAAAAAAGATTATTTTATAGGAAATGGTTTTCAAATCCCGATGATAGTAAGTCCCATGTAAGTTTTTTAAACTTTTCTAGTTAAACGATTAAAATAAATTCGTCAAAATGTTATTGCTTATCTTTTTGATTTTCAATTCAATAAAACCTCTGGAGCAACTAATTCTGCTAACTTTGCAGCAACCTCGATCATCGATTCTTCTTTAGTAGATAATCCACTTCTTGAACCAAGTAAAGGGCTCACTTCACGTAATGCCTCATAATTTGTATTATGAATTATGGGAACAAGTAAATCTCGCGCTAGTAAAGCCGAAAGTTCTTTGTCGGCAATTCCTTCATCTTTAACACGTTTTAAAAATGAGGGTGTAACCAATACGATACCGACACGTGATTTCGCCAAACCTTTATCTATTTCACGAAGTAACGAAGATCCCAACAAAACATCTTTTTCACTAAACCAAACAGATACACCTTTAGATTCTAATAAATCGTGTAATTCTTTAGCAGCCTCTTTTCGATCATCCCAAGCATGGCAAAGGAAGACATCTCTTAAGTCAGGTAAATTAGCGCGTTGCTCGACGCTTTCACGAATCGGTGTAAGAGTACGGATTTCTGTAGGAGTGTAAAAGGTAGCTGATCCTATTGAAGACCAACGAGGTTTTAAGCTTCTTGATGAACCGCTGCTAAAACTTCTTGAGTTACTCGATGAAGAGGGATATGTCGGATAAGAATTAGAACTTCGACCGTAACTTCGACTACTGCAAGCTGGGCAGTTTGCTGCTGCACTTGATGAACGGTGACCATTTACTGGTGCTGTACATGTTGCCATAATTTTAATTTGTGTCTTTTTTTATCTTCCCTGCTAGTTAAAATAAATCGTTCGAGGTAATACTCTTATCGTGTTTGGTATAATCAACGGGTCTTTTAGCAAAGAAATCATCCATAGAATTGGCGAAAACTTCTTCCTCAAACCAAACCATCGGACGGTAATCTTCCGGCGTGATGTTGTAACGGGTTTTCATATTAATCTTCTTCAGACTGTCATCCACACGGAACTTCATGAAGTTCAATAAATTCTCTTTTGAAATATTATCAATTTCTCCCATTTCGAAAATCCAATCTAAGATTTCTTCTTCCACTTGAATCGAGTGATCAACCAATGTATAGATATCCTCAATATCAGAATCGGTTAATAAATCAGGCTGCTCTTCACGGATTTTGTTGATTAAATAAATACCAGCATTGGCGTGAATTTGCTCATCAACGGAAGTCCAGGCAATAATGTTAGAAACATTTTTCATGTAACCTTTAAATCTTGTGAACGATAAAATAATCGCAAACTGAGAAAATAAAGAAACGTTTTCAATTAAAATACTGAACAACAACAACGATGAAACATATTCTTTCTGCGAAGTCGAATTGGCGTGTTTCAAAACATTAGACAGAAAATCAATCCTCTTTTTAATGGCAGGAATTTCGATGACTTGATTGAAAGCATCGTTGTACCCTAATACTTCTAACAAACGCGAATAAGCTTCTGAATGACGGAACTCACATTCTGCAAACGTGGCTCCCAAACCATTAAGTTCCGGTTTCGGCATGTGATTGTAAAGATTTCCCCAGAAAGTTTTCACGGAAACTTCAATTTGAGCGATTGCCAATAGCGCATTCTTAATCGCATTCTTTTCATGCGGCTCTAACTGAGAGTGAAAATCTTGAACATCGGCTGTAAAATCCACTTCAGAGTGAACCCAAAACGATTTGTTAATTGCTTCCACAAACTGTAAAATTTCTGGATACTCAAATGGTTTGTATCCTATTCTTTTATCAAAAATCCCCATAGTAAAATTATTATTAAATCGTTTGCTGTTTCTAAAACGAACTAAGTCAACGACATGATTATTAGTTATTTAAATCTTGAACGCATCTCAAAAATAGAAAATTCAGTCTTTGATGCGTTCCGTACAAAAATAGAAAATGAAAGCATATAAAGAAAGGTGTAAATATTAATTCATTGACTACAAGCCGTAAAAGTTTTCCACAATCACACAGACGACGCATCTACAAAGCAATCGCAACGATTAACATCTCGAACTGATGTTTTACAACTGTATTTATTAAACACTACTTTGTAAACTTAATGAAAACAGTCTCATTATCTTAAACGTACCAAAAAAAAATAATTAAAAAGCGATCGTGTAACAATTAATTTTTTTTCGATACTTATTAATAAATTAATCCCTACTTGATGTTAGAAATTAAGGACCTCAACAAATCATACGATACTGGAAAGAGCAAGCTCCATGTTTTGAAAGGAATTAATCTTTCGATTGCGGAAGGCGAATTTGTTTCCATTATGGGAAGTTCTGGATCTGGAAAGTCGACCTTATTAAATATCATTGGGATTTTAGATTCAAAAGATACAGGCACTTATGAGCTTGACGGCATTGCGATCGAGCATCTTTCGGAGATAAAAGCTGCCGAATACCGAAGCAAATTTTTAGGATTTGTCTTCCAGTCTTTTAACTTAATTGGGTACAAAACCGCTTTAGAAAATGTAGCGCTGCCGCTCTATTATCAGAACGTCGGACGAAAAGAAAGGAATCTCAGAGCGATGGAATATCTGGCGAAGGTTGGAATTGCCGACTGGGCAACCCACTTACCTAACGAACTCTCAGGCGGACAAAAACAAAGAGTTGCGATTGCTCGTGCTTTGATTACCGATCCAAAAGTAATTCTTGCCGACGAACCGACAGGAGCTTTAGACTCAGCAACGACCTACGAAATTATGAAACTTTTGCAGGAAATAAACCGCGAAGGAAAAACAATTATTGTGGTTACGCACGAACCCGATGTGGCAGCCGAAACCAAAAGAAATGTAACGCTGAAAGATGGAATTATCGAAAGTGATGAATTCATAACTCAGAGAGTTTTAAAATAAAGTTGATTCGCAGTGAATTGTGAATTTATAAAAAAATGTTTTTAAAGAAAATTACAAATTATGTTTGACCTCGACCGCTGGAGAGAAATATTTGAATCCATTCGCAGTAATATTCTGCGGACGATTCTGTCTGGCTTCACGGTTGCGCTCGGCTTGTATATTTTCATCGTTCTTTTTGGAATTGGATCTGGATTACAAAATGCTTTTACGGAAGGTTTCGCCAGAGATGCTACCAACCTGATCACCATTTTTACAAGAAAAACAACCATTGCTTACGGTGGCTTACAATCAGATCGGCAGATTGTTTTAAAAAATGATGACTACGAACAGATTACCAGCCAAGATACCGAAAAAATAGAAAGTTCTACGCCGCGCTACTCCGCTAACATGACGGTTAAATACGGTCGCGAAAGCGGGAATTATCAAATAAGTGGCGCCAACCCTGAGGAGCAAATTATTGAAAATCGTGATTTGACGGAAGGTCGGTATCTAAGTCCTTTAGATATGAAACGAATGCAAAATGTTGCAGTGATCGGTCGAATGGTTCAGCGGGATTTAATTAAAAACGGAAGTCCGATTGGAAAAGATTTGGATATTAATGGAACCATGTTTAAAGTGGTCGGAGTTTTTTCTGATGATGGAGGTGACTTTGACGAACGCATGATTACTGTTCCGATTACTACTTTACAACAATTAAAGAAAGGATCAGATACCGTAAATACGATTTTCATCACTTACAATCCAGCCATGAAACCCGCTGATGCTATTAAATATGGTGAGCAATTAGAGAAAGAATTAAAATCAAAACATAAAGTTTCCCCCGACGATGAAAATGGGATTGTAGTTAGAAACAATGCTAAAAACATGGGCGAAACATTTCAGTTTCTGTTCATCATCACGCTGATTGTTGGTTTTATCGGCATGGGAACTTTGCTGGCTGGAATTATTGGAATTAGCAACATCATGGTTTACATTGTAAAAGAGCGAACTCAGGAAATTGGTGTGAGAAAAGCTATTGGAGCCAAGCCGAGTAGCATTGTTGGTTTGATTATGCAAGAAAGTATCGTAATCACGGTCGTTTCTGGTTTAATTGGTGTTGGACTAGGGATTTTGACTTTGACCTTAATTGACGATAGTTTAGAAAAATATTTTATTGTGGATCCATCTGTAGGTTGGGGAATTGTGATCGTCGCTTTTACAAGTTTAGTTATTTCTGGCTTGATTGCAGGATTTGTTCCGGCTTATCGAGCCAGTAGGATTAAACCGATTGAAGCGTTGAGGAGCGAGTGATGTCGGTGATGAATGATGGGTGATGGATGATGGATGATGGATGATGGATGATGGTTAACGGATAAAGGAAAATTGCTTTTAAAGATTGACGTAAAAAAAATCACTCGAAGAAATTCACAAGTGTAGTAAATTGACAGAAAAAACAAAGTTTTTTATATGAACATCATTTTCAAAATAGATACCTGGCAAGAAATTTATTATTCCCTCAAGAATAATAAGTTGCGAACGTTTCTGACCATGATTGGCGTGGGTTGGGGAATGTTCCTATTCGTGGCGCTTTTGGGTGCAGCCAAAGGAATGGAAAATGGTTTCGATAAATTGTTCTCTGGTTTTGCGACGAACTCTATTTTCCTTTGGGCGCAGAATACTACAATACCTTACGACGGATTTCCGAAAGGTAGAAAGATGGATTTGCATTTAAGTGATCTCGATTTACTACCAAAAAAAATTCAGCAGATCGATTATATTTCGCCGCAATCTTCCAGAGGAAATTTCGGAACTCCCGGCGAATCTTTTTCCAGAAACGGCAAAAATGCCACCTACACTTTGACGGGTGATTTCCCAGTCGGAAATAAAATTTCAGAAAAGAAATTGGTCTTTGGTCGGTATTTGAACGATGCCGATATTTCAGGAAATAAAAATGTAATTGTGATTGGTGAGGAAATTTATAAAAACTTCTTCGATTCGAAAAAGAATGAAAATCCCCTTGGTCAATCTGTCAATGTGAAAGGGATTTTCTTCAATGTCATCGGTGTTTTTCGCGTGAAAAAAGGCGGCGGCATGGAGAATGATCAATCGTCATTTATTCCCTTCACTACCTTTTCGAAAATGTATAACACGGGTGATAAGGTTGGCTTTTTTGCAATCGTCAGTAAACCCGATGCTGATTTAACCGTTGTTGAAGATCAGGTAAAAGCGCAACTTAAAAAGAAATACCATGTCTCGCCGGAAGACACCAACGCATTTGGTAGTTTTAATCTGGGTAAAATGTTTTTGAAGGTAACTGGATTTTTAACTGGAATGCAGCTACTAACCATCACCGTTGGATCCTTAACAATTTTAGCCGGCGTCATTGCCATCTCGAATATCTTACTGATCACCGTAAAAGAAAGAACCAAAGAAATCGGTATTCGGCGAGCCTTAGGTGCTAAGCCGGCAGAAGTAAGAAATCAAATATTATTAGAAAGTGTGGTCATCACCTTAACGTCTGGAATTCTGGGATTTATGTTAGGAATATTTTTACTCATGATTCTGAATTTTATTACCAAAGATCAAGATGCCTTTCCGTTTTATAATCCGACAGTTAATTATGGACAGGTTTTCGGAGCGATGGCGATTATGGTCGTTTTGGGTCTAATTGTCGGAATGATTCCAGCCCAGAGAGCGGTTAAGATTCGCCCGATTGAAGCTTTGAGATCGGAATAGGTATACATTATTAATCATTGATAAATTATGATTGATAATTGATAATTGATATTAGCTCAGGGATAATTTATAAATGATCTTGAATCTTTAACCGGGTTGCGACCCGACCTGAATGAAGCTCTTTTTGCGAGGAGGCACGACGAACAAAAAAGCGGGAATGGAGGGCGGAAAAGTCGCCCTAAAAAAAATTAAAAAATAAACTAAGTATATGAAAAAGAAGTTCACCTTTAAAAAAGCCCTGTATATCTTTCTAGGTTTGGTCTTTGTCGTGGCGCTGATTTCGGGAATCAGTTATCTGGTTTCTTCGAATTCGAAAGAGAGCGAGGCGTTCCTGACTAAGAAACCTTTCATCCAAAATATGGACGATAAAGTAATGGCAACGGGGAAAATTGTGCCGCGAGAGGAAATTGAAATAAAACCGAATATCTCCGGAATTATCGATAAAATCTTAGTGACGGAAGGCGACAAAGTTATCGCGGGTCAATTGGTGGCGACGATTCGAATTGTGCCGAGTATTCAGAATGTGAATGCGGCGACGCAGGAGATTAGTAATGCCAACCTACAAATCAGTAATGCTCAAATCAATGTTTCGCAGCAACAAAAGCAATTCGCCATGCAACAAAGATTGTTTTCGCAAGGCGTGATCTCTAAACAAGAATATATTTCTGCCCAGCAGCAGTTACAATCTACACAACAACAACTGAGAAATGCGCAACAACAAAGACAAACTGCTCAGAAAAATCTTCAGATCGCGAAGACTGGCGCAACGCCAGAATTAGCTGGTTTGGCGACAACTCAGATTCGGTCGAAAGCCAATGGAACAGTTTTAGAAGTTCCCGTAAAAGTAGGAAGTCAGGTGATTGAGGCCAACTCCTTTAATGCTGGAAGTACGATTTGCTCGATTGCAGATTTGAATTCCCTGATTTTTGAAGGAACGATTGATGAAGCTCAAGCTGGGAAATTAAAAGAAGGAATGGATATGAATGTGGTAATCGGTGCCTTGCAAAACAAATCGTTTCCAGGGCGTGTGACGATGATTGCACCAAAAGGAAAAGATGAAGCAGGAACGATTAAATTTCCGATTGAAGGTGATGTTTTTAATAAAACGAATGAATATATCAGAGCTGGGTTTTCCGCAAATGGCGAAATTATTTTAAGTTCTCAGAAAAATGCTTTGCTGTTGGATGAGTCTTTAATCCAATATGAAAAGGTTAACGGCAAAGATAATTCTTTCGTGGAAGTGAAACAGCCAGATGGTAAATTTAAAAAGGTGAATGTGAAACTAGGCGCTAGTGACGGAATTAACGTTCAGATATTGTCTGGAGTGACTAAAGATTCTGAAGTGAAAGTTTGGAATCCATCAGATAAAGATAAAGAGGCATTGAAAGAAAAGAAAGGTAAATAATTGATCAATTTCTTATTTTCAAAAGACGGGCTTCGGTTCGTCTTTTTTAGTTGAAAATTTCAATCGTGCGATTTCGGTAGAATTAAATCTTATAAAATCTCATCGTAACCGAAACCTTCAAATCAATCGTTAACAGAATCCAAATTGTTGGGCTTACTTTAAAACTTTTACTTTCTCGGTTTTAAATAACAAGGCGATATTTAAAAATAACAAAAGCAGTCCCAAAGTCATCCAAATCGCGGTTTTTATATTATCGAACTTCAGAGCTTCGATGCGAGATTTGGCAATGTCTGCCAACCGTGAACTTTGCACGATGTAATTTTGCACTTCGATAATCTGGTCTTCGTTTTTATTGGGAACAGAATGTTGGGAGAAATAAACCAGGTTTTTTTTACCCATATAAGCGGCAATCCAATATTGATCAGATTTCTCCATTTTCAAATAATCAATTCGGTAATAACTATTTCTAATCATACCGAGGTGGCGCGTTTCAAATCTCAAATCAGGATCAGCATCATCATTAATTTTAATGAGATAAAAATCTAAAGGAAAAGGTAATTTATTAACGACCTGAACGGTCAGAGAATCTTGTACAAACTGATCTAAACTTTTTTGAACGAAATATAAAGTGTATACCACCGCTGAAATCGCCACGATGACAATCCGAAACGCTTTTGCCCAAGATTGAAATCTACCGGTCTTTATCACGGAAAAAAGCAGACAGAAAGAAAGGAATAAAACGAGCAGAAAAAATATATAAAACATGGGGTAAAGATAAATAAAATTAGGATGTGAAAAATCGAAATTTTCACCGCTATCCTCTTATTCTACATTCCATTCCCGATAGAACTGGTCTAAAAATAGAAGCATAAAATCGTGTCGTTCTTCTGCTAGTTTTTTACCCGAATCGGTATTCATTAAATCTTTTAGAAGCAGCAGCTTCTCATAGAAATGATTGACTGTTGTTCCATTTGACTTTTTGTAGTCATCTTTCGATTGATTAATTCTAGGTGGAAGTTCAGGATGATACATCAAATTATTTTTAAAGCCACCAAAATTGAAAGTCCGCGCAATCCCAATGGCGCCAATCGCATCAAGCCGATCTGCATCTTGCACAATTTGCAATTCAATAGGTAAAACAGCTGGAACTTCTCTCCTATTTTTAAAGGAAATATTTTGAATAATGAATAAAACCTGGTCGATAATTTCTGTAGAAACAGATTGACCTTCTAAAAACTCCCGAGAAATTTTTAAAGCTAAAGTTTCGTCACCATCGTGAAATTTTGGATCAGCGATATCATGAAGTAAAGCTGCGAGTTCAACAACCTGAAGATTACACTTTTCTTCTTCGGCAATTTTCTTTGATATTTTCCAAACCCGTTCGATGTGAAACCAATCGTGTCCGGCTTCTACACCATCAAGCTTTTTCTTGACGAAGATGACTGTGTTTTCAATTAAATTCGGAGACATATTAAATTTTCTTGGCAACTTCTACGAACTGAAAAACCTGTTTCGTTTTCGGATTGTAAATAATCGTACTGCTGTTCGGAAATCTTTTCAATTTGTAATATTCTACGTTTTTATCCTTTTTAATGTCTTCTAAAAAACTCATGTCAATCGTATTTGCCGGCAAAAATTTTTGCACAAAACTCAGCTTATCAATGAATGTTTGTCCATCGATTTTCTTGGCAACCTGATCAGATTTCGCTTGATCCAAAGTTTCCTGCTGTTCCAAATAGGGAATCAAAATTTCTTTTTCAGCTTTATATTTAAAAATATACGCTGGTGAACCGTTTGGAAAAGTAAATTTCTTACCAGAAAATTCTGAAATCATGGTTGGTTCTCCATTCGGAAAAACTTCCTGAAACTGTGCATTTTCAGCATTGGTTAAAGAATTTAATGAATTACTCACTGTTTCATTCAAAGTTTCTTTAACTGCATTTTGAGCTTTTTCTTTAACGCTGGTCGTGGTTTTCTCAATCTGCTCGTTGATGGTTTCCTCTATTTTGGTACAAGATGTAACAGCAAATAAAGGTAAAAGGACAAAAATATATTTTTTCATTTTTAAATTTTAGTATTAATTTTCTTTAAAGGAACTCAGTAATTTATCGAGGTTTAAACTTCTCGCCGAGGCATCAAAAATTTCGCGATACGAGCCTTGCAAACTGATCAGTTCATCATGCGTTCCACTCTCAACAACCGTTCCCTTTTTCATCACATAAATACAATTTGAATCTAAAATCTGCGACAAAGAATGCGAAATGATGACGACGGTTCTGCCTTCTTTAATGGCATCAAGCGAGTTTTTAATCTGTTCCGTCGCAATTGCATCTAAACTTGCCGTGGGTTCATCAAGGAAGATAATCGGTGGATCTTTTAAAAACAAACGCGCAATCGCAATCCTTTGTTGTTGACCACCCGATAATTGTGTGGCATCATGCTTATATTGGTCTGGTAACTCGATAATCTGATTGTGCAAATAAGCTTTTTTTGCAGCGGCTTCTATTTCTTCAAAGCTGGCATTCATATTTCCATACCTGATATTGTCCTCAATACTTCCCTGAAAAATATGATTTTTTTGTAGAACCAAACCGATATCGTTTCGCAAAGAAGTGTTATCAAAATCATTCAAGTCAACTTCATCTAATAAAATCTTTCCCGTATCTGGTAAGTAAAATTTGCATAAAAGATTAATGATGGTCGATTTTCCAGCACCACTCAAACCAACCAGCGCCGTAGTTTTTCCATTCTCGAAGGTCATCGAAACATTGTGTAAAGCTTTGGTTCCATTCGGATAAGTGAAATCAATGTTCTTTAATTCAAATTTTCCTTTGATATTTTTTTCAACGAAAGTACCGTTGGGTTCGGTTTGATCTTCCGCATTGATGATATCAAAATAGCCTTCTGCGTAAATCATAGCATCGTTCATATCATCGTAAATCCGGTGAAGTTGACGAATTGGCGCCGAAACATTATTAAACAAAAGAATATGCAACATAATCGCCCCAATCGTCATTTGCTGATCGAGCACCAAATAAACGGTTAAAAGAATAATTAATACAACTCCGATCTGTTCGATAAAAGTTTTTAAACCATCATAAATAAAATTGGTTCTGCGGGTGAACATTTGGCTGTCCATGAGCTGCATTTGTAAATCGTACTGCTTTTTTCCTTCAAATTTTTCACGCACAAAACTTTTAATAACCATAATCGAATTGATTAAATTTAAAAGTCCTGACGTTTTTTGCTCCCGCTGATTTCTCAACTGACGCCGAACGCCAGACAGCTTTTTCGCTTGTAAAGAACTGATGGTGAAATAAATAGGAACAACAATGGTAGAAACTAAACCGACATAAGCATTTTGCATATACATGATTACTAAAGCAATCAAGGCATTTGAAAACAGGGGTAAAATATCGATAAAGAAATTCTGAACAAGTTTGGTTAAACTCTCAATTCCTCGATCAATTCTTTGTTGAAGCTTTCCGGACTCGTGATTTTCGTTGGTGTAGAAAGCGACGCTATACGTTAGGATTTTATCAATCGCCGTTTGCGCCAATACAGAACTGGTGCTGATTCTGATTTTTTCACCATAAAATTTTTGGCCAAACTGAATGAAAATATTCAGTAATTCCTTGCCTAATAAGATGGCTGAGATAACGACCAAGACGTGAATTCCATCTGCCATTGGATCTGGAAGCTGAATCAGTTCAGTAACTTCATCAACCGTATATTTTAAAACCAAAGGATTTACCTGCGCCAGTAAAGCACCAACTAAAGTCAGCGACAAAGTTCCGTAAATCATCAACCGATAAGGTTTAATGAAAGGAATCAGTTGCTGATAAATATGATAAAGGGTAATGGTTCTATTAAATGGTTTCGGCATAGTTTACACTAAAAAAAATGGAATTACTGAACCACAAAAAACTTACTATGATTCTACTTTAAAAAATTGAACCGAAGATGAACGTTTTCAATTATATGCTTTATGATTCAAAGGCAAAGCTGGTTAGATAGCGCAATTCTGGTTTGCTGAGAATATTTGAATTGACCTGTGCAGTTTCTAAAGTATAATTTAAATTGATTTCCTTCTTTTGAAATAGAAATGAATTGTTGGAATTTTTATCAACCACTTCATTAAAGATATGTTCGATTTCAGAATTGGCTAAAGAAGCAAAACTGATATCTTCAAAACCATACATTACCCGCAGACTGTCGCTCTCCTGAAAATGATCATCGACAAAAGACTGAAATTGTCTTTTAGAATCGAAATTTCCAGCCCAGATATTATAGACGAATGATCTTCTCTTCGGCTTGTTCAAAATATCCTGGTACACGAAGTTTTCACCCAGATAAGCATCCCGAACCTGTGGATCATTAGCCAAATCGTGCGGAAGTCCTTCTTTCAAAATCCTACCTTCAAACATAATATAAGTCTTGTGCGTAATCGCTAAAGTCTGTTGGACGTTGTGATCTGTAATTAAAATTCCAATATTTTTATCAACCAAGCTTCGTACAATTTTCTGAATATCTTCGACGGCAATCGGGTCAACTCCCGCAAAAGGTTCATCGAGTAATATAAAATTCGGGCTGGTTGCCAAACAACGTGCAATCTCAGTTCTTCGTCTTTCACCTCCAGACAATAAATCGCCACGGTTTTTTCGAACATGTTCCAGAGAAAACTCTTCGATCAGTTCGTCGCATTTCATTTGTTGTTCGCGCTTTGAAAGCTTAGTCAATTGCAGAACACCCAAAATATTATCCTCTACTGAAAGTTTTCTGAAAACGGATGCTTCCTGCGCCAGATAGCCGATTCCATTCTGAGCACGACGGTACATCGCATCATTGGTTATCTCTTTATTATCTAAAAAAACTTTCCCAGAAGTTGGTTTCACCAAACCGACAATCATATAGAAACAAGTAGTTTTTCCAGCACCGTTCGGACCGAGAAGGCCGACGATTTCGCCCTGTGCAACTTCCACAGAAACGCCTTTTACCACTTTTTTAGGACCGTATTCTTTAATTAAATTTTCTCCGCGTAGAATCATGAGGCAAATATAATAAATTACATGGTAGCTTAAGTGAAAACCTGAAAGCATCCGCGCTGAAATTATAGGATAAATATTGAATTTATATTAATTTCATTTAAAAAAATTTATCTTCGCTCTTTACAAAAATCTTCAAAGTTTGAGTGCCAAAGAAAAAGAATTCGCAAAACTAATTAAAGATAATCAAGGTTTGATTATCAAGGTTTCGCGGCTCTATACCAATACTTTGGAAGATGAGCAAGATCTTTTTCAAGAGATTGTGTTACAACTTTGGCGTTCTTACGACTCATTCAAAGGACAGTCGAAAATTTCTACGTGGATGTACAGAGTTGCTTTGAACACAGCAATTACGCTCTTTCGAAAGAAAACAAAATCACCGCAAACGGACGAATTGATGGATTTTCATCACAGTGAATTTCTGGAAATTGATGATGAAAAACAGCAGCATATTTCAACGCTATATAAAGTGATCAAAATGCTACCGAATGTGGAACGAGCGATTGTCACCATGTATCTGGACGATTTACCGTACCGCGATATTGCAGAAAACTTAGGAATTACCGAGGTTAATGCCAGAGTGAAAATGAATCGATTGAAGAAAACTTTAAAACAATTAATGGAAAAACATGCCTGAATTTGATTTAGATAGTTTCAAAAAAACTTGGCAACAAGAACCTGTTGAACCAAAATACAATACCAGCGAAATTGAATCGATGCTGAATAAATCGTCGCGGAACTATGTGAAATATATTTTATGGATCAGCATCGTAGAATTTTTACTGATTCTGGGCGCCAATTTATACTATACTTTTTTGGGCGAAGACACCACTGATTTGATGAGTGTTTTAGGGAAGTTAGGCATTACAGATTCAGTCAGTTTTGAAAGTACAATTTCTCAACTTTACCTCATATTAAAGATGGTCAGTTTAGCGCTGACGGCAGTTTTCGTTTATTTATTTTATCAAAATTATCGGAAGATTAATATTGAATCAAACCTTAAAAAATTGATTCTGCAAATCATTAAGTTTAAAAAAACCGTACAGTTATTCATACTGGCGAATATTGTTTTGGTGATTTTATTCACTGCGGTTTTGGGAATCTTTATTTCAATGGTTTTGGCGGAACAACATATTCAACTGGATAGTGACACCAAGTTTGGTTTCATCGCCGGATTAATTTTAACTATGGGAATCAGCGTGCTATTAATCTGGTTTTATTACCGCGTTGTTTATGGATTTATCTTAAGACGATTAGGCAGAAATTTACAACAGCTCCAAAATATAGAAGAGGGAAATTAATTAAAATTCCCCTCTTCTTTAAATTTCTATAAAGTATTATTTACAATTCTTTTCTCAAACGCGCTACCGGAATATTCAACTGTTCACGATATTTTGCAATCGTACGTCGGGCAATATTGTAACCTTTTTCTTTTAAAAGACCTACCAATGCGTCATCGGTATACGGTTTTCTTTTGCTCTCCGCATCGATGATATCCATCAAGTGGGTTTTAATTTCTTTGGTAGAAACCTCTTCGCCATCATCGTTGGTCAATGAATCAGAGAATAAACTTTTCAAATAAACAATTCCGTTCGGAGTATCGGCATATTTGCTTTTTACCACTCTAGAAATTGTAGAAATATCAAAACCAGTAATATCTGCAACATCCTTCAAAATCATCGGTTTCAATGATTTGTCATCGGCCGTAATGAAATATTCTTTCTGCAACTTTACAATCGCTGAAATCGTTTGCAACAAAGTGTTCTGACGCTGGTTAATAGCATCGATATACCATTTCGCTGCATCTAATTTCTGCTTAATGAACAAGGCTGCTTGTTTGTGTTCAGCTGATTTTTTGTCGTGAGAATAAGTGGTTAAAATATCTTTGTATTCATCTGAAACTCGCAGCGAAGGTGCATTTTTGCTATTCAAAGAAGGAATTACATCAACGCCTCTTGGACCATTGTCTTTGACGGTGATTAAGAAATCTGGTATAATTTCCTGGTTAATGGTAATTGTTTGGGTATCGAAATTCCCACCAACTCGGGGCGACAGGTTTGAAATTACATCTAATGCGTCTTTCAAATCTTCTTCTTCAATATCGTATTTCTGAATAATCTTGTTGTAATGTTTGTTCGTCAAAGCATCAAACTGATTTCTCAAAATAGTCGCTGCTAAAGTAACCGATTTATCACCACTGACTTTTTTCTCGATCTGTAATAAAAGACATTCTTGTAAACCTCTAGCGCCAACGCCAGACGGATCTAATTTTTGAACGTAGTTTTCTAAGATTTCAGTCACTTTTTCTGGCGTGGTAACCAGCGATTGGGAGAAGGCTAAATCGTCAACCAACTGCTTCACTTCTCTACGAAGATAGCCGTCGTTATCAAGGTTTCCAATAATGTATTCAGCGATTTTTAAATCATCGTTATCAATATTGGCCAAATAAATTTGTTCCAGAAGATAATCGTATAAAGATTGTCCTTCTGTCAAGAGTGCCTGATTATCAAACTCCTCGTCGTCAGCAGAATAATTATTAGCAGATGATTTGTAAGCGGGTTCATCATCAAAAATATAATCGTTTACGTCGAAATCGGTGTCGATACTTTCGTTGCCTTCCTCTTCAAAACTGTCATCGCTTGAAAATTCATCTTCTTTATTTTCTTCCTTCACTTTTTCCAGCGCAGGATTCTCTTCCAGTTCCCGCTCCAATTCTTCTTCAAATTCCAGCGTATGTAGTTGTATCAACTTCATCAATTGAATTTGTTGTGGAGCCAATTTCTGACCGAGGCGCAATTGAAAGTTTTGTTTTAACATCTTTTATATTAACCTATATTTTATTTAAATTTCTAAATTCTCTGGATTTCTTCGGTTGTCCCAAAAGGAAAGTATTTTGATAATATTGCCTTCAATCGTATAAAAAAGAGAGAAGTTTTCTAATATCAAAATTCTTCGAACGGTATCAAATTCTTCCAATTCTTCACCCATCAAGATATTCTTCTTCAGCAGGGATAGTTTTTTAGTGGTTTCCTTACTGATTTTTTTGGAATAAACATTTGATTGATTATGTTTGATCCAAAATTTTAAGATATCTGCATTTTCTCTTTTTGCGTGTTCAGTCCATTTGATTGATAACATCTTCAAAAAATTGATTGGCTTCTTTTTCACTAACTAAGTTTCCTTTTTCCGCATCAACTAATCCTTTTAGAATTGAATTCTTCGCTTGATTTGAAATATTTATTCTCACCATTTCTTTTTGTTCACTTTTGAAACGAATTTTCATTTCTTCTAAAAGTGATTTTAAAATACTTAGCTGTTTTTGATTCTCAGGATATACAATCAAATTTTCCATGGACTGTCATTTCTAACAAAGTTAATATAATTAAATTTAAAACTCCGCACTATGAGGCGTTCTTGGGAAAGGAATTACATCTCTAATATTCGTCATTCCTGTTACGAAAAGAATTAGTCTTTCTAAACCAAGTCCGAAACCTGCGTGTGGCACAGAACCGAATTTACGGGTATCCATGTACCACCAAAGCTCTTCTGCATCAACGTTCATGTCTTTCATTTTGGCTTGCAGAATATCGAATTTATCTTCTCTTTGAGAACCTCCGATGATTTCGCCAATTCCTGGGAATAAAACATCCATGGCAGCAACGGTTTTTCCATCTTCATTAAGTTTCATGTAGAAAGCCTTGATCTCTTTTGGATAATCAAAAAGAACCACTGGACACAGGAAATGTTTTTCAACCAAGAATCGTTCGTGCTCACTTTGTAAATCGGCACCCCATTCTTCAATCGGATACTGAAATTTACCTTTCTTATTTTCTTTGGAATTTTTAAGGATCTCAAATGCTTCCGTATAAGATACTCTTTTAAATCGTTTTTGAAGAACGTTTTGTAATTTCTCCAACAAACCTTCCGAAGCTCTGTCTTTTTCTGGTTTTTGTTTTTGCTCGTCTGCAAATCGTTTATCTAAAAACTCCAAATCATCTTTGCAATTTTCTAAAACATAAGTGATGACGTATTTTAAGAAATCCTCAGCCAGATCGATATTGTCTTCTAAATTATTGAAGGCAACTTCAGGTTCTACCATCCAGAATTCCGCGAGGTGACGCGTAGTGTTGGAGTTTTCTGCCCGGAATGTTGGTCCGAAAGTATACACTCTTCCCAAGCCCATCATCGCAGTTTCTACGTTCAATTGACCAGAAACTGTTAAGTTGGTTTTCTTACCAAAGAAGTCTTGGTTAAAATCAATCGCACCGTTTTCGTCGCGTGGAATTGCATTTAGATCAAAGTTGGTAACGCCAAACATTTCACCAGCTCCTTCTGCATCTGCGCCAGTAATTACGGGCGTGTTCATGTAAAAAAATTGGTTCTGATTGAAGAACTGATGAATCGCAAAACTTACCGAACTTCTCACGCGAAAAATCGCGCTGAATAAATTGGTGCGAAAACGCAAATGCGCTTGCTCACGTAAAATTTCTAAGGAATGCTTCTTGGGTTGAAGTATTGTTTTATCTCTTTCCTCCGTAAAGTTATCGCCTAAAATTGTAATTTTCTTGGCAATGATTTCGATATTTTGACCAGCTCCTTGGCTTTCAACCACTTCGCCAACGATTTTCAGTGAGGCAGCATTGCTGATGTTTTTAAGAATGCTTTCATCAAATTGTTCGAAGTCAACCACAATCTGTAAGTTGTTAATAGTCGAGCCATCATTCAAGGCAATAAAGCGGTTGGAGCGAAATGCCCGAACCCAGCCTTGCACGGTAATGTCGTGATGAATTAGTTTTTTATAATCTCCTAATAATTCTTTAATTGTCGTTCTCATATTTACTTAAAATCAATAGATGCAAACTTACTAAAAATTGGCGTAATTCTTGATGAAAGGAAAAATTTTTAGCAAAGAATTTCTGGAAAATTTGGAACTGATTTTTGAAGAAATACGGAGTTGCGACCCGACTTGAACGGAAATCCTTTTTTCGGCAGGCCTTTGGAAAGGGCGAAAAAAGATTGGGAGTGGAAGGCGGAAATGTTCGCCCAAAAAAATAAGGAAATTAGCTTTTGACTACAGTAAATAGGCAGTTAAAAAAAACACAATTTTTACTCGTCCTTCTTAGACGGAATTAAGAAAACATCCATCAAACCTTCTGGCAGTGACATTTTAATGAATTTCTCCTCACGGTTTAATTCAAGGATCCAATCTCTGATAATAGGAATCACGATTTGTTTCCCGCCTAAATCCAACACGAAATAGTGCTGCCCAGTTTGGTCATTGATCGTCTCGATAATTCCACAAGATTTACCATCTTCTTCGCGGATTTCAAAGCCGACCACTTCATGGTAATAGAATTTATTGCCAGTAAGTTTTGGCAAGCCAGTGAGCGGCAAGTAAACATCTTTACCTACAACTTGATCCACCAAAGCTTCGGTAGAATTTTTGAAAGAAACAATCAGCGTTTCGCCTTTGCTCCAAGATTGTTTTGCAATAAAAAAAGGCACCAATAAGCCGTTGATATCAACGAATATCGAACTTAACTTGGTGTACATTTCAGGTTGATCGGTATCGAGCTTCAGGAATACATTTCCGTGCAATCCGTGTCTGCGGGTAACTTTACCTAAAAAATAGCAATCGTCTTTTTTCATGGTGCAAATATAAAGGGTTTTAAAATAATAAAGGCGTCAAAAAATGACGCCTCCATAATTCTTAATATAAGAAATTTTATTAAGCTTTAGCTTCGTCAGCACCTTCTTCAGTTTCTTTGTCGTCGCTTCCAGTCAATTTTTCAGTTACGTTTGCTACTGTTTCTTTTACAGAATCAACAGCTCCTTCTACTGCAGCTGCAGCTGTACCTAAAGATTCAGCAACAGTTTCTACCACAGTTTTTTCTTCTGTAGCTTCTTCTTTTACTTCTTCAACTGGTGCATTTTTAGCATCTTCAGCCGCTTTTGCTTCTGCATCTTTAGCATCTTGTGCTGCTTTTGCTTCTGCGTCTTTGGCATCTTGAGCCGCTTTTTCTTCAGCTAATTTAGCGTCAGCTTCAGCTTTTGCATCAGATTCAACTTTAGCAGCAGCATCCAATCTTCCTTGGTTTACCTTTGCTTCAGCGTCTAAGGCAGCTTTTTTTGCATCATCTTTCGATTTTGCTAAACCGTCTTTTTTACCAAGAACTTGTTGGTCTTTTCCTTCTAACCAAGTTGCGAATTTGCTGTCTGCTGCTTCCTGATCGAAAGCACCTTTAGCAACTCCACCTTGTAAGTGTCTTTTGTAAAGAACTCCTTTGTAAGAAAGAATAGCACGAGCCGTGTCAGTTGGTTGCGCTCCGTTGTTTAACCATTTTACTGCAGCATCTACGTTAAGTTCGATAACAGCTGGGTTAACAATTGGATTGTAAGTACCGATTTTTTCGATGAATTTACCATCTCTACTTGCTCTTGCATCGGCAATTACGATGTGGTAGAAAGGTTTACCTTTTTTACCGTGTCTTTGTAATCTAATTTTTACTGACATAAATGTTTGATTTTGTGGGAACTCGTCCCGATTAATTAGTGGGAACTCGTCCCGATTATTTATAAGGGTGCAAAGATAACTTTTTTTTCTAAATCGGCAATTGATTAAGACGGATTTCTATCTTGAAATATCTTCAATTTTTAGGAGCCGAGAACCTGCTTTCCGCTGTATCTTTTACTCCACTAAAGTTTCATAAAAGGATGTCGCTGCACTCAGGGCTATCAGATTGGACTGATAAAAGATTTCAGGCTCTAGAATTCACCATGAAGATTTCATTAGAAAGGTAGAAATCATTGAGCTTCAATGAAACTCTTGGTGTGCTTTCTTTTTTGAACTTTTGTGGCTTTTGTGGCTTTTATGATTCAACCATTATTGAAAGAACACCATAATCACCGCCAAAACAAATCCGATTCCGGCGTAAATCATACCGCGACGGAAAGCTTTAGATTTAAAATTAAACATCCAGAAAGAAGAAATTACAAAGAAGAAAAGGGTTAGTCCGAAAACGGTATTCAAGGTGGCGTACCGGTGCGTAGAAGTCGATTTATGCAACTGATTAAATTTCTCTAAAACAAAAGGGAATTGCATTTTAGTATATTTTGCTTCGCCCGTTTTAGCATTATAGGTTCCTTCTTTAAAGGTTTTCAAATCGCCGTCACCTGCTTTAAACTCCACATTTTTCATTTTAATTTCTTTAGCCAATTCCTTTTCAGTCATGTTTAGTTTTAAGACGACATCGTATTTGTTTTCTGACTTTAAAAAATTGGTATCGCGGTAAATTAAAAGAACGCCGCTCAAGGCATAAACGGCCATAATGCCGGCGGCGAAATAGCCTAAATAGCGGTGTGTAATCCGCATGAATGATTTGGTATCTTTAATTGCTGCCATCGTTTTCTGTTTTTTTGATTGATATGTTGACCTCTTTAATAACAGAAGTGGAAACCGAAATTTCCACTGCTCTTATTATAAATATTAAATGATATGAAGTATTTTTATTACAGTTTATAAGTCAAGGTCACGTAAAAGTTTCTTGGCGTGATTGGGTTAACCGAATAATTCTCATGGTAATTATAGTTCACAGAATCAAACAAGTTTCCAACTTTCCCCATTACGGAGAATTTCTTCCAGTCGTATCCAGCAGAGATAGACGCGGTCACATAATCATCAACTTCCAAAAATCTTGAAACTCCGTTTCTTTCTTTATCGGTTTTCTTCGTATCATTCCAACCTGCGATTCTATCGCCGATGAAATAAACGCTGGCGCCTAATTTCAAACCTTTCACATAATTGTTGAAGGTATAGAAAACGGAAGCATTAGCTGTAGTTGCTGGTGTTCGTACCAATCTTTGATTTTCTACATATCCAAAATCAGCTGGCGTATCTAAATAAACCGAATGGTTATAAGAAGCTCCGGCGATAATCGATAAGTTCGGGTAAGGATTTCCGGTGATGTCTAGTTCAACACCTCTACTTCTCATTTTACCGGCAAATTCTTTCACGTCTTTTCCTGGAGTAGAATATTCAACGCTTTGATAAAAATTACGATTTTCTATTTGATAAAGCGATAGATTTAAAGCTACAGCATCATTCCAAAAATTCTTTTTCATTCCTAACTCAAACTGATCAATGATCGATGGCTTAAGCGAAGAATCATTCACATCAACTCCGGTATTTGCAACGAAGGAATTGGTGTAGGTAGCGAAAAGTGATAGGTTCGTATTTGGCATATAAACCAACCCTGCTTTGGGTGAAAACGCTCTATTTACAGAACCTGCAGAATTTTTGCTATCGTTGGTTACAAAATTTTTCTTTTCAGAATCTTTGTTCTCGATATAAGAATATCGCAAACCAGCCAATACTTTAAATTTATCTGAGAGCTCTATAAAATCCTGTGCATAGATTCCAAATCTCTGGGTCGGAATTCTATTTCTGTCATTTTTAATGGATTCTGGCATTGCACCAGCCGCCCAGCTTGAAGGATCATCTAAGTAAATTGTGCCATTTGCAGCTCCATTTGTTCCGTGGAATAATTTACGATCGATTAGTTTACCAGAGGCTTTATCTAAAAAAGTATACGAATCGGTAGTTCCATAATCTCCATCGGAGCCGACTAATATTTTATGATTAACACTTCCGGTTTTGAACTCACCATTCAAATTAACTTGTAACGAGGTGTAATTTTGTTCGGTATAGGATTTACCCAAAGGTCTTTTCCAGTTCAATCGATTGGCATTGTCATATTCCCACTGAACTCTTTCTGTAGCAAAATAATCCTTGGTGTAGTTTTGATAAGAAGCCACAGCATTTAAAGTCCAAACATCATTAAACTGATGATTAAAAGTAATTCCGGTTGTAGCTTGTTGCACATTTTGGTACTGCCAGTCTGCACCGACAAAAGCGTTTCTCGGCAACAAAGTGTTCATGGAGTACGACTCATCTTTATTGGTAATGGACCCAACTCCAAAATCCGGCGTAAAATCATTCTTTAAATAATCTGCTTCTACAATCAACTGAGAATTTTCTCCGATATTGAATAAGATAGAAGGATTGAAGTAATATTTTTCAGACTCCACCACATCTCTGAAGCTATCTGCTTTTTCATAAGCCCCATTTACTCTGAAAGCAATACTTTTTGACAAAGGACCGTATAAATCGACGGTTGGCTTGTAAGAATTCCAGCTACCTCCACTAAAACCGACAGTTCCACCATTGGCAAACCTTGGTTTTTTGGTAATTAAATTCACAACTCCACCTGCAGCAACGTTTCCGTACAACATGGCATTTCCGCCTTTTAAAACCTCTACTCTTTCTAGCCCAGAAACTTCAGGAAAAACTCCGCTGTTCACTCTGGCACCGTTTTTAAAAATGTTATCGTTTCCGAAGTTGAATCCACGTCCACCAAAACTATCTTGAGAGTTTCCTCTCGAGGACGTAATATATAGACCGTTGACATTTTGAAGAACATCGCTCAATTGTTTTGATTGTTGCTGCTCAATAATTTCATGCGTAACAATGGCAACTGGCTGCGGATTTTCCATTATCGTCAAATTTGACTTTGATGACATTGGCTTTGCAATGTTAGGATTACCAGTTTTGTGAAGATTGATATCTTCAATTTGCTGAATTCTAATGGTATCACTTTCTGGCTGAAACTGCATCTGTGCGCTAAGTGACGAGACAATTAGTAAAGCTCCAAGTGAAATAATCTGTTTTTTCATAGGACGTTTTTATTTAGACTGAATTAAAATAACGATGCAAAAGTAAAAAACGATTTGCTAATAGACAAGGCTATTTGTAATTATTCTAAATAAACTTTAAAACAGGTGTTTAATTCATTGAAAATGAGAAAAATAAATGAAGAATGACTTTTATCAGTTTCTGCGCATGAGCACAAAACCTGTCAGAAGAAAGATGAGATTAATGATAAAATAGGTGATTCCATTTTGTGCACTTGCTGTTCCGAAGAGGACAATTACGATTCCAAGAACTGCAATGATGGCCATCACCTTTTTAATTAATGAATTCGTTGAAAATAATTTCTTTTTAAATAATTGAAACAGGCCTAAAAACAAAGCACCGTTAACCAAATAAATAAAGATGATTGGGATTGCAGAAATATCAAAATTTCTTGATGTGAAAAAAGAATGCGTATTGGTGATGTAATAAATGAAAAGATAGAGGATAATAATGACTGTGCCGAAAATCGCACTATTTACAGGCATTTTAGTTTTCTCATCAACTTTACTTAGGTTCAGAAACTTTGTAGATTTTTCCAAATTCGAAAACTGATAAGGAACTCGAATCGTGGCTAGTAATAAACCATTAGAAGTTCCTAGAACAGAAATAATAATGAACAACTGCATTAATAAAGCACCCGAGTTGGAGGCGATTTTTCTCGCAAACTCCGTGATGTAAGTGTCTTTTAACTGAATGATTTCTGCACCACTCATTCGGAACACGATTCCTAAATAATATGCGATATAAATCACCATCACGGAAATGGTTCCTATAATTAATGCTTTCGGTAAGTTCTTACTTGAGTTTTTAATCTCGCCCGAAATCTGCGTCGCGATATACCAACCATCAAAAGCAAAGGAAATCGGAATAAAACTGGCAGCAACCAAGAGGATAAAGGATTGGTTTTGTAGGCCACTTCCAACTTGCGTAAAAGTGTTAACCGCGCCTACATCACCTTTAAATAAACTTAATATTCCGAGAGAGGCAATAAAAATTAGAGGTAAAACTTTCAGCACTGTAGTCATCTGCTGAAAAATGCCGCTACTCTTCGGTCGCAAAATATTGATGAAAAAGAAAATGATAAGATTAACCAAACCAATTAGAGCGAAATGCAAAGGTGTTGGCGAAAAGTTGATGAATTCTGAAATTAAGTGGGCAATATAAATCCCAGACACGGTGAAAAGGACGGCGGTTAAAGCCGGATAAAACAAGCTCATGTACATCCATCCTACAAAATAACTGGCGGTTTGGCCGAATCGATAATTTACATAATTCAAGATTCCGCCACCTTGTGGTAAAAGCTCAGCATAGTTTGCCATTGAAATGCCGGCAAATACAACACTGATCCCAACGATTAGAAAACCTAAAAGTCCAGCGAGGACATTTCCTTGCGTCGCGGATAAAACGTCATCAACTTTAAAGAAAATACCAGATCCAATCACTTGTCCGATCACCATCGAAATGGCGGTAAAGAGTCCGTATTTTGCTTCAAGTTTTTGATCGTTGCTCATTCTAAAAATTATTTGACAGCAAAGAACGCAAAAGCTTTTTAGATATTAAATGAAAAGTGATGACACCTCAATTTAATCTTTTGATATTTTTTACTGAATTTGCTAAAAAAATATTATGAATGTTCCTTTGTTTTTTTAAGTTTTGTCTAGAGCCAACTTCTACCATAAAACAAAAACGGGTTAAAGCCCGTTCCTATTTAATATTTTGAAAAGAAAAATTCGTTAATTCGTGGCTTCTGATTAATCCTGCAGTTCCAACCAACGCATTTCTAACTCCTGAAGTTTATCGGCAATCTTTTCTAATTCGCTGGAGAAAACAGAAATCTTTTCGTACTCCGTTTCATTGTTGAGCTTTTCCAGAATTTCCGCGCGTTGTTTTTCCAACTTAGGCATTTCTTTATCGATGTCTTTCAACTCCTTTTGCTCTTTGAACGATAATTTTTTTACAGGCTCAGCAGAACTGGACTGAACGGTTTCAACTTTCTTGACAGCTTCTACAACTGCAGCAGCCACTTTCTTATTTTGTTCTTGTGATTTTTTTTCGCGATACTCTGAAAAGTTCCCAACAAAATCCTTGATTACTCCGTCGCCTTCAAAAGCTAAAACGTGATCTACAATACGATCCATGAAATATCTATCGTGTGAAACAATAATCAAACTGCCCTGGAACTGCAAAAGGAAATTTTCTAAAACCGTCAAAGTTGGAAGATCCAAATCATTGGTCGGCTCATCGAAAATCAAGAAGTTTGGATTCTGATACAAAACATGCATCAAATGCAGACGACGTTTTTCACCTCCCGAAAGTTTCGAAATAGGCGCATATTGTGTTTGATCATCAAATAAGAAAAGACGCAAAAACTGCGAGGCAGAGATCGTTCTTCCGTTTGCTAACGGGAAATTTTCTGAAATATCTTTAATGAAGTCAATCACTCGTTGATCCTCTTTATACTTTAATCCTTTCTGGGCGAAATAACCGAACTTAATTGTTTCTCCAGTTTCAATTGAGCCGGAATCATAAGGTTCTAAACCTTGAATAATATTTAATAACGTTGATTTTCCAGCGCCATTTTTACCAACAATTCCAACTTTTTCACCACGTTGAAACTGGTAAGAGAAATCTTTCAGTAATAAATTATCTCCGTAGCTTTTGCTGATATCGTGTAATTCTAAAATCTTAGTTCCAAGACGCTTCATTTCAAAATCAAGTTCCAACTTTTCTTTTCGAGTGTCGGTTTTTGCAACTTTTTCAGTTTCATAAAAATCATCTTGTCGTGATTTCGATTTCGTAGTACGTGCTTTAGGTTGACGACGCATCCACTCCAACTCCTTTCTGTAAAGGTTTTGCGCTTTGTCAATCGTAGAGTTCATATTGTCTTCACGAATAATTTTATTCTCCAAATACGTCGCATAACTTCCGTTGTGAACGTATAAATTAAAATCTTCAATCTCCCAAACAATATCACAAACCGCATCCAAGAAATATCTATCGTGAGTTACCAAAAGTAAAGTCACCATCGCTTTAGACAGATAATTTTCTAACCATTCGACCATGTCCACATCCAAATGGTTGGTCGGCTCATCCATGATCAACAAAGTGTGACGGTGCTGAGCGCGTGTTTCAACCAAAAGTTTTGCCAGGGCAACTCTCTTAATCTGACCACCAGAAAGAGTTTTCATTTTGGAAGTTAAGTCCGTAATTTTCAACTGAGTCAAAATCTGACTCATCTCATTTTCCAAATCCCAAGCTTCGTGAATTTCCATTTCATTCAGCGCTTTATCCATATCATCAGGATTCTCAGAAATTAATGCGTGATGATAATTCTTCAACGCCATAATCGGAGCTGAATCCAAAGTCATCATAAATTCCTCCACATTCAGTTCGCCTTCAAAATCAATTTCCTGGTCAAATAAAACCACCTGAATATCTTTATTAATGACGACTGTTCCTGAATCAGCAATTTCCTTGTTCATTAAAATTTTGAGCAAGGTCGATTTCCCGGAACCGTTTTTGGCTACGATGGCAATTTTATCGCCTTCATTAATATGAAAAGTAATGTCTCGGAAAAGGGTCTTTACTCCGTAAGATTTCGTAAGGTTTTCGGCTGAAATGTAATTCATTATGTATTGGGACTGATTGATTTTGAAAGGTGCAAAAGTACGGAAATTAAATGAGTAAGAATTAGAGAAGAGAAGATGCGAAGAGATGTAAAAGAAGAACCATTTTTCTAAAATTTTCAATGAAGAATTAACTTTAGTCGCAATAAGACTCATTTATAAAATAAATGTAAATCCTAAGTCGGTTTTTTGCAGAATTGTTTAGCTTAGCAACTGAATAAATTTAAATAAAAATGAAGAAAATATCATTGTTAGTTGTCCTGTTTTTTAGCCTACTCTCTTTTGGGCAAGGAATGAAGTTCGAGGAAAACAAATCTTTCAAAGAACTTTTGGCCACGGCTAAAAAAGAAAACAAATTACTTTTTCTAGATGCTTACACCACTTGGTGCGGACCTTGTAAACTGATGGCGAAAAACGTTTTCCCACAAACGAATGTAGGAGAATTTTACAACGCCAACTTCGTCAATTCTAAAATTGATATGGAAAAAGGAGAAGGAATTGATATCGCTAAACTTTATAATGTGAGAGCTTATCCAACTTATCTTTTCATTAATGGAGACGGAGAATTAATTCACCGGGTTACTTCTTATTTCCCGCCGGAAGAATTCATTAACGTTGGAAAAGACGCGGTAGATCCTGCCAAACAAATGGGCGCGCTCAAGAAGAAATTTGAATCTGGTAATAAAGATCCAGAATTTTTGAAAAGCTTCATTAAGATCTTCGCTTTTGCCGATGCTGATCTGGCAACAAAGGCTGCGGCAACGTATTTCGCTGGTAAAAAAGCAGAACCGTTGGACCAAGAGGATTTCTCTATTCTTTTCGCCTTAACGAAAGACAGCAACTCGCCTCTTTACGGAGAATTCATTTCGCGCAAAGCGGAATTACTAAAAGTGATGCCTGAAGAATCTTACAATAAAACGCTGAATACCTTCAAAGCAAATGCTTTATTCAATAACTCTTACGACAAAAAAACAAAAGTTTTCGACGAACAAAAATATGTAGCGGAAGCTAAAAAAACCATGTCAGATGCCGAAGTGAAGGCTATGGTTTTAAAATCAAAAATGAGAGTTGCCGCTTTAAATAAGGATAAAAATGAATATCAAAAATTAGCTATCGAATATTATCAAGATGGAACTTCGCCCCAATTTACCTCAGATGAATTGAATTCTATTTCCTGGAACTTTTTCGAAAACGCAACTGATAAAGGGAATTTAGAGAAAGCTTTACTTTGGGTAAAACAATCCGTGAAATTGGCGGCGGGTTATGCAAATACAGATACCGTTGCAAATCTCTATTTCAAGTTAGGCGATAAAGCCAACGCTAAAATTTGGGCAATGAAAGCTATTGAATTAGCCAAAAAAGAAGGTGAAGATTACGCAGAAACGCAAATTTTATTGGATAAAGTTAGCTAATCAATTATATTAAATAGAAGAAAGGATGCCGACAAGCATCCTTTTTTTTGTCAGTCTAAAGTCAGCCTTTTTAATGACCAAAGATTTCCATTAAATACGTTTAAATCAACTTTGGTATTAATTCCATAAACGATTCCATTTTCGGTGAACTGCCAGATCTTCCAATCGGTATCTGGCGCTGGTTGCGGAACGTCATTGTAGTTGGCCAACCAAAGCGGATACTCATCAAACTCGCCTTTCAGAAAATCTTTATGGTAATAGTAATAGGTGTAAATAATCGGTTTCACACCATAAGCTTCTTCCACAATTTTGCACCAAATCTTTAAATCTTCAATTAATTTTTGCGTCGATTTTCTCTTGGGAATTTTTTCAATATCTAAAATAGGTGGTAAATCGCCAGATTCTAATTTTACGTTGGCCAGGAAATTATTGGCTTGCAATACAGGATCTTCATCAGCTCTATAAAAATGATAAGCGCCGCGTACCAGGTTGTGTTTTTTGGAAAGGGTCCAGAATTCATCAAAGTGCTTATCTGCAGATTTATTGCCCATGGTTGCCCGAAGAACGACAAACTCAATAGGAATTGTTCGATGACCAATACTTAAACTGTCCCAATCGATATCTTCTTTTCGTTGGTAATGAGAAACGTCTAGCCCGAAAGTTTTATCGGCATAATCGCCAATAATACGATTAATTCTATTTTCCTCCCTTTCGGAATTCGAGAGTTTTTTATGCTCGAACTTGTTGAAATACATGGCGTAATAAAAAGAGATTTTTTGTTTTAAATAGAAGCCCGTTCCTACTAAAGTCAAAGCTAAAAACAGCAAAAGAATTTCCCGGCGCAAAAGAAAATGTCTCTTGCGTTTTTTATGAATTTTTCGGGTGTTTTTTCTCTTAACAGTTCTTTTGGTCATCAGCCTGCAAAAATAGATTTTTTCCCGACAGAAAGCGACGAAAATTCACACCACTAAATATGAAAAATAGATTATTCAATTAGCGATAAGGTTAAAAATAATTTAGAAAATTTCATAACTTCACTCCAAATTAAATTTATGAAAAAGATTCTGCAGCTTTCGTCCTTGCTTTTTATCACTTTCTACTTCGCACAACAAGTTTCTGATTATCAATATATTTATGTTCCAGAAAAATTCAATGATAAAGGTGTTAATAAGTATGGCTTGAATGAACTCCTTCAACTCAAACTGAAACAAAAGAAATATACTGTTTTGCCCGAAAACAAAGAAAATTGGCCACCTGAGCTCGCTCAAAATCCTTGTGAGGTGCTCACGGCAAATCTATCGGACACCAGTAACATGTTCAAGAATAGGCTTATCCTTGAGTTTAAAGATTGTCAAAATAAATCCCTTTTAATTTTAGAAGGAAAATCTTCCATCAAAGAATTTGAACCTGGAATGCGAGCTGCTCTGGAGGATGCTGGAAAAAATCTCCCGATGTCAATGCCTGTGGAAAAACAATTCGCAGTGATTCTAAGAGAAAATAACAACAATTCTGAACCTGTAAAAAAAGAGGTAGTAGTTATCACAGAAAAGAGCACTGCTCAAGTAGTTCCTGCGCCCAAAACACAAGCTACCGCAGATCAAAAAGCAGAAGTATACAGCAATGGTTCAGTAACATTCAATCGAATTTTTCTGGCCAACGGAGAATTTATTTTAGTCAATCCGAATAACTCTGTTCCCTACGCAACTTTTAAACCTTCTACTAAAAAAGAGGTTTATAGAGTTCAACTGGCTGATGGAACTGCGACGATTGGTTATCTAGAAGAAGGAAATATCGTACTTGAATTAGCTAATTCTGATGGAAGTTTCCGAAAAGAAATTTTATCAAGAAAGTAAAATCTAATTCGGATTAAAATATTCCCAAACTACTTTTCCTTTCGATTTCCCCAAGATTTCTTCTAAGGTTTCTAAATTCGATTCTTTAACCCTTTTCACCGATTTTAGTTTTTGAAGCAACAGTTCAACGGTCTTTTCTCCCACGCCAGGAATTACGTCAAGTTCAGACTTAATGGTTGAATTTGTTCGTCGTGTACGATGATGCTTGACGCCAAAACGGTGTGATTCATCCCGAACTCTTTGCAGAATCTTCAATGTTTCCGATTTTTTATCAAGGTATAAAGGAATCGAATCTTCAGGAAAATAAATTTCTTCCAGACGTTTTGCAATTCCGATAATGGTAATTTTGCCGTACAAACCGAGCAACTTTAAACTTTTCACAGCGGAAGATAATTGCCCCTTCCCACCATCAATCAAAATCAGTTGTGGTAAAGGCTCAGCTTCATCCAACAATCTTTTGTAACGACGATAAATCACTTCTTCCATCGTTTTATAATCATCGGGACCGACAACTGTTTTGGGATGGAAAATTCGGTAATCTCCTTTACTCGGTTTTCCATCTTTAAAAACGACACACGCTGAAACCGGATTGGTGCCCTGAATGTTGGAGTTATCAAAACCTTCGATATGTCGAGGCTCGACGGGCATGTGCAACAGCTTTTGCATTTCTGCCATGATGCGATTCGTATGTCTTTCGGGATCGACAATCTGAACTTGCTTCAATTTTTCAACCCGATATTCTTTGGCGTTTTTTTCAGAAAGTTCAACGATTCTTTTCTTGTCGCCGACTTTAGGAACAATCAGTTTTACATTAGGAATTTCCAAGGTTAAATGAAATGGAATTAAAATCTCTTTTGACTCAGAATTAAATTTCTGACGAATTTCAATCATGGCTTCTTCCAAGATATCTTCATCAGATTCTTCCAGAATTTTCTTTATTTCGGTGGTGAAACTTTGGATGATATTTCCATTCTGAATTTTGAAATAATTAATGTAAGCCGCAGTTTCATCGCTGGTCATTCCGAAAACATCCACATCATCAATATTCGGATTTACAACCGTATGCTTGTGCTGATAATTTTCTAAAGCGTCGATTCGCTCCTTGACCGCCTGAGCATTCTCAAACTCTAAATTTTCGGCAAAAGCTTTCATCTGATTGATCAAATATTCTTTAGCTGTTCGGAAATCACCTTTGATAATTCCACGGATGGCTTCAATCTTCCGATCGTAGCTTTCTTTCATTTCCAGCATTTCGCAGGGACCTTCACAATTTTTAATGTGATATTCCAGACAAACTTTATACTTTCCTTCCGCAATTTTTTTCGGTGCAAGATTCAGATTGCACGTTCTAATTTTATAAAGATGTTTAATGGTATCCAGCAAAACCTTTGCAGGACGAACTTTTGCATAGGGTCCAAAATATTCAGAACCGTCTTTTATTTTGGTTCTGGTTAAAAAGATCCGCGGAAAGTCTTCATTTTTAATGCAGATCCAAGGATAGGTTTTGTCATCTTTGAGCATGACATTATAAAATGGCTGATGCTCTTTAATCAAATTATTCTCCAGCAAAAGCGCATCGTATTCACTATTTACAACGGTCGTTTCAAGGCGGAAAATTTTGGCCACCATAATTCGGGTTCGATAGCCCGCCTGGTTTTTATTGAAATAAGAAAGAACCCTGTTTTTTAAATTCTTCGCCTTACCAACGTATAATAAATTCCCATTTTTATCATAATATCGATAAACTCCAGGATAGGTCGGCAAAGTTTTAAGTTGAAGTTCGAGGTCAGCATTCATGCTACAAAAATAGGGATTTGGTTTGAAAAAAAGAACTGCTAAAAATAAAACCAATCTGCCGAAAATAGACAGACTGGTTTAATATAATGTCTCCAATGAGAATATAATACTAGAAATTTCTAACGCAATGTGAGCAAAGAAATTTTCAAACTTCAAGTGACATTTAGTACGCAAAGGCATTTCATTCAGCCATGGCCAACTGCTAAATTAAACAATCCCTCTGCTAAGCGTAGCGGCTTTGCGACCAAGTGCAACCGTAAAATGCAAAACATTGCGACCATTTCGTTAAAAAACACGCTGATTTACGCATCTTTTTAAAGATTTTATGCTTTCACGTTCTCTGGAATTTCAATATCACTAATTGAACTTTTGTAATCTGCCAATTGAACTTGAACCACCTTCAAATTATTCTTAAAGAAAGAGGTTTCTGCAAATAACTGCTCGTAATAATTGACGCCTTCAATTAAATTGCTTTTAAACGTTCTCCATTTTTTGGATTGCGCATTAGTAAAACCGTCGGAAAATTCTTCGATTTCATTTTTCAGATGATCCACATACATCTTCAATTCATTAACGAAAATATTTGGGCGTTCATTAACATGCATTACATTTTCGTTTCCGTAGATATGTTTAACCATCGTAGAAAGCGAAACTTCTTTGTCGAAATACGCCAGGTTAGGACCTGGACAAACCACTACTCCTTGCTTTTCTCCTTTCACTGGAATTTCACTTTCGAGATAAGATGAGTTCACTAAACCGACACAAAGACACGATTTTTCCTGAATTTTATTTTTTCTTTTATCGTATTCCTTCAAAGTTATTTCCTCTTTCACTTCTTCTAAATCATTCAGTTTTACTGTTTGATATTTTCGGGAAGCCGTACAAATTCCTTCTGGCGAAAACTCTTTACTCAAGGCCAAATATTTTTTCGGACAAGAACTTCCGGCGCGATCTCTATTAATTTTATCCTGTTTGAAAAACTCATTCGTGCTTCCTTTAACGGTGTTAAAAGGAATTCCGAGCGGCGAAATATTGCTTAAATAGAAATCCTCTTCTTTTGATTTAGATAATAATTCACGCGTTTCTTTATCCACAGAAGTCGCTTCAGGAACCAATAGAAACGGGGAACCCCAACCGATGCTGTCGACTTTATAATTCTCTAGTAAGAACTCATGCTCTTCTGCAGTTCCTACTCCACCTTGCACGGTAATTTTCATTTCTAAAGGTTCTGCTGGAACAGGAATTTCCTTTTGAGTTAAAGCATTTACCATCAATTCATGAGCAGACGAAATGAGATCATTTTTCTTTTGTTTGAATTCTTCCATGATTGGTCCGAGCAATAAACCATCGGTGGCGAAGGCGTGACCGCCACAATTCAAACCAGATTCTACGCGGTATTCTGAAACCCAAAGTCCTTTTTTAGCTAAGAAATTTCCCTGAATCATGGCAGATCGAAAATCACTTACTTTCAAAATGATTTTCTTTTTTAATTCTCCTTTTTCATTTGGAAAGAAATCTGGGAAAGATTCAAAATAACTGTACAATCTCGGATTCATGCCGGCAGAAAGTACGATCGAAGAAGACAATTTACTGTTGGCAAACCCTCTCAACGAAACGTGCGCATCATTAAACATCACTGGCAACTGTTCGCCTTTTACGAAGTTATCCTTATCTACTTTAGTCATGACATTCACGTCGATACTTCCTGGTGAAAGATGACTTTCTAAAAAGTTCCGGACGTTTTCGGTAAAGTTTTCTTTTTGGTCAGCCAAGTTTTCCAATCCTTTTTTTAGATCAGATTTGTTAGGAAGCATTTCGATATACTCATTCAAGGCCTCTTTGCTTTTGCTTAACTCTTGTTTAAAGTTTTCAAACTTTACATTAACCACGTCGTGTACCATATCAAGATACGCCGTAATTCGTTTGGCGCGGTAATCCTCAATTTTGTTAGAAATCTCGGTGTAGCTGAAATTGTTTCTTTTGTGATACAGACTGTTCATCTTCTCGATAATCTCATCGTCGATAATTGAAATCACCGATGAAATTCCGTATTGCGCAACTCTGATCGGGCTGTCGATTGTATAAGCCAATCCCATTACTGGAATGTGAAAATTGTGTGCAGGCTTTTTATTGTTCATATTTTGTAAAGGTCTCTATGTTAATAAGAAAATTATAAATAACGATCAAAATTATAATTAAATTTTTAATTATGTATAGAATACAATTCAAATTACATAAAATATATAATGACTTTTGTCAGGAAATAAAAAACATTCTGATCTGTGGCGGCAATTTCTTTAAAAGCCGTAATTTTAAGCAAATTCTTATTTCATGAAAATATACGGAGTCGATACTTTTTCTATCAAAGACATCATGGCGATTTTAAAAAATCCTTCCAACGCAAAACTCAATAAAGAAGCCAAGGAAAGGATTCTGAAATCTCAGAAAAACGTGCAACAAATTGTAGCTTCTGACCGAACAGTTTACGGAATCAACACGGGTTTTGGACCTCTTTGCGATGTCAAAATATCAGAAGCTGAGACGGCTTTACTTCAACATAACTTGATTATCTCTCACGCTGTGGGAGTCGGCAAACCCATTGCGAAAGAATATTCTAAAGTAATGATGATTGCGAAAATTCATGCAATTTCAAAAGGGTTTTCAGGCGTTTCTCTGGAATTGATTGAACGATTAATTTTGATGCTCGAAAAAGACATTATTCCGGTCGTGCCAGAACAAGGTTCGGTTGGTGCTTCGGGAGATCTAGCTCCGTTGGCTCACTTAGTTTTACCTCTTTTAGGTTTGGGAAAAGTTTGGCAGGACGATGAGATTCAGGAAAGTGCAAAAGTTTTACAAAAGCATGGTTTAAAACCTTTACAATTAGGTCCGAAAGAAGGTTTGGGTTTAATTAATGGAACCCAGTTTATTTTGGCTCATTCGATTTTAGGATTAAATAAATTTAAATATGTACTCGATCTAGCCGACTTAACTGCAGCCGTCAGTTTAGAAGCGTATCGAGGTTCAGCTAGCCCATTCAAAAAAGAACTTCATGATATTCGTCCGTTTGATGGCAGCCGAAAAGTAGCCTCGAGAATGCGGAAATTTTTGAAAGATTCTGAAAACTTAAAGAGCCATGAATATTGCGATCGCGTGCAGGATCCGTATTCGATGCGGTGTGTACCGCAAGTTCACGGTGCTAGTAGAAATGCCTATGAACATTTAAAACATTTAACAGAAACGGAACTGAATTCAGTGACCGATAATCCGATTATATTGAGCGCTGAAGAATCGATTTCTGGTGGAAACTTCCACGGACAATTATTGGCTTTACCATTAGACTATGCAACACTTGCTGTTGCAGAATTAGGAAACATTTCAGACCGCAGAAGCTATCTTTTATTAGAAGGAAAATATGGTTTACCAAGATTGTTGACGGAAAGTTCAGGATTAAATTCTGGCTTTATGATTCCGCAATATACCTCGGCAGCTTTGGTTACGGAAAATAAAACGTTGTGTTTCCCGGCGTCGGCAGATTCAATTCCGACGAGTTTGGGACAGGAAGATCATGTTTCGATGGGAAGTATTTCAGGTCGAAAATTCAATCAGGTTTTAGGGAATTTAGAAAATATTCTTTCGGTTGAATTGATGTTTGGCGCACAAGGATTAGAATTTAGACGTCCGGCAAAATGTTCCAAATATGTTGAAAACGCCTATTCTTTAATCCGAACTAGAGTTGCGAAACTGGAAGAAGATCGCTTGATCGGTGAAGATATGTTGGCGATTGCAGACTTGATTAGAGAACGGAAATTTAAAGTGAATTAATCTTAAATAGTACTTTTGTAAAATCATTACAAGTTTATCTCAAAAAAAATTCCATCAAAATTAATTGATGGAATTTTAGTATTATTGAAAAATAATTATTCAAAAATATAACTGAGTCCGACACTTAAGACCTGCTCCGATTTCTTCTTCGCAATATTAGGATCAGTTCCTGGCTCATTCATTAAACCTTTGTAGGTATTGCTTAATCCAAAATCATATCGTACCGCAAGCTCAAGCTTTCTTTGATAAGAATAGCCGATACCCAAACCTACGCCGAAGTTGAAACTGCTTGCTTTTCCGTTGACTCCTGGATAAGCAGATAATTCGTCAACAGCGTAATAAGCTTTGCTCGGATTGGTCACTTTTTGGTCAATCAAAAAACTGAATCTTGGTCCTGCCATTCCAAAAAATTCTGATTCTGCTTCTGAGAAAAATCCTTTAAAATAAATCGGAACGCTGATATAATTATTGGCGTAAACCGCATCGTAACCAAGAGTTCCTTTTGCATTTTTATCTTTCCCAGATTCACCAGCCCCGAAATACTCAACTTGTGGTTGAATATAAAACTGGTCATTGTTATCAACCGGAATTAAAGCAAGCACTCCGCCATAAGCAGAAATCCTTGGTCCAGAAGGATTGTGAGCATTACTTACCCGAGAATAAGTACCACCTGCGGTGATCCCAAATCTCGTGCTGCTGAAATCAATTTGCGCCGAAATGAGCACGGCGGACAAAAGTGCTGAGCTTACCAATAATTTTCCCATAGTCATTTGTGTTTTTTGTGTTTTATCCTAGAACTTTGGCAACGGTAGCACCAATCTCAGCTGGTGAATCTACTACGTTGATTCCGTTTTCTCTCATAATCGCCATCTTAGCTTGAGCAGTATCGTCGTCACCACCAACAATTGCACCTGCGTGACCCATTGTTCTACCTTTTGGCGCAGTTTGGCCAGCGATAAATCCAACAACTGGTTTTTTCGACCCACTTTCTTTATACCATCTTGCAGCTTCAGCTTCTAAATTACCACCGATTTCGCCGATCATTACTACTGCTTCAGTTTCTGGATCGTTGATGAATAATTCTAAAGCTTCTTTCGTAGTTGTTCCAATAATTGGATCACCACCAATACCGATCGCCGTAGAAACTCCGTAACCTGCTTTCACCACTTGGTCAGCAGCTTCATAAGTTAAAGTTCCTGATTTAGAAACGATTCCAACTTTACCTTTTTTGAATACAAACCCTGGCATAATACCAATTTTAGCTTCATCTGGTGTGATAATTCCGGGGCAGTTAGGTCCGATCAATCTGCTATCTTTGTCAGCAAGGTATGCCTTCACTTTCACCATATCATTTATCGGAATTCCTTCCGTAATACAAACGATTACTTTAATTCCAGCTTCTGCAGCTTCCATAATTGCGTCTGCGGCAAATGCTGGTGGAACGAAAATAATGCTTACGTTGGCTCCAGCTTTTTCCACTGCATCGGCAACGGTATTGAAGACTGGTTTTCCTAAATGCTCAGAACCTCCTTTTCCTGGAGTAACGCCACCTACGACATCTGTTCCGTATTCGATCATTTGACTCGCATGGAAAGTTCCTTCATTTCCGGTAAATCCTTGTACGATTACTTTAGAATCTTTGTTTACTAATACTGACATTTGTTATTTATTTAAATTTATTTTAATTACTTTTTAACTTAAGTTCTTCATATTTCAAAAGGATGGATAACATGCCTTCATCAAATATGGCTGCTTCTTTCCCTGCATCTATCACAGCTACCATCGAAGGTTCATCTTTGAAAAATTCTTTTAATTTTTTCTTTGGGATGCCCGTGAAATAAATAAATCCAATCCCT
Source organism: Kaistella antarctica (assembly GCF_900109615.1). Lineage (GTDB taxonomy): Bacteria > Bacteroidota > Bacteroidia > Flavobacteriales > Weeksellaceae > Kaistella > Kaistella antarctica. The sequence continues at coordinate 278,561 of NZ_FOIX01000004.1, forward strand.
TTATTTGACTTCTTATTGTAGAGAAAATCATTGCTATTTTCACCACCACCCAAATTGGTTGAGTAGTAATTGCGATACCATTCTAAAACTTCTCCATCATAAATCCTTTCCAAAAGACTTTTTTTGTCCTCAGATTTGTTTATGAAATGTCTCATTTTCCCATTCAAGTCGACAAATGAAAGTTCTTTAATTTTAGAAGCTTCCATTTTACTTTTCTTCTCGTTTTCCCCGATAATTTTTACTTTTTCGTTGAAACTTGATCCATAGATAAGAGTAGGAGCAAATAAATTTACCTGTACAATCATTTTAGTATTCAGCGTATCATTCTCTTGAGTAATGATTTTCACATCGACTGTTTTAGTCTGTGAGAAACAAAAAGAGGTAAAGAACACAAGGAAAATAGAGAGATATTTTTTCATATTAAAAATTAAGATGGGTAAAATTAATGTTTTTAAATGATTTCATTATTTCGATTTACTCAAATCTCTGAGGGTAATATCTTTCCTTAAATACTGCTTAAACTCTTCAGCGAGCTGTCCGAAATAGACTCCTTTTTTCAAATCTCTGTTGGCACCACATTTTGCTAAAAGTACCGTTCCGCTTTCGATGCGAACACCAGAAGCCATGCCGACCTGTCCCCAAATCGTCACTTCATCTTCAATGTTGCAACAGCCGGCAATTCCGGTTTGGGAAGCAATCAGACATCTTTTTCCAATCACCGTATCGTGACCGATTTGGATCTGATTATCTAAAACAGAACCTTCGCCAATGATGGTAGAATCTGTAACTCCACGATCAATCGTGCAGCCGTTTCCAATTTGCACGTTATTTTCAATGATGACATTTCCGACTGATATTAAACGGTCATAGTTACCCTCAAGCTTTCTGTAATAAAAGGCATCGCCACCCAAAACAGTGTTAGATTGAATAATGACATTATCACCAATTACGGTTCTATCACCGATAACAACATTAGGAAATATGATGCAATCATTACCAATCTTTACGTTGTTTCCAATGACTACCGAAGAATGAATTTGCGTTCGCTCTCCTACTTCCAACTCGTGCAGCGTTTCACCAAAATTAGTAATCTTGGTAAAATGTGTATTGATTTTATTAAAATCCCTGAAAGGATCGTCGGAAACGAGCAATGCTTTTCCAGGTGGACAATCAACTTCTTTATCAATCAGAATTATAGTCGCCGCCGAATTAAGGGCTTTGTCGTAATATTTTGGATGATTTACAAAAACTATTTCACCACTTTTCACCCGATGAATTTCATTGGTTCCTAAGACCGGAAAATTTTCGTCGCCAATCATTTTAGCGCCGATAATTTCTGAAATAGATTTAAGAGTTTGTGGTTTTGTAAAAGTCATCTCTTTATTTAGTCAATTATTTTACTCTTTCTAAGTAAGAACCGTCTTCAGTATTTACTTTAATTTTATCACCAGCTTCGATGAACAAAGGAACCATTACTCGCGCTCCTGTTTCTACGATCGCATTTTTAAGGGCGTTAGTTGCTGTATTTCCTTTCACTCCTGGGTCTGCTTCTGTAACTTCTAAATAAACCGTTGGTGGGATTTCCGCGGATAAAGGTGATTCATCCTCGTCTTTTAAAATGATGGTTACTTCCTCGCCAGCCTTCATAAACTGAGCGTTTTCAATCATATCTTTATCAAGATAGATTTGCGAAAAATCATCATTATTCATAAAGTGATAACCATTATCGTCTTCATATAAATATTGAAATTTTCTGGTAATCACTTTAACCTCATCGATTTTGTGACCTGCAGAAAATGTATTGTCTAGAACTTTACCGTTGGTAACTGATTTCATTTTAGTTCGTACGAAAGCCGGACCTTTACCTGGTTTAACGTGCATAAATTCAATGACTTTAAATATATCATTGCTAAATTCGATACACATTCCTTTTTTAATATCGTTGCTTGTTGCCATTTATTTTGATAGTTGATAGTTGATAGTTGAAAATTAATTTCTACTCGTTATTTTTTTAATTTATTTATTCTTTTCCTCGGCCGTAACCTTTAACAATTCCGCTCGGAGAATTTTTAATGAATTCTAAAATTTCATCGCGTTCTGCCGTTGGAAGCATTTCTTTTTCGATATAACTCGCGGCCCGGGAAACGTTCATTTTCATTTGAAAAATAGCGCGGTAAATTTTTTGAATTTCGAAGATTTTCTCATTACTGAAACCTCTTCTTCTTAGTCCAACTGAATTGATTCCCGCGTACGAAATAGGATCTCGACCTACTTTTACATAAGGCGGAACATCTTTTCTAATTAAGGAGCCGCCAGCAATCATAGCATGTTTTCCAATTTTACCAAACTGTTGAACTGCTGAAAGTCCGCCCATCACTACCCAATCGCCAATTTCTACATGACCGGCAATGCCGCATCCGTTTGCGATAATTACGTTGTCTCCTAATATGCAATCGTGAGCAACGTGAGAAGTCGCCATAATTAAACAATCTTTTCCAATCTTGGTAAAACCTAGTGCTTTTGTGCCACGGTTTACGGTAACACATTCTCTCAACGTGGTTCCATCGCCGATGATTGCCTGAGTATCTTCGCCGTCAAATTTTAAATCTTGCGGAATTGCAGAAATTACAGTTCCTGGGAAAATCCGACAATTTTTTCCGATTCTGGCTCCATCCATGATGGTCACATTGGACCCAATCCAAGAACCTTCTCCAATTTCTACATCACCTGCAATCGTGGTAAATGGCTCGATGGTAACGTTTCTGCTAATCTTTGCACGCTTATCTACGGCAGCTAATTGATGAATCATTTATTCCGGTTTATTTTTTGCCACCTGCGCCATCAATTCTGCTTCAACTACAACGCTGTCGCCGACATAACCGTACCCTTGCATGTGAACGATTCCTCTCCTGATAGGTGATATCAATTCAATTTTGAAAACCATGGTATCTCCTGGAACTACTTTTTTCTTAAACTTTACTTTATCCATTTTAATAAAGTAAGTTGAGTAATTTTCAGGATCTGGAACGCTCGCCAAGACGAGAATTCCTCCAGTTTGTGCCAAAGCTTCTACTTGTAAAACACCAGGCATTACCGGTTCTTTCGGAAAATGTCCCACGAAAAAGGGTTCGTTCATGGTCACATTTTTCAATCCGACAACATGCGTTTCAGATAGTTCTAAAATTTTATCAATCAATAAAAATGGAGGTCTGTGAGGCATTAACCTCATAATTCCATTAATATCATACACGGGTTCTTTATAAATATCAATGTCCGGAACATTTTTCTTTTTCTGTAATTTCCACTGTCTGTTTAATTTCTTCGCAAACTGCGTATTTACAAAATGTCCAGGTTTATTGGCAATAACTTTTCCTTTAATTTTAACACCAACCAAAGCCAAATCACCGATTACATCTAGTAATTTATGACGAGCCGCTTCATTGGGATAATTTAAAGTAAGGTTGTCTAAAATTCCATTCGGGCGAATAGAAACCTCATCTTTACCAAAGGCTTTCTTCAATTTGTCTGCAATTTCCGGCGTCAATTCTTTGTCAACGTAAACGATGGCATTTGAAATGTCGCCACCTTTTATTAAACCCGCATCCAAAAGCATTTCTAACTCATGTAGAAAACTGAAAGTACGCGCGGCGGAGATCTCGGTTTTAAATTCTGAAATATCTTTTAAAGTAGCATTTTGAGTTCCTAAAACTTTAGTGCCAAAATCAACCATCGTGGTCACTTCATAAGTATCCGATGGAATAATTGTAATTTCTGAACCCGTGGCAGGATCACTGTAGCTGAGGACTTCTTTTACGATCAAATATTCTCTGACCGCTTCTTGTTGCTTAATTCCAGCCTTTTCAATGGCTTCTACGAAAAATTTAGAAGAACCATCCAAAATTGGCGGTTCTGCACTGTCCATTTCCAAGATGGCATTATCAATATCGCATCCTACCAGAGCGGCAAGCAAATGCTCGCACGTATGAATTCTGACTCCCAATTTTTCCAGAGTTGTACCTCTTTCAGTGGTTGTTACATAATTCACATCGGCCTCAATGTGCGGACTTCCCTCCAAATCCGTTCTTACGAAAACGAAACCTGTATTTTCTTTGGCAGGTTTCATGGTTAAGGTTACTTCGCGACCAGTATGCAGTCCGATGCCAGAAAGAGAAATCTCTTCTTTTAAAGTTTTTTGTTTATCACTCATTAGTTTTATCTTTTGAGTTGGTCTCAAGAGTATTTATTCGTTTAACAATATCAGCAAAATTTCTAAAGTGTACATAATTTCTACGGTAATCACTTGCATTTATAGCAGGTGAGCCGTACAGAATCTCGCCGTCTTTGGTGCTGGAGTTGACCCCGCTTTGTGCCTGAACTTTTACTTGATTTCCGATTTTAATATGACCAACAATTCCGACTTGACCACCGATTTGATTCCAGTCGCCAATGACCGTTGATCCCGCTATTCCTGTTTGGGCAGCAATTACATTATGTTCTCCAATTTTCACGTTGTGCGCGATCTGGATTAAGTTATCGATTTTGGTTCCTTTTCCGATGACGGTTGACCCTATGGTTCCACGGTCAATACAACAGTTAGATCCGATTTCGACATTATCTTCAAGAATAACATTACCTAATTGTGGAATTTTTTGAAAGCCATCTTTGGTCGGTTGAAAACCAAAACCATCAGACCCAATAACCGTATTGGAATGCACGATGCAGTTGTCGCCAATGACGCAATAATCGTAAATTCTAACGCCACTATATAGAACGCAGTTCTTACCAATCTTCACATTTTTACCGATAAAAACCTGTGGATAAATTTGAGATCCATCACCGATTTTTACCTTTTCAGATACACAGGTAAAAGCTCCCACATAAACATTTTCGCCTACCGTGGCAGATTCATGAAAAACAGCTCCGTCTTCGATTCCAGATTTTCGACCTTGCATTTCTTGGTACAGATTCATTAAAACCTGAAAAGCTAAATAAGCATCTTCTACCGCAATAATAGTAGGCCGATAAGATTTTTCGGATAAAAGTTTTTCTGAAACAATAAGGACTGAACATTTCGACTCATCGATATGCTCTGCAAATCTTTGTTGAGCAACGAAAGAAAGATGTCCCGTTTCGCCACTTTCTATGGGCGAAACTCCTGTGATTAGCGCGTGCTCATCTCCTATGATTCTTCCGTTAATAAAATTTGCAATCTGCGATGCGGTAAACTCCATATCTGGCAAAGATAACAAATTCCCAAATACGCCAAATCATTTAGGCTACAAAAAAAACGGCTTTAGATTTCCCGTGGGAATGATAAAATGTACTTAGTATTTGGTTGATTGATAAAGGAAGAAAGAATTTGATTCTCCGAATGATCGAGCGTGATTTTGCCCCCGTTTTTTTGAAGCAGATAAATTGGTTGTTCCTCGGCATTGTAAGGAAGGAGATCGCGGGAGATTTGATCGACCAGTTCAGACCCAATATCGACACCAAATTTCAGATTTGTTTTAGCGATTTTATCTTGGATAAATTCCGAATCAAATGGTTTTGATGAAATGATTGTTTTAGGGAACTGCCTTTGAATAACGCACGTACATAAATAGCATAAAATCACATCTTCACTTTTTGTCCAGAATTTTATGGCTTGAATAACATCGTTATCATCTAACTCTGTAAATCTTTGAATATCTTCTTCAGTCGCTTTTTCAAATTCATTCTTATGTAAGAAATAAGACAGGTTTTCGGAGGCAGGAAGAACTTTTCCTGTAGAAACCAGATATTTTGCACGACCTAAAATTTTAACCAACAGATATTCTGCAATTGCAGAAGTCTTATGATAATAGACTTGCCAGTACATGAACATTCTTGCAGTCAGGAAATTTTCGATGGAGTAAATTCCTTTGGCATCAATCACTAATTCATCTTCAGAAACATTCATCATGGAAATGATCCGCTGGGTGTTGACGTTTCCTTCAACAACTCCAGTGTAGAAACTATCGCGTTTTAAATAATCCAGGCGATCGACATCTAACTGAGAGGAAATTAATTGATTGAAGAATTTCCGTTCGTAATTTCCTTTAAACATTTCTATCGCCATTGAAAGTTGACCGTCAAATTCTTCATTCATTTTGTTCATCAACAAAAGCGATAATTTTTCATGATGCCAGTCATGCATCAACATATTTTCTAAAGCATGAGAAAATGGACCGTGACCAATATCGTGAAGCAAAATTGCCAACATTGCTGCTTTCTCCTCTTCTTTAGAAATCTGTGTCCCTTTTAGTTTCAAAGTTTCCAAAGCGGTGAACATTAAATGCATCGCTCCTAACGCATGATGAAATCTGGTATGCGTCGCTCCAGGAAAAATTAAATTTAACAAACCTGTTTGCGAGATTCGCCTTAATCTTTGAAAATAGGGATGTTCGATGACATCAAAAAGAATTTCGTGCGGAATGCTGATAAATCCATGGACAGGATCGTTGATGATTTTAAATTTATTAGTCATAGGATAATCTTCGAGATCACAAATTTACAATTTAGTTTTACGGTATAGGTTGCGAGCGAATTTTACCAAGCGCTCATTTTTATTCATTCTATTTAAATTTAACGGAACTTTAACTTGACCTTACAGAAAAGTTGGCAGTTTTTGGTTGTATTTTTGATGACGCTAAAATTATCAAACATCGAGTATTAATCGATAGTTTCATAGTTTAGCAATAAACCTTAAACAAAAAAAATAGATGGCAAAAGTTATATGGATCGATGATGAAGTAGATTTACTAAAACCACATATTGTATTTTTAGAAAACAAGGGATACCAAGTTTCGCCCGTGAACAATGTAAACGAAGCTTTAGAAATGATTGAAAAAGAAAATTTTCAACTGGCTTTATTGGATGAAAACATGCCTGGAATTTCTGGTCTGGAAGCAATCCCGATGATTAAAAACATCGATTCAGCCATAAAAATCGTGATGGTTACCAAGAATGAAGAGGAACTAATAATGGAACAAGCCATCGGTTCGCAGATTGCGGATTATATTTTGAAACCGGTTAACCCAAATCAAATTTTATTGTCTTTAAAGAAAAATCTTCAAGAAGAAACTTTGGTTGAACAGAAAACAATTTTGGAATATCAACAGGAATTTCGAAATCTTTCGATGGAGCTTTCTTATTTAAGAACCCATAAAGATTGGGCCGAATATTATAAAAAAATCCTGAACTGGGAGATTAAATTCGATAAAGTTTTTGATAATGAATTCTCTGATTTATTGCAATCTCAAAAGGAAGAGGCAAATATTCAATTCTCAAAATTCATTGAAAACAATTACGAAGATTGGTTGAATTCGTCGGATAAACCAATGATGAGTCACACTTTATTTAAAGATAAAATTAAAACTGAAGTTGAGAAAGAAAAGGTTTTGTTATTAATGATCGACAATCTACGGTATGATCAGTGGAAAGTGATTGAACCTTTATTCACTAAATTTTATCAGAAAACTTCTGAAGATTCTTATTACAGTATTTTACCAACAGCGACTCAGTATGCTAGGAATTCATTTTTTGCGGGTTTAATGCCGTCTGAAATTGAAAAAAGATTTCCGCAATATTGGATTAATGATAACGAAGATGGGAACAAAAATGAGCATGAGCGCGACTTCTTGGAAGATCAAATGAAACGTTTGGGACTTTCTCATAAATCGATGAAGTATTTGAAAATTTTGAATGCTGATTTCGAGCGCAAGGTTTTGGATGATTTCAACCAACACAAAAGCAATGACTTGTTGGTGATTGTGTATAATTTCATCGATATTTTATCTCACGCCAAAACGGATAATGTTATTGTTAATCAGTTAATCCGAGATGATAAAACATTTAGATCGTTAACGTACACTTGGTTTGAAAATTCATCGTTATTAAAAATCATCAAACAAGCAGCAGAAAACGGATTCAAACTCGTAATTACCACTGATCATGGAACGATATACGTTAAAAAGCCGAGCAAAGTAGTTGGCGACCGTGAAACGTCGACTAACATTCGATACAAAACAGGCCGTAGTTTAACCTACGAAAAAGGAGATGTGTGGGCGATTTCCAATCCGGAAAAATTATTTTTACCAAAAGGAAATTTGAGTTCCAAATATATCTTTGCAAAAAATAATACGTTTCTAGCCTATCCGAAAAACTACAATCATTTTGTGAATTATTATAAAGAAACTTATCAGCATGGTGGGATTTCTTTGGAGGAATGTATTATTCCGATCAGCATATTAGAACCTAAATAAGTTTTTTCATAGTTTATTTAATTTGGGTTCTAGGGCGGAAAAAATCTTTGGTTTTTTCCGCTTTTTTATGCCCTAAATTTTGATAGAACAAAATCCTAATTTGTATTTTTGATGAAATTGAAAATAAATGAAAATCATCTCTTATAATGTGAATGGAATTCGGGCCGCTTTTACCAAAGATTTTTTAGGTTGGCTGAATGTTGCAAATCCAGATGTCATCTGCATACAAGAAAGTAAAGCAGGCAACGATCAAATCGATATTAAAAGCTTACAAGAAAACGGCTATTTCAGCTACTGGCATTCTGCTCAGAAAAAAGGATATTCTGGTGTTGGGATTGCCTCTAAAGTTCAACCCAATCATGTTGAATATGGATGCGGAATTGAACACTACGATTCTGAAGGCCGAATTATGCGTGCAGATTTCGAGGGATTCTCCGTGATTTCTGTCTATGTTCCGTCGGCTTCCAATATCGAAAGACTGGATTTTAAAATGAAATTTTGCTCTGATTTTCTGAATTACATCAAAGAACTAAAGAAAACGATTCCTAACCTTATTATATGCGGCGATTTTAATATCTGCCACCACCCAATTGATATTCACAATCCAGAAGGTTTAAAGAACACCTCTGGCTTTCTACCGATGGAAAGAGAATGGATGACTCAGTTCATCGAAGAATGCGAATTGATTGACAGTTTCAGATTCTTTAATGATCAACCAGATAATTATTCCTGGTGGAGTTACCGACAAAATTCCCGCGCCAGAAATAAAGGCTGGAGATTGGATTATAATTTCGTGTCGTATTCTTTGAAGGATCAGCTTTCCCGGGCGGCGATATTGAGCGAGGCGGTGCATTCGGATCATTGTCCGGTTATGGTGGAACTATCTTAGTTGTTTTTATAGGATTTATCCTATTTTTTGATTCGATATTCATAGGGCTTCACCCTATGCTATTGACTACGCCACTTCGTGGCTTTATCGTTAGAGTGCATTAGATGCACTATTCGTTTTTTGGAGATAATTCGGTGGTAATTTTTATCTGAAGTATTGAAATGATGCTATTATTGCGACCCGAGTTGAGTGGAGCTCTTTTTTATTGTTGGCTGAGCGTAGTCGAAGCCAACAATAAAAAAAGCGGGAGCGGAACGCGGATTTGTTCGCCCAAATAAATTTAACTAGAAAATCCACTGCCCTGAAATTTAATGATTGCTCTGAAAAAGGTATGATTGTTGTCTCTTCTCTAAAGTTAAGGCCAATAAAAAAGCCGACTCTAGTGAGACGGCTTTGATTGTTTTTAACTTAAATGTTAATCGTTGTCGATAATTTCGTATTCAACAGGCATAGTTCCTTTGGAAGGATTGCCAATCGCTTTGAAGGCAGCTTTGGAAAGGTCGAGTGCTCTGGAAGAATGAAAAGGACCGCGGTCATTTATTTCTACTACTACACTTTTCCCTGATCTCAGGTTGGTTACTTTAACCATCGTTCCGAAAGGAAGCGTTCTGTTGGCTGCAGTTAATTTTTGATTACTGAAAATATCGCCGCTTGCCGTTTTTCTACCGTTAAACTTATCGTGGTAAAACGATGCAAAACTTGTTTTTTTAGCATCTTCGGTATTTGTCTTAAATGAAAACAGACCGAGTGTTGAAATCATCATTATGATTAGGAGTGTTCCTCTTTGAATCATTTTGAATTTATTTTTGTGGGTTTTGACTTTGCAAATGTATTCTGTAATTGACTTATACAACACCCAGATAGTTAAACTCTCATAATGAATTGTTAAATTTTTGTTAACAACTTCCGCATTCTCTTTAATAGTAGTAACTCACAAACATTCTTAAATTATGTTAAAATTAGCTTCAAAATGTTAACGATATTAACTAATCATCGCATAGCAAGTAAGCATTTGTCGTGACAACCTACTGATTACCTTTAGGTTAAATAAAAAATACTTCTAGAAATTCCAGAAGTATTTTTTTGAATAATATTTTTACTGAATTGTCAGAAATTTGACAAATTATTGCAATATCTTAAATCAACTCTCCGTACAAATCGAACTCTTCCGCAGAAGTTATTCTAATTTCGGCAAATTCTCCAATCGATAAATAGGTGTTTTCGGCAGAAACTAAAACTGTATTGTCAACATCTGGTGAATCGAATTCAGTTCGTCCTACGAAATAATTCCCTTCTTTACGATCGAAAATACAACGGTACAATTTTCCGATTCTCTCCTGGTTTTTTTCCCAAGAAATCTGAGACTGTAATTCCATGATCTCTTCTACTCTGGCTTCTTTTACTTCTTGAGGAACATCGTCTTCTAAAACATAAGCCGTCGTGTTTTCTTCATGGGAATAGGTGAAGCAACCTAAACGGTCGAATCTTTGCTCCCGAACCCATTCTTTCATTTCCTGGAATCTTTCTTCGGTCTCGCCTGGGAAACCAACAATCAGCGTCGTTCTGATGGCCATATCTGGAACCATCTGTCTGAATTTGGCTAATAATGCATTTGTTTTTTCATGAGAAGTTCCACGTTTCATAGCTTTCAACAAATCAGAATTGATGTGCTGTAAAGGAATGTCGATATAGTTACAAACTTTTGGTTCATCTCTGATGATCTCTAAAACATCTTCAGGGAAACCTGTAGGGAAAGCATAATGTAAACGAATCCACTCAATTCCTTCTACTTTCACCAAACGCAAAAGTAAATCTCCTAAGGCACGTTTCTTATAGATATCTAAACCGTAATAGGTTAAATCCTGAGCAATTAAGATTAATTCTTTAACTCCTTTCTTGGCTAATTTCTCAGCTTCAATCACTAAGTTTTCAATTGGTGTGGAAATATTTTTTCCTCTCATTAATGGAATTGCACAAAATGAACATGGACGGTCGCAACCTTCAGAAATCTTTAAATAAGCATAATGTCTTGGCGTGGTCACCATTCTTTCACCTACCAATTCGTGTTTATAATCTGCACCTAAATGCTTTAATAATAAAGGTAAGTCCCGTGTCCCGAAATATTGATCAACATCAGGAATCTCTCTGATTAAATCTGGCTTGTATCTCTCGGACAGACAACCTGTAACGAAAACCTGCTCTACTTCGCCTCTATTTTTTGCCTCTACATATTCGAGAATCGTATTGATGCTTTCTTCTTTTGCATTATCGATGAAACCGCACGTATTAATAACCACGATATCGCCTTTATCTTCGTGTACTACTTCTTTTCCGTTGGCTTGTAATTGTCCCATCAAGACTTCAGAATCGTAGACATTTTTGGAACATCCAAGAGTTACGATATTGATTTTCTTTTTTCCTACTGATTTCGTGCGCATTATAAAATTTATTGGGCGCAAAGGTAAGCATATTAATGCGAAAAATTATTCTTCTGGTTGATTGTCTTTATCTAACCTTGCCAATTTTAAACTTTCATCTTTGGCTTTTTTCTCAAATAAAAGTCCGATCATCATTACAAAAGTTGTGAGTAAAATAACTTGAATTACAACGGATTCATTAAGATGTATAAACCGCTGCTCTGGTGTGATACTCAAAAAAAGGAGAATGGTAATTAAGCCACGAGGCGCAATATAGAAGAGCGGTTGCATATCCATTTTTCCTAATTTTAAGAAAATTGCTCTGAAGACAAATATGGCAATCACAATTGAAACTGACCAAACTAAAGAATCAATATTAATAATATCTTCCGTCTTTAAAACAAATCCAAATACAATAAAAAATAATGTTCGAACGATGAAAGTGGCTTCGATAACGACCTCTTTAAACTGCTTGACTTCCCTATTAAATTTAGTAAAGCGGAAATTTCTTAAAAGTTTCAGATTCTTTAATTCATCAATATTCCCTAGTACCAGCCCAAAAAATAGAATGAAAATCAAAGCAGGTAAATGATAAATTTTGGAAATCTGGTATATTAAAATATTCAAAATAATGATTGGACCATATTTGATATGATGGTCAATTTTCGCCAACAGAACTGCTAAAATTAAGGAAGCAACTACAGAAATACCAAGCATTAAAACAAATTGTCCTGCAAAATGAAACGCACCACTTAAGGAAATCACGGTCCCAAAGGTGGCAAAGTTGAAGAATATAACGCCGATGATATCGGACAAGCTGCTTTCATAGGTGATAAACTGTCGTTTGTCTTTTGATAAATTAATTGCGCTGGGGATTGCTATAGAACTGCTGATAATGCAAAAAGGGATAATGTTGATCAAGCTTTGTTTGTAAGTCAAGCCCCATTCATAATGCAAATAAATAGAGAATCCGACCGCGATGATCACTAAAGGAATTAAAGCGATAAGAACTGATTTCTTGACCACCTCTTTTGTTGATCTGTTTAATTCTAACTCAAGCGAACCTTCTAAAACAATTAAAATCAAACCTATGGTTCCTAAAATCGGAAGTACGATATTGAGATTTGGAACGATGATATCATACAAGCCGCCAACTTGATTTAAAACCCATCCTGTGGCGAGCAAAAATATGACTGAGGGAACTTTTGTGAATTTAGTAGTGATATCAAATAGATATGATATGAGAAGGATTACGCAGATTCCGATGATAAAGATTTCAGCCATCTAGTAAATATATAAAAAAATTAAATATATTTTTTCAAACCGAGTTCCATATCTCAAAAAATTTTAACCAAAAAAAGAGAGCCAATATTGACTCTCCTTTATATAGTGACTTAATTTTCTCAAACCAGCCTTTTCAAATAATCTCCGTAGCCGCTTTTACCATACTTCACAGCAGATTCAAGTAATTGGTCTTTATTAATGAATCCCTTGACGTACGCGATTTCTTCGATGCAAGAAATTTTAAATCCCTGTCTTTTTTCCAAAACCTTCACAAATTCTGAGGCTTCATGTAAAGAATCAAAAGTTCCGGTGTCTAACCACGCTGTTCCGCGAGACATTACACCAACTTCTAACTGATCATTTTCAAGATAAATTCTGTTCAGATCGGTAATCTCCAACTCTCCTCTTACGGATGGTTTCAGATTTTTAGCGTATTCAACCACTGAATTATCATAGAAATACAAACCTGGAACTGCGAAATTTGATTTTGGATGTTCTGGTTTTTCTTCAATTGAAATGGCTTTTAGATTTTCATCAAATTCCACGACTCCATATCGCTCTGGATCTGAAACTTGGTAAGCGAAAACACAACCACCATTAACGGTAGTTTTACTTTCTAATAATTTTGCTAAACCTGTTCCGTAAAAGATATTATCTCCCAAAACTAAGGCAACAGAATCGTCACCGATGAATTCTTCGCCCAGAATAAAAGCTTGTGCTAAACCATCGGGGCTTGGTTGAATTTTATATTGAATGTTACACCCAATCGCTGAACCGTCTCCTAGTAGTTTGATAAATCCTTCCTGATCGTGTGGTGTTGTAATAATTAAAATATCTTTAATTCCTGCCAACAATAAAGTGGAAAGCGGATAATAAATCATCGGCTTATCATAAACCGGCATTAACTGCTTGCTCACGGCGATAGTCAGTGGATAAAGTCGCGTTCCAGAACCTCCGGCTAGTATTATTCCTTTCATCTTAAGAGTATTGTTTGTCGTAATATTTCTGATAATCGCCGCTCGTTACATGATCCAACCAATCTTTATTGTCTAAAAACCAGTCGATGGTTTTACCCAATCCTTGTTCGAAAGTCACGCTTGGCATCCAGCCCAACTCTTTGTTGAGTTTGGTTGCATCGATGGCATAACGTAAATCGTGGCCTGGTCTATCTTTGACGTACGTGATTAATTTTTCAGAATGACCTTCTGGATTTCCTAATTTCTGATCCATCTGTTTGATAAGTTCTTTTACCAAATCGATATTCTTCCATTCATTAAAACCACCGATATTATAAGTTTCGCCAGTTTTGGCTTCAAAAAATATTTGATGGATTGCTTTGGCGTGATCGATGACGTACAACCAATCGCGGGTATATTTTCCATCGCCGTAAATTGGAAGTGGCTTTCCATTTAAAATATTAGAAATACAAAGTGGAATTAATTTTTCAGGAAAATGATTGGGACCATAGTTATTAGAACAATTAGAAATAATAAATGGCATTCCATAAGTATTTCCATACGCACGAACCAAGTGGTCAGATGCTGCTTTACTTGCTGAATAAGGTGATTTTGGATCGTAAGCCGTATCTTCTAAAAAGAAACCTGTTTCGCCTAGACTTCCATAAACTTCATCAGTGGAAACATGATAGAATAAATTATTTCTTGTTTCATCACGGAAATTTCCGTGTTGATGATCTGGATTTAAAGTCCAAAATTCTCTGGCTAAATTTAAAAGATTTGCAGTTCCGTTTACATTGGTATTGATGAACGCGCTTGGATCTTCAATACTTCGGTCTACATGACTTTCCGCAGCCAGGTGAACAATAGCATCTGGATTGTATTTTTCAAAAACCTTTCTTAATTCCTCAACATTGGTAATGTCGGCCTTCTCAAAAACGTAATTAGGTTCATTTTCGATGTCTTTTAAATTCTCAAGATTTCCAGCGTAGGTTAGCGCATCAAGATTGATGATCGTAGAATTGGGGTGATTTTTCACGAACTCACGGACAACGTGAGATCCAATAAAACCGGCACCGCCAGTAATGATAATATTTTTCATAAGTATTATTTAAAAATTACGTTGCTCAAAGGTAGGTTGAATTTTATCTTTATCTGAAAGAAGAACCTCTGAAGTTGGCAATTTCCAGTCAATATCCAATTGCTGGTCACTCCACAAAACACCACCTTCTGATTCCTTATTATAAAAATTATCGCATTTATACGCAAAAACTGCCGTTTCTGACAAGACAGAAAAACCATGTCCGAAACCACGAGGAACGTAAAACTGTAATTTATTTTCCGCTGAAAGTTCAATTCCGAACCATTTCCCAAATGTGGGAGATTCTGTTCTAAGATCCACTGCTACATCCCAAACTTTCCCTTCTAAGCAGGAAACCAATTTTGCCTGAGCGTGTTCGCCCTTTTGCAAATGAAGGCCCCGCAAAACGCCGTAAGAAGATTTTGAAATATTATCCTGTACGAAATGACCATTCATTCCTGTAAATTCTTCAAACTTAAGTTCATTGAATTTTTCATAGAAGTAGCCACGATCGTCTTCGATAATCGTTGGCTCGATGATATAGCAGTCTTTGAGTGGAGTTTTTTTAATTTTCATTAAAAGATTTTATTTAGAAAGTGAAAGTTCCTTTTTAACAGATCGTTTAACACCTAAATAGAGCGCAATTGTCGGAAGGGCAATCACTATAAAAGTTACCCATTCTGCAAAATTAGAAAAAATCACAATGGCATTGATTATCAGCTGAACGACAGCATAAATTACACTGACAGTAAGGTGCGAAATTTTCTTATCATTCGCAAATAGCTGATAGAGATGTCTGCGGTGTGCATCGAAAATATTTTCTTTTAGTTTTAATCGCTCCATGATCGTTAAAATAGTTTCTGCGCCATAAACCATTAAAAACAGTACCCATTTTATTTGGCCCGTTTGAAACATCAACAGTGATAAAAGTCCGATAATCCAAAAACCTATCCCCATACTACCGATATCACCCAAAAAACATTTTGCTCTTTTTCGAAAATTAAAAAATAGGAAAACTATAGATGCAAGAAGCGGATAAATAATAAAATCAGCATTAACAAATTCGATTGTATTTTGATTAATGTACAAAAGCGTACCTAACAAAACTGAGCTATAAAGTCCAGACATTCCATTAATTCCGTCCATAAAATTATAAGCATTGAGAATACCAATAATCAAAACATAGGAGATAGGGATTCCCCACCAAGGTAACAACTGAAAAGCATTTAAAAAATAAAGCAATAAAGTCACTGCAACAAAGTGGAAAATTAATCGAATCTTACTCGACAAATCAATCATATCATCAATAAAGCTGATGAGACATATGATCAACAGTCCCGCACCGAAAATCCAAAAGTTAGGTTCTCCCCAATTGTCTAATGAAAATCGGTAATTGTTAAACAATACTTCATAACCCATGAAAAACAAATAAGCTAATGGGAAAATTATCCCACCGCCCCGAAGCGTAATTTCGGTGTGTGCACTTCTATGATTTGGCTTGTCAATAATATTATACTTGTCTGCTATTTTAAAATAAATGAGCATCAATATAAAAAAAACTAAAATGATGATTAGATATTCCATTTACTTTTGAAAACTTTTAATCGTTTTTTCCAGACCTTGCTTTGCTGTGACGGGCAACGCTGAGAGTCCTAAAGACGTTTTAATTTTAGTGTTTGACACCATGTAACTCTCTGTTAATTTTTTTAAACGTTCTGAATTCAGCGGTAATCTTAAAAAGTCACCTGCTTTCGCAATACTTGAAATAAATTTGGAATTTAATTTCCATAACTTCTCTTTTTTTCCACTAACATTAGCAATAATTTGAACCAAATCATTGGTCGACACATGTTCATCATCGGCAAAATTATAAATCCCTGAGTTAATCTGTGGCGTTTGAAGCATTTTTAAAATTAAAAAATTAAGATTATCAATACTCAAAAAAGATCTTTGATTCTTAAACGAAGCTAAAGGCCATGGTAGACCTTTTTCAACAACTTTATAAAGTAAATTCAAATTCCCCTTATTTCCAGGACCATGAATCATACACGGCCTTACAATAAAAAGTCTTTTACCAGCTGGCAAAACTTGCTTTAATAAATAATTCTCTGCTTCTAATTTTGATTTGCCATAAGGCGTATGAGGATTGGCTTGATCATTTTCTTCAAGAATACCATCTACACTATCAGCAGCAGCTTTCACAGAGCTGAAGTAGAAAAAATCTCTAATACCTGTCGCCAAGAAACGGTTAAAAAGCGTGATCGTTAAATCCCTATTAATTACAAAATATGATTCAGCATCAGAGGTATTGCTAGTATCATGAGCTTTCCCAGCTAAATGAATAATTGCATCGGCGCTTTTATCTAAAGTCCAACGGTCGTTTCGAAGTGATAAGCCTTCAATTAAATGTTCTTCACTGATTAAATATTTTGATAGATTTTGACCGACAAATCCAGAAGCACCAGTAATTATAACTTTCATTTTCAATTGTTTAATCTCCATAAAATTTAATTAATATGATGTTTTTGCAATTGCCTTTTAATGAATCGGTCATCTTTATTTAAATTTAGAATACGTTCTAAATTATCGATACAAATCGACAGTTGATAGTTTTCTAGAAAAAACTTTCTACTATTTATTCCCATTTGTTCTAATTCTGCTGACGGTAGCTTAGACATTTTTAAAATCATCGCTGCTAATTTCTTAGAATTTCCAGCAGGAACAGCTAACCCGCAGTTTGCTTCCTCAATAATCTCTGCACCTTCGCCATTCAGCATGGCGACAATTGGTTTTGAAGCACTCATGTACGCTTGAACTTTTGCAGGAACGGTGAGGTTAAAAATTTTATCATCTTTTAAGCTAACTAGCATTACATCGGCTTTAGCAAAAAAACTGGCCATAGCTTCCACAGGAAACCTACCAACCGTTAGCATTGTATCTTCTAAATTATTTTTATGTATAAAATCTTGAACATAAGGCATTTTACGACCATCACCAACGATGATAAACTTTATCGAATTTTGATTCTTCAACTCCAAAGCAGCCTCCATAATTGCTTCGAGGTCTTGGGCTTCACCAACATTACCCGCAAACATCACCTTGAATCCAATAGGTAATTCTGGAATAGGAAAATTCACATCACCTTCCGAAATTGCGTCCTCTGCCCAGTTTGGAAAATATTCGAGCTTATCTGCAAAATCTCCTTTTTCTAAAATTGACTTTCTAAAACCGTTGGAAGTGATGAGAATTTTTTCTGAATTTTCATAAAACCGAATAACCATATTTTTAAAGAACTGGAGAACGAATTTATTTTTAACACCTCCTGCAACCTTTAAACTTTCTGGCCAAAGATCCATTACCCAGAAGTAAACCGGAACATTTTGCAATTTTTTTAATAAAAGAGCGGGATAAAACTGAGTGATTGGCGACGGCTCATGTACAATAACCGCATCATATTTATTACTGAAATTGAGAAAGAATGCTTTTAAAGATGCAAAAAATGCAAAACTAAAATAATTCAAAAATAATCGTATTCCACCTCCTTTGCCACGTAGTAGCAATAATGAGCGAATTACTTTCACACCCTTAATAAGCTGATTCCGATTTTTAAAAATACCATATCCTTCAAATATTTTACCTTCCGGATAATTGGGTAATCCAGTTAATACCGTAACGTCGTGTCCTCGCTTCTGGAGTTCAAAAGAAAGATCGTTACTTTTAAAATTTTCAGGAAAATAATATTGAGTTACAATTAAAATCTTCATTACTTACTCCAGACCACTCTATTGACATAATCGGTATAACTCAAAATAATGCGTACCACTTTTTCGGAAACATTCGGCATTGAATAATCTGAAACGGTTCGGTAGTTTCTTTCTTCGCCGGTTTTTTGCTGCTGCAATTGAGTTAATCCCTGCATGATTCTTTCGGGTGAAAGGCCGACCATTATTACACTGGCTTCTTCCATTGCTTCTGGTCTTTCGTGTGCATCTCGGATATTTAAGGCTCGGAAATTTAGGATGGAGGATTCTTCAGAGATCGTTCCTGAATCTGATAACACTGCATAGCTTCGCATTTGCAAAGCATTGTAATCGTGAAAACCCAGTGGTTTTAAAAATTGAACTTCTGGACGAACTTCGACTTTCATTTTATCAATCATATTTCTGGTTCGCGGATGCGTAGAAACAATAATTGGATAACCAAATTTTACTGCGATTGTATTCAGACTTGCAATTAAACCGGTAAAGTTTTTCTCTGAATTGATGTTTTCTTCACGGTGGGCCGAAACTACAAAATATTTGCCTTCTTCTAAATTCAATCTTTCCAAGACATCCGAATTTTGGATTTCTGGTAAGTAGTGATTCAAAACCTCAAACATAGGCGAGCCCGTTTTAATTATTCGGTCTGCGGGAAGTCCTTCTCTCAAAAGATATTCGCGGGCAATATCACTATAAGTTAGGTTGACATCTGAAACATGATCAACAATCTTACGGTTGGTTTCTTCGGGAACTCTCTGGTCGAAACAGCGGTTTCCGGCTTCCATATGAAAAACGGGAATCTGCCTTTTTTTAGCAGGAATTGCACAAAGACAAGAGTTGGTGTCGCCTAAAACTAAAAAGGCTTCAGGTTGCAGTTCTTCTAAAAGTGGATCTATTTTAATAAGGATATTGCCGATGGTTTCAGTAGCAGTTTTCCCCGCTGCTTCTAAGAAATAATCTGGTTTTCTCAAACCTAAATCTTCGAAAAATATTTGATTGAGTTCGTAATCGTAGTTTTGGCCGGTATGCACCATAATGTGATCGATTGCTTCTGAATTATCTAAAGCCATAAGAACTCTGGATAATCGAATAATTTCTGGGCGGGTTCCTACAACCGTCATCACCTTTAATTTCTTCATATTTTATACAATTTACAAAAATAAGACATTCCCTTAAGGTAAAAAATCTATTTCTAGAATAGTTAAAATTATTTTAATTATTTTCTTAAATATTGGGATAAATTTTAAACTTCCACGAAATAAGTATCCGCATCTTCTGGATTATAAGGCTCATTGATCCAAAAAATGGTTAATAATTCTTCGTCACCGATATTTTTAATATTATGGGTGTACCAAATTGGCATATCAACGTAAGCTGGATCAGTTCCATCTAAATAAAATTCCAGAACTTCATCAGAATCAATTTTTCTTAACTGAATTAGAGCTTTCCCTTTTATGACGGCGAATCTTTCTATTTTTCGAGTATGAAAATGATTGCCTCTGGTAATTCCAGGCACGGTGGTAGAAAAAGAACATTGCCCACCAATTCCTAAACGGATCACTTCCACAAAAGCTCCTCTGGGATCAATATTCTGCGTAAACTTGACAGGGTAATGAGTTGCAATGTCAAAATAAGAGCGGAACGTATTGAAGAGTTGATAATCAAAACTACTGGTCAAGGCTGGAATTTCTCCATTTTGAAAGTAAAGCTTCTTGTAACTTTTGAGTTTTTCTAAAACTGCAGAGACTTTAATGGTTGTTGTGGCTGGAACCTTATACAGTTCTGCCGTTTCGCCTGCTTCTATTTGGTCAATAATTTCTTGTACCAATTCACCCACATAAATTAAGGAGACTTCACTGTCAACGTCAACCGTCGGATTTTCGCCATGGGTCAGTTTGTGGCAAAATGTAGCGATGAAAGAGTTGTAGTTGGGTTTCCCGAAAGGTCCAAAAACATTGGGAATAATCATCCCGGTAAATTTGCCTCCCTTTTCTTTGGCCCAATTTGCCAAAAGTGAACGGCCTTCTTTTTTAGATTTTCCGTAGAGATTATCTCTTTCTTCCTGAGAAGAGGAGGAGAATAAAAGGTGTGCTTTGGAGTTGGTTCTTTCTAAAGATGCTACCATTTTCTTAACCAAATCAACGTTTTGATGATAAATCACTTCGGCATCAGGATGTCGGTTCATGGCTGCTAGATGTACAATAACATCACATTGCTTCACGAATTCATCCAACTGATCTGGATTCTCAAAATAGTTTTTTTGAAAATCGATCCTTTCAAATTTCTCAGGTTCTAAACCTAAAGTATTGTATAGATGGGCGCCAACAAACCCGTTCTGTCCCGTAATTCCTACTTTCTTCATGAATAACTTTTAATTAAAATAATCTACTGGAAATCTAAATTCATCTTGAACTTCACCTAACTCATAATCTGATAAAACAAGCAGTTTTGATTGCTCTTCATTGGCCTGAATTGAGTTTGCATAACCTTTCGGGATATGAACTACATCCATCTTCGAACTGTCCACGACAAATTCTAGAATAGGTAAATTTTTAGAAGGCTTATCCCAACAATCTATTTTGACAATTCTGATTGTAAACGAACCCGCAATTGCCGAGAACCACCGCTGTTCTATTTTATGGCCTTGCCAACCTCTTACAAAATCAGTATTTATATTTACGATGGTGTAAACTCTTTTGATTCCTAAGGTTTTGAAGTCATTATTATAACAAATGGTACCTCTTTCATCTTGATATCGATTTCCTTTAATAATAATTGGTTCCATAAAATACCATTTAATAAGGATACTGCATCACTTCCTCTCCAAAAATTTCTTTACGAATCAGAGGTAAGGTGGAAATGAGTCTCTTCAAGCCTTCAACTCCTTCCTGCTCGGCATTGTGGGAGTGATAATCTTCAATTTTAGCCACTTCTTCTTCTCCTTCAGAAAAGAAAGCCGCGTAGTTCAGATCACGGTTATCAGCAGGTACGCGGTAAAAATCGCCCATATCTTCTGCCTTCACCATTTCTTCTCGTGTACAAAGAGTTTCATATAATTTCTCACCATGTCGCGTGCCAATAATCTTGATTGGAACTGGTTTGCCGGTGAGCTCAATTAAAGCTTGTGCCAAATCGCCAATGGTCCCTGCGGGGGCTTTATTGACAAACAAATCTCCTGCATTTGCATTCTCAAAAGCAAATAAAACGAGATCAACCGCATCATCCAATGACATGAAAAAACGGGACATATTAGGATCAGTAATCGTAATTGGTTCCCCTTTTTGAATTTGATTTAAAAATAATGGAATTACAGATCCACGCGAGGCCATCACATTTCCATAACGGGTAAGGCACACAACGGTTTCTGTTAGATTTCTGGATTCTGCCACGGCGACTTTTTCCATCATCGCTTTGGATATTCCCATAGCATTGATTGGATAGGCTGCTTTATCGGTAGAAAGGCAAATGACCTTCTGTACTTTATTAGCTGCCGCTGCACGAATAACATTTTGGGTTCCTTCAACATTGGTTTTCACCGCCTGCATGGGGAAAAACTCACAAGAGGGAACTTGCTTCAGAGCTGCTGCATGGAAGACATAATCAACGCCTCTGGTAGCGGGCTCTACGCTGGTATAATCTCTGACATCACCGATGTAATATTTAATCTTATCGTTTTTATAAAGGTTCCGCATATCGTCCTGCTTCTTTTCATCGCGCGAGAAAATACGGATTTCTTTGAAGTGATCGGTTGCTAAAAAACGGTTGAGAACTGCGGTGCCGAAGGAACCGGTTCCGCCTGTAATCAAAAGGACTTTATCTTTAATTTCTATACTCATTATAATAAATATTTTCTTTTTCTTCCTTGGTTGGATAATTAATTAAGACGGCTTTATACACTCCTTTGAAAACAAATAAACTCCCAGCAGCAACACCTATAATCTTATGTTTTTCAATTACCTTTGCGATGTCGGCAAGTGAACCCGCACCACCAAGAACAGTTAGTGGAAGTGATATTTTCTCACGGACTTTATCAATTAATGCCAGATCATATCCTTTCATCACTCCATCTTGATCAATTGAATTAATGATAATTTCACCGGCTCCTAATTCCTGTGCTTTCGCTACAAATTCAAAAGGATTTATTCCTGTGGCTTTTTTACCGTTGTGGGTGTAAACTTCGTAACCACCAAATAATTTTTTCTTTACATCTAGAACTACAATTACACTTTGTGCTCCAACACGGTCTGCAATTTCGGTAATCAGTTCTGGATTTTGTAATACCGCAGTACTCAAGGCAATTTTTTCGATGCCAAGACCAAATATTTTCTGTGCCTGTTCTACTGTTTTTACACCGCCACCGTAGCACAAAGGCATTCTTGATTGATTCGCAATTCTCTCGATTAAACTATAGTTGGGTTCCTGTCCTTTTGCCGTCGCATCAATATCAAAAATAGCGAGTTCATCTACTTCCTTCTCATTAAAAATTTTAACAGCATTGATCGGATCGCCCACGTATTTTGGATTTTTAAAATTCACTGTTTTCACTAGCCCATTATCTTGCAACAATAAACTCGGAATTATTCTTGGTCTAAGCATGGGCTAAAGTTTAGCAAAATTATGGAGTAAAATCTCACCATAATGGTGGCTTTTCTCTGGATGGAACTGTATTCCATATTTATTTCCGTGATGTGCTGCGGAGGCGAATTCTATTCCGTAATCAGAAACTGCCATCACATCATTGGGATTATTACATTCAAAATAGTAGGTATGTAAAAAGTAAAAAATTGCATCATTTTCTAATCCTTTAAAAAGTGGCATTTTGCTCACTGGTTTCACATCGTTCCAACCCATGTGTGGAAGACGTGTGACCTGATGGATTTTGGTTTCATCGAATTTCTTGACGGAAGCATCGATCCATTTTAAACCTTCCACTTCTCCTTCATCACTATAATTAGCCATCATCTGCATGCCGACACAAATACCAATTACTGGGATTTTTTTATCGATTACTAAGTGATCTAACTTCTCTCTCATACCAGAGTTATTTAGTTTGGTCATAGCATAATCAAAATGTCCAACTCCAGGAAGAATCAGTTTTTTGGCTTCTTCTAAATCTGCGGCAGTTTTGGCAATCTGTACTGGAACACCTAATCTTTTGTAAACATTCACAAAAGCGTTTATATTCCCGACGCCGTAATCAATAATTGTGATCATTTATCTAAAGAGTCTTTTTTCTAATCCAAGTTTCTGCATCGCCTGAGCTCCTAATTTAATCAGTCCCATTTTATTTTTATAATTCTTGTAGGTTTTATTTTCACCTTCAAAAATCTGTTGCAACTCATCGGTCGTCAAATCTAATTTATGAGCCACATATTCAAATTCTTTCTGTAAAAACCCCTCTGAAAGCTCTGGTTTTGAAACCCTTTCCAATGCTTCTTCACGTGTCATTTGTCCTGTTAAAATTAAACTTGAAAAATGTGCTTTTCTTTTTTGATATCCAAATTTTCTTGGCAACCAATAATCTTCATAGAATCTTGTAAATCTAGATTCATGGTGTTTATGTTGGAATGGCTCCCAACCAAATTTATCCATCAATAATTTCTCGGCATCTTTTTTAATGTAAGGGATTAGATTGAGGGGTTTAAAAACCTCCATTCCATAAACATATTTATAAATAATTTTATAAGATAGAATATCAACTAATGGAAAGGTTTTAAGTGGTTTTTTACCAAATTTATTATGGATGTCTCTAACTAACGTAGTGTCGATCCCAGGGAAGCCACCCCATTCTTCTGGTTCACGACAACATTCTGTGGAAAAATTTCCACCTGTTAAAACGTAATTGATTTTATTTTTTCTGGCAAATTTATAGAGACCTGAAAAGAAGGCGTAATCCTGGGGTAAATCCTGGTCAGCAATTTGAGATTTTAAAAATGAGGTTTGCAGATCTTTCATTTCTTCCCAATTGATTACTTCTGTGTAAAGGTCTAAATCTAAACCATTAATCAACTTCTCGATGTTACCAACTGCTTTATCGGTATTCCAGCCAGCATCAACGTGAAAAATAAGGGGACGTATTCCCATTACTTCTTTGGCAATATATGCGGCGTATGAACTATCTAAACCACCGCTTAATCCAATAATACAATCAAAGTCTTTGTTTTTGCTGGTTTTTTTAATTTTATCAGCAATCTTCATCAGCTCGTCATATCCCTGCTGATCTGTGTGCCAGTTGGGTTCGATATTTTCTTTGTAATTGGTATAATAATCACTCTCTCCTTTTTCATTGAAAACGATATTGGGATCGGTGGTATCCATGATTGTCTTGGTGCAAATTTGATATGGCATAAAATATATTTAATAAATCTAGCAAATTTAAAGTAAACCAACTTATTACATAGTATAAAATTACTTTTTTGCCAAATAAGAACTTTTAAATCTTTTTATTGTATTTTTTTAATTAATAACTTCGAAAAATACCAATTTAGTTTTAATTATTATGTTGTTGCTGAATCCATTCCCATACTAAAACTAATCCTTCTTCTAATTCTACGACTGGCTTCCAACCTACATGATCATGTAATTTTGAAATATCAAGTACATTATAAATGCAATCAAAACTTCTGGCTGGTTTGTGATTTAAATGTATCTCTTTTTGAGTAACCTTCTCTATTAAATTTAAAACCTCAAAAATTGCAGTTGGTTTTTGACTACCAACATTGTAGATTTCAATATTAATATTTTCAGACGGTTGCAAAATTAACGATTTAACAGCACTTGCTAAGTCATCTACATATATAAAATCTCTATAAATCTTACCTTTATCAAATAAGTTAATAGATTTATCAGTCATAACTGCATTCAGCGTAAAACCAATAATTCCTTGAGGCTTAGAAAAGTTCTGAAATTTGCCATATACATTTGATGGTCTTAATATGAGGCATTTAAAATCACTCTTTCTGGAAAAATAATCTATATATTGTTCTGACACAATTTTAGACAACCCATATGCAGAGATAGGTACTTTTGGATCTTGTTCTTTTAAATCTCTAAAATCTCCTGCGTCACCATATATTGTTCCACCAGAAGAAATATATATAAACTTCTCCAATTTTTTAAGTTCTGAACTTTTCTCTAAAAAATGTACTAAAGATGTTGTATTAAAAATAAAGTCATCAACTACGCTATTCATTGTTGCAGCAGGAACCAACTCATTAACAAGCCATACAATATACTCACAATCCTTCACTGAAGAAATAAGTTCATTCGTATTATTGACATTAATTAAGATTTCTTCTATATCGTCATCCTGAAAATTTCGCCTTACAATAGGGCGTTTTGTAATGATTTTTATCTCAAAAGATGAATTTTTTAAATAATTGGCAAGATTGGTTCCTATAAATCCGCCCCCGCCGATTAGAGCTATTTTCTTATTCATTTGTTTTGTTATAGAAATTCAAAAAAATTTTATCAATTTTATCCTGAAATATAGTAGACCTGTATTTAATTTTGGCTTCATTTTTATTTTTTTGTCCAAATAATTTAAGCTTTTCTTTCTCAAATACACTATTTTCAAGCGCTATTCTTAAAGATTCTACGGATTTTTTCTTAGCTAGGAATCCGTTTTCTTTGTCTTTAAAAATATAAGGAATACCGCTATGTTCACTGGATATAACCGCACATCCGGTAGCATAAGCTTCTAAAATACTTATTGGTTGACCTTCAAAGGGATAATAGGTCGGAAGACAGAAGACGTGAGTATTGCAATACAAATCTCTTTTTGCATTTCCATCTATAAATTTACCTAAGTATTTAATTCCATTTTCAGGTTGTATTTTTTTCAAGAATTCTACTTCTGATTTTCTTGACTCGAAGCCCCCTACAAATGTAACTTTAATTTGCTTTTTGTAAAACTCATTTAATTCTAAATAAGCTTCCAAAAGCTCTTCATATCCTTTACCTGGTATGAGATTACTCAAGTATAAAACTTCAATTATTTCAATATTTTCATATTTAAAGTCAATTTCGTTATCGGTAACAAATAAAAAATCTTCCGCAAAATTAGGAACAATATGAATATTAGCAGGCACTACAACTTTTGAGAATGTCTCAAAATTTAAAGGGCCTTCTACAATTACACCACCAATCTTTTTCAGAAAAAATTTATTAAGTATTGTCATTATACCATTACCATTGATGATTGTGGTCATACCAGCACCGCCTAACATATGGATAAAAATTTTATCTAAGTCTCTGTAACAAATTACATAAATAAATAAATCTCTGAGATTTCCAAGGAATGATTCTGCAATAGACACATAAATTAAATCATTCTTCTTTCTATTTTGTAAAACCTGTTTTATTACTGAAAATATATCACTTATTCGTGACAAGGAAATTTTTCCATTCTTTAAATTTTTTTTGCTTAAGTTAACAACAGAAACGTCGTATTTTTTCTTTACCATTTCCAATACCATATTTGATGCTTTTGATTGACCATCAATTGGTGGAGGTATAGGTGCAATAAATAAAATTTTCATGATTATTGTACTATTTGAAATTTACTTTGTTACTATTAACCTTAAATTCTTGCGGTATATGTGACTTATTTATAGTTCTTTTCGTTATGTTAATCGTTGAATTGTGGATTGATTCGCCTTTGTAATTAATGATTTTAACATCAGTATTCGTAGAAGTTCCGGCTATATCAAATGTAAAAAGATTATTCTCAGTTCTGTTTTTTAAGTTAAATGGTTCATCGATACTCCCCACTGCCCCAATCCATATTTTTTCATCTACATTTCCAACGTCACCTATTATGCTAATAGTGGTTTCTTTACTATAGTTGGACAAAAAACCAAAAAGTCTTGTATCATCTATTTTCCACAATTTATTCTTATTGTCCCTTAAACTTTCTATTTTACTATCGCTTTTGCGAACTTTGAAATTATAGACCCCACCAATAACTCTAGAGAACCGGACGAACTGTTGACAATTGGTCAGAGATGCTGAGACATTCATATTTAATTTGGAATTTATATTTATATTTTCGGAAGCATCTCCAAAATCCATTGAAAATCCTTGATAAGCCTTGTTCACAATTAGATTATTAATGACAATATCCATCTTCTCTTTTAGTAAGTCACTTACATGTGCAGCATCAAACCGAAAACCGTAGGCACAATTTTCTACTGTAATATTGGTTGCTTTAAAAGAACCTTTTATGGTTTTTCTATTTGCCGAAAATTGCATGGTTAGACCTTTTCCTCCATCTATATATCCAGTCTTATCAATTCCTGGAAGATCATAGATATAAAGATTCTCCAAATTAATATTATCATAACCATTAGTTACTGACACCCCATTCGATCCTGATTCGATTTCTGACGAGAGTTCTGCACTAATATCAAAATTTTTAATAGTTAGATTCTTTAGCATATTGAGCTGAAGTACATCTGCCCCGCTACTAGAACTAGTAATTAACAAGGTTCCCCTTCCTGCTCCGAAAATTGTGATTCCATTACAGTCCCGCAAGACATTAGTATTCAAATCATCCTCTCTAAATGGGAAATTTCGCTCTCCAACATCATAAATTCCTTTCGGAAAATAAAGATCTGATTTTGTTTTGATGCAATATTCAAAAGCTGTTTTCAATTTTAACCACCGATCAAATTTTACGGTTGCATTCTCACTATGATTTATCCTACCATATATGCCAAACTTTTGAACGTTAATGACAGGATTGTTTTTAGTGCGAATTAATTCGCTTTCAATCTCTATATTTTTTTGTGAAGAATAAACAGAAGTACAATTTGCCAAGACAAGTATAAAAATGAGAACTAGTGTTTTTCCAAAAATAATATCTGTTAACGTACGCATAATTAAATTTTTTACTTTTCCTTAATAAATTTCTGTAAATTCCTTACAATGGAAGCTACTTGTTTTTTATAATTTTTCTCGTTCACAACGAATTCCTTACCTTTCTGACCAAAGCTATAAAGCTCCTCTTTATCTTTATTTAAGCAGAACTCTAAAGCATGTCTAAACCCATCATAATCTTCGTTTTCTATAAAATAAAACTTATTTAAATAATCATCTGGTATTCCAGGCAGTCTTGTCGTGAGAGTTGGAGTTCCCGAAGAAAGATACTCCATAAGTTTCGAAGGAAACGAATATTTTGTATATTCTTCAGACGAAAATCTAGGGTTTACTAACAGTAACGCTTTCTTTTGATATTCCAGAATTTGTTCGTTAGGCAGAGAACCAAAATATTTGATCCTACTATCTTCTAAGGATTGAGCTTTAATAGCAGGGACAGCGTCTCCACTACCGAAAAACCAAATTTCATAATCTCCTTTAATTTTTGAAAAGGAGTTTAATAGTTTGACAACTCCAAATTTTTCAAATAATGCTCCAGAATACATCACAGCATTTTTAACTTCTTTCTGGTTTTCTAATGTTTCATTTACGTTATTAATATCCACCAAACCTTCCATAACAGAAAATGGTTTCTTTGGAAAGATATCTCTCATATATTTCGTGATAAAAACATAATAATCCAGTAAACTAATCAGTTTATTCGCGAGAAAAACATATGTAGGGATAAGTTTTTTTTTGAAATAGCCATCATTATCTGAGTATGAAAATTCATAGGATGGCATGTCTGGAATAAAGGAAACGTATTTCACTTTTGTAAAAACTTTTAAAGGAATCATCGAAAATAAAAATGGTAAATAGAGAAATGTAAACACGACGATTCTATCTTCGTTTCGATATTTAAAAGACCATTTTAAAATGTAGAGTAAAACATATAATGAAATTGTAATTTGTTTGATTAAAATAATATTAATAAATTTTATATAATTAATATTATTTATTTTTCCTTGCGCCCATACGATTTTTTTACAATTTGGAAAAGTACCAATCGGAGCCAAAAACAGATGCTTGGAGTCTTCTCCTATATTCTCTCGAAAACCTTTTGAAATAAGATTAGAATATTTTACCGCTGCAATAGAAATTTTAGAATTAGATTTAGAAACTTTATTAAATTTTTCAATAAGTTCTATTTCGAGGTATGTTCCAATTATTAACACTTTCATATTTTTTCTTTTTTCATATAAAGCCATAACGGAACTAATAAAATAAAAGCAATAAATATTCCTCCAAGCTGATTATAAAATATTGACATTAAAGGAATTTGGATTAGCAATCCGATAAGAAATAAATTTTTCAAATCAATTGCACCATTTTTTGGTCTTATTTTCCGTACTGAGAAAAAGTATACTATACATAATAATATACTGCCGACAATACCGTAATCATAAACAGCATAGGCGGTGAAACCATTAAAACTATATGAATAATGCTTAGGCCAGAGCTTTTGTCGATATTTTATAGCTTCATGATTATCCATAGGACTATTAAAAAAAGATGAAATAGACTGGTAGGTCAGTTTGCCATCGAAACCCTCTCCTTCGTAAATTTCCAAAACCTCATACCCGTTAAAGAATCCCTGTGAAGCATAATCTAAGTAACTGAATGTTACGGGATCTTGTGTTAAAGCGTCATTAGGTATAGTCTTCGAATAAGTTTTAACGGCTTCTCTGTCTTCATCAAATCTTCTTTGTGAAATATCAATGAAATATCCTACAGATATCGTCATAATAACTATCAAAGATATTTTAATAGTTTTCTTAACAGCATTTGTTAAGGCTCCGTAAAGAAGGTATAGCATGCTAAAATAGAGAAACACGAATTGTAAAACAACCGCTCTAGAAAAGAAAGTTAGCCCATATAAAACAATATTTAATGAAAAAACAAAACAAAGTATTGAAAGCCAATATTTTTTTTTATAAAGATAATAAAAATGGAGCGGTAACATAAAGTATGAAAAATAGTAAAAGAGAATTGAGATGTTGAAAAAAACGGTAGGAAAAGGCAACATATTATAATAGAAATCTGTTGAAACTCCTTCTGCATATTTAAATTCATTAACATCTTTAATGGTCGTCATCACGACAATTGTAGTAATTAAAAACACAATAAATACAAAGAAATTAATCACTATTAAAAATTTTGTGATAATATTCAACCTCACTGAATTAATCGATTTAATTTCTTTAATGCCATAATAATATTTCCAAGGAAGGATAATGAGTGAAAGAAGAAGTGACATTATCATGAGCCTTGATAAATCTTCAATAGTGGTGATTTCTATAAATCTACCAATAAAAAACGTTCCCAGTAAGGAGACTAGTTGAATAGCCAACAGTACAATTGCGACTGATTTATTTTTTAACAAGACAAGAAGCAAAAACAAAAAATATATAAAAAGTAAAATCATTTATTTTAGTTAATAGAATTTAATAGATTATCCGAGAAATTTAGTGTAACCGACTTCCCATTATCGTTTAACGAAGATGTATATTTATTTTCTGTCGATAAAATAATTGGAGTACATCCAAATAATTCAGCTTCAAATAAAGTAGTTGAATAAATACCTATCACATACTTAGCTTCTTTCAATAATTTATAGATGGATTCTTCATTTTTCAAAATTATCAAATTATCATATCTGTTAAGATTTTTGGCAAGTTTTGAATCAAAAAAATGATCGAATTCCATAGGATGCAATTTATAATAAAATTGATAATCTGGCATTAAAGGTACATTCTTTAAAATAAATTCCTTAATCTTTTCGGAATGAAAGGGCTGGGAAGCTACTAAAATTGTTTTGCTATTTCTAACAACATCCCTATATTTATTCTTCATATAATCAAGATGATTATGTGGGTTAGATATAATATAATCTTTTCCCAGAGGAAGCTTACCGGTATTATGTTTGAAATCTTTCCATTCATAGAATTTGGAGGGAAAATATTTCATTTTATTCTCTTCAGAATTGGGGAAGTGATACGTCAGCGCTTCTTTAATAATTAAACCATGTTGTAATTCAACAGTTTCGATATTTAAATCTTTAGCCGCTGAAATTAATGCAGCGTAATCGGAATAATTTACCAGAAAAATTTGTTTTGGTAATTTTAACCAAAGTAATTTTAGATAGGTGATCTTTTCAGATTTAAAAATTTTATACTCGGTTGTTATAATTTCTTTCAGGTCAATATTAATTTCTAAATGATCACAAATATCTTTCTCTATTTTTTTAATTAAATCAATATCGTTTTGAGAAAAGACCAATTTAATAAAATTACTAATTCCTTTCGAAATTAATTTTATACCATCAATATGGTGGTATTTAGAGCTTTTCTCATTATTTAAATCATATTTAAAATTTGTTTCAAAACGCTCAAAAGATATGTTTTGTTTTCTAAAATCTTGGCAAAGGAAATAGGTATATATATCAGCATATATATCATCAATCATATATTTTCTTCCACTTTCGAAGATAATAATATCACCTTTAAATCTAGATAAAAAGGGATTTCTCAATATTGCGTTTCTCCAGATTCTTTTTAATTGATTTTCTATTCTTTTTAATGTACTAACTCTAGAAAAATCTCCAAATGATTCATCGGCCATTTTTTCCTGCAAGAGTAGATAAATCTTTAATCTTATGAGTTCCCATACAAAAACACCATTTATTTCCCACTGCAATAAATCGTGTTTTTTTTCAACTTTTAATAAATAATTTGAAATATCTATTTTATTTTCTAACATATTGTGATTTTACTGTTGCAAAATAAACCAGAATGTAACCATTAATCAAATTGATAAAATTGGCAATTAACACTCCGTAAGCGATACCCATAATTTTATTGTCTGAATAATACATAAATACAAAAGGGCAAATAACAAGTAAGAGAGAGAAAATGGTATGATAAATTACAATAAGTTTCCATTTTTTCATACTTAACAGAACATTGACTCCAATAACACTCCCATTAAAAACGCCAGCAAAAAATAAAATCTGCATCACTGGAACCGACTCAATGTAATTTGGAAAGAAAGCCTCAGTAACGTAAGGGATTAATAATGAACCTATAATTGCGAGAATTAGCAAACCCAAAAATATAAGACTAATATTTTTTTTTAAATATATCCACAATTGGACAGCGTTGTTATTTTTTGCAAAATTCTCGGTCATTGTAGGATAGATATAACTTGCAATAGAACCTGAAAACAAGGTGATAGAACTAAAACCCAAGTAAGCAAAAGAATATATACCCATCGCCGAAATATCTAAATATTTCAAAATTAATAATCTATCAAAACTCGTTGCAACTGATTGTACATAAGCCAAAATGAATATCGGCAAACCAGTTTTTATAAGTTTCAGGTACAATTTCTTATCAAAAAAAAATTTAACAGGAAAAGGTCTATAATAATGAAGTAATGCAACATAAATAGCTAGAACAATAATACTCTTTATAAGTAATCCATAATAAGCATAATAAATGATGAATACGATTGTAGTTAAGTTTACTAATGCTTGAACAATATTTATTATTGAAAATCTAAAAAATGATTGCTGTGTTCGAAAAGTTGCTGTAATAAAATCTTGGTAAAATGAAAAAGTAACCAAAACAACTATTGCGATGGCTCCGTAAAAAAACTTGGGAGTATCTGGTGTAAAAAACAATAGATAAAACCCTCCTGCTAACGCTAATAAGGCAATGCATACCGCAATATAAGATTGGGTAGTCTGTACTAATTTTTCCGCCTTTTCATTATCTCCTTTACCTATTGCTAATGGCAGCTCAAGGTTTAAACCATTTACAATACCTAATTGCAGAATTATGGTATAGGTGAGTATCAGATTAAAGGAACTCCAGATTCCGAAATCACCAGGTGTTATAAATTTTGCAATTGCTAATCCAACAAGTAACTGAACTCCCGATTTAAATACTGAACTCGCCGAATAAATTATTGATGTTTTTTTTAGAAATTTTATCATATTTATAGGGCTAAATAGCCGTCCAACCACCGTCAACTATAAGATTTTGTCCTGTAATATATTGTGCTTCATGTGATAATAAAAATGATATCGAAGGAGCTATATCTTTGGGAGACCCCATTCTTCCCATTGGAACTTTATTCTCGTAATTGTTTACAAATATTGGATCTTGATTATCAAAAATACCTCCCGGTGATACACAGTTAAATCTAACTCCCTTGCTCCCATAATAAGCTGATAAATAGCGTGTAAAATTAATAATCCCCCCTTTTATCGCAGTATAAGCAGGAGCTGTTTTTATTTTCGTATTTTCGTACAACGACATGTCGTTCCCAACAACGCCATATATAGATGCCATACTAACTACAGACCCCTTCGATTCAATTAAATAAGGAGCTATTTTCTGTATAAATAAAAAAACTGCATTCATCTGCATGTCAACGTTTTTTTGCCAAGTACTGTATTGAATTTCTTCAAATACAGCTCCCCAATCTTCAGTTCTTGGATAAGCATTATTAACAAGTCCATCAATTTTACCAAAATTTTGGTAAACTAAACTAATGGTTTCTTCGACAGAGATTTCCGAAGTAATATCAGCTTTTATATTTCTATTTTTCAAATTGGTTTCTACGCCGATGTCCACATTTATTGCAATGCCACCTTTAGATGTAATGTCTTTTATAATCTCACGTCCCAATAAACCAGATCCTCCCGTTACAATTATTACTTTTTTATCTAAAATCATAAACACATTTTTAAAATTTGATATGCTTCATTAATATCATTAAAGCTCTTCTTCTTTAATTTGATAACATCTATAAAATAACGAAGCTGACTTTCATAAGTCTCAATTGGATTTTGTTGACTTTGAAAAATTACTTTTCCATTCTCAGAAACTGTATTGTTTAAAAGATCTACTAAAATCGTTTTATCATCAGTTACAATTTCTAACTTTCTTTTAGCATCTTTTCTATAATAGTTTAAAATAACTGAAGAAACAAAGTCGTCATATTCCAAAGTATAATTGGCATAATCAACAGCGTCGATTTTTAAGGAAGAATTGCTTTTAAAAATCTTTGAAATTTTGGTTGGTTTGCCAAAAAGCCAGTACAAATAGTCCAGCTCGTGAATTAAATCCAAATGTACACCTCCACCCATTTTTCTATTGGCACTATAAACCAATCTAAAGTCTGTATCTGGTCTCCAATCGGGTAAATAGGAACCGCAATAACTGTTTACTTCATTAATCTTTTTCCCTTTTACAAAATCTTTTGTAAATAGTAAACAATCAAAAAATCGCAGATTACATGCTACATAAGTTAAAATTCCATTGTCATTTACCGTATTTATAAGATGTTCTTTTTCAAGTTCATTAAACAATGGTTTTTCAATAAAAAGAGGAAAACTAAATTTAATTAAATTATTGATAGCTTCCGCGTGCAATGATGTTGGATTAGAAATAATTGCAAAGTCAAAATTTATTTGCGGAATTTTCGAATAATCATATAGATTATTTACACCATATATTTTTGGTGAAGTCAATGAAGATCTAAGAGCAAATATCTCAAAAGTGCTGTCAATTAATCGCAATGCGTTAATGTGCTTCATTGCTATAGAACCTAGACCAACAATTAATACCTTCATTATATTTCAAAATTGAGTTTGTTGTTTGACAATAAAAATTCCATAAAATCAAAATCAATTGGATGATCTAAGTCAAAACATGGATGGGGAACTTCATAAATTAAAGATTTACCTGTTATTGCACTTTTAAAATTATTAATAAAAAAAGTATTCCTGTAAATATAAAATGATGCGTTTACATCATACACTTTTGGAGCTGACTGTCGAGTTAAAAATGCACCTTTTTTTGAGGTGGTAAAATAACCGAATTCATCTTCTTCTACCATATTAAAATATGGATTTCTGTTTGCAGGACTTACAGAAAATATATTATAGGCATTTATATCATTTCTCAATAAGTCAAAAGCATTTTTAAGATCTCCTAATGTGCGCAACGGAGAGGTAACGTCTAAATCTAAAACATAGTCAAAAATGATGTTGCTTTTTTCTTCAGAGTATTTTTTAACATCTTTAATAGTTTCTATTTTCCCCGCAGTATCAGTTGCTAAAAACTTAGGTCTTTGATATTCTGTATCAATACCTAAATTAAAGTCATCAACTATCATTTTAATCTGGTCATCATCAGTAGAAAGTACGACTTTAGTTTCTTCAAATTCTCTCGCAAATTCAGTTGCAATTCTTATAGAATAATAAATTAAAGGTTTCCCATTAATCATTTTTATATTTTTACCAGGTATCCCTTTTGAACCACCTCTAGCGCAGATAGTAATTAAAATTGCCACTATTTAAAATTTTATTTGTTTAATATCTTCCTGTGCTTTTTTGAAATCCTCATGTTTGCCTATATCTAACCAATAACCTACCAAAGGGTAAGATATGACTTTTAAATTTTCGCTAATTAATTTTGCAATTAAATCGGTGGCATCAAAAAATTTCTCTTTAGGAAGATGTTCCAATACAGATTTTTTCATTAAGTAAATACCTCCATTCGAATAATAGGTATAGGTTGGTTTTTCTTTAAAACTTTTTATTTGTCCTGCATGTGTTTCTAAAACAGCATAAGGAATATTTACTTGGTAAGGAATTGTAACGACAGAAAAATCTGCATCCTTTTCAAAAAAGTCAAGGAATAAGTCCTCGTAATCTATATTTGTTAGAACATCACTATTCGTAACCAAAACATAGTCATGAGCGAAATTATCAATTTTGGAAACGGCTCCTATGGTTCCTAATGCTGTATCTTCCCAAACATAATTAATAGCTAAATTTCTTTCAGACCCGTTACCAAAGAAGCTTTCGATTTGCTCTCCTAAATACTTAACTGCAAACCAAAAATCATCAATACCATATAATGCAAGTCGATCAACATTATGCTCCATAATTGCTTTGCCTCCAACTTTTAAGAGAGGTTTTGGAGTTGTATCCGTAAGTGGCTGCAAACGCTTTCCTCTTCCTCCAGCCATTATTACAACATCTATTGGTAAATAAGATCTAATTTCTCTAAAATTAATTACATTAACGACCTTATCTTCACTATCAATAACAGGTAGTATCCTAAAGTTGCCTTCTCGATATTCGATAATTTTCTGAATATCTTGATCTCCCTTTCTAATAAATTTAGGATTTTCTTGAATTATGGTATCAACTTTTTTTTCAATAGTTACTTCTTTTATAAGAGCTCTTCTCACATCTCCATCGGTTAGAGATCCAATTAATTTGTCATCTTTATCAACTACAAATAAAATGGCATCCTCTGACAGTATATCAAGTCTTATTAAAGCTTCCTTAATAGAACTGCCTGAAAAAACAAGATGCTCTCTAAAGTTTCTCATATTCTTTTTTTAAAATTTCCGTTATTTTTAATGCCGTTTCTCCATCGCCATATATACTTGGAAAAGATACTCCAATTTTATTTTCTACATCTTTTACAGCTTGTAAAATTGCTTTGGATTGGATTGGAATATTAATTATGTTTTGAGTTATTATTCTGCCGTCTTGTCTATTACCAATATTAATCACCCATTTCGGGAAAAAAGATGCTTCCACGAAACCACTTGAAGTATTTCCAAGCATAAATTTGCAGTACTTCATACAGCTTAGATAGCCAATCATTCCAAAAGAATCCACAATTTTTAATCCAAAATTTTCCTCGCCATAATTTATAATAATATCTCTTATCTGATCTCCAATTGTATCTGCATTGGGCAGCGTTATTATAATTTGATATTTCTTAATTAAATCTGAAAATGATGATAATAGCTCGTAAATGTAATCTTCATTCTTTTCGAGATTAACTGTTTCAGGATGAAATGTGCATAAAATAGTAGGTAATGATAAATCAATTTTAAATTTTGATTGAAAATCTTTAATACTTAAATAATTAACTTTTTTTAAATTTTCTATACTTAACGCACCAACATTAAAGGTTTGAGCTTCAGGATTTATATGAATAGCTTTTTGCTTATAAATATTAGTGGAAACAAATAATAGATTGGACATCAAAGAAATAGCATGCCTATATACATTGTCTATTGCACCCAATGTCGTCTCGCCCGCATGCAAATGAGCCACCTTACAATTAAAAGGTGTAGTTGCAGTAACTGCAGCAAACATCTCGTATCTATCGCCCAAAGCAATTATATAATCGAATTCATTAATTGACCAGAAACTTGCAAAAATAGATATAGTCTCACCAATATTTCTTGAAATATCGAATGCGGAACTATTATTTAATGGTGTTTCAATATGGTGAACTGTCTTAAAATTTGATTGATTAATTTCATTTATTGTATAGCCATAGTCTTTTGATAAATGAGTTCCAAAAGCAATAATTTCTAATTCAAAGAAATCATCATTCTTTAAAATATTTAATAAGGGTAGATAAACTCCAAAATCAGCGCGAGAACTTGTTAATACTGCAATTTTCATATTTCAATTTGATCATCTTTATTAAAATCTTTTTTAGCTGCAGTATTTAGAATTTCGTCCCATTTAATTGCAGAAATTCCACTTCCAGGTCTTTTTACCGTTAAATTATTCTCAGTAAAGATATCTCCTTTTTTTATATTCACTTGCGCTACGATACTTTTTCTCGCGATAACTATATTTTTTAATTCAGAATTGGAAGGTCCTTTAATGCCGTTTCCAGCAATTGCCTTTTCGATATTTCTAATTGCAGAAACCATATTTTTTAGTTCCTCGGGTTCCAGAGAAGCAGCATGATCGGGTCCTTCTAAATTTTTGTCTAATGTGAAATGTTTTTCAATTATTTTTGCACCTAAAGCCACAGCAGCAATAGGAACATCTATACCCAAAGTATGATCGGAATAGCCGATTTCTGTAGCAAATTCTCTCTGAATATGCAGCATTGCTAACAAATTCACATCTTCAAAGGGAGTTGGATACTCGGTATTGCAATGCAGTATTGCGATGTTTTTTTTAGGAACTCCTTCTTCTTCGAAAACTGCAACAGCGTCTTTTATTTCTGATAAAGTTGACATCCCTGTAGAAATAATCACTTTTTTAAAAAGTTTAGCAGCTTTCCGTAAGTAAGGTAAATTTGTGATTTCGCCTGAGGGTATTTTCACAATTTCGAGACCGATATCTTTGAGATATTGCAAAGAATCTAAATCAAAAGCGGTTGAAAAAAAATTTATATTTTTTTTAATACAATACTGAATTAATTGCTCATGCTGTTCATGGCTGAGTTCCAATTTTTTCAGCATATCGAACTGAGATTCTTCTGCATTTTTTGTATTCTCAATTTGATAATCTGCTTTTTTTGCATTCTTACCAATTACTAACTCCGTTTTAAAGGTTTGAAATTTAACAAAATCTACACCTGCTTCCACTGCAACATCTACTAATTTGAAAGCTTTTTCTAAGCTACCATTATGATTGACTCCTGCTTCAGCTATGATAATTACTTCCTGATTCATTATTTATATTAATTTTTTTCTTTGGCTGGAATTCCAAAAACTTTTTTATTATCTTCTATATTAGAAACTACCATAGCGCCCGCAGCAATAAGTACATTTTTTCCTATTAGTAATCCAGAAATTACTTTAGAACCCAAAGCAAGTAAAGATCCTGAACCTATTGTTGAGTAAGCACCTATTGTCACTCCTGCAGATACCAATACGTTACTTTCGATTATTGTTTCATGATCAATTGAAGCAGAAGTTGCAATTATCGAATTATCTCCAATTTGAGCTTCAGTATTGATTACTACTCCTGGAAAAATTACTATCCCTTCTCCAAGTCGAACATTTTTAGAAATAATTGCAGTTGGATGAATAGCATTAATAAAATTAATTCCAAAACCTTTAACATAATGAAAAACTTTATCGCGAAGTATATTATCCTTATATCCTCCCAACCCCATTGCAGCTGAAAAGCCGTTGTTGTGAGAATAATTTTTTATAATTTCGTCAGAACCTAAAACTTGATATCCCAAAAAAGTATCTGTTTTGGTGAGGACATTAGATGTAACTCCAAATATTTCTAATTGACTTCCATTTAATATCATCTGTTCAATTATATCAATTACAACTTTCGCATGACCACCGCTTCCAACAATTATCACTTTTTTCATAATCTAGCGCTACTTGGGATATTAACTACTCTGTCTACGAGCCATTTGCTGTTTTCGAGACCATCATTCTGACAATTTTCGAACATGGGCAAACTCGACATCAAATCCCAGATTGGTCTAGTCATTACTCCATTTGCATTAGTTTTCGTCAAGAATTCGTCTCTTTCCATTTCATCGGGCAAGATAAGTGCATTTAACCAATGGTTTGCTGTACTATCTGTACATTCTGTGACAAAATGATAAGGGGTTTCTAAAAAAAAGGATTTATATTTCTCGGCAAGTTCTCTTTTATTTATTAAAATTTTATTTAATTGCTCTAATTGTGCACATGCTAAGGCAGCATTAAGGTTAGGCATTCTGTAATTATAGCCAATTTCGTCATGACTGAATTTCCAGGGATGCGGAATTTTTGCTTGTGTTGTCAAATGTTTTGCTCTCTTGGCAAGTTCCTCATCATCGGTGATTAGCGCTCCACCACCACCACAAGTAATGGTTTTGTTGCCGTTGAAACTAAAAATACCTATTTTTCCGAAAGTTCCGGTATGTTCACCTTTATAAAAGCTTCCTAAAGATTCTGCAGCATCTTCTATCAAGAAGATATTCCACTTTTTACAAATCTCCGCTAATTCTTCAATTCTAAGTGGAAATCCGAAGGTATGCATTGGAACACAGGCTGCTATTTTTTTTCCAGTGGACTTGTTATACGTAAAACCATCCGCTCTTATTTCGCCAAAATTTTCGAGAAATGTCCTTAAAGAGTTGGGAGACATTCCCATCGTATCTTTATCAACATCAACAAATACGCACTTTGCACCGATGTAACTAATCGCATTTGCGGTGGCGATAAAGGTAAGCGCTTGGGATAGCACTTCGTCTTCAGACTTAACTCCAGCTAAAATTAATGCGATGTGAAGCGTATTGGTCCCATTGACACAAGCAATGGCAAACTTGGCGCCAGTATATGCGGCAAAATCTTCTTCAAATTTATTTACAAAAGCACCAACAGAAGAAACAAAAGTAGAATCAATCGTTTCGTTCAGATATTTTTTTTCATTGCCTCCAAAATAGGGAGCATGCAGCGGAATAAAATCTTTGGTTCGGAACACCTCTTGGATAAATGCAATAGTTTGGTCAGTGATATCCATAACTTTACATTTTAGAATCTAAATATTTTCCTGTTTCTTTATGTCCAAAATCTGGAATCATCTTGAAGAAGATATCCACGATTTCTTGTTTATCCCATTTTCGGGCTGCTCTTAGATTACCAATGGTTGTTTCAAATAAGTTAAGTTTCTCTTCCTCAATATTTAACTCATTTTTTATAATTCCCAAGCTTTGGAAACGATCCATATCTAAAGTTTCACTCTCTGTATAAAATTCCTCAAAATCCTTTTCTCCTGTAGTATCACTTGCTGTAAAAAGACAAGGCCATTTTCCTAGTTGAGGTAAAGTGTCGATTAAAAACCTGGCTTGTGCCTCATCTTTACAAAGATAAGGTTCATACCCTACTTCCTTAAGATATTTTACTGCAATTTCTGCAAAGGTAACCAAATGTAAATTTTCACTTAATTTTGGAAAAAAAACGTCTCTATTTTCACCAAAGATGCACGACATTAAACATAATTCTCCTGATTCCTTCGGAGTTACAAAATAACGTTTAATATCATTGGGCGCGACAATCGGTTGCTTTTTTTCGATCCGCTTATTAAAACCATGCAACAACGAACCATCTGAAAACGCAACATTTGCGAAACGTGCGGTGGATATTTCTATTTCTCTACTTTTTCGCATCAGAAACATTTCCATAATACGTTTAGACGCACCCATCATATTTACAGGATTTGCTGCTTTGTCTGTGGATACACAGAAATATTTCTTAACCCCTTTATTGATAGATTGCTGCAATGTTTTATCAGTGTTGAAAACATTTACATCGATCATACGCATTAAAGTGTAGGGATCTTTTTCACTTCTTACGTGTTTTAAAGCAGAAAGGTTCAAGACATAATCAAACTCACCGTCAGCTTCCCAAAACGCCTCATATTCTAAAGATCCAATGTCTAAAGCGAATGTCTGAAAATCGCCCTTAATATAACCGAAAGAGCTACGAATATCCCGGACCAACTCCACCATATTATTTTCACTGATGTCAACAACATGAAGTTTTTTAGGATTGCGCTTAAATATTTCTTTGGTCGTTGCGGCGCCTATAGAGCCTGCTCCCCCAATAACAAGAAATGAAGAGGAAGAAATGATTTCCTGTAGTTTTTTTTCGTGCTTAAAAATATCTTCTTGAAATAATTCCTTGGTTCTACCGATGAGATTGAGAATATTCATTATGATACTTTAAAATTTATCCTTTAATTTTTGAAAAAAGCTCTTTTCTTCAGCAGCATAACCATATCCATATCGATTGCCGTATCCGAAGTTATTTTTACCAACACCGTTCAAAACAAATCCTACATTTTTAATTTTCTTTGCATTCACTTGTTTGTTGGCAAATTCAATCAATGGATTTTCGGTAAATTCAGATCGTAACACATATAAGGTAGCATCTGCCATTTGAGAGATTAAGAAAGTGTCTGTTACTAACAATAAAGGTGCAGTATCCATTATAATATAATCGTACTTAGACTTCAGTTCGTTTATCAACACTTCATACCGTCCGTTCGATAACAAATCAGCTGGATTTGGCGGGATGCTTCCAGAATAAATGACATCACAATGAGGATTAAGAAATGATAAGTGAAGTATATCTTCTATCTGAACACTCTCATCATATAGATATTCTGATAATCCTACTGATCTTTTTTTACTAGTATCGTAACGCTGTAATTGCGGATTTCTAATATCTGATCCGATGATTAATACCTTTCTAGAAATGTTAGCTAAGGTAAGTCCTAAATTGACAGATACAAAGGTTTTACCTTCTCCTTTTATGGTAGAAGTTACAAAGATTATTTTACTAGTTGATTTCTTTGGCAACATGTAATTCATGTTGGTAATAAGGATCCTGAATGCCTCAGCCATTGACGATAAATCATTGTGTGAAACTATATCAGCATCTCCCCTAGCAATTTTCGGCAATTCACCAATAACTGAAATTGTTGATAGTTTCTCAACATCTTTCTTATTACGAATTTTGTTATTAAGTAGTTCCTTTACGTAGATGTAAGAAAAAGGAAGTGCCAGACCCAAAAACATTGATGCCAATAGAGTCATTAACTTTTTCGGAGAAACTGGTCGGTCTGAACTAAATGCATAATCTACAATTTTTGCTTTAG
Source organism: Kaistella antarctica (assembly GCF_900109615.1). GTDB lineage: Bacteria > Bacteroidota > Bacteroidia > Flavobacteriales > Weeksellaceae > Kaistella > Kaistella antarctica. Next base: position 321,604 of record NZ_FOIX01000004.1, read on the forward strand.
GTGCCGTGACTGCTAAAGCAATAGCGGTTTCTTCTCTCTTCTGAAGCAACAACAGATACAAACTTTCTTTAATTTGCTGCTGTCTTTCAATACTTCTAAATAATTTTTCCTGAGCCGGGATTTTAACAATTTTAGAATTAACAATATTTTCTTTCTGTTGTAGCTGATTTCTTGTTAACACTAGAGCGTCTCTGTTTTTGGTGAGACCATCTGTGATCGATCTTCTTAAAATATTAATCTGCTTAGTAAGATCTTCTACGAGTGGATTTTGCGTGGTTGCATTTTCTAAAAGTCTGTTTCTCTCTAGAACTAACTGATTATAAGTTACGATATTTGACCCAGCAGTCTGATTGCTTAAACCAATATTGGAAGGAAGAGTTTGTCCCATTCCCTGTTTAGAAAGATATCCCGCAAGATCGTTCGTTAGTTGTAACTGAGTTTCAATATCAAGGAGAGCGGAACGGGCACTGGCAGAAGAATTTAAATTGATCGATGCCTCTGCTGCTAGATCAGTAATTTTATTAGCCACCTTAAAACGCTCTTTCTGACCTTCGACTTCGCCTAACTCATTTGCTATAATAGATACTCTGTCATCAATGAATGTTTTTGTTTTCATCGATTCCGAATTTTTATCATTAATTGCATCCGCGTTATACACTTCTACCAGCTTATTGATAATATTCTTAGCCTTTATCCTGTTTGCATAATTCATTGAAAGCTCAATGACTGTTGCATCTTTGTTAACAAGCTTAATATTAATTATTTTTTGAAACGAACTCACGGCAGCTTCCGTAGAGCTATAGCCTAAAGTCAGATCTTCTAATTTTTCTTCCTTCTTAGAAATGAAGTCAGGATTTTTTTGAATGATTATATTAGCGAAGGGTAGATTAACTGTTCTATTATACGAAGTGATGATTGGAGCTTTGAAATTTGCTGAAGTCAAAGTGATTTTATCATTATTAATAACTACTTCAATAGGAAAAATAGGATCTTCAAATAATTTCTCATTAATTACCTGAATTTTCAAAGGAGAAGTTTCCTTATAGAGTTCTTTGTCTTTCAATCCGTCTTTTGCAGAAACACTGGTCTGTAAACCTAACCTCACAACTACTTCACGCATCATTTTTTTTGATTTCAATAACTCTACTTCATTTTCTATGCTGTTCGTCCCCATAGAATTAAGACCGGATAGATCAGATAAAACCGCAAATTCTCCACCAGCTTTTTTGGCATCTGTGATCAAAATAGTGGATTTTATATTGTATACAGATTGAGTTTTTTTGAAATATAGAAATGCTAACGCAATTGATAAGAAAAGTGCTATTACAAACCACAGCCAGCGATGCAAATAAGGTTTAATAATTTCATTAAGACTAACACTTTTAGAAGTTTCCACTTCTGCACTTGAGATTTGGCTCATCGATAATATTATGAAAAAGTTATTTTTTGAAAATCGTAATGAAGATTCCTGCAAGCCCAATTATAGTACCCGCAATGGCGATATAAATACCGGTGTTAGGATCTTGTCTCGAAATTTTTTCCTTAGTTTCATTTGAAGAAACATAAATTACATCACCTTGTTTTAAAGTAAAAAAAGGAGAATTGATAAATTCTGAATCCATTAAATTGATACGCTCTTTCGTAATGTTTCCATTTTCGTTACGCACTAATAAAATATTATCTCTTTTACCGTATATAGACAAATCACCTGCAAGTCCAATTGCATTTAATAGAGTTGTTTGTGCCTCTGGAATAGAATATTGTCCTGGTCTGTTTACCTCACCCAGTATCGTTACCTTAAAGTTAGCTAATGTAACAGTAATAGTCGGATTTTTAACATACGCCGAAACTCTATTATGCAACTCACTCTTCAAATCTTCCAATGTTTTACCACTGGTACTAATGTTACCTATAACAGGAAATGAAAGATAGCCCTCCGAATCAACGAGATAAACCTTTTCTGCATTTGGGGTTGAAACAGAAGTTGGCAACTGATTATTGTAGTAATTTTGATTAAAGGGACGAACGACCTCCATATTCTGTGCAGTAACAAAAATAATTAAGCGGTCACCTTTTTGAATGGTGGAAGGAGTTTGTAATGCAACATCGGTTGCTATTTGCTCCACATTTTGCATATAATTAATCTTACTTGTTTTATCGACTGTCTTACAAGACGTTAGCAAAGTAAGCCAAATCACGAGTAATACAATAATTTTTACTTTCATTATTACTTTTTAATTTCAGATTTTGCAAATATACAATTCTATTCTAGCAGTCCAAAATTTCATAGATGGAATTATTGCTTTTAAATTCTGGCACTATCTGTTTTAAAATTTTCACCACTTCTATTTTTTCTCTACGTATGGCAGCTTTGGTAATTTGGTTACAATATCCCTCGATGTCCTGGAAGTCCATAATCGGATCCTTAGAAATCAGTATTTTCTCATGATGCGTCGGCATTGTTTTCGCATCATCACTTAGTAATTCTTCGTACAGTTTCTCTCCTGGTCTTAAACCGGTGTAAATAATTTTAATATCGACATTCGGTTCAAACCCAGAAAGCTTGATCATCCGATGCGCCAAATCCACGATCTTTACAGGTTGTCCCATGTCAAAAACAAAGATCTCTCCACCTTTACCCATGGCTCCTGCTTCTAAAACCAAATCACAGGCTTCGGGAATGGTCATGAAATAACGCGTAATATCGGGATGGGTAATGGTTACCGGTCCACCGCTTTCAATTTGCTTTTTGAAGTGTGGAATTACAGAACCGTTAGAGCCCAATACGTTTCCGAAACGGGTCGTAATAAATTTGGTTGCATTATTTTCTGTATTCTGCAAAGCTTGTACAAAAAGTTCTGCAGTTCGCTTAGACGCTCCCATTACATTAGTCGGTTTCACTGCTTTATCGGTAGAGACCATTACAAAACGGTTCACTTTATACCAGGAAGCTAAGGTCGCCAGATTTTTCGTTCCCAATATATTGACCAAAATGGCTTCGTGTGGATTTTCTTCAATTAAAGGAACGTGTTTGTAAGCAGCGGCATGATACACCACCGAAAAATGATATTTTTTAAATAAAGGTTCAATACGATGTCTGTTAGAAATATCAGCTAAAACGAATTTAAAAGTAATCAGCGGGAAAGCCGCGCGCATTTCTATTTCGATATCGTAAAGAGGAGTTTCTGCCTGATCCAAAACGACAATTAATGAGGGTTGAAATAGAGCAACCTGACGCACAATTTCACTACCGATTGAACCTGCCCCACCTGTAATTAAAATCGATTTCTCGAAATGTCTTTGTTTCACATCGACGTTTTCCATTTTAATGGGCTTGCGGTTCAGTAGATCTTCAATTTGCAAGGTTTTAATCGTTGCTTCCTGATCGTTACTTTGAAGTTTCTGCAAAGAAGGCGCTTTGAAAATCTGTAAATCTTTTTCTAGGAATAAAGTAACCCAGTTATTGATCTCGTCTTTGGTCATCAATTCCTGTAACAAAAGAACTCCATCGATTTTCAAATCTTCCTTATTGTTTCTTGCGATTTTTTCTTTGGTATAAATATGCTTTCCGAGCAAGCTTGCTCTCTTTGAATCATGACGCTGCGTAAGAAATCCCACGACGTGATAAGGTAGTTCAGGATTATCGCTAATGGCACGGGCCATGGCAACTGACTGCTCATCGATTCCTAAAACCAATATTCTTTTGCGAAGTGTATTGCGGCGAACCTCTCGGGCAAAGTGAAAAAATTCTTTTACAAACAATCTGAAAAGAAACATCAGCATAAAAGAAGCTGCAAAGAAAATTACCAAAAACGGCACCGACATATAAATCATGCGCTCACCTGTGGTAAAATAGTAGGAAAAACTTATGAGGGCAACTGCTACAGTTGTGCTGAAGGTGGCCAGAAATAATTTAAATAAATCGATAAAGGTAGAATGGCGAATAATTCCGGCGTAGGTGCGAAACAGGAACATGAAAATTACGCTCAGGCATAAAATGAGTAAAAACACTGGAATGCCTTTATGAAAAACACGGGTATTATTATAACTCAGTTTCTCGATAAGATAACATGAAAAATAGATGGATATCGCTATAAAAAGAATATCGATAAATAGAATAACCCAACGAGGTAAATATCTGACATCAGAAATGCCCATTAAGTTATCACCGCTATAAATCCTCTTCTTCAAACCTCTACGAACACTCATCTTCTACTAAAATTGGTTAAAATGAATACTCTTGTAACTTCTCTTTAAATTCATTTCAGATTACTTTAGTTTTGGCAAATTTACGAATATAATACGTGATATTAGGAAAATTAGTTATTGAATTATTTCATCAAAAACTAATTTAATACGCTCTCTATCATCATCAGTTAAATTAGAACCTGATGGCAGACACAAGCCATTATTAAATAATTTCTCGGATAAATTAGACCCAAAGTGAGGTGCAGTTTTGAAAACGGGTTGTAAATGCATCGGTTTCCAGATAGGGCGGCTTTCAATATTCTCTTTTGCGAATTTCTGAATGAGTTGCGATTTAGTAATACCAGCTTTGGGATGCAGGCGGACAATACTCAACCAGTGGTTAGAGTAATAGCCGGAATTAGGTTCCTCATGCAAAGTGAAACCTAGATGATCCTGAAATAATTCTTTATAAAACTGGTGATTAGCGCGACGCTGATTTACCCGCTCTAGCAATACTTCCATTTGGCCTCTTCCTATTCCTGCACAAATGTTGCTCATGCGGTAGTTGTATCCAATTTTGGTGTGTTCATAATGTGGAGCATCATCTTTTGCCTGTGTTGACAAAAAGACTGCTTTTTTCTTAAATTCTTTATGTTTCAAAATCAATGCGCCACCACCCGAGGTGGTTATAATTTTATTTCCATTAAAACTGAGGACTCCCAAATCACCGAAGGTGCCACATTTCTGACCTTTGTAGGTGCTACCTAAAGCCTCAGCGCTATCCTCTATAACTGGAATATCATATCTTTTTGAAAGTTCATTGATCTCATCTGCCTTGTAAGGCATCCCGTATAAACTAACCGCGATAATCGCCTTGGGTTTTTTACCTTTCGAGATTCCAAACTTGATGGCATCTTCCACTGCGTTTGGACAAAGATTCCAAGTGTCTTGTTCACTATCTACAAAAATGGGATGAGCGCCGAGATATACAATAGGATTAGCTGAAGCTGAAAAAGTAAGACTTTGACAAATGACATAGTCACCGGCTTCTACATCTAATAGCACGAGAGCCAAATGTATGGCAGCTGTTCCAGAACTTAAGGCTGCAACATGAATATCTTCTTCTAAGAATTTTTGTATATCGTGCTCCAGACCATTTACATTGGGTCCGAGGGGTGCAATCCAGTTCTCTGCAAAAGCCTGCTCAATATATTTCATTTCGCCTCCACCCATGTGCGGATTCGAAAGCCATATTTTTTTATTCATTCGTTTATTTTCCTATGAATTTAAAATTTTTAATTAAATCTTCTGCTTTCTTCAAATGTGTTTTTTAAATGTTTACTTTAATTATTGCTATTTAAACTACAAGTTGCCAAAGACGATTTTTAAAAGCACAAACCCAATTTTATTTACAAAATTGGGGGCACTATAGGGTGCGTATCACGCTACACTGTGTGAGATTCTTCTAAAATAAGATTTGCCAGTATCTATATTAATATAATGATGCGTCATTCGGTTTACTTGTACAACTTCTTTTAAAACGTATTGGTAGATATAAATATTACTATTTTTTTTAGATAAAGACCTATTCTGCAAATTTAGCTAAAAATGATTAAAATTAAGCAAGTCGATTTCTTTTCTTGTGCGAGGTGTATAGAATTATTCCTAAGGCAGTCATCACGAGCAACTGTAAATAATCGTCAATAGGGACTGGAACTGGATCATCGTCATCATTTGGATTTCCAGGTCCAGCATTTGCCGTGTCGAACGCAGGTTTTTCACTTTGACTTGCTTCATTATTTCTTTCAGCACTGGAGAAAGGATTGCTTTCTTGCTGTGCTTGAGCCCAACTTCCGATACAAAAGAAAAATATTAATAAGATGTTTTTCATTTACTAATTTTTTGCAAAGATATAAATCAGTACCTATATCATTGCTGTTTATATATTTTTATTTAATGATCTTTTTGGTGACCACTACACCATTTCTATTCACTTTCACTAGATAGACACCTTTAACTATGGCATTCCCATCAATTCTAACTTCCGTTCGATTAGGGGTAAATCTCACCATAAGTCGACCTGAAGAGTCGTAGACCTCAATTTCAGAAATTTTCTTGGTAGATGATTTGACAACGAAATCGCTACCATCTCTGTAAACGACAACCTCCTCTTTTTTGATTATACTCGTTCCGAGTACAATATCATTTTCATAAACAATTTCAAATCGACCTTCAGTTAAACCTTCATTTGCCGTAAAGGTATAACTTTCTTGGGAGAGGTTTGTAATCGTGTTCGTTTGCTTATCTTTTAAATAAACATTTTGAGCTTCATTAAAAATACCTTCTTTTCCTGCCATTGCAATTTTATAGTTACCTGTTTCAAAACCTTTCATCCCAACTGAAACAACATCTGCTTTATTGAGTGGGAACTGGCGACCTTGAATATTTAGTTTCATATCATCTAATTGAGAATAAAACGAATCGGAGCTTTCACCAAATTGTTTTGCATCTGCATTAGACTCAAAAGCATTGGTTGCTCCTTGCGGATACGCGATTAGAATGGTATTAAAGTTCTGCGCCGGAGTAGTTAAACTTAACCAGAACCTGTCGATAACTGAATCAGACGCACCGGATCCTTTGTTGATAAATTTACTCCCACCTATGCCAGCATCTCGCATTGCATTGGTGAATTTTAGTCGCGTTGCTGCGGTTGCTTTTACTATAAATCCTTGTCCTACTTTAATATATCGTGTTGGAGTTTCTGTTGAAAAAGTTCCATTAGTTGCTGCTGTACCACCAGATAAAGCTGTCAAAGTTGCATAGTTTTCACCATTATAATTTGGACCTTGTTGCCCATAAACAGTTCTGTTGATGTTAGTCCAAAAATAGGCTGTACCATCAATATTGTTAGCGCTCTTTAATTCATAGAAATCAACATTTGATGGATAAGGATTACCTACTAAATTATACCCTTGTCCAGTAATATTCAGTTGAAATTCTTGATCACCATTATGAGGTATTCCCGTGAATGGCCCTTCAAACATCCTATAATCTGTCTCGACTGGGCCAGTAGTACTGTTCCAAACTGGGTAGTAATTGCTGGCTCTGATTGCATATCCTTTAGCTTCAACAAATTCGGTGGCAGCAGGATTACCTACTGCTGTAAATAAGTCAGTGGAGGTATTATATTCTAAGAAACGTGAATCGACCGTGCCTGGTGAGAAAGCTTTTAGCATCTGACCAGCCACTGGACTTCCCCAATAGGTATAATCCAATCGTTTCATTTTTGCATTTCGCTTAACTGTTGCGGACCCAGTACCTGAATTTATACTTCCTTCCGTTTGCACAAAATTACCATCACTTTCTACAACTAAAGTTCCGTTATTAGTAAAATCACCGGTGGTGAAACTGGTTAAAGTTGCAATATTTAAGGTATTTCCTGAATTGATAGTTAGTGTTTTAGAAACTAAACGCTCGGCAGTAATAAAGTTGCCATTGATTACTGCATTTAAATCTATGGTAGGAGTACCATTATCCCAAGCATCGGGTACAGTTCCGTTGTAAGTGGTAATATCTGATCGTGTTTTAACTGGAATAACATTCGAATTAGCTGACGCACAAGTTGCGTAAATTGCACGAATTCTGTAATAATATTGGGTATCTGGTAAGAGACCTGTTACTTCATCTATACTTGTCGAACTATCTGATATAATTTTGGGACCATAGTTCGGCGAAAAGGTTGAAAATGATTCATCATTACTAATTTCTAATTCATAAGACGTTGCTCCGGCGACGGTATCCCAATTTGCCTCAAATGAGGTAAACGTAATATTTGTTGCGGCAAGCGCGATTGGCGCTTCCAGTATTCCGTTTCCACTCACCGCTACATTCTGCGTAACAGCGTTGGCTCCAGACACACTTACGCTGCCACTTGCAGATTCGCAGTAGATCGTAGGTGCGTATCGCACATAAACAATAGTTTCATCAATACCACGATTTGCATAAGGAATTGTGCCGCTTGTACTCCAAGTAATCTGGTTATCTAATGAAATTTGAAAACTTGATGGAGCAGTAACTGTTAAGTCACCACTATCTGGAGACAGATAAGATGCATTAACGTTAAATGACTGACTTGGCGAAATTTCATTAACAAGGATATCACCAAATAACAAAGCCGTTTCCGATACGGTCAAGATTGCACCTGGTGCTGTAACTCTGATTCCAAAATTTCTGGCGGTAGAATTATGATCAATAACCCTCACATAATATTTAGTTCCAGCTAATAGCATTGGCGCCAAAGTTTCAGACAGAGAATTCGTGCTGTTTGCATAAAATTCTCCTACGCCCGAAAGTGGACATTCACTGGTGAAAATTTCAAAATCAATATCTGGTCCAGTGCTGAATTCCACGGAAACCGTATGTGGTCCATCTACAGCGGTAGTGAATTCATACCAAACATCATTCTTTGATGACGCATTTGTCAACCCAGTTGAAGGAGTTGCTCCTCTTAAAGTTCCTGTTAAGCGATTATCATCAATTGTAAGTACAATAGCATTAGCGCAGGAATCATTTCCAGGATTAGAAATCGTAACTGTTCCATTTAAAGAAATAGTTTTATCACTGATTCCTGTAGTAGTAAGTCTTAGGTCGCCATTATAGCTGCCTCCTACTAAACCTGATTTCAACCGTACAAAAACTTCAACAGAAGCTACACTTCCAGATGCAGGTGAAAAGCTGACTGATGATGCAAACCCTGAACCGGCTGTTTTAGAAACCTCATAACCTGCAGGAGCAGTTACAACCAAGTCAGCAGTTAACACAATACCCGAAACTTGATAGCTATTTTCTCCAGATGGACCAAAGCCTTCTAAATAGGTGTAGGTGTTGGTTCCGTTTGCCGTTAGTGCCGTTGCGATTACTTGAGCAGTTACCTTACCAGATAAGGTCACATCAATTCCTAAAACACCGGGTACAGATGAAGTAATGGCAACAATATCATTACTAGCGTTGTTATATATTGCTTCTGTTAAACCTGCTTTCAGTCGTACATATATCGGGGTATTTACACCTGTATAATTTTCAACAGTTAATGGTGCTGAAGTGTAGGTAACCCATATATTTTCATTCGAAGATATTTCCCAATTCTCACCCGGCACCAACAAAGCATTGGTACTTCCAGCGCTCAATCCTTCGCCACTCAGTACGAAAGACTGCGAGGCAGAGGGACCATTGCCCAAAGAATAGGTAAATCCAGATAAGATGATGGGGGTTGCAAGTAATTTCGGTGAAGATACCGTAGCGTTGAGTATTAATTCTTTTGTAATATTATTAGATAAGTTCACATCATAATATTCAAATATGATTTTATCTGTATAAGTACCCGCAACTGTAGTTGCCTTTAATCTAACTTTTAAAATTTCACTTACGGCATTGGCAGCAATTGGTAACTGATCCAAGGTGGTCCAAGTTAACCCGTCGTCACTTGAAAATTCGAAAGGTCCCGCAGTCGTATTATTAGATTCCAAAATAGCATCGATGTACTGTTTTGCTGAATCTGGAGTTAAATTAGCCCCCGTAATCGCAACATCTTGCGCGGGTGAAGCCGCACTATTGGTGAAAGCTGAAAAGGTAAGAGGGCCTGTAGGATTAATAGTAAGAGTTGGCTGTGCGACAGTATAAGTCACTGTAATACCCGTTAATCTAGCCTGTTTTTCTAATCTAAAACTGGCATTTCTTATTGTTATACTTGAAGTTACATTTAGTCCTGAAAGTGTGTAAGGATCTTCTTCTAGTACACGAGTTAAAGCTGGATCAGTAGCGGTAAAAGCTGCGGTTCCGATAGAATATCGCAAAGGAGGTACATGACTTGTTACTGAATATAGTACTATATCAGTTATAGTTACTCCATTTGACGGAGTTAAAGTTAAAGAATTCCCGCTATGAGGATCAATAATAGTTTCTGACGCATATAATCTCAAAGTACCTTTAGTGAATCCAGGCATACTAGTTCCAGTATTCTTCTGTGTTGTAAAAGAAATGTTAGCATCAATTGCCCCTGACGTTGCACTAAATGTTTGTGTAACGGTGGTCGTTTGCCCCCAGCCCGCCGCAGTAATCAGAACGAAAAATAAACTAAAAATCGTGGTTTTAAAGGAAGATAAATTTACATTCATATCGTTTGTGTTTTCTTTTGAGTTAAGTTTGCAAAGTTACATAAATATTTACAATGGTACGTCGGTCAGGTGAAATGACTTTTTTCATTTACACATGTTCTTATTAAGTTCCGTCCTAGGCTTTATATTATCCTTTTAAATTAAGGTTATAGAAAATAAGAATCGAAACAATAAATAGCAACACTGGTGACTTACGGAAATATTTGCGCCAGGTTCGCAGGCAACCTTACTTTCAGGTTCGAAAATACAAAAGGCAATTCCTTCACAAATTATTTAATGAAAATTACTCTAAGAATAATCCGTATTATTTCAAGTCTATATTTACAACCGCCTTTTGAGCCATCAAAACCAGTTTCCTATTTCAGTTTCGCTCCCTTACTAGGAATTCGCACCACTTCGCGTACTGTTTATAGATTAGGAATTTTATTTTCTAATCTTTTTTGAGACAACTTTTCCAGCTTGGGTAATTTTTAAAATATACATGCCAGTCAAGAGTTTGGAGGCGTCAAGTCGAACCTCTTTTTGATTGGGTTGCACCTTGCTCATCAATCTTCCCGAACTATCATAAACTTCAACACCTGAAATATTCTGGGAAGATTTTAAAACAAAATCATTGCCCGCATGGTAAAAAATCAAATTCTCTTTTGCCCCAGTGCCAGTTCCTAAAACGCTTTCTGGTTGGTACACCAATTCAAATCGTCCTTCTGTTACTCCTTCACTGACGCTAAAAGAATAAGCACTGGCCGACAAGTTGATGAAAGCTCCCGTTTGTTTGTCTTTTAAATAAATATTTTGTTGGTCTGCAAAAATACCTTCTGCTTCTTGAAGAGATAGTTTATATTCCCCAGCTAAAAAATGATTACTTCCTACCTCAACCACATCGTTCGGATTTAAAGGATACTTTCTTCCCTGAATGCTTAATCGATGATCATCTAAATTAGAAAAAAGAGCGTCCGAGCTCAACCCTAGTAGAGGAGCATCATAATCGAGTTCAAAATGATCAGTGGCATCTGGAGCATATGCAATGAGCATCGTGTTAAAATCTTGGGAAGGCGTCGTTAACTGAATCCAAAAACGATCTTTAGGTTGCTCTAACTGACGATCGTAGAAAATATCAGTCGTAGCAGCACTCCTATTAGCATTATCAAAGACTAAATTTTTATCTTTTCCTGCGGGTAAAGCTTTTACGATAAAACCCTGTCCGACTTTTACAATACCCGTAGGTTTAATCGTACTCCCAGAGGCAGGAGTTCCACCAGCTTTATTATATACCGCATAATTTTCGCCTGTGTAATTCTGTCCCATTTCTCCTACATTAGCCACTCGGTTATTCCAGAAATAGGCGATTGATGCAATAACTGTCTTATTTTTTTCAAACAGTCCAGGGCTTCCCTCTAGGTTTATATTTGAGGCGTAGGGATTTCCTACCAAATTATAACCAGCACCAGGACCTTCTGTTGGTGTTGTTATTCCAGACTGATACTTTAGCAGAAAATTATTAATACCGTTATTTAATGTGCCTGTAAATATTCCAGGCCATGCCGATGCCAAAGTATTGCTGAAATTATTAGGTGCTCGTATGGCATAACCTTTCGCAGGAATAAAAGTAGCGTTAGCAATATCATTTACCGAAGTGAATTTATCAGTTCCTTCATTATACGTTAAGAATCTAGTTAAAACAGTTTTCGGAGAAAAATCAATAAGCTTTTGATTTTGAACGGAAGAAGACCAATAAACGTATTCCAAGCGTTTGATATTTGAATCGCGGAAAACTGATGAACTACCGGTTCCAGAATTGACACTTGTTGGTGTCTGAACAAAATTCGCCTCACTCTGTACCACTAAATTTCCATTATTGATAAAGTTACCCGTCGTAAAACTAGATCCAGCAGTAATGGTTAGCGTTTGAGTATTATCAATAGTCAGGCTTTTCGAAATGAGTTTATCAGATGGCTTCGTGTTGAAATCTTCAGAAATAACCGCATGCAAATCAGGAGTGGGTAAGCCATTATCCCAAGCTTTATCGTCCCATGTGGTAGTATCAAACTTTGTAACTACTGTAATTCCATTGGAATTTGCGGAGGTCCCATTATTAGAAACTGCTCTTACTCTATAATAATAGGTTGTTTCCGGTAGTAACCCAATTACTTCATAAGTTCCGATATTCCCTACATCTTTGTTATCATATCCTGCAACAAAAGAATTACTTACTGCTGCAGTAGTGACGAGGATGTTATCAATTCTACTGGTACCACCCGACGCGATGTCAGAATTATTAACAGCCTTATTTGAAGCAACTTTCCATCGGACTAAAACTAAGGGTTGATTATTGCAAACTTCTGGTAACATAACATTTGATCTTCCTGAAGTCCAATTGTTCGCGACTTGTACCGTGCCAATATCAACCCAAGAACCAGTGGTCCCAATCTTATATTGCATTTGGAAATCTCGTGGTCCCGTATTAGAGGAACGCTGAATGGACGATATAAGAAGTGGATTGCTAAATCCCATCGAATTAATAGTGATCTGCCAGTATTTATCATTACCTGAATACTGCCACTTAGTTCTTGTTGCTGCTCTTGTTTTGAAACCTGCTACATCTGAAATGGATGTACTCCCATCTGTTGATAATTCTTGATTTAGATTTAAAGAGCTTGCTTTACCAGAATCAGGAGTAAGAATCCTTCCATCTGTAGGGAAAGTCCATTCTGCTAAAGAATTGAGCGCCGTGAAAAAAGGCGATGTACTCACGTCTAACTTGTAGCTTGTTGCGCCAGGCACTGCATTCCAGTTTGCCGTAAATGAATTAGTCGTTATATTAGTAGCCGCTGTGGCGACTGGTGGAACTGCGGATGCTGAAGTTCCCAACACTACATTATCCAGAAACACTCTTCTTGTATCGGAAGCGTTGTTAAAAAATTGAAATAGACCAAAATACGCGGAAGCTTTGATTAAGGCTCCGGAGTCAGTTACTGTACCCGCTGAAGTCGTAGGCGTAGCGCTGAAAGTAAAACCAGTAGAATAAAATAATTCAAATACACCCGTATTACTTCTTGTTACTCTGATATTTAAACCAGCTAATAAAGCGTTTGCGTCAGTAATTGGACTATCGGGAAATGTTCCAACCTTAGCGCCATAGTTGGAATTTCCATCCTTTTTCCAAAGTTCGATTTGATGAGTTTGACTTGCTGATCCAAATCTTAAATAATAACCTTTCCCATTACTCCCATCAATGGTATCTTGGTTATTAGACATTAAAATAATTCCATAAAAATCATTTGATGAAAGAGTAAATGCGGGTGAGCCTATGGAGAACCTCCATTCATTAACTTCAGTAGATGCTGTAGTTAAACTAGCATTTTGTTTTGAGGAGTTTGATGCTAAATAATAACCGTCTGTTGTGGCGCCACCAGTTGCATACGGTGAAGTATTTAAAACTGCGTAATTATCGTTAGAATTATTGCCTGCCCACACCGGATTTGCGGTAAAGTTACCATCTGTAAAATAGTCTGTCTGTCCTAGAGCACATTGGCCAATAAATAATAAGGTGACCGTTATAAATTTGAAAAATGATTTCATAGTTCTGCGATGTATCATATGTATCATATTAGACACAAACATAGCAAAATTATAATGAATAATTTATTAATAAATCATTTTACACTAACTTATATTCAAATAATCGCGCATAAAATTGCAGATTAAACAATATTAAAACGCAAACACTGTCTAAAAAACTAAGGACATGCATAATAATCTGTTTTTCGATAGTATGACGCCCTCTTTTCTAAATGCGTAAAAAAAATAGAGATGCTGAGACAAAATCTCATTCTAACTACTTTTATTTATTCTTAAATATAAATCATTGATAGCTTCCGAGCGATTTAGATGGTTTCAGATATGATGTCACTTTATATTCAAAATTGACCTGATTCTAAAATTCTGGAGAATGAACTTTACGAATTAGAAGTCACATGATAACAATCATTTAAAATCTTTAATTATTGCGATGATGCAGGTGTCATTACAAGCTATTGCGCTGTTTATTGATTCTATCAGGTAGTAATTTTCGTTTATTGATCAACTTTTTTTAACAAAAGTAAAAAATACTATAAAATATTATATTTAACACATAGTAATAATATAAAACCAATTTAGTTGAAAACAGGTGAACCTCATAACTTCAGAAAGAAGATAACAATCATTAAATCAAATGCCTAAAAAATATTTTTAAGCCAAGACCAGCGCTATTCTAGCATGAATTTAACATAATTTATTTTTTAATAGCTAACTTTGCATAAGAATTGGAAAAATTCTTATAATTATATCTCTTATTATGATCAAATATTTACATTCGAAGATCGCTTTATTTCTCTGCCTCGTTTTCATCGTAACGTCAGGTGAGGTAAGCGCCCAAAAAACGGTATTTTCAGACAATTTTAATACTTCTTTCGGAGAAAACTTCACTAAAGGAGGTCAGAGCATCGGAGCTTCAAAGTGGGCAGTTACCTCGTCTGGAAATGGTGGTTATTCAGCTAGAATTCACGTTGGTGTTATGACTATTACCAATAATGGTCTTAGAAATGGAGTTCAAAACGGCTGGGTTCTAGCGAGCACATCTACTGTCAACAATCCGGCTGATCCCACTTCTTATGATCCGACTTACAAAACTACCCTAAATCAAAATGCGGGAATCGTATCGTGGACCTTGAATATTAGACAAAGTCATCCGACTCCTAGGGGTTTTGGAATTGGAAATGATCAATATGGAGTTGCTTACCTATTGGCGGGAACTCTTGGTACAACAAATGCAGTCGGGCAAGGATATGCAATTCAAATTGGAGGCAATTCGGGAAATGAATCATTGCGTTTGGTAAGATATACTAATGGAATGAGTACTGCTACTACGATCCTGTCATCTCAAAGCACTGGACCGGCTAAAGTTGGGTATTCATTTATGAGTGTGCGTGTTGAATACAATCCTCAAACTGAAGAATGGAAATTATTTGCAAGAGTAGATGCTAATACCTCAAATGCAAGTACAAGCAATTTTAAAAATCCTTCAGAAGTATTACCTCTCAAAGCGCAAGGAACTCACACTGATAGTTATACCAACAGACCATTAACTCTTACGGGAGGTTTTTGGAATGGTGGAAATACAAGTAATGATGCATTTATTGATAACGTTGAAGTTAGCATTGCGTTACCGGAAATTACTTCCATCACGCCCAGTTCGAAAACTGCAGCCACTGCTGGTTTTACGATGACCGTAACGGGAAAAAACTTCTCCGGATCCAGTAAAGTAAATTGGAATGGACAAGAACGAACTACAACTTACGTTTCGCCAACACAAATAAACGCTACGATTACCGCAGCAGATATTGCGGTTTCAGGCACTGCAACCGTAACAGTAAAGACGAAGACAGCGATTTCCAACGAGCAAATCTTTACCACCATTCCATCTGGGCAACCAATATTAACGCTGCCAAACACCACTTTAGATCCAATGGAGACCGTTCAAGGGACGGCTTCTACAGCCAAAACATATACCCTGCGTGGTGATAATCTTACCGCAGGTGCCACCGTTACTGCCCCGGCAAATTTTGAACTTTCCAGCAATGGCTCGGTCTGGTCAGATGTTTTAACCTTGCCAAATACGGGTGGAGGATTAACAGGGCAGCCACTAACTTTGCAGGCGAGATTAAAAGCAAACGCACTTGCCGGAGTTTATGGCGGAACTATCTCTCATGCTTCTGCTGGAGCAGCGACTAAATTCGTTACCGTATCTGGTAAAGTATTTGCGTTAAAACCAACTACAAGAGCAACCGATATTAAATTTTCTGATATTACGTCAACCACCTTCAAAATCAACTGGACCAACGGAAATGGAAGTCAGCGTTTGGTAGTGGTGAAAAAAGCAACTGCCGTCAACGTTGATCCTGCGAATGGGACGACGTACGAAGGAAATGCGGTTTATAAAATAGGCTCCAATTTAGGAGCTGAAAACTATGTCGTTTACAAAGGAACTGGAACTTCAGTTTCTTTGAAAGGTTTGGAACCAGATACTGTCTACCATGTTTCGGTGATCGAATTCAATGGCGCAGATGAAGTTGAAAATTATTTAACGCCAGGCACGCCAGCCAGTACAACCACTAAAATTTCCCCTTCCGGATTGCAAGTCAATGCGGTGGATACCTCTTACAAAATTGATTTTGATCAAACCGTAGATGGTGTCAATTCGGAGGCATTTAAAGGAGAAGGTATTAGGCAAGACGTACAGCCAGGCCAACTGGATTCTGATTCTTGGGCTTTTACAGGATTTGCTGCAGGAGACTTAGGGTTCGGCGAAAACAGTGTTGCAGGCACCAGTTATGAAATGGGAAGTTCAATGGGTAATACCCCGGCAAGTGGAATTTACGGTTTCAATATTGGAACCTCTTCAGAGAACTACGCTTTAGGAATACATCCAGGCGGCGCAGATTTTAACTCAGGAACTATTACTTTAAAAGTTCAAAATAAAACTGCCGTTCCAATGACCAGCGTTAATATTGGGTACAAAGTGTACGTTTATAACGATCAGGCGAGCGCGACCAAAATTGAGTTTAGCACTTCGACAACTGAAAACGGAGCATTTACGACAATAACATCCTTGGAGGTCAATTCGCCAGCGACACCAGATCTTAATCCAGACTGGAAAGCGTCATACCGAGTTGCTACTATTTCAGAATTGAGTGTTGCTCCAGGTGAGTACTATTACATCCGCTGGAACGGATCATCAACTGCAGGCAGCGCTGCACAAGATGAATTTGCCATTGATGATATTGAAGTCATTGCAAATCCGACCTCAACATTTGCATCTTTCGCTGGTATTGCAGAAGATTTTGTACTACAGGGAAATGCGCGTTTACCAAGAAATCTACCAGAAGAAGCATCAGGAGATTTAACAGTTAAAACCGAACTTATTTTTAATGGTGGTAAATTATTTATAAATAACAATACTCTTACGATTGCATCTAATGTAACCAACACAAGTGCAGGCGGCCTGTCTGGTGGTTTGATGAGTAAGATTATTATTAGAGGGAATAATAATCCATCCTTAAGTTTTAATCAAGGAACACCGGGAACAACAAATGGATTACAATCTTTAAGTTTGCTTGGTACTACTGCTAATACCGTCATAATACAAGATGATCTATTAGTAAGTAACCTTCTCCATATAGACGGACTGCAAACACTTAACTTTCCGAAGGATGTAAAATTAATGGGAAATTTAAGCACCATTGAAAATAATGGAACAATAACTACACGGAACACCACTATTAATCCTCTTCCATCAAATAAAGACTGGGGAAGTACTGGGGAAGTACATTACAATAATCCCGCAGCAAATGCAAGTCAAACTATAGTTTCAGGGACATATAATAACTTGACCGTATCACCTAAAAAGGGATCAACTGCAAGAGGAAACATTACGGTAAGAGGACAATTGCATTTGCCCAATACAAATGCAAGTGCAACCAAAGGCAGTTTAGATATGTCTACACATACTTTAACAATGGAGGCTGATGCTGTAAATAGTGGAATTGGTGAGGTAACAGGACGTGTGACGAGAAACTCCTTTGTATTTAATAAACTCTACACTTTTGGTCATCCCAATGCTTCAATTACTTTTGCTCCTGCTGGAACTCTGCCAAGCACAATGAGTGCAATATTAACGATTGGTAATGCACCAACTTGGCGTCCTGGAGCAATAAAAAGGTTCTATGATGTTATGCAAACCGGTGCTTCAGGTACTAAAGCAATCATTCGGCAGCATTACTTGGATTCAGAATTGAACGGAAATGCAGAAAACAGATTAGTCAACTGGGGTCATAAAACAACAACTGATCCCGTAACTACTTTTGAGCAAGGAAAATCTAATAATGATAGTACGGACAACTGGGTAGAAATTACCAATGCGGATGTGAGTTTGTATTTTCAAAGTGAACCAGGAAAGGTTTTCATTACGCTTGATGAAACGGAAGCGACTGTCTTAACTTGGAATGGTTCGGTAAGTAATTCATGGACTACTTCGGAAAACTGGACGCCGCTTGGTACTCCTTCAGCACTTACCAAAGTAATTATTCCAAATGTGACAGGATTACCACATCAACCCATTCTAAACCTCACAGGAGAATTAGGTAGTTTGGTGATAGAAGATGGCGGAATTTTAAATTCTCCAGTTGACGCGGAGTTAATTATGATTGGTGGAGCTGGTGCTTGGCAAAATTATGGAAGTGGAAAGTTTAATCCAAGTACGAGTAATGTGATTTTTAAAAATATCGATGCAACAATTTCTGGTTCAACGACATTTAATGACTTAACGATTTTTTCTGGAGCAGGGCTTCGGGCATTGGACGGAAACTTCATGAGTATTGCGGGAGCGTTTGTTAACAATGGAACGATGTTCACAGCGCTAACTCCAAATACAATCCAGTTTATCGGAACGAACCAAAACATTCCAACCCCAGGTGGATTAGCATTTGGTGGCTACCATCATTTAATAATAGGAAATGCTGTGTTAGGTACTGGAGCAGTATTTCCATCTAACTTAAATGTTATAGGAAATTTAGAAATTTTAAAACGGGTAGACTTTTCAGGCACAACGATTAATTTGACAGGTATTACACCGCAGACAATTAGCGGAACAGTAATCGATTTTAATAATTTAGTCGTTAATAAAGATTCGGGTTCAGTCATTCTTGGCTCAAATATAACCATAAGTGGTACCTTGAATTTGCAATCTGGAAATATTGATATTAAAAACCGGACGCTAACTTTAGGCCAAACTCCAGTCGTAGGAAACTTTGATACGAATCACATGATTATTGCTGATGGTACTGGTTCTGTACGTCGTACTTTTAAAACTAAAGAAGCATACCTTTTTCCAATTGGTGATGATAAGAATACTCTTGATTACAGCCCAATTACGGTGAACATCACTTCAGGGACTTTTGCAGATGGTTTAGTAGCAGTGTCGGTATCGGATGAGAAACATCCTGCCAACGCTAGTACAGACCACCATCTTAAACGCTACTGGAATGTATCTCAAACAGGAATTAGCAATGCGGTTGCAACCATCACCGGAACCTATGTGCCCACTGATCTTGTTGGTGATGAATCTAGCCTGGCAGCGGGTCAATTGCAGGGAACTTTCAATGCAGTCACCAATCCTTGGAAGAAATTTGCACCTTTAGCAACTAATACCTTAGTAGCAAAAAATACGCTTTTACCGAGCGGAGAGAACTCCGTGTTCACGGGAATTAAAGGAGGTGAGTTTAGTGTTGAAATTTATGGGTATGGAGGATTCTGTCAAGGATCACAAGCCTTTCTGGAAGCCGTAACAGACGGTGGTGATGCACCTTTTACCTATATTTGGTCTCATGCATTGCCGAATGAAAATGTAGTTAGTGTACCAACAGATGTAGTCGGAACAATCAATTACACGGTAACTGTACGAGATGCCAATGGGTTTGAAGCAACAGAAGTTGTAGGTCCGGTAGAAGTTTTTGCTCCAAGTGTGGGTGGAACGGTCACCATTACCAATCCAGTCAGTTGTTCAACGACCTTAGAATTAAGTGGCAAACTAGGAGAAGTATTATACTGGCAACGTTCTACAACTATTGATTTCACTGAAGAAACGACCCTCAATATTGGTAATACAACGAGCACTTTAACCAATAGAGAAATTGGGATTATAGATGCTCCGATCTATTTCAGAGCAGTAGTTCAAAATGGTCCTTGTGGTCAGGTAGTTTCAGACGTTGTTGCAATTGCTACTAATAGTACTACTTGGAATGGGACAGCATGGACTAACAATGCCCCAACTCCATCGAGTTCTGTTATTTTTGCTGCAAACTATGAAACCTCAGCGGGCGGACTTACCATTTGTAATTTCAGGGTTAACGAAGGCTTTACTTTAACCATTAAAAAAGATTCCCCTATGACCGTTCAAAATGACATCATCAATTATGGAGATATCATTGTTGAAAGTGATGCCAACCTTGTTCAGGTAAGCGATACTGGTGAGTATAGAACGAACCCGTTACTGAATTCCCTACCTACGTTTACCGTTCAACGGGAAGCGACGATAAAGCGTTTGGATTATGTCTACTGGTCATCGCCGGTAGCAGATCAAAATCTTAGAGCCTTCTCCCCTGGGACAATTATTACTCGATTTTTAGCTTATGATGAGTCGGATGATTACTTCAAGGCTATTTTTCCAGCAGAGGGACCGACGGATAATCCTGCTACTAAGGTTTTTTCTCCAGCGAAAGGATATGCCATCCGAGCGAAAAATAATCAAAATGCAACGACCTCCACAGCCTGGCCAGGCCAGTTTGTTGGTAAGCCAAATAATGGCGTCGTGAATTTCAATCTTAAAAAAGATGGAAATGGTTATAATTTAGTAGGAAATCCTTATGCATCAAATATTAAATTAAAAGGTGATAATAGTTTATTTTCACAAAATGCAGCAGTAATTGATCAATTAGCTTATTTCTGGACCAATGTCAGTGCTAATGTAACAGCAGCAGGTTCAGGATATACTCAAAATAACTATGCGATTTTAAATGGTTTAGGATCTATTGCTGCCCCCGGAAATCCAGAAACAGAAGAAGTTGGCACTGAAGAGCCTACAACCACAGCTAAAGTTGGTCAAGGTTTCATTGTAAAAGCTAAAGAAGCTGGTAAGAATCAAAATCTGGTTTTTAAAAATAGCATCAGAAATGCGGGAGAGAGTATATTCTTTGATAAAAAACAAGAGGAAGAAAAAGATCGGTTTTGGTTACGTTTAACAACGCCTAATCAGTATTCGACCACCATGCTTGTTGGTTATGTTCCTACGGCAACAAATGGATTTGAATACAGTTACGATGCTCCATTGATGAGTGTAGGCTCCGATTCGTTTTTCTCTGTATTGGAGGATCGTAAATTAGGAATTCAAGGCCGACAATATCCTTTGAATACGAATGATGTCGTAGCGCTCGGAACCAATCATTATGTTGCTGGAGATCATGTCATCTCACTCCAGAAAGCGGAAGGTATTTTTGCCAACGGACAAAACATCTACTTGAAAGACAAGAAAACCAATACCGTCACGAATCTTTCAGCAGGCAATTATACTTTTGCTGCCGTGGAAGGTTTAACGGAAGGTCGATTTGAAATCATCTATGAAAATGATATCGTGCTCGGAACTGGCAGTTCCAATAAAGATGAATTGATGGTGTATCGAGATGGTACCGATTTCATCATAAAATCAGCCAGTAAGAAAATATCCGAGGTTGAAGTATACGATACGTCTGGTCGATTGATGATCAAACTAAACCCGAATCAAACCGAAGTCAGAATTGAGGGACAAGCCTTGATCAACAGTGTTTATGTTTTGAAAATTTATCAAAACGGAAAAGTGACGACTCGGAAAATTATCAGATAGAACGTAAAATATTTTATAATCGAAAAAAGCCGAACATATGTTTGGCTTTTTTCAATTACAATTGAGTGAGCATTCCTGAAGTATTACCTGAAATAAGCAAGCACCTACACCCTACTCTTCTGAAAACTCAATCACTGATTTGGACTTTTGGGGTTTGCTTTTTTGATGATAAAATAGAACAAGCTCCCCCTACATTATTTCATGATTTTTTTTGTTATTATTGATCCTTCTTGCCCAATTCTCAAAATATAGACGCCGTGAACAAAGTTGCTGGAATCAATCCGAACTTCTTTTCTGTTAGATTTTAAAGTGATAATCAATCGACCAGAAGAATCAAATAGATCGATGTCAGTAATGTTGCTTGTAGAAGATTTAACGACAAACTCAGCGCCGTCCCGATAAACGATTATATTTTCTTTTGTCAATACATTTGTTCCCAAGACCGTTTCATCCTGATAAGCTATTTCAAATCGACCCGCAGTTAAGCCTTGATTCGCCGTAAAAGAATAAGGACTTTCCGAAAGCTTGGTGATAATTCCTGTTTCATGATCTTTGAGATAAATAGATTGTCCATTCGCAAAAACACCTTCCATTTCACCCAGACTAAATACATAAGTTCCCGTCTCGTAATGATTGGTACCAACTTTAACAATATCATTCATACCGAAGGGAATTGATTTTCCTTGAATGCCCAACTTTCTATCGGCCAAGACTGTAAATAAAGCATCGGCGCCGAGTCCGAAGAGGTCAGCATCGTAATCCGCATCATAATCATCAGTAGCTCCGTCAATATATCCGATTAAGGCAGTTGTAGTAACGTCAAGTGGACTCGTTAATTTTAACCAATACCGATCTACTGTAGATTCTGGAGAATCACCTTTATTAAAAAAGACCGAATTGAGCGATTTGGTGCGGATCGCATTGTTGAAACTTAAAGTGCCAGTCTGTTTTGCTTTCACTATAAAGCCCTGCCCTATTTTAATAATATTGGTTGGGATCGAACTGATTGTGGAACTTCCGCCTAAAGTAGCTGGAATCCCACCAGTACCATTCAGGATCGCATAATTGTTATAATATCCCCCATTCGGATAATTATTTCCCTGCATTGCGGGATTAGGATTCAAGTTGGTCCAAAAATAAGCAGTCTTGTCAATCAGCGCTTTATTAGTATCGACCAATTGGTAAAAATCAATGTTGGAGGGATAAGGATTTCCAATTAAATTATAACCATTACCTGTTGGAACAGATTGATAAACCAATGGAAAGGTCACAAGTCCGTTGTTTGGAACTCCTTTAAAAATACCGTTGAAAATTTGCATCGGAGCAGGCGGACCAACTGGATAAGTATTAAAGGCTCGAATAGCGTACCCTTTGGCAAAACTTTCAAACCCAGTTTGGCTGTCTCCAAAATTACGTGTTATGGGATCAATCGCATCAAATAAGTTGGTACCTTCATTATACGTATAGAAACGATTGTTTAAAGTACCCGTTGAAAAAGCTTTCAAATTTTGTCCCGAAACGGGTGAAGCCCAGTAGGTGTAATCCAGACGTTTTAGGTTAGAATTTCTCTTTACAATAAAGTCACCGCTACCCGCATTAGTATCGACTTCGTGAATTTGTACAAAATTGCCGTCGTTTTCTACCGTAATAGTTCCACTATTAATCAACTGATCGGAGACGATTAAGTGGTCATTTGAAGCAATGGTGATGGTTCCATTATTTTCACATTGACACGCCTGCAAACTTCCGCCAGAAGCCGTATCGTAATTTCCATTTAGGATAATTTTATCAGACTTTATTGGTGCCGAAGGCGACCACGTCGACCCAATCCAGACTTTAGGAACGATGCCCGTGCTTAGTAATTGAATATTATCGATAATCCACGATTCAGTCGGAGTATTATTTTGGGCAGTGATTCTGACTTTGAGTTGAGTAACTGCTGGTAAATTGTTTATAAAGATATCATGATAAGGATTTCCTGATACTGATTTAAAATAAGTTAAATTATTATCCGCCACATAGTCTCGCGACCCAGTTTCTGAGGTGCTAGTATTAAATCCCCAAGCAAGATTCTCTTCATCGGAAACAATTTTAGCCTGAGCAAACCAGGTGACTCCGTTATCAGGACTAATTTCTACGAGAACATAGTCGATTTTGTCGTCGTCAATAATAGTAGAAATACCATCAATGTCAAAATCATCCATGCCATCTGTTTTGGACCCTAAAGAAAAAGCAGCGATGTTAAAAAAGAGACTTACTTGGGAATAGACGGAAATATCGGCAGCATTAAAATTGAACGTCACCGAAGTAGGAATTTGTGGAACACTAATAGCGCCGCCTTGAATTCGATATCCTCTTTCTCCCTCAGAATATAGGACATTGGATTTAGGATTATCTCCAGAACCACTTGTGCCAGTTGAAAAACCTGTTTCTGGGCCTTGAGTTCCCGTGCTTGTTACCATATAGGTTAACTCCGAATATTGTGGAATTTCTTCGAATCCCTGCTGAGCAATAATAAACTCATCCGAAGCCCCACAAAAATTAGCATTACCACCAATGGCAAAATCGAACGGATTTTTTAAAGGATCATTATTGGCGATAACCACTGTTGCCTTTTTAAAACCGATGGTTGTAGGCGCAAACTTTATTGAAAAGGCTACTGATTCGTTTTGGAGCAACTCGGTGCCGGGAATCGGTGGATTCACGAAGGAGAAATCAACGGGATTTAAACCTGTCAAACTAAAATCACTTAATATTAAAGAAGCTCCACCGATATTGGAAATGGTGTATGTTTTAATTTGGGAGTCTCCTAAATTTTGTGCAGAGAACAGCGTTCTATTTAAATACAAAGGATTAATACTTCCATCGTTAATTTTATTTGTGCCACCCATTACTTTCATTTCTACTTTTGCGGGAAAAACCTCGCCAGATACTGTTATGGTTCTGGTGACCGCATAAGGTGAAGTAACACTGATAGTTCCAGCGTACGTTCCGACTTGCAAGTCGTTTTTTAATCTAATGTATATCCTTTTATTCGTAACACTATTGAATGAATTTTTAACAAAAGTAACCTGGCTTAAGTTAGGATTAAGAGATCCGCTATAAGTACCGTTGGTAGCAATCTCCCAATTGCCAGAAGACGTTACGATGATATCTCCGATAAGATTACTTCCATCAACTCGGAAATTTTGTGTAGTAGAAGGACCTTGTGCATAATCATAAGTAAACCCCGAAAAGCTAATGTTTTGTTCAATTGAATTGATTTTAATTAAAGGTTTCAAAACTTCACCAGTCAACGAAAGTATTTTATGGTCGGCATTAGGAGAAGAAGCGGTCAAAGTTCCAGCATAAAGCCCAATTGCAAGACCTACTTTTAATCTGACGTAAATCTTATTTGCGTTGGAGTTTACATTACCTCCGATAGGAACATATGAAATAGAATTTCCCCAAGTCGAATTATCTTTAGAAATTTCCCAAATTGAGTTCTCACTGGAAATAATAGTAATATTACCAGTTAGATTAGTACCGCTGACTGTGGCATTTGCAGATACTGAAGGTCCTGTTCCGACGGGATAATTCATTGCATTTGCAGTAAGAGTTCCTAAGACAATTGTTGGTTTGGTGACTAGGCCGCTACATAATACGTTAAAGGAGTTTGCACCACCACCTGAAATTGTAACAGACTCATTATAATTATTGGCTAACAAGCCCGCTTTCAACCGGACATAAATTTTGGTCACTGGTGTTTCAGGTATAGAACCCGAGGAATAAGGAATAGATAAAACGGAAGAAGTAAATGAAAAATTATCGGTTGAAATTTCGTAATTCGGCGGTGAAGAAACTGCTATACTGCCTGACGCATGAGTAAGATTGGTAGCAGCTAAAGTAAAGTACTGTGAGGAAGAAGGTCCGAAATCTTCACTGTAGCTAAATCCGGAAAGAGAGTCAATTCCGCTTGTGGATAAAGTGGGCAAATTGGTAGGGAAAGGATTGATGTGAATATTATCAATGTCGATTGTCGCAGTGCCGACCGAAAAAACAAATTTTAAATTATTTAGGGCTATGCCCGAAGTGGAAACTGCTAAATCATTAAAAACTTGAACGCTCCCAATCCAAACATCAAAAGTATCATTCATCACAGTCTGAGTACTTGCATCTGGAGCGGTATATGATAAAGAGTTACCAGAATTATTAATATACCAAGTCACGGTTTGCATTCCTGAGAAGGTGGCGGAGTTGGTTTCTGAAGCTATATCTCGCAAGGAAAATGTTCCTGGCGTAGATCCTATATTTAAACCTAAACGGGAATGCGTCTTAGCAATGTCTTCAGAACTATTACCTAATCCGAAGCCAGTACCAACCTGCCAACTTGCTGCTGTAGTTGTTGGGCTCGTATTTCCTGAAACGGCAACATCAAATCGGTAGATTAAACTGGTCGGCGTAGGCGCAAAATTCCTTGTTCGGGAGTAAGAACCCGTATTTGTTTCACTTCTGGTAAACCTCAAATGATTGTCGGTAATTGATACCACGGTTCCTGCACCAGTAGAACCAATCGCATTGAATTGCCCGTTGCTGGGCGAAGTAACATTTACATAACTATTGACGTCAGTTGACGAGTCAAAATTCTGAGTCAGTAATTGAGCAAAAAAAAGGGAGGTCATTAATGAAAAAATCAAAAGTGCGCCTTTGGTAAAAATAGAGATTGTTTTCATAATCATTTGGTTTTCAAATCCAAATGTATATAAAAGACGTAGTTTCTAGTTAGTACATTACACCTATTTTGAAAAGGGTGAAATCCGCAATTTCGAAAAGAGCATATATTAAAGGAAAGCAAATACCCTTCTGAAAACTAAAAGTTTTCTATAAAAAAAATTCAACAAATCTTATCATTAGTGCACAATTTGCAAGCTAAAAAAAACATACAATGATTCAGAACTTTAAATTTCTCTAAAACCTCATAACGGTCTTTCTGGTTTTTAATTTTAGAAATTCACCACATGCTTCACAGAAAAAGCCAGACAATCGCCTGGCTTTTTCCTATTTAATTTAAATATTCTACGGTATTACTTGATTATTTTTTTGGTGACTAAGGTTCCCTCTTGATCAATTCTTAAAACATAGGTTCCGTTAACGAAAGCACTGGCGTCGATCCGGGTTTCTTTCTGATTCGGTTTCAATTGAATCAATAGTCTGCCTGAAGCATCATATACCTCTAAACCAGTGATGATTTTGGAATTAGATTTAAGTACAAAGTCGTTTCCATCTCTATAAATAATCAGGTTACTCTTAATAGAGCTGCCGTTGCTCAACACTACTTCCGGTTGATAAATAATTTCAAATCGTCCTTAAGTTAATCCTTGATTTGCGGCAAACGCATAGTCACCTTGCGTCAGATCCGTCACCGTGTTGCTTTCATTGTCTTTTAAATAGATTTTTTGACCTTTGGCGAAGATGCCTTCTTTGACACCAAGACTGATGGTGTAGGTTCCAGCTTCGTATTGACCACTGCCAAGAGCAACCACATCTGTATTAATAAAAGAAGCTTTACCCTGAATCGCTAATTTATGATCATCGAGTATAGAGTAAAATGCATCTGAACCTAAAACCATTAGTGGGGCATCGTAATTCAGTTCGAAACCATTGGAAGCCTGTCGCAAGTAACCGATCATATCAAAGGATTGACTAAAAACCAAAAGAGAAATTTTACCAAATCAGCAAGATTACAAGGTATATTACACCTTAAATTAAATATCGTATTTATAAAATAACTTGACATTAAAAGATAAAATTTAATACAACATCGTAAAAAACTCTCATTAAAACAATATTATGTTAAATACAAAGAAAATTTTGAATAAAATTCAAATTAATCATCACATATAAAATTACGAATAACATATAGTTATGATTTCTATATCCTTAAACATACGAGTGCCATGATAAATATTCACAAAGCGCATAAATTGTTGTAAAAGAGAAATAATAAAGCACAGTCTGTAATTTTGAATTTTGCAATAAGAACAATAATGCAAAGGAACATTAGAAATAGGACCCTTCACTAAAACACTTTACCTTTTCACTCACTGCAAAAATCCTCTTCCTTCTAGCAGTAAGAAAAATCGAACTCGTCCAAAGTTTAAACAAAAAAGCCGTTTCGATAAGTATTGAGACAGTTTTTTTAATTTATTTGGCTATTTTTCTGCTGAAAATTGCGGCATCGTCATCCAGCAGTTCTGCGAGGATACGATTTATAAACAGCGTACGGAGTAGATTTGAAAGAGCAACACTATCATTTAAGATTTCATAGTGCGTCCATATTTTGATGTTAATTTCAAATTTAGAAATCTGGTGCAAAAAAATTTATTGTATAGAATATAAATAGCTTCGCGATTGCAAAATAGAATTAATCATCGAATTGACCTGCCAGTGGTAATTGTTCTAAAAGAAATACCGTACAAATAACAAAGTAGAATTTAAACCTCTGAAGCGGTATAGTTCAAAATCGCAAATCTTGGTTCTTACGCGTTTTATAGATGATGATTCCGAAAGCGGTTATTAGAAGCAAAGGAATATAGCCGTCAATAGGAAGTTCTACATCGTCATCTTCAAAGTCACCGCCTGGGTTAGTTGTGCCTGGCCCGCCTGTTGGTTGATCTGAAGTAGATTCTTTTTGTTCTTCCTCGCTAAAAACATTATCGTGCTGAAGCTGCTGCGCTGAAAGTAAAGATCCAATTAAAATGAATATGATAAAAAATAGGTTTCTCAAAGTGAAATTCTTTTTGCAAATATAGGCATTTCAAACTACTTACTTTTGATAACACTCGTATAAAAGGCTTATATTTGCACCTTCTATACCATTTTATAGTATATTTTAATTATATATTCTCAATTTTTTATAACAAGACGTCGGTTACAACAATGAATAATTATTTACTATTCTGACGCTAGCAAAGATTGTTCATTATGTACAATTATTTCTTTTAAATCTCTCTCATGAAAAAATTTTTACTTTATTTTGCCCTCATTTTCCTTCCTCTTCTCACTTACGCACAGCAAGACCCGTTAGCCGCGCCTCTATCTGGCACGTATATTATTGGCACAGGTCAACCGGCACCTTTTAATACGCTGACTAATGCCGTAAATAAAATCAACACCGTTGGTGTTGCTGGTCCTGTTGTTTTTTTGCTAAATGATGTAGCTTACACCAATACGACAGGTGAAACCTTCCCAATTAAAATCAACCAATTCGTTGGAACGGGTCTCACCAATACATTGACCATTAAGCCGAATACTGGAAAAACAGTTACAATTACCGGTACCAATATTAACGGTTTTACGGGTTTACCAGCAATTATACAAATTGATGGTGGAGATAATATTATCATTAATGGTACAAACAGCACAAAAGGGAACTCAAGAGATCTTACTATTAAAAATAATGATAATGTAACTTACGCTGCGCGAACTGCGGTCTGGATCTCCTCAAACGGTACAAATGCAGCCACCAACATCAGTATTTTAAATACAAAATTACAGATGGTCAACCGCAATAATAGTGGACTGCAGTTATCTGGTATTTTTTCTGGAAGTAACAGCCGAGGCGGTTCTAATGGAATAGGAGGAACCGAAGCAACAGCGCAGAATTTAAAATTAACGATTTCGAACAACGAATTTATAAATGTCCGTCAAGGTATGATCATTAGAAGTAGTTCTGTATCTGCATTACAAAGTAGTAATATCTTATTTTCATCCAATAAAATAGGAGCTACACTCGACAATGAGAAACCTTCCACACCCCTCGATTTTTCGAATGTTAAAAATGTCAACATTTTAAATAATGATATTGTAGGAGTAGGAAATACTACTTCAGCCGATCCTTTTATGGGAATTATAATTAGTAATTCCTCCAATTTGACCTTTAAAGGAAATACTCTCCAAGACATTAAAACTACTGGTCTGTATTCTGGCCAAGCAATATGGATCAAAGGTCTTCATACCAACCTAGAGATTTCAGAAAACAAAATCTCTAATATTAAAAATATCGGTAATGGACCCATCTATGCTCTTTATTTGGATTTAGCTCCTGAATCTTCTGGAGTTTTGCTTACGAATAACTTCGTAGGTGATATTGCCTCACCTGGTACAACAACACAAACCGGCTATGGGATTTATATAACTAATGGCGTTGGAACTCGTATTTACCACAATACCGTAGCACTAAATGCGCCACAGCCAGGAAGATCAGCCGCCATCTACTTTGAGAAGGGTAGTAGTTTTGATGTTAGAAATAATATATTTCTAAA
The DNA here is from genome assembly GCF_900109615.1 of Kaistella antarctica. Taxonomy (GTDB): domain Bacteria; phylum Bacteroidota; class Bacteroidia; order Flavobacteriales; family Weeksellaceae; genus Kaistella; species Kaistella antarctica. The sequence continues at coordinate 351,741 of NZ_FOIX01000004.1, forward strand.
CACCAGTAAGTCTAAAGGGAATAACGGAGAAGGGCCATATGCAATCTATGCAGGATCTGATGCAACTTTTATAAATATTGATCATAACAATTACTATGCACCAATGACAGGGTATTTTGGAAGTGACCGACTTACCTTAGAGAATTGGAGAACTGCCACAGGAAAAGATGCAAATTCAAAAAATGTTAATCCAATTTTTGTTTCCCCAACCGATTTAGCAGATTTACATTTAAAATTGCTGCCAGAAAATCCACAACTTAAGGATGCAGGTGCAAACCTTTTGACTATCGTTCCTACAGATATAGATGGTCAGGCACGAACTACAAAACCGGATATAGGTGCTGACGAATTTTCTATTTCTTCAACTGTAGCTATAGAACCAACTGCCCAATCAACACTACTTAAGTTTACTAATATTACGGCAAATAGTTTCAATATCAATTGGACAAAAGGAAATGGCGCTAATAGAATAGTTGTGATCCGTTCTGGAAGTGCTGTTAATGCTGCTCCTGTAGATGGAACTGCTTATACTGCAAATCCTATTTTTGGGTCAGGCTCTCAAATAGGAACAGGAAATTATGTGGTTTATGCAGGAACTGCAAATGCCGTTTCGGTTACAGGATTATCTGGAGCTACCACGTATTATGTTTCTGTTTATGAATATAATGGAACTGGTCCAACTGCAAATTATTTAACAACAAGTCCGCTAAGTAGCAGTCAGTTGACCTTAAATGCTGCTTTAGGTTGGCAAATTACAAACACCAATACTTTAAATACGATCACCTTTGACGCCACGGTACCTGGTGTTAACGTTAACCAATTCCAAGGAAACGGAATTGCTCCTGCACCCATATCAGGTCAACTGAACTCCAATTCTTGGGCAGTTGATGGTTTTGAAGACGGTGCGATTACTTTTGGAGGAATCAATACCAATCCCGGTTTTGGCCGTGGAATTTCTACGGGCAACGCGACTACTGGAGGTCTCTATGCCTTTAATACTTCACCAAATAACTCAGCCCTCGGAATTCAACCGACGGACAAAGATTTCACTCCTGGAACGGTCACTTTGCGTTTTCAAAATCAAACTTCAGCGCCCATCACTTCTATAAGTTTAGGGTACAAAGTGCATATTTACAATGATAAGCCGACTTCCAGCAGTTTTAATTTCAGCCATTCGGCAGATAATGCAACATTTGGAGGAATATCAGAATTAGACGTTATTTCTCCCGCAACAGCAGACGTCTCTCCATCTTGGAAAGCCAGTTACCGCGTAGCAACAATTACAGGACTTAACATTCCAGCAAATGGATTTTACTATCTGAAATGGAGCGGCGATGAAGTCGTGCCTGGAAATGCTTTCGATGAATTTGCCTTAGATGATATCAGTTTATCTGCAAATCCAACAAGCAACTTTGCAGAATTTGAGGGGATTGCTGAAAACTTTTCAGTCCATGGAAACACCAAGCTTTCCAAAGCTACAAAGGTCAATGGTGATTTGAAATTTACCGCTGGAAAACTTATACTCAATGGAAGAACGCTAACAATAGGAGGCACAGTGACCAATACAATTTCTGAGGGACTTCGTGGCGGCGATAATTCTGCTATTATCGTTACCGGCATTGCAGATAAAACCTTAAGTTTTGATCAGACTACACCTGGAACAACCAATTTAATTAATGACTTTTCAATTCCTTTTGCCAGTGCAGCTGCTAAGAAAGTTTTAATTGCGAATGATTTTGTAGTTAGGAAAATATTGACAATCGGTCAAGATCAGATTTTGGACCTAGGAAAAAATCAACTTAGTGGATCTCTTTCGACCATTACAATTGATGGAACTGTTTTAACACAAAATACAACAGCAACTCCTTTCCCGAAGGATAAAATTTGGGAAGGAACAGGTATTCTTCATTTGAATGCAATAACTGAAGCTCAAAAGCTTGTGGCTGGCACCTACAAAAATCTTACTTTGTCCTCAACAGGCGGCACAATTGCCAATGCTAACGTAATTGTTAATGGCATTCTCGATTTACCTTCGGCAAACCCAAGTGATACCGCAGGTAGTTTATCGATGACAGATCCTTATATTTTAACGATGGGTCCTGATGCAACAAATACAGGATTAGGTGATGTTACTGGAATTATACAACGAAACTACCAATTAGTTGCAAATAAACGGTACACTTTTGGGCATCCAGATTCATCAATATTGTTCAATCCTACGGGAGTGCTACCCAAGTCTTTAAGTGCAAAATTAACAATTGGTACAGTACCAACTTGGCGTGCTGGTGCAATTAAACGTCAATTTGATGTTATACAGGATGGCGCTGTTGATACAAAAGCAATAATACGTCAACATTATCTAGATAATGAGTTAAATAATAATGTAGAATCAAGATTGGTGTTTTGGGCTAATAAAGCAATTGAAACAGTACCTACTTTTGAACAAGGACGTTCTAATAATAATGTTAATGACAATTGGGTAGAACTTACAAATGCTGATATCGGTTCGTATTTTGAAAATACATTCGGCAAGGTATTTATAACATTAGATCAAACGGAGGCTGCCGTCTTAACTTGGAATGGTTCTGAAAGTACCGATTGGCTTGCAAGTAAAAATTGGACTCCAAACGATAATCCGTCGTTTGCGAAAAAGATAATTATTCCAAATGTAACCTCTAGCGCAGGCATATCACCGATTATCAATGATATTTCTGCCGTAGAATCTATTTCGATTGAAGCAGGCGGAATAGTAAACACACCAAGTGGCTCCACATTGACCGTACATGGTGGTTCGGGTGCCTGGCAGAATGCAGGCGTATTTAATTCTGAAACAGGTACAGTAATTTTCAACAATGCGCAGGCAACTATAGCAGGAAGTACAACCTTTAATAATCTAACGATTAGTGCTGATGCTAATATACGTGCATTAGAAGGTAATATGATGAAGATTAAGGGAGCATTTGTGAATAATGGAACCATGTCAGTAGCTGTGAGTCCGAATACTATTGAGTTTAGCGGGAATAATCAGACAATCCCAATAGCAGGCGGAAATCCAAAAAACGGATATTATAACTTAACAATTTCAGGAACTAACACTAATTTTCCGACCGACTTAAACGTTAGAGGAAATTTAGAATTAAATCAGCCAGTTACTTTCACAGGAAAAACCGTTAATTTCACAGGTGATGTAGAACAGGCGATTGGTGGAAGTGCGACAATCAAGTTAAATAATTTAGTAGTTGACAAACCCTCGGGAGCCATTACTTTGCGAAAAAGTATTGAAGTTAATGGTACTCTTACACTGACAAACGGCAGACTGGTTATTGGGTCAAATGATTTAACACTTGGAATCATAGCAGTTGCTGGAGCGCCATTTGATGTAAATAGAATGATTGTTGCCGATGGAGGTGGTTTTGTAAAAAGACCATTTGCAGCCGGTGGATCTTACTTCTTCCCAATAGGTGAATTAACAAGTAATCCGGCATATAGCCCAATCTCAGTAAACATGACTTCTGGGTCTTTTGCAGCGAATTCATTTGTTGGAGTTTCTGTTGTAGACGCTATTCATCCCAACAATTATAGTTCACAAAACTATATTAGTCGCTATTGGAATGTGAAACAAACTGGAATCTCTAATGCTATTGCGGAAATCACCACAAAATATGTACTTGCAGAGCTATTATCTCCTCCAATCACGATGGTTGCAGCACAGTTGACAGGAGTTTTTAATGCAGTAATTAATCCGTGGATACGCTTTTCTCCTTTGGACGCATTGACTTTGACTGCAACTGGAGCATCTTTAGCAGAAGGACAAGTATCTGTCTTCACCGGAATTAAAGGAGGTGATTTTACAGCAGAAATAACCGGTGGTGAAAATACTTGTCAGGATGAACCGTTAAAATTATCTGCTGTAGTTACTGGCGGCGACATGCAGTATCGCTATAAATGGTCTGATGAATTAGGAGTCGACTTAGGAACGGAATCAACTCTAAGTCCTGCAGAATTCATTGGAGAGAAAGTTTATACAGTAACTGTAATTGATGCGAATGGAAGAAAAACCACCGCCACAAAAACAATTACTACCGAGGCTAATGCTACAGCAGGAACTCTTTCCGGAACTCAGACTGTTTGTTTTGCTTATAACCCAACAATTACTCTTACAGGAAATTCAGCAGGTGTTAAGTACTGGCAACGTTCTGATGAACCTATGTTTTTAAATCCTCGTCGAATTGCCAATTCAACTACTGAATTAAGTGGTGCTGAAGCGGGTCAAATTACGGGACTTACTTATTTTAGAGCCGCAATTGATAACGGATCTTGTTCCGATGTTTTCACTACTGCAATTGAAATTAATACAAAAACCACTATTTGGGCTGATGGAGTATGGAGCAATGGAATTCCAAACAGTACAACAGCCGCAGTTATCGATGGACCTTATAGAGAGGAAACGGATATAATCGCTTGCAGTTTAACCGTAATCGATTCTGATGTTACTATCCCAGCGGGTTATGACGTTATTATTGATGGTGCATTAATCGTTGATAATGGCACCTTCACTTTAGAGAGCAATACAAATCTCGTTCAAAAAACTGATGAGAAAAATTACGGAGACGTTACGGTTGAGAGAGAAAGTTCAAAACTGTTCAGACTGGATTATACCATGTGGGGATCACCAGTTACTGGAATACAAACGTTAAAGAATTTTTCACCTGATACACAAAATTCCCGTTTTTACACTTACAACAGCTCAAACGATTATTTCGAAGTAATCAATCCGTCGTCCACTTTTATCGCCGGAAAAGGTTACCAGATCAGAATGCGTAATAATCATATCGGCTATGGAGCTGGGCTTGCTGCGTCATGGACTGGATCATTTACGGGAACTCCGACCAACGGACCTGTAACTGTACCATTAGACGCCGCAGGTCAAGGATATAATATGATTTCAAATCCATATGCCTCCATGATTGATGCTACAAAGTTTTTAGAAGGAAATTCGGCAGAAATCGGGTCAACACTTTATTTCTGGAGAAGACGTAACAATGTGCCCACTGCAAGTGCTTACTATGCAACTTATACTACTGCCGGCGGTACAGCATCTGCTTCCGCTCCAACTGAAATTCCAAATGGCACCATTCAGGTAGGACAGGGATTCATTATTCAAAAAAAGGGAGAAACTTCTGGAAATGCATCGTTTAGCAATGCGATGAGAACAGTGAACAACAACGCTAATCAATTCTTTAAAAATGGTCAGGATGAACGCAGCCGCATTTGGTTGAATGTAACCAATGCTGCCGGAGAATTTGGGCAGGTGTTGATCGCGTATATGGCCTCTGCCGATAATGGCGTAGATCGTACGGATGGAAAATATCTTAATGACGGATCAACAGCACTTACGTCGTGGCTAGACAATTCTGAATATATCATTCAAGGACGTGCTCCATTTGTACCTTCAGATATGGTCCCATTAAACTTCAAAACATTGACTGCTGGATCTTATACCATCGCTATTGATAAAGTTGACGGATTGTTTTTAGGAGCTCAGTATATTTACCTTAACGACAAAGTTGTTGGGACTATTCATAATTTAAAAACAGGTGCGTATACTTTCGCTACGACTGCGGGCAGTTTTAATTCCCGTTTCGAACTTGTTTATGAGAATGGCACTTTGGTGGTTGATAATCCTGTCTTCGATTCAAGTTCCGTCGTGCTTTATAAAAAAGAGGGCAACCTTACGGTAAAATCAAAAGGAACTATTTTAGATCAGGTTGACGTCTTCGATTTTGCCGGTCGATTATTAGCAACGGCCCAAAAAATTAAGGCAAGCGAAGTTTCAGTGAAAATAAACAATGTCAACCAAGTGTTGATTGTGAAAATAACTTCAACTGACGGAAGAATAATTAGTAAGAAAATCATTAATTAAACAGGATAGATAATCAAAGGCCGCTTTTATAGCGGTCTTTTTTTATAATTACGTTGCTTAGCAGTTGAACTATTGATTCTTTTTTTAAAGAAATGACAATATTTTTTATGCGGTGAAATGTTTAATTTTGTTAAAAAGAAAACCTATGCTTCTTATCGACTCCTCTTCCAACAACGCCTATTTCAATATCGCCTCTGAAGAATACTTGCTCAAGAAATTTACCACTGAAGACATTTTCCTGCTGTATCTGAATGCACCTTCCATTATTGTGGGTAAGTTTCAAAATACGCTAGCGGAAATTAATTTGGATTACGTCAATGACCACGGTATCAAAGTCGTGCGGCGCATGTCGGGTGGCGGAACGGTCTATCACGATCTGGGAAACCTTAACTTTTCCTTTCATACGCTTTTGGGTCAAAATGATTTTGGCGATTTCTCCTTCTTTACGCAACCCGTGCTGAATATGCTTAATAAACTGGGCGTACCCGCGGTTTTAGAGGGTCGAAATGATTTATTAGTAAACGGTAAGAAATTCAGTGGCAACGCGAAACTCGCCCGTCATGGTAAGATGATTCAGCATGGTACCATTTTGTTGAATTCTGAAATGGAAGTTTTGGGAGATGCCCTAAAAGTGAATCCGCTAAAATTCATTGACAAAGCCATCAAATCGAACCGGTCGCGGGTGACCAACCTCATCGACTATTTGCCTAAAGAAACAACCACCGACCAACTTAAAAAACTGCTCACCGAAGAGATCATCAAAAACAATCCAGAGGCCGAGCATTACGAGTTGACTGAAGAAGATTTGAAAGGCATTCATCAGCTGATGGCCGAAAAGTATGAAACCTGGGATTGGAATTTTGGTTTCTCGCCAAATTATAATTTTAAGAAAGCCATAAAGGTTCCGGCCGGATTTATTGAAGTTCACTTAGATGTTGTTAACGGTCTGATTGACAAAGCGAAAATATTTGGCGACTTCTTTGCCTCGAAGCCGATTGAATTGTTAGAGGAAAAACTAATTGGGCAGAAACATGAACTCGCTAACTTAGATAACCTATTTTCAACGTTGGACTTGACGGAGTTTTTTGGAAAAGTGACGAAGGAGGAGATTTTGGAGGGATTTAAGTGAGAGATGTTGAGGCTGAGTGATGGATGATGGATGATGGATTATGGATTATGGATTATGGATTATTAATGATAAAATTTTATTTTTTACCACAAATCCCACAACTATGTTCACTAATGACACTAATAATTTGTGACATTTGAGCTTTTATTAGTGCCATTAGTGGTTAAGTAATTTTCGATTTTCTTTTAAATTAATCATACACTAATTATTGTACTTCGTTGTTTAATATTTGCCATAAAAAGAAACTCTTTTCTCTCCCCGACCCTAAAGGGTGGAAAAGAGTTTCTTAAGATAAGTACTGGATTTTATCTAAAGTCGATGAGAAACTTTTTAGAAAAACTAAATACTGAACCTGTGAAATACATTATATTTGTGTCAAATCAAATATAGTTATGAAAAGAACATTACTTCTCTCCTTATCTTTGGCTTTTTCTAGTGGTTTCGCTCAGGAATCAAAAGAATTAGCAAAGTTAAAATTCCAAACCAACGCCAGCGTTACCATGAGCAAAAGTACTTCAAATCCCAATTTCATTCGGTTTGAAAATCCGGCGGCACTTCAGTTAAAATCAGTGCAAGCCAAAGCGAAAGTTGATGAGTTTTTGGCCGCCAACTTTAAAGCTTTTAACCTGAATTCTTCAAAAGACCTCGTTTTTGTCGAGGAATTTACGGACAGTTATGGACTCAGTAATGTCGTGTACCGACAGTATTTCCAAGGCGTTCCCGTTTATGATGGGATTTTGAAATTTCACTTTAATGGAAAAGGACAATTATCTTCCCTAAATGGAAATACCTTGGCTAATATTAAAGTAAATGCAAACCCAACCCTTTCCCAAGCAGAAGCAGGTGCGATCGCAAAAAACTTAGTGATTAAACAAGGACTTACCCGCTCAAAAAATCCTTTAGGAATTGGAAAAAACAATCTTTTAATCTTCCCTAAAAACTTGGTACAAGGTGGACAGGCAGTTCCCTATTTGGCGTATGAAGTGGAAGTTACCAATAAAAATGAAGTGCGAGAGTTTTTGTTTATTGATGCCCACACGGGAGATTTGGTGGAGCAATTTACAGGCATCCACCCGATCGATCGAAAACTGTATGAAACCAGTAGAAATCCCAGCAATTTAAAATGGAAAGAAGGCGACGCCTTACCGGGACTTTTAGATCAATGGCAACAAAGTGAAGTAATAACGTCAGAGCATGTTTACAATTTCTTTAAAAATGCCTTTAATTATATTTCATTTAATAACAACGATGCCACCATGATCACGGTGAATAATGATCCTGGCATCAGCTGTCCTAATGCGAACTGGAATGGGGTCACGGCCAATTACTGTACGGGAACTGCGTCTGATGATGTGGTTGCACATGAATGGGGACATGCTTATACCGAATATACGAGTGGCTTGATTTACCAATACCAGTCTGGCGCTTTGAATGAATCATACTCAGATGTTTGGGGAGAAACCATCGACCTGATGAACGGCTATGATGACGAGGGCGAGAACTTAGCGATTAGAACGACGACTACTTGCTCAGGAAGCCAACGCTGGAAAATGGGTGAGAAAGCAACGGCGTTTGGAAGTCCGATCCGGGACCTTTGGAATCCAAACTGTAATAATAATCCAGGACGCGTTTTAGAGAGTATGTACTACTGTGGAACTGGTGATTCGGGTGGCGTGCACCGCAACTCTGGAGTTCCCAACCACCTTTATGCCTTGTTGGTAGACGGCGGAACTTATAACGGATACACGATCAGCAGTGTTGGTTTCGTAAAAGCAGCCCATTTGTGGTGGAGAGCTCAGCGAAACTATCTGACTCGAACAAGTGACTTTGCTGTTTTTGCAGATGCTTTAGAAGCTGCAGCGAACGACCTCGTTGGTGTTGATTTACAAGGTTTATCTACGAGCGTTACGGCAGCGGGATTAAGTGGACAATCCTGGGCGGAAAGTGATATGCAAAATCTTAAAAATGCCATCCTTTCTGTACAGCTGCGATCTTCGCCCAATACGCAGTGTAATTACCTTCCACTTTTGAAACCAACGCCTGCCTTATGTACAGACGCTGTTTCGGGAGCCTTATTTACAGAAACCTGGGAAAACGGCTTAGGAAACTGGACCGTTAGTAATGTACCGACCAATCCTGCTTCTTGGGAAAACAGAAACTGGGTTATTAAAAATACTTTGCCTAAAGGCAGAACCGGCAAAGGTATTTTCGGTGCCGATCCTGTTAATGGAAACTGTACGAACAGCATGCAAAACGGAATCCTTCGTTTAGAAAGTCCAGTCATTAACTTCCCTACTTTTACAGCCGGGAAATACGAAATGGCCTTTAATCATTATGTCGCTACCGAAGCGAAATGGGATGGCGGAAATATCAAATATAGCTTAAATGGCGGTACGTGGACGGTGGTTCCAAAAACAGCTTTTAGTCAAAATGCTTATAATATCAATTTAGATGGCACGTCCCAAAGTGACAATCCCATGAAAGGACAAGGCGCCTTTAGCGGAACTGATGGCGGGTCACTCGGTGGAAGCTGGGGACAAAGCGTCATTGACCTCTCCAAAATCGGAGTTGTTGCAGGCGCAAACCTTCAGTTGCGATTTGAAATGGGTACCGATGGATGCAACGGTAACGACGGTTGGTATTTAGACGAGCTTTATATTTACAACTGTACAGAACCGGTCCTGGCCGTGGAAGCTTCCGCTCTGAAAAATGGGGTGCAGGTTTATCCAAACCCAACCGCTGGTTTGTTAACGATTCAAAATAATAAACAATCGAAATTGAACAGTGTTCAAGTCTATTCAGTAACTGGTCAGTTGGTAACGAGTTTCAAATTAGATCCGTCGGCTAAGAATTCGACCATTGACTTAAGTACTTTTGCAAAAGGAACTTATTTAATTAAAGTAAATTCTGACACCGAAAGCAACACGATAAAAGTAATTAAGAAATAGGTTTGGTGTAGAATACAATAGATTATTGATTATCCAGGGAAGTTTACTTTCCTGGATTTTTATTGACTCGTCAGTGCGAGGAGTGAGGCACGAACGACGAAGCAAGCTGGGCTCATAAGTGCAAGTGTTGTTTAAGTTGACAAACTCAATCGAGATTGCTTTAGCGGCTTTCAAAGTAATAGGAGACTGATAATAACGGGAGCCGCTTCGCAATGACAGGAACCTCGTCATTGCGAGGAGTGAGGAACGAACGACGAAGCAATCTCACGAAAAAGGATTCATAATATCGAGTATACTTTCGTACAAGTCAGTCCACTGCGGATTTAATCTGTTGATTAAATCAAGTTTCTTTTGTCGGGAACCACCTTTGAGTTGCCTTTCGCGCATGATGGCGTCGCCGATTTCTTGAAAGGATTCCCAATAGACAAGTTGATCGACGTTATACCTGCGACTAAAACTATTCTGATATTTCTTTTCTTTGTGCTCCAATATTCTTCGTGGCAAATTGGAAGTCACCCCAACATACAGTACAGTGTGCGTTTTATTAGTCAGAATGTATATAAAACCGGGTTTCATTAATCGAAGTTAGGAATAATTACGGGAGATTGTTTCAGCGACTTGAAGAAATCGGCTTTCAAAATAATAAATCGTTGAAAATGCCTTCCGCCGCTTCGCAATGACAGGAACCTCGTCATTGCGAGGAGTTAGGCACGAACGACGAAGCAATCTGGGCTCATAAGTGCAAGTATAGCTTAAGTTGACCAGCTTAATCGAGATTGCTTCAGCGGCTTTCAAATGCGGTCTAATTGAAAATTCTAGCAGCCGCTTCGCAATGACAGGAACCTCGTCATTGCGAGGAGTGAGGAACGAACGACAGCTTGTCCGCCGCGGCGGAAAGTAATCTGGGTTTATAGGTGCAAGTCTAGAGTAAATGGATCAGCTCAATTGAGATTGCTTCAGCGGCCTCAAAATTACAGATAATTGAAAATAATGGATGCCGCTTCGCAATGACACAACCTCGTCATTGCGAGGAGTGAGGCACAAACGACAGCTTGTCCGCCGCGGCGGAAAGCAGTCTGGGCTTTTGAGTGCAAATGTTGCTTACGGTGACTAGCTTAATCGAGATTGCTTCAGCGGCTTTCAAATGCGATCTAATTGAAAATTCTAGCAGCCGCTTCGCAATGACAGCAACCTCGTCATTGCGAGGAGTGAGGAACGAACGACAACTTGTCCGCCGCGGCGGAAAGCAATCTGGGCTTATAAGTGCAATTGTAGGTTACGTGGCGGAGCCTAATCAAGATTGCTTCACCGGCTTTCACAATGGTGTATAACTGAAAAGGATGGTTGCCGCTTCGCAATGACAGGAACCTCGTCATTGCGAGGAGAGAGGAACGAACGACAGCTTGTCCGCCGCGGCGGAAAGCAATCTGGGCTTTTGAGTGCAAGTGTGGATTAGGTTGACCAACTCAATCGAGATTGCTTCAGCGGCTTTCAAATGCGGTCTAATTGAAAATTTTTGCAGCCGCTTCGCAATGACACAACCTCATCATTACTAGGAGTGAGGAACGAACGACGAAGCAATCTGGGTTTATAAGTGCAAGTGTTGCTTAAGGTGACAAACTCAATCGAGATTGCTTCAGCGGCTTTGAAAATACTAAATAATTAAGAACGTTGAGAGCCGCTTCGCAATGACCTACCTCGTCATTGCGAGGAGTGAGGCACGAGCGAGGAAGCAATCTGGGCTTATGAGTGCAAGTGTAGATTAAGTGGCAAAGCTCAATCGAGATTGCTTCAGCGGCTTCAAAATTATAGATAATAGAAAATAATGGGTGTCGCTTCGCAAAGACAGGAACTTGGTTGCTTCAGCGGTTTTCAAAATAATAGGTGATTGATGAGAATGAGGATGAGAATGCGAGTGCAAATAATGAGAGCCGCTTCGCAATGACAGGACCCAGCCATCACTCATCGCTCACCCACCCCTTTCCGCTATATACTTTTCCGCATCAAAGGAAAGGAAGGGCAAGGCGGTGTAAAACAGGAGGGTTAGATCCATGGTGAAGGTGCGGTGTTGGGCGTACCAGTTGTTCAGACGGACTTTATCTGGCCAGATGATGGTATCGTTGTATTGTAAAGGGTTGGGTTGGGTGGAGAGCAGGTGTTCTTCGTCGCGGTATTTGAGGGAAGCTAAACCGGTAAGGCCAGGTTTTAGATTGAGGAGAAGTCGGTCTTTTTCTGGCAGTACATCAGCATAGCCTGGAATGTCAGGCCGTGGACCTACAAAACTCATTTGACCTAAGATGATGTTGAACAGTTGTGGAAGCTCGTCGAGTTTGGAAGCTCGTAGGAAACAACCAAATGAGGTTACTTTTTGGGTCGTGTCACTGAACGATTTAATTTTATAAATGCGAAAGGTTTTACCGTGCTGACCAATGCGATCCTGAACAAAAAGACCAAAAGACTTGGTATCGATGCTGGCAATCATTAAACAAAGAAGTAAAATACCGCTCAGCAGGAGTAGGCTCAGCAGCGCAAAAAAGAGATCAAAGAAACGTTTGGTTATCACTCAGGTTTATTGAATTTAATAATGCGGCCTGGATTACCCACAACCACTGCGTAATCGGGAACATCTCTGATGATGACTGCACCGGCACCAATGATGGCCCATTTCCCAATCGTAAGGCATTGAATCACACTGGCTCCCATTCCGATCTGACTTCCTTCGCCAATAGTACAGTGTCCTGCAACGGCTGCATTGGGAGAAACGTGAACGTAATCTCCTAGCACACAATCATGTTCTACGATACTGCCAGAATTCATTATACAGTGCTTACCCAGTTTAGTTCCTGCATTGACCACGGCTTTCGGCATAATCATCGTCCCCTCTCCTACTTCAGCAAACTGCGAAACATTAGCGGCAGGTGCGATGGCTTTAAAATAAGAAAAGGCATGGGTTTCGACAATCTTTTTCCGAATCCAGTTATTGCCGATGGCTACGATGAACTGATCATTAGGCGTGGGGACGTAAGATTTTGTAGAAATGATGGGAATATTAAGCAGCGTGCTTTCTGCAGGATGATCATCGAGAACGGTGTGTACGTTGATGTTGCTGGATATTAAAATATCTGCCACTACTTTACCATGACCACTGCCTCCAAATAGATAGTATTTTTCCTTCATATTTTAGAAATTACCTTTAAACGCTTCAATTGTTACCTGCCCCTCCTGTGAAATACCCTCTCGTACCAAAACTTTCTTCAAGGTTAAGAACAGTATTTTGATATCTAAAAGTATACTAATATTTTGGGTGTACCAAACATCATATTCAAATTTCTGCTCCCAGCTGATGGCATTGCGACCATTGACTTGAGCCCAGCCTGTAATGCCAGGTCTGACGTTGTGTCTTTGCTGCTGAAAGGCATTGTATAAAGGAAGATATTGGGGCAACAAGGGGCGAGGACCGATTAAACTCATGTCTCCAGTGAGGACATTAAATAATTGGGGGATTTCATCCAAAGAGGTCTTGCGCACAAAAGACCCGAGCGATGTTAGGCGGTTATGATCTGGCAACAAATTACCTTGAGCATCTCTTTGATCGGTCATGGTTTTAAACTTCAGAATGCTGAAAATCTTGCCCTGCAAACCCGGGCGCTTTTGAACAAAAAAGGGCTTGCCTTGATTGGCAAAGAAGAGTCCGACAGTGACGATTAAAAAGACGGGACTTAGCACCAACAAACCTAAAGCAGCTGCAGTGAAATCAAGAAGTCTTTTAAAGAAAGATTTATACATGGTCTGTTTCTTTTTTATAGGCTGCCAACAAAGCTTCCCAAACGACTTGCTGCTCATAGTTGTCTACTACTTTTTTTCGGGCCTGCTGTTGAAGCTTTTGATATAACGTTTGATCTTCCACTAGGAGGCGCATGGCTTTTTCCAGGGCAACAGGATCTTTTACCGGAATAATCAAACCGTTTTGGCGATCCTGGATTATTTCATTACACCCGTTGATATTGGTGACGATACTGGGTAAACCCATGGCACCCGCCTGCAGAACCCCATTAGGAAAACCTTCGCGGTAACTGGGGAAAACCAAGGCATTGGCAATGGCAAAGTAAGGACGAACATCAGGTTGAAAACCAACGGTTATGATATTAGCAGTAAGGTCAATTTCCTGAAGGGTTGCAGGTTTTAAGGCATCTAAATTTGGTTCATAGTGACCGACTAAGAGTAATTTCACTTGGGGAAGGGCTAAGGATTTAAAAGCCGTGATGAGTTCATTAATCCCTTTATCACCTACCAAGCGCCCAATGAAAATGAAGACAAAGTCATCGGTTTTTAGGTCTAGTGTGTTTCGGAGGTTATCATTGTCAAGGTCGGAGAAATGAAGGGGGCTGAAATAAGCAGTATCGATGCCATTGGAGCTTCCGTTGGCGATGACTTCTAATTTGTTAGGTTTACAAAAATGGTTCTGCGTAATGATTTCTTTTAAACCGAAAGAATTGGGGTAGACTTTGGTGGCAAAGGAATAGGTTAGCTTTTCAACAAAGTTCAAGACCTTTCTTTTGGTTCCCGTAGCTTCTAATAGGGGCAAGCCAGCAACGGTGTGAAAGCGGTGGGGAACTCCGGCTAAAAAAGCAGCCATCATACCGACGATGCCGGCTTTTGGGGTGTGGCTGTGAACAATTTCAGGTTTTTCTTTTTTTAAAAACTGATAGAGCTTAAAAACCGCAGTAAGATCTTTAAGGGGAGAAATGGTCCGGGTCATCTCGAGATGATGGTACTTCACGCCATATTTTTTGGTTACCCTTTGGAGTTCTTTGTCATCAGCGGATATGGCAGTAACGTCATAGAACTGATTCATGTATGTAAGTTGATTACCTAAGAGTTTATCCAGGGAAATTGGAACCGTAGTAATGCGGATAAGTTTTTTCAAGGCTAGGTATTAGATTGGGCAAAGATAAAGTTTTATCTGATTAAAATAAAGGTTAAAGATTGATGGTGCTGGTTGACTGGTGTTGGCGCTTTTCTAGCCGCAGAAGCAATTTCGATTGAATTTTGTTACTTAGTTTATAATGCATTATTTGAGTTGAGATTGCTTGTCCGCCGCGGCGGACAAGCTGTCGTTCGTGCCTCACTCCTCGCAATGACGAGGTTACGTCATTGCGAAGTGGCGGATGGATTTAGCAATTGGCGAGGATTATCTAGCCGCTGAAGCAATCTCGATTTAACTATGTTACTTAGTTTATAATGCATTAGTCGAGTCGAGATTGCTTCGTCGTTCGTGCCTCACTTCGCGCAATGACGTGGACTTGTCATTTCCGAAGTGGCTGACAGACTTATCAATTGGCGAAGTGTTTTCTAGCCGCTGAAGCAATCTCGATTTAAACTTTGCAATTAATCCGCAAATATTATAAAAGATCTGTTGCTACAATGAAAATAGTTATATTAATGTGTTTTAATAATACACAATATTTTTTATTAAGTCCTTTTGCCTTGATGCAAAAGAACGAAAAAATCAAGACTGGATCGTTTTGCTAAAAAACTACAATTTCTTCTAAGAAAATCCCCAAAACTCGGGCGGAATGATTGATTCCATATCAACTCTAAATTTTTGCCGCCACTCAAACAATGGGAATTTTTAGGAGTTGCTAGGTGAGAAAGTCAGTGGGAAGAAATTGCAATTTTTATTAACGCAAAATGCTCCTAAGTCTTTTTGAAGGCACGCTAAGTTGGCGATATTGCTTTAACACATGAGGACAAGCTGTCGTTCGTGCCTCACTCCTCGCAATGACGTGGACCTGTCATTGCGAAGTGGCAGATGGGTTTAGCAATTGGCGAGGATTTTCTAGCCGCTGAAGCAATCTCGATTGAACTTTGTTGCTTAGTTTTATCATGCTTTACTTGAGTTGAGATTGCTTCGTCGTTCGTGCCTCACTCCTCGCAATGACGAGGGGTTGGTCATTGCGAAGTGGTGGGCAGCGTTATTAATTGGCGAGGATTTTCTAGCCGCTGAAGCAATCTCGATTGAACTTTGTTACTTGGTTTATAATGCATTACTCGAGTCTAGATTACTTTCCGCCGGGGCGGACAAGCTGTCGTTCGTGCCTCACTTCTCGCAATGACGAGGGTTTGTCATTGCGAAGCGGCGCTAATCCTTTTCAATTATGTGTTGTTTTGAAAGCCGCTGAAGCAATCTCGATTGAACATTGCTGCTTAGTCTATAATGCATTACTTGAGTTGAGATTGCTTCGTCGTTCGTGCCTCACTCCTCGCAATGACGAGAATTGTCTTACGCCGCGGCGGACAAGCTGTCGTTCGTGCCTCACTGCTCGCAATGACGAGGTTTGGTCTTGCATCAATCATCAATGATCATTCATCATTTATTGGTGCTGGGTGGTGAGTGCTGGAGTTTAATTAATAAAAAACTTCTGACAAGTAGGTCAGAAGTTGGTTAGGGTTAGGTGATGAGGACGGTGCCGGCGTAGGAGGACAGGGAGACCAGCTTGAGGTCGGCGGAGCGGAAGGCGAGCCAGACGTGGAGGGTTTTGCCCTGGAAACTGGGTGCGAGTGGAATCGTCACGGTGGCAGCGAGGCGGACGGCGACGTTTTCCATGAAGGTGGGTTTGGAGTCACCTTCGGCGATGTAGAGCAATTGGACGGCATCGGTTTCGCGGAGAGGATCTGCATTACTGTTTTCAAACCAGGTTAGGTCAAACGTGAGCGGTGTAGCGGCGGTTAGACCGGTCGGCACGGCACCCAGCAACGAGCCACGCGCAAATTCAATTTCAGAATAGGTTGGCGTAATGACGTTGAGGACATAGTCGAGCTTGAAAGCGTAGAGGACATTGGTCATGGCCTGGTTGAAGGGTGACTTCATGCCCGACCGGGTACCGAAATAGATTTTTGCAAATTCTTTGTAGGGCAGCATGAAGTCGTAACTTTTGGTCATGCGCGATTGAATAAGCAGTTGTTTCGCCGTAGCGGCTTTGGTTCTTTTGCGGGGACGTGCGCGCAAAATTTCATTTCCTGAAACATTGGCAACCACCAGGCGGCCAACGGTGCCGGAGGAACCCGACAGCAAGGAATCAATTAGTTTTCCCATAGCGTTAAGTTTTAAAATGTTAAAAAAATTATTTAGTCTGACAAACGTAGACCGCAGGTTGGTAAGTTTTGCCAAGCGTTCCGAAATCTTCCGAAATCTTCCGTTTTACCCCCGGACAAATACCAACTTAGAGGGTGAGCTTGGGGTGGTTAAGGGGCGCGCGAGGGGTGGCGAGGGGGATTGCGGGGGAGATCGAGGTATCGTTCATCGTTGATCATTGATCTTTGATAATTGATGGGTAATGGGTAATGGGTAATGAGTAATGGTAAGCGATCGTTTATGAGTGATCATTGATCATTTATTAATGATACATAGCTTGCTTTGGGGGGATGCGTGTATTCGCCCTAAATGCAGGGTGGTTTCACCCTAATTGAGTTTTGGGGTTTTATGGTTGAGAAATAGTTTTTAACTTCGGTAGCCCAAACCGGCAAATTTAAAATCTAAAACAATAACTCTATAATGTAAAACTATCAACCTTACTATCATGAAAACTCCACCCCTTTTCAGCGAAGCTCAATTATTGCAGTGGCACGAGGAACTCGAGGCGATGCACAAAGAATTAAGAAACGGCGTTGTACCCCTGACCGCGGCTAATGTATTAACAGAGCAAGACGTGTGTGCGCTGCTTAAAGTAACGAACCGCACGGTGAGGAAATACCGAAAGCAGCAATTTATTGGCTATACCAAAATGGCAGGTACGATTATTTACTTTAGAAACCTGCTATATCTGGATTTAGTACGGCTGTATTATTTGAATCGCTCCAAGCAGAAATGATTAGTTATTTTTCCTCGGAAATAAGATGCTTGACATTGTTCTTAACCATTCTGAACTTCCCGCTTTTTTCGGTTGGGATATCCTCTACGTATTGAATATCCAGAATCATTTGGTCTCCTATCCTATCTCGCCAGTTTTGTATCAACTGTTTTTCGACTTTTTCTGAAAATTCTTTATCGTCTTTCATGACTTTGACTACAATTTGGTTGAGGTCATCCTGAATGGCCTGAAATTTTATAATTCCTTCCGTATCTTTCAAAGTATTGGAAATATTGCCTAAATTAATTTTGCCGTTTTCAGGGGAATAAATATAGTCATCAATTCGACCTAATATTTCTTTCACCAAAGGATTATGATTACCGCAAGAACAAGTTTTGGACTCATTTTCCAAGGTGATAGAATCTCCGATGTCATACCGAATCAACGGAGTACCTTCGGTGGTAAAAGAGGTCAGGACTAATTTACCTGATCGAGTTGGATTGTTATTTTCATCTAATACTTCGAAAACGCCACTTTGCAGTTCCAGATGTAAATTACCATTGCTGCATTCAATAATAAATGGTGCGCCTTCGGAAGAGGCATATTGGTTATACATTTTGGTTTTAAAGAACGATTCTATGACCTCGTACATCTCTTCTGTTAATGTTTCTGCCGTGGGGAAAATAGCCTTAACCGTATTCGCTGGAAAGACGATTTTATTTTTCAAGCCAAATTTTGCAATTTCTAAAATGCTGGAGGGAAAACCCACTAAGTATTCAGGTTGAAATTTTATTAAATCTTGAACGTAAGATTGTAGATAGGCGTCTTTGATGTGAAAAGTAGAATAATAACGAACTTTATAAAGAAAATCGGTTTTCCAAAACCGATTTTGCCGAATATCTTTATCTGTTAGTAAATTTTTACCCGAAAACCAGGCCGTTTTTTTGCCTAATTGATAGCCGAAACGATTTCGAAAGTCATCTAACATCGCAAATCTTTCCTGCATATTGTCGTTCGTAAAAAGAACCTCTAAAGATTTTCCGGTTGTACCTCCAGTTTTAGAAACAATGCCTGTTGCTTTAGGCACTGTAAAAATATCGGCGATATTTTTCCTTAAGTCTTCTTTTTTAAGAATCGGCAATTGGTGCAGTTCTGATAAATCGACATCAGGATAATTTTTATAGAAAGCAGAACTGGTTTTTGCGTTCTTTAGGAAAACAGAAAACCGTTCTTTTTGCGTGGCTTTTAATTGCGCCAAAAATAATGTTCTATTTTCTTTAAAAATAGTTCTGAACTTCCGATAAGAGCCACCGTAACGTTTTTTGTAGGCGAGCCAATTAAAAATAGTGATGAGTAATTCCTGGAGAAAAACAGGAGATATGGCATATATTTTATCTTTCATTTTTTACTATATTTTAAAGAAATATTTCATAAAATTTAATCGAAACACAAGAGTTTACTAATCACTAACAACGTCTATCGTTGAAAATCCCCCATATTTTTGGAAGAGAAACCATACTGTTTGTTAAGTATTTTATAATATTCTAAAATCTCCCGTAACTGAATCATATTCTGCTGAGGAAAGGAGCCGAAATTATGGGGATGCCACCATAAGTGGTAATTCTCCCCTTTTTTTGCTGCTACAAGCATTTCTTTTTTAATTCTATTCATCTTTAATTTTTGGATCGATTTTTCTTTTTGTGAATAGGGTCTAAAAAAGCGACTTGCAGGCAACAGAACCACGTCTTGCTCTTCTTTTATGTCTGAATTTTTAAAAGAAAGCTTATTACTAATAGGAAGTAAAGTATCCAATGCTCTCGCTAGTGGAATAAACTTATTATTCATTTTCCAAAACCAGACATCTGGATTGGTTCTTATCACATTATACTCGTTATCCTTTAGTAACTCTAAGTAACTAGTGTTGTATTGGTTACGCGGGAAAACCAAAGAAGTCAATTTCTTGGTAAACTTGCTTTTTGCAATCTTTTGGGTTGCTTGCAAATCTAGGTCGAATTCTTCCTTTGTTTGTCCTTCTTCATTACAATAATAATGGCTAAAAGTATGGCTTGCTAACTCTTGTCCTGGTGTTTTTATAATTTCTTGTATTAATGAATAACCAAAATGAAAAGGATCTGTGCCTTCATCAGGTCCTACTACATTATTTCTAAAAAGATTGAAGTAATTAAGATTTTGATTGAGATAAGAAGGTTCTTTTGGCGGAGAGAAGGACATTACTTCTTCCCGTGATGAAGCAAATAAAAACCCAACTGTAGCCCAAGTCACTCTGATATTATATTCTTGAAACAATTGAAGCATTTCTAAAATGACGGTACGCGTATTTAGGAAATATTCAGATTTCTCTTCTAGGTTCCATACTTCGGCACCACCCCAGTGAAGTTCAAAATCTAATGATATGATTAAACTGCCTGCCATTTTTTATACGGTATCTGAATCTGAATAACTTAAATACCAGTTTTTTCTATCATTAATCATGTGGGCTAAGGATTCATCAAAAGCACGCACGCCAAAATGCAACTCTATTGGTTTGAATTTTTCGGGCATTGTAAAGAACCCTCGTTTACTAAATATTTTATAGTTAGGAGAATGTTCCAGACACCAAACCAATATACAATCTGCGCCAGATTTTCGGATTATATTTAATGCATTTTTTAACAAAAATGAGGCCGCATCCTCGAATTCTAATTGATACACTAACTCCATAATATAGGCTACTTTACCACCGTGTTTCTCTTTGATACAGTAAACGATATACCCTATGTATTTATTACCAGAATAAATATGATCAATCATATAATCTTCTGATGGTTTATTCAAATAACGCCAATCTAAATAAGCTTTATCCCTATGAACTGCAACCTTAATATCTTTTGAAAAATTATTCCAAATCTCATCAACAGCTGCTGGGAAAACTTTTTCATTTTTGATAATATAATTTTTACCCAAACCGTAACTTCTGGATAGACTGATATTAGGCAACCACGATAACATTTTGATTTTATCGGTAAAGTACTTTGTTTTAAGTGGTTTTATTAAAAACGGTACCGGATCTAATACCTGCCATGATAACTTTTTCACAAATCCATGAATAGAACTACCATTAGGAAACCCGTAGACTAATTTCAAACCATCACTATGTGCTTTTTGATAAACATCTGCAGCTAATTTTACAAAAAGCCCTTTACCTCTGTAATCTACATCTGTCATCGTATCTAAAGATTGGCAAGCCAAAACTTTTTTACGATCTATTTGAAAATGTACAGGAAAGACTGCATAGACCGCAGCTACTTTTTCAGTCTCTTTATCAATAGCAATATCAACCAACTGTTTTTTTGAGGGAGTTTCTAAAAACTGCCAAATAATTTTCTCTATAGATTTGGAAGAACCGTTTGCATCAAAACATGATTTGAATAGAGGAGCAGTTTCTTTTGATATATTAAAAATATTATACATGATTTTTAATTTTAAAATTTAATAATAATTTTTCTTGAACGATCTAAATTGACCATCCATTTTTACACTCGTATAAACATAGGAAATCGACATCATCCTTTTAGTAAAATTATGAATTAAGAAGATTAAGATAAAACTCTTCCAGTTTGCAGGCATTTTCTTTTATATCGTAACCTTTTACTTTGATTTTCTCGATATTATCCTTCCGGTCATAAGGAATTGAAAATAAAATACGCGCAGCCCAATATTCTGCAGTTTTGGTGAGCGGTAAAAACTCTAAATCATTTGTCAACAATACTTCATTGGGAATTGTATCAGAAGCAAAAATTTTCAACCCACTTGCTTGCGCTTCAATTAGCGAGATTCCTAAACCTTCATTATGTGAAGGGAATAGAAATACATCCATCACTTGATACATATTATACACATCTGAGCGAAGGCCTGTAAAAATAACAGCATTTTCAATACCAAGAGCTTTAATTCCTTCTTTGACATTTAAGTTATTCTTATAGTCGCCAACCAATAACAGTTTTGCGTCTACTCTTTTTTTTAGTATTTCACTAAATACTTTAAGAATAAAAGGATAATTTTTAGGTTTTGAGAAATTACCAACATGCCCAATTACAAGAGAGTTGTAAATATTTAAACTTGATTTTTGTTGTTCAGCATTTTTCTGATCGTAGCTAAACAGCGAAGTGTCAATTGCATTATTTACAACAGCGAAATCTTTATTTTTGCCAAACAACCATTCACCTGCTTTTGTACTACAAGCAAATCGATGTGTTGTTGGAGAATTAATTATTTGTCTTAGACAATAAATTAAAGGAACGCGGTATAATTTATGATCCCAAATAGAATCATGAGTTTCATGCGAATGCGCTATGCGAGCGGGGATGTTATTTCTTTTTGCAGATTTCAAAATTAAATAACTCCATACCGATATGTGTGAATGTACAATTTTATATTCCTTATGAGTGACAAAGAAATTATTCAATTGCTTTCGGTAAGCAAAGAGCTTAGAAATCGATAATGGCATTATCTTAAAAACTCTACCACCTAACAATAATATTTCATCGTCAAAAAAACCTTTTTCTTCTCGTTGAACTAAGAAATCAAATTGAATTTTACTACGATCAATATTACGATAGATAGTCATTAACATATTTTCTATACCACCTGCACCCATCTGGGTAACTACATGTAAAATTCTAATGGGATCTTTCATTTTAATAAATTTAAAATAGAAGTTATATGATTTCCAAATAGACTTTTTCCAGTTGTTATTTGATTAAACCACGCAGATTGACCTAAATAATTAGCTTCAATTAAAAGAGGTTCATAATCATGATTAATCGTAAAATCCCACGAGATTATTCTAGTATTTGGAGTAAATTCGTGTAATCTTTTTGCAGCCGTAATTACTTTATCAAGGCCGGTTATTTTAAAGTTTTCAAAAATGACATTGGTATCCGGATGTTTTAACATTATTGTCTTCGTATTGGTATAACCTAACTGATACGCTTTTTTCATTAAACAACCATTATCTGTATCGACTCCTACCGTAATCCCACCCGCATGAATATTATCTAAAAAACTTCCACCACAACCAATTCTCAGACTTATTGGCGCTAATTGAACACTATCATTAGCAATAAAGGTAATCACTCTGAAGGTATTGATTGATGTTGGATAAAGTTCATTTAATTCACCTGATTGTTCTATCTTTTTTTGAATAATAAAGTTTTTGTTCTCATCACTAAAAAAATCTAAAATATTGAAATTTTGATTAACATCAAGGCCTTCTTCATCTAAATTTGCTAAAATGATGCCCTTACCCGAATTACCACCTACCGTCGGTTTAATTACAACAACTTGCTGTTTTTGTAATAACTGCTTTGCATCTTCCTGATTGATTATATGTCTATCTGCATTATAAAGAATACCTTCAGAGTTAAGTATAACCGTCTCCGGTAGAAGTGCGCAAGACCTATGTTTATATAAGATATCTAAAAGAGCCTTGTCGCTGAATATTTTGGAGTAGTTATAAGAATTTAATTTTGATTCAATTTTAGTTGCAAATAAAAAATCAGATATATATTCTATGTTAAATTGATCATTAAACGCCTCATAAAATTTATTTCCTTTATTAGTTATTTTTTTATAGTTTGAAATCCAAAAAGTATCGAATGTCGATTGTTGTTCTTTTGTCCACTTTATAGTACTTATAAACTTCTCCTTACCTCTCATTACATAGTGCTCTGCTACCCAAGTTTTAAAATAATGATTATCAGCTGGAAAATTTTCTAGGAATTGTATATATTTTCGATATAATTTTTTCATTTTATTTTTCTTTTGATGTAAAGATTAAGAAGAACAGCAAAAGGGAATGTCAGAAGATTTTGATACACTTTTGATCCTTTTAAAAGTAAAGAATAATCACTTAAAAATATAGCTGAAGAGCCAAGATGAGTAGATTGGATTAAATTCTTAAAAAGACTTGGCGTATATTTCTTTCCAATCATTCTTGCGTAAGCAAAACCTCGTGGCGACTGTCTATATTGTCTAAAAATAGTATTTGAAGAACCCTCTGCTTGATATTCAACAATACAATAAATTTCGTTGCTGTAAATAAAATCATAATCTTGGCCGATCATCATATACAAAATTCCGAGTGGAACTAATTTCTCTCCTTTATACTCCGGGTAGGAAGGATACTGTCGCACTACGTCAGTTCTAATGATCATTTTTTTATCTCCCGTAACCCCATGTTTGAAATACAAATCTGTTATAGAACCTTGCTGTACATTATCAGGAAGGCCTGACCCAATCAATTTGCCGTTTTCTTCAGCATCTAAACCAACTATACCAGCAATTTTCGTTTTGTCTTCTATATTTTCCCATTTTTTCAATATCAATTCTACCGCATTAGCTGGCATATAATCGTCAGAATCTACACACACATTTAATTCGGTGTCTATTTTTTCATAGGCTAAGTTATGACCGGTGTGCATCCCTCCATTTTCTTTATAGAAATATCGAATATCGATGGAAGCTTCTTGCTGCCAGCTTTTAATCAAATTTTCGGTATCGTCCGATGATCCATCGTCGACGATTAACCAACAAAAGTCCTCTGAGGTTTGACGACATAAACTTGCATATAACCGAGGTAATAAATGTGCACGGTTATAGGTTGGAGTAAATATTGTAAGTTTTTTAATCATTTAATAACATTCATAAAATAAGTAAACATAAAATAAGCAAACAGGATAATTCCGAAGACTTTATATTGGTTCTTCCAAATTTTATAACGAAACATTGGATAGGCAATAACTGGTGCGATTAAAAACCAGGATAAATAGGCAAAACGATTGCTGAAAGCAGCCGTAATAACGAGAATCCAAAAAGCGTTCGCTATACAATACACGCCAAAAAGATGGATATAAAAAGAATCGGTAATTCTCTTTTTAAAAATAAAATAATAACCAAAGAATACTCCTGAAGCGCTGTACAATAAGAAATCCCAGCGGAAACCTGTTTGTGAGAACTGCTCGAGATTCCCTTCTGTATTGGTAAGATAACCTGCGGTACGATCTTCAAACCCTAATCCCCCAAAAAAACTTGCCCAGAAACTACCGCCAACCAATGATAAAGGAATTGCGGCTAACCAGATGTACACATAAACTTTAGGATTTTTATAAATTCCTGACAATATAAAAGCTACAATTGGGATAAAAACTGAGGCATGCATAAAATAACCAGCCAAAAACCAAAAATACATCCAATATTTTTTGTCATACACAGCAAGTCCCATGATGAAGAAAGAAGTACCTAAACCATTTCGTAAGCCGTTGGTTCCTGCTGACCAAAACGAATAGGAACCGATGAACATAAACAGAGCAAAGAACCAATACCGACCAAAATATTTACGTGAAAATAATAAATAGGGTATCGTGTATAAAACACTAAGAAATAGAAAATAAACAGGACGGTTCATAAAACTACTACACCACTTGGTTAGATAGTTGAACATGTAATCTTTTTTAATTTGCACCGTTGCCCCCTCTTGCATTCCTTTGAATAACTTTGCATAACTGGAAGAATCACCAAAATAAATCCCGCTTGGTTGTCGTAATCCCATATATATTATTAAAACAAATACTACAGCATAACCTAAAATATTGAAAAGTTGAATACTTTCGTTATCTTTCATGTCAAAATGGTAGGCATGAAATAAGATCAACAAAGCAACCATCAACAGCACATGGTAATGAATAGCAGTATAATATTGTAAAGGAATCCAGTCGAACAATTAAATAGATGTTAGATGTTAGATGTTAGATGTTATAAATATAATATTTACGTTTTTATAGAATCAAGAAAGCAGTGATTTAAACAAATCTTTCCATTGATGCATTACTTTTTCAAGACTGAAACGCTGAACATTTTCAAGGCCTTTTGTGCCCATTTGTTGGCGTAGATTTTCATTTTGCATCAGCTCTTTTAATCTAGCTGCAAAAATAGGTATATTTTTATCAGGGATGAGAATAGAATCTTCACCGTTCGTTAGAATATTTCGAGGGCCATTTGGGCAATCGTAGGAAATGACAGGTAACCCAACGGAAAATGCTTCTAAAAGAACCATGGGAAAACATTCTGTTTCGGAAGTCATGGCGTAAATACTATAATTGGTCATGGTTTCAGTTAGATTATCGACACTTCCTTTAAATTGAACTACAGCTTGCAATTGGAGTTTTTTTACCAATTCCTCCAGTTTTTTTTGAGTATCTAAATAATCCTGCCCATAAAAATGTAATTGCCAATCGGGAAAGTCTTTATTGACCAATGACCAGACTTCAATTAACTGATCAAATGCTTTTACTGGCGAAATACGGCCGGCAGCGATCACCTGTTTCTGTGTTAAATCTGCCCTTAACAATGATAATTCTGTGGGGTTTGGAATAACGACAGTATTATTTGTGTGTACGTAAGATTTCTCATCATTATTAAGAACTACAATACAATCGTATAATCCATCGATATAATCATTAAAAGTGAATTTTAAACGCTTAACGAACGACGCATCTTTTCTCTGTTGGGTCTCAAAAAAGCGTGATCCGTGTCGCTCTTTAAGCACCTTTGCCTTATTTTTAATGAATGGCAGCCAGTAGTGATCAAAATTATAATTGGGAGAAATAATAAAATCAGGATTTAGCTCTTTGAATAATTTTCTTTGTCTTATAAAATGCTGTTTTGCTTTGCCAAGATTTTCCTGCGAGAAATACGATTTGGCGCGGTTATAATTAATACCCAAATCGATCAAAATTATTTTTTGATCTAAAGGATAACAAGGAGGATTGCCAAGTTGTTCGGTCGTAACAATAAAGATTTTAACATCATTTTGGTTGGCCAAATAATTGGCTTTTGTTGCCATCACCTTTTCAATCCCACCGTGAAGAAAAATTTGATCGGTATTGAATACTATTTTCATGCAGTTATTTCTTTAAATAATTGATCCCATTGCGAAACGATAACAGCAGGTGCAAATCTTCGGACATTTACTTTTGCTTTTTTTCCCATTGTCTTTCGCAACTCTTCCCTTTCAATTAATTGATTAATATGATTAGCTAAAGCATCAATTTCACCCTTTTCCACTAATAGACCATCTTCATTGTTTTCGATAATATCGGATGGACCATAATTACAATCAAAAGATATACATGGTACCCCGCAAGCCATCGCTTCAATCAACACCATCCCAAATCCCTCAAAACGAGACGACATCACATAAATGGAACTATTTAGATATTTTTCCAAAATATTTATTTCTGGCGGAAAGTGATAAACGTTTATTCTTTTGAGATCTTCAGTATTCAAAAAGTTTTCGTTAGAAGTCCCATACAATTCCAACTTCCAATCTGGATGTTTATTCCAGACAAGATTCCAAGCCTTCACTAGTACATCCTGTCCTTTTTGATAAGAAATCTTTCCAACACAAATTACTGTTTTCTGCGTAAGCGATGAAGATTCGGTTGGGTAGAAAGATAAAGGATTGGGGATCACTTCTAAATTAGTTAGAGACTTCCATTCGTTTATATTGCCTTCGGTTAAGACAATGAATCTTGAAAAATCTTGTCCAAGTTTTTCCATTAAAAACCACTTACCTCTAGTTAATAGACTTTTAATTAAACCTTGTCCTATTCTAGCCGCAATCAATTTCGACACGTGACGCTCATAAATCCATTTTGCAGTGGTCCGAATCAATCTTGGCAGGAAAAAACCTTTTAAACCATCATCACAAACTAAAATAATATCGGGTTGAATTTGATTTACAATCTTTTGAATTCCATTTTTATATTGTGAGAAATACTGTACAGGGTTCCCGAAAACTGGAAAAGAATGTAGACTTACATTTGTTGAAAAGGTGTAAAAAGATTCTTTATCCATTTCATTTAAAGTCAAAATATTGACTTCATAATCAAAATCGTCAGCAAGCAATGAAGCTTTTACGGATAAGACCCTTTCGAGGCCGCCGGGACCCGTTATTCCGTTGGTAATGTAGAGGAGTTTCATAGATTGAGGTGTAGGAATTTTATTTTATATAGGAATACACTTTATTATAAATAGCATTGATTATGTAAGAAGCTACTATACACAAAAAGACCAACCAAACAAATATTAAAATGGGATATTGAGGTGCATAAATAAGGTCTTTAAAAGTAAATCAAATATAAGAACATATGGACAAGCCATAAATTGGTTGCGTGGGGTGTAAAGAAATCCAAACTATTGTCGACTCGTTGACCAAACTTCAGTTGAAGAAAAAGAAAAATAAATCCGACAGCAGTGAGAGGAGCAATGATAAGGTTAGGCATCAGGCCGTGGAACACAATGAGCAAAATAATTCCGAAAAGTACTATTGCGTTTTTATATTTAACAATAGCAAAAAGGCTTGTTACTTTTTTATGCCAGTTATATTTTAAAGCAAAAGCACCTACCATAAATTGAAACAGGGTACAAAAGTATAAGGCACTTTGCGAATGCAACCAATGTGAATACACATTTTCAAACAGGTTGGATTTATAAACCCTAAAGTAGAAACCGACCAAATACAAGATTAATAATCCAACAAAATATAAATAGGGGTTCGCTCGATCGAGTAATTTAAACCAAAATTTAGAGGTAAAAACAAATAATATATAAGTAGTAAAAAACCACCATGCACCATTGTAAGAAGTTTGTAAACCGGTTAGGTTTAATACAAACTTTTGCCAAGTGCCAGGATAGCCATCTTTGTTTAGTAACCAACCTAAGAAAACCGCGAATAGCAAGAGAATTATCCAATATCTGACATACAATTTTTTCGTTCGTTCGGTATTTTTCTCAAGATAAGTCTCTTTATTATTAGAATAGCTAAAATATAAACCATATCCACTTACAAAGGCAAAAATGGGAACACAGACATCTGAAAATAAAGAAATATAATAGGATAACGGTTGATTTCCAATAAATAATAAAGGTTGAAATAAGCCATGGTAATTTTGATTGAATAGATGCAGACAGAGCATCATTAGGATAGCTATTGATTTGAGTTGATTGGATTTCTGGAGGGTAATTGGGATCAAAATATTTTGATAATTTGGTAATATTCGTACTTTGTTTTACTTTCTTATTTTTTCAATAATTCGCTCTAATACAATTTTATCTAATACTTGGTCAGCACCATATGACGAGAAATGATTACTATCGAACATATATGGCATCTCTTTATTTTGATCAAAATGGATAAGGTTGGATGAGCGATAAATATCAATGTAGTTCTCTGCAGGAACTATCTTTTTTAGAAAGATATTCATTTCTAAACCTTTTTCATTTACAAATTCATTTTCATTTCTACCTAAATTTTTAAGCATTACAATTCGTGGATAGTCCAAAGTATAGTATTCCGTTTGGCCAATAATTAAATATTTTATCTTATTACGATTCAAAAAGGCAGTCGTTTGTAGAAGCTGTTGTTTTATTTCATCTAAAGTGTAATTTAGATTAGCATTGTCTTTCATCAACCAATGAGCTGATATAATAACTAAATCAATTTTCTTACTATTTAGAGGTAAGAACTTTCCGTAAATATAGTTCATCAGTAGCTGTGAGTCTTTCTTACCTCTGGTCTCTATTAATGGGAAAGCATAGCCTGCACTTGCTTCCATAATATTATATTGCTTTAAATGCCGCAGACTTGCAGAAAATTGTGCTGCATGGCTATCTCCAAGCAATAGAACATTTGGCTTATTTGCATTAATTTCTAAACAATTGCTAAAATCGTACTCTTTCAATTCCTGATTATTGGTAATAAAACAATTGCAAGGATTGAACTGCGCATCTTTAGAATTTTTGATATACTCGCCCTTAAAATTACCAATCTCGTAGTTTTTATTATTATATAACGATATCTTTTGTGTTAGAAAATTAGATGGATATTTATAAAGAACTGCACATGTTGCTAATATAGCAACCATAGAAATTGAAATATATTTTAGTGTGGCAATTCTTTTATTATTTTCTACAAATCGGTACGATATAAACGCAGAAAAAACTGATAGTAAGATTAAAATAACTACGTATTTGCCAGAAGCATATCCGAAATTATTTAGCAAGACATACCATACCCAATGCCATAGATAAAGTGAATAGGAGATGTTTCCCAAAAAATTAATGAATTTATTTTGGAAGATTTTAAGATCTGCATTTAATGTTAAGATAGCTACCGTTGCCAATACAGGTATTAATGTGTACCAAGAAGGCCACAATACTTTCTCTGAAATTAAATATACAGCACCTATCAAAATTACGATGGAACCAGCTACTAGATTATTTTTTACCGTTTTTGTTAAATTGATTTTTGAACTCGCTAAATAGGCACAGCCACCTACACTTAGTTCCCAGAAGCGTGTTGGTAACATATAAAAAGTAAAATTATTATCGCTTTTATACAAATACAACATCAAACACAATGAAAATAAGGTAACGCTGACTATTATACTTGAAAACAATTGTCTGCGTGTTTTAAAATAATTTTTCAGTAACAGTAGCAAAAGAGGATACAATAGGTAGAACTGCCATTCGACTCCCAAAGTCCAAGTGTGCAGTAAAATATTATCCCCAGAAGTAAAATAGTTAACATACTTCCAGAAATAAATATTCGAGACAAATACACTTGCTAAAGCACTATATTTAGCATTAAGCGCAATGTCAGGTTGTAAGAGCACAACCATAGATGCCAATAACACAAACCATAATAAGAACTGCAGTGCGGGTATAATTCGTAAAACTCTTTTTTTATAAAATTCCAGCACGGAAAAAGAATCAGTTTCAAATTTTCGTAAAACGATTTGCGTCATCAGAAAACCTGAAATTACGAAAAACACATCAACTCCAAGAAACCCACCTGTAAAAAATGGGATCTTAAAATGAAAGAACATCACTGCGATAACAGAGAATGCTCTTAGAAAACTAATGTCGTATCTGAATTTCATAATTATTTATTGCAGCAATGGCATCGTGTATATGAAAATTGATTTAAATTGAGTAGTATTTCGTAGAGCTCTCTGCATTATCGAAACATAATTTTTTTTAATATCGTACTAATTGGCTTTTCTAAAAATTTATATGAAAATATACCAAATAAGAAGAATAATCCAATTAAGACAACACCAATAATCCAGTTATAGTTACCCAAAATCCATGAAAATTTATTTATCACTAAAACGCCAATGTGCCCATGTATAAGATAAACAGAATAAGAGACTACACCTAATTTACTAATGAATGTATTTCCTAAAAATCTGATTTTATTTGGCTTGTAAATAAATAGCATAAGTAATGAGTATATAAAGACCAAAAAAAGAATATTTTGCACAGTATTTTGAATTAATATTATTTGTAAAACAAATACAATTGTAAAGTAAATATAATATCTTAACAATTTTTTGTGATATAGATTATATAGTATTATTCCTAATAGAAACCAATTAGAATAGGCTACCAAATTCAACAATTTAATTATATTTTTTCCTGCTACAAATAATGACTCACCAATGATAGGACTTATTATATCTCCGCCTAATTTTGAAGTAAATAAGAAGTAAATTAACGTCAACAGTAGAGAAACTATCGAAAAGTTTTGTAGTAATTTATTCTTATTACAGAAATACACTATTCCGATTACAATATAAAAGTTTATTTCTACCCAAAGTGACCAGTAAGCGCCATCTATATAGTTATATTTAGTTTGAAATATATTATTAATTAATTCTGGACTTATGAAAGTGTTTGATAGTAAGAGATTAGAAAAAGAATGAGATTTCGCGAAAAGTAAATTACTATCAAAAGTTCTCATTATTGCAAAAGTGATAATTGAACAGACAAGCATGGCCGGAATCAGTCGTAAAAATCGCTTTTTTAAAAATTCAACAAAATTAGAACACTTGGTTAAAGTTAACGAAATGACAAATCCAGAAATTATAAAGAAGAATTCAACACCTAGTTTTCCAAAAGAAAACAAATTTGTGAAGCCAAAATTGTACAGATATTTGTCATCTTGAAAAAAAGTATAAAAATGAAAGAGAAGTACTACTATAATAGCAATTACTCGAAAGCCATCTAAGATTGTTATTCTTTTATTATCCATTATTTTCGTAAAGTATCAATTATCTTTTTAGTCAGTATCGGAAAATGATTAAGTCCGATTTTTACCGCTTGTAGTTTTGTTGATGGCTTAAATTGCACTGGATAAAAACCATTTTTATTTAAATATGTTACGATAACTTTTAAATCTTTAGAAGAATACTTAAAAAAGACAAGATGATTAAAGATAATCTGGTGTAAAGACTGCTGTTTATCTTGAATAGCTTTTGCTAAATCTGCATTATCATTCCGAATATTATTTTTAAATTGTTCTAATGATTTATTTACAGTTACGATTGATTCAAAATAGCGGAATCGTTTCTTAAAATTGGTAACATTTGTAAAAGAGTTTGGATGCTGAACATAATTATACCCAATAATATCAATATACTTCACCGTAGAAGAATAATAAATAATCCTTGGAAAAATTTCTGAATCCTGCATATTAATCGAGGGCATAAAAAGCAAGTTGTTTTCAATGAAAATTGACTTTTTAAATATATATTGCCACGTGTAACTATTTGCTTTAAATTTTTGGTAATATACTGTTGCAGGATACACCTCGGTATTCTTATCACTTGGATATGCGATGCTTGAAACTATACCGTCTTTGTTTGTAACATTATAGTTCATACACAAAATATCAAAATCATTGGTGTGCAATTCTTTTATTAACAAAGGTAATTTATTTGTGTCTATAAAATCATCGCCATCGATCATCCAAACATAGTCTCCTTTTGCTGCTGCAATTCCTGTGTTACGTGCAGCTCCTAAACCTTCGTTTGTCTTGTTAATGAGATGAAGATTGGGTATTTCTGAAACCAATTGTTCAACTAGAGTTTGGGTGATATCAGTAGAACCGTCATTCACTACAATGATTTCATAGTTAGAAGCTACTGCTTCATCGTAACAGGATTCAATGCATTTCTTTATATACAATTCTACATTGTAAGCGGCGATTAGGATGGATAAACGCATTCTGTTATTTTATATAATTTTAATAAAAAGTAGTGTTTTATAATTTAAGAGATATTCTTTTATTTTACTAAAAATATACCAGCAGACAACTTTGGATATGTAGTTAAAAGTATTCTAAGTTTCATCATTAACTTTTTCGCACCTTTTAACGTATAGTATTGTTGTGCAAGACGGTAAAATTTCATGCTCGATAAACATACTTTTTTAATTTTTCTCTTACTTTTTTTATCTACTAATTTGGAATAATTGGTATCTTTAATTACTTGTGAGAATATTGAGTGTGCATTTTTACATTTAAATAATCTAAACTCAGTTTCATTTGTTATTGAAGAGGTCACACCATTCCCAACTCTATAAAGTACAGTTGGAATATTTAAATATAATATCTCACCTAAAATCTTTGCTCGTATGGCAAGGTTTCTATCCTCTATATTGTTAATTTCTAAAGATGGGAATTCGTTAAATACCTCACGACTGTACGCAAACGTGCATCCTGCTCCACCCATTAAGAATCGGATGAAATAACTCAATTCATTCGTGTCTAAAGAGCTGAGACTTTCATCAAAATCTTGGATTGGAATAGAATCTTTAATAGAATTTAAATTCTCAAATTTAATGAATTTGGTAGTTATTAGTTTTGGTTTTCTTTCATAATGATTCCATGCTTCATAAATAACTTTCACTCTGTTTTTAAGCGCTATATCATCTCCGGCTCCTACAATGATAAGTTCTCCTTTAGAAATATTTTTGACCACATGTTCAACATGTTTAACAAGCCCTAAATTCTTTTCATTTCTATTAAGAATAATTTTATGATTAGCTAGTAATTTATGTGTTGCTACATAATTTTCTATGACTTTAAAAGAGTTATCTGTTGAGCAATCGTCCGAAATAATTATCTCTAAATTAGGATATTCTTGCAGATAAACTCCATCTAAACTTTCTGTAATTAAATCTTGTTGGTTGTAAACAAAAATAATTAACGATAATAACGGATACTTTTTTTCACTACTTGTCAAAACTTCTTATTTTTTAAATTTGGTTTTTAAACTCACTAAAACGGATTGAACATCCATTCTTTTATCCAATTCGTTGAAAGAATACCAAGTTGAGATTACTATCAAAATCGCGCCCACTCCATATGCCCAATATATTGTCAAAAATTGCATACTCAGATAACACATCATAGCAAGAATCACTTGAACACTAAATATTCTTATAAAACCTATGTCAAATGAAAATTCAAACTTCACTTTTGCTACCCAATATACTTGGATAAAATAAAGCAGATAACCCACTAAAAAGGACAAACCTAATCCGGTTAATCCTAACAAATAATACCCTAAAAGATTTAATCCTAATAAATAGATGTTCGCAATCAATTCGTTCCAAAAAAAGAGTTGACTTTTTCCTTTCGCCAAAAATATAAATCCGATGGACCAACTTCCAGCTTTGAAAAGCATTCCCAAAGCCGCCCAGTAAAGCATATCTGTGACAGGTAAAAACTGTTTGGAGTACAACAATATTACTACCCAATTGATAAAAACCAAAAAGACAATTATAATGGGTGCGATAATAAGCAAGGAGATTTCAGCTTGTTGATTAATGACTCCTTTACTGTCTGAATTGCTATTTGAGACCGCAGATAGTCTGGGATAATAATCGGCGGCCATAGCTGTGAAAATCATTCCGACATAAGAATTGATAATCGCAAATCCTGCTGTGTAAAGTCCTACTTGCTCGATGCCACCTTGATTGCTAATGAACACACGTACAATGTAGGACGCACCAACGGTTATTAATCCGCTCAAACTAATCATAAAACCCATTTTAAGCATTCCTTTGCCTTCGGTAAGAGTTTCCGATTTGGAAACGAATATGGGTTTGATATTCAATTTTCTAGCAAAATACCATGTAAGTACTAATGAGGTGATTGCGGAAATAATAATAGCTGGGACAATACCTTTTATTCCATAAATGTAGTATAATGGAATCGTAGTAAATAGACCAATTACACTTCCTATCATGCTTGATTTAGCCATGTAGCCAATCTTTCGCATACCACGTAACATTACGCCTTGTCCCGAACTAATTTGATTTAGTAAGAGTGTAACAGAAATCCAAATGAAAGCAAACGTATATTTTCGGTTTCCAAAAGTAAGTTCACTTAACCACGGAGATAAGGCAGCGGTTAAAATGGCACCGACTAATCCCGTGACCCAAACCCAGCGTTTGAAAACGGTTGAAACGGTACGTAAACGTTCTTCATCTCCAGAATTATGTGCTTCGGCTATGTCTTTTACTGCACTTGTAGAAAGGCCAAAATTAGTTAAAGCAGCTATAAAACCGATGGTTGTTGTTAATAAACCAGCAATTCCCATACCCAAAGGACCTAATAAAACCGCAATGAATTTGGAGCGAATAATTCCAATTATTATTAGAAAAACCTGCGCTCCGCCAAAAATAGAAGTGGCTTTCATTACTTGCCTATAAGATGACTGCTGTTCTTTCATCTACTATTTATAATGAATTTATAGCTTTTACAATTGCAGTTATATCATATTCGTCCATAACCGGGCTTATCGGCAAGCTTAACACTTCGCGATGAATTTCTTCTGTAATAGGAAAATTTAGGTGATTGTAATATTTATAAGCTTTCTGTTTATGTGGAGGAATAGGATAATGAATTAAAGTCTGTACGCCATTTTCTAAAAGATATTTTTGAAGTTCATCTCTTTTTTCTGTTCTGATTACGAAGAGATGCCAAACATGATTTTCTGATTGCTCAGGAAATTTTGGCAAGATGATTTTAGGGTTAGTGATTTCTGAACTATACTTCTCTGCGATTTGCCGTCTTTTGTCATTATCCGCATCAATATATTTTAATTTTACAGCCAATACCGCGCCTTGTATTTCATCTAAACGGCTATTTAATCCTTGATACTTATTGATATATTTTTCTTCTGAACCATAATTGGCTAAGGTTCTAATTGTTTTTGCTAAAAGGGCATCTTTACAAGTTACCGCACCGCCATCTCCTAAGGCTCCTAAGTTTTTACCGGGATAAAAACTAAATCCAGCGGCATCACCAAGATTTCCAGATCTGATACCGTTCCATTCTGCACCGATGGACTGGGCATTATCTTCGATAATTTTCAGATTGTATTTTTTCGCCAAAGCTTCAAGATCTTTAGACCAGCAAATCTGCCCATATAGATGAACCACCATAATAGCTTTGGTTTTTGATGTAATCAAGGCTTCCAATTTAGAAATATCCAAATTGTAATTTCCGATTTCAGGCTCAGCAAAAACGGGTTTTAAGCGATTATCAGTGATGGCTAAAATTGAAGCGATATAGGTATTGGCAGGAACAATTACTTCATCTCCTACTTTTAACTGACCCAACTCTAAGTAAGCTTTGAAAATTAATCGAAGTGCATCCAAACCATTAGCAACTCCGATTGCATTAGGAGAGCCAATATAATTGGCTAGATTGCTTTCAAAATTTTTCACTTCACTACCCAGAAGATACCAACCACTGCGGAAGACTTCAAGTAGTTTCTCTTCAATTTCCTGCTGATGGGCTATATTAATTTTCTGTAAATCTAAAAACTTAATCATTTTTCTATATTTCTAATTTTGCGGGCAGGATTACCCACCCATAATTCATTTGAAGGCACGTCTTTAGTCACAACACTTCCTGCTCCGACAAGCGCATTTTCACCAATTGTTAGTCCACCTAAAATGGTTGCGTTAGCGCCAATACTTGCGCCTTTTTTAATAATTGTTTGTTGAAATTCATCAGGATATTGTTTTGAACGAGGATATCGATCGTTGGTAAAGGTAACATTAGGACCAATAAAAACATGGTCTTCAATTCGTAAACCATCCCAAATCTGCACGCCTGGTTTTACAGTTACGTTATCGCCAATAATGACGTCGTTTTCAATAAAAACCTGACAGTTAATATTGCAATTGCCACCAATCACTGCTTCTTTTAAGATAACGGTGTATTGCCAAACAAAAGTGTCTTTGCCAATATTTTGACTCTGGACATCGGACAAAGGATGAATCTTACTCATTGATATAATTTAAAAAATCATCATA
This sequence comes from Kaistella antarctica, assembly GCF_900109615.1. GTDB lineage: Bacteria > Bacteroidota > Bacteroidia > Flavobacteriales > Weeksellaceae > Kaistella > Kaistella antarctica. Next base: position 388,827 of record NZ_FOIX01000004.1, read on the forward strand.
TTCTCTAATATAATCCGCTTCATTATAAGTATGAGAAGCTAACACCAAGCAAATTGCACCTGAAGAAAAGTTAACTTCCGAAGCCCACACGCCAGGTGGTATATGCAATCCCATATCTGGTCGGTTCAAAAAAATCTGACGCTTAAATTCACCATCATTCAAAGAAACTTCAAAACTGCCAGACGCGGCAATAAGAAACTGGTGGCATTCTTTATGGGCATGTGCGCCACGGCTTTCACCACCGGCAATATCGTATAAATAAAATACCCGCTTTACCTTAAAAGGAAATTGGGAATTATTTTCAATAACAGTGAGATTACCTTCACTGAAATTTATTTTGCCCAAATCTACGACGGAACATTCAAAAACGTTGGGTTTATTTTTCATTTCTAAGATTTTTAAATTCCTCAAAATCTCTGATATAATCATTACCGTCATAGCTTTTATCAGAAACAATCAATGCTAATGAGTTGGTAGAAAAATTTTCTAAAGTCCTCCACAACATCTTCGGGATATACAAACCGTAGTAAGAACGGTTTAAGGTAAATTTCTGTTCATTTTGGCCATCGTGCAGAACTACATCAAAACTTCCGGAGAGGGCAATAATAAATTCTTGCTGCTCTTTAAAAGCATGACTTCCTCTACGCTCGCCCCCAGGAACATCATAAATCCAGTACGTTCTAGCAATCTCGAAAGGAAGCTGATTGGGATGCTCAAAAAATGACAGATTTCCTCGTGGATCTATTATTTTAGGTAGATTTATTATTTTTGCTCGCATTTCAATATGTTTAATTGATTTTATAAAATTCCTTATACCAGGCAACAAATTCTCTTACACCAACTGTTATATTCGTATTCGGTAAATAGTTGTAATCCCTTTTTAATCCTTCCACATCAGCAAAAGTGTTTTCTACATCGCCTGGCTGCATAGGCATCATTATACGGTCTGCCTGTTTTCCTGTTACCGCTTCTATTTCTGTAATAAAGTCATTTAACTTTACTGGATTACCATTTCCTATATTATAGAGTTTATAAAAAGCATTATCCTTACTTCCTTCTTCAATGGTTTTTACAACTCCATTTACAATATCATGAATATAGGTAAAGTCCCGGGATAAGTTCCCCTCGTTAAATACTTTGATCGGCTTGTCATGTAAGATCGCATCTGTAAATAAAAACATGGCCATATCGGGTCGACCCCAAGGTCCATATACCGTGAAAAATCGTAAACCAATTGTTTCTATGCCGAATAAATGGCTGTAAGTATGCGCCATTAATTCATTGCTTTTTTTGGTGGCTGCATACATGCTGATTGGTTGGTCTACATTGTCACCAGTAGAGAAAGGCACTTTATCATTCAAGCCATAAACACTTGAACTACTGGCATATACTAGTTTTTTTACGTTGTAGTTTCTAGTGCATTCCAGTAAATTAACAAAACCGATAATATTGCTTTCTATATATTTCATTGGTTGCTCGATGCTGTAGCGAACTCCAGCTTGAGCGGCCAAATTGCAAACGACTTCAAAATCATGTGCTGCAAAAAGAAGGGGTAGGTTTTCCTGATCTTCTAAATTCATTTTGATGAATTCGAATTGCTGCCCATGAAGGGAACTTTCAATAACTTTATTATAAGAAATATCGTTCTTTGAGATTCCTAACTTGTTCAGTCGGGCAAACTTCAAATTGACGTCATAATAATCATTAATATTATCTAGTCCTATCACGGTATGTCCTAACGCAATTAATTTTTCACATAAGTGATACCCGATAAAACCTGCTGCACCTGTTACTAATATTTTCATTTTCTTTTTTATGACTTAACTTCCATTAAAACTCTTTCAAGTCTTATTTTCTATTGATAATGGGAAATAATTTTTAATCACTTCCAAATAAATCGCGCGTATATACTTTATCCTTGACCTCTTCTAAATCTGGGGTGGAGCGATTCGTAATAATGATGTCACATTCGCTTTTAAATAATTCCAGATCTTTTTCTACCCTCGACCCAAAGAACAGTTCTTCTTCTAAAACGGGTTCATAAACGACTACTTCTACCCCTTTGGCTTTCAGCCGTTTCATAATTCCCTGCATCGCTGAAGCTCTAAAATTATCTGAGCCCGACTTCATAATGAGTCGGTACACTCCTACTTTCTTCGGATTTTTCGCCAATATCGAATCGGCAATAAAATCTTTCCGGGTACGGTTCGCATCGACAATCGCCCGGATAATATTATTAGGAACGGTATCGTAATTTGCCAATAACTGCTTGGTATCTTTTGGCAAACAATAGCCGCCATAACCAAAAGAAGGGTTATTATAGTGTGAACCTATGCGAGGATCGAGACTTACCCCTTCAATAATTTGCTTACTATCCAATTCATGAATTTGAGCATAAGAATCTAATTCATTAAAATAAGCAACTCGCATGGCCAGATAGGTATTGGAGAAAAGCTTAATGGCTTCCGCTTCCGTAGTATTGGTAAATAAAGTTTCAATATCCTTCTTTATCGCTCCTTCTTTTAATAAGTCGGCAAATACTTCTGCACGTTCGCTTTGTTCGCCAATAATAATTCTGGAAGGATACAAATTGTCGTAAAGTGCTTTTCCCTCTCTTAAAAATTCTGGAGAGAAAATAATATTTTGAAAATTGAATTTCTTTTTCAATGACTCTGTAAATCCAACGGGCACAGTGGATTTAATCACCACCACTGCGTCGGGATTAATCTCCTTGACTGAAAGAACAACAGACTCTACGGTTTCGGTATTAAAATAATTGGTCGTTGGATCATAATCAGTCGGTGTGGCAACAATCACATAAGCTGCATTTCGAAAAGCATTTTGTTGATCAAGAGTCGCTCGAAAGTTTAATTCCTTATGTGCTAAGAAATCAATAATTTCTACATCCTCAATGGGAGATTTTTTTTGGTTAAGCATATTGACCTTTTCAGGTACAATATCCAAGGCAACCACCTCATTGTGTTGTGCCAATAATACTGCATTCGATAATCCGACATATCCAGTTCCAACAATTGCGATTTTCATATTTTAATTATAGTTTAGAATCACTATATTCAAGTATGCCTTTCACGTCGTAAACAATTGCTTGGTCGTTTTTAAGCGGCTCTAAATCCAACTCTAAAAACTCTTTATGCGCAACGCCTAAAACAATGGCGTCAAATTTATCGGTCGGGATCTCTGAAGTGCTTACAATACCATATTCACGATGTACTTCCGAGGTATTTGCCCAGGGATCATAAACCATTACATTCGTCCCATAATCTTCCAAAGCAGAAATCACATCTACAATTTTCGTATTGCGAACATCGGGGCAATTTTCTTTAAAAGTAATTCCCAGCATTAAGATCTTGGCATTATTAACCGCAATGTCTTTTTTAATCATGGTTTTAATCACTTGGGAAGCCACATATTGACCCATCGAATCATTGAGCCTACGCCCAGCCAATATAATTTCGGGATGGTAGCCATATTCCTGGGCTTTTTGAGCCAGATAGTAAGGATCTACGCCGATGCAGTGTCCACCCACCAAACCTGGCTTGAAAGGAAGAAAATTCCATTTCGTACCAGCTGCTTCTAAGACATCGTGGGTATCGATATCCATTAAGTTAAAGATCTTAGCCAGTTCATTCACAAAGGCAATATTGATATCTCGCTGCGAGTTTTCAATGACTTTCGCCGCTTCGGCTACTTTGATGGTTGGCGCTAAATGCGTTCCAGCCGTAATGACGGCTTTATAAATATCGTTCACCACGATTCCAATTTCAGGCGTTGAACCTGAGGTCACTTTTAGAATTTTTTCTACGGTATGTTCTTTATCTCCTGGATTAATTCGTTCGGGGGAATAACCGGCAAAGAAATCAACATTGAATTTTAAGCCTGAAACTTTTTCCACAACGGGAATACAATCTTCCTCAGTAGCTCCCGGATAAACGGTAGATTCGTAAATGACGATATCTCCTTTTTTCAATACTTTCCCAACCGTTTCACTCGCTTTAATTAAAGGAGTCAAAACAGGACGGTTGTTTTTGTCGACTGGTGTAGGTACGGTGATGATGTAGATATTTGAATCTGCAATGTCTTGAAGCTCATAAGAGCAGTACAGCCCTTTCTCCTCTCTGGTAGGATTGGTCGTAACGAGGGCAGATTTTAAGAGGTCATCTGATACTTCTAAGGTATCATCATGTCCGTTTGTTAATTCCTGAACCCGCGCTTGGTTGATATCAAAACCAACGACTGGAAATTGGGTCGCGAATAATCGTGCGAGTGGTAATCCCACATAACCTAATCCTAATACTGTAATTTTATGCTGCATACTATAAAGGCATAGAAGCCTGATTTAAAGGTCTATCTGAAAAGCATAATGATGATTTCTGTTTAGAGTCAGGATTTTATCTTCTGCTTTATTATCGATTTGCAAAAGTACTGAAACTTAATGGGATGGTTTTTATTATTTTGAGTTCTTTTTGGATGGGGGTTATTTTGTTCGGGTTTTAGAGGGGTTTGGGGTGGTTGGTTGGTTGGTTGGTTGAGCTTGAGGATGGTGATTGAGCCTGTCGAAATCACTTTTAGAAAATATTTTCTTTATTCTTTTACTTTTTGTCTTGACACAAAAAGTAACAAAAAGGTCAAGACTGGATCCTTTTGCTAAAAAATGATAATTTCTTCTGAGAAAATCCCCAAACTTGCGCGGAAATGTAGATTACGCTTCGATTATGGATTTTTGCCGCGCTTCAAACACTGGGGATTTTTAGGCGTTGCTAGTTGATAAATTTGGTTGGGAAGAAATAATCATTTTTTTTAACGCAAAAGACTCCTAAGTCATATAAATATATTTAATTATTTAGCTCACTTCAAAAAAAATCTGATTCACTCCCTCTAGGTTTGGGGAATATGAAGCAGATTTTTTTTTAACGCAAAATGCTCCTAAGTCAATAGGTACTTTCACTTTAATTTCCAAAGCGAGCTTGTCGTTGGTGATTGAAATTGATTATTGGCAGTGGAGATGGTGATTGAGCCTGTCGAAATCACGGTTGCATATAATATTCTTTTATTGTGTTTAAGTTCTTTTGCCTTGATGCAAAAGAACCAAAAAATCAAGACTGGATCATTTTGCTAAAAAATGATTATTTCTTCCGAGAAAATCCCCAAAACTCGGGCGGAAATGGAAAGTGGTTATAAGAATATCTGTTTTTGCCGCCACTCAAACAGTGGGGATTTTTAGGAGTCGCTAGTTGGCAACTATGGTTAGGAAGAAATAACCATTTTTCTGAACGCAAAATGCTCCTAAGTCAAAAGTGATTTATTTTTTGATAAATGAAACTGGGTGATTGAGCCTGGAGATGGTGATTGAGAATGGAGATGGTGATTGAGCTTGTCGAAATCACGGGTAGAAATGAAATTCTTTTATTGTGCTTAAGTTCTTTTGCCTTGATGCAAAAGAACCAAAAAATCAAGACTGGATCCTTTTGCTAAAAAATAGTTATTTCTTCTGAGAAAATCCCCAAAACTCGGGCGGAAATGGAAAGTGGTCATAAGAATATCTGTTTTTGCCGCCACTCAAACAGTGGGATTTTTAGGCGTTGCAAGTTGATAAATTTGGCTGGGAAGAAATAATCATTTTTTCTTAGCGCAAAAGGCTCCTAGGTCAAAAGTGATTTCTTTTTTGATAAATGAAGCTGGTTGATTGAGTCTGGAGATGGTGCTTGAGGATGGAGATGGTGATTGAGCCTGTCGAAATCACGGGTACAAATGAAATGCTTGTATTCTTTTAAGTTCTTTTGCCTTGATGCAAAAGAACCAAAAAATCAAGACTGGATCCTTTTGCTAAAAAATGGTTATTTCTTCTGAGAAAATCCCCAGAACTCGGGCGGAATTGGAGATTACTTCGAAGAACAACTATCTTTGCCGCCACTCAAACAGTGGGGATTTTTAAGCGTTGCAAGTTGGTATAGTGGGTTGGGAAGAAATAACCATTTTTCTTAACGCAAAAGGCTCCTAAGTCGAGTGGAATTTCTTTTAGATATTTGATGTCTCAGTGATTGAATCCGTCGATGGTGATTAAGCCTGGGGATGGTGATTGAGGATGGAGATGGTGATTGAGCTTGTCGAAATCACGGTTATAAATGAAAGTCTTTGATTTTGCGTAAGTTCTTTTGCCTTGATGCAAAAGAACCAAAAAATCAAGACTGGATCCTTTCGCTAAAAAATGGTAATTTCTTCTAAGAAAACCCCCAAAACTCGGGCGGAATTATAGGTTGTTTCTGAGAATAACAATTATTGCCGCCACTCAGACAGTGGGGATTTTTAGGCGTTGCAAGTTGATAAATTTGGCTGGGAAGAAATAATCATTTTTCTTAACGCGAAAGGCTCCTAAGTCAAAAGTGATTTCTTTTTTGATAAATGAAGCTGGGTGATTGAGGATGGAGATGGTGCTTGAGGATGGAGATGGTGATTGAGCCTGTCGAAATCACGGGTACAAATGAAATGCTTGTATTCTTTTAAGTTCTTTTGCCTTGATGCAAAAGAACCAAAAAATCAAGACTGGATCCTTTTGCTAAAAAATGGTTATTTCTTCTAAGAAAATCCCCAGAACTCGGGCGGAATTGGAGATTACTTCGAAGAACAACTATCTTTGCCGCCACTCAAACAGTGGGGATTTTTAAGCGTTGCTAGGTGATAAATTTGGCTGGGAAGAAATATCCATTTTTCTTAACGCAAAAGGCTCCTAAGTCGAATAATTTCTTTTAGATAATAGATGCCTTGGTGATTGAGTCTGTCGATGGTAATTGAGTCTGTTGATGGTGATTGAGATTGGCGATGGTGATTGAGCCTGTCGAAATCACTATTAGCAAGACTTTTTTTTATATTTTACTTTTTGTCTTAACACAAAAAGTAACAAAAAGGTCAAGACTGGATCATTTTGCTAAAAAATGGTAATTTCTTCTGAGAAAATCTCCAATTATTTATCTCGTCCTCAAGACGAGACTCGGGCGGAATAATAAATTATTTCTTCGATTCGTTATTTTGGCCGCGCTTCAAACACTGGGGATTTTTCGGAGTGGCAAGTTGATAAATTTGGCTGGGAAGAAATAATCATTTTTTTTAACGCAAAAGGCTCCTAAGTCATATAAATATATTTAATTATTTAGCTCACTTCAAAAAAATCTGATTCACTCCCTTTTTTATGCTGAGCATGTCGAAGTTAGGGTTGGGGAAAATGAAGCAGATTTTCTTGAAGCATGTAGCTTCGACAAGCTCAGCCACCAGGATCATCAAGCTCAGCCACCAGGATTATCAAGTATTCGGCAAGAAGTTATTTCAAATTTGCCCAGTACCATTCGACGGCTTCTTGGAGGCCTTTTTTGATGTCGTGGGAGGGTTTGTAGTTTAAAAGATTTTTTGCCTTATCGATGGAAGCTAAGGAATGAGGAATATCGCCCGATCGTTGAGGGCCGTGAATGATTTCGATATTTTTTATTTCGGGATCGTAATCGGAAAGGTATTCTTTAAGGTATGCTACGAGGAGATTAAGGGTGGTTCGGTCCCCTACGGCCGTATTGTAAACGGTATTGATGGCATCGATATTATCAGAGAGCATTGCCTTTTCGTTCATTTGAAGGACATTGTCGATATAGGTGAAATCGCGAGAGTAATCACCCGTTCCATTGATAATAGGGCTCTCATGATTCATTAACTGAATGACGAATTTCGGAATGACGGCGGCGTAGGCTCCATTGGGCGTTTGTCGTCGGCCGAAGACGTTGAAATACCGCAAACCGATACATTCCAACCCGTACGTTTTACTGAAGACGTCGGCATACAGTTCATTAACGTATTTGGTAATGGCATAGGGTGATAGCGGTTTTCCGATGACCTCTTCTACTTTTGGCAAGGCTGCTGAATCTCCATAGGTTGAGGAGCTGGCAGCATAAATGAATCGTTTGACCTTGGCATCGCGTGCAGCGACAAGCATGTTTAAAAAGCCCCCGACATTAACATCATTGCTGGTAATAGGATCATTAATGGATCGTGGAACGGATCCCAAAGCCGCTTGGTGCAATATATAGTCTTGTCCGTGACAGGCTTGATGACAGGTTTCTAAATCGCGAATATCTCCTTCGATCAGATTGAAGTTGGGATGATTGATCAGGTGGTCGATGTTATGTTTGAAGCCGATGGCAAAATTATCTAAGACTGTGACGTGGTCGCCTTTGTCGATGAAGTGGTCGCAGAGGTTGGAGCCGATAAAGCCTGCGCCGCCGGTTATTAATATTTTGTTCATTTTTTATATTTTAATTGTGAGGTTAGAAGAACATCTTCGTTCGAAAGGGATGGTTTAATCACTTCAGTTGTTTCCTCTAGCTTTTTATAATTATTCAAAAAAAGATTAGCTTTCGCTGTTCTTTTTTATTGGTGCAAAAGTAAGGAAAGTTAACGCCATCGTTTTTCTTTTTTGTAAAATCTTTTGAATTGTTGTTTTGAGTGCTTGCTTATCTTTTATTGGAATGTGAGGGAAGTAGAGATTAATCGAAATTTCTTTAAAGTTGTCTTTAATGAAGGTTACTGATATCAGGTATATTTTTAGTATGGTACAACTATGTGTAGTTTATTAAATTAAGTTCTTTTGCCTTGATGCAAAAGAACCAAAAAATCAAGACTGGATCCTTTCGCTAAAAAATGGTTATTTCTTCTGAGAAAATCCCCCGAATTGACTCCCTGAGGTCGTCGAACCACTACGTTAGGTTTCGGGCGGAAATGGAAAGTGGTTATAAGAATACTGTTTTTGCCGCCACTCAAACAATGGGGATTTTTAGACGTTGCTAGTTGATGAATTCGGTTGGGAAGAAATAGTCATTTTTTTTAACGCAAAAGGCTCCTAAGTCGAATAATTTCTTTTAGATAGTAGATGTCTCGGCGATTGAGACTGGAGATGGTGATTGAGCCTAGAGATGGTGATTGAGCCTGTCGAAATCACGGTTATATTGAAGTTCTTTTATCTAAGTTCTTTTGCCTTGATGCAAAAGAACCAAAAAATCAAGACTGGATCATTTTGCTGAAAAATGGTGATTTCTTCTTAAAAAATCCCCAGAATTGACTCCCTGCGGTCGTCGAACCACTACGTTAGGTTTCGGGCGGAAATGCAAAGTGGTTATAAGAATATCTGTTTTTGCCGCCACTCAAACAGTGGGGATTTATGGATGTTGCAAGTTGAGAAAGATAGTGCGAAGAAATCACCATTTTTCTTTACGCAAAATGCTCCTAAGTCGGATAATTTCTTTTAGATAGTAGATGTCTCGGCGATTGAGAATGGAGATGGTGATTGAGCCTAGAGATGGTGATTGAGCCTGTCGAAATCACGGTTATATTGAAGTTCTTTTGCCTTGATGCAAAAGAACCAAAAAATCAAGACTGGATCATTTTGCTAAAAAATGGTAATTTCTTCTTAGAAAATCCCCAAACTTGCGCGGAAATATAGATTACGCTTCGATTATCGATTTTGGCCGCGCTTCAAACACTGGGGATTTTTAAGCGTTGCAAGTTGATGAATTCGGTTGGGAAGAAATAACCATTTTTCTTTACGCAAAAGGCTCCTAAGTCGAGTTGGATTTCTTTTTTGACAGGTGGTATTGTGGGTGACTGGGTCGATTCGATGGTGATTTCGATAGGCACAATCACCGAGGTGAAAAGTGACGGGTGATTAAGGTTGGCAGTTGTGATTTCGACATGCTCAATCACCGGGTTGCAAGTTGCTAGGTGAAAGGTTACGGGAGACAGGCTTAATCAACGAGGTGGAAAGTGACAGGTGGTTAAGATTAGCTGATGTGATTTCGACAGGCTCAATCACCGGGTTGCAAGTTGCTAGGTGAAAGGTTACAGGAGACAGGCTCAATCACCGAGGTGGAAAGTGATGGGTTATTAAGATTAGCTGATGTGATATAGACAGGCTCAATCACCGAGGAGGAAAATGACGGGTGATTAAGATTAGCTGAGGTAATTTAGACAGGCTCAATCACCGGGTTGCAAGTTGCTAGGTGAGAGGTTACAAGAGACAGGCTCAATCACCGAGGTGGAAAGTGATGGGTTATTAAGATTAGCTGATGTGATTTCGATAGGCTCAATCACCGAGGTGAAAAGTGATGGATGATTAAGATTAGCTGAGGTGATTTCGACAGGCTCAATCACCGGGTTGCAAGTTGCTAGGTGAGAGGTTACAGCAGACAGGCTCAATCACCGAGGTGGAAAGTGATGGGTGATTAAGGTTGGCAAATTGTGATTTCGACAGGCTCAATCACCGAGGTGAAAAGTGATTGGTGATTAAGATTAGCTGATGTGATTTCGACAGGCTCAATCACCGGGTTGCAAGTTGCTAGGTGAAAGGTTACAGGAGACAGGCTCAATCACCGAGGTGAAAGTGACAGGTGATTAAGATTAGCTGAGGTGATTTCGATAGGCTCAATCACCGAGGAGGAAAATGACGGGTGATTAAGGTTGGCTCAGGTGATTTCGACAGGCGCAATCACCGAGGTGGAAAGTGACGGGAGATTATGCTTAGCAAATGTGATTTCGACAGGCTCAATCACCGGGTTGTGCAAGTTGCAAGGTCACAAGTGTAGTGCAAGGTGAGAGTTGTTGGGTGCAAGGGAAAAGGCGCCTGGTAACAGGTAAAGGGTGTACTGAGTGTGGTGCATAGTGCATGGTATATGGTACCTGGTCTCTGGTGCGAGGTAGGATTATCTACTTATTTGATCAAACGAAGCGTTTCCACCATTTGGGTTTTTCGTCGTGGGTGTAGGAGTAGTATCCGTAGCCGTATTTTTTGCCGTAGCGGGTGTTTTCGGGTTTGACGCCGTTGAGAATGAAGGTCATGGTTTTGATGCCGTTTTCCTGTTGGAAGCCAGCGGCGAAATCGATCATTTCTTTTTCAGTAACGTCGGATTTTACAACGTATAACACCACGTCGGCGTTTTCGACTAAATGTAAGGTATCACTGACCAGCATCACGGGAGCAGAATCTAAAACGATATATTCATACTTGGTTTTCAAGTAGGCGATAAGATCATCGAACTTTTGCATATCGAGTAGATCATTTGGGTTAGGTGCAAGTTGACCCCCAAACATAACGTCTAAATTTGGATTGATCTGAGAAGGAATAATAAAAGAATCTGGCAAAGTGTCATCAGAAATTAAATAATCGGTTAAACCAATATTTTTTCCCGTCACAAAACGATGCAACTGTGCGTTGCGAATATCTGCGCCAACAATAATGACTTTATTTTTCCCCGCTAAGGTTAAGGCAGTATTCATGGAGATGGTAGTCTTACCTTCGCCTTTTACAGAGGAAGTGACTAATATCACTCCTCCATGGACAACTTCTTTGGCTTTGAGCAGGTATTTAAGGTTGGAACTTAAAATGCGAAAGGATTCGGCAAAGACGGAAAAATCGCTAGACTGTATCAAGGGAGTCTGATCCTGATTTACTGGAATTTCAGCCAAGACTGAAGCCTCTGGAACCTGAGAAAGAATATGCTGTTTCGTATGTACTTTGGTATCTAAGGTTTGCCAGCCAATAAAGAAAATTAAGGGCAATAAAAAACCAGCAGCCAAAGCGCCGTAAATGACTTGATCTTTGTTGGGTTTTACAACACCTGTGGTGTAGGCTGGATTAATAATTTTTGCTTTGGGCGCTGTAACAGCCAAAGTAATAGCGTTTTCTTCGCGTTTTTGGAGTAGGTATAAATAGAGTTGTTCTTTGAGTGTCTGTTGACGATCAATACTTCGGAACATTTTTTCCTGCGTGGGAAACTTGCTGATATTTCCCTTGGCTACATTCAACTGCCCCGTTGCTTGGGCAACTTGTAGTTGAAGGGTTTCTCGGGATTCCAGTAGATTTTTACGGATTAAGTTCTTCAAAGACGCAATCTGTTTGTTCATTTCAATGACGGCAGGGTTTTCCCCGGTCGCTTGTTTCAGAACCCGGTTTCGAGTTAGCATTAAGCTATTGTATTCGGCAATGGCTGTTTCAGCGCCAGTCGGCAAACCCATGCCACTTGGCAATAACTGATCGGTTGCGCTAGTGGCCAGCACGGAATTCACCAAATTTAACTGCATCGATTGTTTAAGAATGGTTTTGGTATTTTCGTCAGCGTTAGCCAATGATATACTGGCTTGCGCTTCAAGATTGGTTATTTGATTGGTGCGTTTGAATCGTTCTTTCTCGCCTTCAATGCCCGAGAGGTCATCTGTAATAATTTCTAAACGCTCATTGATAAAGTTCTGAGTGTTCTGCGCTTCTAAATTTTTATCATTCACGCCATCGATGAGATATTGTTTCGACAGTTCATCAAGGATATTCTCCGATTTTTTTGGCACGGGACCAACTAAAGACAGATCCATGAGCAAACCTTTTTCTGGAGGCAAGCTTACCTTGATCCGACTCTCTAAGCCTGCAACCACGCTACCTATAGAACGAAAAACCACCTTGACTGGAGATTTTAGGGTCAATCCCGGTTTAGCATCAATCTGTACGGTACCAAAAGGGAATTTAGCTGGAAGTCCAAAACGATGGACCGTTTTTGAGTTTTCTAAAGTATAAGAATTATTACCAGTTGGATTGATAATATACGTTGCAGAGGAAAATCGATCTGAGTTGAAAACTTCGATGATCTTTCCCGTTAATGGAGAGTCAGCATACAGTTCGACTTCTTTTATCGTACCGACACTATAGAAGCTAACGTCTAAATTTAATTTTTTGGCCACCGCTCCTAAGATTGGCTTTGAGACGATGATTTGAGTCTCGCCCTGCAATTCATTATCACCACTAACGCCAACGCCAAGATTTTTTAAATCACTGAGGGCGGCGGAATTGGTACTTTTGGATTCCTGTAGTTTTAGGGAAGTTTTGGTAAAATATTGCGGTTCTGCATAGCGCAAATAAATTCTGGCAGCAGTATAAAACAAAGCCAAACTCAATAAAAACCAAGGCCATTTCTTGAGGTATCTACCGATTTCTTTTTTGAGGTTGACGGGTTGTGCCCTCTTCACCGGCACTGAATTTTCTAACAGTTCCATGCAGGCTTATTTTCGGGTTAAGGTAAAAATTAAGGTCAATAAGCCTAAGCCTACTCCGCCATATTTAATCCATTGATCCACATTGGAATTGGTATTGACGCCAACTTGCTTATTACGGTCGGGCTCTACATACAGAATATCATTCTGTTGGAGGTAATAGTAGGGAGAATTGACAATAGAAGCTTCTGATAAGTCCAAAGAAACTACTTTATCTTTACCCTGTTCGTCGGAATAGCGTATCAGTTTGACACTGGTTTTATTGCCATCGTAGGTGGTATCTCCGGCTAAGGCTAAGGCTTGAAAGAGATTTAATCTTTCGGTCGTACTTGTTTTTTGACCTGGACTTTTAACTTCTCCCAAGACGCTAAAATTAAAATTCGCAAGGGTGACGGTAACCATAGGGTCCGTCAAGTATCGCATTAAACGGCTTTCGATTTCCTTTTTCAGTTGCACTTTCGTCATCCCTTTGCAATAAATACTTCCTAAGACTGGGAAGATGATGGTGCCGTCTGAATTAACAAGATAATCACTGGGAACGGCGGTGGAAATGTTATTTGAACTTGTACTATTATCGCCAGCTGAACCAGTTCGGGCCATGCTGGGTATATTAAAAGGGCGAACCGCAATTTCGTCAAAAGCGGAAACTAAAATCTGCAAACGATCCCCTTCCTGAATATGAAGACCTAGGTATTTGGCTTGGGAGACTTCCTGTTCAAAGTTATTGTTGGATAAGTAAACAACATTGGCCTTTGGTTTACAGGCTAGAAAAGCAAGCGATATAAAAATGAGTAGAAGAATTTTATTTCTCATGATGTTTGATACGGGTTTACTAAATAATGATTTGACATCAATATAGTCCCCCGATTTTGTACTAGAAACTATTAAAATAATAGTTGACCCCAACTGCTAATTGATGGTTATAGGTATTACGCATGGTATTATCGGGATAGACTTTGGTAAAGCCGCGGTCATATCTTAAAAAGCCTTCTAAGTTTTCGCCAACTTTCGCTCCAACTCCTACCGAAACACCAATACCAAAATCATTTAAAGTGCTATCCATATTATATTTATAATACACTAAATCGTAAGCTGGATCTACCTGGCGATCTTCGCGCACCAAAAACTCTACGCGTGGTCCAGCAAATAAAAAGAAGTTAGAGATATCATAATTGCGTTTGAAGAAATACTTTAGGTATAGTTGTGCGGCAACATAATCGTGGTTAAACTTCTGAACACCAAACTTATTTTGTTCCGCTTTGGCATGTTCGCCCTGCATACTGTACTCTACTTGTGGCACCAGAAAAAGCCAACCTGTGCCGGAAATATCGCCTTCCGCGAGTGTAAATTCAGCAAGTGCACCAATAGAGGCACCAAATTTTCCTTTCGAAACATCATGAACTCCCAATATAGATCCCTGATGGAAATTACCAGTTACCCCGTATCTCACTTCCTGACTATTCACCATTGTTAAAAGGAAAATGGCGATAAATGTATTAATTTTCTTCATCTAATTTATAATCGACAGTTATGAATCTTTAGTTTAAAAAGATTATTGTGCAAATTACTTAAAATTATTTCAATTATACCCTATAGTTTTGAAAGTAGTGTGTTTGTGGGCTGGGTGATGGGTGATGGATGATGGGTGATGGATCCTGGATGATGGATGATGGATGATAAAAGATAAGTGATGAGTAATGAGTAATGAGTAATGAGAAATGAGAAATGAGAAATGAGAAATGTAAGTATATTTAAGTTATAGAGATTTATTGGAAGTGCTATGTAGACATTTATTTATTCGTCATTTTTGCCAACAAACTTGCTTTCTACTTAATTCTGACCTTTTACTGTTTATTTTTGCATCCATTTATTTCTTATAAAACCTCCTATGAATTTTTAATAGGTTGACCGAAATTAACCATTGTTTGCTGAGTATTAACCGTCGATAATAAGAAATCGCCCCATTATTACCCATTACTCATTTTTCATTACTCATTAACTCTTAAACCTAATTCATTCTCGCTCTTCTGCAGTGTCTGTGATGACTTGGGTGATTTCTTCATATTCAAATCCCTTGGACAATAAATATTTGATGGTTTTGGAATTTTTCTGATAAAGCTGTAAACCCTTGATTTTTGAAATGTAGTTGTGGTAAAGTTTGGAGAGGGTTTTGTGATAATCTTGGTCATCAATTTCGTCAAAACATCTATTAATCAATTTCTCGGGAACTTCTTTAAATTTTAAGTGATTTCTTATTTTATTTCGTCCCCACGATTTCATGTAGAATTTTCCGCGGATATAGCTTCGGGTAAATCGTTCTTCATTGAGGTAATTTTCCTTCATTAAGAATAGAAGAATTTCGTCTTTGGCTTCCGGAATCAATAAGAAATCCCACATCTTCTGTTCGACCTCTTTATGGCAGCGGTCTTGATAGACGCAGTAATTGGCCATCTTTTGTTTGATTTCGAGAAAGGTATAGGATTTTTTTTGATCCACGACTTGGTAATTTATGATGGGTGAAATATATTAAGAGTACGAATTTAAAAAAATTCAATTAATGTCATGTTTTCTATAAAAGGCTGGTGTCTCTAAATAAATTATTTCTTTTATCTTTTACTTTTGCCTTGATGCAAAAGTAACAAAAGATCAAGACTGGATTTATTTGCTAAAAAAAGAAAATTTCATCTGATAAAATTCCTAAACTTGCGCGGAAATGAAAGTTTCGCTTCGATTATGAAGTTTTGCCGCGCTTCGGACAAAAGGAATTTTTATGTTTGCTAGTTGAAATGCTTGGTTGGAAGAAATTTACTTTTTTCTTAACGCAAATAACTCCTAAGTCAGTTTTGATTGACGTTTCTGTCAATGGCTGCGTAGGTTGTCATTCTGACGAAGGAAGAATCTCATCTTTAAAATAAAATTCGATTTTTCTTTCTTAATTACTTTTGCCTTGATGTCTCTTTCATTGGCTACGGAAGTTGTCATTCTGACGAAGGAAGAATCTCATCTTTTAAATTAAAGTCGATTTTTCTTTCTTAATTACTTTTGCCTTGATGCAAAAGTAACAAAAGATCAAGACTGGATTTATTTACTAAAAAAAGAAAATTTCTTCTAAGAAAATTCCTAAACTTGCGCGGAAATGAAAGTTTCGCTTCGATTATGAAGTTTTGCCGCGCTTCGGACAAAAGGAATTTTTATAATTGCTAGTTGAATGGTTTGGTTGGAAGAAATTTACTTTTTTCTTAACGCAAATAACTCCTAAGTCAGTTTTGATTGATGTTTCTTTCATTGCCTGCTGAGTTGTCATTCTGACGAAGGAAGAATCTCATCTTTAAAATAAAATTTAATTTTTCTTTCTTAATTACTTTTGCCTTGATGTTTCTTTCATTGGCTGCGGAGTTTGTAATTCTGACGAAGGAAGAGTCTCATCCTTAAAATAAACTCTGATATTTTTTTCTTAATTACTTTTTGTCTTGACACAAAAAGTAACAAAAAGGTCAAGACTGGATTTATTTGCTTCATCTCCTTTTATGGGTTTCAGCTGAATCAGCGAAACTCCTTCGTCGTTTTGCTAAAAAAAGAAAATTTCTTCTGACAAAATTGAGTCGCTGCGCTCGTCGAACCACTTCGTTAGGTTCCCTAAACTAGCGCGGAAATGAAAGTATCACTTTGATTATAAAGTTTTGCCGCGCTTCGGACAAAAGGAATTTTTATGTTTGCTGGTTGAAGTTTTTGGTTGGAAGAAATTTACTTTTTTCTTAACGCAAATAACTCCTAAGTCAAGGTCACTTTGAAATTCGTTTTTATTAGGTTATAAATTCATCTTTGATATAAATAACTTCTAATTCAATTTTACAATAATTTTGCGCTTAAATAAGTTCATTTCAAAATTAGCAGAACAAAAAAAACGGGCTGATAAAGCCCATTTTTTAAAGTTTTAAATATTATTTATTGTCGAACCTTTAATAATTAAACAACGCTTTTCCTTCCATCATTTGATTGACTTTTTTGCGGACTGCAGTTAATTTGCTATCATCATTAATGTTAACGACGACATCATTGATTAAGCCAGCAAGAACTTCCATGTCAGCTTCTTTTAAACCTCTAGTGGTGATGGCGGCAGTGCCTAGACGAATACCTGAAGTGGTGAAGGCAGATTTGTCGTCAAAGGGAACCATGTTTTTGTTGCACGTGATATCGGCTTTGACTAAGGCTTTTTCGGTTTCTTTACCATTGACATTTTTGTTGCGAAGATCAACCAACATTAAGTGATTATCGGTGCCACCACTGACGATATCAAATCCTTGGGTCATCATGGCTTTGGCTAAAGCACGGGCATTGGCAATCACTTGCTTGGCATAGACTTCAAATTTTTGATCAATAGCTTCAGCAAAAGCAACGGCTTTTCCAGCAATGACATGCTCTAGTGGTCCACCTTGAATTCCTGGGAAGACAGAACCATTGAGCACTTGACTCATCATTTTAATTTCTCCTTTCAGTGTTTTGTGACCGTAGGTATTTTCGAAATCTTTACCCATCATAATAAGTCCACCTCTTGGTCCACGCAAAGTTTTATGAGTGGTGGTAGAAACAACGTGGCAATGCTCAAAAGGAGAGCTTAATAAACCTTTGGCAATTAATCCTGCTGGATGTGCAATATCTGCCCATAGGGTGGCTCCAACTTCATCAGCCACCTCACGAAACTTTTTAAAATCGATATCTCTTGAATAAGCAGAATAACCAGCGATTAACATTTTAGGTTTTACTTCCAAAGCTTTTTGACGCATCGCTTCATAATCAATGAGGCCACTTTCACGATCCACGCCATAGAAATTGGCATCGTACTGAATCCCCGAAAAGTTGACGAAAGAACCGTGGGTTAAATGTCCGCCCATCGATAAATCCAGGCCTAAGATCTTATCACCTGGCTTTAAAATAGATAGATAAATTGCTGCATTGGCTTGCGATCCTGAATGGGGCTGAACGTTGGCGTAATCTACTCCAAATAATTCTTTGGCGCGGTCGATGGCTAAAGTTTCGACTTCATCTACGACTTCGCAACCGCCGTAATATCTTTTGCCGGGATAGCCTTCTGCATATTTATTGGTCAAGACACTTCCGACCGCTTTCATGACATTGTCTGAAACAAAATTTTCAGAAGCGATGAGTTCGATGCCGTGTGTCTGTCTTTGTCTTTCCTGTTCGATAAGGTCAAAAATTGGATCCATAATGTATATTGATGTTTTTTAATTCAGATAAATAGAGAATTCAAATTTATGGAAATTTTTGGGAAGAGGTTGAGGGTGGGGAGGAAATGTTGGGGGAAGGTTGAGTGATGGATGATTGCCAATGATGATTGATGGATGAAAGTGGGACTGCGGTCTGAAAATTTGTGGACTGTAACAATCGAAATAATAGTATTTAATAAGCTTCTTAGGTATTTATTTTGGTATTTAGAATTTAAACCGTGGGAATATGTAGCACAACTTCTTTCAAATTCCTTATTTTCGCCACATAAGACAGAGCATGAAAATAGGCGATTCAGTATCAGTAATTGATGAGCAACTGAAAGGAACAGTCATTTCAATCAAAGGAAAAAAAGTGACCATTGAAGATGAGCACGGTTTTCCCTATGAATACGACGCCACAGAATTGGTAGTGCAGCAAGCAGAAATTTATGAGCAAATAAAAACGGTGCGGAAAGAAGAATTGGCAAAACCAATTTCAAAAAAGCATGATAAGAAACCTTTTGTGCTGGATTTGCATTTCGAAAAGCTCGTAAAAAACACAAGCGATTACAATTCGTTCGAAAGACTATTTCGCCAAAAAGAGAAACTCATCACCACGATTGATTATTGTCGGAAAAACAATCTGAAGAAACTGGAAATCATCCACGGCATCGGCGATGGCGTTTTACAACAAATGGTACACGACGTTTTAGAAAGTCAGACCAATATTGAGTTTCAAAATAAAGAAATACTGCACCATCAGTCGGGGACGGTTTTGGTTTATTTCAGGTGATAGGTGATAGTTGATTGTTGATAGTTGATAGTTGATAGTTGATAGTTGCTAGTTGCAAAATTAAAAAATTCACTGCTTACTATTTCTTATTGCCTATTACCTATTACCTAAAACTACTCTACATACTTAAAACTGGTTGCGTAGAATTTTCCTTTTTTGATTTCGCCGCTGACGAGGGCTTTTTTCATTATTTTGCAATAGCCATTTGCGGAGTGCATTTCGCCAAATTCTTTTTTATCGATGCCTTCAACGAGGTAGACTTTACTATCAATTTTTACGGCCATGGCGCAACCTTTGTCCGTTTTCATTTTGAATTGACACATAGCGCAAGCGGCGTCTACCGTTTGGTTTTGAATTTTCTGGGCAAAAATACTTATTGAAACTAATAGTACAAAGGCGAATAAGATTCTTTTCATAATGAATAAACTTTAAAATTAGTTGTAAAAGAAATTTCTATTTTGGGTTTAAAATCTTAAATAAATACCAATGTAAAAATAGGAATTACCCCTGAGATCTGCGAATGACTTTGCTCATACGTGGTCAAAAATAAGAAAATTTTAAAAGCCGATTAATTTTAATAAATTTGCGCCTGTAAAGCATGGAACAACTCAAATTACTTTTTACCAAAGACGGCGTACATTATCAGATTTCCAAGAACAAAACTGTTTCGGAGGAAAACTCTTTTTTCGTCACGGACGAATCTCCGGAAAATGAACTTTCTGCAAAGATGGCGACTCTTTTAACCCAAAAGAAATACAAGGAGATTTCGGTTATTTCTGCTTTGAATCATTTTACCTTGATGCCTGAAGGATTTACGAAACACGATTTAGGCTACGACCTCATCGCCTACAATGCTCCTGTTGATGACAATGCGGAGGAGTTAATGCTGTCGGTGAATAAGAAATTTGGCGTTCAGTTTTATTATACTTTTCCAAAATCGACCTATCAAAAAATAAAGGATTTAGCCGTTCCGACGAAGTTCAATTTTTCGGGTGAACAGTTTTTAAATCAAATTTCAGCCAAAAACCAAAAGGAAATTCATATCAATCTCTACCATCAGCAATGTGAGTTTTTTGCCTTAGATCATAAGAAAGTGATTCTTTATAATAACTTAGATGTGACGTCGGAAGTTGATTTCCTCTATTTCATCATGTTTACTTTAAGCAAGATTGGCTTTGGAATCAGCGACACCCAGTTTTTTGTGTACGGAGAAACAACTGAAAATGAAACCTTTATTTCAGAGTTAAAGAAGTTTGTGAAGAATCTGAAAATCGTTTACGATAATATTCCGGGGAAGAACTTTCTTTTGAATGGGAGATGAGGGAGATAAGGGAAATAAGAGCCAAGGAAAAAGTAAAAAGAGCCAAGTTGGTAAACTGTTAAGAAAAGCCTTCACCACAAAAATCAATTACTCATCGACCAAAAGAATAAAAATAAGACAATTAAGACAATTAAGAGCTTAACCTTTCTATTCTCCTGCATAAAAATCTACAGCCTAGCATCCATCACCTAAAACCTACACCATGTACAGAATAATCAGTGGCCAGTGGAAAGCCAAAAGAATTTCCGCTCCGAAAAGTTTCGACGTCAGACCCACGACTGATTTTGCCAAAGAAGCTTTGTTCAGTATTATCGAAAACCGCTACCGATTTGATTACACCTCTATTTCGGTGCTCGATCTGTTCGCTGGAATTGGATCAATTTCCCTAGAGTTCGCATCCCGAGGTTGCAAAGATGTGACGTCCATTGAAATGAATGCCCGCCATGCCGGTTTCATCAACGCTACCGCGACAGAACTTGAAATGAATACCCAAGTGAACGCACAGCGCGGCGATGTTTTTGAATATTTAAAGAAAAATAGAAATCGCAAAACTTATGAGATTATCGTGGCAGATCCGCCCTTTGAGATGGAAGTCGCGAAATATGAGGAATTGATTTCTTTTGTTTTAAAGAATAATTATCTGAAAGAAAATGGCGTCTTTATTTTGGAACATCAAAGCCGGACTAAGCTGCAACATCCGAATATTATCGACACCAGAAAATATGGAAATGTTAGTTTTTCTTTTTTGAAGCCGAATGAGCCAGAAGTTGAAGAGACTGTAGAAGCAGTCGAAGAGGCGGAAGACGAAAAGATAATAGACTGATAGATCATAGACTTAATATTAATAGAATTAGTTGATGGGTAAAATGTCAACTTATTTTTTTTAAGTTTGATCACTTTTATAATAAGGTACAATTAAGTAAAGCGCGGAATCGTTTTTGGTTTTCTGCTATTGTTTAAGTCATCACTGATCAAGTAGAACATTTCTTTAAGGAGAAGGTCTTTGTTTAACCTTGTCAAGGTTCCCAACCTTGACAAGGTTAGTTCGCAACTCATCATTTGTTTTCGAGGTAAATAGTATCTTCCGCTACTTCTAAATTTTCAAAACCTCGTCTGATCATAAAAACTTTTGTGTATTTGATGGTTTGAAGAATTCACAGAAACTTACAGTACTTTCAATTCCAGATCGATGCTTTTCCCAAAGAATTTCTTCGAGATTTTCTCAAAGTTTTTTGTAATATCTGAAAGGTAGAAATGATAAGAAGATTTTGATTTTTGCTCATTGAGTAAATGATGTTTTTCCAAAATCATCTTGAGTTGATTGGCCACAATCGTGGGCGAATCGATGACTCGCACGCGGTTCCCATAATATTGTTTGATTTCATTCAGTAAAAGCGGATAGTGCGTACAACCCAAAATTAAAGTTTCAATATTTTTTAATTTATTGTTGCTCAGATAATGGTAAATAATCGAATTTGTAATCGGATGATTTCTGATACCTTCTTCAATCGCCGGCACGAGAAGCGGCGTTGCCAATTCATCCACCTTGATAAATTTGTTATGTTTTCGTATTGATTTTTTGTAAAGGCCCGAATTCACCGTCGCCTTGGTCGCAATTACTCCCACGTTATTGTGAATCTCATAAGCCACTTTCTCAGCTACTGGATTAATAACATCGATAACGGGAATTTTATGATCGACCAATTCCAAGACTTCTTTTAAAGCATTGGCTGTGGCAGAATTACAGGCAATCACAATCGCCTTGCAATTTTTCTCTAATAAAAATTCGCTGATTTTAAGACAGTAGCCAATAATAGCCTCTCGAGATTTTTCACCGTAGGGAAGGTGTTTCGTATCGCCGAAATAAATTAAATCTTCGTTGGGCAGCAATCTTTTAATCTCTTTCGCAACGGTTAAGCCGCCGACGCCAGAATCGAAAATCCCAATAGGTTGGTTGGCAGAAAGGTGGCTGAAATCAGGTTTTTTATTTTTCAAAGGACTGAATTTGTGCAAAAATACGAATTAGTGGTGAGAAGGTAGATATTAGAAATGGGAAGTTAGACTTTAGAACCTATACGCTACGGTTGCGTTGCGATCGTATTTAAAACCTAAGACCTTTCTCCAAGTACCTACGACCTAAACCATAAACAAGTCCGACGCAATTCCATCTGCCAAAAACCAGTGTTTTTCAGGAATCATTAAATGATTATTTTCAATAATTAATAATCCATCTTCGAGTTTGGTTTTGATTTCCTGGTGAAAATACTCCAGAAGTTCGGTACTGAATTTCTCTTTTAAAGAAGCCAAGTCGACGCCCCAACTGGTACGCAAACCGATCATCAGCATTTCATTGAACTGCTCTTTCTCAGCTAATACTTCGGTTTCTTTAGGTAAAGAATTTTGATTTAAAGAATTGATATACAACTGATTATTGGCAATATTCCAACTGCGCTCATTACGTCCATTGTAGGAATGTGCTGAAGGACCAATGCCTAAATATTCCTGAGCTTTCCAGTAGGCTGAATTGTGTTTCGAATGAAAACCAGGCTTCCCAAAATTAGAAATTTCATAATGATCAAAACCTTTCTCTTTTAAAAAATCAGTCATATAGAAAAACTCTTCACGCTGTTCTGCTTCCTTGGGAGCTGCAATTTTTCCTTGAGAAATCCAGGCGTTTAACATGGTTTTAGGCTCAATGGTTAACGCATAAGAAGAAACATGTGGAACTTGAAGTTCAATTGTTTTATCTAAATTCTCCTTCCAGATTTCGAAGTTGGAACTGGGCGAACCGTAAATTAAATCAATGCTGATATTTTCAAATCCAAAATCCTGAGCCCTTTTGATGGAACTCTCCGCTTCACCCGAATTGTGAGCACGGTTCATCAATTTTAAATCTTCATCAAAAAAACTCTGAGTACCAATGGATAAACGGTTGAAGGGTGTTTTTGATAGTTCCTTTAAAAAAGTTTTATCTAAATCATCAGGATTGGCTTCGAGCGTAATTTCGATATTAGGGTCAAAGGAAAAATGTTTTAAAACCTCATCTAAAATAGATTGAAGTTCGTCAACTTTAAGAATAGAAGGCGTACCACCGCCGAAATAAAGCGATTTTAAAGTCTTGCTTTCCAGTTCATCCTTACGCAAACCAATTTCTTTTTTAATGGCCGAAACCATCTCTTCTTTATATTTTAAAGAAGTCGAAAAATGGAAATTACAGTAACTGCATTTTTGCTTGCAGAAAGGAATATGCAGGTAAATCATTTTAAATAAAAGCTGGGTTTAATAGGCCAAGGTAAAGAGCCAAGGAAAAAGTAAAAAGAGCCAAGGTTAAGAGTGAGGAAGTGCATTCAAAATTCACCATTCACAATTCACCATTCACCAAAATACTAATATCTAAAACCTCGCTGATTGATAAAGTTTTCAATCCGGTAACCGATACTCAGCATAAAACTGCTGCCGGCGTATTCTTGAATATCTGACAGTCCAAAATTGTAAGTCGCACCAAAGGAGAAGTTATTTACAGAAGCTTTTATGACGGGAGAAATTCCTAAATTTTGATTGCCAAACTTGTTGCTGGCCGTTCTTAAACTTGCGCCGGCAGCGAACGAACTTTGTTCTCCAGCAAAGGTTGCCATTAAGTTTAAATCGATTAGTTTCGAGGAATTGGTATTAAAATTCGCCAGCACTGAAGGGGTGACATAAAATTCTTCAGTCACGTAATAATTATATCCTGTATGAAGAATAAACTTAGTCGGCTCTGGCTCAATCCCGTTCACAATAGGAATGTCATTCGTTATCGCAATATCATTGACAGAAACTCCAGCGAAAAAATTACGATACGTTACCGCCATTCCCAGATTTGCATAGACTAAAAATAGGGACTCAGCACTTAGCAACGGATCGCCTGGCTCCTGTGGATTCAGCATCCCCAAGTCGATGTTCATATTATAGAAATTCACATTGGTCCCAAAAGAGAACTGACTTTTTCGCTCGCCGTCATCATCAATGGGAATAAAATACGAAGCTCCAGCTGAGATACCGTTAGAAGAAATCGGCCCGTTTTGATCTCTGAAAAAAGACAAGCCTGCTCCTACCCGATCAAAAATATTGGCATGCAGTCCAATCGACTGAACGTTTGGAGATTGATCGAAATTAGAAAATTGTTTCTGGTAATTCAGATTCAACACCACATCATCCGTACTTCCATACAGCGCGGGGTTAAAAAGAAATTCGCCATCGAGTAAATACTGTTGGTAAAAAGGAAGTGTTTCCTGGCTTTTATAGCTTCCGAGAAAGACCACCACGAAAAATAACGTATATATTCTTCTCATAATTAGAGTTGCGTGAATTTTCAGCAAAGATAAAAAGTTTTTACTGAACTAAGATTCTAAATATTTCCTCCACTTTTTAATAGCTTCGTCCATATCTTTCGGCATTGGACTTTCAAAATACATTTCTTTTTTGGTGGTTGGATGAACAAACCCAATGGTATGTGCATGCAAGGCCTGACGAGGTAATATTTCAAAAACATTTTTAATAAACTGCTTGTACTTCGGCATATTTACCCCTTTTAAAATCTGATTTCCTTCATAGCGCTCATCATTAAATAAAGTATGACCGATATGTTTAAAATGGGCGCGAATCTGATGGGTTCGACCCGTTTCCAATCTGCATTCCACCCAAGTGATGTAACGCAACCGTTCGATGACTTTGTAATGCGTTACGGCATGTTTACCCAAACTTTCATCTTCGAAAACTGCCATCTGCATTCTGTTTTTTAAATGTCTGCCGATATTTCCACGAATCGTTCCAGCTTCCTCTTCTATATTTCCCCAAGCAAAAGCCCAGTATAATCTCTTGGTTTCTCGGTCAAAAAATTGCTTGGCCAGATAACTTAAAGCATATTCGTTTTTCGCAACGACCAGTAGCCCGGAGGTATCTTTATCAATTCGATGCACCAAACCTACGCGATCTAAGTCTGATTTCTGTCCGTTTTTTTCGAAGTGAAAAGCCAAAGCGTTGATTAAAGTTCCATCGTAATTGCCATGACCAGGATGAACAACCATGCCAGCTTCTTTATCAACGACCACCACATCGTCATCTTCATAAACGATGTTAATTGGAATATCTTGCGGAATGATGAGATTTTGTCTGGGCGGTTTTGTGAGCAACACCGAAATTTCGTCACCAGGTTTTACGCGATAATTCTGTTTCACGGGAGCGCCATTCACGACAACATTGCCAGCTCGACAGGTTTGCGAGATTTTATTACGCGTAGAATTCTGGCGGAAATTAAGCAGATACTTGTCGATCCGCAGCAGTTCCTGACCTTTATCTACTTTAATAAAAAAATGTTCAAAAAGCTCCTCCGACTCAGATTCAGTTGAGTCGTGAGATTCGTGAGATTCTTGTTGTAGAAGCTCTTCTTCTGAAAAATTATCGTGTTCGTCTGCCATTCTATTTTTGAAAGATAAAGCTCCAACATTTCGGTTGAAGCTTTAGATTTTTGTTCTTTAAAAACTACTCAACAATGACCCTTTTAGCTTTTGGCTTTTCTTCGGTCTTAGTAGGAGTTGTTTTCGGCGTTACCGTAGTCGGTTTTGGTTTCGTTTCCACGGGTTTTGCTTTTTGCTCAGTCGGCGTCTTCGGCGTTTCCTGCTTTTTTACTTCTGGTTTTGGAGTTTCAACAGATGGAGTTACCGGTCTTGGTACTTCTTCTAGGGGTTCTCTACGACTTGGAGCTGGCTGTCTGTAAACCGGCGGCTCATCTTCATAGTAGGATTGATCTGGAACACTGTAATCCATTTTTATGCGATAAATCGAATTGAGTTGTGAGATTTTCCCACCCATTTCGGCTGGTGTCTTTTTACTGGCCCAAATGTCAATCTGCATTCCTTGATCCCGAACATCAAAGGCTGCTGGATCTTGGTAATAAACGATATCTGATTGATCCGCACCGCCATCTTCATGCTCCACCAAACCAATCTCAAATAGGTTTTGAGCGATAATTAATTTTGCTTCCTGAACGGTTAAGCCGACAAGATTCGGTACGCTGATATTTCTTCTAGGTCCGGCGCCAATTACCAAATCGATGGTGGAGAATCTAGGCAACAAAGCTCCAGGTCTCAGGGTGGCACCATTAAACATCATTCGCAAAACGGCATCACGTTGGATACTCGGTTCAAAAATGGTATCACCAACTTTCAACCCAACTTGCTCGAGTTGTCTAAAAGCTAAACCTTTATATCGATCTAAAACATCCGGAACGGAAACTTGCGCATACGTTCTTGGATTTACGCGTAAAACTATTGTTCTTCCATCTTTCACTCGAGAACCTGGTGAAGGGTAGATTTGTAAAACTTGAAAAGGTTTGAATTTCGGCTCGTATTTACCGCTGTCGACTTCATAACCCAAGCCTGAATCATCTAAAATCTTGATGGCATCGTGGACCGATTTATTCATCACATTGGGTACTGCAATTTCTTTTCCGTGATTCGTATGCATTTCTAACCAACGAAAAGTCAACCAGAGCGCACCAACGAAAACGGCACCCGCTAAAAGTATATTTACTAAAACTTTCCAATGGAAAAGCGATTTAAGCATATTTCTAAATCTTTTATTAAGTGCAAATATATAAAATAATCCTTTCTGTAATTAGCGAAAATTATACTCTTGCTTTTTTAAGCCTAAAAGTTTTTAAATAATTATCTTTGTGAGATAAAGCAAATACATGATTTTATCTATGACCGGCTTCGGAAGAAGCGAAGGAGTTTTCGACGGCAAGAAATTAACCATCGATATTAAATCTCTCAACAGCAAATCATTTGATTTGAACATCAAAATTCCTTTACGATACAAAGAAAAAGAATTTGAGATTCGCAAACTGCTGAATGATCGAGTTTTGCGTGGCAAAGTAGATTGTTATGTGAATTTCGAATCGCTTAACAATGCGAGTGACGTGGCAATAAATCATGATTTGGTAACCGCTTATATGCAGGAACTGAAAAAAGTTTCTGGCGACGGTCCTGACTTCGAATATCTGAAAATGGCGATTAGAATGCCAGACGCGATTTCTACAAAAAGTGATGAACTCGATGAAAATGAATGGATTTTCTTAATCGAATTGCTGGAAGAAACCATCACTAAGTTTGAAAATTTCAGACGTACTGAAGGAGAAATTCTGCAACAGGAACTGAGCCGTAACATTAAAAAAATTGAGTCCTACTTAACTCAGGTAGAACCTTACGAAGAAGTGCGAATGGAAGGTGTGAAAGACCGCTATCGCAAATCGCTAAACGAATTTGATCAAATTGATGAAACCCGTTTCTATCAGGAAATGGCCTATTATACTGAGAAATTAGATATTGCAGAAGAGAAAGTTCGACTGACGCAACATTTAAAATATTATTTGGAAGTGATGGTCAACGAAGACTTTAATGGCAAAAAACTTGGCTTTATCTCTCAGGAAATTGGTCGGGAAATCAATACTTTGGGTTCTAAAGCCAATCACGCCGAAATTCAAAAACTGGTCGTGATGATGAAAGACGACTTGGAAAAAGTGAAGGAACAAACATTGAACGTTTTATAATTAATGGTTGATTATTAATCATTAATTGTATTTGTCATCAATTATAAACCATCATCAATCAACTATCATTTTATGCAAAAAGTTATCATATTCTCAGCGCCTTCCGGAAGTGGAAAAACCACTTTGGTTAAACATTGTTTGGAACATTTCACTGAACTGGAATTTTCGATTTCATGTACGACCAGAAAAGCACGTGGAGCGGAAGTGCATGGAATTGATTATCACTTTATCTCGCCTGAAGAATTTCGTGAAAAGATTTCAAAAGACGGCTTTGTTGAATATGAAGAAGTGTATACAGATAAATATTACGGAACCTTAAAATCCGAGGTCGACCGAATCTGGGCCGCCGGAAAAGTAGTCATATTCGATGTTGATGTTCAGGGTGGAATTGCTTTAAAAAAATATTTCGGCGATCAGGCTTTATCGATTTTTATTATGCCGCCATCTGTGGCTGCTTTAGAATTGCGATTAATTGCCCGAGGAACTGATGATTTGGAAACGATTCACACTCGCGTGGCGAAAGCGACGGAAGAAATTTCCTTTAAAAATGACTTCGACGAAATTGTAGTGAACGATCAACTAGAAGCTGCACAAATAGAAATAGAAACTTTAATTCAAAATTTTTTAAAACCATGAGAGTTGCCATTATCGGTTGCGGTTGGGTCGGTGAAAAATTGTCCAAATATTTACGAAATTTAGACCATCATGTAATCGCTACAACCACTTCACCGGAGAAAATAATTCCTTTGCAAAACGTGGCCTCTGAAGTTCATTTGTTAGATTTTAGCTCAACGATTGATTTTAGTTTTTTAGAAATGGTGGATGTCGCTATCTTCAGCATGCCGATTTCCCGTAATACTTGGCATCAAGGCTTTGAAAAGCTAAAACTCGAATTTCCGAAAACCATCCTTTTTAGCTCAACCGGAGTTTATCCGCAGGAAGATCATATTTTCACGGAAGACGATACCGATAATTTAAGAACGGATATTCTAACTTCAGAAAACTTGGTCAGAAAATCTTATCCGCAAACAAATATTCTGCGGTTCGGCGGTTTGATGGGCGATGACCGTTCTCTCCAGAATATGTTTAAAAACAGAACGCCAGAAAACCCAGGAAAACTAACGAACTATATTCATTATGAAGACATTCTGCCGATTGTTGATTTGTTCCTCAAGTCAGAAATTCAGGCTGAAACTTATAACATCGTGGCGCCCGAACATCCTTCTATTGCCGAAGTTCTCAATTTAAAGGTTGAAAATACGAGCGACCAAAAACAGAGAGTCATTTCTTCCGAGAAACTGATTCGAGATTTTAATTATACCTTTAAACATCCCAATCCTAAAGATTTTTAAAACATGAGCACAGAAAAATTCGATAAAGCAAAATCGAACCTTCCCGTAAGAGGGTTTTTGAAAATAGATGACCTCATCATTCCTCAAGGCGAAGCTTTGGTTCAGGCCATTCTTGATTTGAAAAAAGAAAAAAATGCCGTTATTTTGGCGCATTATTATCAGCCACCAGCCATTCAGGATATCGCAGATTATTTAGGCGATTCCCTACAACTGGCACGGGCTGCA
This sequence comes from Kaistella antarctica, assembly GCF_900109615.1. GTDB lineage: Bacteria > Bacteroidota > Bacteroidia > Flavobacteriales > Weeksellaceae > Kaistella > Kaistella antarctica. Next base: position 418,417 of record NZ_FOIX01000004.1, read on the forward strand.
AAAGATACAGATGCTGATATGATCGCTTTTTGTGGCGTTCATTTTATGGCAGAAGCTGCGAAGATTTTGAATCCTTCGAAAAAAGTAGTTCTTCCGGATACTCAAGCTGGCTGCTCCTTGGCAGACGGTTGTAGTGGCGAAGGTTTGCGGGCAATGCGTGCGAAACATCCAGGCGCTTTAATTGCGACCTACATCAACTGTAACGCCGAAACAAAAGCAGAATCTGATATTATCGTGACCAGTTCCAACGCCGAAACAATTATTCGATCTCTGCCAGAAGACCGTCCGATTATCTTTGCACCGGACAAAAATTTAGGAGCTTATTTGATGAAGAAAACCGGACGAGATATGATTCTTTGGGACGGAACCTGTATCGTTCATGAAGCCTTCTCTATGGAAAGAATCGCTCAGCAACTGGCAGCCAATCCTCAGGCAAAACTCATCGCGCATCCCGAAAGTGAAGCGGCTGTTTTGGATCTGGCGCATTATGTGGGATCTACGTCTGGACTTTTAAATTTTGTAGAGAAAGATGACGCTCAAAAATTTATAGTGGCGACTGAAGAAGGAATTTTGCACGAAATGCAAAAACGCGCACCTCATAAAAAGTTAATTCCCGCCTTGGTTTTCGATGAATCTTGCAATTGCTCCGAATGTTTTTACATGAAGAGAAACACGCTGGAAAAATTATACTTGTGTATGAAGTATGAATTACCAGAAATTTTAATGGATGAAGAATTGCGCTTGAAAGCTTTGAAACCGATTGAAGCAATGCTGGAATTATCGACCACGATCAAGTAAAATTTACTTTGTCAAAGATCTGAACTTTGACAAAATTTTAATATTTTTTGGGCAATCTTTTTTGCCAGCGCATTGGCCAAAACAAAAAAAGCCGGGCTGTCCGTTGCAATTCCTCACGCCAATGCTTTGCCAACGCCTGTTCCGGGATTTCCACTTCCATCCCTATTGCGGGAAATGATTTGATGATGTGTTGATGTGATAATGTGACAATTCAGAGAAAGAAAGAAAGAATAAGATTAGAGTAAAGCACATACATCAATAGGAACGGGCTTTAGCCCGTTTAATAAATAAAAAAAATCAGTTGGCTTTAGCCAAAACTTAGATGTACCTTTTTTTAACATTAAGATATTAAGGAGAATTAAGATGTAAATCAATATTATCCTATCCAAAACACGAATAAAATAATGACCTCAAAAATAATTATAGAAGACCTCAAAATCTACGCGTACCACGGGGCTCTTCCCGAAGAAACCCTGATCGGAACCTACTATCTTTTGAATGTAGAAGTTCACACGGATTACTGGAAAGCAGTGGAAACTGATGATTTAAATGACACCATCAACTACGCTGAAATCAATGAAATCATTCATCAAGAAATGAAGATTCCGTCCAAGCTGATGGAAAATGTGGCAGGTAGAATTTTGAAAAGCATCAAACTAAAATTTCCTCAGATTTCTTTTATTAAAATCAGAATCACCAAAACCAGTCCACCCATGACGGGCGAAATGCGCGGGGTAAGTGTGGAAATTGAAAATCAGTTTTAGGGATTTTCCAGAACCATACAATCTTCTTAATTGCGAAATGCCATTGTCTTTCTAAACAGAGAAAAGCGAAGTGAAGAACCTCACCACTAAAACTCAAAGGCAAAATTCTTAACTTTGAAAATTAAATACGTTTTAAACAACCTATGAAATATATTATTCTTTCTTTGCTCTCAGCGGTTTTGTTGAGTATCTCTTGGCCCACGTACGGAATTCCGTTTTTTATATTTTTTGCCCTTGTTCCTCTACTAATTCTCGAACACGACATTTCAAATTTCTCTAAAATTAAAAGAAAAGGTTGGACAATTTTCGGTCTCACCTATCTCTGTTTCGTGATTTGGAATATCGTCACAACCGGTTGGTTATACGGAGCGAGAAATCCAGATGGTTCGCACTCGCTTTTTGCAGTTGTTTTTCCCGTTTTATTTAATTCCTTTTTCTACGCTATTGTTTTCCAATGCTACCATTGGTACAAAAAAGCACAGGGAACTTATTTTGGATTGGTCTTCTTCGTCGCCATTTGGATGGTTTGGGAAAAACTTCATTTAAGTTGGGAATTCACTTGGCCGTGGTTGAATTTAGGAAACGTCTTCGCTGATTACCCGCAATTTATTCAGTGGTATGATACTCTTGGCTCGACTGGCGGTAGTTTCTGGATTTTACTGGTTAATGTTTTCGCTTTCTACACCTTACGAATTTGGGAGGCGGGCAGAAAAAGAAAATCTTTAATCATTAACTCTTCAGTATTAGTGGCTGGCATCGCTTTACCAATGTTGATCTCTGTCGGACAATACAAAAACTTCGATTTGAAACCGACAGGAACAGTTAATGTGTTAATGCTGCAGCCGGAACTCAATCCTTACACCGAAAAATATTCTAAAGACAGTCTGACTATTTTAAATGACTTGCTGACTTTAGCCGAAGAAAATTCAAAAGGTCAAATCGATTATTATATTGGTCCAGAAACTTCACTTCCTGGTTTCGGGTCGATTTCTGAAACGGGGTTTGAAGAAAGTGAACTTTTAAATAAGACGAAAAACTTTTTAAGCAAACACCCGAAATCGGTTTTAGTAACTGGAATTTCTTCGCATCGATTTTATCCGAACGAAAATGAAAAATCGAAAACCGCCTATCAGACGTCGCAAGGTATTTTTGTGGACAGTTATAACTCGGCTGTTCAGATTATACCCAATCAAAAAGTAGAAGTCTATCACAAAGGGAAATTGGTTCCTGGCGTTGAGATTTTTCCGTATATCAGTGTGTTGAAACCACTGCTTGGAAACGCTATGTTGAACCTTGGTGGCACAACTGCTTCGCTGGGCATTGACGAAAAAAGAAAAGTATTCACCAACACTTTCAACAAAGGAAAAATGGCACCCATCATTTGTTATGAAAGTATTTACGGAGAGTTCGTGACCGATTACGTAAAAGAGGGCGCCAACTTTTTAGGAATTATGACCAATGACTCGTGGTGGGGCGTTACGCAAGGTCACAAACAGTTGATGGCTTATGCCAGAATGCGCGCCATAGAAACACGACGCGAAATCGCACGGTCTGCGAACAGTGGAATTTCCGCGCACATTGATGCAAGAGGTGATGTTTTAGGAGATACCTTTTATGGTGATAAAACTACGTTATTCGCGAAAGTTAATCTGTATGAACATCAAACTTTCTATACGCGAACCGGTGATTTATTGTCCCGCATTTCCATCTTCATCTTTGGCTTCTTGGTATTTTATAACTGGATTAAAAAATACCAGAATAGAAAACCTGTTGAACCTATGAAAAAGATTGTGATTAAAAGATAAAGGAGTTTAATCAATAAAGTTAAAAGTCACAAAAGAATCTTTTTGTGACTTTTTTAGTTTCAGGAAGTTAACAATTACTTTTCCGTCTTCGACTTTTTATGATTGAAGTGGTTCAGCAACAAACGGATTTCATTGAATTCAAAATCATTTGGCAATTCTCTTTTCCAATCGTTTAAGGTTTCGTGGGAACTTTTCTTAAATTCTTTTTCGAAGGTTTTAATCTTTTGTTTGTCGAAGATTCTGGCTATATCCAGTAAACCTTGCTCTGCAAATTTTGCCAGATGTCCGAAAATAGTTTCGGAAACCAAACCTCTTTCTTTGGCGATTTCGGGAATGGTTTTACCTTCTTCAAACAATTGAAAACTTAAAATATGAGATGGAATCTTCGCCACCTTGGTCGAAATAGAAATATTATTATCCGTATTGAAAAGCGGAATTTCCAACAGATAAACTTTCTTGAGATCATTCAGATAATCTTCTAAATCATCTAGAAAAACCCGGAAATCTTCGTTGTATTCTTTCAGTCCTTTGGTTCCTTTATTTTCAGCATAGAAATCGAGTAAAGGTTGGAAGACTTCCAAATTTATTTTAGTAAAAAAGAAATTGACCGCCCCTTTGGCTTTGGTTTCAATCTCGCTCCATTCTTCATTTCCATTAATGAATTTATGGGTTTTCTGCAGCATTATTTTTTCAAACTTCTGATAAACCTGACCAAAGTTTTCAATCTTCGGTTTTAAATTTTGATATAAATGCTGCGCTTTATTTTTATCGAGTGCCTTGCTGGTTTTGGTTGAATTAAACCATTTCTCCAGTGAAAATTTGAACCACAGACAATCCAATCGGCTGACGACTTTCTTAATGCTGTAATCGTATTTTTCGACTTCCAGGATTTCATCAATCTTAGCGTTGGCATTGGTTTCATCTTGAAATTTGGAAACGCGTCGATCAGCAAAAATTACATTAGGCGTAATCTTCGATTTTAAAACAATTCCTTCCAAAGTTCGGCACCGGGAAAGCGCCACATAAACCTGTCCGGACGCAAAAGATTTCCCGGCGTCAATAATCAACCGATCAAATGTCAAACCTTGCGATTTATGAATGGTCACCGCCCAAGCCAGGCGAATTGGATACTGCTGAAAACTGCCCAAGACATCTTCGGTAATATTTTTATCGGCATCTAAACCATATCTTTTCTGCTCCCATGTTTCTTTTTTAATTTTAAAAACTTCATCATCACCATCGATGAGCACGGTAATTTCTTTGTCATCCAGATTCATGACTTCAGCAAGTTTACCGTTGAAATATCTTTTCTCGGAACTGGCGTCGTTGCGAATAAACATCACTTGCGCGCCGACTTTCAACTGCAGTTCCTCTTCGTTTGGATATTGATTTTCATTAAAATTACCTACGATATCTGCCGAATAGAAATATGGTTTCCCTTTCAAAGCCGCAATTTTCTTCTGGTTGATTTCGTCGGCCATTCGGTTATGCGACGTTAAATAAACGTAGGCTTCATAAGTTGGTTCAAAGTCTGGAATATATCTTTCGTTCAACGTTTCAAAATCGATATCGCCGACTGCGCCATCCCGAATATCATTCAGAATATCCAGAAATTTCTCATCGGTTTGCCGATAAACCGTCGTGAGTTCAAGCGTAATTAAAGGCATTTCCTTTAAAGCATAACTCTCGAAGAAAAAAGGGGATTTGTAATATTGACCTAAAAAATGTTCATCACGAACAACTGGTGGCAATTGGTACAAATCGCCAATAAATAACATTTGAACGCCGCCGAATTTCTGCTGATTCCGACGAACGAAACGTAAAGAGAAATCCATCATATCTAAAACATCGGCGCGAAGCATGGAAACCTCATCGATGATAATGATTTCAATTTCACGCAATAACTTTAGCTTGTCTTTTCGGTATTTGAAATGCTGCATTAAGTCGGAAATATTATTTCCTAAGTTGCTGTCGATTCTATCTGTTGTGGGGATGAAGGTTCTTAAAGGAAGTCCGAACATGGAGTGAATGGTCACGCCACCAGCGTTGATCGCGGCAATTCCAGTCGGAGCAACCACGATGTGTTTTTTTTTGGTTTTCTTGACGAACTCGTTCAGGAAAGTGGTTTTTCCGGTGCCGGCTTTTCCGGTGAGAAAAATACTGCGGTTGGTATGTTCGGTTAAATTAAAGAGAGATTGGTCCATTGGTCAAATTTAAGGAAATTGAGTTGAATGAAATGAGCGAAATCACCATTCATTGATTTGAGTTGGGATTTTAATCTTTCTCTAAAATGGATTAAGAAAAGCAGTTGGTTATTAAATATGACTAATCTTAACTATTTTGCAGAAAGGAACAGGAAATATTCTTTAAACCAGAAGTAAAGCAAACGCCAAGGAGAGAAATAAATTGGGTTGAAAGGCAGAGTTGCGTATATTTGGGTGGTGTGCGATATGCTAAACCAACATTCGTCAGAAAATGAAACGATAAAAAAACAGATGAAAATAATACTCAAACTTTTAATGCTCTCTTTCGCTTTACAATCTTGTGAGAACAAAACAAGTGAAAGTAAACAAAAAGTTACAATCCAAGACACTTTAAAAAGTACATCAATAAAAGCTGATGAAAATCAAATTAAAGAAAAAACACCTAAAATTTTCACAGATCCCTTTGAATTTGTATACTATAATGATAATGGAGATTATAGGTGGTTGTATGCAAAAAAAGGAAAAGACACCTATAGTTTTGTGAATGACAATAATGATCAAAGAAACTTACGAAGAGGTGACATTTGTGAAATTAAATGGAAAAAAGACACCATATACATTGCTGGAGATGGAGAAACACCACAAATAGAAGATTGGCTAATCGCTATTAAGAAAACTCAAGATGGAAAAGTGTCTAAATTTAGAAAAGAATATAAAAAAGAATTAAAATACCACTATTCTGACGATATTTATTCAAAAAGTGGATTAGATGATTTATATGTTTTAGCTGAATTCTATATAGCAAACTCAAAAAACAAATTAATACAATCCGCTATTCAAAAAAAAGAACAATTAGAGTATTCTATTGAGAGTAGAACAGAAAATAACAAATATTATCAAGTTTTGGGCATTGGCTATACTTTTGAGCACCGATTTACGATCATGCAATGGATTTATATAGATATTGAAACACAAAAAATATATGAGTATGATATAGCAAATGAAAAGTTAATTGAATTTAAATAAAGAGCACCATCGCACAACACCAGTAAGTATTTCTATTAGCGCGTCGGAAGTTCCTATCATTAAGCTTTTCGCTAATTATTCAATTTATTATATTTACAAAAACTTGTAATAAAAGTCCCCACCATGGCAAAGTCCCAAAACGTCACACTTCATATTAAACAAAACTCTCGCTAATAATGAATTTTTTCAAAGACATACTTGGTTCGAATAAAAATGAATCAAACGTAGAATTCTACAAAAATGAAAACGGATTGCATACTTTAGGTGGTACTTTTCCAGCTGATTTTACCGTTCCAGAAAATAAATTTTTAAGCGGATTTCAATATGTTGGATTTATAAATAGTAGTGATAAGTACTTCAATTGGCTTCCATTTGATGTTCATTTAATTTGCCCAATTTATTTAGATATTGAAAATGTATATTTGGATTACTCCAATCCAAATGCACCAAAGATACTTGCACCAGAAGATTCAAGCGAAATAACTTCGGCATTTGATGAATTGAAAAAAGATTCAATTATTCAATTCAAACAAAGTAAACTTTCTCTTCGTGAATTTGAAGGTTTAACAGACGAAAATGAACTTACCATCTTAGGAATTGCCGGAAAACCAAATTTATTACAAGATGATGATGTTCCAATTTGCCCAAAGAGTGGAAAAAAAATGAAATTTCTTTGTCAATTTTCAACGTGGAACCAGATTGAAACAGAATTTACCAACGTAGAATGTGAAGATAAATTCATGCAACAATATTTTGAACGTATGAATTTTTGGTGTGATGGAAGTTTATATGTTTTTATAGAACCTGAAAGTAAAACTGTTTGTTACTATATTCAAAACACGTAATAAAGACGTAGGACACCACCTCTATCTTGTTTATTTAAAGGTATTAATTTTATGATTATAGAGTAAAGACGGTATTTCTATTAGCCTGTCGGAAGTGCCTATCCTTAAAGTTTTTACTAATTGTTTAATTTGTTATATTTACAAAGACTTGTTATAAAAGTCCACCCCGACCTGCAGAAATACCTGAGCGTTACCAGAAAATTTATGAAAAAAACTTCATCTTGAAGCGATCTAACTTTAAAAAGTGTTTACTCGAAAGCTCAGAAGACAAAGTTTTTTTATCTTGATGTTTCTAAATTAAGGTGGTAAAGTTCGCCAGGACATTCGTAATTAAAATGACAAAAAATCCCGATTCAAATGAATGAATCGGGATTTATATTTGAAAAAGGCCGTATTATTGTAAAATAGTAGAAAATATAAAAATGAAACATCTCCTAATTATTTTAATATCCGCTTCAACAGTAGCGTCCTGCTCCTTAAGAAAAGTAAAAATTGATGAAGACACGCTACCGAAAGATATTTCTGAAAAGCCACACAATCATTTCACGCAAGAAGAGGAGCAACTGCAAATGAAGAAATTGATTAAAGAAATTGATTCTATAGTCGCTACCGAATCTTGCACCGATCCAGCCGATTGGAAATTTACGGCTATCGGATCCAAAGCGTGTGGCGGACCAAGTTCTTATATCGCTTATCCCTTAAAACTAGAGGATCAAGTTTTACCAAAAGTAACGCAGTTCACGTCTATGCAAAGTGCTTTTAATACCAAGTACGGTTTAGTGTCGGATTGTGCCTTGGTGATGCCGCCTTTGGAAATTAAATGTGAAAATGGAAAACCAGTTTTGATTGGTGATCGTTTAGAAAAAGAAGTAGTAGAATAAATCCTACTACTTTTGCACGATATATCTAAAAAGCAATTAATCTTTATACCAAGATGAATATTTCACATAATTATTGGCGATTCTATTCACCTCGCCTTCCAGTAGTTCTGCAGAGGTATCTTTAATTTTTCGAGCTGGTGTTCCGGCCCAAACTTCACCAGATTTGATGTGCGTGCCTTGAATCACGACTGAGCCTGCGCCAACAATTGAGTTGCTCTCAACCAAACAATCATCCATCACAATTGCGCCCATTCCAATGAGAACATTGTCTTGAATCGTGCAGCCATGAACAATGGCGTTATGTCCGATCGAGACATTATCACCAATGATTAAAGGGAATTTTTCATACGTACAGTGCAGCATCACATTATCTTGCACATTGACTTTATTTCCTAATTTAATGTAATTCACATCGCCGCGAATCACGGCGTTATACCAAATACTGCATTCTGTGCCCGTCGTAACATCACCAATAATGGTAGCGGTTTCTGCGAGAAAGGTATCGGTTCCGATTTGTGGAGTTTTTCCTAAAAGTTCTTTTATAAGTGCCATAATTTTTATTTAAAGATGATAAGATAATAGAAAAAAGATAAAAGACAAATCCCATTTGCTTCACATTTTTTAATTTTAAAGTCTACAAGTTTTAGTATTTCGAAAATTTTTCTATTTTTTGCTGATTAAACTCATTGATAGGGTCTAAAACGTCCGTAATGAAATCTAAATTGTTATCCGTATTTTTGTACTCAAATTTAGTGAAATAAAATGAGACAAATAATTATAGAGCCAACCGAAAACCCAAAAGTGATGAAGTTCGTAGCCGACTACAACTTGATTCCGGGCTCTTTGGAATTGGATCGAAATTCTGATATTAAAGAAATTCCTCTAGCTCAAGAACTTTTCAAATATCCTTTCGTAGAACGGGTTTTTATTACGGCCAACTTTATTGCCGTAGCAAAACAAGATGGTATCGATTGGGAAAACGTGATTGAACCTTTAAAGGGAATTATCCAAGAAGAATTGTCAGCAAATCCACGAATTTATCTTCAGAAAAAAAATGAAGAACATATGATTTATGCTGAAATGACGCCCAATCCGATGGTGATGAAATTCGTTTCAAATACTTCACTGCTTAATGGGTTTATCGAAGTAAAATCCCGTGAAGAAGCAAGTGATGTTCCTTTAGCTCAAGCGATTTTTGAGGAATATGACTTTGCTAAAGAAGTTTTCATTTCTGACAATTTCGTGGCCGTTACTAAAAATGTGTCTGTAGAATGGCATGAAGTAATGGTGAAGATGCGAACTTTTGTAGCAGACTATTTACAAAATGGCGGTGTTGTTTCTAATGCAACCGCACAGAAACATGAAAGTCCAGCAGCAGCGATCATGAATAGAGAATATACCGAAACGGAACAAAAAATTTCGGATATCTTAACTGAATATGTTGCACCAGCCGTAGAAAGCGATGGCGGAAAAATCTCCTTAATGGAATATGATGCCGAAACGAAAACTGCAAAAATGTTATTGCAAGGTGCGTGTTCAGGTTGCCCAAGTTCAACAGCTACTTTGAAAGGTGGAATTGAAAATCTACTGAAACAGTTTGTGCCAGAATTGGTAGAACATGTGGAAGCGGTGAACGGTTGATAGTTGATAGTTGAAGATAAATGTAATTTTCAATAATTTGCTGTCATTTTAAAAATATAACAGGGTTGCGCCCCGACTTGAACGGAGCTCTTTTTAATTGATGACTGAGCTTGTCTTGGTGGTTGAGCATGCCGAAACTAAGGCAGCAATTAAAAAAGCGGGAGTGGAAGGCGGAAATTGGCGCCCAAATAAAAAATACATGTCGAAAAAAGGAATTTTATTAGTTAATCTCGGGTCACCAAGATCGACGAAAACGGAGGATGTCAGAGAATATCTGGATGAGTTTTTAATGGACGAAAAAGTGATTGATTATCGCTGGTTCTTCCGGTCTTTGCTGGTGCAGGGAATTATCCTCAATACGCGTCCCAAGAAATCTGCAGAAGCGTATAAAACGGTTTGGACTGAGGAAGGTTCGCCCCTTATTTTCATCACGGAAAGAATTAAGACGAAGCTTCAAAAGATCGTTGATGTTCCCGTAGAAATCGGAATGCGGTACGCTGAACCGAGTATCGAAACTGGAATTAGAAAACTGACCGATCAAGGCGTTACGGAAATTGTACTTTTTCCATTGTATCCTCAATATGCGATGAGCACAACGGAAACGGTGATTGACAAAGCAGAAGATGTTCGTAAGAAACATTTCCCAGATATTAAAATTAATTACGTTCAACCGTTCTACAATCGTGAAATTTATATCGACTGTTTGGCTGAAAGTATTCGCGAAAAACTTCCTGAAACGTTTGATGCGTTACAGTTTTCTTATCACGGCGTTCCGGAAAGACACATCTTCAAAACTGATCCGACCAACACTTGTAATTTAAACGATTGCTGCTCAAGAGATGACAATCCGAGTCATCAGTTTTGCTACAGACATCAGTGTTTTAAAGTCACAGAACAGGTTATTAAGAAATTAGGTTTGCCGAAAGAAAAAGTGATGGTGACTTTTCAATCCCGTCTCGGAAACGACAAATGGATGGAACCGTACACGGATACTACTCTGGAGAATTTAGGCAAGAAAGGAATTAAAAATCTTGCGATTGTTTGTCCGGCTTTTGTATCTGATTGTTTAGAAACTTTGGAAGAAATTTCAGTTGAAGGGAAAGAGCAGTTTGAGCATGGCGGTGGAGAAGTCTACAATTACATTCCTTGTTTGAATGATGAGGACCGCTGGATTGACGTGGTCAAGATTTTGTGCGAAGAGAAGTTGCACGAATTTTATTTGATTTAAAAATATTGACCTTCAGAGAAATCTGAAGGTCTTTTTTTATTAATTGTTTTTATTAACTTTGATTCTATGAATGTCACTATTGAACAACTTACTGAAAAACTACAAGCGCTTCCTGAAAATTTATTAGAAAGAGTTTGGGATTATATTGATGGTCTATCAGAAGATAAAATCGATCTCGAAATTCCAGAGTGGCAGAAGAATGAAGTGAGAGAAAGGATAGAAGAATACAAGAGAAATCCCGATTGTCTCATAGATATAGATGATGTCTTTTCTGAAATTGATAGAGAATTGGATGAAAATTAAATTTTCATTTAGAGCAAACGAGGAATTTCTAGATTCTGCAAAATTCTACGAAGGTAGAGTTGTTGGTTTGGGAAAGAGATTTAAAAAAGAAATTAGAAAGCAAGTCGATTTAATTCAAACCCATCCAAAATCAGCACCGTTAAAATATAAAGATATTAGAGTTTTAGCAATTAAAACTTTCCCGTTCACCATACATTACAAAATTGAAAAAGAATTTATTGTAATTGTGGCAATTTTTCATACTTCTCAAAATCCTGACAAACTAGGATAAAATAAAATCTATCTCACCGGCGTTCTAAACTCGCCATAACCCAACAATCCATCGTAACTTCTACCAAAAGGCTGGTAGTATAAAAATGCCTGATACAGATTTTCGGTCTGCCAAAAATTACCGTTTATTTCACCGAGATTCAATGTTCCGTCTGGATTTTTAGTAGCTAAAATATAGTTGTAAAAACCTTGTTTCAAATAAATATTTGCGATGTACTTTTTTAATGTTTCATCGTAGATCATTTGATTTTCTTTGGTTGCTAGAAAATCGTTAAAACCACCAACGACATAAATTTCTTTATTGGTTTCTTCAGAATCTAAAGCGAAGTAAACCCAGGAATAATCAGCTTCACGCTCTGAATTTCTTTCTATTCCTAAATCATTTCTCCGGAAATAAAAAGCACCATTCACATCTGGTTGGTATTGATAATTGAGCGGAAAAGCCCAAACTGAATGCAGATAAGTGTAATTAATGCCATCGATATTTTCTGCCTGCGCAACCATATCAAAGGGCTGATTCATATTTTTATTATCGAAATAATAAAATTCATTGTTCCCTGGAAACACCAGATTCATTTGTTGGAAAAGAATTTTATTTCCCAGCGACGAACTCTGTTTTTGATTGTAAACTCCTAGATTCCAGTTGTTATTTTGAATGACATTTAAAGTCAACGAATTAAGATTGGAACTCATGGTCGACCCGTTGCCAATCGCCTGCACTTCTACTCTTTGATTAATTTGTGGATTTCTTGCATCCGAAGTTCTGGAAACATTCACAGCCACATTTGCACCGTCTTCAACCACGGCAAATCTCCTAGTAAAAAGTGGTTTGCTGGCAGAATCCTGATAAACAACAATCTCGAAATTCCCAGAAATCTTGGGTTGAATTTTATCGTTGGGGAAAGTTAAAGTATAATTAGTGTACGCTTGCAAAGTATTGAAGGAATACTGAAATCGATCAATCATTCCAGTCAAACTACCGTTCGCATATTCGGTAAAAAACAAACCATCGTCATTCCAATTCCGATCAAAATGTTTCAGTGTGTAACGGTAAATCGTACTGGAATTCGACAAATCATCGAAGCGCAAAATCAGCTGTTCATTAAAACCAATCACCGGCGTTTCATCATTGGTTTGTGGATTGAACAATTGTACGCTGCGAATATCTTGTGAAAAGAAAAACGCACTGAAAAATAAAAGAAAAGTTTGTAAATATTTCATTGAGACGAAGATAACAATTTTTGGTGAGGTGATGTTTTGCTTTACCATTTTAAACAAAAATTGTCAGCATGATATTATGCTGACAACTATTTTTATAACGAATTTATCGAGGTTGAAAACTCGCTTTCATTAATACTAAAGTGCAACCATTTCGGTCACCTCAACATCATAACCGCCTACGACAGGTTTTAGGCTCGTATCCTGCGTAATAACTCTGAATTTATTAATACCTAAATTTTTCAAAATCTGGGTTCCAATGCCGTAATCATGGAAGTTCGAAGATAAAGTCGCCCGTTTTTCCTGACCATCTTGGAAATCTAAAAACTGCTGCAATTTTCGCATTGTATTTTCAGAATTCGAAACATTATTAATAAAAATAATCGCTCCTTTTCCTTCTTCATTGATCATTTTGGTTACTTTTTCGAGCAATGGTTTTTCACCAGTGGTCAATCTACTCAAAACATCGAAATAAGAATTCGACGCCTGAACTCTTACCAAAATAGGTTCGTTGGTAGACCAATGTCCTTTCGTTAAAGCAAAATGAATTTGGTCAGTACTGGTTTCTTTAAAAGCGAAAAAATCATAATCTCCGTAGTGAGTCTTAACTTTTCTTTCTTCCAATCGTTCGATCAAATCTCCTTTTCGTAATTGGTACTCAATTAAATCTTCAATCGAAATTAACTTTAAATCATGTTTCTTTGCTAACAGATACAACTCAGGAAGTCGCGCCATCGAACCGTCATCATTCATGATTTCGCAAATTACACCACCTTCTTGCAAGCCCGCCAATTTAGTTAAATCGATTGCCGCTTCAGTATGTCCAGCTCTTTTCAAAACACCACCTTTCTTCGCTCTCAACGGAAAAATATGGCCCGGACGCATGAAATCTGCGGGTTTGGTATTTTTATCCATCAAAGCCAAAATCGTTTTGCTTCGATCGCTCGCCGAAATTCCGGTAGAAACGCCTTCGCCTAAAAGATCAATGGAAACCGTAAAAGCTGTTTCTTTCGGATCGCTGCTTCGGGTAACCATAATATCAAGTCCTAATTCGTCGCAACGTTTTTCAGGAAGTGGCGTACAAATCAAGCCACGACCGTGAATGGTCATAAAATTAATAATTTCCGGCGTAGTTAATTCCGCCGCAGAAAGAAAATCTCCCTCATTTTCCCGATTTTCATCATCAACTACGATGATTACTTTTCCGTTTTTAAGATCCTCAATCGCTTCAGGAATCGTATTAAGTTGAATATCTGACATTTTACTTTTAGATTTTTGCAAAGGTACTGAGATTTAGAGGAACAGACAATTCTTATTTGGAAGTCTACTTCCGTTCGAATTTATCCTGAGCTTGTCGAAGGGCTACCGCTTTTTTTGATTTCCTGCCTCGGCCCGCCCATTTCTACGCAAACCAAAAAAGAGCTCCGTTCAAGCCGGGACACAAGTCAGGATACGATTTAAGTTTCAGAATAACTAAGCCACTGTACTAATCATATTCAATTCGTCAACTGCTTTTCTTATAATGGCATACGAATTAATTCTTGCTTCCTGCTCGTAAATGGGCGAAGTGATCATCATTTCATTCACTTGAAACCTTTTATGAAATTCTTTCATTTGATTTTTGACTGTTTCTTCACTTCCGACAAAACTGTATTTGAGCATCTTCTCCACATGCGCCTTTTCCATTGGGTTCCAGATTTCATCCATATCATCAACTGGTGGAGCATAAAATTTCCTGTCGTTTCTAATCAGATTCACGAACGCTTGATAAAGTGTAGTTGAAAGTTTTTTTGCTTCTTGATCGGTTTCTGCGGCAATTCCATTCACACAAGCAATCGTATACGGTTCTGGAAATCCTTTGCTCGGTTGATAATTTTGATGGTAAATTTCAAATGCAGTTTCCATCATTTGAGGCGCAAAATGTCCGGCGAAAGCATAAGGCAATCCCATTTCTGCCGCGAGCCAAGCACTATCTGTACTAGAACCTAATATATAAATGGGAATGTCGCAACCTTCACCTGGAATTGCTCTAACCAAACTTCCGGAATTTTCTATGGAGAAATATCTTTGTAATTCTTGAATCTGCTGCGGGAAATGCTGATTGATATTCATAGGATTTCTTCCCAACGCTTTCGCAGTTACGCCATCAGTTCCGGGAGCTCGGCCAACTCCTAAATCAATTCTGTTGGGAAATAAACTTTCTAAGGTTCCAAACTGTTCAGCGATGACGAGCGAGCTGTGATTAGGTAACATTATTCCGCCAGAACCAACTCGGATATTTTCAGTTCCATTGGCAATAAATCCGATTAAAACTGAAGTTGCCGAACTTGCGATGCTGGCAATATTATGATGTTCGGCCAGCCAAAATCTCTTGTAATCTAATTTTTCTACAGCTCTAGCTAATTCTAAACTGTCAATAAAAGTATCGTGAATGGTTTTATTTTGTTTAACTGGCGCTAAATCCAGGACTGAAATTTCAAATTTTTTCATGTCAACAAGTTACGAAAATGAGTGCTAATTTTCTCGAGATTATACCTATCGATGCAATTGCTTGTTGTAGTAAAATATTTTTAATAGCAATTTTTCATCTTACTTATAATTTGGTTATCTAAATTTTATGCAAATTTGCGTTAGATAGAAAATTAAAAAATGCGACACCTACTTTTGCTCATCACGCTACTTTTTGGATTGAACTTATTTTCGCAGCATGCTGGGGAATTCTCATCAGTACCCATTTATAATTTTCCCAAGATAAAATCATCGATCACGATGCCTGTGAAAATCCCGTTGGCTGAAATCGGAAATATCATCAATAATTCGGTGCCGACTTTAATTTTTGAAGACAATTCTTTTACTGATAACGACAATGACCAGTTTAAAGTAAAGGTTTGGAAAACGCGTCCGATCCGATTAGTTGGTGGAACAAAGCAGAATCTCCTCATCGAAGTTCCTTTAAAAATATGGGCCGAAAAAGGAATTGGAACTCTGGGTCTTTACAATTATCAGAACACCACATTCGAGACCGTGATGTATTTTAACACCCAACTCCTCTTTAATAATAATTGGACGATGGTAACAAAAACATCGCCGATGGGTTACAAATGGGTAACCAAGCCAGTGCTCGATTACGGCCGAATTAAAGTTCCCATAACCTCTCTCATTGAATCGAATTTAAAAAAACAACAAGCCGATTTTAGTAAGAAAATCGATGATATGATGTTGGAGCAACTCAATTTTCAGCAGTACGCGATTATGGCGTGGAATCAGTTTTCGGAACCACTCCAAGTTTCTGAAGAATACAATACCTGGTTGAAAATAACCCCGATAAGCGTCAACATCACGCCTCTTATTTTTCATGGAAATCGAATTGATGCGAATATTGGAATCGAGACCTATTCCGAAACTTTCACTGGAAGAAAACCCACTTCTTCCCCTTTAATAAAGACCATTACCAATTTTAATTATGTGCAGCAACTTCCGCAAACCTTTTTATTACAAACGACAGTTAACATCCCATTTACGGAAGCAACTAGCATTGCGGAAAGAACATTTCTAGGAAAAGAATTTGATTTCCGGGAAGGGAAATCAAAAGTGAAAATCACTTCAATAAAGGTGTATGGAGAAGAGGATCGAATTATGATTGCAGCCGAAACTGAAGGAGCGATCGAAGGAACCTCTTACATCACGGGAATTCCAGTTTATGATGAAGTTAAGAGAAAAATCGTTTTAACAGACACCAAATTTAAATTAAAAACGAAAAATATTTTATACAAAACTGCGACGTTTTTATTTCAGGGAAAAATCGTCAAGATGATTGAAGACGAATATGGAATTCCGCTTGCCGATCTGGAAAACGCGTCGAAGAAAAGTATTGAAGAAACCTTTAACAAAGAATATTATAAAGGTTTGAAAATGAATGGAAAAGTCTTTAAATTGAAACCTTCGAAAATAGTTTTAAATCCGGTCGGAATTACAGCAATCATCGATACGCAGGCACAATTAGAACTTTTGATAAAAGGAATGTAATTAAAACAATAAATTGAATTAAAAAATATGGCAAGAATTTTACAAGTGGTCGAGCGAAACAAAGCAGAAAAAGGTTACCGATTCCTTAATTACCTCATCGATTTTGGATTTTCGGTGGTGGTGATTGTGGTTTTAGCATTCATTTATGTTATCGCACAATATTTTATAACGGGCAAAGATATGGATGAAGCAATCGATGAAATCACAAATATGAATCCGTTACTCGATCGCATCGGAACCTTATTATTGTACGGATTGATCATGTTTTTAATGGAAAAATTCAGCAACGGAAGAAGTCTCGGCAAATTAATAACTGGAACCAAGGTGGTAAAAGCTGATGGCAGCGAGCTGACAACGGATGATTTGCTAAAGCGAAACTTTACGCGCGCGGTTCCTTTTGATCAACTTACATTTCTCGGGAACACTGGCTGGCACGATGGCTGGTCGAACACCAGAGTGGTAAGAGTTAAGGATTATGATCGGGCTCGAGCGGCACAAAATGATATCGAAAGCTTGGGTGCAAAAGAAAATCTTTAATTAAATTTTTTCCAAAAAATAAAAAGGCCTATATTTGCAAACCGAAATGGTTCTTTGGCCGAGTGGTTAGGCAGTGGTCTGCAACACCATCTACAGCGGTTCGAATCCGCTAGGAACCTCATAGCAAACCCTTAATTTATTAGTTACTAATACTTTAAGGGTTTTTTGATTGTGTTTTGTCCGATTTCGCGCCTCGTGAAAAGCTGAATTATCGAGAAAAGCCACTCATTATTGATAGATTGTATACAAATATAAACTAGCTTCATCAAAAAATAAAGTGACTATTCGCTGCTAATTGATCAATTCAATTACTACAGACGTATTTTTCTGCGTGTTAATTTTGCAATCTTCGAAAGTTGGTTTACTTAATTTTGGCTTGAAATTTTTTGAAAATCCATAAGGCTCTCGCGGAATTCCGAGAAAATTTAAATTGCATTCGTTATCGGAGTTTTTATCATGATAAACGGATATGGCATAATAATCTTTAGGGACATCCTTCAAAGTAAAGGTGACCACGTTGCCAGTCACTTTTGCAGTGTAACTTTTATAGGCTTTGCCTTTCTGAAGAAAAGTTTTCGATTGGTTGAAAACACCAACTTCAACCTTTCCGGTAACGGTTTTAATATTGGTAACTACAATCGTTAAATCAACAGTCTCTTTGGGGTCAGAGTTGCCCCAGATAATTCCGAACAGGAATAGAAATAAAATACGCATGATTTTTATTTTAAATTGTTAGTGATGAAATAGTGTTCCATCAGTTTCAGATCGTTATCGATATAAGCTTGTAAAGGCTCAGATCTTTTCTCTAAATATTTTTTGATGGGCACTTTAAAGACAGAAATAAGTGCTTTCGTAAAACCTGAAATTTTGTTTTGCTGGTTTTCAAAATAATCTTCCAGCGTATCCTTCCTGAAATTGAGTAAATCATTAAGCACATCACCGTCCGCATAATAACCACAGTGAAAATTTTTATCTGCAAAACTTTTTGGCAGGAAATTAAGTTTCCCTAAACCGAAAATTTCGAAGGATCTGGATAAAAAATCGTCATACTTAATTCTACAATTTTCGCCGCCACCTAAATTGAATATTTTTTTAGAGAGTTGCATTTGGTGATTTACTGCATTTACAAACGCTGTGGCCGTATCTCTGGGCGTTGCTATTTCCAAGGAGGTTTTTAAAGGTTGATGAAACATAAGTTTAGAAATTTTGTGTCCGCCCATTATGGCTGTGAGTCTAAATATACTCCAGTCCAGGTTACAATTTCTGATCGTCTCCTCAGCTAAAATTTTAGTTTTCGCATATTCATCACCTTCGCTAGGATTTAAGGGATCGGTGACGGTAATCATTGGATTATTTAACCGATCTCCATAAACTGAAATGGAGGAACTGTACACGAAAAATGCACTGGACGAATGAAGCTCTAAAAGCCGTATTAAAATTTGGGTGCCCACGGTATTTACCTGATGCGATAAAGCAGGTTTATCATCTGCCAAAGGTGGAATTATGGCAGCTAGATGAATAACAACATCCTGATTGTAGCAAGCTTTAAGCACATCACTTTCATTAGTGATATCCCCGTAAATTATATTGACTGATCCTTTGTAAGGACTAAACTTTTTAATGTTTTTGGCCGTCTTTACATCAAAAATGGTAATTTCATATTTATCACCGATGGCGCATAACTGCTTCAACACTTCAAATCCAAGCGTGCCTGAAGCTCCTGTCAATAATATCTTTTTTTGAATTCCCACTTGTAAATTTTTACGATGAAGCCTTGGTCAAAATCTTAGCCTCCAATTTTTAAAATAATTTTAAGCCTCAATTACCCATTAATATCTACATTAAAGAAATAATTGTAAACACCAATTTTCTATGGTTTAGACTCATTTAGAGTTAGGCATTAACTGTACCAATTCATTAGAAAAACTCACTAAGTTAAGGCAGTTGCATAGTGAATCTTTAAAGGAAACTCACCCCAAAAATAGATTTTTGCCTAAACTCTATAAACACGAATTAGCTGGATAAAATTGCACCCGTTTGTTTACTACTTACTTCTGCTTTTATTTTCTACATTTGTTTTCTTATTAATTTATGGAATGAAGAATTACTTTAACCTGACCATCGGCGAGGAAGAAAAAGAGAAAGTGCTAACCAATATACAAGGCAGTATTTCTTTCTCTGGGGCAAATGTTTGGATTTTAGCGTGTGCGATCATGATTGCTTCGGTGGGACTAAATGTGAATTCTACGGCAGTCGTAATTGGGGCAATGCTTATTTCTCCTTTAATGGCTCCAATTGTTGGGGCAGGTTTTGCCTTAGCGATGTTCGATTTTGCACTTCTGCGCAAGTCACTGAAAAACCTCCTTATTTCGACTTTGATTGGGTTGATTGTTTCTTTTCTTTATTTCCTGCTAACTCCTTTTAAAGAAGCACAGTCTGAAATTCTAGCCAGAACTTCACCCAATATCTATGATGTATTGATTGCTTTCTTCGGTGGTTTAGTTGGTGTAATTGCCGTGACAAGAGTCGAAAAAGGGAATCCCATTCCGGGAGTTGCCATCGCAACGGCGCTGATGCCACCACTTTGTACGGCAGGTTATGGATTGGCAACCGGAAATTTATCCTTTTTCGGTGGCGCACTTTTTTTGTATGCAATTAATTGTGTCTTCATTTGTATTGCGACGTACTTTGTAGTGAAAATCCTAAAGTATCCTCCGGTAGGGTTTGTAGATGCGAAACGTGAAAAAGAGGTGAGAAACTGGATTACCATTATCACGGTTTTAATGATTGTACCCAGTGTGTTTTTTGCGTATCAATTTATACAGCAGCAGCGATTTCAAGAAAAAGTCAATCTCTACGTCCAACAGGAATTTGAATCAAAAGGAAATACGATTGTCTATCAAAGAACCAATTACACCTCTCCTACTGCACCAAGAACCATTGAATTAGCCTTTTTGAGTAAGAAGTTCACCGGTAAGCAAATTGAGGAAGAAAATCAAAAACTTAAACGTTTAGGTCTGCTCAATACCAAATTGATTATCAGACAGGACAGTACTTTTTTAGCAGATGTTTCTTCAAAAAAGATTGCCAATAATGAAATTGATAATACCAATACAAAGTTGATTTCTGACCTTACCTCAAAAATAGACAGATACTCTTTTCAAACTGAAAATCTGTACAAAGAAGCTTCTTCCATCTTTCCTGAACTGAGGTCAATATCAGTCGCGAAACAAGAAATATTTTCGACAACAGATTCTACTAATATTATTCCTGTTGGCTTTTATCAAATTGAAAAACCTTTAACCAAGGAAAGTGAAGAAACATTGAGAAAATGGTTACAAGCAAAGTTAAAGGTTGATACAATTGAAATTTATCGACGATAGATTGAGGCGCATTAATTTTTATTATTTAATACAATAAATTCATACTTCACAACACGCTGACCGTCAACGGAAGATTACTTTCTATCGACGTTCTCGAAAGTTTTAACATTTCATTAACACTAGATTGGTTTCAATTTTGGAGATTGGGTGTTTAGAATGATTACTTGGTAGTCTAATTATCAAATCGTATTAAAATTTATCATTATGAAATCAACTAATTTAATATCTCAACCGAACAGAAAGAATTTTATTATTAAAAATATCTTCTTGACAGGAGCAATGTCAGTACTTATGTTGACTGCTTGTAAAAAGGAAAATACCGTAGTTGAAAAATCTCTAGATCAACAAAAAATAGAGTTTGCACAAAGACAACTTGAAATTGAGCAACAAAAGTTAGCTATTGAAAAAGAGAAAATGGCTTACGAAACTCAAAAGAAAGTTGACAGTATTGCAGAAAGAAAGCAAGCTATTGCAGCAGCTCCAAAACCGCAAGTTATCAGAGAAACTAAAACTGTTTATGTAAACAATACTCCTAGACAAAATTCATCATCTGGATCTAATTCAGGAAACACGCAAGGATCAAACCAGGGAACTACGCAGAAACAAGGAATGAGTCAAGCAGCTAAAGGAACCATTATCGGTACCGTAGGTGGTGCTGCAGCTGGTGCGATTATCAATAAGAAAAACAGAGGTTTAGGTGCTGTAGTTGGTGGTGTCGTTGGTGGCGCAACTGGGTACACAATCGGTAGAGCTGGAGATAGAAAATCTGGTCGAGTTCAGCCAAGAAATTAATAAATCACTTCATATATTATAGAAAAGATTGCTTATTTTTAAGCAATCTTTTTTTATGCTGTATATCCTGTTCATGCTGATTTTGCTTTTGCCCACCTTGCTGGGTTTCGGAGCAATCTTGAGGAATATTTTTGGCGATTATGCCAAAGGTATTGCGATGCAAATTGTGACAGGAATATTTTTTATCACAATCGTTTATACGGTGTTGGCATTCTTTATTCCCTTGAATTTTTATTTAGAAATCGCTACTTTGATAATTGGAATATCGGCATTTTTTTATTTTAAAACCTATTTGCAGATTTGGGACTTCATTAGAGTGAACTCTCTTCTTTTCATCAGCATATCACTTCTTATTATTTTTTTCGGTGCTTACTATCCATTTATTTTAGATCATTTCGGATACTATGTTCCAACCATCAAATGGCTTTCGGAAGTCGGTTTAGTTAAAGGAATTTCAAACTTAGATTTGCTGTTGGGACAAAATTCGCTCTGGCATATTTTCCAGGCTGGACTCTCACACTTTTCTGATCCTTTCTTAAGAATAAATGTTTTAATCCTCATTGTCTATTTAATCTATGTTTTAGAAAAGAAATCGTGGATTCACTTCATTTTCTTTCCGATCTTATTTCTATTTATCCAATCTCCCTCGCCAGATTTACCAGTAATTGTTTTATCATTGATATTATTAAATGAGGTTTTTAACGACAATAAAAAGGCAGGATTTTTATTTGCCCTTTCGATTTTTATTTTTGCCATAAAACCAACAATGGTCTGGATGCCGATTTTTATCTTTCTCTACAATTTGTTTATTTTAAAGAGTAATTTGAAATTTACATTTTTAGGGATTTCTATCTTACTTCTTTTTCTATTCAAAAACATCTGGACTTTTGGGTTTCCAATATTCCCAGTTCAATTTTTAGACTTAGGATTTTCCTGGAATCCTAATCCAATTTTGTTGCAGAACTCTTCCGAAATGGCCATCATGAAAACCTACGATATGCAATATTCTTTTGCGGAAATTCAGCAGTTTTCACGTTTTGATTATGTGAAGAACTGGTTGTTTCTGCAGGGAATTAAAAGTAAAATTCATCTAGCATTTCTGCTCAGCTTAATTATCTTTTTTGTTTTCGCAATCATTAAGAAATCTAAATTAATTTGGATTCTCTTTCTTTCAATTTTCATTAAAAGTGTTTTGGTGCTATTGTTTTCAGCGCAATACCGATTTTTCTTCGAGGTCTTTTTCATCCTCATCTTTGTCCTCTTTTATCAACTTTTATCTAAAAGATTTTCGCTGCTAATTTTCTCAACAGCAACCATTTTTTTTGCTGCGTTTCTTTCCTTCCCTAATTTGGTTAAAGTATATTTGCCCAGCTTCAAACTTGGTAATTTCATGTCGGGCTTTAGTAAAAATCAGTTCATAAAGCCCTCTTATTTTGAATATGAGAAGTACAAAACCCATCAACTTGGAAATTTAAAATTTAATATGGTTAAGGATTATATTTTCAGTTTCGACACGCCACTTCCTGCTATTTCTCCGCAATTCATTCAAGAAGATTTAGATGCTGGCATTTTTCCACAATTAAAAGGAACAACTTTAAAAGAAGGTTTTATCTGGCGGAAAATTTCAGACCAAGAAAAAGAGCAACTTAAAATTATCTTAAAAGATTACTCCCCTTAAATATTATTAAATCAATTAAGCGCTAATCAACAAATACCTATAACTTTGTAACATGTTCAATTTAGGAAATTTTCTTACCCTCTCTACCTTTGGCGAAAGTCATGGTGCGGCTTATGGCGGAATTGTTACCAATTTTCCCGCCGGTTTAAATATTAATTTTGAAGAAGTTCAAAACCAACTCGATCGCCGAAAACCTGGTCAAAGTTCGATCGTAACTCAAAGAAAAGAAAGTGATACCGTGAAGTTCCTTTCTGGAATTTTTGAGTGTCAAACAACGGGAACACCGATTGGATTTATGATTGAAAATGAAAATCAAAAATCAAAAGATTACGATCATATTTCAAAATCTTACCGGCCAAGTCACGCAGATTTTACCTACGACCAAAAATTCGGAATCCGCGATTATCGCGGCGGCGGCAAGTCTTCTGCGCGCGAAACGGTCAATTGGGTCGTAGCTGGAAGTATGGCCAAACAAATTTTACCAACCAATGTAGAAATCAACGCCTATGTTTCCTCGGTGGGAGAAATTTTCTGCGAGAAACCTTATCAGGATTTAGACTTTTCTAAAATCGAATCCAATGATGTTCGGTGTCCGGATCAGGAAACCGCTGAAAAAATGATTTCGAAAATCAAAGAAATTAAGAAAGAAGGGAATACCATCGGCGGTACGATTACGTGCGTCATTAAAAATTTACCCATCGGAATTGGCGAACCCGTTTTTGGAAAACTTCAGGCAGAGCTTGGAAAAGCAATGCTCAACATTAATGCCTGCAAAGGTTTCGAATATGGAAGTGGATTTTGCGGTGCGAAGATGACTGGCAAAGACCACAATGATTTGTTCAATGAAGACTTCTCCACCAAAACCAATCTCTCTGGCGGAATCCAAGGTGGAATCTCCAACGGAATGGATATTTATTTTCGGGTAGCTTTCAAACCAGTCGCGACGATTTTGCGCCCGCAAGATAGTTTTGACAGCGAAGGAAATCCAATTATTGTGGAAGGAAAAGGCCGACACGACCCTTGCGTTGTACCGCGCGCAGTTCCGATTGTAGAAAATTTAGCAGCCTTTGTTTTGGCGGATTTATACTTGATTAATAAACTTCGTAAATTTGCAGAATCCGTTTAATTCAATTAAAAATTCTATCTGTTCCGTTTAAAAGATGGAGTGATAGATATTTTCTCAATGTGATTTAGGTCACCTAATAACTCGACATTTATACCGAAATTTGTACAAAATAAAAAAGAATGAATAATTACTGGCAAAACGCCATCAGCTTTGATGAATACTTAAAAATAGCAGAAGAACGTTTTCACAACAATCCCGATAAAAATGATGAGTATCAGGAATATTACGAATTGGGTTTAACAAGAACCAACCGAACCGTAAAAACATTTAAAGTTGACGCCGATCAATTAGAAAAACTAAAAGCTAAAAACTTTAATGGTAAAATTTTAATTATTTCAGAACCTTGGTGTGGCGATGCAAGTGCCACGGTTCCTGCAGTTTCGAAGTTTTTCGAAGCTGCCGGAATTGAAGTTAGAGTTTTCATGCGGGACAGCGATCTTTCACTCATCGATCAATTTCAAACCAATGGAACGCAGTCGATCCCAAAAGTGATCATCATTAATGAAGATTTCTCTGTAAAAGCAGATTGGGGTCCTCGGCCACAACATGGAAATGATCTTTTGAAGAAATTCAAGGAAAATCCTGAAACCTATCCGAAAGATGATTTCTACAATGACTTACAAGTTTATTACGCGAAGAATCGTGGGAAAGACGCCATTGAAGAAATTATCGATTTACTTTAATTAAACCAAAAAAATTATTCATGGAATTTCTCAGGAAGAATGGCTTTTTTATCTTGGCTTTGGCTTTTATAGCCGTGCTTTATCTATTTCCATCGGTGAAATTGAAATTGAAAGATCTCTTCTTTCCAGTTGCCGCGATTGAAAACGCGATTACTTTGAACGATGAAGATTATAATATCGAGTTAAAAGGAATAAACGTTCCGAACACCAACCTAAAAGCCTTGAAAGGAAACAAACTCGTGCTGCTCAACTTTTGGGGAACTTGGTGTCCGCCATGTCGCGAAGAGTGGCCAACCATCGAGAAATTGTATGAAGGCCGGAAAGATAAAATTGATTTCGTCCTTATTGCGATGCAGGATAAAGAAGAAGACGTGATTGCCTTTATAAAAAAAAACAATTACACCGCGCCAGTTTATATTGCCGAAAGTCCCATCACCAAAAACGTGCTACCAAAGGTTTTTCCGACGACTTTCTTATTAGACAAAAATGGGAGAATTCTCTTAAAAGAAGAAGGCACCAAAGACTGGAACTCCAAATCTGTCAATGCGTTTATCGACAACGTCACGCAGTAATTTAACAGACTTTACGAAATCATGGTATAGAATTTGCGAATTGCACAGTGTTTTAAAAATCGAGATACAAAATGAAAGTTTCAAAAATTCAATTAGCCAAAGAAGCATTTAAGCATAAAGGATTCATCGGAAAAATCCCTGTGATTATTCGAATGATGAAATCGGCAAGTAAAAAAGGTGGGTACAAGCCGCATTTCAAAGACGTTATTGTACCAGCTCTCGTGTTGGTCTATTTAATTTCACCGATCGACTTGATTCCAGATTGGATTCCTGGCATCGGTATTTTAGATGATTTGGCTTTACTAACATTTGCGATTCCCCTCTTAGTAAAGGAGGCAGAGAAATTTATCGCCTGGGAAATCTCTTCAAAATCGAATGACATCATGATTGAAGAAGCCGAAATCATCGGATAAAATTCATCAATTAGTACAAAACCGTTTCTGCAAAGAAGCGGTTTTTTTATGAGGAGCAACGAGATTTTCGCTTCTTACAAGATCACACCTGCTTTCCGCTCTATCTTTTTTTCGTCGTTCCTCCTCAAAAAAGGATGCCGCTGCAATCAGGGCTAGGTGCACTTTCCTATTCTATTTTCAAAACAGTCACTGCTCCTTTTATTATCCGAGCTGCAAATTACTTTTATTCAAAAAAATTCAGGAAATTTACCGCGTGAAAAAACTCATCTCCATTATTGGTACCACCGGAATCGGTAAGACAAAACTCGCCCTCGAAATTGCAAAAAATTTCGAGACTGAAATTATTTCCTGCGATTCCCGGCAATTCTTCAGAGAAATGAATATCGGAACCGCCACGCCTTCTGCAGGAGAACTGGCGCAAGTTCCCCACCATTTCATCGGCAATCTTTCTGTACAAGACTATTATTCCATCGGACAATATGAAAGAGAGGCGATTCAAAAAATTGAAGATCTTTTTCAGAAACACGACGTTGTTGTTTTGGTTGGCGGAAGCATGATGTATGAAAAAGCGGTCATCGAAGGACTGCACGATTTACCCGAAGCCGACGAAGAAAACCAGCGAAAACTGGAACAGATTTTAAAAGAAGACGGTATTGAAAAACTCCAAAACATGCTACAGGATTTAGATCCAGAATATTTTAAAAAAGTTGACCAAGACAATCCCAGAAGATTATTCCGCGCAATCGACATTATATGGCAAACCGGAAAAACCTACACTGAAAATATTTCAGAACAAATCAATGTTCGAAACTTTGAAGTCATTAGAATTGGGATTGAAGCGCCGCGTGAAATCATTTACGACCGAATTAATCAGCGCGTAGATTTGATGGTGGAAAATGGTTTACTGCAAGAGGCAGAATCTTTAATTCCGTTTAAAAGCAATCTGGCGTTACAAACCGTTGGTTATGCAGAACTCTTCAAGTTCTTTGATGGAACCTGGACTTTGGATTTTGCTTTAGAGGAAATCAAGAAAAACTCCCGCCGATTTGCAAAACGCCAGCTGACCTGGTACCGGAAAGAAGAAAACATCGCCTGGGTAAATTTCGAAAACTCGGTAGAAGAATCGCTAACTCTTTTAAATGCAATGATCCGCTGATTCTTTAATATGTTGATTGTAGTTTCCTTTGCAATAGTTTATCGTTATATTTGTATCATCAAATTAACACATTAACTCATCAATAAATCATTATGGCAAATACTCCTTCAAATATGCTCGAGCTGGGTACCAAAGCACCTTTCTTTGAACTTCCAAACCCTTCTGAAAGCAACGAAATGCAATCGTTAGAAGATCTGAAAGGCGAAAAAGGAACGCTCGTTTTCTTCATGTGTAATCATTGTCCGTTTGTGCTTCACGTGATTGACAAGCTTACCGAATTACACGAAGATTACCAAGAGCAAGGAATTGAATTCATCGCCATTAATGCGAATGATGTCGAGAAATATCCCGCTGATGCGCCCGATAAAATGGTTGAATTTCAGGTAGAAAGAAAATTTGATTTCCCGTATTTATATGACGAAAGCCAAGCGATTGCAAAAGCGTATAACGCTGCTTGCACGCCAGATTTTTTCTTCTTTGATGAAAAACTCGATTTAATCTACCGTGGACAAATGGATGATTCCCGACCTGGTAACCAGCATGAAATCACAGGTGAAGATTTAGTTATCGCCTTCGAAAATCAGTTAGCCGGTGGGCCGCAAGAGGAAATTCAAAAACCAAGTATGGGTTGTAATATTAAGTGGAAAGCTTAGAAAAAGAGCCAAGTAAAAAGTAAAAAGAGCCAAGTGTGATACCAGTCTACTTGGCTCTTAATATTTAGTGGAAGGCTAAAAAAGAGCCAAGTAAAAAGTAAAAAGAGCCAAGTGTGATACCAATCTACTTGGCTCTTTTCATTCTGCACTTTGTCAAAGTTGGAATCTTTGACAAAGTTTTATTTAAAATAAGGACTGTAGTTTTTCTCAAAGCCAATCGTGGTTGGGTTTCCGTGTCCGTTGTAAACTTTGGTTTCCTCGTGCAGCACCAAAAGTTTCGTCTTGATATTGGTAATGAGTTGGTCGTGATTCCCCTTGTATAAATCTGTTCTGCCGATGCTTCCTTCAAATAAAACATCACCCGAAATCATAAATTTCTGGGCTTCGTTATAAAATGCAATGCTTCCTGGCGAATGCCCCGGCACGTGAATGATTTTAAATTCATGGTTTCCCAGCGTTACCGTTTCGTTTTCGTTGATGTAGGATATTTTACCCGCAAAAGGTTTAAAGAAAAAGCCAAACCGATTCGCATCCATCGGGTTTCTATCCAGCATTTCTTGTTCTAAAGGATGGATTAAAACTGGCACTTGATATTGATCATAAACTTTCTGCAAACCCAACACATGGTCGATATGAGCGTGCGTTAAGAGGATGTTTTGAACCTTCAAGCCGTTATCTGAAATGAACTTGATTAAGGTTGCGGTTTCTTCTTCAGAGAAATTTCCGGGATCGATAATGAAAGCGTCTTTGTCTTCATTAAAAACAACATAGGTATTTTCCGAAAACGGATTGAACGCAAAAGACTGTATCTGCAACATTGATTTTTTTTTATAAATTTAATAGCTAATTTTTAATTAAGAAAGCGATTGTGACCTCGTTTTAAAACCAGAAGGTTTTTATCGCTACGATCGCAAAGATTTTAAGGTATGAGTGTTTGATTAATTACGATCGTAAAGGCGTTCCACTCAGCAACGAACGCTATAATTGCAAAAGTTGTAACCATTCTGGATTAGGGATTTATTTAAAAATAAATTGGAACGGGCTTTAGAAAAAGGTATAGGCTTTAGCCGAAACTTATCACCTTTACCTTCTAAAATTCCAAGGGGCCACGGGGTTTTTATCAGTCCAAAGGCCTACTCTATTTTTCCGAGCCGCATTTTCTAACTGCGCGTACACTTCACTTTTCGAATATTTTTTATAATGCCAGGCTAAGCCAGATTTCAACATTTCTTTGTTCAGGCAGACTTTATTTTCCAAATAAATTTCAGCGACCAAGCGACCTCGCGCATCGTAGGAGCCTTTTTTTCCTTTGCTAATCAAAGTCACTGTTTTTCCAAAAGACAAATCAGACAATTTTTGTTTCGATACGGTACCGAACGCTTGCTTCTTTTCGGGCGCATCAATATGTTCCAGCCGCACCACCATTGGCAATTGATAATACAAAACCTCAACGGTATCGCCATCTTTAATGCCGATGACTTTTACTTTTAAAACAAGCTGATTGGGTTGTTGGGGAATTTGAAAGGAGGCAGGAATAAAAAAATTACTGAGGAAAAGAAAGACGAGCAGGAAGATTGATTTTTGCATGAATTAATGGAAAATTTCTTTTAAAAAGAACTCGTCGTGTTCTACTTTTTTTGGGTTGGTGAGATTGCTTTTTTCCATTGGTGATTCGCTGTGTTTTCTTTTATGATACATGTTGAATTTCAAATATAAGACTTAAAAAAACAAGATAGAAGATTGTGGGGTGATGGATGGTCGGTGACTGAGAAACTTTGTCAAAGTTCAGAACTTTGACAAAGTTGAGTTTGCCTTTAAAACCCTACCCGTTAACCAGCTGTATTTTTTAAGATAGTATGCTACAAAACTCCTTTAACCGTCTGAAGACCTTCGTTTACATTCTGTTTAACTCCGAGGTGAGCTTGTTTCAGTAGGCTATAGTTTTGATTCATTGGGATGAGCCTTTGATTCACTGGGATGAGCCTTTGATTCACTGGGATAGGGTTTTGATTCACTGGGATGAGCCTTTGATTCACTGGGATGAGGTTTTGATTCACTGGGATGAGCCTTTGATTCACTGGGATGAGGTTTTGAGGCAGTCGCAGTAAGGGTGTAGGTGAAATCACTGTTTTTTCAATCAGTCGAGACCGTGTTTTAACCCAATTTTCGCCATTGGTAGATTTTTGATGTAAAATAGTAATAATTTAGGGACTAATTTAAAAACACATTCTCATGAAAAAAACAATGGTTACGCGCACCTTCAAATTTGTAGATGCCGTTCTAAAACAAAAAGCTGATGAATTTATCAATCTGCTCGACCGAGATTCGGTAGAATTTGCAGAACGCGGCTATGATGCCGCCGCCAAAACGAGTTTCGAAAATGCACGCGATGCCGTAGCTGGTTTTCCGTCTGATGAAACGTTGGAAGCGCAGAAAATACAGTTGACTGCCGCCAAAGATGCCGCACGAAGCGTCCTAGAAAAAACGATGCGAACCATTTTCAACATGGCCAGTAATCATTTTGGCGCCCAATCTGCGCAATACCGCGCGTTTGGGCCGGCTGATATCGCGCGACAACCCGATGCAGAATTGGCACGAACCTACAAAATTATGGTGCCAGCAGCGACGGCAAATTTAGCGGCAATGGCTGCCGAAGGACTTTCGCAAACGATAATCGACACGCTTACGACCCAAGGTATTGCGCTTGATGATCGTATTGATGCCGTGGCAAAAGGAATTTCTGACCGGGATGTTGCCACGGAAGGTCGCATAGAAACCTTGAACACCCTGTACAGCTATGTTACCAAATATGCAGGAATTGGGCAGGATATTTTCTATGAAATTAACGAAGCCAAATACAATGATTATGTGCTTTATGATACACCGAGCGGTATGCCGGATGTACCGCCGATTTAATCGAAGATGAAAAATAAATCTGTAAGTTTTACAGATCAAAAAAATCCTAATTCAAAAGAATTGGGATTTTATGTTTTCAATCAAAATAGCTGTCGATACAGATTGCGTATTTTGAATAGTTATTCTTGCGTATTATATTTCATTGTAGTGTTTTGATTTTTCTAATTGCCTGTACCAAAGATCTTCAAGAGAGAAATAACTATTTGGTAATTTATTAAACTTGCGTATATTTGAGAGTTGTGCGTCATTTTGGCGGAACGAAACGGAAACGAAGAATTTAACATTAAAACCTGAATTTTGAAATATCAACTAACCCGAACTTGTAAAGATTGTAAAAATGAGGATGTATTTGAATTCACAAAAATTCAATCTGCATTTGAACTTTATGACTCAAATGAAATTTGGGAAAAAAATTGTTCAAAGTGTAATTCGCAAAATTGCTCTTCATTACATCATCCTTTTGTGAAATTGGACAAAGAAATTTTAGACATTTGGGGAAATGACGAAAAACTATATTTGAATCCTCAAGACGAAGAAATAATTCTTGCAGAAATGCATTATTTGCCATTGATTTTGACATCTATAAATGAAGGCAAATATTTGAAACGTAAAATTGAAATACTTCTTGAATCGATATGTATTCTATTATATGATAATACTGCAAACTCAGAAGAATATGACGATGATGTAAATCACAATCGACAAAAAAATGCGGAAATTATTCTTCCTGAATTAATTAAATTAAAGGACAAAATAATAGAATCCGAAAAAAACATAATGGAATATATAAAAGTCGTAGTTTTTCCTCAAATTGGAGTTGAATAAAAACGAACGCACAACAGCGGTTTTGCGTAATGGCGGGTTTAGTGCTAAATTCAAGTTCAGTTTTTCAACTGAACTTTAGTGCAAAATTGAAAGTTTCGTCTTCGAAATCCGCCACTACGCAAAGCCACAAAACGTTACCTGCAATCTTAAAACAAACCGTTGCTAAAAGAAAATTAAAGAAATGCTGTCGACAATTATTCTTACGATTCTGCTTTTCATACTTCCAATCATTTTCGTTGTAATCTCGGAAAGAGTTTTAAGGAATTTTAATTTAAAGAATATTGTAAAAACTCTAAATAAATCCTTTCTTGTTCAATTTAGTCTGTGTTTACTTTTATTTCTAATTGTTTGGTCGCTTAATCTAAAATATTCAAGTCAAGATTCTAATATTCTTGAAAACACTCTTATTGAAACTTTGTATTATTTTTCTGTAATAGGAATTTTTTATTATTTACCTCCACTAATAATTCTTAACTTGATTACTAAATCGTGGAAAAAACCAGCAGGATAAAAATTTGAATTAATTGAGAAACACAGAAAAAGACTGCAGGTAACAAGGTATTTCTATTAGCGGGTCTGAAGTTCCTATCTTGAAGATTTTAGTTAATTGTTTAGTTTTTTATATTTACAAAGAGTTGTTATAACAAGCCCGCCTGCACAAATACCCGGACGTTACCAGAAAATTATTATCACGCTATTAATTCTTATAACTTTTATATGAAACATACATTACTGCTTTTATCACTTCTTATCTCAATCTTTACTTTTGGGCAGCAAACGCAACCTGAAAAAATAAAAATTAATGCTGGATTAGAATTTAGAATTGTCCCCTATTTCTTCACTAAAACAGATGGAGCCTACATTAGTAATTATGCATATACGAAAAATGTTTCTAAACATCTTTCTGGGAATAGTGTTAATGTTGAGATTGAATACTTTTTTTTGAAAAGCACTACTATAGGAATCGCACAGAGCTTTAGATATGATCAATTATATACGGACTTACCAATTAATAATCGGCCGGATTATTCCGTTACAAGTCCTAAGATGCGATTTATTGCCGATACGGATATACAGTTGAAACATTATTTTCCGTTAAAAAAACCAAATCAGTACATCATTGCTAATTTGGGTTATAGTTTTATGAATAACAATACCTCATTTACAGTTAATGAAGTATTGGAAAGAGATATTAATGGCTACCCAATTTTTGGGAGATCAGGCGAAATTGATTGGCAGTTTCAGGCATATAAAATAGGAATTGGTTATAAATATAAAAAAATAGAGGCAACTGTTGGTGCATATTTAGCGGAAAAGCACAGTTTTGAAGGTTACACTTCTAGTGGTTTTGCCGTTCCTTTCTTGAAATTAAATTATAACATCACCAAATTTTAAACATCTTCTGCTAACAAGGTATTTATATTAGCGGGTTTGAAGTTCCTATCATCAAGATTTTTGCTAATTGTTCAATTTGTTATATTTACAAAGACTTGTTATAAAAAGTCCCCGCCTGCATAAATACCCAACCGTTATCTGCAATGTCACAAAAATGACCGTAAACAATGAAAAAATTAAAATATTTCCTTTTCCTTACTCTAGCAAATATTGCTTTTGCACAAAATAAATTATTTTTATACGAATATAAATTCATTTCTGATTCAACAAATAATCAAAATTTGAAAGATGAAATAATGGTTTTGAATATTCAAAAAGATAGATCTGAATTTTATAGTTCCGAAAGATATGCTTCTGATTCAACGCAGTTAGCAGAAAGTAAGAAAGGAATTATGTCGATGGGATTTAATAAAGAAATGATTAGTGATAGAGTAATAAAGTATCCTAATTCAAATCTCATCAACTATATAACTTTTATGTCTTGGGATAAATTTTTTGTTAAGCAAGACATTGATTTAAAATGGAATTTAGAAAATGAATTCTCAAAAATATTAAATTATGATGTCCAAAAAGCAACAACCGAATTTGCTGGTAGAAAATGGATTGCATGGTTTACTAATGAAATCCCAATTCAAGATGGGCCATATAAATTCAAAAACCTTCCAGGTTTAATTCTGAAAGTTGAAGATTCCAATAAAAATCACAGTTTTGAACTAATAGGAATAAAAAGTGCGACTACCGAATTTGAGTATCCAAATTTGAATAATTATACAGAATATTATTTGAGTTATGACCAATATGTAAAAAAAATAAAGAATTATCGACAAAATCCAACAGCTGATTTAGTTGGTAAAATACCAGACCAAAGAGATTCAAATGGAAATTTTAGAACTTCTACACAAATAATAAAAGAATTAAATAATCAGTGGTTAGAACGTTTAAAAAAAGATAATAATATAATCGAAATTGACCTGCTAAAATAAGACACAGCAGATAACAAAGTATTTCTATTAGCGGGTCGAAAGTTCCTATCGTCGACATTTTGTTAATTGTTCAATTTGCTATATTTACAAAGACTTGTTATAAAAGTCCCCGCCAACAGAAATACCCAATCGTTGTACGACATTTTAAATAAAAACCGATTATGAAAAAACTAATATTGATTTTTGGAATTTTAACTTTTTCACTAATTTTAACAGATTGTTCCCGTGAAAATGAAAGCAGTAACAGTGCAGAAATTAAAATTAATCCGCCGAATTGGATTCAAGGAACTTGGCTTCTTGAAAATCCTAATACAAATATTGGCTTCCGATTTACTACAAACGACGTAGTGATAATCCAATCGGGCGCTGAGTTAAGTCAAAGAGGACAATTAGAATTATTTAAAAATTCTGGACAAAGTGTTTCTGCAAGTAATGAATCTTCTGAAAATATTTATAAACTTATTTCAAATTTTCCTGGAGGTCAAACTACAATCTACTCTTTCACAAAAATTTCAAATACTAAAATTAAATGGGATGCAGTAACTAATTCTGTTTATACAAAACAATAAAATAATGCTTAAAAAAATACTATTTTTTACGATTGCTATATTATTAATTGGTTGTGGGAGAGATGAGAATCAAACTAATCAGACCAGTGAAAATAATGAGACAAAATTAGAAGGCGTTTGGTTCTTACAAAACAATAGTAATGGTTCAAAATTAACTTTTGAAAAAAGCAATTTTACAATAAAATCTGGAACTGTAACAATAAATGGAACTTTTCATATATTAAATAATAAGATTACTGGCCAAACAATCAGTCGTAGTGGAGCGAACAGCAATGGACTTCAACCTGATAATTTTACTGGTAACTTTGAAATTTCAAACAACAGAGTAACATTTACAAATTTTGATGGTAATTGGAGGGCAGTATTTTCGACTTGGTATGGTAAACAATAGCCTATAAAAAAAACATCCTACAACACTGTATTTCTATTACGGGTCGGAAGTCCCTATCATAAAGGTTTTCGCTAATTGATCAATTTGTTATATTTACAAAGACTTGTTATAAGAAAACCCCCCAACATAAATACCCAACCGTCAGCTGTAATAAAAATCAAATCGTCCCCAAAAAATTAATGAGTATAATTAAAGCATTTTTATATACAGTTTTAGCGTTTGTATTTTGGACAACAATTCAACTCGCAATACTTCTTCCGATTAAATATTTGATTGGAGAACCAGATGATTTCACTCATCTATTTGGAATAACTAAAATTGTATCTGTTGTTGGAGCATTTTTACTCATTTATTTTTTCTTTTGGAAACCAAATTTTGATTTTAAAAAAGCTCTTAAAGTTCAGAATTATAATCCTCGAATATATTTGTATTTACCTCTAATTGGAATTGGTTTGTTACTAATAAATAAACCTTTTTGGGATTTCAATAAAATAATGGAATATTTTCAAGGAATTTCTACAAATGATAACTTTGTTAGTTCTAACAATAATATTGCTTTAATCTACAGTCTGATTTCCACATTATTAATAGCACCAATAGTAGAGGAACTATTTTACAGAAAATTTTTATTAGATAGATTGTTAGAAAAGAATAAACCGATTTTAGCAATAATTGTTTCAAGTATCTGCTTTTCAATAATGCATATTGAAACACCAAATAATTTAACACCGACTTTCATAAGCGGAATTATACTCGGAATAATATATTTTAAAACTAAAAAAACCGGTTATTGTATAATGCTTCATTTCATTGTAAACTTAATTATAGTTACGACAAACAATATTGGAATCTCTGATGAAAATTGGCTGATTGGTTATAATTTTGACATTTATTATTGGCTATCATTTGGAGTTGGAATTATTATAACAGTAATCGGAATGAAGATAATTACTACAGCTAACACCGTATATAATTAATGGCTAGTTTTATATTACTTACGCAAATCCTCGCGGATTTTCTATCTAGTGTTTATTTACTAAATTAGGTGCTTGAACACGCCACTAATCATATACATGAACGTTATGGCCTAGTCGCCCCCTACTTTCCTGCTTCTCACACGCAAAAAATCGCAATGCAAAATTCCCGTTTCCTAAGTTTCTAGAAAATGGATTTTAGGTTCCAAAAGATGTTTAGAATTAAAACTTCCAGTTGAAAACTGAGCGCAAATTTTTCCCTTTTCTGAACTTTAAATCTATGTTTTGGAATGCATATTTCCGAATGATGATTAACTAAAAGTTTGCACCAACAACACGTTTTCGCTTTTCCACTTTCTCTGAGAAACTTGCGGCAGAACTTCCGCGGATCATTGCGATTTTTTTGCGAAGACGATTTGGTTGTTTAAGATATAAAGTCCCTTTTAGATGCGTAGCGACCTAGCCATAACATGCGTTTGGCGC
Organism: Kaistella antarctica; assembly: GCF_900109615.1. Taxonomy (GTDB): domain Bacteria; phylum Bacteroidota; class Bacteroidia; order Flavobacteriales; family Weeksellaceae; genus Kaistella; species Kaistella antarctica. The sequence goes on from NZ_FOIX01000004.1 coordinate 454,955, forward strand.
GATTGGGAGTTTGTGCTGGAGTTGAAAATTATTTTGTTTTTGGAATCTTATTGCTGTATTGAGAATTTAGTTTAATTTAGTTCCCAACCTCGCCAAGCCGCAAACCGTTATGCGACATTGTAAAAAAAAGTTATGAATACAAAAAATCTCGTATTAATGTTAATCCTGTTTTCTACTTATGGCTTTTCTCAAAAAAGCGATACCGTATTTATAAAAAAGGAAAACGGACACAAGATTTATAAAATACAAAATCGCACTTCCGATCTTTATAATGACATTTCAAATTTTAAAGAGTTTGAAAAAGATAATAACGAAAAAATATCGCAGATTGGATTAAATTCAAGATGGATACGTATACATAAATACAATGGTAAATATTTTTTATATGGACCTTGTGATTGGTGCAATGATACTAAATTTCAGCTAGGAGATAATTCTATACAAATTCGCGGTTGTGAATTAAAAACTTATAAAATAATTTCTGCAAAAAAAATAAATCAGAGAGAATATAAGATTGCTTACGTTCCCTTGTCGGCTAAGAAAAGGAAAACAGTTTTAAAAATTAAAGAAATTGATTCTCAATATAACATTTACGAATTTTCATATCGTGATGGAATTGACCGATCCAAAATGCTCTTTATTAGAGACTCTGATTACAAGAGTTTTGACATAATAAACAACGAATGTAAATATGAAAAATCGCCAGAATTAAAATTTGAAGATTGAAACAATGTCGCATAGCAACGTATTTCTATGTCGGAAGTTCCTATCATCAAGATTTTGCTAATTGTTCAATTTGGTATATTTACAGAGACTTGTTATAAAAGGCCCCGCCAACAGAAATACCCAACCGTTATGCGTTATTTTATGAAAACGATGCGCCAACAAATATTAGTATTGATTTTACCAATCATTTTCTTGCTTGTATTTTTTAATACATCTACAAATACAATTTTGACTTTCGTGTTAGGATTAACATATTTTACTATACTCTTATTGATTTCTTTTCTATTATTATTAATCGACTTAATACGTAAAACTAATTATAGAATACTACCATCTAAAATATTACTGACAAGTTTAGCCGCAATGATTTTAGGAATATTTGCAATAAAATTCCAAAAACAACTTAACAAGGGAAATGCTGAAAAATTAATAAGCGAAATTGAATATTACAAAAAAGAAAATGGAAAATATCCAAATAAATATCAGGTGAAAATTCCCAAATCGATCAATGGAATTAAAATTACGGATATGGAATATATTCTTAATTCAAAGGTTTATAAGAATGATTACGTCATAAAATATTTTGATGGTTATATGTATGAAAAATTATACTTTTCAAACAGCAAAAAATGGCATGTTGATGACTGAAAAAAACACCACATAGCAAGATATTTCTATTAGCAAGTCGGAATTTATATCATAAAGATTCTCGCTAATTGTTCAATTTGGTATATTTACAAAAACCTGTTATAAAAGGCACCGCCAAGAGAAATACCCAACCGTTAGCGGTCATTGTAAAACGGCATCAAGAATTTTAAAAACAAAAGAAATAAATGCCTAAAAATATTGAAACACAAAATCTGCATCTTATTTGTTGCGACAAACAAACATTGGAATTTGCTCTTGCAGGTGATTCGGAATTAGCGGAGCATTTAAATGTTATTGTTTCTGAAAACTGGACTGAGTTTGGTTCGAGAGCGCTCCAATACTCATTAGACAAGTTAAATTCGGCAGAAAGCGAAAAAGGATGGTGGTCGTATTTGCCTATACACAAATTAGATAACAAACTGATAGGACTTTGTGGATATAAAGGACAGCCCAACGTAGAAGGGCAAGTTGAAATTGGATATGAAATTAAAGTTGAATATAGGAATAAAGGCTTTGCCACTGAATTAGCAAAAGCACTTATTGAAAATGCTTTTAATTTCGAAACTGTGCATTCAATTCAAGCGCATACCTTAGGACATTTCAATTCTTCTACCAAAGTTCTCTCAAATTGTGGATTTAAGAAGATAGACGAAGCTGACGGAAAGGAACTTGGAATTTTATGGAAGTGGGAATTAAAAAGGAACAATTAACGAGAAGAAAGCAACGTACCGCGAACAGCTTTTTGGCAAAAGTGGCGGTTCAGAACTCAGCATATACATTTGTGGTCAATTAAATTTTGGTTCTGCGCGTCAACATTTGTGGTAAAATTGCCAACTTAGTAAAGCCACAAATGGTTAGCTGGAATTTTGTCCTAACTCACGTATAGAAACTAGTAATGACAATTATTTTAATTTTTTTATTGATTTTTATTTTAATTCCGACAGTATTATTTTTCATTTTTGTGAAGAAATTTAATGGAATTAAAACAGTATCAATAATTTTATTAGCAACTGTCACAATTTCTATCGGATGTCTTTACATCTTTAAAAAATCAGATGCAGAAGTTATCATTGAAAAGCTCAATGAATCAAAGCTTCCATTAATCAGTAATTACAAAATAAATAAATCTGTAACTGAAGAAAATTGGGACTATTATTACGAATATGAATTAAAAATTTCAAATATTGATAAGGAGAAAATAATTAATGAAATTTCCAAGGCAAAGAAGTTTCAAAAATTAAAGGAAAATCAATTTGATGATTATATTAAAAATGAATATTTAAAGGAGATTATTAATAATCAAATCCAGCAAAATTATAATATTGATGATCTTTATATTAGAAAAATTTCATTTCCAAATAGTTCTCGTGAATTTGAAATTACAATTGATTCAAGAACAAATGAATTAAAAATACTTGATCATTACTTTTAATAAAATATACGGCTAACAAATGATTTCTATAGCAGATCGTAAGCTCCTACCATCAAGATTTTCGCTAATTGCTCAATTTGTTATACGTACAAAGACCTGTTATAAAAAGACCGCAAAAGAATACCCAACCGTTACCAGTCAGCTCAAATGAAGACATTACGTAAAAAAACGATAATGAAAAAAAAGAAAAAGATAGCAATAATTGGAGGTGGAATAGCGGGTTTAACATTTGCCCGAAGTTTGACCACCAAAGATTATGAAATTCATATTTTCGAGAAAAAAGAAAATTTCAGTGAAATAGGAGCAGCAATCAGCGTATTCCCAAATGCTCTTTGTGTAATGGATGATTTGGACTTGTTAGAGGAAATCTTGCAAAATGGCGGACAGTTTAAAACTGTTTATTTAAAGACTAGTAATGGAAAAGTTTTAAGTAAATCCGAGCCTAAAAGCGACTACCCTGTAATTTGCATCCACCGGGCAGACTTACACCGTATTCTTTTAAAAAATATTGAAGCTCATCTTTACAATAATTACTCTTTAAAAAATATCGCTCACTTAGATAATGGACAAATTACCATTCAATTTGAAAATGGAGAAGACCGAGTGTTTGATGCTGTAATAGGGGCAGACGGAATTCATTCCGAAGTTAGGAAACAAATCATCAATGATGGAGAACCAATTTTTAGAGGATACAATATTTGGCGCGGAGTTGTAAAAACGAATTTTGACATAGGCTATGGTAGCGAAACTTACGGAAAAGGGAAAAGAGTAGGAATTGTCCCCATCAAAGACGGTGTTTATGGTTGGTGGGCGACGTGTAATGAAGCTTATATGCAGGATGACAGCCCTGAAGACACAAAGAATAAATTAAACCGTTTATTTGGAGATTGGCATTACCCTATTCCAGACTTAATGAATAATACCGAAGTCATTTTGAAAAACAGTTTAATTGACAGAAAACCACATAAAGGATGGTCTAAGGGAAATGCAATTTTACTCGGCGATGCCTCACACCCTACAACACCCAACTTGGGACAAGGTGGTTGTATGGCTATTGAAGGTGCATACATTTTAGCTAAATCAATTCAGAAATATGGATTGACCAAAAAAGCTTTTAACAGATATGAAGAACTTCAATATCCTCGGTCTGAAAACATTGTAAATGAAAGTTTGAAATTGGGTAAAATAGGACAAATTACGAACCCAGTATTAATAATATTAAGGAATTTTGCCCTTAGAGCAATGCCTTCTAGTGTGGCAATGAAAATGATAGACAAATATTTTTCATACAGAGTTACAAACATTGAAATATAAAACCGACCTTCTAGCAATGTGTATAAATGATACGTGAAATTGTACTAAATTGAAGACTTTAAGCTCGACTCACAGTTTCAGTATGTCTTTAATCAAAAGCTTAACGCTTCGTACTCGCCCACTTTTATATACTAATCGTTAGCTATAATTCGACGTATTGACAGAAAGAAATTAAAGAAATCTCACAAATTTTCTGAATGAAAATTTAAATGTAATTTTAATTATAATATCTTTTGTACTTTTATTTGCGGGTCAATTTTTAACGGTCTGACATTAAGTTGAAAAATTAGACGTAAAAAAATTAGCCATAAAAAAGAAGGAATTATCGCCCGTAAAAATTACAGGAGTGAAAACACACTAATAAGCTTAATGGTAATTGTGGGCCATTTTTTAAAGAAAATATTTTAAAAAAGTACTGCAGCTACAAAGTATTTCTATTAGCCAGTCGGAAGTTCCTATCATCAATATTTTTGCTAATTGTTAAACTTATTATATTTAGAAACAGCATTTATAGAAATTCCCGTCAACAGAAATGCTCAACCATTGTAAAACATTTTGATAAAAACTATACTTATGAAAACAAAACTTATCTTTTTTTTACTCCTAATTTTTAGCATCTCAAATTCTCAAATCATTTCTGGTAGAATTATTTCGAGTGAAGGTAATCAAGCGATTCCCTATGCAAGAATCGGAGTTATAGGCCAAAATATCGGTGAAGTTTCAAATGAAACTGGTCATTTTAAAATTGATTTGACAACGATTGATAAAACTAAAAAAATAACGGTACAGTTGGGAGGATTTACTTCTTATGAACAGAATATCAAAGATTTCATTAGTTCTAACGATCATACTATTGTAATGAAAGAAAAGGTTTCTGAAATCGCTGAAGTGATCATCAATCCAAAAAAGTATGAAAACAAAAATTTAGGTGTCAATTCAAAAAAGATGTATTACGGCTTTGGCTCCAACGGAATTACTGCAAATAAATATAGAGAATTCGCAATTCCATTCTCTAATAAAAAGAAATTAAAAATAGAAAAAATAAAAATTAACATTGCTGAATTTGAAACTGATCAACCTATCATTTTAAATTTTAATATTTACTCAAATAAAAATAAACAGCCGGGCGAATCAATTTTAGTAGAAAACCTAACTGCGGAATTGACAAAAGATAAAATTGTAGATGGAACATTTACTTTTGATTTAAAAGACAAATCAATTTGGGTCGATAAAGAAGATTTTTATGTTTCGGTACAAGTCATGAGTGGGTTCAAAGGTCGTTTTGGATTTAATGCTGCATTACTGAAAACAGTTTTTGAAAGATCTTTTTATAATAATTGGGAAAAAGTCTCAATTGGAAGTCCAGCAATTAACATTGATGTGAAAATTGAAAGAGAAAAACGTAGTAAGACATAGTATTTCTATTAGCGGGTCTGAAGTTTCTATTGTTAAGATTTAGCCTATCGATTCTACTTCCAAAACTCATTAATAAAAAGTCCCACCAAAATAATTACAAAGACGCTAATGGTTACTTTAAAACAATATCATTCTAATAGTGGGATAACAGATAACATTGAAATAATCATGGAGATTACATACAATTTTCAAGTTACTCCTACTGTAGAACAAATAATTGAACTTTATCAAAATTCAGGATTGCCTCGTCCCATAACAGATAAAGCCAGGATTCAAAAAATATATGATCATTCAATCCTCATTGTTACCGCTTGGCACGATGACAGATTGGTTGGCATTTCGCGTTCTATTACAGACTGGGCTTGGAGTTGTTATCTGGCAGATTTAGCCATTCACACCGACTATCAAAAATTTGGAATTGGTAAAAAATTGGTGCAATTAACTAAGGAAAAAGTGGGCGAAGAGACTATGGTTTTATTGCTTTCAGTGCCAACCGCAATGGATTATTATCCTAAAATTGGATTTACAAAAGAAGATAGAGCATTTACAATACTTAGAGAAAAGTAGAAGCAGCGTTTTTGAAGTAAAAAATAATAGGAGAACAAAGATTAAATTTAAAAATTTCGCAAAGAATCTAAACCAACTGGGATAAACAGTAACCAACTCCTAACGGGAATTTCTACAAGCTGAAAAGAGTTTATAATGGAAAATATTTTAGATGCTTCGCTATCTTAGCAAGTAGAAAGATTTGACTTTTTCAGCACACCTGCAGAAATACCTGACGATGAGGAATTATTGTACAAAACCACCTCAAAATGGATCGATACAAAGAAACATTTGAAACTTGGAACAAAGTGGCTTCCTTATATCAAAACAAGTTTATGAACTTAGACTTGTATAATGAAACTTATGATTTTATTTGTAACGCAATCACTAAAGAAAAAGCGAAAATTTTAGAGATTGGGTGTGGTCCTGGAAATATTGCAAAATATATTTTATCGCGCAGACCCGAATTTGATCTATTCGGAATTGACATTGCACCCAATATGATTGAGCTTGCAAAAATAAATAATCCGACCGCAAGTTTCGCAGTAATGGACTGTCGAGCAATTGACCGTATTAAAACAAAATTTGATGCAATAGTTTGTGGGTTCTGTTTGCCTTATCTATCGCAGACTGGCAGCCAAAAACTCATTACCGATAGCTACCATTTACTGAATGAAAGTGGCCTGATTTATATAAGTTTTGTTGAAGGTGATCCCAGAAAATCTGGTTTTCAAATTAGTAGCAGTGGGGACAGAAGCTATTTCTATTTTCATGATCTAGATGACTTGAAAACACAACTGATGAAAAATAAATTAGAAGTAATAAAAATTTTTAAAGTGGAGTTTAAAAAGACCGAAATTGAAATTGAAACGCACACCATCGTTATAGGAAAGAAAAGAACGACCTCATAATACAAATCCCGACTCATAAGAATCGGGATTTGTATTAGATAAAGTAATCCATCTGTATCAGTCTGTAATCTGAACCCCTTTCCAGAAAGCGACGTGGTTTTTGATATTGTCCGCAGCGTCTTTTGGACTGGGATAAAACCAGGCGGCATTTTCATTCTTCTTACCATCAACCTCAATATTGCAATAGGAGGCTTGCCCTTTCCAGGGACAAGAGGTGTGGTGATTGGTGAGTATCAAATAGTCTTTGTTAATACTGTTTTCGGGAAAGTAATGGTTGCTTTCTACGACCACCGTGTTATTACTTTCTGCGATTGTTTGTCCGTTCCAAATTGCTTTCATATCTGTTGATTTTAATTGAGATTAAAGATAGATATTTTTATAACCGTTGGTTTGAAAACACAACTGAAATTATCAATCATCATCTATCATTAATCGTTGATGAATGATGAATGATGAATGATGGATGATCATTAAAAATGATTTGGCAGTTTAGGTTTTAGTTTTTTAAGTTAGAAAAAGATGGTGAACCTAGCCGTGATGGGAGCGGCATCCTTCTTTTTCTCGTCGCTAGACGAGATAAAAAAGATAAAGCGGACAGCGCGTACGGTGGTCTGAGATTGCTGAAATGGTGAAGCTTCTAATTTTACACGTTAAAGAAAATCCCGATTCAAATAAATGAATCGGGATTTTTGTATTGATAAAACTTTGTCAAAGATTTGAACTTTGACAAAGTAAAAAACGAGTTGCTAATTAAGCTTGTACGTTATTTTGACCTACTACAAATGGTTCCATTTCTTTGATTTCGCCGAATTGTTGTTCGTAGTTGGTGATGTTTTGTTGCAATGCAGCCATTACTCTTTTCGCGTGAAGAGGAGCAAGAATTACTCTTGATCTTACGTTCGCTTGCTGAACTCCTGGCATCATTTGGATAAAATCCACAACGAATTCTGAAGGGGAATGGTTTACTAAAGCTAAGTTACAGTAAACTCCGCCCGCAACCATTTCACTTAATTGAATGTTGATGTTGTTTGGATCTTGATTTTGATTTTGGTTTTGGTTCTGATTGTTGTCCATTTTAAATTTTGGATTTTTAAGTTAAAAATTATAGACTACGAATATAAATTAATTAAAAGTTAAATCCGTAATCTACAATCAAATTATTTAGTTGATATCTTCGAATTCTTTTTTAGAACCGACGATGATATTCTGATAGTCTTTCAGACCCGTTCCGGCAGGTATTCTGTGTCCTACAATTACGTTTTCTTTCAGACCGCTCAAGTAATCTACTTTTCCTGAAACCGCTGCCTCGTTCAATACTTTCGTCGTTTCCTGGAAAGATGCTGCAGACATGAATGATTTGGTTTGTAGCGCTGCTCTGGTAATACCTTGCAACACCGGTGTTGCGGTTGCAGATAAAGCTTCGCGAACTTCTACTAACGCTAAATCTTCACGTTTCAGTTTAGAATTTTCGTCTCTAAGATCTTTGGTCGTAATCATTTGACCAGGTTTGAAATCTTTCGAATCTCCAGCTTCTACAACTACTTTCAGACCGAACACTCTGTTGTTTTCTAATAAGAAATCACCTTTGTGTTCTAGAGCACCTTCTAAGAAATGAGTATCTCCACCATCCACAATTGAAACTTTGGTCATCATCTGACGAACAATAATTTCGAAGTGTTTGTCATCGATTTTCACCCCTTGCAAACGATATACTTCCTGAATTTCATTAACCAAATATTCCTGTACGGCAGTTGGTCCTTTAATTTTCAAGATATCATCTGGTGTGGTAGATCCGTTTGATAACGGTGATCCAGCTCTAACGAAGTCATTTTCCTGAACCAAAATCTGGTTGGATAATTTCACCAAATATTTAGTGATTTCTCCAGTTTTTGCTTCAACGATTAACTCACGGTTTCCTCTTTTGATTTTTCCGTAAGATACTACTCCATCGATTTCTGTTACTACCGCTGGGTTGGAAGGATTTCTCGCTTCGAACAATTCAGTAACTCTTGGTAGACCCCCTGTAATATCTCCAGATTTTGCAGATTTACGTGGGATCTTAATCATTACTTTACCAGACTTAATTTTCTCACCATCGTTTACCATGATGTGTGCTCCTACCGGTAAGTTATAAGCTTTTTGTTCTACTCCTTTAGAATCCACAACTTTCAAGGTTGGTACGGCTTTCTTGTTTCTAGATTCAGAAATTACTTTCTCCTCGAAACCAGTCTGCTCATCAATCTCCAATGAGAATGAAACCCCTTGGATAATGTCTTCATACTCAATCTTACCTGCAGATTCAGCGATGATTACCGCATTATACGGATCCCACTTACAGATTAGATCTCCTTTCATTACTTTATCACCTGGCTTAACAGTTAATTCAGAACCATAAGGAATATTGGCAACCATCAATGGTGTTCTCGCAGCATTATCTGCTACCAAACGGAATTCCGTAGAACGGGAAACCACGATTTCTGCTTTTTTACCTGCTTCGTTTTCTGAAGTTACGGTTCTAATCTCATCCATTTCTACGATACCATCACGTCTAGCAATGATCGATGGAGTTTCTGAGATATTACTTGCAGTTCCCCCCTGGTGGAAAGTTCTCAATGTTAACTGAGTTCCTGGCTCACCAATAGATTGTGCTGCAATTACTCCAACAGCTTCACCCATATGAATAGGTTTACCAGTTGCTAAGTTACGACCGTAACATGCGGCACAGATTCCTTTTTTCGCTTCACAAGTCAGTGGAGAACGAACTTCTACGCTATCAATACCAGCTGCTTCAATGGTTTTTGCTAAAGCTTCGTCAATTAATTGATCTGCTTCTACAATTACCTCATCGGTTTCTGGATCGTAAACGTTATGTAAAGAAACTCTACCTAAGACTCTTTCAGAAATACGTTCAACGATCTCATCATTTTTCTTTAGTGGTGTAATTTCTGTTCCTCTTAAAGTTCCACAGTCGTTTTCAGTGATGATCACATCTTGTGCAACGTCAACCAATCTTCTGGTCAAGTAACCAGCATCGGCAGTTTTCAATGCGGTATCCGCAAGACCTTTACGAGCACCGTGAGTAGAGATAAAGTATTCTAAAATAGATAGACCTTCTTTAAAGTTCGCTACAATCGGGTTTTCAATAATTTCCGCTCCCGAAGAACCGGCTTTTTGTGGTTTTGCCATCAATCCCCTCATTCCTGAAAGCTGACGGATTTGTTCTTTCGAACCCCTTGCTCCAGAATCAAGCATCATGTAAACAGAGTTGAACCCACCTTGATCGGTTTTCATTCTGCTCATAATCATCTCGGTTAATCCAGCGTTGGTATTCGTCCAAACGTCAATTACCTGGTTATATCTTTCTGTATCGGTGATTAATCCCATGTTATAGTTAGCCTTGATCTCATCTACTGTTTCAACAGCCGTTGCAATCATGTCTTTCTTTTCAGCAGGAATTACGATATCACCTAAACTAAACGAAAGTCCTCCACGGAAGGCGTGAGAGTAACCTAAGTCTTTCATATCATCTAAGAATTCAACCGTTGTTGGGAAGTCGGTGTCTGCTAAGATTCTACCAATCACATTTCGCAATGATTTCTTGGTTAAAAGCTCATTAACAAATCCTACTCCTTCTGGAACGATTTGGTTGAATAGTACTCTACCAACAGTTGTATCAACTAATCGGGTTACCAATTCACCATCTTCTTTCATCGGAACTCTACATCTTACTTTTGCATTCAAAGAAACTTTCTCTTCTGCATAAGCAATTTCTACTTCTTCCGCTGAATAGAAAGCAAGACCTTCACCTTGAACTTTCATATCGTCAGTTGACGCTAATTCTTTGGTCATATAATAAAGACCCAAAACCATATCCTGAGAAGGTACTGTAATCGGAGAACCATTTGCAGGGTTCAAGATATTCTGAGAACCTAACATTAGAAGTTGTGCTTCTAAGATAGCTTCAGGTCCTAACGGTAAATGCACGGCCATCTGGTCACCATCGAAATCGGCATTAAATGCTGTTGTACACAATGGGTGAAGTTGAATTGCTTTTCCTTCAATCATTTTTGGTTGGAACGCCTGAATACCTAATCTGTGAAGCGTAGGTGCTCTGTTCAAAAGAACTGGGTGTCCTTTGATGATTCCTTCCAAGATGTCATAAACAACTGGCTCTTTTCTATCGATGATTCTTTTGGCAGATTTCACTGTTTTTACAATTCCTCTTTCAATCAGTTTTCTGATGATAAACGGTTTGTAAAGCTCAGCTGCCATATCTTTTGGAATCCCACATTCGTGCAATTTCAAGTTTGGACCTACGACAATTACGGAACGGGCAGAATAATCCACACGTTTCCCCAGTAAGTTTTGACGGAAACGACCTTGTTTACCTTTCAATGAATCAGAAAGTGATTTCAATGGTCTGTTAGATTCCGACTTAACAGCAGAAGATTTTCTAGTGTTATCGAATAATGAATCTACAGATTCCTGTAACATTCTTTTCTCGTTTCTAAGGATTACTTCAGGAGCTTTAATTTCCAAAAGTCTCTTCAAACGATTATTTCTAATGATCACTCTACGGTAAAGGTCATTTAAATCTGAAGTCGCAAAACGACCACCATCCAATGGAACCAACGGTCTCAATTCTGGTGGAATTACAGGAAGCACTCTCATGATCATCCATTCTGGACGGTTGATCATTCTTGTGTTTGCTCCTCTGATCGCTTCAACAACATTCAGTCTTTTTAAAGCCTCAGTTCTTCTTTGTTTAGAAGATTCGTTGTGCGCTTTGTGACGCAAGTCGAATGATAAAGTATCTAAATCAATTCTACTCAATAACTGCTCAACCGCTTCAGCACCCATCTTAGCGATGAATTTGTTCGGATCAGCATCATCAAGATATTGGTTATCAGCAGGAAGCGTTTCTAGAATGTCTAGGTATTCTTCTTCTGTTAAAAACTCTTTATCTTCGAAATCAGCACCATCAGCTTTTTTAGCAATCCCTTGTTGAATCACGACATATCTTTCATAATAAATGATCATGTCGAGTTTCTTGGAAGGCAATCCTAACATGTAACCAATTTTGTTCGGTAGGGAACGGAAGTACCAAATGTGCGCAACAGGAACAACCAGACCAATATGTCCGATTCTTTCTCTACGTACTTTTTTCTCGGTAACCTCTACTCCACAACGGTCACAAACGATTCCTTTGTATCGGATTCTTTTGTATTTCCCACACGCACATTCGTAATCCTTCACAGGACCGAAAATCTTCTCGCAGAAAAGACCATCTCTTTCCGGCTTGTGCGTACGGTAGTTTATTGTTTCGGGCTTTAAAACCTCACCTCTTGAATCTTGTAAAATAGATTCCGGTGAAGAAAGTCCAATCGTAATTTTAGTAAAATTACTTGTTTTATTTTTGTTTGACATCTGTTAGATTTTAATTTAGATTTTAGATTTTAAGTGAATGCATTGAATATTTCTATTCAAAAAGTATCAATAAAATTTAAAATTATTCTTCCAGTCTTACATCTAGACCAAGTCCTTTCAACTCATGAAGTAATACGTTGAAAGATTCTGGAATACCTGGTTCAGGCATTGCTTCTCCTTTCGCAATCGCTTCGTAAGTTTTTGCTCTACCAATCACGTCATCAGACTTCACCGTCAAGATTTCTCTAAGGATATTCGAAGCACCAAATGCTTCTAGTGCCCAAACCTCCATCTCACCGAATCTTTGTCCACCAAACTGCGCTTTACCACCTAATGGCTGTTGCGTAATCAATGAATAAGGTCCGATTGAACGTGCGTGCATTTTGTCGTCTACCATGTGACCAAGTTTCAACATGTAAATAATTCCAACCGTTGCTGGCTGTGCGAATTTTTCACCTGTTCCACCGTCATATAAGTAAGTGCTACCATATTTTGGTAAACCTGCTTGCTCTGTATATTCTGTAATCTGCTCTAAACTTGCACCGTCGAAAATTGGAGTTGCAAATTTCAACCCTAATTTTTGTCCAGCCCAACCAAGAACGGTTTCATAGATCTGACCGATGTTCATACGAGAAGGTACACCAAGTGGATTCAATACGATATCTACTGGAGTTCCATCTTCTAGGAATGGCATGTCTTCTTCACGTACGATTCTCGATACAATACCTTTGTTACCGTGACGTCCCGCCATTTTATCACCTACGTTTAGTTTACGTTTTTTCGCAACATAAACTTTCGCTAATTTGATGATACCTGCAGGAAGTTCGTCTCCAATTGAGATGGCAAATTTCTCACGGTTTTTAACACCGTTCATGTCGTTGTACTTGATTTTGTAATTGTGAATTAATTGTTTAACCAATTCGTTACGTTCAGCATCAACCGTCCAGTCTGCACCGCTTACGTTTACATAATCTTCAACTGATTGAAGAAGTTTGGTTGTAAACTTCACGCTTTTCCCGATAATCTCTTCAGCTAAATCGTTATTAACTCCCTGCGAAGTTTTACCGTTTACTAAAGTTCCTAATTTTTCAAGAAGTGTTCCTCTTAAGTCATCGAATTTCGCTTTATACGTGTTTTCGATTTCCTCCAATTTCAATTTCTCTTCAGATCTTTTCTTTTTGTCTTTGATATTTCTTGAGAATAACTTCTTGTTAATAACAACTCCTCTTAATGAAGAATCTGCTTTTAACGAAGCATCTTTTACATCTCCAGCTTTGTCACCGAAGATTGCTCTCAATAATTTCTCTTCCGGCGTTGGATCTGATTCTCCTTTTGGAGTAATTTTTCCAATCATGATATCACCAGGCTTCACATCAGCACCGATTCTAATCATACCGTTTTCGTCTAGGTCTTTAGTTGCTTCTTCAGAAATGTTAGGAATATCTGCGGTCAATTCTTCCATACCTAATTTGGTATCACGAACTTCAAGCGTATATTCATCCACGTGAATTGAAGTAAACCAGTCCTCACGAACTACTTTTTCATTAATTACAATTGCATCCTCAAAATTGTACCCTTTCCATGGCATAAATGCTACAGTAAGGTTTCTACCGATGGCTAATTCTCCATTTTCAGTCGCATAACCGTCGCAAAGAACCTGACCAAATTCTACTTTGTCACCTACTCTTACGTTTGGTCTTAAAGTAATGGTCGTACTCTGGTTGGTTTTACGGAATTTGGTTAATTTATATGATTTGGTTCCTGAATCGAAAGACACCAAGTTTTGGTCGTCTGTTCTGTCATATTTAATGGTGATTTTATCAGCATCAACATATTCTACGATTCCTGTTCCTTCAGCATTGATCAAAACTCTTGAGTCAGAAGCAACTTGTTTTTCTAAACCTGTTCCTACAATCGGAGCTTCTGGTTTCAATAATGGAACTGCCTGACGCATCATATTCGATCCCATCAACGCTCTGTTCGCATCATCATGCTCCAAGAAAGGAATTAATGACGCAGAAATACCAGAAATCTGGTTTGGTGCAACATCAATTAAATCAACTTGTTTTGGTTCAACTACAGGATAATCACCGTCTAAACGAGCAATAACTCTTTCAGTAAGAATTGTCCCATCTTCTTTCATTTCGATATTTGCCTGAGCAATCGTTCTGTCTTCTTCATCTTCAGCATTCAAATAAATTTGAGCACCTTTTAAGTCAACTTTACCGTTCTCTACTTTTCTATATGGAGTTTCGATGAAACCTAGCGTATTTATTTTCGCATAAATACCTAAAGATGAAATCAAACCAATGTTTGGTCCCTCTGGAGTTTCAATCGGACAAATACGACCGTAGTGAGTATGGTGAACGTCACGTACCTCAAATCCTGCTCTCTCTCTTGAAAGTCCACCAGGTCCTAGGGCAGAAAGTCTACGCTTGTGCGTGATTTCTGAGAGTGGATTGGTTTGATCCATGAACTGAGACAACTGGTTGGTTCCGAAGAACGAGTTGATTACTGAGGTTAAAGTTTTCGCGTTAACCAAGTCAATCGGAGTAAAGATCTCGTTATCTCTAACGTTCATTCTCTCACGGATTGTTCTGGCGATTCTCGAAAGACCTACTCCGAACTGCCCTGATAATTGCTCACCAACAGTTTTAATACGTCTGTTTGATAAGTGATCAATATCATCAACTTCAGTTTTAGAGTTGACCAATTGAATCAAATGTCTTACGATCGCAATGATATCATCTTTGGTTAAAACTTCAGTTTTTTCAGGAATATTTAATCCTAATTTTTTGTTCAATCGGTAACGACCAACTTCTCCTAATGAATAACGTTGCTCCGAGAAGAATAATTTTTCAATAATTCCACGTGCAGTTTCTTCATCGGGCGGATCTGCGTTACGCAACTGACGATAAATATATTCCACCGCTTCTTTTTCAGAGTTGGTTGGATCTTTTTGTAAAGTGTTTTGGATAATTGAAAATTCATGAGAATTTTCTTTGTGAATCAAAATAGATTTCACACCAGAATCAATAATCATTTCAACATGCTCTTTTTCAAGAACAGTTTCTCTATCTAAGATGATTTCATTTCTTTCAATAGAAACTACTTCACCTGTATCTTCATCAACGAAATCTTCGAACCAAGTGTTCAAAACTCTCGCTGCAAGAACTCTTCCTTCTACTTTTTTCAAAGCTGCTTTAGAAACTTTAATTTCTTCAGCAAGGTCGAATATTTGTAAAATGTCTTTATCAGATTCGTATCCAATCGCTCTTAACAAGGTTGTTAAAGGCAATTTTTTCTTACGATCGATATACGCAAACATCACATTATTAATGTCGGTCGTAAATTCCATCCAAGATCCTTTGAAAGGGATAATTCTAGAATAATACAACTTTGTTCCGTTGGCATGGTACGTTTGACCAAAGAAAACCCCTGGTGAACGGTGTAACTGAGTTACGATAACACGCTCAGCACCATTAATAATAAATGATCCAGACGGCGTCATATAAGGAACTGGTCCTAAATAAACGTCTTGAACTACGGTTTGAAAATCTTCATGTTCCGGGTCGGTACAGTATAATTTCAAACGTGCTTTTAAAGGAACCGAATAGGTTAAACCTCTTTCTACACACTCGTCTCTCGAGTATCGTGGCGAATCTACCAAATAGTCTAAAAATTCTAAAACGAAATTGTTTCTTGAATCAGTAATTGGGAAATTTTCTTCAAAGGTTTTGTACAAAGATTCTTTGAGTCTCTGCTCCGGAAGGGTATCCAACTGGAAAAATTCTTTGAAAGATTGGATCTGAATGTCCAAAAAGTCAGGGGTAATAATTTTTCCTTTTGCTTCAGAAAAATTAATCCTTTGATTAGCCTGAGTTTTAGCGACTGCTTTAGATTTACTCATAAAAAAATTAAAGAATGAGGGTTAAAAAATATTTTGTTTTCAAAATATCAGAAAGAAACTGAAGAAGAAATTAGAGGTTAGACGGTTGATTTTTGGCGCAATCAGGAGAAGTCTTGGCTCTTGGCTCTTTATTCTTGGCTCTTTCTAATTGCAACATCGGTATATCTTTTCACGACGTAGTGCAAAATATTTTCACTGTAATTCTGGCGGTAAATATTATTTGGCTTGATTATAAAAACGAAAAATGCCCTTTCAAAAAATGAAAGAGTTGATAGTCAATATTTTAAAGTCAAGTAAACAATTATATGCGCCAAAATTGACTGCAAAGGTAAGGTATTAATTTGGTTTTCACAAATAACACTCTGATTTTGAACCGTAACCAAATTTCCTGCTGAGGAAAAATAATTTAATTTTTACAGAGAATAAAAATTAACTGGCTAATCGAATTCAAATCTAAAAAATTATTTTCAATAATCATTTAAATGATAATAATATTAACTAAACATTCTTTTTTTTGCTCAAGCAAGACAATTAAAACACTTCATTATTAATGATTTACACCTACTGTTAAACTTCAATAAATTTTTGTTCACTCTCTTCAAAGTTTGTACTTTTGACTCCCTTAATACTATAATTAATGAACTTTCCCCGCCTTCAAGAAAAACTCGAAATCTTAGCTGACGCAGCGAAATATGATGTGTCGTGCTCTTCTAGCGGTGGAAATCGTAAGAATAAAAATGGCGGTTTAGGAGATAGTCACGCTTCAGGAATTTGTCATTCCTATACCGAAGATGGCCGATGTGTTTCTTTGCTGAAAATTCTATTAACCAATCACTGTATTTTTGACTGTGCGTATTGCGTCTCCAGAAAATCGAACGATATTAAAAGAGCTGCGTTCACGGTGGAGGAAGTTGTTGATTTAACGATTAATTTTTATCGTCGTAATTATATTGAAGGTTTATTCTTAAGCTCTGGAATTTTTAAAGATGCTGATACAACCATGGAGCGATTGGTTCGGGTGGCAAAAAAACTTCGAACCGAACATAAATTCAATGGCTACATTCATTTGAAATCGATTCCTGGTGCGAGTGATGAAATAATGAAGGAAGCTGGGTTGTATGCTGATCGACTTTCCATTAATTTAGAAATCCCAACCACGGCAGGATTAAAACTTTTGGCTCCGGAGAAATCACATGATGAAATGATTAAGCCAATGGGTTTTATTAAAAATGAATTGATCTTATATAAAGAGGAAAAGAAAATCTTTAAAAATGTTCCAAAGTTCGCACCAGCCGGACAATCGACCCAAGTTATTGTAGGAGCAACTAATGAAACTGATTTGAAAATTATAAAAGTCGCTGATCATTTCTACAAGAATTTCAATTTAAAAAGAGTTTACTATTCCGGTTACGTGCCGATGTTGGAAGATAAAAGATTACCGTCAATTGATTCACAAGTTCCGATGCTTCGTGAAAACCGCTTATATCAAGCAGATTGGCTGATGCGGTTTTATGGTTTTAAAGCGGATGAGATTTTAGATCAAAGCAATCCGTTTCTGGATTTAGAAGTAGATCCAAAATTGGCTTGGGCGTTAAGGCACCGTGAACAATTTCCGGTCAACATTAATACCGCTACGAAAGAAATGATTTTTAGAATTCCAGGAATTGGCGGAAAATCTGTAAATAAAATTTTACATGCTCGAAAATTCCAAAAACTCAATTTAGAACATCTTAAAAAAATGGGCGTGGCGACGAATCGTGCGAAATATTTTGTTGAATTCGAATCGCAGAATGTATTTACAAAGTATATCGATGATTTTAATTTTAGAAAAATTATTCTTCAAGGAATGAAATTAAAATTCCAAAATCCACATTCTCAACAACTGACGCTTTTTTAAATGACCACGCTTCTTTACGATGGAACTTTTGAAGGTTTAATGACCGCTGTTTTCGAAGTATACGAATATCGTTTTGAACCAGCGACAATTATCGCAACAGAAAATTACCAAAGTGAATCTATTTTTACCGAGCATCATGAAGTAATTACGGATCAACAAAAGGCAGATCGAGTTTTAAAAAAGCTTGAAATCAATTTAGGTAAGAAAGGCGTTTCGCAGTTGCTTCGAGTTTATTTATCCGAAAGTGAACATGCCGAGCGGTTGATTCTTTCCGCAGTTTCTTCATCTATTCAACATCCAAAAGAAAATATCTTAAACAATTTTGCCGCGATTGACATCATGGATATTGCAAAAATCACGAAATCAATCAGTCGGGAAGTTCACCGAATGCATGCGTTCGTTCGTTTTGAAAAATTACAAGATGAAGTTTATTTTTCAAAAATCGAACCCGATTTTAATGTCCTTCCTTTAATTGTAAGCCATTTCAAAAATCGATATCGGGATCAGAAATGGATGATCTATGATTTGAAACGACATTACGGAATTTTTTATGATCTGACTGATGTTCAATTTTTTGAACCTGCCCTAGAACAGACTCAACAGTTGAAAAAAACAGAAAACATCCTTCACGAAGAAGAAATTCAATATCAGAAATTGTGGCAACGATATTTTTTTAAAACGAATATCCCAGAACGAAAAAATTTAAAACTTCATGTTCAGTCTTTGCCGAAAAGGTATTGGAAATATTTAACGGAGAAATTATAATGATAATATGAATTTTATATATCTAAAATTTTGAAGAAATAAAAAAGTCACTCCTTTCGAAGTGACTTCCCTATGATTAGTATCTATTATGGTTTCCAGAAAGACCATTTTGCGCCATTAAAAACGGCTAATCTTTTCTTTCCAGTTTTATTAACATAAACCATCATGCCTGGCGAAGGTTTTGGGATTTTCTGCACATCTGAAACGATTGGTAAGATCATCGCCTTAGTATCAGACTCCAAAACTAAAACTCCATCTGCTACTGAACTTTTCGCTCCGATTATCGCTTTTGCAATTAGTGATTCAGGCGCAGCTAAAATTGATGGTTGAACTGCTAGGTGATCGATTGGGTTAACAAGATTAGCATCTTGTCCGCTAAGATCGACCCACGAACTTCCGTTGTAAAATTTAACCCTTGCCGAGGTGGGTCTCGTTGCATCTAAAATAATAGCACCTTCGGTTAGAGCATTTGATGTAGGCAGTTCTCGTACATAGGGAAGAATTAAACCTTTGTTTTGGCCAGCTGCAAAATCAAGTAAAACAGAAGTTTTATCGGTTGTAGTTCCCAATGCATCGCCGATAATTACTTGGGCCTTAATGCCCGTTATCATTCCAAGCAATATAATTGTGATTATATTTTTCATTTATTGTTTTTTGAGATTATTTTAATTAAGAAGGGAAATCTAGTATCGCTTCTAAAGTTTTTATTTACGGACAGGTTGCGGTACTAAAACAGTTCCATGCCGTTCCATTATAAATTTTCAAACATTTGGAGAAGGTGTCGTAAATCATCATACCTTCAACTGGATTTGTAACATTTGCGATATAATTCACTGCTGCTGACTGGGCCGGATCACTCGTCATTCTTGTAATAACCAATCCTTTTTGATTGGATTCTAAAACAGTATGCGCAGAAGTTCTGACCATTGGCCAATTACCATTATTGGAACCTGCGCGTTGCAGCAAAGTAATACCATGGTTACTAGGAATTCCCTTGTCGGTCATATTCGGATCATTGTAGCATACACATTCAGTAACAGTTACCAAAATAGGATCTGAAATCTTAGGAACAGTCGCACAACCCAAGGTTGATTTTAAAGTATAGGTAACCGTGTAAGTTTCATTTGCTATTGGGGATACGATAATGCTGTTAGCGTTATCACCAACTGTATTGCCACCACTATCTTTCCAAATAAAATCATACAAATTTTCTGGAATTGCAATAGATAAAGTTGTAGCATCTTCTACACAAATGTTTGCTGGATTTGCGTAAGGTTCGGGGAAAATAGTTACGCCCTGTCTTAAATCTACTGTTTGTTCTGTGAAACCACAATCTGTTATCACACGTACTTTATAAGTGCCAGAACTAAGATTTTCAAATAAAAACTCTACTGCTGTTGGAGCCAAAACACCACTTGTTTGCGTTGGCGTATCAGTATCTGGATTTAAAGTATCTGCCCATATGCTGTATGTAATTCCACCTATGGGAATTCCTGTCGCTTCGATACTGAGAATGCCTGAGTCATTATTATTGGTATCGCAAAATGAAGAGGTTGTTGAAAAAGCCACTTGCTCATAAGGTGGTACTGTAACAGCAACTTTGTATTCTCGATTTAACTTTAATTGCTTAATATCCGATTGCCAGTTATTTTGATCAAAATCGCCTTTGTCTCGAAGTGGTGCTCTAAAGCGCGCGTTGGAAAATTTAATAAAATATTCTCCAGGTGGGATCGCGCTAAATTGACCACTATATTTGTTAGTAGGATTCTCAGCGGCATTCCGGACTAAGGCTCCAAGTGATCCATTGTTATTCTTGTAAAGTTCAGTAAAAACAAAATCTGCAACACCAGTTTCATTTAAATCAAACATTATATCGGATTTGTCACAACCAGTATTAAATGTTATGCTTGGATTATAGGTAGCAGGCGCTTTTAATTCTATAGTTCTTGTAACAAAATAATCACAGGCATCAGTTAACGTAACAACATAATTCCCTAAAGGCAAATTTCCAATGTTAGGATGATTAGACCATGTATGTGCCGGAACTAGTGATTTTGGATAAATGACATCAAATGGAAAAGTGTAATTAAATGTTCCACCTAATTCATATGGGTGAGCTGCGACAATTGTAGTATTCCCTTCTTCTCTATTGATCGTCGCAGTGATGGGAAAATTGAGCGGCTCTGTACTACCCCAAGTGCCACCATTTTCACCCCTAATCTCAATAGTAGAAGTTCCTTGTAGCAGTGAATTTGCTTCTCTTAAAGTTGATTTAGTTAATGGGTTATTATACACCCCATCTGCAAGAAATATTTTTTCTACCGTATGGCAATCATCCATTGCAACCAACTTATATCGTTCATTTAAATCTAAACCACGTATAATGAATCCACCACCAGTAACACTTAGCTGGGTAACATTTGTAAATTGTTGGGTTTGTACATAGGTCCCAGAATTAAAAGGACTCTCTTTTAATAAGGTCAGTGAATTATTTGTTTGGAATGCAAATGAAAATGGGGCACCAGGAGGACGTTCAGTGATTAAGCCAGAAACTAAAACATCATTTGTAGACACGCAGTTCGTTTGAGATCCGATTAAATTAACACTTAAGAAATCATCAAATTGTGGTGAGATACTTGGTACTGTAAAATCACTTCTACTCACTGTGTTGCAACCATCAGTAACTCGAATATCAGTAATTAAATCGCCCGGAGATAATTCTGTAAAATTAAACGCTCCACCCCCACTGCTGCTGCTGCTAATCGGAACACCATTTTTCTTAGCTGTTGCCGCACCTGTTTTTTTAAGACCTGGTGAATAACCATTTATAACAGCAAATCTATATGTTACTTTACCGCAAGTAGTTTCATCTGGTCTAAATCTATCATAATAAAAATTTAGTGGATTAGAAATAGTTGAGGCTACTGTTGCACTTTGTGTCACCGCACTTGGGCATCCTGTACTATTGTCGGTAACTCGAACGTTATATTCGCCGGCAGATAAATTATTGAAAGTAAAACTTCTTGTTGTAATACTGCCTGAAGTAGCTTTTATAGCACCATTTAAAATTAAATCATAAACAAATGGCCCTGTCCCCCCAGTGTGACTTGCGACAACAGATCCGTCGGGAGGATTCATTGTATCAGTACTGGCGCAAGATGTATTAGTTCTAGATGTACTTATAACCATAGGATTGTATCTTGTAGTAACCATAATGTTATCAACTGTCGTTGCAACCATACCAGTTCTCATTACTCGGACAGAATATTTACCTGGTAATAGGTTCAGGAACGTCATGTTACCAGAATTATTTAATGGCAGAAATTCAATGGTATTGCCAGCAGCATCTTGTAAAGTGGCAAAAGCCTGTGGCCCCGTGCAATTAGTGGCACCTGTAACAGATACATTAATCTTACCATCTTGTGTACAAGTTCCCTGTATAGGGGTGGCTGTAAAATTGGTTATATCGCATTGGGCTTTTAATGTTCCGAAAGAAACAAAGATCGCAAGTGCAAATAGAAGTGAAAAGGTCTTTGAAATTATTCTATTCATTATCGTGTTTGTGATGGTACTGATAAACAAATTATCAGAATCGTTTAAGGTTTTTTTAAGTAAATTTTGTACAGCCAATAGGTAAAACCAAAAATTATATCAACAATTTTATGGTCAGTTTTAATTGAATGCTTGTTAAGAAAATGGTGGTCGCACTCTCTAAAATTTAAATTTGGAACTCATTCCTTCTAAAGTTTATCATTATGAAGAACTGTAAATTTGAATCCGAAATTTAATTGGAGAATCACCATTTGGTGCAGCACTACTATATCTTTAATTATTTATTATGTATTAACTAATTTTTATCGTAGGTGCAAAATTTTTGCTGATATATTTTTTACAGTAGATATTTTTTTTTCAAAATATAATTTTATTGATTAATTTAGAAACTTTCAACACCACATACCATCTATAATTTCAATAAAATTTGAGATGTTTTTAAGGGTGTCAAATAAAATTATAACATTAAAGAGGACGATTTAAGTTCTTATCCGATTTTAAATCATAACATGTTCTAATTGCGATTTGTAATAAATCTGTGGAGGTCCGCGTAGGGAAGAACTGCGGTATTTGCCAAATTGCAAATAAGAAAGTGAAGTATAATATTTTTGTTCGACTAATTGGTTTTTAAAAAATATTATAGGTTGAGATATCGTAATTCCAAGAATCAGCCCACGAAAGGAATAGTGAGACGAGGAAATTAAAACCATACTAAATTTCATCCCTAAAGATCCCTTTATGTTTTCTTTAGTTGGAACATTTGAGTAGCGCTTTGTTACGCTGATATTGGGTCGTATTTTGTTTGTTCGTTCTTTCTGCTCTTTTTTTATTTTCGCAGCCTGTTTAGAAATAGAAGAAATTTTTATTTCATCAAGCTCATCTTTAGACACCGTCTTTTTTAAAGTTATTTTTTTAATCTCTTCGGTGTGAATATAGGAAGTACCAAAAACTACTGCACCACCAATCACATAAAGAACTTCTTTATGATTTTCCTCTTGCACCGCTGTTGTAATTTCTGTCGAAAAAAACAATGCTGGCTTCAGTAAAAACGAAAATAGGCCTATAAAAAAAAAGAATCTAATGGTAGACTCTCTTTGATCTAAGGTTGATTTGGAATCGGCAACGAAAAGTCTGTTTAACAAAATTCAGTAATTACTTCGTAATCATTAATTAAATAATAATTATTTGCAATAATACTTTAAATATTTCACTATAACAATTAAAAATCACTCCTAAGGAGTGATTTTTATCAATAATATTTTTTCTATGGTTTCCAGAAAGACCATTTTGCGCCATTAAAAACGGCAAGTCGTTTTTTAAAATTGGGCGTCACACCTTTAACGTAAACCATCATTCCTGGAGAAGGACTTAGAATATTTTGCACATCATCAACAATGGGTAAAATCATTGCTTTGGTAGTGGATTCTAAAACCAACACACCATCTGCGTTTGAGCTTACCGCGCCAATAATTGCTTTGGAACTGATTTCTAGAACGCCGGTTGGTTGACTTATTAAAGCCCCACTTACATCCGCGTCTTGTCCACTCAAATCCAGCCATCCGTTTGTTCCAGGATCGGTGTTCGCGTTGTAAAGTTTCATTCTTGCGTTAGTCGCAACACTTGCATCCAACAAAATAGTACCTTCTACACGTGTTGGTAGAGTGGTTGGAAGTGTTCTTACATAAGGAACAATGATCCCTTTATCTTGATTAGCTGCGAAATCTAATAAGACGGAGGTTTTTGATCCTGGTGTTCCGACAGCGTCTCCAATAATTACCTGTGCGTTAACACCTATTATTAGTGTAAATAATACACTTGTGAGTATCTTTTTCATCTTGTTTTATAATTTTGAGTTATTGAAAGGAGGAATATATTATAAACTCAATTTAAATATCTTCCTCGGTAATTAATTTAAATTAAGGACAACCAGGTTTATTAAAGCAACTCCAAATGCCGTCTGCATAAATTTTTAGACAGTGCATATTTGTATCGTACGTCATCATTCCTTCTCGTGGCGCAGTAATTCCGGCAATCTGTGATGTTGTCATTCTGGTGATTACAAATCCCTTGGAGTTGGATTCTAATACAGTGAACGCTGAAGTTCTGATCATCGGCCAATTACCATTATCGGAACCAGCTCGCTGTAGCAAAGTGATGCCATGCTCTGCAGGACTTCCTAAATTCAAAGTATTCTGAGGATTAAAACAAGCAAGTGTTACTACTACGATATTGTTTTTCTTAATATTATTACATGAACCACCCAAGCCATTGTTTGCACATTCATAATAAGGATCAGTGGGAGGAATTGTAATATTTGGATTTGTAGCGTCTGGATCGGTAACATCATTGGTGCGTAAAATTGCAGCTTCTACCTGTTGGTTACCTGCGACAGCTACATTCGAAACCGTTACGTTGATGATATAGGTAATTTCGCACCCACTTATAAGATTTAGCTTTGATGAGTACGTACTGGTACCTGCATTGTAAGTCATAGCAACACTTTCTGTACCACATCCTGCGACAAACTGAATATTCTGTGGTGACAAACCGGCGGGAACTTTAAATAGGAAAGGAGCACCGACCACATCGCTCGGTCCACCGTTTTTTACTTTAATGGTATACGAAACTTGGTCGCCTACTAAAACGCTTGTTTGGTTTGGGGTAATGGAGTTAACCATTAGATCGGCACTTTTCACCATAACACTGGTTATAACGGTCGCCTCTTCGGCTTTTATAAAAGTCCAGGTGTCAATCGCTTTTTCATCGCCAAACAAACCGCTTGAACCACCATTTGAACTACTTCCCCATTTGTGACCATTCGTAACACTAGATATACCAGCACTGTTATTTATAGGCGTAGGTACACTACCTGTAGTTGTACCTGTAATCCCAGTATCATTCCAATATACAATATCCGAAACTGGGAAGACTACTGGATTGGGGAGCGTATTTAATTGAACATGATCAAGTAATTGCACAATAGTTCCCCTTTTATTGTATTCCATATCAATGTAAGGGAAATGGACTTCAGCACCTTGTAAGCGTGTTGTAATTTTTACAGGATAAGTACCAACTGGCGATGCTGCACCACTTCCATCTTTTCCATCCCAAAAAATTTGATTTGTACCAGCAGATGATGGGCCATTTAATACTCGAGGAACAAAAGCAGGATTTGCTGGTGTAGCTTGTACGGTAATGCTGTAAGTGCCTTGTACATCTGCATCAAACTTTATGTAACCCCCCTTCTTACTCACTTGTCCCACAACACCTTCCACACCGACAATTGAGACCTGTGTAACATGTGGAGTGACCACTGGATTTTTAAGCCATGTACTAGGGACAGACAGTAAACTGGGAACGGCGCCAACAGATGAGGTGGGAAGATCGTTACTTGGCAAGGTATAAAACATTTTATGCGTAATGTTTTTTGCCGTATCTGCTGTATTAGGATTATGTACTTTACCAGCTAAAAAACCTGGTGAAGAACCGTTTAAACTTTTATAAATTGGATTTTGCATAGAGTCAATAAAACCGTTGTTATTGACAAAAAAGGTAAAGTAAATTCCATTATTCCCGTTGTTATTAACGCGATAAGTATACCCATCTTTTGTTAGCGCATAAATTAGTCCGTAAAAACCGTCAGTACTAACGTTACTTAGACCGTTGCTTAAATTTAATATATTAGTGTAAACTCTACCAGGAATAAAAGCAGAATTGCCCGCATTGATTACTGAAACATCCCAAGCCATTATACCGACGCTATTATCTTGGACCCAATTGCTGTTCGCTAGGACCGTATAATCCGGATTGGTTGTACCTCTTGCAACAAATTCTACGCGGTAAATTCCTGCCTTTACAACTTTGTAATAAATAGGAGTATACCTTCCTGATACAATTCCTCCAAACAACTGTGGACCAGCTTTTTCTTCACTTCTATTCGAAATTAAACCTGCTACGGTATTGTTGTTGACAACTATAGCTCCATCTGGCGCGATTAGTCTGATTCTGGAAGTTGCGCCAGCATCCTGCGCACTGGATGCTAAAGTAATTCGCTCGCCTACTTCTGCATAGACATAATGAACTCCTTGATTTGGAAAAGGCCAGTTCTCGGTCGCAGTTAAGCTTGATCGAAGATAAGCTCGTAAACCTGTGGCTCCATTAGGATAAAGATCTTTCGACCCATCCGCATATATAAAACTACTGCTGAGTACGGATACGAAGAGCAGTATCTTTAAAAAGATATTTTTTTTCATTTTGTGTGTGTTTGTGTTTGCTAAATGTCAAGAGTTCCTACTATTCACTAATTAAACTCTTTGAGTTTTTGATAGTTCATCTCATGATCATTCAAGGTCACATAAAAGTATTTCTTTCGAAAATTTCACCAACTTGAGATAAGTAATCAAATTAATGCCTATATGAAATCTTATGCGATTTATTCCTCGAAATGGATCTGAATTGAAAGTGAAATTATACAAAAAAGGCTGGCGGTGCACGCAGAGAAGAACTTCGGAAGTTTCCGAATTGCAAATAAGAAAGGGAAATGAATAATTTCTGCTTTTCTATGTATAACGGTAACAAACGCGCAAACTCAATGGTAGATGTAAAATCCCCCAAAAATTTAAAAGAATATGCTGCGAGCGCCATTTCTCCCGAATAACTGTCGGAAGAATTTATTAAAAAAAAATATGATTGATCAGCAAGAAAATAATTAAAATTAATTCGCGAATTAACTTGCTCCTGAATTTTTTTAATTCTTTGATCTCTCGAGATATGATGATCTTTAATTTGCGCTGATATTGTTGCAATCTTCTCTTCGTTATTGCCGTTTTTTGGTTTTGGAGAAGCAGTAAGTTTTGCTACGCGCTCGCTAGACTGCTGCACCTCGCCATACAGTATAGCGTTGCCTTCAATATAAATAAAATCGTGACTGGTAGTAGAAATTACGGGAAGTTGTTCCGTCCCAAAATAAAATAAGGGAGTGGAACATAAAAATAGCAGGATGACTCGCATTTTAAAAAAGCGCTGCCAAATACTATATTTCCATGATGGAATATATATATTTTTTTTCAAAATTGTGTTTGTGTTTGTGTTTGTGTTTTCGAATTGCCCTTCCGAAAAAGATTAATTCTAAAACAAAACTACAATACGCATCCCAAGAAAAAAAATTTTTTCTTATTTAATAATCTTAAAATCAAAAATAGGGTGATTTAACCCTAAGTGAAAAAACTGTATGTGATCTAAAAAAGATTCAAAAAAAGCCGCTTCCCAAAGGAACCGGCTTAATTAAAAGGTCGAGTAGAATTATTTAACTTCTACTTCAGCACCAGCTTCTTCTAATTGTTTTTTCAAAGCTTCAGCTTCGTCTTTAGAGATACCTTCTTTGATTGCAGTCGGAGCTGAATCAACCATATCTTTCGCTTCTTTCAAACCTGCACCAGTTAAATCTTTAACTAATTTTACAACTGCTAATTTAGAAGCACCTGCAGCTTTCAAGATTACATCGAATTCAGTTTTTTCTTCTACTGCTTCTCCACCACCTGCAACAGCAGCAACAGCTACAGCAGCTGGTTCGATTCCGTACTCATCCTTAAGGATAGTAGCTAATTCATTTACGTCTTTGACGGTTAAGTTTACAAGCGTTTCCGCTAAGTTTTTTAAATCTGACATTTTGATAATGTTTTAATTGTTGAACGATTTATTTTGAGTTTTTTGAGTCTAATTACTCTGCACTTGGTGCGTCTTTAGCTTCAGTGCTTGCTTCTGGAGCAGCTTCTGCAGCTGGAATTTCTTCCGCTTTAACTTCTTCAGCTTCTGGAGTAGCTTCTTCAGCATTTTCCTTAGCTTCGTCTTTATTTTGAAGTGCAGATAGAACATTTCTAAGTGGAGATTGAAGCAATGTGATGATTTCACCAATCATTTCTTCTCTAGACTTGATGCTAACTAAAGCAGCCAAGTTTTCGTCGCCAACATAGAACGTTTCTTGTAAGTAAGCAGATTTCAAAGCTGGAACTTCTGCTTTTTTTCTGAATCCTTGAATCAACTTTGCCGGAGCATTAGCTGTTTCCGAAATCATAATAGCCGAGTTACCTTTGAAAGTTGGGAACATCTCTGAGTAATCTACTCCTTCGATTTGTTCCAATGCTTTTTGTAACAAAGTGTTTTTTACAACTTTTAGTGTGATATTTTGTTTAAATGCTTGTCTTCTAAAATCTGAAGTCGCAGCAGCATTCATTCCTTCTAGACTTGCTACATAAACCACTTTCGCGTCTTGTAACACTTCCTTTAATTCTTGTATTACTAATACTTTAGCTTCTTTTGTCATTGTCTTACAGATTATTAGTTTACAGATTTAGCATCAATTGCAATACCCGGACTCATGGTAGAAGACAAATAAATGCTTCTTACATAAATACCTTTAGAGGCAGTTGGTTTCAATTTCATCAATGTCTGAATTAATTCAGCAGCATTTTCTTTAATTTGAGCAGCATCAAAAGATACCTTACCGATTCCAGCATGGATAATACCATATTTATCAACTTTAAAATCAATCTTACCTGATTTCACTTCAGATACTGCTTTACCGATATCCATCGTTACAGTTCCTGATTTAGGGTTAGGCATTAGACCTCTTGGACCTAAAATTCTACCCAATGGACCTAATTTACCCATAACAGCTGGCATGGTAACGATCACGTCAACATCTGTCCAACCATCTTTAATTTTCTGTAAATATTCGTCAAGACCTACATAATCAGCACCAGCTTCTTTTGCTTCTGCTTCTTTATCAGGTGTTACTAAAGCCAAAACTTTAACATCCTTACCAGTTCCGTGTGGAAGAGAAACTACTCCTCTTACCATTTGATTCGCTTTTCTAGGATCAACTCCTAATCGAACAGCGATGTCTACGGAAGCATCGAATTTTGCTGTGTTTACTTCTTTCACCAAAGCCGAAGCTTCGTCAAGTGTGTAAACTTTATTTTTTTCTATTTTGCTTAAAGCTTCTTTCTGCTTTTTTGTCAATTTTGCCATTTCTATTAGTTTTAAGCGTTAGTTGGTTTAGTTCCTGTTACTCTCAATCCCATAGATCTTGCAGTTCCTGCAACCATAGTAAGGGCGCCATCGATAGTAAAGCAATTAAGATCTACCATTTTATCTTCGGCAATTTTTTTAACTTGTTCCCAAGATACACCACCAACTTTAAGTCGGTTTGGCTCTCCTGAACCTTTTTTCTGCTTAGAAGCTTCTAAAAGTTGGATTGCTACGGGTGGAGTTTTAATAACGAATTCAAATGATTTGTCTTCGAATACTGTAATTACTACAGGTAAAACTTGTCCCGGCTTGTCTTGAGTTCTTCCGTTAAATTGCTTACAAAACTCCATAATGTTCACCCCGGCAGAACCCAAAGCTGGACCTACTGGTGGAGATGGATTTGCTGCTCCTCCTTTTACTTGGAGCTTAACCATTTTAAAGACTTTTTTAGCCATTTTGATTTTTTAAAAATTAATAATTTATGAATGTGGAAGCATTTATAAATCTGCAAAGAAGTGATCTTATCTCACCACTCTACATTTCGGATTGCAAAATTAAGATTTTTTTTCGATTACACAAGAATTAATTTGATGAAATCCTAAACAAATCACATAATAGTTTCCTACAATCCAATCGCTTAGAAGAAGCGCATCATTATTTAAATAAAAATCCATCTTAATTTGATTAAGATGGATTTTCGATATTTTTAAAAGTAATTTAAACTTTCTCTACTTGCATAAAACTTAATTCCATCGGAGTTTTACGTCCGAAGATCATTACTGAAACTTCTATTTTCTTTTTTTCCTCATGTAATTTCTCAACAGTACCGTTGAAACCATTAAAAGGTCCATCGATTACTTTTACGTTCTCACCCACTACGAAAGGAATGGCGGTTTCGTGTGCGAACTCAGAAAGCTCATCCATTCTACCTAACATTCTATTCACTTCAGATTTACGCATTGGTACAGGATCACCACCTTTGGTTGAACTCAAAAAAGAAATAACTCCTGGAATATTTTTGATGATGTGAGGAATTTCTCCTACAAGATTTGCCTCAACCATTAAGTATCCTGGGTAATATGGTTTTTCTTTGGGAACCTTTTTACCATTTCTAATCTGGATTACTTTTTCCATAGGAATGACCACCTGAGTTACGAAATCTTCGAAACCGTAATGCTTCATTTCGTTCTCAATATAAGTTTTCACTTTATTTTCCTGTCCACTGATGGATTTCAGAACATACCACTTCAAGTCACTCATTTTGGAAAATAATTTTAATTGAACAGATTGATAAAGAGCGAAATTATATTCGCAATAGATTTACTGAACAATGAATCAACACCAAAAACAAAAAGCGCTAAAATCACTGTACCAATAGTTACAACTACGGTTGATGACTGTAGCTCTGGCCACTTCGGCCATTCTACTTTATCTTTGAATTCAAAATAAGAACCTTTAATAAAATCTACTAAACTCATTATCATTTATTTGCACGGGCACAAGGACTCGAACCCTGATCAACGGTTTTGGAGACCGGTATCCTACCATTGGACGATGCCCGTAGATTAAAAAAAGTTCCGTGGTTTCCCTACGGAACTTTAATATTTATTTAGAAATTAATCTAAGATTTCAGTTACCTGACCAGCACCAACTGTTCTACCTCCTTCTCTGATCGCAAATCTAAGACCTACGTTAAGAGCGATTGGCTGTAACAATTCTACTGTAATTGTTAAGTTGTCTCCTGGCATTACCATTTCTACACCTTCTGGTAAGAAGATTTCACCTGTAACGTCAGTAGTTCTTACGTAGAACTGTGGACGGTATTTGTTGTGGAACGGAGTGTGACGACCACCTTCTTCTTTTGAAAGAACATAAACCTCAGCTTTGAAGTGTTTGTGTGGTTTCACTGAACCAGACTTAACGATAACCATACCTCTTTTGATGTCGGTTTTTTCAATACCTCTTAATAAGATACCTACGTTATCTCCCGCTTCACCTCTGTCTAGAATTTTACGGAACATTTCTACTCCAGTTACAGTTGATGTTAATTTTTCATCACCCATACCTACGATATCTACACCATCTCCAGTGTTGATAACTCCTGCTTCAATTCTACCAGTTGCAACTGTACCACGACCTGTGATAGAGAATACATCTTCGATAGGCATCAAGAATGGTTTGTCAACGTCTCTAGTTGGAAGTTCAATCCAAGTATCAACCGCTTCCATTAATTCTTCGATTTTTTCTACCCATTTCGGCTCACCGTTAAGTCCACCTAAAGCAGAACCTTGAATTACTGGTGTGTTATCACCATCATAGTCATATGAAGAAAGAAGTTCTCTTACTTCCATTTCTACTAGTTCTAATAATTCCGCATCGTCAACCATGTCAACTTTGTTCATAAATACAAGTACGTTAGGAACGTTTACTTGACGACAAAGAAGGATATGCTCTCTAGTTTGAGGCATTGGTCCGTCTGTAGAAGCAACTACCAAGATAGCACCATCCATTTGAGCAGCACCTGTAACCATGTTTTTCACATAGTCGGCGTGACCTGGACAGTCTACGTGAGCGTAGTGTCTGTTTGCAGTTTCATATTCAATGTGTGAAGTATTGATTGTAATACCTCTTTCTTTTTCTTCTGGTGCAGAATCGATTGTAGAGAAATCTCTAGCAGTTCCGAATCCTTTGTCAGATAACACCTTGCTGATTGCAGCAGTAAGTGTAGTTTTACCATGGTCTACGTGACCGATGGTACCAATGTTCAAGTGTGGTTTGTTACGATTAAACGTTTCCTTTGCCATGATATAAATTATTTATTAATTATTATTCCTTTTTTCAGTGCGCAAATATAGTCATTTTTTGAATATTGAAAACCTTTTTAAATAAAAAGTTCAAAATTCAAAAGAATTATTTGCACATTACTGCATATAAGGGAAATACAGGACTGCAAATTTAGGGAAAAAATTTTATTTGAGAAAATCCTAAACTGTATTTATAAAAACTTTATGTTTTCAGAGAGAAATAAAACTAAAAATTGAAGAAAAGGAATGGAGAATAAATCTAAAACTGCTTATTCGTAAATTATCCATTCTCGCAAAATTTACAGAGCTGCTCTTAAATAAAAAAAATCTCTCTTAATAAGAGAGATTAAATTAGAGCCAACTATGAGATTTGAACTCACGACCTCTTCCTTACCAAGGAAGCACTCTACCCCTGAGCTAAGTCGGCAAGACTTTAAAAAAAAATCACAAGCCGATGTGTTGGTTGTGATTTTTTAGAGCGGAAGACGAGGGTCGAACTCGCGACATTCAGCTTGGAAGGCTGACGCTCTACCAACTGAGCTACTTCCGCATTTTTGTTTCCAAAAATTGTTGGTAAACGATTTGCAAACTTAAATTAAATTTACAATTATACAAAACCTTTTAAAGAAAAAATGTGGGGAGAGTAGGATTCGAACCTACGAAGTCGTAAGACAGCAGAGTTACAGTCTGATCCATTTGGCCACTCTGGAACCTCCCCAATTTTTATTTTTTCTAAGAGCCTCCAGAGGGACTCGAACCCACGACCTGCTGATTACAAATCAGCTGCTCTAGCCAGCTGAGCTACGGAGGCAAAGATTTTAAAGAACTACTTATCTGTTTTTGCGAGTGCAAATATAGCGTAGTTTTTTTGAATCCTACAAATATTTATTGAACTTTTTCAATAATTTTTTTTAAGCAAGTTCTTTCTTCTTGATTAACAGTTTTTTAGCGGCATCAGCACACAGGTCAATACTCTCTTCAAAAGAGGCAGAAGTCTTTTTTACAACGATATCATCACCTGGAACCTCCAACTTGATCTCTGCGGTCTTATTATCTTTTCCTCCACCGTTTTCTACTTTTAGAAAAACTTGGCAACCATGGATCTTATCATAAAAAGTTTCTAACTTATTCAATTTCTTTTCCAAATACTCTTCAAGTGGTGCATGTGGAGTTAAACCAATTGACTGAACTTTAATTTTCATAATCTAAATTTTTTTTCGCTCTAGGATGAGCATTGTTAAACACTTTCTTTAGTTGTTCAATATTCGCCGTGGTGTAAACTTGTGTGGATGCCAACGACGAATGACCCATTAATTTCTTCACTTTAGAAATTTCAGCCCCATTTTCTAAAACATGCGTTGCAAAACTATGTCTTAAAATATGAGGGCTTCTTTTGGTCTTTGAAGTGACAAGACCAAGGTAGGAATTTACCGCAGAGTAGACAAATTTATCATTTAGTTTTTTACCCTTTTCACTAAGGAAGAAGTACATCTCACTAAGTTCTAGCGCGTTTCTTTTTGTCAGATAGTAAGAAAATTTTTCAAGTAGTTTATCTGAAATAGGAATAATCCGGGATTTGTTTCCTTTACCAATTACCTTAATTTCTTTTTTGCTGAAATCTACATTATTCAATAAAAGATTGGTAAGTTCCGCTTTCCGCATTCCTGTTTGATATAAGGTCTCGATAATCAGTTCTTTGAGGAAATTTCCGTTTTTCGGCTTTCCGCCCATAGATTGCAACTCGTCCATCTCTTCTTTAGAAAAAGGAATTTGTTTCTCAGCGTAGAATTTAAGGGATTGTATGTTTTCCAAAGGCGAGACTTGAACGGAATCAACCTTTAATAAAAAGAGGAAAAAACTTCGCAGGGACGATAGCTTGCGATTAATGCTGCGTTTAGAAATTTGCGACTCACTTAGGTCAACCATAAAATTTCTAATAATTTTTTTATCGACTATCGCGAAATCCTGATGCGATTCTGTTTTCAACAGAAAGGTGGAGAAATCGGATAAATCTTTACGGTAACTCGTCACAGTGTGTGGCGAATAGCGTTTTTCTACTTCAATATATTCTAAAAATCTTTCTATCATGTCGTTATATACAACAAAAAATCACTTTCCAAATATAAGTATTTGAAAAGTGATTTAGGTATGTTCTTAAAGAAAACTTACTTTAAGATTGCTCTTCGATGCTCAAGTTTCTTTGTTTGTAGGCGGCTTTTGTATTCGCTGCTCTCTTCACAACTGAAGGCTTATTGAATTGTTGACGACTTCTTAGAGCTCTAATAGTTCCAGTTTTATCAAACTTTCTTTTGTACTTTTTTAATGCTCTGTCGATGGATTCACCATCTTTTACGGGGATTATTAACATAATTTACATCTCATTTTGGATTGCAAAAGTAAGATTTATTTCTGAATTAACAAATTAATTTCCTATTTTTAAACTCAATAAAATAAAAACATGCAACCCGACTATAAAGTAATCAATGCTTCTGCTGGCTCTGGAAAAACTTATGCGCTGGTTCAGAATCTGTTAGCTATTTGTTTAAAGTATCCTTCCCAAGCTGATAAAATCAGAACTATTTTGGCGCTCACCTTTACCAACAAAGCCGCTAATGAGATGAAGCACCGGATTATAGACTGGCTGAAAAAGTTTTCACTGGAGACCTATGAGACCAATAATGATCTTATAAATATTCAAGAAAAGCTAAAAAATGAAGGCTTCAATATTCCGTTAAAAGATTTACATGAGCGTTCTAAGAAAATGCTGGATTATGTTCTCCACCACTACTCTACTTTAAATATCGGGACCATAGATAAGTTTAACGCGAAATTAGTCCGAAGTTTTGCCCAGGAATTAGGTCTTGCCCAAAACTTTAATTTAGAAATTAATCCTGAACCTTTTCTTATTGAAGCTGTCGATAAAATGCTGGAAGACATTGGTGAAGATAATATAATCTCTGAAGCCTTCATGGATTTTGTGAATTATACTTTAGATAATAATGATCGTATCGACCTTAACAAGACCCTTTATTATTCGGCAAAGGAATATGTTCAGGACAAACATTATTTTCAATTAAACACCAATAAAGATTTCGACTGGGAAGTTTATGAACGGACCAAAAAGACGCTGCGAAAAAGCATCAAAGATCTGCGGGAAGATTCCATTAAAACTGCAGAAGAAGTAATGAACTTATTGCAGGAAAAAGATTTAGAAGTGGGAGATTTCTTTAGCGGAGCTAATGGAATTGGTGGTTTCTTTGAAAAATTTCTAAAGACAAAACTTCCTAAACTATACTTAACTCAAGATGAGGAAGATAAAAGAGACGAAAAAAATTGTAAAGGTTGTTCGTCAAAAGCGAAGCATAAACAGTCGGAGATTTTAGAGATTTTGGATTATCTGCGAGACCATCGCAAAAGAATAATCACTAATCACGTTGAGGCCGAAAAGAAAGAAAAAATTCTCAATGCACTTTTACCTTTAAAGGTAAATAAAGACATTCAGGATAAACTGGCGGAAATTGAACAGGAAAACGATTTGGTCTTACTGTCAAAATTCAATATCATGATTCACGAGAATCTTCGGGAGGAGCCAACTGCTTTCATTTATGAAAAGATCGGAACCAAATTCTCGCATTATTTCTTTGATGAATTTCAAGATACTTCTTTATTGCAATGGCAAAATTTTTTACCGTTGAGAGATCACGCCATTTCCCAGGAACATATGAGTTTTACTTTGGTTGGTGATCCTAAACAAAGCATCTATCGTTTTCGCGGTGGCAATTCTCAATTGATGCTGGATATCATTAATCATAAGGGACAATCTTCAATTCCTGCTAAAGTAGAAAATCTCGGAAATAACTATCGGAGTGCGAAAAATATCGTTGATTTCAACAATCAGTTGTATGAATATATGTCGCAATTTACGGAGGAAGAACATCAGGAAATTTTCGGAAAAGGCTCTCATCAGACGGCAAAATCAGAAATGGAAGGTCGGGTTCGAATTAATCTAATTGAAAATGCCAGCAAGAAAAGTTTGTACTATGAAAACGCTTCCACTAAAATGCGTGACGACATTGAAAGTTGTTTAGCAAACGGATTTCGCTTTTCGGATATTACCATTCTTTGTCGTGGCAACTTTGATATTTTTACTTTTTCTCAGTTGTTAGGGAATTTAAAAGTCAATTACAGAGGGGAAGAAGTTTACATCAAAACGATTTCTGAATCTGGTTTAACCTTGAACTTATCGCTGACATTATTAGCCCTGACAGAGTTTTTGAAGTGGGAAGAAAACCCTAAAAACTTACAGTTTCCAGTTAAAATGCTTTACTATTTAAAGGTCTTAGGACGAATAGAAATGGAAGATTTCAGCAATGAAATTATGGAACTGCTGACTTTGAAGACAAAATCAGAAATAGAAGTTTCCATTGCAGAAAAGTATGGACTTCAGCTGCAATCCAAAGATTTACTTCAACTAAACCTTTATAATTTTATAGAACATTTCTTACACGAGTTTGCAGTAAAAGATAAAGAAACCGATTTTCTCTTTAATTATCTAGAAATGATTTATGCCTATTCTCAAAATGCTGGTTCTACTTTAAAAGAATTTTTAAAATATTGGGCTGAAGAAGCCAATAAGAAAACCATCCAGGCTTCTGAAAACGTTGATGCGATACAGATTATGACGATTCACAAATCAAAAGGGTTAGAGTTTCCAGTGGTTCTTTTGCCCATGAAAAACGCGGCCGGTTCTAAGAAAAGCAGTTATTGGTTTGGTACAAATACGGAGGAACAGCTTAATTCTGTGAATGTCAATTTTTTCGATACGAGTTTAGAAATTTATGATCCAGAAATTGCAGGCTTTAATTCTGAGAATTCTTACCAAGAAAAAATCGATCAATTCTGTTTGCAATATGTGGCGACGACCAGAGCCGCAGAGCAGCTTTTCTTCTATATTGAAATGCCTAATAAAACAAGCAACCATTTAGAAATCTATGATTATTTAGAACCTAAAATTCCACGTGATGAAACGGGAGAACCGAATTTATCTTTTGATTTATATGAAGTCACCGCATACGATTTGAAGAAAAAGAGTAAAATTAAAAGCACAGAATTCACGACAAAAGCTATTTATCTAACCTCTGAAAAAGATAAATATCCCAACGCGATTAAAATTGCAACGCCGACGAAAAGCTATCAAAATCGGGTAGAAAAAGTGAGAATGGGAATTTTTACCCACGAAATATTAGCTAGAATTAATACGGCAAAAGATGTAGAAAAAGTTTTAGAAAGTTATCTTTTGGAAGGAACCATTACCAACGATGAGCAACTTCAAATCAGCGATCGCATATTTGATATCATTAATAATGAAAATTATTCGAAGTATTTCACAGAAAATCAAGTCGTTATCAATGAAAAAGACATTATGATTTCCGAAAACGGAACCTCATCAATCTATCGTCCAGACCGATTAATCGAAACTGAAGATGGAATTATCATCATCGATTTTAAAACAGGTGATGAGCAGGAAAAGCATCAACGTCAACTCGATGAATACCAATCGGTTTTAGAAAAGCTTGGTAAAAAAGTGATAGAATCTCAGATCGTTTATGTTTAAAAAAAACCTGTATCATTGCGGAGACAGGTTTTTTTAGAGCAGAATGTATTTATTTACTCCTAAAATTTAATTCGCCGCTAACGGAACTAAAACCCGCTGTGCCAATTCCTGATCGAAAAGATAGAGAGCAGATGGATTTTCGGAAACCATTTTAATTTTGGTGAGTAATTGCGAGGCATTCGCTTCTTCCTCGACCTGTTCGTTGACAAACCATTGCAAAAATGAAACGGTCGCAAAATCACCTTCATCATTAGAGTTTTTAAGAATATTGAAAATACCTCTTGTTACTAATTTTTCGTGTGCTAAGGCTTTTTCGAATATATCGATCGCATTTGCAAATTCATGTGGCGGTTGCTCTATAGCACCCATTCTGATATCTGCACCTACATCGTTTAAAAAATCAAACATTTTATCGGCATGCATTAATTCTTCTTTGCTTTGAATGCGGAAGTAATTAGCAATTCCATCTAAATCTCTAGCAGAAAACCAAGCTGACATTGATAAATAATATTGTGCTGCAAATTGTTCATCTGTTATTTGGCTATTGAGCAAACCTGCTATTTTCGTACTAATCATATTTTTATTGTCTTTAAAACAAATATAATTAAAATTAGGACATAAAAAAGCGGAACTTACATTCCGCTTAACATTAAAAAAATAAAATTATGAACTGATTATGTCGTTTTTTTCATCTGCATCATTTTAACCTTTCATTACTGGTTGTCTCTTCTGCATTTTTTGCTGCATATTTTTTTTCCAATTTTGGTACTGCTCAGGAGTTAAGATTTGTTTCATTTCAACATCGTGTTGGGTGCGTTTGGCCTGCATCATTTCCATTCTCGCTTTTCTTTCGGCTTGTATTTGAGGGGCGTTTTGTTGTCTTTCCGACATTCTTTTATCTTGCAAAGCTTTGATCTTAATGACTTGCGCGTCAGTTAGATTTAAATCCATCTTCATCTGCTTCATATGATCAGCTTGTCTCTGCTCCATTTTCGCGGGATCCATTTTCTGCATTCTTTGATTTTGTTGCGCCATTGCAAAAGTTCCTAATGTTAAGAACGCTGCACCTAAAACTAATTTTTTCATTGCGTAATATTTTATATGGTTAATGATCATCTGCCTATTTGATACTTATCCCGCTTGATAGTTAAAACCCTCAGTCATAAAGTTTTGTTAAATCAAATTCTTCTAAGCGTCGATTATTAAAGGGAAAACTGTTTTGCTCTAATCAAAAAAAGAGCAGTCTTTTTTATAAAACTGCTCTCCATCATTATTAACATTAAAATCTAAAATTATC
This sequence comes from Kaistella antarctica, assembly GCF_900109615.1. Taxonomy (GTDB): domain Bacteria; phylum Bacteroidota; class Bacteroidia; order Flavobacteriales; family Weeksellaceae; genus Kaistella; species Kaistella antarctica. The sequence goes on from NZ_FOIX01000004.1 coordinate 494,243, forward strand.
GGGTGGTAAAACTTTGACCCGAGTTTCTTGAACTAGAACTTGGCGTTCTGGATTCAGTGTTTTGTCTTGTGCTATTTCTCGGCGCACTTTCTACTTTTCTGGCAGGTGCCGTGGTACGCAAACTCTCATTTCTACTTCCTGTATCATTTCTAAAACCTCCATTAACTGTGGGAGCTTGCGACTGAGTTCTTATACTGTTGTTTCTAGTATTGCTACTTTCAGTTCTCATCGTATTACTTCTTTGACTGTCATTACTGGATCTGATAGAATTACTTCTTGAGGTATTGTCTGTTTTCAGACCGTCATTCCTAAATCCATTGTCACGAGATCCATTGTTATTTACAGTTTGTCCAGTTCGTTGCGTTTCATTGAAACCTATATTCTGTCTCGGATTCGTCTGGTGATACTGAACTTTATTTACTCTATAAACATTAATATTCGTCTGTCTATATCGAGGGATTACGTAGATATTTCTCGCATAATGATTTCTATTATAATTTTGATAGTAAATCACTGGATTATATCCGTTGTAATAATTATTTTGAAATACAATAAATAAGTTTGGTCCTAAAATCCTTTGCATCGCATAAAATCGGTCGTAATACCATCTGTCCGGATTATATCGGTAAGCCGAGTTCCAGGCAGAGTAAGAAGAGAAACTGTCATTCAACATCATGATTTGCTGCACTTGCCATGGAGACAATCGGTGTGAGGCAAAAAAACGATTCCAATTTACATCGTAAATACTTTGGCGATAATCATCGTAATAACCTCTGTATAAATCGTTGCTGTAGTAATCAGAAGGATATTCGTAGTAGTAATCATCTGGAAAGTAAAACTGATCATCAGCATCTCCATAATAATTTCCATTTCCGTAGTTATTATTATTTTGAGAATAATCTGGATAATTTTGGGCGGAGACCAATGCCATTAAAAACACTGAGAAACCAAGTAGTATTTTTTTCATTATAATTTTCTTTGTTTGGTTAATTATTTAACTATTATCGAAATAACGTGCCAAATTTTTAACTGAACTCGCAAATAGATGAGATATTTTCATTCATTTCTGGCGAGGACTATTCTTTTGATAGTTAAAACAAAAAGAAGTTAAAACCTAAGTCTTAACTTCTTATTTACTCCACTGATTATCAGTATCTAAAATTTTTTATTAATTTCTTTAAATCTAGTAAAAGTTTTTAAAAATTATTTTCAAATTCTATTTGAATCCGAAACCCAATGTGCGATTTTCTGATTAAATTCTTCATGGTTTAATAATTCCTCCACATTTAAATGCATCCTATATCTCCAATAATGTGGAAATTCTGCTGGATTATTAATTCTTTCGTCATCCATATTTGGATTGGTTAATTCTCTATCGGTCGCTAAAAATTCCTGGATTGGAAAAATCGCCAACATAGCATCATTATAAAGGTGTTGCTTCATAATCATTTCTGCCAACTGCGGTTCTAAATCCCATGGCGCCGTTCCAGACTGACCAAGCTGCTGCTGAAAATAGCGATAACTCACATCACGATCTTCGTGCCACCACTGTCGCAGGGTAGAGCTGTCGTGCGAACTCGCAGTAACGACATTCATATAACCGGCGTGTTTCGGATCATACCAGGCAATATTATCCGATGGCATTCTTTGAACTTTCAAGGCCGTAATTCCTAAACGATCCATGACTTGTGGAACAGATTCTGGAACCAAGCCTAAATCTTCACCACAAATTAGCATATCCGTAGCATTTAAAATTACCGGAAGTTTTTCCATAGCTTTTTGATACCACAAACCATCTTGTCTTTTGAAGAAATAATCAACATACAATTCTGACAATTTTCTTTTCTCATCCTCATTCAAATACCTGTAAGAATCTGTCTTTTCAATATTAAATCTTGGGTGATAAACTGAATCCTCCCCAGCTACTTCCTCTTCCAGGAAAAGAACATTTGCCGCCAATGATATCAACTTATCTTCTGCCCAACCTTGCGGATTGGCTTTAAAATAATCGGCTAATTTTCTTTGAGTATCAAACTCTTCTTTAAAAGAATACGTCCCATCAAAATGATTATTCATAAATTGATTATGAATTGTATCTCTTTCTTCCCCGAAATAATCCCACAGGATTTGATCATTAATAAAAGGTTTGCAATATCGATCGTTATCAAAATAAATTCCTCTCGCTTCAAACTCTTCTAATCTTACTGGAATCGCTGGATAAAAATAACCAAGAATTCCCTGCGTCGAACTCATCGGCATTCTCCAAATTCTAAAGAAACCAAGAATGTGATCAATCCGCATGGCATCGAAATATTGCTCCAACGCTTTGAAACGGTTTTTCCACCAACGGTAACCATCTTCTTTCATGGCTTCCCAGTTATAAGTCGGGAATTCCCAATTCTGACCTAAATCGGTGAACTGATCTGGTGGTGCTCCTGCTTGAAAATCCATTCCAAATAATTCAGGTTCTGTCCAGGCTTCTACCGAATACCTATAAATTCCAATTGGCAAATCTCCTTTCACCGAAATTCCTAAATCGTGCGTATAATCAATCGCGTCTTTTAATTGTAAATGAAGTTGATATTGAACCCAAGCATGAAGCATGGACATTTCATAATCTTTACTTTTCGCCGTAAAGAACGGAGCAATCTTTCCGGCAATATATTTTTTATGCGTTTTCCAATCATTAAAGTTGGGCGTTTTGTACTTATCTCTCAACACACAAAACGCTGAATAGGGAAGCAACCATTCTTCATTTTCTTTAATAAATTTTTTAAAGTTTCGATTCTTTAAAATTTGATCTTTATTGGTTTCAAAAATTGCTTTAATGTATTTCCATTTTCCGGCAATCATTTTTTCGTAATCAATCAAACTTAAATCATTCAACTCGGCTTTTTCAGTATTGAATTCTTCAAGAAAATCTTTTGATAACGAATATTCCAGTTTTTCAATCGATAAATATTGCGGGTGAAGTGCATAAACCGAAATCGCAGCGTAAGGATAGGAATCCGTCCAGGTATAATTGGCCGTTGTATCGTTAATAGGAAGAATCTGCAAAACCGAAAGGTTTGTTTTCGCTGCCCAATCAGCTAGATTTTTCAAGTCAGGAAATTCACCAACACCAAAACCATTTTCTGTTCTTAACGCAAAAACAGGAACAGCAACTCCGGCGGCGTGATACATTTCGAAAGATTTGAATTTGAAAAAGTGATCCGCTTTTATTTGAAGTACATTTTTCTCAGCATTTGGAAGCGCCCAGCGATTATCACCATACTCAACATCGAAAACTTCTCCAGAATCAATCTTCATCAATCCATATTTGTACTGAATCATCTGATTGTTTGGAAGTTCAACGGCAGCCTCCCAAATTCCAAAATCAGTTTGAGACATGGGAACGGTATTTAAATATTGCCAGTTCCCCAAAGCCCCACAATTTCCTAAAACAACCATCTTCCAGTTCGGATTATAGATAGGAGCTTCTAATCTGAAAAGATGCGTGTGTTTTTTCAAGACGGAAACTTTCTCCGGTTTGAAACCGCGAAGTTTGTTTTTTAAAATTTTATTATTGAGATAATTTTCCGGGAAATTTTTGGCATTCCAGAAATCGTGGATGACAAATTCATCGTAGTTGTGTGGGAAATTTAGTTGATGCAAAGAAAACTCTTCATCAAGAATAAACCCTTGCTCATTCACCAGCTGATATTTGTAAGAAATTGATTTCGAGAAATAATCAACTTCTGCAATCCAGTTTCCGTTATCGGTATATTTTAAGGCATGAACTTTTTCAACAGTTCCGTCTTCAAAAACGCAAACTTGCACATTCTCACCGACTTTCGTCCGGAAATTAATATTAAGATATAGTTTCATAATAGTTATTCTTTAATGATTGCAATTTAAGGAATTTTCGCTGGATTCAGGTAAGGAACTGGATAGTTTATCTTTTGCCATAATGAGCTTATAGCTATCAGATCAATCACTTACGTCACCAACCCACAAACATGCGATAAATCATTAGATATAAGGGAAATGTGTTTCTACAAAGTAAAAACCTTCCGAATAATCGAAAGGTTAACTGTTTAAATTATGTTAGTAATAAAATTCACTACGAAATTGAGTAACTCGTTCCTTCTCTGCCATCTTTCAGCTCAATTCCTTCGGCGAGCAGACGATCGCGAATTTGGTCAGAAAGTTCAAAGTTTTTGGATTGGCGGGCTTGGTTTCTTAAGTCGATTAAGACCTGTAAAGTCTGGTCTAATTTCTCATTATTATTTTCTTCAATGTCTTGTAAACCCAGAACATCAAAAACGAAGTCATTAAGCAAGACTTTTAAATCCTTTAAATCATTTTCAGTAATGGTTTCTTTATTATCCTTTAATTTAAAGATAAAATTCACTGCCTCAAAAAGATGAGCGATTAGAATGGGAGAATTGAAATCATCAGTTAAAGCAGAATAGCACTTTTCTTTCCACGTCCCAACATCAAAACTTGAAACATCAGAATTTGGAAAATCATTATTAAATAATATTTTCATGGCTTCCATCAAACGCTGGAATCCTTTTTCACTAGCAACCATGGCGTCATTAGATATATCTAAAACGCTTCTGTAATGCGCCTGCATAAAATTGAAACGCACAATCGTGGGATGAAAAGCTTTTTCAAAAAAGTCATTACTTCCAGAAACGAGTTCCATCGGTAGAATATAATTTCCAGTGGATTTACTCATTCGCTGCCCGTTCATGGTGAGCATATTGGCGTGCATCCAGTAATTGACGGGAGCGACACCGTTACATGCTTTTCCCTGGGCAACTTCACATTCGTGATGCGGAAATTTCAAATCCATGCCACCACCGTGAATATCGAATCGTTCGCCTAAATATTTGGTAGACATGGCGGTACATTCTAAATGCCACCCTGGAAAACCTTCGCCCCACGGAGAATTCCAACGCATAATATGGGCCGGAGAAGCAGATTTCCAAAGCGCGAAATCAGGCGCATTTTTCTTTTCACTTTGACCATCTAAATCTCTGGTATTGGCAAAAAGTTCGTCAATATTCCGGCGGGAAAGTTCACCATAATTTAAACCACGGCTATTATATTCTAAAACATCAAAATAAACCGATCCATTACTTTCATATGCAAAACCTTTGTCAATTAATTTTTGAGTTAATTCAATCTGTTCTAAGATATGACCGGTGGCGGTTGGTTCAATGGTTGGAGGAAGCAAATTAAATACTTCTAAAACTTTATGAAAATCGACGGTATATTTCTGAACGATTTCCATCGGCTCCAATTTCTCCAAACGGGATTGTTTAACGAAACGATCATTGTTTACATCACCATCATCAGTTAAATGTCCGGCGTCAGTAATATTCCGAACGTAGCGAACTTTGTAACCCAAGTGAACTAAAGAGCGGTAAATAAAATCAAAAGACATGAAGGTTCGAACATTACCCAAATGCACATTGCTGTAAACGGTTGGTCCACAAACGTACATTCCAATGCTGTTGTCATGAATTGGGGTGAATATTTCTTTTTCGCCCGAGAGCGAATTGTATATCTTAAGTTTCATTTAATTGATGATTAATAGATGATTAATAATTGTAAACAATTGCAGTTCTCATATTAAATTTTATGATTTTTTTTTTTGAAATAAATATCATAACTGAAAAAGAGAATAATTCCACTTAAAAGTAAGTTTTCAACAATTGTTTTATTTTGCCAGAAATAAATTAGAAATGAGATTAATAAAATAGGAAAAATAAATTTAAATTTTTCCAAATAAGTCCGAATGGAATAAAAGAAAGACCTTATTTTAATCGGTATTAATTGACTAATTTCATTTAATAAGAATATAAATGTTCCTGCTAAGAAAAATATAATTATTATTAAAATTAATAAAGAGCCTAAAAATTTAGATACCTTAACTAATTCTGTGAAATTTAGAACTACAATTATAGTAATAATCAGAAACAAAAGTACTTTCAAATATTTATTATAAAATAGTATCATAAAATCTTTCCGATTCATAAGACTTTATTTTATTCCAAACTAGAGCGACTTCCTACATAATGTAAGAATTCTTGTCGCGTAATTGGATTGGTTCTGAAAAGGCCGCTAAGTTCGGCTGTCGTGGTGGAACTCGCAGTGTCTTTTATCCCGCGACAATTGACGCAAAGATGTTTTGCTTCGATGATGCAGGCAACATCATTCGTCCCGAGTGCGCCTTTTAAAGCTTCTACAATTTGCATCGTTAAACGCTCTTGAACTTGTGGGCGTTTTGCGTAATAATCAACTACTCTGTTGATTTTCGAAAGTCCAATTACTTCACCGTTTGAAATGTAGGCGACATGCGCTCTACCAATAATTGGCAGAAAGTGATGTTCGCAAAATGAGTAAACAGTAATGTCTTTTTCCACCAACATCTGGCGGTATTTATATTTGTTTGAAAAGGTTGAAATTCGTGGTGTATTTTCTGGGAGTAATCCGCCGAAAATTTCATTTACGTACATTTTAGCCACACGCTTTGGTGAATCTTTAAGCGAATCATCAGTCATATCCATCCCCAAAGTTTCCATGATTTCGTGAAAATGTTTCTGGATAATTTCTATTTTTTCTGCGGGAGATTTTTCAAAAGCATCGGGTCGCAAAGGAGTATGTTCCTTCCCAGTGAATACATCGTCATCGTTATCTAAATTTTCATTCATAGGTTTAATATATAAAACAAAATTAAGGATTTAATTTTTGTTTTCGTGAGGTTGTAAAAATCTTAAATTGGAAATTGTTAAATATCCAATATTGGATAATTCTATTTTAAAGCAAAGTCACAAAACAAAATAGCTTAATAAAAATACGGTTGTGACAACACTCCACTAGCAAAGAATACTTTAATGTAAAAACACTGTAAACATAAAACTCAGAATCGAAATTCTGAGTTTAACTTATTTAAAAACTGCTTAGAAACCGCCCGTTCCGCCGAAAGTAAACGTGGCTGTTAAACCTGCGCGAACTGTTGAAAGTGGGAAGGCAGTTGAGATTTTATATTTCGTCATCAACTGATCATAGAAGAATCTTACGTTGAAGTTCTGCGACATATTATAATCTGCAGATAGTTTGAAACTCATCATTCTTTGCCCACCAGTTACCTGCGAATCGTCTTGTAAAATATTGGTGATTCTGGTTTGGCTGTCTCTTAAGGAGAAATCACCACGAATATTTAAATCACTTTTAATGGTTCTTTCTTTTCCTTTGAAGTTCAGTTTCATCTTCAAATCTTTCAAGATATAGCCGAATCCTACAATATATTCTTTACCACTATCTTCTGTTAACGTATGGTTAACCAAACCTAGCATGAACAGTCTATCGATGTTATACTGAGCCCGGAACTGCATATTATTACGCATAGTAACATCAGCGCCAATAAGTGGCGCGAAAGCTTCTACGTAACCGACTTGAGAAAAAGTATAAGGATTATACAAATCGCCAAAAGCGTCAACTTTCGGTGCAGTAGCATTATTCTCTTTATTATAAAAATCAACACTCGACTGAATTCCCGATGCGGTATAGGTTGACGTATAACCGTGAAGAATATCAAATTTAGAGAATTGACTATTCACCAAAGGAATATTTTTCAAACCTGAATAGATCACGCGCCAATTTGGTAACGGGAAGCCAGATTTTTTCGCATCGGTGATGGCTCCATTAGGAGATTTTCCTTCCACTGCTGCCTGAAAAGCCGGAATCAAAACGTAAGCATTTGCTAAGGAATAGCCCTCAACGTAGCCATCGGCGTTGACGACTCCTGGCATTTGCTGCGAAATTGTTTTTGCATTTGCAATAATGTTATCATAAATCGTTCTGCCATCTACAAAAGTAGTCCCAAATGTCCAGGCTGTCCTGGAATAGGTGACCATGTCGGTTCCAAAGGAGAACTGGAATCCATTGGCAGCATTAGAATCGGCATCAACATTATAACCACCCTGCGTAAAATTGCTGGTGTAATTTTTCATGAAGTTAATATCAATCCTAAATTCATTCACCGGCATGATCTGAACATTCGCCAAGAAGTTTTGATTCTTCATCTGGATGTACGGATCGTTCATGTAATTCGAGTTAGAAATCCAACCATTTTCAATGACCGTTCTTCTGATATCTGCTTGGGAACCTAAGAGGAAACCATAAGTCGGTCCACCCAAAGTTTGCCCGTAACCAAACCAGTTTGGTGCAGAAAGTAAGCCTGGTAAAACGGTTCCATTATTTTCATTATACGTGATATCCAATTGTTTAATTGAGGTTAATGCATACGCGACGCTTTGCATTGGATTCAATTTATTTTTGAATTTATAACTCTTGAAACCTTTCTTCTTACTTTTATTATTAGTCGTTTTTTGCCAAGCCAAATTGTAAACATTGTTGAGGGAATCAACTTCTTGTTTACGCTTTTGCATGGTGGTATTAATTTTCTGGAAATATTTAAACTTACCAAAGAATTTCGGAACATCAACGGTTGAAGTCGCGATGATATTATTGGTGTTTTGACCGATGCTTCCTAAACTTTCTGGAGTATTGGTTTCTGGGTTTACAAAACTGGTCAATACGGTACTTCGAGCATTCCAGTTATAATTAAAGCCGTAACCTACCTCAGCATTAATAAAATCTAAATAAGGCAAATATTCAAATGGGAATCGGTAATTCAACTGAACACGATGATTGTATAAAACTGGTCGACCAGCTCGGAAAGGATCCGCGAAAATCGATTTGTTGTTCATATCATACACACTCAAATTATCATTTAAAGTTCGCATGGAAGAATTAATTTCCAACTTCAAAGATTTGGTGAAATTGAATCCTAATCCATATTGCCAACCGAAGTAGAAGTTCCTGTTTCTAATGACATCAAACTCCTGACCTGCATTTCCACCAAGAATAGCGTCGATATTTCTAAACTCTAATTCATTATAATTACGATCGATTTCTGTTCTAAATGATAATCTGGTCGGAACTGGATTAAAGTTGACTTCTTTCAACCATCTTAAATATTTATAAGATTTCGCCGTGTCGCTCACCATTTTATTGAATGGACGAATAACATACGGTTTGAAAGAATAGTTATAATCAACATACCCTTTCAGATATTGTCTGTAATCTTTTTTGGTGTAAACATCTCGGTAATAATCGTCGTTATAAATCGCAGTGACCGACAAGTTTTCTACATCGTAGAATTTGGCTTTTCGGTTCGGATTCATTCGATCTTTTCGCATATTCACCACACCTAAACTTCGTTGCTGCGTGTAAGTTCTGGCGACCTTTTTCAGTTCTTCCCGGTTCGGAGCTTCCTCAAAAGTAACATCATTATCCAGTGGATTGTATTTCGGATCTTCAATGGTTTGGGTATACGAATAGTTGACAGGAATTTTTAAACCAACTTTTTCCGGTAAGAATTTATCAACATTCACGGTAGTGTTAATGCTATACGCAGACTGAGTTGCCTGTGATCTTTCGGAAGGTTTCTCCGTAATTCCACCAAAACCAATTGTTGAATAAGAGGCGTTGGCATTCACCAAAGCAAAATCTCCCAGGTTAAAGTTGACGCTGGCATTTCCGGCGTAACCACCTTTATTTTCGATTTCAGATAGGCGAATCTCATTCACCCATAAAACGATTTCTTTGCTAATGAGTGAGTTTTTATTTCGAACTCCCAACATAATCGTGGTGACGTTTCCTAAACTTGGGCGACCTTTAATAAAAATCTTTTTACTAGGATCAAGCGTACCGTACTCCACATCTTCACGGCGAAGTTCTATACCTGTTGGGAAATCTTTATCTCTTCTAATTTTCGCATCCACAAAATTCTGAATCGCCAAATTGACCGTGTTTTCGGATGGCCAAATTTCTAGCGGTGATCTTGCGTTTTTTGACGTATATTTTAATGACGCTTCGTATTCATAGTAGTTATCGGTTGCATCGCTTCCGAAACGGATAAAGAATTTCGCATCATCATCATACTTTGTAGATGCAACATCTTTCAGATCTTCAGCGTGAACGAATAATTCTAAGTTCTTGTAACGACGCATATCTAAAGCCACATTTTTGAAAACTCCACGAGAAGAATTTTTCTCTAACGGCGCTGCTTTCATATACAATGACGCTTCATTTTGTCTTTGCGCTCCAGCATTTCCACTCAAAACCTGACGATCAATTCCTGGAGGAAGAACGTATGGAGGTTGGTTCAAACCGTTCTCTTCTAAGTTTACGCTTCCCACATCTAAATTTTGATCGGTTACGAAATTCGTTCCTTCATCGGTATCTGCAATATTGGTTGCAATGTTCTTAGTATATTTTCTCCAGTCGCTGCGAACTAAATCTAAAGTCCCAAAACGAATCGTTGCTGCTTGATCAAATCCTGTTAGCAACATTCTAGCATACCGAACATTATTTAAAATAGAAGCATCTGCTAACCCACCTAGAATTGAAGGATCGTACTGCGCCACAGGAACCCGGAATAAATACCATTTATTCGTGCCCGTTTGTCCATTTTGGAATTTCGCTTCCACTTCTTTTACATCGACAATATTATTTTGCCCCAGGACCATTTTACTTGGAGTAAGGTCAATGGTATATTGATTATAATCTTCATTTTGATCCAGATTATAATCGCGGTTGATATCTTCCGCATCAGGAGTTTGTGTGGCAACTTCCAGCGTATTACTTTGGGAATTCCCTTCTGGGCCGCGGAAATACTTATATCTTTCTGTTAAAGACGATGCCTGATTTCCTTGGAATTTATCTGATAAATAAAATACGAAATCATCAGAAGCAGGGTCGGAAACATTGGTCACTGGATTCACAAAATCAGTTCCAAATCTCGCCGATTCTCCTTGAGCATCTAATCCATCGTAGCCTAAATCCTGCGCTGTTCTATCTTCATTTTCCGAGGAGAAAGCGTAAAGGACAGGAAACTGACTTGGCTGAACGCCCCAATTAGTGGTCGTAGTATTTGCAGGAGCGCTCGCCGTCGGCATTCCGTTTTCGTACATTAACTTACCATCTTTAAGAACATCTTCGGAGACATTCCCTAAATGCAAAAGTAATTTTGGATTTGCTCCTAGCGGATTCCCATCGGCATAAGGATCCATCATCCAGAATTCTACGTACTCAATATTTGAATTGACAAAGTTAGAAACCGAGATCGGTCTCATTAAACCAGCCCATCTTTCTTGGGTAGTTTCAAAGTTTTTATTAACGTTATAAGGACCTCTTTCATTCGGGAAATAAGTAAGGTCAAAAGTGTTCGTGTATAATTGTTCGCCCGCCACAAAATCTCTACTGTTGTAGAGTTCAGAAGTTTGAACTCGTCGTGAAGCGTGTTTGGAAACCGCCGCAGCATTAATTCCATTTGGTGCTTTTCCACCAATTCCGTAAAATCTTGGGTCGATATTGTACCAGGACAATAATCCTCTTCCGTTTCCAGAAGCAAGATTATCGGTCAGCGTTCCATTTAAGAAAAAGGATTCAGGATTTCTTTCTGGTTTTGAAGCTAAACTCCACATGGCAGGTTCTTTCAAGGAAATCTTGGAAGTGGTCTGTTCAAAATCGTCAATGTAAGATTGGTCGCCGATTCCTTTATTTTGTCCTGGAATTAAATAAGCGCCTTCAGCCATAAAGCTCAAATTAGATGGAGCTTCGGTATTTACAAATGGAATTTTATCGGTTAATCTCGTTAAGAAAGGCAATTCATTATTGTATAAAATATTGAAACCAGCCATAGTATTATTCACGGCTTCCTGCCCAAAGTTTACTTTTTGTGTTAAAGGTGTTTCGGCGTAATTAACAACGGTTGCACCAACGGTAAGGTGTTCATTGAATTTTCTTTCTAAGTTCAACCCTAAAAATCTTTTTCGCTGCGTATTAAAAGTCAATTGATTTTCGAGGGAAATATTAATGGCTTGTCCTGACTGTTTCACGGTTTCATTAATGATATTCACCGAGCCCAACATGTAATCTACCGTATAATCAACGCCTTCCGTTAATTGAACGCCATTGGCAGAAACCTTCACCGATCCTTGCGGAACGTTAATGGCACCAAGCGAAATCCCAGTTCCCTGAGTTCCTTTATAGCGGCCTTCCATGGTGTAGCGCAAAGCCAGATTACTTTGAGACGCGACCTGTTTCTGTTGATCGTATAATTCATTAAACACGAATTTCGGATCACTCGTTCCTAAAGCATTTTGTAAAAAAGCGCCGAACGGTTTGGCCTTGGTAAAAATTACTTTTCCATTTTCAGGATCAACGGTAATTCCGGGAACAAAGTCAAAAATTCCGTCGCCAGTTTCTCCGTTTCCTTGCTGTAAATCGTTATTCATATTCAACCGATCCCAGTTGAATAATTTTAAAAGATTGGGATTAGTCTGTGTTGCTGGATTGTTAACGGTAGTTGGTAAGTAGTTTACTTTTCCACCGTTTTGAGGATCACGGTAATAGACATTTAATAAAAATCCGTCTGGATTAATCTGGTTGGTATTTAAGGGATAAATATTCTTCATCATCAAATCCCACATTGGAGAAGTTGTTCGTACCGTACTGTTTGGTTTCAAAACTTTGGTAATTAAGACGGGACTTTCTTCTGAAAACTCACCGACTTTATAAACCTTGTTATCACCATTCAACGTAAAACTATAAGCAACCGATAGAAGTTGGTTGTCATTTAATCTTTGATTAAGAGACATGTAACCCAATTGCGGATTGAATGTAAATTCGTTTTGATTTAACTTACGCGCTTTTCGGTTGAAAATATATTGTTCGCCATCGGTATAGGCTTCAGGTGAACCATTGGCATTTGGGAATAATTGCCCTTTAATGACATTTCCATAATCAGTTCCGGAATTTCTGGGGGTTCCAATTGCGGTGGCTATATTTTGATAAAGACCATTTTGCGTATTATCAGGATAACCAGAAATCCCTTCACCCAAATCACGAATTCCTAAAATCCCTTTTTGATCTTGAAGATTGCCAGAACCTTGATCTAAAACCCAAGCTTCAATTCTGGTAATACTGATTCGGGAATTGATCTGCGGATAATTTAAAAGTGCCTTATCGTAGTTGTTTAAGAAATAATGATCTAAATAATAATGTTGATTATCTTCGTAATCAATCGCATTTAATTTAAAACTATTCATGACTCCACCGCCCTGTGCAACGATGGTTCGGGCTTCACCCTGTTGTTGAGAAAACACTAAAGTTCCATAAGTCTTCCCTAACTGAAATTCGGTTTTCAAACCAAACAAAGATTCTGAACCTCTAATTAAATTGGTAGAAAGCGGCATATTCACATTTCCGAATTCTACTCTTTTAATAATTTTATCTTCGCCGCCGGTGGTTTTGTCGTTCAAACCTTTAGACTGTAAATCCTTCCAAGTTCCTTTTGCTTGCCAAACTAAGTTCATTCGGTTTTCAAAAGCGAATCCACTTTGGGTATCGTAGTTGGCTTTCAGTTGCAGGTTCTCGCCTACTTTCCCCAGTAATCCCATTTGAATTCTCTGTTGAATATCAATGGCAAAATTGGTTCTGTTTTGTGGTAAAATTAAAGGATTATCGATTTTCTGGTACAATCCACCAATATCGAAAGAGGCGAAACCTTGTGGTATAATTTCAATTTTATTACCTCCGAAAATAGATTCGAATATTTTATTTTTAATATTAACCGTAGGAAGTAAGCCTTTTTTGATGGCTTCGGTTTGATCTTTCCGGTAACCCAAAGCATTGTTTGAAGCTTTTTCTTTATAGTACGCGCTCAATTCTTTGTTGAGCATATATGCATTGTATTCCGAAGAAGTCATGGAAATAGGATTCCCTACAACGGTGTTCCCAATTTTAGGATAGAGAATATACATTCCGCTCGACACATCATAAAAGGCATCGTAGCGCATCGGGTTTGGCAAAGAAAAATCTTTGCGCACTGATGAACTATCGGCGGGTTTCTCTTGTGCAAAACTGAATGCAAACGAAAAACACGTCAGAATAAATATTAGAAATCTATGCTGAAAAAAACTATTCTTCTCCAAATGTTAAATATTTTTTAAAATTTGCTTCACCAAGTCTTCAACACGAAGGTCTGGATTCTGCTTCAAAATTCGGTCTGCAATCTTCTCACTCATCTTCTTGGAAATTCCCAAAACCTCTAATGCAGATAACGATTCTTCTTTTACTTTATTATGTGCAAATGTAGAAATATTTTCCTCAGAAACATTGAATCTTTGGACTTTATCCCGTAAATCAACAATGATTCTCTCGGCAGTTTTTGCGCCGATTCCCTTCACCTTTTGCAACATTGCACTGTTATTGGAAAGAATGCCGGTTGCGATTTCGTTCAGTGACAAAGAAGAAAGCATAATTAGCGCAGAAACAGGCCCAACTCCGTTAACACTTATTAACAGATTAAACATTTCTTTTTCTAAAATTGTGTTAAAACCGAAAAGCAAATTGGCATCTTCACGCAGGATTTGCTGAATATTTAAAAAGGTTTCTTTTCCTAAAATTAATTTCTCGGAGGTTTGCAAACTAACGCCAACCAAATACCCAACGCCCTGCACGTCAATAACGACAGAGGTTGGATGAAGTTGTTGTACAATTCCTTTTAAAGAATAAATCATTTTGTGTTTTTTATAAGACGTTTTTAATTTAAATAAGAAAACTATCCTTGTTCTCGCCGCTGAGCATCAAGCACAGCAATTGTTGCTAGATTCACGATTTCATCAACACTTGCGCGCATTTGCAGAACGTGAACGGGTTGTTTCAAGCCCATTAAAATTGGACCTACGACTTGCGCAACTTTCAAACCTCTAATAATTTTATAAGAGATGTTGGCACTTTCAAGATTCGGGAAAACAAAAACATTTGCTGGCGTTGTCCCTAATTTGGAGAAAGGATAATCTGAAAGGTGATCGCTGTTTAGCGCAAAATCAGGTTGAATCTCTCCATCGACAATCATTTTCGGATATTTCTCGTGGAGAATAGAAACTGCAGCGGCTACTTTTCTTGAGGTCTCAGAAATTCCCGCAAAGTTTTCAAAAGATAACATGGCGATTCTTGGTTCAATGGCAAAAGTCTTTACAGTCATTTCTGCCATTCTTGCAATATTTACTAAATCTTCAGAAGTTGGATTTTGCGTTACAGAAGTATCTGCGAAAAATAAAGGTTTTTTCTCGGTCATAATCATCATCATGGATGAGATTTTGTCTACTCCTTTTTCTTTTTCTATAATTTTTAAAATCGGCTTCAGTGTGGAAGAATAATTTTTGGAGAATCCAACAATTAGAGCATCGGTATCACCATGATGCAACATCAACGGACCAAAATAATCTCTTTGACGAACATACCTTTTGGCTTTGTATTCGTTCATGCCTTTTCTTTCGCGGAGTTTCCAAAGCGTTTCGCGGTATTTCAGTCTGTTATCTTCCTGATCATCATCCATAGGATCAACAATCGGAACATTCATTTCAATACCAAATTTCTTCATTTGTTCTTGAACGTATTTTTTCTCTCCCAATAAAATCGGTTGCGCTATTCCTTCTTCATAAAGAATTTGAGCCGCCTTTAAAACATTGTATTCTTCAGCATTTCCAAGCGTTACTCTTTTTGGATTGGAGCGGGCACGATTCTGCATCATTCTGATGAGTTTTTCATCGTGACCCATTCGGTCTAGTAAAGCGTTTTCGTAATCTTCAAAATTTTCGATCGGCTTATTAGCAATACCACTATCCATAGCTGCCTTTGCAACGGCTACAGAAACTCTTGTCAATAAACGATTGTCGAACGGTTTCGGAATAAAATATTCTCGTCCAAAATTGAGCGTTTTCAGATTATAAGCTAAGATCACCGATTCGGGAACCGGTTCTTTTGCGATATCAGCAATAGCACGAACTGCTGCTAATTTCATCGCTTCATTAATTCCAGTTGCCTGCACATCCAGCGCTCCACGGAAAATGTAAGGAAATCCTAAAACATTATTAACCTGATTAGGATAATCACTTCTTCCAGTCGCCATAATGGTGTCTGGTCGGGTTTCCATCGCCACTTCATATTCAATTTCGGGATCTGGATTTGCCAACCCAAAAACGACCGGATTTTCTGCCATTGACAATAGCATTTCTGGCGTCATTACATTTCCTTTAGAAAGACCCACAAATACGTCAGCGCCTTGCAAAGCATCTGCTAAAGTTTTCAGTTCTGTATTTGCGACAAAGTCTAATTTCTCAGGCGTCAAATTTTCCCGATGATGACTAATGACTCCTTTGGAATCACACATCAGTACATTTTCTATTTTTAAACCTAACTGAAGATAGAGTTTGGTACACGCGATGGCTGCAGCGCCGGCACCATTCACGACCATTTTTACGTCGCCAATTTTCTTACCAGCAATTTCTAGTGCATTGATCAAAGCGGCAGCCGAAATAATCGCTGTTCCGTGTTGATCGTCGTGCATCAAAGGGATTTTCAATTCTTCTTTCAGTCGCTGTTCAATATAAAATGCTTCAGGCGCTTTGATGTCTTCTAGATTTATTCCACCAAAAGTTGGCGCAATTCCTTTTACAATTTCAATAAATTTATCAGGATCTTTTTCATCAATCTCAATATCAAAAACATTGATGTCGGCAAAGATTTTAAATAAAAGTCCTTTTCCTTCCATAACAGGTTTCGAGGCTTCTGCACCAATATCTCCTAACCCAAGAACCGCGGTCCCGTTGGTAATTACGGCTACTAAATTTCCTTTTCCAGTATATTCGTAGGCTAACTTAGGATCTTTTTCAATCGCTAAACAGGGAATAGCAACTCCCGGAGAATATGCCAATGATAAATCTCTCTGTGAAGAGTGTGGTTTCGAAGGAATGACTTCGATTTTTCCTTTCGGTTCAATACTATGATAATCAAGGGCTGCTTGGTTAAAATTTTTCTCGTCTCTATTATTTTTTTTGGACATAAAATAGGGGTTTTAATAAACGCATCAAGGTACGAAAACCTCTTGCGTTGTATTCAGTGAATAATATCAGTGAAATATTTGGATAATGCTAGTCGAGGTTCAAAATGTATTTCTTATGATAGTCGACTAAACTTTCGATGGGTTTTTGAACCACTTTTCCGATGGTTAAATTGAGCTCAGCAGCGGCAGACCGCAAAATATCTTCATAAATGTAAGCGATATAGCCTATGAAATTAATTTCGATCTCGCCTGCTTCAGGATAAGGTAAAACTTGATAGTCGAGAAAGTTTTTCATCTCATCGAAAACCATATTTTGAAAATAAGAATGGCTTTTATTTTCCGCAATAAATTTATTAAACTCACCTAAATAGGCGTTGGCTCTAGGATTATGATACATGTTCTTAATCGCATCCTCAATGGTCAAATTATATTTGTGAATGAATGCCCGTTCTAAATCTGCGGGAAGCTTTTTCATAAAGAAACGTCGAAGTAGATTTTTTCCTAAAGCACTACCACTTCCTTCATCACCGATTAAAAAACCAAGTGAAGGCAAATCGATTCTGATTTTTTCACCATCGAAGAAACAAGAGTTAGAACCAGTTCCTAAAATACAAACGATGGCGGGTTTACCGTTGTAAGCGGCATAAGCAGCAGCTGTCATATCTTCTTTAATCCGAATTTCTGCTTGCGGGAAAGATTTAATAAATTCGGTTTCCACTTTTTTCGCATTGGCTGCGGTTCCGCAACCTGAACCATAAAAGAACACTTTTTCGATGTGATTTTTAAGGAAAAATAAGTCTTCATTTCTATCAATTTCCTGTCCGATAAAATCGACGTTAATGATATTGGGATTAAAACCCAAAGTGGTTGTTTTCAAATGAGGTTTCCCTGAGTTGTCGAGGATCACCCAATCACATTTGGTCGAACCGCCGTCTATTATGGCAATCATATAATAATCGTTTAATCTGCTAAAATATTAATTTAATTTCAATCCATTTTAGATTTTGAAAAATAATTGAAATTACGGCTGTTAAAAGCACTTCAAATAAAAAACGGACAAAAGCCCGTTTCCTAAATATCTAAAATTTCGAAATTTAAAACTACTCTACCGCCAACACTTCCAAAATTTCTGGAGCGAATTGTTTTACGGTGGTTTCTACGCCTAATTTCATGGTAGAGAAACTCATCGGGCAACCGTTACAGTTTCCATGTAGTTTCACTAAAACAGTCTGACCTTGCACATCGATGAGTTCGATATCACCACCATCTTTTTTCAAAAAAGGGCGGATACTTTCGAGCGCATCTAGCACTTTGGTAACTGTTTCTTCGTGTTTTATTTCTTTGTTCATCTTTTTAATTCAAGCTTATTGGTATAGTTTCCCGTCAAAAGGAAAGGAATTATACTTTCTTATTTTTAGGCGCACAACCTGCCATAGTGGTAATTTTTACCGCTTCCGTCGCTGGAAGTTGTTTGTTTCTTTCTACCAAACTTTCAATCATATTCTGGGTGGTTTTGGTATAAATGTCGGCGATCACAGAACCTTCCTGTAAAGCGGCAGGTCTTCCGACATCGCCAGCTTCCCGAACACTCTGAATTAATGGAATTTCACCCAAGACTGGAATACCCAAATCCTCAGCTAAATACTGTGCACCTTGATTTCCGAAAATATAATATTTGTTATCCGGCAATTCTGCAGGGGTAAAGTACGACATGTTTTCGATTAATCCTAAGACTGGAATGTTGATACTTTCCATTTGGAACATCGCAATTCCTTTTCTAACATCGGCAAGGGCAACGTGTTGTGGCGTACTTACGATTACCGCTCCTGTTACCGGAACTTCCTGAATAATGGATAAGTGAATATCTCCTGTTCCTGGTGGCAAATCGATTAATAAGAAATCTAATTCTCCCCACGCTGCGTCACGAATCATTTGATTTAAAGCTTTCGAAGCCATTGGTCCACGCCACACGACCGCTTGATTGGATCCAGAAAAATAGCCGATAGACAGCATTTTTACGCCATAATTCTCGATTGGTTTCATCAAACTTTTACCTTCAACTTCTACGGTGATTGGTTTCGCCTCTACGGTATCAAACATCGTTGGAATAGAAGGGCCATAAATATCGGCATCTAAAATACCCACTTTGAAACCCATTTTGGCTAAAGTCACTGCCATGTTTGCAGCAACGGTAGATTTACCTACACCACCTTTACCAGAGGCAATAGCGATGATATTTTGAATTCCTTTAATCTGTTTTCCTTTGATTTGACTTTGCTGAACTTCTGATGGTTCTGGCGAAGCGATCTTTAATTTTAAAACGACTTCTTCACCAAACTCCGAAGCGAACGCCTGTTTCATCGCAGCTTCCAGCTTTTTCTTTTCGTGCATTGCTGGTGAATGTGCGGTCATATCGATGTACACGTCATTTCCCATCACCTGGAAATTGTGAACCAAATCAGCTACTTCTATTTCTGTCAGAAAGGCCTGAACTTTATCTTTTGTCAACATAATTTTTTATAATAAATTGAGTGTCAAATTTACGCAAATTTTTGTTATTTAGAATGAGTAAAATCTATGATAAATATTACATCAAAAAATTAAGATTGTAATATTGAACAACTTCTGATTTAGAAATGAAGCCTAATCTGCATAAGGTGAAATAAAAACAGGTACTTCATCAATTTTAATAGCATTATTTGTCTTCTTAAAATCTTCTACTTTGGTATATTCAAATACAATATTGGTTTTGTTATAATCATAATCAGGGGACAACTCTTCATCTTGCTCATAATTTAGAATATTCAACCAAGCATTCTTTTGCTCATTAAATTTAAAGTTTAAAAGTAACTCCTCTGAACCCGCATCATAAAAATTATAGAGCGGCGTCGAATACATTTTCTTAGGTGAAAAGTCTGTACTATTTGATTCGGAAACCAATGTTTTAAAATCTGCTTCTATTTCCTCGAGCGCGTTTGCTAAATCATTTTTCTGACTGTAAGTGTCTTCATCAGAGTAAAGCCTGTCATTTTTAAACTGATAATAAAACGGTTGGTTATCATTTTTAACTCGCCAGTAAAAGCCAATAAAATCATTGAATTTTTCTTTGTTGACAAAGGTATAAATCTCTGGCTGTTTTGTTCTCTTGCCATCATATTCGTAAGGGAAATAAGTAAACGATACTTCATCGGAATTCCCTTTAACGCGATACACATAAGGAAAAGAAATATGACGATGGCCTGGTTTGAATACTCTTTTAAATTCAGGGACAGGTTTTTTCAAAGGTCCAAAATGCAGAAGCGTTTCATCATCATAGAATCCATAAGATAGCATTATTTTCGTGCTGTCAGTAGCGTTTTTGTTATGCCGTCCGTACAGCGTAAATTTTTCTTTTTCGTAATCGGGTATAAAGTGAACCAATCCTTTTTCTTTCAATTCCCACTTTCCCGTAATTAAAGTAGCATAACCCACCAATACAAAAGTTTGGTCTGGTTTCAAAAAATGAGTTCCACCTCGCAGATTATAAACTCCAACAATATCTTTTACAGACTGCGCATTGACTGAATTTAGAAAACTGAAAGTGATTAAATATAGAATAAATATTTTTTTCATTGAGTTTATTTTAGAAATAGTCTAATAATGTAAATCTAAACTTTTCTTTTAATTTAGAAAATAGGTTCTCTGAAAACAGAAAAGCCAACTTCGGAAAAAGTTGGCTTTATTATCTAATACCGAAACCTAATAATTCTCGTAAATGGTTTTTAAAATACTCTGATCGACTTCCGTAAAAGGAACTTTCCTTCTTCCCATAGCTAATTCTGCGACTTCGAACGCTTTCTCTAATTTGAATTTTTCATCGCCTTTCATTCCGCCCCAGGAGAAATTATCAATCAGATTTGGTGGAAATCCACTTTTGAAAATATTGGCTGCAACTCCCACAACAGTTCCGGTATTGAATTGAGTGTTGATCGCTGCTTTTGAATGATCGCCCATTATTAAACCAGCAAATTGCAATCCTGTACTGACGAATTTTTTCGATTTATAATTCCACAATTTTACGATAGCGTAATTGTTTTTAAGATTAGAAGAATTGGTATCTGCACCGATATTGCACCATTCGCCAATCACGGAATTTCCGATAAATCCATCATGACCTTTATTGGTATAACCGAAAATGACGATATTATTCGCTTCACCACCAACTTTACAATGCGGACCAATGGTCGTTGCACCGTAAATTTTAGCACCTAAATTGAATTTAGAATCATTGCAAAGTGCGATTGGACCACGAAGATTACAACCTTCCATCACTTCGGCATTTTTACCGATATAGATTTTCCCTGTTTTTGTATTCAAGGTTGAAAATTCGATTTCGGCTCCTTCTTCAATGAACAAATCTTTTTCATCTCCGAGAAAACCATTGCTGGAAGAAAGCTCTGCAGATGTTCTTCCGTTCGTAAGCAATGCAAAATCGAAATCGATCGCCTTTTCATTGTAAGTAAAAAGATCAGTTGGTTGAATAAAAAACAAAACCTCTTCTTCAACATCAGTCATTTTACTGATTTGATTTAAAGAGAAGTTTTCCATATTAATTCTGACCGCGATGAGTTCATCTTTGTAAACCAACGCTTCACCTAACTGCAAATCTTTAATTTGATTTAAAAGATTTTCGCTGGGTAAAAAATTAGGAACAATGAACAAACTTTCCTTGAGTTCGTATTTTTTAAATTTCTCTTGCAAATAATCTTCGGTGAGATAAGAAACCTCTGAAGAATCCAACAACTTTTGCCATCTTTCGGAAAAGGTTAAAATTCCGCAACGCACTTCTGCGACAGGTCTGGTAAAAGTAAGTGGTAAGAAATCTTCCCAAAACTGGGCATCGGAAAATACGAGTTGCATAGGTTATAATTGATGGTTGATAGATGATAATAGACTTAAATCCCAGTAATTACTAAATTTCTAAAAATTACTTTTTAAAAAAGTCGTGATTGCTGGCATTTTCAAAAACTTTGTCAAACATTTTAACTTTGACAAGGCGACTGAATTCAAATTTACAATAAAAAAGTCTTTCAATATTTTGAAAGACTTTAATTATCATTAAAATTCAAGAATTACTTCGCGAATTTCTTGTACTTGTTCATGAATTTGTCAACTCTACCTGCTGTATCAACTAATTTCACTTTTCCGGTATAGAAAGGGTGAGAAGTTGAAGAGATTTCCATTTTGATTAATGGGTAAGTTGATCCTTCATAGTCAATTGTGTCTTTGGTATCTGCAGTAGATTTGCAAAGAAACACCTCGTCGTTACTCATATCTTTGAAAACAACAAGTCTATAATTTTCTGGGTGGATTCCGTTTTTCATAACTTATTTTATTATTAGTAATTAAAGATTTGCTTTCGAAATAGTAATGGTATCTCTCTGCTAAATTTTAGACCGCAAAAGTACAAATATTTTTCTAATCGCCAAACACTATATCAACTAAATTAATAATTTTTCCATTCAACAATTTTAATTAAATTTGAAACCTATATCTATTCCTAAAAAAATGAACAAATTTAAACTCATACTTGCTTTCGCTTTTTGGACGCTTTTAACTGCAGTAAGCTGTAACAGAGACGATATCAACTTTGAAAGTCCGACCCAATTATTGCGTTTTTCGCAAGACACGCTTTTCCTGGATACCGTTTATAATCAAGTACGTTCTGAAACTTACGCCGTAAAGATTTACAACAACGAAGATAAAGATGTTTTGATTCCAAAAATTTCTCTGGAAAAAGGGGCGAGTTCTCTGTATAGAATCAATGTTGATGGAAAAGCAGGCACAGATTTCACGGATATTCCCTTGAGAAAAAAAGACAGTCTTTATATTTTTGTAGAAATAGCACCGATTGCCAATGCGCCAGAAGCGATTGCAGAAGATCGAATTCAGTTTCAAACTCCAGCGGGAAATCAACACGTCACTTTATTCTCGGTGGTACAGGATGCTGAGTTCTATATCGAAAGTAAAACAAACCCAAATATTTTAACCTCAAATACAAACTGGACTAGTAATAAAGCGAAAATTATTTTCGGTAATCTAACTCTTGACGAAGGAAAAACATTGGACATTCAAAAAGGAACCAAAATTTACTTTCATAAAAACAGTGGCTTGAAAATTTCTAAAAATGCCAAACTGAATGTTAATGGAAATTTAGGAAGTGAAGTCATTTTTCGTGGTGATCGTAATGATACGCGCTACGACACGATTCCGAAAAACTGGCAGGGAATTATGATGGACGCCAACTCTATTTTAAATATGAATTATGCGAAAGTTTTCGGCGGAACCGTTGGTTTGGAAATGAATCAAACCACGGCAACAATTGAAAATTCAATTTTTCATACACATCAAGAATTTGGCATCTTAGCGATTAACTCTAATGTTACAGCCAAAAACTTAGTGATGAATAATTCTGGAGAAGCCAATTTTGGTATTTTTAAAGGTGGGACGTATAATATCACCCACTCCACTTTAGCCAATTATTGGACTTTGAATTCTGCACTTCCAGGACTTGGATTGTATGCGACCAATGAATTTGTGAATGGAACAAATACTGAACAAGGTGCTTTAACTTTGAATGTTAGAAACTCAATTATTTACACGGGCAATGACAATGGAGTTCTGTTTAAACCAACAACTGGACAAACTTTTAATTACAGTTTCCAAAATTCACTATTAAAATTGGGAAGTACCTCGAATTACACTATAGATGCAGGTTCAATTAAAAATGAAGATCCAAAATTTCAGAATTATTTTACGCATAATATGAATTTGAGATTGAAAGATGATTCTCCGGCCAAAGGAAAAGGAAACACTGGTGTTGCAGCAACGGTTCCATTCGATATTGTGAAAGTTTCAAGAACGGCGAATCCAAGTATGGGAGCGTATCAATAAAACAATTGATGGATGATCATTCATGATTGATTAATCCCGAATTCTCTTTTTGTATCAATAATCAACCATAATTTATCATTTATTACAGAAAATATGGAAATAACTAAACTTCAACAAGAGGTTGATGAATGGATTAAAAATATAGGGGTTCGGTATTTTAACGAACTAACTAATATGGCGATGCTTACGGAAGAGGTTGGAGAAGTTGCCCGAATCATCGCCCGTAGATATGGTGAACAAAGTGAGAAGGAATCTGACAAAACGAAAGATCTGGGTGAAGAACTAGCCGATGTTTTATTTGTCACTTTATGTTTAGCGAATCAAACTGGAACCAACTTACAGGAGGCGTTTGACCGAAAAATGAAAGTGAAAACTGCTCGCGATAAAGACCGTCACCAGAATAACGAAAAACTTAAATAAAATTAAAAACTGATCATTAATTGTATAAAAATGAGGCTTGAAAAATCAACTTTAAAAGATAATGAAACCATTGAGATAAGCGGTTCGAAGAGTATTTCGAATCGTCTTTTGATTTTAAGCGCTCTTTTTGAAAATCTGACGATTGAGAATCTTTCTAATGCTCAGGATACGGAACTTTTGGATAAGGCTTTGAAAAGCAATGCAGAAATTATCGACATTCATCATGCCGGGACCGCGATGCGCTTTCTGACTTCTTACCTTTCGATTCAGGAAGGCAGAACAACAATTTTGACTGGCTCAGACCGAATGAAACAAAGACCGATTCAGTATTTGGTTGATGCTTTGCGAGATTTGGGAGCCGATATTTCTTATGTTGAAAAAGAAGGTTTTCCCCCTCTGAAAATCTTAGGTAAAAAATTAGAAAAAAGTTCGGTGAGCATTCCGGCAAATATTTCGAGTCAGTTTATTTCTTCCTTAATGCTGATTGGATCTAAGTTAGAGAACGGTTTAGAAATTAATTTGGTCGGTAAAATTACCTCTCGACCTTATTTGGAAATGACTTTGAAAATCTTAAGAAATATTGGAATTTCGACGCAATGGGAAGGTCAGATGATTCAAATATTCCCCAATATCCAAACCGAAAAAAGTTCTCAAATTATTAAATGCATTACGGAAAGTGACTGGAGTTCTGCGTCTTATTATTATTCGTTAGCAGCGATTGGCAGAAAATGCATTAACCTGAAAAGTTTCCGACCGCATTCGCTGCAAGGTGATTCTGCCATCAAAGAAATTTATTGGAATTTCTTTGGAGTCAATACCATTTCACAAGGTTCAGAAAGTAAAATTTCTTTAATGCCGGAAAGTTCTTTCGTATTTCCAGACCTCATTTCTTTGGATATGAATGATTGCCCAGATATTGCGCAAACGCTTTGTGTGACGGCAACAGCTTTACAAATTCCATTTGAAATTACGGGTTTATCTACTTTAAAAGTAAAAGAGACCGATCGATTAATTGCTTTAAAAAACGAACTTTTTAAAATCGGGTGTATCTCCGAAATTACAGAAGATTCCATTTATTCTACAAAATTCTTTGAACCGAATCAAACTACCTTTATCGAAACCTACGATGATCACCGAATGGCCATGAGTTTTGCGCCGTTTTGTTTGATTAAAGATTTGACGATTGAAAATGATCAGGTCGTCGATAAATCCTATCCACAGTTTTGGGCAGATTTTGCCCAAGTTCTCGACTAAATTTTAAATTACAAAAATGACGATAATTATCACCGGAACTTCTGCCGGAATTGGATTTACGCTGGCTGAATATCTGGGTAAAAAAGGACATACGGTTTTCGGCCTGAGCCGGAAAAATGTTGAATCCAACTATTTTAAAACTATCCCGACTGATATTACAGATCACGCGCAAGTTCAAAATGCAATTGCTGAAGTTTTAAAAACTGAATCAAGAATTGATATACTCATCAATAATGCAGGCATGGGCATGGTAGGTCCTGTGGAAGATTCGTCGCAAGCGGAAATCCTTCAACTGTTCAATCTCAACTTAGTGGGAACTGTGCAAATGATGACGGCGGTTTTGCCCATCATGCGGGCTCAAAAAATGGGGAGAATCATTAATGTTTCCAGCATTGGTAGTGAAATGGGTCTTCCATTTCGAGGATTTTATTCCGCTTCAAAAGCAGCTGTAGATAAAGTGACAGAAGCGATTCGTTACGAAGTTTCTCCCTGGAATATACAAGTTTGCGCTTTGCATTTAGGCGACATTAAAACGAAAATTGCGGAGAACCGAGTGAAAACGAAAATTTCAGAACCTTATCAAAAAATCTTTGACAAAGTTTATGGTTTAATGAACGCTCATGTTGATCACGGAAATGAACCTCTTGAAGTGGCAGAATACATTGAAAAACTGCTGGAAAAGAGACAGTGGAAAGCCCATTTTTATTATGCAAAATTGGGGCAGCGCATCGGCGTTCCTTTAAAATGGATGCTTCCACAAAACTTTTACGAAAATTTAATGCGCAGATATAACCAATTGGATTAATTGACATCTAAACTTTTGAAAAAATAGTTTGAACTGATGTAGTTTAATAATTTTTTATTCACAACATTGCCAAAAAAAAGTATATTTACAATACGTTTTAAATCAATCATTATGAAATTATTAATAACAATAGTCCTTCTGATAATCTCATCAATATCGCTGAATGCGCAAGCGAATTTATTTAACGAGGCTTATCGATTCAATAAGTTTATGAATAAAATCACGACTCCAAAAGGAATATTAACCTATGGAGATATTGAGGGAAACGCCTACTATACAAATACTTTTACTTCAGCAAAAATTGAAAACGCAACCACTTTAATCAACGTACGATATAATACCTACACTGATACAGTGGAGATTTTAAAAGACGGAAGCATTTACGTTTTACCAAAAAACGAAAAATATTCTAAGATTTCCTACGCAAATTCCCCAGAGGTTTTGGTTTATTTGAATTCCGGAGAAATGGAAGGTTATTATTTCGAATTGGTTCCCGGAAAATACCGTTTGCTGAAAAAACTGAAAGCAGAATTCCGTCCCGAAGTTCCGGCTGTAAATACTTTTACATCATCTGTTGCGGCAAAATTTGAAAACCTGAATCCGGTTTATTATTTTGAAATTAATAACCAATTTGTAAAAGTTCCGAAAAACATGAAAGACCTTCTGCAAGAATTCATTGAAAAGAAAAGCGAAATCGAGGCCTTCGTAAAGGCTAATAAGTTAAAAACTAATCAAGAAGGCGATTTAATCCGCTTGGCAAAATTTATTAATAACTAAGTTACTTCCTTTTTTAAAAATCCAAATTAGTAATATTATGAAAGCAATTATAAGTCTTCTTTCTTTACTATTCATCGCCAATATAACGCAAGCTCAACAAATTAGTTTGTCGGAGATATCGAGTAATATTCGATTTAATAAGCAAATTAATGAGTTTAATAGCGGAGCGGCCAAAATTAAATATTCCGACATTCAAGGAATTCCCTATTATTATGCGCAGTTTGTCAATGCAAAAGTAGGCGACAACGAAAGTACAATTCCTGTGCGGTACAATATTTTTTTAGACACCATCGAACTCGTGGAAAAAGAAAATGTTTATGAACTTCCAAAAGATGAACCGACACCCGATTTTACTTTTACTACAACGAAAGAAAAGCTGGTTTTCGTAAAAACAAATGATATTTATTCGGGTCATTTTTTCGAATTAACGGGCGGTAAGAATCGAATCTTGAAGAAAGTGATCACCAAATATCAACCAGCCACGCCGGCGCCGAATTCTTTAATCGCAGGCACGCCAGCTCAGTTTATTCTTCAAAGACCGATTTATTTTATCGAAACGGAAAACAATGTAATTTCAATTCCGAAAAACAGTAAGGAATTTGCAGCTCTATTTCCGGACAGAGCCAAGGAAATAAACGAGTTTGTGAAAACAAATAAGATCAAACTTAATAGAGAAGAAGATTTAATTAAATTAGGAAACTTCCTAAATAAATAAATTACGCAAAGAAAGCCACTTTTTACAATTTAAAAAGTGGCTTTTTTGGATCTTCTGATCAAAACAATTCGCGAGCAATTTTTTTAATATTATCACTTTTACCCATCGAATAAAAATGCAAAACATCTACACCGAAATCGAGTAATTCACGGCATTGGTTGATGGTCCATTCGACGCCAATTTGTTTTACGGCTGCATTATCTTTTGCATTTTCAACGGCAGAAATTAAATCTTCCGGTAAATCGATTTTGAAAACTTGTGGTAATAATTGAAGATGTTTTTTAATTGCAATCGGTTTAATTCCCGGAATAATTGGAACTTTAATTCCCATTTCGCGTGCACTTTTTACAAACTCGATGAATTTTTTATTATCAAAAAACATCTGCGTTACCACGTAATCTGCACCGGCATCTACTTTTTCTTTCAACCATTTTAAATCATAGTTCATTGAGGGTGCTTCAATATGTTTTTCCGGATAACCCGCGACACCAATACAAAATTTATTACTTTCCTCACAGATTTTCTCGTCGTGCAAATATTTTCCATGTCCTAAATCATTCATTTGATGAACCAAATCCATTGCGTTTTTATGTCCGCCATTAGTCGGTTCAAAATACTGTTGTCCTTTCATGGCATCGCCACGTAACGCCATAATGTTTTCGATGCCGAGATACATACAATCCACCAAAAGATATTCAGTTTCCTCTTTGGTAAAGCCACCACACAAAACATGCGGAACCGTATCCACATTATATTTATGCTGAATCGCCGCACAAATCCCCAAAGTTCCCGGACGCATTCTGGTCGTTTTCCGCTCCATCAAACCATTGCCTTTATCCAGATAAATATACTCTTCCCGCGAAGTCGTCACATCGATAAACGGCGGTTTGAATTCCATTAAAGGATCGATATTTTTATACAAATCCTCGATTCCCGTTCCTTTCGTTGGTGGAATAATTTCTATGGAGAACAACGTTTTTCCGTTAGCATTTTTAATATGATCTGTGATTTTCATTTTTTATTTGTCATTTCGAGGTACGAACTAATCTCGACCTATTTTTCGATTATTTTTATTTGGGCAGACATTTCCGCCTTCCGTTCCCAATCTTTTTGTTTCGCTTCGCTCTACAAAAAGGATTTCCACTCAAGTCGGGCTGCAGATTTGGTTTTTAATTAATCTTTCGATAATTTAGAAGACCTCAATTCCTAGTTTTATTACGCCCTTTCAGGGCTTCGCACAATTTCTGATTATTTCAATGGGCTTCACCCATTGCTATTGTTGTTGCGCCACTTCGTGGCTTTACATCTACTTTGTATTCCACCAATCCAAAATTTCAAAAGCATACTTCTTTACATTAATTTCGTGACGGAAAAAACCATAATTTACAATCAGTTCACTTTCAATAACTTTTCCAATCTTATCATTATCTGCAACGCGATATAATTGACTTAATATTTTATGAATCAATGAATCATGTTCATCACTTGGCGAACCTGGGATTAAATTCCAAGAATTTATTATTTTTCTTAATTCAGAAAAATCTCCATTAAATTCTCTACTAATTTCTTTTTTATTCAAAATTTCTAAATATTTTAAAGAATAATTAATCCGCCAAATTTGGGCTCAACCATTTTCGGGCAAATTCTAAATCAACTCCTTTTCTCCCGGCGTAATCTTTTAATTGATCTTCCGAAATTTTTCCAACACCAAAATATTTCGATTTCGGGTTTCCAAAATAATATCCGGAGACCGCAGCCGTTGGAAACATCGCCAAACTTTCAGTTAATTCTAAACCTATATTTTCTTTTACTTTAAGCAAATCCCAAATCGTATTTTTTTCCAGATGATCGGGGCAAGCCGGATAACCCGGAGCCGGACGAATTCCCAAATATTTCTCAGCGATTAAATCTTCATTTTCTAAACTTTCATCTTCTGCATAACCCCAAAATTCCGTTCGAACTTTATGATGAAGAAATTCCGCAAAGGCTTCTGCCAAACGGTCGGCTAAGGCTTTAACAATAATGGCATTATAATCATCGCCATCATCGTAATATATTTTGGCCAATTCCTCAGTTCCAAAACCAGTTGCGACGGCAAACGCTCCAACATAATCTTGTTTGCCAGAAGTTTCTGGAGCAATAAAATCACTCAAGGCGTGATATTCTTTTCCCGCTGATTTCTTCAATTGTTGTCTTAATGTGTGGAATTTCGCCAGTTCATTGTTATGTTCGTCGAAAACCAAAACATCATCTTGAGCATTTGAGTTTGCTGGGAAAATTCCAAAAATTCCTTTTGCAGTAAATAGTTTTTCATCTAGGATTTTATCTAACATCACCTTGGCTTCTTTAAATAACTCATTCGCCTGCTCGCCCACAACCTCATCGGATAAAATCTGGGGAAATTTTCCGTGCAGTTCCCAACTTCTGAAAAAAGGCGTCCAGTCCATAAAGTCAAGTAACTCTCTTAAATCTTGATTTTCGATAATATGAATTCCTAAATTTTTCGGTTTTACAATTTCTTCGTTTTCCCAATCAATCTTGAAGTTCTGCTTTCTCGTCTCTTCAATCGTCACGTATTCTTTATCGATTTGGCGGTTCAAAAACTTCTCGCGGAAATCTTCATAATCGATTTTTAAATCGGCTTTATATTGTACATTATTATGATCCAAAAGTTGGGAAACAACTCCAACTGCTCGGGAGGCATCATTTACATGAACGACGGTATGTCCATATTTTGGAAATATTTTCACCGCCGTATGCGCTTTTGAAGTGGTGGCACCACCAATTAATAGTGGAAAATTTAGATTCTTTCTCTGCAATTCATCAGCGACGTGAACCATTTCATCTAAACTTGGCGTTATCAATCCGCTCAATCCAATCACATCAACTTGGTGATCAATCGCCGCCTGAATAATTTTCTCCGCCGGAACCATTACGCCCAAATCGATAATTTCATAATTATTGCAACCCAAAACGACGCTTACAATGTTTTTTCCAATATCATGGACATCACCTTTTACCGTTGCCATCAATATCTTCCCGTTCGGTTTTTGCTTTTCATCTTTCTCCTCTTCGATGAAAGGTTGTAAATACGCCACGGCTTTTTTCATCACACGCGCAGATTTAACTACTTGGGGCAAAAACATTTTCCCGCTTCCGAATAAATCACCGACCACGCCCATTCCGGTCATTAAATTAATTTCAATAACATCCAAAGGTCGTTTGGAAACTGTTCTTGCTTCCTCAACATCTTCAATAATGAAACGATCAATTCCTTTGACCAAAGCGTGCGTTATTCTATTTTGTAAAGTTTCTTTACGCCATTCTAATTCTTCAACGAATTCTTTTTTGGTGGATTTCACACGTTCGGAATAATCAAGCAATCTTTCGGTCGCATCATCTCTTCGATCAAGCATGACATCTTCAACCAGTTCCAGTAATTCTTTCGGAATCTCGTCATAGACTTCCAACATCGATGGATTAACGATGCCCATGTTCATTCCGGCTTTAATCGCATGGTATAGAAAAACAGAATGCATCGCTTCCCGAACATTATCATTTCCCCTAAACGAAAAAGAAACGTTCGAAACTCCGCCACTTACTGAAACATTGGGTAAATTTTCGCGAACCCATTTTGTGGCGTTGATAAAATCCAACGCATTTCTGCGATGTTCATCCATTCCGGTAGCAACGGGGAAAATATTCAAATCGAAAATAATATCTTCGGACGCAAAACCAACTTGAGTCACCAAAATATCATAAGATCGTTTGCAAATTTCGATTCTTCGGTCGTAATTATCGGCTTGTCCTTTTTCGTCAAAAGCCATTACAATTACGGCCGCGCCATATCTTTTGATTGTTTTTGCATGATGAATAAATTCTTCTTCGCCTTCTTTTAAACTGATGGAATTCACCACGCATTTTCCTTGAACGACTTGCAATCCGGCTTCCAGGATTTCCCATTTCGAGGAATCAATCATCATTGGAATTCGAGAAATGTCGGGTTCGGAGGCAATTAGATTCAGGAATTTAACCATCGCATATTTTCCATCGAGTAATCCATCATCGAAATTAACATCCAGAATTTGTGCTCCGCCATCAACTTGATCACGGGCAATATCGAGGGCTTCAGCATATTTCTCTTCTTTAATCAATCGCAGAAATTTCTTAGAACCTGCGACATTGGTTCTTTCCCCAACATTAATAAAATTGGATTCTGGCGTTATAATTAAAGATTCAAGACCTGAGAGTTTTAGGTATTTTGTTGCTAGTTTTCGGTTGTCAGTTGTCGGATTTATATTAATTTTCATTTTTTAAGTTTTTATAATAATTGATAAATCCGTTTAATAACTTTTTACAAATCAGTATTTGATTTGCTATTTCATTAAATTCAATTTCAGAAATATAATTTTGGTCTAATGATATATAAATTTGAGTTTCCAACTCGTAAAGTGACCCTCTTGAAATATGTAAAAATTGAATAGTGTCGTTCGAAGTTCTTCTGCCACAACCTTCTGCAATATTTGAAGGGACAGAAACAGCACATCTTCTTATTTGATTTGTCAATCCGAAAAGTTCTTCTTTCGGGAAGTTTTTACTCTTCTCATAAACTAAATTCGTTAATTTTCTTGATTCTTTCCAAACCTCCAAACTGGTAAATTCCATAATTTTTTTTATAAACTAAATTCTACAATGGCTAAAAACTGACAACAATCAACCAACAACCGACAACTTCCTTGGTTCATAATCCTTCACCAAATCTGCAATCGCTTTAATATGCGGCGGCGTCGTGCCACAGCAACCACCGATAATATTGATCAATCCTTTGTCAGCATATTCACGGATTTGCTCAGCCATGAATTCTGGCGTTTCATCATATTGTCCGAAAGCATTTGGTAAACCTGCATTTGGATAAGCAGAAATAAAGAAGTCAGAATTCTTGGATAATGTTTCTAAATACGGTGTTAACTGTTTCGCTCCTAAAGCACAGTTTAATCCGACACTTAATAAATTCAAATGCGAAATAGAAATCAAAAATGCTTCAGCGGTTTGTCCACTCAGAGTTCTTCCAGATGCATCGGTAATCGTTCCTGAAACCATAATTGGAATTTTAACATTTCTTTCTTCCTGAATTTCATCAATCGCAAAAAGTGCGGCTTTGGCATTCAAAGTATCGAAGATTGTCTCTACCAAAAGGATATCTGAACCGCCATCTAAAAGCGCTTCCGCCTGTAATTTATAAGCCATCCTCAATTCATCAAAAGTAATTGCTCGAAAACCAGGATCATTAACGTCTGGACTCAAACTCGCCGTCTTGTTTGTTGGTCCCATTGAACCAGCGACAAATCTAGGTTTGCTCGGATTTTGACTAGTAAACTCATCACAAACTTTTCTCGCAATTTTCGCTGATTCATAATTAAGTTCATATACCAATTCTTCCATGTGGTAATCTGCCATGGCGATGGTTGTCCCTGAAAAAGTATTGGTCTCGATGATATCTGCGTCGGCTTCCAAATATTTTCTGTGAACTTCTTCAATGGCGTGTGGTTGCGTAAGAGAAAGCAAATCGTTATTTCCTTTTAAAGAATGTTCCCACTCTTTAAATCGTTCACCACGATAATCTTCCTCTGAAAATTTGTAGCGTTGAAGCATCGTTCCCATAGCACCATCTAGAACGAGGATTCTTTCATTTAAGGCTTTATATAATACTCCTGTGTTTTTCATTTTTTTAAATAAAATTAAAATGACGATTATTTATTTTCAGACAATCTTAAAATATCTCCAAACACGCCTCTGGCAGTTACTTTTGCACCTGCACCAGCACCCATAATTACGATTGGATTTTCACCGTAACTTTCGGTATAAATTTCAAAAATAGAGTCTGAACCTTTCAGTTGTCCGAGCGCAGAATTGGCTGGAACAGAAATTAACTGAACATCGAGTTGGCCCTTTTCCTGCTGCAAATCGCCATGTAAATCTCCGACCAAACGCAGAACGTGATTTTCTTTTTGATTCTCTTTCACTTCTTCAAAATGAGCATCCAAAAGATCTAAACTGTTTAGGAAATCATTTTTATCAAGATTTACTAAACTTTCAGGTATTAATGTTTGAACATTGATGTCGCTAAATTCATTACTTAAATCAAGTTCTCTTGCGAGGATTAATAATTTCCGAGCAACATCATTTCCTGATAAATCTTCACGAGGATCATGTTCTGTCAATCCTTGCTCCATGGCTTCTTTTAAAATGGTTGAAAACTTCTCGTTCCGAACTGAAAAATTATTAAAGATATAACTGAGTGAACCTGAGAAAACTCCTTTGATTCTGGTAATGTTTTCGCCCGACAAGTGTAATAATTTAATGGTATCAATTAATGGTAAGCCCGCGCCGACATTTGTTTCGTAGAGGTATTTTTTATTCCTTTTGTGTAAGACACGCCTGAAATCGCGGTATTCTTCGATTGATAAAGTATTGAAAATCTTGTTGGAAGAAACCAGATCAAATCCGCTTTCTGCCAATTGGGTGTAGTTTTTCACAAAATCTACACTTGCTGTATTGTCAACGACGATTAGATTTTCTAGTTGATTGATTTGGGAAAATTTAATTAACGAATCCATGTTCGATTCATCTTCCGCGACCAAAACATCTTGCGCCCAATTTTCATTAAAACCCGTTTTATTGAAAGCGATTTTTCGAGAATTTGCCACAGCGACAATTTTGAGATCAAGATTTTTACGATTCCGAATTTCTTCTGCACTTTGCAAAACCTGGTCAATCAATGTCGAACCCACTTTTCCATGACCAATTAAAGCCAGGTGAATGGTTTTAGGTTTGGAGAAGATTTGCGCTTCGATGATGTTTTTGGCTTTTTCATCTTGGGATGAACTCACGACCACATTAACCTTATTTTCAGAGGCAACTTGATTTAGAATTAAAGGAAAAATGTTATTTCGTGCTAATTCTGAAAGTATTTTATTAAAATCTTTAGCCACGAAGCCTAAGATAGAAACATTGTTAACACTGAAAATTTGTTTTACTTTTCCAGATTTTCGTTCGGTTTCAAATTCGTCAATTAAACAGTTGACCGCTTTTTCAGAATCACTTTCGTTGACTAAAACCGAAATTCCGTTTTCTACGGCTTGTTGTGAAATTACACCCACGCTGATTCTGGCGTAAGTCAAGGCTTTAAAGATTCTGCCATCAATCCCGATTTCACCTAAGAAATCTTTTCCTTCGAATTTGATAATTGATTTATTTTTTAAAATCTTTATTTCTTTATTATTTTTCATGAATGATATTATTTAAAATTTGATTGAGTTGTTTGTATTCCATTATAAAAGCATCGTGGCCGTGAATGGATTTTATTTCGTGATAAAAAGTGTTTGATTTTCTATGCATTAAAGAATCACGGCATCGATTCATTTCAAAAGCGGGAAAGAACAAATCAGAATCAATACCGATGAGATGAATATTTGCTTTAATTTCCTTCAACTGCTTTTCATCTGTATTAATGGTCATTAACAAATGATTCATCAATCGATAAGCCTCAAGACTAAATCGCTCGTTCAATTTTTCACCATGAAAATTAAGCCAGCTGTGGGAATTTAAAATCTGCTTTTCAGGATGAATTTCATTTTTAAATCTTTCATTTAAAGATGCTGGAGTTCGGTAACACAACATCGCATGTACTCTGGCTTTTTGCAAAGGTTGATCGGCATGATTTAATAAATATTGCTGAACCAAACATTGAGCATGCAACCAGTCCGACGTTTTATAATCACAAGCAAGCGGGATGAAATTTTCTGCCAAATCGTGATTTATTGCTAGTATTTCCCAACCAATCGCGCCTCCCAAGGAACCTCCGATCAAAGTATGAAGTTTAGAAACTTTTAAAAATGATAACCCTTGAAGGAAAATAGTCGCGATATCTTTCGGTGTAAAATCCTGGTAGTTTTCAGTCAGATTTCCATCAAACCCATTTCCGGGAATATTGAAACAAAGGATAGAAAAAGTATTTGTATCAATTGTTTGATTTTCGCCGATTAAAGAATTCCACCAACCGTTTTCTCCAGCAACATTAGAATTTCCGGTTAAAGCGTGATTAACCAAAACTATTGGCGCAGAATGTAACTCCTGACCAAATATTTGATACGACAAATCGATATCGAGAATTTTTCCTGATACTAACTGATGATTTTTGATTTTGATGTGTTGTAGCGAATTTTCCAATTTTTATAAAAATTAAAATTGAAAATGCTACCTAAGAAAGGTAAAAAATAGTTTCTGTTATCTCTTTCGCCTAAGCGAATAGAATGTAGCACCTTCTTCGTTTCCGAAGGGTTGCCAAGGTTTCATTGAGTCTAATCTCTCCACCTTTCTTAATAACATTTTCAATATGTAAATGAACTTATTTCGCTGCAAAGGAAAGCATTAAAATATAACCTCACAAATTTTATCAAAAATTTTTATTGCTTAATTTCGCGGTTGAAATTTAATGGAAAAGATGACTGAGAAAGAAAGAATGCTCGATGATCGATGGAGAAAATGGGGTCCTTATGTGAGCAACAGACAGTGGGGAACAGTTCGCGAAGACTACAGCAGCACCGGAAATGCCTGGGGATTCACCACTTATAACGATGCTATCAGCAGAACTTATCGCTGGAGTGAAGATGGGATTGCCGGCATTTGCGACGCTAAACAAAGACTGTGTTTTGCCTTTTCATTCTGGAATCGTAAAGACAAAATGATTAAAGAACGTTTTTTCGGATTAAGCAATTACGAAGGAAACCACGGCGAAGATTTAAAAGAAATTTATTATTATCTTGATAATACACCTACTCATTCCTACATGAAAATGGTGTATAAATATCCGATCAGCGAATTTCCGTACGACGAATTAATTGCTGAAAACAAACGAAGATCAAAACAAGAACCTGAGTTTGAATTAGTGGATACAGGTATTTTCAATGACAATAATTATTTTGATATTTTTATTGAATACGCCAAAATTAATCATGATGATTTTCTGATCAGAGTGACTGTGAAAAATCGCAGTGAACAGAAAGCACCGTTGGTTATTATGCCTACGCTGTGGTTTAGAAACAACTGGAGCTGGGGTTATGGCAACTACATTCCTCAATTAAGATCATCTAAAAATGGACTGATTGATATTGATCATGAATCACTTCCCTTAAATAAATTATACGCCAGAGATCAGAATACGCGTGCGGTATTTTGTAATAATGAAAGCAATCCGGTTAAAATATCAGACAGTAATTCAGAAGCTCAATTTTTCAAAGATGGGATTAATGATTTCCTCATTCACAATGATGAAGCCGCCATTAACCCAGAACAATCGGGCACCAAAGCAAGTTTCTTGATAGAGGCAGAAATTGAAGCCAGCGAAAGTCAGTCTTTCGATTTCCGGTTAAGTCCGCACGATATGGACGATGCTTTCTTCGACTTCGATGAAATATTTAGCAAAAGAAGAAACGAAGCTAATGACTTCTACGGTGGCATTCAAAAGGAAATTGAAGATGAAGAAGAAAAAAACATTCAACGACAAGCATTTGCAGGACTTCTTTGGAACAAACAATTCTATCATTACAATGTTTCAAAATGGTTAAAAGGCGATCCCAAATTAGATGCTCCCAGAGATTTTGATAAGTTCGTTCGGAATACAGAATGGGAGCATATGCAAAATAAAGATATTATTTCAATGCCCGACAAATGGGAATATCCGTGGTTTGCGACCTGGGACTTGGCTTTCCATTGTGTCCCATTTGCGATTTTAGATTCTGGTTTTGCAAAACAGCAATTAAAATTATTGACTAAGGAATGGTTTATTCATCCGAATGGTCAACTGCCCGCCTACGAATGGGATTTCAGTGATGTAAATCCACCAGTTCATGCGTGGTCGACTTTCCGGGTTTTTAAAATTGATGAAATGATCAATGGCAAACCCGACATTCCTTTCCTCGAAAGTGTTTTCCAAAAATTACTTTTAAATTTTACTTGGTGGGTGAACCGAAAAGATAAAAAAGGAAATAACATTTTCGGTGGTGGTTTCCTGGGCTTGGATAATATTGGCGCTTTTGACCGAAATATGGAATTCAAAAACGGAGGACATTTGGAGCAAGCTGACGGCACAAGTTGGATGGCGATGTTTGCTTTGAATATGATGCGAATCTCAATGGAACTGGCCTTATATAATCCAATTTATGAAGATATGGCGATTAAGTTCTTCGAACATTATTTGTATATCGCCGAAGCCATGGAAAATATCGGGGAAACTAAAGATGGTTTATGGAATGAAGAAGATGGGTTTTTCTACGATCTTTTACAATTAGATAATGGAGATTCTATTCCCCTGAAATTGCGCAGTATCGTCGGATTGATTCCGTTATTTGCGGTTGAAATCGTAGAACATAGTTTGTTAGAAAAATTACCCAATTTCCGCGCAAGAATGGATTGGATTCTGACGCACAAACCAGAATTAGTAGATTTGGTTTCGCATTGGGAAGTGGAAGGAAAAGGTGGAAAACACTTGATGAGTATTCTTAGAAAAACGCGGCTAAAAAGAGTTTTAAGCAGAATGGTGGACGAAGATGAATTCCTTTCTCCTTATGGAATTCGATCCATGTCGAAGGTGTACGAAAAGGAACCTTACAAATTCTCTGTGGATGGCAAAAATTTCACGGTGAAATATACGGCAGCCGAAAGTGACAGCAGTATGTTCGGTGGAAATAGCAACTGGCGCGGCCCAATTTGGTTTCCGATTAACTTTTTGATTGTAGAGAGTTTACAGCGTTTCCATTATTATTATGGTGACAGTTTGCAGATTGAATATCCCGCAAACAGTAGCGAAATGAGAAATCTGGATTTTGTGGCCGATGATTTAAGCAAGCGCCTCTACTCTATTTTCAGGAAAGATGAAGATGGAAACCGTGCATTTAACGGAAAAAATGATTTACTGAATCACAATGAATTCTTTAAAAACTATATTATGTTTTATGAATATTTCAATGGAGATACTGGACAAGGAATTGGTGCTTCTCACCAAACTGGCTGGACGGCGACGATTGCCAAATTGATTCAACCGAGAATGGGCTCGAGACCGAGATAACTTTAAACTGAAAAGCAGCATTTTGAAATGCTGCTTTTTAGTTTCATAACCATTTACTTATTTCTAAATCGTTTCAATGGATTTCAGTTCTTTCAATGATTTTTTCATGATGAACTTTTGAAATATAATTTTTACTAAACCAAAACAAATTAAAACTTGCACAATCATTCCTAAAACCAATCCTATCTTATAAGTTAAGGATTCACTTGGATTGTTTAAAATCTCATTGTTTTTAATCAATACAAGTTTTAAAAGTGCCCCACTACCGTTAATAATTAGATATATACACGCTATATAATAAAATATTTTATTGTTCATTCTTTTTATTTTTTACTAAACACCTACTTTCTCTCCATTCACAAAAACCTCATAATTCACCATTACATTAGGCTCCATGGTTTTTGAAACAGAACAGTATTTTTCGAATGAAAGTGCGGCGGCGCGTTCGGCTTTTTTCGGATCAATCTCTCCCTCGACAAAGAACTTCACTAAAATTGTTTTGAAAGGTTTCGCTTCATCAACTTCAATTCTTTCTCCAGTAACTTCTGCAGAAAAATTGGTGATTTCCTGTCTTTGTTTTTTCAGGATTGAAACCATGTCGATTCCACTACAACCTGCCACGGCCATTAAAATAGTTTCCATTGGGGAAACTCCTTTGGTACCTTCTGACTGAGAACTATTGTCTAACAGGATTTTATTGCCCAAAGAATTGGT
The DNA here is from genome assembly GCF_900109615.1 of Kaistella antarctica. Classification (GTDB taxonomy): domain Bacteria; phylum Bacteroidota; class Bacteroidia; order Flavobacteriales; family Weeksellaceae; genus Kaistella; species Kaistella antarctica. Next base: position 533,958 of record NZ_FOIX01000004.1, read on the forward strand.
ACATTCAAACAAATAATCGTCGTTGATTCTATTAAGGGTAATTTTCATAAAATTGATTTTTAATATTGGATACGTAAAAATAGAGATTTTAATTAAAGAATTCCTCTTGCTTTTATTTCCAAATATTTATTAATGACTTCGATATTTAAATTTTCAGGCAAAGTATAAACGGTGTAAATTCCATATTTCCGAAGTTCCTGAATAATTAATTTCTTTTCGTACTCAAACTTCTCGGCGATAATCTCGTCATAGACTTCCTGAATGTTTTCCGGATTGGTATTAATCAAACTTTGAAGTTCAGCATTTTTAAAAAAGATAATCACCAGCAAATGGTTTTTTGCTATTCCACGCAGATATTTCATTTGACGATTTACCGCATCCAAAGTTTCAAAATTGGTGAAAAGTAAAATCAAACTTCTTTGCCCGATCGTATATTTAACATCCTGATACAATCTGCTGAAATCACTTTCAAAAAAGTTGGTTTGAATATTATAAAGTGATTCAGAAATCTTACGCAACTGTCCCGATTTATTATCTGCAGCGACTTTATGTTCCGTCTTTTTCGAGAACGTCATCATTCCGGCGCGGTCATTTTTCTTAAGAATAATGTGACTTAAAGCCATCGTAGCATTGATCGAATAATCGAGTAAACTCAATCCGTTGAAAGGCATTTGCATCGTTCTGCCATTATCAATCAGCATGAAAATTCGTTGTGATTTTTCGTCCTGAAACTGATTCACCATCAATTGATTTCGTTTAGAAGTTGCTTTCCAATTAATCGTTCGAACATCATCGCCGGGAACGTATTCTTTGATTTGTTCGAATTCCATGGTGTGACCAAGTTTCCGAATCTTTTTAATACCACCTAAAAGAAATTCGTTTTGAAGTGCCATCAATTCATATTTTCTTAAATGAATAAATGATGGGTAACTCGGCAACATTGCTTCTTTTTGAAAAGCAAATCTCTTAGACACCAGGCCCAATGGAGAATTCACAAAAATATTGAGGTTTCCAAAACCGTATTCACCGCGTTCTTTTGGCTCGAGAATATATTCAAAAAGGACGTTTTTATTTTTATCAATGGTTCTATCAATATTAAAATCACGCTTCTGAAATTGAAACGGAATTTCATCAATTACTTTCGTTTTAATGGTAAATGGGTAATTGTTTTTAAGATCAATCTTTATAGAATTCTGATCACCGTTTGATAATTTCTCCGGTAAAATTCTTTGTGCCTGAACAGCATTTTTTTGATTAAACAAAAGCATGAAATCCACAATAAAAGCGATCACCACCAAAGTCAATAAACCATGCGCAACCCACATCAACACTGGAAAGAAAAAAGCCAGAATATAAGTAAATCCCACGCCAAAAAGCGTGAAGAAAAATCGGTTATTGATGTACAGGTTTTTCATTTTTTATTAGGTGGTAGGTAGTAGGATTTAGGTGGTAGGAGATTAGGGTTTGGTTTTTAGGTAGTTGATTAGACCGTTGATCATTTTCATGATTTCAGTTATTTTTAAGGTGAGTTCTTCACATTTTACATCGTTCATAAATCCTAAGTTTTTTGAGATGATAATTTGAGTTTCTACTTCTGCACCACTCCCACGAGCAATCTTTAAAAACTGAATATAATCTGCAGAACTTCTTCTGGCATTACCTTCGGCGATATTTGATGGAATTGACACTGCTGCTCTTCTTATTTGAGAAACCAATCCGAATTTTTCCTCAGATGGAAACACAGAAGTAATCTCATAGATTTCTGTCACGAATTCTATTGATTTTTTCCAAACTAATAATTCTTTAAAATTTCCCATAAACTCTTTTTACTACCACCTAAAACCTAACCACTACGACCTATCTAGGAATTTCAATCGCCTCCAATATCTGACGAATAATTTCGTCAGCGGTCAAACCTTCCATTTCGCGTTCTGGGGAAACCATTACGCGGTGGCGAAGAACAGCGTAACTTGCTTCTTTGATGTCTTCTGGCGTTACGAAATCTCGTCCACGAACGGCCGCAAATGATTTAGAAGCCGTCAACAAAGCCAGACTCGCTCTCGGTGAAGCGCCCAAATAAAGGAATTGATTCTCTCTGGTATTCACAATAATTTTTGCAATATATTCTAACAACTGCGTTTCTACGACCACATCTTTTACCAAATTCTGATAGGTCTTTAACTGAGCTCCGGAAATAACTTTCTGAACGGCGTCGGTTTTATCATCTAATCGATTTTCGTGTTGGTTTTTAATGATTTGAATTTCTTGCGTAAGATTCGGATAGCCGACATTTATTTTAAACAGAAACCGGTCAAGTTGCGCTTCCGGAAGTCGATACGTTCCTTCATGCTCAATTGGATTTTGAGTGGCCACCACCAGGAAAGGTTCCTGCATTTCGTATTGTTTTCCGTCCATGGTGATTTGGCGTTCTTCCATGACTTCAAATAAAGCGGCTTGCGTTTTCGCTGGCGAACGGTTGATTTCATCGATCAAAATAAAACTGGAAAATATAGGTCCTTTTTTAAATTCAAACTCAGAATTTTTAACATTGAAAATTGAAGTTCCCAAAATATCCGAAGGCATTAAATCGGGTGTAAACTGAAGTCGGCTAAAACCAACATCAACTGTTTTTGCCAATAATTTCGCCGTTATGGTTTTCGCCACGCCGGGAACACCCTCGATTAAAACATGACCATTGGATAAAAGTGCGACCAGTAAATGTTCGATCATCGATTCTTGCCCGATAATCACTTTGCCGATTTCTGCTTTTACCTGTTCCAAACTTTGCTGAAGTTCAGTCATATCCAATCGGGAATGAAATTCTGTATTTGTATTTTCTTGATTTTGATTTTCAAAATTTTCCATAATTATTTTGGGTTCAATGGTGTTCTGTTCTAATTTAAATTGCGCTAATTTTTAAAGTAAAATCTCGTCTAACAATTTATTCATTTTAATTAAATCTTCTTGCATCACCCTTGCGTAAGGATCTTGTCCTCTTTTAATCAAGTTGGTGGCTTCTGTAATTTTCTCTACACTTTTTCCAGTTTTCAAATGAAGAAGGTTGATGAATTTCTCGTCTAAATCTTTGGTATCAATCATCAAATCGATTCTCACGCGATTGAGGAAGTACTGTGCTTTTTTTGCCATCATATCGTGAAAATCACCTTCTTGCAAATAAAGATTTCCAATGCTTTTTACGAATTCAACCGACTTATTTTTCTTTGGTTCAATGATGGGGACAATTCTCTGTTTCCGTTTTGCATTAAAAATGATGAACAATAAAAGTCCACCTAATAACAGCCACCAAGCATAACGCAACCCAGGATTGGCTAAAATAAATCGCAGAGGCGAGCGCGATTCGGCTACATTTTTATTAGCACCAGAAAACCAAACTGTTTCGCGATCAGGAAGATATGAAAATACATCCTGAACATATTTTTCATTTTCGGGTTTAAGCAAATAGTAATTGGTGACGATCAACGATTCTGAATGTAAATATAAATGACCTTTTCCATGATTAATCTTGATGAAGTTCGCCATCTTACTATCGGTCACTTCTTTGCCTAGAATCTCCGTGCTTTCCAAAACATAATCAAACCCTTTTCCTGAGGGAAGTTTATCTAATTGTAAAGAATCGTTTGCAAATTTAAGATCGGTCAATAACAATCGATTGTACTCTTCATAACTAATTCTTGTGGTCGAAAAACCGAGCGAATCGGCAATTACCTGATTAAAATACTCTGAAATCACCAATGCATCTGAACCGGCTTCTACATTTTTAAGAATTTTATTCCACGACTCAGAATCCAGTTTAGATTCAATAATTAAAATATTATGTGGTTTTAATTTTTGAGTTTTGTAGAAATCATACGGTGAAAGATCGGTTCGCTTAACTTTATCATTTAAAAGTTGATTGACTTCTTTATTAAAAACAAATAATCCAAACGGTGATTTTTCATTAATGTCAAAATTCTTGCGCCAATCAGTCACCTCGGTTTTGCTCAATTCCAGCAACGCCAAAATTGCCATCACGATGATGAAAATTAAACCATATAATTTGAACGTTTTATTCATATTTCACTTCTATCCTAAAGAGGATTTCCTATATCTTAAAATTTAAAAACTTCTGTTTGAATTGAGTATAATTCTCTTGATTAACCTCAAATTCGCCATACCAAACGTAATCGAAAATGTAGGCCAGATCTTTGAAACTCGTTTTTAACTCCTTGTTTTTGAACTCCGACAAATAATCTTTGTTGGTTTTTTCGGGATTCCAACTGATGAGTTTTTTATCCGCCAATTTCTTTAAAACCAATAAAAACTGATAACGAACTGCGGAACGGTAATCTTCTTGCCTTTCAAATTTTTCAATGCTTTCACTGAAATTAATTTCATGAATATTCTCCTGAAGATCTTGATTGGCAATGTTGAGCTTCTTATTCTTTTTACTAAAAAAGAAATTCCCGTCTTTGCCCAATAAAAATTTAAGTAAACAATACATCACAAATCCGATAATGATGACGGCGAAAATCCGCATGATATTTTCTGCATACGACGCCGTTTTGTTGGGATCAACTTTACCAAAAATCGATTCCAGAATTTTCTTTATTCTTTTCTGAATCTTTTGCCACAAAGATTCTCTCGGTTTTACGGTCGTGTAATCGTATTCTCCACCTTTGTATTTCGATTGAAACTTTTCCTCAAAACTTTTAGGAAAAATAATATTATCAGTAGTTGGTTTTTCCAGCAAAAGAGAATCGGTGTAATATTGTCCCTGATGACCGATGCTAACCGAGTCCTTAAAACTTGACATCGGCGGTGGCGGAAGTTCCTGAGAATTTCCAGATATAAATTGTAAGAGAAAAAAGAAAAGGAATGTCTTAATTTTCATTTTTACCAATCGTGTCGATTTCTGATAAATCAATATTGCGATGAAGATCAGTTCGGCTGTCATAATATTGCAAACCGGAGTTTACAAAAATCACGTTAATCATTAAAAATGAAAATACGAGCGAAACTCCATACAAGATAAAAATGAAAATTCCCATCGGTCCTTCAAATGGATTTTGCTGCAATTCTCCGCCTTGCGGAACGGTCATCATTCCGCCAAAGATGATCAGCATTGGAATCATGGTAAAAATAGAGGCAACTACTTGAATAATAAAATACATCACGATGGTTGAACCCCAATATTTCCAAAAGGGAGATTTCTCTCTTCCGTTTTTATAGGAGAATTGGGCTCTGACGGCATAACTTAAAGATTCAAAAAAACCTTTCTTGGTGTTGAAATAATCGAACATTAAAAAATTAACAACGTTCATTAATGTTGGTCCAACTAATATCAATAAAAAGAATCCGATGATGACAATCATTAAAATGAAAGAAAGTCCGAAAACCATTATTGCTAAAGGAGTTACAATAAAAAACAAGCCTAGAAATAATTTTAAAAACCGTCCGATATTATTTTTTAGATCGCTTAAAATATCATCGGCTTTAATATTCTTATTTCCCGTTTCTGCCAATCTTTTCATATATAAGATCGGGTAAGAATAGGAAACCATCGTCACGGCCAAAAACAAAATAAATACAACTGTGGAAACTAAAATCAGCATCGCGGAATTCTCTTGAAAGTAGGCTTCATAATAGTACTTTTGTCCACTGGTGTTGGAACCCATCATTTGCGAAAATAGTTCGCGATAACCAACAACAAAGATAATAACCATCACAATTAATAAAATTCCGTTGATTAAAAGATAGTTTTTAAAATAGTTTTTTCCGTGCTCTTTAAAAAAAGCAAAGGTGTCGCTAATGAACTGGCCGAAGTCACGTTTCTGATAAAATTGCATCATGTATTTTTGATTTTTTTGCTACTAAATAAGGATAGATAAAATAATAATAACCGATCAAAGAAAGCGTTCCGAAAATTAAAAATCCATTTAAAAACCCCGGCATTACCAACGCGTATCTGGTGACATAACCTTCAATAATTCCCGCAACGATCGTAAATGGAACGGTGCTTAGAAATATTTTAAAGCCATCTTTAAAACCTAATTTAAAGGAATTAAAACGGGAATAAGTTTTTGGAAATAAAATAGAAGCGCCTAAAATTAATCCAGCCATCGCTTCCACGACCATGCTGAAAATTTCGAAAACTCCGTGCAGCCAAATCCCACTCGCACTTTCTTTCAAAGCACCATGTTCATGGAAAAAGTATTGAAATGAACCAAGCATAATACTGTTTTGCAACAACGCATACAAAGTTCCTACGCCGCCGAAAATGCCGTAAATAAAAAGAACTGCGCCAACTTTTAAATTATTAAAAGTAATGGCAATCGCACTTCCCCAGTTTGAACCTTGCTGATAAACGCCAACCGCATTTCCTTTTTCAATATTCTCAATTGTTTTGTTCACGTATTCGTCACCCAAAATAATTCTCACAAAATCCTTGTCGTAATACGCTGAGATAAACCCAATCAAAGTAAACAGAATGAAGAAGCCGAAAGCATAAAATAAATACCGCCGATAGTGATGAACCAAAAGCGGAACTTCAGTTTTAAAAAACGCAAACAAACGGTTTTGCTCGGACCTTTTGGTTTTATAAATTCGTTGGAAAATGAGTGAGGAAAGATTGTTGAGATAAATAGTCGTTTTGCTTTTCGGGTAATAAGTTTGTGCAAACGACAAGTCATTCACCAAATTAATATACAGTGAGGAGAGATCATCCGGATTTTTTTTAACTTTTCCCGTGATAACCTGCTCGATTCCCAACCATTTTTCTTTATTTTGTTTGATAAACGCTACCTCTCTCATCCGATGCTAAAATAATAAAAATATGTCGCTGATCGCTATAAATACTTCACAAAATGTAAATATTAATTTCAATACCGCAAGTATTGGCGAGCGAATTTTAGCCTTCGTTATTGATCTCCTTATCAAAGGAGCCTATGTTCTAATTCTTTTTTGGTTTCTGTTTCGCGTCTTTAATTTCGGTTCTTACATCAACGGGCTCGATAATTGGTCGCAAATGGCCGTCTATATTATCCTCACCCTTCCGATTCACATTTACACTTTGGTCAGCGAAAGTTTGATGGAAGGACAGACTTTCGGAAAGAAATTAGTCAAAATTAAAGTGGTGAAAATTGATGGCTTTCAGGCGAGTTTTGGGGATTATTTAATGCGATGGTTTTTTCGATTGATCGACGTGTTTTCCAATTCCGGCGTGGTCGGATTAATCACGATGATTGTTTCAAAAAAGACCCAAAGATTAGGAGGCATTGCTTCTGGGACTGCAGTTATTTCCTTAAAAAATGGAGTTAATATTTCACATACGATTTTAGAAAACCTCAAAGAAGATTACCTTCCCCTTTTCCCGCAAGTCATCGCGCTGACTGATAATGACGTCAGAATCATAAAAGAAAATTATCACAAAGCCTTAAAAATTGATGACCGACAAGTTGTTTCAAAACTCTCCACAAAAATTAAAGAAATCCTGAAATTAGAAATCGATCCCACCAAAATGACCGAAAGACAATTCATCAATGTCGTCATCAAAGACTACAATTTCTACACGGGAAAAGATTTTTAAATAATGATTTGGGCAGACTAATCCGTCTTCCACTCTCAAAACGAGGAGCGAGTTTCGACGATTCAAATAATAATAAATAAATGATGGAGTCAATCTTTTTTTGCCATTTCTAAAGTCCTCTGCAAAAAAAAGGATTTCCACTCAAGTCGGGCTGCAGAGATTGCTTCCTTACAAGATTTTAGAAAGTTGAAAAATCCCTTTCGATTTATTTTCCTTAATTTTAAGGAACTAAATAGATTACAATGAAATACGAAAATAACAGATCAGGAAACGGTGGCGTCTTAACTTTGAACAAGGAAGACGACGAAGTCGGCAGATTAACCTACACCATTTTCCCAGACGAAAATAAATTAATAATTTCTTTTGTCTTAGTCCATGCAAAATTCGAAGGAAAAGGAATGGGGAAATATTTGGTGGAAGAAGGAATCAAATTCGCCCGAGAAAACAACTGGAAAGTTTATCCACATTGCTCTTATGCGCGTTCCGTCATGAACAGAATGAAAGATGTTGATGATATTTTATTAGAACGTTAAAATACAAAACCCATAGAAATTCTATGGGTTTAATTTTTTTGATATTTGTTTCTTATTTGTTGATGTGATAATACGCCAACATTTTATAATACAGTTTTGCCGCTAAAAACGCAGTTGGCTTCGGCATCGGAGAATCCATTAATTCCACAATATCAAAAGCAACAACATTGCATTTTTCAAAAACCTTTCTTAACAGTTCCAAAGTTGGATACCATTGCAAACCACCTGGTTCCGGCGTTCCTGTCGAAGGCGCAATCGAGGGATCGAAGGCATCTAAATCAATCGTAATATAAACATTGCCTGAAACTTTTTCTAAAACATCATTGATCCAGTTTTCATTATTTGCGATTTGGTGAGCCCAGAAACACTGTTCTTTGTTCACATATTCCATTTCCTCAACATCCATAGAACGAATTCCGACTTGAACCAAATTATGTTTTTGGCTGGCTTCATAAACCGCGCAAGCATGATTAGAAGTTGAGCCGTGAAAGTCCGGACGTAAATCGGTGTGTGCATCCAATTGCAAAACGGTCAAGTTTTCATACTTTTCTCCAACCGCACGAATTGATCCAATTGACACGGAATGTTCACCACCAAAAAGGGTAAATAATTTTCCGTCGTTAGACAAAAGTTCTTTCGTTTTTTGATAAACTGCTTCGGTCATCGCTTCCGGTGAAGATTTTTCAGTGATATCTCCTGACAGAAAAACTCCCTCTAAATAAGGTTCCGTTCCTGTTTCAATATCGTACAATTCCATATTCTCTGAAGCATCTAAAAAAAGTTCCGGTCCTTTATCAGCACCTTTTCCCCAAGTTGAAGTCCCATCGTAAGGAACCGTTACCAGCATTACTTTCGAAGTTTCCAGTTGAGCATTTTCTTCCGGAATATCTGCGTATGTTTTCATATTATGTTTGATTTTAGTTTTGCAATATTTGAACTTCAAAGATAAATATTTCAAAATAATTCTGATCTTTTATCGAGTCGTAAAGATAATCGTCCGTAGGTTTTCTGAATTTCCAGTTTATGCAATTAAATAAATCACTAATTTTATATAAAACTTCAGATAGCCCATTGTAAATCAAAAATGAAAACTCATGAAAACTAAGTATTTAATCGGATTGTTTCTATTTACTTTCCACCTATTTTTCTCCCAAGACCTTACTGGTTCCTGGTATGGAAATTTAGATGTTCAAGGACAGAAACTACCCTTGGTAATTCATATTAAAATAGAAGGAAATGATTTGAAATCATCGTTCGATAGTCCTTTGCAAGGTGCAAAAGGAATTCCGATTAAAACTACTTCATTCGAAAATAATGAATTAAAATTTGCCGCACCTGATTTAGGAATTACATTTAACGGAAAATTAAACAACGATAAAATTGAGGGAACTTTTGCACAAAGTGGATTGAATCTGCCTTTAATTCTCACCAGAAATGAAAAGACTGTGGTGATGATTCGTCCCCAAACTCCGAAACCGCCTTTCTCTTATAATTCTGAGGACATCACTTTTAAAAATGATACAGAAGGAAATCTGTTGGCTGGAACAATTGCGACACCTAAAAACCTTAATAAGAAATCACCAATTCTAGTCATGAGCACGGGAAGCGGCGCGCAAGATCGTAATGAGGAAATGTTTGACCACAAACCCTTTTTGGTTATATCAGACGATTTGGCTAAAAAAGGAATCGCGACTTTGCGTTTGGATGATCGCGGAATTGGTGGCTCGGAAAAAGGAAAAGAGAATGCTACGTCTGCAGATTTTGCAACTGATATTAATTCCGCTGTGAACTACTTAATGAAAATGGGTTACAAAAACATCGGCTTAATCGGTCATTCGGAAGGAGGAATGATAGCACCCGTGGTTGCAAATAAAAACAAAAATGTAAAATTTTTAGTTCTTCTCGCCGCTCCTGGAATCCCAATATTTGATCTTGTTTTGGATCAGAATAAAAAAATTGCAGAAAGTACCAATCTCCCACAAGAGGCGATTGATGAAGTTTTGGCTATAAAATTTAAAACATTTTCTTATGCCCAACGCTACGAAGGAAAAGATTTTAAAGTCGATTTTACAAAATATTTAGAAGAGAATTATCCTAAAATGAGAAAGCAAGAAAGAGAACCTTTCATTGCTCAAATGTCCTCAGAATGGTTTCGGTATTTCATCAAGTTTAATCCAGACGACTACTTATCCAAAGTTAAAATTCCAGTTTTGGCAGTAAATGGGAGTTTGGATATGCAAGTTTCTGCTAAAGAGAATTTAGAAGGAATTAAAAAATCCTTAACGAGAGCGGGAAATAAAAGGTTTGAAATAGTAGAATTCGAAGATTTAAATCATCTTTTTCAAACGGCAAAAACCGGAAGTCCTGCTGAGTACGGACAAATCGAAGAAACTTTTTCGTCCAAAGTGCTGAACAAAATGAGTTCCTGGATTTTATCCTTGAAATAATTTTAAGATATTTAAAGAATTAATAATAATCGCATCCTTATGAAAGCTCAGATACCTACGGAAGAAGTTAACAATCCAGCTCACTGGATTTTAGGACTTTTCTACTTTAATAAAAATGATCACCGAATATTTCCGCCGAAAAGATTTAAATACTTGGGCTCGACGATCAATTTTGCAAATCCTTATTCTATTTTTGCCTATTTAATAATCATCGGTGCTGTGCTCGGAATTCTCTACGTACTTCAAAACTTATCCATCTTTAACTAAACATTTATGCCACTAAAAGCAGTTCTATGCGATATGGACGGTGTCATCGTTGATACCGAACCACTTCACCGGAAAGCCTATTTCCATTTGTTTAATGATTTAGGCATTCACGTTTCCGAAGAATTATATACCACCTTCACCGGTGCCTCAACGAACAAAGTCTGTGATACGTTGATTGAAAGATATGGACTCGAAAACTCCCGCGAAGAATTAGCACTTATTAAAAGAAAATATTTCAAAGATTACTTTTATAATGATCCTGAATTTAATTTAATTCCTGGTGTCAGAAGTTTGATTAAGAATTATTACGAAAATAATATCAAACTCGTTTTGGCTTCATCAGCAAGTATGACCACGATTAATATGGTTTTCGAAAAGTTTGAGTTAGAAAAATATTTTATGGGTAAGATAAGTGGCGATGAATTAAGAGAGTCAAAACCTAACCCAGAGATATTTTTAATTGCCGCAGAAATTGCAAATGAACCGAAAGAAAACTGCATGGTTATCGAAGATTCTACCAACGGAATTATCGCTGCTCATTCAGCGGGGATTTTCTGCACTGCCTACAAAAGTGAACATTCAGTTGGTCAGAATTATGAGAAAGCAAACTTGGTAATTTCTGATTTTTCGGAAATTGAGTTTGAGAAAATGGGAACATACTTTCAAAGTAACCTGAGTGAGCACTAAAAAGTAATCTTGCAGAAGTCAGCTTTGAGAGGAATTGTAGATGATATTCTAGCCCAGATGGAAACGACATCCTTTTTTTGAGGAGGTGCGACGAAAAAAAGATACAGTGGACAGCTGGACTGCCATAAAAAAGGAGCAACGATTTCGTAGCTCCTTTTAATTTTAATATCCTAATAACTTTAAGACATCTTCTGCTTTCTGTTCTTCCCGGAAAACGGTGTACACAAAGTTTCCTTCTTCATCTTTATCAATCAAAATATGCTTGGGTTGCGGCATCAAACAGTGGTGAACTCCGCCATAACCACCTATCGTTTCCTGATACGCACCAGTATTGAAAAAGCCAATATAGAGCGATCTTGTATCACTGAAAGTCGGTAAATAAATCGCATTGGTATGTTGTTCAGAATTGTAGTAATCATCTGAATCACAAGTTAAACCGCCGAGAAACACGCGTTCATAAGTGTCTTCCCAACGATTAATCGGAAGCATAATAAACTTCCGCGAAATCGCCCAGGTATCTGGTAACGTAGTCATGAAAGAGGAATCAATCATGTTCCACTTTTCACGGTCGTTCTGACGTTTCTGGGAGATGATTTTATAAAGATGTCCGCCGCTTTCGCCGACGGTAAAACTTCCAAATTCGGTGTAAATATTCGGTTCTTCAACGCCTTCTTCTAAGCAGAATTTTTTAATTTGCGACACGATTTCGTTGACCATATATTGGTAATCGTAATCGAAATTCAAGGACGTTTTAATTGGAAAACCACCACCAATATTGAGAGAATCAACTTCGGGTGCAATTTTTTTCAACCGCGCGTAAACACGCAAACATTTGTATAATTCGTTCCAGTAGTAAGCCGTATCCTTAATTCCAGTGTTAATAAAAAAGTGCAACATTTTCAATCGCGCATTCGGATGGTCTGCTATTTTCTGACTGTAATAAGGGATAATATCTTTGTATCCAATTCCTAATCGAGAGGTGTAGAATTCAAATTTTGGTTCCTCTTCCGCCGCAATTCTGATCCCAATATTAAATTTGCGATCGATGCTTTCGGTCAGCTTATCCAGTTCCCGGTAATTATCAAGAATCGGCGTAATGTTTTCAAATCCATGATTGATTAAATCGGAGATCTTTGCTAAATAATCATCGGTTTTAAAACCGTTGCAAATGACCTCAACATTCTTATCAAACCTGCCTTTTTCGTACAGCGATTTTACAATGTCAATATCGTAAGCTGAAGAAGTTTCCAGCGAAATATCGTTCTTCAACGCTTCTTCTAACACAAAAGCAAAGTGACTGGATTTGGTGCAATAGCAATAACGGTAACTTTTTTTGTAATCATTGATTTCAAAAGCTTCTTTGAACCACGCTTTTGCACGCTGAATATTCATCGAAATCTTTGGCAAATAATTAAATTTCAGAGGCGTACCGAACTGTTCTATAACCTCCATCAAAGGAATATCATGGAATTGTAGCGTATTGTCCGCGACGTTAAATTCTTCCGTCGGGAAATACAGAGTTTGGTCGATAAGTTCTGAATATTTAATCTTCATTGATATAGAAAGTTTTAATGTTTTGAATGTGCAAAGTTGCGGAAAAAAGTTGGGTTTCTATTTTAAAAGACCGTTAAAATTAGGTCAATTCTTTATTCCCAATAAAGACGACCATATTTCCTTTTTCGAATTCGATCTGTACCTCATTTTCTTTGGCGAAATTTCTAGTCCCGATTCTATTGGTAATGTCTAAAGTCTCATTCTGCAAAGGCCAGTTTAAACCTTTTGTGAATACGTTTGTTGCCGAGGGAAAGGGGTATAATGAAATCAACCTGTTTTTCACTTCATTTAAAACGAGGTTATTCGGCGCGAAAAAATATTTTGAATATTCATCAAAAAAAGTGATTTTCAAATCTTCTTTAAACTTAAAAGCGACCGTCAGGTTTCCCAGAAAATGATCCATTTCTCCGCCGCTTCCTCCATAAACGTCGACTTTATTAAAGCCTTTTTTTTGAATAATTTCCAGCGATTTTTCAAAATCAGTTTTATCCTGATCAGGCGTGTAAATGAATTTCTCTTGATAAACGTTTTCGTCCTTGCCAGAATGAGAGTCAAAATCACCTGAAATAAAATCGAGTTGAGCCAGCGGGAAACCGTTCTCTTTTAAATAATGAAAAGCACCATCTGAACAAGCAATCAAGGAATAACTTTCAAGATCAGGAAAAGTTTTAGGAGGAACTCCGTTGATGAATAGTAATACTTTAGCGGTCATTTGGATTCCAGTATTCTTCGGTTTCATCATTTAATCTGGAAACATAGCGAGCCAAAACGAATAGGTAATCAGAAAGACGATTCAGGTATTTAATTAGTTCTGGACGAACTTCTTCAGATTCGTTGAGGAAAACTAAACTACGTTCAGCGCGTCGGCAAACTGTTCTACAAACATGCAAAGAAGTCGCTGATCTACCACCGCCGGGAAGAATGAAATATTGCAAGGGTGCTAATTCCTTTTCAAAATCATCCATCCAATGTTCCAGCTCTTCGATTTCGGTATCGGTAATCATTAAAGCCAAACGGGATTTTCCGTTGGCTAGAGTTAACTTATCGGTAGGAGTCGCTGATTCTGAACCGAGGGTAAATAAATCAAACTGAATTTTTTTCAATTGATTTAAAACCTGTTCGTCTTTCACTTCACTTTTCGCAACTCCGATAAAGGAATTCAATTCATCGATGGTTCCGTAAGATTCAACTCTGGCAGACGCTTTGGAAACGCGTGTTCCACCATATAAAGCAGTTTCGCCCTTGTCGCCGGTTTTTGTATATATTTTCATTTTCTTATCAATTTAAGGTATCTGTAAATTTAGGAAATTTCTACTGATTGCTTTTTCTTCCCATTTTAAAGTTCATCCAGTATGATCTTCCAGAGATTTTTATTAAAACTTCTAAAAAAATTGACATGTCCGATTTCGCCTTTTTCAGATTCTGAAATTTTAATTTCTCGATAAGTCGTTTTTAAATTGGGATAAACATTTTTCAAAAGATTGCTCATTCCCTTTTGTGTCACCCAAGTATCATCTTCCGCGTGAATTATAAATGCTTCTTGATTTAAATCTGTTGAACTATTTCCGCCAATTCTTTCATATAGTTTACTGGTTGATTTCTGATTTAAAATTAAAGTCTGCCAATCAAACGCAACACCTTTTGGTAAAGATTCTCCCAGACCAAACCGATGCGCAGGAAAATAACCGAAAAAATGGGTCATTGCGGGAAGTGCAATTCCGAACCCAAGTACGGCGGTTGCTGCAACTGCCAAGGTCAGATTTCCAATATAGGCATCTTGTGTTCCGACAAAAATAAATTTTTTGAAATTCTTCGAATAATTATTCATGCCAAGAATTAAAGCGCCAACGGAGTGACCTAGACAAAACTTAGTGTAAGTTGGATATTCTATTTCAATAAAATCAGTTACTGTTTTAAAATCTACGGTTCCCCAAATCCTCATCGAGGCATCGAAGCCACGCATTTTTTTTGGTTTTGATTCGCCAATGCCACGATAATCGTAAGTGAAGACTGTAAATCCATTTTCAGCTAAATATTTGGAAAAAGAAAAATAGATCTGTTGTTTTACGCCAGTTGCGGAATTAATCAACAACAATTTACCGTTGGAAATTTTAGGTTCGAAAACCTTTACAGAAAGTGGAATATGGTCGGAAGTATTTAGAGTCAGTTCTTTCATTTTAATGAAAATTCCACTTGTCAATAAGTGGAATTATTTTTTAAAAATATAAATTTTAAAGGAAATAAAAAAGGTAAACCGATATGCTCAATATAGCAATTTACCCTTCGATAATATCTTTCAGATAAGGCAAACCACTTTGGGAACCTCTATTTTTAGTCACTTTTAAAGAGACATCATTTCCAAATTTTACGCAGTCATCGATGCTGTTCTGATGGCAAAGTGCAACTCCAAATCCCGCGGTAAAAGCATCGCCCATACCCATTTTGTGCAAGACTGAATCGTGATCGTTGCGGTAATATTTCATTTCTGTACCATTAAAATAGGTCGTGGAATTGGTATCATCGCGAACGAATAATTTATTGGGATATTTTCTTAAAATCTGCTCTCTTGGTTCATCACCAAAGATGATTGAAAGCTCATTACTTTTAGCAACGATAAATGTGGAATTCTCAATAACCTCTTCCGAAAGTTTTTTTGCCGGAGAAGCGTAAATTCCCATTTTCTTGCCATTTTTCTTCACTAAGTCCGAAGTATATTCAACAACATCCATCGGAATTTCAAGCTGAATTAAAACCAAATCTGAGGTTGAAAAGAATTTTTCTGCTTCGGCAACATGCTGGGGTTTCAAACAATAATTAGAGGCCGGAACCACTACGATTGAATTAATTCCTTTGGCAGCAACGACGTAAGCCGTGCCGGTAGCTGCTTCTTCAGTTTCTATAACGTACCCAACATTAACACCTTCATCAACCAGATTCCGTAAAATCTGTTGACCTTTAGGATCCATTCCAACCGCTCCAATAAAATAAACGCTCGATCCCAATCTGGAAGTTGCGACCGCTTGATTGGCTCCTTTTCCACCAAAAAAACTCTCTGATTTCTCTGCCATAACCGTTTCATTAGGTTGTGGAAGATGATCAGTATTCAAAACTAAATCTATTGAAGAACTACCTATAACAATAATTTTCGGCTGTTCGGAAGTAATATTCATTATGCTTGTAAGTTATATTTCAAATGTACTTAAATAGGAGATGATTAAGAACTATTTTAATTTAATTAATTTCTATAAATTCGCAAACCACTTTTACCGGAATTTCGTTTTTGTCAAAACCAATGTAACTTGCATAAAAACCCTCACCATAACCCGTTTCAAAGGCAAAAAGATTTCCGGGCTTCTCTTCATGAGGTTTTAAAAATGCGTATTGATTCACCGCGCCTTCCTCCTGGAAAAAATGTTCATGGAAAAACTCTTCGTAAATCCCCATAAATTCTTCCCCTTTTCTTTTAAACAAATGTTGTTCCAAGAGAATCAGATTTTCCTGGGTTTCGAAATCCATCAGACAACCCATTCCACTTTCAACAGGAAAACCGTAGATTTCTCCTTCCTCTAATTCCGTCATGTTCTGACCATCGGAGGTGGCAAGTTTCCAGGTTGCTATTTCAGCATTTTTAAAAACCATTTCCACATAAGCGATACAGTTGCTTTCAATCTCTTTATGGACCAAAACTGGAAATTCTCCGATTGGGAAATCGGTCATAAACGGCGGCATTTCGCTGGTGATCAACGGATCGCTCGCAACTAATTTCCCACTTGTAAGCACAATGTTTCCAGCCTCGAAAGTCTCAATTAAGGGACTTTCTACAAAATCTTTGTCAAACAGTTTTTTGATATCTTCGATGTGGTTCATGATAATGTTTTCAATTTTTCTTCGAGCAAGACCAATTTATCCTGCGCATCTTTTTTCTTTTTCAATTCATTATCAACAACTTGTTGTGGAGCGCCATCCATGAATTTTTCGTTCGATAATTTTTTATCTACAGACATCATGAAACCTTTTAGATATTTGATTTCTTCTTCAGTTTTTGTTTTTTCTTCTCCTAAATCTAAATTCTCACTTAATGGAATTGAAACTTCTGTTCCGCCAATTAAAAAGGAGAATGTTGGTTTATCTGTTTTCTCCGCAAAATGAATTTGCTCAATATTCGCTAATTTCCGAACTAAATTTTCATTGTCAAAAGATGCTGCATTGGTGAAAACCTCCACCCTTTCGCGCGGTGAGATCCCTTTGCTCTGACGGTAATTACGAACACCAGAAATTACTTCTTTAGAAACTTCAAACTGTTTGATCAGCTGTTTATCATAAGCCTGAACTTTTCTTTGTTGAGAAATAACCAAAGCGTTTTCAATGGTTCTTTCCGAGATATTTTGCCATAATTCCTCAGATAAAAATGGCATAAATGGATGCAACAGTTTCATTAATTCTTCGAAATATAGGATCGTCTGATCATAAACTTCCGTCGAAATCGCCTCACCATAATTAGGTTTAATAGCTTCTAAATACCAAGAACAGAAATCGTCCCAAATCAATTTATACACTAAATGCAACGCGTCAGAAATACGGAACTTCTCGAATTGATCCGCAATTTCAGCGATGGTTTTATCCATTTGATTTCCGAACCACGCAATTGCCTGTTGATCTGCCTCATTGGCTTTAATAGAATCGTCTTTTTTCCAGCCTTGAATTAGTTTATTGGAGTTCCAAATCTTCGTAGCGAAATTTCTTCCCTGCAACATGAGCTCTTCATCGAACAACAAATCGTTTCCAGCAGCGGAACTCAACAAGATTCCAACACGAACGCCATCTGCACCATATTTCTCAATCAATTCAATTGGATCCGGGGAATTCCCAAGAGATTTAGACATTTTTCGTCTTTGCTTATCACGGACAATTCCAGTAAAATAAACATTTTTAAAGGGAACTTCTTTTCTATATTCAATTCCCGCCATAATCATTCGGGCAACCCAAAAGAAAATAATATCGGGACCGGTCACCAAATCAGATGTCGGATAATAATAATTGATGTCTTTATTGTCAGGATCTGTAATTCCATCAAAAACAGACATCGGCCATAACCAAGAGGAGAACCAAGTATCGAGTGCGTCTTCGTCTTGCTTTAAATTTTCTAAAGTCAGATTTTGGATTCCACTTTTTTGCTGAGCCAAAATCAATGCTTCTTCCATCGTTTCTGCTACGACGAAATCATCTTGACCTTCCCCATAAAAATAAGCTGGGATTTGTTGTCCCCACCAAAGCTGACGTGAAATATTCCAGTCGCGGATGTTTTCCATCCAGTGTTTATAGGTGTTTTTGAATTTTTCTGGGTGAAATTTCACCTCATCGTTCATCACTACATCCAATGCTGGTTTTGCCAATTCTGACATTTTTAAAAACCACTGCACAGAAACTTTCGGTTCGATGATCGCGCCTGTTCTTTCAGATGTTCCTACTTTATTTACATAATCTTCAGCTTTTAACAAAAGATCATTTTGCTCTAATTCTTTAACAATTTCTTTACGAACGACGAATCGATTTTTACCTGAATAATGCAATCCATGATCGTTTAAATTAGCATCATCATCCAAAGAATCAATCATCTGCAGGTTATGACGTTTTCCAATTTCATAGTCATTGATATCGTGGGCAGGCGTAATTTTCAATGCACCCGTTCCGAATTCGATATCTACATAATCATCTTCAATAATTGGAATCGCACGGTTGACAATAGGAACAATTACATTCTTCCCTCTTAAATGCGCATATCGCTCATCATTGGGATTGATACAAACAGCAGTGTCACCAAAAATCGTTTCGGGACGTGTTGTCGCAACAGAAATAAAATCTTCGCTATCTGAGCCTGTCGAAGATTCAATTTTATATTTTAAATAAAACAGTTTCCCGTTTTGTTCTTTGAAAATAACTTCTTCGTCAGAAATATTGGTTTTTGCTTCTGGATCCCAGTTTACCATTCGGTAACCGCGATAAACCAGACCTTTATTATATAAGTCAACAAAAGATTTTACAACTTGGTCAGAAAGTTTCGGTTCCAAAGTAAATCGGGTACGTTCCCAATCACAAGAACAACCTAGCTTTTTCAACTGCTCCAAAATGGTCCCACCGTATTTGTCAGTCCAATCCCAAGCATGTTTTAAAAATTCGTCACGGGTTAAGTCAGATTTATTAATGCCTTCTTCTTTCAGTTTTGCCACTACTTTTGCTTCTGTTGCAATGGAGGCATGATCAGTTCCGGGAACCCAGCACGCATTGAAACCTTGCATTCTGGCTCTACGAACCAAAATATCCTGAATGGTATTGTTCAGCATGTGACCCATGTGTAAAATTCCGGTTACATTCGGTGGTGGAATTACAATGGTGTAAGGCGGTTTTTCGTTAGGTTCGGAATGAAAATAATTATTTTTGAGCCAGAATTCATACCATTTCTGTTCTGTTTCCTGGGGCGTATATTTCTCTGAAATCTGCATATAATATATCTTTGACTTAATAGGTGCAAAAATAGGGAAATAAAAAAAATTGAGCTTGATATTAAAAAAATATTTAACTTTGTTTGTTAATCTCAATCAAATAACCAATTTCTAAAAAATAAAATAATGAAAAAAATCTTCGCAGGCCTATTTTTAGCCGGATCTTTTGCACTTGCCTCAGCACAAACTATTTCATTTGACAAAACCGTCTACGAATATGGAAATGTTAAACCTGGTGCCGATGGTCACAGAACTTTTACTGTTAAAAATACGGGCGACAAACCACTTATTATTTCCAGAGTTCAGGCATCTTGTGGTTGTACTACGCCAGAGTGGAGTCAAACTCCGATTATGCCAGGAAAAACAACTGAGTTAAAAGTGGGTTATGATACCAAAATTGTAGGACCATTTACAAAAATTATTGAAGTGTATTCGAATGATGCTGAGAACAGCAGATCGGTAATCACTATCAAAGGAAATGTAACTGATGCAGTTGCCGTAGCAAATACAATTACGCCGCAAACGACTGCAAAAGCAGAAGTTGCCGTGATGAATATGGATCAATCAGCAAAATTAGCTCCAGCCAAGAAAACTGATAAAGCTGCTGCTAGAAAATAGTAGTCTTTAGAATCTTTTCTGACAGATAAATTTATAAAATCATTTCATTATTGAAATGATTTTTTTATTTTAGTAGAAATATTAAAATTATGGATTTAGATTTTACTGATAACTTTATCGTAGACGGTAAATTTTCCATGGAAGATTTTTCGACAAAATATGAAGGTAAGTTGTCGAAAGACGACGGGAAAAAGATGTTAGCTGAAGAGCAAGAAAAACTACGAGAACTTCAGGAAAGACTTTATAGCGATGGCAGCCAATCAATACTGATTGTTTTGCAAGCGATGGATGCCGCCGGAAAAGACTCGCTTATCAAACATGTTTTCGGTGGCGTGAATCCACAAGGTTGTAGCGTTACCAGTTTTAAAACTCCAAATGACAAAGAATATGATCATGATTTTCTGTGGAGGCATTATATCGCTTTACCTGCAAAAGGAAAAATCGGCATCTTTAACCGCAGTCATTATGAAAGCGTTTTAGTTTGTAAAGTTCATCCAGAATACAATTTAAATGAAAAGGTTTGGAAAGACGTTGATGATTTTGACGATGATTTTTGGCAAGACCGATATGAAAGCATTCGAAATTTTGAAAAGCATTTAGCGGAAAACGGTACGACCATCATTAAAATATTTTTGAACGTTTCACAGAAGGAACAGAAAAAAAGATTTTTAGACCGAATCAACGAAGAAGACAAAAACTGGAAATTCTCGGCAGCCGATTTAGCAGAGCGGGCATTGTGGGACGAATATATGAAGGCTTATGAGGAAGCAATTAATGAAACTTCAAAAGATTATGCGCCTTGGTATGTCATTCCGGCAGATTCGAAATGGTTCACCCGAGTTGCAGCCATTCAAATCATTATTGATGCGATGGAAAAAATGGATTTAAAATATCCAAAACTTTCAGAAAAGGAAACCTTAGCTTTAGAAGATGCGAAGAAAAAATTGGAAAGTGAATAGCAATGGTCAAAATAAAAAAAGCAGAAATCGAAATTTCTGCTTTTTTTATAAAAACCCACAAGAGAAACTGTAAGCCGGATTCTGTAAATTGACCGAAGTCAAAGTGCCTGTTATTTATCTACGCGTTGCATTGCTGCAAAACTTTAGCTGATTACCCCTCGGTTTTTGGAACGAGCCGCTCCTATTTTCATTGCTGAAAAAATCCGATATACTTAACATTGCACCGCAAAGAGTTTACCTGGTTTCACTATAAATTAATATACATACTTTCTGTTGCACTTGTCCTGATCTCACGACCGACGGATGTTATCCGCTTTGCTGCCCTGTGGTGTCCGGACTTTCCTACCTCCGCTTAAGCGGAAATCAACAAGCCGTTTTTCTTGTGGAAGGCAAAGATACATAAAGTTGAAAATTTACCGCTTCTATTTTTTTGGAAAGAATTTTGCTATCAAAAGAGCTTCTCAATTTTTGATACATTTGAATAATGAACTATTTTGAAATTATAATGTCTGTTCTGCATAAGTGGTATGCGGGTTTTGCCCAGGCAACTCCGCGACTTGCCGTTGGAATTCTGGTCTTCCTTCTCTTTTTGACGATGAGCACTTTTCTAAGTAAAGTTTCTGTAAAGATTTTCCACAGGTTTTTCCCGAAAAGTAAAAATAAATCTATTGTTACTTTAATTAAAGTTTTTAAATTTTTGATAGTTCTGTCTGGTGCTTTTATCTCCCTAGAGATAATGGGTATGGGCGGATTTGTGATGAAATTTTTAGGAAGTTTAGGAGTTGCCGGAGTTATTGCCGGAGTCGCTTTAAAGGATTTGGTCTCATCGATGTTTTCTGGAGCGCTGGTCGGAATCGATAAATCATTTGCACCTGGCGATTATGTTTCCATCAAAGATGTGACTGGCGTGGTCGAGAAAATCGGATTTTTAACCACCAAAATTATTACCGATGAAGGCAAGAAGGTTTTCGTTCCCAATCAATTAATTTTCAGCGCACCCTTTACCAATTACTCTGCTTCTGGACAACGGAAAGTTTTCTTGGATTTACAAATCGCAGCCAATCAGGATTTAGAAAAAACAACCCAAGTTATTTTAGAGGAGATTAAAAGTTTCGATTTTACCGATCACATTGAAGAAGCTCAGGTCATCATCTTAAAACAATCTTTTGGCATCTTCTATTTGCAGGCCCGTTTCTTTATGAAAAGTGGCAAAAATATTATGAAAGTGAAAAGCGATGCTCTATTAAAATTAAAAGGGAAGCTAGAAGATGAAGGAATCGAACTCGCCACTCAAATGCAGATTGATACCACGTCTTTATAATTCTAACCCCAGGTTTAATAAAACACCTTTAAAAAAGCGACCTTAATATATAGTTTCTACAAATCAACTTTTAGTATATATTTGTATTTCAAAAAAACTACAATTTCGGTGAAAAAATCTTTATTCTTTATTCTTCTCTCCACCTTTTGCTTTGGGCAAAACTGGAGTATCTCCTTTGCTGAAAGAGCATCTTTGATAAATATATTTAACGCTACTGACGGAACAAACTGGAGCACGAAATGGGATTTAGAAAAAGATCCGAAGCATTGGTTTGGTATCATTATCAAAAAAGGAAACGTAACCGAAATCAATCTTCGCGGAAACGCCTTGAAAGGAAATTTTCCCGTTTCGGTCGCTGGCTTCACCAAATTAGAAAGACTCGATCTAAGCTCCAACCAATTAGCGGGCGAAGTGTCACCTGCGATTTCAGGGCTAAGTTCATTGGTTCGCTTAGATGTTAGCAACAATCGATTCACGGGCGATCCAATCGCAGCTATTTTACCACTTTCGCAGCTCAAAGAAATTTCAGTTGGGAACAATGACTTTGCTTTTGCAGATATCGAAACGCTGCTGCAGAATTTTCCGAACTTAGAAGTTCTTGATTTAGCTCATATTGGTTTAAATGCAGTTCCACAAAAGATTTCAACCTTAACAAAACTGCAAGTATTGAATTTAAGCAATAATTCTATTTTGCAAAATTTCAATTATCTTTCAACCCTGATTTCTTTGAACGAACTAAACCTTTCCGGAAATCAGTTGACAAAAATTCCTGTGGAATTATCGACTCTTACACAGTTACGGGTTTTTGATGTAAGCAATAATTCAATTTCAACTAGTTTCACTACACCGTTAGCTTCGCTAAGAAATCTCGAATGGCTGTCTTTTGCCGGAAATCAGTTGACTAATTTTCCGAACGAACTCTCCCAATTGCCAAAATTAATTCACGTTAATTTTTCCAATAATCAAATTTCTGGTGGGTTTGAAACCTTAGTAGGTTTGAAAAATTTAGAACAAATCTATTTGGATAAAAATTTAATTGTGGGCGCTTTTCCAAGCACTCTTTTACAATTAAAAAAATTACAAATGTTGTCGCTCAATGGCAATGAACTTTTTGGTGAAATTCCGGAAACCATCCCTGCGCTTACTTTTATCGACAATAATCGGTTTACCAAACTAGACATCAAGAATTTTTTACTAAAAGATAAATCGTTGGCAGATTTCACCTATTCGCCCCAACGATATGATGAGCCAAAAACAGTTTTTGCAAGTCTCGGAAGTGCCGCAACTTTATCGCAATCCCTTTCTGGTGAAGACTATCAATATACTTGGTTCAAAAACTTAGATAAGAAAACACCGATTACGGCAGAAAAATATTACATCAGCAATGTTGAGCTAGAAGATTATACCGATTACACCTGTGAAGCCTATTATTTCGAAGTTCTTCCTAACGAGTTGATGGAACTATCCTTCTTTCGTGAGCCAGTAACCTTAGCGAATGGTTTAGGAACTTCCGAAGTTAAGATCGATTTAATCGTGTACCCAAATCCTGCAAAAGATTTTATCAACATCAAAACCACCAAACTCGATATTGAAAACGTATTCATTTTCGACTTGAGCGGGAAATTAATCATGACCGAAAAATCGAAAAGAATCGACATCAATCATTTGCCATCTGCGACATATATCATTTCCATTAAAACGGATGAGGGTCTAAAATCATTTAAATTCATTAAATTGTAATTGATTGATTCAATGACAAAAATGATTTCAATCGCTTTCATCAATCAATAAAGTATCCTAAAAGCCGAGCTGTTCACTACCTTTGCTTTAAATAAAAAGATAATGAATAATTCAAAAATTATCGGTTTAAACGAAACCGACTGCCAGCAGATTTCAGAGAAATTAAATATACTTCTAGCGAACTATTCTGTATTTTATCAAAATACACGAGGAGCACATTGGAACATTAAAGGAGATCAATTTTTCACCCTTCACCCAAAATTCGAGGAGCTTTACAATAATTTAGTTTTGAAAATAGATGAAATCGCAGAGAGGATTTTGACCTTGGGTTCTACGCCAAATCATAACTATTCTGATTACCTAACACTTTCTAACATCAACGAAAGCAAAGAAAATTCTGACGGTACGAAGTGTGTAGAAAATATTTTAGCTTCCTTTAAAATCGTTATCGATTTACAAAGAGAATTGCTTGAGGTTACAGCTACAGCTGGCGATGAAGGAACCAATTCCCAGATGAGCGATTACATCACCGAACAGGAAAAAGAAGTTTGGATGTACAACTCTTATCTTGGAAAATAAAAATTGATTTCAATTAATATTAGCAAAATCGTCTTTTAAAAGGCGATTTTTGTTTTCGAATTTCTAAATTTGTTTAAACATACCAATCCAATATGCGCGAAGTCCGTCTGAAGTCAATTCTCGATAACGATTTCTATAAAATCACCATGCAAAATGCGGTTATTAAACTTTTCCCTAATGAAAAAGTAAAATACCAGTTTATCAATCGGGGCAAACATCATTTTCCAGAAGGTTTTGCGGAAGAACTGAGAAAGTCGGTTAATGCAATGGCAGAATTGAAATTGACCAAAGATGAAAAACAGTTTCTGCGCGAAACGTGTCCTTATTTAGACTTGCCTTATCTCGATTTTTTAGGCGGTTATCATTATGATCCCAGCGAGGTTCACATTGTGCAGACCGCGGATTATTTAGATGTGACGGTGGAAGGAGAATGGTATCGCACAATCTTGTGGGAAGTTCCCATCTTGGCTTTGATTTCCGAACTGCATTATGAAATGAACCATCTAGAAAGGGATTCTAATGAAGTGGTCGTTGAAAAAACTTTAGAAAAAGCCAAACAATTAGATCAGCTGAAGGTCACTTTTGCTGAATTCGGTACGCGCCGTCGACATTCTTATAAAGTACACGATTTGGTTGTAGATTCCTTGGTGAAAAATAATACTTCAGGCAATTTCATCGGAAGTTCTAATGTTCACTTCGCAATGAAATACGGCGTAAAACCAATCGGCACACATGCTCACGAATGGTTTATGTTTCATGCCGCCGAATACGGATTCAAAATGGCCAACGCACTTTCCCTGGAACATTGGGTCGACGTTTACCGTGGTGACTTGGGTGTTGCCCTTTCTGACACGTATACGACCGAAGTTTTCTTCCAACAGTTTGATAAAAAATTCGCCAAACTTTTTGACGGAGTTCGGCACGACAGTGGTGATCCGATTGAGTTTGCCAATAAAACCATTGAACATTACCAGAGAAACGGCATCAATCCGTTATTCAAATACATTATTTTCTCTGATGGTTTAAACCTTGAAAAAGTGGAAGAAATCACCAAAGCCTGCAAAGGAAGAATCGGAATTTCATTTGGAATCGGTACGAATTTAACCAATGATGTGGGCTTAAAACCAATGAATATAGTTATGAAACTCATCGCTGCACAATCAATCAATGGCGACTGGATACCAACTGTGAAACTTTCTGATGAACATGGAAAGTACACGGGCGACCCAAAAATGATCGAGCTTGCCAAAGAGTTTTTACGAATTAAAGAATAATTTTTTTTAGGACCTATTTCCCGCTCTCCGTTATATCTTTTTCTTTCCTCCTCCGCCTATTCCACTTCAAAAAAGAAAAAGGATGCCACTCCGATCGGGGGTAAAAATGCCCGATTTTTTATTTCAGAAAAGAGTAATTTTACTTTAACCTAAAAACACTCCTGATGAAAACCTTAACAACGATTGAAGAAGTTATTCAAAAACTCGATGAAATAATTGCGTGGAGCATTCAACACAATAGCCCGATTGGCTACTTTGCCAGCACCTATCGAAGCATGACGGTTGCCGTTCTTAATGGTGTGAAAAATAAAAAATTCGAAGATGAAAATAGAATGATTACGCTGGGTCTCGCTTTTGCACACCGCTATTTCGAAGCGCTTGAAAATTATCAGCAGCAAAAAAAATGCACCAACGCTTGGTTTACCGCCTTCGAAGCCGCTAAAAATAAAGATTTGTTAATCATGCAGCATATTCTGCTGGGAATTAATGCGCATATTAATTTAGACTTAGGCGTGTCGGCTGCGTCTATAATGCCTTACCGAAAAGTAAATCTACTGAAAAACGACTTCAACAAAATCAATGAAGTTATTGCTTCGATTAATCAAAAGGTTCAGGATTCATTGAGCAAAATCTGTTATCCCATTGAACTGATGGATCAATTGTCCAACGGCCAAGATAATGTGATGTTGGATTTCGCAATTTTGAAAGCCAGACAAACTTCTTGGGCAAGCGCCTATATTCTTTCCAATTCAGTTCTGTTTATTCGGCCAGCTTTAAAAAACATGATTGATAATGCTGCGGCTTTAATTAGCCGGAATATTATTGTCTCGACTAAAATTCCAGCAAAATTGATGAAAGCATTAAAAGCTTGCGAAAGTCATGATGTTAAGAAAAATATCGAAATTCTTTCTTCTGTAGAAATTTGAAACTTAAAAAAGAACTTTTTCCAAAAACTCCAAATCATTGTTTTTCTACCTATTTTTGAAGAATGGATTTCATTTCTGTTTTAATCGGCTTAATATTAGGCGCCCTTGTTGGTGCAGCCATCGTTTATTTTGGGTTAAAAACTGCTCACATTCCCAGAGAATCATTTAATGAATTAAATCAAAATTTCATTAAAACTAATTCCAATTTAGAAAATTCCACCAAAAGGATTGAGGAACTTCAGCAGGATTTAACGAAAGAAAAAGCGACCAATCAATTTCAACAAGAAGTCATTAACCAATTAAAAAATGATTTAGCGACAATTTCCGCAGAATACAACTCGCTTAATTCGCAATTTCAAGAGCAGCGAGAATTTAATGTTAAGCAAAGTTCTCAAATCGAGAATCTCCAGCAAGACAAACAAAACATCTTCGCTAAAAACGCGGAACTTTCTGCTATAAATGATTCTTTAAAAAATTCCTTAGAAAATCAAAAGGAAGAAATAAGCAAAATGCAGGACCTGGCTAAAAATGAATTTCACAATTTGGCTAATAAAATTCTGGAGGAAAAGTCAGAGAAATTCACAACTCTTAACCAAAATAATTTGAAGAATATTTTGGAACCCTTCCAAGAGAAAATCGCTGAACTCCGCAATAAAGTGGGAGAAACCTACGATAAAGAATCGAAGGAACGTTTTTCTTTGGGCGAAAAAGTAAAGGAACTGGCGCTCCTCAATCAACAGATTTCAGAAGATGCGAAAAAATTAACACGCGCGCTGAAAGGGGAAAGTAAAACACAGGGGAACTGGGGTGAGATGATTTTGGAAAGTATATTAGAAAAATCAGGCTTGGTAAAAGGGCGAGAATATTTTCTGGAGCATGAGCTTCGGGATGAAGATAACAAAGCTTTGTTCTCCGAATTCTCTGGTAAGAAAATGCGTCCCGATGCAGTTGTTAAGTATCCTGACGAAAGAAATGTGATCATCGATTCCAAGGTTTCTTTAACCGCGTTTATAGAATTAGTCGATGAAAACGACAGTGAATTGTATCAATTGAAAGTCAGTCAACATTTAAATTCTATAAAAAATCACATCAAGCAATTAAGTGATAAAGCCTACGACGATTACGACAAATCACTGGATTTCGTTATGATGTTTATCCCGAGTGAACCAGCTTATATTGCGGCGATGCAGGCTGATCCTAACCTTTGGAACTTTGCCTATGAAAAAAGGATATTACTTTTAAACCCCAGTAATTTAATCACCTCCTTAAAATTAGTTGCAGATTTATGGAAACGGGAGTATCAAAATAAAAACGCCACGGAAATCGCGGAGCGCGGTGCTAAATTATATGATAAGTTCGTGGGTTTTGTTGATAATTTAGAAAAGCTTGGAAGAAATATCGACCAGACCAAAAACATTTACAACGATGCCTTCAAGCAGCTTTCAACCGGAAATGATAATTTAATTACGCAGACAATAAAATTAAAATCATTAGGAATAAAAAACAAAAAAAATCTACCATCTAGTTTGGAAGAGTCATCAGAAAACTTATTGAATTTATCGGAATAAGTTAGTTTGTGGGATTTTGAATTTCTGATTTCTAACCTTTATTAAAAATACCTTTTTACTACATTTGCAAAATGATTATTGAAAGTGCCCAAAACGAAAAGGTAAAATACGTCATGCGTTTACTTGCGGACAATCGGTTCCGAAAGAAGGAAGATGTTTTTGTGGTAGAAGGAAAGCAGGAAAATGAACGCGCTCTGAAATTTGGCTTTGATGCTCAGGAATTTTACGTTGTAGAAAGTATCTTCAATGAAAATTTACCGAAAGGTAAAGTGCATCTAATCTCTGAGAAAATATACGAGAAAATTGCTTACCGCGGTTCTTCGGAAGGCATCATAGGAGTTTACAGAAGCAAAAAATTAGACTTAAAGAATTTTAAACCTACAAAGAATTCTGCTATCATTGTGGTTGAAAGTATTGAGAAGCCAGGGAATCTGGGTGCAATATTAAGAAGTTGCGAAGCTTTTGGGATCGACGCTTTAATCGTGACCGATACGAAAGTAGATTTTTATAATCCAAATGTTATTCGCTCCAGCGTGGGTTGCCTCTTTGGGATGAACATTTTCAATTCTACTAATGAGCATCTTTATCAATACCTGACTGAGAATGATTATCGTATTTACACTACGATTATGCATGAGAATTCAGAGAACATAAATAAAAAGAATCTTATAGAGAAAAGCGCAGTCGTTTTTGGGACAGAACATTCTGGGTTAACGGATTTTTGGATTGGCAAAGGGGAAAACACCATCATTCCGATGTCAGGAAGCATAGATTCTTTGAATTTAAGCAACGCCGTTGCTATTACATGTTATGAAATCTCTCGCCAGAAACTATTATAAACAAAAAAACCGCTTCTCTGAGAGAAACGGTTATTTGTAATAAGTTGGTACTAATTATTTAGTAGCATCTTTAGCAGC
Organism: Kaistella antarctica; assembly: GCF_900109615.1. Taxonomy (GTDB): domain Bacteria; phylum Bacteroidota; class Bacteroidia; order Flavobacteriales; family Weeksellaceae; genus Kaistella; species Kaistella antarctica. Next base: position 563,433 of record NZ_FOIX01000004.1, read on the forward strand.
TTCACCAGCTTCTTTAGCAGCTTCACCAGCGTTAACTGCAGCATCACCAGCAGCGTCGATAGCAGCAGCAGGAGCAGTAGCATCAGCAGTTACAGTACCAGCAGAATCAACTACCATAGCAGCAGAATCGATAACCATAGCAGCAGAATCAACAACTTCAGCACCAGCGTCAGCAGTTTCTACAGTTTCAGTTTTGTTACAAGCTACAAGAGCTAAAGCAGCGATAGCAGCTACGAATAATGACTTTTTCATAATAAATTAAATTTAAATTGTTTTGTTGTAATAAAGTTTGTTTGTTCTCATTCATCATTTCGAACAGGACAAAGATAGAGTGGGAAATAAATTTGTATTCGAAAATTAATTGTAATATATTTGTAAAACTGTTTTACAAAATTACAGCACTGTAAATCAATAATTTACCTAAAAATAGCAATTGAGCGATTTAGATCTATTACACTTCGAACAACTAAAAAATGAGGTTCAATCTCAATATTTAGAGAATCACACTCCATCCTTTGATGATATATCAAAATGGAAAGGTATCGACATCATCTATTTTCAAGAAGATCTGCGGAAAATTGCTAAAGGAAACATTAGCGAAAAATCCTTTTATACTTACTTCAAAAACTCCCCGGTTCTAAAACTTCCTAGAATAGACATGTTAAATATTCTGAGCATCTATGCGGGTTATATGTCCTGGTATGAGTTTAAAAAGAAGCACCTTTTTGCAGATGAAATATTAAAGGAGTACGAAGAGGCAGACGAAAATCTGGTGGAAGAATTAGAGAAATCACTCGAGGAAACCGAAGATATTGAGCTTGAAACCAGCAATATTCAAAAACCCTCCATATTAATTCAAAAATCAGTGGAAACAGCTGAAGAAATATCTGATTTACAAATATCAGGCACTGATGATCAGTTACTTAAACAGAAAAGTAAAACTTTCAGTACCTACGATACTTCAGAACAAAAATCTACATTCTCTCTTGTAAAAAAATATATCTGGCTCGGTATTTCTGGGGTTTTAGCAATTTTGGTCGGCCTGCTTGGTTTTAAAGATGAACTGTTCAGCAAAAAATTCTATTATAGTTTTATTGATGCTGATCGAAACTCCAGAATTAACGCTGAACTGCAAGTTCAAATATTAAAGGAAAACGAATCGCCCATTTTATACAACGCTAAGCCGAACGAAGCTTTTGTTTATACTACAAAATCTAAAACACTAACAATGGTAGTTTCGTCACCTTATTATAAAACTGATACGATACGCCGAAACCTAGTCGCCGCACCAGAAGCAGAAAATATAGAATTAAAACCTAATGATTACGCCATCATGCTTTTTTACTATTCTAAATCGATTAAAGATTTGAAAAGAAAACGAGAGTCACTAAATTATCTCATCAGTGACAATGCCCTGATTTACCAGGTGTACGCGAACGAAATGTATGGTGTAGAGACAATGGACAAGCAGCGCTATATCAATTTAGTGACCCTGCCGTCGACTTCGCTGGAAAAGCTGGAAGTAATTGACACCAAAAATGATAAGTCTAACAAAATAATCATGATTAAATTTAAAATTGCCACCGATGAAAAGCAAAAATAAAATAGTTCTTCTCATTATAAGTTTAGTTTTAATTACCTTTTCTTGCAATAAAGAAGTCAAACAGAGATCTGATTTAGAAATTGTGCGAAACAATAACAACAGGAAAAGTTATCCTGTGATAAAAATGGACAGCGCACTCGCGATTACAACGATTACCAAGCAAAAGATTCAGGAGTTACTTGATTTATCTACTTTATACACCGCGGGGAATCGGGACACAGAAATAGATTCAGTGATATACGCCCAAATGCAAAGTTATTTTTTCGAGCAAGATTCTAATAGACTCAGTTCTCTACTGTTGCAGCTTGACAGTCTAAAGGTACAAACCGCAAAGGTGGGTAACATTTCCGTATCAAAAGAAATTAAAGGCAATGATACGCTGGATTTGGCGAAGTTTTACGTGGAGTATTTCGATTTTAGAAACCGCTTAATTGGGTCTTACGAAAAAACCGCACACTACGTTTTAAAGCCGTCACCAGTAAAATTTGTGAAAGAATTCAAGTTTTACTTTGTCGATTTTGATTCTAAACCAAAGAAGGACAGCACTTCAGTTGGCGTAACTAAGTAATTGAGAGGAACATCAAATTCAGAAACATCATCTACATTCTCAAAAGGCGGAAAGAAACTCACGCCAACTTTAATGGAGTTGGGATTAATTTCTGAAAAAAAACGGTCGTAAAAACCTTTCCCGTAACCTACTCTATTTCCAAATTGGTCAGCATAAAGTAGCGGAGTAATTATTAAGTCGAAATCTTTTAGACCACAATCTTCGTTTCCCGCAGGCTCTTTTATTCCCCAGGAGTTTTCGATTAAAGGAGTTTCTTTATTGATTTCAAGCGCAATTAATTTGCCTTTGACAATCTTCGGCACAAAAACACGAATTTTATTTTCAAAGAAATAATTTAGAAATGAATAAGTATCAACTTCTCCTTTCTCTGGAATCGATAAAAAACAATGTACTTTTTGATTTTCTTTTAAATCAAATTGAGAAAGTAAATTTTCGAATATTTTTTCAGATAAAGACTGAACTTCAGCTTCAGTTAGCAATTCTTTCTTTTTCAAATAGACTTTTCTAATTTCCGATTTATTCATTATTAAAGGTATTAAAAAAATTGCGCTTCAATGAGACGCAATTTATTGTTGATATTTAAATTTCTTTAACCGAGATAATTTTCACAGGACAAGCCTTGGCTGCTTTATCACAAGATTCAAAAGCCCCATGATTAGGGATTTTTAAAGTGTAAAATCCTTTCTTATTTTCGGTTCTCAACAAAACTGATTTCCCATCCTTCTTGGACATTCGAAAATATTCCGGTGCAAATTCTGCGCAGTAATTACAGCCGATGCATTTCTCCCGTTGAAGTGTTACGATAATCATCTATTTATGAGCAATAAGTAATTGATAATGAGTAATTAATCTGTGGAAACTATTTTATATAATTTATTAGAAGGTCTTACTTTAAATTCTGTTTTAAAAGTAACCACATCAGATTTATAGGCTTTTTCGGCGTCTGGTTTTTCATCGACCCTCATGGCTTCTAGAACCATTTCTTGTGAACCCGCGGTTGGACCTTGAATTAAAACTCCATCTCCAACGGTTAAATCGTAGGCTTCAATTAAAAATTCTGCAATATTTGATTTGGAATAGTAATGTCTTCCTTTTCCGATATAAACTTTTTTCTGAGTTGCGGCCGAACCATTGTCAGCAGACCATTCTCCCAACTCTTGTCCGAGATAATAACCGCCCCAGAAACCTCTGTTATAAACGGTCTCCAGTTGCTCCATCCATTCCGCAACTTTTTCCTGATTGTAAGTTCCGTCTGCAATTGCATCGATCGCTTCTCGGTAACATTTGGTCACGGTCGCCACATATTCTGGCGCTCTACCGCGACCTTCAATTTTAAGAACACGAACTCCAGCCTCAACGATTTGATCCAGAAAAGTGATGGTACACAAATCTTTCGGCGACATCATGTATTCATTATCCAGTTCGATTTCGAAACCAGTTTCCTGATCGATGACGGTATATTTTTTACGACAGTTTTGTTTGCAAGCACCTCTGTTTGCGGAAGAATTCGCAGAATGTAAACTCAAGTAGCATTTTCCAGAAACTGCCATACAAAGTGCACCGTGTCCGAAAATTTCAACTTCAACTAAATGCCCGGAAGGTCCTTTTATTTGTTCTTTAACAATTTGATCACAGATTTTTTTGATCTGCGACATGCTTAATTCCCGACTCATCACCATCGTATCGGCGAAAAGTGCGTAGAACTTTACTGTTTCAATATTGGTAATATTAATTTGGGTAGAAATATGAACTTCCATTCCAATTTGTCGGGCATAGGAAATCACGGCTTGATCCATCGCGATTACGGCGGTAAGATTTGCTAATTTTGCTTTGTCTAAAAGCGTTTTGATTAGAGACAAATCGTGATCGTAAATAATCGTATTTAAAGTAAGATACGTTCGAACGCCTTTTTCTGAGCATCTTCTAGAGATTTCCAGTAAATCATCGAGCGTAAAATTCATGGAGGCTCTGGCTCTCATATTCAACTGCTCTACGCCGAAATAGATGGAATCTGCACCGTTATCGATTGCTGCTTGCATCGAAGTAAAATCACCAGCGGGCGACATTAATTCTATTTTTCCAGATTTCGTCATTATCCTAAAACTTTATACAATTTATCTGACAAACGAATTCTAAATGGAATGGTAAAAGTGATTTGGTCTCCTACTTTCGCAGTTTCACAAGGAGCACCATTAGCGAAAATTTCGGTAATGATCAATTCCTGCTCACCAGTTGTTGAACCCGAAATCAAGATTTTATCTCCAATTGAAAGTTCATTATTTTCAATTAAAAACTGAGCGATTTTTGATCTTGTATAATAATGTTCTGCTTTTCCAATCAATGTTTTTTTGATGGATATTTTTTGACGGATATTTTTGGTTTCCGCTTTTGCTAAAGGTTTATTGGGTAAATCGCCGGAGTTCTTAAATAATAAAGAATCTGATTTTCCTTTTCGAAAAACTTTGTTTCCAACTTCTAGACCTTTGCGAAGTTTCACTTGTTCTGCTAAAGGCAAATGGGTTATTTCTAAGCATGCGGTTGAACAGCAATTTTCCATAGCGCCTTTACAGTCTTCACATTGAATAAAAAGTAAATGACAAGCATCATTCGCACAATTCGTATGATTGTCGCAAGGTTTTCCACACTGATGACATTGCGAAACAATATCGTCTGTAATTCGTTCGCCTAAACGATGATCGAAAACGAAGTTCTTTCCAATAAATTTACTTTGAATATCTTCTTCTTTGATCTGTCGGGTATATTCGATAATTCCACCTTCTAACTGATAAACATTTTTAAAACCTTGATGTTTGAAATAAGCACTTGCTTTTTCACATCGAATTCCACCTGTACAATACATGAGCAGGTTTTTATCTTCTTTAAAATCCTGTAACTGTTCGTTGATGATCGGTAAACTTTCTCTAAAAGTTTCCACATCTGGCGTAATCGCTCCTTCAAAATGACCAACTTCACTTTCGTAATGATTTCTAAAATCGACTACAATTGTATTCGGATCTTCCAATAAATTATTAAATTCCTGCGCTTTGAGGTGAATTCCTTTATTGGTTACATCAAACGTTTCATCATTCAAACCATCGGCAACAATTTTATGGCGCACTTTTATAGTCAACTTTAAAAATGAATGATCATCTTGATCAATTGCGACATTTAAACGAATTCCTTTCATGAAATCATAAAGTTCCAGCGTATTGCGAAAGGCTTCGATTTGATCGGCAGGAATACTCATTTGGGCATTAATTCCTTCATTAGCAACATAAATACGGCCCAACGCATCAAGCGCATTCCAGGCTATAAATAGTTCGTCGCGAAATTTTTTGGGATCTGAGATTTTGGCGTACGCATAGAAAGACAAAGTAAGACGTTGCTTACCAGCTTCATCAATAAGTTGAGCTCTTTCTTCTGCGCTTAAGGTGTTATACAGTTGCATGCTATAAACGGTTTAAGTGAGAATTTTAATGGTGCAAAGGTAAACAATTAATGAATTTTTGCAATGTTGAATTCGAATGAATCACCTTTACCTCAAAAAATAATTCGAGAATAAAAAAAGCCAACTTTTCCAAAGTTGGCTTCAATATTATTTTAACAGAATTAATTTGTCGCGGACATCAATAAGTAATTATTACATATCTCCACCATGGTTTTCAAGTTGTCCTTCCCATTTCGAAACTGCAGATGTTGCTAAAGCATTTCCCAAAACGTTGGTCATACTTCTTCCCATATCGCAGAAATGGTCAATTGGTAAGATCAAAGCAATTCCTTCTGGTGGTATTCCGAACATGGTACAAGTTGCGACGATAATAACCAAACTTGCTCTTGGAACTCCAGCGATTCCTTTAGAAGTTAGCATTAAAACCAAAAGCATAATTACCTGTTGTCCTAAAGTCATATCAATCCCGTAAATCTGCGCGATAAAGATTGCGGCGAAAGTCATATACATCATACTTCCATCCAGGTTAAAAGAATAACCTAATGGTAAAATGAAGGATACAATTCTGTTATTGCAGCCAAATCTTTCTAATTCTTCAACTAATTTCGGGAAAACTGCTTCTGAACTCGTGGTAGAAAAGGCAATCAATAAAGGTTCTTTGATTCTTCTTAACAATTCGAACAATCGGTTTCCTAGAATCATATAACCTACGACGCAGAGCACTAACCATAAAACGGCTAGAGCGAAGAAGAAATCCCTGAGATAAATTGCGTAAACTTTGAAAATATCGAAACCATTCGTGGCAACTACGGCGGCAATCGCTCCCAACACTCCGAGTGGCGCGAACCACATGATGTATCCAACCATTTTCAAAATAGCATGGGCACAAATATCTAAAGCGCGAACAATTGGCTTGGTATATTCTTCACCCATATTGGCTAAAGCGACACCGAACATGATAGAGAATACTACGATTTGCAGAACCTCATTCGTTGCAAATGCTTCAAATAAACTTTTCGGAATGATGTGTTTTACAAATTCTTCTAATGATAAACCCTGACTATTGGCAACCATATCACCAGCAGCATCAGCAGCAGGCTTTGGAAGTTGCATTACACGACCTGGTTCTAACCAGTTTACAAAGATAAGTCCGATTGTTAGTGAAACTAAGGAAGCTGTAATAAACCACAACATTGCTTTCGTTCCGACCCGACCAATCATTTTGAGATCGCTCATTTTGGCAATTCCCACTACCAAAGTTGTAAATACCAAAGGCGCAATAATCATCTGTACTAAACGGATAAAGATAGTTCCTAAGAGTTTTATATTTTTTGCAAATCCTTCCGAACTTTCCGGATATTGAGTATGAACGACTCCACCCATTATAACTCCTATTACGAGAGCCACAATAATGAAGATGAATAGTTTGTTTTGACCTTTCATTAGAATTTTTATTTATAAGATTTACAAATATATGTTATTTTGTTAAAAATTGCTTAACGTTTTAAATTTGTCTAAATAAACCACTTCTATTTACGATATATTATTGAAACTTGAACCTGGTTTGACACTAGAATTATTTTTTCTCCTCAGAGCAAATTCGGTAAAAAAGAAAGGTTGTTGTCTTAAGTGCAGAATCATACAGAAACTCGGGACTGCCTTGTGAGGACGAAACATTCTCACTCGATTAAAAATAACAAAACCTCTGAATAATCAGAGGTTTTGTTTTTACTTAAAGACTTAACTACGCTTTTAAATATCTTGCATACGCGTATCCTTCTTCTCCCTCAGAGTTTCTTACTTTCCACCAGTCATCTGAAGTTTGCTCAACCAAAGTAACAGACGCTCCTTTGGCTGCTTTACCAACAACCGTAGCGTCTGTAGAAGGCTCTTGTCTGAGATTTAGATTTGAAGACTCTGTAGCCACCATCAATGAAGCCCCGGCAGACAATCCTGCAACTTGAACATCAACATTAATATCTGAAGCTGAATACGTAGAATCTAATGCTCCTAAGGCATTCCAAACGGCGTCTTTTGCGGCGCTTGAACTTGTATTGCCTGAAACATAGAGAATTCCATCTTGTTCAGAAACTTTAAGATCTGAAACACCCGCAGACTTTGCTGCAGAAATCACACTTGCGTATTTATCTTGTAATGTACTCATCTTAATTATTTTACGGTATAATTATAATTTACTTTCCCAGCTTTCAATCCATCAACAGACATTTTGATTTTTTTTGCCTGCTCTGTAGAAACGTTTCCAGTCAACGTTAGTTCACCGTTTATTACTTCTACTTTCACGGAAGGAAAATCTTTCACGGCATCTGCCACACTTTGTTGAACTGCAGGGTCTACGGCTGATACCGTTTCTACCACTACCGGTGCTTCAATTGTTGCCATGTCCATTACGTCTTTAACGCCCGGAACCGCTTTCAAAGAAGCAATCATTGTATCTTTAGACTGTTGGTCTGCAAACGTACCGCTTAAGTGTGCAGTACCATCTTTTACTTCTACAGAAGCACTAGGATTAGAAGTTACTATTGTTGTTGCTTGTGTTTGTAATTCTGCGTCGGTAACTTCTTTTTTACAAGAGATTGATCCGAATGACACAGCAAGTGCTAGCGTAGCCATTGCGATTGTTTTTTTCATAATAGAATGTATTTAAGGTTAAAAATTGTTCTCAAATTTAATAATAAAAAGAATGCTGATACCGTAAAGGATTATAAAGTTTTCATAAATTTTGATAACATAAATTCCTTTTATCAGCTGGTTTTTTAGTTGAGTAATCAAATATAGCGAATTCAAATCAAAATTTAAAGTGCCGTTTTATCAATGGTGCGAAAGGTTAAATTGATTCTCGGACTGGTTATTTTTTTTGTGGGCGGCAACCGATGAAGCCAATAAGTTTGCGTTTCATCTTTCATAATAAGTAAGCTCCCTTTTTTTAAGACGATATCTACTCTCTCTTTGATCGTTTTATGTTTAAAGGAAAACTTTCTTTCTGCACCCAAACTCAGGGAGGCAATTGCACCGTTCTTTTTTAAATCTTTTTCTGCATCGCTGTGATAAGCCATTCCTTCGCTACCGTGGTGGTAAAGATTGAGCAAGCAGGAATTAAATTGCTCACCACATTTATCTTCTACTCTTTTTTTTAATTTTAGTAATTCATCTGTCCAAGGCAGCGCCTCTTTCGTAGTTTTGGAATAAGTATAATTAAAGTTCTCTTCAGCATACCAAGCGACTTTCCTCTTTGTTATAATTTTTTTACCGAATATAATGGCTTCATCATTCTTCCAATCAATGGTTTCTAAAAGTACTTAATAAAAATGATCAGCTTCTGTTTTATTCAATATTTCACCATAATAATTGACCGTTCCATCTCTGGGAAGTAAATTAAAATCGGGATTTGGTGTGGTTTCAAATAATTCCATGGTTTGTATTTCTGTTTCAAATTTCTACAAATTATTTCATAAATTCGTTAAAATTATTTTTATGAGAAAAATCCTCCAATTTTTAATGGCTTTTTATTTTGTGTTCGGACTGGCTCAGACCAAACCTACTAATACCTTTGTAAAAGACCATTTCATCAAACAAGAAATATATATTCCCATGCGTGATGGCGTAAAACTCTTCACTTCAGTTTATATTCCAAAAGATATTTCAAAAGCTCAAAAATATCCATTTTTAATGCAACGGACTTGCTACAGCGTTGCGCCTTATGGTGAGAATGACTACAAAACTTCTTTGGGTCCGAATCAGTATTTGATGAAAGACCAATACATTTTCGTCTATCAAGATGTTCGAGGCAGATACATGAGTGAAGGCACCTTTACAAACATGACTCCGCAGGTTCAACATAAAACAAAAAAAGATGTTGATGAAAGCACCGATACTTACGACACGATTGAGTGGTTATTAAAAAACGTCGGAAACAATAATGGAAAAGTTGGACAATATGGAACTTCCTATCCTGGATTCTACACCGCAGCCGGGGCACTTTCAGAACATCCCGCTCTCGTAGCATCTTCTCCTCAAGCGCCAATTTCTGATTTTTGGAATGATGATTTTCTGCATAACGGAAGATTTATGCTGGGATATTTCAGAACATTTCCAGTATTTGGAATTCAGAAAACTAAAGCTGAAAATAAAGCGTGGTATATGGGCACGTTCGTAAAGCAAACATCGGATGATGGCTTGAAATTCTACAGAGATATGGGAACTCTGAAGGATGGTTATGAAAAATATTACAAAGAAAATTTCTTCATGACCGAGATTATGAACCACCCCAATTACGATGAATACTGGCAAAAGAGAAGTATTCTTCCTCACCTGAAAAACATCAAACATGCTGTGATGACTGTTGGTGGTTGGTTTGATTCGGAAGATTTATCAGGTCCTTTAAATATTTATAAAACCATCGAGAAAACAAGTCCAAAAGCAAAGAATACGATTGTGATGGGTCCATTTTCTCACGGCGCTTGGTCACGGGAAACGGGAAAACATTTCCACAATGAAATTTATTTCGGAGACAGTATTGCGACTTATTATCAAACTAAATTAGAAACTCCCTTTTTTAAACATTATTTAAAAGGCAATTCTAAAGTTGATGCAGGTTTGCCAGAAGCTACCATGTATGACACCGGAAATAAAGAGTGGAAAGAATTTTCTACTTATCCTCCGGAAAACGTAAAGAAAGTAAGTTTCTATCTCGCAGATGGAACTTTGAAAAACAATTCTTCTTCAAGTGTTTCAGAATATTACAGTGATCCAAATAATCCAGTTCTGAGTTCCGATAATTTAAAAGATTTTAATGGGTTTACTCCAAGAAATTATATGAGTGAAGATCAACGTTTCGCAGTTGGTCGCCCCGACGTTTTAACGTTTACTACTGATATTCTAACGGAAGATCTAACTTTCGTGGGAGAAATTTTAGCGAAACTAAATATTTCCTCTACGTCCAATGACGCAGACTTTGCATTAAAATTAATTGATGTTTACCAACAGGATTTTGTACAGAAAGAAAAGAAAGAAGGAGTGATTTATGCCAACTACCATCAAATGGTTCGAAGTGAAATTATGCCAGCCAGATTTAGAAATTCGAGAGAGAAAGGAGAAGCCTTAGTGCCTAATCAGAAAACTATTGTTGAAGTTAAATTGCAAGATGTGCTTCACACCTTTAAAAAAGGGCATAAAATACAGATTCAAATTTCGAGCAGTTGGTTCCCATTATTTGCTATCAATCCGCAGAAATTTTTAGACAATCCAAATTTTGCAACAAAGGAAGATTATACTAAAGCTTTTATTAAAGTTTTCGGAGATAGCTCTCTTGACGTCTATATATTGAAATAGGAATATAATTTAAATACATATTTTAAACATAAAAACCCAAAACTCTACTGAGAGTTTTGGGTTTTTATGTTTCTCTAAAACTGTGTAGTTACAGAATTCTAAAAGCAAATTTGGGGAAACACCTAGATAGAGTTCATCAACTCATCTGTAATTTCCATATTGTGATAAACGTTTTGTACGTCATCATCTTCCTCAAAGCGCTCTAGCATTTTCATATTAATTTTAAAGTGCTCTTCTGATACTTCTTTGATGTTGTTTGGAATTCTTTGAACCTCCGCACTTTTCACTTCTATTCTCAACTCATCTAATTTATGTGCCAAAGCACCGAAATCTTCAAAGGCGGTCGTAATAAAAACTTCTTCATCATCATGGTCAATTTCTTCGGCGCCACCGTCAATCATTTCCATTTCAAAATCATCCCAATCTAATTTAATCAAGGCCTTATCCAAAGAAAAGATTCCTTTCCTGTCAAAAATAAAAGCGAGTTCTCCGTTCTTACCGAGATTCCCATCAAACTTATTGAAAATTGCACGTACATTGGCCACAGTTCTAGTTGGATTATTGGTAGTACAATCCACGAAAAATGCAACTCCACCTTGACCGTAACCTTCGTAGGTAATTTCTTCATACTGTTCCGCATCTACGCCACTTGCTTTTTTCACAGCGCGTTCAACATTTTCTTTAGGCATGTTAGCTCCTTTCGCATTTTGGATGCATCTTCTTAATCCGGGATTGGTGTCAGGATCAGGTCCACCTGCTTTAACAGCTAGGGCGATGTCCTTCCCAATTTTTGAAAACGTTTTGGCCATCTTGTCCCAACGAGCCATTTTAGATGCTTTTCTATATTCGAATGCGCGTCCCATACTTTAACTTTTTAATGATTACAAAAATACAAATTAGTTTACAAAAAAACACCCTCGATATCGAGGGTGTTCCTTTATTTAGAAAAAGAATTTAATTATTTTCTTTTTTTCTTGTAAACTTTTACAGATTTTTTACCTGATTTTTTAATAACAACATCTGATTTTTGGTACGTAGCCCATTCAGAATTGTCTTCGATTGCTTTTACTACAACCTTTCTATCTGCTTGTCTTTCTGCGTTAGAAGCATTTTCTGCAACCATTGCTTTAGCTTCACCAACACCGATTGATTTAAGTGAAGTTAAGTCAACTCCTCTAGCGTCTAGTGCAGATACTACAGCCGCAGCTCTTCTTTGTGAAAGGTCTAAGTTATAAGACTCAGCTCCTTTTTTATCAGTTTGACCTTCTAGTAAATAATTACCTCCGTCAGCCTTGATAATGTTTGCAGCAGCATCTAATCTTGCGCTTGATTCAGCTTTGATTGTAGATCTATCGAAATCGAAATAAATATTTTTCAATTCTCCTTCTACTTCAGTAGCTGTTACAGATTTAGGTTTTGGACAACCGTTGTATTCAGCAAGACCGAAAACTGTAGGACAAGCGTCATCTTTATCTAAGATTCCGTCTCCGTCTGTATCTGGCCAAGGACAACCGTTATTTTCTGCTGGTCCTGGAACTTCTGGACATGCATCGTCTTTGTCAACAACACCATCACCATCAGTATCTGGCCAAGGACAACCGTTGTTTTCAATTGGACCTGCAACATCTGGACATTCGTCATCGATATCAGGAATTCCGTCTCCGTCAGTATCTGGACAACCTTGGAATTCAGCTAAACCTGGAGTATCTGGACATCTGTCATCTTTATCTAAGATTCCGTCTTTATCTCTGTCCATATTTCCAAATCTGAATAATAATGAAGCAGAAGCTTGCCAGAAATTAGCAACGTCTGATTTATCAATTGGAGTAGAAACGTAATCTCCTTGTACACCTAAACCAAAGTTTTTAGTGATCCAGAAATTAGATCCGATCCCTGTTGCAACTGCAAAGTGATCTTTTCTTCTTTGAGTACCCGCCATGTTATCAGAAAATCCTGGGTAGAATTGTCCGCTAACATCAGTTAAAGGAAAAGATACACCACTATAATCATGTCTCATATAGTTAGCACCTGCTCTTACGTACGGATCGAACCAAGAGTCTTCGTTCCAAAGACCGTTGATTTTAAATTGAAGACCTAAACCAGTCATTAGGAAAAACTCTTTTCCCATTCCAATTCTCTTATTGTCAACGTTCCCTACGGAAGTTTGCCAGTCAAGAACCAAATACTTGCTAAGATTTCTTGCAACAGTTAATTTGGAAAGTGGAGGTGTAATAGTGAAATTATTCATATTATACAGGTGCGGACCATCTCCCCCGCCAAACGCAGTAGAGAACACGTCCCCTACATTACCGCCAGCTGCTTTGTGATTTACTCCGTGAGCACCAACACCGATTAACCACGGGTTACTGGTAGTCTGGGCGAAAACAGTAGAGGCAACTGTGAGTGCCAATGCTGAAATTCCTAATTTTAGATTTTTCATAGAATTAAATGATTAAATAATTGATAATGCAAAATAAATATAAATTTTCCTTATAAACAAAGATTTTTGGTCTTTTTTTAACTTTTCTTTAATATTCTGTCTAAATTTCGTTTATTTTCTCTTTCTTTTATGCTTTCGCGTTTATCAAAGAGTTTTTTTCCACGACCGAGTGCAATGAGAATCTTGGCTTTACCCTTATCATTAATATACAATTTTAATGGGATAATAGTATTACCAGCATCTTTCAGTTTTTTTTCAAACTTCTGCAACTCTCTTTTGTGCAGGAGCAACTTCCGTTCCCTTTTTGTTTTATGGTTATAAAAAGTTCCTAATTTATATTCATCAATCATCATATTGATGATATACAATTCACCGTCAATAAACTGGCAGAAGGATTCTGTAATACTCGCTTTTGAGGATCGTAAAGATTTAATTTCTGTCCCCGTAAGCACCATGCCCGCTTCTATTTCTTCAGAAAGCTCATATTCAAAACGCGCTCTCTTATTATAAATCGCAATTGATTTTTCAATCTTCATATTGATGAAACTTTAGTTTTATTTAATGTGTTAAAATTTATAAAATTTTAACACAACACTGTAAATTTTTGGGAGGTTATTTATTACTCTAATATACGGTTTATTTTGTAGACTTTTGGAACTGTGCCCTTAACCCGATTTCTTTTCGTAATTTTGCACCAAATTTACAAAACTATATGTTAACAGTATCTAATTTATCTTTACAATTCGGAAAAAGAGTACTTTTTGACGAGGTAAATATTATGTTTACGAAGGGAAATTGCTACGGAATTATTGGCGCCAATGGTGCCGGTAAATCTACATTCCTTAAAATATTGACCAAACAACAAGACCCTACCACAGGGACCATATCCCTTGAACCAGGTAAGAGAATGTCGGTATTAGAGCAAGATCACTTCGCTTATGACAACTATACGGTTCTTGACACGGTGTTAAGAGGGAACAAAACATTGTTCAAAATCAAAGAAGAAATGGATGCGCTTTATGCGAAAGAGGATTTTTCTGATGCAGATGGAATAAAAGCCGGCGAACTTGGTGTGGTCTATGATGAAATGGGTGGATGGAACTCAGAATCTGATGCAATGACTATGCTTTCCAATGTTGGAATTAAAGACGATATGCATTATCAAATGATGGGCGAATTGGAAAACCAGAACAAAGTAAAAGCGCTTCTTGCACAAGCTTTATTTGGTAACCCAGACGTTTTGATTTTGGATGAGCCAACCAACGATTTAGATATCGAAACCATAGCGTGGTTAGAAGATTTCTTATCGACCTACGATAATACGGTGATTGTAGTTTCTCACGACCGTCACTTCCTGGATACCGTTTGTACCCACATCGGCGATTTAGATTATTCTAAACTTAACCTTTACACAGGAAATTACTCATTCTGGTATCAGGCTTCACAGTTGGCGACAAGACAACGTCAGCAAACGAATAAGAAAGCCGAAGACAAGAAAAAAGAATTGCAAGATTTCATTGCTCGATTCTCTTCCAACGTTGCAAAAGCAAAACAAGCTACTGCTCGTAAAAAAATGATCGATAAGTTGAACATTGAAGACATTAAGCCTTCATCACGACGCTATCCAGCAATTATTTTTGATACGGAGCGTGCTGCAGGTGATCAAATTTTGGAAGTGAAAGATTTGGAAAAAACAAAAGATGGCGAGTTACTTTTCTCTAATATTGACTTGAATTTGAAGAAAGGAGATAAAGTAGCTATTATTTCTAAAAACTCCTTAGCAATTACTGAGTTTTTTCAAATCTTAAGTGGAAATACTGAAGCAGATAAAGGAACATTCAATTGGGGAATTACGACCAACCAGTCCTATATGCCACTTGACAATGCGAGCTTCTTTCAAGAAAACATCAATTTAGTAGACTGGCTAAGACAATATACAAAAAATGACGAAGAACGTCACGAAGAATACATGCGAGGATTTTTAGGAAAAATGCTTTTCTCTGGTGATGAAGCGCTAAAATCTTGTACCGTTCTTTCGGGAGGTGAGAAAATGCGTTGCATGTTCAGTAGAATGATGTTACAGCGAGCCAACATTCTTTTGATGGATGAGCCAACCAATCACTTAGACCTTGAAAGTATTACGACTCTAAACAACTCTTTGGTTAGTTTTAAAGGAAGTATCTTATTGTCTTCTCATGACCACGAAATGTTGCAAACCGTTTGTAATCGAATTATCGAGTTAACACCAAAAGGAATAATCGATAGAGAAATGACCTACGATGAATACTTAGATGATAAGAAAATTAAAGAATTACAACAGCAAATGTATTCTTAACAAATCATTTCTAAAGTAAAAATTTAAAAACCGTTCAATTTCTTGAACGGTTTTTTGTTTAATTTGATGAAGTAGAAAGCTCTGCAAAACTAACTCTCTCTGAAAATATCTTACGATTATGCTATGAATAAACCAGCAATTGCAGCAGCATCAGTTCCTGATAAAATTTCATCAAAAGAAGCTGATCCAGCGGCCGCTCCAAACAAAGTTGATGTATTGAATCCCGCTTGAGTTATATTTTCTTCGCCCGCGTAAACTGCGTCCGTTGCTGCAGGCATATTACCGCCATCTTTTAATTCAATCCAACCTTTGTTGGCTCGCATTCTTCTAACTTGAGACGCATGTCGTGCTTCCACGGAATGAATTTGTAAAGCGGCTTGTAAAACTCCTTTGTTAGAAGCTACATTTCCAGCTTGACCTTTATAAGCTCTTACACCAGTATCTTCAAAAGCTTGGGCAAGAATCATAAATTGCATGTAATTGTTGAAAGGATCGAAAGCGCCACCAACTGTAAAATCGAACATTGGTTTTGTACCTGGCGTAGTTCCTAATGAAGTTAAAGTAGCCTTTAAAAATGCAACGTGCGCAGTTTCATGCTTGCTGATTTGTTGAAAAACAACTTTATCACCTGCCGGAATAAGTCCCGCTTTATTAAGACCCTCTCTATAATACTCGTCTTCTAAATATTCTAAAGTTAAAGCAAGCTGCAGAGCATCTGTTAAAGCCGAGGCCGGCGCAAAACTAGGTGCGGCTGTAGTTTCAGCTTTTGCGGACGTTGCCATGAAAGATCCTAATCCTAAAGGAATACTCGCCAATGCAGCTTTTTTTCCAAAGTTTGCTATGCTGGAGATACCTTCTGATCGAGATGTCATTTTGGTGAAAAATTGATCATCTGACAATTTATCTAATATATTAAGTAAGTTCATAATGTTTTGTTTTAAAAATTAAGGAATTAAGTAGTCGACTAACCGATACCTTGTTCTTTCCACGTAAATGGTGTTTTGAAAAATCCACCCGCAGCTGCAACAATTTCTTTCGGTTCTTTTGCCACATCTAATCCGTTTGCATCGATCACATCATCGCCAGAAAAAGCACCAGTTCCAGGACTAATTATATTTCTAATGGCCGACGCATGTCTTGCTTCTACAGAAACAATTTTTCCGGCAATAACTAAATAATCTAAATTAGTAATATACTTACCTGCCCCATTATAAGCTGCAACGCCTGTATCCTCTAAAGCTTTTGCGGTTGCAAGAATTGAATTTCTACTATTGAAATCAACGCCATCATATTTGAATGCTAACTTTGGTAAAACTTTTGGCGTAGCTGCAGTTAATGCTGCTTTAAAGAAATCACGGTGAATTACTTCATGGTGATAAATATCGGTAAACAATTGTTTTTCATCAGCCGAAATCCCACTGTAGAAATTGTTAACGACTTTCGTGTAAAAATCAGCCTCCAACTGTTCCAGTGCATAAGCATAATTCAGGATGCCGACATCGCCAGTTCCCAAATCAAATACCTCATTCATCGGAAAATCGTAGTCATCATCTCTACAGCCTGCAACCGTAAGTCCTGCCACAAGAAGTCCTACTCCTCCTAATTTTAAAAAATTCCGTCTGTTCGTATCCAAAGTTGTTCCTTTGTTCGATACGTTAATTGTTTTTTCCATAATAAAAATTTTAAGAATTAATGATTGAACTTTTAACTACGACATGTATCCCATTTTAGATTTAGCTTTTAACAAAAAAATCGTTATTCAAAGCTAACCTCCTGATAATCAGCTGCGAAAATTTCACCTAAAATTATAATTTTCTAATCTATTGGCCGAAATATTCACTTTTCGTTATTTAAAAGCCTATATAATTACGCATACAATAATTAAACCGTAATATTTTTGATTTAAACTAAATAATTAATATTCTCAGTCATATGTACCGTTCACGACCTCGCAATTTTTTCTTATTTTTGTAGCATTATGAGTCAAAAATGGATTTACAAAGCGGAACCCGATGAAGATATTGTGGACGGAATTAGCTCGTCTCTTGGTTTTGGAACTTTTGAATCCAAAATATTAGTTCTCCGTGGAATTGATGATTATCAAAAAGCCAGAGAATTCTTTAAACCCAACCTCAACGATATTCACAATCCTTTCTTAATGAAAGACATGCAACTCGCCGTAGATCGTATTGCCACAGCGATAGAGAATGGCGAGAAAATAATGGTGTACGGTGATTATGATGTTGATGGAACAACGGCAGTGGCTTTAATGTATTTATATTTAAGTAAAATTGTTGAAAAAAAATACCTCGATTACTATATTCCAGATCGAAATATCGAAGGTTACGGAATTTCCAAAGCTGGAATAAACTACGCCAAAGAAAACGGATTTTCAGTGATAATCGCTTTGGATTGTGGAATCAAAGCTCTTGACAAAATAGATTACGCCAAAGGATTAGGAGTTGACTTTATCATTTGTGACCACCATTTACCTGGTGAAGAACTTCCGGAAGCAGTTGCTGTTTTAGATCCCAAAAGAAAAGATTGCCGCTATCCCTTCAAAGAACTTTCGGGTTGCGGTGTCGGTTTCAAATTATGTCAGGGTTTAAATACGATTTATAAAATTCCAGAAGCTGAACTTTTTGAACTAACCGATTTACTTGCAATTTCAATTGCTGCAGATATCGTTTCCATGTCTGGAGAAAACCGCGTTCTGGCCAAACAAGGATTAAAGATTTTAAGAAAATCGAGAAATCTGGGCTTACGAATGTTGATTCCGGAGGATAAATTGGCCACCTTCGAAATTTCGAATATCGTTTTTGAAATTGCGCCTAAAATTAATGCCGCCGGACGTATTTCTCAAGGAAAAGCCGCAGTAGAATTAATGGTTTCAGATAATTTGAAACATGCGACTCAAATCGTGAATGACATTGTAAACTTAAATGATTCGCGCCGTGAGCTGGATACGACCAGCACTACCGAGGCACTTCTCCAAGTAGAAACAAGCGGTCAACTTAATAATTTCTCGACCGTGGTTTATGGCCCAGATTGGAACAAAGGCGTCATCGGCATCGTTGCATCTCGCTTAACCGAAAGTTATTACAAACCAACCGTTGTATTTACTAATGGAAACGATGGTGAGTTGGTCGCTTCTGCCAGATCGGTATCTAACTTCGATGTCCATCATGCCTTGGAAACCTGCTCTGATTTATTTTTAAAATTTGGTGGCCATCCTGCAGCTGCGGGTTTATCAATGGAGAAAGACAAACTTGAAATTTTCCGGGAAAAGTTTGAAAAAACAGTTGCCGAACAAATTAAGGAACACCAAGTAGAACCTAGTATAGAAATTGATTCTGAAGTTAATATTGATAATCTCGACAAAGACTTTTTTAATTTCCACCGCAAACTAGCGCCCTTTGGCCCCAACAATATGAAACCTATTTTGGTGTTGAAAAATCAGAAAGTTTCAGGCTATGTAAAAACAATGGGGAAAGAAAACAGTCATCTAAAATTCTATATTAAACAAGATTCCACCGGTAAAAATATCGAATGTGTCGGGTTTAAGCTAGGAAAATATGCTGATGACTTCAGAAATAAAAAGTTTGATATTGCCTTTACCGCTGAAGAAAATCACTGGAAAGGAAACGTGACTTATTTCTTAAACATCAGAGACGTGAAGTTTAATTGATTGCTTTAAACGACCTGCAATTAAAGAGATACTTGTCTTTTAAACTCTTTAGTCCTGTCAAAAAGATAACGATAAGTCGCCAGTTTTCTGGTGACTTTGGTTTCTAAACTCTCCGCAATTTTAATCATTTTGGGATTGAAATCACCAACCCATTGCATTTCATAATCTTCAAAATCAGTGGCTTCACGAAAATGTTTTGTTCCTTCCCAAATCATAAATCCATCAATCCCTTTTCTTTGCCATTCGGGAACAATTCCAAAAACCAACCCAACCATTTTTTTATTCTTGCGCAATTTTTTAATAATTAAAAACAGGACTTTCTGTACCAACCCAAACTTTCCATTAAAGAATTTAATCCACTGATTCAGATCGGGAATATTCATCCACATGGCGATGGGTTTTTCATTTTCGTAGACGAACCACGATATATGTTCATTGATAATGGGTTTCAACGTTTTGAACATCTTTATCGTTTGCGTTTCACTTAACTGTTTTCCCTCACCATGACTTGCCCAGGCTTTGTTGTAAACTTCGGTAAAGTCTTGGGCGAATTTCTCAAGTGATTTCAGTTGAAGCGGCTTTGCGGTAATGTTTTCATTTCGGGAAATTCTCTGATGCATTTCTAAAAAATTATCAGCCACAGGATCATGTATTTTTCGTCCGAAACATAATTGATTGAAGAAGATTTGAAAACCATAATTTTCAAATAACGACTTGTAATAAGGTGGATTGTAATTCATGGCATAAAGTGGTTCCGAAAAACCTTCGATTAGAAGTCCCCAAAACTTATCGCGTTCCCCGAAATTGATCGGTCCGTCCATCGCTTCCATTCCTCTTTCTTGCAGCCAGGTTTTGGCAAAATCGAAAATAAAATCGGCGGTGTCTTGATTATTGATACAATCAAAAAACCCAAAACCACCTGTGGGCTGATTTTGCTTATATCTTTTATTAATGAAAACTGCTATTTTACCGATTATTCTATTTTCTTCATTTTTAAAAATAAATCGCTCACATTCGCCCGCCTTGAAAAATTTATTTTTTTTCAAATCAAAGACACTTTCAATATCTTCATCGAGTGGTCGAATATAGTTTTTATCATTAACGAAAAGAAGCTTTGGAAAGTTAAGAAACTCTGAAATCGATTCTTTTGTAACCACGGGTATTACCTTCATTTTTCAAAAATACCAAAGTTTTTTTGCAATAATTAGGTAAAATTTTATTTTTTTCACTATTTTTAAAAAAATTGAAATTCTGTGAAAAAAACGCTTGCAATCTTTGCCCATCCTTACTTTGAATATTCAACTACGAATATTGAATTGATTAAAGCGTATGAAACTTCAGGGCAATTGACTTTTAAAGATCTCTATGAAGAGTATCCTGATTTTCACATCGCCACTTTTAAAGAACGAAAAAGAATTAGGGAATATGAGCGGCTGGTTTTTCACTTTCCTTTAATTTGGTTTGGATTGCCGCCTTTGCTTCGGCTTTGGATTGATGAAGTTTTTGATATGAGTTGGAAGGCAGAAAGCGACCACCCATTAATGAATAAAGACGCCATCATCATCGTGACGATTGGAGCAACAGAAGACAATTATCAAAAAGAAGGCTTGTATAAAACCACGATAGAAGAATTAATGAAACCCTTGACTTTATCTTTAGAAGTTAACGGAATTGAGGTAACAGAAATCATCGCCATTTATGATTCAGATGATTTGGAAGAAGCAGAATTAAAAAGCACGACGGATAGAATTATAAAATCTTTACAAAAATCATGAATGAAAATTCATTAGCACAAACTGCTTTAATCTTTTTAGGCGCCGCGATTATCATGGTTCCTTTGGTGCGAAAACTAGGATTAAGCGCGGTAATTGGTTTCATCTTAGGCGGAATTATCATCGGGCCTTTTGGGCTGAAATTGACGGGAAGCGATACCAACGACATTATGCAAGCTACTGAATTCGGCGTAATAATGCTGCTATTTTTAGTCGGACTCGAAATAGAACCTCGCAAATTCTGGAAGATTCGAAAGAAAATAATCGGCATGGGTTTAGGTCAAATGGCCATCACCATTGCAATTTTATTTCTTATTTTTTACTTTACCAATTGGCGTACCGATCAAGCATTGGTTGCAGCTTTATGTTTCAGCATGTCTTCCACGGCAATTGTTTTACAAACCTTAAAAGAAAAAAATATCTTTCGAACTGAGGTGGGCGAAGCGTCTTTCTCCATACTTCTTTTCCAAGACATTGCCGTAATTCCTATTTTGGCGCTATTGCCTTTAATTGCTTTAAAACCTGAAAAAGAAGAAGACCTTTTATTGCTGCAATATCTACCAGACTGGTTACAGCCGTTTTCAATTATTTTAGGCGTCGTTGCTTTGATCATCTTAGGACGATATGTATTTGTTCCTTTCCTAAGATATGTTTCGCGATCCGGAATGAACGAATTACTCACTGCGTCTTCCTTATTCTTGGTCATTGGAGTTTCAGAACTAATGCACGCCGTTGGTTTGAGTGCCGCCTTAGGAGCTTTTATTGCCGGTGTAATGTTGGCTACGAGCGAGTTTCGCCATGAGTTAGAAAGCCAGATCGATCCTTTCAAAGGTTTACTTTTAGCAGTTTTCTTTGTGAGTGTTGGGTCCACCATTAATTTCACGGTAATTATGGGTGATCCTATGTTTATTTTCACCACAACCATGATTGTATTGATCGTAAAATTTGCAGTGCTTGTGGGAGTTCTTAAGTTCTTTAAACTAAAACTATATCAGAATTTTCTAGTTGCTTTCGGACTTTCACAAATTGGAGAATTTGCCTTTGTATTGATTAATTATTCGACCAGCCTTTATTTATTCGATCCAAAGCTCAATGCACAATTGATGGCAATTACAGCAATCACCATGTGTATCACTCCGATTCTCTTACTTTTAAACGAAAAATTCATCGAGCCACGAATCCATAAAATAAAAAATGAACCTTCAGAAATCGATCCGAATATTAAACAGCGAAGAATTATCATCGTTGGTTTCGGTCACTTTGGAAGTACGGTCGGAAGATTATTAAGAGTGAATGGAATTGGCGCAACTGTTTTGGATAATGATCCAGAACGGATTAACCTTCTTCGGTCTAAAGGATTTAAAGTTTATTTTGGCGACGCTGCGAAGCCAGGAATTCTTCGGTCGGCTGGTGCAGAAAATGCAGATTTACTCATTCTTTGCTTAGACAGTCCCGAGAAGAATAAATTTATCATGGAATATGCGCGAGAACATTTCCCGCAAATGAAAATATTTGTCCGAGCCAAAAATCGTCTGGATGCTTATGATTTCATTAATAATGGTGTTGAAAACATTTATAGAGAAACTCTTGGAACTGCAGTAAATATGGCGGTTGACATTTTGCAAGCGACGGGAATGCGTGCGTATGCGGCGAGAAGATTAGGCCAAAGATTTATGGTGATCGATAAAGCAATGACGCGGAAATTAGCCAAAGAACAATTAAACGACAAAGTGACCTTTACCATGACCGAATATCTGGACCGCGAAGCCGAACTTTTGGCAGAAGACAGCCATTCTTTCGATGAATCGCAGTGGAATGAGTATGAGGAATACCAGAATTAAAAACAATTAATTACTTTTTAACCAAAACCAAGTAAGACCAAGGCGCAAGTTTTAGTGATGTCTTTTCCGTAATTATATAAGTTTTTGCGGTAAATAATTCCTTGTACGTTCCTTTAAAGTATTTGGTGTCAAGAATAACCTCAACGGTTTTATCGGAAAAATTCAGAATCGGAAGAACAGCATCTTTATTTTTTTCACGGTAAAAAGAAATCACTTTATACTGATGATCATTCACCACGCGAATCATTTCGCCGCCATATTTCCCGTTCCATAACGCTTGATTGTCATGTTTTAAATGAAAAAGTTTGGTGAACAGTTCTTCATTTTGATCGCGTTTCCATTCGATGGGATCTTTCTCAAAGAATTTTAAACTCCGATTCAAACCCGCTTCCTGACCGCTGTAGCAAAGCATCATTCCGTTCACAACACCAGTCATTACGATGGCAGTTTTCAAACCTGGACCGAAATTCAAATGAGGATTTCCTTCCCAAGAATTTTTATCATGATTATCAGTGAACGTCATTCGATAGGCATTTCGGGGAACGGTGTTGACATCGTGCGAGAGATATTCTACCAACGGTGCTAGTTTTTGATGATTAACCGCTTGCCGAAGTTCATTCCACAAAGTCCAGGAATAGGTCATGTCAAAAGATTTTTTGTACAAATCCCGACTCTCCCATTCTGCCAGCATAAAAACAGGTTTTATTTCATCTAATTCTTTTCGTGCATTTTCCCAAAAATCGGTCGGAATAAATCCAGCAACGTCAGCACGATAACCGTCAATATTGGTTTCTTTCACCCAATACTTTAAAGCATCGGTCATGTATTTTCTAAGATCTGGGTTGTCATAATCGAAATCGATCACATCGTCCCAGTCGTACCATGGCGTAGGTTGAAAATTTCCTTCCCGTGTTTTGCTATACCAATCGGGATGTTGCGTCGCCAAAGGATTATCCCAAGCCGAATGATTACCAACCCAATCGATAATCACATACATTCCCATCGAATGGATTTTATCAACCAAATGTTGAAAGTCTTTCATGGTTCCAAACTCTGAATTGATGCCGTAAAAATCTTTGACGGAATAATAACTTCCAAGCGTACCTTTTCTATTTTTCTCACCAATTGGATGAATCGGCATGAGCCAAATAATATCCACTCCCATTTTTTTCAAACGAGGTAAGTGATTTTCGAAGGCTTTAAAAGTTCCTTCTGGGGTATATTGCCGAACATTAACTTCATAAATCGTCGCATTTTTACTCCATTCCGGATGCGTGATTTCGACATATTCTTTCGGTTGATAACGAACATCTTTGGTTTGACTTTGCATCATAACCGATGATAAAGTGATGAGCAAAACTAAAATCCAATTTTTCATCGAATGTATTTTTATATTAAACTTAAAATTGCGAGTCGATAACCTTTCATTCCAAAACCGCTTAAAATACCGTCAGCGTTTGCTGCAGTAACAGATTTTTGACGAAATTCTTCTCGTTTATATATGTTGCTGATATGGACTTCGATTTTTGGTTGAGAAATGTTTTTTAAACAATCGGCAATCGCGTACGAATAATGCGTAAATGCGCCAGGATTTATAATCAAAGCCTCAAAATCATTTTCTTGTAAACGATTGATGATTTCTCCTTCTACATTGGATTGGTAGTAAAGAATTTCATGTTCTGAAAACTCCTGTATCAGCTCGTTCAGATATTGGTCCATAGAAACACTTCCGTAGATTTCTGGTTCACGTGTTCCGAGTAAATTGAGGTTAGGTCCGTTTACAATTAAGATTTTCATATGAACATTTTTACAAAGATATCGTTTTAGTTAAAACAAGGTCTTTTAGGCTTAAAAATTGTTGATGCAATTTCCTTTTAAATTGAGTTCTGAAGCTGTGATGAAATAAAAACCGCAGATATGCTCAATGTCTAATAAAAATGTATTTTTGTTGTACGTTCAAATCCTAATTTATCCTTGTGAATATTTACAAAAAAATATTAAAATACACCGGAATCGTTATCGCTGCTCTATTGGTATTGGTGATTGTTCTGGCTTTAAGTTTACAGTTGCCCTCTGTACAGAATTTCGCCAAAGGAAAACTGGTCAATTATCTGGAGAAAAAGATAAAAACCAAAGTCACTTTAGATCGGGTTTACATCGATTTCCCCAACAGTTTAGTCATGGAAAATCTTTTTCTACAAGGCCAAAAAGTCGACACATTGCTCTTTGCACGAAAAGCAGATGTTGGTTTAAATATCCCAAAACTTCTTAAAAATACCGCTGATATTACGTCTATCGATTTAGAAGGGGTGAAAGCAAATGTCGTTCGAAATGAAAATGGTACTTTTAATTTCGATTATATTTTGGATGCTTTTGCAACTAAAGATGAAGAAGAAACGCCGTCGAAACCATTTATTATTTCTTTAGATAAAATCAAATTAAAGGATATCGGGATTTCATTTATTGACAATCAATCCCGAAATGATATTGAATTGTATTTCAAATCGTTCGACACCAGAGTAAAATCGTTCGACCTGGCAAAAAACTCCTATGCAATGAACGACATCAATATGGATGGACTTCGCTTAAAACTGCAACAGGATTTACTGGAAGAAGTTGCCGATAAAGTCGTAGAAAAAGTAGATTCTTTACAAAAACAAAGTCCTTTAAAATTAGGTTTAAATAAAATTAAACTCACCAATTTCAATATTGATTATGGCGATGACAATACCAAAACTTTTGGTAAAATTATTTTTAAAGAACTCAGCACCAAAATCAATAAACTTGATTTAGAAAACAGTGATTTTGGGATCGGAAACCTTTATTTAAAAAGTGCAGATATTAATGCGAAATTATTTTTGCCGGCCCAAAATGCAAACCCAAAGAAAGCGGCAAGTACAGAAACTTCTACCGAAAAATCTTTAGCGCTTTTACTCAATAAATTAATTCTCGATGACGTAAAAGTTGCTTACGACAACACCGCCATTGCTCCAACCCGAAGTGGAATTGATTTCAATCATTTGAATTTCTCCAAAATGAATTTGGAAATGCGAAATTTTAAAATGAAAGACGGAACCTTTGCTGGAGCCGTTCGATCTGCCGAAATAAAAGAACGTCGTGGCTTGGATATTCAGAAATTTAAAACTGATTTTATCTTTGAGGAAAAGCAGGCCTATTTAAAACAACTTTATTTGCAAACGTCGAAAACGATTCTGCGTGATGAAGTTGTTTTGAATTATAATTCAATTGAACAACTTTCAGCGAATCCGGGTGCGGTAAAAATCGCCGCAAATATTCGAAATTCCAAAGTTGGTTTTTCTGATATTTTAATGTTGGTGCCGACTTTAAGAAATACGGTTCCCTTTAATAAATATCCGAATGCTATTCTTAAAGTAGATACGAGATTGAAAGGAACAGTGAACGATTTACAAATTCAAAATCTGGAACTTTCCGGAATTGATCAATTCAAAGTCAATGCTTCTGGAAACGTTAAGAACGCCATGAATCCGGAAAATCTATATTATGATTTGAATGTTCGGGAACTTTCCTCTTCAGCGAAAACCATTTATAATTTAGTTCCAAAAAATACGATTCCGAGTAATATTACGCTTCCATCTTTTTTCAAAATCGCGGGAACTGCGAAAGGAACAACGCAGATTGTGAATACCAATTTGAAAGTTACCACCACTTTAGGTAATGCCGGAATTCGAGCGTCGGTCGATATGAAACGAAAAGATCAGGAACGCTATGATATTTTGGCCAACTTGCAAAATCTACAAATCGGCAAAATTATTCAGAATAAGGATTTGGGTTCCATCACGGGACAGGTTGCGGTAAAAGGTCAAAGTTTCGATCCGAATAAAGCCAATGCTGATATCAAAGGAAATATAAAATCGGTTGCGTATAACGGTTACACCTACCAAAATATGGCGTTGATTGGAAAAGTAAATCGCGGTGCTTATGTCATCGATCTCGATTCGAAAGATCAAAATGCAAATTTAAAAATATTGGCTTCTGGTAATTTCACCGATAAAGAACCCTCCATTAAAGTAAATGGAACGATTCGAAGATTAGATTTAAATAAACTCGGTTTCTACGAAGATCAAATGATTTTGGCTGGAGATTTAGATGGCGATTTCACCAGTTTAAATCCTGATGCACCGAATGGTTATTTGACTTTAAAGAACTTTGCGATTTCAGATACGAAAGACATTTTCCCATTACAAGAAGTTTTCTTGACGGCCGTTTCAACAGCAGATCAAAATATAATCACGTTACAATCTCAAATTGCTGATGTTGACTTAACGGGTAAATATAAATTGACACAAATTTTAGGTTCGCTTCAAAACACGATCAACGAATATTATCAATATCAAAAGCCAGGAACGAAAATCGAGAAGATAGATCCAAATCAGTTTTTCACTTTTAATGCTAAAATAAAAGATGATAATCTGCTCCGGAAATTTGTACCTGAATTAACAGAATTCGAACCAATCACCTTAACTGGAAATTACGATGCTGATTCCCGAAAACTAGAAGTGAACGGGCAGATTCCGCAGGTTAAGTATGGCGCGAACAGCATAACTGGCGGAGTGATAACCATTAACAATGAAAATGATGCTTTGGTTTATGATTTAAAACTGGCAGAATTTAAAAATGAAAGTATCGCTTTGATGAAAGTCGGTTTGAATGGTGATATTAAAGAGAACCTCATCACCTACAATGCTTCCACCAAAGACGAAAAGGATGCGACTAAATTTCTAGTTGCTGGAAATGTAAAAAAAGTGGGCGACCTCACCAAGATTAGTTTAAATCCTGATGGTCTGACTTTGAACTACGATAAATGGCAAGTTTCCGCGGATAATTTTGTGCAGATCAGTAGCCGTGGGATTCTGGCTAATAACTTTGCAATTTCGAATAGCGGAAGTGAGATCAGATTACAGTCGGAAACGAATGTTCCAAACAGTCCGCTGAATGTTTCCATTAAAGAATTTAAGATTGAAACCATTACGGAACTTGTTAAAAAAGACTCGCTTTTAGCCAAAGGAAATATCAACGGAACGGCGCAACTTCGGGATTTGAAAAACAATATGACGTTCACTTCAGACATTGATGTGACAGATTTATTCGTTTACGGAAGTCCGGTTGGGAATTTAGATATTAAAGCCAACAATCAAAGCGCCGATTTAATTCGGGCAGATATTGCTCTTTCTGGTTTTGATAATGATGTGAAACTGGGCGGAACGTACAACACGAAATCGAGCGGATTGAATATGAATTTGGATATGAATCGTTTCCAAATGAAATCAGTTCAAGGATTCTCCATGAATGCCATTGAAAATGCGGAAGGTTATCTATCAGGGAAATTAAAAATTACTGGAAATACAGACGCTCCTAATATTCTAGGCGGCATTAAATTTAATGATGTCGGTTTAGGAATTACGCAGTTAGGCAGCAGTTTTAAAAATATTAATGATGAAATTAAATTCACGAATCGTGGAATTGATTTCGATGATTTTAAAATTAAAGATGAATCAGGAAATGTAATCGTTATTGATGGCGCCGTGTTGACGAAAACATATAAAGATTTCGCCTTTAATTTAGATGTGAATGCGGATAATTTTAAAGTAGTCGATTCTGAAAAAGACAGTGATAAATTAATGTACGGAGTTTTGGCCATTGATGCGAAACTTCAAATTCGCGGGAATTTAGATTTACCTCAAGTTGATGGAGATTTGGCGGTAACCGATCAAACTGATTTCACGATCGTTCTGCCACAAACTTCACCTGCTTTAGAAGATCGCGAAGGAATTGTAGAATTCATTGATCAGGATCAAATTGCCTTGCAACAAACCATTAAAGCAGATTCTTTAACCGATCAAAGTGATATCAAAGGTTTGGATGTAAACGTGAATATCGAAGTCGTGAAAGAAGCGAAGATTTCTTTAATCATCGATCAGGCGAATGGAGATTTTGTGAAACTTCAAGGTGAAGCGCAATTGACTGGTGGAATCGATCCTTCTGGAAAGACAACTTTGGTTGGCGTTTATCAGGTTGAAAAAGGTGCTTACGAAATGTCGGTGAGTTTGTTAAAACGAAAATTTGAAATCGAAAAAGGAAGTACAATTACCTGGACTGGCGAACCGATGACGGCGAACTTAGATATCACGGCTGTTTATAAAACCGATGCGGCTCCACTCGATTTGCTTCAACAACAATTAACTGGAGTTACTGGAAATCAGTTAAATCAGTACAAACAAAGAATTCCTTTCAACACCTTATTGATTATGAAAGGAGAATTGTTGAAACCAGTTATTACGTTTGATATTACGACTTCGAAAGAGAATAATTCTGTGTCTGCAGAAGTGATTGATAATACAACCGCAAAATTAGATCAACTTCGACGCGATGAATCGGAAATGAACAAACAGGTTTTTGCCTTGTTATTGCTAAACCGATTTATTGGGGAGAATCCTTTCCAGAGTGAAACTGGTTTGTCGGCTTCTACTCTAGCGAAACAAAGTGTGAGTCGGATTTTATCGGAGCAGTTAAATAATCTAGCCTCTGATTTAATTGGTGGTGTTGAATTGAATTTCGATCTGGAATCTACAGAGGATTATTCCAGCGGAAGTAAGAATGAACGAACTGATTTAAATGTTGGTTTGACCAAAAGATTATTTGATGATCGCTTGAAAGTAACTGTTGGAAACAATTTCGCTTTAGAAGGTGACGCCAGACAAAACGAAGAAATGACCAACATCGCGGGCGACATTACGTTGGATTATAGTTTGTCAAAGGACGGACGATACATGTTGCGCGCTTACAGAAAGAACGATTATCAGGTTGCTTTGCAAGGACAGATTATCGAAACAGGAATCGGATTTATCATCACTTTGGATTACGATCAATTCCGCGAAATTTTTGAACGCCGCAAACAAAACAAAGAATTTAAGAAACAAAATACGTCTTCAAAATAATGATCAAGTTGAATACATCTTATTATAAAATATTTGCAACCCTTTCAGTTGCAGTCCTCATTTCGTCTTGTAGCAACACTAAATTTCTACAGGAAGGACAGATGCTTTATACGGGCGCAAAAATTAACATTAAAAATGATACGCTTTCTAAGAAAGAAAAGTCAAATTTAAAAGAAGCGCTTTTAGATCAATTGCGTCCAAAACCTAATTCTTCTTTTCTAGGCTTAAGACCAAAATTATACGTTTATAATATCACCAAAGAACCGACAAAAGAAAAAGGATTGCGTTACTGGCTAAAATATAAAATCGGTGAAAAGCCAGTTTTGCTACAAGACGTCGATCGCGAGTTTAATAAAAAAATCATCGTTAATTATTCGGAGAACAAAGGGTTCTTTAATGCAAAGGCTTCTTCGGATACCATTTCTAAAAATAAAAAGGCACAAGTTCTTTACACCTTAAAACCTGGCGCAAGATATTTAATTAGTCAAGTTAATTTTCCGGAAGATTCTACGGTGATCAATTCAGAAATCCAAGCCATCAAAGACAAAACATTTTTGAAAGCCGGAAATCCATTTGATTTAGACGTTATCAAAGCGGAAAGACAACGTATTGATGAGCATTTAAAAAATCGGGGTTTTTATTATTTCAGTCCTGATAATATTATTGTTCAGGCAGATAGTACCGTTTTGAAAGAGCCGAAAGTCGAACTTTTTGTGAAGTTGAAAAACAATACGCCTCAACTTTCAAAGGAACCTTTTACGATTGATAAAACGATTGTATTTGCAGATTATAACTTAGAAGATGTAAAATTAGGAAAATATGGAATTCCGTACATTACCGATTCGGTTGAGGTTTATAAGGATTTGTACGTGATTGATCCTCAACATAAATTCAAACCGAAAATTTTCGACCGAACGCTTTACTTTGACAAAGGAGATTTGTACAACCGGAAAGACCACAACCTTTCCTTGAATCGATTGATCAGTTTAGGGGTTTTCAAATTTGTGAAAAACGAATTCGTGGTTTCAGATTCGCTGAATCATACTTTTGATGCGTATTATTTATTGACGCCGCGGCCGTTTCAATCGTTGCGTTTAGAAACTTTAGGAAAAACAAATTCGGCCAATTATACGGGTGGAGAAGTCAACCTCAACTGGACACATCGTAATTTCTTTAAAGGAGCAGAACAGTTAAAGGGAGCAATTTATGGTGCAGCCGATGTTCAGGTTGGCGGACCGAAAGATGCCAATAACATTATCCGCTTTGGAGCCAACGCCCAATTGTCTATTCCCAGAATCGTGGCGCCGTTTAGATTTAATTCATCAAGTGCTTACGTTCCAAGAACGAATTTCAATCTTGGTTATGAATATTTGAGCCGAACGGAATTGTACACGCTGCATAATTTCAACACTTCTTTTGGCTATGTCTGGAAAGAGAACGAACGGAAAGAACATGATTTAAAGATTTTTGACATGACTTTGGTCGCACCACAAAAAGTGACAGAAAAGTATCAGACACAAATAGACGGAGATGATTCTGACCCGCTCAATATTATAAAACCAAATCCTTCTCTGCAAAGAGTAATTGACAAACAGTTAATTTTTGGACCGACCTATAATTACACCTACACCAATACGATGTTGCCGAAAAAAAATACTTTCTATTATAAAGGAAGTTTAGATTTAGCAGGAACAATTACAGGTTTGGTCAGTGGCGCAGATGCAAAAGCAGGAAAGCAGAAAGAGTTGTTCGGTATTCCCTTCAGTCAGTATGCGAAGATGGAACATGATTTCCGCTATTACAGAAAAGTGAATGATAAAAGCACCATTGCCACAAGATTTATTGCCGGAATTGGCTATCCTTATGGAAACTCTACGACAATGCCTTATGTAAAGCAATTCTTCGTCGGAGGAAGCAATAGTATCCGTGCCTTTCGTGCCAGAACTTTAGGCCCGGGAAGTTATGATCCAAGAAATGAAGAAGCCTCTTTCTTTTTTGACCAGTCGGGAGATATTAAAATAGAAGTGAATGCCGAATATCGCGCAAATATTTATAAATTTTTGAATGTTGCTGTTTTCGCAGATGCAGGAAATGTTTGGTTGATTAATGAAGATGACGATAAACCAGGTGGAAAATTCTCTAAAGATTTTGCTAAAGAAATTGCAGTAGGTGCCGGAGTGGGTTTAAGACTTGACTTTTCAATTCTTATCCTTCGTTTAGATTTAGCAATGCCACTTCGAGTTCCTTATTATGAAGAAGGAAACCGCTGGACTTTTGACCGAATTGATTTCGGCAGTGGCGCTTGGCGGAAAGACAATTTAATTTTAAATATCGCTATTGGATATCCGTTCTAAAACTATAAAAAAACAAATGAAAAGACTTGCTTTTTTTTGGGAAACGATTAAGGAAACATCTATACAATGGGCTAACTCCGATGCTACCAGAGCTTCGGCGAGTTTAGCGTATTATGCTATTTTTTCTATACCTGGTTTATTAATCATCATTATTTGGATTGCCGGAAATTTCTTCGGTGAAGAAGCCATCAGAGGAGAAATTGCCAATCAATTCGGAAGTATGATGGGTGATGATGTTGCGAAAAGTATTGAGGAATTAATTGCCAGTGCGCTCATCGATAAGCAAAATATTTTCATGAAAGTAGTCGGCGTATTATCTTTGATTTTTGGAGCAACCACTATTTTTTTTCAATTGCAGAAAGCTTTAAACGATCTGTGGGATGTAAAACCCGCACCTAAAAAAGCAATTATTAAATTTCTTTTGGATCGTGCAAATTCATTGGGGATGATTTTGGTCATCGGTTTTCTATTGATGATTACCATGGTTTTATCCTCGGCAATCAGTCTACTCAATAATTTCATCACTTTTAGATTAGGCTTGGAAACTTATATTCTCATGGAAATAGTGAATTACGTGATTGGATTTATTCTCGTTGTGTTGGTATTCGCTTTTATGTTTAAAGTTTTGCCCGATGTTGAAATTTCCTGGAAATCAGTTTGGATCGGAGCTATTCTAACCGCAGTTCTATTCACGCTCGGGAAAATGCTGCTAAGCTTATACTTCGGTGAATTAAAGCCTACATCAGCCTTTGGAAAAGCCGGTACGATCATCTTAATTATGATGTGGATCAATTATTCTTGTATGCTCATTTTCTTTGGTGCAGAATTTACAAAAGTACATGCCTTACGTAAAGGATATAAAATAGTTCCCTCTCGACATGCTACCTGGAGTTCAGAAAAACTGTACGAAGAATCGTTGGAAAAAAAGAAGCCAACAGAGACTAGTGATGATCCGAAAGATCATCTTATTTAAGACCTAATCATCTTTATACTCAATAACTTCTGCATTAATTTGTAGAAGTTTTTTCTTCCCAAAAATCTGATTTAAAAAGATTCTGATTAACTCCATAAATTATAAGATACCAATCAGGAATAGGGTAATTATCTGCAACAGTATTAAAAAAAACTCTGTGAAAGAAATGACAATACTAGACATAAAAAAACTTCCGAATAAATTCGGAAGCTTCGTAGCCCGTAGGGGAGTCGAACCCCTCTTACCAGGATGAAAACCTGAGGTCCTAACCGATAGACGAACGGGCCAGTGCGTCTTTGTAATTTATAATTATGCTAAAGCATTAACGTGCTTAGTCAATTTACTTTTAAGATTTGCCGCTTTGTTTTTGTGGATGATGTTCTTCTTCACCAACTTGTCTAACAAAGAGATTACTGATGGCAACTTTAAAGTCGCTGCAGCTTTATCTTCTTCAGTTCTCAACACTCTCAAAGCTGTTCTTGCAGTTTTGTGGTAGTATCTGTTGATTACTCTTTTCTTTTCGCTTTGTCTGATTCTTTTCAGAGCTGATTTATGATTTGCCATATCTTCTTAAAAACTTGGGTGCAAAGATAATAATCTTTTTTTGATTACAAAATATTTTTATAAAACTTTTCAAAAACTTTCATCTTTAGTAGCCTATAAGGGAATCGAACCCCTGTTGCAAGACTGAAAATCTTGAGTCCTTACCACTAGACGAATAGGCCTTTGCTTTGAGGACTGCAAAAATAGAAATTAAGTTTTAATCCTGCAACCCTAATTCATCTTTATCTAGAAATTTTTTGAATCGTCGCATTTTTAATGCCTTTTTCATCCAGCTGTTTTTGGATTTTCACAGCTTCTTCTAAACTTGAAAACTTACCGTAAGTGTAGTAGAACTTGCCATTTTCTTTCGTCCTATTCACATCTTTTAACGTATTCAACATAAAGGAGTTGGAGCTCAATTTCTGATCACTTACCGCCACTTCCAAAGTATAATAACCAGTACCTAATTTTTGGTTAGGAACAAAAGAAATGGACGACGCATTTCGGAAGCCGGCATCTTTTGCAGTTTTCAAATTATTATCGCGCACAGAAGCCATATTGGTTACGCTAAAGTAATATTTATATAGATCGTTCTCCTTTATCGTAAGAATGTAATTAAGGCCTTTTAAAGCTGGATCAGTGGGAACGTACTTGGTCTGAGACGACATCAACAATATTCTAAAATCATTTTTCAAGGCGATTTCGACGGGTTTTTCAACTTCTCTTGTTGGTGTTGGTGCACCACCATTTCTTTCAATCGCTTTTTTATACACAATTATTGCGTCATAAATACTCTGCGAAACCTCATTTTGACCTCTGTCAGACGCCAAATAGGAAGCTTCGTCATAATTACTAACGAACCCCGTCTCAATCAATACGGACGGCATTGCATTTAATCTTAAGACGTGAAGGTTCTGTTGCTTCACCCCTCGCGAAAATCGATTATCTTTCTTTACAAAATTGCCTTCCACATAACTTCCGAAGAGCAAACTGGTTTCCAAATACTTGCTTTGCTGAATTTTCAATGCAATTAAAGATTCTGGAGATTTTGGATCATACGTAGCAAAGGTTTCCCGGTCTTTTTCATCTAAAAAAATTACATCATTCTCGGCTTTTGCAACTTCTAAATTTGTTTTATTTTGGTCAGGACCTTGTACAAAAGTTTCTGTTCCGTAAGGTGAGGTTTTGGTACTTGCATTAACATGTATAGAAATAAATAAATCAGCTTTGCTTCTATTTGCTAGAGTTGTTCGTTCGGTTAATGAAGGAAATTCGTCAATCTTCCTCGTGTAAATTACTTTGTAATCCTTATTTTTTTCGAGCATTCTGCCTAATTTGAGCGTAATGGCTAACGTGACATCTTTTTCTCTCACGGTTCCCAGATCACCGTAATGCCGATTTGCACCGTGGTCGCTGCCTCCGTGACCAGCATCCAGAACAATGGTGAACTTCTTTTGTGCGCCACTAATCAGGAAGAACATTACAAAAAATAGGGAAAAATATCTTTTAAAGGAAAAACTATTGGTAATCATCTTTAGATTTTAAAAATTGTATTAATTTTGACGGCAATATATAATAGATAAAGCGCTTTGGTCAAAACTGGCTTCAAAAATATACTACAAATCTTAATTATCCTAATTTTTAACAATTTTTTAGCATCTCTACATGCTCAAAATTTGGCTGAAAATAAGATAGTTAATGATACCATATCCAAATCTGATACCGTTGTTCTAAAGAAGGAACAGCTGGAGGCCGTTGTAAAAACTAAGGCTGAACGCATCCGCAACGATATCCCTAAAAAGATGACTTACCTCAACAAAAATGCGCAGGTAAAATATCAGGATTTGACGATTGATGCAGATTACATTTCAATCGATTGGGATAAATCACTGCTTTTTGCCAGAGGAGAGTTAGATTCTTTAGGAAAGATCACAAAACCTGCGGTCGCAATTCAAGGTGGTAAATCTTATGAATATGA
The DNA here is from genome assembly GCF_900109615.1 of Kaistella antarctica. Classification (GTDB taxonomy): domain Bacteria; phylum Bacteroidota; class Bacteroidia; order Flavobacteriales; family Weeksellaceae; genus Kaistella; species Kaistella antarctica. Next base: position 599,302 of record NZ_FOIX01000004.1, read on the forward strand.
CGAGTTCACGTACAATATCAAAACGCGCCAGGCAATCGCCTTTAATGCCAGAACTGAAGAAAGCGAAGGTGTGATCGTGGCTGAGAAAACCAAAAAATACAACGATTCGGTCTTCTTCATGAAAAGAGGGAAATATACGACAGATGAATATTTCATTAAGAAAAAAGACACCATTGCCGATTACTATCTACTCGCTCCAAACATTAAATTAATTAAAGGGAAAAATAAATCACAAGTCATTACTGGCCCAATTCAAATGTATATTGAGCAGGTTCCGACGCCTTTAATTATGCCCTTTGCAATTTTACCATTTTCAGATAAAAGAAGCGCGGGAATTTTAATTCCGAGTTTTGGGGAACGAGAAGATGTTGGGTTTTTTCTAAATTCTCTGGGTTATTATCAACCGATTGGGGAACATTTTGATTTAAAAATTCTGGCAGACATCTACACCAAAGGAAGTTGGAATATAAAACCAGAAGTTAATTATAAGAAAAACTATAAGTACACCGGGAACTTTTCTGCAGATGTCGGCACAACGGTGAGAGGAATTAAAGGATTAGATGACTATTCAAAAACCGGAACGTATCGAATCGCCTGGCGACATCAGCAAGATTCTAAAGCCAACCCTTTCCTCAATTTTTCTGCGTCCGTGGATGTGGTGAGTAATAAATTTTACAACAATACCGTCAATAACAATTACGCTTTTAATCAAAACAACCTCAACGCCCAACAAAATTCAACCGTGAGCGTGGTAAAAAGATTTTTGACTTTGCCGATAACCATTACAGGAACTTCTTCTTACTCCCAGAATTTCTCAACGGGCTTGGCTGATTTAAAACTTCCGGTTATGAATGTAGCGATTAACCAGTTTTATTTATTCAAACCAAAAACCGGAATTCGACAGGGTTTATTAGAAAACATCACTGTTAACACGGGTTTAAATTTAAACAATTACGTTCAAACAGATGAAGGCGAATTGTTTACCAAAGCCATGTGGGAGAAAATGCAGACCGGACTTAAAAACAATATCACTTTAGGAACGAATACTACGATTGCTAAATATTTCACATTCTCGGTTTCTGCCAACGTGGATAATGCTTTAACAACGAAAACGCTGACCCGTAACTACAATCCGATCACCAATAAAGTAGAAGATATTCTGAATAATAAAATCGCAGGTTATTCTTCCTTCTCAACTAACACAAGTTTGCAAACAGTCTTATATGGAATCTTGAATTTCAAAAAAAACTCTTCGATTCAGGCAATTCGCCACATGATGACGCCACAAATTGGATTCAGCTATTCACCTGATTTCTCTGCTGCTAGTTTCGGATATTATAAAAATTACTTTAACGACCGCGGCGAAATGACGCCCTATTCTATTTTTGATCGTGGAATTATTGGTACTCCAAACTCAGGATTGGTGCAGGCATTGAGCTTTTCCATCAATAATAATTTGGAGATGAAAGTAAAGTCTAAAAAAGATTCTACCGGAACTAAAAAGCTGAAGATTTTTGAAAGTTTAAATTTCAACACCAATTACAATTTTGCCGCACCGAAGTACAAATGGTCCATGTTTACCTTTAATGGTCAAACTACCCTCTTTGAAAAGTTAAATTTGAATACCAGCTTAACTTTGGAACCGTATCAAATTATTTTTGCACCGGGAAGTGATATCGGAATAAGAACAGAAAACTTTGGTCATTTCAGCGTGCAAGGTTTCAATGCGCAACTTTCTTATCCGTTGAGTGAAGCCATCTTTGGTGAAAAAGAAGCCCTCAGCAAAAAATATAAAACGAAAGGCGAGATTCGAAATGAAGATTATTATTTCGATGATGATAATTACTCCCATTTCAACCAACCTTGGAGTTTAAACATCAACGCGCAATACGGTTACACCAGAAGTCTAACACGTTTCGGAAACAATGTTGCGTCTTTGGGATTGGACGGAAGCTTAAAACTTTCACCATTTTGGAATATCACTGGGAACCTGTATTATGATATTGTCACTAAAGAAATCGCGACCACACAGTTAGGATTCTCGCGAGATCAACGAAGTTTCACCATTAATTTTAACTGGATTCCTTACGGACAGTATAAAGTGTATGATTTCTTTATCGGAATTAAAGCCAACATTTTGCGCGATGCCGTGAAATATAAGGACCGAAGCTTCACGCAACCAAATGCGCCGTTTTAAATTTTAAATACTTAAACTTAAGTTTTATATTTGCCAAAAATCAATCCTATGAAAAAGATCATCTCTACTTCGAAAGCGCCGTCTGCAATTGGACCTTATTCCCAAGCTAATTTTGTAAATGGAGTGCTTTATATTTCTGGCCAGATTCCGTTCAACACGGAAACTAACAAACTCGAAGAAGGTATTGAAAAAGCGACGCATCAAGTGATGAAAAACTTAGAAGCGATTCTTACGGAAGCCGGATTAACATTCGGTCACGTGGTCAAGGCAACCATCTTTTTAAAGAACATGGATGATTTTGCAGCGATGAATGACATCTACGCTTCTTATCTGGTTGCAGACAGTTATCCAGCGAGAGAAACGGTTCAGGTATCTTGTTTGCCAAGAAACGCGGACATTGAAATTTCTATGATCGCACATCAATTTTAAATGAATTTTTTACGAAATACTTTTGCAGTGCTATTAGGTCTTGCGGTGGCAGCCTTACTTATTTCTTTGGGAGTAAGGTTAAATTCTACGTGGATTACCTACGATGGCTTTTCGGCTTTTCAAAAATGGGAATCGGTTCTGAGATCGATGGAACATAAACCTTATTTCTTTGTCGCGCTGTTAATTTCTTCAGGAATTGCCGCAACTGTAGGAGGCGTTGTGACGGCGATTACGGTCAAGTACGCGAAAGTAGCTTATGCAATTTTGATTGGCTTTATTTTGCTTTTCATTGCAATGCTCGACATTATAATTTTCCCGTATCATCCAACTTTTTATAAAATCTTAATCTTTCTAACCTTCTTTCCATTTGCCTGGATGGGAGGAAAAATCACAGAAGTGATTTATGAACGGAAGAAGCGACGACACAAGAAACTGCTTAACAAATAAAAAAAACGCAACAAATTAATGTTGCGTTTTTCTTTTTTAATGCAGAGTTCAATTAAGGCATTTTAAAACCTCTTGTGGTAATTCTACCATATTCATCTACATATTTTATCTGGACATTTCCAGTGTAAGTCTGTAATATCTTTTCGATATCTTTCTGCGAGTTGACTGGTTTTCCATTAACTTCAATTACGATGTAATTATCAACCACTCCGATTTTAGAAATTTCACTTCCTTCCAAAACATTCTTCGCAATGACGCCACTATTCAAACCGTAATCAGTTTTAAACTTTTCACTCAATGGCTCAAACTCAGATCCGATTTTTTCAGTAACCGACAAATCAGCTTTGCTTCGTAGTGAAGTTCCTCCTTTTTGATCTTTTAATGTAACATTAACCACGTTTTCTTTTCCATTACGAGTATATGCTACGGCAACTTTATCACCAGGTCTTTTACTACCCACGGCAAATGAAAGATCGTAGTAACTTGAAATAGGGGTATTATCAACCTTTGTAACAATATCGCCGTTTCTTAAACCAGCATCTTCGGCACCACCTTTTTCTGCGACTTCGATTAAATAAACACCATTACCTGATTTGAGGTTGGTTTTTTTCTGCTGATTGTAGGCTGCAACTTGTCTTTGGTCGGATAGGTCTAAAGGGACAACGCCCAAAAATCCTCTCTGAACCAAACCATATTTCTTAATATCCTCAACCACTTTTCGAGCTAAGTTGGACGGAACGGCAAAACCATATCCTTCGTAATAACCAGTCTTAGAGGAGATCGCAGAGTTAATACCAATTAGTTCTCCGCTTGGATCAACTAATGCTCCACCAGAGTTCCCAGGATTAATGGCGGCATCCGTTTGAATAAAACTTTCAATCGGTGTCCGCGATTGTTGACTCAATAAATCAATACTTCTACCTTTTGCTGAGATAATTCCCGCAGTAACTGTTGAATTTAAGCCCATCGGATTTCCGACCGCTAAAACCCACTGACCAACTTCTACGTTATCGGAGTTTGCAAAATTAAGATAAGGCAAACCTTTTTCTTCAATTTTTAAAAGGGCGATGTCGGTGGTTGGATCGGTTCCTACTAAATTAGCAACGTAAGATTTCTTGTTGGATAGAACAACTTCAAGTTTCGTTGCACCAGCAATTACGTGATTGTTAGAGATAATATATCCGTCAGGAGAAATAATTACACCCGAACCCATTCCACTGGGCATGTCTTTGGGCGGTTGTTGCTGCTGTTGCTGCTTTGGATTATTTCCAAATGGGTTACCGAAAAATTGGTCAAATAGATCTTGTTGGCTCGTGCGTCCTTTGCTCGTGGAATAATTTTTAATACTCACTACCGCCGGAACGGTCATTTTGGCTGCTTTTACAAAGTCATCGCCAACACCTGTCATATTAAAGGAGGCATATTTTGCATCGCTATTCTTCGGTGCGAAATAAGAAAAATCTGAATTGTTGCTTTTTTCATTAAAGTAATTAATCGCTCCAAACGTGGTAGCGCCCGACATTAATCCTACAACTGCATACGGAATCAGTTTTTTTAAAGTATTTTTCATCTTCATATATTAGTTAAACGTTGATTTGAATTATATAGTAAACAAATTTAATGCTAAATGAGTATTCACTCAAAGCGGTTTGTTTCAACTTTAACTAAACATTAACAAGAATTACCACATTTTAAACTTTAAATAATAAAACTACTATTACAAAGGGTTTTCTTTAACACTTTATCTGCCATAATTCCCGCAGCTAAAACTTTAAATAAAAAGACCATGGACAAGAAAAACTTCGTTATATTTGAAAGGTGTTCAATTACATAATTCTTAATTTTCTTCAAAATTCGAAATAAGCATATCTTATGAAACTCAATATCAAAAACGAAACGAGTCGCCTTAAATCTGTTGTCTTGGGGCAACCAAATTCTTTGGGAGCTGTTCCTACGTTAGAGGAAAGTTATGACGCAAAATCTTATGATACGATTCAAAAAGGAATTTATCCTACTGAAAAAGATATCATCCATGAGATGACCGAGTTCGAAAAAATATTGAAAAAGTACGATGTAAAAGTTTTTCGTCCAGAAATTATTAAAGATTACAATCAGGTTTTTGCCAGAGATGTAGCTTTCGTTATTGAAGACAAGATGATTATTTCTAATGTTATTGCGGATCGCGCGGATGAGCAGGAAGCTTATCGTAAGATTTTCGAAGAGGTAAAATGGCGAGACATAATTAATTTGCCAGACACGGCTCACATCGAAGGTGGCGACGTAATTGTTTGGAATGATTTCATTTTTATTGGAACTTGTTTTTCTGAAGATTACCGAAATTTTAAAACAGCCAGAACCAATGAATATGCGATTAACATTCTTAAAGAATACTTTCCGAAAAAGAGAATTCTTGATTTTGAATTAAAGAAAAATGACCGCGAACCTTATCAAGGGATTTTACATTTAGACTGTACGTTTAACCCGATCGGAACTGACAAATGCATCATCTATAAAAATGGATTCGTTGACGAAAGCGACTATCTTTTAATCCTCGATATATTCGGAGAAGAAAATTGTTTTCATGTGACGGATGAAGAAATGTTTGAAATGTATCCGAATATTTTCTCGATTTCTCCAGAGATCGTTGTTTCCGACCAAGCTTTTACTCGAATGAATGATCACTTGAGAAATGAGTGGGGAATGACGGTTGAAGAAATTCCGTATCGTGAAATTTCAAAAATGGGCGGATTGCTGAGATGTTCTACTTTGCCTTTGGTGAGAGAATAATTTAAAAAACACTACCTCTCTAAAATTTTTTCACCCCAAACGTGACAAAAAAAAATCTGAAAATGAGCTGAGCAAAAGTGTGCGAAAAATCCAAACTTTTATTCAATTCATTTTTGCAATCTTTTAACTTGATGAATATCAAATCGACCTTTGTGTCGTGTGCGGTTACAAAGATAGATTTTAAGAACTCAACTGTTTCAGCTTCTTGATCGCCTCTTCGGTCACAAAAGTGTCATATTTTAAAATGGCTGAAGAATGAAAACTCGTTCCTCCAGTAAATTTTTTAAGCTCCTGAATATTTTCTGCCCTTACGCCGCCGCCAATCAAGATCTCAATTTTATGCGTGTATTTCTCAATTAAATCTTTCAGAATCTCTTTACCTTCCATAGCTGTCTTTTTCCCGCCAGAAGTTAATACTGTTCTGAAACCCAATTTAATTAAAGTCTGAATGGAATGATTTAGATTTTCTGTTCGGTCAAAGGCGCGGTGGAAAGTACACGGAGTTTCGCCAGCCAATTCAATTAGTTCCTTATTTCTGGCGACATCGATTTCATTGTCAGAAGTTAAAATCCCAAAGACAAAACCATCTGCTCCGCCAGCTTTAAAAACAATGATGCTATTTTTCATTTCTAAAAATTCCTCGTCAGAATAATAAAACGGTCCACCTTTCGGACGAATCATTACATAAACGGGAGTTGGACTATGACGTTTCAAATGTAGAAATTCGTAAAAATCTGGAGTGGTTCCGCCCTTCTCGAGATCATGGCAAAATTCAATTCGGTCCGCCATCGATTCAGAGGCAATTTCGGCAGAAGTAATTTCAAAGCAGGCAATTTCTAACATGGGTTTTTTATTATCTATAAATTTAAGTAATTTTGTCTGATAAAGGATTACTCCTTATTAAATCTTATCATATATGCAAACAGCCAATACCGTTCTGATGGTAGAACCGATCGCTTTCGGATATAATTCTCAAACTGCGGAAAACAACTATTTTCAAGTCGAACAAAAAGAGGCCGACATTCAGGAAAAAGCCCTCGCAGAATTTAATAATTTTGCCGAAAAACTTCGCGAAAAAGGAATTCAAGTGATCACCGTGCAAGATACGTTGGAACCGCACTCGCCAGATTCTATTTTCCCAAATAACTGGGTGAGTTTTCATGAAGATGGCAGAGTCGCACTTTATCCTATGTTTGCCATGAACAGAAGAGTGGAAAGGAGAATAGATATTTTAGAAACCATAAAAAATGAAGGTTTTCTTATTAATGAAATCGATGATCTATCGAACTCAGAAGAAAATGAAAAATATTTGGAAGGAACCGGGAGCATGATTTTCGATCACGATTATAAAATTGCATATGGATCTGTTTCGCTTCGATTAGACGAAGAATTATTTAGAGATTTCTGTGAGAAATTTGGGTTTACGCCAGTGGTTTTTCATTCCTTTCAAAATGTTGGAAATCAGAGATTGCCTATATACCACGCCAACGTGATGATGTGTGTTGCTGAACAGTTTGTGGTAATCTGCCTCGACTGTATTGATGATGAACTGGAGAGAGAAAAAGTGCAGGAAGTCATTAAATCAACTGAAAAAGAAGTCATTGAAATTTCGGAAGATCAGCTGCAACAATTTGCGGGCAATATGCTGCAAGTTCAGAATGAAGAAGGAACTCAATATTTAGTCATGAGCGAAACGGCGTACAAATCATTAACTACAGAACAAATTGCCCAAATAGAAAGTTACTGCGAAATCATCTACTCAGATTTAAATACGATTGAAGTAAACGGCGGCGGAAGCGCGAGATGCATGCTTGCAGAGGTTTTCTTACCGAAGAACTGATTTTAAAAAAAACCTGTACATTTATTTATAATTTTATTATAATGGAAACACAAAATATTTTTATTTTAGAACCCAGTACTTCAGAAGAAGCAAACGCTTTGAAAGCTTTTGCCACTGCTCTGAAAATTAAATTTGAAATAAAAGAAAAGTCGTACAATTCTGAATTTGTCGCTAAAATTCAGGAAAGCCAAAAACAAATTCAAGAAGGAAAAGTCACCCGAGTAAAAAAAGAAAACTTAAAAGAGTTTTTAGGAATTTAATATGGCTTACCATTTAGATTTCACCGACCAAGCAAAAGAAGATATTTCAAAACACCAAAAGGCAGGCACTAAAACGGTATTAAAAAAAATGCTTTCATTTTTTGAAGAAATTATCGAGCATCCTTATACTGGAACTGGCAAGCCAGAACCTTTGAAACACAATCTTTCTGGTCTATGGTCTCGAAGAATTTCGAAAGAACACCGGCTTATATATGAAGTACGAGATAATATCGTATATATCCTTTCTGCTTACGGACATTATCTATAAAATTAAAATGTATTTCACTGTCTGAAACTAAAGAAATCCACAACTTACCGTTGTGGATTTCTTTCGAAAAAATATAATTGAGAAGTAGGAATTCTATTTCGTTCTGGACTTAATTTCTTTATCTGCACTGTCGATATTACGGACTTTTTTCACTTTTTGATTTCCGAAATTATACACAATTGAAAAATCGAAACCGCCTTTGTAAGGATTCTGATCTACATAATTATAATTCCCATTTTCCTGGTTATCCTGAATAAGGATGGTGTAAGTATCCAGAACATCTTCCATGTTGAGCGAGAAAGTCCAGTTGTTCCATATTTTTTTGAGGGATAAATCTAAACTCATCAAGTTGGCAAGTTCGCCTAATTCCATCTGTTGCTTATCCATATAAAAATAATTGACGCCCATAAACCAAGTTTTATTTTTATCGAGTTGGATGTTATTGTTGGTTTGAACTAAAAGACTGGTCGATTTTTTATGATTTTCATATACCGGAAACATTTCACCCGTTAAAGGATCTTGGTTCAAACTTCCGTTATTAATATTTCGTTGAACACCGATGTTGAAATTCGAAGTTAAGTATCCTTTAAAAAAACTTTTCTGCATTCCGAGCATCGCATTCATCTGTTGGTTGTCTCCGAAATTGGTGCGAATATATCGAAGCTGATTTTTTCCATCAATCACGCCTTGCAACGGTACTTGTGTAATTTGATCTTTGACTAAACGGTGACTCAGAATTAAAAAGTAAGAACTTTTATACATATAAGTCAACTCTTGTGAATACACTGACGAAGCTTTAACAAAAGGATTATTTTGGATATAATTAAATTCTGTCAGAATGTTTTTTATGGGATTCAATTCCCAAAAACTAGGCCGTTTCATTCTGCTCGAAAATGCATAGGAAAGATTATTTTGCTCATTAATTGCGTAGTTCATGCTGATATAAGGCAAGAATTTATCATAATCTCTTTTGATATTTCTAAGGTTAATATCCTGCGCGTTATCAGATTTCCCTTCGCTTTTGGTCAATTCATATCTCGTGCCCACTTTTCCTGAAAATTTTGGAGAGAATAGTTTTTCAACGGTAAGGTAAGCACCAAAAATATTTTCGTCATACAAGAAATGATTCGGCTCATTTTCTTCAAGGTTTGTGATATAATGAAAGCTTTTATATTTCGTATCGTTATCCGTTTTTGTATTGTTAAAGTTGCCACCGACTGATATCGTCAAGTCTTTTTTGAACTTCTGAATATAATCTGCAGTCGCTGAAAAGTTATCGATGAGTTGTGGTTGCTCCTGTGATATTTTCAAAATCTTACCGTAATCATTTCCGTTTTCGTCTGAAGCGATGGTAAAATTGTTTGAACTTTGAAATCTTCTGTATACCAATCCAGCGGCGTTCAAGTTTAGCTTACTTCCTAAAGAATCGGTCTTTAATTCATAATTTAAGTTGAGGGAATTATTATAGGAACGCGCATCTTCTTTACTTCTGGTCCAGGTGTAATCGGTAAAATTATTAATTAGATCAGTGTTAGCATTAAACAAATTGACGGTAGAATTGTAACTTCTGTTGGCTCGAGAATTATAGGTTAAAGCCAAACTGTTTTTATCATTAAATTGGTAATCGATGTTCAGGTAACCGCCAATATTTTTATTCGGATCGGTCACTCTTCCTTCAGATTGATTGGTCGCCTGGCTGTTTCCATTTCTTAAAAGATAATATTGTTCTTCAATATTTTCGCTGATGTTGAAATTAGAATTTATTCCCAGTTTATCTTTGCGGTAATTTAAACTTAAACCAGCGCTGGAAGAATTATAGTAGCTCTGGCTATTATTCATTCTCATATTTCCATTCAAACCATTGGTCGCTTTCTTTTTCAGAATAATATTAATAATTCCGTCGGAAGATTCAACTTTATACTCGCTTCCCGGCATTGTGATCACTTCAATTCGCTGAATATTTTCAGCAGGCGTATTTTTTAAAAATATCACCAAAGATTCAGCGTCCATCTGAGTCACTCTTCCATCGATATAAATAATGGCGTTCGATTTTCCAGCAATTCTCAAAGTTTTATCGTCGGTCGTAGAAACCAGTGGAGTTTCTTTCAAAAGTCCGAAAGCCGTATTTCCTTTTGCGACTGGCGAAGCTGCCACATCATAAATAAAACGATCTGCTTTTTTTTGAAAGACCTGTTTGGTCAACACCACTTCTTTAATATCTTGAGTTTTGGTGGAATCAGCTTTTGGTTTCTCTTGTGCAATGGCAGCAAAACCAGTAAGAAGCGCGAGTGAAATAATTAGTTTTTTCATGGTTTGAGTTTTTAAAAAAGAAAAAGAAGGAAGCGCAGTTATTAGTTTTTAGTCGGTCAATTAGTTTTAGTTTCTGGCACTCCCCTCTTTTCTTCGGTCATTAGTTTTAAGACATTAGTTTTATCTGACAAATATAAATAATAATTTTAGTAATATGCAATACAAAGTAGTGTATTATTTCCTATTAGACATTTAAAACGTTAGCAATCAGCACTAAAAATTTTAAATTGGTAATGTTATTTAGTTAAGAACAACTCAAAATTTAGAAACATTACATTAGAAACAAAAAAAAGAGTAGAAATTTCTACTCTTTTTCTATTAAATTTTAGCCGGAACTATTCCTCCCGATCAAATCTTGCTAATTTTTTATCGACCCAAATGGTAGCGAAGGGAAAGAAGCCCGCCAGCAATGCAAAGACCGTATCTTCATCATCCCATTTGTAAATTTTCTTCGCGTTAAAGAGCAATAATAAATAAAGCGTAAAAAACAATCCGTGAATATTACCAATGATAATTATATAGATTGTGGGCAAAAGCCCGTCTCGATCATATCGAATCCATACCATTGCACTGAAGAGAAATAACCAAGAAATTGCCTCAGCGAGACAAACCTGTTTAAACCATTTTTCAATTTGCTCCTGGCTATATTTTGCAAAAAAATTTTCGATGAAATTCATAGAGATTATTTAGTAAAACCTTTAAATAAAGTTAATTTGCAAATTTAAGGATTAAAAAATGGGATTAAAAATATTTGCTATTTATAAAAATTACTTCCATCCAGATACTCAAAAACTTCCGGCGGCAACATCGGTCGCACGTTCTTTCCATCTTTAATCATATTCCGGATTTCCGTTGCAGAAAGTTCAATAATTGGTGCTTTTATAACGGAAACATTTTCATGTTGCAAATACTCATGGTCTATTTTACCTTCTTCGAAAATTCGTGGATAAACAATAATCTGATGATTTTTAATTAAAGTTTCTGCGTTCTTCCATTTTGAAAGTCCATTCAAATTATCTTCGCCCATAATTAAAGCAAAAGAATAATCGGGATGCTTCTCGTGCAAATAAGTCAACGTATCAATGGTGTAACTCGGAATTGGCAACGAGAATTCCACATTTGAAGCACGCAGTTTAGGATAATTCTTTAGGGCAAGTTGTACCATGTCCAAACGGTTATGATCTTTCAATAAAGATTTTTTATCTTTAAACGGATTTTGCGGACTCACCACAAACCACAGTTCATCCATATCCGTATTTTCGATGATATAATTTGCCAAAATTAAATGACCAATATGAATAGGATTAAAACTCCCGAAAAATAAACCAACTTTTTTCATAAAATAAAAACGTAAAATCCTCACTAACCTGAATTAATAAAGGAAAAGAATTAATTTTATAAAGATAAAAAAATATTGCTCAACCAATACTAAACGCCGATTAATTCAGTTCAAACAGAGAAACAATTTCATTGAAAATCCTAATTAACATGCTGCTTCTTTTTTCCTGTGTTTTTTTTAAAGCACAAGTCAAAGAGTATTGGCTCATCGACGTTCAGACCAACAAGAAAACACTGGCCAAAGATTCTGCTTCTGCCGTGAAATTCTTAGATTCATTAACTCAGAATTATTACTATTTCACTGATGTCAAAAAAGTAAGCAAAGAAGGCAATGCTACCGAAATCTTTTTTGATAAAGGAAAAAATTACAATCAAGCGCAAGTCCAATTTTCTGAGGAGATTGCACAAAACACCAAACTTCCACCAGAACTTTTTACCAAGAATTTAGATTCTCTTAAAAAGTCAATCAGTGAAAAATATCGAAGTCAAGGCTTTGTCTTCAATCGCGTGAAGTCTCAATTTAAAGGAATGAGAAATGACATTCCACAAGTTGAAGTGTCAATCATCAAAAGCGATCAACGGAAAATCGACGGCCTTGTATTTAAAGGTTATGAAAAAGTTCCGAAACGTTTCGTAAAGAATTTAGAGAAAGAATATCTCGGCAAAAATTATCAAGAAAACACCCTGGCCCGATTAGGACAGTCATTGCAAAATCACCCGTTTATTTTGTTAGAAAAACCGCCACAAACTTTATTTACTAAAGATTCGACCAGCATTTTTCTCTTCACTCAAAAGAAAAAATCAAATAGTTTTGATGGCGTCATTGGTTTTGGAAACGACAAAACAGAAAAGTTCTCCTTCAACGGAAGTCTTAATTTAAATTTCCGAAATATGTTTAATGGGTTTGAAACCGTCAATATTTTTTGGCAAAGAAATCCCGACAAAGGCCAAACTTTCGATTTACAAACTGATATTCCGTATCTGTTTAAATCAAACATCGGTGGGAATTTTAAGGTTAACATTTTCCGGCAAGATTCTACTTACGCGAATGTGAAACTCACGCCAGCCTTTTACCTTCATTTAAAAAGCAATCAAAAAATCGGAATCCGCGGAACTTTTGAAACATCCACCGTTCTCGATTCTTTATATGTCCAAGGCAAGGATTATGATAAAAAAGGAATTGGACTTTGGTACGAATACACAGAGCCCTCGGAGGTTGAATTGTTTTTGCACAAAACTAAATTGCGAGCTGAAGCAGATTATATTATCACCAATTATTCTGTGGAAAATGTAAAGGCCAGTCAAACCAATTATTTCCTCTCAGGAGAACGAAATTTCCAAATTAAAGGAAACAACTATCTAAACTTAAGAGCCGAAACAGCGCTCTTAAACTCGAAAAATACTTTTGCCATCAATGAACAATTGCGTTTTGGTGGCTGGAATTCCTTGCGGGGTTTTAATGAAAACTCGCTATACGCAGATTTCTATTATTTCGGAACTGCCGAGTATCGCTACTTAGTTGGCAACCAAGCCTTCTTCGATGTTTTTGGTCAATACGGCGAACTGCACAATAAAAACTTAGGTTTAAAACCTAAATTCTATAGCTTCGGCGTGGGCTTCAATTTTATTCTACCAATCGGCTTAATGAGTTTTCAAATCTCCAACGGCAACGAATTCGGCAATCCAATCAAGTTCGGCGACACCAAAATTCATTGGGGAATATTGAGTCGGTTTTAAAATTAATTCTCCTTTAATTAAGATGGTTTTTTCATTTATACGCTAAAATTTATAATAACTTTTTATCTTTAGCCTATGATAAAATTTTTAGTTGCGGTATTTCTTTTAATCGCGCTGCAATTCTCCGCACAATCCGTTTCAAACAGTTCTTCAGAGATATATGATGATTTACTTCGGCTGCAAAATAATACCACAGTTATGTATATTGCCGCCCATCCAGATGACGAAAACACCCGAATCATTTCCTGGCTCACACACGAAAAACATGTCGATGCAGTTTATTTATCTTTAACCCGAGGCGACGGTGGCCAAAATTTAATCGGCACAGAAAAAGGAGAACTCTTAGGATTACTCCGCACCCAAGAACTTCTGGAAGCCAGAAAAGTCGACAAAGGAAGACAATGGTTTACCCGAGCTTTAGATTTTGGCTATTCTAAAACGTCCACCGAAACCTTGAAGTTCTGGGACAAACAGCAAATTTTAGCCGATGTCGTTTGGGCAATTCGCAAAAACAAACCCGAAATAATCATCACCCGTTTCGATCCAAATTCGAATGGAGAAACACACGGTCATCACACGGCCTCCGCAATATTGGCAATGGAAGCTTTTGATTTGGCCGCCGATCCAAAAGCATTTCCCGAGCAGTTGAAATATGTGAAAGTTTGGCAGCCCAAGCGACTATTTTACAACACCAGCTGGTGGTTTTTTGGCAGCAAAGAAAACTTTGAAAAATCTGATAAGACCGGTTTATACTCTATTAATGTTGGTACCTATTTCCCAATTCTCGGAATTTCAAATAATGAAATCTCCTCAAAAAGCCGAAGCAAACATGCCTGTCAAGGTTTTGGGATGGCTTTGGAAAGAGGTTCCGATTTAGAATATCTTAAATTTCTGAAAGGAGACAAACCAAAAACCAACGATATTTTTGAAGGTATAAACCTATCCTCAGAAAAGGGACCTATTAAAACGCACCAAGAAAAATTGATTGCCGACTATCAATTTAATAATCCACAGCTTTCCTTAAATACATTAGTAGAACTTTACGACTTACTCAAAAAGGAAAAAGCAGATGTATCAAAATTAAATCAAGTAAAAGATTTGATTTTAAAAACCCAGGGAATTTATTTTGAATGGACTACGCAAAATGGCTTCGGAACTTTAAATCAAGAAATTAACACGCGACTTGAAATTACCAATAGAAGCAATAAAAACATCAACGTCGCGATTTTGGGAAGCGGCACAAAAGAAATCGCTGCCAACGATTCGTATAAAGCTACCGAGAAATTGAAGCTGGATGATGTACAATTATCCAATCCTTATTGGCTGCAGCAAACACCGAAAAACAATTTGCATGTCGTCAATAATCCAGCAGACATCGGCCAACCAGAAATTTTAAATCCTGTAAAAAAAGCTATTACCATTAACTTTGATTCTGCAAAAATTGATTTCGAGATTCCTTTAAAACAAAAAACAGTCGATCCTTCGATTGGTGAACAGTACGAACCATTTTACACTGTTCCATCTTTCGTGGCAAATTTTGACCAGGAAAATTTTATTTTCAGCAACCATCCCAAACAAATAGCGGTTGAAGTGGAAAGTTTCGTTACCAATTCATCAGCAAAGGTTTCCTTAAAAGGCAGTAAAGACTGGAAAATCTCTCCACCACAAACAATTGAATTCAAAGAAATTGGCGAGAAGAAAAAAGTTCTGTTTAAGGTAGAACCAATTTCAAGAAACGCCAATTCCTCCCTCGAAGCTATCCTAGAATCTCAGGGAAAAACCTACACCCAATCTTTAAATGTGGTCGATTATCCACATATCGACAGACAAATCTGGCTGAAGACTGCGCAGGCAAAAATTCAAAATTTAGATTTGAAAATCCCAGCGGTCAAAATTGCCTACCTCAAAGGTTCTGGCGACGAAATCCCTTCCTCTCTCCGCGCCATCGGCTTGCAAGTGGATGAATTGGATTTAAAAAACTGGAATCCCTCACTCCTAAAAAAATACGATGTTCTTATCTTAGGAATCAGACTTTTTAATACACAGCCTGAAATAACTTTGGTTAACAAAGACATTTGGAAATTCATTGAAAATGGCGGTTTGGTTATCAATCAGTACAACACCAATCGAGGTTTACTCACCAATGAAATCGCGCCTTTCAACTTAAAACTGGGAGCCAATCGAATTTCTGAAGAAGATGCAACCCTAAAATTCTTACTTCCAAATCACCCTGTATTTAATGCTCCCAATACCATCACCCAAAAAGATATGGACAATTGGGTTCAGGAAAGAGGCTTATATTTCGCCGACGATTGGGATCAAAATTTAATTCCACTTTTAGAAGGAAACGACACGGGAGAATCTCCGCAAAAAGGAATCTTACTCGCCGGAAATTACGGCAAAGGAACTTATGTTTACACCGGCTTATCCTTCTTCCGAGAATTACCCGCTGGAGTTCCAGGCGCCTATAAATTATTTATGAATATCTTGGCGCTGCGGAAATAGTTGATAGTTGATAGTTGATAGTTGATAGTTGATAGTTGATAGTTGAAAATACGATAGAGATTTTAAACTTTTGTTTTCAACGGTTAGCAAAAATTACTTATCATACAGCTTGTCATTCCGTAGGAATCTCTACCGCAAAATTTTCAATAGATGAGATTCCTACGGAATGACAAAAACCTGGGTAAACAGCAAAAATCTACGCCCTCTCGTTCTCAAAACGAGAGAGCTCTTTTTAATTGGTGACTGAGCTTGTCGTGGTAGTTGAGCCTGTCGAAACTAAGCCACCAAGTAAAAAAGCGGGAGTAGAAGGCATAAATGAAAGTAAAGCGAATGCTTTAATTGAAATTTACGAACGTAGTTCTGGGCGCCCAAATAAAAAACAAATTCATCATCCGTGAAAATCCGTGAAATCTGTGCGCCAAGAATTACAAATAAATGTGATAAAACAATGAATCAAGAAAAACCCACCAACTGGAAAAAACTCTACATCGCGCTACTGCTCATTACAGCCGTGATGATTGTCGCCATGCTCCTCTTTCAAAACTATTATAAATGAAGACATTAGATTGGGCAGTGCTCATATTCGTCCTATTATTCATCGTGATCTACGGGATTTACAAATCCAAAAAAGTAAAAACATCCGAATCCTTCCTGGGCGGCAAAACCAACCCGTGGTGGATGGTCGGTTTGAGCATCATGGCCACCCAAGCCAGTGCCATCACCTTTTTATCAACGCCCGGACAAGCCTATCACGACGGTTTAGGTTTCGTGCAATTTTATTTCGGCTTGCCTCTCGCCATGGTTATTCTCTGCGTTTGGGTCCTGCCCAAATTTTTCAAAATGAATGTTCTAACCGCCTACGAATATTTAGAAAAAAGGTTCGGACTATCTACCCGAATTCTAACCGCCATCCTCTTTTTAATCCAACGAGGTTTGGCTGCCGGGATTACGATTTTCGCGCCCGCCATTATTCTCTCTACCATTTTAGGTTGGAATCTCATTTTAACCAATATCGTCATCGGAAGTTTGGTCACCATTTATACTTTAGTTGGTGGCACCGAAGCCGTCAGCCAGACCCAGAAACAACAGATGATTGTCATTTTTATTGGGATGTTTTTAGCCTTTTTCCTGATCGTTGATAAATTACCATTAGATCTAAATGATGCCCTACTCTATTCCGGCTCCATGGGTAAAATCAATCCCGTCAGTTTTGAATTTGATATCAACAGCCGCTACAATATTTGGTCGGCCTTTCTGGGTGGAACTTTTTTGTTCTTGAGCTATTTCGGCACCGATCAAAGTCAGGTTCAAAGATATCTAACCGGAAAAAGTTTAAAAGAAGCCCGCCTCGGTTTGCTCTTCAATGGCTTGTTCAAAATCCCCATGCAGTTTTTCATTCTCTTTATCGGCGTCATGGTTTTCGTTTTCTTTCAGTTTGAAAAAACGCCTTTAAATTTCAATCCACTTTCTAACCAGCTTCAGAATAACACCGAATATCAAGCCTTGAATACTGAGTTTGACCAACTCCACGAAGCCAAAAAACAAAAAATCGCCGTTTGGAAAACCGATCATTCCCCAGTTGTAATGTCGGAATTGAAAGAGCTTCAGGCAAAAGAAGTCGTCCTCAGACAAGATGTAAAAAAGCTAATCAATAAAGTCGCGCCCGACATTGAATCGAATGACAAAGATTACGTCTTCATCTACTATATCCTCAACTATTTGCCTACCGGAATTATCGGTTTATTGATCGCCGTAATTCTCTCGGCGGCCATGAGTTCTACGTCCTCCGAACTGAATGCCTTAGCCACAACCACCGTCGTAGATATCTATAAGCGGAATTTCGCCCCCGATATTTCAGAGAAGAAATACTTAAACGCCTCCCGACTTTTCACCTTAATGTGGGGAATGATTGCCATTTTCTTCGCCGTGAATGCCAGTTTATTTGAAAACTTAATCCAGGCCGTAAATATTATTGGCTCCTTATTCTACGGCGTTATTCTCGGCGTCTTTGCCATCGCCTTCTTGTTCCCAAAAATTGGCGGAAAAGCCACCATGTGGAGTATCGTCATTGTAGAACCCATCATCATCTTGCTTTACTTTTTAGATGTAAAAGAAATTATTCAGCTCGAGTTTCTATGGCTGAATCCGATTGGGTGTTTGCTGATGATTGCGAGTGCGAGTTTGTTGGAGGGTATGTTTAAGAACGTAAGAATATAAAAAATGGACACCGAATTTGGTGTCCATTTTTTTATCGCTTAGAAAGTTTATTTCTGAAATTATGTATCTAAACTTTAAACATAGACGAACAAAATATTATTTTGTAAATCTAACTTGTAAATTAAGTTTAAAATAACATTTATCATTCTCTTCATATAGCCACCCATAATAAAATTTTTTTCCTGAAAGAGGATCTGCATTTCCAGGATTATTTTCATCCTCACCTGTTCCTGGTTGCTCAAGGAAAGTGTTATTTAGTAAATAATTTCTGAAAAGATTTATATCATATACATGAAAACATACTAAATCGCCATCTTTCTTAACGACTATTACACCGCCAAATGAATCGTACTCACCAAGCCAAGGTGTTTTTGTTGTCATGCCCATTGCAGAATCCATTAAAAACTTCTTAAGTTTATATTCATACATTCTTTGTAAAGAATTTGCGCCTTCATAAAATTTTAATGGATCTTCATCTTCTAAAGTATTTACAATGTCAATAAGAGCAGACTTCTTATCTCGATATCTATAAAAAAGTGCCCACGCAATTATCTCAGGCATATCTCCATCAATCATCTTTAAATTTAGTCGCAGTTGAGTAGACTGGATTCCAGAAAATTTCGGAATATATCCTTCTGTGACCATCCGTCGTATCCTATTCGTAATTTTAGGTGTATTATATGTCTCACGATTAAACGTGGAGATTAAACTTTTATCAAAACCTTCTAATTCATAAATAAAATTTCCCTCTATATCTGGATTAAATAATGTAGACTTGCTACCAATGAGGCTTTTTATGCTAAATCCTAAGTCTGCTTCTTTTGCAAGCCTGTGATCATAGATTCTCAAACGCAAATCTGCTTTGGAGTTTGCTCCAGCTTGAACTTTTCCAATTTGTAGTTCATCGAAATATGAGTCCACCAATGGAAGTTTAAAAGTTTTTCCGGATCCAGCTCGAATACCATCTAATAACAAAAAAGAAAGATCCTGAAAATCAGAATATGATTTTTCTAAAATTAATGTTTTTGCATCACCTTCTATCTTGAATACTTTAACACCTTCATTTCGCTCGAATGTAAGATCATAACCAACATCTTTTTTATAAGCTGCAATTACGTCATACACGTTTTTAGTATCTACGTTAAGATTAATATCTGACTGAAATAACTTACCATCAGTCATCAATTTAATTAAAGCATAAATTTCACTCCACTCTCCTTTGTTTCCGGTTAACATATATTTCTATTTTGATATTAGCTTAATAATTTCATTTGCAGTAGCTTGAATTGCAGGAACTGCAACAGAATTCCCAAATTGCTTGTACGCAGAAGCATCAGCAACTGGAATTAAATAATCATCTGGAAAACCTTGTAATCTTGCCCATTCTCTTGGAGTCATTTTTCGAATTCCTTCACGATTGACTGTTCCTTTGATATGTGTTGTTGGTGTAAAATCAGTAATTCTATGATCTAAAACTAAGTTCCGTTCTCTACCCATACCGCCAACTACAATCGCATTACTTATTTGGTCATCAGGAATAATTGCATAGCCAAAACCATTTCCTTTACTTTCATGACGTTCCTTATGATTTATTAAAGTTTGGAGATATTGCGTAGAAAGAAAATATTTAGTTGGTGGAACCTTCTCTTCCTTAATATCCGCAAAAGTTACCTTTTCAAGTGAGGGTTTTGGATATTCAAAACTTTCAATTCCCAAGTCATTTCTAAAACCAACGATATAAATTCTCTCTCTGTTCTGTGGAACACCAAAATCTTTGGCGTTTACAATTTGTGGTTCAGGAACAAAATAACCAAGATCATTTCGCAAAACATTTAAAATTGTAGCTAACGTCTTCCCTCCGTTATGACTTCTCAAACCTTTTACATTTTCTAAGAAAACTGATTTTGGTCTTTTTCGTTTAATGATTTCAGCTACATCGAAAAATAATGTACCTCTTGTATCTTCAAATCCTCCACGCTTTCCTGCAATGGAAAATGCTTGACAAGGAAAACCTGCACACAACAAATCAAATTCATCTGGTATATAAGTCTTCGTTTCTTCTTTTGTAATATCACCGAAAGGTCTTTCGCCAAAATTTGCTTTATAAGTTCGTTTTGCTTCTTTATCCCATTCACTTGTAAATACACATTTTCCTCCTAAATTTTGCAAAGCCAAACGAAATCCCCCAATTCCTGCAAACAAATCGATAAATGTAAATTTTGGATTTTTAACTGGTGGAAATGGCACTTCTAACATTTCGAAAAGTCCCATTTGTAAAGCCTCTTCCGCAACTATAGTGGTAATAACATTTTCAGGATACTTATTTTCTAAAATCTCTTTAGTGAAATTGATAGCATCATCTTTAAAGAAATTAGAAATCTTTTTATTTTTTAAACTGTGCAAATAGTGCGTAAGAATAGCCTCTTGATTATTTTCAGGTTCTATTAATTTTATTCTAAACTTTTTATCTCCAACTGTTTCTAAAGATATTTTTTCTGTAAACTTCATTTCGAAATCTTTTTTCTCTTTTTTCATTTTTTAAAGGCTGTAGATATTTTAATCAAAGAGATCTTTAATACTAATTTCTAGTGCCACAGCTATTTTCTCAATCAATTCAATAGAAACATTGGTCTTACCTTTTTCAATTAAATGCATGTAAGCTCTATCTATATTTGCTTTTAATGCGAGCTTCTCTTGTGACAAAGATTTCTCTATTCTCAATTCATTAATTCGCTTTCCTAACTTTTCTTTAACATTCATAATGTCTTTTTCAACTCATGTAAATTTTAAATTTTGTTGTCAATACTACAACTGGCAATAAGCCACATTACCCCTGATGCCGTAATTATTTTTACGCATAAAGAAGATTTCGTAGATGAAGCAATTTTTCTAAAAAGCAAAATCCTCATTAATCAATCGATTAACAAGGAATTTAATTTCTACTAATATTATCGTGATTTTGCGTTGACCGATGTCCCTAATTTACAATCCGTGATCCTTCATCACTCCACAATAACACAGCATCATTCACGCATGAGTAATTGTAAAAACCGTCATCATTCATCTCCTTAAAAATATTCATAAAAAAGGGTTTATTAGCGGTAGTTTGTAAACCTTTTTCTTGTTAATTTCACTTCTAACAAATTAAAACACAATTACCATGGCCTCAACATCCGAAACAGGGCACGCCAAAAACGTCGCCAACTTTCAAGACCTTATCGAGTTTATTACCGGTTACGGAGCAATTTACAACCCTTCAAAAACCAATCTCAAACTGCCCCAAATGGTTGCTCTAAAAGCAGCCGCCGACACCAGTATTGCCGACGTCATCCCCAAAAACACCGACTACAATACCAAAGTTAATTTGCGCGCTGCCGCTTTCAGCGACGTCCGCGGCCTTGCAACTCGCCTTATTGCGGCGCTCCAAGCCACAGATGCTTCTGACGAAACCATCGCCGATGCCAAAACTTTTAATAATAAAATCCAAGGCAAAGGGTCTTCCACGCCAAAAGCACCGTTGGATCCAAATAACCCACCAGCCAAAACCATCTCCGCCAGTCAGCAATCTTATGATCAACTCATTCAGCATTTATCAGGGTTGAAATCAATCTTAGAAGCAGAACCATCCTATGCTCCCAATGAAGTCGACCTCCAAATCGCCACCCTCGACACCAAAATTGCCGACCTTATCCAGACAAATGATGCCGTCCCACCAGTCTATGCCGCCGTAAACAATGCCAGAATCGCCCGCGACAAAATCCTCTACACCGACGAAAATTCCCTCTTCGAAACCGCCAAAGACATAAAAATCTATGTCAAAGCCCTCTTCGGTTCAACCAGTCCCGAGTTTGCCCAAGTAAAAGGCATCCAAATAAAAAAACCAAAATTATAACTCACCCTCTCACTTCCAAATCAAAAATCAGCCAGTTGCATAATGGAAAAAGATAAGGCACTTATTCCCTCTCCTTTGGAGAGGGTTGGGATGAGGAAAATGACACCACCCGCAATTCCGATACGACCACCCGCCAAGCCGATACGACCACCCGCAACTCTGATACTACCACCCGCAACTCTGATACTACCACCCGCAAGTCCGATACGACCACCCGCAAACAGAAATCAGGCGACCACAAAAAAATTACTACAACAGCAAATCACAAACAAAAAAAGGGACACCAAATTGGTGTCCCTTAATTATATAGTGTACTGAAATTATTTCTTACTCCACTTCGCAATATTATCCGTATTGATTTTTACGTAATCCTCGTTACCATCTTTCTTGGCAAGCGTTAGCGACTTGTTCGCCGTGGCAATTGCTTCCTTTTTCATTCCATTCGCTGCTTCAATTTCCGCCTGCAACTTCAACATATAAAAAGTGTCCGGTGCCAATTGATTCGCTTTCTTACTATATTCCAACGCCTTCTTCAAATCCAATTTCTCTTGAAAATAATAACCCGCAGCTTGATTGTAATCAGATGCTTTAGTGTCTTTCTTTGCTAAAGTGGTAGCAATAGATTCCAAAACTTCCTTCTTTGAATCCATCATAATAGGAACTTTCACCATCGTGTTCTCCCAACTCATTACAAGATTGCCTTGATCAGTTTTCAAATCATCAAACCCAATCGTAAAAGTCTCCACAGAATTGGCACTTTTCATTGCTTTCACTTTAGTCTTCGCTGCAATTTGATCCGATTTCAATTCTTTCGGCGCACCCCATTGTTCCGTATCCTTATAAAGAACCACTTCCCAATCACTCATTCCCGGAATCGTATACAGCGCATATTTCCCCGCAGGAATACTTACTCCATTAAAGGTGGCGTCGTTTTTAAAAGTAATATCGGTAGACCCATTTGCACCCGTTCTCCAAACCACATTCATGGGCACCAGATTCCCAAAAACCTTGCGGCTATTTGCAGACGGTCGCGAATAATCAACCGTAACTTCAGACAGTCCTATCGTTTGCTTCACCGTAGCAGCCGGACTTGGCTGTGGCGTTTTAACTTGGGCATTCCCCATTACGATTGCACCTGTTAACACCAGAGATGAGATTATTTTTTTCATTGTATAAATTTTAATATTTTCAATTTCTAAATTTACTTTTATTTTCAGGACTATCCAAAAACATTCCCGCTTTCTACCTAATCCACCAAAATTAAAACCCCAAGCAGTTCACTCACCTCCAATTTAAAATTCATAGCTCGCAAAATAAGGAGCATCATCATTTTAGCTTCTTACAAAACCCGTCGCGCTATCCGCTATATCTTTTTTGCCAGCACTTTAGTTTATAACATCAAAACCCCTCCAGCAAAAAAGGATACCGCTCCCATCGCGGCTATAACTTCAGAAAGTAATAGATACCAAAGACCAGAAAAACCATAATCCCACTTCCCCACCAAAAATCCAATCCACTAATCACCCATCACCCATCATCTAGGTTTTCGGTCACAAAAAAAGCTCATCAAAATAAATTGATGAGCTTGTTCTCCGCCGTGGCGGATTAAAAAAGACTGGCGGCGACCTACTCTCCCGCG
>NZ_FOIX01000003.1 GCF_900109615.1 Kaistella antarctica
TCAACGAAGCGTCGGCCTTTATCCTGCTGCTTTTACTCTTTGGTTAATATTATTAACCAAATTATTAATTATTTTTCTTAATACAAACTTACCATCGAAACGACATCCTTTTTCTTTTTGCCAAGGGAAAATGCGGCGGCAAAAGAAAAAGATATAGTGGAGAGCAGGTTGGTGTTTTCAAAGAAGCGAAAACCTGGTTGCTCCTAAAATAACTATTCTTCTTACAACTTGAAAAATTTTTTTAATTATAACAGGAGTTCAGGCGATTACCGAAATCTGTGGTTATCTTTGCAAAAAATTGTTCATGTCTACACATATCTCTGATTTAGGAATTATTCATTCCCTTCAAAACGCCTTAAAGGATTTAGAAATTACGGTTGCCACTGAAATTCAGGAGCAAGTGATTCCCTTAATTCTGAATGAAACGGAAGATATGGTGGCACTTGCCAAAACGGGCACAGGTAAAACTGCCGCGTTTGGATTGCCGCTAATACAGCTTATAGAAGCGGAAAACAAGAATGTGCAAACTGTCATTTTAGCGCCAACGCGAGAATTGAGCCAGCAGATTTATACCAACCTAACTGAGTTTGCGAAATATCTGCCAGAGGTTACTATGGTTTTGCTCACGGGCGGAAATACGGTGAAATCACAAGTGGAAGAACTGAAAGCGAGTCCGCAAATTATCGTGGCGACGCCAGGTCGATTTTTAGATTTATTAGAGAAAGAAGCTGTCGATATCAAAGCTGTAAAACATTTGGTTTTAGACGAAGCTGATGAAATGTTTCAAGCTTTAAAAGAAGACTTGATGCCGATCCTAAAAGCGATGCCGAAAAATAGACGCACCTTTTTATTCAGTGCTACCATGCCGGGTGAACTGAAAGATGTTGTTCATAATTATATGTCGAAAAATGCCGTTTCTATCAGTGCTGATATGGCGACTGTCGGACATGAAGGGATTGATCACCAATATATCGTGGTAGAACCGATTGAGAAATTAGATGTGCTTTTGCACTTCTTGAATTCTCAGGAGGGCGGCAGAGGAATTATTTTTTGTAAAACCAAAGCGGCTGTGAATAAACTGGCGAAAAATTTGGCAATTCGTAAAATTTCTTCTGGAGCTTTGCACGGAAGTTTGACGCAAGGAATTCGGGATCGTATTATGGATCAGTTTCGGGAAGGCTATATCGATATTTTGGTTGCCACAGATTTGGTTGCCAGAGGAATTGACGTGAAAGAATTGGCTTACGTCGTCAATTATCATTTGCCAGATACGCATGAAGCCTATGTTCACCGAAGCGGACGAACAGGTAGAGCAGGAGCGAAGGGACTTTCGATGACGATTATTCAGCAGGAAGAAGTGAAGGAAATTGCCGATTTTGAACGGGAACTTGGAATTAAATTTCATCCTGTAAAAAAAGCAAATGCAGAAGCAATTGAATGGAACAACACTTTGGTTTGGGCTAAAAAAGTCTTTAAAACAAAACCAAATCGCGAGATTCCAGAAGAGGTGAAGCAGCAGGTGAAAACGATTTTTCATCATTTGACGAAAGAAGAATTGGTTGATAAAGTGATTTCTAACTATTTGGCAGAGCAGACGCAAAAGACTACGGCTTCATAGATAATTAGAATTATCTTTGATAAAAAATTGAAAAGCGCGAAATTGAATTCGCGCTTTTGTTATTAATTTAAAGAGGAAAATTTTTAAGCAATGCGGATTTTACGGTTATTTAATCTGGTTTGCTTTTTCATCATAAAGACCAAACAAAAGGCTGTTTCCGCGGTCATCTATTTTTAAACCTCCATATTTTGCTTGCTCATATTTTTTGCCCTGGCCTTCTTGAAAGAAGAATGATTCGGCGCCAATATTCATGTTCCAAGGGTCGGAGGAACTGTATTCTATGGCATGTTCCTCAGGTTTTAAAGGTGTAAGGTTTTTTTGAAATCTTACTTTTCTAGCAATTCCGTCGGATCCAATTTTAACAATGCAATAGCCACGTTTTGGTGACTTTTCTGCATCGAAGTTTTCGGAAATTTCATACCGTAAAATCATGTAATCGCCCTGCATTAAGGAGCGTGGATCAACTGGCGCTAGCTCAAGTAATACCAGTTTTCCATTCTTTAATAATTCTTCTTTTTTGTAGACAGTAAAGTTGAAGTAGACCAGTAAAACAACCAAATTTAGAAGAATCAGATACCATTTATACTTTTTCATTAGACATCAGTTTTTTATGCGTGAACAGGTAAATCATCAGAAAAAGAATTCCCGAAGAAAAAAGAATAATTGATTTGGTAAGCAAGGTGAAATGAAGATCGTAGTAATACATGGAAATGGAATAAATAAATCCAATAATTCCCAAGGCGAAACCCGTCCTATAATTAACCAGAAAACTCAGCAGAATAATCAAGATGGTACCAGATATTGCCGGCGAATAGATGGTCGGAGCCAACAGAAGTACTGTAGCAACCGCGATCATTATTTTATGTTTAATATTTGTAATTTTTAAAATCGAAAAAAGAATAGAAACGATATAAAGGATTGCAAACAAAATGACAAGGGAAACAATAATTTTAAAGACGGGCGAAAGTTCCACAATTCCGAATTTACTAATGTAGATTAACAGTCCTAAAAAGGTGAAAACCAAGGCGGAACGGAGCGGTTCATACAATTGCGATATTCTGTTTTTCTGCATCATGAATTTGGCTTCAGTCAGGAAAATAAAAGTAAGGACAATAGCGATTATTGCAGTATATAGATTAATAAGGAAATGCCATTCATTTAAAGTAATTAGGGCCAGAATAGAACCATTTATAATAAGAAGAGACACGAATGACATCATGTAATTATCAACGATAAAGAGCGCTAGTACTGCAATGACTAGAAAGATAATGCAAATGACACTTTTAGATGCTTCCTGATCTACAAGTGAAATTCCGACTAAAACAAAACCGATGAGGTAGGAAGAAACACTTAAGGTATCGGTAATTATTTTATCAGATATTCTATTTAAGAACAAGGCGCCGGCGATACAAATCCCTCCAAATATAAGCATGGCAGTTTTCGAGTCAAAAAGATTTGAGACAAACAGAAAAGCGATAAAGGCTATACTCGCCAGCAATCCGCCGAGAACCGATAATATTTTAATGGCTAAAGACTGATTGTCTTCTTTTTTCTCGTAGTCTTTTACGATAGCGTCTTCATCAAAAGTTAGGTTTGCTTGACTTTTACTTTGAAGATATTGAAGAAGTTCTTGGACGTTTTCTTTATTTCTCATTTTTCCATTTCTTTTGTAAGGTTAGCAAATTCTTGATCACCAAAGTAATGCTGACAATTATAAAAATACCTAAAAGCAAGATCGTTCCTTCATCCAGTGAGTTTTTCAACATAATCGCAGAGATGATTATAATAATACTAAAAGGAATCACCGCAAAATAGAAAACGGCCTTTTCAGTCCAGGAATACCATATTCCTAGGGCGTAAATAATGACCACCATCCCAATTAAAAAAGGGAAACTGGGGCTGTCAGGAATAGAAATCCCAAGCACCATTCCTATGGTCGCAAAAGTGATTGCGGCTAAGGAAACGATGTTTAAAAACCACTTTGGAACTTCAACATCTTTTTTAAATTTCGAAACTAAAACGGCTGCAATAACTGCTGAAGCGTTGAGTAGAAAGAGCACTGTGCAAATGAAGACGGGCGACCAATCTTTAGCAACCTGTTGCGAATAAAAATAAAAAGTAGTGTTGACCAATAATAAAAAGAGCAGCCACAACGGTGCAAACCCTGAAATGAATACCCACAATGCAATGAAGACCGTCCAGCCTAGAAAGAAATCATAAGCGTTCGCTCCAGTCTGATAAATCTGTCCGTAAACGGCAAACAAAGCACCGACTAAAGCTGCAGCTCCAGTGAGAATGATATTCCGAATAGTTTTACTCAGCTTCGCAAAAAGTACAACGCAAGTTGTCGCAACGATTAATAATTCTGTCAGACCGATTTTGACAAATTTGTTGAGGTCAGCCCAATTATAGGCGAAAAAGAAAATTATTCCGGAGACCGTAAATCCAATCCCGAGTGTAATGTAAAACAAACGCAAAAAATGCTGCCAGGTTTCCCTGGTGTTGTAAATTTCGTCGGTAAAGATTTTTGCAATTCCTGGTTTATCGATATTGCTATGTCGACTGATGATTTCCAGGTCTTGCCGTTGAATATCTTTCATGAAATGATTACTTCTAGTTTAATTTAATTTCGATCTTTACTAAAAAATTATCCATTTTAGATATCAGGCCAACAGATCAGATGTGAAATTTTAAGAATGTTAAAGTACGAAAAGCACAGACATGAAATGAAAAATTTGAGTAAAAATGTTGCAGCTGCATTTTAAACAAAAAAAGCAGTTTTAATTTTAGATTAAAACTGCTTTATATTTTTGATGCTCTAAGTTGATTCATTCTCTTCATCGACTGTTTTTAGAGCAGCGTTTATTTTAAGAATGCTTTTGATTTTATTCAATAACTTTTTCCACTCTCGCTACACTGTCGAATTTTGATAAAGTCAATCGGACAATGCTATCTTCCTGAGCTAGTAAATCGTGCGGAACATTGGCTTCCAGCGAAATTAAATCACCCGTCCTTAAAGACATTTTTTCGCCCTTCACGCCGAATTCAATAGCGCCTTCGTGAATTTCCACCGTAATTGGAAAGCCCGCTTTGTGTTCTTTCATGGTTTGGCCTTTCCTGAAAAGAATTCGAATTTCTTTGGATGATTCGGTCTCCATCATTACGGTGACGGCTACTTTATCTTCATTGTAATTAAGGTCGTTTCTTAAAGATGCTGTTTTCATAAGTTCGATTTTTATTATAAGCTTCAAGTTAATTAAATCTTTCCAATAATGTACTTTGACTCTGCACCAATTTGAAAAAGACCTACTTGATAAACCTCAAAGAAAGAGCGAAATTGAAATTCTCCGAAATTTAGAGTGTTAAGTTTCGATTTTTCACCTCCGCTTCCAAGGCTTTTTTCTTGGTTCTGTTTTTTGCGAGCATTGGAATGAAGAAGAAAGGAAAAAACGTTAAAATCCCAAATCCATTTTTAATGGTACTGTACGTGGCAACTCCGATCATAACGCCAAATAATACCGCGTGAACAATATTGGTTGATTTTATTTTCTTTAGTTCTAATAGCAGTATTTTGTCCGTCAATTGCGATAGTTCTTCTTCCTTCATTTAAGTTTTTTTTAGAATTTAATTGTGGTGATAAGTTTTTAAAAGTGCGGGGGCAAAACTAAACTTATTTATTTTTTCCAGGATTGCGTTCTCACTTTAACTGTTAATTTCATTCCTAACTTTGTCACATCAATCGACTTGTTGGTTAAAACAAAAAGTCCGTAGTTGTTGACCTTGTCGATGGCGATGAAACTTGAATATCCGCCTGACATGCCACTGTGCCAAACCATATTTTCATTTCCTAACATTTTATCAACCTGCGAAGGCAAGATCCAGCCAAGTCCCGTTTCTCCGTCGAACTGTTGCTGATGAGTTGCCAATAAAGATTTAGAAATTGGTGAAGCGCGCTCGTTCAAATTGGCTTTTACAAATTTCACCATATCGTTACCATTCGATAAAAAAGACCCAGCGCCCGTTAAAACATGATCAGTCCAAACTGGAGTTGGGCTTCCATTTTCATCATATCCCTGAATAATTTTTGATTGATGAACAGGCTTAACCGTTACAAAAGTTTGGGTCATGCCAAGTGGCTTAAGTAGTTTTTCTTTAACCAGTTGCTCATATTTCACGTCAGTTTTTAGTTCTAATAAATGACCCAATAAACCCATTCCAAAATTTGAATAGTCAAAAATCCCTTCAGCCTTTTTTCCTTCGCAAGACTTTAGGTAATCATAAATATCTTGCGTAACCAAATCTTTATAAGGATTGGAATCGTCCGTCATTTTTGCTATAAAAGAGTTTGGGAGTGAGGGAAAGCCAGACCGATGAGTTGCTAAATGGCGCAATGTAGTTTTCTGGGCATTTGCTGGAAGTATCACTTTATCGTTTAAGAGAATTTTAATGGGGTCATCCAACTTTAATTTACCTTCATCAATCAGCAATTGCAAGGTTGAGGTTGTAAAAAGTTTGCTCGTCGAAGCCAGTTCGAAAATCGTCGTGCTATCAGGTAAAATGCCTTTTCCTTTTTCAGCAGTGCCGAATCCTTTTAGATATACTTTGTCACCCTTTACCACGCCAACAACAACTCCATACGCATTTCCTTTAGCAATAAATTGATTGACCTGAATGTCTATAGATCGCTCGAGATTTTTTTTGTCTTCAATGTTGGCCGATTTGAACTTTATAAAAAGATAAACTCCAGCCAGGATTGCAAGCGAACTTAAGACTATTATTCCTGTAATTTTAATTACTCTCAACGTTGGGTTATTCTGGTGTTAATGATGTTTTTTTGCTGAGTTTTTAAGCCCGATGATTTTTGATGTCAGTTGGTACGAGCTTTTTCAGGGCAGCATTCCGAATTGGTTAATCTCTTGTTTCCCATTTTCGGACAAAGAAAAACGCAGATCGGTCCAAGCCGTTCCTTCGATTCCTTTTAGGATAATCGTATTTTTAATTTTGCTAATTGTGAATAAGAAATCTGCCCGCTTGGCGTCTTTGACTGCAGAGAGGTCAGTGAGTTTCGTCATCCCATATTCGTCGATTGCTTGTGGTTGATTGTTGAGAATGCTGAACTCTAAATTAAGCCAGGCAGTTCCTTGCAAACTCTGCATTTTAATTCCTTTTTCCGTGTTTTCAATGATTATTTTAAAGTCCTTCAGATCGACTGGTTTCTTTTCTTGACCTGTTAATTTTAAACTTGTCAGCAATAAAAAAACCAATACTCCAAAGTTAAATAGTGGCCTGATTAAATTCAATTTTATATTCATGTCTATGATATTTTATTTTAGGTTCGTTTGATATTTTAACAATATTAAACGGTTGGCAAATCAGTCACTCGAAAACAAATATATCGAAAATTTAGCCTTTTAAGAAAAATAATTTTTAATGAAATCAGAGCGATTTGCAAACTCTTGGAGAATGTATAGAATTTAGCTGATTCTTCGTACCTGCGCTAAGTTGAAAAGTTTCTAAAATTTAAGAATCACCCTGAAATTGTTTTGAGTAAACCGACAACCACTATTCCGACGGCGATTGCTATTGGAATATAATATTCTTTTTTTTCATAAAATTTTCTCTGATCCATTTCTCTTATTTATTTGGTTGAAGTGCGATTCATTAATAAATTGCCGATTTTGTTTACCGAAGATAGCCCTTAATCAACAACTTTGCTTGGAACATAGATGAAAAATATTCCAAATAATACCAATGCTAATTTTCATTTCGACAAGCTTCATGCTATTCTTCAATAGTTCTTAGATTATTCCATTGTGGTCTCCAACATCAAAGGTTATTTCAGATAATTCGTAATGGGAACCAATTCATATTTCGGACTTCTTTTCATAAACATATCGAAAAACGCCGCGTGCGTACTACCCGACAAAATTAAAATACGGTCGCTATCATTCACTTTAACCCGGTTGATATTGGCAAACATTTTCAAATTCCTCAAGTAAAAATCTCCTGCCGCATCGGCGCCCTCGAAATTGTCTTCCGTGTTGACATAGGTTAATAGATCGGCATTTAAATTAATCATCGCATCATAATAACTTTGCTCATTCATTTTGATAAACCGATTAATTAAAGGCTCTGTATATAGACTTTCTAATATTTTCTTAATTGCTTTCTGACCGTTTAAATAGGTTTTCGCCTCAATTTCATGCGCAAGTTCATCGATTCCCATATAATTATAGCCTAACTGTTTATCGATTCCAATCATCTTTTTGGTCTGCGATAATCGTCCGATCTCAAAAGCGATAAATTGCGTTTCGTTTTGAAAAGCCGTTTCTTTTGTGGGATCAACTAAATATCCAGCATAGTTTTTTTCAAGTGCATCCTGTTCTTTCGGCTCAGCTTCTACCAGAATAATGGTCGGTTTAAATTCGGCCAGTAATTGATTTAAATTTGCGAGCTGATCTTTATTCGCCTTTAGTTTAGGATCAAACTCACTTTTATACTGATCAGTCGTGTAACCCATGTGGAAAGTTCCCACATTTAAAACTTTGACTTTTTGGGTCAAAGTTTCCTCGTTTAATTTTTCTTTTTTTCCACAGGAGACTAAGATCAATGTGGTAAAAGTTAGTATTAATATTTTTTTCATACGATAAGTTTCAAATCAGTTTTGATCTATTTCTCCTTTGTTAATTCAATTTTTTTATCACTGATAAAAAGAATACAATCCACTTTAAACCAACCGAAAATCGTTGCTTTTATATGCTCTTTCTCGTTTTTGGAGTTGATAATATGTCCAGTTAAATTTGAGGAAACTAGTCCGAACTTTTTATCCTGCAGGTCGTTATTTACATAAAGTGGTTCGCCATCAAACCAGGTGTTAATAATTTTAATCGCGTTGTTTTCGTAATTCGCTGTCCAGATGCTTTTCATTTTTTAGGTGTCGATTTACTTTTTATTTAATTTAAATAGAGCTGGGTTGTCTGAAAAAATCTCGCCTACCAGTATGAAATTGGCGTCTTTCTGAAGGATTAAGGTATCATAGATATTCTCGAAATCCCCTAAATTCCTTTTTAACTCAATGCTTTTTACGGCTTTTTTCTTTTTTAAAAAGACCAGCAAATTGAAGTCATCCGAATGCTCAATGTTTTTACTGACATTTCTAAGAGAAATTGTATGCTTATTCTCAGTCATCTCAATCGAGGAATAAGGATGTAAAATAATCAATTCATCCCAGACGAAGCTTTTTTCATTAGATAAATTTAAGTGTTTTGTTTGGGTAATTTCTGCACTTATTTTCTGGTTTAAATGAGGATCATCGGTCTTGCAAGAAATAAAATTTATTAAAAGGAGTAGGGCTATTATTTTATTTTTCATGCTGTGTTCTTCAATATTGCTGAAATTAGGTAAGTCATTTTACCAGGACATAATACTCTCGATAATGGCTGAACTGCCCTGATCATCGTCAGTAATCAAAACAACTTTTATTTTTCCGACGGCAATTTCTTCTTCAATGGTTACCGATTCCACTTTGAAGCTCTCATTGACGATTGGGATTTCGCAGTGATCGAATCGATCGGATATCATATTGTTCGAAATATCAATCGTTCCAATAAAGCTTCCCAGGATTTCGCCGTCTTCATAGGCGTTAATATTATCTTCTACTGAAGCTGTGAAAACGATCGTAGGTTGATTTTGTAAAGTGGTTGCGCCAGAAAAACCGGCCTCTATTCCCTTAATTTTAGGCAGAGAAAATTCGTGAATTTCTAAATCTGGAACTCTCGTTTCACCTTTAATGAATTCTAAAAAAAGCGAATAGTCAACTTTAATAATGATATTCTTGCGGCGATTGAAAAGATAAAGTTGCCCATCTCGAAAAGCCGTGGCTTCAATATTTAATTCGGAATTCTCAAAAATCGGTAAACTTCTTAAATGATTGTAGAATTTTGAAATATCGTATTTTTCAACGATGACTGGATCGTTCAGTAGTATGCGAACAAAAACATCTCGTTGCGGTATTTTTGACCCAGAGCCAAACACAACCAATTCCTTGTCATCTATCATCTCCAGCGTTTCAAAATCTGCCTTTTCTGATTTGATAATTCGATCTCCGTTGAAATGTTCTGTATCCGAAATAAGGATTTTAGAAACAACATCAAACTCCTTATTCAACAAAAATAAATGCGGCGAATCGTCACTGATGACATAATAACCTTCAGCATATTTCGCAATCCCAGAACCGCTGGGAATGTTACTCAGTTTTTTAATATTTAAGATGCTAGTTTCCACTAATCTCTTTTATTGTTCAGCATCTTATTTTCAATCATTTCGATCTTTTTAATGGACAATTTCGGAATGATGTTGATGTTTTTATTTCCTTTGGCAACGTAGAAGAAATATTCGCTGTTATTATCAATAATTTTTACAGTTTGTGATTCTCCCGTTACAAAATACAATTCATGTTTGTATTTTAATTGATCATTTTTAATCTCTTGAGAAGTCATATAACCCTGTTGAAAAGCCATTCCCAAAAACAGAGATAAATATATAAAAACGAACATAAAAATAACAAGCGTATTTTTATACTTCTCAATTTCCACCTCATTCATTTCAAGTCTGTTTTTTTTAATGCCAAAGGTAAGGCGAACCCATTTTTTTTCGCTGTGTTTTGTAAACATCCGCGCCACAAAAAAGGGGTACACGGAAAAAAGTAAGAAAGTAAAAATGATGAGTGGGTGAGACGTAATCACCGCAATGGGGCTTAGTAAAATATCCATCACCGACGAATATTTTATAATGTTGATCCCTAACTGGTAAAATACGATGCTCTCTTTTATAACGCCCAGCACGACCAGATAAAGATAGCCGAGTGGCAAAAGGTTTTTAATGTTTTCGAAGTTTTTCATTTCAATCTTTAAAGTCTAAATATAATGGTTTCCGCATTATTAATCGTCTTAAAGATTATCGTTTTGCAATTACTTTTCTTCCTCCTAATCCAAGTTATCGTAATAGGTGAAATCTTTAGTGATCAACCCATTTTCGATGGTGAAGATCGTGCAGATGGGCAACTCAAATTTAGTATTATCAGGCGCAGTTCCGCGGGAGATAAATTCCACAATGATGTGTTGGTTTCCAGATGGATAGATTTGAATCACTTCATCATGCAAGTCTGGAAAAGTCTGTTATAATTCGGAATACTTGGTGATAATTTCTTGCCTTGTTTGTTTTACAATTCCAGCTCCGAGTGATGGATCTTTGAACTCGACGGTTTCGGAATATAGATTCGCCATTTTTTCCCATTCGTGTTTGTTGAAGTGGTCAAAATACTGTTGTACTATTTTTTCGTTGGCTGTGTTCATCGCGGTTTTTTCAATTGATTCTTCTTTACTGCAGGAATTTACGAGTAAAAGTGCTAAAGCAAAGAAAAGTAAAACAAATGGCATTTTTTCAATTGTTATGAGTTTTGATTAAAGAGCTTTTTGCAGTCGCTTGCTGTCAATTTTTAAATCGCCTAATCGTCTATCTTTCTCTAAAGTCCAGATATTAATCACTTTTTCTTCATTCAGGTTTTGCTCGTTTGGACTGATGAATTCAATTTCTTTGATGCTTTTTGTGGCAATTACGTAATCCTCATTCATTAATAAAAAACCATCAATGTAGATTTTTGTTTTTGTATCTGCGTCCAGAAATTTTCTAATTTCATTTTGAGTTTTGGTGTCTAATTTTCCGAAAGTCATTTCGACGAGTATTAAGCCGTACTCACCAAGGTTGGGATAAGTTTTCGCATATTGATCCAATTCTTTTTGAGCAGTTTTCATTACTTCCATCTTGATGATTTTACTGTCGGGAATCTGCTCAATCAATTCAAAATTGGCAATAATGTTTTTATTAATGAGCACCGTTGGCTTATCTTTTTTCGAATAAAGTAATTTTTCGAAACTTTGTCCGTAAGAATTTAAAAAGGAAAAGAGGGCAACGATAAGAAGGACTTTTATTTTCATGTGATTAATTTTAATGATGATTAATTAATCAAATATAGTAATATTCTTGACTCAAAAAACTTTTAATTTAGAACAAAAAAAAACTTCCGAAACGACTCGGAAGTGATATGTTGTTTGATGTTGATGGTCTTCTTAATTCGAATAACTCATCAATTCTTCTTTCTTAGAATTCACCATTTTGTATTCTAAATATTTAAAGGAATCTCTCGGGATAATCGTTACCCATTTTTTGTATTTCAAGTACCATTTTGTTTGTACGCTCATCAAACCTTTAGTCAAATAAGCCTCTACAAAAGGATGTACGTGCAAAAATAGTTTTCCTTTCTCGGTCTGAATTAAATTTCGAATGACTTCTTCCATTCTTTCTACGACCACGATTGGTGCTAATATTTCACCATCGATATTAGGATTGTCTTCCTTGGTTTTGATGACTTTTTCTGGACGTGTTCTTTGTCTGGTCAATTGAATCAAACCGAATTTGCTTGGTGGCAAAATCTTGTGTCTCGCTTTATCACGACTCATTTCTTCTTTGAAATGTTCATATAAATCTCGTCGGTGATCGGCATTTATCATGTCGATAAAATCAATCACGATAATTCCGCCCATATCTCGCAATCGGAGCTGACGAGCGATTTCCGTGGCTGCCATTTTGTTCACCGTTAAAGCATGTTCCTTGTTGGATGAACCTGCTCCCGAGGAAAGATTATTTCCCGAGTTGACATCGATAACATGAAGCGCTTCGGTGTGTTCAATCACCAAATAAGCCCCTTTAGAACTAGGGATGTTAACATGTTTACCAAAACTTTGCTTCAGTTGCTTTTCTACGTTGTAGTATTCCATTAACGGAATTGGCTTGTCGTAAAACTGAACAATGTTTTTTCTTTCTGGCGCGATGACTTCGATATAATTACGCATGTCATCAACCATTTGCTCATCATCACAAATAATAGAAACGAAATCTGCGTTAAAATTGTCACGCAAAATCGAGGAAGCTTTATCTTCTTCGCTCAACACTTTACTCGGTACTTTATTTCTCTGAAGATTCTTGAAGGTTGTTTCCCATTTCTGAATCAATTGATTCATATCGTTGTGAAGTTCAGCAACTTTTTTACCTTCCGCTACAGTTCTGATGATTACACCGAAACCTTCAGGCTTAATGCTTTCAATTAATGTTTTAAGTCTTTCTTTTTCTTCATAATTGTTGATTTTTTTCGAAATCGAAACACTTTTGTCAAAAGGAATTAAAACTAAAAACCGTCCGGTTAAAGAAATCTGGGTAGAAATTCTCGGACCTTTGGTAGAAATTGGTTCTTTAGTAATTTGAAGAATTACGCTGTCGTCTTTTGCCAAGACTTTATCAATCACACCGTTTTTGTTAATCTCTTTTTGAATTTCGAAATTCTTTAACGATGAGTTTTGTTGTTTCTTGGAAACCGTGTCTTGTAGAAATTTTTTGTAGGTAAGAAATTGTGGACCTAGATCCTGATAATGCAAAAAGGCATCTTTTTCATAACCAATGCTAACGAATGCCGCATTTAAGTTAGGTGCGAGTTTTTTAACTTTACCGATAAATAAGTCGCCGACTACGAAATCACTTTTGTCCTCCTGTTCGTGGAGTTCAAGAAGCCGTCCGTCTTCCAGCAAGGCAATCTTCGATTGCTCATCTTCATGTGATATAATCAGTTCTTTCTTCATTCTGTTGATAAGGGATTAAAAATAATAAGCGGTTAAGAAATTCTGAAAAAATCAATTCTAGCTGCTTAATTTTTTAATAGTTTCTGGGTTTTGTTTTATCATTTTGCGCAAATTTAATGTTTTGATTTAAAACTTTTGCACTACAGTTTGGTGAGGATGATTAAAACAAAAATATAGCCGGTGAAATTTATACCTATAAATACACCAACTATATTGTTATATTGTAAATCGCAAAGAGATTATTTTTTCTTGTGTCTGTTTGCTCTTCTTCTTTTCTTTCTTTTGTGGGTCGCTACCTTGTGTCTCTTTCTTTTCTTTCCGCTTGGCATAATTTAAATTTTTTGTGTGTAACTTATATTTTTTCTTTAGTTAATTGTGTAACTGGCACCTTCACTTTGATTTTCTCTACGAAAGTTTTTGAAGGCTTAAAGGCTGGGATATTGTGAGCAGGGATTTCAATTGCGATGTTTTTCGAAATGTTTCTTCCTGTTTTTGCTGCTCTGGTTTTGATGATAAATGAACCGAATCCTCTTAGATATACATTATCTCCGTTGTACATTGATGTTCTGATCTCCTGCATAAAAGCTTCTATAACTTTCTGGGTCTCATTCTTTTCAGTTCCCAATTTATTTGAGATGGTGTTTACCAATTCTGCCTTTGTCATTTCCTTTTTTTATTTATATTTTTGGTGTGCAAATATAATAAGAATTTTTGAAAACAAAAAAACAAAATGCTGATTTTCTTTATGTTGGTAGGAAACTGCTCGATTGGTATCAAATCCATGGCAGAGATTTACCCTTTAGAAAAACCAGCGATCCATACAAGATTTGGATCTGCGAAATCATTTTTCAGCAAACGCGTATTGAACAAGGTTTAAATCATTATCGCAATTTTATAGAGCGATTTCCCGATGTTCAGACTTTAGCCTCTTCCCAAACTGATGATGTTCTACTGTATTGGAAAGGTCTCGGCTATTATTCCAGAGCTTTAAATTTACACAAGGCAGCCTTACAAATCATTAATGATTTCGATGGCGTTTTCCCAACCGAACATGATGATATTTTAAAGTTAAAAGGCGTTGGCAAATATACTGCTGCAGCGGTTTCGAGCATTTGTTTCGGAAAACATATCGCGGCCGTTGATGGTAATTTTTACAGAGTTTTATCTCGTGTTTTTGCGGATGATTTTGATATATCAAATTCAAAAGCTTTTCACTATTTTTCTGAATTAGCCTTAAAGATGATGCCGGAAAACGAAGCTGGACATTTCAACGAGGCGATGATGGATTTAGGTTCCGAAATCTGTAAACCCCGAAATCCGCTGTGCGAATCCTGTCCTTTAAATAAAGAATGTCTCGCTTTTAATTTAGGAAAAATTCCAAATTTCCCGGTGAAAACTAAGAAGGTAAAAGCCACAGATTTAGAACTGCATTATTCTTTTGTTGAATTTGAAGGGCAATTTTTAATCCGACAAAGAAAAGACGATTTCATCTGGAAAAAACTGTACGAATTTCCGATTGAATTTCCGGTAGAGTGGGAGCAGTTCATCACTAAGCAGAAAACCATTGCCCACAAATTGACGCATAAAAACTTAACCATTCAGATCAGTCATATAAGATTAGAGTCACAGGATGTTTTCACCGAATTTGCGAGCGAAAATGGTTTTACGATCATTAATGAAGAAGAATCGCATCTTAAATCCTTCCCTAAACCTTTGGAAAACTATCTGACTAACCTATTTAAAAACACCTCAAATGTTTAATTGAAAGCTGAAGTCTTACACCCTAAAATCCCGACGCTTTTTGATGTACTACTAAATTTTAAATAGAATGCAGAAAAATTAATATCATGTAAGCAGACTTCAATTTCCGGCGGAAATCTTAATGAACATTAACTTCTTAATTGAAAACTTAATGGTTTAAATTCTTTCATTGTTGACTAAAAAGTTTCCAAGCAGTTTGTGCAGTTCCCACCAGTTTTTAATAAGCATAATTATAAAACCCGCTCAATTCCCAAAATCAGCGCGAGTTTAAAATCTTAAATTTGCTGAACAGCATCATCTTGAAAAGAAGAAAAGGTTCCTTTTGCAGAACTGAATTCTAACCAAATTATCTTTACCAAGAATTTAAAACTAATTCGTATTTTTGCGCAATGTTTAAAAAACTCATTTTCACTTTTTTAGGATTTGCACTGCTTTCTTGTTCAGACGAGGCACAGCCAAAACCTTCTGGTGAACTTCGTTTAGAATATCCGGTCGCGAAATATCAAAGATTTACTTCTCCGTGTAATTTTGGCTTTGAGTACTCCGATTTCGCAAACGTAAAGGAGGCGAAAAATCCGTGCTGGTACTATATTGAGTATCCAGAGATGAAAGCCAAAGTTTTTATCACCTATTTTCCCATCAAAAATGATTTTGATTTACACGTGAAAGAATCTGAGAAAATGGTCTACGAACATACCATCAAAGCCAGTTCCATCGACACCAAATCTTTCAGTTTCCCCGAGCGGAGAGTTTTTGGTAATTTCTATGAATTAAAAGGTCAAAGTGCCTCGAATCTGCAGTTTTTTGTAACCGATTCTACGCGACATTATCTTACTGCAAATCTGTATTTCAGTACGAGACCAAAACCCGATTCGCTGGCTCCGGCTGTGGATTATATTAAAAATGATATGCTCCATTTAATCGAAACTTTTGAGTGGAAAAATTAGATTAGATTTAATTATTAAACAACAAGCGGCACCAAGTGGCGATTTAACAAGGAATAGGAGGTGATCCTATGAGTACAAAGTCCGTTTTTATAAGACATAATAAACAATTAGATATGAAATTATTAGTTGTAGGTTCAGTTGCCTTCGATGCGATTGAAACTCCTTTTGGAAAAACAGATAAAATTCTAGGTGGCGCTGCAACCTATATTAGTATAGCTTCTTCTATTTTAGGTATCGAATCTGGAATTGTTTCCGTAGTTGGTGGTGATTTTCCACAGAGTAATTTAGATATGCTCACCAATCGAGGTATCAATATCGAAGGTATCGAAATCATCAAAGAAGGGAAAACTTTTTTCTGGAGCGGTAAATACCACAACGATTTAAATTCAAGAGATACTTTGGTTACGGAAGTGAATGTTTTAGAAAACTTCGATCCTAAAATCCCAGAATCAATGCAAGATGCCGAGATTTTACTCTTAGGTAATCTTCATCCTGGCGTTCAACTTTCCGTTTTAGAAAAAATGCGCAATCGTCCGAAACTGATCATTCTGGACACCATGAATTTCTGGATGGACACGGCGATGGATCTTCTACAACAAATGATTGGCAAGACCGATGTTATTTCAATTAATGACGAAGAAGCACGACAGCTTTCGGGAGAATATTCTTTAGTAAAAGCAGCCCAGAAGATCCACAAAATGGGTCCAAAATTCGTGATTATCAAAAAGGGAGAACACGGAGCTTTATTATTTCACGAAGGTAAAGTATTTGCCATCCCAGCCTTACCGTTAGAGGACGTCTTCGATCCAACAGGAGCGGGAGATACTTTTGCCGGAGGATTTGCTTCCTATTTAGCACGAAAAAAAGATTTCTCCTTTGAAACCATGAAATCTGCACTAACTGTCGGTTCTGCCATGGCTTCGTTTACCGTAGAAAAATTCGGAACCCAGCGTTTGGAAGAAGTTACAGAAAGTGAAATGCTCGCCAGAATCCAAAGCTTTAAGGAATTGACCACCTTTGAAGTTAACGTTTAACTTTCCTCAGCCTAAACAGTCTTACTATTTCGTATTCGATTGAATCGAAATAGATGAGTGATAATAATAAAATAGCGATGAAACCTAACCAAGCTAAAAACGGAAAACTATCTTTGATGACCGCCTTAGAACTGGCGAAAGAGCAGCGATCAAGGAAATCATTATTAATGGTTTTTGCTATTCTTATTGCGTTGATGGTCTGTGTTGCGATATTAACAACCATAAAAAAAGGTTTTAGCTTTTTCACCTTCTTTCCTTTATTTTTCGCACCTACCTTAGTGACCAAATGGATGAGTTATAAAGCAGTCAACGATGAAATTAAAGCACGGGAAATACAATAATTTTTAAAAAATGACAGATAAAAATATGAGAAAAATAGTTGGAGCATTGATGATAATGGTTTTCGGTGGTGGAATGTCTGCCCAATATATGATTGTCGGGAAAGACAGTATTTCCCTGGACCAATTCAAGAAAGAGAATGTGTACGGGTTAGAAAATGCGGGAGTTGAAAACACCATTAAAACCACGCAGAATTTCTATTTGTTTCAGCAATTTGCCGCAGAAAAGAAAGCAGATACCTTGACTTATTTCCGAGAAAAAATGTCTGACAGAGAAGTAGAGCTGCGAACCAAATATTTTTTTCCTTCCCAGATTATTGATCCTGTTTTAAGCAGTTACGTTAAAGATAATCAACTCGAAAAAGAAGTTCAGATCTTTATTTTGGAAAAAACAGCTGGAGATACCGTTGACTACCGACAAGTTTACAACGACGTAAAATCGGGTAAATTGACAATGGATGAGGCAATTTCAAAATACACGAAAGCGAAACCAGAAGCGATTTATATTAAGCCAGGCTCGCTTGACAATGACATGTATTCAGAGATCAAGACGTTGCCAAATAATACGATGACCAAATTTTTCGACACTGCCTCTTATGTCGGGTTTGCGAAAGTTCTTAATTCCAGACCTAGTTTGGGATATATGATTTTCGGCACCATTTCTTTTCCTAAAGATGCTAATTCTGATTCCGTTAAAGATAAAATTTACAAGGATTTAAAAGCAGGAAAAACCTTTCAGGAAGTTGCCAAATTATACGGATCGAACGAAAATGAGAAAGATAATGGTGGTGTAATAATGGGTTCGCCGACTTTGCCAAACGAAGTTTATGAATCCTTTAAAGGAAAGAAATCAGGTTATTATACTCCTGAACCAATCCTTTTTGGCGAGAGTTATTTTATTTTTAATATCTATAATGTAGAACCTTACATTTTAACTGATAAGAATCGAGCATTCTATTTACGAGAGATGAACAATTCTCTTTACGCTGAAGTTTTACAGGATAAAATGACGGCATATTTAAAAACAGATCCTTCTTACAAAGAGTTTCCAGCATTTCAACAAATCAAGAAATCGTTTGCAAATTTAATGGCAGCCAAGGACAGCGAAGTTCTTTTTCAATATCAGAATGAAAAAGTAACTGCTGGATTCCTTAAAGAACTCATTGGTGACAAAAAAGAAGACGCCGCGAAATTAACTCCAGCCGTTTGGGCAGATGCGATTGAGAATATTAATGCACAAGAAGTTTTGAGAGTGTACAGTAAAAACTTCACCAAGCTTAAAAATGTTAAAGAGGAAATGTTGGCCTTTAAAAAATCACTTTTCTCAGATTATATCTTTTCAAAATATTTAACAGAAGAAATTACAAAACACCCAGAATGGTTGACTGAGCATTACAATCAAAATAAAGCAAAATATTTTTGGGATGAAAGAGCAGAAGGTAGAGTAGCTATTATGGACGATCCAAAATTAGCCAAGGAAATTTCAAAAGAAATAAAAGATGCTAAAGGTTGGGAAGCTTTGAAATCGAAATTCGCCGGAAAGTTGAATGACAAAAAGCAAGTTCTTGTTAATTTTGAAAAAGGAGAAATGTCGAAAGATGCTGAAGTTTTCACCAAATACAACGTCCCTTTCAAACCTGGAGTTCATCAAACAAAAATGGGTGATAAATCTTTGGTGATTTCAATTGATAAAATTCTCGCGCCGTCGCAGATGACTCAGGCAGAAGCCATCGAAGAATTGAAAGATGCAGTGAATGAGAAAAAACTAAACGAAATCATCGCGCTACAAAAAGCAAAAACAAAAATTGTAGTTCAACCAGAGTTTTTAAAGGATTTAGAAAAGAATTTTAAGAAATAATTATAACAAAAAATGCAAGTTATTTCGTTTAGAATGATAATTTTGCAGATTGATAAAAAATAGATATGAACAAGAATGTAAAATTCACCCTGCTCTTTAGCTTACTGCTTGTGTTTTTCAGCAATTTAGGCAATGCGCAAACCCAACTGAAAAAAGGAGATTTAATCGATGGGATTGCAGTAGTGGTAGGTGATGAAATTATTTTGGAATCCGAT
This sequence comes from Kaistella antarctica, assembly GCF_900109615.1. Taxonomy (GTDB): domain Bacteria; phylum Bacteroidota; class Bacteroidia; order Flavobacteriales; family Weeksellaceae; genus Kaistella; species Kaistella antarctica. The sequence goes on from NZ_FOIX01000003.1 coordinate 19,462, forward strand.
ATAGAAGATCAGGCAAACTTCGCAAAGCAGCAAGGAGCCACGGTTGCAGACAAATGTGAATTTGTTGAAAGTATCATCAATAATAAATTGTTAATCTATGAAGCGAAAAGAGACACGCTGATCGAAAATCGTTCTGCGGCGATTAAGGATAATGCGAATCAAAAATATGCGCAGATTTTAGGACAATTCCCAGATGAACGTGCCATGTTGACGACCTACAAATTCCGAACGTCTTTCGAGATGAAAAATGCCATCGAAAAAATTGACAGCGACAACTATTACGGACAAAGTAAATACGCAAGAATCACGGAGAAAGCCGATGTTACTCCGAATGAAGTAACCGATTTCTTCACCACGTTTCAATACCAACTTCCTGAAGTGAAAGATGAAGTTTCACTTTCTCAAATCACCATGTTTCCTAAATTGACCAATGAGCATAAGGATGAAATCATTGCGCGACTCAATAAAATAAAGCAGGATATTCTGGGTGGCGAAAGTTTTGAAAGCCAAGCTCGAATTTATTCAGACGATCCAGGCTCAGCTGCGAAAGGTGGTTTATATACTAATATTTCCAAAGGTAAAATGGTAAAACCTTTCGAAGCAGCAGCACTAAATTTACAGGAAGGCGAAATGTCTGATCCTGTAGAATCAGATTTTGGGTATCACTTAATTCAACTCGTGAAGAAAAGCGGAAAGCAATATGACGCCAGACATATCCTTTTAAAAGCTGAACCGAACGAGGCAGAATTGAGCGCAGCAAAAAAAGAATTAGATAGTATCCGAACCTTAATCATTGACGGGAAAATGAGTTTTAAAGACGCAGCGTTCCGATTTTCAGATGATAAAAAAACCAAGTTTAATGCGGGTATCGTAACTTCGCCAGAAGATGGTTCAGATAAAATTGAGAAATTGAACCTTCCACCAACGGTGTCTTACCAGATTGCCGGACATAACAAAGGCGATATTACAGACGTGTTTCAGGACGAGGCTGACCAAGAGCGCAAAACAGTTACCATCATCAAAATCGATGACGTAATCGCAGCGCACAAACTAGATATCTCTACCGATTACAACCGAATCAAGCAGATGGCGCTCAACAAAAAGAAAAACGAAATGGTCGAAAAATGGGTCAAAGAAAAACTGCCCAATATATTTATTTCCATCAACGATCGATACAAAGATTGTACGTTCAAAACCGACTGGCGTAAGACCGTTGATCCACAATAAAAAATTAAATCTCTGCTCTTGCGGAGATTTTTTTTGCTTATTTTTTTCAAATTCAAAATGCTTTGAATAAGGAGCAACAAGATTTTTGCTTCTTAGAAAACCCATCCAGCTCTCCGCTTCAATTCCTCATTCGGCACTCTCCGCTTTGCGGCTCGCGCCTCATTCCGGGATTTCCACTGCGATCTGGGCTAAGAGTTCAGGTAGGTACCATTTCCAGAAATCCCAACGGCTTAAAAATAAATAATTCCTCATTCAATCATTGAGACCTAAATATTACTATTTTAGCATCATGGTACGCGCCAAAATTCACGGAACATAATCCACGTTTTGAAAATAACACGAACTACTAAACTCAGCACAGAAGAAAGGTCACAAGTTCTTGCTTTGTGGAACAGTCAATATCCAGTAAAACTGGCTTACCACAGTTTGGCTTATTTCGACGTTTATCTACAAAATCTTACTGACCTCACCTATTATTTATGGAAAGATAATGAAAGTAATATTTTAGGTTGGGCTTCTACGTTCACCAGAGATGATGAAAAATGGTTCGCCATCATTTTAACTGAAACGTTACAAGGAAAAGGTTTTGGACGAAAAATGCTCGACGAGCTCAAACAGCACGAACCGGTTTTAAATGGTTGGGTAATCGATCACGATAATGATATAAAAAAGAACGGGGAATTTTACAAATCCCCTTTAAAATTTTACGTAAAATGTGATTTCAACATTCTCGCTGACCAACGGATTGAACTGGAAAAAATTTCAGCCGTAAAAATTAAATGGACCAAACCGTAAATTCTAAAATCACTTAAATTATGGAACAATTAAACAAACTTGAATCAACACTATTAGACGGTCTGATTCAAAAATATCCTTCTTTAAAATCTCACATTTCCTGTTTAATTATTACCGAACGGAAAAGTACTGGCGCTGGATTGCTGGTCAATTTTGACTATTCCTCTGCAGCAGACGATTTGCAGCTTGATGATATCAATGCCTTATTTAGCGGTGAAGAAAACATAGAGATCAAAGGTTTAAAACATGGTTTAGGATATGTCATTGACATTACTGATGGTAAAATCTTGTACATCGAATTTACCACGTATGGTGAAACCTGGAACGGTAAGATTGGAGATTTTAAAATTGTTAAAGATTAACTTTTAGTCACTAGACATGGTCTCTATTGTCTAATTATTTTTTCAAATTAAAAACGTTATTTTTAGATGATTTATAAATCCAAAATATCATCTTAATTACACAGTACATTCATCATGGCAAATAAAAATTCTAACTTATCTAACGGTAGTCAAAATAATGAACAGAAACAATCAGGCGCAGGAAGTGACTTTTCTACTGCCCTTTGGTCTTCGGTAAAGAAATATCGCTTCACTTCGATCACCATACTTGTGATTTTACTCTACTTTCTGTATACCTATGCTAATGATATTTTCGGTTAAGTTTTCAAGTCTTCGTTATTCCTTTTAATAAATTGACGAATTCAGTGTGTAAAAACAGCATTCAATCTAAATTTCCTCTTTTTCATTTTTTCCTCTTCATTGATTTAATTAAATTTACCTCATGAGTAATTTTTTAGATTTTGGCGCCGCCAAAAAGTTGAAAGAAATGAGCGAATATCAAAACAAAGTCACCCAACTTTTCCAGATCAAATATCCCATTATTCAGGGTGGCATGATTTGGCATTCTGGCTGGCGTTTAGCTTCTGCGGTTTCCAATAACGGAGGTTTAGGATTGATCGGTGCCGGAAGCATGTATCCAGACATTCTGCGCGAAAATATTCAGAAATGCAAAGCAGCCACCGACAAACCATTTGGCGTCAATGTTCCCATGCTTTATCCCAATTTAGATGAAGTCATTCAGATTATTTTAGAAGAAGGCGTAAAAATTATTTTCACTTCTGCGGGAAATCCCAGAACGTATACAGAAACATTACAAAAAGAAGGTTTAAAAGTCGCTCACGTAGTTTCCTCCACCAAGTTCGCCATGAAATGTGAAGATGCTGGCGTTGATGCAATTGTGGCAGAAGGTTTCGAAGCGGGCGGACATAATGGGCGCGATGAAACCACCACTTTCTGTCTGATTCCAAACGTAAAAAAACATATCTCAAAACCGCTCATTGCCGCGGGTGGAATCGCTTTAGGTTCCCAAATGAAAGCAGCCATGATTCTGGGAGCGGACGGTGTTCAAATAGGCTCTCGTTTCGCAGCCACGGTTGAGGCTAGTTCCCATGAGATCTGGAAAAATAAAATCATCTCCCTAAATGAAGGCGACACTCATTTAACTTTAAAAGAGTTAGCGCCGGTAAGGATGGTCAAAAATAAATTTTTTCATGATTTAGAAAAGCTATATGACTCCGGACGAAACGTTGAAGCTTTAAAAGAAACCCTCGGCAGAGCACGGTCTAAACGCGGAATGTTTGAAGGTGATCTGGAAGAGGGCGAATTGGAGATTGGTCAAGTTTCCGCTTTAATTGATGACATTCTTTCGGTAGAAGAGGTTTTTGAAAATTTATTGAAAGAATATCGGGAAGTGAAGTTCTTTGATTTATAAAGGCTTAGCATGAAAAAGAAAGCTTTTATTTAACCTCCTATAAAACATGACATCAAAGTTGCAAATAGGATGTATGAGCATATCGCAACTTCAGAAAAATAATCACCTCCTTCTGCGTGCAGGTTTTGGACCGCAACTTTCGCAATTTGAAAAATTAGACAATTGGAAGGAAAGTGAAATACGAGGTGTTTTATTTAAAAATTATCCTTTCCAACCCCTGGCTTTGAAAGAAAAGCCCATCGGTATCGATTATCAGAACATCAAAAAGATGGATTCCGTCACCAAAAAAATGGCGCTGCAGAAAAATCGGAAACAGATTTATCAGCTTAACCTATCCTTTTTGGATCAAATGGTTTTTTCAGAGGATCAGTTGCGGGAAAAAATGGCCTTTTTCTGGCATGGTCATTTCGCCACACGGACTAATAATGCATCCTTTAATCTTCAGCTGCTCAACACCATTCGCGAAAATGCTTTGGGTAATTTCGGCGATTTATTGATTTCGGTTTCCCAATCTCCGGCAATGCTGCAGTTTCTCAATAATCAGCAAAATAAAAAAGACCATCCCAACGAAAATTTTGCACGGGAAGTCATGGAGCTTTTTACTTTAGGTCGCGGTAATTATTCGGAGAAAGATGTGCAGGAAGCCGCACGCGCTTTTACAGGCTGGAGTTTTTTACCCGACGGCACTTTTTTCGAACGACCTAAACTGCATGATTTCGGCAGCAAAACATTTTTGGGTAAAACGGGAAACTTCAACGGCAATGAAGTTTTACAAATAATTTTAGCTCAAAAAACAACCGCAAAATTCATCACCACAAAAATTTACAGATTCTTCGTTAATGAAAAACTGAATACTGAAATCATTGAAGATTTAAGCAAACAATTTTTTGCTTCTAATTATAATATTAAAGAGCTTTTGCAAAACATTTTCAGTGCAGACTGGTTTTTTAGGGAAGAAAATATTGGCACCAAAATAAAATCACCCATTGAATTAATGGCGGGAATGCGAAGAATTCTTCCCATGGAAATTCAGAATCCGGAGAATTTAATTGCTTATCAAAAACTCTTAGGACAAATGTTGCTTTATCCGCCAAACGTCGCTGGCTGGCCGTCGGGGAAATCCTGGATCGACAGTTCTACATTGATGTTGAGGTTGCAAATGCCGCAAATCTGGTCGGGTTTAAAACCTTTGGAAGTAGAACCAAAGTCTGATGATGATGTTGAAATGGGCATGAAAAGCACACAGAAGCAGACCAAAGGATTCAAAAATCCCAAGATCGTGATCGACTGGAAACAAGTGGAAGACGTTTTTAAATCAAAGAATATCGAAAATTATTTGTTGCAGAGAAAATCTCCAGCTTTGGCAAAAACCATTCAACAATATTCCGGCTCATCATTACAATCGCAGATCATTAACGTGATGTCCACGCCCGAATTTCAATTGTGCTAAATTACTCATTACTCATTACTCATTACTCATTGCTAATCATAAAAATATGTTACTCAAACGACGCGACTTCCTCAAAATATCTTCCCTAGCCACCGCTTCCCTGATGATTCCTAATTTCCTGCAGGCGATGGCGGTTCCGGACGCTTTAGATAAAGAAAACAGAATTCTGGTTATTCTCCAGTTCAGCGGTGGAAATGATGGCTTGAATACCATTATTCCGACCCGCAACGATATTTATTTTAGGGAAAGAGAAGCCATCGCGGTGAAAGATTCTTTACGCCTAACCGATGACGCCGGCATTAATCCGAGTTTAAGTTATTTTAAAGAACTCTTTGATAAAGGAGAGCTCGCTGTTCTAAATAATGTCGGTTACCCGAATCCTGATAAATCCCACTTCCGAAGCATGGATATTTGGCAGTCGGCCAGCAGGAGCGATGAGTTTTTAGAAACCGGTTGGGTGGGTAGATATTTGGATGAAGCCTGTTACAAATGCGATCATCCAACCCAAGCTTTGGAAATTGACGATATGTTGAGTTTGGCTTTGAAGGGCGAAGAGCAGAAAGCTTTTGCCTTCAAAGATCCCCAAAGGTTGTTTCAAACTTCGCAGGAAAAGTTCTTCAAAACGCTTGCTGACAATCACCATCACGAAGAAGAAACCGTCGATTATCTGTATCAGACAATGGGTTCCACCATTAATAATGCAGGATATATTTTTGAAAAAAGCAAAGCGAAATCCAGCAACGTCATTTATCCGAATACGGCTTTAGGAAAAGATTTTAAGAATATTGCGTCCCTCATCAATTCTGATATTAATACGAAAGTTTACTATTTGTCCGTGGGAAGTTTTGATACGCATGTGAATCAAAATCAAAAACAGGCGCAACTTTTTACAGAAATTAATGATGCTGTAAAGGCTTTCGTACAGGATTTAAAAGGTTCCGGCAGATTTAAAGATACTTTGATGATGACATTCTCCGAATTTGGTCGACGAGTTTCCCAGAATGCAAGTAAAGGAACCGATCACGGCACGGCGAATCAAATGTTTTTTGTGTCGAGCAATTTAAAGAAGAAAGGAATACTAAATGCTTTGCCAGATCTGGAAAAATTGAATGATGGTGATTTAATCTACACCGAAGATTTTCGAAAAGTCTATGCCACGGTTTTGAAAAACTGGTTGGGTGCAGATTCCAATAAAATTCTCGGTTGGAAAAACGGCCTTTATGATTTTGTCTGATCGTAAATTTTAAACGTAAAAAAACCTCACGTCGTAGTGAGGTTTTGTACTTTAATTTATCTCGTTCTTACCGAGCTTTGTTTTTTTCCGTTGATTTTCTTCATCACGTAACCTAATAACATTGGTGCTGCGAAGATTAAAACTCTTCTAAATAGTGTTCCCATAATAATTTATTTTTTGTTAAAAGTTAGTTTGCAAATAATTTGCCAAACAGTAAGACCTCTTATTTGGGCAGCTTTTTCAACCTGAATTAATCCTGAGCTAGTAGAATGGTTCCTGCATTTTTGTTTAGTCGCCATTTATTAATGAACAAAAGACCTCCCATCAAGTTGGGCTGCGAGATTAGTATTTTTAAGATAAATCTGTTTGCCTTTTGACATTTAAGTTTATAGACTTCATCTTGTCAACTCGAATTCTAAACAATTCTTCCCGAAAAACCTTGTCAAGGTTCTGAACCTTGACAAGGTTGATTACGCTTATTTTCACAAAAGCTGTTAACTAGTAAAAATTCTTTTCTAAGCTCTAAGATGTAAAATCTAGCTTCTCTTCCTCAAAGCTTCACCTTCAAAAGAAATTCCTTGCCAACCAAATTCCATAAAATTCCGGATATTTTGATGATCAGTTCCTTCTGGGTTCCCCAAAACATCGTCTCTGTAAAATGCGCCAAAAAGAGATAAGGTATCTTCTTTAGATAAATCATTCAACTTCGCAAAACTGAAAATTTTGCAAGAACCGTTATTTTCGTTCGCCTCATTAATGGTATTTCCGTTCTTAAATTTAGTTGGGGTGAAATCATATTGTTCATCAATGTAAGCGATGACTTCTTTAAAGCCAATATCTTCTGGTTTCTGTTTTACTTGTTCTAAAATCATTTTAATTTTTTTACTATTTTTTGAATTTCCGAATCTAAGTTTTGCCAGCAATTCTGACTCCAGATGCGCGCATATTCAAACCCCGAATTCTGCAGAATTTTTGCCTTGTGAAGATCTTCCAAATAACCCAGCTCACCATCATATATCTCCTTACTCATGCATTCCACAATAATGGAGCGGTGATCAGCTTTTTCAATAAACAAATCTAAAATATAGCCGACAAAGTGATGGTTTTTAGAAATTTTCAGGTCAGGAAAATTCTCCTTTAAATGTTCCTCAATCTGATTGATGAATAAAGTGGTTTCCGCATTTTTTTCTGTGGAAGATTTATGTCCATAAACATCCAGAACATTTAAAACTTCATTTCTTTGCGTCTCATTTTGATCACTCACCGCTTTGCAATAACCCAAATACGCATAGAAAACCGCCTTTCGGTTGTTCGCGCCTTCCTGTTCAATCGCATCTTTATAGTTCATGAAAAATTCTTCGGGAATGGAATTGCAAATGTAAATTTTCTCCTTTGCTCGGGTGATGATCACATTCAATAATTTATAACCTTTCGAATGATTCACGGGACCAAAACTTTGAACAAATTTACCGCTTGGTTTTCGTCCGTACGTCGTAGAAATAATGATAATATCACGTTCGTCTCCTTGAATGTTCTCTAGGTTTTTAATGAACATTCCAGCTTCTTCCAAACCTTGAATTTTCTCTTTAAACAGTTCGTTTTCCGGAAGATTAATTTGATGAACGATCTTTCGTTTGATGTAATTCCGCTGCGTAATATTAAAAGTAGCAATTCCCACAGACGGATATTTCCCGTCTTTGTTAGGTTCAATGGTTCCTAAAATTTCAAGCACTTTATCCGCTTCTTCGGTGTTGATATGATCATTGAAAATACCATCAACCTGAAAAAATTCAATCGGTTTATGTTGCGTTTGCGTCGGCAGCGGTTTTAGTCTCGAATTGTAAAAGGCGTGGTTTGAAAAGTCAATGAGATAAGGATGTCTGGATCGATAATGGAAATCCAAATGATTCTTTTCAAAATTATTTTCCATGGCGAAATCCAGTAAAGATTCGATATTAAGCATGGCGTTTTTGTAGGTGATAATTTCGCTTTCACCTTCCAACTCATATTCATCATCGGTGGAACCGTCAAAAACTTTACTGAAATAATTCGACGGTGGCATTTGATGTTCGTCTCCCGCGATGATAATATTTTTTCCTTTCAGCAAAGCCGGCAGATTATCTTCCAGTTTCAATTGGCTCGCTTCATCAAAAACAACGTAATCAAAATAGAAATTTTTATTCTGAAAAAGATTGCTGCAAACATCTGGCGTCGTCAAAATAATAGGGAAGAAAGTCGTGAACAGATCGGTGTCTTTCTGGGCAATTTGACGCAATGTTAATCGCGTATGATTGATGCTGCTGCGTTTGTTGTAAAGATTCGCAACCGTAATATCTTTGTTGTTTTTCTCAAAAGTTTTCACCGCTTCCTGTTGTGCTGTATTCCAAAATTGCTCGATGAAACTTTTTTGGGTAAAACCGAATATTTTTAATTTTTTAATGATTTCTGCATATTGCTGTTCATTAAAATTAAGTTTCTCATCGCTGTGATACTTTAGCAAAAGAGAAAAATAAGCCGAGAGAAAAGAAGATTTCCAGTTTTGAAGTGGATACAATTTCTCTAGCAGATCTTTCTGGAAAACCGACAGATTGTGATGAAATGAAAACCAGTTGTATTCCGCCAAGAAAGGATTCGAAGGATGATTGCGAAGTTCTGAATAGGTAAAAAAGAGACTGGTTAACCATTCTTTAGTTTGCGAAAACATATTTCCGAAATCAGTATTTTTAATCCAGCGGTCATTCAAAATGGACTTTTTCAGATTTTGAATTTTTTGTGAAATATTCTCCGTTTCTCGCCCCGAAATAGCTGGATCAAAAAGGTTCAGAAAATCCAGCGACTCATAATTTTGTTCGATATTAAATAAAAACTGAGTTTGGGCTAATTCTGATTTCTGACGGTAATTAAGAATTTCATTTTTATTATTCCAAAGATTTCCGGAAATCTCAATGCCAGGGAAAAGCGGATTTAAACTAATCTCTTTAATGGAAGAAGAAATTTCGATTAATCTTTTTTGATTCTGAATTTTCCTTTTCTTCGTTGAGGAAAATAAAGCGCCCAATTTATAAAAGAAACCTTCCGTAACTTCCGGTAAAAACTCCTCAGAACTGGAATTTAAAGTCGAAGTCATAATTTCTGTTTCATTGATTAAAGAAGTCAGTTTCTGCAAATTCTGCCCAAACTCCTGCTTTTTCTTTTCGATATAAATGGGTTGAAAATCCCGTATCAACAGTTGAACTTCCTCCCAGGATTTTTTGTAGCCTTGAAAAGATTGATCTAAGTTTTGCAAACTGCTGTGAAAATTTTCCTGAATTAATTTCTCTGTATTCAGAAAAGACGCAGCAATAAAAGGTTCATATTCTTTATAAAGGGATTCTCCTACATTGAGCAAGATTTCAATTTCAGTAAACTCTTCTTTTGAAAACGAAAAAATCGAATCCTGCAGGTCCAGCGTTTCGTGAGAATCTTTAAATTCCAGCAGATTTCCTACAATCTCCGACCAGTTTTTCTCCGGCAGTAATTCGGTATTTAACAAGCGGTGTACGGAGTTGACGTTCTCTTGATGACCTGTTATTTCCGTAATCTGATCATTTAAAGATTGTGCAGAATAAAGTTGCATCGGTTTTTTAAAATCAGCAGGATCAATGAGATTTCGTACAGAATTTACGACCAGTTTTCGATCGGAAATACTGTCTTTGATCATCGTGCAGTATCGCGCGTAACCCATTTTATGAAGCGCATTATACAAAACTTCCAGTGCCGTTTGTTTTTCGCAAACCACGATCGTCTTTTGTTTATTTTCTAAAGCATTCACCAAAACTGCCGTCAAAGTCTGGCTTTTCCCCGTTCCGGGCGGACCTTGAATCAGAATTTTATTTTGAGATTTCAGCGACTCCAGAATTCCCTGTTGAGAAGGATCGGTTTCGATGGAAGTGATGGATTGAAAAGGAAGTTTTGCCGGATCTTCTAAAGGTTTAAAGTTGCTTTTTAAAACCTCATAATCATTAATGATATTCTGCTTCTGAACTTCAAAAATGGAAAAGATTCCGGATTTTATAATGAAAGCGTCGCCTTTCTTTGGCAGCAACGTTTCATAAACCGCCTTCGTTTTAATGGCCGGAATTTCAGCATAATTATTCATGATGAAATCCAGGTTCTGCGTGACTTTTAACTGACTTAAAATGGTTTCGCAAATATTAAACAGTTCGGGTTTATCGATCTTTCCATCCGCAAGCATTTCTTCTGAAAGCTGGTCTAAAATAACTCCGGAATCACTTTGCAAATGGTTGATGAGAACTTCGTTCAGATAAATCGGATCATCTTCCGCACGACTGATTTCCCAGGTGTTCATTTCGTTCGTCGGCTTGATGTTGAGGGACCAGATCAAAAGGGGAGACGCCGAAATCTGTCCGTCGGACACATCTTTCCGGATCAATATCGGAAAACCAAATCCCAAAGAATTGACGCCCTTTTCGGAGTAGATCACCTCATTCTGAAAAATCAGATTTTCTAGACTTCGCGAAAGTTTTTCCTTGTTCTTATCTTTTGTTTCGTCTTTTGAAAGTTCCGCTGCTGCAGGACTTTCTCTATTTTCAACTTCTTCAGTTTCCTCATTTTCATCTTCGAAAGAAAGGGTTCGTCTTGATGAATCAGCAGAATCTTCCTCCATAATTTGGTCGTGAATAGAAAATTTAAAAGAAACATTTTTCTGCGTCAAAAGATTGACAATAAAATGTTCGGGTAAACTTTTATGAATTTCCGAAAGCTGCGCAAGATCCAGTTTATACCGCGAATTCCCTGGAATCGCATTGAGATGAACGCCGCGACGGTTACCGGTTTTCAGTTTATTTTGAAAAGCTTCGAAGATTTCTGGGGTGAGGTTAAGCATTGGATTTTGAAGGAAAATTGTTGTGGATTAAAAATAGGAATTTTAGTTGGAATGCAATGAAATTAAATATTTAGCAACAATCTTTATATTAATGCACTTCCTTCGTCACTTTTTACGCATAAATTTAATTACCCACAGAATTTGAAATGATCTTTCCTCTTAATTCTACGGGTCGCAAAGTGATTAAGGCGATGGTTTTCATTTCTTTCGTCTCCAGTTCCAGGTGGTATTTTTTATAAAATAACCGTAAAAAAAGGATCATTTCCATATAGGCAAAATGTTCGCCGATACAGTGTCTCGCTCCATTTCCGAAAGGGAAATAAGGTTTACTTTTAATATTCTTATCTTCAAATCTTTCAGGAAGAAAAGAATTCGGTTGCTCCCAAAAAACTGGATTTCTGTGCATATCATAAAGCAAAAATTCTACGATCGTCCCTTTTTCCCAGGAGAAGTCTTTATAAGTATCATCTTCCAAAGCCACTCTGTCGATAATCCACGCGGGTGGATATAATCGCAATGATTCTTTGATGATGGTCATTGTTTTAGAATTTCCGAAAAGTGTTTTTAAAGATAAAAAATCGTCGCCCAGATCGTTGATTTCCTTTACTAATAATTGCTTTTCATTCTCATTATTTTCAATTAAAAACAAGGTAAAAGCCAGCGCATTGGCAGAAGTTTCATGACCGGCAACGAAGAGGATGATGATTTCGTCGATCAGCTGGTCCATCGTCATGGGTTCGCCGGTGTCTTCGTATCTGGACTCCAGTAGATTTTGCAGAATATCGTTATATTCTCCCGTTTCACTTTGTCTTTTCAGGATAATTTCCCGGAAAACATCGCGCATTTCATCCGACAGTTGAAGGTGTTTTTTCAGTTGTCCGGAGACTTTATACCAAGATATCAAAAATGGTTTACGAACTTCTTTGATGAACATTTTCTGAATCTCCGTAATGGAATCTGAAATTCTCAGGATCTGATTGTAGTCGATAGAATTTCCGAATAAAGTTTTCGCGATGATATTAAAAGTGAGCGTATTGGTCATCTTATAAAGATCGATCGTTTCATTTTTAATCTGATCTTCAATCACGGCGTTTATTTCATCTACCATCGTTTGATGCAGCAGTTCTATATTTTTATTGCTAAAATTGGGCTGAATAAGCCGGCGTTGTTTCAGCCAATCTTTTCCGGTATTTGTCAGTAAACCTTTACCCAAATATTTGCCTAAAACATGCGTTTGAATGGCAGATTTCTCATAATTTTTTTGATTTTTCCGCAACACAAAATCAAACAGTTCCGGATCGCGACTAAAGACAAACCGCTTTTTCACTAAAAAAGAACTTAAGGTGTACGTATTTCCTAGTTCCTGAAAATTTTGAGAAATAATCGCAACCGGATCGCTGTTCAACTTCAGTAAAGTTTTCCAGATACTTTTTTCGCTAACTTTTGGTGGGTAATTATACACAGTTCTGTTTTGTATTTGTAGCGAAATTACGAGAAAATTTTATGTTAAATTATTTTAAATGCTTATAAATTGCTGTGAAAACTATGTGCTTTCTTTTTCTCAGTTGATGCTCAAAATCTTCTGTTTCAAATATTTCTGAACATCTTCTAACATAACCCATATAGTTTGAGTTTTTCCTTTGCGATTGCACTTCTGAACTAATCATCGAATATTCACCTCTTTCATTTAACTCCAAAACAGATTTAGTTCTTAATTTTTGTTTTAATTCGCCTGTTTCAGAGTCTATTTCTCTTAAAGGCCTGTTGTAAAGTTTCTTTACTTGGTTAAGAAATATTGCTTTTTTCTGAAAAGGATATTTATTAATTCCCTTTTTCGCTCTATTTGCTCTGCGCTTTATAATACTAATTAATCTTCTGTAGTATTTTGCAAGGTTAGTTGATTTAATTAAAACATTATAACCTCTAAATTCGAAACCTAAATAAATTAGAGGTGAATCAGTCGATTTTGAACCATCATTATTAATTTTTATTGATGTTAATCTTCGTTCTTTTAGATCGTTAAATTCAATATTTTCAAAAATAAAAGTTTCAGTTTTTGAAGTGCTTATTTCAACTTTGCTTTCTTTAATTAAATTCTCAACGAACTGCTTTGTAGAAGAAATTTTTTCAACATCACAAATCACGACGATGTCATCTGAATATCTTCTGTAATATGCATTTTCCTTCTCTACTAGATTTTCAATAATTGCTTTGTCGAAATCATATAAATAAATATTTGCTAACGTTGCACTAATAGGCAATCCTTGAGGTATTCCAACAATCTGTTTTTTATTATCAGAATCCTGTCTTCTAAATGGATTTTTGAAAACCCTTAATTTCCCTTGTTTAATATGATTTCTAAAATCTTCATTTGACTCGAAAAAACATTTAAAGCCTTTTTCTCTTCTAATTTTCGCTAATTTTCTTTCATCAAAACCAGACTTTCGGCCATTTTTATTATTTAATTTGCGAAGATCATCTTTAAGAACATAACTAAAATTAGTACAAGATTTAAAAACGTTGTAGTGGTCCGACGGAAGTGATTTTTCATCAATCATGAAAGACCACTTTTGCTTTAAAATTTTATGATCAAGTGAGGAGAAAAATCCTTTAATATCAAAAGTGAGCACAGCAATTTTTTTGTCATTAGAAGTTCTACGTTTTATCTCGTCAAAAACTTCTTTGGCAAAATGAATGGTACTTTTCCCTTTATCGGAATTTTCTTCTAATTTTATTTTTCTATAAGCGGTAATACAACTCAAAAGTTCTGGTAGCAAAGAAAGCTTTTCCAAATATTTCTCATTTAAAATATGAGCGTAGAATCCATATACTAGAGCGTCATAATGACTTGCGTAATGCAAAGGCCTAAGTTTGTACGTTTGTTCTGTTTTATTGTTTTTTACTGCAATATGTTTATGAGCGCGACCAAGCGTCATGTGCTTTACTTCATCAGCTTTTTTATATTTCCTTTCTTTTATTAAAGTGTGCATAAGCGGATAAAACGCAAATTTAGAAACGAATTCCTTATTTTCAATCTGTCTTTTAAAGGCTCGCCAATTCTCACCAATTTTTAAACTTGGTGAAAGATGGAGGTAACCTTTCGATTTTAACCAATCGGGAATTTCATCGTATCGATTCATAAAAAAAAACCTGTGCATAAGTTCTAGCGATAACGACATTTATCTTACATACATCCCGAAGGATCGGACCAGTACCCATTTGCTGAGTCATCGTGTTTTTCGTAAATTACAATTTAACTGAAATACCAATAGATATGGCATCATATATCAAATTATATGTTATCTTTACAGCTGGACTTTCCCTGATGGGTGAACTACTGTTGATAAATATTACGCCTGAATATCTACACATTCAGTAAAGCTTAAAGCCCTTCAGTCCTAACTAGTTGTAAGAAATCAACTTTCTGCACAAGCCTAGCAAATATAACATTATAATTATTAGATTTACAAAAACATAATTATAAATGATGAATATTAGACTAGGAGATTTATATTCTCTACAAAACCACCCCTATGAAAAAGAAGTTAAGAATGTCCAAATTGCTGGATATGCATCAATGACTCCACCAATTCTCGTGGTTTCCGAAATTCTTAATCCCCCAAAAGAACACGATGCCGAAACTGGTATAGCCAAGTCCAGGCAAATAAAAGGAATCTATTATTGTCATAAAAATCACAAATTCGAAACACTTTGGGTGAATGTTAAGGAGCTTAAGGTAATCCAAGTAAATACACGTTCGGAGACTGAAAGCAACAATAATAATGTAACGACGGACGGCGAAGAATTTCTAACTAAGGGATATGTTTGGCAGAAATATCCTAAATCAATTTCATTAGAGCATATTAAAGAATTGTTTTTACATAAGCAGGTTATACTAAAATCATGTGACCTTGAATTGGGAAAGTTAAAAACGACATTTAGTCAGACAGCTGAAAATAAGCCTAATGACAAAATTACTGCACATTTAGATTTTTTACCACCAGTTTTAACTGTAATTGATATTAAGCCTAATGAGGAAAAGATTACCCACAATCCTAAATCTGGGAATCTTAAGAAAATATCATCGGTATATTTATTAAAATGCAAATGGTACAATCCTTTATCCGGATCTTTTTCAGAAGATTTTATACCAATAGAAACAGTAGATATTGTAGAGAACATAGATACGGTGGACCACGTATCCCGATTGATAATCAGCAAGGAATTTATCAAACAACCTTTAAAGGAGCAAATTGAACTTGAAAGCGGGAAAAACATAAAATACACATACGCCCAACCTATAAAACTTATATTTAAGCATCACAAGTATTTGGTTAAATACTATGACCTTTTTCATTCACAAATGTACGAAGCCAGTTTGTCTGAATTTATGGTCGATGATGATAGCTTAAAATTAAAAGATTTAATAGTAAACAAAATTCCTGAATATGATGATGAGACGCAAACAATGTCAAATGTTGAAGATTATACTTTTACAATTGGAAATTTCTACAGAATTACTTACCGTGACACTCACAATACAATAACAGTTAGGATTATATTCATAAAAAAGGTAATTGCTAAAACAATAATAATAGCGGATTGTCTTTTGCGCGATGGAAACGAACGGCATTTCCGTTTCAAGGAAGAAAGCTTGTTGAAAATTGAAGTCTTAGATCAAAGTTATTTTAACAAAATATAGTTCTAAATAAAGCACCCTTCTAAAGGTGATTTCTCCAAACCATTTGCCCACAAAAAAACCACCTCAAATCGAGGTGGTTTATATATTGCGCGGTCAGTTTCTAATTAAAAACCTTCGGCTTGTCATTGGGTGGTTTTCACCTTGAATAAAATGTTTAAGATTTTCACCGCCGTCAGATTAATTGTTATTTTGGGAATCTGATTAAGGACTGTTATTTCCTATGCTCCCAAAAGTCTCACGACTTCGGAATTTTATTGAAATTTAAACAAAAGCACTAAACCCAGTAATACTCCGTCCAACAATCAAAGAATTAATCTCCTTCGTTCCTTCATAAGAATAAATCGCTTCAGCATCGGCGACAAATCTGGCGACGTCGTATTCCAGTAAAATGCCGTTGCCACCTAGAACTTCGCGGGCGCGGGAAACAATATCACGGGTTCGCATGGTGCAGAATACTTTGGCGAGAGACGCGTGTTCGTCTTTTAAAATTCCTTCATCCTGCATTTCGGAGAGACGGAAAACCATGGTTTGCATCGCTGTCAAATTAGAAAGCATTTCTACCAAATGTCCCTGGATCATCTGGAAAGATGCAATGGGTTTTCCAAACTGTTCGCGCGTTTTGGTGTAGGCTAAAGCACTTTCGTAGGCGCCTCTCGCGCAACCCGTCGCCATCCAGGCCACGCCGGCTCTGGTCATGCGCAAAACATTTCCGGTGTCTTTGAAAGAATTGGCGTGTTCCAGTTTATTTTCGTCAGAAATAAAACAGTCGGTTAAAGTGATCAAACCGTTTTGCACAATTCGAAGCGCCATTTTTCCTTTAATCTTTTCTACTTTAAACCCGGGATTGTCTTTTTCTAAAATGAAACCTTTCACTTCGCCATCGTCTAAACTTCTCGCCCAGATAATAATGACATCTGCGAACGTGGCGTTGCCGATCCATTTTTTCTGACCGTTCAGAATATATCCTTGAGGAGTTTTTTTACAAGTGGTGGTTAAGCCGCCTGCTGCGCCGGATCCAACTTCCGGTTCGGTTAAACCAAAGGCCCCAATTTTATCAAAATTCTGCATTGCAGGCAACCATTTTTGTTTTTGTGCTTCGGAGCCGCAGAGATAGATCGAGCCCATTGAAAGTCCTGATTGTACGCCAAAGAAGGTTGCGATCGACGCGTCAACTCGTGCCATTTCCATGGCCAAAACACCTTCCATTAAAAAGGGTAGGCCGGGACAACCGTAACCTTCGTAAGTGACGCCGCAGACATTAAGTTTTTTAAACTTTTCAATAATTTCAAAAGGAAAAGAATCGTGCAGCCAATGATCATTCACCAATGGTTTGACTTCGGTTTCCATAAAAGTTCGAACTTTAAGTTGAATTTCCTTTTGCTCCGGCGTCAATGTTTCGAAAACATCGTAGAAATCCCCATCAACGGGTGGAAGATCTTTTTTCTTTTTTTCCGGATCAATCGCACGCATGAGCATTTTGATCTGCTTATCATTCATTTTAGAAAAACCTTCCATCATTTTGGGAAGATCTACTTTTCCGGATATTTTGGAAAGTTCATCCAAATCAATGGATTTAAATATTTCAATAGCGTTTCTGACTTTGGAAAATAAGTTTGACATGCATTTTAATTTGAAAAAAAGATACAAAAAAAGTTTTGAAGAAAAATCCTGAAACTTGAATTCATAAATACTTCAATCAAAGTCGGTCTGTCTTCCTATGTAATGGTGCGTAACTTATTTTGACCATAAACCGTAAAAACACCCTGATAAAATAGCCCTCAAAAAAACTATATTTGTTAAGCCGACCTTAAACAAATCACCATGGAAATTCCTACTGTTAAAGAATTAAGAACCGAAAGAAATGATTCAACCACGATTTCTTATTTCTTACTGAGGCAGTTGATTGGCATCCTCGGAATTCTGTTGCCCTTTGCTTTAATTCTGTTCGGTGGGCGACTTCAACCGTCGCTCAGCCATTATTACTACAGTTTTTCTCATACCATATTCATCGGAACCTTAGCGGCGCTATCAACTTTTCTAATTACGTATAAGGGGAACTTTCGACTTGAAAACTGGCTAGCCAATATTGCGGGATTTTGTGCAGCAGGAGTTGCTCTATTTCCGACCAACGCAAAAGGTTTCATTGGTTCTAAATTTATCAGTATTCCGATTTCAGCGGAGACTTCGGAAATAAGTAAGATTCTTCACTATAGTTTTGCGACCGTACTTTTTATTTGTTTTGCGATCTTTTGTTATGTCGTTTTTCCCCGGCCCGAAAGAAATGAAGGATTCAATGAAAAGAGTAGGAGACGCAATCGAATTTATCGAATATGTGCTTATGTCATGATTTTCAGTATTCTTGCAATTGCCTTTCTTTCGATTTTTAAGGAATTCGATTTTCCGTATTCCACCCTGCTTTTTGAATCCACCACTTTATTACCGTTTGGAATTTCGTGGCTGTTGAAAGGATCGTACAATTGGCCTTACTCCAGATATGATATTTTGAAGATTTTAATTAAACCGTTGAGATAATTTACTCTCGATTTACTTTAAACAAGAACTTTTGAAAAAATTGCAGGAGTTTGCAGGACATAAAAAAAACCACCTCAAATTGAGGTGGTTTCTGTATTTAAAAATATTCGGTTTTGGTGCTTAAAAACCTTCCGGTTTGTCGTCAACTGGATTTTCGCCTTCGTTCAGAGGTTTGAATTGATCACCATCACCAGGACGTGTATTACTGGCTGCACCGTGTTGAGGTCTGTTGTTTCCAGGATTGAAGTTGCCTTCTCTTCTGTCACCTCTTGGTCCATTATCGCGGTTATCACGATTCTGTCCGCCATGTTGTGGACGATCACCTTGCGGACGATCACCTTGTGGTCTTTCTTCACGAGCTGGTCTATCCAACAAAACTTTACGGGAAAGTTTCATTTTCTTACGATCGTCGTAACCCATGAATTTCACTTCTACCATATCGCCTTCGTTGTATGGAACTTTGTCTAAACGAGCCCATTCGATTTCTGAGATGTGAAGTAAACCTTCTGTACCTTTTGCAATCGCTACGAATGCACCGAAATCCATTACTTTCACAACTCTACCGTTATAAACATCACCAACTACAGGGACGAAACAAATTTCGTTAATGGCTGCAATGGTTCTGTTGATATTTTCTCTGTTCACTCCAGAAATTTCGATTCTTCCGATGTCACCGATTTCTTCAATCGCGATAACCGTTTCGAAATCTTTCTGCATTTGCTGAATGATTTTTCCTCCAGGTCCGATGATTGCTCCGATAAAGTCTTTGGAAATTTCCAATACTTCCATTTTCGGTGCGTGTGCTTTCACATCAGCATTTGGTTTAGAAAGGGTTTTCAACAATTCGTTCAGAATATGCAATCTTCCTTCTTTAGCTTGGATCAAAGCTTTTTCCATAATGTCCATGGTCAATCCTTCAACCTTAATGTCCATTTGACAAGCCGTGATTCCGTCTGCAGTTCCTGTTACTTTGAAGTCCATGTCACCTAAGTGATCTTCGTCTCCTAAGATATCAGAAAGAACAGTGAATTTTCCTGATTTTGGATCAGTTACTAAGCCCATTGCAATCCCAGAAACTGGTTTTGAAATTTGTACACCGGCATCCATTAATGCTAAAGTTCCAGCACAAACAGTTGCCATTGAAGACGAACCGTTTGATTCTAAAATATCAGAAACGATACGGATGGTGTAAGGGTTTTCTGTCGGGATCATTTTCGCCAGCGCGCGTTGCGCGAGATTTCCGTGACCTACTTCTCTTCTTGAAGTTCCTCTTAAAGGTCTAGCCTCACCTGTTGAGAATGGTGGGAAGTTGTAATGCAAGAAGAATTTTTGATCGTAGTTGATGGCAACCGTGTCTACCATGTTTGCATCTTTTACCGATCCTAAAGTTACGGCAGTCAATGACTGAGTTTCTCCTCTTGTAAAGATTGCAGAACCGTGAGCTCCTGGTAAATAATCAACTTCTGACCAGATTGGACGAATCGTTTCTGGACTTCTTCCATCCAAACGAATTTTTTCGTTCAAGATTAATTGACGCATTGCTTCTTTTTCTACATCGTGGAAATAGATTTTTGCGTAAGGTTTAGCAACTTCTAATTCTTCTTCAGAATACTGAGTTAAGAATTCTTCTAAAATTGCCTGGAAGTTGTCATGTCTTTCCTCTTTAGCAGAAGGAGTTTTTGCAACTTCATAAACTTTATCGTAAGTCGCTGCCCAGATTTTTTCACGAATTTCTTCGTTGTGATCTTCGTGCGTATATTCTCTTTTTGGAAGCGATTTGCCAACTCTTTCGGCTAATCTTTCCTGAGCTGCAACTTGAATTTTTACTACTTCATGTGCGAATTTAATGGCTTCGATCATTTCTTGTTCAGAAATTTCTTCCATTTCACCTTCTACCATTACGATTGAATCTTTTGTTGCACCAACCATAATGTTTAAATCCGCTTTCGCTAAATTTTCCATACTTGGGTTCACCACTAATTTACCGTCGATTCTTGCAACAGTCACTTCAGACATTGGTCCGTTGAAAGGAATATCAGTAATTGCGATTGCAGCAGAAGCGGCTAATCCTGCCAAAGATTCTGGCATACATTCTTTATCATAAGAAATCAGGGAAATCATCACCTGAACTTCTGCATGGAAATCTGAAGGGAACAAGGGACGTAGAACTCTATCTACCAATCTCATTGTTAAAATTTCTTCATCGGATGGTCTTGCTTCTCTTCTGAAAAAGTTTCCTGGAATTTTCCCAGCAGAATAAAATTTCTCTCTGTAATCTACAGTTAAGGGAAGGAAATCTACCCCTGGTTTTGCGTCTTTACTGGCGACAACGGTTGCTAAAAGCATTGTTCCGCCCATTCTTACTACAACAGCGCCATTGGCCTGTTTCGCTAATCTTCCTGTTTCGATGGTGATTTCTCTACCATCTTCTAATTGAATTGTTTCAATAATTGCTTGTGGAGCATTCATAAAATTTGTTCGTCTTTGGCACTCCGTATTGAGTGCGTTAGTATTTAATCTATTTAAATTTTCGTGTGCGAAGATACGGAATTTTTGGCGACCGTTATACAAGGACAAAATTGGGAATTTGAACTGGAATCTATCGGGTTTTCTAAAGTTATCGAGGTGGGAAATGAGCGGGTGATTGGCTTTCGTGAATATTAAGAATTTTAAAGAAAATGTTAAAAAAAATAATTACGGCACAACTTTGGATATTGAAATTGTATAAACGAATTATAAACATTAAAAATTTAACATTATGGGAATTCTATGGACATTAATTATCGGTGCAATTGCAGGTTGGTTAGGATCACAAATCTTTAAAGGCGGAAGTCTAGGATTAATCGGAAATATCGTAGTTGGTATTGTCGGTGGTTTCATCGGTTACTTTCTATTAGGAGGTAGATTAGGTGAAGGTATTGTTGGAGAAATCTTAACAGGAACAATTGGTGCTATTGTATTATTGGCAATTGTAAACCTTTTTACCAGAGGAAAAGTATAACACACTTTTACTACATTCAATAAGCCAAACGCTTAAAAATAAAAAACGTTCTGAGATTCTCAGAACGTTTTTACTTTTACCAGCCACCGCCACCACCGCCACCGCCGCCACCGCCGGAGAATCCACCGCCGCCAGAACCACTTCCTGAACTGGAGGGTTGCGTAGAAGAACTCGCGATCGATTGCGATAAGGAAGAAGTCAGGGTATTGGCAAAGTTCATATTCATCATCGAAGCGCCCACATACCAACTGGAGTTATATTGTTGATTGCCTAAAGATGAGGTCTTTAACATATTTTGAAATTTTTGACCCCAAATTTTGTCAACGCCTAAAACCATTGCATACGGCAACATTGTTTCAAAAACCGTCGGCGTCATTTCTGGTGGATTATGAAACTGCAACGTTTTTTCTTCGGCTGTGCCTAGGTACATTTTAAAACCTTCAATAAGTGATTGCGTTTCCAATTTTTGTGGAGTCGGTTGCTTAATTAAATATTGAAAAAGAACCATTCCGATAAAACCAAATATTAAAAAACCGTAACTCGCATAGAACCCTAGATTTTCTGAACGATTACTATCGATTGAAAATATGGAGACGAAAATTACGATCAAGCCAATTGATAATAATCCAAATAGAATTTTTACGACGTTTGATCTTTCAAAAAATATGGAGATGAAAATTCCAACAAATAAAGCTGCGGCAATCATTGGGATTCCAGCGCCTAAATGGACATCGCTGTAACTCACCTTATAACTGAAATACAGACCAAGTCCATATAATGCTGCAATAATAATGATTGGTAAAATTAATTTGCGAGCATTATTTCCTTTGGATAAAAAAGCATCATGTTGAAATTTCAGACTTGCTTTAAAATCATTGACGGCATATTCAATTTTGGAATTGTACTTTCCATCAAAAGAAATTGTATTTGACTCGCCCGAAAACAATTTATTCATCAAGTTGATTTCTTCTTTCGGTAAAGTTTGATCCTGCTCTCTTATTTTTTCTAAAGTATATTCTCTGCTACCGAAAATTCCCAAAACTCTTTTGTCGTCCTCAATAATTTTAATAAAACCTTTTACGGCTAAACTTACAATCGCTGCGGTAATCATTTGCTCAGAATAATATTCATTTTCCAAATAACCAAGAGAAGCAGGTGAAAGATTTTGGGGCGCATTAAATTGGGGATAAACAATTGGCTTCTGTGGATCAACTCCATATTTTTGCCAGCTCGTAAAAAAGTAACCAAGCAATCCTAATGCTGCAGCCAGGAGCGCCCCTAACACTCCATATTTCTCTAACATTCCCGGTGGAGGTGGAGGTGTGAAAATTCCTTTATTAAAACCAACGGCAATCGTCAAACCTTCATTAGAGCCCAAGTTTTTTGCCAACCATTCAATGGTGTTTGTTGACAGTTGTTTCCCAATACAATTGGATTCATTTGATTTATATCCGCCAGTGTAACAAGAGTTTTGGATGATTTCTGCTCCTTCAGGTAAAGTAACTTTGGCCGAAATTTGATCAACTGCAAAATCCCACAAAGTTCCATTGACATTCCAGTAGAACTCATCGTACTTATCAAAGAAGCCAATCTGATCCGAAGTTTTATATTTTAATTCATATTCGTAAACTCCCGGAGATAAAATAATTTCTTTATTACCAAAGTAGATTCCATAATCAGAATCCGTGTTTTCAGTATGATAATTTTCTTTAAACCCATTTTTTTTAACGGAAATTATATCATATTTAATTCTGATTTTTTTTCCATTAATATTCCGCCAAAGGGGAAGCGATCGGAAAATTCCACGCTTGATGATGTTTCCTTCCGCATACACTTTGATTTTTTCTGTAATGGTTGTTTCAGCATCTTTAGAAATTACAATATCGGAATCAAACGCCAGAATGTGTTCATAACTAAGATTCTCCACACCAGTGGAGGTAACGTCCTGTGTAAATCCAAAACTGAATATCAGCAGGAATAAACCTATTAATAAACGTTTCATGGTCTTAGAATTTAATGCTCGGAACGGCTCTTTCTGCGATATTATCTAATTCAAAGAAAGCAGATTTTACAAATTTGAACATATTCGCAATAATATTACTTGGGAACGTTTCTACGAGAATGTTATTTTCACGTACGGTTCCATTATAATATCTTCTGGATTTTTCGATATCACCTTCTAGGTTAGAAAGCTCTCCTTGAAGTTGTAAGAAATTTGTATTTGCTTTTAAATCTGGATATTGTTCGGCAACGGCGTTCAAGTTCATCATCGCTTGATTCAGGTTTTTCTCTGCCGCTTCCTTGGCTGGAATTCCTTCTGCATTCATTGCTGCAGTTCTGGCTCTGGTTACACTTTCGAAAGTTTCTCTCTCATGCGTGGCGTATCCTTTTACCGTTTCTACTAAATTAGGAATCAAATCGTGTCGCTTCTTCAGCATCACATCGATACTGCTCCAGGCCTCCTGAACCATGGTTTTCAATTTTACCAATCGATTGTAGATTGAAATTCCATAAAAGAAAAAGATGGCAACTGCCGCTAGAATAATTAATAGGATTGTCATGATTAAAGTTTTTAATGGTTATTTTTTAATGAAGTTAAATACTTAATACTTATGATAAGTAAATAAACAACTTGGAAAGTTACAAATTTTAACATTAATATTAAAGCAGGTAAAAAAAACTATCTTTGCAAAAATTTTTGGGCTCGAAAAGTTCGAGTAACCCATTAATAATGTCATTATTAAACAAAATTTTATGTCGAATATTGTCGCCATAGTAGGACGTCCCAACGTTGGGAAATCCACCCTTTTTAATCGTTTTCTAGAACGTAGAGAAGCCATTGTAGATTCAACCGCCGGAGTTACCAGAGACCGTCATTACGGAAAATCTGACTGGAACGGAGTTGAATTCACCGTTATCGACACCGGAGGTTATGAAGTAGATACTGAAGATGCCTTTCAAGGAGAAATTATCAAACAGGTTGAATTAGCTGTTGATGAAGCAACTTCAATTATCTTCATGCTGAATGTAGCTGAAGGTTTAACCGATACAGATATCGAAATTCACGAAATGTTACGCCGTGCCAATAAGCCAGTTTACATCGTAGTGAACAAAGCCGATTCTGCAAAAGAAGAATTAGCTGCAACCGAATTTTATCAGCTGGGAATTTCAAAATATTACACCATGTCTTCTGCAACAGGTTCTGGTACAGGAGAGTTGTTGGATGATATCGTAAAAGATTTCCCCACTACCGACTACAAAGATCCATTCGAAGGTTTACCAAAAATTACCATCGCAGGAAGACCAAACGTTGGAAAATCTACCTTAACCAATGCGCTTTTAGATAAAGAACAAAATATTGTAACCGATGTTGCCGGAACAACCCGTGATTCTATCCAAACTTTATATAATAAATTCGGACATGAATTTGTTCTGGTTGATACCGCTGGAATGCGTCGTAAAGCGAAAGTAAAAGAAGATTTAGAATTTTATTCTGTAATGCGTTCTGTGCGTTCCATCGAGTATTCTGATATTGTGATTATCATGGTTGATGCGACTTTAGGTTGGGAATCTCAGGATATGAACATTTTCGGATTGGCTCAGAAAAATAGAAAAGGAATCGTAATTGTTGTTAATAAATGGGATTTGGTGGAAAAAGAAACCAATACCACTCGTGATTTTGAAGCGAGAATTAAGGATAAAATTGGTCAGTTTACCGACATTCCAATTCTTTTTGTATCTGCTTTAACGAAACAGAGAATTCTGAAAACAGTAGAAGTTGCGATGGAAGTTTATGCCAATAGAGCGAAGAAAATTAAGACTTCTAAGCTGAATGAAATTATGCTTCCCATTTTTGAAAAAACGCCGCCACCAGCATTGAAAGGAAAATACGTGAAAATTAAATATTGCGTACAACTGCCAACGCCAAGTCCGCAGTTCGTATTTTTCTGCAACTTACCTCAATACGTAAAAGAAGCCTACAAAAGATTTACTGAAAATCAACTTCGAAAGGAGTTCGGATTCACCGGTGTGCCGATTGAAATTTATTTCAGACAAAAATAAAGTTGATTGATGATGTGTCGATTTGTTAATTTGCTGATTTAAATAAGAAACTTAAACAAATGGAAAAAAGGAATGAAATTTTGGAATTGAGTATTCAATTTGCATTAAACATCATAGAATTTACCGAAATTCTTGAAAGTAAAAGAAAATTTATTATTGCTAATCAATTGCTAAAATCTGGGACATCTGTAGGTGCAAATATTTTTGAAGCTCAAAGCGCGGAAAGTAGAGCAGATTTTATCTATAAATTAAAAATTGCGGATAAGGAAGCAAAGGAATCTGAGTATTGGCTTTTACTGTGTGAGAAATCTTCAAGTTATCCTTTTAACGAAGATTTAAAAATTGCATTGCTTAGTATTCAAAAGCTTTTGTCAAAAATTATAGCGACTTCAAAAATTAATAAATAAGCTAAAAGGTATTTTTAGCATCGTCACATCATCACATCAAAAATCATCACATCAATATTATGATAACAATTCTTTCAGACCACTTTTCTCTTGTCAATACTTGGATTAATGAACTTCGAAATGTCGATATTCAACATGACCGTTTGCGATTCCGTCGTAATATGGAACGTATTGGGGAGATTGCTGCCTTCGAAATCAGCAAAGGATTAGAAACGGAAGAGATTGAAATTACGACGCCTTTAGACCAAATAAAAGTAAAGGAAGTGTCCGTTCAACCAGTTATTACAACTATCCTTAGAGCAGGAGTTCCTTTGTTCCAAGGGATTTTAAATTATTTGGATAAAGCAGATTGTGGATTTGTTGCCGCTTACAGAAAACACGATGCCAACGATTATTTTTCTATCAAACAGGATTATTTAACTTGTCCTAGTATTGATGGCAGACCTTTAATCGTGGCAGATCCAATGTTGGCAACCGGAGCGAGTTTAATTGAAGCCATCAAGGATTTGTTAAACCACGGGAAACCTTCGCAACTTCATATCGTTGCCGCAATTGCTTCTCAGCAAGGAGTTGATACGATTCGAAAAGCCTATCCCGAAGCAAAAATTTGGGTTGGAGTAATTGATGAAGGCTTAACTTCCAAAGGGTATATCACTCCCGGTTTAGGTGACGCTGGAGATTTATCTTACGGTGAAAAACTACAGAGATAATAATCTTCACTTTTATTTTTTATTTAAAAAAATCTGTGAAAATCTGTGAGAATCTGTGCGCTGATTTACGCACACGGATGTCACAGATTTACATAGATAATTATATACTGTTGAAAGTCCTTGTCTTTTTGAGAGGGACTTTTTTAATCCATTGCCATTACCAGAACACTCACTTTATTATTTCCTTCTTTCAGTATTTGCCACGCCACAGCGCTCATGGTATTTCCGGTGGTGAAAACATCATCGACCAATAAAACATGTTGATTTGAAATTTGTTTGGTGATTGAAAATAAATTTTCGTTGAAAATCCGTTGTTCGCGATTTTTTTTCGCTTGTGCTTTTTTGTAAAAATTCCTCTTTATTAAGGTGTGGTCACATGGAATTTTTAACTGTTTAGAAAGATGGTCGGCAAAGAGATGCAGTTGGTTGTATCCGCGCTCTTTCTGTTTCTTTGGGTGAAGTGGAACCGTTACCAAAAGATCAACTCCTAAAGAATTAAAATCTAATTTTTCAGCGGTCCAGTTGGCGAGAATCGCTCCGATTTTCTTGCGACTGCCATATTTGAGTTGATGGATAATCTTTTGACCCACACTTTCATCTTCAAAGTGCATCAAGGCAAGCGCATTTTCTAGTGGGAAGAGCAAACGGCATTTTTCCAGTAAAAGATTGCTTTCTAAAAAATGATGGTGCGTAAAATGAATCTGGTTAAAACACAATTCGCATACCACTTCATCGTGATGGATAATTCGATTGCATTGCAGACATCGATTCGGAAAAAGTAAGTCTACTAAAAACATACTCTGTTAGTTTATTGAAAGTTACAATTTAGTTTTAAATGAAATTAATTCCTATCGTAAAATATCCTTCCGAATCTTTTGAATCGACTTCTTCATATTTTCATTAAAAATTTCCTTCTCCAGTCTTAAAGGTGGCGCTTGTCGAACTTCGCAATCCGGAATACTGCAGAATTCGCAGGTTACGCCAACATTGACGGTTTTAAGTTGGTCACTTTTTGCGAATTTAATTTTCTTTAAAGAATTGGAATTCAATAAAATACCGATACAATAACTTCTATTCGTTCCATCGGAAAAAGGATTCTTTTGCGAGGTGGATATCACCAAATAAGTTAAGCCGCTGTCTTTGTAATGAGAGATTTGAGCTTCCGTTACTTGTTCGTTTTCTTTCAAATCCTTTAAGTTTTTTACCGCAATCCAGCGTCTGCAATAATGTTCGTTCGTCGCATTGGCGTGTGGCGCCTGTTGCTGGTTCAGGTGCAATTCTTTTAAGATCTGAATTTTATCTGAATTCTTTTTCTTCGTAAAACAGAGATAGAATAAATCTTTAATCCCCAATTCCTGTGGTAAAATATTCGTTAGGCGATAGTAGAAGGTTTCCGGTGAATTGGTAAATTCTTCGATAAGATTTTCAAATAGTTTTGGATCCCATTCGGAATTTTGAAAAAACGCATTGATTTCATTAGACAAAAGATCTTTTCGAATCAATAAGCAACCAGCAAAATATGAGGCATAATAATTATTCAGCAACTCTTCAAAACTGGTGAAATCCAACCACGAATAAGTGTTTGGACGAGGATTCAGATTCATGACATTAAATCCAATTTCTTTTGCGAGAATAAAGGTCTTTTGATCTTCATCTAAAAGTTCATTCAGTAAAAGCAATTTCGTCTCCGGAATATAAAGCGACCTTAATTTTCCTGAAGCACCATATTGTTCCAAATCCAACGATTTAATTTCATAATCAAATTGTGATTTTAATATCGCTTCGAATTCCGATGAATGAGGTTTATTCAACAGTTCATTTTCTACAATGTAATTGATCGCTTTCTCTTCGATTTCTGGAAAATAATTATCATACAATTCCTGAAAGCTTCTGATCACGGCAAAGTAAAACTGCTCTTTGCTTAAATTGTAATTTTTCGAAATCTCAATTAAAGTATTGATAAAAGCGGTGACTTTTTTAGGCGCATCACTGATAATACTGATGAGGTTTGTTTTATTAATTCCAAAAAGTTCAAGCGGAATTTCTTTGAAGAAATCGGACTGTATAATTTCTGCAATTGGAGCTAAACTTTTGTCCAGTTTTGTAGAAACCAAATCGTCATAAGTGCAGTTAAGAGCGATGGCCAGGTTGGCGATTTTATCATGTTTCGGATATTTCTTACCGTTCTCAATCTCATTTAAATAAGATTTAGAAACGCCAGTTAAATTAGCCAGATCCTGCAAAGAAAAGCTTTTCTTTTGTCGGAACTGCCTCATCTTCAATCCGAAAACTGTTTTTATGAAATCACTATCGCTTGCCATTAATTAAAATTAATTTATAATATATCTAAATAGATTGTAAAATCCGATGAATACAAAGATAAATAAAAATAAGCGATTGTTCGCATAATAATTCTTATATAAATTTGGCGAACGTTCGCTGTTAGTGAAAGTTTTTTGTTTATGTTTGTAATATTAAATCATCAAAGTTTAAACAAAATGGAAACGGCAACACAATTTCAAATTCTTACTCAAGAACAATACAACGATATTTTCACCTCGGAATTAGTGACTTTTTTATCGGCGCTTCATTCGAAATTTAATGATGACAGAATTGCGCTTTTGCATGCTCGGACCATGAAACAAATCGAGTTTGATCATGGCCAACTTCCAAAATTCTGTCCTGAAACTGAAGAGGTTAGAAATGGCAATTGGGTGTGTAATCCACTTCCGAAAGATTTGCTTGATCGTCGTGTAGAAATTACCGGACCTGTTGAAAGAAAAATGGTCATCAATGCTTTGAATTCTGGCTCATCCACTTTTATGGCAGATTTTGAAGACAGTAATTCTCCGACTTGGCAAAATTGCATGGATGGTCAACGAAACCTTTCAGATGCAGTCAATAGAACCATCAATTTTGAAAATGAAAATGGAAAGAAATATGAATTAGGTGAAAATTTAGCTACACTTTTGGTTCGTCCGAGAGGTTTGCATTTAGAAGAGAAAAATATAAAATTTAATGGTGAGAAAGCTTCTGCTTCTTTAATTGATTTTGGAATTTACTTTTTTAGAAATGCTAAACAGTTAATTGAAAATGGCAGTGGACCTTATTTTTATTTACCAAAATTAGAACAGTACCAAGAAGCAAAATGGTGGAATGACGTTTTCAAATTCTCTCAAGATTATTTAGAAATTCCACAAGGAACCATTAAAGCCACGGTTTTGATTGAAACCATCACCGCTGCTTTTCAACTCGACGAAATTTTATTTGAATTAAAAGAACACAGCTCCGGTTTGAACTGCGGACGGTGGGATTATATTTTTTCCTATATCAAAAAGTTTAGAAATCTTCCCGAATTTTTAGTTCCAGACCGAGATCAAGTGACCATGGTATCACCATTTATGAGTGCTTATTCGAAAAGAGTTATTCAGGTTTGCCATAAAAGGAATGTGCACGCGATGGGCGGAATGGCCGCTCAGATTCCCGTAAAAAATAACTATGAAGAAAATGAAATCGCTTATGCAAAAGTTCGTGCAGATAAGGAACGAGAAGTAAAAAACGGCCACGACGGAACTTGGGTCGCTCATCCAGGATTGGTTTCTGTGGCGAAGAAAATCTTCGATGAATTCATGCCAACTCCAAATCAAATCGATAAAAAATTCGAAGAGTATCATATTTCAGAGGAAAATCTCCTTGAAATTCCAAAAGGAACCATCACTGAAAATGGCGTGAGAAAAAACATCAATGTCGGAATCTTATATATAGAATCTTGGTTAATGGGAGTTGGAGCTGCCGCTTTATATAATTTAATGGAAGATGCAGCAACTGCAGAAATCTCCAGAACGCAAATCTGGCAATGGCTAAAAAACGAAGCAAAACTGGAGGACGGACGAACCTTAATGCCTGAAATGGTTTTGCATTGGCAAGAAGAAGAACTGGAAAAAATCAAAAATTATGTTGGTGAAGAAAGATTCGACAATGGAAAATTCGAATTAGCAACCGAACTTTTTGATGACCTCATTCTCAACGACAACTTCGCAGAATTTCTGACTTTAAAAGCGTATCAGTTTATTTAAGTGCCAGGGAAAAAGAGCCAAGGAAAAAGGAAAAAGAGCCAAGAAACGTGAATGGTGAATTTTCACTTTCATTAAATGAAAAAGAAATAATATCAAAGCCATTGCTGAGTGAAACGGCTTTGCGCCCGTAATTTTTGCAGAATATAATTTTAAATTCTTTGCGTCCATTGCGTTAAATTATGTCCTAAAATTTAAAACCCACAACCTAAAACTTAAAAATATGAAAAAGCAAGAACAGATCCAGCAACTGGAAAAAGAATGGTTAGAAAGCCCAAGATGGAATGGTATCAAAAGACCGTATTCCGCTGAGAAAGTATTGAAACTTCGAGGATCTTATAAACTCGATTATACCATCGCCAAATTAATGTCAGAAAAATTATGGGAGCAATTAAACAACCAGGATTTTGTGGCGGGCTTAGGAGCCTTAACCGGAAACCAAGCGGTACAAGAAGTTGACGCAGGTTTAGAAGCAATTTATCTTTCAGGTTGGCAAGTTGCCGCCGATGCGAATTTGAGCGGAGAAATGTATCCTGACCAAAGTTTGTATCCTGCGAATTCAGTTCCGTCGGTGGTGAAAAGAATCAATAATGCCTTGTTGCGTGCAGATCAAATTCAGACTGTAAATGGAGTAGACGAAGTCAATTGTAAAGATTATTTAGTTCCAATCGTTGCAGATGCAGAAGCAGGTTTTGGTGGAAACTTAAATGCTTTTGAATTGATGAAGCAAATGATAGAAGCTGGCGCAGCTGGAGTTCACTTTGAAGATCAATTATCATCTGCTAAAAAATGTGGACATTTAGGTGGAAAGGTTTTGGTTCCGACTCAAGAAGCGATCAATAAATTAGTTGCCGCACGTTTGGCAGCCGATGTTTGCGGAGTTCCAACGGTCTTGGTAGCAAGAACCGATGCTGATGCGGCAGATTTATTAACTTCAGATATTGACGATAGAGATAAAAGATTTGTGACTGGAAAAAGAACAACTGAAGGTTTCTACGAAGTAAAAAATGGAGTAGAGCAGGGAATTGACAGAGGTTTGGCCTATGCACCTTACGCTGATTTAATCTGGATGGAAACTTCAAATCCTGATTTGGATTATGCCAGAAAATTCGCAGAAGGAATCCACGCAAAATTCCCGGGAAAAATGTTGGCATATAATTGTTCACCCTCTTTCAACTGGGCTGCAAAATTATCAGTTCCGGAAATGGAAACCTTCCGCGAAGAATTAGCAGCGATGGGTTACAAATTCCAGTTCATCACTTTGGCCGGATTCCACGCATTAAATACTTCTATGTTCGAGTTGGCTTTGGCTTACAAAGAAAGAGGAATGGCAGGGTACAGCGAATTACAGGAAAGAGAATTTGCCTTACAATCCAAAGGTTTCCGCGCGGTGAAACACCAGAGTTTTGTTGGAACTTCTTATTTCGATGAAGTTCAAACGGTTGTAACAGCTGGAAAGTCTTCTACCACGGCATTAGCTGGTTCTACAGAAGCTGAACAGTTTCATTAATTAAAATTCTAAATTTCCATAAATTTTTGAATTGTTTGAAGTCCTTTCCTTTTTTGGAAAGGATTTTTTTTGGGCGTGTCTTTCTCCACCGCATTTCGCTCCGCAAGAGATCGCACTTTCCGTTCCAGAACGAGGAGCGAATTTCGATGATTCAGATTAAAAAATAGATATTGGAGTCAATCTTTTTTGAAACAAAAAAGGATTTCCACTTCAATCGCTCAAACGAGTTCTCCGTTTTATTACCAATCTTAGAAAATTAACAATCTCTTTTTTCTGCATAATTTTCAACCTTAAATCTTTCAAAACAGTATTGATTCTCACAAAACCTTGTCACGGTTCTAAACCGTGACAAGGTTACTTCAATATTTGTATTCCCTTTATTGAGTGAGGCGCCGTTGCAATCGAAATTTTAAGAAGCATTTTTTATAAGACTTTTGCGTCTTTGCATTAAATCAGCTTTTTACATGATCATTAATTGTTTCATGAAAGATTAAACTTTCTTTATCTTTGCCCCATGATACGAATCACCAAAATTTTCACCTTCGAAACTGCCCACGTTCTTTACAATTATGATGGCAAATGTAAAAATATGCACGGACATTCCTATAAATTATTTGTCACTGTAAAAGGAACTCCGATCAATGATTTGGATCATCCGAAAAATGGAATGGTTCTAGATTTTGGCGATATCAAAAAAATTGTAAAATCAGAAATCCTCAATGTTTGGGATCATGCTGTTATGTTGAACGGCATTTCACCGCACAAACAATTCGGAGAAAATTTAGAACAACAAGGTCATAAGGTGATTTATTGCGATTACCAACCAACATGTGAAAATATGCTGTACGATATTGCTGCTAAAATAAAAAGTCAACTTTCTGCAAAAGTATCTCTGGCTTATCTTAAGCTTCACGAAACCGAAAACTCTTACGGAGAATGGTTTGCCGAAGACCAAGTTTAATTTGAAAATTTGCCATCCAAAACCTAAAACCTAAGACTTTCTACCTTTTGCCTTTCAATATGAAAATCAACTTAGAACCTAATAAAAAAGTTTATTTCGCTTCCGATCAACATTTTGGTGCACCAACGCCGAAAGAAAGTAAAGTTCGGGAAGAGAAATTCATCCGTTGGCTGGATGAAATCAAAGCTGATGCTCAGGTTTTGTTTTTGATGGGCGACTTGTTCGATTTCTGGCATGAATGGAACCACGTTATTCCAAAAGGATATGTGAGGGTTTTGGGCAAATTGGCAGAATTAAAAGATTCTGGTATTGAATTGTTCATGTTCGTTGGCAATCATGATTTGTGGATGAAGAATTATTTTGAAGAAGAAATTGGGTGCAAGGTTTTTTTCGATAAACAGTATTTTGAAATCAATGGTAAGAACTTTCTACTGGCGCACGGCGATGGATTAGGACCTGGCGACAAAGGATACAAGAGAATGAAAAAAGTCTTTACCAATCCCTTAGCACAATGGGCGTTCCGATGGTTGCATCCTGATATCGCTATGAAAATTGCCATATATGCTTCCACTAAAAACAAGATGATTTCGGGGGAAGAAGACAAAGCTTTTTTAGGCGAAGACAAAGAGTTTCTCATCATTTATTCTAAAGAGAAATTGAAAACTGAAAATATAGATTTTTTCGTTTATGGTCATAGGCATTTGCCAATGGTTCTGGATTTAGAAAATGGCAAAGCCAAGTACATCAACCTAGGTGACTGGATTTCTTACTTTACCTATGGTGAGTTTTCAGATGATTTTGAATTGAAAACATTCGAAAACTAAAAATTATCGGCATTATTGTTGACGAGGAGGAATCGACGTGAAAAATATAATTTTCGCCGTCGAAATCACTCAAAACAATTATTTAAATTATCATCATGAAAAATTCATTTATCGCGCTTTTCGCTGTGCTTATTTCTGCTTTCTCTTTCGGACAAACCAAAGAAGCAACCTACCAATTATCAAGTCATATTTTAGATGTGTCGAAAGGAATGCCGGCGGCAGGTGTAACTATTAAATTGGAAAAATATATTCCTGCAACCAAAATGTGGTCGTTTGCAGACGAAAAAATAACGGACAAAAATGGTCGTGTTCCTAATTTTTTAGATAGCAGTGCTGCAAACAACGGGATTTATAAACTGACTTATTATACCAAAGATTATTTCCAAAAAAATGGAACTGAAAGTTTTTATCCTTGGGTTGAAGTAGTTTTCGAAATTACAAACGGGGAACATTATCACGTACCAATTACGCTTTCTGCTTACGGTTACTCCACTTACAGAGGAAACTAAGACGAGCTTTTATATCATAAATTTTTTAGCGGAATTCAAAATTTATATTTTGAATTCCGCTTTTCTTTTTTGACTTTTGTGCTTTCAAATAAAATGACTGATATTTTCAACATCCAAACCGAAGAAGAATTCCAGCAGAAATGCCTGGAAACTTTCCATTTTCAATACCATAACATTGAAGTCTACAGAAAATTTGTAGACTATTTGAACATTGATCCAAACGATATTAAAGAAGTAGAAAAAATTCCTTTTTTACCGATTGAGATGTTTAAAAACCACACGATTTTAGATCAAAATAAAAAGACCGATTTATATTTTCAAAGTTCTGGGACGACGCAGATGAATCTTTCTAAACATTGGATTTCTGATGAGAAATTAT
The DNA here is from genome assembly GCF_900109615.1 of Kaistella antarctica. Classification (GTDB taxonomy): domain Bacteria; phylum Bacteroidota; class Bacteroidia; order Flavobacteriales; family Weeksellaceae; genus Kaistella; species Kaistella antarctica. The sequence goes on from NZ_FOIX01000003.1 coordinate 54,496, forward strand.
ATCAGGAAAGCATTGAGAAAAGTTTCGAGCAGTTTATCGGAAAAGCTGAAGATTATATTTTCCTCGGATTGTTGCCAAGTTACTTGGAAAAGCAAAATTCTTCTTTGATTTACATGGTTGATTTTCTGATGAAGAAATCTGGGAAACCAGAGAATGGCTATTTCCTCTACAATCATGAAGAGCTTTTCAAAGTATTACGGGAACTTTCAACGCAAAATAAAAAAGTCATTTTATTCGGAGTTGCTTTTGCCTTATTGGATTTTATCGATTTCGCGAAAACAAATGATCAAAACATCGAATCATCAGATCAACTCATCATTATTGAAACTGGCGGTATGAAAGGTCGTAAACAGGAAATGACCAAAGATGAGTTGCTCGCAATTTTCCATGAAGGCTTTGGAACTGATAAAATTTACTCCGAATATTCGATGACCGAATTGCTTTCTCAAGCCTATTCTTTAGGTCAAAATATTTATCAAACTCCAAACTGGATGCGCGTTCTCATTAGAAATACCGAAGATCCTTTTTCTTATTTGGAAGAGGGAAGAAATGGCGCTATTACCATCATCGACTTGGCGAATCGTCACTCTTGCAGTTTTATTGCGACGCAGGATTTGGGCAAAATCTTGACAGATTTTGAGGTTCCTCACTACGTTCGGAATGACAATGCGATTAGGACAAATTTATTTCAAGTGTTAGGACGAATCGATCATTCCGATATTCGTGGTTGTAGTTTGCTGGTCTCTTAATTAAAATTTTCATGCTTAAAGTAGAAGAACTCACCTATAATTATATTTCAAAATTTTGTGATTTTGAAAAAGATTTAGTTTTGACCAATCATTTTCATTCTGATTGGGAGGCCGACCTTTTAATTATTAATGAAGATGGATTCAGTCATGAACTGGAAATTAAATTTTCAAAAGCCGACTTTAAAAATGATTTCAAAAAGCAATATCAAAATCAGAAAACAAAAGAGAAGTTTCTAAAACACGACAAAATTTCTTGTGGCGATTATCCCTGTAATCAGTTTAGTTTTCTACTACCACAGGGAATGATTGAAGCCGATCAAATTCCTGAACATTGCGGAATTATAGAATTTTATCATAATCCAGATTCGTGGGTGACTACTTTTGATGAAATCAGAAAACCAACAAAAGTTCACCAAGAGCCATTTTGGAAATTCTTTGACAAAGATTTGATGCTAAAAATAATGGCCCGAAATCTTTATTATAAAAAGTTAGAAGTCAAAGGTAAATTTGAGGAATTAATTCTGCCACCAAAGTTTCTCTCTAGGAAATAGAAATATTTACGAACGGTTTCTGCTACAATACTTTGGTCAGAAGTGGTTCCATAATTTTTTGAAAATTCATACCTTTACCTAAATTCAAATCGTATGAACTTTAAAAAATATAAAATCATGTTCTGGTCTGCCGGAATATTGATTGTTCTCTTCCTTGCCTACTTTCTTTATCAAATGACTCAGAGTGAATCTATCAATTCGATGATGACGTTAATAATGTTATTGCTAGGATTGGTTCTGGGCGGTATTATTGCTTTCTTAGTTTCCAATAAAATGAGCGCGGCTCCAGTCGTGATAACGGAAAGTTCCCACACGATTGCGGAAAGTATGCGCAAGGTTTTCAAGGTAGTTTCGGCGGAAGGTCATTTCAATGAAATCTACAATTACGAGGAAACGACTAAAATTTTTAATTTTATACCATCGAAAAAGAAAGCTTTGGTGATTGTTCAGGCTAAAGTATTGGTTGGCTATGATTTCGAAAAATTTCAATGGGAAGTTGATGAAGTCAACCGAAAGGTAAAGTTGCTAAATTTCCCGGCACCGCAAATCCTATCTACCGAAACCGATTATAAATATTACAATATTGAAGAGCAGTTTTTCAACCTTTTCAGTAAAGATGACTTAGCGAAAATTCAACAAAATGGAAAACGACAGGTGATTGAAGCTGCCAAGAAATCTCATCTTCCTGAAGTCGCTGCAGAGCAAATGCGAACTTTGTTGACCGAACTTTTAGCAGGGAAAAACTTCTTTTTAGAAAACGCCAATGTAATTTCGGAAAGCAAAAATCAAATTGAATACAACACATTAAATATTACGGACACTTCGCAGACAATCCCTACTTTATAATCACTATCTCTTTACGAATCAGTTTATAAACATTCAGAATAAATGGTGGATGCTGATTAAGTTTCGCTATTTTTACAGTCTTAAATAATTTGAACATGAAATATTTTTACACGCTATTTTTGGCCTTGGTGCTTCCGATCTTTGCGTTGGCACAACAGGTTATTCCTTATTCTATCAACCCCGTCGCTTTTGATGAGACCGACCCAATTACGGTAACTTTTACCGTAAACGAAACTAATTTTGGCGTGGCAAGTTCGCACGCACTTTATCTCTGGGCTTGGTCGATTGACTCCAATACTGTAAGCGCAGATTGTCCAACGAACGGAACTTGGACCGCTTCAAATCCTGCTAATAAATTGACTTATGTGTCGAGCGCAGGTGGTCAGGGAACCTACACTTTTACGATGAACAACGTGAAATCTTTTTACGGAAACAGACCAAACCCGCTGTCTAAAATCGGGATGTTGGTAAAAACTGTCAATGGCAGTGTTCAGTCACAAGACATTATTGTTAATGTTGGCAAATTTCAATTTAACCTCACCAATCCATTACAGGGAAGTACCAATGTCGTTTCAGCTGGAACGGTTATTAATATTACGGGAACGGCCACTTTACCTGCAAATTTTGTGGTTAAAGCAAATGGAACTCCAGTTTATACAAGTCCCGCTGCTTCTACAAATTTAAATTTTCCTTATACTGTAACTCAAGATGCTTCGATGGAAGTTGTGGCAACCAACCCTGGCGATGGGACGGTTGTGAGTAAAACTTTTACAGTTGCCCTTTCGATTCCTGTTACGGTTGCGGCAATCCCGGCTTATATGAGACAGGGAATTACGTATGATCCAGCTGATGCAACGAAAGTTGGGTTAGCAATTTATGCCCCTTTGAAAGCATCTGTACACGTAATCGGAAGTTTTAATAACTGGGCGGTAAGTGCTAATTATTTAATGAAAAGAGATTCCACCAATCCTGATCTGTATTGGTTGGAAGTTACCGGTTTAACGCCTCAGCAAGTTTATACTTTTCAATATAGAACGGCCGACGGAATTAAAGTTGCCGATCCTTTTTCTACTTTAGTTTTATCGCCAGATGATGATCCCTGGATTAACGAATTTGCAAATGTTTACCCGAATCTTCCGGTTTATCCAGCCGGACAAAAATATGATGTATCTGTTATTCAAACCGCGAAACCAGCTTATAACTGGACGATTTCTAACTTTACGAAACCCGCCAAAGAAAACTTAATCGTATATGAATTATTGGTGCGAGACTTTACGGCTGAAAGAACTTGGCAGTCGCTTATTGATAAAGTTTCTTATTTAAAATCATTAAATATTAACGCTGTAGAATTAATGCCGGTAATGGAATTTGATGGTAATAATTCTTGGGGTTACAACACAGGATTTCACTATGCTTTAGATAAAGCGTACGGAACTCCGGAGAAATTTAAAGAATTCATCGATGTTTATCACCAGAACGGTATTGCCGTAATTTTAGATATTGCTTTAAATCACGCGACAGGTAGAAGTCCACTCACCAGAATGTGGATGAACGATCCAGATGGAGATGGTTACGGAGATCCTGCAGCTAACAATCCTTATTTCAACCAAGTTGCAAAACATTCTTACAGTGTATTTAATGATTTCAACCACTCAAAACCAGAAACGAAATATTACGTCAGCAGAGTTTTGGAGCAGTGGATTAAAGAATATAAAATCGATGGTTTCCGTTGGGATTTAACCAAAGGATTTACCCAAAACTGTACGGCTGGAGATGATGCTTGTACCAACAAATATCAGCAGGACCGTGTAAATATTTTGAAAGCATATGCTGATAATCAGTGGAGTTATGATCCTACTTCATTGATCATTTTCGAACACTTAGGAACTGATTCTGAGGAAGCGCAATGGGCGAACTACAAAGTTGGTGCAGGAAAAGGCGTTATGATGTGGGATAAATTAACAGGCCCTTACAATGAAAATACCATGGGTTTTGCTCCTAATAGCAACTTTAATAAAATTGATTATAAGGTGCATGGCTTTGCTGAAAGAAGAGCGATTGGTTATGGTGAAAGCCATGACGAAGAACGATTGATGTACAAAAACATTAATTTCGGTGGCTCAGCTGGAAGTTATAACGTAAGAGATTTGGCAACTTCATTGGAGAGACAAAAAGCTTATGGTGCAGTTTTCTTAACGGTTCCGGGACCGAAAATGATTTGGCAGTTTGCAGAATTAGGCTTCGATAAAAGTATTTATACCTGTGAGAATGGAACCGTAAATACCGAAGATGATTCGATCGCGGGTGATTGTAAACTAGATAAAAAACCATCGGCGTTTGGGTTGGGTTATAATGCTGATGCTGCAAGAATATCAGTGCGTGAAACTTGGTCGAAAATCCTTGCTTTGAGATTAGCAAACGACGTTTTCAACACGACAACATTCACGGTGGAGTCTGGTAACTTAATGCCAAGATTGTATATTTATAAAAATTCTACTTCAAGTGCTTTAAAAAATGTAGTCGTTCTGGCTAACTTTACTTTGACTTCTCAAAACATTGTTCCTGATTTCCCTTATACCGGAAACTGGGTGAACTTGATGGATAATAGCTCTCTCTCAGTAACAAGTACTACTACACCGATTACCATTGAACCAGGTGGGTTCAGAATTTTCGGAAATGCAGCGGCTTTAGGAACTGATGAAGTTTTAGGAAGCAAAAATGAAGTTACCTTGAAATTAACTCAAAATCCTATTACGAACGGATCAGCAAACATTCGCTACACCAATGCAAAGAACGGAACAGTTGCAATTTACGATCTTGCCGGATCTTTAGTAAAATCATCTAAAGTTTCTAAAGATAGCGGTGATGATACCATTTCAATCAACGGGCTGAAAGCTGGAGTTTATTTAATTCAACTGAAATCTGAAAAAGGAGTTGCAGTTACAAAAATGATTGTGAAGTAATTACTTTCGAAATATAATGAAGAACGGTTCGCAGGATATGCGAACCGTTTTTTTTGTTATTATAATTTACGCTTTCATTCATAAATCAATAGAAACGGGCTTTAGCCCGTTTGCGAAAATGGTAGAATTCTATTGGCTTTAGCCAAAACTTATTTTGATTATTTGTAAACAGACGAATCACTTTATCAATAATGAAAATCTTTCGGCGTATGTTCAATATAATCTGCCAAAACTTTTTTCTGTTGCTCACTTCCCATCTCTACCAATTTTTGATATTGGCTAGAATTGCGCAAATAAATTTTCTGAAAGATTTTATTTCCTCTAATCACAATTTTTGGAAAAACTAAAAAGGCTTTTGCTGGCTTTGGAATTTGAAGTCGCTTATTAATTTCCTCATCTAATAAAAACCAATTCATACTTTGATGCAAATTCTTCAACATTTTACGTTGGAAGGAACGTTTGTAAATCGTATTATCTAAATTTTCCTGCAGCAACGCTTTGGCCAGTTGAGCCGAATCATCATCGCCTTCATCCTGAATTGTAGTCCACCAATAAAATTGTTCAACAGCTTGCTGGCGGTTATTGGGTAAATAGTCCACAGGAATTCCCAGTAGATATCCAATATATTTCCACAGATGAAAGAGTCCTTTTTCTTCCTCGTCCGAAATGATAATTCCTAGTTTTTTTAAACCTTGCATAAATACCAAAGAGAATCCAGTATAGGTTGCAATCATATCCCAGGAATTAATCGGTTCGCCCCAATTCTCATAATCCCATTTTTCGGTTTTTTGTTTAATTTTTAAACGGGCGTACGAATGCATCAATCTGGTTCGCACCATCAATTGATAGGCTTCCGAATTTGGAGTTAAAGCATCTTCTCTTGTAACGTGTACCCAAAATTCTAAAGTGTCTTTCAAGCGTTTTACAGCACCTTTCTTTAAAGCTTCGGTGAAGATTAATGGTTTGCTGATATATGCGAAATCATAGCCGCCCATTAAGGTGAAATCGCGAAGAATCATTAATCCATTGGCGCCAGTTCTCATGCAAAATCTTGCGCCTTTGTTGGCTAAATCTTTATCAAACCAATGCGGAACTTCTTGAAGTTGAAGAAAGAGTTTTTTAACAATTTCAGGTGCGTCATCATTTTCGGAAATGGGTTGTGCTGAATATTTTTGAATCATTACACTCGCTTCCTTATAAGGGAGTTTTAGATACGTTTCTTTCACCACTTCATCACCCAACTCATCGACTTGATGGTAGAGTGGAGCGAACTTTTGAAAAGTATCAGAGTTTGGATTTATGTCTGCCCAATCCAGCAATTCTTTTCCGTTTCCACGTTCCCAGAAGTTTTTGAAATGAGTGGCGTTTTGGAATTTTGGTGTCATAGTTTATTAATCTCTATAAATATCTTGTGATTTTTAACGCAAGGAACGCAAAGGGTTTAAACATCATTCTTTTCAAATTACGTTCGCAAAGGCGCTTCGCTCAGCAATGGGAAACTTATTTAATTCATGAATTTAATCTGAATTTCACTTTATTAAGATACTCATTTCTTTTATCAATTTCTAAACCAATGTTCTTCGTATAGCTGCCTTGCAATAGGGATAGGAGTGGAAATCCTTTTTTTTGTAAAAAAAAGATTGCAACGGATAGCCCGACCCGAGCGGCTGGAAAAGCAAGGCGAGGGGATTGCCCAAAATATCGTACAAAAAACCTCCCGAAAATTCGAGAGGTTAATATTGCTCATTAGCTATTACTAATTGCTTATTTCCTATAGCGAAGCAGAATGTACCAACAAATCAGCTAATTTGTTAGAGTATCCCATTTCGTTGTCATACCATGAAACGATTTTCACGAATTGTGGAGACAACATGATTCCAGCGTCTTTATCGAATACTGAAGTTCTTTTTTCACCTACGAAATCCTGAGAAACTACCGCATCTTCCGTGTATCCTAAAATTCCTTTTAATTCACCTTCTGAAGCCGCTTTCATTGCTTGACAGATCTCTTCGTAAGAAGTTGGTTTTTCTAATCTTACGGTTAAGTCAACTACAGAAACGTCTGCTGTGGGTACTCTGAAAGACATTCCAGTTAATTTTCCGTTTAGGGAAGGAATTACTTTTCCGACTGCTTTTGCAGCACCTGTAGAAGAAGGGATGATGTTGTTCAAAGCAGAACGTCCACCTCTCCAGTCTTTCATTGATGGTCCGTCAACTGTTTTTTGAGTCGCAGTTGTTGCGTGAACAGTGGTCATTAAACCTTCAACAATTCCGAAGTTGTCGTGCATTACTTTTGCAATCGGCGCCAAACAGTTAGTGGTACAAGAAGCGTTAGAGAAAATGGTAACGTCGTCTGTCAATTCTTTATGGTTTACACCCATTACATACATTGGAGTATCATCTTTTGAGGGCGCTGAAAGAACAACTTTTTTTGCTCCAGCAGTGATGTGCGCTTGGGCAGTTTCTTTGGTTAAAAATAAACCGGTTGATTCTACGATATATTCTGCACCTACTTCATTCCATTTTAGGTTGCTAGGATCTCTTTCTGCAGTTACTCTAATTCTTTTTCCGTTGACGATAAGATCATTTCCTTCTACAGAAACCTCACCGTTAAATTGACCGTGTACTGAATCATACTTTAGCATGTAAGCCATATATTCAGCATTGATAAGGTCGTTGATTCCTACCACTTCGATGTTTTCTCTCTCGGTCATTGCTCTGAAAACAAGACGACCAATTCTACCGAATCCGTTGATTCCTACTTTGATTGTTGACATAATTTTTATTTTAAAATTAAATTTATTTTTAAATTAGATTGACAGAATTTCTGAAATTTTAAGTAAATCCTGATTGAGTTCATTGTGTTTTTTTACCGCTTCTTCTATTAAAGTGTAAACGATTGTGTTGGACTGCATTCCGACCATAACATTGGTTCTGCCTTCCATTAATCCAATCACTGCACTATATCCTAATCTGCTGGCTAAGACTCGATCTGCGCAACTTGGCGAGCCACCTCTTTGGATGTGACCTAAAACGGCCACGCGGATATCATAACTTGGAAAACCATTTTGGGTTGCTTTTGCAATATCGTAAATGCTTCCCAATTTCTCCCCTTCTGCGACAACTACGATACTTGAAGCTTTGCCAGCTTTCTCGGCTCTTTCGAACGTGGCAAAAAGTTCTTCAATACTGTCTTTTTTTTCTGGAATTAAAATACCGATTGCTCCTGTAGCTAAGCCACTGTTTAAAGCGATGAATCCCGCATCACGTCCCATTACTTCCACAAAAAATATTCTGTTGTGCGAAGTTGCAGTATCTCTGATTTTATCGATGGCTTCCATCGCGGTATTCAAAGCAGTGTCGTATCCAATCGTATTATCAGTACCGAAAATATCATTGTCAACCGTTGCTGGAACTCCAATAACGCTGATTCCGTATTCTTCGCAAAAAGTTTGGGCACCTTTGAAAGTTCCGTCTCCACCGATACAAACCATTCCATCGATTTCATGCTTGATACAATTGTCAAAAGCTTTTCTTCTTCCCGCGGCTGTTTTGAAATCCAGGGATCGGGCTGATTTTAGAATCGTACCTCCTGCGGTAATTATATTTTTAACGGATCGAGGTCCCATTCTGGTAAAGTCGTCATTGATTAGACCATTGAACCCCTCTCTTACTCCGTAACATTCTATTTTGTAGTGACTAGCTGTTCTTACGACCGCTCTCAAAGCTGCATTCATTCCGGGCGCATCTCCGCCTGACGTGAGAACCACAATCTTTTTCACTGCACTTTCTTCCATAGTTAAAAATTTCAGCACAAAATTACGAAATCTCTATCAATTATGTAAGGCTTTATGATATGAGATTTAATGGGTATTAGGATTTCCAGGAATAACGTCTTTTCATTAATAAAAGTTCATTTTGCTTTTGGTTTAAAATTCCTAAATTTGCAAAATGTTGAGGAACAGAGAAAGTCAGAAATTTTTAGCATCGCTTTTTGCAGCGGTCTATCTTTTCGTTGCTTTATTTTCTCAAAGTTTCCACGATCATGGAAGTGCAGAAGTTTTTAAAGATTTTCATTTTACAAAAGTTGAAAAAACGTTTAGTAATTCTTCCGAACTTGGTCATTACGCAGATTGTCTTTCCTGTCATATTTTGCATGAAGGAAAATATGCAGGTTCTCAGGAGTTTTCCTTTTCCGCTATTTCACTTAAAGGTTCTCACTTAGAAATTTTTACGAATGAAAAGGCCTTTGTCAAACTTTCACTCTTCAATTTTCATTTACGCGGTCCGCCTGCACTTTTCATTTAAAAACAGCTCTATTTTTTCGAAAGGAATATTAAAGAATTGATTTTCAGTTTTTAAAATATTCTTGTTTTTTATTCTTAAACTAAATATAAATGAAATTTACCTTAAATATCATCGCAATCTTATTTGGGTTGCTATTCACAAACGCACAAACAACGTTTACAGTCGAAGGAAAAGTGATTGATTTCCACGACAAAGTTCCTTTGAAAGAGGCCAAAATTACCATCGGAACATTAACTCAGATTTCAGATTCCAAAGGGAATTTTATTTTCAAAGCCGTTCCAAAAGGAAACTACACGCTTATCGCAAACCACCCAGATTGTGATGCCGTTACGGAAGATCTCAATGTTAATAAAGATTTAGAGATTACATTACAACTGGAACATCACATTGAAGAGATTGAAACCATTACGCTGCACGGAACGCATAAAAATGCTAATTCTTTAATCGTAAAATCGTTGGATAGAAGTGCAATTGACCGAAATTCGACGGAGAATTTAGGAAACATCTTATCCAGTATTTCGGGTGTTGGCGCTTTGAAAAGTGGAAATAACATCGCGAAACCTATTATACACGGACTGTACGGGAGTCGTGTTCCGATTATTAATAACGGCGTAAAAATGGCCGAACAGGAATGGGGCGTTGAACATGCGCCCAATATTGACGTTAACCAATTTGATCATATTGATGTGATTAAGGGAGCCTCAGCTTTAAAATATGGAAGTGACGCCATCGGCGGCGTGGTGGTTTTGGAACCTCACATTTTTAAAAGAAAAGATACCATTCAGGGAAGTGCTAATCTTTCAGGAATCTCAAATGGTCAAGGAATCGGACTTGGAATCAATTTATTAAAAACCTGGGAAAATGGTTGGGCCATAAAAACGACGGGTGGCTTTAAAAAATTAGGTGACCTGAAAACGCCTGATTACCATTTAATGAATACTGGTTTGCAAAATCAATCCTTCAGTTTTACGGTTCAGAATAACACTTTCTTACAGGGGATTTCTTTTGATTACAGCGTGACTGATTCTGAAATTGGAATTTACAGAGGTTCTGACTTAGGGAATTTAGAAGATTTTTATAAAGCTTTAACGTCGAATATTCCGATTTACCAACGAGACTTTTCTTACAAGATAAATAATCCGAAGCAAGATGTTCAGCATCATATCGCCAAGATTTCTGCTTTTAAAAGGTTTGAAAATCTGGGAAAACTGTCGTTCGATTATAACTTTCAATACAATCATAGAAATGAATACGATGTGAGAAGAGGCGAATTGGCGCAGATCCCATCTTTGGATTTGGAATTATTTACGAATCAAATGAATATCAATGATTTTATCGAGCGACAGTTCTGGAGTTTAGAAACAGGCATCGATTTAAAATACCAGTTTAATTATTCGACACCGGAGACGCAAGCCAGAAGATTGGTTCCAAATTATGATCAATATGCCGGCGGACTTTATTCTGTTTTCAAATATAAGTTGACCCCGAAGTTAAATGCAGAAGCTGGATTGAGATATGATGTTGCAAAATATGAAGTCAAGAAATGGTATGATTTAAGCGACTGGGAAAATCTGTACGCCGAAGACTTTTCTGAGTTCTATGTGAAAACTGACGGCAACCGCGTTTTTACCAAACCCCATTTAACTTTCAAGAATTTGTCATTTAATGCAGGAATAGATTATCAGCCTTCGAAAAATTTAGATATCAAATTGAATTATGCGAAAGTTGGAAGAACACCGAATGTTGCAGAACTTTTTGCAGATGGATTGCATCATTCTGCGGCGATTATTGAAGTTGGAAATATGGGCATTAAGAATGAAGATGGAAACCAATTCAATTTAAATATCGATGGAAAACTGAATATTCTTGATGGTCTAAGAGTGACTGTGAATCCTTATTTATTCGTCACTAAAAATTTCATTACTGAAGTTCCGACCGGAATTCAGAATACGATACGTGGCGTTTTCCCGGTGTGGTCTTATCAGCAAATCGATGCAAAAATGTATGGATTAGATGTTGACGCGCAGTTGAAATTGAATGACTATTTTGAATATCGAGGAAATTTCTCTTACATCAACGGTGAAGATCAAACCAACAATCAACCATTAATAATGATGGTTCCAACGAATTTTGCAAACAGTCTGGAATTCAAAAATGAAGAATGGAAAAATTTCTATTTTAAAGTTCAGCAGCAAACGTTCTTACAGCAAAAACGATTTCCCGTTTACAATCCAACCATTAATATTTTCGAAAACGGAGTAGAGGTTGAAAAGACTTTAGATCTTTCTACGCCGCCGCCGACTTATACTTTGTGGAGTGTACAAACTGGTTTCAACTTTAATAAACATTTTTCTGCAGGATTAAATGTGACCAATCTTTTTGATACCAATTACAAAGATTACCTAAACAGAATGCGCTATTTCTCTTACGAAACGGGCCGTAATATTATTTTCAATATTAAATATAACTTCTAAAATTCTTTAAAAATGAAATCATTAATTAACCTAAAATATATCTTCTTTTTATTAATTACTGTGTTTGCAATCAGCTGCAGCCGCGCTGATGAAGATGAAGATGTTCTTTCCCAAGAAGATATTTCAAATATTATTCTCAATGTTAAAGACGAGACAACGGGAATAACTCAAACGTACAATTACACCGTTAATTCAACAACAAATCCGGAAATTAAACTGACTGATGGAAAAATTTATACCGTCAATGCAGTTTTCTTGAATGGAAACGAAGATGAAACCGAAAGCATTAAAGAAGCGAAAGATGAACATTTCATCTTATTCAATTTTCAGAATTCCAATATTAATTTGGAAAGAATCGACGATGAGTCTTCGACCCGAACTGATGGAAACAAAGTGGGACTTTCAACAAATTGGACGGTCATCAAAGCCAAAAACGGAATAAATCCGCAATTGGTTCTAACCGTAATTCACGACCCTGTCTCGGTTAGTGAAGTAAAAAACGACAGCGAGTTCGGTTCTGTAATCGGTGGTGAAACCGATGCGATGGCGACTTATGGTATTTCTAATTAATTTCCAGTTAACTCAAAAAAAGTTAAGGAAAGTTAACTTTTTGATCCTTTAAAAATAATCAAAAAAAAATTGCTATTTTTGCAACCTAAATTTTCAATACATTACAATGAACGTTACAGCGACCAACCATGACGAAGTAAGTGCGTTACTTACCGTTACTTTAGATAAGTCAGATTACAAAGAGAAAGTTGAAAAACAACTAATCAACTATGCAAAAAATGCACAAGTTCCTGGATTTAGAAAAGGGAAAGTGCCATTGAGCATGGTAAGAAAGCAATATGAAGCAGGAATCGCTTTTGAAGAAATCAACAAACAGGTTTCTGAAGGTTTGAACAACTACGTGACTGAAAAGAAATTGAGATTGGTAGGTCAGCCGGTTCCACAACCAGTTGAGGAAATGGATCACAACGCAGAACAACTTTCAGTTGGATTCGAAGTTGGCTACGAGCCAGATTTCACTATTGATTTGGCAAAATATGAAGCACCTCATTATAAAGTAGAAGCTTCTGATAAAGAAATTAACCAGAGCATCGAAAATATGCAGAAGCGTTTCGCTGAGCAAGTTCCTCAGGAGGAAATCGGTGATGATACGACTGTCGCTGTAGAAATTACGCAAGTTGTTGAAGAAGGAGCAGAAGGTGAGCACAACCACGCGCCAAAGCAAATCAGTGTTGATATTGCTAAAAAAGTTGCTTTCGACTTGATTAAAGGTTTGAAAAAAGACGAGTCTTTGAAAGTATCTAAAGCAGATTTAGAGAAAAACGAAGAATTGGCGAAAGAATTAAGTTTCAGCAAAGAAGAAGTGGAGCAGTTACACCACGATCAAATCGAGGTTACGGTGAAAGAATTCTTCAAACTAAACTTAGCAGAACTAAACCAAGAACTTTTTGATAAAGTTTATGGCGAAGGAACCATCAAGACTGAAGAAGAATTGAAAGCGAAAGTAAAAGCTGAATTGGATGAATACTTCCAACAAAATGCTGATGTTCATTTCGTAAATAAAGTATTGGCTCAAATCAACGAGAAAGAAGAAGTGAAACTTCCTGAGACTTTCTTGATCAAATGGTTGGTTTTCAGCAATGAAAACGTGAAAACTGAAGAGCAAGCAAAAGAAATTTTAGAAACAGAAAAAAATCAGTTGAAATATCAAATCCTTGAAGGGAAATTGATGAACGACAACGAGATTACTTTGGACTACGCTGATGTTTTAGGACAAGCTGAGCAATTGGTAAGAAATCAATTGGCTATGTATGGAATTCACCATTTACCAGATGAAGAAGTACAGAAGTATGCTGCTGATATGTTGAAAGATCAAGAGCAAGTTCGACAGATTTCTTCGGAAGTTGGAATGGCAAAATTGAAAGATGTTATTTTAGAAAAAGCAACTAAGAAAGAAACCAAAATTTCTCACGATGAGTTTTTGGAAGAATTGAAAAAGTAGTTTTCTCTTTATAAATACAAAATCCGTTTCGTTTAATTACGAGACGGATTTTTTTATTCATTTAGGTTTTTCTTACGCAGAAGCGGAAATTTTAGACATATTATCATTATTAATTGTAACCTTTTAATAATATCAACGACTACTTAAGAACATTTTAAATAAATAATTTTATTTTTAGCCATTGAAAAAAATAATATGAAGAAAGTTTTATTAGGTTTTACCGTGTTGATGATGACATTGGGAACCACCTTCGCACAAAACATTCCGGTAGATCCCGCCGTTAGGACAGGAACGCTCGCCAATGGAATGAAGTACTACATCAAGAAAAATACGAAACCAGAAAAGAAAGTCGAATTTAGACTAGCGATCAACGTGGGTTCTATTTTAGAAGATGACAATCAGAGAGGTCTTGCTCACTTTATGGAGCATATGAACTTCAATGGAACAAAGAATTTTCCAGACAATAAACTCGTTGACTTTTTACAGTCAATCGGAGTTAAATTTGGTCAGCATTTAAATGCCTACACCAGTTTTGACGAAACGGTTTATATGTTGCCAGTTCCTTTGGACAAACCCGGAAATCTTGATGCAGGATTGAAGGTAATGGAAGATTGGGCTTTTAACGCCACTTTAAGCGATGCCGAAATCAATAAAGAAAGAGGCGTTGTTTTAGAAGAATTAAGAATCGGTTTGGGTCCAGATAAAAGAATGATGGATCAGTATTTACCGAAGTATTTATACAAATCTCATTACGCTGATCGTTTGCCGATCGGTAAAAAAGATATTCTGGAAAACTTTAAACCAGAGGTCATCCGTAAATTCCATAAAGATTGGTATCGTCCAAACTTAATGGCTTTGGTGGTTGTTGGAGATATTAATGTTGATGAGGTTGAAAAAAAGATCAAAGCCAACTTTAGTTCTTACAAAAACCCAACGAACGAAAGAGCAAGACAAAATTTTGACTTGCCCAATCACAAGGAAACTTTAGTAGCGATCGAAAGCGATCCAGATGCGACGAATTCTCGCGTGCAGTTCATCATGAAAGATGCTGGGAAAGCAGAACCAGATGTTACTATTCCTCAGTACAATGAAAGTATGGTGAAGAACCTTGCGGCTACGATGATTAATAATCGTTTGATGGAGATGGTGAACTCTAATAACCCACCTTTCACTTACGGAGTTGTTTATCATGGTGGAACTTATGCAAGAGGGAAAGAAGCGTTCCAAGGAATGGCTTTAACCAAAGATGGAAAACAATTAGATGGTTTAAAAGTTCTTTTAGAAGAAGTTGAAAGAGCCAGTAAATTTGGATTTACCGCAGTTGAATTGGAAAGAGCGAAAGCTCAGATCCTTTCAAATATGGAAAAAACGTATAACAATCGTGATAAAACAGAAAGTGATGCGTTGGTTGGTGAGTATGTAAAAAGTTTCTTAGAAAACGAACCGATTCCAGGAATCACATGGGAATACAATCAAGCGAAATCATTTTTACCTTCCATTAATTTAGCGCAAGTAAATGCGATTGTTAAAGGATATGTGAAAGATGACAGTCAAGTTATCGTGATTACAGGTCCGAAGAAAGATGGTTTAGTTCAGCCAACGGAAAGCCAAGTTTTAAAAGCAATGCAAGAAGTTAAATTGGCGAAACTGACTCCTTATGAAGAGAAAGCGAATATTGCTAATTTGTTGAAACCTTTCAAATCGACTGGTAAAATTGTTAAAACGGAAACTGATTCTAAATTAGGAACTACGACGTTAACTTTAAATAATGGCGTAAAAGTAACCTACAAGAAAACCGATTTCAAAGAAGACGAAATCGTATTCACTGGTAGAAGTTTAGGTGGAAGTTCATTGGTTTCTGATGCTGATTATGTAAAATCTCAATTCGTGTTTCCTGCTTTAGCAGAAGCCGGAGTTAATGGGTATTCGAAAACAGACATCGGTAATTATTTAGCTGGAAAACAAGTAACAGTTGCGCCTTTCATCGGAAATTTAACAGAAGGAGTAAATGGGAAAACAACCGCGAAAGATCTGGAAACCGCGATGGAATTGATTTATTCTTACTTCACAGGTTTGAACAATGATCCAGCGTCGTTTACAGCGTACAAAGACAAGCAATCTGCCATGACGGCGAATTTACTTTCTAATCCACAATTTTATTTTTCTAATGAATATTCGAAATTCTTACAGCAGAAAAATCCAAGGTTTACGAACGTTGTTCCGTTAACTGAAGATTGGGCAAAAGCTGATTACAAGAAAGCTTACGACATTTATAAAGAAAGATTCGCCAACGCTGGAAATTTCCATTTCTATTTTGTTGGAAATCTGGATGAAAATAAGTTGAAAGAATATGCAACTCAATATTTAGGAAGTCTTCCCTCAAAAGGAAAAGCGACCTCATTTAAAGACAATGGATATCGTGCGATGACCGGAAGCTTTAATAAAGTGTATAAAAAAGGAAAAGATCCGAAAAGTTTAGTGGTGATCAGCTACGCCGGGGAAGCGCCTTATTCTGAAAAAGAAAGTTTAGCGTTAAGCGCTTTAGGTGAAGTAGCAACCATTAAAGTAATTGAAAAATTACGTGAAGAAGAAAGCGGAATTTATGGTGGTGGCGCCAGAGGTGGAATGGTGAAAGTTCCTTATGGAATGTATCAGTTCAGTCTTCAGTTCCCATGTGGTCCAGAGAATGCTGACAAATTGACGAAAAGTGCAATTGCTGAACTTCAGAAATTTATTGATAAAGGTCCAGAACAAAAAGATCTTGACAAATTTAAAGAAGGAGAATTGAATGACGATAGAGGAAACCTGAAAGACAATGGTTATTGGTTATCCAATATTTCTAACTACCAACTAGAAGGTGGTGACCGTTATGAAATCTTAAATTACGATGCGAAATTAAAAGCGTTGACCGTTAAAGATCTTCAGGATGTTGCCAAGAAATATTTGTCTAAAGATAGAATTGTAGCGACCTTAATGCCAGAAGATGGTTGGGAAGCGAATGTGAAAAAAGAAGATGCTGCTCCAGCTGTTAAAGCTGCCGTTTCTCCTCAACAAGTAATCGATACTTATGTTGCTGCGATTGGTGGAAAAGCGAAATTAGAAGCGGTGAAATCTATTAAATCAAATTCTACCATGATGATGGGTGGAATGGAAATTAAAGTTTCTGAAAAGAAAATGGGCAACAAATCCAAAGCAACTCAAAGCGTGATGGGTCAAGAATCCATGACTGTTTTTGATGGTGAAAAAGGATATGCAATGCAAGGTGGCCAAAAAATGGATCTTCCAGCTGCGGCAACTGATAAAATGAAAACTGCAAAATTGTTTACCGCATTATCAATGGATGCTGCAGATTACACAAGCGTGGAAAAAGTTGCTGAAAACGGAAAGGATTTTTATGTTCTTACTGGGAAAGAAGGTAAATCTTATTTCGATACGCAGACAGGTTTGTTGATGAAGTCGACTACACCGCAAGGTGACATGACCATTACAGATTATATGACCGTTGATGGAATCAAAGTTCCCAAAGCGATGAAGATTTCTGCCATGGGACAAAATATCGATATGACCGTTACTGAATTCGTTTTGAACAAAGATGTTTCAGATGCTGACTTTAAATAATTAAAGTTTCTCATAAAAGAGAATCCGTCTCGCAGTAATGTGAGACGGATTTTTTTGGTTTAAATTCTAAACACTAATTGCACAAATATTCTACACCAATCACACAAATCTACACAGTGTTTTTCTTATTGAATTATAGTGACATTTGTGAAATCATTTGTGTCATCTGTGTTTAAAAAATAATTAATAATTAAACGATTCGATATTTTCATTATTAATGAGATACGATTCTAGGACTTCAATTTGTCGTGTTGTAATATGCAAATCCAGCGTGACCAATAAAACATCCTCTTTCTTCTCGAAAGCGATTTGATAAGCTACTTTGGATATTTTTTTAATGTCGGTGAGGATTGCTTTTTTTAAAGCGAAAGAATCTTGCGCAATGGTAAACTTTAAAATTTTATTGTGATGATAAGCCAAAAAATATTTCGTTAAGAGTTTCGCCACGTAAATAACGATCAACGCGGCAATCAGGAAAGTAAACGCAATATAAATTTCACCAAAACCAATTGACATTCCGATCGCGGCGGCAATCCAGATAATTCCTGCGGTAGTTAATCCATAAACACTGAACCCTTCTTTAAAAATAACTCCGGCTCCCAAGAATCCAATTCCACTTACAATGTAGGAAGCAACTCTGGTTGGGTCACCAGTTCCGGCTAATTTGTAGGAAATAATTGAAAATAGGGTAGAACCCAAACAGATGATCGTAATCGTTTTCAGACCTGCTGATTTATCTTTCATTTCGCGCTCGAAGCCCAGGATTAATCCCGCAATTAAAGAGATAATGGCTTTGTAAATATCTAAAACTTCAAAATGTTCCTGCATTTTTATTTAAAGGTATTAATTTTCTAAGAACCGTATTCCAGTTTATATTCGTCGGCAGCATCACATAAAGTTTGGTACCATTCTTCACCATATTTTCGGATAAGAGGCGTTTTCACGAATTTGTAAATCGGGACTTTCAATTCTTTTCCTAAAGCACAGGCATCGCTGCAGATTTCCCATTTGTGATAATTCAGGGCGGTAAAAGTTCTATACTCATCAACACGAATAGGATAGAGGTGACACGAAATTGGTTTTTGCCAATCTACTGCGCCATCTTCATAGGCTTTTTCAATACCGCATTTCGTAATTCCTTTTTCATCAAAGATTACATACGCGCATTCTTTGCCTTCCACCATTGGAGTTACGTAATCATTGTCATTAGGATCGCGAACCCAGGTTCCCTGCTCTTCAATTGCTTTAACGCCTTCAGGTCTAAGATAGGGTTTTACCTGATCGAAAATTCTTTCAAGGATCAAAGTCTCATTTTCATCTAAAGGTGCGCCCACGTCGCCCTCTACGCAGCAAGCGCCTTTGCATTTGCTGAGGTTACATACAAATTCTTCAGAAAAGATATCTTCAGAAATTAATTTATCGTCAATTTGAATCATGTCGTTGTATTAAAAAAAATTAAAATAAGTGGTCATCTTAAAAATAAATAGTGAAATAATGATCAGCCATAAACCAAATTCCTGCATCCAGTATTTTTTAGAAAACCGCAGCATTCGGCTGATGATAATGGAAGTGGGTAAAGCTAGTAAAAGTAAATATTCAAAAGTTTTCCCCATATAAAGTACAATTGTTATCAATTGAGCTAAAGAAAAAACCATTAAAAAAGTGTATTTGAATCTGCTGGTCGGACTTTTCTTATTATAGTTCCGGAAATGATCCATCACAGAATGAATCAATAAAACAGCAATCGGACTCAGCCACAAAAGATTATCTAAATGAGGCTGCGGCTTAAACCCGGTAAAAGGAAAATAAGCGGGATTCCAAGAATTCATAGCTAGGAAATAAGCAATCCCAAAGTAGGAGAGCACAATCAAAAGCATTCCGAAAAATAATCTGAAAACATGCAAGCCAATTCGGTCTGAAGTTCCGATAATATGAAAAATCACAAAAATAGACATTGGCCAGGTCGTCGGAAGAAAGATAAAGTTGAAAGCCAAAATGGAACCCACCAAAATGTAAGAAAAGTTTCGACTAGATACATTATCATTCGTCAGAAGCAAAAGAATAATTGAATTGGTGAAAAGCGAAACAGCAATGCCGATATCTAAATCACCAGGATAAAGAGCGAAAATAAAGGCGGTATATAAAAAAAGAGGCAAATGAGTCTGATAATTCAGAGCAATTGCACTAAAACAAAAATACCCTAAGGCCACACCAGCAAAAGTTATTGACGCTGAGATAACCTCTAAGCTGTTGAATTCTAAAAAGTTAAAGCTAATTACAATTAAAAGAAGAATCCCAATATACACCGGGACTGAAAATATGTTGCTTTCTTTTGAAAGTAATCGAAACATTTTTTATAAATTTGTGCAAAGTTAATTTAAAAAAGGAAAATAATGACGTCTTTCTGGTTATTCTTAAGTGATGTGTTTACGTGGTCTTTCGGTTTTTTTGAAGCCGCCGGAAACGTTGTAAACTGGGTTTTGTTTCTAATTGCCTCTGCTTTATTTACGTATTGGTGTTACATTTTGGTAACAACTTTAGGCGGTAATAAAGATAAGGAGTATTTTTCGCCAACAGAAGGTAATCATCCTTATTACGATCCGAAAATTTATGAGAAAGAAAGTAAATAATTGATAGCTGATTTACAATAAAAATCCCGAAATTTCTACAATTTCGGGATTTTGTGTATCTATAATTCAGTTAGTGAATTGGGATAACCAATACGGGAATCGGCGATCTTCGCGTCAACTCTTTGGTTAAACTGCCCACGAAAACATCGTACATATTGCTACGTCCGTGAGAACCCATTACGATATACCCAGCCGATTTTTCTTTGGCGTATTCTAAAATAACATCTCCTGCAATACCTTGTTTAAGCAAATGCTCACAATCTACACCTTGTGCGATAATGCGTTGCTCCAATGTGTTCAGCTGAACCAATTCATGTTTGATTTCGTTTTGCTCAATTTCAGGGAAATATTGAAAGCCCATATCGCCAATAGCGAAACCGATATCGGTCGGAGCTACGTGAATGAGGCATATTTTTCCGCTGATTTCCCTTGCGAATTTCAGTGCTCCTTGAACTAATTTTTCGGTCGCATCTTCCGAAAAATCTACAGGTAAAATAATATTTGTCATGATGTTTAATTTTGTTGATGAAAGTTACAATTATTAACTGAGACCGTCAAGAAAGCGTTTATTGAATTCTTAATTTAAAAACTTTTTGGTCTTCCAGATAGGCTTCCAATACGTCGTTTTCTGCAACTTTACCCACGCCTTTTGGCGTTCCTGTAAAAATTAAATCGCCGACTCGCAGCGTAAAGTACTGAGAAACAAATGTGATAATTTTCTCTGGCGTGAACAGCATTAAGGACGTATTTCCGTTTTGAACTTCCTGCTTATTTTTAAGTAAAGAGAAATTGATATTTTTCATGTCAAAATCTTCTTTTTTATAAAATTCTGAAACAACCGCGCTGCCATCAAAAGCTTTCGCTAATTCCCAAGGAAGACCTTTCGCTTTTAATTGGCTTTGTAAATCTCTCGCCGTAAAATCGATTCCTAAGCCAATTTCATCATAATGTTTATCGGCATTTTCTTCCTGAATATATTTTCCACCTTTAGATATTCTCAAAATCAATTCTAGTTCGTAATGGATATCACGGGAAAATTCCGGAATATAAAAATCACTTCCTTTTTTTAAAACTGCCGTATCAGGCTTCATAAAAATAACGGGACTTTCCGGAATTTCATTTCCTAATTCTTGAGCGTGTTCTGCGTAATTACGGCCTATGCAAATGATTTTCATTTTGGTAGTTTTAATTTTATTAAAGTAACCTTGTCAAGATCCAAAACCTTGACAAGGTTAAGTGAGCGTTTTTATTGATGGAGAATTAGAACTTACTTTTTAATTGAATTCCCGTCAAAACTTTCTTAGTATACAAAGGGAAATCAGCGTTCTGAATCCAGCCATAGTAACCCAAATCTTTCTGGAAAACTTCTTTCACTCTTTTACCTTTATATTTCCCGAAAGTGAAACATTCGTGATCTTCTTTATCAAAAGCGATAAATCCAGCTAAGTCCGCAAATTTATGGTGCGAAGAAATCTCACTTAAGCCAGCGATGTCGTTTGGCAAATCATCGTAATGTCCAACTTGTGCATCTAAAACTTCGAACGTCGCTAGAACATCCGCTTCTGCTGAATGGGCATTTTCTAAATCTTTTTTGCAATAAAATTGATAAGCTGCGGTCAAATTTCTCGGTTCCATTTTATGGAAAATGGTTTGGGCATCGACTAGTTTGAATTTGCCTAAATCGAAATCTAATCCTGCTCGTAATAATTCTTCAGCCAAAAGCGGAACATCAAAACGATTTGAATTAAATCCACCCAAGTCTGAACCCGAAATCATATCCAAAACTTTCGAGGCGATATCTTTGAAAGTTGGCGCGTCTTTTACTTTCTCATCCGTAATTCCGTGGATCGCAGAAGAGTCTGGTGGAATCGGCATTTCGGGATTCACCAACCAGGTTTTGCTTTCTCGGGAAGCATCAGGATTAACTTTTAAAATAGAAATTTCTACGATTCGGTCCTTCGCAACTTGAACGCCAGTGGTTTCTAAATCGAAGACACAGAGCGGTTTATGTAATTTTAAATTCATTTAATTTTATATTTTTATTTCGACAATTGTTTTTGAAAAACCACTGAAACCACCATATAGTACAACATCGCTAAGGGAATTCCGACCGTTTTAAAGATGATTAGAAGCAATATAACACCGATTAACAAAGCGACTTTCGGATAGTTATCTTTTAGCTCCATCGATTTGAATTTTAAGGAAATCATTTTAATCGGACTTACCAGAAGCCAGGATGAAACAATAGTAATCAATAGCAATATCAATGGATTTTCAAATAGAATTTTAAAACTTTCGGTTTCTAAAAAAGCGTAGTACAAACCGAAAAGGAGAATGGTGTTTGATGGCGTATTTAAGCCTTTAAAATAATAAGTTTGCTCATCATCTAAATTGAAAATGGCCAATCTTAAACATGAAAATAAAGTAACTAAAAGGCCAAGATATTTAATTTCAAAAGGAAGTTCCAGTCCCAACAACTGATTTCCGAATGGCTCTAAAGCTTTATACATTACAATTCCAGGCAGCAAACCGAAACTTACCATATCGGCCAGAGAATCCAGTTGAACACCGAGTTCAGAATTCGATTTCATGGCTCGTGCTATAAATCCATCAAAGAAATCCAAGATTAAAGAAATGACAATACAGATCGCAGTGGTTTGATAATCACCATTAATTAAATGGATAACTCCAATGCTTCCCGAGAATAAATTTCCCAGCGTGAAAGCGTTTGCCAAATTGTTTTTGATAAAGTTCATAAGGACAAAAGTAAGGTTTTTATTAAAATGAAGTCGAACGGTTTTCGAAGAGAATAGCTTATTTCTTAAAGTTCTAAAATATTGTAAATTTGCATCTCTAATTTGAACCAGTGATTAATGAAAGAATTTAGAATACAGGAAATTATTGCTTTGTTGTATCGGATATTCCTCGCCTTTTTTTTCTATCAAATTGCGCGATTGCTCTTTTGGATTTTCAATAAAAATTTAATTCCAATTGACAGTGTTTCAGAATATCTGAATTTGGCTTATCGTGGAATTGCCTTTGATACGACTGCGATTTTGTACGTGAATTCGCTTTTCATTTTGTTGAGTATTATTCCGATTGTGATTAATACGAAGAAAGTTTATCAGAAATTTTTGTTTTATCTCTACTTCATTATCAACGGGATTTCGTACGGAATGAATTTCGGCGATTTTGTTTATTTCAAATTTTCACAAGCTAGACTGACCACCGCTGCCATGAACGTGGCACAACATGAAAGCAATATTGGCAAAGTGTTTATTACTTCTGTTATGGAACATCCTTTTGTGATTGTTTCTTTTGTAGGTTTAATGATATTGTGGATTTTTCTTTATTTAAAAGTTCGCGTTCAATTTAAAAAGCCCGTAAAATTAATTCCTTACTTTATTTTTTCGATCTTAACTTTATGTTTGACTGCCTTACTCGTTGTAGGTGGAATTCGCGGAGATTTCAAACATTCAACACGTCCAATTAATTTGGTTGATGCGAATCGGCATGTGACCAAACCGGCTCAAGCGAATGTGGTGCTGAACAGTGTCTTTTCATTTTTCAGAACTTTGAATACCAATAATTTTCAGGAAGTTCATTTTGTGGAGGAAAAGTTCATTGATGAAAACCTTCATCCTTATAAATTATACAATCGCGACGAAGTTGAGCCGAAACCAAACGTGGTTATTTTTATCCTAGAAAGTTTTGGAAAAGAATATTCGGGTGCTTTTAATAAAGATTCTAAAATTAAAAACTTCGTTTCATACACGCCATTCTTTGATAGTTTAGCCACGAAAAGTTTAATTGCGACCAATGCTTATGCGAATGGCAGACAGTCTATTCACGGCATGAGTTCTATTTTAGCAGGTATTCCAACCTTGAAAGATGCTTTTACGAGTTCGCCTTTTTCTAATCAGAAAATTCAGTCGATTGTTTCGGTTTCGAATGATATGGGTTACGATACGTCTTTCTTTCATGGCGCGCCAAATGGATCAATGGGTTTTTTAGGTTTCGGAAATATTTTAGGCTTTAAACATTATTACGGAAAAACAGAATTTAATAACGACGCCGAGTTCGATGGAATTTGGGGAATATGGGATGAACCCTTCTTCCAATATTTTGCGAAAACATTGGATACCAAAAAGTCTCCTTTTATGGCAACTTTATTTTCTGTTTCTTCTCACCATCCCTTTATAATTCCAGAAAAGTATCAAGGTAAATTTAAAAAAGGACCACTTGAAATTCATGAACCGATTGGCTACACTGATTTTGCTTTGAAGCAATTTTTTAAAACAGCCGAGAAAATGCCTTGGTTTAAGAATACGATTTTTGTTTTTGTAGCTGATCACACTAATCAGGTTGGCTATCCAGAATATGAAAAGGCAGTGAATCGGTCTGCGATTCCGATTATGTTTTATTCACCTAATCCAAAATATCAATTAACTGGAGAAATTACAGAACCTGCTCAGCAAATAGATATTTATCCAACTTTAGCAGATTTAATGGGTTATAATAAAAAAATTAGAAGTTGGGGACGAAGTTTAGTGTCGGAAAAGAAAGAGGATTATATGATCATTAATTCCGATTCCATCAACGAACAATTTATGATTGGTAATTACATTTATTTATTTAATGGAAAAGAGGTGACGGCAATTTATAAAATTGATGATAAAGGGTTAGAACAAAACCTTATTAACAAAGTAAAAAACCCTGAAATCGAGAGGGGAATTCTTTTGAGCAAAGCTTGGTATCAAGATTATATGAACCGCGTGATCAATCGGCAATTACAATAAAATCAATTTTATACTTAAACTTTTGTTTAACTTTTAGTACTTTGGCAATACT
Organism: Kaistella antarctica; assembly: GCF_900109615.1. Lineage (GTDB taxonomy): Bacteria > Bacteroidota > Bacteroidia > Flavobacteriales > Weeksellaceae > Kaistella > Kaistella antarctica. The sequence continues at coordinate 79,496 of NZ_FOIX01000003.1, forward strand.
TTTGTGTATTATGAAGTGAATAGTTAAATATTTGTTGTTTAACTTTTTTTAATTACTTTTATCAAACCAAAAATTAAAACAATTTTAAAATGAAAAAAATACTTTTCAGTTTCGTTGCCTTATTATTCGCAACACTTTCTTATGCCCAAATCGAAGGAAAATGGAAAACCATCGATGATGAAACGGGACAAGCTAAATCAATTGTAGAAATTACCAAAAAAGCAGATGGTAAATACTATGGTAAAGTGATTCAGCTTTTGATCAAACCTGCCAATGCCAATTGTACGGATTGTAAAGACGATCGGAAAAACAAACCAATCTTGGGAATGGAGGTTGTGCGTGGAATGAAGAAAGATGGTTCTGAATATTCCGGTGGAACAATCACTGACCCTAAAACTGGAAAAACTTACAAATGTAACATCAGCCGTGATGGCGATAAACTGAATGTAAGAGGTTATGTGGGATTTGCCTTAATCGGAAGAACACAGACTTGGCAAGCAGTTAAATAGTTTTTGACTATTAATTTATAACAAAGCATCTTTTCGGAGATGCTTTTTTAATGCAATGATGTGCCATAATTAGCGAAAAAATCTTTACTTTTGTACTTTAATTTTTTAATAAATCATGAAGGAATATACTTTTAGAGAGGTGATTGCACAGGCAATGAGTGAAGAAATGCGAAAAGACGAATCCATTTTCTTAATGGGCGAGGAGGTAGCAGAATACAATGGTGCCTACAAAGCTTCTAAAGGAATGCTGGATGAATTCGGAGCCAAAAGAGTAATCGATACTCCGATTGCGGAGCTGGGTTTTTCTGGAATCGCTATCGGTGCAGCCATGAACGGAAACAGGCCGATTGTAGAATATATGACTTTTAACTTCGCCTTAGTCGGAATCGATCAGATTATTAACAATGCTGCTAAGATCCGTCAAATGAGCGGTGGCCAATGGAATTGCCCGATTGTTTTTCGTGGTCCAACTGGGTCAGCCGGACAATTAGGAGCAACACACTCCCAAGCTTTAGAATCTTGGTTTGCGAACTGTCCAGGTTTGAAAGTAGTAGTTCCATCTAACCCTTATGATGCAAAAGGTTTATTGAAAAGTGCGATACAAGACAATGATCCTGTAATTTTCATGGAGTCTGAGCAAATGTATGGTGACAAAATGGAAATTCCAGAAGAGGAATATTATATCCCAATCGGGAAAGCCGACATTAAAAGAGAAGGTACTGATGTAACTTTGGTTTCCTTCGGTAAGATTATGAAGATGGCAATGCAAGCTGCCGAGGATTTAGAAAAAGAAGGAATTTCTGTAGAAGTAATTGATCTAAGAACCGTGCGTCCTTTAGATTATGATACCATTTTGAAATCCGTGAAAAAAACCAACAGATTGGTTATTCTGGAAGAGGCTTGGCCACTTGGTTCTATTTCAACTGAAATCACTTATATGGTTCAGCAAAAAGCATTTGATTATTTAGATGCACCAATTAAAAGAATCACCACGCCAGATGCTCCTGCGCCTTATTCAGCGCCACTCTTTGCCGAATGGTTCCCGAAATTAGAAAAAGTAAAAGAGGAAATTAAAAACGCCTTATACATCAAAGCATAATAGATAAAAACTCTCGAAAGGGAGTTTTTTCATTTATAAATACTTTCATAAAAAGTTCAATAATGATTTACCTTTGACAAAATTTTCTACAATTAATGTCACAGACTATTTCATCAAATTTTGATACCAAGAAACTCACCGCAGTAGGTGTTTTAGTTTCTCTGGGAATCGTTTTCGGCGATATCGGAACTTCGCCTCTGTACGTAATGAAAGCGATTGTGAACGCCCGACATGGAACTGGAAATTTACCGTTCGACGAATATATTGAAGGTGCTCTTTCTTGTATCATCTGGACTCTCACCATGCAAACCACCTTTAAATATGTGATCATTGCTTTGAGAGCTGACAATAAAGGGGAAGGCGGAATTTTATCATTATATTCATTGGTCAAAAAGCTCAAGAAAAAGTGGTTGTATGTAGTTGCGATTATTGGCGCCTCAACCTTGGTGGCAGATAGTATTATTACACCATCTTTAACAGTTATGTCCGCCGTAGAGGGGCTTAAGATATTTTCACCGAACACGCCAGTCGTTGCCATTACCATTGTGATCTTAGCAATTGTATTCATTGTTCAACAGTTTGGGACGGCCTCTATTGGTAAATTATTTGGACCCGTGATGGTCCTTTGGTTTTTGGTTTTAGGAATATTCGGATCTATCCATATTGTTGATCATTTCGAAATTTTAAAGGCTTTTAATCCCTACTACGCTTATCAATTGATTACGCATTCGCCAAGTGCGATTGTCATCATGGGCGCTGTGTTCCTTTGTACAACTGGGGCGGAAGCTCTATATTCTGATTTGGGACATTGTGGCAAACAGAATATCCGAGTCAGCTGGATTTTTGTGAAAGTGATGCTGATTTTAAATTATTTGGGTCAAGGTGCTTGGTTATTAGATAATCCTAATTCTGTTTCCCAAGGAGTCAATCCCATTTTCGGAATTATGCCGGAATGGGCAATTCTTCCCGGCGTTATTTTAGCCACAGCGGCTGCGATTATTGCGAGTCAGTCTGTGATTACAGGTTCCTTTACCATGTTTTCAGAAGCCATGTCGGTTACCTTTTGGCCGAATCAGCAAATCGATTATCCATCAGGAGTCAAAGGTCAGATGTACATTCCCAGAATCAACTGGGGCTTGATGTTCCTCTGTTTTATTGTCGTCATCTATTTCCAAAAGTCAGAAGCGATGGAAGCTGCCTATGGATTAACCATTACCATAACGATGTTAATGACCACGACATTATTGTTTTTCTGGCTGAGTAGAAACAAAGCAACCAAAGTTTTTGCCATCGGATTTGTAACCGTATACTTATTTATTGAATTAGGATTTTTCTACGCCAACGTGATTAAATTTTTCGATGGTGGTTGGCTAACAATGGTTTTGGGAGGATTTATCGCCGTGTGTATGTACGCTTGGTACAACGGAAGATTGATAAAAGCCAAGTTTATCAAATTTGTAAAGTTAGATAAATACGTTCCCGTTATTAAAGAATTAAAATTGGATGAAACAATCCCGAAATATGCGACCAATCTTGCTTTCTTAAGTCGCGCAAAAAGACCAGATGAAGTTGAAGCCAAGATTATCTACTCAATCATGCGGAAGCAACCGAAACGCGCGGATCATTATTTCATTCTTAATATCAGCAATCAAGAGGATCCCTACACTTTTAAATATACCATTGATGAAATTATGCCGGGAACCATTTATCGGATTAATTTTATGCTAGGATTTAAAATAGATCGCCGAATCAACGACTACTTTGATCAGGTTTTGGAAGACATGATGCAGGAGGGAAGCATTCCATCCCGCAGCAGTCACCCGTCACTACGTCATTATAATGTGCCGCCTGATTTGAAATATGTGATTATTGACAATACGTATATCAATGACACTTTGTTAACCGTTAAAGAAAAAATCACGCTCAATATTTATAATTTCGTTAAATATATTGGCAGTGATGACTTTAAAGCTTGGGGAATTTCTTCTCATAACGTGGTCGTAGAATCTGCGCCGCTGTTAGATCAAAAAATCATAACCAATAAAATTAAGCAGGTAGATTTCCATCGGTATGACTCTTAATGTACAAAGAACAGGAGGAATTCTGGCTAACTGACATTAATTAAAAATTCGATAAATTTGCATATAATTATTTTTAATGGACGCTAAACAAAGGGAACTCAACATTTCAACAATCAAAGAGGTTTTAAGGCAATATCTTCAGCAGAAAGGTTTTAGAAATACACCAGAACGCTACACGATTTTGGAAGAAATCTATAATATGGAACATCACTTTAATGTTGATGATTTGTATTTATTAATGATGCAGAAAAAATACCACGTTTCCAAAGCGACCATTTACAACACCATCGAAATTTTTCTAGATGCAGGGTTAATTAGAAAACATCAGTTTGGTGAAAAAACATTAACTTCTTCCTCTTACGAAAAATCGTATTTCGATAAACAACACGATCATTTAGTGATTTACCGTAAGGATTCAGATAAAGTTATTCAGGAAATCATCGAGTTTTGTGATCCCAGAATTCAAGGAATTAAAGATTCAATTGAGGAAACATTTGGCGTAAATATTGATTCGCATTCACTTTATTTTTACGGAACCAAAAAGAATTAATGAAAAAACTCCTCGTTTTTTTTCTCTTTATCAGCCTTAAATTTTTTGCGCAAATTCCTACGCAACCTCAATCACCTACTGTAAAAGATCCTTTTTTTAATCAAACTGAAAAAGCTCCGGCAGGTGAAAAAGTAAAATTAATTCACTCCGATGAGTTTGGTATTGTAACCGGAAAGTATAATGATAATCCATTCTTTTCGGGAAATGTACAATTCTCCCATCAAGGTTCAATTCTAACCGCTGATGAGGTTATATTTTACCGAGATCAGAATTTTGTAAAAGCGATCGGCAACGTAAAATTGCAGAATGCAGATGGTTCAGTCATTACTTCCGGTGAAATGGAATATGATGGCAATACCCAAAAAGGAATTGCCCGAAAGAAAGTTCTGCTGGTCGATCCAGGCCAAACCATTGAGACAGAAATTCTTTATTACGACCGACTTTCCAATAAAGCCTATTTTAACACAGGCGGAACCATCAAGAAAGATGGTAATGTGATGTATACCAAAGCAGCAACCTACGATTTAAACAGCCGGATAATCGACTTTACAGGTAATGTGAAGATTGACAACGCGGAATATATTGTGGATGGAGTTAACATCATTCAAAATCAAAATACCAATACGGCAACTTTTAATGGCGCTACAACTATCACCAATAAAAAAAATCCCAGCAATTTAATTTATACCGAGAAAGGAACTTATAACATGAACTCCAAGGAAGTTTATTTGAAGAAAAATTCCCGCATTCATTATAATGGAAAAATATTGACTGGCGACGATTTATACTTTAACCAAATCACTGGTTTCGGTACAGGAAAGGGCAATGTAACTTTGCGCGATCCTTTAGAAAAGCGATATATGAAAGGCGGTTACGGTGAGATCTACGAGAAAAAAGATTCAGCCATGATGACGGATAAACCCTACGCCGTAAAGATATTGGAGAAAGATTCGATGTACTTTTCAGCCCAGAGAATTTTGGCTTATCAGAAAATTGATGCTACCAATCCTCTCAAGAAAAAAAGTTTTCTGCGAGCTTATAAAAAGGCAAGAATGTTTAAGACCAATATTCAGCTACGAGCCGATTCTTTAAGTTTTAATGAAACCGATGGAATTATGCATCTTGATGGGAAACCAATTGCCTGGAGTGGCGAAAAACAAATCAACGGCGATAAAATTGAAGCCTATTTTGATACCGAAAAAGAATTTATCGACTCGTTACGCGTTATCGGAAATGCGTTCGCCATCAGTAAAGCAGATTCTTTGAATTTGAAAGATGAGTTCAACCAAGTCAAAGGAAAGTTGATGACGGTATATTACACCAACAACGAAATCTCGCTCGCCAAAGTGATCGGCAATGCCCAGGCAATTACTTACGCCGACGATCAGAACGAAAAGACCAAAGAACTGGAAAGGTTCGGGGTTTCGCTTTCCACATGTGGCACCATTGAAGCTGAATTTGAAGAGCGAAAAGTTCAGATCATTTCCTGTAATATTGGGGCAGATATCGATACTTATCCGATGAGTTTAATTTCACGCGAAAAACGATTTTTTCCAGATTTCAACTGGAATACCAAAGATCGACTCCGAACCTGGCGAGATATTTTCAGCGATTCCCCCGATTACGAAGAGACCAAATACGAATCTGACGACACATTATACAACGCTGCTCAGAAATCCATTGATGATGAAAAAGCCAAGGAGGAAGCCAAGAAACCAAAGCGTACGCGTAAGTAATTGCTTTATTTGGGCGCCTTAATCCGTCTACCGTTCCCGCTTTTTTGCTCCACTTCGTTTCGCAAAAAGAGCTCCACTCAAGCCGGGGCGCAACACCAGATTTTAACAAACATTGATTTAAAATGCAAACAGATTTTTTTAAATATCAAGCACAAACTACTCAATTCGCCGCCGGTTTCGAAGTAGAAAAAGCTTCAGGTTCTTATATCTATGGAAAAAACGGTCACGGATATCTAGATTTCGTAGCCGGAGTTTCTGCCAATACTTTGGGACATTCTCATCCTAAAATTGTGGAAGCTATTAAAACTCAGGCTGAGAAATATCTGCATGTAATGGTTTATGGTGAGTACGCTCAGGAAATGCCCGTGAAATTGTGCAAGCTTTTGGCAGATTCGACACCTGAACCTTTAGAAGTTACCTATCTCGTCAATTCTGGCGCGGAAGCGATTGATGGTGCTTTGAAGTTAGCCAAACGTTTCACCGGTCGAGAAGAAATTATTTCGATGACCGATTCTTATCACGGAAATACACACGGCGCTTTGTCTGTTTCTGGGAATGAATATCACAAGCGGGAGTTTCGTCCGCTTTTGCCGATGGTGAGTTTTATTGAGTTTAATAACCAAGATCATTTTTCTAAAATTACCGAAAAGACAGCTTGTGTTCTGGCAGAAACAATTCAGGGCGCAGCTGGATTTTTAGTTCCTGAATCAGACTATTTTTTTAATCTGAAAAAGAGATGTGAAGAAGTTGGTGCTTTATTAATTTTGGATGAAATTCAGCCAGGCTTTGGACGAACAGGAAAACTTTTTGCGTTCGAACATTTCGGAATGGTTCCAGATATTTTAGTAATGGGAAAAGGAATGGGTGGCGGAGTTCCAGTTGGTGCCTTTATGAGTTCCAAGGAAATTATGCATTCATTGTCACATTCGCCAAAGTTGGGACACATCACGACTTTCGGTGGGAATCCCTTGATTGCTGCAGCAAGTCATGCGACTTTGCATGAAGTTGTTGAAAGTAATTTAATGAATGAAATCCAAGAAAAAGAAAATTTGTTCCGAGAACTCTTGGTTCATCCTAAAATAAAAAATGTCAATGGCAAAGGGTTGATGCTAGCCGTAAATCTCGGTTCACCCGATTTTACTTTGGAAGTTGCAAAACGCTGCATGGAAAAAGGATTGATTGTTTTTTGGCAATTGTATCGAAATGAATATTTACGTATTTCACCGCCACTCACCATTTCTTTGGAGGAAATCAAAGAAGGCTGTGACATTATAATTGATGTATTAAACGGGAATTAAATTTAGTTTAGCCAAATGTAAAATCTCTTTTAAATTAATTTAAAAGAGATTTTGTTTATAAATGTTTCTCCATTTTAATATTCGCTCTCTCGTAAAGTCCTTCTTCTAGGTCGACTTCAGAAAAACCGTATTTGCGATAAAGATGAAGTGCAGATTTCAATTGGGTATTTGAATAAAGAACGAGTGTTTTGATTTGTTTTTGTTTTGCAAAAGTCAAGCAGCGTTCCAGCAGAAGAGTGCCGATCTTATGACCCTGCGCTTTTTGTGAAACCGCCATTTTTCCTAATTCAAAAACAGTTGCGCTCTTCTTTAATAAGGAAGCAGTGCCAATGATTTTATTATTGAGTTTGGCGTAAAAAATAAATCCGCCTTTGTCGATAATTTCTTCCTTGGGATTTGAAAGGGAAATAATATCATTCTTCTCTACTTTAAAATATTTTTCCAGCCATTCGTAATTGAGAACTTTTATTGCCTCTTTTTGCTCTTCAGAAAAATTAATGATTTCAACTTTGTTGGAACTCATAAGTGAAATCGCATTTAGTTGGTTATAATGTTCGATATATCTTTTTGAATACTTTCTTCTGTGCCGATAATATCTAACATCAGTATTTTCAGAAACTCTTTTTTATCTTTTCCAGTTTCCTTGGGATTCGCATAAAGAAAATCGACCAATCGCATACTTTTCATTTTCAGCATTTCCTTTTGTTCTTCAATCATTGCCAAAGCTGATATTTTTTTGTAATCCAGCAATTCAATCTTTGAGTTGGAAATCGCTTTCCAAGAATTGATTTTTATGGTTGGCACATAAATCCCCTTGTTTTTCAGGGTTATATCAAGTAAAGATATTTTATCATCTATTAAGTAGGCGTCAATACTGTCAATATAAGACTTTTGTAATAATAAATTTTCTTTGATATCCTGGTTGGTATCTGTTAATTCTTTATTACTTGCTGAGCTTATTTGATCAAGGTAATTTTTATCTTTTCTATTTTCATTCCAGTTGTTAATCCACAACGCAACTAAAATCCCTACCACGATAGGGATGATATCTTTAATGAATGCTTTAATGTTTTCTTTCATATAATTTAAAATGCTTGTTCTTTTACTTCTATGATTGGAGCAGCTAAAACTGCAACAAACTATTTTTACTCAATGCGAGTTGTTAATTTCATCAATGACCGTTCTTAAATCTCCAATTGTAAATTCGTCTGAAGTACATTTTTTATCTAAAATATTATGTTGTTTTAAAAAGTCATTGAGATCCGCGCAGTCTCTTAAAATGTTAAGTTCTTTATTATCAAAATCTAGAACAATTCCTTTTACGTTTCCCGCCATTGAATAGGTTAAAGGACTCAAATTACCCAAAAATGCTTTAGACCAAAGTCCTCGCATGCTTTCTTCAAAATATAAAAATCTACCATAACTGGTGACTTTGCAATATCGTGAGTATTCATCAGGATCATAGCCTTTGTCTTTTTTGTTGGTGTATTTTCTATAGGTTTGAAAATACATTTCTCCCTTGTAGGAAAGGGCTAAGGGTAGTTTTACCTTTTTATCGGTTGCTTTGAAATAGAAAAATGCTTTGTCTGGTAGGTGCTTGATAAAATCAAACTTATCTGAAATTTTGAGCGTTATTTCCTCCGTCGAAGAGGGCTTTTTGTTAATCACATCATTCATGGTCATGTAAATTCCCTCGGGAAAATCTCCTTTTTTAATAAGCTGAGGACTTTTATCTTGTGCATTCCCCAGATTACAGATTGCAATTAAGCAGGATAGAATAAGTACTTTCATGTTGTGATATTAGGATTTTTTTTCTTACTCATTTTCTAATTTTTAATTACCAAGTCAATTAATATACATCTATAATTACTACCAAAATTGTAAAGGTTATCAATCCTAATATATAAGCAAATAGCGCTTTAACGTAATTAAGCAATTTGCCTTTTCCGAAGAATTGACCAATTGCCCATGTAGAATAAATCACACCCATTATCCCACCTATTTGAGAAATTTCAAAATGGGTAATGCCTTCAGCCAGAGCAAAGAATGAGTAAATTAACATAGAAATACCCAAAACGAAGCACATAACAATTAAGATCTCAAAAAAATTATATTTATATTTTTTGAAAAACATCTTTGTATAAAAGGCGATGAGTATACCTATTATAATGTTTGCATATCCATAGTGACCCTGTACCCACACCAAAATTTTCTTTGATGTTGACAAGTCAGTACCTGAACCATCAAATTGGATATATTGTTTTTCAATATGAAAAATGTTAATGGTAAAGGAATAAATTAATGAAGTGAGAATAATAAAGATAATTGGTTTCACAAGTCTACTTCTATTTTCAGACAAGTAGTTTCTTATATTTTGTCCTGGGTTCAAGACCAATTCTTTTATGGTATATAAAATTCCACGTTCAAAATGCAACACATGTTCAATCTCGTGAATGATGTAATGTCCGTCTATTCTTTTAAGATTTGAGGGATTTCCGCAGTCAGGACAAAATTTTGAATGTAGTTCAGTGTCACAATTTTTACAGTTCATCTATTTTTCTCATTCTTAAAGGTTCTTAATTCTTTTATTTGCAAGTGTGTAAAATTGGCACTAATTCTCAAATATACATAACTTCTCCTAATTTTAAATCAATATTACCTTAGATAAAATCAACTTTTACAATATTCTTTATGAATTTAAAATATTCAAATTACGATCGTTGATTGTAAAGATTTCCACCTAAGACTTGCGCCGGTAATTCCTTGAACATATCAACTAACTTTTCTTCTATCCCCGATGGAAGCGGCACCCCGCGATGATATATGTCATGAATTTTATGCAAGTTTTTCTCAATCGCTGATAGAGCGGACAGCGGGACGGGTTTGGCGAAAAAATATAATTTTGTTGCTCCTTACTGACAAAGAGGATTTCATTGAATATATAGCGTATATTAGAAATTAATTTATATATTGCGACTCATTAAAAAATAGTAATAATATGGCGAAAGCGAAAGTGCAATATGAGTTTCCAATGCACTGTCAGTCAGAGATTTTGTACGAATATATGGCGAGCGCAGAAGGACTTGCTGAGTGGTTTGCAGACGATGTGGTGGAAAAAGGAGATGACTTTTATTTTAGTTGGAGCAACGGTCCCGAAGAGAAAGCGACGCTTATTCGTTACAAGCCAGAAAGCTTTGTGCGTTTTCGTTGGGAAGAAGATGAAGGCACGAAAAACTATTTCGAAATGACGATCGTAATTGATGATATTACCGATGATTTGGCTCTTAATGTTACCGATTTCTGCGATGCTGGCGACGAGGAAGAAAACCGCCTGTATTGGGAAAACTTAGTAGAAAATTTGAAATTGAAATTAGGCGCATCCTAATTTTTTTAATCTAAATATAAAATGAACGATTTATCGTTCATTTTTTGTTATAAAAATCCATCCTATTGTGAAATTATCTTTTGCTTCAGACCAGTTCCAGCCTTATAACCGCGCTTTTCTATATGGTGATTCAGTGCGGGTTTCTTTTTTTGTACGTAAATCTCATTTGATTATGGCGGAAGAATGCTATTTTTATTTAATGGCTTCGATGCGTAAAATGAGAATGGCGATTCCTTTGTCTTACACCCTGGAATTTTTCGAGAATTTATTTGCGGAAAAAGTTTTGAACGAAGGAGTAGAAGAGGGTATTATTCATTTTTACGTCTATAGAAATACGGATCAAAGCGTACTTTCAAAAAGTGGAATTTCCTATTATTTCGAAGTCGAACCAATAAAGAATCTACTAAATATTCAGGGTGATTTTGAAATTGATTTATTGAAGGAAATCAGCGTGAACAGCAATGTGTTAAGTGGTATTCATGTTCACTGTCCCGAAAATATCTATGCTGAAATTTATGCGAAAGAAAACGATTTGGATGATGTGATTTTTCTGAATCCCAATAAAAGAATTGCCAGAAGCATTTACGGTAACCTGTTGTTTTTGGAAAAGAAGGTAATTAAGATCCCCAAGACAAGCGAGGGTGCCTATATTTCGCCATTGCTAGAGAACTTTGTGACCTTCGTTCATAAAAATAATTTAGCCCAAATTCAGGAGTCAGAGATGATAGCTTTTGAATCCCAGAAAGCAGAGGAGATTCTGATGATTTCTGATTTAAAAGGAATATTTTCTGTGACCAAGATTCGAAATAAATCTTTTGGCAAGGAACGGTTCTCAGAAATGGTGGAACAGTGGAAAAGGAGTTTCGACCTAAATTGACAAACCCAGTCAACAGCCTTTAAATAAAGCCCTTGACCAGGTTTTTTAGTTTTTTTACTTACTGTTATAACGGTTCAGTTTGGCTTAAATTATACGGTGAAATATTAAAGTTTTGTTAAAGTTTTACAGGTGCATGTGCTCGAGCAAAATGAGCGCTAAATAAAATGTTGGTATAAGAAAAATGTAATAGAACTTAACAAATTAGTAAGTTTCATAGATAGCTGAAGAGGTTGCATAACCACTACCTATAGCCTAAAATCAACAACCTGAAATTTAATTCATAGAGACATCTTCCGGTGCATTTGCCCACAAAAGATATTCGCCGCCAAGATTTTGCATAATGTTTTTCCACAGAAATTGGTCATTAGGCGAAGTGTAATCCAGGTTATAAACATCAACCGGAGTCCACATCTTTCTCAGAATTTCTCCCTCTAATTGCTGAGCCGACCAGCCAGAATAGCCGGAAAAAACTTTCATATCATTAACCGACATCTGATGCTCTAAGATAAATGAAACCACGTTTTCAATATCTTCGGTTAAATAAAATTCATCGTCAATTTTTAAATATTCTTCCGATACTTTTTGGCCTTTGCAGATAAAAAAGGTCTTATCGTTTTCAACTGGACCGCCATCATAAACAGCGACTTGAAAGCCGAAGAGCTCCAGCAATTTGGAACTCATGTTATCATTCTTTTTATTCAGAATTAAGCCAAACGCTCCTTCTTCATTATGTTCTACTATTAAAACAACCGAGCGAGAAAATATATCCCCTGAAATATCGGGAGTGGAAATTAAAATTTTACCTTTGTATGAATAATTCATCTGATAGATCAGTTTTATTGAACAACCTTTGACCAAATGTAACAAAAATTTAATGGAAAACTTGCACGACAAAAGAAAAATCTACGACCGAAGCGAACTTTTGGAGAACCAAATTAAAGAAAACCCGATGGAACAATTTCGAGACTGGTTTTTAGATGCTGAGCAGAATTCCAAAATATCTGAAGCGAATGCGATGGCAATTTCGACGCTTGAGGAAGATGGGTGTCCAAGATCAAGGATGGTTCTGCTGAAATCTTTTACTTGGGAAGGTTTTATTTTCTATACCAATTACGACAGCAGAAAAGGAAAAGCGATTGAGAGCAATCACAAAGCCTGTCTACATTTTTTTTGGCCCGATTTAGAACGTCAAATTATCATTAAAGCAGATTTAGAAAAACAGGCATCTAATCTAAGCGATGGTTATTTTCATTCGCGTCCGAAAGGAAGTCAGTTAGGAGCTTTGGTTTCGCCCCAAAGCCAAGTAATTCCGAACCGAGAATTTCTTGAAGAAAAATTGACAGATCTTGAAACAGAATTTGAAAACCGAGAAGTTCCCAGACCCGAAAATTGGGGTGGTTATTTAGCAAAACCTTACGAGATAGAATTTTGGCAAGGTCGTCCGAATCGCCTGCACGATAGAATCATCTATGAATTGCAAGCCGATTTTGACTGGAAGATTTCCCGTTTAGCTCCATAAAAAAAAGTCCCGAATAATCGGGACTTTAATTTTAATATAATCAGTAGATTATTTTTTCATACCGCCCATTACAGCGTCAGATAATTCAGATCCTGCTTTGAATTTTGCAACGGTCTTAGCAGCGATGCTAATAGGTTTTTTAGTAGCAGGGTTGATCCCTTGTCTAGCAGCTCTTTCAGCTACAGAGAAAGTTCCGAAACCTACTAGAGAAACTTTACCATCTTTTTGTGATAATGTTGTAGTAACGTTAGAAATGAAAGATTCAAGAGCAGCTTTAGCCGCAACTTTAGTAATGCTCGCATCTTTTGCGATAGCGTCGATTAATTCAGACTTGTTCATAATATTTATTAATTAAGGTTAGTTCGATTATACAAGCAAATATAAAACATTTTTCATATTGAGCAAATTTTTTACATATATTTAATCAATATTCAATGAAATTCCTTCTTTTTCAAGAAAAAAATAATTCTTTAATACTTCTTTAATCAAGGTTTGCAAGTATCACAATCTTACCAAACTCAATATTTATCGTTATTTGACACGAATAAAATTTTAGGATTTGTAATTGCGAATTATTGAATTTTATAATAATTTCAAGTTGGTATTTGAATATCGTTAAAAAAAACGGATTTTAAATATCCTTTTTTTGTAAAATTTGTAATGACATTTGCTACTACATAGGATAAGGTAAAATTAATTTCACACCTTTGATTAAAATAATTAAATTTGCGCCATGTTAATTGAAATATTTAAATCAAAAATACACCGCGTTCGGGTGACCGAATCCGACCTTAATTATATCGGTAGCATCACTATCGACGAAGATTTGTTGGATGCTTCGGGAATTATTGTCGGCGAGAGAGTCTATATTGTTAATGTTAACAATGGTGAACGGTTCGATACGTATGCAATTAAAGGTAAACGAAAGTCGGGTGAAATCTGTTTGAATGGACCCGCGGCCAGACGCGTACAGAAAAATGACATCATCATTATTATGTCCTATGCTCAAATGACTCCTGAAGAAGCCAAAACTTTTCAGCCGAAAATTATATTCCCGAATGAGCAAACCAATCTTCTTACCTAATTATCTAAAAATTTTTGACTTTGGAACAGATCAAAAAATCAAATCCTTTTAAAACTTTTTTAACCGTTGCAATTTCATTGGCAATTGCTGCTCTTTTCATGTGGTTTGCCTTAAAGGGAATGGAGTTTGAAAAGATTGCCAGCTATTTTGCAAAAGCCAATTACCTCTGGGTTTTCATAGCTTCGATATTTGGAATACTGGCTTACTGGTTCCGCGCTATTCGATGGAATCTTTTATTAGAACCGATGGGATATCAGATTTCAAATGCTAACTCATTCTGGACCATTGCCTTTGGATATTTAATGAATTTAACCATACCTAGAAGTGGCGAATTAGCTCGCTCAACCGCTTTGTTCAGCGTTGAAAAAGTTCCAGTCGAGAAATCTTTTGGAACCATTATTTTAGAAAGAGTTGTCGATCTGATGTGTATGATGTTATTTTTGGGTTTGACTTTAATTTTTAAATACAAAGCGATTCTCGAATTCTACAATTATATCACGGCCCAAAAAGAAAAGACTGTTACAGAATCGTCCAATTCAAACCTATACATTGTTGCCGGCGTAGTTGTGGTGATTTCCGTGCTGTTTTTCCTTCTTAGAAAAAAATTAGAGCAGTTCGCTATCTATAAGAAGGTGGTTGATTTCGGGAAGGGAATTTTCCATGGTTTGACTTCCATTTTTAAAATGAAACAGAAGGGAAAATTCATCGCCTATTCTTTAGCGATTTGGATCTGCTATTATCTGGCGGCTTATTTAGTCTGTTTCGCGCTACCTGAAACTTCGCAGTTCACTTTCGCTGATGGTTTCTTTATCATCGTTGTCGGAACGCTCGGGATGATGGTTCCCGCTTCGGGCGGTATTGGCGCGTTTCATTTAGCTTTAAAGTTCGGAATCATGGCATTGTTCCTGTCGATGGGTAAAGATCCTGCAGAAGGTGGCGAAGTAGGTCTATCATACGCCTTCATCTCACACACCATGCAACTCGTAATCATGTTGGTTTTGGGTGCGATTTCAATTCCGATTTTAGCGAAGGCTCGAAATGCTGCTATGAAAAAATCTAACGTTTAAACTATATTATAAATCAATAAAGAAGGGTTTACTGTTAAAGTAAACCCTTCTTTTATTTTTTAAATTTAATCCTTCACAAAATAAGTTTCATCGTCTTCGATGATGGGAATGTAAATTCGATGCCACGTCTCGTGACCGTCAATCATTTTCCAAGTATGACCTTCGCCATCGATATCTTCTGCCAACAAAACGATTCCGGGTTCTATGATAAAGGTTTTTATCATCGCTGGTTGTGAATTCTAACTTGCCACTCAAAGTGACAACGAATTGTTTACGCGGTGCAAGGTGAGTTCCCACTTGCCAGGAATCGATCTCATTGGCGAACCAAAATTCAGCTGACTGTATTTTTTCGTGCGTACGTACTTTTCCAGTTTCAAAAAAGCTTTCTCCTGCTGAATCTCGCATTAATCGAATCGCGGGAATGCTGTTCTCTTTTTTGTCCATCTTATCCGAAAGCTCTTTTTAATAAACTTTCTACTTTCGGCTCACTTCCTCTGAAGTTTTTATACAATTCCATTGGATCTTTAGTGCCGCCTGAAGAAAGCAAAACTTTATATTTCGCCGCGATTTCTGGATTAAAAATTCCGTTTTCTTTAAAGTATTGAAAAGCATCAGCATCAAGAACTTCCGCCCATTTGTACGAATAATATCCCGCCGAATATCCACCTTGGAAAATGTGGGAGAAACTGGTACTCATCATCGTTTCGGGATTACTTGGATAAAGATTGGTTGCTTTGGTTTCTTCCACTTCAAAGGTTTTCACATCACCAACTTTTTCGGAGTCAGAATGATAAGAAATATCTAAAAGTCCAAATCCGATTTGTCTTAAAGTTTGATAACCTTCCATAAAATTCTTGGAATCTGAAATTTTCTGAATTTTCTCATCAGGTAAAACTTCGCCGGTTTGATAATGTTTCGCAAAGGTTTTTAAGAATTCAGGTTCATAACAATAGTTTTCTAAAAACTGTGACGGAAGTTCTACAAAATCCCATTTCACAGACGTTCCCGACAGGTTCGGATAAGTGGTGTCTGCTAAAACACCATGCAAAGCGTGACCAAATTCGTGGAAAAGGGTCGTCACTTCCTGGAAAGTCAACAAACTTGGCGTATCAGAAGTTGGCTTCGAAAAGTTGCAAACTACAGAAATATGCGGACGGTTATTCTCTCCATTCTTAATGGATTGACTTTTAAAACTCGTCATCCAGGCGCCTGCTCTTTTTCCTTTCCTGGGGAAATAGTCAGCGTAGAGTAGGGCTTTAAATTTTCCGTCTTCGAAAATTTCGTAGGTTTTTACTTCGTCGTGGTATTTTTGAACTTTAGTTGTTTCTTTAAATTCTAACCCAAATAATGTTTTTGCTAATCCGAAAACGGCGTCCTGAACTTTTTCTAATTGAAAGAAAGGTTTCAGTTCTTCATCATCGATATCGAATTTCTGCTTGCGTAATCTTTCAGCGTAAAATGTATGGTCGTAACTCTCCATTTCTTCGATTCCATCTTCCTTGGCGAGTTTTTTCAATTCGTCTACTTCTTTTTCGGCGTAAGGTTTTGCCTTTTCTAAAAGTTCATTTAAAAATGATTTTACCTGTACAGGAGATTTTGCCATTCTTTCTTCCAACACATAATCTGCATAATTTTCGTAACCTAATAATTTTGCTTTCTCCTGTTTTAAAGAGATGATTTCTTTAATTAAATTCTGGTTGTCGAATTCATTGTTTTGAAAAGATTTTTTGCCGTTTGCTAAAGCGAGTTTTTTTCTCAATTCCCGGTTTTCAGCGTAAGTCATTAAAGGAAGAAAACTTGGATATTGTAAAGTCACCACAAAACCTTCGAGATTTCTCTCTTTCGCTTCTTCTTTATATTGTTCCAAAATGGCGTCTGGAATTCCGGCTAATTCTTTTTCATCGGTAATATGTTTGAAATAGTTATTGGTTTCCGCTAAAACATTTTGTCCGAACTGAAGTGATTTCTTGGATAATTCAATGCTGATATTTTTGAATTTTTCTTTGTCAGAGTCATCCAGCAGCGCACCGCTTCTTACAAAGCCTTTATAAGTTTCGTTCAAAAGCATTTTCTGTTCTTCATTCAGATTGTATTTTTCTTTTTCGTCAAAGACTTTTTTTATCTTTTCAAAAAGAGGTAAGTTTTGAGAAATCTTGGCGGAGAATTCAGTTAAAAGTGGCGAAACTTCCTGAGCAATTTTCTGAATTTCGTCATTGGTTTCCGCAGAATTTAAATTAAAGAAAATACCCGAAACAACTTCTAGTTTTTCACCTGAAAAAGCCAAGGCTTCAATCACGTTTTTAAAAGTTGGTTCTTCTTGATTTCCAACGATTTCATCAATTTCCATTTCAGAAACTTTTATTAATTCCTGAAATGCCGGGAGAAAATGGTCCTCTTTAATTTCAGTAAATGGTGCCGATTGGTAAGGTGTTGAAAAAGATTCAAGAAGTGGATTTTGCATATTATTTCTATTAATACTATTCGTTATTTGAAAGATGAAGTGCAAATTTAAGTAAAAATAATTTTCAAGTTTTATTAGAGGAAATCCTTACCAATTCATCTGATTGGCTTATTTCTAAAAGGATGTTAAAAATAGATAATGTTTGAAACCATCAGAAATAATTAACTTAAATTTGTCAATCGTTTTTAAAAATGAAAATCTTTAAAAATCTACTTTAATTAAAATTCAGAAAAATCAGTAAATGAAAAAATTCACAGCCATTGCGCTCCTTTCTATAACCTTGGTAGCTTGTAAAAAAGACACCAAAACAGTAACCAAAGTAGATCCCGAAACTGGGAAAACAATCACCGTAGAAGTTCCTGTAACCAGTACTGATTCATTAAAAGTAGAAACGCCGCAAGCAGAAATTTTTGCAATTAAAGATTCTTTGGGAGTTTATAAGCAAACTTTTAAATTAGAGAAGGGGGAAACCTATCCTTTAGTGACGTATCAAAAAGACGTTCAAACGATGACTGCGCCTGATGGGAAATCGCAAAGTGGAACCAGCGAAATGACCGACGAAATGTCGTTTACCGTAAATGATTTCAAAGATGGCGTTTATGATATTACCATCAACTTAACCGGAAAAAGAAATTCTCAGTCAGCCAACGGAAAAACGGCTGCTGTTGATACCAAGCAAGCAGAACCGAAAGATGAGCAGTTGAAAATGATGTGGAAAGTCAATAAGGCTCTGGTTGGAAATAAATTAAATTTGAAAATGACTGAAACCGGAAAAGTGATCTCGATTACTGGTTTCGATACGATTTATAATAAAATTGCGGCTTCTGTTGGAACCGTAATTAAAGATCAGAAAGACAAAGCTGGCTTTATCAATAGTTTCAAACAGAGTTTTAACGAGAAGATGTTGAAGGACCAATTCTCCAAAAATCTGGTTTTAATTCCAGCAAAAGGAGCCAAGATTGGTGATAAATGGTCTGAAAGTGAAAATGCAACTCCAGATGGAAAAATTAAGCTCACCACTACTTATACGTTGAAAAGTGTGGGTGATGGAATCGCACAAATCTCTGTCGCAGGTGGAATTCCTAAAAAAACGGATAAACAGACGAAAGAAGGCGTCACCAGATCAATGAGTTCTGAACTGTCGCAAAATGGAACAATTATATTGGACCAAAAAACAGGTTGGGTGAAGAACCAGAACATCTCTGTGAAAACGACTCAGACAGAAACGCTTTCAGATGGCAAACAATCTCAAACCATGAAGTCAGTTTCGAATTCAACAGTGGTTGTCAACCCAAAAAAGTAGATTGGAATAATTAATTTAGACACCAACTTGATCTGTTATCAAAAGTAAGAAATGAAATATATATTAGAATTAATTCTAACCACGGTAATCATTTTTTTTGTTTGGAATTTTTTAAAAAGAATGTTTTTTAAGAAGATTTTTAAATTTCCACAGCCGAGAAATGACGAGAATGTAACGCAGCAGAAAACCAGTAAAAATTTGGATTCCAAAATCCATTGGGATGCAGAAACCGTCGATTACGAAGAGGTTAAAGAACCCAAAGAAAAATAAAGATAAGTAAATCCTTTGACGATGTCAAAGGGTTTTTCTCAATAATAAACCTAAAGATGTTAAAAAACAAAAACTTAATTTTCATTATCGGAAGCCTGGTGGTTTTCATTTTATTGGCGGTGATTTATGCCAATCCTGTGTTGACCGGTAAGCAACTTTTCCAGCATGATATTGTGCAGTATAAGGGAGGAGCCAAAGAACTTTTGGATTACCGTGCTGAACATGGTAAAGAAACGTATTGGAGCGATTCGATGTTTGGTGGAATGCCAACTTACCAAATGGGCGCGCAGTTTCGAGGTGATGTTATTAAAAATATTGATAATCTACTTAACTTTTTACCGAAGCCGGCGAATTATATTTTCCTTCTTTTTTCAGGTTTTTTTCTATTAGGTTTAGTCGCCGTTAGAAATTGGAAATACGCACTTTTAGGCGCCACCTTTTTTGGACTTTCTACTTATTTTTATATCGCACTTGCTGCCGGACATAATGGTAAAATACACACGGTTGCTTATTTCGCACTACTTTTAGCCGGAATACTTTTGGTGTATATCCGCAAAAAATACGTGATTGGATTTATTGTAACGGCTCTTTTTATGGGCTTGCAGGTTGCGGCAAATCATCCACAAATGACCTATTATCTATTCATTGCGTTGGGCTTTTTATTCTTATCAGAATTAATTCGCGCGTTTAAGGGAAAGACCGATTGGAAACATTTTGGTATTTCAACGGGAGTTTTGGCTCTGGCATTTGTCTTGGGAGTTGGAATGAATTCTCAACGGATTATGGCGAATTCAGAATACATAGGAGAAACGGTTCGGGGGAAACAAATTCTGGATAATGAAAAGCATTCCGCCGACCAATCTGGTATGGATAAAGAAAGCATGTTGATGTGGAGTTATGGGAAATTAGAAACTCTGAATTTGTTTATTCCCCGATTAATGGGTGGATCTAGTAATGAAGAAGGTTCGCAAGAAATGATGGCGAAAGTTCAGGAGTTGGTTCAAGAGAATGTAGGTTCACAGCAAGAAATGGATCGAATTTCCAAAGGTTTCGGATCACTTACGTATTGGGGCGAACAGCCGGGAACTTCTGGGCCTGCTTACCAAGGTGCGGTCGTTTGCTTTCTGGCAATTTTAGGATTTTTCTTTGGTTGGAAGAAGTATCGATACTGGATTTTAGGAGCCTCCATTTTGACCATTCTTTTAGCTTGGGGAAGTAACTTTTTACCACTGTCTGATTTGTTCATTGATTACCTTCCTTTTTATAATAAATTTAGAGCGCCAAGTTCTATTTTAGTTGTTGTTGAATTATTGTTTCCGCTAATAGCGATTGTTGGATTATACCGTTTCTTTAATTCAAATGAAAAGACAGAAACATCGACGCAAAATATATTGACCGAAGATTATAAGAAGAAAATTTTGATCTATGTAAGTTCTGCAGTTTTAGGAATTACGGTCTTACTACTGGTTTTTGGGAAATCCATTTTAGGGTTTTATACCTCTACAGAAAAGACTTATCTTCCGCCATTTTTATTGGAGTTTTTGGTAGATGAAAGATTTAAGATGTTCAGCATTGATGCAATAAAGGCGATTGTTTTTGTAGCGATTACGGCTGGAGTTTTATTTTTAAGTTTAAAGAATAAAGTCACTCAAAATATAGCGATTATCATTATTGGTTTGGTCAGTTTCTTTGATTTGTGGAGCGTTAATAAAAGATATCTAAACAATGATAATTTCATTGATAAATCATTTACAGAAAATCCTTTCCAAACGGAAAATTCAGAACTGTTGATGCAGAAAGTCGGTGATAATGCGAATTTAAAATCTTTGCTAGACAACGCCAACATGAATAAGACGTTGGAAACTATTGCTGAAAAAGACAAAGGTCATTATCGTATTTATAACCAAACTTTAGGCGCTTTCAATGAGACCAATACTTCTTATTTTAAATCGTCTGTTGGTGGTTATCACGCTGTGAAATTGAGGAGATATGATGATTTGATTAATGAATATTTTGGTAAAATGGATACCGTGAAAGTTCCACGAATTCTGAATATGCTGAACACCAAGTATATGATTTTTGGAAATCCAGAAAACCCAGAAGGTGCTACGAATGCGGATGCGAACGGAAATGCTTGGTTTGTTTCTGAATTGAAATTCGTGAATTCTCCCAATGAAGAATTGGATCAGATTGGAATGATTGATAATAAAAGAGTTGCCGTCATTGCGAAAGAGGATCAAAAATATTTTGAAGGAAAACCATTGCAGAGAGACTCTACCGCCTTTTTAGATTTAAAAAAATACCAAGCCGACGAACTGGAATTCACGTCTGAATCGAAAACGCCACAATTAGCAGTATTCTCGGAAATTTATTATCCAAAAGGGTGGAAGATGTTTATTGACGACCAGGAAGTTCCTTACATCAAAGCAGATTATTTGTTAAGAGCTGTTTATGTTCCGGCCGGAAAACATTCGATAAAAATGATTTTTGCCCCAGAGGTTATTGCAAAAGGGAAAATTATTTCGATGATTTCGTTTGGGTTATTTTTGCTGTTGAGTGGTTTGGGAATTTGGTGGATGTGGAAAAATAGAAAATCTGTTGCGGCAGAAAACGAACCAGTGAGAAATTCAGATTGTTAGGATTGATTTTTTACTGCAAAATAAACATTCAACTTATCTTTAAAATAAACCATTAAGAACTTAATTATGAAGTCTTAATTATTCTTAATCTCTTAATGGTTTTAATTTCAATTATGCATTTACAATGATTTAAATTGTAATTTTTGAAAGTAATTTTACGGTTTTCAATTCCCATCAAATAATAGATGAAACCAAAAAAAAAAATATTAATCATCACCTATTATTGGCCGCCTGCGGGTGGTCCGGGTGTTCAGCGTTGGTTGAAGTTTGTGAAATATTTACCCGACTTTGGTTGGAACCCCACTGTTTTTATTCCTGAAAATCCGAGTTATCCGATTATTGATGAAACTTTGACAAAGGAAGTTTCTGATGATTTAGATATTATTAAAACCAAGATTTGGGAGCCGTATCAATTAGCCGAAATATTCGGTAAAGACAATAAGAAATTCAAAGCCGGACAATTTGATGTCGGTAAGAATCAATCCTGGAAATCAAAACTTTCGATTTGGGTGCGTGGAAATTTCTTCATTCCTGACGCCCGCGTTTTTTGGGTGAAACCTTCCGTAGAATATTTAAAAACGTATTTAAAGGAAAACCAGTTTGATGCTTTTGTCACAACTGGTCCACCACATTCAATGCATTTGATTGGTTTGGAATTAAAGAAAGAGTTTCCTAGTTTAAAATGGATTGCCGATTTCAGAGATCCGTGGACTGAGATTTCTTATTATAAACATTTGAAACTGACGAAATCTGCAGATCAAAAACACGGAAATCTTGAGCAGAAAGTTTTTGAAACTGCTGATATTACTTTAGCCACAAGTTTCGCCGATGCTGAAAATTTCAGAAAGAAACGAGCAAATGCTTTTTGTATAACTAATGGTTTTGATCAATATGTGGTTGACGAAAAGATCGAGCAAAAGAGTTCGACATTTACCCTAAGTTATATTGGAGTTTTGGAACAGTTGCGAAATCCTAAAGCTTTATGGAACGTTTTAAATGAACTGGTTTCTGAAAATGAAGACTTTAAAAATGATTTTCAGTTAAAGTTTGTCGGTAGAATTGATGATAAAATTTTAAATGAAATTGAACAAACTTCATTAAGAAATTCGATGAATAACTTAGGTTATCTTTCTCACTCAGAGGCGAATCTGGAAATGGCGAATTCTGATTTACTTTTAATAACCAATTTTCCTGATGACAGTTCAAAAGGAATTATTCCCGGAAAAATATTTGAATATTTAGCCACCGGAAAACAGATTATTTCCTTCGGTCCGAAAGAAAGCGATGTCAAGAAAATTTTAGAAGAAACGAACGCTGGAAAGCATTTTGCCTATGATGATGAATCAGAATTAAAAATGTTTTTATTGCAGAAATTTGAAGAATGGAAATCTGGAACTACACATTCGCAAACTCAAAATATTAAACAGTTCTCCCGCAGAAATTTGACCAAAAAACTGACGGAACTTTTGTGATCCACCTTGCGTGAGGGAGGAGGTGGAAATCCTTTTTTAGCAAGGGCAGAAGCGAAGGCAAAAAAAAGATTGGGAACCGGATACCGACCTTTATAAAAATAGCCGTAAAAGTTTACTTTTACGGATATTTTTATAAAGGGCACGCCCCTAAAATTTTACAACCAACCCATTTCGTTCATCCATTCATCATTGTAGATTTTCCCCACATATCGGGAACCGTGATCGTGTAGCAAAACTACAATCACATCATCTTTGGTGAACTGATCTTTCATTTGGATCAATGCAGCAATCGCACTTCCGGCGGAATAGCCACAGAAAATCCCTTCTTCTTTTGCCAGTTTTCGAGCGTAAACTGCACCGTCTTTATCAGTTACTTTTTCAAAATGATTAATGACTGACATATCAAAGTTTTGAGGAATAATATCCTCGCCAATTCCTTCTGTAATATAGGAATAGGCGTTGTCTGGATGATATTCACCAGTTTCGTGAAATTCTTTCAAAATTGAACCATAAGTATCAACACCAATGACTTGAATTTCCGGATTCTTTTCCTTGAAAAACTTTCCACAACCCGTAATCGTTCCTCCCGTTCCCGCACCAACCATGAAATGTGTTAATTTACCTTCCGTTTGCTCCCAGATTTCCGGCGCGGTAGATTCGTAATGTGCTGTACGGTTAGATAAATTATCATATTGATTCACATACCAACCATTTTCAGTTTCTTCACCCAAACGTTTAGAAACAGAGTAATAAGAACGCGGATCATCTGGTGTAACATCTGTCGGACAAACGATTACTTCTGCACCAACCGCTCTTAAAATATCATTTTTTTCTTTGGATTGCTTTGCATTGGTCACGAAAATACATTTGTAACCTTTCACGATTGCAGCCAAAGCCAAGCCCATCCCAGTATTCCCGGAAGTTCCTTCAATAATGGTTCCACCCGGTTTCAAACGTCCATCTTTTTCTGCGTCTTCAATCATTTTCAAAGCCATTCTGTCTTTTACAGAATTTCCTGGATTGAAGGTTTCTACTTTTGCCAAAACCAACGCTGGAAAATCTTCACCCAAAACTTTATTAAGTTTCACAAGTGGCGTATTTCCAATGGTTTCAAGAATATTTTGTGCGTATTTCATTAAAGTAAATTTTAGAGCCACAAAAGTAGGAATTCTTTTAGACTCAGTCCCGCTTTCCGTTATATGTTTTTCTTTCCTCGCCAAATGCCTTTGCAAAGAAAAAGATATCACTGCAATCGAGGCTAGAATTTCTTACTGCCTTTTTTTGACGGTACCTTAGTTGTATTTGATGGCTTTTACAGGAGAAATTTTACTAATCAAATAACTCGGCAGAACTAGTGAGATTCCTGAGACAATCAGGATTCCGCCAGAGATTAATAAAATGTGCAAGAAGTTGATTTCAACTGGAACCACACTCAGATAGTAATTTTCTGGATTTAAAGTGATGATGCCGAAATATTTCTGAAGGAATAAAAACGCTAAACCTATTATGTTTCCGATAATTAAGCCGGGAATCATGATCAGCAAAGTGTAGTTGATGAAGATTGCGCGAATTTGTCCATTGGTCGCTCCCAAGGTTTTTAGCATTCCGATTGAATTTGTTCTTTCGATAATTAAAATCAATAAAACCATGATGATATTAATGATAACGACGATTAACATAATGGTAATAATAAGCGCAATATTAGTGTCGAAAATCGCAATGAAATCCATGATCTGCGGATATTCATCGGTGGCTTTAACGGTGTAATTTTTATAACCAGCAAGTTGATCGATTTTTGGCGCATCTTCGTCGATGTAATTGATGTTCTTTAAAAAAACATCGATTCCACCAACTTCCGTATCATTCATGCCCTGAATTTTGCGAGCGTGATTCATTCCACCGATGATGAATACGTCATCAATCATTTTGATGTCGGTTTTATAAATCCCAACAACTTCAAATTTTCGGTAGAGCGGACTTTGGTTTTCCTTTGAAAAGATCGCAACGATGCTGTCTTTAATTCCCAAGTGAAGATCTTTGGCCAGTTTTTTCGAAATGGCGATTCCACTCGTATATCCTTTTTCTGTTATTTTTGGCGAATGTCCTTCTACCAAAAATTTTTGAAATCGAGCAGAATCAAAATCCTGATCGACTCCTTTAAAAATGATGCCCGCGAAATTATGCTCATTTCGTAAAATACCACTTACGGCAATATAGTTTTGAGTCGTAGCGACATCGGGTAGGGCTTTTATTTTTTGAAGTTGAAGGCCATCATTGCTCAAAACTGACGAGTTGTAAGAATTGTTGGAGGCTTTAGATTTAATAGAAATATGCCCCGAGAAATCGGCCATTCTTTCTTTTATGGCTTTTTTCGAACCAACTCCGGTAGAAACCGTAATGAGCGAAACAATGACGCCGAGGGCGACGGATAGCCGACCAATAAAGACAATAATCCGTGAGAGATTATTTTTATTATCTTTGGAAAATGCAATTTTTTTGGAAAAATATAACGGAAAATTCAATCGTATGATTTTAAAGCTCAAAAATAAAGATTTACTTCTGATTGTGCTAATTTATTTTGGTTTTTGCCAAATGAGTTTTGCGCAAAACCTCGATAAAAACTGTTTTAAAACAGGCGCTGACCGTCCGGAACTCTATCTTCCCTTATTAAAAAATAAGACTATTGGAATCGTCACTAATCAGACTGGATTGATGAAAGATAAAACTTTTCTGGTTGACTTTTTGGTTAAAAATAACATTAAAATAAAATCAATATTCGCTCCTGAACATGGATTCCGCGGAGATGCAGATGCAGGCGAACATGTGAAAAATGGCGTAGACACCAAAACTGGAATTCCGATTGTCTCACTTTATGGATCCAATAAAAAACCAAAACCCGAGCAATTAAAAGGAATTGATATTGTGCTGTTTGATATTCAGGATGTCGGTGTGCGTTTTTACACGTATATTTCTACCTTGACTTACGTCATGGAAGCAGCTGCAGAGAATAATGTGGAAGTCATTGTTCTCGATCGTCCAAATCCACACGACGGATATATTGATGGACCGGTTTTAAAAAACCAGTGGAAAAGCTTTGTCGGAATGCACAATATTCCTGTCGTATACGGTTTGACGATGGGCGAATATGGAAAAATGGTCAACGGTGAAAAGTGGTTAAATAAAGGAATTCAAGCTAAATATACGTTGATTACAATGTTGGGATATCACAAAAAGCAACGCTACGAGATGTCAGATAAACCATCGCCTAATTTACCAAATGACATAGCTATCAACCTTTATCCGAGTTTATGTTTCTTTGAAGGCACGCAGGTTTCTGTCGGTCGCGGCACGAGTTTGCCTTTTCAGATCTATGGTTCTCCGTGGACTAAAAACTTGCCGTATCAATTTACACCAAAACCTTCTGCTGGCGCGAAGGATCCTTTTTTAAATGGAAAATTATGTTACGGCGAGAATCTCTCAGAGCATCCAGAAGATTTAAAAGCTTTGAATTTAGACTGGCTTTTGAAAGCTTATAAAGACTATAAAAATCCTCAGCAGGATTTCTTTTTAAAGAATTTGTTCTTCGATAAATTAGCGGGAACCGATGAATTGAGAAAGCAAATCATAGCAGGTAAATCTGCGTCTCAAATTAAAGATTCTTGGAAAGATGATTTAGAAAATTTCCAGAAAATCAGAGCGAACTATGTGATCTATGAAGATTGAGAAGAGCCAAGTAAAAAGTAAAAAGAGCCAAGAAAGAAAGTGAATGGTCAATAGTGAATGGTGAATTTTTAAACTGGTTTTTTGTAATCTAAAAAGTCATAAAATTTTTGTGCAGTTCAATTTCCGAAGGAAATCTTAATTCTCTTAATTCCTCAATGAGCCTTAATGGTTAAATTTTAATTTGTGCAATTTCTGCCTCAAACGTAAGAGTGAATTTTTTGAAAGTTTTAAAAAAAAAGTTTAAAAATATACGTGCATTCGTGGCAAAATATTAATATTTCTAAAAACTTGCTTTCACCTGCATCGAACCCATGTGAATCGTTCGCTCACCCGAATTTCTTCCTTCGTAATTCACATTCAGTTGAATAAATGAGTTGATGGCTTGCTGCAAAAATAGGGACCAGACTTGATTTTTCCCTGGCTTCAAACCATCGAGCATTTGATTTCCCACAATTGAGAAATTGTTTCCCGTAAAATCATTATTAATAAAAGAGAAATTTCCGCGCACGGATGTTTTTCGCCAATCCCATTGCAAACTTCCGGTAAGGTTAAACGTCTTTAAATACTCTTCACCATCAATTCTCTTTTTCTGACGAAATGCCGATGAAAGCTCTGTCTGAATCGCTTCGGTGAATTTATAAGTAGCTTTTGGTTTGGTTTCTACGTTTTGCAGTTGATAATCTCTGCTGTTAAAAAGTTGAGATGAATTATGAATATCATGAAACGAATTCTCCCAATCAATGCGGAAATCTTTGCTAAAAAAATGTCCGACATTAAGAAAGTGGGAAACTTGCGTGCGTTCCTCATTGCTAAAATTGGCATTGATTAGATTGTTATTGGCGATGAAACGGTAATTACCATTCCATCCCGATTTGTCGGTAGGATTAAATTGTGCCGAAGCCAAAATGTTTTGGTTTTTCAGAATTTGATCTTCATTCTTTTCAAACGGATTGAGCACAAAAACTTTTTCTTTTTTAAAGTAAGAATTTTGAGAATTTATGGAAACATTGAAATTCCACCTTTTTAGAAATTGATTTTCAGAATTGAAAATGACGGAAGGATTAACAAACAAAGCCAACTGCATTTTATTTTTATTAGATGGAATATAATTTACTGTATTGGTGTAAATTCGTATGAACTGTGCCAAATCTGCGTATTCTGCGATTTCAAATTCATCGATTTGCTGAATTCCGTCGCCGTTATAATCGGTCCATTTGTAAACTCCTTGTCCATCTGTAACTTTAATGTATTGAAATTCCCGTTGCGCTTCCTGTCCATTTCCTAGTTCATAAAATGCTTGCAAACGCATTCCATTATTAAAGAGCTGTTGCTGATACGTCATGTTTCCAACGATGAAATCCTGATTATAAGTTTCCATTAAATCGTCGGTTTTCTCAAAGAATTTTCGATAGTGAAGTAGGGCAGATAAAGTAGTTTTCTCTGTTTTAATAATTTGACTTTCCGCCATGAAACCTAGGATTTGATTTCTATTTTGTAAGGTGTTATTCCGAACTGAATCATTATCTCGCAGATACATTTTCGCCAAAAGTTTTGTTCGGGTAGAATCGCCAATTTTTCTCTGAACGAAAACTTCTTTCCAACGGTAACTCGTGACATCAAGCAAATCGGTTTGGTTGTAATTTTTCAAATTCTCTTCCATACTCGCACCGACGGCCCAGGTTCCCTTTTTTCCGGCATATTCTGTAGAGACACCACCTCTAATAAATCTAGTGTTTTGAAAAGTAGATTTGGTGTTGAGATAGGATAAGTTTCCTTTAGTAGCAAATTTTCCTTTAAGCCAGCCAAAATCCATATCATTTTTTATTCCTGTGTAAGAATCTTTCTCATCTAAATAGTTGATTTTATAATTCAAGAAGGAAGCGTTTTTCCATTGATTCAAAAAACTAAAAATGAGGCGGTTTTGCGTAATTTGATTAAACTCTTGAGCCAAATTAAAATCCCGTGAAAATTCCACATCATTGATTCGATCTAAAATATGAAACTGGGAATTGATATGTTGATATTCAAAACTCGGCGTTCCTTTCCAGTTGTTTTTAGTAAAGGTTTTGTTCCCAAAAACGCGCCCGGCGTAACCGATATTTTGGTTGGCATCTTTGGAGGAGAAAAGATTGATGTCGTAATTGCTCAAAGAAAAGTCTGCTCCGATTTTTCCCTCCTTTAAAAGAAATTCTCCATTAGTAGAAAAAACTTGGGCTTTTTGAGGCGGAGGTAATTTCCGCACCGCTTTATAAGTTCCCGCATTTGGACCAACATATTCGAAAACCCGTCCGTTATTGGTGGTTTGCTTCAAACGGTAATCGCCTAAATTATCGCCGAAATAAGTAAACGCAACTTGATATAATGTTTGAGTCTGGTCGTTGGAGAATTCGTAGTAATTTCCATTTTGATTTTGAATGAGTTGATACAGGATTTTATTCACATCATATTCGGAAACTGTTCCAGATGGTGCATACATTAAATCGGTATTGTTGCCGGCATTGGCCAAAATGAGTTCATCTTCTTTGGATAGATTTAAAGAAAGTGGCGCGTTCTTATTATCGTTTTCCATAAACCAATTGAAACCAAATTTTACTTTCTCTCTTTCATGTTGAACGCCGCCCGTGACTAAAAATCGGGTGTAATTTCGGTTGGTGTAATTATAAGAAATGGTAATAAAGTTTTGTTTGAAAATCGGCCGAAAACTGGTAAAGGTAATTTCGCCCGTATTGTAATTAATGACGTAATCCTGACTTTCGCCGCGCTTCATTAAAATCCCGTCGATAAAAACCTGCTCAGACCCAGAAATAATGGTGATAAACTGTTCTCCATTTTTGCCATTTAAGCGATAAGGGCCTTGATTGCCTTCCACGCCTTGAAAACGTATGCGATGAAATTCACTTCTTGCTACGCCAGCAGAAACATTGGCAAAGGTTTTATTTTCTTTTCCAAATTGCGTTTGATATTCTAAACCCATACTTCGCCTTTGGTAACGACCGAAGTAAGTTTTCTCATCAATCAAATCTAAATGTCCGGCGCGCAGAATTGAGTGGTCTTTAATGTTGAGTTGAAGATAAATTTTATCAAATTCTTCCAGCGTTTGCGTATAACCATCTGCTTGAATGGGCAGATTATGATCGGAAATAGAGGCGAGAATAGAAACGTCTTTTGAAAGTTTCCCCGTTACCTGCAAGTCCATCGAACTTTGAACACTTTGTCCTTGATTATTACCAAACGTAATTCCTCTTATAATAGAACCTTTGGAATTTAGATCACCAAGAATTTGCGATCGGGTATTCTTAACTAGAACTCCTTCATCAATAATAACCTTGTTCGGCATTCTGATAAAATCAAGAGTGTCTTTAGTAAAAACATCTTGATTTATTTTGGCTGTAAGGATGGAATCCTTTTTAAGAGAATCTTTCGCGATATTGGGATTTTGCCACGTGAAGATCTGAGCATTAAATAAACTTAATACAAATAGATAGATAAATAAGGATAGTATCTTTTTAATCAAAACGCTTGCGAAACCTTTGTGTAAAAGTAACGAAAAACTTATTTTAAAATTGTTGGTGCAGATTTAACATTTAATTAATCTTAAAATTAGGGAATTAGTAAAAAACGCCGTATTTTTGCGCTAGAAATTATTAATAATTAAATTTTATAAACATGAGAAAATTTTATTCTTTATTCGCAGCTGTTATTTTGGCTGCTTCAATTAATGCGCAAGGAGCAGAAAATTTCGAAACTAGAACTCCAACGGCAGGTACAGCTTACGAAGCAATAAATTTTGTTGGGCAAGATCTTACCACTTGGTCTTTAACTACTAGTAAAATTCTTGCTGCTGGAAATGGTGATGCAATTACTGGACAAAGCGCTCTTTTGAATAAAAATGGAACAATTTCTATATTGTTTCCTAATGGAGTTGGGAATTTAAAATTCCAATATAGGAAAGCCTTTACAGGAGCAACTGTTAGAAAAATAGAGGTTTCTGTCGATGGAGTTTTAGTTAACACCACTGCAGGATTTGGTGGTACTAGTGGAGCAAGCACTACTATTTATGATTATAGCTTTGACATTAATAAATCAGAAAGTACTACTATTGAAATTAAAGTTACAGGTGCACAAACTACGTTGGATAACTTCTCTTGGACAGAAGCAGGTGTTCTTGCTGTTGGTAACGTAAACGCTAAGAATGCAAGCTTGGTTAAAAACACCGTAGTAGGAAATACATTGATGTTCTCTGCAAAAGCAGACATTCAAATCTTAAACATGAATGGGCAAGTTGTTAGAACTGAATCAGTTACTGAAAATACTTCTTTAGAAGTTTCTTCTTTAGCTAAAGGAATGTATGTTGTAACTGCTACCGTAAACGGAAAAGCAGTTTCTCAGAAAATTATCAAAAAATAATTTTTTAGAAATCATAATAATAGAAGATTACTGGAAACGGTAATCTTTTTTTTATAAAACATGATTTAACTTATGAAATTTTTTATTTGATAAACAATTTCGTAAATTTGAAGTATTAAAACATTTATAAACATTTAAATTTTATTACAATGAAAAAATTATTTACTATTTTAGGAGTTGTTGCAATTACCTCAACTGCATTTTCTCAAGAATTATTGACTAATCCAGGATTTGAAGCTGGTTTAGCACCTTGGGCAGCTGGAGGCAGTCCTGCTTATACGGCGCCAACATTATCTGCAACTGATGCTCACACTGGAAGCAATTCAGTTGGTTATTCGATGCCGGCAGCGACAACAGGATTTTATCAAAATGTAGCAGTTACTGCTGGTAAAACTTATGTTATTTCTTTCTGGTACAAATCAGCTGGTGATGACACTGATACCAGATTATGGAGTGTTTACAAAGATGCTGCTAACGCTGTAGTTTATACTGCTGGAACTCCGCAAGACGGAACGGGAGATGCCTTCCGTACGAATAATGGGTACTTGCCTAATGCAGCAGCGTGGACTAAATACACTGCTGAAATGATCGCAGGACCAGATGTTACAACTCTTGATGTTGCGGTTAGAGCATATAAACTTGCTACTGTGGCGCAATTCGATGATTTCTCATTGATGGACAAAGCAAATATGGCGGTAACTGATGTAACTTCTTTTGATAAACAAATCAAAATGAATACTAACGTAGGTGATGCTTTAACTATTATTCTTCCAGCAAGAGCAACGGTAAACATTTTTACTGCTGAAGGTAAATTAGTAAGTTCAAACAGAATCGATAGCGGACAATCAATCAATACTTCTAAATTAACAAAAGGAATGTACATTGTAACTGTTGACAACGGATCTGCAAAAGTGAGTAGAAAAGTAATGAAGAACTAATACTTCTTCATAATAAAAAGTGAAAGCGACTCCAATTTGGAGTCGCTTTTTTTGTGATATAACAAATCGACTTTTCATTTAAGAACTTCGCGTTCTGAAGGATTTAAGTCAGCTATCATTCTACGGCGAACACAACCACCTAGAGCAGGCAAATTCATCTGAAACGAAGCTTAATATGGTAATTTATAAAAGTAATTAGAACAGCTTTAAAACCAACCTCTTCTGAAATAGCTTGTAATGGCAGAGAAGTTTAAGTTTAAAGTAAAACGAATTCTTTGCCCGTAATCTTTAAACGCGGGTTCAAATCCTAAAGAGCTTTGGATGGGAAAATAGACTTCCAGAAAATCAGGAATCACTTTTACTTTCACGCCAGAATCCCAAATAAAGTCGGCGCTTTGATTTTTGTTTTTGTAAACTCCTGCATCTGCATAAACATTAAACCAACGCCAAACGTGTGTATCAGCATTTACCGACGTGATCCATTGATTGGCGGTCGATCCCAAATAAGATTTGAAGCCACCTTCAGCTAAAATTAACTGCTGTGCAAGAACGCCCGAAGTTGCGCTCTGTCCTAATAATCCGTAAGAAAAGGCATAATTAGAAACTTTTGAAATTCCATAATCAAACAGATTGTTTTTGGTTTTATTGGTAATAAAGTAACCTCCGAAAAATCTAAGACTAACTTTTTTATCTTTCGCAAATTCCCATCGGTACGCCCATTCGGTAGAAATTTTCTGAAAATCTTCCATCCACTGAACATTAGCATTGTACGATTTTTCGTGAATGATGGACCGATCTGAATAACCATAACCTACATTCCATAAATTATATTTTCGATATTCCGTTTGATCAATCATTTTCGGATCTAAGTCTTTTTCTAAAAAATTATAAGAAAAAACGAGGCTTCTACCTATGTCTGATCTTGGGTTTTTAGCAAAACTAAGCCCAACAAAAGCTCCAAGTTTCCGATACGTTAAATCGTAATCATAATGAAAATGAGAACCGGAAACTCCCAAGTCTAAACTCCGGTAAAAACTATTCGCTGGTTGGAACGAGTAGGAAACCCCACCAGAACCAGCGAGTTTGCCTGTTCCAGAACTATAATAAGGCGTAAAGGAATAGCTGAATTTTTGCTCAAATAAAGACGCATTCTTAAAATTTAGTCCGATCAGAAATTTATCATAAGCATTGAAACTTACCCGCGGATTCAAATAAATCTCGTTGTACTCAGGATTCGGGATATCTTTAAAAACTTTAAACTTTATTTTTTTGGTATTTGAGAAAACGCCTTTTGTATATAAATAATTGTCACGAAAGTTTTTTTCTGGAAAAATATAACCGTCGTTGATGATTATTTTTTCTGCATTAGATTGCGGTATGTTATACTCAACTGTTTTTGTGGAGGCGTCGGTATCAAACCAAAAAGTCTGCTTTTCACCTGATTTTTCTTCAGTTTCAATTTTGAAGGGAATTCTTTCAGTGGTGTTTTTTATGACCTTCACCTGAAAATCATCTCTGGTTTTTTTATACCGTTTTAAGCGAAAGTTGACCCGATTCTTTTTTTGAATAAAATTTTCTAAAAAGTCGGACGAATAATCAGACGCCAAAGTCAATTCATCTAAAAATTTCTTTTGATCAACAGGTTTTCCAGAATATTGAGTCAAATAATTCTTTAAAAAATCATCAAAATTTTCACTACCCATTTTTTCGGCGATGAAGGAGAAGAGACTTCCCGTTTCAAAATGACTAATCGCTGTAGCATTGAAGTTGCTTAAGTTTTGGAAAGGTTCGCCAATTTTTTGATCCAAGTTTTGCGTCACCATATATTGGTAAGCAAGTCCGTATCTTTCGCTCAATTCCAGCTTTGAAAGTCGGAAAAACTTCAATGGCTTTAAACCAAATACTTTAAGATTATCTGGTAAATCTCCCAAGAGTTTTCGGTCTTTATAATACCGATCGAGATATTGAATTTCTAAATAAGTTTTTAATCCGTTCACCAACCAATGATCGTCACTTTTTTCAAAAATTACTTTTCTTTGAATAATCGCTTTTGACAAAATACTGAAATAATTAAGATCGGTTTGCTCATTATTCCTAAAAAGTTTGTAATTAAAAATCCAAAATTGCACATCATCGATACCAATAAAATCTTCATCTTTCCGAAACTTTTCGGTAATAAAAATTTTAGTTGGCAGCTCTCCAATTTTATTTTTGATGAAATGAAGTTGCAAAGGAAGATAAAACTCAAGTCTTTGTCTTTCAGTTACGGTTAAAGGATAACCGAAATCGATTTCAATTTTTTCACCGTCAACGTGGGTAATTATTTGATCACCATTTTTGGATGAAATTAAAAATTCAGGATCTTTACTAATAATTCCTTCAAAAGAATTGAATTCCGTTCGTACCAGGTTGCTTTCTACGAAATAGTTTTCAGGCAAGTCGAAATTGATCGTCCAATAATTTCCAGGACTTTGGTTTTCTTCTATATTGCGAAAATACTTAGGTTTTTGATTTCCATCTTCAAACGAATCAGGAACGAGAAAGAAATATTTAAGTGATAATTTATCTGTCTCAATTCCATATCCAGTGAATTTTTTCTGCGGCAATTGCAAATGATATTGTAAAGAAATTTTAACGCTTTCGCCAGGTTCTAATTTTTTCGGTAGAGGAACGTAAATATTTTCCTCGGAGCCAGAAAAACTTTGCCAGTCTTTTTGGCCAATTTTAATCAGTAAATCCGTAGTGCTACCTAATTCTGCACTGTCCGCGAAATAAAGTTCATTACTACGATCTTGTAGGGTTCGGGAAAGGAGTGGAGTATTTCTATTTTTGTAGGCCGAAATCCAATTAAGTAGCTTTACTTTTTCTAAATGTAAATCGGTGTTATTGTAGTAAATTATTTCTTGACTTACGGAAACTATATTACTATTTTCGGTAATTTTAGCAGAAATATTAATGGTGTCCTGTTGGGCAGAAACCCCAACAAAAAATAAGAGAAAGAGGAGGACAGTAGAGAATCTTTTCATTTGCAAACGTGGCTCAAATATAATGATGTTTTTTAAAAAGTAATGCTAATACTCGCAATTTAGAAATATTAACTATTTTTGATAAATTATTAAATATTTTTCCCATTTGAAACGATTTGGATTGTTAATGCTGGTGCTCTTTTTTCAAAATACTTATTCCCAAGTTATTGAAACTACACGAGTGTTGAATATTGATCCAGCTAAATCGACCATTCGCACGCGCTTTCAGCCACCAAAGGGTTTCTCCTGGGTAAACGAGCAACCTGGGAGCTTCAGCGAATTTCTTTCTAATTTCCCACTTCATCCACCGAATCTTCCCGTCAGAGATTTTACAAAAATCCCCGTGGATCAGCAGAATCATCATGCTGCGCTCCTGAAAATTACGGTAGGTGAAAAAGATTTGCAGCAATGCGCTGATGCCTGGATTCGGCTCTACGCGGAATATCTTTGGCTCCATAAAAAGTTTGATGATATCGGATTTGAATTTACCGACGGACAGTTTTTCGCCTGGGACGATTATAAAATAGGATTTCGAACAAAGGAAGTGAGAAAAAAAGTGAGTTTTGTCAAAACTAAAATCTCAGATGATTCCTATGAGGGTTTTCAGAAATATCTGGAAGTAATTTTCAGATATGCGGGTACGATTTCTTTAAATGAGGAATCTGTTCCAGTGACAAATAATGCGGACATTCGGTCCGGTGATTTTCTGATCAAACCTGGAAGTCCCGGCCATTCGGTTATTATCGTGGGTGTAGCTCGAAACCAAGCTGGAAAAAAATTATATATTTTGGCTGAAAGTTATATGCCCGCGCAGGATGTTCATATATTGGTCAATCATAAAAGTCCTCAGATATCACCATGGTATGAACTTGACATAGATGCGCCGCAAACAGTTACCGCAAAATATATTTTTAAACCAACGTCCATTAAAAGATTTCATGCTTTGCAATAACACGCAAATCTGCCTTTGTAGAATTAGCAATAGACTGCGTCATCTTATTTCATTAAAGAATACGATAAAAAAATAGGTCGCTTATTTGTTGAGAAGTTTTAGTTTTGCAGTCTCTGTTAAAAAATAGTTGTGCTCAACATTTCATGAATAATAAATTACCCAATTCCTTGCTCTATCTTTTGAGCATTTCGGCTGGTTTGGTCGTGGCCAACTTATACTATAACCAACCTTTGCTGCACGATATTGCGACCAGTTTGAAGGTAACAAATTCTGAGGTGAGCAACGTTGCCCTTTCTACGCAGATTGGTTATGCCATGGGTTTGCTGTTTATTATCCCGCTTGGCGACAAAGTAAGTAACTTGAAAATCATCAGATTAAATTTTTTAATTCTCGTGCTTTCCCTTTTAGGAGCCGCACTTTCGCAGTCTTTATCCTTATTAATTATCAGCAGTTTTCTCATTGGGTTTACGTCTACACTTCCGCAATTATTTGTACCAATGGTTGCGCATCTTAGCAATGATGAAGGTCGCGGACGAGCGATTGGAATTGTCATGAGTGGGTTATTAATCGGTATTTTAGGAAGTCGCGTGTTGAGTGGATTGGTTGGCGAATATTTTGGCTGGCGCAGCGTTTTCTATGGCGCAGCTGGGTTGATGACGATGCTTTTCTTTTTGTTGAATGCGAAATTGCCTGTGATTCAGCCCAAGTTTGGCGAGAGTTACGTGAAATTAATGAAGTCGCTTTGGTTTTATTTAAAGACCGAACCTACGTTGAGACTCGCAACTTTGCGTGGAGCTTTAGCTTTCGGAAGTTTAAGTGCTTTCTGGACTACTTTTGTTTTTCTGATGGAAGATTCTTTCGGTTATGGAAGCGCGATTGCGGGTGGATTTGGGTTATTCGGAATTGCGGGCGCACTGGGAGCAACTGTGGTGGGAAAATTAAATAATCGAGTGAAGAAAAGCAAATTGATCATCTTCGGAGCAATTTTAATTATTGCTTCTTGGTTGATATTTTTAGTTTCGCCACATTCCATCATTGGATTAATCATTGGCGTTGTATTGATTGACTTGGGAGCTCAAGGCGTTCATATTACTAATCAAAATATCGTTTTCTCTAAAAATACAGAAGCTAGAAATCGAGTAAATACGATTTACATGGTTGGCTTTTTTATAGGTGGGGCGGCTGGGACAAGTTTCGGTTCCCTCGCTTGGACGTACTTTGGTTGGACCGGAGTTTCAGTTGTAGGTTTGTTATTCTCTGGAATTATTTTGATTGTACAACTATTGACGAGTAAGAAGACGATTTGATAACGGGTTATTTAATATTCAATCTTTAAAATTTCAAAAATATTTTTTCGATCTCCTAAATTTAATTCGGCTTTTTCCCCCACTTTTTTGTGCATCAAAGCTTTTGCTAAAGGCGTAATAAACGAGATTTTCTTTTGGGAAATATTAGCTTCATCCACACCAACCAATTGAAAAGTTTGAGTTGCCTTATTTTCTACATTTTTAAAGGTAATAGTGGCGCCGATGTGAATTTCGTCTTGAGGTAATTTGGTAGGATCAATTATTTTCGCGGAGCTGATTCTTTCATTCAACAATTGAAGTTTCGCATTGATATAGTTAAAGGAAATTCGGTATTCTTTCTCTTGCGAAGAATCTAGACTTTCTTGGTCGCGCAATAAGTTATCCTTTTCTCCCATTAAAGAATCCATTCCATTTTGAGTCACAAAGTTTTCTGTTCCTGCTGGTAAGTCTGCTCGGGGCGGAACCAGTGGAATCTCTTCCTGATCATCTTCTTTTACAAATCCTCTACTCATAATTGTTTTGATTTAAGGGTTCTTGATGCAATTTTCAGACCTCCTTTTTCATCGTTATTAAAAAAAAACTTCCGAAATCAGCAGATCCGGAAGTTTTTGAATTATATCTAAAAGTGATTAATCACAGTTGCCATCAACATCACAACTATCACCGGTGTGAATGATCTGCAAGCCTTTATCTCCAGCTGAAAACTCTTTCCAAGAACTTTCTAAAACCTCTGAAAATGCTGCTGGAGGTTGCGCGCCAGAAACGCCATATTTATCATTAATGACAAAAAACGGTACGCCGCTAATTCCCATTTGTCGAGCCAACATCATATCTCGCGTTACATCCATCCCGAAATCATCAGAAATTAGCGCTTCTTTGATTTCATTTTCCTCTAAAGAAATCGATTTCCCGATTTCAATTAAAATAGCTTCATCATCAATGTTTTTTCCCTCAATTAATTGGGCTTTAAACAGCGCTTCTTCTGCTTCATTAGCTAAGTTTTTTGTCGCAGCTAATTGTAATAAAAGATGGGCCCGATAAGAATTGGCTACTTTTTGATGATCAAAGTTGAACTCAATTCCTGCTTCCTTTCCAGCTCTGTAAACGTTTTCGTACATGCCTTTGGCTTCTGCTTCAGTAATTCCTTTTGCCTCTTTAAAATAGTCTAAAGAACTGATGTCTGGTTGTGTTTTTAATTCCGGATCGAGTTGAAAACTATGCCAAGTGACTTCTACCTTGTCTTTATCTGGAAACTGCGCTAAGGCTTTCTCAAAATTCTTTTTACCAACATAACAAAACGGACAACGAATGTCACTCCAAATATCTACTTTCATAACTTTTTCTTTTTATTAAGTACCAAAGATAAGAAAGTTCAAAATGATGAATCTTGAGCTATGGTAATAAAGTGCAATTTTGTGAATGTTTACGATGTGTTTTAAATTCCCAAAAAACCAGAATATTTCATGACCAAATACCAGATGGTTAAGGTGATAAACGATAATGGAATCCCAACGCCCAAGATGAGGTTGCAAAGTTTAGGTTCTAACCGATGAGCCGCGGCGATGATGGCTGCAGTCACCATGGAACCCATGGCAGATTCTAAAAAAGAAATTTCGATGACCTCGCCTCTTTGTTTTAAAATTATAAAGTAAAGAATGAAAATAGAGGCCGGAAATAAAATCAATTTAAATAATAACGCCCAGAACAGAGGTTTTGCATCATGATCTAATTTTTGCCATTTCAATTGACTGCCGACCGAAACCAAAGCAAGTGGAACGGTTGTGGCTCCCAATTTTTCAAAAACTTCATCAATGACTACGGGAACATTAACATTTAATAAATTCAGAATGACCGCAATTAAAAAAGCGATAAAGGGTGGGAATTTAAATATCTTTTTAAGTATTTCTAAGAATGAATTTTTCTCACCCGAATAGAAATTAGCGATGGTAATTCCCAAGGTTGAAAGTGCTACGAAAGAACCAGGCTGATCCACGAGCATCACGGTTTGTAAACCACTTTCGCCGTACAATGATTGAATTACGGGTATGCCGACAAAAGAGGTATTTCCGAACCCTGCACACAAAATTAGACAACCAATCAACGTTTTCGACCATTTCATTTTCTTACCAAGAAAACCAAAAAATAATACCGCTAAAATAATGTTAAGCCAGGGAACCATCACCGGAAAGATCACCTGCAGATTTAGGGTGATTTTTGGAATGTAATAGAGAGAAAGCGCCGAAAGTGAAATATTGATCACAAAAGAATTCAACGCAAGATGTCCATTTTCTGGGAAGAGTTTTGTTTTTCTGAGAATGAATCCTAGAAATAAACACAGAAACAGTAAAATTAAATTAGACAAATTTTAATTTTATTTAAGTAATTCATTATTCAATAAATAACGAGAAAGGTGATTAGAGAGATTTTAAAAACTCCCGCAGATTTTACAGGTTTTTACAGTATTAATCTGCGCCATCTGCAAAATCTGCGAGAGCATATTTTATTTAAGAGAATGTAATCTACAAACTTCCTTCATAAGCATTCCAGCCAGCAATTTTGTAACTCAAGGCAGACTTTTCGGCGTCAAATGATTTGTAAATTCCACGTCCTACGATAATGAAATCAGTTTCCAATTCGTTGAAAGCGTGTTCTGGCGTATTGTATTGCTGACCTTTCCCATCGCCAGCTTCGGCAACGTTAATTCCTGGTGTAAACAAAAGCAATTCGTTTGGAATTTTATTTTGAGACACTCCACCAAAAACATTGGGATGCGAGAGTGCAATTTTAGTTGCTTCTTCGCGGTAATTCGTATTGGTCAAAGTCCCTTTAGACGACATTCCCAAAATGGCAACAACGCCAACATTTCTGAAACAGTCTAGCGATTCGTAGCCAGCGATTACTTGCGCAGTCACAAGATCTGCCCAGTTTGAAATCTTATAAAGTCCGTAAGAGAATTGTAATTCCTGTGTGTTTCCGATGTCTGCAAATTTGCGGTCTTCCATTAGCAGAAAGTTATATTTGGTCGCTAAATCTTTTAATGGTAAGATGGTTGCGTCAGAGTCAAAATCAAGAATAATATCCATGTGAGTTTTTAAAGCAACGATGTGTGGACCAACTTTTTCAGCCAGCGTCAATAATTCCTGCGTGGAAGTAACATCTGCGGAAACGATTAGATTCGATTTTTTTTCAATGGCAATTTCCAATAACTTTTGCGCAACGGAATGATCACAAATCTCTAGTTTCTGTTCGTAAGAAAGTCGTTTTTCTTCTTCGAATTTAACGACATTGCCAGCAAGAAAATCGTTGATTCTTCCCACTTCATCATCAGTTAGGTGACCTTCGTCTTTTAACATGGTACAGACGTCAGAAATGGTGAAAAGGGTATGAACACGGAAACCTTTGCTCTCTAAAAGTTCTTTCCCACCTTGTTGGCGATCCAATACCACTACAATATCCGAAACTATAATTCCTTCATTTTCAATTTCCGGAATGGTTTCCAGTAAAGAAGTTCCTGAGGTAACTACATCTTCGACTAACAAGCAGTTTTGGCCAGGCGTATAGATGCCTTCCAGTATTTTTTTAGTACCATACTCTTTGGCTTCTTTTCGTTTGATAATCAACGGGAGATAACTTTCCAGCGACATGGCCGTCGCCATCGGAAGAGCTGCATATGGAACACCACATATCAAATCGAAATTATCCAGTGGAAGCATGTCTAACAGATAATTGGCGAGTAGTTTTAGTATTTTAGGATCCGACGCAAGTGGACGTAAATCCACATAAAAAGGACTTTCAATGCCCGATTTCAGCGTAAACCTACCAAATTTGATGATGCCGAGTTTATAACACTCGAGGAAAAATTCTTTCTTAGTTTCCATGTACTTTTTTACTTTGAAACAAATTTAAGAATTATATCCTAAAAAATCTATCAAACTATTTTTGCTGCTCCACATTTTCCCTGATGGGCGTCTTTTTAAAACTTTTTCGTCTACCTGTTAATTTTTAAAGATCATAGACTCCATTATTTCAAATTGAAAAATAGGTGTTTTCCGCAAAAAATTAGGGTTATATCGCTACTAAAAATCCGACAGTTACTTTTTAATTTTACCATTAATTATAAATACAAAAAATTATGGAAAAATTATTACAAAGTAAATTGCTACACAGTTTTGTATTGCTACTATTTACAAGTGCTGTTTGTAGTTATGCGCAACAAACAACTTTATCTACAGGCGATACTGCACAATCTGCCGCGGGATCTATGTCGTATTCTGTGGGACAAGTTGCCTATCAAAGTTACGAAAATGCGGCGGTGAAAGTTACGGAAGGGATACAACAACCTTATGAGATTTTTGTATTAAGTACCACTGAAAATGCAACTAATAAAAAAATTACAGTTTACCCTAATCCGGTGAAAGATTTTTTGATTGTAGACTTTAATTCTGAAAAACTACAAAAAGGCAGTTATCAATTTTTTGATATAAGTGGTAAATCAATTAAAAGGGGAGAATTGAAAGATCTCAAAAACGAAATTAATACTTCTTCATTTTCCGCTGGAGCCTATATTCTGTCCATCTTAGATAATGGAACAATCATTAAAAATTATAAAATCATTAAAAATTAAAATCATGAAAAAGTCTTTACAACTTCTAGCTTTGCTGTGCATCGTTATTTTGAACGCACAAGCGCCACAGAAATTTTCTTAT
Source organism: Kaistella antarctica (assembly GCF_900109615.1). GTDB lineage: Bacteria > Bacteroidota > Bacteroidia > Flavobacteriales > Weeksellaceae > Kaistella > Kaistella antarctica. The sequence goes on from NZ_FOIX01000003.1 coordinate 121,905, forward strand.
CAGGCAGTTATCAGAAACGCTTCTAATGCCTTAATTACCAATGCGAATGTTGGGATGAAAATCAGTATTCTGAAAACAACCAATACCGGAACTGTAGTTTATGCTGAAACGCAAACGGCACTCACTAATTCGAATGGGTTGGTTTCGGTGCAAATTGGTAATGGCTCCGTTATAAGCGGAACTATCGCAGCTATAGACTGGAATGCAGATTCTTACTTTCTTAAAGCAGAAATTGATCCTGCTGGAGGCACGAGCTATAGTATTGCAGGAACAAGTCAATTATTAAGCGTTCCTTATGCTTTAAATTCAGGTGGAGGCACAATCTCTGGTACGACTGATAATCTAATTAAATTTACCGGTCCCAAAACCGGGGGAAATTCTATAATTTCAGAATCAACAGGGTCTGTAAATATTGGAAATCCTGCAACCCCTAGCTATACAAGTTTTTTCGGTCCTAGTAGCCAGGCATTTAATGCAATTTATGAAGGTAATAATTATAGAGGATATTTTGGTTCCTATTCTGGTGCAAATGAGGACGTTGATTTCGGAACGGGTGCTGGTAATGCAGCAGGAAGTCTTCATCTAACCATTATGGCAGTGCCTAAAATGACCATCGATAACGATGGTCAAGTCGGAATCGGGACGATTACTCCAGATTCTTTTTTACAAATTTCTGGTGAGCGAGGCACAATGAAGGCAAATTTTACCATAACCAATGCAAGTTCTGGAACTTATCCTGGAATTATGTTAAATTCTTCCGCCTTAGGATCTGCCGGAGCAGGACTTTATGGCAGGTCAACCGGTGGATTAAATGTGTCGGACTCAAACGGTATCGGTTATGGACCTGTGTTCGCTTCAGCCTTCACTGTTTCCAGTGATATTAGAACCAAAAAGGAGGTTAAATATCTTACTGAAACAGATTACGATACTTATCTTAAAGATTTACGTAAAATCTCTTCCGCGACTTACCGTTACAATTGGGAGAATAAACAAAGCAGACCTGAATCTCATTTAGGGTTTATATCGCAAACTCTTCCTAATTCAATTCAAATGACAATCGACCAAAGTCCGTCAAAATTGGGTGAACCGATGATTGGATATAATCTTTCCGACATGGCTGGATTGACTGTAATTGTGCTGAAAGCGTTAGATGCTAAGTTAACAGCACAGGAAGAAATAATTCAAAAACTTCAAAAAAGATTGGAATTGTTAGAGAAATAGTAGTTGATAAAGTAATTGGTTAAAAGAAGCGCTCAATCTTTAAGATTGGGCGTTTTTATTTAAACTGCAATTCCTTTAAATAGTTGAAATTAAATAGTGGATTTAAAAATAAAAATATCTTTTGCGACTAATATATTCCCCCAACATATTTCTGAACAATATTCTCAAACTGATCGATGTCAAAAGGTTTGGCAATAAAATCATCGGCACCGGCTTCCGCTGCCAGTTCACTAATATTGCTATTGGCGGAAAAGTAAATAACTGGAATGTTTTTTAAATCGTAATTTGCTTTTAACAATCTGGTCGCTTCAATTCCACTCATATCGGGGAGCCAATTGTCCATAAAAATAAGATCAGGCATAAATTCCGTCACTTGTTTTTCAATTGAATTGGTGGTCGCAGAAGTGTTGACTTGACAGCCGAGATCTTCTAAAATTTCTGTACACAACTCTAGAATCTCTAAGTTGTCATCAAAAATAAATATCTTTTTAGACTTTTTTAATGCTATAGTTTCAGTCATCGTGGTAATTGATTTATATAATTGGCCATTTCTTTTGGATTTAGTATTGCGTCATTGGCGACGTGTTCGATTGCATATTCGGGCATAAACGGTACAATTGCAGTGCTGGGATCTTGAATAATCACACTGCCACCCTTTTCGTTCACTTTTTGTAAACCTTTCGTGCCATCACTATTGGCTCCAGAAAGTAACAAACATACAAGATTTTCTTTAAATACTTGGGAAGCGCTCTCAAAACTGACATCAATAGACGGACGGGAAAAGTTAATTTTTTCGGAGGCATCTAACGAAAAAGTTTTGTCGTTTTCGATGAGTAAGTGGTAATCGGGCGGTGCGATATATAAAGTCGTCCCAACTAGTTTTTCTTTTTCCTCTACTTCTTTGACCGTCAATTTGGTTTTACTGCTTAACAGATCCGTCAGTAAACTTTCTTGCCCAGATTTACGGTGAAGTACGACGATAATTGGAAATGGTAAAACAGGGTCGATGTCCGGAAGTACTTTTAAAAGAACATCCAAACTGCCGGCAGATCCACCTATAACCAATGCTTCACAGTGTTTCATTTAATGAATTTTTCGCCAGATTTTATCGGAGTTAAGTCGCTCAAAGTTTTTCGAAACAGCAGAAAAATCTAAGCTTTCTTTTGTTCCTAAAGCGAGATAGCCAAATTTTTCCAGACTGTTATCGAATAACTGGAAGACCTTTGTTTGCAATTCTCGGTCAAAATAAATGATTACATTCCGACATAAAATAAGCTGAAACTCATTAAATGAATTGTCAGAAACCAAGTTGTGGGTGGAAAAAATAATCTTTGTTTTCAAATCATCGTTGAGTTTACCCAAAGAATAATTGGCGGTATAATAATCAGAAAACTGCTCTCGTCCACCAGCCGCAATATAATTCTCCGTATATAATTTTATTTTACTTAAAGGAATCATTTGCTGCGCTGCGTTTTCTAAAACTGCGCTGTTAATGTCTGTCGCATAAATAAGCGATTTGTGCAAAAGATTGAGTTCTTTTAAAAAGATTGCTACAGAGTAGGCCTCTTCACCCGTACTGCAACCAGCAATCCAAATTCTGATAAAAGGATAGGTTCCAAGTCTTGGTAGAATCTCCGTTTTTAAAGTTTTATAGAATTCGGGATCCCTGAACATCTCAGTAACATTGATGGTTACTTGTTCCAAAAACCTTTTGAAATAGGATGGTTCTGAGCGGATCTTATATTGAAATTCTGCGAAGCTCACAAAATTATCTAATTCATAAAGCCGAACAATTCTTCGTTTCAGCGATGCACGTGAATATCCCGTAAAGTCGTAACCGTAAATTTCCAAAACATCAGAAAGAAGCGTTTCGATATGTTCGTCAATATGATCTGTAGAATGCACTATTAATCAATTAATTGGTTGAGTAACAAAACGAGTTCATCCACATCAACTGGTTTAGAAATATAGCCGTCAGCGCCAGCTTCAATGCATTTTTCACGGTCGCCAGTCATTGCCTGGGCGGTGATCGCAATGATGGGAATGTCTTTCAAGTCTGTGTCGTTTTTCATTTTCTCAATCGCTTCATAGCCGTCCATTTCGGGCATCATCATATCCATCAAAACGATACCCACGTTTTTGTTTTCGGAAAGCATTTTTAAACCTTGATGAGCACTAATAGCGGAAACGCAGCGGAATTTTTTCGACTTTAAAACGGCACTTAGCGCGAAAATATTTCTGCTGTCATCATCGATGATGAGAATTTCTCTTTCGTTATTCATAATGTGAATTTTACATTTTATCGTATAACCAAACTCTTAATAAAGAAACCAATTGATCAATGTCGACAGGTTTTGAAATATAATCTGAGGCACCAACTGCGATACATTTCTCACGGTCACCCATCATCGCTTTTGATGTAACGGCTAGCACTGGTAAGTTTTTAAATTGAGGTAAAGTTCGAATTTCACGGATGGATTCATAACCATCCATTTCTGGCATCATCATATCCATCAAAACAATATCAATTGACGAATCTGAATTTAAAACTTTTAAGGCTTCTTTTCCATCCATGGCGGGAAGTACTTTCATGCCGTGCAATTCGAGCGCTTTTGTTAATGAGAAAATATTCCTAACATCGTCATCAGCCAATAATACGGTTTTATCTTTTAGAATATTTCTTAATTCTCCCGAGTTTTCGAAACCTCTTACTTGATCTTGTTTTTTCTTATTTTTTTCTTCTACGATGTGAAGGAATAAACCGGCTTCATCCAAAATACGTTGGTAAGAATAGGCTGTTTTTACTACAATAGAATCTGCATATTTTTTTATGCGATTTTCCTCTCCTTTAGAAAGACTTTTCCCAGTAAACACAATAATAGGCAGATGCTCTAATCCTTTATTTTGTTTAATGGTTTCTAAGGTTTCATAGGCATTTTTATCTGGCATTCCCATATCCAGAATTACGCAATCGATTTCTTGGTTGTGAAGTGCGTCGATACTTTCTGCCACATTATTGACAATATCGGTATTGATATTATTAACGCTTAGGAAGTAACTTAAAGCTTTGGCGTGCTGTTCATTTTCTTCTACAATCAACACTTTTTTAGGCGAACGGACTAAAGCGTTTTCTAATTTTTTGAAAACTTCCTGCATTTGTTCCAAAGCAAATGGCTTATTGATGAAATCCACTGCGCCTCTCAATAAACTTTCTTGCTTAAATTTCATGGAGGACATAATATGAACCGGAATCGGTTTGGTAACCGGATTTGATTTCAGGGCTTCCATCACCTGCCAACCGTCCATAATTGGCAATTGAATATCGAGTAAAATCGCCAGCGGTTTATAGTGTTGCGCCAATTCAATACCGATATCACCGCGCACGGTAGCAATCACTTTGTAATTTCGAGATCTCGCAAAATTCAATAATATTTTTGCAAAAGCCGTATCGTCTTCGATGATCAAAATAATCTTGTCTCCTTCTTCGATATTTTCTCGGTCATCATCAATTGCTTCTGGAATAAATTTAGAAATATATCGTTCTGGTTGCTTTTCTACTTCTACGACAGGATAAATTACTTTTTCTAATTCCAGGTGAGGTTCTTCAATTTCTGCGTCTTCAAAATCTACAGGTACGATTAGGGTGAACTGGCTTCCTACGCCTTCTGTACTTTTTAAATTGATTTCTCCACCGAGCAATCTTGCGAGTTCGCGACTGATAGAAAGTCCCAATCCCGTTCCGCCATATTTGCGTTGTGTAGAACCATCTGCTTGTTGAAAGGCTTCGAAAACCATCATCAACTTGTCCTCGGCAATCCCAATTCCAGTATCGATTACCGTAAATAAAACTTTCTGTTTCAAGTCATCATTCGAGATCTGTAGTTTGATGCTTCCTTCCGAGGTAAATTTAATGGCGTTGGACAAAAGATTTTTTAGAATTTGTTCTAATCGTAGTTTATCCGTATTTATCGTTGCTAAAGTTTCAGGCTCAATTGTTATAATTAAATCCAGGTTTTTTTCTTTGGCCATTGGTTTAAACAACATTCGCAGATCTGAAGTTATTATTTCTAAAGGAACTTCATTTATTTCTAAGGTCATTTTACCGGATTCGATTTTAGAAAGGTCTAAAATTTCGTCGATTAAAGTTAATAATCCTTGACCAGAACTTTGCATTACCGTTCCGTACTCCACATATTGTTCATCTAGATCATCACTTTCGGTCATCAATTTTGATAACAATAAAATTGAATTAAGAGGAGTACGTAGTTCGTGAGACATGTTCGCTAAAAACTCAGATTTGTATCTGGTGCTTTGCTGCAGCTCAATTGATTTTTGTTGAATATCGATGTTTCGTTCTTCAATCAAAACATTTTTTTCTTCCAATAAACTCGTTCTCTCCTCAAGCTCTTGATTGCTTTGCATTAATTCTTCCTGCTGAACCCGAAGTTCTTCTTCTGAAGCGAGTAGTTTCTGCGACTGCGCTTCCAATTCTGCGTTGATGTTTTCCAATTCTGCATGCTGCGTTTGAAGTTCTTCCGACTGTGCCTGAGTTTCTTCTAACAATTCCTGCATTTTAATTCTGCTTTGTGCACTGTAAAATGCCAAACCGATATTACCAGCGGTCGCCTGGAGAAATTCTAAATGAAGTGGCGTAAATTCAGTGGTTGATCCCACTTCAATAACGCCCAACGGCATATTGTATCTGGTAATTGGAATCGCAATAATATTTTTCGGTTTGGTATTTCCCGTGGCATAACTGATGGTTGATTCATTATCGGCAATGTCTTCAACCAATATTTTTTTACCAGAACGAAAAGCCTCACCCACAATACCTTGACCAACTTTTAACACTTTTTTCGTGCCGTTGCCTTCCATGGCAAAACTACCTTTGAGATGTAAATGATTATCTTCTTTCTGCAGATAAATTGCCGCGACGTTACCGTTGGTGTGTTCGATGATACTCGCCAAAATATCTGTTGCCAATTTCGCCGTGTTTTTATCGCCAATCGTACGGTCATTCACTTGCGCAATAGCTGAACTTAGCCATTCTTTTTCCGCTAATGAATTAAAAGAATTTTGAAGTGATTGAGCCATTTTATTAAGCGGTTCGGCAATACTGCCAAGGTTTTTTTTAGCATTCCGATCCAGTAGAATGTTATAATCACCAGCAGAAATCTGAGCGGCTACTTGTCCAATGGCAGCAAGTCTATTTTCACTTTCTTCATTTTTATCTTTAAGTTCATCCGTAAGGTTGTTCTTCTCATTATAATCCTGAGAAACTTTGCGGAAAAACACAAGCGTTATCGTAATCGCCAGCAAGGCTGAAAAGATAATCAGTAATGGAGTATAAGAAGCAAGTTTATTCAAGGATTCCGTACGGGTTTGCAGAATAGCTTTTTCTTCAGCTTGCATACTTTCAATCGAGGTACGGATTTGATCCATATGCTTTTTCCCCGCTAAAAGTTGCGCAGTTGTTACTGCATTTTTCTGCTTTTTCTCATTTAAATTCCGATCTAATATTTCCACGCGTGCTTCAACATTCGTTTTTAATAAATCAAAATTTTGATTTTGCGCTTGTGTACCAGAAATTTCAGAGGATAAAACACTTACGGCTCCCGAAATTTTTTCCTTTGCTTTGGTGTAAGGATCAAGAAAAGCAATGTCTTCCGTCAAAAGATAGCCACGTTGGCCAGTTTCAGCATCTTTAACTAAAGAAAAAAGATGGTCGAGATCTTTAATAATGGTATTGCTTTTTCGCACCATCTGTGAGCTTTCAATTAAATTTTTGATGCTAAAGAATGACGCGAAGGAACTTATAAGTAAGAGGCCGAGTGATAAGCCGAGTCCAAATAGTAGATTTCTTTTAAAACTCATGATAATATTTTGATTGCTTCCTTTTCAGGAGATAATGGTAAATTAAAATAAAATTCAGATCCTTTGCCAGCTGTACTTTTAACGCCTATTTTTCCATTATGGCGGTCAATGATTTCCTGGCAAATATAGAGTCCGATTCCCAGTCCCTGAAAACGTTCAGAGGTTTCCTCAATCCGATAAAATTTTTCAAAAACCTTGTGCTGATGTTCTTCAGACATGCCAATTCCAAAATCTCTTACTGAGAAATGAATTTCCTGGTCACGCACTTCTGAACTGATATGAATTTCTTCACCATCGGGACCATACTTGATCGCGTTGGTTATAAAATTAATAATGACTTGTTCGATCCGCATTTCATCACCAAAAACCTCACGCGAGAGGCAACCGTTTTTCACAATTTTAACTTGAGGATTAGATTGCTGCATTATTTCAATAATGTGGTCCAGCGTTTCGTCAAAAGAAAAATACTGTTTGTTGAACTTTAATTTTCCGCTTTCAATTTTAGAAATATCTAAGAGGTCGGCGATGAGTAAATTTAATTTTTCAATTTGGTTCTGTACCTTATGCAGACGCGTTCGTATGGTTTCCTTATCGTTTTTATCCAAACTCCTTTCTAATAACTGAATGTATCCTTTGATACTTGTCATCGGAGTTTTCAGTTCATGACTGGCAATACTTATAAACTCATCTTTCTTGCGCTCTGCTTCTTTTCGGAATTCAATTTCCTGTCGCAATGTTATTTGCATCTCATTCAGGGCGCGACTTTGCTCATAAATTCGATAGAAGGTTTTCACTTTTAAAAGAAGAATGTTCATATCAACCGGTTTGCTGATATAATCTAAACCACCGGAGGAATAACCACGCGTGATTAACGTTACATCTGCAGTTGCGGCAGAAAGAAAGATGATGGCTGTTTCTTTGGCTTTACTGTAGCCAGAAATCGCTTCTGCGACTTCAAAACCATCCATGCCGGGCATTTGAACATCTAGGATAATTAGAACGTACGACTTTTTCAGAATTTTTTTCAAAGCCTCTTCTCCAGACGAAGCGGTATCTACTTCGAAATCATTTTTCTCAAGAACCTTTTTCAAGGATATAATGTTTTCCGGAGAATCATCGACAATTAAAATCATTAGCTATATTTAAATTTAACCACAAAAGTTAACAAATATAACATATTTAGAAATGCTGACAACAATAATGAGCTAGGAGGCGAGTAGTAATTATGTAATAGAAGGTAATCTATTCGACTTAATGATTATGAAATATTTCCAGAATTTTCTATCTTCGTGCAAATCAAAATCTAATGAAAACAAAATTCAGCTTACTTTTTATTCTGATATCAGTCTTCGCATTCTCGCAGATTGAAGAAAAGAAACTCGACGAACTTATCCAAAATACTTTAAAAACATTCGACGTTCCAGGAATTTCCGTAGGAATTATAAAAGATGGGAAAGTGGTTTATTCCAAAGGGTTTGGCGTAAGATCAATTACCAATAATCAAAAGATGACCGATGAAACTTTAGTAGGGATTGCCTCTAATTCGAAAGGTTTCACAGCGACTGCTTTGGCAATGTTAGCCGATGAAGGAAAATTAAAATTTGATGATAAAGTGTCCAAATATATTCCCGAATTTCAAATGAATGATGCTTATGTTTCTCAGGAAGTAACCATCAAAGATCTGATAACGCACCGTGCTGGCCTTGGTTTAGGACAAGGTGATTTAATGTTTTTTCCGGAAGGTGGGCCGCTGACTGTCAATGATATTATTCACAACGTTCGATATTTAAAACCCGAAAATTCTTTTAGAAGTACTTTGGATTATAACAATATCATGTTCATTGTTGCAGGTGAAGTGATTCATAGAGTTTCTGGACTCTCGTGGGCAGAATTTATTGAACAAAGAATTTTGAAACCAGTTGGTATGACGTCTAGTTACGGAAGTTACAACAGAGCAAAAGCAGCCAATGTTCCGAACATTATCGATGCGCACGCGCCAGTTGATGGCAAGGTGATTCAAGTTCCTCATGACTGGAATGAAACCGGAAATGCAGCGGGTGGAATTATGAGCAATATTAAAGACATGAACATTTGGGCAGAGTTTTTAGTAAATGGTTTTACCACGAAAGACGGAAAGAAACTTGTCACCGATAAACAGATTCAGCAATTGTGGAATCTCCAGATTTCTACGCCAGTGGCTTTAAAAAATCCGTACGATACCAATTTTAACGGGTATGGATTAGGTTGGTTTGTAACCGATGTGAAAGGTCACAAACAGGTTTATCATACTGGCGGTTTGATTGGAACGGTAACGCAATTTACTTTAATTCCAGACCTGAAATTAGGGATTGTCGTATTGACCAATCAACAAAGTGGCGCAGCTTTCAGTGCCATTACTAATACTGTGAAAGATGCGTATTTAGGAGTTGCAGATCGAAACTGGCTGAAATTGTATGGCGAAAGAATGGCAAAAATAGAAGCGGAATATGCCAAAGGAAAGAAAGAAGTTTTCGCAAAATCTGACACCTTTAAAAAAGATAAAAATAGCCAAATTAAAAGTGAACAGATCGCCGGAACTTATACTGATCCATGGTTTGGTGATGTAATGGTTTCAAAAGAAGGAAATAGTTTCAGAATTTTCTGTAAGAATTCGCCAAGATTAAAAGGAGAGTTGTTACCATATTCTCCTAACGTAATGATTGCAAAATGGGATGATAGAAGTTATGATGCCGATGCTTTTGTAAATTTTAATTTAGATGAAAACGGAAAAGCAGAAGGAATGAGATTGAAACCAATTTCCGATATCACTGATTTTAGTTTTGATTTTGAAGATCTGGATTTACAGAGAACGAAATAAACGAATTTTTTAGAAAATGAAAAACCTCACCAAATTATTTTGATGAGGTTTTTTTTATGTTTTTAAAATATGTTTAAATCTTCTTCGGTTCATGAAAATAAATTAATTTCTTCTTGGCGTCGTGAAAGTCTGCCCAGGATTCACACTCAATTTGAAATCCGGCCACGCCGCAAGTTGGGAACATAAACATATCTTCCGACATGCTATTGGCAAAATTGGAGATTCCATTATTATGAGAAAACATAGCGACATGATTTAAATTATCATCTAAGCCAAGGGTGATATTTTCGAAATTAGTATCCGATGCATTGTAAAGTTTTGCGATCGTCTCGATCTCGATTTCATATTTTTTATTAAATATTTCACAAGTCGTAAGAGCGCGTAAAGCGGGACTTGAAAAGAATTTATCAATGGCGATGTTCTGGTTTTTCAGAAAGTGGGACATTTTCTCAGCATCGTGAAATCCTTTCTCCGCCAAAGGTCTGTCAAAATCTTCAGTGTTTTCTGGCCAATCGCTTTTTGCGTGCCTGATGAGAATTAAAGTTTTCATGCGCTCTGTTTTTTAAAACATTAAAATTATAAATTATTTTGATAAGACCTTGTAAAAAAAATGTAAACCTTCACAAAATCATTTCAACAAAATTTTATTAAATTTGCACACGATGTCACAAATATTAGCAATTGATTATGGAAGAGCGCGGTGCGGAATTGCAGTCACCGATGATATGCAGATCATTGCAAGTGGTTTGGAAACCGTTCCCACCAAAGAAATTTTTATATTTTTAAAAAATTACTTCAGTTTAAATAAAGTGGAGCAGATTGTAGTCGGACTTCCTACCGATTTAAAAGGAAATTTAAATGAAGTAGAAGTTCATATTTTAAAATTTATAGAAAAGTTTAAAACTGAATTTCCAACAGTTGAGGTCGCCCGTTTTGATGAACGATTTACCTCGAAAATGGCTTCTTTCTTTATCTCCCAAAGTGGTAAGAGTAAGAAGAAGCGCGAAGAAAAAGGATTGATTGATAAAGTGAGTGCAACCATCATATTGCAAAATTATTTAGAGCAAATACAAAGATGATATTACCGATAAGAGCATTTGGAGATGCGATGTTAAGAAAGCATTGCCATGAAATTAACAAGGATTATCCCGAGTTAAAAACTTTGGTGGAAAATATGTTCGATACCATGAACAGTGCAAATGGCATTGGTTTGGCAGCTCCCCAAATCGGCTTGGATATTCGTCTGTTTATCGTAGACGTTTCGCCCTTGGCAGAAGATGAAGATTATGAAGATATCGCCGATGAACTGAAAGATTTCAAGAAGGTTTTCATTAACGCAAAAATGTTAGAAGAATCGGGTGAAGAATGGAAATTTAATGAAGGTTGTCTGTCCATTCCCGATGTTCGCGAAGATGTAAAAAGAAAAGAAACAATTGTAATCGAATATTATGACGAAAATTTCGTTAAACATACCGACACTTTTTCTGATATGAGAGCGCGTGTAATTCAGCATGAATACGATCATATCGAAGGGATTTTGTTTACGGATCATTTGAGTTCTTTAAAGAAAAAATTAGTCAAAGGAAAATTAATGAAGATTTCACAGGGCGATGTTTCGGTGACTTACAAAATGCGTTTTCCGAAATAAATCCAATTTAAGATTGGAATAAAATAAATATTAAATTCAAACAAATAATAAAAACATGCAGTTAGAAAAGATAATCTCAATTTCCGGGAAACCAGGACTTTACAAATTGATTTCGCAGTTGAAAAATGGTTTCATCATCGAAGATGTATTAACCAAGAAAAAAGTAAGTATTTCTAATTCCTCGCAAGTAAGTTTGCTTGATAATATCGCGATGTTTACGTTTGACAAAGAAGTTCCTTTGTTTGAAGTTTTCGAAAACGTAGCTAAAGATTTTGACTACAAAGAAACTATTTCTCACAAATCGACTGATGCAGAATTAAGAGAATTTATGACCAAATCATTGCCAGATTATGACAATGAAAGAGTGTATGTTTCCGACATCAAAAAATTAGCACAATGGTATAACATCCTTCACAAAGCAGGCTATATTACTCCAGAAAGTTTTGTAAAATCAGAAGAATCAGCGGCGGAAGAACCTTCAATTACCGATTCGATCGATTCTAAAAAAGGGGCGACGAAAGCTGATAAAACAACGACTCCAAAAGCAAAAGCATCAACTTCAGCTGCTAAATCAGCACAGAAGAGTACGCATAGAAAAATGGGATAATTTCCTTTTTCTTTTTAAATTTACTTTGTCAAAGTTTAAATCTTTGACAAAGTTTTTTGTTTTAAGACCTACCGCCATTGTTAGCAATGCGTTACGTTCTATCATCCATCATCCATCACCAATCATCTATCACTTATGAACTCCAGACAAGACCAACTCGACGCGTTCAATCGCTTACTCGATATCATGAACGATTTACGGCAGAAATGCCCCTGGGATCAAAAGCAGACTTTACAAACACTGCGTCATTTGACTTTGGAAGAAGTGTATGAACTTTCGGATGCTTTGCTTAATGAAGACTTGCCGGAGATTAAAAAAGAGTTGGGCGATGTTTTATTACATCTGGTTTTCTATGCGAAAATTGGGTCTGAGAAGGGAAGTTTTGATATTGCAGATGTCATCAATTCATTAAATGAAAAATTGATTTTCCGTCATCCGCATATTTATGGCGATGTAGAGGTTAAGGATGAAGAAGAAGTAAAACAAAACTGGGAAAAACTGAAATTGAAAGAAGGCAACAAATCAGTGCTTTCTGGAGTGACCAAAGGAACGCCGAGTTTAATAAAAGCCTATCGCATTCAAGATAAAGTAAAAGGAATCGGGTTTGAATTTGCCAACGCTGAAGATGCCTGGAAAAAAGTGGATGAAGAACTGGCAGAATTTCACGCCGAAACTGATTTGGATAAAAAAGAACAGGAATTAGGTGATGTCTTTTTCTCACTTGTTAATTACGCCAGAATTTCTGGCATAAATCCCGACACAGCCTTAGAACGAACCAATAATAAATTTATCAACAGATTTCAGAAAATGGAAAATCTGGCTTTCGCTAAAAATCTAAATTTAGCCGATTTAAGTTTAGAGCAGATGGATGAACTTTGGGAAGAAGCTAAGAAAAATGAATAAACCTCCAGATTTCTGAAGGTTTATTAAGATTTATGAATTAATTATTTAGTTAAAATACTTGTGGTATTTCTCCATTGATTCATTTAATTCTTCCACGATATGATTCGCATCATCTCTGTTTTCTGCCTTTTTCAATTTGTCAATTTCCTGCATGTGAGGCATTAGCCAGGCGTGCAAAACATCGTGCGGCGTTCCTTTGATAGTGCAACTTTTTATCAAATTGTCATTGGTGTCGCTCAGGTTTTTCCCCAGCATTTTAAAATCGCCGTTGACGGGATCATAAGCTTTCACTTGACTTTCCATTTCATTGATGAACGGTTTCATTTCTGCATTCATCGCCCATTTTGCGCCGTCATTGAGCTGCAATTTCACAGATTCATCATGGTCATCAGATTTTTCTTCCTCATCATGTTTCGCGTTATCTTCCACTGCGATTTGCTCCGTACTTGAAAGTTCAGTTTTTGATTCCTGTTTTTTATCGCAAGAAACTACGATTGCTAAACCCAATAGCGCTGATAAAATAATCTTTTTCATTTTTTAAAAATTTTTGTTGTTATATATAAAAATAGGGAGGTTACGCCGATTCGGAAAGCCATTGCTACGATGGTTTTTGTTTCGTACAATCCTCCAGTAGTAATGTGAGTAAATAAATTCATGTAAGCGAGAACGAGAACGATTAAAGAAACTACAAGCGGTATTTTCACCCAAGACTTATTGGCTAAAATTGCAAATGCAGTTGTTAAATAAAGAATTCCACAAATCCAGTTTGCCCAGACAACCAGCGGAACATAATTTCCTTCTTTTGCTCGAATTCCGAACCAATCAAAAAGCACTGAACTGCTCATAAAAAGCGTCACCAATCCAAAGAGGATGAGAAAGACCAGAAGTATTGTTTTTTTCATAATTATAAGTATTTAAATATAAGGTTTATAAAATTCAATTTCTTATGATTTGGATCAGTCTCACTATTTTTAAACGAATACTTTTATTTAATTCGGTCTGAAGGCAGAAACAATAATTTGCTTTTAAAATCTAATCTCTAACTCGTCTTTTGATAACGTAAAACAGACCAAGTAATCACGATAAAAGCTAAAGCTGTTATGAATCCGAAGTGCGGTAATAAATCCGTGAAGCCGCTGTTTTTCAACATTATTAAGCGCACGCCATCTACGCCATAAGTTACAGGATTTAAATAGGCGATATATTTTGCCCAATCGGTCATGCTTTCGGTTGGGGTAAATAATCCGCTCATTAAGATGAAAATCATCATAAAGAAAAAGACCATGAACATCGATTGCTGTTGCGTGTCGCTGTAAACCGAGGCCAAAAGTCCCATGCCTAAAATCGCGATAAGGTAAACAGAAATGAACGCGTAGAGTAGCAGATAACTGCCCTGCATTTGAACTTTATAGACGAAGATGGTGACCAAAAGTCCTATGGAAAAAGCAACCATGGACAAAATCCAGAACGGTATTAGTTTCCCTAAAATAAAATCTCGCTTTTTAATTGGTGAAACGTTGATCTGTTCGATGGTACCGATTTCTTTTTCTTCTACGATATTTAAGGCGGTTAAATAGCCGCCGATCAGAGTGACTAAAAAAGCTAAAATTCCTGGAACCAAAGAAAGTCGATAGTTATAGGTTTCATTGAACAAAAATTTCGGTACGATTTCTAAGCCTGAAATTTGTTGCGCACTTTCCAGATCGGGATTCATTTCTAATTGCACTTGTTGATTATAACTTTGCAGAATTTGAGCCAAATAACTAGCGGAAAGTCCAGCTTTTGTTCCGTTAATCGCGTTGATGGCGATCAAAACTTTTTCTTTGTTTTCAACAACTAAATTTTTCTCGAAGTTATTTGGGATTTCCAAAATTAAATCAATCTTATCTTTTTCCACTTCTTGGTAAGCATCATTGTAATTCTCACCATAATGCATGATTTTAAAATATCCTGAAGCGGTAATTTTCCGAATCAATTCTCGGGATTCAGTCGATTTATCGTGATCAACGACGGCAATTTTAATGTCTTTTATTTCATAGTTTGCTGCTAGCGGAAGAATGACCAATTGAATCACTGGCATCACGAAAATCATAGCCAATATCGATTTGTTCCTGAATATTTGAAGGAATTCTTTTTTGATCAATATGAATAATGTTCTAAACATTTTTTTTTAAATCTATTTAAACGCAAAGGCCGCAAAGGGTTTTATACTTTTTGTACTCTTTTTTTATGGGCGCAAAGGCGCTTCGCTTATCAAAGGCTTTTTGTGCCTTTCGTATGTTGATCGTACTTTTCAATTTATAACAGACCTGCAGCCTCTCGTCTTTAAGGACGAGAGAGCTCTTTTTTATTGGTGGCTGAGCCTGTCGAAACTAAGCCAACAATAAAAAAAGCGGGAGCCCTTCGGCAAGCTCAGGGTAAACTCAGGCGGAATTGTCTGCCCAAAAAATTATTCTCATTTTTCTACATTTTCGAATACTGCCTATCATCTTTTATCTATCAGCGAAGCGGTCCATTATCTTTTATCTACTCTAATCTTATTTTAAATCTTTTGACCGATATAAAGAATAACACGAGCATCATTCCGATGAGAACCAACACGTGTTTCCAGACCACCTCCCAGCCAGTTCCTTTGATCATGATGTTTTTGACAATTTCATAATACCATTTTGCGGGAATGACGTTGCCGATGATTTGTAGAGGCATTGGCATATTTTCGACCGGGAACATAAAGCCACTGAGCATAATTGTGGGAAGCATGGTTCCGACTAAAGCAATCAACATCGCGGTTTGCTGGCTATCGGTGACGATTGATATTACGATTCCCAGTAAAAGATTGGTGATGATGAAAATGATGCTGATCGAAAATAGTAAAAGCAGGCTTCCTTTGATGGGTAAATCGAGGACGGTCACACTTAAAATCAGAATCGAAATCAAAATAATAATCGATAAAATAAAGTAGGGAATTGCCTTGGCTAAAATAATAATGTACGGTTTCATTGGTGATACCAGTAGGACTTCCATGGTGCCCATTTCTTTTTCGCGGACAATTGCGATGGCGGTCATCAAGACGCAAATGATTAAAAGAATTAAAGCCATCACACCAGGAACAAAATTGGGTGCGCCTTTGAGTTGCGGATTGTAGAGCATTCGGATCTCTGGCTGGACGCCGGAATTCGATTGAATCGCTTGTTGTCCATAAAAATCCATAATAATATTCGACATGAAACTATAAACTTGGTTTGCCATATTAAGGTCGGTTCCGTCGGTGATGAGTTGGAGTTGGGCTTTTTTACCACTACTCATATTTTGAGAAAACTTCGCTGGAATGACCAATATCATTTTTGTTTTTCCACCTTTAAAAGCATCTTCTGCTTCATTGATGGATTTCAAATCTTGGTCGATATCAAAGTATTGATTAGCGGCGATTTTTGAAATCAGTTCGATGGAGGCTTGGGATTTATCCTGATCGATGACGCCAATTTTGGTGTCTTTCACTTCCGTACTTAAAGCAAAACCAAAGAGCAAAACCTGCACAATCGGCATTCCGAAAAGGACCAGCAAAGTTCTCTTGTCACGCAGCACGTGCCAGAATTCTTTTTTTACAAAAGTGATTAACTGTTTCATTTATTTAGTTGACAATTGAAAGTTGAAGGTTGACAATTAATGCCGGCCTAAATTTTCTTTTGTCGTTTTTACTATTTTTATGAGCATTTTTAAAATTTCTGTACAGTCTTCTGTTATTGAATTATATTCTTTTTCATTAAGGTATTCGCCTTTGTAGAGTAGGAGCAACCAGTAATCAGTTTCATTGGCTTCTTTTAATGCAATATTCATTTTGTTTAGAAAATCTGCTTTTGATTGTCCGTGTTCTGCTTCTCTAATCATTGCACCAATCGCAGTTCCACTTCTTAATAGTTGTTTTGATAAGATATATTCTTTCCTTTCTTGCGTCAATATTTTATAAATTTTAATCAGCCGAATTGAAAAAACTATCGATTTCTCTGCTACCGTATTATTTTCCATAATTTCTACTTTTAATCATTTTGGTTTTCACTTTCAACTTTCCACTATTAACTCTCAACTAATCAGATCTTTTCGCTCCGCGTGCTAATTCATAAAAAACATCGTCCATGCTTTTTGCATTGAATTGTTGTTTCAAATTCGCAGGTGTATCTAAAGAAGCGATTTTTCCGTCTACCATGATTGAAACCCGGTCGCAGTATTCGGCTTCATCCATATAATGCGTGGTTACGAAAATGGTAATACCGCGATCGGACGCATCATAAATCATATTCCAGAACTGCCTTCTGGTAACAGGATCAACGCCGCCCGTTGGTTCATCTAAAAATACGATTTGCGGCTCATGAAAAATTGCAACAGAGAAAGCGAGTTTCTGTTTCCAGCCCAAAGGCAATTGGGAAACAAGTTTGTTTTTTTCATTATCTAAACCCAGTTCTTTGATAAGTTCGTCCCTTTTTATTTTTAAATCTTTTCGTGGGATTCCATAAATTCCACCGAAGAAGTTGAGGTTTTCTTTAACGGTCAAATTACCGTACAAAGAAAATTTCTGACTCATATAACCGATACTCTTTTTAATCTTCTCCGTTTCTTTATAAACGTCAAAACCTGCAACCGTAGCTGTGCCAGAACTGGGAATAGAAAGTCCGCTTAACATTCTCATCGCCGTAGTTTTTCCAGCACCATTAGCACCAAGAAAACCAAATATTTCTCCTTTTTTGACCTCGAAGCTGATGTGATCCACCGCAGTGAAATCCCCAAAAGTTTTAGTGATGTTTTCTGCATTTATGGCAATATTTGGATGGTTGGAAGTCATTTTAATGGTTGGATAATAAACGGATGAAACTATCTTCGATACTGGCCTTTATAGGATTGATTTCTATATTTTCAAATCCTTCTTTTTTTAAATATTCAATGACGGTTGTTGTGTTGAAATTTTCATTTTTCTCCAAACTTAAATGCACGAATTCTCCGTAGGCGTAAACATTTTTCTTTTGGTCAAACTTTTCCAAAGCGCGCAATACATTGGCTGTTCGTCCTGCCTTCACTTCAAAAAGTAAATCAGGATAGGAATTGCTTATAGTAGCTGGAGTTTCTATCGAAAGTATTTTACCATTTTGAATTAAGGCGATTCGATCGCACAAAGCAGCTTCATCCATGTAAGGTGTGGCTACGACAATCGTTATGCCTTGCTTTTTTAAACGTTGTAGCATTTCCCAGAATTCTTTTCTTGAAACGGGATCTACACCTGTAGTTGGTTCGTCCAGAAATAAGACTTTCGGTTTATGAATTAAAGCGCAACATAAAGCCAGTTTCTGTTTCATTCCACCCGATAATTTTCCGGCTCTGCGATCTTTAAGAGGTTCGATTTGAATATAAATATCTTTGATTAAATCATAATTCTCTGCAATGGTGGTATTAAAAACGCTGGCGAAAAACTCCAAATTTTCTTCAATCGTTAAATCCTGATAGAGTGAGAATCGTCCAGGCATGTATCCCAAAATTTTCCGGATTTCTTTATAATCTTTGATCATATCAAAACCTTCAATTGAAGCAGAGCCAGAATTGGGTAGAAGAACCGTGGTCAACATTCTGAAAATGGAAGTCTTTCCGGATCCGTCGGGACCAATCAATCCGAATATTTCGCCAGGGTTGACGTCGAAACTCACGTCGTCTACCGCGAGGACTTTTTCTTTTGCTTTACCGTAAGTCTTGGTGAGATTGTTGACGATAATTGATTTCATTTTGGTTCTGTTTTAACTGAAATTTTTTTTTACCACAAAAGTCACAAAAGTTTTTTTTATAGTTGGAACTTATTACGCTTAAAGTTTTAAAAAGATAACTTCGAAAATATTTTGTGGGCTTTAAAAAGTTATTGTTATATCTATTAAAGCATTTATCTTTTGTGACTTTTGTGGTTTAAATATTAAAATTTCACGTCGCCGTACATTCCTATTTTTAAATAGCCATCGTTTTTTACGTGGATTTTTACGGCGTACACTAAATTGGCTCTTTCATTTTTGGTTTGGATGGTTTTTGGGGTAAACTCGGCTTTTGAACTTATCCAATAAACTTCGCCAGGAAGTTCTTTGGTTTTTCCTTCGCCTGCGTCTATTAGGATTGTTACTTTTTGACCCACTTTTATTTGGGGCAACTGATCTCCAGTGATAAATGTTTTTAAAGTCATGATATCCAAAGCAGCCATTTTGAAAATTGGTTTCCCAACCGTCGCAAACTCGCCTTGGTTCAAATATTTGGTTAAAACCATTCCAGAGATTGGACTTTCAATCGTATTGTTTTTCAACTGTCCATCGATTTGTTCCACCTTTTTCTGAGTTGGTTTTCTTTCGCTCAAGATGGCGCGGTTTTGAATGGAGACATTTTCTTTGGTGGTGGAAATCTGCTGTTGCAAAATATTTAACTGACTTTGGGAGGCAGCAATCTGTTTCTGAAGCACTTTTATTTGTCCGTTGGCATCATCGAGTTGTTTTTTTGTGGCGGCATCTTTAGCCACCAAATTTGCCGTCCTGTTTCTTTCTCTTACGGCATTTTGAAGTTGTTCCTGTAAAATAGAAACATTGGCAGATTGTCCAGAAATCTGGGATTGTAAAACCTGAATTTGCGGAAGGGCAGAATTGGTTTTTTGCTCAATGGCATCAATGCTGGCGATGATTTGTTCTTTTTGCAGTTCCACATTCTTTGGATCGATTTCTCCGACTTTTTCATTGAGTGTTAATTGCTGACCTTCTTCTACATTGAGTTGTAGAATCGTTCCATTCGCTTTGGCAGTAACCATCAATTCATCCGCTTCGAAAGTGCCGGAAGCATCGTAGTTATTATCGGAATTATTGCAGGCAGCGAGAGAAAATAGGGCTGCAAATAAAATATATTTTTTCATCGTATTTTTTTTAAAAGAGTTCTTTATTTAATTTTCAACCTTCAACCTTCAACTTTCAACTTTCAACTACCAACTACTGATTAAGTTGTGCTTTGAGATTATACTGGGTTAACAGATATTGGATCTCGTGGGTTATTTTTTGATTTTTGGCGCGGTCAAGTTCATTCACTTCACGTAAATAATCATTGCTTGTAATAACGCCGTTTTCCAGTTGTGCTAACGAAGCGTTTTTAATGCTTTCACGTAATTCGATGAGTTCATTGTCCTTATTAATCAACTGCTGGATTTTATCGAGGTCGTTGTTGTTTTGAATGGTTTGAAACTGCTGATTGAAAAGAAAGTTTTCTTTCTGTACCTCGATTTCCTGTTGTTGAAGTCCAACCAAAGCCAAATCATTTTTCTTGGTGTAAAATCCAGAGATGGGAATGTTTAAACGAACGCCACCGATGTAGAATAAATCGAATTCATTTTTCAACATATTGAATCCCGGCTTCCCGTAACCACCTTGAAAAAATGCTCCGAGTTTTGGAAGGTTTTTGGAATTGATATTTGCCTTCTGCTGTTCTAAACCTTGTTTTTGTAAATCAAATAGTTTTAGTTCTGCGCGTTTACTTTCATCTTGAATCAGAATTTTATCTGGTTTTTCGAGAGTGGTATTTTCCTCAATATTTTTATTAATGAAAAGAGAAAGCATCTGCAAGAAACTTTTTTTCGTGGATTGAAGTTCCAATTGTTTCTGGTCGAGATTAATGATTTGTGCTTTCAACACATCAACATTACTTCTGAAAATGACGCCGTTTTCTAATTGCGCTTCGGCTTTTTTTAGTCCGCTTGATAAGTCAGATTTGGTTAGTTCTGTTTGTTGAAGTTGCTCATCGGTTTGAAGAATTCCAAAATAGATCTGGTTGATTCTCATTTCTAATTGATCGGTTTCGACTTCTGTTTTTTGTAATTCTATTTCAGAACTAATATTTGCCATTTTCTTTTGATTGGCAATCATTCCACCGTCGTAAATGTTTTGCTGAACGTCAGCATAGACTTTATACTGATCCTTGCTTAAAGGTTCGATGTTCATATTGGGCAGTTGAATAGGAAACTGAATGACATCGTTTTGATAAGTTGCCTGTCCCACGATTTGGATTTGTGGAAGCCAACCTTTTGCTGCATTTTGAATGTTGTATTCTTTGGTTTTCGCAATTAAATCGTGTCTTTTAATGAGCGGATAATTTTGTTTGGCCAAATCGTAACATTCTTCTAAAGTCAATGTTTGGGCATTGCTAGAGAAGAAAAGTAGGAGGAATATGAGTTTTAAAATTTTCATTTTAATTTTTTAAGCGCAAGGAGCGCAATCTTCTTTAATTATTATTAAACTAATTACGAACGCAAGGGCGTTAAACTCAGCGAGGTTCGCTAGGAATTCAACATCATCTTGATCCACATCGGAACCATCGTTTTTCGTTCTTCCACGAATTGTTGAAATTCAGCGTCATTCATTAAGTCGAAAGATTGTAGAATTGGTTTTCCTAAAAAAGGGAAAACAGTCATACTCAGGAAATTTAGTAGGAAATGAAAAGGATTCACCTCTGATTTTCTTTCTTTAATCTGCTGCATCAAATAAGAATTATTCAAAACTTTTTCAAAAGGAAGAATTGATTTTACGTCAGAAGTTTTCTTCTGAATTTCACTTAAGACGAAAATAGGAAGGTTCGGATTTTTGGTTAGAATATCAAAATATTTTGCACTTGCTAAATCTATCTTTTCATCCAAGGAAGTTTTTTCATTCGTCACGATGGGAATAATTTGTCCGAAGAGCAAAACGATTTTTACTTTCATCACTTGTTCAAATAATTTTTCTTTGGTTCGAAAATAGTAATTCAGAAGCGCCAAGTTAATTCCAGCCTCTTCTGCTATGTCACGGGTTCGCGCGCCCGAGAATCCTTTTTCAGTAAAAACCTTGGAGGCAGCAAGTAAGATTTTGTCTTCCGTGGAAAGTTCTGTTGTGGTCATCATTAATAATTCTTTAACAAAGATAGAATTAAAATTTTGATTTAAACAAATGAATTAATCAAATGATTAAATATTGTTTGCTGCGTATTTTTAAATAAGAAAAATACCACCAAAATCTTAGATCAGGTGGCATCTTATAGAAAAGTAGAAAAGCTATTTTTTGATGAACTGAGTAACTTCTGTATTTCCACTCTTATCAGTCAACTTTAATAAATATTGACCAACTGGAAGACGTGCCACGTTCATCGGTGACTTTCCGGAAGCTTTTTCTGAAGCAATCATTTGTCCAGTCATATTATAGATTGAATAAGACGTATATTCTTTGTCAGATTTTACATACATCGTATCTTTTACAGGATTAGGGTAAATAACTGGACTGGCTCCAACTTTCACTGAACTTGCACCCAATTGACCGTCTGCCGTAATTTCCACATAGATAAAGTTCCCTTGGTTAACGTTTCCCGTAGATTGCCAAAGCGCAGAATACAACGTGCCATAACCTGCTGAACTTGTAGAAACAGCGTGAACACTTCTCGAAGATATACCAGTTCCGCTGTGCCGTACTTCAATCAATAGATTTCCACCGTTATATTGCCAAGCACTGCTGAATGTAATTTTAAAGCTGAAGTCGTTCGGATTAGATCCGACTGTTAAAGCACCTGCAGCAATAGGCAAACTTCCCGATCTTACTTTTGTTTGGGTACCCACAACATTGGCAGCAAAATCAAGTTGCCGATTAGCTGGTTCGACACTGTTACTTAAATAAATATCAAATGCAGCCATAGTCAAAGCTGTTGCTGGCCATGCGTCGGCAGTACTGGCAGGCAAGCGAAATGAAATAGATGTCAGGTTTTTCCCAAGCAGGGAAGTTAACAAAGAATCGTCGATGATAAATTGTAATTGTCGTGCAGCATTTCCAAAAGGTCCGATGAATGCGCTGCCTTCATTGCTGTTTGGAACGACTAATGTTGATTGTGCCTTGGTCTTAATGCTGAAGCCAAACATCATTATTATTCCTAATAGTACGGAGAAGATTCTTTTGGTTAACATCCGCTCCGAAATGGTTTTTGTAAAATGATTTCGGTTTTTGTAAAAAGTAATTTTTGTTTTCATAATTAATAATTTATTTGGTTGAAAACAAATTTAGGTAAAAATTATAAAACCAATTTTTTATTCAAATTAGAATAATATACTTAAGAAAAATGCTATTGTATTGCTGATATTAATATGATCCTATTCCTTTAACAAAGAAAAACGCAACTCCTAAGAATTGCGTTTTGATATTATTTATAGTTATGTTATAAACCGAATTGCTTTGCAAACAAATCTGGGAAAACACCCATCGCAACTAGCGCGAAGATGATGAAAACCGCTACTATATTGTAAGTCATCGAAACTTTTTCTGAAGTTTTGAAACTGCTTTCTTTCGGAAAGAACATCACCATGATCAAACGAAGATAGTAAGCAATTGAAATTGCGGAGCCTAAAACCGCGACCAAAACCAAGAATGGAGATTTGTCGATGGCTTGAGCGAAGATGGCAAATTTCCCCATGAATCCTGCTGTTAGTGGAATCCCGGCCATTGATAATAAGGAGACCGTTGCAACTACGGCCAAAATTGGTTCGGTATGCGCCAAGCCTTTGAAGGCATTGTAAGAAGTTTCTCTTTTCAATTTTTCTACCCAGATTAAACACATCATGACACCAACGGTCGCTAGTGAATAAGCAAATAAATAGAAAGCCAAGTTATAACTTGAAAGGCTATTCATTCCGTAAAAAATCAATGTTAAATAACCAACGTGAGAAACGGAAGAGTAGGCCAACATTCGCTTGGCGTTGCTTTGTGCCAATCCCATAACGTTTGCCAAAAATAAAGTGATGATGATTAAAACGCCTATGATATTAATCCATTCTCCATTAATACCGATAAATCCAATCGTCATCAATTTAAAGAAAGCGAAGAAGGCAGAAATTTTCACCACTGACATCATAAATGCGGTGATCAGTGAAGGCGAACCTTGGTAAACATCTGGACTCCACATGTGGAAAGGCGCCAGAGAAACTTTAAAAGCTAAAGCTACCAACATTAAGATTGCTCCTAAGTTGAACATCAAGTTTTTTGGATTGTTTATCGCAAATTCATGAATCGTGTATAAATCAAAACTTCCACTGCTTCCGTAAATTAGGGCAACTCCGAATAGAAGGAATCCTGTGGCGAAAGCTCCCATTAGGAAATACTTGATTGAAGCTTCGTTGGAACGTAGGTCTGTTTTGTTACTTCCTGCTAAAACGTAAAGCGGAATAGATAGGATTTCAATTCCTAAAAATAAAGTTACTAAGTTTTGGAAACCAAATAAAATAACACCTCCACACAAAGAGAACAGCATTAAGGCGTACAATTCTGACTGGTGATTTCGGTGATTGCTAAAGGCAAACCCAGCGATAAAGAAAATAAGGATGGTGGTTACGATGGCAATTTTAGTAAACAAAGCTGCATTTGCTCCAAACTCATACATGTGCTGAAATTGGTTGAAGAACGAAAGCTCCGGTAAGAAACTAACGTAAAAAGCAATCATCAGTCCCAAGATCCCAATGTATCTGGAGAATTTTCCTTGTTCAAAAACACCTGCAAACAATGCGGCAACTGCGGTAAGGAATATAATTATTAAAACGCTCATTTAGTTTAGATTTGAGATTGATAGATTTGAGATTTCAGATTTTCACCCTTGGTCTCGATCTCTTTATTTCTTAATTATTAATTTTTCTTAATTCATCATTGAAGTAAAAATAAACTTCAATGAACTGTTCACCATGTCGATAATCGGTTGCGGGAAGATTCCCAAGAGGATTACAAAAACAACCAAACTCGCCAAAACGGTAAACTCAACGCCGGTTACATCACCTGCTGTTGCTAAAACTTCGTCATCACCTTCGCCAAACATGGCTTTACCGTAGAATCTGAAAAGATAAACGGACGAGAAAATCATAGTTGTCCCACCAATTACGGCTGCAGGAATACTGTAATCGAAAATTGATTTTATTAAAATAAACTCTCCTACAAAGCCATTAGTCAAAGGCATTGCGATTGATCCTAATAAGATAATCATGAATAAAACTGCAAATTTCGGAGCAACTCTGGCCAAACCTCCCATTTGACGAATGTCTCTGGTTTTAAATCTTTTATAAAGAATATCAGCACAGTAAAATAAACCAACAACGTTAATCCCGTGAGCGAAAGCTTGCACTAAAGCTCCTTCACCACCTTGAATCATTAAAGTTCCTTTCATCGTCAGGATTGCTGAAGCCATAATTCCGGCGGTCATTAATCCAACGTGAGATAAAGAAGAATAAGCAATCAGTCGTTTGGAGTCATTTTGAATAATGGCTATTAAAGCACCATGAACCACGCCGATAATTGCGAGGACCAAAACAATCTGTCCGGAAATTCCTAAAATGGGTTCTGGCGTAATCGGTAGTAACCATCTGAGTAAACCGTACACTGCCATCTTCAACATAATCCCCGAAAGTAGCATAGAGCCTTGTGTTGGTGAATAGGTGTACGTATCAGCTTGCCAAGAATGGAAAGGGAAAATCGGTAACTTCACGGCAAAGGCAAAGAAGATAAACCAGAAAATCACCGTCTGCGCACCTGAAGTTAAATCGGCATTATACAAATCAGTCAACGCAAATGAAGCGGAGTGATTGTAAACGTAGATTAAACCAATCAACATAAATAGGGAACCTACAAAGGTGTACACAAAGAACCTCGTCGTAAATTGAATTTTTTTGTTTTCCTGACCCCAAATTCCGGCGATTAACCAGATTGGAATTAAGGTTACTTCCCAAAAGATATAGAATAATAATCCATCTAAAGAAGTGAAAACTCCGACTAAACCAAACTGCATTAATAATATTAAACCGTAGAAGGTATTTCTATAACCTGGTTTTTCATTAAACGCAGACAGAATAATAAGCGGTGATAAAATGTTGGTTAATAATAACATCAACATACTCATTCCATCAATCCCGAAATGAAGGTTGCTCTTAATATAACTGGACCAAGGATAATTGATTTCGTATTGTAAAACACCATCAACGGTAGGTTTATAGTCGAAATTCGAAAGCATGTAAAAGGTCAAGAACATTTGTGCAAATGCAATTCCTAATGCGAGATATTTACTGGCGGGATTTTTCCACGCGAACACCAAGACTGAACCTACGAGAGGTAATAGCAGCAATGTTAATAATAGGTATGACATTTACTATTGTAATATAAAGTTAACAAATAAGATAATTCCGATGGCCAAAGACATGATGAGAACGTAATTCTCTACATTTCCATTCTGCAGCTTCTTGGCAGCTCTTCCAGAATCTTCTGCACCGGTACCAATGTAATCCACAAATCTTTTCAGAACGCCTTTGTCGAACATGTTTCCACCAACTCCCAAACCTTCGATAAACTTCACAAAAGTTGCGTTGTTCAATTCGTCGATATATAATTTTCTGTTAGACAGTTTTTCCCAACCGGTATAATTTTCATCTGGAGAAGCCATTTTTTTCTTATCGACGTAGATGTTTTTAACAACGAACCAAACTACGAAAAACATTAAAACAGTTAATCCTAAAAGAATCATCTCGGTCATGAAAGGCACTTCAGCCAATTCAACATCATAAACGTAAATGATTTGGAGCCAATCTGCCAATTTTGCATAATTGCCTTGACCAATAAAATGCGGAAGGTTAATGAAACCTCCGATAATTGATAATCCAGCAAGAACCATTAACGGAATCGTCATGCTTAAAGGACTTTCATGCAGGTGACTTTTTTGTTCATCAGTTCCTCTAAACTCACCATGGAAGGTTAAGTAATAGGCTCTGAACATATAAATAGCTGTCATGGCTGCAATTATGAAAAGAATTACCCAGACATAAGGACTTTTACCAAAAGCATTCGCTAATATTTCATCTTTAGAAATCATTCCGGAAAAGAAGGGAAATCCTGAAATCGCCAATGTTCCGATAAAGAATGTAATATGCGTAATTGGAATTTTTTTCTTTAAACCACCCATGAATCTCATATCCTGTTCGCCACTCATGGCGTGAATTACAGAACCTGAACCTAAGAATAATAAAGCTTTGAAAAAGGCGTGAGTTAACAGGTGGAACATGGCCACCGTATAGGCTCCAATACCGACTGCAACAAACATAAATCCTAATTGCGAAACGGTAGAATAGGCTAAAACTTTTTTAATGTCATTTTGTCGAAGACCGATAAACGCAGCAACCAAAGCGGTTAATAATCCGATGAACAGAATCGCGTCCATAGTCGTTGGCGCCAGCGAGAACAGAAAGTTCGAACGAACAATCAGGTAAATTCCAGCAGTTACCATTGTAGCCGCGTGGATCAATGCTGAAACCGGAGTTGGTCCAGCCATCGCATCAGGAAGCCAAGTGAATAGTGGAATCTGGGCAGATTTACCAACTGCTCCAATAAATAAACTGGCAGTGATAAAAATAATTATTGTTGAATCTAATTCGAATTTTCCTGAAATTTGAGCAACGGAAAGATAATCGATGGCGTTGGTTTGAGCTGCAATCATCAGAATTCCGATGATCATTCCCAAGTCACCAATACGGTTCATGATGAAAGCTTTTCTAGCTGCTGCACCGTATTCTTTGTTTTTGTACCAGAATCCAATCAGTAAGTAAGAACAAAGTCCAACACCTTCCCAACCGATGAAAAGAATTAAATAATTGCTTCCCATGACCAGCAGCAACATCATAAAAATGAAGAGGTTCAGGTAAGAAAAGAATTTATGAAAACCTTCGTCAGTGGCCATGTAGCCAATAGAGTAGAGGTGGATTAAAGAACCAATTCCAGTGATAATCATCACCATCATTAAGGAAAGCTGATCGATTTGAAACCCAAAATTCACTTGAATTCCACTAATCCTAAACCATTCGAAAGCTCGTACAATTAAGGGTTGCGAATCTGCCTCAAATTTGAAGAATAAACTCAAAGCAATAATAAATGAGGCAAATACCACCGCCGTGGCAACAGTTCCGACCAACATTTTCGGAAGTTTTTTTCCAAATAATCCGTTGAACAGAAATCCTGCAAGTGGCAAAAGTATAATCGCGTAAACTAAATTTTCCATCCTATATTATCCTCTTAATTTATTAAAAATACTAATGTCTACCGATTTGGTATTTCTGTACAACATGGCAATAATTGCTAAACCAACTGCAACTTCTGCCGCTGCCACAACCATGATAAAGAAAACCAGGATCTGCCCGTTTCCATCTCCTTTATAAGAAGAGAACGCAGCGAGCAAAAGGTTTACAGAATTCAGCATCAGTTCTACACAACCTAAAATGATGATGGCATTTTTGCGAATCAACACGCCTAAAACACCAAGGCAAAACAATACAGAACTTAGAATAATAAAATATTCCAGCGGAACTACTTGTATAAATGAATTTACTTCTCCCATAATTCTATAAATCTTTTTTACCAATTAAAACTGCTCCAACAATTCCCGCAAGAATAAGGATGGAAGCCAACTCAAACGGCAAAACATATTCGTTAAACAATAATCTCCCGAGGTTTTTCGTCAACCCAACTGAAGTATCTACATCGCCGGCAAATGTTTTTTGATTCAAACCTTTAAAAGCGCCTAAAATTCCGACCAATAATAATCCAGACGTAAATACGCCGATAAATTTCGAAAGGTTTTTCTTTTTGCTTTCATCTTCTTTATTCAAATTCAACATCATTAAGATGTAAAGGAATAAAACCATGATGGCTCCAGCATATACGATGATTTGAACAATCCCAAGGAACTGCGCATTCAACAAAATATAAAGAGCTGCGATTGAAAAGAACGTCACGATCAGTGATAAAATAGCGTACATCGCGTTTCGTGCAAAGACAAAATAGAACGCACTGACCAGCGCCAAAAATGAAACGAAGAAGAAGATAATTTGTTCCATATTATTTCACTGATTTTTTTTGCAATTCACTTTGACGAGCGGTAATGTCAATTCTCTCATTGATTTTTTCAACCAATTTATCTTTGCCGTAAATAAAACTTCCACGGTTGGTTTCTACATCCACCAAACGGTCAGTCATGTAAATCGCTGATTTCGGGCAAGCTTCTTCGCACATTCCACAGAAAATACAACGGAGCATGTTGATCTCATAAACCTCGGCATATTTTTCTTCTCGGTAAAGATGTTTTTCATCTTTGGTTCTTTCGGCCGAAATCATGGTAATTGCTTCTGCAGGACAAGCCACGGCGCATAAGCCACAAGAAGTACATCTTTCTCTGCCTTCTTCATCACGCTTCAAAACGTGTTGCCCGCGCCAAACTTTTGCGATCGGCTTTTTGACTTCAGGATAAGAATAAACTTTTCCTTTTGGGCCCGCTATCGCATGTTTTAAAGTAATCGCCATTCCCTTAAAGATTTCCGGGAGGTATAATTTTTCCATAAAAGTCATCTCTTTGTTCGAGACTACTTTTGATCTGTTTGTCAGTTTCATATTGATGGGTTTTAGCGCCACTTTTCAGTATTGCATTAAAACTTCTTTTTTAATTAATTTGCGAAGAAAACAATTACGGCGGCCGTAATTACTAAGTTCACTAAAGCTAATGGAATCAAGGTTTTCCAACCCAAATGCATTAATTGATCATATCTAAATCTTGGGATGGTCCAACGGATCCACATGAAGATTAAAATTCCTAAAACGGTTTTCCCTAACATCGCAACGATACTTAAGGTGCCGGCAATGTTTTCTCCCCAGTTTTCAGCAACCCAGCTAATCCCGGGATAATTAAATCCACCGAAAAATAAAGTTACAATTAAGGCATTAGAGATAAACATATTCACATACTCACCAAACATATATTGTCCGTAATTCATTGAAGAATATTCGGTCATATAACCGTTAACCAATTCCGATTCACATTCTGGTAAATCAAAAGGGTGACGGTTGGTTTCGGCCATGGCAGCGATGAAAAAGATAATGAAAGCTAAGGGTTGATAGAAAATATTCCAGTTCATTCCGTCTGCTGGAATGAAACCCCAGAGTTTCCCAGTTCCCTGAGAACTCGTAATGAAATGTAAATCTAAACTTCCTGACATTAAAATAATAGAAAGAAGCGAAAGCCCCATTGCCAATTCGTAAGAAATCATTTGCGATGAAGCACGGATGGCTCCAATCAATGAATACTTATTATTAGAAGCCCAACCGCCGATCATCATTCCGTACACGCCAATAGAAACCATTCCTATTAAGTACAAAACACCAACATCAATATTGGCAACTTGAACATCAAAAGAATTTCCACCGATGTTTAATGATTTTCCCCAAGGAATAACGGCTCCTGTGATTAAGGAAATAAACATGGTTAGGGCAGGACCGACATAAAACAGAAAACGGTCAGCACCTTGTGGCACGAATCCCTCTTTGAAAAAGAGTTTACCGCCATCTGCTAACGGTTGCAAAATCCCAAAAGGACCAGCTCTGTTCGGACCAATTCTATCCTGAAGAATCGCTGCTACTTTTCTTTCACCCCACGTCGAATAGGCGGCAATACCTAATGATACGGTGAAAAGTACAACGACTAATATAATCTTAAAAGTAAGTAACTCCATAATTAATTCTCGTCTTTATCGCTCAGTTCTTTTGCATCTGGATTATCCAAAAGACTAATCATGTTTTTAGGTTTTTGGTAGTGATTCAAGGAAATCACTGAATGGCGATCGATATGACGTGGTCCTTCAATCGTCCATAACTTTAAATCTTTTTTATGAAATCTACAGTCGTCGCAGATCCAATCCTGAACTTCGTCGTACTGATTTTTTCTGGCAGTTACTCTAATAACTTCTTCACCTTTCATCCAAACTACGGCTTTTCCTGCACATTTGGTACATTCGCAAGTTCCGTTCATTGGCTTTGTAAACCAAACTCTGCTCGCAAATCTTGCCGTTCTATCTGTTAAAGCTCCAACTGGACAAACATCAATAACGTTTCCGATGAAATCACTTTCTAAGGCTTTATTTAAATTAGTCGAGATTTCAGCATGTTCGCCACGGAATAAAATTCCATGTTCTCTACCTTCTGTCAACTGATTTGCCACGAGAACACACCTTGCACAAAGGATGCACCGGTTCATATTCAATTTAATATTAGGACCAATATCTTCAGGCTCAAACGTTCTTCTTTCGAATTCTGTTCTTGTCTTTTCTAAACCGTGCTCGTAACTTAAATCTTGCAAATGACATTCTCCAGCTTGATCACAAATAGGGCAGTCCAGAGGGTGATTGATTAATAAAAATTCGGTTACGGCATGTCTTGCTTCTTGCGTTTTTTCAGAAGTCAAATTTTTAACTTCCATTCCGTCCATCACGGCTGTTCTGCAACTTGCTGCTAATTTTGGCATTGGTCGCGTATCAGCATCAGAACCTTTAGATACTTCTACCAAACAAGTTCTGCATCTACCGCCACTATTTTCCAACGGTTTGTAATAACACATTGCCGGCGGAACTGATTTACCACCGATTTGTCTGGCTGCTTCCAAAATAGAAGTTCCCGGCACAACTTCAGTCGTCTGTCCGTCGATGGTTATTTTGAATTTTTTAATTTCTTCGCTCATTATAGATGAATTCAAAAATGAATTTATTATTTTTTTGTATTAAAGGTATATCCAATTCCAAAAGTAACTTGTCCGAAAACGAAATCTTGTTCTGCTTTATCGGGTTTGTTATTTACAGTGGTTTTAATGTCAAACATATTGATGTACCCGCCTTTTGCTTCTACTCTCGCTACAACATGTTTCCAGAAAACAAAGTTCAAACTCGTTCTACCGTCTAAACCAAACCCTGCAACATGGAAGCGGTCGCTTCTTTCATTACCAAATAACTGGACATTGCTTTTGGGAAACATGGGCCCTAAACCGCCACCGTAACTCCAAACAATATCAAAGTTTTTTTTATTATAAATGTTCTTATATTTTTCTAAACCAAAACTGATGTAATTTAATCCATCGGTGTGCTCAAAAAGTAAGAATTTTTCATCTGCCAAATTAACTTGTCCGTTCTGTATCATCGTCGCGTAAGCAGGATCTGAAATTTTTCCTGAGAACTTTACCGTTTGATCCTGATCCATTACATATTTCATATGATCAACACCGGCAACAATTGCTAGATTATCTTTAATAAAATAAGCAAATCGCTGATTGGTTTGCGGTATGGTTACTCGATCTAACTTAAAATAGTTATAATAAGAAAAGTCAGAAGGGCGATCGTGCGCAACTACTTTATGCAAAATGAAATCATAACCATCTCCTTTAAAATGAATATCTGAATTGCTGAAGGCCGCTCGATTCCATCCCCAAAAAATAAGCATTTGCCCTTTTTTCGTTAAAGGCTCTTTTTTAAGTTTTACATCTTGACCAAAGCCAAAACTAAATCCTAAAACTAATGCTACTAAAAATACTACTTTCTTCATGTCCAAAAGAGCATATTACTCCTTATATCTTCTAAATAAAACTTCTTTCTTACTCTGCTTTTACAGCCACCGGAATTGGATCAGCGTAATTTGCTAAACCATAATTTCTTGTTTGGCTTTCTGGATTGTCAATGTACCATTCGAACTCATCACGGAAATGACGAATCGCTGCAGCAACGGGCCAAGCAGCCGCGTCACCTAGTGGACAAATCGTATTTCCTTCAATCTTTCTCTGAACGTCCCACAACAAATCAATATCATTTAAAGTTCCTTCACCACTATGAATTTTTTTCAAAATCTTATACAACCAAGGCGTTCCTTCACGACAAGGAGTACACTGTCCGCAACTTTCGTGTGCGTAGAAATGGGCCAAGGTCATGGTATGTTTCACAACGGATTGATCTTCATCTAAAACGATAAATCCACCCGATCCCATCATCGTTCCGGTAGCAAAACCACCATCAGAAAGGGATTCGTAATTCATGATTCGAGGTTCACCATTAATGGTTCTCAACAATAAATTTGCAGGAACAATCGGTACAGAACTACCACCTGGAATACAGGCTTTCAGTTTTTTACCATTCGGAATTCCGCCACAGTATTCATCAGAATAAATAAATTCTTCAACCGTAATGGTCATGTCTATTTCGTAAACGCCAGGTTTGTTGATGTTTCCACAAGCCGAAATTAATTTAGTACCTGTTGAACGACCAACGCCAATCTTCGCATATTCAGCACCAGTGATATTGATAATTGGGACAACAGCAGCAATGGTTTCTACGTTGTTTACAACAGTCGGACATTCCCAAAGACCTTTCACAGCAGGGAAGGGTGGTTTCAAACGAGGGTTTCCTCTTTTACCTTCCAGAGATTCTAGAAGGGCAGTTTCTTCACCACAAATATAGGCGCCGGCGCCACGATGAACGTAAATTTCTAAATCGAAACCAGTTCCTAAAATGTTTTTCCCTAAAAATCCGGCAGCTTTCGCTTCGTCTATGGCTTCCTCTAAAATCGCCACAATCCAAGCATATTCGCCACGAATATAAATATAACCAGTGTTTGCACCCAAAGCAAATGAGGAAACGATCATTCCTTCAATTAAAAGGTGAGGAATAAATTCCATCAAGTAGCGGTCTTTAAAAGTTCCCGGTTCAGATTCGTCGGCATTTACGACTAAATATCTGGGCACGCCTTCAGGTTTTGCCAGGAAACTCCATTTCATTCCAGTCGGAAATCCAGCACCACCACGACCTCTTAGCCCAGAAGTTTTCACTTCTTCCGTAATTTCGTCAGGAGTCATTTTGAAGGCTTTTTCCACCGCGTCGTAACCACCTTGTTTGCGGTAAACTTCGTAGGTGCGAATTCCTTGTATATGGGCGTCTTTAAGTAAAAGTTTTTTACTCATTATTCTTAAAAATTAATCCAAAGCAAGCGTTCCCTGTCTGCAAAGTTCCAGGATCTCGTTTACTTTTTCTTTTGTTAAATGTTCATGATAAAATTTCCCGACTTGCATCATCGGAGCGTAGCCACAAGCGCCAAGACATTCTACGGTCTTCAGTGAAAATAAGCCATCAGCAGAAGTTCCACCCGCAGTGATATTCAAGGTTTCTTTAATGTGTTGGATGATTTCATCGCTACCATTCAGCATACAAGGGCCCGTTTGGCAAACTTCCAACACGAATTTTCCCATCGGTTTCATGTTGAACATGCTGTAGAAAGTTGCTACTTCGTAAACCTCAATTGGTTTTATTTCCAACAGTTCAGCTACGTAATCCATTACTGGAACCTGCAGCCAACCACCAAATTCTTTTTGGGCTAAATGAAGAACTGGAATCAAAGCTGATTTTTTTCTTTCAGCCGGATATCTTGCGGTAATTTTATGAACCTGAGTTAATGTTTCAGGTGTAAAAGCAATCGTTTCGCTCACGTTTTTTTAAATTTTAAATTTTAAATCTTAGAATTTTGAATTCTAAAACTTTAAATATTATCTTAGGAATTCGGATTATTTTAAAAATGATCATCCGAAATTTATAATTCTAATTAGGCGTCTAATTCACCTGCAATCACATTCATACTGCACAAAGTCAAAATCGCATCTGAGATTGGTGCACCTTGAATCATTTCTGGGTAAGCCTGGTAATAAATAAAGCAAGGTCTTCTAAAGTGTAATCGGTAAGGAGTTCTTCCACCATCGCTCACTAAATAAAATCCTAATTCACCATTCCCACCTTCAACACTGTGATAGACTTCGCCTTTGGGAACTTCCGTTTCACCCATTACAATCTTAAAGTGATAAATTAAAGCTTCCATATTGTTGTAAACATCCGCTTTTTCTGGCAGATAGAAATCTGGAAGATCTGCGTGGAAAGGTCCTTCTGGTAAATTGGTGTAGGCTTGTTCGATGATTTTTAAACTTTCCCAAACTTCCTGCTGACGAACCATAAAACGGTCGTAAGTATCGCCTGAAGTTCCTACGGGAATAATGAAATCAAAATCTTCATACGAAGAATAAGGAGAAGCAACTCGAACATCGTAATCAACGCCTGCAGCTCTTAGATTTGGACCTGTAAATCCATAACTTAAAGCACGTTCGGCGGAAATTGGTCCAGATTTTATAGTTCTATCCATAAAGATTCTGTTTCTCTCATTTAAATCACAGAAATCTTGCCATACGACAGGGAATGTCTTTAACCAACTAGTCAATAACTCATGGAATTTTGGACTGAAGTCTCGTTCAAATCCTCCAATTCTACCCATGTTGGTCGTCAACCTCGCTCCGCAAATTTCCTCATACATTTCATAGACTTTCTCTCTTTCCGAGAAAAGGTAAGTTAAACCTGTAATCGCTCCGGCATCCATTGCGGTAACTCCGTTGCAAATTAAATGGTCGGTGATTCGTGCTAATTCCATCATTATGACGCGCATGTAATCTACACGCTTAGGAACTTTGCAACCAATCAGCTTTTCTACAGTCATGTGCCATCCCAAATTATTAATGGGCGCTGAGCAGTAGTTCATTCGATCAGTTAGAGTTGTAATCTGAGTAAAGTTTCTTCTTTCAGAAATCTTTTCAAAAGCACGGTGAATGTAACCCACAGTTTGCTCTGCATGCAAAATTCTCTCACCGTCCATGGTCAGGACGTTCTGGAAAATTCCGTGTGTCGCAGGGTGCGTCGGTCCAAGATTTAAGGTGTATAATTGACCGTCAATCTGTTCCTTAGCATCGTGTTGGTTGAGTATATTGGAGAGTGCGTTGTCTTTCATAATTGATAATTAATTGGTGACAGTTGATTGCAATAATCAATGATCATTCATCATCTATATTTTTATCTTCCGAACATTTTATCGTCCTTATCGGTTCTAGAACCATCTTCTAAACGATATTCTTTCAACATTGGGTGATAGCCTAAATCTTCCATATTCAAGATGACTCTTAAATCAGGATGACCTTTAAATTTAATTCCGTAAAAATCAAAAGTTTCTCTTTCCATCCAGTTTGCACCAGCGAAAAGTTCTGTCATAGAATCAACTTCCGCATTTTCTCTTGGCATAAATACTTTCAGGCGAATTCTGAAATTATCCATCATATTATGAAGATGATAAATAACGCCTAGTTCTTTTTCTGGAGTTTCAGGATAGTGAATTCCACAAATATCCGTCAGGAAATTAAATTGCAGCGAAGAATCTCTCAAATGATGAATTACCTTTTTAATATCTTCTTTCTTTATTTCTAAAGTTAAAAAATCGTAAGAGGTTTCATTCGAAATTACGCTATCGGGAAATTCTCTGCTAATGGCTTCTAAAACAAATTCATTCGTCATTTGTACTAATCTATATCGTAAGATGCTAATAATTGCTGATACTCTGGTAAATCTCTTCTGCGGATGCTTTCGCCTTCACAAAGAGCTTGAACCTGCATCACGCCTTCAATAATTTGCTCTGGTCTTGGCGGACAACCAGGAACGTAAACGTCAACGGGAATTATTTTATCAATTCCCTGCAACACAGAATAGGTATCGAAAATTCCACCGCTAGAAGCGCAAGCGCCAACTGCAACTACCCATTTTGGTTCTGCCATTTGGGTATAAACTTGTTTTAAAACAGGACCCAATTTTTTCGAGATGGTTCCGCAAACCATTAACATATCTGCTTGTCTGGGAGAAAAAGAGTTCTTTTCCATTCCAAATCTAGAGGCATCGAAAGTAGGATTAAGCGTCGCCATGAATTCAATTCCACAGCATGAAGTGGCAAATGGTAAAGGCCAAAGCGAGAACTTTCTTGCCATCCCAATCACACTGCTGAGTTTGGTGGCGAAAAATCCTTCTCCTTCAAAACCTTCGGGCGCTTCACCGTCCATTCTAATTACTGGTTTATTATCAGACATTTTAATTTTCTTAAAGTTACTAAAGACTCAAAAACTATTTATCCCAATCAAGTGCGCCACGTTTCCAAACATAGATGAAAGCGAGGAAAAAGACCGAGATAAAGGTAAGAACTGCGAAGAAACCTTCGACTCCAAATTCACGGATGTTCACCGCGTAAGGGTAGAAAAAGACAATCTCGATATCAAACAGAACAAAAAGCACCGCTGTTAGAAAGTACTTTACAGAAAACGGCGTACGTGCATTTCCTTCTACTTCTACACCACATTCGAAAGCTTCATTCTTTTTCAAAGACGTCGCTTTTTGTTGCGGTCCTAAAAAATGAGTTCCTAAAATGGAGAGTAAAACGAAGCCTGCAGCGACTGCAATCTGAATAATAATCGGGATATAATTTTCGGGAAGATTCATCTTAACATTATTTTCTTAATCTTGCAAATTTAAGGAATTATGTAATATAGAAAAAATTATAACCCGTAAATATCTCTGTTTGCACAGAAAGTTTAAGATGAAAATATTTAAGTGCTTACTTATTGGTGGTATCTTTTATTCTTTTCAGAAGCAAGTAGGCCAGATAACCGATGTAAAGAAATAAAATACTGGCAAATAATATGTTGATGCCTTCATTTATTCGCGCATCTTCCACTTGAAAAAACTGGTTATACAAGATGAATGCGACAATCATCGCTGCGTAAATATAAAGTTGCTTTTTCATTAGCCTATAAATTAGTATCGGTTGAAATTTCCATCGAATAGGTGCGGCGCCGTTTATGATTAACGGGATTATAATCTTGCCAAAGAACTTGTACGCTTTTGTTTTCCTCCAGTTCGGGGTTTGTTTCCAAAATTTTCACGCCTTTTTTACTGAAATTACGCCAAATCTCTTTAAAAATCAAAGAAGTTACCCCACGTCTTTGATAATCTGGGTGAATTCCGATCAGATAAAAATTAGCGCGCAGATTCTTCTTTCCGGCCTGTAAAAAATGATACCATCCAAACGGAAACAGCTTGCCATTCGCCTTCTGAAGTGCTTTCGAGTAAGAAGGCATCGTGATAGCAAATGAAATTAGTTCATCATGTTCATCCACAATGCAAACGATATAATCTTTATCAATAAAATTAAAATATTTATCTCTGTAAGTTTTAATTTGTTCGTCGGTGATCGGAGTGTAGGTTGAGAGGGTTTTATAAGTTTCATCCAACAACCTAAACATCGGTTCTACATATGGTAAAATTTCTTTTTTATTATTGAATTCTAAGACTTTCAATTTGTATTTTTCAGCAATCAAACTGCTAAATTTCTGGACCTTTTCAGATAAAACTACGGGGAAATCCAATTCGAATTCTACCCATTCTTTTTCTTTAACTAAACCTAATTTTTCCAAATGCTCAGGATAGTATTCAAAGTTGTACAATCCAATCATGGTTGCGATTTTATCAAAACCTAAAGTCAGCATTCCAGATTTATCTAAATTGGTGAAACCCATCGGTCCTTCAATTTTCGACATGTTTTTTTCTTTCGCGTAGTCAATGGCTTTTCCGATTAAAGCTTTTGTTACCTCCAAATCATCAATGAAATCGAACCAACCGAAACGAATCTTTTTAATGTTCAATTCATTAACCTCTTTGTGATTAATCATTACCGCGATTCTACCAGCGATTTTTCCGTCTTTATAAGCCAGATATCTTTTGAATTCAGCATAGTCTAAAGCCGCGTTTTCCTTACGATCCCAAATGTTTTTTTCATCATTGATTAAGGGCGGGACATAATTTTTGTTACTTTTGTAAAGTTTCATCGGAAACTTGATGAAATTTTTTAAATCATTATCGGTTTTTACTTCAAGAATCGTAATCACATTCATCAATATTAGTTTGAAAAAACAAAGATAATTCATTCGGCCAAAACTAAAAACTTTGGCACGTTTTTTATTGATACTTTGCAGATATTTAATTTAGAAAAAAATAAAAAAATGATTGGTTATTATGTAATTATCGGGGTTTCAATGCTCGTCAGCTGGTTAGTCTCGTCCAGATTGAAAGCAAAATTCGAACATTATTCGCAAGTTCATTTGCGAAATGGAATGTCGGGTAAAGAGGTCGCAGAAAAAATGTTACGAGACAACAATATTAATGATGTACAAGTAATTTCAGTTCCTGGCCAATTAACTGACCATTATAATCCTGCAAATAAAACTGTAAATTTATCAGAGGGTGTCTATATGCAGAGAAACGCAGCCGCAGCGGCAGTTGCAGCACACGAATGCGGGCACGCCGTTCAACACGCTGTAGGTTATTCAATGTTAAAACTTCGGTCAAAATTAGTTCCGATGGTCAACATCAGTTCTAATTTAATGCAGTTCGTGCTGATCGGTGGTATCGTTTTAATGGGAGCTACCAGAACAATTGAAAATCCAAACGGAAACACAACGGTCCTTGCGATTGGTGTTGCTCTTTTTGCTGTTACGACACTTTTCGCTTTTGTTACTTTACCCGTAGAATACGATGCAAGTAATCGCGCCATGAAATGGTTGAAAGATACTGGAACAGTAACAACTGAAGAATATGTTGGTGTGAAGGATTCCTTAACTTGGGCGGCTAGAACCTATGTGGTCGCAGCGCTTGGATCATTGGCGCAACTTCTTTATTGGGCGTCGATGTTGATGGGAAGAAGAGATTAGAAAAAGATAAAAGATGATAGAATAAAGATGAAAGACGGATTGGTAGTTTTCAACTTTATGACAAGAATTCGAACGAAATAATTTGCATCTCAGATAATTGATCTGAGATGTTTTCTTTTTCAGAAGTTTTTAATTTTGCTGAAATGGTGCAGGTTTCCTCGGTTTTAAAATCGATTATTTTTGCCTCAAACTTATTTAGTAAAGTAAAAATGACATTTTGCTGATTAAAGTCGAATTGAATTTCAATCTCAGATTGTAATTCTTTGGTGATAATTTCGCAGGATTCTAAAATCAATTTTGCAGTTTCTTTATAGGCTTTCACCAAACCGGAAACTCCCAGTTTTGTTCCGCCATAATACCTAACTACGATGAGCAGAATTTGGGTAACATTGTTCGCCAGTAACTGATTGTAAATCGGCAAGCCCGCACTTCCTGAAGGTTCGCCATCATCATTCGCCCGATAGTTTTCACCCGTAATTCCTAAACGAAAAGCGTAGCAGTGATGCGTCGCTTTTGGATGTTCTTCCTTAACTTTTCCCAACGCCTCCTTCACTTCGCTTTCGTTTTCTACGGGAAAGGAAAAGCCAATAAACTTGCTGCCTTTTTCCTTAAGATGTATGTTTTCGACAGGTGACTTTATGGTGTCAAAGGAAAATTCCATTAGTGAGAATTTTTATAGAATTCAATCTTGTTATCGCTAAACTGCTTGGTTTCAAAAATATCAGAACTCAATATTGGAGCTTTCGTTCCATGCATCAAATGAAGTTTATCGTTTTTAATGATGATGGCTTCATCCCAAAGATTTTGGTCAATAAACTGTTGCAAGGTAAAACTGCCACCTTCGACGATCACCGACTGAATCTGATTTTCAAATAATTTCGCCATTAAGTTTTCCAGGAAATTTTCTTTTTCTAGTTTAATAAAAGTGATATTTTCTTCGATTGTTTCTTTCTTTGAATTAAAAATGACTGTTACCGCTTCATCATTATATAAGTTAAAATCTATAGGAACTTTTAAATCAAAGTCAATCAAAATCCGAATCGGATTTCGGCCAACAATCTCTCTCGTTGTTAAACTGGGATTATCTGTTAAAGCAGTCTGAGTTCCCACTAAAATAGCATGTTCCTGACTTCTTAATTGATGAACGAATTGCTTGGTCAAGGGATTGCCAATCTGAGTTGGTTTAAAATCTTTATCTAAAAAACTATCGCCTGATTCGGCCCATTTTAAAATGATGAATGGTCTTCGTTTTTGATGAAAGGTGAAAAACCGTTTGTTTAATTCCCGACATTCTTTTTCTAAAACTCCTGAAAAGAATTCAATTCCTGCATCTTCTAGGATCTGTTTTCCTTTACCATTCACTTTGTCGTGAGAATCCAAAGTTCCGATGACCACTTTCTTAAAACCGATTTCCACAATTTTATCAGCGCAGGGCGGTGTTTTTCCAAAATGCGCGCAAGGTTCTAATGAAACATAAATTGTAGATTCTTTTAACAGGTCAGGATTTTTCACGCTATTGATCGCGTTGATTTCAGCGTGAGCTTGACCTGATTTTTCATGAAAACCTTCGCCGATAATGACATTATTATGAACGATAACACAGCCCACCAAAGGATTCGGATAAGTTTTACCTAAGGCTTTGTGAGCGAGGTCAAGACAGCGTTGGATGTAATTTTCGTAGTTCATCTGAATTAAAAAACACCCAACAAGTTGCCGAGTGTTTAATTTTTAAGGTTTAATATTAATTTTGTGGTGCAATCTTGATCTCTGGAATTTTAAACTCAATCATTGTCGTAATGAGATGATCTCGCTGTCTGGCCAGAGATTTCGCAGACGATTTCAAATCGCCATACATTCTTTTTGCATGAGCCAAAATAAGGAAGCTTTTATCGGTTCCGTTTGTATAATTCTTGAAACGATACACATTATACTCAATGTAAGAATCGCCTTTCTCAGGACTTTCAGAAATAAAATAATCGACGATATATTCTGCACCATCTGGACTTTCAATAACATTGACTTTCGCAAATTTATCTTTTTTCCCTCTTTCTTGAATTCCTTCTACTTTTTGACGAACAGCCAATTCCATCTCGATTTCTTTATTAAAAAAAGAGAAGTCGAGGAGTTGGGTGAAGTCTTCAATTCGTTCATCAATAGGTAAATATTGCTGCCGAAACAAAGTCTTCGACATTGGTTTGCTCCAAGACAAAAAATATTCGGTTCCATCATATTCAATCGGTCCAGGAATAGAAAGTAAATCTGGCACGTTGTCCTGTGCTTTAACAATTGATAAAGTACTTATAAATAGGAGTACGAATATTTTTTTTAACATGATATTTATTGATTATCTCCGATAAGAATACTGTGCAAACTTTGTTTCATGCTTTCGAGTTGTGATTTTTTATCATCAATCTTCTGAAAAGTTTCTTTTAACAATGGATTGTCTCTTGATGAGTTGCTGAAGAAGCCAAGATTATTTTCCATCTTCACGATTTCCGCTTCTAAGTCGGCGATTTGATTTTTAATTTTGCGCGCCTTGTCAGTCACCTGATCTTCAGAAAGTCCTTCTTCTCTTAGATCGTACTCATGAATTTTGTTCAGTTTCAATTTATCACGCAACGTTTTATTGAACTCTGTATTGATATTGATTTTCTCTCTCGGTACTTTACCGATGCTATTCCATTTCGATTTAATCTGCTCGATTTTTTCAACACTTCCTTCTTCGTCACCGATTTCTTTTAATTCGTCTAGAAGTTGTTTTTTATTTTTGAAATTTTCTTTCCAGTTATCGTTTGCCGTATTATTTTTTTCTCTGTAATTATTAAAGAAAGTGTTGCAAGCCTCGCGGAAATCGTCCCAAACTTTGTTGGTCATGCTTCTTGGTACGTGTCCTACTTTCTTCCAGTCTTCCTGTAATTTTTTAAAGAGCGGAACAATCGTTTCCCAATCTTCAGACAGCATATTGTCTTTTGCCGTTTGAATTAAATTTAATTTCTCATCAAGATTGGTCTGCTGAGAATTCTTTAAACCTTTGTAAAATTCATTTTTCTTAACATTGAAATTACGAAGATGATCTTTAAAATCATTCCAGTTTTGATTGGAGACTTTTCTCGGAACATTTCCTAATCTGAGAAATTCAGTCCGCAAAGCTTCCACCTTTTTAATTGAGTTTTGCCAATAATTGTGGTTGGTTTCTTTTTCCCCACCAGCCATCTTTTTAATTTCTTCGATGATCTCATTCTTGCGAATCAGATTTTCAGCTTGTTCCTTTTCGATTTGCTCGGTCAGTTCTGATTTTCTGTCGTGAATTTTATTCGAAATTTCTTTAAATTCATCCCAGGTTTTTTCTCTAAATTCTTCTGCAACTGGTTCTGCCTCTTCTTTCCAAAGTTTATGTAAATATTGCAATTCGTTCAGCGCTTTCTGCACGGACGGTTCTAATTGCAACTCTTTGGCTCTTTCAATAATGTGTTGTCTCTTTTCTAAATTATGCGCAAATTCCTGCTCCATATATTCTTTGTTCATATCAAGCATTTGATAGAACTGATTGAGATGATGGAAATAATTATTATTGAGTAATTTGAATTCCGATTTTGCAACTTGCCCCGCGTTTTTCCAGTCTTCCTTAATTTCGCGAATCGCTTTGAAAAGATTGGTTCCTGCTTCAGTATTGGTATAGAGGTTTTTTAAACTGTCAATAATCGACTGACGGTGTTCTAAATTTTTATGATGATTTTCTTCTTGCTTCTTGTGGTATTCATCGTTCTTTTCTCGATAGATATGCAAGATGCCCGAAAGTTTAGCTTGCGAAGGATGTTGATTGCTGAAAAGCTCGACTGGATTTCCGGCGGCTACAAATTTGTTCTTTAAATCCTCCGTCTGGTCGTGGATCAAGTGATTCGCCTGTTCCTTTAACTGATTGAATTTTCTGAAGTGCGCTCCAGCATCCTCTTTATTTACGATGGTTTCCATCGCTGCAAGAACTTCTGCCAACGACAGTGAGTCGATGCTTTCTAATTCATCTTCGTGACGATTTTGGTGGCTTTCAGGTTTTTTATCGGAAGCAGCAGTGTGAATTTCTGACTTTTCTAAATTATCAGAAGATTTTGATTCCTCTGTTGGCGATCCTAATTCTTGCTCAGGCTGATTAATGGTTTCTGGATCATCCTGCTTTGGTGTATTGTTTTCTACTACATCCTGTTCAGTTACTACCTCTTGCTCAATTGTAGTTTCTGGAGTAGCCGATACATTATCTTGAGGAAGTTCTTCATCTGGACTTAATTCCAGAGCAACCTCTTCGAGGATCAACTTATTTTCATCGTGATGTTCCTCAATTTTCGGTTCACCTGTTTCTGCGCTTGTTTCTAAAAGTACTTCTCCCAAAACCGGAATCTCGTCCTCTGGATCTGTCTGTGGTTCTGGGATCTCTTGCGGTTCTTCT
Organism: Kaistella antarctica; assembly: GCF_900109615.1. Lineage (GTDB taxonomy): Bacteria > Bacteroidota > Bacteroidia > Flavobacteriales > Weeksellaceae > Kaistella > Kaistella antarctica. The sequence goes on from NZ_FOIX01000003.1 coordinate 165,952, forward strand.
ACCGCAGGTTCTTCCATTTCTGCAGGTGGCGCATCTTCTTTTGAACTTGGAATTTCTAAGGGGTTTTGATCCAAAATATTTTCTTGTTCAGGTTTTTTTTCGTGGTTCTCAGAAAGTGAATCTTCTGTAATCATAGCAGTCTTTTTATTAAATTGATCGGTAGTCTATTTTTGATGATAAACCGTGCACTAAATTAACTTATTTTTTTTGAACATTCCAAATTTCCCAGGCTTTTTCTGCTTGTTGTTCAAGCATATAAAAGCCATTCACGGTTTTTGATCCATTTTGAGCAGCCATTTTTATAAAAGAGGTATACTCAGGATTGTAAATGAGGTCGATGATGAGATGTTTGGAAGTCAAGTCAGAGAAGGGAAAATCAAGACTATCCTCCACATTGGGAAATGTTCCAACGGGTGTACATTGGATGATCAAAAGATTATCAGCAACCATTTCTTTGGTAAGATTCTCAAAATTTAAATCGCCAGTTCTGCTAACAATTTGGTAGGGAATGTCGTGTTTCTCCAGAACGTACTTTACCGCTTTTGCTGCGCCACCATTGCCTAAAATTAAAGCAGATTGATGAATATCTTTTTGATGTAGGAGCAAGGTTTTTTCAAACCCGAAAGCGTCCGTATTAAATCCTTTCTTAATGTCGTCTTTAATGAGAATCGTGTTGACCGCGCCAATTTTTTCAGCTTCATTGCTTAGTTCATCGAGGTAAGGAATTATTTTTTCTTTAAATGGAATGGTCACATTTAGTCCAGTCAGATTTTGGTTATTGAACACTTGCTCAACATCAGCAATATCATTTAAATCAAAAACCTCATAAGTGTGATTTTTAAGAAATAGTTTTTTAAACTTGTTTTCAAAATAATTTTTAGAAAAAGAGTAGGAAATATTTTTCCCGATAAGGCCTAATTTGATTTGCTGATCCATGGTTCAAAATTAAAAAAAAGACTGATGAAAACCACCAGTCTTTACAATTATAATATTAATTTTTATTGGATAATGAATTTCGCAGATTGAGTGCCTGCTTTCAAAATGTAAACTCCTTTTGGTAAGCTTTTAAGCATAATCTTGTTGCTGTTTCTGAATGGTTGTGAAATGGATTGAACCAGTTTCCCACTATAATCAAAAATCTGAGCAGTTGCAATGTTCGTTAAATCTTTTCCGCTAACGTTCAATTCACCATTCTTAACCGGATTCGGATAAACACTTAATTTAGAATTTGATACCGCAGTTTCTCCCGTGGCTAAACCATCATCGTAGCAAGTCCATTTCATATCATCGATCATCACTCTGTTAGAAGTGCTGCTATTGACCAAACTAATTTCTACGGTCCCAGAAATATTAATTCCCGTAACAGTTGTAGTAGTTATTGCATCTCCGTATGGAATAGTTTTACCAGTATCAACATCATCAATGAAAATTTTGAAAGTTCCAGTTCCACCCTTGAATTTACGTTGAGTAGTTACTGTTAGATTCCCAATTCCATTCGGTGCAGATAACGCCGTCAAGAATCCATCTCTGATCATAATTGCTCTGCCGTTCAATGTTTCGTCGGTTCTAGAATCTTCAGAAGTCCAAGAAATTCCATTGCTTGTCCAGTTATACGTGGAGTAGGTGGATGGTCCGATTGGCATGGTCTCAAAATTTTCCTCACCACAGTTTAAACCAATCGAATTGGTTGTTGCAGTTACTGTATTACTCGGTCCCGACATATTTGCGCCAGCATCTTTTGCTACAACATAAATAGAGTACGTGGTCGAAGGATTTAAATTGGCAACATTGGTCGTTGTGGAATTGGTGGAGCCCATTAATTGTCCATTCACATTGATGTCATAAGATTCTACACCAATATTGTCCGTTGAAGCAGTCCATTGAATTTCGATACTGTTTGTTCCTACGGAAAGAACGCTCAAATTGGTTGGATTAGACGGTGCTTCATTATCAATAAGCGTTGTTCCGGTTACGGTATTACTTTGCGACGAAAAATTTCCAGCACCATCTGCAGCTGCAACATTGAAAGTATAAGTTGTGCCTTGGGCTAAACCTGAAACAGTTGCTGTGGCAGTTGGAGCGTTACTGTGAAAAGTTCCATCTACGAAAATCTTATAGTATGTTACCGCAATATTATCTGTAGAAGCCGTCCAAGATAATTTTGCTGACGAAGTAGACGTAGAAATTAACGCCAAATTCGTTGGGGTAGAAGGAGCTTCGTTGTCAACAACCTGCGTTCCCCAAATTTGCTCCACCCATTCTGGATGATCAATAAAAGGATTTCTATTTTTTTGGAATACGTAGGACGCATTATTTCTTACAATTTCAGCGGCTGACACAGGATCTTGAGCAGCCCAAGTCATCAACACCACTTTTTCCCATTCTTGTAATCCAGGATAAGGAGTGTTTCCTAACATGTTTTGTCCACCAAATCCAGAAAGTTTTGATTCGTAACGGGTGACGAAATACAAGACCATTCTGGCGATATCTCCTTTGAATTCATCGATTGGTTCGAAGACCGTTCCACCAAAACCAGGTGAAACAGAAGATCCTACTTTCCCACCATTAGCGGAAGTGTAAGAAGCATTGGCAACCATTCCGAACGGATAATTGCTTCGCATGCCGTTTACTTTTCCATCAGTTGGTCGGATATGATGAAGATCGGAAACCATAGGTCTGCTTTTGCCAAAATAACTTTGCGGCACAACGTGTTCGCGGTTATAACAGTCACCTTCATTTTTGTAATTTCCACATTTCTTGATGCCGTGTCTGTAATTGTATGGATCGGCACCAGTCGGATTTTCAGAATACATGTCTAAAACAGAACCGTCGTTTTCGTAAAAACTATCAGTGTCTGTGGTAGCATACGCATCCCAGAGACCATCATAACCTTTATCTAGTGCTCCGGCGGTAATAATTTGGCTGAGTTTTGTTTTTAAAGCGGCTCCAGTTAAGCCTGTGGTGCCATCATAATAAGTGGCAGGTGCTTGCGCTAATGTTATTGAAAACAATAAGCCAAGCAATAAAATGCTAAATTTTCTCATAATAGTATTAAAATTGGAAAAGTAAAGTTAGGCCATATTTATCCACCAGAAATTGTAGAGGCATGATAAGTATTAGATTGCTGACTTTTTCAGAATCAAAAAAAGGATAAACTCTGGGAAATATTCCTTGTCAATTCAAATTTAAAATAAAAAAAACCGACAACTTCAAAAAGTGCCGGTTTAATTTAATAGCTTGTCCCGTCCTGAAATAGCGATATACAAAAAACAATCGTTATGGAAGAATTATCACAAAGCGTTTATGTAAAGCGTACACAGAAAGATTACAGTTTAAGTTTAAAACTCCAGATTGTACAAGAAATTGAAGCTGGTAGATTGGAGATTAAAGAGTGTACCAAGAAATATGGAATTCAATCTCACTCCACCGTATTAATTTGGCTCCGAAAATATGGTAACTTTGATTGGGACAATCAAATACCTCATTCTATGCAAAAAACTCCTGAACAACGAATTATGGAATTGGAGGTCGAAGTAAAACTGCTTGAAAAACAAAAAGCATTACTGGAAAGAGAAGCCTACATTGCCGATAAGAAGGTTATTTTCTTCGATATGATGATTAATATCGCGGAAAGTGAATACCAGATTGACGTACGAAAAAACTCCGCAGCCGTACAATCAATAACTTCCGCAGAACAGAAAAAGAAACTTTAGTCTTTATCTGTGGATTGTCCGGTATTAATAGACAAGTCTATTACCGAAGTGAGAAACGTAGTGTAGAGCGCACTGATACTGCTGTAAAAGTAGTTGAGATGGTTGAAGAACTCAGATTTAAGCAGCCTCATCTTGGAGGCAGGAAATTAAACTTCATGTTAAAGAAGCCACTGAAATCATTGAAAGTAGGTAGAGATAAATTCTTTGATATTCTGCGTGCAAATAATTTATTGATCATTCCAAAGAGAAGTTATCACATCACCACCAACTCGCATCATCGATTTAGAAAACATAAAAACCTAATATTGGATTATCAGATTAACAAACCTAATCAGGTCTGGGTTGCAGACATTACTTATATTGGAAGCAGATCAAATCCGACTTATTTAAGTCTAATAGCAGATGCTTATTCCAAGAAAATAGTCGTCCATCATGTTGCTGATAAACTGAATACGCAAAGTAGTTTACTGGCATTGAAGAATGCTTTAAAAAACAAAAAAGTGAATTTAGGATTACTCATTCACCATTCAGATCGTGCTCTTCAATATTGTTCAAATGAATCAAAAATTACTGGAGAAGAACAATATTAAGTGCAGTATGACCCAGAACTCAGATCCTTATGAAAATGCAGTGGCAGAAAGAATTAATGGAATTTTAAAACAAGAATTTGACATCGATAAATATAATGTAGAGACCAAATTAAGAAGAAGAATTGTAGATGAATCAATTGAAATTTAAAATGAAGTACGTCCTCATTTTTCTAATCACTACCTAACACCTAATCAAATGCACGACCAAGAAACAATAAAAATGAAAACCTATAAAAACAAAAACCAAAGCAAAAATGTTTTTGCTTTGGTTTAATTATTTATTTTTGCCCTATAATCTGTATCGATTTTTCAGGACTAGTGAGCTAAAAATTTAGTCTACCATAAATTTAGAAGTTGCTTGTTCTGTATACAGAATGTAAACGCCTTTTGGTAAATTTTTAAGATTTAATTTATTTCCGTTTTTAAAAGGTTGCGAAATCGTTTGAACTAGTTTTCCTGTGGCGTCAAAGATTTTAGCAGTTTCAATTTTATTCAAATCGTTTCCTTTCACATTTAATTCTCCGTTTTTCACAGGATTAGGATATAAAATTAAAGATGTTTTTGCAGCATTACTTTCACTGGTCGCTAGAGCTGCACCCCAAATGTCTGTAATCCACTGTGGATTGTCGATAAATGGATTACGGTTTTTTTGAAAAGCATAAGACCCGTTGTTGCGTACGATTTCCCAATCGGAAACAGGATCATTAGCGGCCCAAGTTTTCATTACTTCTAATTCCCAACTTTGCAAACCTGGGAACGGTGAACCACCTAATAAATTACCGGTATTAAATGTTGAAAGTTTACTTTCATATCTAGTTACGAAGTATAAAACCATTCTTGCAATATCACCTTTAAACTCATCAATCGGCTCAAACACAGTACCACCGTAACCTGCAGAACCTGAAGTCCCGACTTTGCTTCCATTTAATGATATTCTTGAAGGATTGCTCACTACACCGAAAGGATAATTACTTCGGTAACCATTAACTTTTCCATCAGCTGGACGAATATGATGAATATCTGAGACCATAGGTGCATTTTGACTGAAAAGACTTTGTGGAATAATATGTTCTCTGTTATAGCAACCACCTTCATTTGCTCCAATATCGCCGCACTTTTTCACCCCGTGTTGATAATTGTAAGGATCTGGACCGGTGGGGTCTTCCGAATACATATCGAGGACAGAGCCGTCATTCTCATAGAAACTATCGGTGTCTGTGGTTGGGTATGCATTGTAAAGTCCAGCGTACCCTTTATCCTGGGCGCCGGCCGTGATAATTTGGCTGAGTTTTGTTTTTAGAGCAGGGCCCTCGAGACCAGCGGTGCCATTATAATAATTTGCGGGGGCTTGTGCTAATGTTAGTGTAAACAAGAGTCCAAGCAATAAAGTAGTAATCTTTTTCATAATCTTAATTGAATTAGGTCAACAAATTTAGATAAAATTTATTCATTAGAAAGCGAAGCAGTATGATAAGTATTAGACTGAAAAATCATTTCTAAAGTAAAAATCAATTAAATTATCGATTGAGATAGTTTCAGAATCCATTAAAAAAACCGGCCACTTTTCTAAGCGCCGGTGTGTGTAGTATGATTTGTAAAAGTTATTGAACAATAAATTTCACTGACTGATTTTCTGTTTTTAAAATATATACTCCTTTTGATTGATCTTTAAGAATGATCTTATTTAAATTTTTAAAATTCTGCTGAACCGTTTGAATTAATTTCCCGTCCATTGAATAAATTTGAACCTGAAAAATGTCCTCCAGACCATATCCTGACAAATGCAACTGTCCATTTCTTACCGGATTCGGATAAACCGAAAGTGATTTCTTAAACGAAGATACTTCAGTTGTTGAAAGGGTAGAAGTCCAAATCATATTCACCCATTCTGGATGATCGATAAAAGGATTTCTGTTTTTCTGTCTGGCAAAAATAGCGTTATTACGGTCAATTTCTCGCTGCGAAACTGGATCTTGCGCTGCCCATTTGAGCATTAAATTAATATACCATTGCTTATAACCTCTATTTACCGTACCATCCAAGGGATTCTGCGCATTATGATATTCTGAAAACGATTGAAGTTTATCTTCATAACGCGTGATAAAGAAAAGGTGCATTCTGGCCAAATCGCCTTTAAATTCATCGATTGGTTCGAAAATCGTTCCGCTATATCCTGGGAAATTAGAAGGTCCCACTTTAGTTCCATTAGTAGTCGTCCAGCTTGGTGCCACGGTTTCGCCAAAAGAATAGGTTTCTCTTCTGCTGTTCACATAGTAATCAGACGGAATCACAAAGTGCGCATCGTTAACCATAGGGGCTAATTTTCCGTAAAAGCTTTGTGGTAAAGAATGTTCGCGATTATAGCAAAACCCTTCAACATTCTGATTCGCAGACCCACACTGGTTTCCACCATTTGCGACCGATCCAATGATGTATTCATAAGCATCTGGACCAGTTGGGTTTTCAGAATACATATCGAGCAAAGTTCCGTTGTTTTCATAGTATTTATCAACGTCTGAGGTAGCATAAGTCTTCCACAGAGCACCGTAGCCCAAATCTTTAGAACCGTTAGAAATGATCGTATTTAATTTTGTTTTCAATTCGTAACCAGATAATCCATTTGTTCCGTTATAATATCCAGCTGGAATTTGGGCAACCAAAGAACTGGTAATGCCGACTGCAAGTAGTAAAGTAAAAAATTTTCTCATTGTCGAATAATAATTTTTAGTAAGATTAGAAAATAGCGTATATAGCAAAACTGCTGTATTACAAGCAGTTTTACGTAAATAGCAAAGTTAGCCAAAATATAATTGGACGGTTTTGAGTGACTATAAAACTCAGAGCATAACCTTTGAAAAGCTCAACAGTAGAACCTTTTCGAAGATTCAACCATTGAAAATTTAGATCGGCTTATTGAACGATAAATTTTAAAGTTTGAGCATTCACTTTCAGGAAGTAAACTCCTTTCGGTAAATTCTGAAGAATAATCTTTTTAGAATTTTTAAAGTTTTGATTAACAGTTTGAACTAATTTCCCTTCCATTGAATAAATCTGAACCGAAGTAGTCGTGTCTAACCCATAACCAGCCAGATGCAATTCCCCATTTCTAACTGGATTCGGATAAATAGAAATAGTTTTATTTAAAGCAGCGGTTTCTTGACTGGAAAGGGTAGATGTCCAAATCATATTCACCCATTCTGGATGATCGATAAAGGGATTTCTATTATTTTGCCTGTCGTAGATGGCGTTGTTTCGGTCAATTTCTTTCTGGGAAACTGGATCTTGGGCCGCCCACTTTAACATCAAGTTAATGTACCATTGCTTGTAGCCACGATCCGTAGTTCCATCTATAGGATTAAGCTGTGGAAAAAATCGATCGAAATTCTGTAATTTGTCTTGATATCTCGTTATAAAATAAAGATGCATTCTGGCGAAATCACCTTTAAATTCATTGATCGGTTCGAAGACCGTTCCATAATATCCAGGAAAGCTCGACGCGCCAAGTTTACTGCCATTCTTTGAAGTCCAGGTAGGAGAATCAGTTTCTCCATACGGATAATTCGACCGTTGTTGATTGACAAAAAAGTCAGCAGGAACAACGAAATGCGCATCATTGGCCATTGGAGTCGCATTACCAAAATAAGATTTAGGCAAACTGTGCTCCCTATTATAGCATTTTCCTTCAGCAGTGAAATCCACGGTACTACACTGATTTCCGCCATTATAGGATTGCCCTAGCCTGTATTCGTAAGGATCTGGGCCGCTTGGATTTTCAGAATACATATCTAACACTGATCCGTTATTCTCGTAATATTTATCAACATCAGAGGTGAAGTAAGTTTGCCATAATCCACCTGAGCCACTTCCATAGCCCAAATCCAAAGCACCAGCACTGATGATTCCGTAGAGTTCAGATTTTAGTTCGTAGCCACTTAAACCCGCAGCACTGTCATAGTATCCCGCAGGAATTTGAGCGAAAGAAGAGGTTGAAATTGTAAGGGAAATAAATAAAGTAAATATTTTTTTCATTTTAAATTGAAGTTTTTAATGATAATTTAGAAAATAATAAGGTCCAGTAAACCGCTGCTCTGGAGTCATTTAATTCGAAGCACAAAGTTACCCAAATAAGTTTGGAAGATCAATTGGCTTTGAAGTGACTTTTGTTAACTTTCGAGAAAAGTCTGGAGACAAAGAGTCCGAAAACTCCTGCCGTTGCACTTACAATCACATAATTAAGTGGGATAATCCGAACCGGAAAAGCCAAGTCGGTATTGCTTCCGGCCTTAAAGAAGCCAGTGTTGATTTGAACATAACACATGATGGTTCCTACAATCAATCCACTGATGATCCCAAAGAATACGATCAAAAGTCCCGTGTAGAAATAAACATTTCGCAGAGATTTTAAATTCATTCCCATTGACATCAATGATTTCGCCTGCTCTTTTTTATCGAGTTGCAAAATGGTAATTGCTCCGGCCAGATTAAACGTGGTAATGAAAATTACGAGCGCAAAAATTAAATAAATAAATAGTTTTTCAGTATTGATCATTTTCCAGAAAGCAGCATTTTCCTCCTTCTTGGTTTTTAGTTCGTAGGTTTTGCCGAGCAATTTGGAAAGATCTGCTTTTACTTCATCTGCTTTATTGGCGTCCTTTAATTTGATTACGATTTGATACGCAGCATCTTTGGGCAGATTCAAAAGTTCCCGAGCCAACTCAATCGGCGCGATGATCGTATTATCAAGTTGATCGTTTCCAGGAAAAATACCCGACACAAATATTTCGCGTTTTGTGAAAATATCTTCTTCCTTGCTGATCATTCCGACGCCCGGTTTCGGCATCAAAATCGTGGCATAATCCGCTCCTTCACCTACGGGAATCGTTAGTCGGTTGTTGAGTTTATTTTCCATCAGCACTTCGTTGGAAAATTTAAAACTTGGATAGGTTCCGTATAAAATATTTTGATTAATGGGGTTGACGAAAATATAGGCCGAATCTACGCCGCGCAAATTGGCAATATCGCCATTCTCGCGAAAACGCAAGTAGGCTTTCTCTTCAATCACTTTCGAATAGTGAGCAATCTCCTTATTTCCACCGATGATTTTAGTGGCTTTGTCGATATTCTGCAATACTTTTCCCGATTTATTTTTCACCGTAAGATCAGAGTGCAGATTGGCAATTAAATCTTGATTCAGATCTTCAAGTCCCGAAAAAACAGAGATGATGATAAACATTGCGGCTACGGCAACCAACATCGCCAAAGCTGCCAGCCACGTAATGAAAGTGACGGCCGTGCTTCCTTTTCGAGCCAGCAAATAGCGGGTAGCGATATAAAATGAGGTGTTTTTCAAAAGAAAATAACGTTTTACTAAAGATTAAAGGATTGGATTATCGCCTTCGCCTCTCAATTCTTTTTCAATTTTTTCCACGTCGTCCAAAGTCGTATCCAGGTAGAAATTCAGTTCTGGAATAATCCGAACCTGCTTGCCCATTTTCTGTCCGATAAAATTGCGGTACTGCGCTTTATTAACCAGAATTTCTTTCATAATATCTTTACGGTATTCTGTTGGAAAAATACTCAGGTAAATTTTGGCAATGCTCAAATCTGCCGTTACTTTCACATCAGAAACCGAGATTAAAAAAGACTGTTTGCTTTCCGAAGCTTGTTTACGGAAATATTCAGCAAAATCTTCTTGAATAACTTGGGCGACTTTTCTTTGTCTGTTGCTTTCGTTCATGCCGCAAATTTACTACTTTTGTTTGAATTATTTTGGGCGTGCCCATTTTTTGCCAACGCTCTTATCCAGCTCCGAAAAATGGTCGGTCTACGGGCAGTCGCTTTTTTCTGCCCCCGCCAAACCAGCCGCCGAAAAAGAGCTCCAACAATGCCCTCCGCCCTCACGCAAACCCGATCTAAAATGAAAACCATTTATTAACTCAAAAATTGATCATATCTAAAGTTTTTATATTTCGATTTTTCATTCTACCAAATAAATTTTAATATTACTCATTACTCATTACTCATTACTCATTACTCATCACTCATCATCCATCAATCATGAAACTAGAACACCTCGGTATCGCCGTAAAATCACTATCAACTTCCGACGACTTATTCGCTAAACTATTAGGCAAAGAAAACTACAAACAAGAATCAGTAGAAAGAGAAGGAGTCACCACTTCCTTTTACGAACTCGGAGAATCTAAAATTGAACTGCTCGAAGCCACCAATCCAGAAAGTCCCATCGCCAAATTTTTAGACAAACGCGGGGAAGGAATTCACCACCTCGCTTTTGGTGTCGAAGACATTTACGCAGAAATCGAAAGATTAAAAGCCGCCGGATTTATTTTCATCTCCGAAGAACCGAAAGACGGCGCCGACAATAAACTCATCGTTTTCTTACACCCAAAATCCACCAACGGAATTTTAATCGAGTTGTGTCAAGAGAAAGGGGAAGAGCCAAGTAAATAGTAAGAATAGTCAAGTAGTGTGAATGGTCAATAGTGAATAGTGAATTTTTTAGTCAGTCTATTTATCAACTGCTTGCTCAAGTAAACAATGTACCTTAAATCTCTTGTGATCTTTGCTGAGTGAAACGCCTTTGCGTCCTAAATAGTCATAATATTTTCATCATAATGGTAAGATACTTCGCGAACTTTGCGCTAAATAGGAATTTGCATTATTCTAATATTCCTTCAAACAAAACCTAAAACCAATTTTTTCCACAACTTTCTCAGGAAAAACCCCAAATAAATTTTGATTATTTCAAAAAAACGCTATTTTTGCAAACCAATTGAGACGGTATTTCTTCGGAAATAAAGTTAGGCCCTATAACTCAGCTGGTTAGAGTAGCTGACTCATAATCAGCAAGTCCCTGGTTCGAGCCCAGGTGGGGCCACAAGATTGGAACAGAAGCACTTACCGTGAGGTAGGTGTTTTTTTTTTATACATTACTGTAACTTCTGACTCGTACTAAAAATATTCTTGTGAACATTTATGAGTGACAAATTTATTTTAACATTTTAATTGTAATATTGTTGTGAGAACACATGAAGCTTGAATGTTTTATATTATTATAATGAATTCTACTAAATGAAAGAAACTTTTATCAACATCAGTAAAATAATTGAAAGAGATAGTAAATCGACTACGTATAAATTTGCTTTATTAAGAGGAACTATAGACATAATTCAAGAAAATTCTCCTTTCATTAAAGTCAAGACGGAAACGGTAGAAATTCCATTAGGTTTACTAATTATAAAATGGATGATCTACTATTATCCACTTTTGGATAGTTCTATTTTACTTCCTCAAATAAATGGTAAGAATTCAAAACTCGCTTTTCAAGATAAATTTCTTCCGATAATAAATTATTACAACAGATATGGTGGTTTATCTGCCTTTTATAATGATCTTAGAGTTAAAGGTATTAGTAAAGAAGTTAATTCCGAATTTTATGAATTAGTCAAAGAATTGAGAAGGAATATCGTGATAAATCCAATGAAGTTCATTGGGAATTCGATTAATAAAAGTTATTATTCCATATACAATTACCAAACAAACTCAACATTAAGAAACACAGAAGTTCAGAATTCTAATTGGCTTGTTAAAGGTTGCGGCACTTTTTCAATTCCTACTAAATATTTTGAAGCATTTAAAATTCTTGGAAGTTTTATTAGTGGATCGGATAATGTATTATTTAAATGGGCTGAATTTTCGGTGAATGCAAGTGGTAAAACATTAAGTTCTGAAAAAATAATATCAGAAATTCTTAAAAGTCCAATTACAGAAAGAGAAATTTCTAGTTCTAAACAATTATATAAGTCCATTTTAAGAGAATCAGGAGTTGTAGCGTGCGTTTGGACAGGAATTAAAATTAGTAATTACGATATTGACCATGTTATTCCATTTTCAATTTGGAAAAACAATGACCTTTGGAATTTACTGCCAGCAAAATCAACAATCAATAATAAGAAAAGAGACAAAATTCCATCATCTGAATTAATTACAAAACAGAAAGAGGTAATTATTCATTATTGGGAAATTATACATAATGCAGAAGAACAAAGATTTTTGGAGGAAATTCAAATTACACTGTTAGGGAATAGTCTTACCAGTAATTGGCAAAATAATGCATTTAACCAACTTTTGAGAACATCAAAATATTTTATTGAAACAAGAGGTTATGAGCCATGGAATATATAAAACGTAATTTAAATAGTCACCTAACCGCAATTGAAAGAACATCACTTTCGTACCCTGCTCGCATTCTCCAAAAACAAGACAAATTACTGGGAAAAATTCTTGACTTCGGATGTGGTATTGGTAAAGATGTAGAACTTTTAAAAGAGAAAGATTTTGATATTATTGGTTACGATCCTTTTTATTTTCCAAATTTCCCGACCGAAAAATTTGACACCATTTTATGTTTTTATGTTCTAAATGTTCTGCTTCCAGAAGAACAAGCCGAAGTTTTAATGAATGTTTCAAGTTTACTTAAACCAAATGGAAAGGCGTATTACTCGGTCAGAAGAGATATTCAATATGAAGGTTTTAGAGTTCATAAAATTCATAAGAAAGAAACATTTCAATGTATTATTAAACTTCCATATTTCACAATATTTAAGAATGAGAATTGTGAAATCTACGAATATGAATCCTACACCACTTTAAATAAAGGAAATACAGATTTAAGTCCATTTTTGATAGGAGAGGAAACCAGAGAATTACTCGTTGAAACTGCGACTGTTTTTTCTTTCTATGATAAATTCCCAGTTTCAAAGGGACATGCTTTGATTGTTCCGAAAAGACTGGTTTCCAATTATTTCGACTTAACGTTTAAGGAGCAAACTGCTTGTTGGATTGTTGTCAATAAGGTTAAGAAAATTCTACAAGAAAAATATGATTCTACGGGTTTTAATATTGGAATAAATATAAATGAAGATGCGGGACAAACAATTTGGCATTCTCATATTCATGTAATTCCGAGGTATAAAGGCGATGTTGAAAATCCACGAGGTGGAATTAGAGGGGTTATTCCTCATAATAAAGAATATTAAAATTTTATAAAAATACTTTTAAGATCAACTTTTCCAACTCATTTCTTTAAATTTGCCTCTTCAATTTTAATGAAGAAATATCCAACCATGATCGATAAAAACTTCTATCTCGAAAACCTCTCAGCCTTTGATATTCTCATTCAGGATGAAGATCGCAAACAAGCTGAGGAAGTTATTTTTAGAGTATACAGCATTTTGCAACGCGATAAAATTTGGCTTCGAGACATCGCAACGGAGGAAGAAATCTTTGAAGAAGATGCTGAGCTTTTGGAAGAAGTAGAAGAGGAACTAAAAGAACTCGATGAAAAATATAATTTCCGTTTTGATGATTTTTACAAATTAGTTCAGCAAGAGATGAAGAAAATTCAGTCAACTTCAAATCTTAATAATTCGGAAGAGGATGAATTCGATTCAGGAGATGAAACTTTTGAAGAGAAAGACGAAGATGAATTTGACGAAATCAATGAAGATTTTGAAATACAAGATGAAAAAGATTTAGAAGAAGATGAAGACGATGAAGAGAATACCGACACTTTAAGCCATTTATCAGATGAAGAAATAGATCTCGTACCCGAATATATTCTGGCAAGCGCAAAAACAAGATTTAATTATCCTGAGTTTTTAAAATCATTTCCAATTGCTGATGAAGAATTGGTAGAGGAACAGTTTCTTTTTCCCATCATTGTCGGAAAAGCATTTGGAGAAACCGATATTGAAATCGCGGGAAAAATTCATTCAAATTTCGTGATGAGTGGTTATCAAATTGAAATGAACGACCTCATCACTACGATTGAACAGAAAGGAAAAGAACTGGGATTGGAGATTCTAGTCTTTAAAGTTGCCTCTGATTCTTTACATCAAGGGGCGCATCCAACTGCCGTGGTTGAACAGATTTCACAATTATTGAAAGGATAATTGTTTCAGAATGCTTTATCTAAAATAACATTAGAAAAAGATTGGTGATTATTTACTGACCTTTTTTATTTTCATTACGGATTTAAGAAAACAAGAACCGTTAGAAAACACTTGCGCAAAAACTTTGATTTAAAAAGTTTATCAATTATATTGAGCATCCAGTTAAATTAGTATGTTTTTGATTTACTGAAGACTGATAATTGTTGCGACGCAGCACCTTTTAAATTATAAAATAAAGAATTAAAAATGATAAATAATTATTTAAACGCAGAGTTAATATCGAACTCACAAAACGATAATATAAAAACTAATCAGTTAGAATTACTTGTTAATCAAAATGATGAGGTTTCAAACCAATATCCAAAAACGGTGGGCGAATCGATTACAGAAGCCTTCGAAAAAAAGAAAAATAAAGTAATCATCACCAATGGCGAGGTTCAAAATTTTTTAATCGCTCTTCCAAAAACAGATCTTGAAAGTTTAAGATTGGCGGGAGCTTCGGCTTTTCAGGCTTTGAAAAATGAGAATTGTAAAGAGGTCAACATTAATGATGTAAAGGATTTAGATGAAAATCAAAGAGTCGCTCTTCTTGAAGGTTTGCTTCTGAGCAGCTACAGTTTTTCTAAGTATAAAAAAGAGAAATCAGAACTTCAGATTAAAATTTTCTGTTCTCCGAAATTCATCGATCAAAAGTCTTTGACTGAATTACAAAAACTTGCACAAGCCGTCTCGATTACAAAAACGATGGTGAATGAACCGCCCCAATTTATGGATGCGCTGAAATTCTCAGAATACGCCATAAAAGCAGGAAAACAATTCGGTTTTGAAACAGAAATATTAGGAAAGGCAGAAATTGGAGCCTTGAAAATGGGCGGACTTTTAGCCGTCAATCAAGGTTCTAGCACGCCGCCAACTTTTAACACTTTTCATTACAAACCAGAAAATGCATTGAATGAAAATCCCTTGGTCTTAGTGGGCAAAGGCGTTACGTTCGATACGGGTGGTTATTCCATTAAGGTCGGTGGAAATATGACGTCCATGAAATCCGATATGGCGGGTGGCGCCGCGGTGGTCGGGATTATTTCCGCCGCCGCAGCAAACAAATTACCTTATCATATCATCGGTTTGGTGCCAGCAACGGACAACAAAATTTCGTCTGATGCTTTGGTGGTCGACGATATCATCACCATGATGGATGGAACTACGGTTGAAGTACAAAATACCGACGCAGAAGGACGTCTGGTTTTGGCTGATGCGCTAACTTATGCAAAACGCTTTGACCCTGAACTGGTTATTGATATGGCGACTTTAACCGGAGCTTCGGCGGCCATTACGGGTTCCTTGGGAATTGCTATGGCTGGAAATAATGAAGAAAATATTACGCAGCTGAAATCTTCCGGAGAAACTACTTACGAGCGATTATTACAATTACCGTTCTGGACAGAGTTTGAAGAATTATTGAAATCAGATATTGCCGATTTGAAAAATATTGGGGGACCGATTGGTGGTGCGTCGACGGCGGGAAAATTTCTGGAGCATTTCACCGATTATCCTTGGATTCATTTAGATATTGCCGGCGCCGCTTTTGTGAAAGAGGCAAAAGGCTATCGTCAAAGTGGTGCAACTGGCGTGGCCGTGCGATTGGTGTATGATTTTATTAAAAATAAATGTAAATAAAAGTTTCAATAATTGATGCGAATTTTATTTATTGACTTCAATTAAAACTTAATTTAAGGCGCGGGAGTCTAAAAAATTCCGCGCTTTCTCTTTCTTAAAATGTTGCTTAAATTGATGACAGTAATTTTAAAATCTGGCTAAATGGAAAAAGAACTCGCACTATCAACTGTTGTCACCAAACTCGAGCTTTCAAATAAGAATGTTCAGGAACAATCTTATGAGGCTCAATTTGAGTTATTGAGTCAGTTTATCAATCAGTTGATCCAAACGGATTTCAACCGTTTACTTGTAATTCTCTATCGCGTGGATATTTCAGAAGAAAAATTAAAATTAAACCTGGCAGAAAATAAAGACCAACAATATTCTTCCCGAATCATTGCCCAAATGCTCATCGACCGTGAATTAGAAAAAATTATTTCCCGCGCAAAATATAAAAACAAGGAATAAATATTTTCACTTTAATAGTAATTATAGCTTGCACAAATTTCCATAAGTTCTTATAATAAAATCAACTTTGACCACAGCTAAGAACAATTAACCTTTGCTGAATGAAACGCCCCTGCCTGCCGGCAGGCAGGTTTGCGCTCGTAATTATTTAGAAGCATTTAAATTAATTCTTAGCGCCTTTGCGTTAAAAAAAATTTCAATTAATCAGGAATTTTTTAACCTCTCAACAACCAACCAAAATCCGATTCCGTAAATTTGTCTTCTAAAAAATAAGGAATATGAATCTAAAAGGAAAAAACGCCATCGTAACCGGTGGAGGCAGAGGACTGGGAAAAGCCGTGGCTTTACTTCTAGCTAAAGAAGGCGTGAATATTGGCATTACTGGTAGAAATGAAGAAAATCTAAAGGCGACCGTGGCAGAATTGAAAGCGATAGGAGTTAAAGCTTCATATGCCATCTTCAGCATGGACGAAGAATCTGCCGTACAAAAAGGAATTGCAGATTTAGCTAAGGATTTAAGTGGAGTAGATATCCTAATCAATAACGCCGGGATCGGTGACTTCGGAAGCATCGAAGAAATGCCGACGGAAACTTGGGAACAAGTCATTAAGACCAATCTTTTCGGGGTTTATTATGCGGCAAAAGCAGTCTATCCATTTTTAAAAGAAAAAGGAGCGGGAGACATTGTCAATGTAGCTTCAACAGCTGGTTTAAAAGGTGGACCCAATATGTCAGCATACGCAGCTTCGAAAGCGGCCGTCGTTTCTTTATCACAATCAATGATGGCGGAATGGAGAAAACAGAATATCCGCGTCATTACTTTAACGCCAAGTACCATCGCTTCTGATATGTCAATTCAAGGTGGCTTGACCGATGGAAATCCAGACACTGTACTTCAACCCGAAGATTTTGCAGAATGGGTGCGAGATATTTTAAAAATGAATAGAAGAGCGTTAATCGCCAACGGTTCCATCTTCTCCACAAATCCGTAACTGAAATTCCTGTGAAATACTCGAGAAAAATTAATTTTCTTTTAAGAGCAACAAAAGTAGGTTTTGCCTGTTTTTGTTGCTTTTTATTTCAAATGTGTACTATGCAAGTAAAACCTCAACTCATCGCACACCGGGGATATTGGCAAACGAATCCTCCAACCGTACAAAATTCGATTCAAGCTTTAGATAATGCGCAAAATTTAAAGATTTATGGGACGGAGTTTGACGTTCAAATGTCGAAAGATGGCGTGTTGATAATCAATCACGACGAGCATCATTTCGATATGGGAATTTCGGAAACCAATTTTGAGGAATTGATAAACCAAAAATTAAAAAATGGTGAGAATATTCCAACTTTGAAGGAATATTTAGAAAAAGGGAAGAAGAAACCATCTTTAAAACTCTTCGTAGAACTGAAACCAGCTAATTCCACAGAGAAGGAAAATGAGTTGGTCTACAAAACAATTCAAACAGTTAAAGACCTGAACTTGGAATCACAGACCGAATTTATTTCTTTCAGTTTAAATATTTGTGAACGGATCAAAGAATTGGAACCAACATTTAAAGTTCACTATTTGAATGGAGATCTTTCTCCTTCAGAGATAAAAGCAAAAAAATTAGACGGTATAGATTATCATTATTCAGTTTTCCTGAACAATCCGACTTGGATTTCTGAGGCAAAAACTTTTGGATTAAAAACCAATTCCTGGACGGTCAACGATGTTGAAACATTCGAAAAACTAACAAAGCAAGGTATTGATTTTGTCACCACCGACATCCCAGATCAACTGAAAAGTAAATAGAAAAGCTTCACAAAATCATACTCAACTGCACTCTTTTTCGATCTTCATCAACTTCTACAATTCTCACTTGAACGTGCTGATGCAGTTTCACCACTTCATTCACATCCGACACAAAACCTTCTTTGAGTTGCGAAATATGAACGAGGCCGCTTTCCTTAATTCCAACATCTACGAAACAACCAAAAGCCGTAATGTTATTCACGATTCCAGGTAGAATCATTCCGGGTTTTAAATTTTTAATGGATTTTACAGAAGGATCAAACTCAAATACTTTAGCCGATTTTCGTGGATCTAATCCCGGTTTTTCCAGCTCTTTTAAAATATCTTTGATTCCTAAAATACCGATTGTTTCGGTAATATAATTTTCTGGATTAATGGTTTTAATCTGTTCTTTATTGGCGATGAGGTTTTCTGTTTTCAGTTCCAAATCTTTCGCCATCTTTTCGACAATCGCATACGCTTCCGGATGAACCGCTGAATTATCTAAAGGATTTTTACCCTGCGTAATTCGAATAAAAGCTGCGGCTTGTTGATAGGCTTTTTCTCCCAACCGTGGCACTTTCTTTAATTGTTTACGATCTTCAAATGCTCCATTTTCAGCACGATAAGTCACGATGTTTTCCGCCATCTTTTCACCGATTCCAGACACATAACTCAATAAAGATTTACTCGCCGTGTTCAAATTAATTCCGACTGAATTCACACATTTCATCACCGTAGAATCCAGTTCGTTTTTGAGTTGCGATTGATCGACATCATGTTGATATTGTCCGACGCCAATGGACTTCGCATCAATCTTTACCAGTTCTGCCAACGGATCCGACAATCGTCGTCCGATTGAAATCGCGCCACGAACCGTCACATCAAAACTGGGAAATTCATCGCGCGCAATTTTACTCGCCGAATACACGGAAGCTCCAGCTTCTGAAACTACAAAAACCTGCGGTGGATTTTCAAATCCAATTTTTTTAATGAAAAATTCCGTTTCGCGACTGGCCGTTCCGTTCCCAATCGAAATTGCCTCAATTTGATAGGCATTGACCATCGACCGAATTTTCTTCATCGCCATGCCCGCATCATTTTGAGGAGCGTGTGGGTAAATGGTTTCGTTGTGCAGTAAATCTCCTTTCTCATCCAGACAAACGATTTTGCAGCCGCTTTTAAATCCGGGATCAATGGCCAGAATTCTTTTCTCACCCAAAGGTGGCGCGAGTAAAAGTTGACGCAGATTTTCGGCGAAAATTTCAATGGCCTTTTGATCTGCTTTTTCTTTAGCTTCTTGCAATGCTTCGTTTGAAATGGCAGGCTCCAGCAACCTTTTATAACTGTTTTTAATAGCTAAAGAAATCTGATCAGCGCATTCATTATTGGAAGTAATGAGGGCGTTTTCAATAAAGTCAAGTGCTTCTTCTTTATCGATTTCTATTTTTGTTTTTACAAAACCTTCTGTTTCTGCACGCAGCATCGCCAACAATCGGTGCGATGGAATTCTGTTCAAACTTTCTTCCCAGTCAAAATATTGTGAAAATTTCTGAGCGGCTGCTTCCTCCTTATTAGCTTTGACCACTTTTGAAGTGATCAGCGCTTTTCTTTGAAATAACCGGCGAAGATTTTTCCGGACATACCCATTTTCATTAATCCATTCCGCCAAAATATCGCGCGCACCTTGCAATGCTTCCTCTTCAGTAGAAACCTGATCGTTAAAATATCTGGATGCTAAATGCTGAAGATCTTGAATATTCTGACTCATGATCATCTTTGCCAAAGGTTCTAAGCCTTTTTCTTTTGCGGCATCTGCTTTGGTCTTTCGCTTTTTCTTGTAAGGCAAGTACAAATCTTCCAACTCTTGAAGATCAAAACTTTTTTCAATTTTTTGTCGCAAATCTGAAGATAGAGCTCCTTGGTCCTCAATTGTTTTTAAGATGCTTTCTTTTCGCTTTTTGATTTCTTCAAACTGTTTATTCAATTTGAAAATAGCTTCAATTTGAACTTCATCAAGGTTTCCCGTGGCATCTTTTCGATATCTCGAAATAAAAGGAATGGTGCAGTCTTCCGCCAATAGTTTTAGCGTGGCAGTAATGCTTTGGTCGGAAATGTTGAGGGTTCTTTTAATAAAATCAGCGTGCGTCATAAAGCGTTTTTGGAAGCGCTAAAATAGAACTTTTAAGATTAAAAGAAGGGAGCTTTTCCTGAAAAGTCGTTGATGAAAACTCAGTAGAGTTCTTAGGAATTGACTTTAATGGTAATAAAATACATTCGTCAAGGTTGAGAAATCTTAAGGTAAATTTCTCTTTCTTTAATTTGAAATCTGATCACGGCGGTTTTGAACTTTAATCGTCCACGAATCGAGTAAATTCACATATTTGTTCTGATGATCTTGAATTTTCAACTGCTCCAACATATTTAAAAAAGTGGTCTGAATATAATCGTCGTCTTTTCCGTAGTTCCAAATCGGTTGCAGGCATTGTTCAAACAGCGTCGCAAAATCAGCGGAGGGAATTTGAATCACTTGGTCACCTTCCGCAGTAAAAATAAATTGAGGTAGTTGATTATACATTTTAAATTCAAAAAGAGCAAAGAGCGCATGCATGGATAAAACTGCAGTTCCTGGATCATTAATTCCCGGACTCAAAGCTTTCAATGCGATTTCTGCTAATTGCCGAAATCCGTATTCTGCATTTCGGTCAATCGGTTGACCCGTGAAAAAATCAGCACAATCTGCTATTTCTTTCGTTATTTCGGAATCAATTACTTCATCACTATATACTTTCATACATGGCGTTCCTTTTAAAATAAACTGTCCTTGCGGAAAAAGAAAGCTAATTTTAAATTGATGTTGATCTGCTAATTCCAGCAACTTTTTGTGATTAAAACCTTGAAAATAATCTGATTTCTGAGCTAATATTTGAACGGAATTTCGATTTTGCCAAGGATTTTCTTCCTGCTTTATTTCTTTAAAATCAGCTTCCATTGTTTTAAATGTTTGTTTACGAACGCGATCAATAACCGTTTCATATTTCACCGTTTGGGTGACATAATCTAAAAAATAAATAAATAAGAAAATATCGATAACGGTCAACAAAAGAAGCAGATAAATACTGAAAGC
This sequence comes from Kaistella antarctica, assembly GCF_900109615.1. Taxonomy (GTDB): domain Bacteria; phylum Bacteroidota; class Bacteroidia; order Flavobacteriales; family Weeksellaceae; genus Kaistella; species Kaistella antarctica. The sequence goes on from NZ_FOIX01000003.1 coordinate 187,254, forward strand.
GGGCACATAAATCCCACTCGAAATATCCCGAATCGTACTCAATAAAAATAAAGCATAGACAATGGTTCCGATATAAATCCCCAGAATTACTTGCTGAAACCGATTTTCAATCATGCTGTTCAGCACGCGATTGCTCATTTGCGATGCGGCCTGATTTAAGACAATCATCACCATTGAAAAACTGAAAACCGTAAGCGAAATAATAGCGCCCGCGACCGTTGAAATAATCGTTCGGGCTGTGCTTGCATCTTTTAAACTTAACCAGCTGAGGTTTGATTTTATTTCTTTGCCGTAATCAGAAAAATCGAAAATTAACATTCCCCACGAAAGCACCAAAAATCCCACCGCGATAAGTGCCGGATAGAAAGCGATACTCTCAATCATTTTATGGTAATAAATTCTAAGCCACTTGCTGAAACTCATTTGATGCTGTTTATGGGTTAAGAGGGAAATCGCTTTTCGTATTTAAAATATCAATCGGAAAAGGTTTGGCTGAATCGTACCATTTAATTTCCTGAATATCAGACGGAAGTGAAAAGCCTTCTTGCATCAACACTTCTTTGACCAGTCTGATGATTTCACTTTTAATTTCCAAAACTCCTTTTTTATAATCCAAGGTGTCGGCCCAGAAATAGGTGCGCAGATTGACGGTACTTGTCGCCAATTCTTCTACTACTGTAAAAGGCTCTTTCTCTTTAATCATAGTCGCCGTCGGTTTAATAGTTTTAAAGATTAGCGAAATTGCTTCCGTGATATTATCTTCATACGCAATCCCAACAACAAAGTCTAATCGAATTTGACCATCCCGCGTAAAGTTAGTTACGGGTTCTTTAACGACAATTGAATTGGGCAAGAAAACATCTTTCTCATCAAAAGTTTTAATGTGGGTTGTTCGAAAGTTTAAGGCTTTAACATGACCGGTAAAATCTCGAATTTGGATGGTGTCATCTAAACTGAAAGGTCTGTTGAAGGCTAATATTAATCCACCCAAAAAATTCTCGGCAATGTCTTTAAAGGCGAACCCAAAAATAAAAGCAGAAATTCCGGCACCAGCCAGTAAACCTTTGGCAATTCCACTTAAACCCATTGTTTGCATAGCGAAAATAATTCCGACAATGATAAGAACGACCTTTGCAGTCTTGCTGAGGAAGTTAACAAAAAGAGGGTCGTGCTCCGCATTTAAAAATCTCCGTTTTATCAACGCAGACATATATTTTGCAACGTAATAAAAGATGAATAAAATGAGTACTGCTAAAGCGATACGCGGTAGAGATTCGACAAAATTATTCCAATATTTAAATATAGAATCTTGTAAACCTTGGGTAAAACTGATGGGATTATCTTTCATTTTTTTGATTGTTAAAAGGAGCGCTTGTTCAAATTTACATTTTTCTGCATATGCCACCGAATACTTGATGAGGATTATTTTTACGAAACAAAATGTTCGAGAAACAATACTTGAGAGAATCATACAAATCTTTACCTACTTTTGTATTCAAATTTAAAATTCATCCAACCTTGACCGCAAGAATATTAATCATCGACGACGAATTAAAACTCCTCAAACTTTTGGGAATGATTATCACCAACGAGGGCTACGAAGTTTTTCAAGCTTCTTCCGCGCGTTCGGGAATGAATATGTTGGCGAATAACCCAATCGATTTGGTTTTGTGTGATGTTCGATTGCCAGACGGTTTCGGCGTTGATCTGGTGAAAGAAATTAAAACCAAATATCCGCATATTGAAATTATTTTGATGACGGCTTATGGTAATATTCCCGATGGCGTTCAAGCGATGAGAAACGGGGCGTACGATTATATTGTGAAGGGCGACGATAACGAAAAAATCATTCCGCTGGTTGCTAAAGCTTTGGAAAAAGTAAAAGACAACGTCAAAAATATGCAGCTTGAAAAGGCGAATTCCAAAACCGATTTTTCGAATATTATTGGGAAATCGCAAAGTTTTTTGTATTCCAAGATGCTCGCAGAAAAAGTAGCGACTACTGAAACTGCTGTTTTATTAACGGGCGAAACAGGAACGGGAAAAGAAGTTTTTGCCCATGCTATTCATCATGAAAGTTCCCGAAAAAACGGGAAGTTCATGGCGGTCAACTGTTCGGCTTTTGGGAAAGATGTTTTGGAAAGTGAACTCTTTGGCCATAAAAAAGGAGCTTTTACTGGCGCGATTTCCGATAAAAAAGGATTGATCGAAGAAGCACAGAATGGAACTTTATTCTTAGATGAAATTGGAGAAATGCCTTTGGAACTGCAATCTAAAATGTTGCGCGTTTTAGAAAGTGGAGAGTTCATCAAAATGGGAGATATCAAAATCTCCAATTCTAATTTTCGTTTGATTGCGGCGACTAACCGTGATTTGAAAGAAGAAAGTCGCCTTGGAAATTTCCGCGAAGATCTTTATTTTCGATTAAATATTTTTGAAATTCACCTTCCGCCGTTGCGCGAACGAAAAGCGGATATTCGAGATCTAACCCGATTTTACATCGATAAATTTTCCACAAAAATGAATTTGAAAAATATCAGTGTCTCCGAAGATTTTTACAAAAAATTAGAGAACAATTCCTGGAAAGGAAATATTCGAGAATTAAAGAATACGCTTGAAAGAAGTCTGATTTTAATGGAAAATAATCAACTTTCTGCCGAAAATTTACCGACCGCCGAAAGTGCGAATACTTTCGCTATGTCTTCTGTGGAGAAAGATCATATTCTGAAAGTGCTGAGTTATACGAAAGGGAACAAAGCCGAGGCAGCGCGCCTCCTGGACATCGGCATTGCGACATTGTATCGGAAACTGGAGGAATACCAAATGAAATAGTAATTTCTTTCTTTTCATTTTCTAAAAAATTCACTCTAAAGCAATAGCGAACCTTGCTTAGTGAAATCGCAGATTCGACGAAGTCAAATGCTTTTTCGCACTAAATTATTCATAACCTTTATAGCATTGCAAAGATCCTTTGCGTCTTTGCGTCTAAGAAATTCCGCGCTTTTCCAACCAAATAAATTCTCAATTTGAGAAATCAGCCTATCAAAATGATAGGCTTTTCTTGTTTAAAAAACAGTCAAAAGTATCCTAACGGACTGACTATCAATTGTCTGATAAGTGGTGGATTCCTTTTTGGCATAAAGCCACTAAACCCTTAAAAAATTAAACAATGTTGACCGTCATTTTACTCTCTGTTGGAATCGGAATCTTTTTCCTGCTGGCAAAATCTATTAACTTTTTTGATAAAATTTAAAACTATGTGGATCCTATTTGTGCTTTCCCTCGCAGCATTTGGTTACATCTGCTACGTCTTAATCAAACCCGAAAAATTTTAAATTAATACAAAATGAATATAGAATTACTGGGACTCGTCCTCATGTTCGTTGTCACCTTGGTTTTAGCAATTCCGCTCGGGAAATATATTGCTAAAGTGTACGGTAACGAAAAAACCTTTTTGGATTTTATCTTTCATCCAATTGAAAAATTTTTATTTCGTCTTTCGGGCATCAATCCTTTAGAAGGCTGGACCTGGAAAAAAAATATGATGGCTTTATTGGCGATCAATTTTGTTTGGTTCTTATTAGGAATGTTAATTTTCATGAATCAAAGTTGGTTGCCTTTAAACCCAGACAATAACGCAAGTCAAAGTGCTGATTTAGCTTTTAATACGGTAATTTCCTTTTTAGTGAACTGTAACTTGCAGCACTATTCCGGGGAATCGGGCGTAAGTTATTTGGGACAATTGTACTTAATGTTTCTACAGTTTACCACCGCTGCAACTGGAATGGCTGCGGTAGCGCATGTTTTTGTCGCCTTCAGAGAAAAAACGAGTGAAACTTTAGGAAACTTCTTTAACTTTTTCGTGAAATCGGTTACCAGAATTTTAATACCACTTTCAATTGTAGTCGGTTCTATTTTATTGATTAATGGAACGCCCATGACTTTCAATGGTAAAGACACAATTACCAATATGGAAGGTCAAAGTGTGGATGTTTCCACGGGTCCAGTTGCGGCTTTTGTGCCGATCAAACATTTGGGAACAAACGGTGGTGGATTTTTCGGAACCAACGGAGCTCATCCTTTAGAAAACCCGACTTACATTACCAACTTTACAGAAATGGTTTCGCAAATGTTGATTCCTTTCGCTCTGGTTTTCGCTTTTGGATTTTTTATAAAAAGAAGAAAATTAAGCTGGACTATTTTTGCGGTTATGTCAATTGGATTTTTATCCTTAATGGCCATGAACGTTGCCTTTGAAAATGCCGGAAATCCTGCAATTCAGGAAATGGGCGCTAATATTTCTTTAGGGAATATGGAAGGTAAAGAGATTCGGTTCGGTTCATCAGCTTCCGCTTATTGGAGTATTGCAACAACGGTGATCTCAACAGGATCCGTAAATTCTATGCACGATAGTTATATGCCGCTTTCAGGAATGAATATGTTGCTGGCGATGATGATTAATAGTTTCTATGGTGGAGTCGGTGTTGGGATTTTAAATTACCTCGTTTTCATTATTCTAGCTGTATTTATCAGTGGTTTGATGGTGGGAAGAACTCCAGAGTTTTTAGGTAAAAAAATCGAAGCTAAAGAAATGAAAATCGCGATGATGATTGCTTTACTTCATCCCTTTTTAATATTGGCTGGAACGGCTTTGACCGCTTATCAACCGGAGCTCGGAACGGCGACTTTAAATAATCCTTCCTTTCATGGTTTTAGTGAAATGCTTTACGAATTTACTTCAGCTTCCGCGAATAATGGATCAGGGTTCGAAGGATTGGGCGATAATACACCTTGGTGGAATATTTCAACTGGAGTCGTATTGATTCTCGCAAGATTCTTACCGATCATCGGACCGGTTGCCATTGCTGGATTCCTTGCTCAGAAAAAGTTTATACCAGAAAGTGCCGGAACTTTAAAAACAGATACGCCAACTTTTGGTTTAATGACTTTGGGCGTGATTTTATTGATCGCAGCATTGGCTTTCTTCCCAGCATTAACCTTAGGCCCGATCGCTGAATATTTGACTTCGATCACCAAATAATTTTTGATAATTATAAAAAATGAATACAAAAAATACGCAAAATCTTTTTCAAAAGGATTTAGTCAATGAAGCGCTGAAACAGTCTTTTATCAAGCTGGATCCACGCGTGATGATCAAAAACCCAATTATGTTTTTGGTGGAAGTCGGAACAGTTGTAATGTTCGTAGTTTCGCTATGGACCTTAATGGGAGAAAAAAGTCAGGGAAGTTTCGGCTACAATTTCACCATATTTATTACGCTCTTTCTCACGGTTTTATTTGCAAATTTTGCAGAAGCCATCGCTGAAGCACGTGGAAAAGCACAAGCAGATACCTTGAGAAAAACAAGAGAAGAAACGCCGGCCAAATTAATTGTAGAAAATAAACGCGGTTTCGACGTAGAAACGGTTCAGAAAATGTCTGCTCAAATGCAACTCGGCGATATCTTCCTTTGTGTGGCCGGCGATCAAATCCCAATGGATGGAGAAATTATTGAAGGTTTAGCAACCATCGATGAAAGTGCTATCACAGGAGAAAGTGCACCGGTAATTCGCGAAGCGGGTGGAGATAAATCTTCAGTTACGGGTGGAACAAAAGTTCTGTCGGATCGAATTAAAGTGAAAGTCAATACCAAACCTGGTGAAAGTTTTTTAGATAAAATGATTGCTTTGGTCGAAGGTGCATCGCGTCAGAAAACACCCAACGAAATTGCTTTAACTATTCTATTAGCCGGATTTACTTTGGTATTTATCATCGTAACCGTAACGCTGAAACCATTTGCAGATTATTCTCAAACTCCAATTACGATTGCCGCTTTTATTTCCCTTTTCGTCTGCTTAATTCCAACAACTATTGGCGGTTTACTTTCAGCGATTGGGATTGCCGGAATGGATAGAGCCTTGCGTGCCAATGTGATTACAAAATCAGGGAAAGCCGTAGAAACTGCGGGCGATATCGATGTTTTACTTTTAGATAAAACAGGAACAATAACAATAGGGAATAGAAAAGCCACTCAGTTTTATCCTGCCAATGGACTTTTAATGGACGAGTTTGTGAAAGCGGCGGCATTAAGTTCACTCGCAGATGAAACCCCGGAAGGAAAATCTATTTTGGAGTTGGCTGCATTAAAGCCGGAAAATCTGATTGTAGAGAATCCAACTTTTATAGAATTTACGGCTGAAACCAGAAGTTCTGGAGTAGATTTCGGGGACACCCAAATCAGAAAAGGTGCGTTCGATTCTATCAAGCAGATTGCTGAAAAGGCGGGAAATGACTTTCCCGCAGAGATTGAAGAATCCGTTAAAATGATTGCTGGGAATGGCGGAACTCCGTTAGTTGTTATCAAAAATAATAAAGTACTGGGCGTAATCGAATTGCAGGATATCATCAAGACCGGAATGAACGAACGTTTCCAAAGGTTGCGTAAAATGGGGGTGAAAACCGTGATGGTTACAGGAGATAATCCTTTAACTGCTAAATATATCGCCGAAAAAGCGGGTGTTGATGATTTCATTGCCGAAGCGAAACCAGAAGATAAAATGAACTACATCAAACGCGAACAGGAAAGTGGAAAACTCGTTGCCATGATGGGCGATGGAACAAATGACGCACCGGCTTTAGCGCAAGCAGATGTAGGTGTGGCGATGAATAGTGGAACTCAAGCTGCAAAAGAAGCTGGAAATATGGTGGATTTAGATAATGATCCAACCAAATTAATTGAGATCGTTGAGATCGGTAAACAACTTTTAATGACGCGTGGAACTTTAACCACGTTCTCCATCGCGAATGATGTTGCCAAATATTTTGCCATTATTCCAGCTTTGTTTATCACGTTTATTCCGGCTTTGCAATTTTTAAATATTATGAATTTGCACAGTCCACAAAGTGCCATTTTATCAGCGGTAATATTTAATGCGATCATTATTCCTTTTTTAATTCCGTTGGCGTTGAAAGGCGTTGAATACAAACCAATCGGTGCAAGTGCGTTGTTGAGAAGAAATCTTTTTATCTACGGCCTCGGCGGAATTATCGTCCCATTTATCGGTATTAAACTGATCGATATGGTGGTGACCGTCTTTATGTAAATTTTAAAATAAAACTTTAAAAAATGAAAAAATATATCAGACCAGCTTTAGTCCTTACTTTAGGAATGGTCGCAGTAATCGGAGTTTATACGTTAGTCGTTTTTGGAATCGGAAAAGTAGTTCCGAATAAAGGACTCGGAAATCAGATCACGGTGAAGGGTCAAAAACAATACGCCAATATCGGACAGCAATTTACGCTTCCACAGTATTTTCATGGTCGTCCGTCAGCTGTAGATTACAACGCTGCCGGAAGTGGTGCGAGTAACAAAGGACCAAACAATCCGGAATATCTGGAGCAGGTTCAAAAGAGAATCGACACTTTACTAATGGTTAATCCAACGATGACCGAAGTTAAAATTCCTGTTGACTTAATTACCGCAAGTGGAAGTGGTTTAGATCCTAATATTTCTGTAGCGGCAGCCGAATTTCAAATCGATAGAGTAGCCAAAGCCAGAAATTTATCCACTGAAAAAGTGAAGGATTTAATTGCTGAAAATTCAGCAGCGGAGAACATTGTATTCTTTGCTCCTCAAAAGGTGAATGTGCTGAAATTGAATGCAGCTCTGGAGAATCTTAAATAATACAAGTAGAGAAAGAAAATAGATGAAAGATAAAAGATGTGACGTAATTAACAGAAATAGTTAACAATAATTTTAAAAACTGTAATTCACTTTAATAGATCACCTTAAAATTTAAGCTCTAAAATCTAAAATCTAAACTCTAACATCTAAAAAATAAATAATGAAAAAATTAATTTTATCAGCATCTTTATTGGTTTTTGGAATTTTCAATGCGCAGGAACAAATAGAAACTGCAGTTCCAAAAGTTACTTTTTCCGGTTACGCCGAAATATTTTACACCTACGATTTCCATCAACCGGATAATCATATTCGCCAACCTTTTCTTTATACCTACAATCGCCACAACGAATTTAATCTGAATTTAGGTTTGGTGAAAGCGAATTATGCGACAGAGAATATGCGCGCTAATTTGGCTTTAATGGCGGGAGCTTATCCGCAGGATAATCTGGCTGCAGAACAGGATTTGTTGAAACACATTAATGAAGCTAACATTGGTTTCAAGGTTTCTAAAACGAAAAATATCTGGATTGATGCTGGAATAATGCCTTCACACATCGGGTGGGAAAGTGCGATCGGAAAAGATAATTTGACTTTAACCAGAAGTATTGCCGCTGAAAATTCTCCGTACTTTGAGACGGGAGCGAAGATTTCTTACACTTCAGATAACGGTAGATTTTTCTTAAGTGGCTTGGTTTTAAATGGCTGGCAAAGAATCGCTCGACCAGAAGGAAATCAGACTTTAGCTTTCGGACATCAGTTGTCGTATAAATTCTCTGATAATTTCAGTTTGAACAGCAGTTCATTTGTCGGAAATGATAAACCGACCGATGATAAAAGAATGCGCTATTTCCACGATTTGTATGCAAACTTTACGCTCGGCGAAAAATGGTCTGGTATCGCAGGTCTTGACCTCGGTGCAGAGCAAAATGCAAAAGGAAGCGAGAAATACAATTCCTGGTATTCTCCGAATTTATTGCTGCGATATGCGATTACCGATCAGACGAAAATTGGTGGAAGAGTAGAATATTTTAATGATGAAAAAGGCATAATTATCGGAACCTCGACTCCTAATGGCTTTCAAACTTTCGGATATTCCATAAACATCGATCATGAAATTCATAAAAATATATTGTGGCGAACAGAAGCGCGTGGATTTTCTTCCAAAGACGCTATCTTTATGAAAGATAATCTGCCGGAAAGCACGAACTTCTTTATCACCACAAGTCTTTCAGCCTGGTTTTGAAACTGAAAAAGCTTCAACTCATATATAATAGTAACAAATCATCAATGTCTTCAGCTGAACATTTTCTAGAACTTATCCAAAGATCCAAACGCGGCAAATTCAAGATTTATATCGGAATGAGCGCCGGCGTGGGGAAAACTTATCGAATGTTACAGGAAGCACACTCGTTGCTGAAGCATGGAATTGATATTAAAATTGGGTATATCGAGCCGCATCTTCGAGCTGAAACGATTGCTTTGGTAGAAGGTGTTCCTATAATTCCACGAAAATCTATTTTTTATAAAGGAAAATATTTAGAGGAAATGGATGTTCAAGCGATTATTAATGACCATCCCGATATTGTAATTGTTGATGAATTGGCGCACACGAACGTAGAAGGAAGCGCGAACAAGAAAAGATGGCAGGATGTTTTAGAAATTTTGGAGGCAGGAATTAACGTCATCAGTGCCGTGAATATTCAGCATATCGAAAGTTTAAATGAAAGCGTAAAAAATATAATCGGCATCGAAGTCACAGAAAGGGTTCCCGATAAAGTTCTCGCATTGGCGGATGAGGTTGTGAATATCGATTTGACGGGTGACGAATTAATTGCTAGACTAAAAGAAGGGAAAATTTACCCTGCAGACAAAATTGAAGTGTCCCTGAATAATTTTTTTAAAAGTGATCATATTCTGCAGCTTCGGGAATTGGCTTTAAAGGAAGTCGCCACGCACGTTGAGAAAAAAGTTGAAACAGAAGTCACCAAATCGGTCAATACACGACCGGAAAAATTCTTAGCTTGCATTAGCAGCAATGAAAAAACGGCCAAAGCGGTAATTCGGAAAACGGCACGATTGGCCAGTTATTACAACAGTCGCTGGACGGTTCTATACGTTCAATTACCGAAGGAAAGTGCAGATAAAATTGCTTTAGACAAACAAAGATATTTGATTCACAACTTAAATTTCGCCCAAGAAATGGGTGCTCAAGTGGTGAAGAAAAACGGCGCCTCAATCTCGGACACGATTCTGGAATATGTGCAAGAAAATAAAATCACCACGGTTTGCATTGGGAAACCACATCATAATTTTTTTCAACAGGTTTTTCGCCTCAATTGGTTTCATAACTTTGTCACCAAGATGATGAATGAAAAAGTGGATATCATCATTCTTTCCTGAAGAAGGTCGCAATACGATTTTAAAAATATAATTTCTTTCATCAAATGAAAATTAAAACCAAACTCACGCTCGGTGTAGGATTATTATTTCTAATGATTGTCCTGTTATCCGTTGTAAGTGCGTTGAACATCTACAAGCAAAAATCTGACACAGAAAAAATTCTGATTGCCAATTATAACTCATTGGAATATTCTAAAAATATGATATTGGCTTTGGATCGCATCGATACAGACAGTACGCAAACTGAAATCTTCAAGAATAATCTCGTCCTGGAAAGTAAAAATCTGACCGAAAAGGGTGAAAAAGATTCTTATCAAAGTTTAGTTTCCCACTTTCAAAATTATCAGCAATTACCCAATATTGAAAGTGAAAAATTGATCAGAAATGATTTGGTGGATATTATGCGTCTGAATATGACGGCCATTGTGCAGAAAAGTGATACGGCGATTGAAACCGCGGAGACTGCCACGACTTGGGTAATTTCTCTCGGAACCATTTGTTTCATTATCGCCTTTACGTTGCTCTTTAATCTTCCGGATAACATCGCGCGGCCGATTAAAGAATTAACGGAAAGTATCAAGCAGATTGCCAATAAAAACTATCATGAACGTGTTAACTTCGAAGGAAGTGAAGAGTTTGAAGACTTAGCCAACTCCTTTAATTCGATGGCAGAAAAGTTGGAAGAATATCAAAGCAGCAGTTTGTCGAAACAGTTGATGGATAAAAAACGCGTCGAAATGTTGATTTCCAATATGCATGATCCTGTAATTGGGTTGGATGAAAATAATCAAATCAACTTTATTAATGAAGAAGCGCTGAAAATTTCTGGCTTATTTCGGGAAGATGTCGTTGGGAAATCTGCCGCAGACATTGCTGTGAATAATGATTTGCTGAGGGAATTGTTGCGTAATGCTGGAGCGGAAGAGAAATTAGAAGTACCGATGAAAATTTTCGCCGACAACAAAGAAAGTTATTTTGAACAGGAAATCATTCCGATCAGTATTATTCCGACCGGTGAAACTGAGAAGAAAGATGCGGGTAAAGTAATTTTACTAAGAAATATTACGGCTTACAAAGAACTGGATTTTGCGAAAACGAATTTTATCGCGACCGTTTCTCATGAATTAAAAACACCGATTTCTTCGATGAAAATGGGCACGCAATTATTGAAGAATGAAAAATTCGGAAATTTGAATGAGCAGCAGAAAGAATTGTTGAAAAGCATTGAAGAAGATGGCGAAAGATTGCTGAATATTACGGGTGAGCTGTTGAATTTATCTCAAGCCGAAAGTGGAAATATCCGGTTTAATATTAAAGATTGCAACGTTTCTGATTTGGTGAAAACCGCGGTCAGTAATAACTTGATTATTGCGGAGAACAAAGAAATTAAACTGATCTCTAACCTGAAGACTAAGAGTGAGGACGCGATAAAAGCCGATTTTGATAAAACCGTTTGGGTTTTAAATAATTTCCTAACGAACGCGATCAAACATTCTGAAGTCGGGCAAAAAGTGATTATCGTCACCGATCAAATTGGAGATAAAGTCAAGTTTTCTGTACAGGATTTTGGTAAAGGAATCGATCAGAAATACCATTCCAAAGTTTTTGACCGGTACTTTCAAATTCCAGAAGATCATCAGACCGGAACTGGTTTGGGTTTAGCCATCAGCAAGAATTTTATTGAAAAACAAGGAGGTTCAATCGGTTTGGATAGTGAAGAAAACGGCGGAAGTATTTTCTGGATGACTTTGTAAGAAAGTTTTATTTGCTGTTCTTTTTCATGAAATTAACGGTTTCATCAAAACGATTGCTCCACGGAAAAAAATATTGCAAAATCATAGGAATATGACTTTTGTTGACCATGATCGGTTTAACATCAGGTTGAAATTTGTTCAGTTTCGTTACAAAATGTTTGTTGGCCGTAGTTATAGATTCGTGCGTTTTTGAACCGACGTAAATTAAAAAGGGCGGCGATTTCTCATCCAGAAAATTAATGGGAGACGCTTGATACCAGTTTTCTGGCTTGTTGCTCCAAGTCGCCAGATAGTCATCTTCGGATGTTGGTGGAATTTTTTCTAGATAATCTTTCATGTCAATCCCAGCGCCATCATTTAAAATGATTCCTGAGATGGAGTTAGAGTCAATCCCAAATTTTGGGTTCAAAACGGCGGAAGCACCCAATTGCGCGCCCGCGGAATGTCCAGTCACGAAAAGCTGATCAGGATTTCCTTGGTAAGTTGAAATGTTTTGCTGCACCCATTTTACGGCAGCTGCAATTTGTGTTGTCATTTGATCTACATTCGCTTTCGGACTTAGAGTATATTCCGGCATTACTGTAATCACGCCTTTCTTGGCAAAATTTCTGCCAAAGAAACCGTACTGATCTTTATTGCCGCTGTTCCAATTGCCACCGTGAACAAAAATAAGCACGGGTAATTTTTTCTTTGTAGGATTATTAGGAACGAAGATGTTGAGTTTCAAATCTTCCGCATTTTTGGAAGAACTGTAAACGATATCTTTATATTTTTGAGACTGCCAACTCATCATGAGAAAAGACCCGAGCAGGAGATAAATAATTTTTTGCATACTTAAAAATACGAGATTTTAGTGGAAGCGGTTTTGCATTTTTGATGAAACTGCTATGCTTAACTTTAATTCGAATCATTTCCCGCTATAAATTAAACTAAAAAAACCTCGAACAGGAATGTTCAAGGTTTCTATATTGGTTCTGCCTAGTGAAGATTCTGTTCAAATTAGTTCGTTTCGAAAACGGCAAAAACTTTATTTCCAGCGTCTTTCAAAATCAACATTTTATCTTTCACTTGATAATTGTTGGCATTTTTAAAGATGTTAGCAAAGGTTTGCTCATTCAGTTTAACATCCGGACAAGCCATTTTCGTCATTGCCATGTTAGGATTAAAGGTAATGGTGTTTTTACCAGAAAGCGTATAGTTACCACTGAAAGAGTTACAGCCTGCGAAACCAGTGATTTTACCACCGCTTCTCAACATAAATCCTTGCTCTTTTTCTTGGTTAGGAACCATCGTTACTTTTTTTCCGTTCAACTCTTTCAAGCTCCAATAAGTATTTAAGGCCGGATCTTTACTCATCTCAGCAAAGACAGCAAGAGGTGCTCTTCTTCCTACGTTCAGCATTAGTTGACCGTTATTTAGCGTAAAGTTATCAGCAGTTTTCAATACGTCCATTACCTCTTTTTCAACGTTCATATCATACGGTGCGCACATCATTCTGGTACTCGCAACTTGGGTAAAGTTAATTTGAGTTCCATTTTTTACCATGTAATTTCCGTTCAAAGTATTACATCCAGCGAATCCAGTAATTTTATTATTGGCGTCGAAATCGATGAACACTGGTTTGCTGGTCGTAATTTCTCTTCCTTCTAAGGAGATTAATTCCCATTTCTTATTAATGGTTTCTGCCGTAGGAGTTACGGTGTTCGACACGGGTGCACAACTTGTTACGATTGCTGCAAGAGCTAAGGCTAGTACTGTCTTCATATTGTTTTATTTTAGTAGTTAAAATTTAATTCTAAAGATTGAAAATCATCGTTTAAGTTTCTGGTAAAGAAAAAAGTAATGATCTCTATAGTTAATAGTTAGCGTTGCAAATGTCAGTCCGAAAATATTTTAACGATATTGATGTAAATATCATTTTTTGATATTTAAAGGGTTTTACTTTGAAAATTAATTAATAACATCGAATTAATGAGAGGAAGTGGTAAGGTTTCAACTTAAATTATCTTTAAAAATGAAATGTTATTTATTGTAAATTTTATAAAAATATCCTGATAATTTTAGATATTATGCAAACCATAGAGTTGAGTTTTGTTTTAAACTCATTTTGATAAACAAAAATAGCTGCGAAATAATCGCAGCTATTATAAAAAAATTTGGTGATTAATGAACTTCCGTCCCATCAGCTCCATGAACGTGGCCGTGAGCCAATTCATCTTCTGTTGCTGGTCGGGTAGACTCTAATTCAATATCAAAATGCAACGTTTTTCCAGCCATTGGATGGTTTAGATCTACAGTTACCGTTTCTTCAGAAACTTCTAAAACAATACCGCTCACATGATTTCCCTGAGCGTCTTGAAGAGGTAACATCGCACCAATTGGTGGCATTCCTGAGTCAGCAAACATTTCTACGGGCAATTGCGTTGTTGCTTCTTCAATTTTTTCGCCATATCCTTCCTCTGGAACGATGGTAAATGATTTCTTGTCGCCTGCAACCATACCTTGAAGTTCTTCTTCAAACTTGGGCAACATCATGCCGACACCGTATAAAAAGGTAAAAGGATTTTCAGCCTCTGTAGTTTCGATGAAAGTTTTTTCACCATTTTCTTCCAGGGCGTTCAACGTGTAATGTAATGCTACGACTTGATTTTTGTCTATTGTCATGAGATAATTGTTATCAAGGATTTCAAATCCTCTTATTAAAATTGTATGTTTTAATGGGTAACGCTTAGGTTAAACCTATTGGGTGCAAAGGTAATAAATTCAAATAAACTGAAATTTAAAACTACGAATGCGATTACTAATCTGCTTTTAATTCAACATCGGATTCGTCAGTTAAATGTAAAACTCCTTCCGTTAAACCCTCGGGATGTTCTGTAAATCCTTTCAGTTTTGAAGATTTTCCTTTGGTAATGATGTCCTGAATTTGCTTTTCAGTGAGTTTCTTTCCAAACAAAAGGAAAGGAACTTTAAATCCACAGCCTTTATAATTGGAACAACCAATAGCGGTTTTGCCTTTCATCAACTTGGTTTGTTTGCATTTTGGGCAGTCTTCTTCCTCCCAAACAATCGCTACAATTTTCCGGGGCGCTGTCTCTTTCTTCTCTTTCGGTTTTACTTCTTCCTGAAAAGAAATCACTTTCGCTTTTTCGTTAATGACTGTTCTGGTTAAGTTGGTTACCATCGCTATCAATTCTTCTTTAAATTGAGTCGCATCATATTCTCCACGCTCAATCTTTCTAAGTTTAGATTCCCATTCTCCTGTTAATTCAGGACTTTTTAATAATTCATCTTGAATGGTGTCAATCAATTCTACACCAGTTGAAGTTGCAAAAATGTTTTTCTTTTTCCGCTCGATATATTTTCTTCGGAAAAGGGTTTCAATAATATTGGCTCGGGTAGATGGTCGGCCAATGCCGTTGCTTTTCATCATCTCGCGCAGTTCTTCGTCTTCCACTTGTTTCCCCGCGGTTTCCATGGCGCGCAATAAAGTAGCTTCCGTATAAGCTTTCGGAGCACTTGTTTTTCCTTGATGAATTAAAGGTTTGTGTGGCCCTTTTTCACCCGCTTTAAATTCCGGAATCGTCTGCTCTTCCTCCTTCTCCTTTTTTTCGCTGTCTTCTTTTTTGTCTTTAAGGTAAACTTCTCGCCAACCTAATTCCAGGATTTGTCGCCCAGTTGTTTTAAAGGGAATCGTCCCAACTTGACCTTCTACTAAAGTATTGGAGATTTTACATTCCGGATAAAAAACAGCGATAAAACGTTTCGCCACCAAATCATAAATCAGTTTTTCTTCGCGACTTAAATTGGACGAAGGTGGAATTTCCGTCGGAATAATGGCGTGGTGATCGGTGACTTTAGCATCATCAAAAACGGTTTTCGATTTGGGAATCGCTTGCGTCAAAAGTGGCGCGGTCAACTCAGAATAAAAATTCATTGATTGCAGAATACCACTAATCTTTGAATGCAAACTTTCGGAAAGGTAAGTCGTATCAACACGCGGATAAGTCGTATGTTTTTTTTCGTACAAACTTTGAATATACTTTAAGGTATTCTCGGCGGAAAAACCAAATTTTCGGTTGGCTTCAACTTGCAAAGCCGTCAAATCAAAGAGCCGTGGATTCTTTTCTTTTCCTTCTTTAATTTCAAAAGAGATAATTTCAAAAAGATTTTGTTTTAGATATTCTAATCCTTTCTCTGCTTTTTCTTTCGTTTTTAAACGGTCGATGGCTGCATTAAAAATAACATCTCTGTATTTGGTTTTCAGTTCCCAATATTCTTCCGTTGTAAATGCGTCGATTTCTTTCTGTCTCAAAACTATCATTGCCAGCGTCGGCGTTTGAACTCTGCCAATTGAAAGCACGCTTTTATTTCCGCCAAATTTTCGGGTGAATAATCGGGTAGCATTGATTCCCAAGAGCCAGTCACCAATCGCGCGCGCATTTCCGGCCAGATAGAGATTTTGATAGTCTTCAGCAGGTTTTAAATTAGCAAATCCTTCTTTAATGGCTTCTTCCGTCAATGACGAAATCCACAATCTTTTCATTGGTTTTTTACATTTCGCCTTATGCAAAACCCAGCGCTGAATGACTTCTCCTTCTTGCCCCGCATCACCGCAGTTAATAACTTCAGCACAATCCAAAACCAATTTCTCAATGATTTTAAACTGTCGTTCAACACCTGAGTTTTCTATTAGCTTAATTCCGAACGGATCGGGAATAATCGGAAGGGTAAATAAATTCCAGGATTTAAGGTGCGCACTGTAATCATGCGGTTCTTTCAGCGTACAGAGATGTCCAAACGTCCAGGTAACCCAATAACCATTGCCTTCGAAATAGCCTTGCTTGGGAACATCTGCTCCTAAAACTTTGGCAATATCTCTAGCAACACTTGGCTTTTCAGCAATACATAAAATCATAGGTCAACTTCATTTTTTGGGCGAGCTGCAAATTTGAGTAAATTTTAGCACATAAAAAATAAGTGATTTTTTAAATTCAATCTGCGATATCTTAAATTAAGCTTCTTTAAACCTCCAAGTAGTATTGCAAAATCGTCGTAAAAAAAACGCTCCCAATAATTCGGAAGCGTTTCAATATTTTAAGCGGTCTTTTTTATAAATTCATAAACAGTTTCGGATTAACCGGCGTGTTGTTTTTGTGAACTTCATAATGAAGATGAGGTCCCGTAGAACGACCTGTATTTCCAGATTTAGCAATCACGTCGTTTACTTTTACAACATCATTTGCTTTGACCAAAATCGCAGAAAGATGTCCGTAAAGTGTATCTAAACCGTTTCCGTGTGAAATGATGACACAATTTCCGTAACCACCTTTTACGCCAGCGAAAATTACCTTTCCTGAGGCTGCACTTCTCACCGCTGACCCGTGAGCAACAGCGATGTCTAAACCTTTGTGAAATTTATATTGATCTTTTTCTGCAGGAGCATTATTTTGACTAAGAGTTGCTGTGTTTACAGTAGATGTAGCAGGTTTTTTAATCACATTTCCTAAACTATCTTTTATCTCAATGTATTGTGGTTCTGCTTTCAAAGGACTTATCGAAGCAAGCATTACTTTTTCAGGGAACGGATTCTTTCTTTTTCCAAATTGCGAAGAGATGTAACCATCTGTAGGGATTCCCAAAGGAACTTGCTGCAATTTGGTTTGTAAATCCATTAAATACTGGCTGTAACGATTGGTTTGTTTTGCTAAATAAACAACATTGGAAATACTGTCTTTGGCGAGCATTTCAATTTTGCCATCCGATAGATTTTTGGAAGCTAAGAAAGAATTTAACTCTCTGACGGTGTTGTCAACTAACATCAGATTGTTTTTCATCTCCAAATAATCGATGCTGTCTTTTTCGGTTTTAATGGGAACTAAGTTGACTTGATAAGATTTATCGTCTTTTTCAGCGTATAATTTACCAATGAATAAGGACTGGCCAAAAATAACCATGGCTAATATCCCTAGAATTAAATTGATATTCTTTTTACTGCTTAAGAAATTTTTCATTATTAAAGGCTTGGTTTTTAAAAAATTACGAGTGCAAATGTATTAAATATTTTTAAAAACGATTTTTTCCAAATAAAAGTATTCAAACTCCGCCTGACATTTATTGCAAAATTATTGTTCGCAGGATTCAGAAAGCTTTAATATATTTGTAGTAATGATTCTCACCTGTTCAGATACTTTCGAACAGCATTTAAGTTTTTAATTATGACAAAAAAGAAAGCCCCAAAATTGCAAACGAACAAAACCTCAGTTGGCGTAGTGGGAAGTGGTAGTTTTGCCACTGCAATTGTGAAAATGTTGGTCGAAAATTGCGAAGTGGTTCACTGGTGTGTGAGAAATGAATATGTAAAAGGGGCAATCGAGCAGCGCGGACACAATCCTAATTATTTAACTTCCATTTCTTTTGATCAAAAAAAACTCAAGGTAACGACGGATATCAACGAATTGGTTTCGGCTTGTGAAGTAGTTGTATTAGCAACGCCGTCCATCTATTTGTCTGATGCCATGGATAAAATGACGTGCAACTATGAGAATAAAATTTTTGTCTCGGCAATTAAAGGAATCGTGCCGAAAGTAAATGATGTCGTGGCGCATTATCTTCGGGATGAATTCAAAATTGGCTTCCGTAATCAGGCCGTCATCGCTGGGCCGTGTCACGCAGAGGAAGTTGCCATGGAACGACTATCTTATCTTACAATTGCTGTGGCAGAAGACGATGTTGCAAAAATATTACACGATTTATTTTCTTCTGATTTTATTAATGTGCATTCTACCAAAGATATTTTAGGCAATGAATACAGTGCCATTTTAAAGAATATTTACGCCGTCGGAGCCGGGATTTCCAGTGGGTTAGGGTACGGTGATAACTTCACCGCCGTTTTCGTTTCTAACGCTGTTCGTGAAATGGAAATTTTCCTAGAAGCAGTTTATGAAGTTCCGCGTGATGTTAATGAAAGCGCCTATCTCGGCGATTTATTGGTAACCGCTTATTCATTGTTTTCCAGAAATCGAAATTTAGGAAATCTCATCGGAAAAGGATATACGGTGAAATCAGCCATTCAGTCGATGAATATGGTTGCAGAGGGATATTACGCTGCAGATTCAGTCTATCATACAGCGAAAAAGAAGAAATTGGAAACACCAATAATTGATACGATTTACCGTATTCTGTACGAAGAAAAAAATGCAGAAACTGAATTTAAAAAATTGACTTTACTCCTCAGCTAATGAAGCCCGAGACTAAATATCCCATTCATACTTATTCTAATTTAGAAGAAAAATTGAACGTGTGGTCTCATTTTTTAGGTTTAATACTGAGTGTAATCGGCTTGGTATTGTTGATTTTCAGAGCGCTCGAGCTGGAGAATATCTGGGCAATAATAAGCTTTCCAATTTTTGGGTTGAGTATGATTATTCTTTATTTAGCCTCCACGCTTTACCACTATTCTGAAAATCCTATAATAAGATATCGACTTAATATCTTCGATCATGCTGCGATTTATGTCTTGATTGCGGGCAGTTATACGCCATTTGTGTTGGTTTCATTAAATGGAACAGAAGGGTATGTCATCTTCTCAATTGTTTGGAGCATCGCCTTAGTCGGAATTATTTTCAAAATTTTCTACACGGGTCGGTTTGATATTCTATCGACCATTCTTTACCTCGCCATGGGTTGGCTGATTATTTTCAGTTCCAAAAGTTTACTGCAGAGTCTTGATTTTAATGGGTTGCTTTGGTTAATCTCGGGCGGAATAGCCTACACCATCGGTGCAATTTTATACAGTATTAATAAACTGAAACTGAACCACGCCATTTTTCACCTCTTCGTTTTACTCGGAACTTTCTGTCATTTTATTTCGGTTTATTTTTATGTAATCCCGAATTCTGCTCTTTAAGACTAGGCTTTCAATTATCTTCTTTATATTGTACTAATCATGTTTAAAGCGTGGTTGAATCTTTAGTTGAAGTTAATTTTAACAAACCTTATTCGTTCTAGAATAAAAGTTTTCCCGAAATTCGTCATTATAAAATATAGAAATATGCCTACCTCAGCCAATCATAAACCTCTTCAAGCTCACTACGATGTCGTCTTAATCGGTGGTGGAATTATGAGTGCCACACTCGGAACATTGCTTCACGAACTAGATCCCAATCTCAAAATTATTATTTTCGAACGACTCGGTCGATTTGCCCGTGAAAGTTCGGCCGCCTGGAATAATGCTGGGACAGGGCATTCTGCTTTTTGTGAACTTAATTATACGCCCCAAAGAGAAGATGGCTCCATCGATATTTCTAAAGCAGAAGTTATTGCAGAACAGTTTGAAATTTCAAAACAGTTTTGGTCTTATTTGATTTCTAAAAATTATATCGATAATCCCAAAGATTTTATTAATTCCTGTCCGCACATGAGTTTGGTTTTTGGCAAAGGAGATTCTGAGTTTTTACGAAAGCGCCATGCAAAAATGATTCAGTCACATTTGTTTAAAGGAATGGAATTTTCGGTTGATCACGACCAACTTCGAGAATGGATTCCTTTAATAATGAGCAAAAGAAAAGAGACAGAAGTTCTCGCAGCCACTAAAATGGATTTAGGAACCGATGTGAATTTCGGCACATTAACCCGAAAAATGGGTCGCTTTTTAGCCGAAGATTCTAATGTTGATGTTTACTTATATCACGATGTGAAAGATATTGATCCACGACCAGATGATAAATGGTGGTTGAAAGTGAAAGACCGCTTGCATCAAAAATCGTCTGAAATCACCGCCGATTTTGTTTTTATTGGAGCTGGTGGTTATGCACTTCCCTTGCTCGACAGTACTGATATTCCCGAGAGTGAAGGCTATGGTGGGTTTCCGGTTTCTGGCGAATGGCTCGTAACGCACAACCCAGAGTTGATTGCAAAGCACCAGACAAAAGTTTACACGCTAGCTGGCGTAGATGCGCCGCCGATGAGCGTTCCCCATTTAGATTTAAGGATTATTGACGGTCAGAAAGCTTTGTTGTTTGGACCATTTGCCGGTTTTTCAACCAAGTTTTTAAAAGAAGGCAGTTACCTCGATTTACCCGAAAGTGTGAATATGAAAAACATCAGATCGCTGTTTGGCGCTTGGTGGCACAATTTACCTTTAACCAAATATCTGGTACAACAAGTCGCGATGACCAAAGTGCAGCGAATGCAGCATTTAAGGGAGTTTGTAAAAGATGCTAAAGAAGAAGACTGGCAATTAAAGATTGCAGGACAAAGAGTTCAAATCATCAAAAAAAACGCCGAAGAAGGTGGTAAATTAGAATTCGGGACAGAAGTCGTGGTGAATAAAAGTGGAACCATTGCTTCTCTCTTGGGTGCTTCGCCGGGAGCTTCTACCGCAGCATTTGCCATGCTTCAGGTTTTAGAAAAATGTTTTCCAGATAAAGTTGAGAACGAGTGGAAAGAAAAGTTGATTGAAATCATTCCGACCTATGGTCAAAAGCTATCTGAAAATCCCGACCTTACAGAGCAGAGTAGAAAGTACACCAAAGAGAAACTCGAACTCGATTATTAAAATATACCGACGCAACATTGTTTAAAATGACAACCATTACCAAACCCAAAATTTCGCAAGAACTTCTGGAAGCTCTTCAACCCAAAGTGGAGATTGAAAAGCAGGTGATCGTGCACTGTTGTTTCCCCAGAACAATGTTTTCAGATATGCTGATTCGGATTTGGTCCTCTACTTTTTTACTTGATGAAAGTTTGCAGCATAAGAGCACTTTAATTCACCACGAGAATATTTCACTATTCCCATATTGGACGGAAGTTCCACCCATGAAGGATTATTGGTTTACGTTGGTTTTTTCTGGGTTGCCCAAAGAATGCAAGACTTTCGATTTAAAAGAAGAGATTCCGGAAGATGGTGGATTTTGGGTCAAGAACATTAAGAGAAATACCACTGATGTTTATAAAGTAAAAATTAATTAAAATGAAAAATATTTATTTTCTCCTGCTGATTCCTTTTTTATTTGGAAGTTGTGATACGCGTTATAAGTCTCGCTATACAGCCGTTCCGTTAAGCAAAATGAGCGTAGAAAGAAAAGCGGTTGCCATGGATTTTGTTGAAGCCTATATAAATAAATGCGATAATAAAGACTATTCTGAATTTGAAGGTTTCAATATTTCCAAGAAATTTCAGGCAAAACTATCAGCAGACTCTTTGAAGAGAAGTTGTAATTATCTTCATTACAAAAATGGTAAAATAAAAGTTGAAAAATTGGTTTCTGCTCACACTACTAAATCTCCTAAAGATTTTTTGGATGTTTTAAATTTTAAAATTACCACAGAAAAAAGTACAACACCAGTTTATTTGCACCTCGGCATGTACCGTGATCAAAATTTTATAGAGATGCCTTTTTATGTTTCTGCTGATGAAAGCCATTATGAATCCGTCAGAAAGAAATATATTAAAAAATGAAAAAGTTCTTTATTTTAATGGTTGGTCTGTTGTTGACTTCCTGTGCGTCACAGTCAAAAACAGCCCTGATTTCTGAGATTCAAAAATTTCAGAAAGATTTGAACGCCGAGTTCACCAATCCGAAAAAAACGCCTTTACGAGGAGATAATTTCACCAAATTCACAGAGCATCCGTTCTTCCCCGCGAATTTAAAATATCGGGTTTCTGCAAAACTGACCAAAACTGAAAATGCAGTTCCCTTTGAAATTGAGACTTCTTCCGGCAGGACAAAACCTTACCAAGAGTACGGGAAAGCCAGATTTATTTTAGATGGTCAGGAATTAACTTTAACAATTTATCAAAGTCTGGGTTTAATGAAGCAAGCCGGTTACGAAGATTATCTTTTTCTCCTTTTTCGAGATGCCACCAATGAAATAGAAACGTACGGCGGCGGTAAATACATGGACTTAAAAATTCCTAAAGGTGATACCATTATTTTAGATTTCAACAAATCCTATCATCCACTTTGTGCGTATAATGCCTACGATTACAGTTGTCCGATTGTTCCCGCTGAGAATTTTCTGCCAGTAAGAATTGAAGCAGGCGTAATGTATGAAGACGTGTACCATGACTAAAATAGGTAGTAAAATCTCACGGTAAATTTTAGGTTTGGCTCGATACTTCCTTTCTTTTTTGTAACAATTAAAGTCATGTTATGGAAATTTCTCTTAAAAATCAAGTCGCCATCATCACAGGTTCGTCCAGTGGAATAGGAGCCGGAATTGCGCAATCAATGGCGGAATCTGGTGCAACCGTGGTGATCAATTATCCGTCGGAAAGTTCTTTGGATAAAGCAACTGCGGTTTTAAAAGAAATCACTGATAATGGTGGAATGGGAATGGTTTGCCAATGCGATGTTTCCAAAGAAGATGAAGTTATTATCATGTTTCAGAGCGTGATCAAGAAGTTCGGAACTGTCGATATTTTGGTTAATAATGCCGGAATCCAAAAAGATTCTAAATTTACTGAGATGACTTTGGATCAGTGGAATGCCGTGATCGGCGTTAATTTAACAGGACAGTTTTTGTGTGCGCGAGAAGCAATTAAGGAATTTCTAAGGAGAGGAATCGATCTAACTCGATCCGTAGCTTGCGGCAAAATCATTCATATTTCTTCTGTTCATGAGCTTATTCCCTGGGCAGGTCATGCCAATTACGCCTCGAGTAAAGGTGCGATCAAAATGCTAATGCAGACTTTAGCGCAAGAATATGGAGCCGATAAGATCAGGGTGAATTCCATTTGTCCCGGCGCGATTCAAACTTCTATTAATAAAAATGCCTGGCAAACAACTGAGGAACTGAATTCTTTGCTAACTTTAATTCCGTATAATCGGATTGGTCAACCGCAAGATATTGGCAATTTAGCGGTTTTTTTAGCCAGCGATATGGCTGATTATATTACGGGCGCCAGTATTTTTATCGATGGTGGAATGACGACTTTTGAAAGTTTTTCTGAAAATGGCTAATTCTTTTTGGGCGCCAATCTCCATCTTCCATTCCCGCTTTTTTAGTATTGCAAAAGACTGTTTTTGTAATTGAAGATTTTGTAAGGCAATACTAAAAAGAGCTTCATTCAAGCCGGGGCGCGGATTTTAGCTAGACTCGCAAACTTTTTTTAGTAGAAGTTTTCGTAAATAATAAATCCCTTTAAATTCAAATAAGATGATTGAAGAGAATAAAAGATTACCCGATATCGCTTGGAAAAAGTGGGGTCCCTACGTTAGCAATCGCGAATGGGGCTTGGTTCGCGAGGATTATAGCGCCAATGGTGACGCCTGGAATTATACCAATCACGATACTGCCGAAGCAAAAACTTATCGTTGGGGAGAAGAAGGGATTTGCGGAATATCCGATGATATGCAGCTGTTGGTTTTCTCTTTAGGTCTTTGGAATAAAAAAGACAAGATGGTCAAAGAGCGATTTTTCGGTTTGACCAACGGGCAGGGAAATCACGGCGAAGACGTAAAGGAATATTACTATTATTTAGACAATACGCCGACTCATTCTTATATGAAGATGCTCTACAAGTATCCACAGAATGCTTTTCCATATGAAGAATTATTAGAAAAAAATGCAGAGGCTGGGAAAGAAAATCCTGAATATGAACTAATCGATACGGGGGTTTTTGACCAAAATGAATACTTTGATATATTTATAGAATACGCGAAATCTTCACCTGAAGATATTTTAATTAAAGTTACGGTTACCAATAAATCAGCTATAGATGCACCTTTAATTTTATTGCCGACGATTTGGTTTCGGAATTCCTGGAGTTGGGGTTATGATTATTACCGCCCTCAATTGAACGCCAATAATTCTTCGCAAATTGCCATTGATCACAAGGAATTAGCTGTAAAAAATTTCTATGCAAAACAATCTTCTGATGTTTTGTTTTGCGACAATGAAACCAACAATAAACGATTATTCAATTCTGCAAATGCTGGAAAGTTTTGCAAAGATGGAATTAATGATTTTATAATTAATGGAAATAATAAAGCAGTCAATTCGGGAAAAACGGGAACGAAGGCCTCCTTCGTTATTGATGAAGTAATCGCTGGAAAAACCACTCAGGTTTTCGAATTCAGATTATGCGATCAAGATTTAGCAAAACCTTTTCAGGATTTTGAAGAAATATTTTCCGAAAGAAAAACCGAAGCTGATGATTATTACAAAGATTTGCAAAAAGGAATTTTAAACGATGATGAAAAGCTGGTTCAAAGACAAGCATTTGCGGGAATGTTGTGGAGTAAGCAATTCTATCATTACAGTGTTGAGAAGTGGTTAAAAGGTGATCCTGCCGAGATTCCGCCACCGAAATCCCGCAGGAATATCCGAAACACAGAATGGGAGAATTTCAATTCTATGAATATTATTTCGATGCCGGATAAGTGGGAATATCCTTGGTTTGCGACTTGGGATCTGGCTTTTCATACCTTAAGTTTTGCCATCATCGATTCTGATTTCGCCAAACAACAATTGAAACTGCTAACGCTCGAATGGTTTATGCATCCGAATGGCCAACTTCCTGCGTATGAATGGAATTTCAGTGATGTAAATCCGCCCGTTCATGCTTGGGCAGCATTTCGCGTTTTTAAAATTGATGAAGTTAAAAACGGCAAACCAGATTTACTGTTTTTAGAGGGAGTCTTTCAAAAACTCCTGATGAACTTCACTTGGTGGGTCAATAAAAAAGACCACAACGGCAACAGCGTTTTCTCTGGTGGATTTTTAGGTTTAGACAATATCGGTATTTTTGATCGCAGCGAAAATTTACCCTTTGGTGAAGATTTAGAACAAGCCGACGCCACAAGTTGGATGGCCATGTTCTCGCTCAACATGATGAGAATCGCCATGGAACTGGCTTTGTATAATGAAGTCTATGAAGATATGGCGACAAAGTTCTTTGAACATTTCCTGCATATCGCCCATGCTTTAGATTGCATGTGCGAAAGTGAATTTGGACTTTGGGATGAAGAAGATCAATTTTTTTACGACGCAATTTCTTTAAAAGATGGAACAAATAAACTTTTGAAAATCCGGACTATTGTTGGTTTAATTCCCATGTATGCTGTAGAAGTTATTGATGATGAAATGCTGGACAAACTTCCAAAATTTAAAGAGCGAATGGACTGGTTTTTAAAAAACAAACCAGAACTGGCAGCATTAGTTTCCCATTGGGAAGTAAAAGGCGAGGATTCTAAACATTTGCTTTCTTTGTTGAGAGGTCATCGGTTGAAGAAACTTCTAGAGAGAATGCTCAATGAAAAAGAGTTTTTGAGCGATTATGGCGTTCGTGCTTTATCAAAGGAATATGAAGAAAATCCTTTTCATATTAATTTAGATGGAACTGATTATAAGGTGAAATATCTGCCGGCAGAAAGTGACAGTTATATGTTTGGCGGCAACAGCAATTGGCGTGGTCCTATTTGGTTTCCGGTTAATTTTCTGATTATAGAAAGTCTGCAACGTTTCTTTTTTTATTATAGTCCAGATTTTAAAATTGAATGTCCGACTGGTAGCGGCATCTATTTGAATTTAAATGAAATTGCAGAGTTTTTGGGAAAACGATTATCTAATATTTTCCTGAAAGATGAAAATGGAAAACGCGCTTTCAATGGACAATATCCAAGGTTTCAAGAAGATGAAGATTTTAAGGATTATATTTTATTTTATGAATATTTTCACGGCGACACTGGCCGTGGAGTAGGATCGTCACACCAAACTGGCTGGACAGGTCTCATTGCAAAAATTCTGCAACCACGCTTTCAAGAAATGAAGCTGGTACAAGCGCAGACCGAAACACCAAAGAAGGCTGGTGTGAAAGTTGATGGCAAATAACAAACATTAAATCTTAAAATTATGGAAACCTCTAAGAAAAATAAACCTGGACCCGTTGTCATCATTGGAATTGCTGCTGTTGTTATCGCCATTATTTCTTATTTTATCCTGCTGATGTTTTTCCCGGAATTATTTCAAAGTTTACCAACGGGTGAGGCTCAACCAGTAACCAACTAATTACACTTTAGTTAAGAAATTTTCGAAAGCGGCGAGGACTGAAACGGTCCCGTCGCTTTCTATTTTTTTAAGTTCCAGGAATTCAATTTGATTGACGGAGTTGATGTCGAATGGTTTTTTAACGCGAACATAATTCTCTGTGAATCCATACATCATTTCATTTTTGTTTTCGTGTTCCCAAAGTGCCGGTAGCGTTTTGCCTATTTGCGTTTGATAAAAAGCCATTTTCTTTTTTTCCGACAGAATCCGCAACATTTTATTTCGTCTTTTTCTTTCAGGAATTGGAATGATACCTTCCATATCTACGGCTTCGGTATTTTCTCGTTCAGAATAAGTGAAAACATGCAGATAAGAAATCGGCAGCTCATTCAGAAAGTTATAGGTTTCTAAAAACTTCTCTTCTGTTTCGCCAGGAAATCCAACAATAACATCAACACCAATGCAGGAATCAGGCATCACTTCCCGGATTTTTGCGACACGATCAGCGTACAAACCACTCATATATCGTCGCTTCATGATTTTTAATAAATCATCGCTTCCACTTTGTAAGGGGATATGGAAATGCGGCACAAATCGCTTGCTTTTCGCTACTAAATCAATACTTTCATTTTTCAACAAATTCGGTTCAATCGAAGAAATCCGAATTCTTTCAATACCTTCCACTTGATCTAATTCAGAAATAAGATCCAGAAAAGTATGTTCGTGTTTTTTATTTCCGAATTCACCTTTGCCATAATCTCCGATATTTACACCAGTAAGTACAATTTCTTTAATTCCTTTTGCGGCAATTTCTGTCGCATTCTTTACGACGCTTTCTATGGTGTCAGAACGAGAGATTCCTCTTGCTAAAGGAATTGTACAGTAGGTACATTTATAATCGCAGCCATCTTGAACTTTCAGAAAAGCGCGGGTTCGATCGCCAATGGAATAACTTCCGATAAAGAAATCGGCTTCATCAATTTCACAGGAATGAATAATTCCCTGACTTTCAGATTTCTGTAAATCATCGAGATAACTCAAAATATTGAATTTTTCTTTTGCACCTAAGACTAAATCCACGCCGGTAATTTTCGAAATTTCTTCTGGTTTTAATTGGGCGTAACAACCTAGAATAACGACTAAGCCTTCTGGATTGGCTTTCATTGCACGCTTTACATGAAACTTACATTCACGGTCCGCATTTTCCGTAACCGAACAGGTGTTGATGATATAAACATTTGCGGGCTCATCAAAACTGACCTTCTCATAACCAGCGCCAGTAAGCTGGCGGGCAATGGTGGAGGTTTCTGCAAAGTTAAGTTTGCAACCAAGAGTATGAAAAGCGGCGGTTTTTAATTGTAAATTTTCCATAATTGACTGGTGCAAATTTAAGATTATTTTTTTTCTAGCCGAATTGATTCTTTAGAAATGAAAAAAACCGCACTGCGATGCGATTTTTTCCAAACAATTCAATTTAAAAATGAAATAAGCTAATTCTATATCTGTATTATTTTCTGATAATTATTTTCCGGTAAGTTCCAGGAACAAGCTGTTGCTTCGCTAGATAAGTAAGCGATTCTACGGTTTTCAGTGTCAAAAATCCGAACGCCGTCCAATTGCAATTTTGGTGTTCTGTAAACGTGAATGCTGATTGAGATTTCGTCCGAATTGTTAATGATGGAATTGATATCAATCTGTTCATCCATTAATAAATCTCCCGTTCTGGCCGTGGCTTTGGAATCGTACTCAATAAAGTTTGAATTTTCGCGATACGTTACTTCAGTTAAGCTTCCTTTCAAAACTTTAATTTTTGCGTCGTAATTACTGTGATCGCGTATTGCGGAGTAGGTATTGACGCCCCAAATTTTAAGTGCGGCCACGAATTCGTCATGATAAACGGGAATTCGTACAAAAGTTCCCTCAGGAATTTCTACGGTAGAGATTTGAAAAAGTTCTTCGAAATCTTTGAACTGAAAAGTAAAAAGCAGGTCACAAACATCTTCGAAACTTAGATTTTGTTTCGTTTTTAAATCCGATAAAACCTGGTCGAGATTCTGAGGTCCACTTGTTTTCATGTTCTAAAATTTAATGAGATAAAATTAGGAACATCGAACAGTATGTTTTAAAAAACGGTGGTGACTTATGTCAGAAGTGACTTATGTCAGAAATCTTAAATTTTATAATCGTCGCGAACTTCATCGCTTTTTGCGTAACAAACTGGCGAAGAATTTTCCTGAATTTCAAACTGATTTTGATTTTTCAATACTTCAATTTTAAAATTTTCGGAATCGTTCTTCTCTATGAATAATGTTTTCCACTCGTCATCTTTGACCATCTTTCCGATAAATACGATTTGACCTACATGATAAGAATAGTGCGCAAGTTGTCTTAGAACCGCATCCAAGACGGTGTGTTTTTCTCCACGAATTATTGTGGTTTCGGTCCAGGTTTCTTCTTCTATTTGATTTAAAGCTTTAAATAAGACTTGCCAACCCTTAGCCCAGATTTCCAGCATTTCGATCTTGGAATAGATTCTATTCTTAAATTCTGAATCTCGGTTTCGCCAACGCTTTTCGCCATCTTCTGTTAAAAAATTAGTCCAGCGGGAAACCATGTTTCCGGAAAGATGTTGCATTAAAATTGCGATGGAATTGCTTTCTTCATTGTATTTCCAAAATAACTGATCGTCGGAAACTTGATTGAAAGTTTTTTCGCCCAACTCTTTATAGTATTGAAATCGGTTAATGAATAAATCTTTCATTTTGAAATTTTTAAATAAAAAAGAGACAATCAAATTTACAAAAATATGCAGGAACATTAAATATTGGATTTTTACTTTTAACAAAAACGTTTGTATCAATTATTTAAAAAGTGAGAAGTCAATATAAAATAGGAAATAACATAAATAAGCGCAGAATTATTTTAAACCTAATGAGATAAGACAGTCTTTTGATATATTAAAGCGTATAAATTTTCTACAAAGCTTAAAATCAATACATTTGCAGTTGACTTTTAAAAAAATAGAATGGACTTTAAAAACTTTACGATGCCATATAGCATCAACCCAGATTACTCCAAAAAAGTAGCTTACTTTTCGATGGAATTTGCAATTGATCAAGCCCTTAAGATTTATTCTGGTGGGTTAGGATTTTTAGCGGGTTCGCACATGAGAAGTGCTTATAATTTAAAACAAGACCTTGTCGGTATAGGAATTCTTTGGAAATTCGGTTATTATGACCAAGCCAGAAATCACGATCAAACGTTACAGCCAACTTGGACGCGTAAAATGTATTCTTTCTTGGAAGATACAGGCATTAAATTTCAGATAGAAATTCACTCTGCGCCAGTTTGGGTAAAGGTCTATTACTTAGCTCCCGAAACTTTCCATACTGCACCGATGTTTTTACTATCGACTGACGTAGCCGAAAACGACCATATTTCGAAAACCATTACGCACCGTTTGTACGATGCCAATGAATCAACGAAACTTGCTCAATATGTTTTACTAGGAAAAGGAGGCGCGAAACTTTTAGATATGATGAATATCGAACGCGATGTGTATCACTTGAATGAAGCGCACGGATTGCCAGCAGCATTTTATTTGTTGAAAAAATTCGGTGGTGATTTAGCGAAAGTGAAAGAGAAATTAGTCTTTACGACGCACACTCCAGAAGAAGCTGGAAATGAAAAACATAATATTTCCATGTGTCACGATATGTCTTACTTTTCAGGCTTATCGATTGATGAGGTGAAATCAATTGAAGGCGTGGAAGATGATCGTTTTAATCATTCCCTTTGTGCTTTGCGTATGGCAAGAGTTGCTAATGGAGTTTCTCAACTTCATGGGGTTGTTTCGAATCAGATGTGGAGTAAATATTCTAAAATCTGCGAGATTAAAGCAATTACCAATGCACAGGAATTTAAATACTGGGCCGATAAACCTTTGTACCAGTCAAAAGACGAAGACGATGCGACTTTGTTCGATTTCAGAAAGAAACATTTAAAGAAAAGATTTTTCAAAATTGTAGCTGATCAGACCGGAAATTTATATGATCCGAATGTTTTCACCATTGTTTGGGCTAGAAGATTTGCTGGTTATAAAAGAGCCGATTTATTGCTAAGCGATAAAGAAAGATTTGAAAGATTATTGAATAATCCGAAATATCCGGTGCAGATTATTTGGGCAGGAAAACCCTATCCAATGGATTACGCAGCGATTTCTACTTTTAATGGTTTGGTCGAGGCGAGCAAAAATTACAAAAACGTAGCAGTGCTTACTGGATACGAATTGGCTTTGAGTAAGTCGATGAAGCAAGGATCAGATCTTTGGTTAAACAATCCAAGAGTTCCAAGAGAAGCGTCTGGAACATCTGGTATGAGTGCGGCGATGAATGGTTCTGTTAACTTATCAACCGACGATGGTTGGATTCCTGAGTTTACGAAACACGGTATTAACTCTTTCACGGTTCCAAAAGCAGACTATGAGAATATGAGCGTTTATGACCAAGATAATTATGACCTTAATAAGTTGTATGAAATCTTAGAAAACGAAATTATTCCAATGTATTACGACCGTCCGGATGAATGGAGAAAAGTGCAGCATAATGCTATGGATGATGTGCAACACGCCTTTAATTCTGACCGTATGGCCGACGAATATTACAAACAGATTTACGAAAAGTAAATTTAAAACTCAATAGAAATCCGTCTCGTTTAATGCGAGACGGATTTTTTTATGACTTTATTTTAAAGCGGTTTATTAAGAATTACGACTTAAATTTTTGCTTTCCGATCAATAATTCAAAGAACATTCTAAAGTCGGAAATAAGACTCCATAACGGATATTTAAATGTTGACGGTCGATTCTTTTCGAACGCGGCGTGGCTGAACCATGCGAAACCGTAACCAAAAATGGGGAGATACCAGAAGAATCTTTCTTTGCCTGATTTTACAACATAGAAAATAACAGCAAACACTAAAAATGTTCCGACAAAATGGAAAATTCTGGTCCATTGCTTGGAATGTTCTGACAAGTAAAATTGATAAAATTCGCTAAATGATTTGATTCTGTTTTGCATTCTTCCTTAATTTAAATCACCGTTCATTTCCTTATGAATCTGGCTGTTTCGATATCCATATGAAAAATAGATGACCAAGCCAATTCCGAACCAAATTCCGAACCAGAACCAATTGTCGTGCGTCATTCCAGTTAAAAGATAGAGACAAGAACTTAAACCCATTAATGGAATCAGCGATAAGTTTTTAATAAAAGCTAAAATACAAAGTCCCAAGTTGAGGATGATATAAAAGAACATTGAAATTCTAAATTCACCTTCTACAGGATCACTCCAATCCATTAAGTTCTGGAAAAAGGAAGGTTGCCAAAAATAGAAGAAGGTCAATCCTCCTAAAAATAAAATGGGAAATATAATTTTGGAATTATAATAAGGCATGTGAAATCGTCCTGGTAATTTTTCTTTGGCTGGCAATAGTAAAACTCCGCCACAAACCAACACGAAGGCGAAGATGGTTCCGATGCTTGTAAAATCTAAGATAAACGATTTGTCCGTAAACAAGATGGGCACGCCGACCACGATTCCAGTTACAATCGTAGCATACGACGGCGTGTTGTATTTTGGATGAATGGTCATGAATTTTTTCGGCATTAATCCATCGCGACTCATGGCGTACCAGATTCTCGGCTGTCCCATTTGGAAGACCAATAACACAGTGGTAATCGCAATAATCGCGACAAACGAAACCGTTAATTCCATCCAGGGAAGATTGGCGTTTGATTTTTCAAAGATGAAAGCGAGTGGATCACCGACGCCTTCAAATTTTCTATAATCAACCATTCCAGTCAAAACTAGAGTCAAAATAATATAAATTACGGTACATAAAACGAGCGAGATAATCATTCCACGCGGTAGATTTTTCTGGGGATCTTTGGTTTCTTCAGATAAGACGCTCAACGCATCGAAGCCGATGTAGGCAAAGAAAACGCCAGAAACTGCGGTCATCACGCCAGTAAAACCATTTGGCATGAAGGAAGCAACTTGGGTTGCTGGGTTTGTAGGCATCCAGTTGTCAACATTTACATAGGCGACTCCAACTAGAATAATCAAAACAATAACTGCCAATTTCATTATAACTAAAACATTATTAAAGTTTTTGCTATCTCGAACTCCACGATAAACCAGCCAGGTTATAAGTCCATTAATGACCAAAGCAGGAACATCAAGTATAATTTTTAAATTGCCAACAAGGGGTGCGTTTTTCCAGGCATTGACCAAGCCTAGATTTCCAGAGCCAGCTTCGAAAGCTTTCTTTGCTTCTGGATAACTGGTCGTTAAATATTCCGGAATAAAAACGCCGATTCTGCCCATGAAACTTGAAAAATAATCTGACCAGGAAAACGCGACGTAAATATTTCCAAATGAATATTCCATGATTAAAGCCCATCCAATAATCCAAGCGATCAATTCGCCAAAACTTGCGTAAGCGTACGTGTAAGCGGATCCCGCGGTCGGAATACGACTTGCAAATTCTGCATAACATAAAGCGGTAAAGCCACAGGCAAAACCACAAATGATATACAAAATGATGACACCAGGTCCGCCACGGAAGACCGCTTCACCCAAAGAGCTGAAACTTCCGGCCCCGATAATGGCGGCGATACCAAAGAAGACAATGTCCCAGACCCCTAAAACGCGTACTAGTCCAGAGGAGTGATTACTTGCTTTATATTGTTTTCTTCGAAATAGTTGGTTAATCATTAATGGTAAGTTTGCACAAATGTAGCAGAAAATTTTAAAAAGGATTATTTTTCATCAGTTTTATACTAAAATAGGTTAAAATGATGTTTTAATAAATAACGTATTTTTGACAAAATTTGATTTGATGAAGAAGTTTTATTTTTTATTGTTTTTTTGTTTATCCATGCTTGGATTTGGACAGGCGGTTCAGTTATATAATCCGGCGGACGATGTGGTATATCCAAACGAACAATATTTTTGCAATGGAGAAAAATTTAATTTAAAAGTTGATGCGGTTGCAAGTTCAACGGGAGATTATAAGATGACCAGAGTTTATGCGAGTGATTTTGATCTTTCAGCGGGGTCGATTCCAATTAACTTTCCTTCCTCAGGTGCAGACAAATTCAGTGAATCAGTTCCGATTGGATTTAGTTTTAGTTTCTATGGCAAAACATATACGAAAGTGGTCATGGGAAGTAATGGTCGACTGGTTTTCACGAGTGACGTAGATTTAGAAAATCTAAAAAATAATACTGTTTATACTGATCGTACTTTTAGCGGAGTTGCTGGTTATAATACATACAGTAATTTACCATCAACGGATTACAATAAAGTTTTCAAGGCCAATCCAGCACAAGAATTAAATCTAGCTCAAATATTTTTTGGTTATACCGACTTGGTTCCTAAATCTGCCAATGGTTCCGTTGTTTATTTATACAAAAATGTTGTTGTTCCAATAAAGTCAGAAACGGGACCTGAGATCATAGATACTAATGGACTGATGATTTCATTTCAAAATCAAATTAGAACGAATGGTACAGGCGGTATTTCGAGCGCAGGATATTACAGTTATGTTTTACTATTAGAAGATGGTAAAGTAGTAATATACGTGAATAATAAAAGTGAAATTACTTATAATGCAATTCTCGGAATTCAAAATGATGATGCATCAAGATTTAAGGTTCCTGAACATCCGAATACCGTATATAATTATAACAATGGTCCTTGGAAAAGTGAAGGAACTGCAACCTTATTTACACCCAATCAAAATCTAACACCCGTTTTTACATGGACAAATAATGGTGTGCCGGTTGGAACTAATTCTGATAGTTTAAACGATTTTGTTCCTTCTGATGGCGATATTTTAAAATTAGAAGTAACCTATCTGGATGATGATGGTAACCAAGATGGCGGAGTTGTTTCAGGTCAAATTATTTTTAGAAAAGTTCGTACTCCTGTCATCGAAAAAAGTATACGAGGTTGTAATATAATTCTTAATATCCTTTCACCTGATCCAGGCTTAACTTATAAATGGTATCGTGAGGGAGACCCTTCATCATTATCATTATTTCCAGTGACACAATGGATTTTAAATTCTTTATCTACTCCTGATAGATATTACGCAGTTCCTATCAAGCCAGACGGTACAAGCTGCACCGGCAGTAACAAAATCGAAATTAAAGAGTTCTTTCCTCCTAGAATAAAAAATCAATTAGTTGTCTGTGACAATACAGCCAGCCCAGCCAGTTCTAAATTTGTTAATCTTTACACCGAATTTTATCCACAATATTCCGCACCGTCTTCTTTTGAAGAATATGATGTTGATTTTTTTGATAGTAATGGTTTAGTTACTAACCCGGCGAATTATGAAGTACCTAAAAATAAGATTGTTTCAATAACGATACGAAGAAAATTAAAATCGCAACCACCTCCCTATTGCGAAACAGATATTGTTGTAAAAATAAACTTTGTGTCAATTCCAAGTACACTTACTATTCCTGTTTGTTTTTCTACAACAAGCTTTGATCTCAAAAATAATTTTGAAGCTAGATTTCCTGATGCTGCATATAATTACACCTTTACATATAGCGATGGAAGTCCAGTGGAAGATGGTACTGCTGTGAATGTCACTAGAGTGGTAAATGTAAAAACATCTGTGCTTCCTTCACCTGCGTGTTCAACAAATACCAGTGTTACTTTTAATCTCGGGTCAACTATTGATGTTCCGCCAGTTCCTATGCAGCAAAGGTGTCAAGGTTCCTATACAAATTCCAACAGGTTTGATTTTAATTATATTAAAACACTTTTAGACCCTCTCAATTTATATGATATTAAATTTTACAATAAATCGGATGATAGTGAAATTCGTCCTGTAGAGTCATCGCCAATTACGAATCCCAATTTAAATTTAAGTGGATATTTCTGGACTGCTAAAACAGGCGACTATTTCATCTATGCTAAATTAATTAATAGAGCTGATCCTTCCTGTTTTTCTCCATCTGAATATATTGTCTTGCGAGTAAACGTAAGTCCCGCAACAATAGCTGGTTATCAGTCAAAGTTAAGAAGAAGGGCTTGCGGCAGCTCACTGGTCAATTTAGAAATAAGAGACGTTTTTGATATTATCGAAAGTAATACATTCGGTCAAATTCCAACCGTTAAATATTTTGATAGGAATCGCGCTGAGATTTTGGGTCCAGACATTATGAATTACGATATTTCCAGAGGTATTCCTTACATAGAAATACAGAATGGAACTTGTTCTCCTCCACTGAAACTTGATTACGAAATAATCTCAAATAAATTTGTCCTTTTGAGTCCACCGCTCGAAATCTTATGTGATGATCTTGATGAAAATTCTGACGGAAAGATAAAGGTAAATCTAGCTTCCAATTCTTTCAAGGATAAATTTACTACGAACCAGACTGGTGCAACATTTAGTTATTTTGATGGATCCAATTTAATTTATACAAGTACTATTTCAAGTGATAATTTTGAATATGAAATTACTGATGGTAAAACCATTACTGTAAAAGTTTTCAGTGACTTGTTTTGTGAAAATCAATCTTCGATAAGTTTCAAAATTAACAATTCAACACCAATTGAATTTTCAGGAAAAGTAGACCTTTGTTATAATGATGACTTAATATTGAAGATTGATAATCTTGCAGATTTCAGCTCAATAGAATGGCTGGATCCGAAAGGAATTTTACTAGGAAGTGGGAATTCAATTTCGGTTCAATATAAAGACGTATTATTTGGACAGGTTTATAAAATAAAAGCTACCAATGCAAATGGTTGTATCACAGAATATATTTTTACACCATCTGATAGTAATCAACCTAAAATCGTGAAAATTAATCAGACTAATAATTCCATAGAAGTCATTGCAGAAGGTGGTGACAAAGAATATTGGTATCATTTTAACAAAATCAGGCAACGTTCTCCTATTTTGCAGAATCCTACAGAGCCGAAATATATTATTAAAGTTGAATCTGAAAACGGCTGCTTTGGTCCGCCTAAAACCGTTTATTTTATCAAAATCAATAATGCTTTCACGCCCAATGGTGATGGGAAAAATGATGTTTGGAAAATTGAAAATTTAGATAAAATGGAACAGGTGTCTATTGTGATTGTGGATCGTACTGGGACCAAGGTTTTCGAGTCAACTAATCCCAGTAAAAGTGAGTGGGATGGGAAGCACAATGGTCAAGCCTTGCCAACTTCTACATATTGGTATGTGGTTTCCTGGTTTGACGCCGTAAGGCAAATTACGGAGCAGCGACAAGGTTGGATTTTGTTGAAGAATAGAAACTAGAATCGATTTCTATCTCTGAGAATTTGATAATTGAATTATATCAGTATTCACTTTTTGTCTTTTAGAAAACTTTTTAGTTGAAGCCGAAAATCTTATCTTTGCTAAAACAAAAAGTAATATGAAATTTTTTATCGACACGGCTAATCTGGATCAAATTAGAGAAGCACAGGATTTAGGAATTTTGGATGGAGTTACCACCAATCCATCGTTAATGGCCAAAGAAGGAATCAGTGGAAAAGA
The DNA here is from genome assembly GCF_900109615.1 of Kaistella antarctica. GTDB lineage: Bacteria > Bacteroidota > Bacteroidia > Flavobacteriales > Weeksellaceae > Kaistella > Kaistella antarctica. Next base: position 224,682 of record NZ_FOIX01000003.1, read on the forward strand.
AGCAATTTTAAACCATTACAAAACCATTTGCGAAATTGCTGACGGTGATATTTCTGCCGAAGTTCTAAGCACTACTTACGAGGAAATGATTAAGGAAGGCGACGAATTAGCTGCGATTCACCCGAACATTGTGGTAAAAATTCCGATGATCAAAGACGGTATAAAAGCCCTTAAATATTTTTCTAACAAAGGAATTAAAACCAACTGTACTTTGATTTTCTCTGCTGGTCAAGCTTTATTGGCTGCGAAAGCGGGAGCAAATTATGTATCTCCGTTCTTAGGAAGATTAGATGATATTTCAGTTGACGGAATGAATCTGATTGAAGAAATCAGAATTATTTTTGATAACTACATGTTTGAAACAGAAATTCTTGCAGCGTCAATCCGCTCGCCGATGCACATTATCAATTGTGCGAAAATCGGTGCTGACGTCATTACGTCGCCTTTAGATTCTATTCTTAATTTATTGAATCACCCTTTAACAGATAAAGGTTTAGCGCAATTCGTAGCTGATGCTAAGAAAATGAGCTAAAAATTTTTCCTCTAAAATATTAAAACCGTCTGAATGTTCAGACGGTTTTTTTGTGGAGCAAAATACAAGCTATCAATTTTTAATTATTTTTTGGGAAAAATGTTCCCCGCTTTTAAAATAAATTTTAAGGAGATAAAGACCTTTAGTAAGGTTTGCGGTGTTCATGTTTTCCGGCGTTTTACAGGCTAAAATCATTCTACCCTGCATATCATAAATTTCAAAACGGTCGGCGTTTTCAGCGTTGCTGATTCTTAAAAAATCTTTTACCGGATTCTCAACTGTTATATTTTTAAGGGAATTGTTTGCGACAGAAAGTCTTTCATCAACCATGATAAATTTTTCAATTTTCATTTTCACCAGGTTTTGATTAGCATCGGGAACTATTGAATTCACCAGAATATAATTGTCTTTCATTTCAATTTCATTTCCAGACGAAAGTGAGAACTCACTTTGGTTGTTGATTTTCAAAGATACTCCCGAAGCAGAGTAGGCGGTCAATGATTGCTGATTCGCTTTTTGATTTAACGTCAAAAATAAACTATTTGCAGAACTGGCATCTAAAAACTGCTCATCATTTTGTGAAGTTATAAAACCAGCACCATTAAAGCTGGAATCTAATTGTCCATCTCTCATTACAATCAATCTGCTAAAATCTGGAAGCGGGTAGTTTTGATACTCAAATACAGAATAGGCCATTCCATCTGAAGTTATCCTGGTAGAATTGTTGGTTTTATTCTGAATAGGAAAACCATTGTTTTGGTGGCAGGAATAGTTATTTAAATCTAAAACAGTATTTGAGGAGAGTGAGTTCAGATCAAAAAATGAAAACAAAGAGGAAGAGAGAGAATTCACGTTGCAGGTTGCAATTTTTCCATTTGAAAACTGCCCGATTGGAAAGTGATAGCTGTAATTGATTTCACCATTATTACCAAAACTGGTATCTAATTCTCCATTCATCGTAAATTTTTTGGGATACGTTTCGGCAGAGTTGGTGACTACTAAACTAAGATCTTGTAAAACCAAAACACTCAATGCTTGCGGATGCGTACTCTCAGTAATTTCATTCAAAACTCCATTGTTCCCAAAGGTTATATCTAAGCTTCCGTTACTGTGTAATCTTACAATTTTTGAATCCAAATAATTGCTGTGATCCAAAGACTTTGGTCCGAAATAGACAATGATTTTATCACCTTGTACAACAGCATTGACGAAATTGTTAACACCTAAAGCAAGTCTGCCATTGTTTCCAAAGCCAGGGTCCAAATTACCGCTCGGACTAAGTTTTAAAATGTAGTCGTTATTTATAACACTTACAATTTGCAAAATAGAATGATCGGGCAGGATAATCGTATTGTTGCTAAGTATTGTTTGATTTGGGTCAAAACTCGTCTCGAAGATGCTATTGTTTCCAAAGGTAAAATCCTTTGTGATCGTAATTTGGGGAAATATCTGAATACCGCATAGGGCAAGCAGAAAAAAGGTAAATCTTTTCATATCAGTCATTTGTGTGTACACAAATTTAAAAAATATATTCTAAAAGTAGAATCAATTTTAATAAAAATGTTCTCTAAAACTCAATAAAATAAATAATGCAAAATTTAATTGCGCACAATATAATTATTTACTATCTTTGCAGTTCAAAATAAAAAGAAATGTCATTAATAGAAAATTTAAACTGGAGACATGCTGTAAAGGCTTATGATTCTTCTAAAAAAGTTTCACAAGAAGATTTAAATAAAATTTTAGAAGTAGCACGATTAGCACCGACTTCTTCAGGATTACAACCTTTCAGAGTTATTGTAGTCGAAGATCAGGCGTTAAAGGAGAAGATGGTTAAAGGAGCTTTGAATCCAGAAGTGATGAAAGACTGTTCGCAAGTTTTGGTTTTTGCCGCTTGGGATAGTTATTCAGATGAGAAAATTGACAAAGTTTACGATCATCATACCGACGTAAGAGAGTTGCCAAGAGGAAGATTCGGAAGTTATACCGATCAAATTAAAACGTTGTACAACGGTCAGACTGCAGAAGAACATTTCGCACACACCGCTCGTCAAACATATATTGCATTAGGTTTAGCCATGGCTCAAGCTGCTGAATTGAAAATTGACAGTACACCAGCTGAAGGTTTTAGCAACGATGTTGTAGATGAGATGTTAGGCTTGAAAGAATTGGGTTTGAAAAGTGTAACCTTATTATATCTTGGCTACAGAGATCTTGAAAAAGATTATTTGTCTCACATGAAAAAAGTAAGAATTCCGATGGAGGAATTTATTATCAGTAAATAATTATTTCAATTAATGATTTGATTTTAAATAATGGAAAATCAAGATACCCCAAAATTAGAAAACCAAATATGTTTTCCCCTGTATGTAATTTCAAAAGAAGTTACGGGAATGTATCGGCCTTTTTTAGAAGAGCTGGATATTACGTATCCGCAGTATTTGGTGATGATGGTGCTTTGGGAAAATGAAGGATTGACCGTTAATCAAATTGGTGAAAAATTATTTCTGGACAGTGGAACTTTGACTCCTTTACTAAAAAGGTTAGAGTTAAAATCCTACTTAGAAAGAAAAAGAAAAAAAGAAGATGAACGCGTAGTGGAAGTCTTTTTAACTGAAGTGGGAAGAGATTTGCAGAAATTAGCTTGCTCAATTCCAGGTAAAATGGCAGAAAAACTGAGTCTTTCAGAAGATGATCTTCTGGGACTCAAAGCTACGGTCGACAAAATTTTAAACATTATAGAAAACAAAAAATGAAAACATTATATACTACAAGCGTAACAGCAAAAGGTGGAAGAGACGGACACGTTAAAAGTGAAAACGGAATTCTTGAATTGGATGTGAGAACTCCAAAAGCTTTAGGTGGAGGAAGCGATGACTTTGCAAACCCAGAAATGCTTTTTGCAGCAGGTTATTCAGCTTGTTTCGACAGCGCTTTGAATTTGGTTATCAAAAGAGCAAAGATGTCAACTGGCGAAACTACAGTCCAAGCAAAAGTGAGCATCGGTCAAATTGAAAACGGCGGTTTCGGTCTGGCTGTTGAATTAGACGTAAATGTTCCTGGCGTTACTTTAGAAGAAGCTCAGTCATTAGTATACCAGGCGCATCAAGTTTGTCCTTATTCCAACGCAACCCGAAATAATATTGAAGTTCAGCTTGCTGTGACCAACAACTAATTTCGGATTAAATAGAAACACATCAATTATATAGAAAATTAAATCAATTCTGAGATTTAATTACAGGCAAAAACGGCAAATCTTTAATAAGGTTTGCCGTTTTTTATTGTTCTGTTTGAAACTAGCGAAATATTATAATCAATTATTCTCAAATAAAAAAAGGATAAAAAATTAATTTTATCCTTTCTTTGTGACCGCGGCAGGGTTCGAACCTGCAACCATCAGAGCCGAAATCTGATATTCTATCCAGTTGAACTACGCAGCCATTTTCTAGATGAGTAATGGATGATAAGTAGTAAGCAATCTTAGATTACTCATTAGTTATTACTCATTGCTTATATCTAAAAAGAAATCTTCACTCCTCCCACAATCTGTGCTCCCAAAACTTTATAACCTTTGTAAGTTTGATACTGGGTATTGAGTAAGTTGTTTCCGAGTGCGAAAATACTGAAATTTTTGTGAACTTTGTACTCTGCAGACAAATTTAAATCAGCAAATCCACCAACTTTGTTATTTATGTTCTGGGTTGAGATATAACTGTTCGGATTGATGCCATCATTATTCAACTCAAATGAATTGGTGGTTTGATCGGATCCAAAAATTGCTTTCGCACCCAAGTTCAATTTTTTATCCAACATCGAATATTTACCACCTAAACTCGCTTTAATTAAAGGTTTGTAGTAGATGTTGTCATTGTTATCCAAATTATATTTTTCAAAATTAACTTCCGCATCCAAAGATAGATTCGCTAAAGGGAAATACTGAATACTCGCTTTGGCTTCACTCACCGTTCCATTGTCGTAAACGGAAGAAAAAGTATTGGCAAAATCATATGCTGGACGGTTATAATCAACATCGTAATTAAATAAATCGTTGGCCTTAAAGAAAAGGATGTCATTCATCTTTCCAAAACCTGCACTGAAATCATATTTAATTTGCTGATCAATATCACCACGCAATCCAAAGTAGAATTTATATTTCGTTTCGGTCGCACGTAATTCCTGATCTGAAACCAAATATGGATTCTGCTCCAGCAAATCAGCGTAAGAATTCAAATGTAAACCTCCCGTAATTCCGCCGTAGAATTTGAATTCATCGGCAGCTGCAAACTGTACTTCAGCTTTTGGAAACCAGTACGTTTTATTATTTTTCACTTGGTCACCTAAAAGTACATTGGAGTTCTTAGCATTTAAAAATGAAAAGTCTGACCCGATCATTAAGTAAGAGTCTCCTTTAAAGAAAGTCATTTTCGGTGCTAAAGTCGCATTTAAAAATTGGGAAGAATTTTTCTCGAGCAAATCGAAATCCGATTTTACCGTTTCTAGTTTTATTCCGAAATCAGCATTAAAACGAACATCATCAAAACTTGGAAATTCTACACCATGTTTTGAAAGGTTTACCAAAACTTCAGCCTGACTTTCCTTTGCACCAAAATGGTCACTCAAGAAAGAAGATTTAAGTCGAACATCATTCAATATTTCATTGGAGTAGAAATCGTAGTATCCATTGACTTTAAAACGATTAGTCTTTTGCCGTAAATCTACATTTGAAGATGCTGGCGTTAAGGCATAAATCCCGTAATAATTATAATCGTTTAAACCGTAATCAGCATTAACACTGAACTTTCCTAATTCTCCATAAGAGTTTAAAAATGCACCAACGTTAGCAGAACTTTGTTTTGAATTCCAGTCATATACTTTTTTCAAACCATTAGTTGACAAGAAATGGACATCTGCACCAACTTCCATATCGTTTTCTAAAGTGGTTGAGATTAATCCATCAGCTAGAATTTTCCCGTAATTTCCCATTCCCAACTGGAAATAGTTGTTCTGATTTTCTGCTTCAAACTTGGGCGAAATATCTTCTCCTTGAATTAAAGAGGTTTTGAAATCTGACGAAGCAGGAACATTCGTGATGTTGTAAGCTGGCGGATTTGCAGACTTTTCTTCGGGCGGATAATTTTTTTCTGCTTCGATCGAGGTTTTTTTCTTCTCGATTTTCTTCACTTCTGGTTCGCGTTTACGATCCAGAATCAATGTTTCATCTTTGATTTGTGAAAAAACTGCGGTCGAGGAAAATAGCAGACCGATTAAAAATATATGTTGAATTCTCTTATTCATGTTGATGAGTTTTGCCAATTGCTGGCATTCTTTACTAATTATTAAAATTCGAAGTAGGCTATTTAAAAATCTATTTCTTAATCTGCTTTTTTAAATCCTTTGCTTCTGAAACAATTTCTGGGAAATCACCATAGTTGGCGATAATCTGGTCAGCGGTATAACTCGCCTGGTAATTATCTTTCAAGCCGATATAATTTCTAACCATTAAGACCAAAGATTTTGCGCCCCAATATTCTTCGGAAGCATAATTGTTGGCCAGTTTAAAAATCGTTTCATTGGATGATTTAAAGGCTTTACCTTTATTCTGATAAAAGGCTTTTGCATACAAAGCTTCGGCGGCCACTTCCGTATTTGATGATTTTTCTAAAGCTGTGTAAGCAGTTTTTGCTTCCGTTTCTTTTCCATTGTTCATTAAACTTCTGGCTTTAATCACTCTTGCCAATTCATTAACTGAAGCTGAATTTTTTGGATTTTGAATCACCAAATCTGCCAACGTTTCTGCTTTTCTGAAATCTTTTTCGTCAGCGTAAATCTTCATTAATTCTACATTAGCGAAGTTCTTTACGTTGATGTTTGTTGAATTTGAAAGGGAGATCAAATATTTTTTCGCTTCGTTGGAGTTATTTTGTGCCAAATAAATCTGCGTAATTCTCGTTTGTGCATCTTCCTGATAATCGTTCTGAACCTGCGCAACTTCCTGTAAAACCAATAACGCTTTCGTCAAATTCTGAGTTTGGAAGTAACTTTCACCCAATTCATATTGCGCTTGATACAAGCCATCACCCGTTGGATTCTGTGTTAAATATTTCTCATAAAGTGGAATGGCATTTTTGTAATCTTTACTGGCGTAGAAAGTTTTCGCGCGATTCACGTTAATTTCATCAATTTCAGAAGCGTCGATTCGTACGCCTAAACTTTGGGCAAAATTTTCGTAACCCGAAACATCTCCTTTTTTAATGAAAATAGGTTTAGCTGCTAGAACGATTTTACTTGCAAAAGCGGTGTTTTTATATTGATTTCCAAGAGACTTTAATTCAGTTAAAGCTTTTGCATCTTCATTTTGATCGATGTAATTCTGAGCGCGATAAATCTGGGCATTTGCGACTAAATCTTTGTCATTGCTTGTTTTAATAACTTGACCGAAATAATCATTAGAGTTTTTATAATCATCGTTTGCCGCATAAGCAGTTCCAATCTCGTATTGAGCATCATCAAAATACTCTGAATTTTTATATTGCGTCAATAACTTTTTCAATTCTGAAATCTTCGCTACCGTATCTCCTTTAAAACCTAAAGCCATTGCTTTCTGGAACATGGTGTAATCATCAGCACTATCCGATTTATCGTAAATTGCAATTGCTTCATTCAGTTCATTATTGGCGTAATAAGTATCTGCCAAACGAAGTTCTGCATCATTTTTAAATTCTGGTTTAGGATCTTTTAAATAGGCTAAAAAGTATTGTTTTGCTTTGTCAAATTTCTTCGATTTAAAATACGCGTATCCTAAATCATAATTCAACTGTTGCTTTTCCGGGAAATTTTCAGATTGTAATTTCTCGAAACGCACAATCGCAGAAGGGTAATTCGACTTTAAATAATAGGTTTGTGCCAACCAATACAACGCTCTTGAATTAAATTCTTTATTAATATTGAATTCTAAACTTCGCAGAAAGTACTTTTCAGCAGCATCTAAATTTCCTTTGTTAAATTCTTCCGTTCCAATTAAATAAGAAACTTCCTGATCAACTTTATCAGTTTCAGGTGTAGAATTCGGCATTTTATCAATCGCCGCTAACGTTCCTTTATAATCTCCTGAATATAAATAAGATTTCACCAAAAGTGATTTCATTTCCTTCGTATCCGGGCTATTAGGATATTTTGAAATATAATTTTGAATAACATTTGAAGCCGATTCAAACGGATTTCCTAATTCATAACTTAGTTTAGCGTATTGTAAATGAGCAAGTTGCTGAACTTTCGCATCATAAGTCATTTGATAAGCAGACCGAAACGCAGAAAGCGCTTCCTGCTTCTTTCCAACTTCCAAATAAGCGTTACCTAATTGATAATAAGCATTTTGAGACGTTGCTGAATTACTGTTTAATAACTGATTATAGTAAGAAACCGCTTCGTCATATTTTTTTAAATGTGCCGAAACAAATCCCATTTCATACAAATCACTTTCTGACGGATTGGCTTTACTGTCCAAATATATTTTCAAGTGTGGATAGGCAGAATCGTAATCGCCCTTCATGAAATAACTTTCGCCAATCATCTTGTGAACTTCCGCTTTATAATCGGTAGAAATATTTTCATTCAACAATGAATTTCCTTTTACGATTGCCTTGTCATAGTCTTTATCATTGAAGTATAACTGAACATAATACGGTTTTACAACGCGTGCATATTTCTCGTTATCTTTAATTTCATCAAAATAATTAAAGGCTTTATCGTTTTGTCCATCAGCGTAATACAAATGTCCCAACATATAACCGATATCATTTTTGTCGGAACCTTCTGCAGATTTATAAGCTTCATCTAAAGCTTCGATCGCGCCTTGAGAATCACCCGTCATGAATTTGGCATAACCAAGTTTCATGATATACTGCGTGTTTTCTTCCTTTGAAAGCTGATATTGATTAACGCTTTGTAAAGTCACCAAGGCTTTATCAAAATCTTTTTGAGACAGATAAAAATCAGCCAACGGTAAGTTAGCCTGAGCAAAATACGCCGAGTTAGGATATTCTTTGATGAATGCATCGAGGCCTTGTTCCGCATGATTCTTGCGCAAAATAACGCCGATCACATTATCGAAAAACTGTGCTGCTTCTTTTTTTGAATTTGATAGCGTTTCATTATAGAAATACTGTCTTGCATATTCAAATTGAGAAGCGTTGTAAATTTTATTTTGGTAAAGGTTTTCTGCGAGGTTGAACCGGTAGTTTTCGCGGTCGCTAAAGTATTGAGATTGTTGCGCCTCGGATAAGCCGAAATAGAAAATTGCCGTAGCAATTAATATTTTTTTTGAATTCATTTAATCCTTATTTTCGGAGAGTTTTAGGAAGATTAATCAGAGTAAGAATTCCGATAATGCTTTCCACATTTAATCAACGAAAATAAAGAAAAGTTATTGCTTATACAAGTTTATTTGTTCCTTGTGGAAATGTGGATAACTTTTAATTAAACTAAAATTAGCATTAATTTACCGTTATATTTTAATCTTAAAATTAATAAATAAAGAGCTGCGCAAAAAACAGATAAAAAGGAATTTTACAAATTACTTTAGAGCTAATTTCTCTTCAATTACGGCCAAAGCAGATTTTACGTCGCGCATTTTCTCCATAGAATCCGCATCAATTTCAATATCAAAAACTTCTTCCACATCTAAAACGACATCGACCAAATTAGCAGAATTGATATTTAAATCATTGATGAAATCGGTGTCTTCATTGATGTTATCTAAAAGGTTCGCCTCTTTAACGTAAGGTTTTACAATTTCTTTTAATTTTTGAATAGCTTCGTCCTTGTCCATGTTTTATATTGAAATTTATTAAGAATATTTTTTAAAGATAATACATCCGTTCACATCGCCAAAACCAAAACTTACTTTTGCAGCAATATTAATTTCCTTTTTGATTAAATGGTGTGGAATACATTCAGCATCAATGATTGCGGAAATTTCTGGATTTAAATCTTTGCAGTTAATATTGGGAGCTATGAAATTCCCAGACAGTTGCAAAACCGTCGCCACACATTCCACACTTGCCGCCGCAGAAAGACAATGACCAGTTAACGCTTTTAATGAATTGATATAAGGAAAATCTTTTCTGGAACGATTTAAAGCAGTTGATAAATTTTGAATTTCGGTAGCATCTTTTGAAGTTGCAGTTAAATGTCCACTGATATAATCGATGTCTTTGGCCTCAATTCCGGAATCATTAATAGCATCTTTCACACATTTCTGAACGGCCACAGAGTTTGGAGCCGTCATACTTCCACCGCCGCGTTGACCTCCAGAATTGAGATTTCCACCTAAAATCTCACAATAAATTTTTGCATTTCTTGCCAAAGCAGATTCCAAATCTTCAATCACTAAAGCACCAGCGCCACTTCCAGGAACAAATCCCGCTGCAGAAGCACTCATCGGTCGAGAGGCTTTTTCTGGATCGTCATTCGATTTATAATTACAAACTTTAATCGCGTCAAAACCTGCCCAAATATACGGACCGGAATCACTAGTACTTCCGGCTAAAATACGTTTTGCTTTTCCAGATTTTATACGATCAAACGCCATTAAAATACTTTCGGTTCCTGTGGTACAAGCAGAAGAATTGGTGGTCACTTGATTTCCTAAACCTAATTTCCCACCGAGATATGCAGATATTCCGCTGTTCATGGTTTGCGAAACGGCGGTGCTTCCTAATCTTCGGGTCTGAAGCGCATCGATTTTATAAATGCTTTCGCGGAATTTTTCAATTCCCGATGTCCCGGCACCGAAAATGGTTCCGCTGTCCCAATCTGGATTTTCGTCTTGTGAAGGCTCTAATCCAGCATCTTTCCAGGCATCTAAACCAGCAATTACGCCGTACATAATTCCAGTGGAATTAAAATTCCGTAATTCTAAATCGGTGAAATATTCGTTTAAATTTTCTTTATCAATTGGTGGAGTTCCAGAAACCTGACAGGAAAATTGCAAGTCGGCTAATTGCTGATCAAACTGAATTCCAGAGCGACCTTCCTTCAAAGCAGAACGAAAGTTCTCCAAACCAACACCATTGGGTGCAACGACTCCTAAACCTGTGATGACAACTCTTCTTTCCATTCTAATTGACTTTAATAATTCCGGCAATCGTTCCTTCACAAACGATTTCTGATATTTCATTCAGCATCTTCACTTTGCATTTTAATTTATTAAACCTAAAATAAATTTTCTCCGAAATCACAGTAACTTTTTCTCCCGGAAAAACGGGTTTCAGAAATTCAATATCAGTTGATGTTAAACCAATCTGACTTTTTTCAGTCAAATCGTTTCCAATCAGAAAAATCCCTAAACAAACTAATCCAATTTGAGCCATGGTTTCGGTTAGAATAACTCCCGGTGTAATCGGATTATTTTTAAAATGACCTTTGTAAAAATCTAAATCTTCTTTAAAAGTGAAATTTCCCGTCACGCCATTTTCGTCAACGTTCACCAAATCATCCACAAATAAAAATGGAGTAGTGTACGGTAATTTTTCTAAAATTTCTGCGATATTCATTTAACTCAAATGTTCGCCACCATCAACAGGAATCACACAACCATTAATCCACGCAGCTTCGTCTGAACACAATAAACTGACGACGTTTGCCACATCTTCGGGTGTGGTCAATCTCTTAAAAGGATTTCGTTTTTTGGTTTGTTCTTTTATTTCCTCACTTCCCGGAATCATCTGTAAAGAACGCGTATCCGTCACTCCAGCTTGAATACAATTTGATCTTAAACCAAAAGGCGCAAATTCTAAAGCGATATTTCTAGAGATCGCTTCCAATGCAGCTTTTGCCGCGGATACTGCACCGTAGTTATTGATTGGTTTCGAGCTACCTTCGCTGGTAAACGCGAGAACTCTTGCATCCTCAGCAAACAGATTTTCATTGAAAATTAGTTTCGTCCAGTCGTATAAACTGGTCGCCATCGCTTGAAGAGTAATCGAGAAATCATCTGTTGATAAACTTTCGCCCTCATTCCCTATCATTGGTTTTAAATTTCCTTTAGCGATGCTGTGTAAGAGACATTTTATTTTTCCGTCTATACCTAAAGTGTTTTTTAGTTGAAATAATATATCTTGTTGTATATTAGAGTTTAGTAGATCTTTATTTAAAGTGAAATACTTTATATTTTCATTTTTAAATAAATCAAATTCTTTATTAATTTTTTCCATTTCAGCCCGAGAATTCCGGTGAATAATGCAAATATTCATTCCTTCCGAAGCTAATTTTTTGGCAGAAGCTAAACCTAATCCTGAACTTCCGCCCAAGATTAAAGCCCAATAATTAGTATTTTCAAATCTTCTTACCATTGCAATAAAACTCGCTGTGCAGAAAAACCGGGACCGAAACTTAACATTAAACCTTTCTCGCCTTTCTGCGGTTTTTGATTCATAATTTCTTCTAAAACATAAAGTACGGTTGCACTCGACATATTTCCATAAAGTCTTAAAATTTCTTTCGTGGTATCGATATTCTTCCCCAATTCTGAAAACAAACCTTCAACCATTTGCACAATTTTTTTTCCACCAGGATGGAAAATAAGGTAATCTACATCTTTAATTTCTAAATTTTGTTTTGCTAAAAACGGGTGGATAATATTTGGGAAATGTTCGCCAATCGTATCTGGAACTTCAATATCTAAAATCATTTGCAACCCAGAGTTGGTCAGTTTGAAACCCATCATATGCTCATTATTATAAAAATGATACATTTCTTCGGCTAAGATTTCTGGACCTTCCGCATTTTCTTCTGATGATAAAAGAACACAAGCAGCACCGTCACCGAAAATCGCACCGCTCACAATGTTTGCCATGGAAAAATCTTCCAATTGAAAAGTCGCAGTCGGACTTTCAACTGCAATCACCGCGGCACGTTTTCCGGGATTAGCTTGAAGGAAATTCTTTGCATAGATAATTCCTGAAACACCCGCAGCGCAACCCATTTCGGTAACGGGCAAACGAACAATGTCCTGACGTAAATTTAATTTATTAATGAGATAAGCATCGAGAGACGGAATCATAATTCCGGTGCAACTTACGGTGATAATATAATCCAAAGATTGCGGATCCCAATTGGCTTTTTTTAAAGATTTATCTAAAACCTGTTCACCTAATAAAACTACTTCACGGGCGTAAATATCATTTTTATCTTCAAAAGATGTTGCCGTGAAAACTTCGATTGGATCCATAATGGAATACCTTTCATCAACAGCGGCACCTTCAAAAATCTTTTTGACTTTACGCACAAAACGGCTATCCTGATTGACCAACCATTGATCTAGGAAAGGTAAAACTTCGGAAGTTTTCCGGGAATATTTTGGGAGTTGCTTGGCAACCGTAACTATTTTTACACTCATAATTTTTCAATAATCCATTGGTAACGGAAGGCCCATTTCCATTTGATGCTGTGTTTTTTTAAACTTAATTGTGATGAAAATTTCTCTAGATCCACTCTTTTGAAACCACGAAGGATGGAAATCAGGCCATCGTTTGCGGTCATTTTCTCCAGGCGGAAAACGAAAATAATGGCTTGAAAAAGACGGTAAGCCAGTTTGCTCCTTTGCAAATCATTTACAACGATTCCTTTTTTTACCAAACTCAAAATAGTTCGAAGGATCTTTAGAATTTCATCATCTTTAAAGTGATGTAAAGTAAGCGTAATTAGGGCGATATCTATACTATATTTTGAAAAATCGTAAAGAAATATATCTTCGGCGAGATAGGTGAAATTGTCAAACTCGGTCGAGCATTTTTCCGCGTGTCGAATCGTGGCTTCATTGGCATCAATACCAATCAGGTTAAATTTTAAATTGTTTTGAGTGCCATACTTAGAAAGCATTCGCAACATATCGCCGCCGCCGCAACCGAAATCCATGATCGTAATGGTTTCATTTGAGGGAATATTTTCGATCAGTTTTTTAATTCCGTCTAAGGTCACTGCGTTTCCACCTAATAATTGATTGATTCGCGCAATATCATCCAAAGCGGTTACCAATCCATCGTTGTCCATCGAAAAATCGTCCATCGATTCTTCTAAATCTGTCCTGTAAGTCGTATCTAAAGCCATTAGTTTTGAGTCATATTGATTTCTTTTCCGTGTGTTTTTCTAATAATGATAGGAAGTAGAAAGGGAAGATAGGTTATTAAATTAGTCAAAACTTCCGAGAGTTTTGAATGTTCAAAAGTGCTGCCTAAAATTCGGCCATACCATAATCTTTGTTTGAAATTTTTATTCCAGTTTGAAGAATAGTTTTGTTCCATTTCTTCGCGTGAAATTTTGTCTGACAAAAATTTTATCGTTTGATCTGAAGCCAATTTAGCGCTGTGAATCGCCATCGCCATTCCATTTCCACATAAAGGATGAATTAGTCCTGCGGTGTCGCCCATCATTAAAATATGATTTTCTACGTTTTCTTTTTTCTCAAAACAAATCTGACTGATGGTCAAAGGTTTTTCAAAAACCGATTGAGAATTTTCTAAAATATTTTTTAAATGCGGATTCTGCGAAACGACCGTTTCCTGAAACTCTTCAATATTTTTATATTTCTTGAACGATTTAAAATTAGTCAAATAACAAATGTTGAGCAAATTGTTTTCAACTTTTGACACGCCGCAATAACCACCTTTAAAATTATGCAATCCCACAACGTCATTTGCAAATTCTCCCTGATAATGAGATTTCACCGCCAACCACGGCGATTTATTCTTCAAGAAAGGGCGTTCCATTTTCAAATCTAAGTTGGATCTTTTTCCAAATCCACCTAAAACTACTTTCGAGGTCAAAGTTTTTCCTGAAGCCAAATAAACTTCGAAAATATCATCTTTAAAAATCAACTCATTTACCTGATCTTCTGTAATTTCACAGTTTTGTGAAATGGCTTTTAAATAAAGTGCATAATCCAAAGCATAGCGACTAATTCCAAATCCGCCGAGCGGAAGTTTAGTTTCAATCGTTCGTCCAGACTCTGATGAAAACTGTAATGTTGAAATATGCGTCGGTTTTAATTCTTCAATATTCACCTGAAGCCAATCGAAATAGGGAAGGACTTCATTGGAAATATATTCGCCGCAAACTTTATGTTTTGGATAAGAATTCTTTTCAATAACAATTACTTTACAACCCATTTTTGTGAGATGTATCGCGCTTGTTAAACCTGCTAAACCACCGCCAATGATGATGACTTCGGTATCGCAATTTGAATTCTTCAATTTTTTATTTAAATGTAGTAAAAAATTTTACCACAAAGTAATAAAAGTTTTATTTTACTACTTCACTATTTGATTTTTAACCACACTAGCTTAAGATGAGAAGCACATGCTCAAAAGCAAACATTAGTTTCCAATTATCGTAGGAAATCTTAATGAACCTTAAATCCTTAAACAAAAAATTACAAAGAGTAAAAAGTTTGGTAATAATCAGAAGGGTTAAAAAAAAACTGTTAAAATGGACAAAATTAACAGAAGATTATTATGATCATCTGGCTTATTTTTTAAGCGAAAATGATTGCAGTTTATCCGTGTACTTTCCATCATAGCTGGAATGAATGATTTCACTCTAATAGCTAACATTAGACAATTTGCCAGTTATGCAAACTTAGATATTCAGCAAAATCTGTCTGGGAAAATAAACTCCATATTTTTTATGGTTAAAAAAAAATTTTACTTTTTAAGATACTAATTCAAACCCCGAGGCTCTTCCCAAAGCATTCTTGCCAAAACGATTTTTCATGCGATCCATGGCTTGGTAAAGATTCATCAGTTCTTCGCTGTCTTCAAATAAATTCATTTGATAATTTCCGTGAACGAGATTCGTAAATCTCAAACCAATCAATCGCAGTCGCATTCTTCGCGTGTAGAGTTTTTCAAATAAATCTAATGCAACTCTGGCTAAAGTATGATCAATAGAAGTGTAAGAGATTTTACACTGTTTGGTTTCGGTATCGAAATTTGCATATCGGATTTTTAAAACCACGGTAGAAGTCAGCCATTTTTCTTTTCTTAATTGATAAGCCAATGATTCAGCCATGCTGGAAATCAGTCTTTTCAATTCTAAAATATCCATGGTGTCATTGGTAAAAGTATGTTCGCTGGAGAGTGATTTTCTTTCGGAATAAGGAACCACTGGAGTTAAATCAATTCCGTTGGCTTTCTTCCAAAGTTCGCCACCGTTTTTACCTATCATTTGCTGCAAGACTAAAACGGGCATATCGGCTAAAGTCTGAATGGTTCGAATTCCAACACGGGAAAGCAATTGAAAAGTAACATCGCCAACCATTGGGATTTTTCGAACGGAAAGAGGATTTAAAAATGGCTTGATATTTTGAGCCGGAATATCTAATCTTCCGACAGGTTTCGATTCTCCGGTACCAATTTTTGAAACCGTTTTATTTGTGGACAAAGCAAAACTGATTGGCAAACCTGTATTTTTCGTAACGGAATCTGCAATTTCCTTCGTCCATTGATAACACCCAAAAAACTGATCCATGCCAGATAAATCCATATAAAATTCATCGATGCTGGCTTTTTCTAAAATCGGAACTTTTTCCTGAATAATTTTGGTGACTTCTTTGGAGAATTTTGAATATTTTTCGTAATCTCCACGAATTACTTTGGCTTCTGGACATAACCTCAAGGCCATCTTAATTGGCATCGCTGAACGCACCCCAAAGCGACGTGCTTCATAAGAACAAGAAGCCACTACTCCTCGATCACCACCACCAATGATGACAGGAATACCCTCTAGTTTTGATTCTTGTAACCTTTCACAAGACACAAAAAAAGTGTCTAAATCCATATGTGCAATTGCTCGATTCATGGGTACAAACTTAGTACGTTTTATATCAAAAATTTGTATATTTGTTGCTATAATTTATAGCAATGTCAGTTTTATCAGAAAACATGCGCCATCTGAGAGGTCAGCAAAAATATGCCCAGCAAAAAATTGCCGACGACCTTCTCATCACGCGCGGACGGTACGCAAAATATGAAGATGGCTCCAGTGAACCACCCATCGAAATTCTGATTCGTCTGTCTAAATATTACCGAATCAGCATTGATTTATTGGTCGGTTTGGACTTGAGTAAATACTCATTAGAAAAGATGATGAAACTTCCAGATAACCGGACGATTTTTCCCATAACGGTAGATGAAAAAGGGGAAAATAAAATAGAAATTATTCCAGAAAAAGCCCAAATGGGTTATCTGCAAGGTTACAGCGATCCAGGATATATTGAAAAGTTGCAAACGATTTCCTTACCCTTTTTGCGCAACGGGAAATTCAGGGCTTTTCCGGCAAGTGGAGATTCGATGCCGCCATTTAAAAACGGAACGTTTATCGTGGGGAAATATGTGGAAAATGTGAGTGATTTGAAAAGTAATAAAACTTATATTTTCATTACCCAAAATGAAGGGGTGGTTTATAAAAGGTTTAAAAAGAAAACATCAAGAAACATAATGGTGAGTTCTGATAATCCACTGTACAAACCTTATGATATTAAACTTGCTGAGTTGGTGGAAATTTGGGAATATGCGTGTAGTATTAACACGGCAGAATTCGAGACGGAGACTTTGGATATGATGACGGTGAAGGATATGTTTTTGAGTTTAAAGAAAGAGATTGATTTGATTAAGAAGAGATAAGTTTTATCTTATTCTTTTGTCTTGAAACGAAAGACACTATGTTAATTTCAAAATACTATTAAATATTTGTCTGAACTATTGTAAGCAGAGTTTTATGTTTATTCCTTGTAGGTAGGCGCAACCCTGTCTACTTTTTTTTACTCATAATTTGTATTCAATACTTCCTTATTTATCTATAGAATATACATTAAGATTAATAATTTTCTTGCACAAGCGATTATTGTTATCTTCTGCCGTAAAACTTCCTAAGTATTGTTTAGATTCGGAGAAACTTGAAGACAAGGAATATTTCTTTTTACGGTTGAAATCTAATAATCTGGACCAATATATTTCATCTATTTATTAGCTTTATTCTCCAAAGTAAATGATATTTTAACTCTTGAAAACATAAGTGAATCAAAAAATCTAGACTAAAAACTTATTTAAAAATTTAATCCTAAACTTTCGTATTTATCTTGTCCTCAATAGGAAACTTGAGTTGAAATAAAATCGTTTCTTTAACTAGAGAGTTTTAGTAAGAGTCTCATTTTCAATTGCACCATCATCACATCGGCACGTCAACTTATCGCTACATCAGCAAATCATCAAATCAGCACATCACCAAATCATCACATCAACCCACCGTCAACAAGATCTTCCCAATATGTTCACTGCCTTCCATCAGGCGATGTGCTTCAGCAGCTTCTGCGAGGGGGAATGTTTTGTATATGATTGGAAGAATCTGTTTTGAATGAAACATTGGCCAGATATTTTTTTCGACATCTTTGGCGATCTGGGTTTTTACTTCGGCGGTTTGGGGTTTTAGAAAACTTCCGGTGAGGGTGAGATTCTTTGCCATAATGGTGCGCAGATTAATATTGACGTCCATGCTTTTCATACCGTTGATGTAACAAAGGCGGCCTTTTTTATTCAGAATTTCGAGATTCTTTTGGGTGTAATCTCCACCGACCATGTCTAAAATGACATCGATATTCTCGTCTTTGAGGATTTCTTCGAATGACTCTTTTTTGTAGTTGATGACTTTGTCAACGCCCATTTTCTGAAGGAAATCGATCTTGTCTTCGCTTCCGGCAGTGGTGTAAGTTTTGCAACCCCACGCTTTTGCCATTTGCAAACCCATGGTTCCGATGCCGCTCGTTCCGCCGTGGATCAATAATTTTTCACCAGGTTGAAGTTTGCCCAAATGAAAGACGTTGAACCAAACCGTAAAAACCGTTTCCGGAATTGCCGCTGCGTCGGTTAAACTGATACCTTCTGGGATAGGAAGACAGTGAGAACTATAAACCGCCACATATTCTGCATAACCGCCGTCTGCAATGAGTGCGCAGACTTTATCTCCGACTTTTTTATCAGTTACGGCTGAACCGATTTCTGTGATTTCGCCGGAAACTTCTAAGCCCGGAATTAAAGTGGTTGGCGAACCTTTACCGTAAGTGTCGGTGTTTTTTCTCGTGATAATATCGCTCCGATTGACTCCGGCAGCTTTTACTTTAATTAAAACTTGGTTTTCTGCAGGTATTGGTTTTGGAGTTTCCTGTAATTGTAAAACTTCCGGTCCACCGGATTTTGTGATATGGATTGCTTTCATTCTTTATTCTTCTGGCTTAAAGATAAAAAATTTCAAAGCGATTAGAGAGAAATGGAATTGCTAATTTTATTTCTTTTGCTCGCTAAAACGGTGTTCGTTGTTTTTAAATTCCAACTCCAGCTTGTCGATCTGGTTTAAATGTCTTTCAATATGATTGGTTAAAAACAGGAAAGTATCTCCCAATTTTAAGCTGATTAAGGATGAAATAGAGGTTGTAATTTTTATTTTATTTAAGCTCACTTGCCTAGAATCCTGGAGAAGATTTAATAATTGATTCTGCTGTATAATAAATTTTTCAATCGTAGATTTGTCGATTTTTTGGTGCATAGGATTGTTGGCTTTGAAGGTCTTTATCTTCTTTGCATTCTTTTTGGGTAACATACTTTGGGCAAAATAGTTCCCTAAGAGACCGGGTTTAAAATGGAGTTCACTTTTAGTTTTGGAAGTGTTTATTTTTCGTTCGATTTGAGGCAGATAAAATTCGCCGTAAAGATTGAGGTGTTCCAAACATTCTAAGATCGTCCACGAATTTGGGCTTGGTCGCCAATTCAATTGCGGTAAATCATAGTGGCTTAGTTTTTTTGCAACCGCTCGAAAGCCGTTCGCTCTTTCAGAAAGGTGATCAAGTAATTTTTCCGAGTCCATATCAAACTAGTTTAAGACAAAGGTGGGTAAAAAGAACATTTTAAATCTTGATTGAAGTCAATGTTTTTGGAGCCTAGATAATGTTTCGGCACTCATCCGCAAATAATTTGCAATATATCGGTGTGGAATTTCCTGAAAAAGCTGCGGACTTCTCTTCAAAACGCGCTGGTATCTTTCTTCTGGTGAACTCGTCAGCAAATCAAGCTCCCTTCCATTTGTTGCAAGACGAGATTTTCTAGGATATTATTCCATATCACCGAATGATGATCGCGGTTCAAATAATCCTGCAGTTGCTTTTTGGTAATGACTCGAGGTCGGTTTTCTTTAAAGCCTGAATAGAAAATACGGACGGTTTTCCGGTGAGATAAGAATCCAGCGAAACCACTAGATGGTTGGTATAGCCGAACCTAATGATTTGATCTTCGTATTTGTCATCCGAAACAAAGATTCTTAAACTGCCACTTTTCACAAAGTAAATATTGGTGTCAACAGTTCCGCTTAAACATAAATATTTGTGTAGTTGCAGCGTGAGCGTCGTTTCAGAAAGTTAGATAAGGTCTGTCAGCATAAGTTATCGTTAAGGAATCACTTTGTATTTTGTACTATCCGTATTTCCAAAAACTTTTTTTTGAATCCGTTTTGCTAAATCGACCGTTTCTGTGATACTCGTGTTTGTTTTTAGACTTAAATAGGGGATTTTATCTAATTTTTCTGTTTCAAAATTGATATTATGTTTCGAAGCAAATTTTTCTAATGGTTCTAAGTAAGGACGCTGAATCTTTTTAAGTGCCCTAAACTCTACATTAAAATTCTGATCATTCCGGACGAAAAAGAGACTGTCGTATGCATTTGCAGTGATTCCAATAAAATTAAAGTCGGTTTTTCCCTCCAGGACCAGGTTGAGTTCTTGAGCTAAATCTTCCAGTTGAATTTGCTTTGCAGTAAATCGATCTCTGCGTTTTTCAGTGCCGGTATTTTTACCAAACGTTTTGATGCTGTTGATGATGGATTTAAATATATTCATATTGATTTAGCTTTTTAATTATACGCTTTTACCTGCTTTTTGCTTTCTGTAATTCAAGACGGAAAATTTTACAGTCTTTTAAAAGTTCTGCCTCTTTACTTTTCTTATCCATTTTGGTGAAGATCTCTTTTCCAGTTTGCTTGATTGAAAATAATTTGGAGTTTTCAAAATAAAATCGAGCTGTGTAGACCGGTTCGGGTTTTGTGTGATTCAAGCCAGTTACTTGATTTGATTTATCTTTTATAGCTGCAAATTGATCTTGCTTTTCAAAAACGAAAATTAATTCATCGTCGGAAAAGAAATATTCGGAGGTTTTCAATCCGTAAGATAGACCGACACTGTAAACAATTTTTTTCAGTTTTCCATTTTTATAATAACCGGAAAGTTCTTGTCCGCCATCAGTGGCTTCGTTTTTTACGTTCACAAAATAGTCGTTATCTAATTTTTTGATCTGATAACTTTTTTCCGTATTGATGGCTTCAACCTTTTTGCGAACAGCAGCGATTCTTTCGGCATCTTGTCCAAAAAGGAAAGAAGTGAAGGTTAGAAAAAATATTAATAAAAGATTTGATTTCATTGTCTGAATTAATTCTTGTCCTGCTAAAATACATCAATTACTGACTGTTATCTCTCATTATCTCATATTGGCCTGAAGCGTCCTTTTGCACCATCGATTTCACTTTGCCGTTCTCCATAATAAATTCTATGGTGATCTCTGCAGATTCTTTAATTTTAAAAATGTTCGGTTGGTAGGGAATCAGCTCAATATCCGGCGCACCTTTCATGAACAAATGATTTTTATCTTTTAAAATAACTTCTAAAGTACTGGTCGCTATTTTATATTTTCCCGCGTATTTACTTAGGATCTCAACGGTATTTAAAGTTTCATCTGGTTTTTTTGTAAAAGTAACTTCTCCCTCATCTAGTGAAATAATAAAACGATCAATGTCACCCTGGGGACTGGTTTGGTAATTAAGTGAATAAAGACCGTCTTCTTCATCATTAATGGTGTCGAAACGGTCGTAATGAAAATGATTAAGGGCAAGTTTTATATTATGGAAGGTAAACATCATCTTTGCGTCTTTTTGAGAGACGTTGATAATACCATAGGCTTTATTTTCAAAATTTCCTAAATAATCATTGAGTGGGTGCGAAGGTTTTGTATTAGGAATTTGCCCGACTGTTGCTTTTGCTCTTCCTTCTTTTGCTATTTTTTTACGCGCATCTCGGCTTTTTAAACCTCTTTCACTCCAGGGTGTAGTTGAAAGTCCCAATAAATGTTCGTAAATATTGTAATTGATGGAATTATAACTCATGCTGTGTTCGCCGATTACAAAAAGAATGACGCCAATATTATCCTGTGGCATATAGGATATTTGAGAAAAGATTCCATTTAAATGTCCTCCATGAAGCACTAACTGATGACCTCTATAAGCTTCTGTTTGTCGTCCCATTCCATAAACCGGATTCAAAACTTCTGTGAATCCTTGATCCAAACTGTAGTTGTGCAAGGCAATTGAAGGTTCCATGGTTTCTTTAACAATCGCTTCCGGAATAACTTGTTTTCCTTCATAAATTCCTTTATTCATCAATGCAGAAAGCCAGTGCGACAGATCGTTGATGTTAGAAATGATGGAGGCGGCTGGACCCAAACCTTCAGTTTCGCTGAGATAATTTATTTTGTAGAGGATAGTGGTGTCTCTTTTTTCATTGTAGGGAACAAAAATATCGCTCTGCTTTTCCATTTCGGGAATACTAAAAACGGTGCTGTTCATTTTCAAAGGTTTCAAAATTTTCTCCTGAACATAGTGCTCCCACGTTTTATTTTCTACCAGTTCAATAAGATGCCCAGCCGAAGCATACATTAAATTATTGTAAAGATATCCCTGACGTAACGGTTGGGAGGGTTCTAAATACTTTAATTTCTCAAAAAATTCTTTTCGTGTAAAATCAGATTTATACCAGATCATGTCATGTCTTGTGACTCCCGTGCGATGGGAAAGCATATCTCTAAGGGTAATAGTGTTATTAAGATCATTGTTATAGAATTCAATAGCGGGGACAAAAGTTTTGATGGGTTTGTCCCAGTCTAATTTTCCTTCATTGACCAAAAATCCGAGGGCTGTTGCCGTAAATAATTTGGTGTTGGAGGCTAATTGAAATAAAGTATTGGCGGTGATCGGTAATTTTTTTTCGTAATCCCGATAGCCATAGCCTTTTACAAAAACCAGTTTTCCATCTTTGACAATCCCGACCCCAACTCCTGGAATATTCCAGTCTTTGAGGTTTTTCTCCATTTCTTTGTCAAACTTCTTCATTTTGTTTTGAATGTTGACATCCTGTGCGAATGAAAAACTTGCAAAGAAGAGCAAGCAAATAAATAAATTAGTTGTTTTCATGATTTCGGTTTTTAGTTTTTATTAAAGGGAGGTTTTGACCATCTGCGGAGATTTGTCAAAACTAAAAACAGAAAATCATTAACCTTTTAGTTAAATTAAATCATCCTCTGTTTCGTCAAACTAATTTACAAAATAATGGCTTTCAAAGACTTAAATGATTGATTTATTTTTAATTAAGCGGGAATTTAGTTCTCCAAAGGAAAATCCATCTTTCATTCTAGCCCCGATGGAAACGGCATCCTTTTTTGTTGCGCCGACAGGCGGAACAAAAAAGATATAGTCCTTCGACAAGCTCACGATAAATTACCAGCGAGACGGGTCTTCAAAAGAGACGAAATCTTGGAGCTCCTAATCCCGATAGCTATCGCGACAGGAATAATTCCGTAATTTTGCAACATGAACGTGAATTTAAATCAAGATACTATTTGTGCAATCGCCACGGCAAACGGAGTTGGAGCTATTGGAATTATAAGAATTTCGGGTAACGAAGCTTTTCAAATTGCAGCTAAAATTTTTGAAGGTAAGAATCTGGAGGAGGTGAAAACGCACACCATTCATTATGGATATATCGTGGATAAGAGCCAAGAGGTAACTATGAATGATGATCGATCATTGATGAATGATGAACAAGGATCAATCGACCATCAACGATCAACCATCAACGATGAAGTAATTGACGAGGTGATGGTTTCGGTTTTTAAAGCGCCGAAAACCTTTACGGCAGAAGATTCTGTGGAGATTTCTTTTCATGGTTCGCCGCATATTGCCAAGAAAATTCTGGAAGTTTTGGTGAAGAATGGGGCGCGACTGGCGAAAGCCGGGGAATTTACCATGCGTGCTTTTATGAACGGCAGAATTGATCTGGCGCAGGCGGAATCGATTGCTGATTTGATCGCTTCGGAAAATGAGGCGTCGCGGAAAGTGGCTTTGAATCAGTTGAAAGGGGGAATTACGAATGAGATTTCGATCCTTAGAAATGACTTGCTGAATTTTACGTCGCTGATTGAACTGGAACTGGATTTCGGGGAGGAGGATGTGGAATTTGCGGACCGGACCGCTATGAATAAACTGCTGCTCAACCTGCGCCATAAACTGAGCGCTTTGATTGAGAGTTTCCAATACGGAAATGCGCTGAAAAATGGAGTAGAAGTCGCCATTATCGGGAAACCGAATGCGGGAAAATCAACGCTTTTGAATGCGTTGTTGAAAGAGGAAAGAGCCATTGTTTCTGAAATTGCCGGTACGACACGCGATACGATTGAGGAAGTGATTCATTTGAAAGGAACGGCTTTTCGGTTTGTGGATACGGCGGGACTTCGGGAAACAACCGATATCATTGAGAAAATTGGCGTAACGAAAGCGAAGGAGAAAATTGCTTCGGCGAAAGTGCTGTTGTATCTTTACGATGAGCGGGATTCTACGACGGAAGAAGTGATTGCTTTTGTGAAGGAATTTCACCGCGAAGATTTGAAAATCGTCTTGGTTCATAATAAAGTGGATTTGGCTAAGACCGAAGCTTTTAACGAATTTGACACCGCTTTAACCCAAGAATTGTTTCCAGCTTATGGTGATGAATTGTTGAGGATTTCCGCGAAAGATCAAACAGGAATTGAAGCCGTAAAAACCGTTTTGGTTGATTACGTGGAGAACTTGAAAGATCAGGAAAGCAACGTGATCATTACGAATCAAAGGCATTTTGATGCGTTGCAGAAATCATTGCAATCTGTTTTGCAGGTGGAGGAAGCGGTGAGTTCTGGGATTCATACCGAATTGTTGGCGTATGAGTTGAGAAATGCGCTGGAGCAGTTGGGTGAGATCTCTGGGGAGTTTACGAATGATGAGGTTTTGGGAAATATCTTCTCAAAATTTTGCATCGGCAAATAAATGACGCACTCTAAAACAATTATTACAGTTTCAAACCCGCAAAAGTCTATCTTCAACCATAGCCAATTATTTTCGAAAATTCTCTTAATGAATAGCAGCTCAGATCAAAATTTTACATGAAGAACAACGACCTCAAATACGATTATATCATTGCTGGCGCTGGGTGTGCTGGGTTAAGTTTGCTTTACCGATTGCTCGTTGATCCGGTTTTACAATCTAAAAAAATCCTGGTGATTGATCGAGTTCAGAAAAATGAAAACGATCGAACCTGGTGTTTTTGGGAAGAAGGGAAAGGTCTTTTTGAATCGGTGGTTATGCACGAATGGAAATCTTTGATTTTTAAAAATGAAAACTTTACCCGACAATTTGAGTTAGAAAAGTATCGCTACAAAATGATACAGGGAAAAGATTTTTATGACTTTGTCCTTTCGTATGCAACAGGTTATGAAAATGTGACTTTTAAAAATGAAAATATAAAAGGGATTACAGCAGACCAAACTGAGGCAACTGTAGAAACGGAGGAGCATATTTATCAATCAGAATATTTATTCAATTCAACGTCTTTATTTAATCCAAAGATTACCGAAGAAAATTCATTACTTCAACATTTTACGGGTTGGGTTATTAAAACGAAAGAAGACACTTTTGATTCAAAGGTTGGGACGTTAATGGACTTTACTTTAGATCAAAAACATGGCGCAACCTTCATGTATGTGCTGCCCACGAGTTCTACAGAAGCGTTGGTAGAGTACACCTTATTCAGCAAAAGTGTTTTGCCCAAAGAAGACTATCAAACGGCTTTGACGCATTATATTAATAATAATCTTCAAATCAGCGACTACGAAATTACCCATACTGAGTTTGGAATCATCCCGATGTCGCTGGCCAAGTTTGAGCGGAACAGTGATGCTTTTAATCGCATTATCAATATTGGCACCGCCGGCGGCTACACCAAGGCGAGTAGTGGCTATACTTTTCAGTTTGTTCAGAAGAATACGGCACAAATCGTTAGCAATTTAAGAGCGGAAATTAATCCGAGTCCTCAAAAAACGTTTAATGACAAAAGGTATGAATGGTATGACCGCACTTTACTGGAAGTGCTTCTCTCTGATAAAATGGAAGGAAAAGAAATTTTCGCCATGATGTTTTCAAAGCGTTCGCCAGAAAGGATTTTAAAATTTTTGGCCAATGAAAGTTCCCTGATCGATGACCTTAAAATTGTCAGCGTGTTACCCATTAAACATTTTCTTACGGCGGGATTGAAACAATTAAAGTAAATACCTACTTTAAAAGGAAACGGCATTGCGTATTTTGCCAACTTTCGTTTCCTTGGCTACAGTTCGCCCGATAAATTAATGAATTGGAAAAATGAAATTATAGTAAGCGTTCAATTATAATCTTTTTTTTAAATTCCACTAAAACCTTTTTACATTCCTATTTTTCATTTTTAAATTCTAGCACACCAAGCTGATTCTTTTTCTGACTCAAAACTACTATTACTGGGTAAGTTTTTTTACCAGTTGCGAACATTGCTGAGTGAAACGCCTTTGCGCCTTTAAAAACACCCGCAAAACATCACAATTGTAAAGAAATATTTGCGTTAAGAAACATCCCATTATTCAGAACTTTTCAACTTTCAACCATGTCAAAAATCCTTCACAACCATTGCTGAGTGAAACGCCTCTGCGCCTTTAAAAACACCCGCAAAACATCACAATTGTAAAGAAATCTTTGCGACATTGCGTTAAGAAACATCCCATTATTCAGAACTTCTCAACTTTCAACCATGTCAAAAATCCTTCACAACCATTGCTGAGTGAAACGCCTTTGCGCCCTTAAAAACACCCGCAAAACATCGCAATTGTAAAGAAATCTTTGCGCCTTTGCGTTAAAAAAGCATTGTAAACCAGGCATTTACCCGAGCTACAGACAACTAAAACCCCAGTACCAAACAAAATTAAAATTAAGGTCTATTCACCTTATAAAATACCGTGAAAACGCTGAAGAACTTATTTCAATTTATTTGCACCTTGTAACCTCTAAATGCAGCATCATTTCAACTGCTAAAAAAACACAACCATTAACCTTTATTAAAAAACTGAACTCATGAAAACAAATGATGACCCTTTCCAAGAAAATGAGGTAACGCTCCTAAAAACGCTGAACCTTTTAACCCACATTTTAGAGCATCTTAACAATCCTCAGCCAAAAGAGGAAACGTTTTACGACAATGCCGATTTAAAAAGACTCCTTAATCTGAGCGACAGCGCTCTGCACCGTTTGCGGAAATCTAAAAAGATTCCCTTCTGAAAAATAGGTGGGAAAGTATTTTATCCCCGCTCTTATTTCAACAAAGCCTTCAAGTATTGAGGGCTTTTTTATTGACCACAAAATCACCTCCCCAAATTATTAATGATGATTGATCAATCATCATTTATCAATCATCAATGATAATTGATTACCCATCTTCCTCCCACCTTTCTTCGACCATCCTTCGACAAAAACATCTTTTTTCCGAAGAATACTCGAAGAAGACCCGAACAAGTGTCGAAGGAAGTGGCGACTAGTCGGTCAGAATCTGTCAAAACCTGTCAAAAGCGGTCAGGTTTCGCAAGTCCTTGGAAAAGAGGAAGTTTCTGATTTATCTTCGTTCTAATAATCATAAAAAATAGTATTATGGCTACAATTACAAAAGGAATCCTAGGAGGATTCAGTGGAACAGTAGGCACCGTTGTGGGCGCCAACTTTCGGGGCAAAGACATCATTCGGAGCAGACCCAAAAAAAGCGACCGCAAACCAACCGAGGCTCAAGTGTTGCAACAAAAAAAGTTCACCCTGGTGATTAGTTTTCTGCAACCGCTCAAAGCCATCCAGAACCAATATTTTGGGGTGAGCAGTGGTGTAAAATCTAAAGTGAATCTGGCGGCCTCTTACATGCTGAACAACGCTTTGGTGGTGGTGGCAGACGAACCTTCTTTGGTTTACAACAAAATCCTGATCACCAAGGGAGAATTGGCAGGGTTCCAGAATTTGGAGGCGACGCCGGCCGTGGGTAGAATTTTACATTTCACCTGGGAAGACAACAGTTTGCAGGGAAACGCCAGTGCTACGGATGTGGCCAATGTGGTTTGTTACAATGAAATTGCGGGCACTTTCGAAATGTACCAAGCGATAGCAACCCGCGCAGATTTGGCCGCGCAAATCATTTTGCCGCCTTATTTAGCTGGCTTAGACGTTCATGTCTGGATGTACTTTAACAACGTCGCCCAAAAGGTTGCGTGCAACAGTCCCTATCTCGGCTTGATTACTCTATTGTAACACGAAACTCCACTTGCGAAAGTGGAGTTTTTTTGTGGGGTAACTCGTGTTTTCACTGGTTTAAAACAAGCCTCTAAAAATAAAAAAGTAAGTTTAAACTAAGTCTTACCATTAGTAAACAAGAGGGCAATCAACTTTGCCAAGCATGTTTCCTACTGAATTTTAAATAAGTATTTTTGCAAGCTTTAAGATAATCAAACGAACTTTCATCTTCACCCCTTACTGGAAAAAAGAAAAATGATCAACCCATCTGCCTTTAACAAAACCCTCAAGATTTTATTTGTAGTCCTGCTGAGTCTTACGTTATATTCATGTGGCGCCAACAGAGGCAACATTGGCTCTTCTTATCAAACGACTACGGTTTCGTATTACGCCAACAAATTTAATGGTAACAAAACGGCCAGCGGCGAGGTGTACAAACATGCTAAAATGACCGCCGCCCACAAAAGCCTGTCGTTCGGTACCCAAGTAGAAATCATCAATATCGAAAATTCACAGAAAGTAATGGTAACGATCAATGACCGAGGTCCCTTAAAAGCGGGTAGAGCTTTTGATCTGAGTCAGGGTGCTTTTAAAAAAATAGGGAATTTGAAAGAGGGGATTTTGAAAGTGAAATATAAAGTGCTGCGGTAAAGAGCACAGTGAAGTATAGATTAAAACAGTTAAGATCTGGAATTGATTATTTTTTTAAAAGTAAATTCCTCTTGTGAAAGTGGAGTTTTTTTGTAGTGTTCGTACTGCAATTGATTTCAATACAATTTTACACAATCAATAATTTCTTTTGATAAATTTTTATTTAATTTTCCATTTTTTAATATCTCAGCGAAAGCCAATTGGCAGTGATGTTCTTGAGAATCCATAGGTAACGCAAAGCTTCCTGTTCTGTTTTGTTGATTTACAGATTGTGGGTATAATAAAATACTTTGATGACTTGCCCAGTGGTGATTGTAAACATACATTTGTTTTAAATCTTCATCACTTGGTCTGCTGTTTTTAAGCACTTTCCACTTGGTGTCTATCACATATACTTTATTAGAAATTTTATTTACAAGAACAATATCTGGTTTTATTTTCTGATTTTTTCCCCAGAATAATTTTTTACTCTGGCCCAAAACTTGAAATTCATTAGAATGGTTTTTTTTCAAAATTTTGAAAATGTATTCTTCCCAAAGGACGTTCATATCAAACATAATAGCCAGCAAATTTTCTCTTCCTGATTGTATATCTGGCTTATAATTTAGTAAAATCAGTTTGGCAATAGTCAAGGCTTGCTGGTAAGGAATATGCTTTCTGGAAATTTCTATTTTTCCAAAATGAGTAGGATTTACTTTCAAAGTTTTTACATCTGGAAAAATTGTTTTTAATCTGCCAATTCTATCTTTTAACAAAGATGAATTAGATAGCAATTCTATTATAAGTAATGCTTCAAATAAAATCTGATGTAATAGATGATCTTTGGTATAAATAGAATGTCTGATGTAAAACCGCTCTTTATGAATAGTATTTTTAGCAATGTTTTCTGAAAACTTTATGGCGCCTTTAAGCGTTTTCATCTGTCCAGATATTGGTTGGTATTTTTTTATAAATCCATTTCTTATAAGAGTTTCTATTTCATTGAGGTAGAGTTCATAATACAATTCAAGTACAGAATTAGATTTCAATTTTAAGTGTGCTTCTCCGGTTTGCTTAGCCTGCATCAGATTGCAGGTTTTCAGCATATCGAGAAGAATACTTTGCCAGACTTTTTCGTTTCCTTCCTTTCCTACTTTTGGCAAAATTTCTATAGTAGTCTTTCCAATTTGGATGGCACCAACGTATTGTTTAAATCTTACGCCATAGGGTATTAATTCAAAGAAAGGAGTTTCCGGATTTGCAGTGTAGTATTTTTCAAAAGCAAGAAACAGATCTTTGGAAAAAACATCTCTTTCCCATTTTCCTTTCCAGGATACTTTATCATATTCGAAAAATTGGAGAGGCGCTTTCAATTTTATTTATTAAGTAATTTATTTAAAATAACTATAAAATCTGTATCAGAAATTGAAGTTAAATCTTTGAAATTATAAATCTTTACGTCGCTGTAATCATCTTCTAGACTATCTTCTATTTCTGCAAACAGTTGTTGCTCGGGAACACTTTCTTCAAAAAAACCTGTTCCGAGAACCATACCTATTTTTACATAATCATTAAAGAAATATTCCTGCATTAGCGGAATAATGTTTTCAAAAAATACCGCTTTCAGCATTCCTCCAAAATCTTCAGAAGATGCATCTTTTAATTTTAAAAAATAGGAATGTCCGATACGATGCTCTCTATCAATTAAAACAGTAATTCTTTTATTAATGGTTTCCAAAACTTCCTGAAGATCAATAAAATTCCAAGTCGATCGATCTTGTAAAATTTCTTTTATTAAATATGTTTTTGGTTGAATTTCAGTAAAATTAAAACGTCTTCTTAATGCACTGTCTAATGCTTCTATACTTCTGTCTGCTGTATTCATTGTACCTATGATATAAACGTTATCAGGCACGCTAAAAACTTTTTTGGAGTAGGGAAGTACTACTTGCAATTCTTCATCGGAACCTGAACGTTTATCCTTTTCTATCAGAGTTATTAACTCACCAAAAATAGCACTTACATTTCCGCGGTTGATTTCATCAATTATTAAAACATAAGGTTTTACTTCTTCGTCTTCACTAGGTTTTGACGCGCCGTCTTTTACGAAAAAGTCTCTTTTTACTTTTTCGTGGTCTATTCTATAAATGGTTTGCTGGCGAAGTTGTTTATCATAAATTTCTTCTATTGGGATGCTTTCGTCTTTAAAAACCCATTCTACTGCTCTATAATGTTTGTATGAAGTTGGATAATCTTCATGAAATTCATAATCTCCAACTATTTTTCCTAATGCGCGCACAAAAGAATTTCCATTTCCTATGAGCACGTAATCGCCTTTTTTCATCCCGTGAATGAAGGTGCTCAATTGGCTTCCCGCTGTAGATTGCAAATCTTCGTCGGTACAGATTTCCTTAATTTCCGTTTCGGTTTTTCCGGTGAGATCTGATTCTGTGAAACCGATGGCTACGTAATTTTCTGTTTTACAAAATTCATAAATTTCGGTATCTTCTTTTTTGGTAGATTCGCCCAAACTCATTTTGAAAAATGATGCTTGCCGGAAATGGTCGTCTGTCCAATCTATTTTACCCTCAGTTTTAATCTTTTTTGTGCTTTTACTGGCTTCAGCCAAATCACAGATTTTTTTAAAAATACCGGGTTCTATTTCGTAGTTTATATTTTTGTCAATAGTAGTTACCGGTTTAATACCTTCTACAAAATCTTCATAAGTAAAAGATTGGTGAAAAGTACAAAACGCAATTTGACCATTTGTATTTTTCCAATCTGTAATTAGTAAATTTTTAAATTGCTCCGTCAGATTTTTTCTGTTGTCTTTATGAACTTTATAAAATTGTGGTACGGCAATTTTTAAAGCTTCGGAAATGGTGTTGTAGGTTTTACCTGTTCCGGGTGGACCATAAAAAATCTGGTTTAATGTTTCTTCTTTCATAGGTTTTGATTCTAAAAACTGCGAGCTGAAAATTTTATTAAAAACGGCTTGCTCAAAACTACTATTGTTATGATCTCTATAGCCAGATTTCTGAGTTCTTGCTAATTCTATACTACTTGCTGCTAAGCAAGATTCTTTTACTTCTGCTAGTTTGTCTTCTTCCCTGAAAACATAATAGTAATGTTCTGGTTTGCCATCAAAGTTACCTGAATTTTCAGCCATTTTTTTATCGGTGATGATATGGTATTTTAAACCTTTTTTTGGTTCCAATCGCCACACAAAACGCTGACCGATATTAAAATTTAAATAATTTTTCCCACAACTAAAAACAATTCTGCTATCACCACTTTCTAAATTCAGTTCCGTGACAATCTTTTCTAAAAACTGAAAATAGAAATTGATTTCTTTTGGGCTGAATTTCGCTACTGTTTTTTTGAATATTTTCTCATCTTTGCTTTGTGTGCTGTTCCATAACCAAGCGTCGTAGGATAATTCGTAGAATGATTTGTCCGTTATTAATTTAATCTGGTTTAAAATGTTTTCGTATTCTATAAAAGTTTTAAACTCTGGATCAATTTTTAAAATTTCTTTTAAATATGATTTTGTCGGCGCATTGATGGGGAAATAAATTTCTGGATCTACATCAAATAAACCTTCTGTAATTTTTGCCAATCCAACACCTGCAATTGTAATCACATCGGCAAAAAGTTCATTCGTGATTTTACTTTCTAGTGCGGCGAAGAAAAAGATCCAAAGTCTTTCAATCTCATTATTATTTCTGTTTCGTTCATAAGGAAACAACCATAGTTTTTGCGCGTTTGCGGAGGGAATACCAAAATCTCCAGTAGGCTTTTCTAAGTTTAACTCTGCTGCAATTTTCTGTAAAAATTCTAATCTTTTGGGTTGCCCATATTTATAAATGAAAAAGAAAAACGTGAAAGGATCAATTTCTATAAGTTCAGTTTTATTGCCTTTGTCATCTACATCATTATCGAACGGACCGATGCCCGTAAATTTTAGAAGTTCTATTAATTCAAGTTGGTTGTGCTGATTTTCTTTAAGATATCGTACAATTTCACGGTGCGTTTTTACCCAACTGAAGTCTGTGTTCTCTACCATTTTTAAATTACTAACGCGTTATATTCTGCTTCGCTCAAACGCTCTTCTAGTTCCGGTTCTATTATAAGCGCTTCTTCAAAAGTAAGATTGTAGATTTTGTAAACAAGATTGTCAATATTTGATTTAAAATTGCAAATTTTTTGAGAATTTTTTCTTTCACTTAGTATAAGATTAATTGTTTCCTCTAATATCTTTTCAGTTTTCAAATTAAATTTTGGAATTGGAATTTCAGAAATCGGCGTTTGAACCATCTCTAGAATTTCACCTTTTCTTTTTCCTTTGTGATAAAGCCAAAAGTAAATTAATTTGGAATTTAATAATGCCAATAAACTCTTTATGTTTTGTGATTTTTCTTTTTTCCGAATATAAAGTACATCACGGCTTCCATAAACTGGCTCATTTGAATATGCAAAATAATTATTTTTTGCTCGATAGGGTAAAACAATCTTATCTGTATCATCAAATATATCTCTTGTCCTTGGTCTATTTAAAGCATACCACGGAAATTTTTCCTCATAAGAAATAACTTGATCTTTTAAAATTTTTATAAATTTTAAAAGATGTTTTTTTGTTTCATTAAAATCATCAATATTATCGAGTCTTGTAAGATAAATTAATTTATCCTCATTTAAATTGTAAAAATAATGTTCAATGTCACTATTTTTAATGAAAGGTTTTAAAATGTCTTTTTCTATAAATTTACTTTCTTTATGATTTACCACGAAAACACCATCACCTGCTTCTATATCTAAATCTGGATAATCTATAATATATTTTGATGATAATTTTCCGATTGTTACACCAATTCCCGCGTTTATAAAAAATTTGTCAGAAAGATTGTATGTATTTAATTTAATTTTATAGAATATTTCATTTATATTTTCTGTTGCATTATTGGCAATTAACCTTATATAATTCTGCTCTGTTTCATATAAATTTTCATTTTTTTCTGAATAATAATTTGCAGTTTCTAATTCTTTATTAATGAATTTGCGTATTGTTTTCAAGTTAAATAATTGCTTACCATTCGAGACATATACTTCTGCAATTGACTTAGGTGCAAATTCTTTTGTTAAAAAAGTTATCATATTATGTTGACCAAGAGCAGTTTCAAAAATTCGAAGTTCATTGAAATTGATAATTTTTTTGATAGATGTTCTCTCCTTAAAATCTTTTCTTAATTTAATCGCTCCATTTGCAGTTATAAAATAATTAGTAGTAATGAAGTGTAGATTCGCTTTAGATTTAAGTAAATCTATTCCTTTGTGAAAAAAATAATAAAACAAATCCATCTGTCCTTTGTAATATTTAAAACCAAATTGACATTGCATAACTGGTCTGAAAACTTCCTTATGTCCCTTATCTCCTAAGTATGGCGGATTTCCAATCACAATATCAAAACCCGCATTTTCATTAATTTTTGGGTTCATCACTTCAGCAAAATCTAAACGCCAGTCAAAAAATTGTAAGTCTTTATCTTTTTGCTTTTTCAAATATTCTAGTTCCTTAATCTGCTTTTTCCATCCTTGCACATCAAGCCAAATAGCATTCAATTCTTTAAATTTTTTATCTGCAGGATTTGGCGGTTTATGAAGTACGGTATTTTCAATAAGTAATGATAGTTGGTTTATGAGCAGATCTATTTTTAAATTTTTAATTTCTATACTCAATTTTTCATCATCACTATTGGGATCAAAGGCTTTTATCTGCTTCTCTGTAATTTTATTTAAAATATTTTTTTGGTTTTCCAGAAAGTCAGATTCAAAGAGACCTTTTGTTCTTTCATCTGCATCCCAATCTATATCTATAATGGTATCTCCCAGTTTGCTTACCAAACTATTACCCACCACTATTTTGTAATCTAAATGCGGCAATGGTTTCGGCTCCTGCTCTTCTAAAACCAAA
Source organism: Kaistella antarctica (assembly GCF_900109615.1). Classification (GTDB taxonomy): domain Bacteria; phylum Bacteroidota; class Bacteroidia; order Flavobacteriales; family Weeksellaceae; genus Kaistella; species Kaistella antarctica. Next base: position 259,334 of record NZ_FOIX01000003.1, read on the forward strand.
GACAGCCAAAAACGCAGACGCGCAATATCTACAGCGCCGGCTTCTATATCAACACCATAGATAGAATTTTTTATAATGTTTTCTTTTACCACATTCGGTTGCCATTTTTCATCCTTCATGTTCCAGACCTTTCCCACTATGTCCGGGCTTGCTTCGTGAAGGTTTTTCATCATCGTAAAGATCTCATTCAGCAATCCCATCGGGAACGCACCAGAACCAATTGCTGGATCACAGATTTTAACATCCCGCAAAGCAATGGCAATTTCTCGATCAAATTTTAAGAGCGCAGAAGTTTCTTTTTTCTCTACAAAATTGGCAATACTTTCCGTGAGTTCTCTGCTTTTTTCTTCAGATTTCGGCCAGAGTTTTACTTTTTCTAAATGCGTCTTCAGGTATTCTTTCAGAGATTCCTGACACATATAGCGAACTATTTCTTTCGGTGTGTAGAATGCACCTTTGTCTTTATTGTCTTCCAGCAAATTTTCAAAAATATGACCGAGCATTTCAGGGTCAATTCCTACTTCTTTGTCGTGCAGATCATTTTCATCGATGGTGAAATTGTATCGTTCAAAAAAATCAAATAAATTAGTAAGATATTTCACCTCAAAATCTACGCGATTTTCAACAGGATAATCATTATCAAAAAGACCACCGCTCAAATACGGTATTTTGTAACCGCGGTTTTGAAATTCGTCATTTGTTCTATCGCCTACATCTAAAGCTTCATAGAAAAGCGGATTTAGAAACTGACTGACAAAAACTTCTTTATGCTTAAAATTTTTAAACTGATTTTCTAAAAACTGAAAATCTCCATTTTCCCAACCACTTTCTGATGTAGGAACACCAAGCCAACCTTTTTTCTGGATAAACTTTAGAAAGACCAGTCTTCCCATAAAACGCTTCACATAATTTCTGGCAGTACTTTCATTACCATTAAAAACTGCTTGAAAATAGGTAGGTTTACTTTTAAGAAAATCGACCATTTTGTCAAATTGTTCAATATATTCTTTAAAGAATTTTTTGCTCAATTTTTCCACGTTGAAAGCGTCTTCTACTTCCTCAATGGTTTTTTTCGGAATCTTGCTCAAAGTATCAAAGCGTTCCGCAGCAGTTCTGCAACTTTCATTGGCTCCCAGAATATAGGTGAAACGTTTCGTATCTGTAAAAGTATTTACAAAGCCTTGTTCTTCATCAAACTCGGTATTTTTTGCGGTAAAGGTAAATCTGTAGTCTTCTTTCCCTTGCTCAAAAATAGAAAGTATTCCATGATGATTATACTGGTCAATGTGTTTATTGACCAGCTCATTTAAGCCAACACGGTTGTTGATAAGATTTACATTATCATTTAAAGTCAACTCAAAAAGCGCCAGGTTTTTACCATCAGATAATCTTACAGTTCCGTATTGTTTCAGTTCCTTCACACGGGAATCAGTGGTGGGAATTATTTTTGGTCTTGCCAAAAAATCAACATTTGTAAAAACGTGGGTCAATAAAATTTTCCAATTGGCATTTGAATACGGCTCTTGCAGCAGTTTTTTTAGTTCTTTAATTTCCATAGATTATTTTTTGTGAGCAAAAGATTCCGAGATAATGATTTCGGGTTTGTATTGGTCGTAAGCATTGATGGTTATCACAGTTTCTTCTTCCTGTAAAATAGTTTCCAACGGATAAGCGTTGATGATTATGAATAGAGCATCAACTAGTTCTACAGGTTTCATTCTAATTTTTGTGGTATCTCTCTTCAGTTTATTTATTTCCCGTTGTAAATTTTGAAACTTGCCCATTGATATTGCCTTCTGTGCAGTCCTGATTTTTATTTTTTCGTCTTCTGTAAGAAAGGGGATTGAAAGAAAGCCTCCAAGATAATGTTTGGCACGCTTTTCATTTGGACCTTGTGTAGCATCTACTGTTTGGTTGGTACTGATATCTGCCATTACTTTTTCTTCAAAATCCTGGTGAGCAATTTGTACTTGCTCATGGTGGAAATCAGGAAGTGGAATTGCTTTTTCTGGTGGATCGGTTTTAAATTCATGTGCCGTTTCAACAAATGACAGTTCTTCTATTTTGTTATTAGCCTTGATCCAGTAGAATGCATCTCTGCGATGGTTACGCATAAAGCAGAGAGTTGTATTATCTAATATTTTTCTGTTTCTCCCAACTCTTGCCCGTACAGGAATATTTTTTATCCTTCGAAATTCTTCAGGACTTTCACTCTTGAATTTTCTTAATTCCATAAGGAAAGCCAAGCGTTCATCTTTCTGCTCATCTACATCTTTTTCAAAAAGACCAAAAGATTGGGTTTCTTCATCTGGTGAATAAATTTCGCTGTCTTCGCCCAAAGCAGAATGGAAAGCCTGCAATTTCATAATTGCTTTTTTCTCCAGTTCTATGTCGTCATTTACTTTTGCAGTCGGGTAGAAGTTGTAGATATAGACTTTCGGCGCAACAGAGCCAATACGGTTTACTCTACCAATTCTCTGCATCAGTCTTGTAGAATTCCAGGGTGTATCATAATTTACAATTACATTGGAGCGGTGCAGATTAATACCTTCGGCTAAAACTTCTGTAGCAATAATGATGTTATAATCACTTTTGTACTGACTTGTGGGAATGTTAGCATCAAAATTTTCTTTAACAATGTGATCCACTTTGTTTCGATTTTCACTTGTTACTTCGAGTACGCCTTCAATTCCCGCTTCATCCAATTTGGCTTTTAAATGATTAGTAGTATCCTTTGCTTCAGAAAAAATAACCAGTTTTTTGCTGTGGTTAATTTCTTTGCTCATTAATTCCGTCTTTATACGAAGAAGAAATTCATCAAATTTTGGGTCTTCATTTACTTTTTGCCATTTGTCATTCAAAGGTTTCATTAAAGAAAAATCTTTTTGTAAACCTCTTAAAAATTCCGGATCAAAATCTTCTGGTGTACAAATAGTTATCGTAGGATCTGTGAATTGAAGATTTGTCAATTTTGCAATTAGTTCTTCTTCTTTGCCCTCCATCATATATTCATTTACATTCTGATTTGGGGCTATGTAAATTCTCCCATTTTCAAACATCTGCAGCATCATCTCTGTAGCATCAGTAAATCTCTGCAAAGATTTCTTGAATGCGTAGAAACTACTGTCTATTCTCTTTACAAGCATAGTACGCATTAATTTTGCGAGGGCAAAAGAGGCAACATCAGCATTTTTGTATTTACTACGTTGTGGCTCTCTTAAATATCGAATCGCTTGATACCGATAATATTTAATTCCTTCTTCCGGATGGCTTAAAAGCCTCATTGTATGATCATATAATTGATCTAAATCTTCGTCCAATTGGTAAAAAATTTTCCGTGGTTTTTCAATATCTGGAAATGCAATGCCTTGTTTTTGGAGATCTTCGGAATACAAATCGTGAATTTTTAAATCAGTTCTTGTTCTCCGAATAGTCAGCGGTTTTATTACTTTTTCCCGAATATCTTCATAAATTAATTTCACGCCATCCTGCACTTTTTTAACGTCTGTCTCTTGTTTTAATCTGTCGTACTGGTCGATACGAAGTCTAAAGAAATGCTGCAAATTGGAAACTTCCAGCGTGCTGTCTTTAGAATCCTGGAAAAGATAAATCTGGTTGGCAATATCTGCAGGTCTATTGTTAAGCGGAGTCGCAGAAATTAGCATTACTTTTTTCTTGGCAAAAGAGCCATCTTTCAAACGGCGATTGGTGGTCGCTTTGCAAATTTTTTGTAATTCGTTATAAGCGTCTGCAGTATCATTCCGAAATTTATGTGCCTCATCTACAATTATGAGATCATATTTTGTAGGATTGGTGATTTTATGCAAACTTCCGTTGGTAATTATACGGTAGTTTTGAAGTCCAAATTTATCAAGAGTTTCTACCCAGTTATTCTTTAATGCAGGTGGAACTATGATTAAAATATTAGAAATATGCGTCGGAAATCCGTTACTATAAAAAAACTTTTTAGCAATCAACGTTCCTACAACAGTTTTTCCTAAGCCTACAACATCACTTAAAAAAAAGCCATTATGCTGCTCTAATAATTGAAATCCTTGATTTACTGCGTCTATTTGATAAGACAACCGCTTAAAACCTTCCGGTAAATCAGTAATAGAATTGGGATCAAATTCCACACTTTTACCAAAATATTCTATTAAAAATTTGATATAAATTTCAAAAGGTGTAAAATCATCATTCAGATAAGTTTCTTCTTTTACTTTTTGAATGTCATATGGAAGAATAGAAATACCTTCTAACCAGAGACTTTCGAATTCATCACTCGCAAATTTCACATCATCAAAATCCTGCAATTTTACGTTAAATTCGTAATTAAAATCTTTTTCTCCACTACCACCTAAACCAGCATCTGTAAGATTAGAAGAGCCAGTAATTACAGATCCTGTTTTGTGCTCACTCCAATTTTCGGGTTTAAAAATATATATCTTAGCGTGTAATTTTTTGGAAGGATGTGCGCGAACTTCTATCTTTTTATTGCATATATCTTCTATGAACTGTAGAATACCATTTTCAACATCTGCGAAATAGTTGGCTTCTTGAATGTCTTTTTTTATATCTGATAAAAACTCCTTTAAAGTTTGATCAGCATCTTCTTGAAACAGCAGACCTTTAGACTGAAACTTCGATAAAATATGATCTACATTAATACCTACCAAAATTCTAATATTTGGAACATCATTAAGGAGCGGTCTTATTTTAAAATAGCCCGATGAGCGGAAGTAACCAACCAAGGCATCAAAGTATTCTATATCTTTATTATTATCAAAAACTCCTTTAAATTTATTGAATAAAGTGTTATGATCTACATTGGTGAAAAATTTTGTGGACATATATTTTAAGATGAATATCAATTATTTCTAAAGATATAAAAATAAGTAATTATTTGTTGCGAAAGATGAAATTTGTTAATTGACAATATGCTTAAATACGGTTTAAAACTTAATGACAAAAAAGGAAAGTTAAAAATTAAAAGAAGGAAAATAAATCTTTTAGAGAGAATTACTATTAGATAAAGTTTTGAAATTAACATTGCCATTAGAGATATCTATATAAATATAAATAATAATTGACTTGCACTATTTGTATATGGTGAGGCAGTTTGTAAAGTCTTTACAAAAATTTCAAAAATGTGGAATCTAAAATTTCAACTATTATTCTTGCATAAGACGGAGAAATGTCACAAGGTGTTTAAATTATTAGTCGCGCTTAACTATTCCCTGACTCTCTCTCTCTCTCTCTCTCTCTCTCTTTAATTTTTGTCAATTAAAAAACTAAAATTTATATTATATTGTTAAATTTATTCCAAAATACCTTTAGGATATTTTATGTAAAGATTTACTAAACCGCGTCAACCTGCATGTTTATCCGGCAAATTGCGAAAAGAGGATAATGAAAAATAAGTTCAAAGAAAACTTGTTATAAAAAGGTGGGATTTAATTATCTTTAATTATTCATAAAATAGATTCACTTATGTGTTATTACGTAGATTCCACCCTCACTAAAAAAGAAATTAAAGACGTGTACAACATTGGCTATGAAGGAAAAGACTTTGAAGCCCAACCTTTTTTGAATGGCTACAGTCATCCCTTGGTTGCTGTTATTTTAGATGAAAACCCTGCGGTGGCTACGGCGGCAAATTGGGGTTTAATTCCGTCTTGGGCTAGAGACAGATCCATCCAGAAACAAACTTTAAATGCCAGAATAGAAACCATTGCAGAAAAACCTAGCTATCGGAATAATTATCAAAAGCGCTGTCTGGTTTTAGTAAAAGGTTTTTACGAATGGAAATGGCTGGACGGCAAAGGAAAAGTAAAACAGAAGCATTTTTTAACCTTACCCAATACGAAGCTCATTGCCTTGGGTGGCATCTATGGAACTTGGACCGATCAGGAAAGTGGCGAACAATTAACCACTTTTTCGATCGTGACCACGGCAGCCAATGAATTAATGACGGAGATTCACAACATCAAACGCCGAATGCCCATCGTCTTAACCAAAGCCATGGAAAAAGAATGGCTGACCGATCGAGCTATTCAGGATTTTGCTTTTCCGAATCATGAGGCAGACCTGGTGGCGGTCAATTTAGATCAATCGCTAGAACCTACTACCTTATTTTAACACCTTAGCTTTCAAATCCTTATGTCTGATACAAATCCACTCCTTCAATTGACCCAATACTTTAAAGGGGAAGCAGACTGTCCGAAATCCTGTGCGCAGCCTAATTTCTGGTCTTACGAAAAAATGTGGGTCGAAAATGCAGCAGAGAGAGCAGAGGACATTCCGCGCTTACTTGAGTATAAGCGAGATGTCTTGCCCTATTATGATGAGGAAGATGGAATTCCACTTTCTTTAAAAGCTTTACTCTATAATCGGTACACTCATTGGTGCGGCGGCTATGCCTTGGAAGATGAAGTGCGTGGCTTTAAAGAATTCTTGCATGAGAACTATCTTCGGAGAAAGTGAGGTGGTGGGTGAGGTGCTTCGCGGTGGTTGAGCCTGTCGAAACCACGATTGATGTGCCTTCGACAGGCTCAGGCACCGCGATGGGTTTAATCGCCGCGACTATTGGGACCTATATTATATTGTGACTTTCTCGGTGGTTGAGCCTGTCGAAACCACACTATTATTAAACACCACGTTATTATGGCTAAAGGATATATGTATATTTTAAAATGTGTTGATGATAGTTACTATACCGGTAGTACCATAAATCTTGAATTGCGATTAGCACAACATCAAAACGGCGAAGGTGCTAATCACACGAGAAAAAGACTCCCAGTCGTGTTGGTCTATTATGAAGAATATCAAAATATTGCGGAGGCATTTTATAGGGAAAAACAAGTGCAGGGTTGGAGCCGTAAAAAGAAGGAAGCGCTGATTGAGAATAGACCTGATGATTTGCCGCTGCTGTCTAAAAATAAAGAAAGTGGTAAATAGTAATGTGCCTTCGACAGGCTCAGGCACCAGGGAATATTTTCTTATTGTATAATGAATAAGATCCTCTCGGTGGTGAGCCTGTCGAAACCACAGATATATTTTCTGTTGAAAACCATTATAGATGTGCCTTCGACAAGCTCAGGCACCAGGAAACATTTGCTTGTTTTGTGATGGCTGATATACTATTGGTGGTTGAGCCTGTCGAAACCACTGCTGAAATCCCTGTCGAAGCCAGTGTTGCTATGCCTTCGACAAGCTCAGGCACCGCGCTAGATTTCTACCCAGGAGTTATTTTCTTTTTTCGATGGCTGAGATCCCGTCGGTGGCTGAGCCTGTCGAAGCCACGGATGAATAAATATCGAAACCAAGCCAAGCAAAAAAGCCACTTCTCAGTGGCTTTTTTGTTGTGGTAGCTGAGCTTGTCGTGGTAGCTGAGCTTGTCGAGGTAGCTGAGCTTATCGAAGCTAATTATTATCCGGTAAGAAACTGTAGTCCTTAGCGTACTGTAACATCTGCTCCGAAAAGGTTTTAGGATATTTTAAAACATAATCGGTGACTTTACCACTCGTATTTTTTACGGGCGTAATGTAAGGATTGACAAATCCACGGTACGGCGCTTCGTCGTATTTGGCATTTCGCGCCAGCACTTCTTTGTGAATGGCTTGATCTACTTTTACGCCATAGTTTTCAACCAGGTTTTTTGCCGCGTTATAATCACCTTCTGACTTGATGCGTTGCGTTTCGCGCAGGAGCTGACCAAATAAATCATGTAGCTTTTCGTAATTGGTGATGTTGAAATAAGTTTTTCCGTTGCGCACTACTTTTTCAATGACATTGTTCTTTTGACCTTTCTCAAAAACCCAGGCGCTAACCCACTGGCGGTTTCGCATGTGGGATTCTTCAATCTCGGCACCGGGATCTAAACGGACCAGCTGCATCATCAAGCCATTTCGGATATAATTATCGTAGGCTGATTTTCCCAACGCTTTCCAGTCGTCTACTAAACCAAGTTCCTGCTGCTTGGGATCATAGAGAAAATATAGACCTACGAGATCAGCGCGACCTTCTTCCATGGTAGAGGCGTAGCTTTTCAATGTTTCCTTCGGCGTTCCCACACCCGGATTGATTTGGCCCGAAGCGTGACCGACTACTTCATGCAAGGCAGTGTGCAGCTTACTTGCGAGTTCGCCATATTTTTCAGACAAACGAAGTTCTTCCTCATCATGGACGAATTCCTTTAAACGACCTGACCCGCCAGCCATGTTGTAAGCATCAATAATATTCCCCAAAGAGATGGATTTTGAGCCGTGTTCTGCTCTGATCCAGTCGGCATTCGGAAGGTTAACACCAATTGGTGTGCTCGGTGAGGAGTCGCCCGATTCTGAGGCAACAATCACTGTTTTATAACTGACGCCGACGACATTCTTTTTCTTGTGTTGCGGCATTAGCGGCGTATGATCTTCAAACCATTGTGCTTCTTTAGAAAGAACTTCCATTTTTCGTGACATGTCAAAGTCTTTAATCTGAACTACACTTTCATAGGAACCTTTGTGACCGAGAGGATCGCTGTATACTTCGATAAAGCCGTTGTTATAATCGATATTACCATCTGTGGCTCCCACCCAAGCGATGTTGTAATCATCCCAAGCTTTTAAATCACCAGTTTTATAATATTTAATAAGCAATGCTAAAGCATCCGCCTGTTTTTGATTTTCGATAACTGTTCTGGCTTTTTCTAACCAATAGACGATCTGGTCGATAGCCGCACCATACATGCCACCGCTCTTCCAAACTTTTTCAACGAGTTTGCCATTTTCTTTAACCAACTTGGAATTTAATCCGGTCGAAAGCGGCCGATTGACATCAGGGCTTTTCATATTGGCATAAAATTGTTCAGCTTCATCAGAGGTGACACCGTCTCCGTAAAAATTAACAGCTGACCCGCGGAGTAAACCTTTGCTCAAATCCAAGTTCACCTTTTTGGTATCTATAGTATTAAAAATGATATCAGCCACGTTTACATCCAATTTGGTGTTGCTCGCTTTTAAGAGCTGTTCAAAGTAGGTTTTCGAAAACGTAGGTTTGATTTTTTCGTTGGAGTAATGGTGATGGATACCATTAGAAAACCATATGCGTTTAAGGTAAATTTCGAAATTGCGCCAATCTTCGGTATCTTTATTACCATTGTAATTCTGATAGATGTTTTCCAGGGCGCGGCGGATCTTCAGATTGTGTTTGTAATTCTGATCATAGCTAATATCTCGACCGGCGTAACCCGCCTGGCTGAGGTAATACACATATTCTTTTTCTTTCAATGTTAAGTCAGGCCAGCTTGGAACTTGATATTTTAGCACTTCGATGTCGGCAAAACGGTCGATGCTGTTTCCTTTGGTCTGAGCGCTCTGTTCTTGTGGAGTTGATTGAGACGCGGTCTTTTGCTGCGTTGTACAAGAGAATAGAAGTACAGATGCGAGCGCAAGAAGAGTTATTTTGGATCTTTTCATAATCTTTATTTACACAAATATATTTATTTTAAAATCAATAAAAAAGCCCAGATTCAAAATCCGGGCTGTAATCTATACGCTTACCTCACTTTCTATTCCTCAAAGAAATTATCTTTGGTGTCTTCATTTTTTTGAACTTTCGAATAATACATATCGCGTGATTTTCTTTCTTTCACAAACATATCTTTAATGCCGGCTTCGTTTTTCTCGAAGATCAAAGTATTGGTAATGGAAAGATTAAGTGCAATCTTGTCCACATCATGATCGGTGCCGATATAAGTGAAGGTCCATTTTTCATTTTTTAACTTTTCGATGAGTTCTTTAATCTGCTTGCCGGAATATTCTCTGGAGGCATTTTCTTCACCGTCCGTCATTATGGTCACCAGGACATTGCAGTTCGGCTGATCTTTTACGACTTGGTGTAATTTCGTGACTGCAAATCCGATGGCATCAAAAAGTGGAGTAGCTGCGTTTGGCTGATACTGCTCGCCATCAATTTCATTAAGTCTGTCAACAGGATCTATAAAGTGAAGCAATTTATTAGCAAGATTATTAAAACTTACCACCGAGATAAAATGTTCTTGCTCGGGGAATTTCTTTTGAGAACCTTTAATCGACTGAACCGTTTCGTTGAAGCCAGAAATGATAAGGGTTTTGATACTTTCCATTGAACCACTTTCGTCTAAAATAATAAGGTTGTGTACTGTTTGTTTTTTCATAATGGGCGTGTTTATTTTTAAGTTGATGTTTTCGATATCTTGTGCTTTGCGTCACCTTAAAAATAGTGAATTTTTCGTGATAAATGAACCTTAGGTGAACACATTAATAAGAATTCAATCATCTTATTAACAAACCTAAAGTAGATTTAAAACTTTTAATACTATTTAATTGTAAACTTAGGCAAACTGGAAACAGTTAAACAGCCATGCCCATTACCCAGCCTTCTCATTCGAATCAGTGCGAATAAACATTTCGTTTCTTTCTTCAGACACAATATCCAGGAAGCGGTCGTAATGCTTAAGGACATCAGAGATCAATTCATTTTTGGTAAAATACTGCACGTCATAACTTTCGCGCGTATCGCCAAAATAAGCTTTTGGATAAAAGGCTCCTTTTTCCTGAACTTCGGGCAGGTTGTCTTCATCGACTAAAAAGTGAGAGACTTTTTTGGCGGTTGTTTCTACACCGTAGACGAAATTGTTGATTTGATCGTACTTAATCTCAAGTTCCATCTTAGCTGGATTGCTCTGTTGATTCAGGCTGGCCAAAATGTTGTTGTCGGCGAATTCAACTTGAAGTTCAGTGAAGGCTTCTTTAACTACGGTATTGACAAAATGGTCAATCGATGCTCGATCTTTGGTAGCCACAATCTGTTTCAAACGCTCTTTCCATAATCGACCAGACCATGGCACCGTGGCTTTGGAAAAACTGCGGTCGTAATATTCCTGATCAATGGTCAGCGCTTTGACCAAACTGATAATAAACAAAATTAAGATCACCGAAAAAGGTAACGCCGTAATGAGCGTCATGCTTTGAAGGGCTTTTAAACCGCCAGCATTTAAAAGCAGTAATGATAAGACAGCCAGTAAACTTCCCCATAAAATGGTTTGCCATTTCGGAGATTTAACGGCATTTTTAGTGGCGATATTATTCATTACAAAGATGCCCGAATCTGCAGAGGTCACAAAAAAGATAATGACAATAAGGATGGTCATAAAACTAGCAACGGTGGAAAAAGGCAGGTATTCTAAAAACCGAAACATGAGGGCATCAGGATCGCCAGCTAGCGCACTCAGAGCGCCATTGCCAACATTGACATCAAACCAGATGGCACTGTTGCCAAAAACGGTCATCCAGATAAAATTGAATAAAGAAGGAAGAAGTAAAACGGCAACCACAAACTCGCGGATGGTTCTGCCTTTGGATATTTTGGCGATAAATAGTCCTACATACGGCGACCAGGAAATCCACCAAGCCCAATAGAGAATCGTCCAGTCATAAAACCAGGGTAATTCTGCGGGATCGTAGGCATGAGTGGCAAAAGTAAGATTAAAAAAATTGTTGATGTAATTTCCCAATCCTTCGGTAAAGCTACCAATCAGGAAAACAGTTGGACCTAATAAAAGAACAAACAGTAAAAGACCGGCAACCATCATTACATTAATTTTACTTAATATTTTAATTCCTTTGTCCACCCCCGTAAGCGCGGATATGATGGCTAGTGAAATTAGAACTCCAACGATCATAATTTGATACAAAAAGTTGGTGTCGGGAACGATATTTAAAATCTGTAAACCTGAGTTAATCTGCACAACGCCAAAACCTAGAGTGGTGGTAATTCCGAAAAAAGTACTGCAGAGGGCAAAGACATCAATTAAATTTCCCCAGGCTCCGTCGGTTTTGTTTTTTAATAAAGGATAAAAACAGCTTCGTAGGGATAAAGGAAGTTTAAGACGGTAGGCAAAGTAGGAGAGTGCCAAGCCAACCAAACCGTATATGGCCCAGGCGTGAATTCCCCAGTGAAAAAAAGTATAGAGTTGGGCGTTTTTTGCCCGATTGACATAATGCTCTAATCCAAAAACTTCAGCGGTGTAATGTTGCATAGGTTCGGCGACTCCGAAATACATGAGTCCGATTCCCATTCCGGCTGAAAATAACATCGCAACCCAAGAAAAGAAAGAATGTTCTGGCCGGCTGTCATTGTCACCCAGCCGTATTTTACCGTATTTGCTGAACATGAGGTAAATCAAAAAGATGACGAAACAAGTTACTGCCCAGACATAAACCCAGTTAAAGTTGACAAAAATAAAATTCTTAATGAGGTTCAGAATTTTATCAGCCATCTCCGGATATAGAACGGATACAAGGGATACGAGTAAAATAAACAGAATACTGGGTATAAATATTCCTTTATTCAGAGTTGTTTTAAACATAAGGTGAAGTTGCTTGGATGTATAAGCGGCAAGCGCTAGAAAAAATGTTTTTAGTTGAAATTGGAACAGGCTATTTCCGACCGTTTATCTCTCAATGTAAATGTGAGCAAATGAATTTCAAGTTGAAATAGCGAAAAATAAATGGACCCTTAACTTTTCAAAAATAAGAGAATAGGCAGTAAAATACTTGGTATTCCCTAAAAGTAGAAACAAAAAAAGCTTCTCGCGAAGCTTCTATTATTTTTTTAGTTGACTATTTGATTACTTTGATATCAAACGCAGAAAATCCTTTGGGAGATTTTTCTATTTCAAATGAAACTCTGTTTCCTTTCTTAACCAATTCTGTACAGTTGTTGCTGTGGAAGAAAATGTTCTCTTTGCTTTTTTCTTCAGTAATGAACCCATATCCTTTTTCATTGAAAAAAGTAACGGTCCCTCTTTTTATAATTTCTTCCGCTTCAATTGGCGCTGCACCCAACTGAATGTTGCTAAGATCAACACCTTCATCATTGCTTCTGTCTGGAGGAGTGCTTGTTAATTGACCGTTTGCATCTACATACATAATCATGTCATCAAGCTCTTTTCCTTTGTCATTAATTTCTTTGCGTTCTTCACGACGCATCGCCTTTTCTTTTTTCTTTTGAAGTTTTTTCTTAATGTTTTCTTTTTTTGTGAAAGAATCCGCCATATACTTTGTTTTATTTTGAGATTATCTGAAAAGGTACGAAATTAAATAATCTCTCGCAAGAAAAATCACAAAGATTACTAAAATATCGTGATAGAGGCCATTAAATTGTTAAATAAATTAACGATTTACAGCCCCCTAAAATATACAAAGATTGTTGTTGTAAGACTGATTACAGAGTTGTTTCCGCGAGAAAAGTAATCCGCTATTTATTTTACTTTTTCAAAAAGATATAATTTACCACCTGTGAGAGCATAATTTTGCATCAGGTTACCTTCCAATACCATCGTTTTACTATTCACATCAATGATGGAAATATAATTGCTGGAATTATACTTGAAATAGTTTTCTTTGTTTTTGGTCTGTGGATTACGACCAAAGTCGAATTTGTATTTGATCCAATCTACCTTTTCAGTCTGGCAATGAATAGGAAGAAACTTTCCCCGTTTAGATTTAAACTCGATCACTTCCATAGAATCACCACATTCCGGAGTGAAATTATTTGCTGGATCGGCATCCTGTGCATATTGGTCGAAGCTTCCATTATAAACACCCACTACTTTCCAAGTTCCGTTTAAGAGGTTTTCGTTTATTTTCCCTTCTGCTTTTCGAACCGCCCAACTTACTCCTTTTACCGTTCCCTTCACTGCGCCGATTCCTATTTTCGCGGTGGTGGTTACAATTTTCGCAGCCGTAGAAATGATGCAGGATGTCAGTACAAAACTCAGCGCCAGTAACAGCACAACTTTATTTAATTTCATCATCATATTTATTTTAGGTGCAATTTACGGTAAATTTTAAAGGTGTACGCGGCTTCTTTAATTTCGATAATAGGGTTAAGGTGAGTATAAATTTATTTGTCATTATGATTTTTAATGGAAGCGATTTCGGCCTTATCATATTAAACTTTCAAGTTGACGACCAAGAAAGCATTTAAAAAATAGGGACAAACTAAAATAACTTTAATAAAATTGATACGATAATGTTGTTTTTTACTTTAAATGATTAAACTCTTAAAATACCAGAGCGGTTTGATGAAAAAGCTATAAAGTCAGGGTGTTACATTTAATTAAGGTATTGTAAAATTCGTGCATTTTGAAAGTCTAAGCCTTCCGTACCTCAGCTGATTTGCCTAGTTTTAGGCCATTAAAAATTATTTATGAAAAAATTATTATGTTCTGTTTTGGTTGTGGGAAGTTTTTTCTTCACTACCGCTCAAACAACAATCGCCCTTAAAGATTCGCAGACGTCTTTAATTCAAAAGAAAAAATCGCTTAAGGATTTTAAACGCAATCGTGAAATTAACCGTGCCACACTTTTTATGGGGAACCCATCAGAAAAAGGAGCGGTTGTAAATGCCAATCCAAATTCTAAGGGCGCCACTCCGTCGGCCAGTATTTATACGGAACTTTGGGGCGAGGTACAATCTGTTTCTCAGGAAGAAAAGCAGCTTTTTCAAATCAATTACAATTACGGAGCTGATGCTAAGGCGACTGTAAAGTTGCTCGATGCTGAAATCAATGTATTAAAAACGTTCACCATCGCTCTGCCGGAATCGACGAATAATTTTTCCCTACTCAAAGATTATTTTTATGACGCAGAAGGCAAAAGAAATTTCTTTATTTATGTTCACCACTTTGAAAATAACGGCGGACCGGAAAGTCAGCTGGACGAAATTTTCGTGGTAACTGAAGACGGAGTTAAACGTGCAACACTTGATGGCTACGGTGCGAAAGTAGTTTCGGCTGCAAGTGGCGTAAAAATAATGACTTTTCATGACGCGGAGGAAGAAATGCTGGTTACGAATTACAACTTAGACGATTTCACTTTAGACAAAAGCATGGGGATTTCGTTTGATCTCTTAAACTTTATGTCCGGCTCGCCAGTTAATTTTATGGATGTAAAAGGAGTACCGTCGTTGGTTTTAGCTCATTATGAAAAACTATTTATCGACAATGATACTTTTGAAGTTTTTCCAGACAATCATTTGATTGTTGGTATTTATGATTTTGATTTGAATTTAAAGAAAAACATTTCTTTAGATATCAGAACTTCTTATCCAGACGAACCATACACTATTCCGGCGGCTCAGTTTGGAATGTTTTACGGCTACGGAAAATATGATATTACGGATCATACCTTTAATGATGATGATGAAATTGAAGTTTTATACAGCATCTCTTATTTTGACTTACTGGGCGACAGTGAATGGAATCATTATTTTGTCGGAAATGAGAGTGGAGCAAGAATCAGAAGCTTAGAAGATAATGTTATCGGACGTACTGAATTGCAGCCACTGCCAGGACATGATGATCAAATTGGACTTTACATTGGCGCTGATGAGCAAGTTGGAAGCATCAAAATGTTCGATGTTAAGAATTGGGCGTCTGTTTATGAATTTCCAGCGTTCTATAACGAAGAATTACTTTCTTTAAACTTCAACCGTATTCCAGCAGGTGATTCTTACGATTACCTTTTCGGAATGCCAGAATTAGAAGTAGTAAACGATCTTTCTTATGGAAAAATTAATCACTACGATAAGTTAGGACAGTTTAAAAAAGCAACCAAACTTTCTTTAGGAGAAAATGTGGTGAATTTTACGCCTTTGCTTTATGGTGAAGCTTTAACTCCTAATCTTTACTTAAATGATGGTCAGCCAACTTATACTTATGTCAGTAAACATTTAGTTTCAGGAAAAGGGTACAATATTTTACGTGTTGCAAAAAGTGAAACAGATATTATCTTTGAAGTACAAGGCGATGCTGCCAAAGGTGATTTAGTTGGAAGCCGTTATATGACCAATATCAATGATGAAATTAAGAATTTGGCTTTGTTATACACCACGGGTGATTATAATTTAACAATTGATTTTTATGATTTACCATTCTCCATATTGAGTACGCAATCAACTACGATTAAAAATAGTTTGATGGTTTATGTGGATAACGCTAATCAAGCAGTGCGTTGGAATGAAACTTCAAACAGTTTTGCCGTGTACAGCATGACGGGAAGTTTAGTACGTCAAGGTGGCAAGTCAGACCAAGTATCTACGGTTGGGTTACCAAAAGGAGTTTACATTTTAATGATTACAACTCCGAAAGGTGAAAAGCTGACGAAGCGATTTATTCTTTAATAATTTCGTTCACAAAACAACCGTCTTTTAAAACTTAGAAATTACGATGCATGTTTACTCATGCATCGTTTTTTTATTTTAATATTTAAAATTTGGAAGGTCATGGGTTAAAAATACGGGCAGTTACGTCATGAATTAATCATATCAGAAAAACATTTTCTTTAAAAAAGACTCATTAAGCTTGATGGATTGTAAAAAGTTCCTGTCCAAATCGGAGACTTAGTAAGTTACAAAATATTGTGTAGAATTAGCATTAATAATAATTTTTAAATAAAACGTTGCTGATAATATTGCTGTGAGTAGGCTTCGTTACGGTATTGTTAGAAAACTGACTTTTATTACTTTAAACTTCAATTATAATAATTACTTTAGCCGACCCTAAGCGATAGAAGTAGTGTAGCAGGTTCTGTAAAGGAAAAAAATAACTAGCTTTTTAGAATGACGACCCAAGGACAAATCGTAGAAATCCCAAACAATTCTCCACTTTACAGTGTAAAGAGACATGTGTTTTTGACGAAGAGAGAAAAGTTGATTTGGGAAGCTCGGTTAGATTGTTATTCTCTTTTTGATGGTTTTCTAGTCGGCGGTCACTCAGGTTTAGAAAACTACAAATTAGGCCAACGAAGAGGAATTAATGTCGGCGGAAAAAAGAAACCACTTTATGTGATTGAAATTGATCCCGAGAATAATCGGCTTTTTGTGGGTGCAGGTGAAGACCATCCCGGATTGTGGACAAGCGTCTTGTCCTTTACCGCAAATCATTTTGACTGGAACCAGGAAAACAATTTCACCGCTGAAGAATTAGAAAAAGGAATCGCAATTGAGATTTCATCTTCAGTCTTAGAAGAAAATATCTCGGCAACCCTTTATATTTTTGACGAGATCGTTTTTTTTGAGTTTGAAAAACCGGCTTTAATGATCTTAAAGGAAAATCCACTTCATCTATTTTATCAAAATAAAAATATAGCAAATACATTTAAATAATTATAACATGAAATTAAAAATTTCTTTTTTAGCGAGTATCATTTCGTTTTTCGTGTTCGCACAATCTGCTCCGGCTTATTATGCTAACGTTGATTTTACTAAAACCCAAAACGAACTGAAACAGGATTTAGCAACATTAATTACAGCAACTCATACCAAGGTTATTACCTATGGTGAGTTGAAAACTTTGATGGAGACCAGCGATGCAGATCCAGATGTAGTTGGAAACATTCTTTTGGTTTACGGATCGCAAGATTCCGGAATTCACACGAGAAGTAGAAGCAAAGGTGGATCTTGGAATCGGGAACACGTTTATCCGAATTCAAAAGGAACTCCGAAACTAGGAACTTCTGGTCCCGGAGCTGATGGCCACCATCTTCGTCCGGCTGATATAACTTTAAATGGTAACAGATCGAGTTTTTCGTTTGATGATGGAGAAGGGCCTATGGCGTACAAAACCTCTCGTGGAGGTTGGTATCCAGGTGACGAGTGGAAGGGTGATGTAGCGAGAATTATTATGTATATGTACGTTAGATATAATAACCGCTGTTTGCCAAAAAATGTGGCAATGAGTCCCTACACTTATTCCGCAGATTTCTCAGATATCTTACTAAAATGGAATGTTGAAGATCCGGTCTCCGCTTTTGAAATGCAAAGACAAAATGTGGTCGCAGGCGTTCAGAAAAACAGAAATCCATTTATCGACAATCCGTATTTGGCAACCGTAATTTGGGGCGGTCCTGCTGCCGTAAACACTTGGCCAGACACTTTCAATGGTGGAGGCACGACTGATATTGAAGCACCAACCGTTCCTACTAACCTTGCTGTTACAGGAATTACGACTTCGAGCGTTTCTCTAACTTGGACTGCTTCTACAGACAATATTGCCGTTTCTGGATATGATGTTTATAAAGATGGTGTTCTTTTCGGAAATGTAAGTTCACCTTCAACAACTGTAACAGGTTTAACTCCTGAAACCGCTTACCTATTTTACGTAGTTGCAAAAGATGCTGCGGGAAATAGATCAGCCAATAGTGTTTCGATTGTTGCCACTACAGACGCAGGTCCGGTCGGTCCCACAACTACTTGTGGAACAGAAGATTTTGAAAACGTACAATCTACAGGAGGAACGCCACCAGCATCTTCTTACGGTGACAGAACTTGGTCTGGCAACGGAATTGTCTGGAATGCTACCATGGCTAGAACAGATAAGCAGATCTTTATTGATGGTGAAACTAACAAAGCAATTTGTCTTAAAAAAGGTTCATTAACATCATCTACTATTTCAGGCGGTATTGGTAATCTTTCAGTGAAAACTTATTTACCGTTTGCCGATAATGCTGGCAATTATATTCTGAAAATTAATGGGGTTGCAAAAGGTTTAATTCCTTATTCTAAAACAGCCAAAACCCAAACGATTGAGAATATCAATGTAGAAGGAAATATCATCATTGAATTGATTGACGAAACGACGAGCAATCGTGTATCGTTCGATAACCTTACTTGGACTTGCTATTCTGGTTTAGCAACAGATGCAGTAGTGAAGCCAGTTGAAAAATTAATTATTTATCCAAATCCTGTGAAAAACAATCAATTCTTCATGAGCGGAATTGATAAAAATGAAACGGTGAAGATTTATAGTTTGAGTGGACAATTGTTACAAACCATTAACAACGTTAATAACAAGGAAAAGGTAAATCTGAATAAATTATCGAAAGGTGTTTATTTTGTGACCACTAAAACACAATCTGCGAAAATTATTGTAGAGTAAGATTTGTTATTACTAATGAAACTAAGGCCGAAGGACTATTCTTTCGGCCTTTTTATTTGAATCTTTTAAGAGTCTAAATAGACGTTTAATGGTATTAAAATAAGTGTAAATTTAATTATTGGTAAGATTTTGGACTAAAAATTGATATTAATTTTAAGAATCTACTTGGATGATTTTAAAAGATCATGAAGTAAAGAAACCTTCAATAAAAACCAAAACATTAAAATTTACAAATTATGGGACAAGCACAATCACCACACAAAGATTTAGGCGGACAAGAAGCTATCGAAAAAATTAAAAAACTAACAGAGAAAGCAGGAATCTGTTTTTTCACTACTAAGGTTGGAAAAGACGCGCACAGCATCCCGATGTCTTTGCAGGCAGCTGATGAAGATGGAACTTTATGGTTCATCAGCGCTATTGACAGCACGCATAACCAAAACATTCTGGAAGATCCGACCGTTCAATTGTACTTTCAGAATAATTCGTCTTACGAATATGTTTTCCTTAAAGGAACAGCGAAGATCTCGCAAGATCGCGCTCTTATCGATGAGTATTACAGCGAGTTTGCCGATGCGTGGTTTGACGGAAAAGATGATCCACGCGTAACCGTTATCGGCGTCAGTCCGCAGGATGGCTATTACTACGAAACGAAAGATAATAAAGTTTTTGCCATGGCAAAGATGGTTTTTGCGGCCGTAACTGGAAGCAAAAATGATGACGGCGGAAGAGAAGGCGGACTTAAAGTATAACCTTTAAAAAAATTTAAGTGATCCTCAATTACTTACAAGATAAAAGTCGGGAAAGTTTTTTTCCGGCTTTTTTAATTTTAAAGTTTTGCACGTAAAATCTAAATTTGCCTCAAAAATCTGTAATATTGTACGAAATACTTTTTAGCAATAAGTAATTAATACCACCTTTGGGAGTATAACGCACACTCTTTTCAGTTTGCTCTTTGTAGTTTTGCACTGAGAAATTTTATGAATAGTTAAAACCATGAAGATGAAAACCGAAATCAAAACTATAGTACTGCCGACCGACTTTTCCAACTTAGCAAACAACGCTTTGAATGTTGCAGCAGAAATGGCAAAACGACATCAGGCAAAGCTGATTGTAGTGCATACCATAAATACTTATTATATGGTGGGTCGCGGTGGCAAACAAGTCATTGGGTCAGAGTTGATTCAGGAAAATATGGATCTCGCGAAAACTAAATTAGATGAACTGCAAACAAATCTAAACGAGAAATATAATTTAGACCTAGAAACTAAAATTAGCACAGAAAGCATTGTAGACAGCATTAATGATTTGATTTTAACCGATCAGGTAGATTTGGTGGTAATGGGAACTTCGGGTGAACAAAATGTTAAGCGATTTATTTTAGGATCAAATTCTTACAACGTTCTTCTAAATGCCAATTGTTCCATTCTTTTAATTCCAGAGAGCTTTAAAAAAACGTCCTTTAAAAGAATTCTTTTCCCCGTAAGAGTGAAGCATGAACTTGATCAGAAAGCTGATCTTTCTATATTGCTCGCTGACAAGAACAATGGGGATATCAATCTTTTAGGCGTGGGAGATATCGATCAAATGGTAGAATGCAAAAAGGATTATATTGAAATGAAGAATACTTTAAGCCTGAATTCAGCAGAGTATGAATCGGAATTTCAACTGTCTCATGATAATGCTGAAATTATCGCAAAGGCAGCAATAGAGAAACAAAGTGACATTATCATTTTGGCTGATGAAGACGAAGATTCCTGGAAATCATTTATGGCCGATAATTTCTTTAAAAAAATGATTAACAGTACTGATATTCCTTTACTAATCGTTAAATCAAAATTAGATAGACTTAAAAATAATACCGATCGGGATATGGGCTATGACTTAACCATGCCGATTCCCGGATAAAATTAAAACATGATTACCATAAATACTTATTCTCAAGATCATATTGCCACCGACGAAATTAAAAGTGATGTTATCAACTTTCTTTTTGAAAGTTTAGAACAATATGGCGATCCTAAAAAAGACATCGAGAAATGCCTTGATTACGCCTTTGGTAAAAATAATAAACCTGGCGGCATGGTGATTTCGGCCATTCATTCTGAAAATCAAAAAATGGTCGGCGCCGTAATTATTAACAAAACCGGCATGGACGGCTATATTCCAGAAAATATCTTGGTATATATCGCGACCGATAAAAATATGAGAGGCAAAGGCGTTGGAAAACAGTTGATGCAAACTGCAATTGATCTTTCAGAGGGCGATATGGCGTTGCATTGCGAACCCGATAATCCTGCGAAATTCTTATATGAAAAACTGGGCTTTACCAGTAAATATCTCGAGATGAGATTAAAAAAATAAAATGTCATACATTACCTTACATTCCACAAAACTCCGCCATAACTACAAAGTGCTGAATCAGCTTTTTGCAGAAAATGAAATCGAGTGGGCCATCGTAGCTAAACTCTTATGCGGAAACGAAAATTTTTTACAGGTTTTGTTGAATTTGTCTGACAAAGAAATTTGTGATTCCAGATTGAGCAATCTGAAAACGATTAAAAAGCTTTCGCCTAAAACGCAAACCATCTATATTAAACCTCCGGCAAAAAGATTGGCAAAAAGTATCGTAAAGTTTGCAGATGTAAGTTTTAATACCGAAATGGCCACTTTACAAGTGCTTTCTGATGAAGCGGTTCAACAAAATAAAGTTCATAAAGTCGTGCTCATGGTAGAAATGGGCGAGCTTCGGGAAGGAATCATGGCGCTCAATCTAATGCAGTTTTATGATGAGGTTTTGGCTTTACCCAATATCGAAGTGGTGGGCTTAGGAACGAACTTGAATTGCTTAAATGGTATTTTGCCCGATGAGAAAAAACTCTATAAGCTGAACCGTTTCAAAGAGATAATCGAAGAAAACTCTGGGCACAAGATTCCTTATATTTCAGGTGGTTCCTCGGTGACTATTCCTTTGATTTTTAAAAAAGAAATTCCTTTGGGAATCAACCATTTCCGAATTGGCGAAACCTTGTTTTTCGGAACGAATGTTTATAAAGATTCGGTGTTGACGGGAATGTACCAAGATGTTTTTACCTTGACCGCAGAAATTATAGAAATGCAGCAAAAACCAACAATTCCGTCTGGAACCGCTGGCACTAATTTAACAGGTGAAACTCCAACTTTTTCAGATGACGAGAAAGGGAAATCTTCGCTCCGAGCTATTGTAGATGTTGGTTTACTTGATATCGATCTTCGAGATATCGCCTCGCTTATTCCCGGAATTGAGATTATAGGAGCCAGTTCGGATATGTTAATTTTGGATCTCGGAGAAAATACAGAAAACCTTGAAGTTGGCCATACCATTGATTTTAGTATGAACTATATGGCAGTTCTTCGAGCTATGAATTCTAATTATGTCGACAAAATGGTAGATTCTGAAATCGTGCCTTTCGATAGCAGAGCTGATGAATTTATTTGTCTGAATTAAAGTACTACTAATTAATTAATTCCTCTTAAAATGGTTTGTTTTATCTTTGTTTAAATAATAAAACAGACTTCTTTATGGCCAGTTCATTAATCAAAACGATGACGATTAATTCGTTGAAACGTCCGTTTTCTTTCGAGGGAGAATTTGTCTTCTCGCCACTTTCAACTTTAGCAGACCTTATCAACAGACAGGATTTCTTTAAAACAAAATTCTACACTTTATTAATAATAGAAAGTGGTTCCGGGAATTTAATGATTGATCATGAAGTGCATCAACTCAAAAAACGACGGGTTTTTTTTGTCAATTACAATCAGGTATTTCGATTTGCCGATGTTGAAAACTTAACTGGAGAAGCTGTGCTTTTCACCCGTTCATTTTATAATTTGATTTATACCGGAAATAGAAAAATAAAAGACGATACGGCTTTTTCGCAATTGCCGACATTAACAGATTTCGCCAAAAATGACCTGACTAACTTTATAACTGGAATCACCGATATAAAGAAAGAATTTAGCGATCCGAAAGTTTTGAGCAAAGAAATTATCTGTCTATTATTAAAGGCGTCAATGCTGAAGTACATTCGAAAAACCGATAATGCAGATTTTATTAATTTTAAAACGAGTAGAAAAAGTACTTACATCGAGCAGTTCAAAAGCTTGGTTGAAACGCATTTTAAAGAACTGAAGAGAACATCTGACTATTCCGAAAAACTGACGATCTCAGCCAATTATCTGAACGCTTTAATCAAAGAAAAATTAGATATTTCTGCAGAAAATGTGATTCAAAACCGCGTGATCTTAGAAGCAGAAAGATTTTTACTAAACACTGATTTATCGGTTACAGAGATCTCTTTTGAACTGGGTTTTTCAGATAAATCACACTTTGGGAAATACTTTAAAAAAATCACTCAAGAAAGTCCTAATAGTTTTAGAAAGAAATTTTTGGCGACCAATAAGAATTTTTAAACAAAAAATATAAAATCATGAAAAATAAAAAACAAGCGGCAATTATCGCAAAGACCATTACCTTTCACACAGGAGTTAAATCACTGATCGACCGAAAAATTGGTGGTATTAATATTTTGGGTAATGACCAGATTTTAATCGAAAAAACTAAATTGAAGAATATGCGAAATGGAAAAGTTCGCTCATAAAAGTACCGTAGTAAAAAATCACCTTTCATTATTTTCTCTCTTTAAAAATTAGACTTATCAGCAAAAGTTGTACAATAATATTTATGGCTTAAAATGAGTTATTTTTTACTATTCATTAATAATATTGTTCTTCATTAGGTAGCGTATAAATTTTCTTGTTGTTAGAAGTTTTCCAATAATTCGTTGGTCCGAAATAATCTGCAAATGCATACGGCAATTCATCTTTCTCTAAAGATTTCAGCATTTGACTATACCATTCTGTATAAAGCGAATTTTTACCGAGGCACTTTTTAAAAAACTTGGGATAATCACGTTCCATGACATCCGTTAAATCTTTGATTGATTCGTCCGATTCCTCTCCAATTTTTAAAACCTTCTGAATCCAAGTTGAGGCAGGTATGCTCTCTTTCCTATCATCATCTGTACAAATCAGCGAACAACGCCAAGCTAGACCTGTATTTGATAAAGATGGAATAACTCTAACTTTTTCATAACCTCGATGATGCAATTCCTGAACGATGAACAGCAGTTTCTGCATGTTGAACATGTAAAAGTTCAGTTCCATAATTTTTCTTTTGAATGATTGACTTTAAAGATAAAAAAAACAAAACACGACAAGCGTATTTTGTTTTTAAGAATATATTATTTAAATATCTATTTTGCTGGAATATTTGCTAAAATTTCTTTTAGAAATCCCCAGAATTTTTGAACAGACGGAATATTTGCTCTCTCATCTGGCGAGTGTGCCCCGCGAATGGTAGGTCCGAAACTTACCATTTCCATGTCCGGATAATTAGCGCCGATGATTCCACACTCTAAACCAGCGTGACAGGCCACGACTTGCGGTTTTGCGCCGAAACTCTTTTCGTAAATTTTCTCCATAACTTGTACGATGGCAGAACCAGGTTTTGGTTTCCAACCCGGATAGGATCCGCCAAATTCAACTTCCATTCCAGCTAATTCGTACACCGATTTCAACTGTTCGGCCACGGCATATTTGTTAGAATCAACCGACGATCTTGAAAGATTTAAAATCTTCAGCTCTCCATTTTTTAATTCTACCCGCGCAATATTATTGGAGGTTTCTACCAAGTCAGCCACATCTGGTGACATTCTGTAAACGCCGTTATGGGCAGATTTCAAAGCAAGTATTACTTTTTTCGAATCTTCTACAGAAATTGCTTTTTCGGGAGTTGAAAAAGTTTCTATATTAATTTGTAAATCTTTTTCAACAGAAGCAA
Source organism: Kaistella antarctica (assembly GCF_900109615.1). GTDB lineage: Bacteria > Bacteroidota > Bacteroidia > Flavobacteriales > Weeksellaceae > Kaistella > Kaistella antarctica. The sequence goes on from NZ_FOIX01000003.1 coordinate 284,182, forward strand.
ATTCTTCCATGATCGCCGCTTTCAGAGTGTTCGCTCCATCAATGAATTCTACAGAATTTCTTACGGATAAAATCACGTTTCCTTCTCGTGGAATCGCATTGCGCAATCCACCACTATCGATTGAGATTAACTGAATATTTTGATTGTAAAGTCCCGTATATAAAAGTCTACCTAAAAGCACGTTGGCATTTCCAAAACCTTTGTGGATATCCATGCCTGAGTGCCCGCCTTGCAAACCTTTAACGATAATTTTCACGATTTGACCAGTGGAATCTTCTAATGCATAATTTTGTGAAGCGGTTACATCAACGCCACCAGCACAGCCGATATCGATTTCGTCGTCTTCCTCCGTATCTAAATTTAGCAGAATTTCGCCTTGCAATTGTCCTGGTTTTAAACCGATAGCTCCCGTCATTCCTGTTTCTTCATCGATGGTGAAAAGTGCTTCCAAAGCGGGATGTGCAAGATCGTTACTTTCTAAAATACTCATAATAGAAGCAACGCCTAATCCGTTATCCGCACCCAAAGTTGTACCTTTCGCTTTTACCCAATCTCCATCAACTTCCATCTGAATTCCCTGTGTTTCAAAATCGAAGTTCACATCACTATTCTTCTGGCAAACCATATCGAGGTGAGATTGCAAAACGATAGGCTTTCTATTTTCCATTCCTGCCGTTGCTGGTTTTTTGATGATGACATTTCCGACTTCATCAACCGTAGTTTCTAAGTTTAATTTTTCTCCAAAGTGTTTGATGAAAGCAATTACTTGCTCTTCTTTTTTTGAGGGACGCGGAACTGCATTCAAGGCTGAAAAATTTTTCCAGATGATTTGTGGTTCGAGTTGTGATAATTCCATTTTTCAAATTTATTTAATTCAAAAATACAAATAAAAAAACGCTTTTGAAATTTTCAAAAGCGCTATGTTTTAATTTTAAGACTATTTAACAGCCGCATTCGCCATAAATTGGCGTGATGGTTTTTTCTCCCTTTTTATTTTCAACTGTCATCGTTCCTTGAAACATCATGACTTCTTCCAATTCGTTTACTTTTTTCCCTTGAATAGTGACCGAAAAGTCATCGTTCTTAATGAATTTGCTAAAGTTATCGGGATCAAAATCGCCTTCTTTCATTTTAATTTTTACGGTATTTCCAGCAACTTTTAAAAATGCATTGTTGCCGTAATCATCAATGTAGATGTATTTTTCGTTTTCAAAATCCTCTTTGTTTTTTGCAAAATAGCAAGAGCAACCATTCACTTCGGCTGGGAAACCAAACGTTTCGAGCTTGATTTGATTTAAATTTTCTGGGGTCTGAATGTTTGCTGAATCGACTTCTACATAAGTTGAATCTTTACTCACACCAATTGCTTCGGCAATTTGTCCTTCTTTTTGACACGAAAATAACATCAGCATTGAAGCGACCATTATTATATTTTTCATTTTTTATCTTTAAATTTTGTTTACTCTAACCACGTGATCTTTCTAGCAAAACCATCATCAGAAATGATAGAACTACTAACGATTCATCTTGATCATCAATATCTTTCAATCGGTCTAACTGAAATCTTCTACCAAATAAAGAAGGCATTTTCTTTAATCTAAAATATTCTGTTCCCTGTGCATCTTTTACAGTGTAAGAAGGATTTAGAAAATAACCGCTAAACATGCCAACAATTGGGATTTCGCCAACCATGCCGTCCATGATTTTTACCCAAGCGTTATCTTCACTAATATTAAATTTATGTTGATCGTTTTCATCTAAAACTTCATAATGAGATTTCCAAAATGAGCGCATACCCTTTCTAGATAATCGACCGAAGTTTTTGTTATTAATGAGATCGTTAATGGAATAACTTGCATTAAAATCTAACCAGCGATCGGCCTTAATTCTAAAAAGTTCTTCCGACTTTGATTCGTCATTAAAAACAATTACATCTTCTTTAAGTTTAAACATCTTCTGACGCACATAAGCAACATAATTTCCAGTATTATCTGTAATGTTAAAATCACTTGATAGAGTAGTGATTTTGAACTTAAAATCAAGCGGATAATTTAGATTTTTTAAAACCATTTAGTATTTTTTTTAAAGGTAATACAATCTCCGAAACTTGTACCTTCACTTATTAAACTTTATTTTTGTGAAATGGATTATCCGAGTAAAGTGTTAGCAAAAGCCGTAGATGAAATATCAGGGTTACCGGGAATTGGCAAGAAGTCAGCCTTGCGTTTGGCTTTACATCTGCTCAAACAACCAGAGAGTCAAGCGATCACTTTGGGTGATTCACTGAAAAAGTTGGTCACCGAAATTCTGTATTGCAAAGATTGCCATAATTTTTCTGATGCCGAAGTTTGTGAAATCTGCTCTAATCCCAAGCGAACGGAAGAATTACTTTGCGTGGTAGAAGACGTTCGCGACGTAATGGCCATTGAAAACACCGGAAAATTTCGTGGCAAATATTTAGTTCTCGGCGGTAAAATTTCACCCATGGAAGGAATTGGTCCTAACAAACTTAATATTTCTTCCATAGAAAAAAAACTAGAAAATGGAATTGTTAAAGAATTGATATTTGCCTTAAGTGCAACGATGGAAGGCGATACAACGGCCTACTATATCTATAAAAAATTCAAAAGTTCACCGGTTCGTTTTTCAACTATTGCCCGTGGAATTTCCGTGGGCGATGAATTAGAATATGCCGATGAAATCTCTTTAGGTAGATCCATTCAAAATCGCTTGCCTTACAATGAGCAACAATAATTATAAGTTCTAAATTTTTTACTTTAGACCGTTCAAAACTTTATCTTAATTTAATGATTCACCAATCTTGATTTCAGTAATTATTCCCATGTACAATGCAGAAAACGTTATCTGTAAGGCGTTAGATTCTGTAAAAAATCAAACTTTTCCGCTAGAAAAATTTGAGATTATTGTTGTGAATGATGGTTCGACAGATAATAGTTTAAAGGTTGTAAAATCTTATATTGAAAAAAATCCAACTTTAAATATTCAATTAATTAATCAAAAAAACGGTGGAGTATCTAACGCCAGAAATGCTGCGTTAAAATTAGCCAAGGGTGATTATATTGCTTTACTGGATTCTGATGACGAATGGTTACCGACAAAAATTGAACTACAAATGAAATATTTGCTTGATGATAATTTAGGTATCGATTTTATCACATCTTTATGGAATGATGAGAAAATAAAATTTCCTTATAAAATTGAATTAGAAGTTGAGCTTGTTAAAATAAATCTGAACAAACTTTTACTAAAAGTTACTGGCCATACTTCTACAGCAGTTTTCAAAAGAAAAATCCTTGACAATACCGGCTTTTTCGACGACTCGCAAAAATATTCTGAAGATGCCAATTATTGGATGCGAATTTCAGAGAATAACGTAATGTACTTGTTGCCTCAAAAATTAGCTATTGCTGGTGCTGGTAAGAAATCATTTGGAGTTTCAGGACTTTCTGCGAACTTAAAGGAAATGGAAAACGGGATTCAGAAAAATATTTCGGAAATGTATCAAACGAAACGGATTAACTTTGGGGAATATCTGTTTTATTTTGTAATTTCAAAAATGAAATATTGGGTACGCCCCTTAAGAGTGAAATTATGATCTATAAATTATTTTGGGGTTTAAGGGCATTTTTATATAGTCCTTTTTTCGGAAAAATGGGAATGCCCTCGTATCTTGGTAAGCCTATTTTTTTGAAAGGAATTAAAAATGTGTTTATAGGAAAAAAAGTTAGAATTTTTCCCCATTTACGAATAGAAACCCAAGATGGTGGAAGTGTCGTAATTCAGGATGATGTCGTAATTTCTCAGAATGTTCATATCACTTCTGCTGGAAAATTAGAAATTGGAAAAAGTTCATTAATATTAGCAAATGTATTCATTACCAATATCGACCACGAATATTTTGAAATAGGGAAACATGTTGTCAATCAGAAAATTACTGTTAAGAATACGACAATAGGAGAGAACTGTTTTATTGGAATGGGGGCAGCAATCATGGCAGGAACAAATTTAGGAAAACAATGTATCGTCGGCGCAAACGCTGTTGTAAGAGGAAATTTCCCAGACTATTGCGTGATCGTAGGTGTTCCTGCAAAAATTGTAAAAAAGTATAATTTAGAAACCCAAACTTGGGAAAAAGTAAACTATTAAGTTTGAAAAATATATTAATCACCGGTGGCGCCGGATTTATTGGCAGTAACCTCGCGTTGAAACTTAATGATCTTGGTTATACCGTCACGGTTTTAGATAATTTGTCAGAACAAATCCATGGTCCAAATCCGGATAATTCTGCTTTGTATCAAAGTATTAAAGACAAAGTTATTTTTATCAAAGGTGATGTAACCAACAAAACGGATCTCGAAAAAGGAATAAAAGGACAGGATGCCATCATTCATTTAGCCGCAGAAACGGGGACCGGACAATCAATGTATTCCCTTGAAAAATACAATGAAGTTAATGTTTCGGGAACCGCATTGTTGTTAGATGTTTTAGTGAATCAAAAGAATTCTGTTAAAAAGTTAATCTTGGCCTCTTCCCGAGCGGTTTATGGCGAAGGAAAATATATAGATTCCAAATCAGAAGCCGTTTATCCCAAAAGCCGATCTGTTGCAATGATGGAGAAGGGGAATTTTGAAATGATTGATGAAAAGGGAGGTTTTCTAAAACCTTCAGCCACAGACGAAAATACAACGTTACATCCGACTTCTTTCTACGGTCTAACAAAACTTCAGCAAGAACAGATGGTAAAATTTGTTTGTGAATCCATCGGCATTAGTTATGTCATTCTCCGCTACCAAAACGTTTTCGGTGTCGGCCAGTCATTGCTTAATCCCTACACAGGCATTTTATCGATTTTTTCGACACAGATTCTAAATGACCAAGCGCTAAATATATTCGAAGATGGATTAATGACTCGAGATTTCATCAATATTAATGATACGGTTGATGCAACGATCAGGAGTTTAGAAATGGAAACAGCTAATAATGAAATAATTAACGTGGGAACAAGCGTTGCAACTACTGTTTTGTCGGTTGCAAACCAGTTGGTTACTAATTATGAAAAAGATACAGTTGTGAAAATTTCAGGTGATTTTAGAATCGGCGATATTCGACATAATTTTGCGGATTTAGAAAAAGCAAAACAACTTTTAAATTTCCAGCCAAAAGTGGATTTTAAAACAGGAATTCGGGAATTTACAAACTGGGTTCTTCAGCAACCACGGACTGACAATCATTTTGACCAATCTCTTGAAGAACTAAAGAATAAAGGATTTTTAAAATCATGAATTTAAGCGGTAAAAAAATACTATTTCTATCCGCCAACTTTTTTGGGTATGAGAAAGCAATAACAAATCGACTCCAAGAATTAGGCGCTGAAGTTGATTTTTTTAATGAACGACCGTCTGATTCTATATTGTCAAAAGGGATTATTCGAGTTAACAAAAATTTTTATTTTAAAAAAATAAAATCCTATTATCAAAAAATCTTAAAGCAAACTGCTAGTCGAGATTATGATTTTTTTCTCTTAATAAAAGGCGAAACAATCCCATTAATTTTTTTAGATAAATTTAAAGTCTTGCATCGTTCAGCAGAAATGATTTTTTATTCTTACGATACAGCACAAGAGTATCCTAAATTCTTGAAACTATTTCCCTATTTTAATAAAAATTTCACTTTCGAACCCCAAGATGCTAAACAGTATGATTTGCATTTTAGACCCTTATTCTTTATTAATGATTATCATAAAGTTGCTGAAAATGTTGAATTGAAATATGATGTTGTATTTATCGGCAGCGCGCATACCGATCGATATTTGATAGGTGAGAAACTCAGAAAAATGTGTGATGCGCAAAATCTAAAAACTTATTTTTACTATTACGCACCAAGCAAAGCAGCGTTTTTATTAAAGAAAGTGTTTGACCAAAATTTAAAAAAATTCAATTTAAAGAAATTGAGTTTTAAAAAGTTGAAACACTCCGAGATTGCCGCTATTTATGCAGAGTCTTGCTCCGTTTTAGATATCAATAAGCCGTTTCAAGCTGGGTTAACTATGCGTACTTTTGAAACCTTAGCATCTGGCAAAAAACTCTTAACAACCAATTCAGATATACGCAATTATCCTTTTTATTCTGAAGCTAATGTTATGATTTTAGATCGGAATCAATTAAAAGTTGACGCAGAATTTTTCAAATCAAATTTTAAAGATATTAATTCCAAACCTTTAGAAATGATGACTTTAGATTCTTGGATAGCATGTTTATTTTTCAAAGATCAAGATGATTACTGGAAGAAACACCATTTAACATTTCAGAAAAGTTAATGATTGATGCTTTTTAGAGCAAACAAAAAGAGATATTCAACTAAATATCTCTTTTTTATTTAATAAAAATTGTTCTTCTATTTATCTGCTGGCGCAGGAGTTGGAATTGGCATTGTTACAGAGTTTGCTCCAGGAGCAGTTTGCGGCGCTGGCGCTTCTTTTCTCGCTGGTGCGTTTTGGAAACTTTTAGTAGGTTTTGCTGTTAAAATAACACTTAACAATATCATTACTACAATAATAACTCCTAAAGTCCAGGTCGCTTTTTCCATAAAGTCATTGGTCCGTTGAACCCCAAACTGAGCAGAAGAAGTTCCGCCGAAAGTTCCTGAAAGACCGCCACCTTTTGGATTTTGCGCCATTACCATAATGATTAGTAAGATACTCGCAATCATGATAAGAACCATGAATAATGTAAATATTGTGCCCATTTTTTGTTCTGAATTTTAGTGTGCAAATATAACGTATTTTTTTAATATTTACCAGAAACATCATCTTAAAAATCTAAAATGAGACGTAAATCCCAATTTTACTTTTTGCAATTCTATTTTATTACTAATAAGCAGTTGAGCTAAAGCAAAAAAATCTGATATCAGCTTAAATTTATTTAAGTTTGTGGTTATGAAAAATTTCTTTGATAATGCCATTAATTTGGAATCTTTGTCTATTCTTTTCAGTCAGGCTCCTGTTGGTCTAGCGATGCTCATGGGGGAAGATCACGTTGTTCTAACTGCAAATGTGCTGTGTTTAGAATTTTGGCAGAAAGGATCAGAAGTTATTGGCTTACCCATTTTGGAAGCGCTACCAGAAATAGCCAATCAAGAATTTCCGAAAATTCTGAGAGAAGTTTACCAAACTGGAACTACTTTTAAAGGTTCTAAAATAAAGACACTAATTGAAAAAGATAGTGTTCTTCAGACTTACTATTTCGATTTTATATATACGCCGATATTTGATACAGAAAGAATTACAGGAATTTCGGTCGTCGCAATCGATGTTACGGAACAGGTTTCTACTGAGCTTAAATTGAAGGAAAATGAATTGCTGTTTCGCGAACTGATGGAGATTTCAGATTATTCCACAGCAATTTACACAGGACAGGATTTGATTGTCACCTTCGCCAATGATCAAATGTTAAAAAGCTGGGGAAAAACCAGGGCGGTCATCGGTCAAAAATTAGAAGATGCAATACCCGAGTTAGATGGACAGCCATTCGCGCAAATTCTTAGAGATGTTCTTACGACTGGCAAACCCTACATTGCTACTGAAGATAAGGTAGATTTAGTTGTAGATGATATGCTGCAGAGTTATTATTACAGTATTTCCTATCGTCCTCTCCATAATGCGAGTGGCGAGATTTACGCAATTTGGAATATGGCGATGAATGTGACTGAGTTGGTTGAAGCGCGCTTGAAAGCCCAGAGAGCAGTAAAAGAATATAGAGATTTGGCAGAAGCCATGCCTCATATTGTCTGGACGACGGGAACTGATGGACGACTTATTTATTTTAATGAAAATTTAGAGATTTTATTAAATAGAAGTCGAGCACAAATCGCAGATCTCGATTTTGAACAAGTTATTCATAAAGAAGATTTCCAAAATTTAAAGCGAATTTGGGCTCTTGCTGAAGTAGAGAAAAAAATATTTGAGTTGGAATTCCGGATTTATGATGGCAGAGGAGAAAAATTTGTTTGGTATTTAAATAGAGCTACACCAGTTCTTGATGATGAGGGAAATATCTTCCAATGGATTGGAGCCAGTACGAACATTGATGAATTTAAAAAACTGTCTGCGCAGAAAGATACTTTTTTAGGTATTGCAAGCCATGAATTGAAGACTCCTTTAACTTCATTAAAGCTTTATGCACAAGTGTTAGAACGTATGTTGCGAAAAACTGGCGATGAGAAAAATGCAGAAGTTGCCAAAAAAATGGATATACAGATCGTAAAACTGACTTCTTTAATCGGTGACTTATTAGATGTAACAAAAATTAATTCGGGCAAAATCCATTTAAATAAAGAAGATTTTGACTTTGAAAAATTGGCATTAGAAATAATTGAAGATCAGCAAATGTCTACCTCTTACCAAATTGAATTTAAAACAAAATCTGTGGGTATGGTTTTTGCTGACAGGGACAGGGTGGGTCAGGTAATGACCAATTTGATTTCGAATGCAATTAAATACGCTCCGAATACGGATAAAATCATCGTCCAAATTATTGAAGCTAATGGGAATGTAGAGTTTTCTGTGGAAGATTTTGGAATCGGAATGCCGGCAGATAAAAAAGACAGGGTTTTTGAGCAATATTATCGGGTAAGTGGAGATGATGGAAACACTTTTCCTGGAATTGGGTTGGGCCTGTTTATCTCTGCGGAAATTGTAGAGAGGTCAAATGGTAAAATTTGGGTAGAGAGTGTTCTTGAAAAAGGGTCAACCTTTAGTTTTTCTTTGCCTCAGGTAAAATCTTAAAATAGAAAAAATGAACTCAAAAAAAATATTTATAGTTGATGATGATATTGCCATTCTGGATTCTTTGGGAACAATGTTAGATTTTGAAGGTTATGAAGTAAATACTTTTGAACGCGGCTCCGAAATTTTAAAATACGTTCAAAGAAGCAATAAGCCAAATATCATTATCTTAGATATGTGGTTGTCGGGTGAGGATGGACGAGACATTTGTAAAAAACTAAAAGATAATATCGACACTAAAAACATTCCAGTCTTGATGATGTCTGCGAGCCGAGGCTTAGAACAAACGGCCATTCAATCGGGCGCCAATGACTTTATTGCGAAACCATTTGAGATTGAAGATATTATAACTAAACTTAATTACCTCAGTTCTTGAAAAATAAAAGACAACTTAATCAGATTGTCTTTTTTAGTTTTAGTCCGTTTTTAAATTCTTTCGACATGGAAATTAAGTCCCGTCGAGAAGTTTAATTGGAAATTGGAATTAAGTCTATATTTTAATTTTTTAGTAATTTCAGAGAGATAAAACATATTATCAAATGATTGATTCGAGGTAGCTTTTGCAATCAATTGCTCATTATTAATCTTCACTCCAGAATCATCACATCGAATGAATTGTAAACCGAATTTAGTATGTAGAATTTCGAGGAATTTTACATCCTCAAGAGATAGTATATTTTCTGACATGGAATTTAGTTTTGTTGATTTGTAATTAACAGTTCTTCAATTTTTGTGCCTTTTCCTTTGTACATTCTAATTTTTCTATAAGTATTATTAGCGTTTCCGTCAACACTGCGTTTATAAGGTAATTCTCTAAAATTTCCGTAAATTTGAAACTCAATTTATTATGCAAATGGATTATTTAAAAGGACTCAATAAACCTCAATATGAAGCTGTAACATCTCTTGAAGGACCTTTGATGGTGCTTGCTGGAGCAGGTTCTGGTAAAACGCGCGTGCTCACCATGCGTATCGCCCATTTGATAACCAATTTGGTAGATCCTTTTAATATTCTGGCTTTAACTTTCACCAACAAAGCCGCTAAAGAAATGAAGGAAAGGATTGCAAAAGTTGTGGGTCAAAGTGAAGCGCGATCTCTCTGGATGGGAACTTTCCACTCTGTCTTTGCCAGGATTTTACGATCTGAGGCGCACTATATTGGGTTTCCGTCCAACTTTACGATTTACGATTCCCAAGATTCTCTAAATGTAATCAGAAAGGTTTTAAAAGAATTGAATATCGATGGTGACTTATACAAACCGAAAAAAGTTCAGGCAAGAATATCTTCTTACAAAAATAATCTTATTACCGTAAAAGCCTATTTCAATAATCCCGAACTTATCGAAGCTGATGAGCGTGCCAATATGAAAAGCATCGGTGCAATTTATCAAAAATATGTGGATGTTTGTTTCCGAAATGGAGCTATGGATTTTGATGATTTATTGCTAAGAACCAATGAACTGTTAACGAGGTTTCCCGAAGTTCTTGCCAAATATCAAGATCGTTTCAGGTATATTTTAGTCGATGAGTACCAAGATACCAACCATTCCCAATATTTAATTGTGAAAGCATTAGCTTCAAAATTTGAAAATATTTGTGTAGTGGGAGACGATGCGCAATCTATTTACTCTTTCCGTGGTGCGAATATCTACAATATCTTAAACTTTAAAAAAGATTACCCTGATGCCGTAACCGTTTCCTTGGAACAAAATTACCGTTCGACTCAAAATATCGTTAATGCTGCTAATGTTGTTATTTCTAAAAACTTACAGCAGTTTAAAAAAAATGTCTTCAGTGATAATGAAGAAGGCGAGAAAATAAAAGTCTACCGTTCTCTTTCCGATGCTGATGAGGCTAATTTTGTAGCTTCTAATATTTGGGAACAGCACAATTCTGACCAGAAAAAATTTACTGATTTCGCTATTCTATACCGTACCAATTCTCAAACCCGTGCCTTTGAAGATGCGCTGAGGAGAAAGAATATTCCGTATCGTGTTTTCGGTGGATTATCTTTTTACCAAAGAAAAGAGGTAAAAGATCTTATCGCGTATTTGCGTCTGTTGGTCAATGAAAATGATTCTGAAGCATTGTCTAGAATTATCAATTATCCCGTACGTGGAATTGGAGAAACAACCCAAAATAAACTGATTGTTTTTGCAGACTCTCAGAATATTGCAGTTACTCAAGTCTTAGACAATCTCGGTTTTTATGCGCCCAACTTAAAATTGAATAATGGAATCTTAACCAAGCTTTCTGATTTCTGGTCAATGATTAAAGCATTTCAGGTCATGTTAAAAACTGAAAATGCGTACAATGTCGCTATGGAAGTTGCCAAGCGAAGTGGAGTCATAAAATTTCTAAAAGACGATCAAACTCCGGAAGGAATTTCGCGAGTAGAAAACATTCAGGAGTTGATGAACTCGATGCAAGGTTTTATCGAAGAACAGCAACAGTTAGAAGATGGCGACGCGTCACTCTCGAGCTTTTTGGAGAACATTGCGCTTTCCGCCGATACGCAAACGGATAAAAATCAAGATGGCGACCAGGTTTCTTTGATGACCATTCATCTATCCAAAGGGCTGGAGTTTCCAGTGGTGCACGTTGTTGGTCTGGAGGAAAACTTGTTTCCGAGTTTTATGAGTTCCTCAACACGAGAAGAGTTGGAAGAGGAGAGAAGGCTTTTTTATGTTGCTTTAACCAGAGCCGAAAAGCAGGTCTTTTTTACCTACGCCGTTTCCCGTTTTCAATGGGGGAAAATTACGAGCGCAGAACCATCGAGGTTTTTAAGTGAAGTTGATGAGCAATATTTAGAGTTCATCAATCCGGCCACCGAAAGTCGTTTCATGAATAATTCAGGTTTGAAATCGAGCATTTTTGACGATGATAATAGTGAACCTCGGTTCTTTAAAAAGAAAGATCCCAAGAAAACCATCGAGAAAAATGAACCAGCTCCGATCCCGCAGAATTTAAAACCGGTAGCTACGGCAAGAATTATAAATCCAAGCGGAAATTCTTCCCAAGATATTGAAGTGGGTGATCGTGTTCGTCATGACCGTTTCGGCGTGGGAGAAGTTATTTTCCTTGATGGTACTGATGCACAAAACATTAAAGCAAAAGTTAAATTTCAGCATGAAGGCGAGAAGAATTTGATTCTGAAATTTGCGAAGTTGACTAAAATTTAAAATAAAAAAAAGAGCTTTCTATTGGAAAGCTCTTCTGATTATTAGTTTTAATGATTATTTTTTTTCTTGCACGCTTTGTTCGCTGGTAGCATTTTCAATTTTTCTCTGAATTTCTAATTTTTTCGTAACTGCTTCTTTTCGTGCTTTTACTTCTGCTGCAGCACTATTTTTCTCCTCTGTCTGTACTTGGGCTTTGTATTGGTTGTACGGAATACCATTTACCAGAGGATTATGAGGATCCTCGGTACTTGTGGTATATTCTTTTACCTGTCTTACAGGCTCAGCCTTTTGAGCGTAGATGAAAACTGTTCCTAGCAAAAGTGTTGTGGTGATTATTATTTTTTTCATGATGTCTAATTTTAAAATATTTATTGATGAATTAAATGAATGCTGAAATTAGTTGCGGGTGGAAATAAATTATTAGTTGCGGAGCCATTTTGTACTACTGCGATGCGTACCTTTTGTCCCACAGTAAAAGTTTTTTCTAAATTAACCGAAGCATCAGTGTGAAATTGTCCTATTACCGCATTATTTGTATAAGTTTGTTTTGCGGTATTTCCATCTACTTGTATTCTAACATTGGATTGAGCTCCTGCTATTGTGTTTGAAGATGAAAAGCTAATCTGTGCTTTTACAGCGTAATATCCTGTAACAGGAATGGTATATTCTCCGGTTGTCGCATTATAATTTGCGCCACCGCTCTCGTCTAGACCTAACCACGTGTTGACAACTGTAACAATACCACTTGGTGTTGATTGTGAACTTCCGCCCGTTGAACTTAAATGCACTTTTGCCGCACCTCCATTTTGCCACGTTGCATTTCCTGAAGCGTCGCTGGTTAACACTTTGCCAGCACCTGCTCCTATATTACTGAATCGTATAGGTCCTTCAGTTACCAAAGCTTTACCGGTATCATTGGACGTAAAGTAACCAGCGGTTCCTGTTTGGGTAGAGCCTAATACAGAATAACCAGCCGGAGTAACCCCATAGACGCCAAACCCGCTACCTTCTTGGGACCCCCAAACACCGATGCCTAAAGAACTTGTTCCATTATTAACGCCTCGTACCGCTGTAGAGTAAGCTCCCGGAGTTGTAGAATTTATTACCCCTTTCACAGCAGAAATTTGATCAGTTACTGAATTATTGATGCCTTCCAAGGAACTTCCTGCTCCAGTGTTTGTTACTTGAAGAAGTGATGCTGCATTATTAGCTGTTCCAACATAAGGCAAAGTGAAACTTGAGCCGCTTCCAGAATTTTTTGAATACAAGGCATATGGAACACTCAACAATTGTGTAGTTCCTGCAATCGAATAAGTTGTTCCTCCACTTGGATCGACTTCTGTTTTAATGTAATAGGAATCGGCAGACCAGTCGATTCCAGCAATTGTTCCACTAATTAGGGTGCCTGATCCAACCTGAATAGATATTAGTCCATTTAAATTGGTTGTGGCAGTTTGTGATTCTGAATAAACTACTGTTCCTGTGACGGAAGTTTTAAGAATGCTGATCTTCAAGCCAACTGGAGCATTCTGTATTAGAACGCCAGATCCATTTCTGATAACAGCTTGGTAAGAAAATTTTTCTGGTGCTTGTGCAAAAATGATCATGCAGAAAAGCAATGCGAAGAGTTGTAATGATTTTTTCATGGTTATTTGTTTTTAATTATTTTAAAGGTTTTTATATTTTTTTCATCACTCGAAATGGAGAGGATATATAGTCCTGAAGAAAGAGTGGAAGTGTTAATTTCAGTTTTCAAATTTTTCAATTCTCCTTTGCTGATTATTCTGCCAGTACCATCAAATAGTTGGTAAGAGGATTTTTCTAACTTTTCAGCGTTAAAATCAACAATTAGAAAATCCTTCACCGGATTAGGGTAAATCGTGATGTTCTTATTTACTGAAGATTCGCTAGTTGCTAATACATAAATTTCATAGGGTTGCTGAACACCGGGATTTACTTCTCCGGTTGCTGTCTTTTGGGGTTCGTAGAATATTTGGCCCACAGAATAAGAAAGCGAGCCTGCCGTAGAATGCACGGTTCCGCCTGCTGCCAGGGTTGTTTGTTGCGCTTGGTAAATTCCTGCACAGCAGAGAAAAAATACCAGATTAATTTTTAAGAGTAAAGAATGTTTTTTCATTGTGTTATTATTTTTAAATATTAGTGATGAATGTCCGTCATCTTTTCTGTATGGGTTTAAGCATTTTACAGAACAGTAATTTCTCCCACTACAAAAATTGGGGTTTTAAAAATAGAAAACATGGGTTTAAACACGGTTTTTCGTAGGGTGAATTCACCGTAATTTGGTTTCAGATGATAAATAGTTAGGTGAGAGAAAAAAAGGGAGAATAAAAGGAACTGATCTTTTGACTATCAATGTGATCGAGTTGGAGTTTAAAAGTTGATTGATGAAATGAGAATTTTACTTGAACTATTATTTATGTAATTCACGTCAGAAATAAGATTTATAGAAGCGGAATGGTAGAGCAACTCGTCCTTTTTGGGACGCGATAAGGATATTGAGCTGGAGTGTAACCAGAAATAGATCTCAGTTATATAATAATAAAGAGATTATACTCATATCGATTTTAAAGTAATAAAGATATGATTTCGAAGAAGGTGGAAATTTAAAGCAAGCTTACATTTTACTTGACCAATTCCTGAAACAATCGCTCAAAAGTTTTGTCTAAATCCTGTGTTTTACCAGGATGGGGACGAGAAGTTTGTATGACCGAACTTCTAACCGCCGTCAACCAGCGGAATCTTTCGGGAATATCGAGTAGGGCGATTGGGCCGCCTTCCTTTTGTCCACTTGCCACGTGTTTAAAATTTTCTAGATTTTGAGAAATATCATGATAGTCTATTTCAGGGTTCATCGACTTGAATTTTTCGGTGCAGAGATGGAATTCAAAGCGGATGTATTTTTCGCGTTTAGAAAACATGAGGAGTCCGATATTGAAAAATTCTTCTCTCTCCACTTTCGGTACGAGCCGGATTACTGCGTATTCGTAAATTTTAGACTCTTGCATTTTTGGCTTCGTTTAAAAAGTTGACAGAATAATCGCGGCGTGTTTTCAGAAAATTGAAATACACTTCTTTTATTTGAGCCGGCGAATCGTCGGTATCTTTCCAGTCGAGCCATTCTAGGGGAATTAACTCTACAATTTCGTGTAATATATCATCAGTCAAAACCGAGTGGGCAATTTGATCTGCTTCATCAAGAAGGGTCGCTTGCGAAAGAAGAACATGGTCTTTTACATAGGTGAAAGGAGTGAGCGCGCTCTTGTCAAAATTCATCCAGGAATGGTGAAAATATAAGGAAGCGCCGTTATCAATCACCCACAATTCTTTGTGCCACATTAAGAGATTGGTATTCTTAAAAGTGCGGTCGATATTGGTAATGTAGCCATCTAACCAAACAATTTTGGAAGCTAAGAGCGGATCGACTTTAATAGAAGGGTCGTAAGCGATGGCGCCGGAGAGAAAATGCAATCCTAAATTTAATCCTTCGGAGAACTTGAGTAGATCCTGGATTTCTTCATCAGCTTCAGTGCGGCCGAAATCTACATCGAGGTTGGCGAAAACCAATTCGGGGATTGGTAAACCGAGAACCTGAGCGATTTTCCCACCCAACAATTCGGAAATCAACATCTTGACACCGTGACCGGCGCCCCGAAATTTTAAAACATATTTGAAATCGTCATCAGCCTCGGCAAGTGCGGGCAAAGAACCACCTTCTCGCAAAGGCAGAATGTAGCGCATGACCGTAACTGTTCGAAGCGATAAATCTAAACTCATGAGACAAAAATACGAAAAAATTAATGTGATAATTTGATTATGTGTTGATTTGATAACGAATAAAAATACTTTCCATTAAGCATTATGATGACGTTTGATTTGCGAGGTGCGGGGAGCGAAATGCGAGGTGCGAGATTCGCGTTTTGTTTTTGCAGGTAGGAGTTTCTAGTTTGCAGGTGGTAGTATTCTGTTTGCAGGTGGTAGTTTCAGCGTTGCAGGTAGGAGTTTCTAGTTTGCAGGTAGTAGTATTCTATTTGCAGGTGGTAGTATCAGGTTTGCAGGTGGTCGTATCAGACTTGCAGGCGACCGTATCAGGTTTGCGGGTGGTCGTATCAGGTTTGCGGGTGGCAGTATCAGGTTTGCGGGTGGCAGTATCAGAGTTGCGGGTGGTCGTATCTACTTTGCGGGTGGTCGTATCAGCTTTGCGGGTGGCAGTACCAGAGTTGCGGGTGGTCGTATCAGCTTTGCGGGTGGTCGTATCAAAGTTGCGGGTGGTCGTATTTAAATTTTAGATTTTAAAATTTAAAGTTGAACATTTGAAAATAAGCGAATTACCTATCATCGATTATCGATCAACTATCAGCTATCAATTATCATTAATCAAACATCACCAATGACCCCTGCATCAATCGTTGTGATATGGTTTGCCTTGCAGAATTTGGTCGGCGCGATAGATTTGTTCCACAAAAAATAAGCGGATCATTTGATGGGTGAAAGTCATTTTTGACAGCGACATTTTTTCATTGGCGCGTTCGTACATTTCAGCGGAAAAACCATAAGCGCCACCCACGATAATCATTGCTTTTTTTACGGAAGAGCTCATCCAAGCATCAATTTTGGTGGCGAATTCCCGGCTGCTAAACTGTTTGCCTTTTTCGTCAAGGAGGACAACGATGTCTGAATTTTCTATTAGATTTAAAAACAATTTCCCTTCTTCTTTTTTAAGTAAATCGGGGCTGAGGTTTTTGGCGTTTTTGACATCTGCGATTTCGAGGACTTCAAAATTCCAATATTTGGGCAGGCGATTTTGATAATATTTAACCAGATTGGCTATTTCTTTATCATCGGTCTTGCCCATGCACACTAAATTAATTCGCATTTGTTATCTTTGTTTTGCAAATATAAATTAATGGGCATTAAAACTCCACACTTCATCATCAAAATAAAAGACTTTCTGGATGAGATTCATATTCCCTTTTTAGGGATTTCTCTTTGGAAAATGTTTGAAATTTATGGGCAAGGTGTCTTCAAAATGCAAATCGGACGAAGTGCCGCAAGTATTTCCTGGAGTTTCTTTTTAAGTTTATTTCCTTTTATTCTCTTTTTACTTTCACTGCTACCATATCTTCCGCATTACGATAAATTGCAGTTTTATATTTTCGAAGTGGCCATGCAGAACATCTTACCTGCGAATATGCAAAGCGATGTGAGCGAATATATTCAGGGTTTCATTATGCCGAATATTAAAAACATTAGCAATATGACCATTGTGTTTGCCATGGTTTTTGCGGTTAATGGAACACATTCGTTGATTAACGGATTTAATATTAACACCAACTTACAGCGAGGCCTTGTTAAGGAATTTTTTGTGGCTTTCCTGATTACGATTGCTTTTATCTTGCTGATTCTGGCTTCCTTATTAGGAGTTTACTACAGTGAAGTGGTGCTGAAACTATTTACGCCAGAAATTAATATTTCCTGGCTGGTGAATAATATGTCGAAAATAATTGGATTTATTTCTTTTCCTATCTTCTATTTTATTTTACTGGCGCTTTTTTACTGGGTAGGTTGTTTGAAGATTACGACTTTCAAACAAGCCGTTCCAGGAGCAATTTTAACTACCATTTTATTTGTATTGCTGACGTATTTCTTTGCAATTTATGTAAGAAATTTTGCTAGGTATAATGTTCTTTACGGATCGATCGGAACGATTATTTTGGTGATGGTTTGGGTGAATATCAATATCATTTTGATTCTTTTAGGAAACGAATTGAATATTGCCATCAAGAAAGTTCGGGTTGATAAAATGATCGCGGAAGAAATGACAGCTAATGATTTAAAGTTCGATTCTGATTTGATTATTAATGCTGATGAGCTTGATGAACGCCATCATATTAAGGTCGAATAAGTAACTTTAAAACAAAAAAAACACCCTTGATTAGAAATAATTAAGGGTGTTTTATTTTAAAGAGGAAGAAAAGACTAATTCTTAATCTTCCAATTCTGCTAAAACTTCTTTCTTCTTGCCGATATACTTTAACAAAGTAAAACCTGCTATTCCAGAAATAATGGACGCTACCAGGATGGCAAACTTGGCTTCATCTTGAATTTCGGCATGGCCTTTAAAGGAAAGTAGAGCGATGAATATCGACATGGTAAATCCAATCCCTGCCAATAAACCAGCACCCAGCATTTGAGACCAGGAACTTTTATCGGGCAGATCGCTGATTTTTAGTTTAATGAAAATCCAGGAAAATAGATTGATGCCAATGATTTTCCCAAAGACCAATCCGAAAATAATTCCGTAGCCGAAGTTGGTAAAAAGACCATCGACCATGCCTTCTTTAAAGGTGATATTGGTATTGGATAAAGCGAAAATCGGCATGATGAGAAAGTTGACGGGCAAATGTAATTTCTGCTCCATTTTCTCTAAAGGTGAAATTTCTGTCACCGAAACATTTGTCGGAACTGTGAAGGCAAGTAAGACTCCCGCAATCGTAGCGTGGATGCCCGAATGATGCATGAAATACCACAAGAAAAGTCCGGGGATGATGTAGAAAATATGTTTCTTGAATTTGAAGACATTGAGTAAGATTAGGATCACCACCATTAAAGCACTCAGTCCTAAATAATCCCAATGAAGCTGGTCGGTATAGAAGATCGCGATAACCATAATTGCACCCAAATCATCTACAATGGCGAGGGCGGCAAGAAATATTTTTAAAGATAACGGCGCGCGTTTCCCCAACATCGAGATAATCGCGAGCGAGAACGCAATGTCAGTTGCCATCGGGATTGCCCAGCCATCTGCATATTCAGTTCCTTTATTAAAGAAATAATAAATTAAGCCTGGTACAACCATTCCGCCGACTGCCGCGATAATTGGTAGAGAAGCTGATTTGAAAGTGGAAAGTTCACCTTCAACAATCTCTCTCTTAATTTCTAAACCGACGAGCAAAAAGAAAATGGCCATCAAGCCATCATTTATCCAAACGCTTAGCGAGTAATTAAGTTGAAAGATATCGGTACCGATTTTAGTATCGAGTAAATTTTGAAAGGCAACTCCGAGCGAAGAATTTGCGACAAATAGCGAGATGAGCACGCAAAGTATGAGTAGAAATCCTGAGGATTGGGAACTGTGTAGGAATTTTCTGAAATAGGTCGTTATAAGCATAAAGATTATTTAGAGGTGTGATTACATTCGTTTTACACGAGAAACACCATTAATGTTTTTGAGTTGTTTGAAAGTTTCATCGAGCTGGCTTCTATTTCTGACTTCCAGATTGATGCTTCCTAAGAAGACGCCATTGTTCGATTCAATCGACATGCTTTTCATATCCATGTTCATATTGTTGCTGATGACGGCGGTTATATCGTTGATCATTCCCATTCGATCGAGACCTTCAATTTCGATTTTGATTCTGTTCTTAAAGCTTTCTTCATTCACCCATTTTGCCGATAGGACTCTATAATCGTACTGAGCACGCAGGTTGATGGCATTGGGACAACCATCATTATGAACTTTAATTCCATCTGAAATCGTGATGAAGCCGAAGATACGATCGCCAGGAATTACGGTACAGCATTTTGCATAAGAATAATCGAGTTTTTCTTCGTCCTTGCCAAAAACAATCATGTCTAGATTGGTTTGAGGAGCTTCTGTAAACACATCATTTTTAGTCGGCGACTTGCGGAACCGTTGCATAATATTACTGAAGATCCCTTTGCCTTCGGTATATTTTTTAATATCACCGATATCTAAATCGCCGTTTTGAAATTTCAGAAATAACTCCTGTGAACTTTTCAAATCAAAAAACTTCTGCATTTTGTTCAGCTCCTCATCATTAAATTGAAGTTTCGCATGACGCATTTTCCTTTGCAAAGTTTCCTTGCCTTCATCAACCAAAAAGTTTTTTTCTGAATTCAGAATGGCTTTTATTTTTGATTTGGCTTTTGACGTTACCACAAAATCTAACCAGTCTAATTTTGGTTTCTGATTTTGAGAAGATAAAATATCGACTTGATCGCCATTTAACAAAACATAAGAAATGGGAACTAATTTTCCGTTGACTTTCGCGCCCAAACATTTTGTGCCTAAATCTGAGTGAACAGAAAAAGCGAAGTCGAGCGCCGTGGAGCCGATTGGTAAAATCTTGACTTCTCCTTTTGGCGTAAAGACGAAAACCTCTTTTGAGTATAAATTAAGTTTAATGTCATCCAGAAGTTCTGTAGTAGAAAGGGATTCTTGATTTTCTAAAACTTCGCGAATTTCGGTTACCCATAATTCAAAGTTTTTTTCATCAGAACTTTGGCGAAATCCTTCTTTATATTTGTAATGAGCCGCCACACCTTTTTCAGCGATATCGTCCATTCTTTCGGAGCGGATTTGAACTTCGATCCATTTTTTGTCGGGACCCAAAATCGTAAGATGCAAACTTTCATAACCGGTAGAACGCGGTTGCGAAATCCAGTCACGCATTCGCTGAGGATTGCTGTGATAAAGGTCGGTAACGATAGAATATATTTTCCAGGCAAGAAATTTCTCGTTCTTTGCGTCTGATTTATAAATAATTCTAATGGCGTAATTATCGAAAACTTCATCAAAGGAAACGCCTTGTTTAAGCATTTTCCGATAGATGGAGGAAATGGCTTTTGCGCGACCTTTGATCGAAACATTAAGGTTTTCATCTTCTAACTGTTCGAAAACTTCGTTTCTAAATTCTTCAATATATTTTTCGCGACTTTCTTTGGCCACTTCTAACTTCCCAGAAATATCCAGATAAACTTCGGAATTATTAAATTTTAAAGATAAATCCTCTAGTTCAGATTTGATGTTGTATAAACCCAAACGATGGGCAAGAGGCGCATAAATGTAAACCGTTTCTGAAGCTATTTTTTTTTGCTTCTCGGGCGTCATGCTTTCCAGCGTGCGCATATTGTGAAGCCTGTCCGCAATTTTAATTAAAATAACACGGAAATCTTCCGACAGGGTTAATAAAAGTTTACGGTAATTTTCAGATTGTATAGAAATGTTTTGATGGTTCATGACCGAAATCTTGGTCAGACCATTTACAATGTCGGCGATTTTTTTGCCGAATATTTTGTTGAGATCTTCGTAGGTGTAATCAGAATCTTCAATCACATCGTGAAGGAGCGCACAGGCAATGGACGTTGCGCCCAAACCGATTTCGTTGGCCACGATTTTTGCAACCTCAATCGGATGATAGATATAAGGTTCGCCCGTTTTTCTTCGCTGGTCTTTGTGAGCATCTAAGGCAATATCAAAAGCTTTTCGGATGAGTTTATTTTTTTCTTCATCCAAATTGCGGTAGGTATTTGTGATCAGATCTTTATACCGTGCGAGAATTTCTTTATTTTCCTGTTCTAAATCGTAAACCATTTGTTAGAGCCAATTAGGTCACGAAAATAAGGAAAAAAAGTGCAATACCACGGGTTAAATCAAAAAAATCGTGTAAAGATTTTTAGACTTTAGAGGGACATTTTTGGTTGAAATAATACCGCTATAATGAGGATCTCTAGTCGACTTTAGAATTTCCAAAGAGGACTTCGGCATTCATCCCGGTAGATTGTCCGCGATAATGAAGACGCGGCGATTTGTAAATTTCTGCTTTCGCCCGAAGAGAAACAATTCTCTTTAAGTAATCTAGTGACAGAGCATCACTGAATTTAATATTCTCAAAATAGTTCTGATGAATGCAATGATGAAAGGCAAATACTTTCTTAGCCTTCTCAATCTGGTCGGCAGTTTTTACTTTTACGCTAACGACTAAACTGTCATCTTCAAGTTTGGTTTTGTCTTTAAAAAAATACTGCCAGATGGAAGTTTTTATTTCTTTGGTAACTTCCTCATCATGCAGGTAGATGATGAAATCTGAATCTTGAAAACCTGCATTTTGTAAATCGGTGGAAAGGTTTCCCGCTTGACTTTGGCTTTTAAATAAGCCAGTGATAATTGATGCCATTGGTTTTATATTTAAAGTTATGGTACAAAGTTTACGAAATTAATGTGAATTATGCAAGTTAATCTGATGGTTGTTGTGTTATTCTAAAACGTAATTCAATTCACTCTTCAATTTTTCAAACATTAAATTTTTTATTTCTTTATATTTGAAAATAAAAAAGTGATTATGAAGAAGTTGATGCCTTTCATTCTATTGATTTCTCAATTATATTTTACGCAGAACGTTGCGCAGAATTTAGATGCGGCGACAAAGAAATTATTAGCATCTGCGCCAGCCTATTCCGCAAATGTTTCGATTTATGTGGCTGATGAAAATGGCAATTTCATTTACGAAAATAATGGAAATAAAGGATTATCCAGCGCATCGACGCAAAAGATATTTACGGCCGCGGCGGCTTTGGAAACTTTGGGTAACGATTTTCAATATGTCACCACTGCTTCTTATTCAGGAAAAGTTTCTGGCGGAAATTTAGAGGGAAATCTTTTCATCACTTCTACAGGTGATCCCACTTTGGGAAGCTGGAGATATGACGGTTACAAACCTGAAAATTTTAAGCAAAAATTAATTCAGTCTATCAAGGAAAAAGGTATTTCAAAAATAGTTGGCGATTTAATCATCGATGATTCGTACTTCGATTTTCAAACCATACCTGGCGGCTGGGCGTGGAACGATTTAGGAAATTATTATGGCGCCGGAGTTTGGGGCGTCAACTGGCGCGAAAATCAGTTTGATATGCAAATGGCCGGCGGCGAAATTAAAAATTTAAATATTGACTTACCGAATGTGACTTGGGTGAATGAAATTAAAACTGGTGGAAGTTCGGATCAAAGTCTGATATTCACTGCGCCTCACTCGGATGTTGCCTATATCAATGGTATATTGCCGGCTAAAGCGATGACTGTTTCGGGTGCAACGCCTAATCCACCTTTTACTTTAGGGCACGAAATAAAAAACTGGTTTCAGGAAGCTGGAATTGAATTTATGGGAAAAGTGACGTCAACGTCGCAGCAGAAAATTACTGGTGAGAAAATCTCTTCTGCGCCTAAAAGTAATCTTTTGCTAGAGTATCAATCGCCGACTTTAGATAAAATAATTTTTTGGTTTATGCGAAAAAGTGTGAACTTTTATGGAGAGACTTTAATTAAAACTTTAGGAAAAGAAAAAAAAAATGAAGGCAGTTTTAATGCTGGAATCTCTTACTTGAAAGATTTTTGGAAAGCGAAAGGAATTAACTCGGCAATGATTAATTTTGCTGATGGAAGCGGACTTTCACCGCAAAATTATGTATCTGCCAGAGCGGAAGTTCAGTCTTTATTATACAGTAAAAAACAACCTTGGTTTAATGAGTTTTTTGATGGATTCCCAACGCAAGGAAACGGCATGAAAATGAAAAGTGGAACGATGAAAAACACCAAAACTTTCGCGGGTTATCATACTTCTAAGGACGGTAAAAAATACGTATTCGCGATCATTATCAATAATTATCAAGGCGGGAATAGCAGTGATGCTTTGTATCAGGTTCTGAATGTTTTAAAATAAAATTTTAATGAAGAAAAGAGGAATTTTTTCCAAACTCAATAACTGGATTATTTATATTCTACTTACTGTCGCGGTCGCAGCAGTTGTTGTGGCTTCGGTGGTTCTAATCGATTATTTGCGTAAAGAAGAAATTAAAAGAATTGAGCTTTTTGCAACGACGATTAAATATCAGCAAAATGAAATCATCGAAGATCCGATGACCTTGGAATTAATTTTACAGATTAATAAAACCAATAATACCATTCCTGTAATTGTTACGGACAAGGATAAAAAACCGCTGGGTGTGGATTTTCAGAGAAATATTCCAATGAACATTCAGAATGATCCGAAGAAAATGGTGGCGCTGGTTAATAGAATGGCGAGTTCATATAGACCAATTGAATTACAAATGCCAGATGGAAATAACCAATATGTTTATTATACCAACTCAGATTTACTCAATAATTTGCGGTACTCACCTTATATATTAGGTTCATTAATCTTGGCTTATATTTTCTTTTCATTTTGGTTTTTGCGAACCATTAAAAAAACTGATGAAGGTTATGTTTGGGCGGGTTTGGCTAAAGAAACGGCCCATCAGATTGGGACACCATTATCGTCAATGATTGGTTGGATTGAAATTCTGCGCATGGAAAACGAAAACAGTGTTGGTGTAAAGGAAATTGAAAACGACATCAATCGCCTGAAAACTATTTCGGAAAGGTTTTCTAAAATTGGATCTGTTCCCGAACTTAATGATCTTAATATCAACGAAACCATTCAACAAAATTACGATTATCTGAAATCGAGAATTTCCAGGAAAGTAAGTTTCATGCTGATTCTTCCCAAAGAACAATTGCTGATTCCACATAATCGAATTCTACTAAGCTGGGTGATTGAAAATATTGTGAAAAATGCGGTGGATGCCATGCGAGGAGAAGGTCGCCTGGAAATCGAACTCTACGAAAAAGCCAAAAACATTGTTATTGATATTAAAGATTCTGGCTCGGGGCTGACGAGAAATCAGGCTCGAAATGTTTTCAAAGCAGGATATTCCACAAAAAAGAGAGGTTGGGGCTTAGGATTATCGTTAGCGAAAAGAGTTATTAAAGAATACCACCGTGGGGATATTAAAATCGCCTTAACTGAAGTAGGTGTCGGGACTACTTTTAGAATAAGTATGAAAAATCCTTAAATTTTATTTTCAAAGAAATATTTTCAATCAATTAGGGTTAAAAGACCCTCCGTTATTCTTAACAATTTCAATCTAAATTGTATAAATTCGTAGGAATAACCTAAAAACTAATTGATTATGAAAAAGTTAATCCTTTCTTTTTTCCTGGCCGGATCGATCCTCGGGAATGCTCAAATTTTTGATCTTTTAAAAGATAAAGTAAAAGACAAAGCCGCTAATTTAGTCGGTGAAAAAGTAATCGGTGCGATTACCACAGAAGCGATCACCACAAATTTTAAAGATTGTAATAAAATCGATGTTAAAAAGACCGACTTCGGTAAAAATGAAAAATACACTAATCTTTGTAATGTTAATTTTTCCGCAGCCGAAGGCTATGTTTTGAAACCTGGCTTTTACACCATCGAACTTAAAAGTTTCTGTATGCATGCGGGAACCTACGCACCCAGCAAAGGCGATGGCTATTTGTATGCACCTTTGAAGGGGCCGCGGAAAGAGCTCATTAATTCCTTAGTAAAGAACTGGTATCAAAATCAGGATATTCCGCAAGAAAAAGTGCAGGCTTTGGTTTGGGGAGTCATTGCAAAATCAAGTTTCAAAAATATGAGTCCAGATTTGCAATTGGTTGCGACCCGACTTTTGAGCAAAGGGGATTTGCTGAAACTATCAAAAATGGGATTAGATTTTATACCCGCAAGTGTAATGTCTAAAGCAAAAAGCAATCTGCCTCAACCGATTCAGGTGATTTTAGAGGCTGAAAATAAAATAAGAAACTTCTTCAGCTCTTCTTCGTCGAGTTATTCGGAATTAGAAAGATTGGCTTTGCTTACAGGCGTCAATCCGATAACATCAGAAGTTGATCGTGGAAGTTGGGGACTTCATCCAAATGGTTACTGGACTTCTTACCAACCAAATGGATACCGCCAAATGACCGTAAGAATATATGTTCCAGCGACACTAAGTTCGGTTAATTATATTCCTTCAGATGATGTTGGCGTTCCCGCAAATACGGGTAGTCAACGGTTGATGGTTTCAGATGTTCTAAACTGTAATGCCAGATAATAATTGATTGATATAGAAAATGCCGCTTTTAAAAATAGCGGCATTTTTTGTATTATTAAAGTTTTTAAATCGACAGTAAAATTTATTTTTCTTCAGAATAATATATATAATAATTGACATCAAACTGAACAGGATTCGCTGATTTCAATTTTATTGTCTGCCATTTTTCCGTTGGGTTGATTTCTTGATTTCCATTAATTCTGATTGGTAATTTTAAATTCTTCACGCCCGCATCATATCTGAATTTAAAGAGGTTTCCAGTTTGTGAATATTCTAAAGTTGGGATTTGAGTCGTTCTTAAATATTGATCAAAAACAGACGAGAAATCAATGCTTGATTTTTTGGAAATATAATCTTCAATCTCTTTTGTCGTCACCAACTTGTGGTAGAAATCTTTATTTAAACCTCGCAATATTTGTCTGAACTTTTCATCATTATTAATGATCTGGCGAATGGTGTGCAGCATATTGGCGCCTTTATAATACATGTCGCCACCTCCAGATTTTCCGACTCCATACTTGCCAATTATCGGTTCGTCGTTGTTGATGTTTTTCCGAATTCCAGTTACATATTTCTCTGCGGAATTTTTATCCATATACTTTTCGACGAACAAAGTTTCTGAGTAACTGGTGAAGCTCTCATGAAGCCACATATCTGCTTTATCCTTTGCGGTAATGTTGTTGGCAAACCATTCGTGACCCGTTTCATGAATGATAATAAAATCCCAGTTCAAGCCAACCCCGCTGCCAGAAACATCATTCCCTAAATAACCATTTTCATAATTGTTTCCATACGCAACGGAACTTTGATGCTCCATGCCGAGGTAAGGGCTTTCGACTAATTTGTAAGAATCTTCGTAAAAAGGATAAGGCCCGAACCAATATTCAAAGGCTTTCATCATCGGTTTTACTTGTTGAAATTGTTTTTTTGCTTTTTCGAGATTATAATCTAGAACCCAATAGTCTAAGTCGAGCGTTCCTTTTTCGCCGTCATAAGTATCTTTAAAATTGACGTATTTACCGACATTAGGAACAATAGAGTAGGCGTTAATGGGATTCTTAACTTCCCAAGTGAAGGTGTTTTTATCTTTTTCGGAGGTCTGAGAAATCAACCTTCCGTTGGCGACCCCAACCAAATCCTTAGGCGTAATGATTTTCATAGTCATTCCCTGATCAGGTTCATCACTCCAGATATCTTTTATCGGCAACCAAACCGAGGCGCCAATTCCTTCTTGTGCAACCGACATCCAGGGGTTTCCTTGGTTATCTTTCTGAAAAACCCAGCCACCGTCCCACGGAGCTTTTTTAGCAACGATTGGATTTCCAAAAAACTGGATGGTAAAAGAATGTGTTTCGCCTCTCTTATATTCTTTTTTTGTTTCAATGAAGATAAAGTCGCCTTCCCTTTTTGAAGAACATAATTTTTCGTCAGAATCAATGACTTTATAATTCATCGGTTGCTGTAAATCGATTTGAAATACAGGATTGGTCACATCTTTAATGATTTCGAAGGTAATTTTATTTGTCCCCGAAACTGCTTTAGTTTCAAACTTCGGCTCTACCGTAATTTCATATTTTTTGACATCCCAGAAATTTCTAAATTCAGTATTAGAACCTTTTAAGGTATCTTGTTTGGTAAATTGCTGAGCCGATAAAACTCCAGAAATAAATAAGAGGAAAGCAGATATATTTTTCATTTTAATCGATATAAGTAAAGCAAATGTAATTATTATTTTATGTCCTTCCTTTTCGATTTTAGTAGTTGGCTCCGTCAATGTTAGTAAATTTCAGTATTTTTGGAAAAATTTACGTAATGAAACTTAGAATTATTTCACTCCTTTTTGCACTTCTCTTTCTTGCGTCTTGTAATAAGGACAAGGAGATTCTCAATACCTTGAATGACTATAACCTATCAATGGAAAGCAAAGGATATCACTTCGGTGACGCTTTAGAACTTCCGAAAGAAGTGACTGAAAATGCGGAGAGCATTTCCATTAGTTTCGGCGATAAAGAAACTTCGAATTTAATAGTAGATCCAGCATTTTTCACTTTAGGTGATAATCCGGTCACTTTTAATATTAAGAAAAAAGGTGGCGAAATCCTGAATCAAGATGCGACAATCAATGTTTTTGCGAAAAATCCAGAAGCTCAATTGACGTATGAAATCATAAAAGAATATCCACACAATCCTGGTAGTTTTACACAAGGTTTTCAGATAGAAGGCAATACAGTTTATGAATCAGATGGCCAGCTAGGGGAGTCTAGAATTTGGAAATATAATCTAGGAACAACGACTCCGATTGCACAGACGGCTCAGGCAGCCGATGTTTTTTCGGAAGGTTGTGCAATTGTAGGTGATAAAATCTACCAATTGACTTGGAGAAATAAAAAAGGTTTTATTTACGATAAAAGCACTTTAAAACTATTAAGCGAATTTCCTTATCCAAACGTAATGGGCGAAGGTTGGGGCCTGACTTACGACGGTAAAAATCTCATTGCTTCAGATGGAACAAAAAATATTTATTTTCTGGATGTTTCTGATCCTACTAAAATGGTAAGATACATTTCTGTAGCTGGAAATACGGAAGCTTTTGACCAACTCAACGAGCTGGAATATCACCAAGGTTTCCTTTATGCTAATGTGTGGCACAAACCGATTATTTTAAAAATAAATCCAGCGAATGGCGAAGTGGTAGGAAAATTTGATTTTACCGACATTGCCAAAAAATACACCGATGTGGATAGTGAAAATACACTAAACGGAATCGCTTTCAAAGGAGAAAACATGTTGGTGACAGGAAAGTTATGGTCGACAATTTATGAGGTTGCTATAAAATAATTAAATGGTGAAAGTTTGTAAAATATTATCTTTATTTTTATTTTGCACCCTTTCTGCGCAGAAAAAGATGGCGTTTGATACTTTAAGATTAAGTGCTGCCAAAGATCTGTTCGCCGATGATTACGGCAATATCTATCTCTACAAAAATCAAGATTTCAGTTTTACCAAATACGATTCGCTTGGCCTGCAAAAAGCCAAGTTGATGCTGACCTTACCGTTCCGAATTCAGTCGGTTCAAAATCCTCTGAACATTTCCTCATTTTCTGAAAACGCGCAGGAGCTGAAGTTTTTCGATCAAAATTTAAATGAAATCCAAACCATTAATTTTCGTCAGGAATTTGGATTTATTAACAAAGCTTATGTAGAAGATTTGCAACAGGCTTGGTTGCTTGATGAAAGCACCAAACGACTTGTTCAGTTTAATTTTCGAGATGATCGCGTTGTCAACAGCTATTCCTTTAATATCGATTTTGATCCAATACTTGATTTTCTGGTTTTCGAAAAAAAGATTTATTTTTTATTTAAAGATCGATTGGCAGTTTACACCTTGAAAGCAGAAAAAATTGCTGATTTTCCTTTACAGGAGGGCAGAAAACTACGTCGGCAGAACGATCGAATTTTAATTATTTCTAAAACTACCGTTCAGGAATTAAACGCCGACACTTTAGAAACAATTTTTAGTAAGGAGAATTCTCAAATTGTGGATAAAAACTCTGCTGCTTATTTTGTTATCAAAGAGAACAAACTTTATCTTTACCCAATCGCAAAAGAGTCTGAGCTTAAATAATAATTCTTCTAATTCAGAAAGGTTATTACGAAGTAAAGAATACAAATTACTGATCCCTTAAATAAAATTTAGAAATGCATATTGCTGTTACAGGAAATATTGGCGCTGGTAAAACTACATTAACCACCATGTTGGCAAAACATTATGGTTGGCAAGCGCAGTTTGAAGATGTAGATCATAATCCTTATTTGGAAGATTTTTATGCCGATATGAGCAAATGGAGTTTTGCCCTTCAAATTTATTTTTTAGGAAGTAGATTCCGTCAAGTTAAGGAAATTCGTGATAGTGGGAAAAACATTATTCAAGATCGCACCATTTATGAAGACGCTCATATTTTCGCTGAAAACTTAAACGATATGAACTTGTTGACAGATCGCGATTTTAAGAACTATTCTTCTGTTTTTGAATTGATGAAGAGTTTTGTTTCGGCACCCGATTTGCTGATTTATTTGAAATCTGACGTTCCTAATTTAGTTAAGAAAATTTACAAAAGAGGTCGTGAATATGAAGCTTCGATCTCCATCGAATACCTTTCTAAACTCAATCAGAAGTACGAAAAATGGATTTCTGAATATCACGAAGGAAAGCTATTAATCATAGAAGTTGATGATTTAGATTTCGTAGAAAGACCTGAAGATTTCGGTTTAATTCTGGAAAGAATTGAAACTGAATTGCACGGATTGTTCTAATTCGCTTTTTTGTAAAGGAAGAATTAACAATCATGTTTTTTTGAATAATTCCTAATTTTTAGGTTTAACCTTCTAAAATTAATTACAATGATTAAAATTCTTCATAATAATTCCTGCTCGAAAAGTCGCGGTATTTTAGAATATTTAGATGAAAACGGCGTGGCTTTCGAAATCATCGATTTTATTAATGAGCCGTTGAGTGAAATGGAACTTCGCACGGTTGTGAAAAAGCTTCACTTGCCAGTGAAAGATATGGTGAGAACGAATGAGAAAATTTACAAAGATCAATTTTCCGGTAAAGATCTGGGTGATGATGAATTGATTCAAATGTTACTGGAAAATCCATCGCTTATACAAAGACCGATCATCATTAAAGGATCAGTCGCTATGATTGGCCGTCCGCTAGAAAATGTAAAGTTCTTTATTGAAAAGTAAAGTGTTGAATATTTCTAATAAATTTATTTTTTATCTTTTACCAAATCAGTTAACGCTTCATCAAGGTTCGAATATTTAAAATCAAATCCCTGCGATTTGATTTTTTTGTTATCTGCGCGAGTGCCTTCCAAAATAATCGAACTCATTTCCCCAAAAACCAGTTTCAACACAAAACTAGGCACGTTGATAGGCAGAAAAATTTTACCCGAAGCTCTCGCCAGTTTTTGCATAAAGGTTTTGTTCGTCGGGATTTCATCAGAAACAGCATTGAACTTCCCGTTGAGTTTTGAGTTTTCAGCTGCCATTACAAACATATCGACTAAGTCATGAATATGAATCCAATTCATCCATTGCTCACCACTTCCAACTCCCGAACCGATATTATAATCGACTGTTTTTTTCAATAGTGGAAACGCGCCACCTTCATTAGATAAAACGACAGATGTTCTTAAACAAACAACACGATCCGCAATTTGTGAAAATTGATCTGCAGCCTTTTCCCATTCCACACACAGTTTTGCAAGAAAATCATTTTTTACAACGCCAGATTCTTCGGTTAAAATTTGATCAGAAGTAAAAGTTCCGTAATAATTCATACCCGACGCAGAGATGAACGATTTTAAATGAATCTCTTTTTTTTGACAATATTCAAGCAGTAAATTTGCAGAATCGATTCTACTCGAGTATAGTTCTTTTTTATAGTCATCAGTCCATCGCTCGCTGATGTTAGCGCCCGCTAAATGAATGATGCAGTCTAAATTGTCGAAAGCTTTGTCGTCGATTTCTTTTTCAGCAACATTCCAGTAAGATTCGTTTTCCCGTTCGCTTTTTGAGCGCGTCAAAATTCTTACATTGTGGTGATTACTTTTAAGCTTTTCAACTAATGATCTTCCGACCAAGCCTGTTCCGCCAGTGATTAATATATTCATGATATTAAAGGGACATTACGCCTTCTATTTCGCCCACTTTCTTGTAGATTGAAATAACTTGTTGAGCATCTAAAACAAAAGCGCTGATACTTAAAGAGACATATTTTGCATTTTTACTTTCTTTGGTAGAGAGTGTAAATTTCATATCGTCGAAAACTCGATAAATCTCAGTGATCTTTTTTTCTTCATTGGTGATGATGAATTTGAAAAGATAATCCTCTGGAAAATTATGATTAACTGTTAATTTTTCTTGTAAAGAAACGTAGAAGTCCTCAGGGCTTTTATGATCTTCGTTTTCAATGATGTTAGCCATTTTCTTTTTTTTTTGGTTAAAAAAAATCCGGATTCAACCGGATTTTAAAGATAGTAAAGATACTTATTTATTATTTCATTCCACCAAGGGAGTTCAGAATAGTGGTTGAATTTTGTTGCTCATGGTTCTCAATAATATTAAAAAGTCCGTTCACCATTTGCTGAGCGGCGAATCTGCTTACTGCGTTCGTCGCTAAATTATTACTGTTCTGACCACCAAAAATACTTCCTAAGATATTGGTTCCTGCCAAAGCCGAATTTAAAGTCTGCACCAATCCGAATTCATTCAGTTTCGCATCTACTTTTGGTGCGATTGCAGCCATTAATTGCTCAGAGGTTCTCTCTCTTAGAATCTTTGTTGCAGCACCGCTTCCTCCTTGTATAATTCTGGTCGCGTCTTCGGCAGTTAAAGAATTTACCGCATTGTTTAAAATTGGTCTAGACGTATCAACAGTGAAGGCGGCCGCTCTCGCGATGTAATCTTTCTCCTTTTGAACCAAGCTGTTCAACCCTACTTTTTGCAAAGTACTGTTAATATCCTTTAATTGTTGTGGTAGCGCAGCATCAATTAATTGATTGGCGAGAAAACTGTCTTTATTACTGAAGATATTTAAACCTTTATTAATTCCGCCTAAAAGAATTTGTTTTATAACAGTTAGTCCGACGCTGGATGTCGCTATTGCCAAACAAGATTGGGTAGTTGTCCCTATGGTTGCAATGGCCATAGTTGCCAATAATATTGTATTTCTTCTCATTTCAAATGATTTTAGTTTTACGACAGTCAAATAGCACGCCATAAAAGTTAGAACTGAGGTTATTAAGTTTATTAACATTTTTTATAAAAAATTATATTATTCTTAACATTGTAAAAATTAATTTATAACTTTGAAAGAGATGAAGGACAAAGTGTTAGAGGCCGCAATGCTCAGAAAAAAATAAAACTTAATATATGAAACACAGTAATTTAAGGTTTCCTTGTTTAATCGCAGCGATGTACTTCGGTATCAGCGTGAGTGGACAAGAGGTGAGACAAGACACTACGCTCAAAGAACAAAAAATTGAGGAAGTGATTGTTATTGGGTATGGATCTGCAAAAAAGAGGGATCTTACTGGGACCATCGCAAAGGTTAGTGGAGAAGAGATTAATGATAAACCTGCCGCAAATCCCGTAAACTCATTACAAGGGAAAGTAGCTGGTCTATCAATTGTAAATTCGGGTCAGCCTGGTTCGCAAGCAGATGTTAGAATTAGAGGTACCGTCACAATCGGACAGACACAACCTGTCTATATCGTAGATGGAGTATTTGCCAACAACATTGATTTTTTAAATCCAGCGGATATTGAATCAATGGAAATCTTGAAGGATCCATCGTCTTTGGCAATTTTTGGTAATAAAGGCGCAAACGGAGCCATTATTGTGACTACAAAAAGAGGAAAAACAGGACGCACGACGGTCAACTTAAGTTCATCTCTTGGTGTGAAGTCGATGGATAACAGACCAGATATTACAAATGCTGAACAATTCAAAATTCTTTATAATGAAGATTTAGCTAATCAAGGGTTACCAGCTTACGACAAATTCAATATTTTTAATGCAGATACCAATTGGATCGATCAGATCGCAAAAAAAGGTGGGATCATCAGTCAGCATAACGTAACGATTTCGAATGGAAGCGATAAAAATAGGGTCAGTTTCTCTTTTGGTTATCACGAAGAAGAAGGTTCGATTAAATTTGAAGATTACAGCCGAATGACGCTTAAATTTAATGATGATTTAAAGATTAGCGATAAACTTCGTGCTGGGTTTGGTTTAACTGGATCATATGCCAAATTGCCACAACTTAGTGGCTTTAGCGGAGCGTTAAATGCAACACCAGTTGTATCGCCTATTAATATGATACCTGGCGAGTTTTATGGACTTTATAATTCTTTACCACAGGAAATCGGTGCTGCCCAAATTGCAAATCCTTTAGCACAAGTGGAAGGAAGAAGATATACGCAACTTAATAGGAATTTACAATTCAATCCTAATATGTATGTGGAATTTGATTTCTTTAATAATTTTACGTTTCGATCTAATTTCTTCGTGAATTATGCAAGCGGTTTCGGTCGCGGATATCAACCAGTTTTCAATATTTATATACCAGAGACTAATACGAAGGCTCTCGCCGACGGACAGGCTTTAACAAGCGTAAGTCAGTATGAAAATAGACTTATTGAGTTTCAACAAAATCAACTATTAACGTACAAAAACAAATTTGGCTCCCATGATTTAACTTTGATGGCAGGATTTGAAACCATCAGTTTAGACACCAACTCAATGTCAGGTAGTGCGAAAGGAGGACTATCAAATCCTTTGGGGCAAATTCCAAACAATCCACGTTTTTGGTATTTGAATAGTGATTTTGTAGATTCTACGACCAAGACTTTAAACACCGGGCAGAGCAAAAGAAGAAATGTATCTTACTTTGGACGTGCGCTATACAGTTTTCAAAATAAATATTTATTAAATGCTTCATTGAGAAGAGATGGATCCTCAGCTTTAGCTCCAGGCAATAGATTTGATACCTTTTGGGCAGTCGGTGGAGCTTGGGAAGTGACAAAAGAATCTTTCATGGAGAATGTTACTTTTCTTAATTACTTAAAAGTGAAAGGTTCTTATGGTGATTTAGGAAATCAGAATTCTTTCTACAATTACTTTGGGTATCCTGTTTATGTAGAAGGTGGAACGGGAGTTTTCAACGGCAACTTGTATCCTGCTTTCATTAAAGAATTTGAAGAAGCTTCTGATTTGAAATGGGAACATTTAAAATCCTACGAATTCGGTTTCGAATCGATGATGCTCAATAGGAGACTATCCTTGGATGCTGCATACTATAATAAACAAACGCAAGATTTGTTAAATCGAGTTGATGGTAATCCAGATTACTTTTTAAACGCAGGATCCATTGAGGCCAAAGGTTTTGAATTTACCGCAGGTTGGAAAGATCGTATTGCAGAAAACTTCACCTATTATTTTAATGGGAATCTTACGACCACTAAAACTGAAGTTTTAAAAACACTTAATGATGGATATATCGGTTATTTTGGTTCATCTATTTATCAGCAAGGTTCGCCGATTGGATCTTTCTACGGCTATCAGGTTGAAGGAATTTACCAATCTTACGCGGATATCTTAGGACATGCACCTTCTACAATTGGTGATGTTGCTCCAGGTGATTTTAAATACCGTGATCTTAATGGAGACGGTAAAATCTCAGCAGATGACCGAACAATAATTGGAGATCCGACTCCTGATTTCACTTACGGATTCAGTCTAGGTGGAGATTATAAAGGCTGGTTTTTAAATGCAGATTTCTACGGTGTTTATGGAAATGAAGTATATCGAAGCTGGGGCAATGGAAGTTCCTTCGCACCTTTCAATTATAGAGAGGAAAGAATGGATCGTTGGACCGGACCAGGAACATCAAACTGGGAACCGAGAAGTTATACAGGATCTGGCTATAACGCTCTTCCTTCTGACTACATGATTGAAGACGGAAGTTTCTTCAGAATCAGAAATGTTCAGGCAGGATATAATTTTAATAAAGATTTAATTTCTGGCTTGAAGTTACAGGCTCTTAAGCTGTATGTCAACGTGCAAAATCTTAAAACATGGGATCACGTCAACAGTTTTACGCCAGAGTTTGGTGGTAGCGCAGTGGAATATGGATACAATAACAGTGGATATCCGAATCCAAGAATTGCAAGTGTAGGTATCAATGCAACCTTTTAAAAAATTACAAAATGAATTATAAAATATTAAAAAATATAATGCTGACAGGAGCGCTATCTGTTGCGGCCATTTCTTTTCAAAGTTGTGGAGATGACTGGTTAGATTTAAAACCTGAGGGAAGACCTGTTGGTGATGAGGTAACAGTTGGTGGATTTGAAGCGCAAGCTTTCGGTTTATATGCCGGCTTAAGAGAACAAGGAGGGGTAAGTGATTTTACATATGTTTGGACGCACGCTATTCGTGCTGATGATAATGAAAAGGGAAGCACCGCTTCGGACGCAGCTGCAGACGGAAATGTGTTTAATAATTTTGCCTACAGCGCCTCCAATGGACATATCGGTGGAAACTGGAATGGTCATTATAAAATTATTTACGATGCAAACGAACTCATTAACGATGCTGCAGAATCGGGTGATACTTCAGCTGGAACTGCGATCAACGTCGCTGAAGCCAAGGTAATTCGTGCATATTGTTTCTTTGAATTGAGAAGAGATTATGGTGAAGTGCCCCTTAATTTAAAAACAATTGATGTGCCGGCAGATGAGGTTGCAGCTAAGAATACCATCGCCCAAGTTGATGCACAGATTATTAAAGATTTACTGGAATCCAAAGATATATTGCCAGGACAGTGGCCAAGTGCTTATCTAGGAAGAGCAACTTCTGGGCTAGCCAACACGCTGTTAGCAAAATTATATCTTTATCAGAAGGACTATACTAAATCGTTACAGTTTGCGGATGCAGTCATTAATTCAAATGTTTATATGCTAAATCCTTCATATGATACAGAGTTCACTTTAGATGGAAACAATTCTAAGGAATCAATCTTTGAAGTTCAGATGACTTATGACTTTCCTAAGAAATACACCAACAATTTCTTCGAGTCACAAGGAGTGAGAGGATCTGGTGAATGGGACTTAGGCTGGGGATTCAATGTTCCTTCTCTTGGATTAGTTGGAGCTTATGAACCTGGTGATCTACGTAAAAAAACAAGCATATTAGTGTCAGGCGGACCAGATATCTATAACTCACCAAATCTCGTATTACCTGATTCACCTCCCTTGGCCCAGAAGTATTGGAACGGAAAAGCATATACGAGACCTGCAGAAAGAGTGAAATATGCAACTGGTAAGAATTATTGGGAAAATATTAAATTCATTAGATATGCGGATGTTTTACTAATTGCAGCCGAAGCATCAAATGAATTGGGACAATCTGCGACTGCTGCAATGCATTTGAACAAAATACGGGCAAGAGCTGGATTGTCTAACACCACCGCTGCCGATCAGGGAAGCCTGCGAAATGCAATCAAGCAAGAAAGACGTGTCGAGTTTGGAATGGAGTTCGAAAGATTTTATGATCTTGTAAGATGGCAAGATGCCAACACTGTTTTAGCGTCACTTGGGTATACGGACAGAAATAAATATTTCCCGATTCCTCAAGGGGCGATTGATAAATCTCAAGGAGTACTTATTCAAAATCCTAACTATTAATTACGACTACAATGAAAAATAAATTAATAAAAATAATAAGTCTATTCAGTTTATCTGTTTTGGCAATCTCATGTCAAAATTTAGATCGACCTGAATTAGATGCTGATTATCCGAAGGATATTAACGCTCCGGGCGGACCCTTGAAGTTTTACGTCGCTTTTGACGGAACTACAAACAATCCTTTGATGAATGCCGTGGACAGTGTCAAAGCGAAATTTCCAAATGATAATCCTTTAGCTTCAATGGATGGAGCAAAAGGTAAAGGCGTACAAGGTGCGAATTATAAATATATCAAGTACTCGAATGCCAACGACTTTGCACAAAATGCCGGAAGTTTTACCGTTTCTGTCTGGACAAAAAAAAGTGTGATGAAAACAGATCATGTTTTCAGCATGCCTGCCGTTGATAATTACCACTGGTCTGGTGGCTCAATGTTTTTACTAACTGAAGGTTCGGTAGCTGAACCTATTGTTAAATTTTTTGTTAAGGACAAAACAGATGAAAAATGGTTCGAATGGGTTCCATGGGCTCCAACAGGATTTGTCGCCGGAATTTTTGATGGAAACTGGCATCATTTAGCATTTGTTTATAATGGTAGCACTTCTGTAATGACCTTATATGTAGATGGTCAACCAAAAACAACATCGGAATGGGCAGGTCACGGCAACGTTGTCTTAGAACCTTCGAAAATCACAGGTTTGAAAATTGGGGCGGGACCTCAGGAATTTACGCCAGACGAAATCGCAAGTAATGGAGATGATTGGTTAAAAAATTCTTGGACTGGCGGAATCGACCAGTTTAGAATGTACACTACACCATTGTCTGCAGCAGAAGTTCAGACTTTGTTTACCAAAAAGAAATAGATGAAATTTAGTAATCTAAATATCTATCTAGCAACTGCCATAGCATTAAGCTGTGGCAGTTGTTCTAGTGGAGATAGAGAATTAGTTATTGCACCGCCAACAGTTGAACCTCCAACAGCTACCGTTTACACCGATCCCCAAATTATCGACATTACTCAGAAAGAAGTCACCAGATATTTTTGGGATTATGCTGAGGTAAATTCGAAATTAGCAAGAGAACGTTACCATACCGATAATCCTGGTCTCGATGCATCGGTGGTTACCACGGGAGGCTCTGGCTTTGGCTTGATGACTATTTTGGTGGGTATTAAAAATGGATATATTTCCCGGGCGGAAGCGGTTTCTCGCTTGACAACCTCACTGAATTTTCTGCAAACCGCCGACCGTTTTCATGGCGCTTGGCCTCATTGGATTAATGGAAATACTGGAAGCGTTCTCCCATTTAGTACCATGGACAATGGTGGAGATTTAGTCGAAACTGCATTTCTGGTGCAAGGTTTAATTTGCATCCGCGAATACTTTAAAAATTCTATGACTAGTTCTGAAATTGCACTTTCGCAAAAGGCAGATGCGCTTTGGGAAGGGGTAGAATGGAACTGGTACACCCAAAATCAAAACGTTTTACATTGGCATTGGTCCCCGAATTATGATTTTCAAATGAATCTAAAATTGCAAGGGTACGACGAAACCTTAATCACTTATGTTTTAGCTGCAGCTTCACCAACTTATACTATTGATAAATCGGTTTACCAACAAGGTTGGGCTCGAAATGGAACCATTAAAACTTCTGCCTCAAAATACGGGATACCGTTAGTTGTCAATCATAATGGAGCTTCGGGAACTGTAGGTCCCATGTTTTTCTCGCATTATTCTTTCCTGGGATTAGATCCTCGCGGATTGACAGATGACTATGTAAATTACGGAGTCGCTACAGCGAATCACGCTAAAATAATGCATCAATACGCTATCGAGAATCCGAAAAACTGGGCTGGTTACAGCGCCAAAAACTGGGGTTTAACTGCGAGTTATAGCCGTAATTTAGATGGGACAACTGGTTACTCAGCGCATCAGCCAAGCAATGATTTAGGTTTAATTACTCCC
The DNA here is from genome assembly GCF_900109615.1 of Kaistella antarctica. GTDB lineage: Bacteria > Bacteroidota > Bacteroidia > Flavobacteriales > Weeksellaceae > Kaistella > Kaistella antarctica. Next base: position 323,155 of record NZ_FOIX01000003.1, read on the forward strand.
ACAGCTGCCATTTCAAGTTTGCCTTACACTCCTACAGAAAGTATGAATTATTTACGTTTTCTTTATAATGAAAATTATTCTAAATATGTTGGTGTAGCTGGACCCTATGATGCGTATTCAGTTCATTACAATTGGCTGACCCCAAGATATTTGGCCATCGATCAGGGACCAATTTCCCCCATGATCGAAAATCATAAATCAGCTTTTTTGTGGAATTTATTTATGAATGCTCCTGATGTAAAAGCAGGATTAGTAAAACTGGGTTTTCATTCTACCCAACACGGATTTTAATTTTTTAAGGATTTAAAAATCAAAGTTTAAAACGATAAAAAGTATCTATGAAAAAAGCAGTTCTAATTGTCATCCTCTTCTTATTACCTTTACTATCATGTGAAAGTGTACGACCAGTAACATTTAAAGGTGATTTAAGAAAGGCGACTGACGAACAACTAATGACAAAAGTACAGCAAGACGCTTTGAAGTACTTTTGGGATTATGCCGAACCAACTTCTAAGCTGGCTAGAGAACGCTATCATGAAGACAATATTTATCCACAAAATAATAAAAATATCATTACAACTGGAGGCTCAGGATTTGGTATGATGAGCATTATTGTTGGAATTGAAAGAAAATTTGTTCCCCGAAAAGAAGCGGTGCAGCGCTTGACAACCATGGCAGATTTTCTGGAAAATTCAGATCGACATCATGGCGCTTGGTCGCATTGGATTAATGGCGAAACTGGCAAAACAGTTCCTTTTGGTAAAAAAGATAATGGCGGTGATCTCGTCGAAACCGCCTTTTTAGTCCAAGGAATTATTTCAGTGCGAGAATACTTTAAAAATGGAAATCAAGAAGAGAAAATTCTTGCCCAAAAAATGGACAACCTCTGGAAAGGAGTGGAGTGGAATTGGTACACCAAAGGCGGTGAGAAAACGCTCTATTGGCACTGGTCGCCAACTTATGGCTGGGATATGAATTTCCCTTTAAAAGGATATGATGAAACTTTAGTAACTTATATTTTAGCAGCATCTTCGCCAACCTATTCAATCGATGCTGAAACGTACGATCAAGGTTGGACCAGAAACGGAACGTACACCACTAATCAAACAAAGTATAAATTATCAATGTACGTCAAGCACAATGGTGCAGAGGAATATGGCGGGCCACTTTTTTGGGCGCAATATTCTTATCTTGGTCTGGATCCTACAGGTTTGTCTGATCAATACGTGTCCAATTATTTCGATCTTAATAAAAATCACGTGCTGATTGATTATAAATATTGCGTTGAAAATCCTAATAATTGGGCAGGATATGGTTCCAATTATTGGGGACTTTCTGCTGGATATACCAGAAATAAAGACGGTTCCGTGGGCTATACCGCTCATACACCCATCAATGATAATGGAGTTATTAATCCCACTGCGGCGCTAAGTAGTTTTCCTTATACACCAAAAGAATCGATGGCTTTTTTAAGATTTCTGTATACAGAGAAACCAGAATTTATCGGCTCTGCGGGTCCGTACGATGCTACTTCTATTCATTATGACAATTGGTTTACCCCGAGATATTTGGCCATCGATCAGGGAACAATTTCACCGATGATCGAAAATTATCGAACAGGATTGCTTTGGAATCTTTTTATGAATGCGCCCGAAATTCAAGAGGGATTAAAAAAATTGAATTTCAAATCGACAAAATATAACATTAAATAGAACCTAGTGTAATAATTTTTAGGAGCTAAATCCCGCTTTCCACTTTATCTTTTTCTTTTGCCAAAGCTTTTCCCACTGCTAAAAAGAAAAAGGATGCCGTTGCAATCGGGGCTAGAGATTTATTTTAAATATTAAAATATGAAACACCAATTAAAATATATATTCTTTTTTCTCTTCGGACTGTTTCTCAATACGACAGCCCAAGAAATTAAAGCTGATTTCAAAAAGGAAATAAAAAAGGAACAAAAGATTTCCTATATTTTGGACTATCCAGAAAATAGGAAGGGAAAAGTTCCTTTGATGGTTTTTCTGCATGGGTCAGGGGAACGAGGAGACAATTTATATTTGGTAAAAGCACACAGTCCTTTTACCTACAAAAATTTATTTCCAGAACCAGTCGCTATTTTAGCACCTCAATGTCCGAAAGATGTTTGGTGGGATACCGAAGCAGTTTATTATTTAATCAAAGAAATTCAGCAGAAATATCAAATTGATGATTCCCGAATTATGCTCACAGGCTTATCCATGGGTGGTTGGGGAACCTTGAAATTAGCCATGGAACATCCCGAACTTTTTTCTGCAGTCGTTGCAGTCTGTCCTCCAGTCGATCGGTTGATGAAAGTTCGTGCTTCACAGTACAAAGATTTGCCGATGAAGATTTTTCACGGTGGAAATGATGATATTGTGTCGCCCATGAATTCTATCGAAATTTATCAGGAAATTAAAAAAGTAAATAAAAATATAGAGCTTACCATTTTTCCAGATGATAATCACAATTCTTGGGATTCCACGTACTCGAATCCGAAGTTGTACGAATGGATGCTTGCTCAAAAGAAAAATAAAGAAAAGAAATAAACGAAATTTAATTAAAATGAAAAAATTAGTTTTACTCGCCGCCATAGCTTTATCGAGTCTGGTCATCGGGCAAGATATGGTCAATAAGCCAGTGCAGTCTTTCCAGACCAGTCAATATAAAGCCAACAAAAAAGCTTTTGTAGAATCACTGCTGGCGAAAATGACTTTAGATGAAAAAATCGGACAACTCAATCTTCCAAGTGCTGGAGATTTTACGACTGGTTTGGCCCAAAGCTCTGATATTGGTAAAAAAATAGAACAAGGATTGGTCGGTGGACTTTTCAATATCAAAGGAGCTGAAAAAATCAGAGCCGTTCAAAAAGTTGCAGTCGAAAAAAGCCGTTTAAAAATTCCACTCCTATTCGGAATGGATGTCATTCACGGTTATGAAACGACCTTTCCAATTCCGTTGGGATTATCAGCCTCGTTTGACATGGATTTAATTCAGCAATCCGCTAGAATTGCCGCTCGAGAAGCTACCGCTGATGGTATTTCTTGGACTTTTTCTCCGATGACTGATATTTCTCGCGAACCAAGATGGGGACGTGTTTCCGAAGGTTCTGGTGAAGATCCCTACCTCGGGAGTGAAATCGCAAAAGCCATGGTTTACGGATATCAAGGCAAGGATTTGTCTTTAAGCAATACCATATTGGCGTGTGTGAAACATTTCGCTTTATACGGAGCTGGAGAAGCGGGTAGAGATTATAATACGGTCGACATGAGTCACCTCAGAATGTTCAATGAGTATTTTGCTCCATACAAAGCAGCAATAGACGCAGGAGTAGGCACCGTGATGGCTTCCTTCAATGAAGTCGATGGAATTCCAGCCACGGGAAACAGATGGTTACAAACCGATGTATTACGGGGAATGTGGGGTTTCGATGGTTTTGTCGTAAGTGATTACACTGGGATCAATGAAATGATCGATCATGGAATGGGAGATTTGCAGCAAGTTTCTGCTTTAGCTTTAAAAGCTGGAGTCGATATGGATATGGTCGGCGAAGGTTTTTTAACAACGCTAAAAAAATCTTTAAAAGAAGGCAAAGTAACAGAAGCCGAAATTACACTTGCAGCTAAAAGGATTCTAGATGCCAAATATGATTTAGGACTTTTTGAAGATCCTTACCGATATGGAAATGTAGCGTTGGCGAAGAAGGAAGTTTTTAGCGCAGAAAATAGAGCTGCTGCCAGAAATACTGCCGCCCAATCGATGGTACTAATGAAAAATGATAATCAGGTTTTACCATTGAAAAAAGGAGGAACCGTTGCCGTTATTGGGCCGTTGGTTAATAATTCTCTTAATATGACTGGAACCTGGAGCGTTGGTGCTGACCATGCGAAAGCAATTTCTTTGATGAAAGGATTGCAGGATAATTTCGGAAAAGAGGTCAAGTTTCTTTCAGCGAAAGGATCAAACATCGATTACAGCGAAAAACTAGAAAATATTTACGCGGCTCACGGTAAATTGACCGACCGTGATAATCGTTCAAAAGAAGTGTTGTTAAAAGAAGCCATTGATATTGCTAAAAAATCAGACGTAATTGTTTTAGCGATTGGTGAAAGTGCTGAAATGAGTGGCGAATCTTCCTCAAGAACTGAAATTGATATTCCGGTATCCCAAGTTGATTTGTTAAATGAATTAAAGAAAACTGGAAAACCAATTGCTGTCGTATTATTTACGGGAAGACCTCTAGCTCTAACCAATATTAAAGACACGCCGGATGCCATTTTAAATGTTTGGTTTTCTGGAAGTGAAGCCGGGAATGCTATCGCCGATGTGCTTTTTGGTAAAGTAAATCCGTCCGGAAAATTGCCAATGACCTTCCCAAGAAGTTTGGGACAAGTTCCTTTGTACTATAATCATAAAAATACGGGTCGACCTTTAAGCAAAGAAAACACAGATAAATGTGAATATGAAAGGTTTCGTTCCAACTTTATGGATGAGTGCAACACGCCGCTTTATCAGTTCGGTTTTGGTTTAAGTTATACCCAGTTTAATTATTCAGAGATCCAAGTTTCCAATTTGAATCCAAAAGGAAATCAAAAGATTCAAGCTTCTATTAATCTTACCAATACTGGTAATTATGATGGAGCAGAAGTGGTTCAGTTGTACATCAGAGACATTGTCGGAAGTATCACGCGACCTGTAAAAGAATTAAAAGGCTTTCAGAAAGTTTTTTTAAAGAAAGGGGAAACCAAGAAAATCATCTTTGCAATTTCTCCCGAAGATTTAAAATTTTATAATAATGCTTTGAAATATGACTGGGAAGCAGGGGAGTTTGATATCATGATTGGGACCGATTCTGAACAGGTAAAAACGCAAAAAATTCAGTGGAATAAGTAATATAGAAAGTATCCATTGAAGGTTCATCCAAAATAGTGAAAGTGGTTTTTTTAGTCCGTTTATTATTATTATTTTTGGGGCACTAAATAAAAAATTTATAATGAGAGAAAAATTCATTAGGTGGGGCCTAGTACTTCTGGTGATAACGTGGGTAATATCAATATTGATAAAAACGCACTATTGGATTCCGATTCTGCTTACTTGTATTTACGCTTTGGGACTGTATAATAGTTACCAGACCAAACATGCTATTCTTCGTAACTTCCCGGTATTAGGTTATTTCAGATATTTCTTCGAAGAAATCTCACCAGAAATGCAACAATATTTCATTGAGAGAGAGACCGACGGAAAACCTTTCCCACGGAACGAACGTTCTGCGGCCTACAGAAGAGCTAAAAACATTAGTGATACAGTGCCTTTCGGGACACAACTCGAAATTAATAATAGAAAATACGAAGGAATAAAACATTCCATCTATGCGAAGTCAGCTTCCGAAGAATTACCAACAGTATGGTTGGGTGGCGACCAATGTACCCAAAAGTATCACGCTTCTATTTTTAATATCTCAGCAATGAGTTTTGGATCTTTAAGTGATCGTGCTCAGATGGCACTTAATCGTGGCGCAAAAAAGGGAGGTTTCTTCCATAATACGGGAGAAGGTGGAATTTCGCCTTACCACTTAGAAGGTGGTGATTTATGCTGGCAGATTGGAACCGGATATTTCGGTTGTAGAGATGATAACGGTCGATTTTCACCGGAAATATTTACCAAAAATGTTTCTATTCCTGCAGTAAAATTGATTGAAATAAAACTGTCTCAAGGTGCAAAACCAGGACACGGTGGTGTTTTACCAGGTTCTAAGAATACGCCAGAAATTGCGGCTATTCGCCACGTACAACCTGGAATGACCATAATTTCTCCGCCCTCGCATTCTGCTTTTGCTGATGCTGCAGGCTTATTAAAATTTGTAAAAGAACTGAGAGATTTGTCAGGTGGGAAACCAGTTGGTTTCAAATTATGTATCGGTGATACCAGAGAGTTCGAAGAAATTTGTGCTCAGATGAATGTCCTTAAAATCTATCCAGATTTTATTACCATCGATGGAGCCGAAGGTGGCACAGGAGCTGCGCCGCCAGAATTCTCTGATGGAGTTGGGATGCCATTAGAACCTGCTTTAATTTTCGTTAATAGAACTTTAAATAATTTCAACGTTAGAGATAAATTGAAAGTTATTGCAAGTGGTAAAGTATTGACATCGCTTGATATTCTACGAGCCATTGCGATGGGAGCCGATATGTGTAATAACGCACGTGGATTTATGTTCGCTTTAGGTTGTATTCAGGCTTTAAGATGTAATACCAATACTTGTCCGACTGGAGTAGCCACTCAAGATAAAATGTTGATTAAGGGATTAGACGTTACCGATAAGAGTGAAAGAGTATATCACTTCCACAAAAACACCTTGCGTACCTGTAATGAGCTTATTGGAGCTGCTGGTAAATCGTCTTACAATCAAGTTGATGCAAGCATGTTTATGCGCGGAGATGAATTCGAACATCTGGCCGATTACTACTTCCCGGATATTTTAGGAAATGTAAAAACACCAGTTGCGAAATATTAATATTTCTTAATAGAACGCAATTCTATAAATAGAAAACTTCAGATTAATTTCTGAAGTTTTTTTATGATTAATTTATCGATTGGATTTATAAAGTATTTTGGCTTAGAAGAACTTAAAGAATGAAATGATTGAAACGACACCATCAGCGAGTGGAGTATCTCTTTCTAATTAGGGTCTTTTTGAAGTGGTATTGGCCTTCTGTTAAACTCTAATTAAAATCAACCTTGTCAAGGTTTAAAACCTTGACAAGGTTAGGCAAGATTACTTTCTCAGGATTCTTTATGTTTTAAATTTCACCATTCACCATTCACCATTCACCATTCACCATTCACCATTCAAAATTCCCCTTCCCTTTAAACCAAAAAAAATCCGCTATCAACTAAATGATAACGGATTTTAAATATTTCAAAAACTCTTAGGCTTCTTCAGCTGGAGTTTCTTCTTCCGTAGCAACTGCTTTAGGTTTCGCAACTGGTTTCGGAGCTTCTACCACTGGTGGAGCATCAGAAACAATTTCGAATTCATAACTGTACTCTACATCTCTGTGAAGTCTAATTACGGCAGTAGATTTACCAGTTCTCTTAATGTTGTTCCCTGGAATCTTGATGTATTTTTTGTCAACTTGCACCCCTACTTTAGATAATTCTTCAGAAAGATTAGCATTGTTGATTGAACCAAACAATTTGTCACCTGAACCAACTTTGGTTGCAATAGTGATATTTGTTTTCTTCAATTGTTCTACGATTGCATTTGCAGCCGCAACTAATTTAGCTTCTTCGTCTTTTCTAGCTTCAAGAGTTTCTGCTAAAGAGGCTTTGTTTTTTGGCGTAGCCAAAAGCGCTAAACCTTGTGGTAACAAGAAGTTTCTTGCATAACCAGGCTTTACACTTACTGTATCAAACTCAAGTCCTAAGTTTTCTACGTCTTTTTTTAGGATAATGTCCATTGTTGTTGTCCGTTTTTGTTTTAGAAAAAGAGAATTTCTTATATCTAAAAATCGTTAGAATTAATTTTATAAATCAGCAACAAAAGTTTTAAAAAAGAAACTTAATCGAAATTAAGTTTCTCTCTTTATTCTTTTATCTATTGGTCTTATTTCAAAAGATCCGCCACGTAAGGCATCATTGACAAGTGTCTAGCTCTTTTGATCGCTGCAGATACTTTTCTTTGGTATTTCAAAGAAGTTCCTGTATATCTTCTTGGTAAAATTTTACCTTGTTCGTTCACAAACTGAAGAAGGAAGTTAGGATCTTTATAATCAACATGTTTGATTCCGAATTTTTTGAATCTACAGTATTTCTTATCAGATTTTGTATTAATGTCAAGCGGAGTTAAAAATCTCACTTCAGATTCTCCTCCTGCTGAGGCTTGTTTAGCCATATCATCTATTGCCATGTCTTTTCTTGTTTTAAGGGTTAAAATTAAACTTTCGCAGTTTTCACTTTCGTTCTTCTTGTTACCGCATACTCGATCGCGTGTTTGTCAAGTTTTGTAGTAAGGTAACGGATTACTCTTTCGTCACGTTTGTACGCAAGTTCTAAATCTGCTACTACAGTTCCTTCACCTTTGAATTCGATCAAAGTGTAGAATCCATTCTTTTTTAATTGAATTGGATACGCCAATTTTTTTAGTCCCCAGTTTTCTTTGGCAACGATTTCGCAATTGTTTGAAGTCAATAAGTCTTCGAATTTTTTTACTGCTTCCTCCACCTGTGCGTCAGATAGAACGGGAGTTAAAATGAAAACAGTTTCGTAATTGTTCATAATGTTAATTAATATTGTTAATTATTTCGAGGTGCAAAAATATAACTTCTTTTCTTAACATGCAAGAAAACGAATGGATTAAACCTGATTTTTATACGATAGAGCCTAAGAAATTACTTATTTAGACAGTAAGTTATTATAGATTAACTTATATTTTGAACTCAGATTCAATTCTGCCAATGATCGCTTATCTTTCCCATTACAGAAAGTTGCCGTTATCATGAATTACTTATTGTCGATTTTGGAAATATTTAATTGTTAAATAAACTTTTCCCTTACTAAATTCATTACATCATTCTGACTTTAACCAACTTTTTAATTTTTGTAAAGCCGCTTCTCGGGTAGCTGAATCAAAATCTTTTAATTTGGTAGAATGACTGGAATTTTTCAATACTAATTTCAAATTGTCTTTATCTTTGGGAAAAGGAATAGGACAGCAAATTCCCCAAGGATCGGTATCACCTATAATTAACATAAAATGCTCCATGTCCGTGGCTGCCCACTGCTGTTGTCCCTGACGAAAAGTTGGGTCAAAATTCGTTTTCTCGTCCGCAAAAAATGAAAGTGGATAATCTTTGTTTTTTAAATATTTCGCGAATGGTCTTTCATCATAACCATAATATCCGCCTTCAGAAAAAGCTTGATAGAGATGCGTTTTACTTCTCTGTTCCAAAGCGCTTAAATCTAAAAAATAAACGAGCTTATCCTGTAATGTTATTAACGAAGTTTCTGGCTGGATGCCCATTTCCCGAAGCTCTTTATCGTTTGTCGTCAGCTGTTTTGTTAATGAATCATAATTGCCAAAGGTTTGCCATAACCAAGCATCCAAATCCAGAACAGCATAGTCAAACATTGTTTCTGCATCATAAGTTCCATAATCTATATTGAATAATTTTTGCACCTTTTCATTGAATTTGATAAAAGCAGGTAATAATCGCTTCTTATTCTTTAAAAGATAGAGTTGATCCTGAAATATTTTTTTTCCATCTTCTGTACTTCTTTGTGTAGCGATATAATTCTGAAAACGGATGTCTTCTGCCGCAAGTGTCGTCGAAATACCATACGCAACAGTTGCCTCTACATCATTTGGATAATAATATTTGTAGGCGAAAACAGCATCACCACCTTTGCTGTGTCCAGTTGCTATCCATTTCTTTGGAAATATAGTATTAAGTTTTTTCCTGATATAATGAAAGTCATCACTGGTTTGCTTATAAGTCAAATATTTGAGGGACGTAGAATCTGGAATTGATTTACCAAAATAGCGATGCTCCACGATAATTTGATTGGCATCGAGCAGTTGGGTAAGTTCAGTTTTATAGGTGATCTTTTCCTGAAAAGGATAAAAGCCATAAGGACCAGATTCCATGACCACGGGAGCTGAGTCATCATTGAAACCTAATAAAATTCTATTTAAAAAAGTTCCTTTTGTAGGATCATTGTGATCGATCAGCTGTGGAATATTAATTCTATAATATTCTCTGTAAGCACTTGAGTCTACATAAATGACATTTTCTTGCCCAAATAATTTTTGAAGTTTTGGCAATAAACTCTGTGCCTTCATCAACGGTAAAATCAGAAATATTCCGAGGACGGTTAGGAAATGTTTTTTAGATTTCATAGCATAAAATTAATATTAAACCTTCGTCATGATTCTTGTGTTGAATAGCAAAAACTTCAATTTTTCAACAGCGAATAAAGATACAAAACCTTGACATTCTAAAAACAAAATACAAAAGAAACATAAATATTTGACTGGATATTTTAGTATTTTAAAACATGTTTTACTGCTTAAATAGTATCGTCTGAAAACTAGGAAGCACTGTCCTAATTCTGGTCCCGATCGAAACGACATGCTTTTTTAAGGAGGAACGATGAAAAAAAGACCTGCCTGTCGGCACACAGGTATAGTGGAGAGCGGGTGTGAATGGGTAAGAAAAAACGGTTTTGTGGCTCCTGATTATTTGCGTAATTCGTGGAGATACATCACTTTTAATTGGTCATAGAGCGAGTGTTTGCTTACCAAGACAGAGATGAGCGACGAAACCATACCGGCGAGCATGAGATAGAAAATCAAACTGTGGCGGTCGGTCATTTCCAAAACAATAATTGAAGAAGTAAATGGTGCACGAGTGATTCCAGTCAGAAAAGCAACCATTCCTGCTAGGATAACTACATTGGTTTCGTGCGGTGTTAAATTAATCCAACCCGCTACGACCGCGCCCATACTTGCTCCGGCTGCTAAAGCTGGCGCGAAAATTCCACCCGCGCCACCAGAAGTAAATGATAAAGCAGGACCAAGCATTCTAAACAGCGGCATATACCAAGCTTCATTTTTATTTTCCGTAAAAAGAACCCGTTGCATAATTCCTTTCCCTGAACCCAGAATTTCCTGGTTGATGAAGTAAGCTAGTGATGCGATGATTAATGCCGAAATAACTAAGAAAATAACATTGGAAAGATCTGTTTTTAATCTTTTTTTCCAATTGCTGATTCCAAGCATAAGTCGAGAAAGTTGACTGGCAAAAACTCCCGAAATTCCAGAGACCAAAATCACTGGAAATATAATCATCATGCTGATGTCGCTGGTTTTAGGATATCCCAAATATAAATACGAACCGGCAAAAGTTTGAGCGGTTAAACCCGCAATAATTACCGCGGTGAATAATGCCGTTTTGAAATAATTAATATGCGTTTTTGAAAGTTCTTCTACCGCAAACACAATTCCGCCAAGTGGGGTATTGAAGGCTGCGGAAAGTCCAGCTGCGGCGCCAGTCATAATCATGTTTTTCTTAGAAATCTTTGGCCACCAGTCCGGCAGATATTCGTTGACTTTTCGAAAGACTGATCCAGCAATTTGTATGGTCGGACCTTCCCGCCCAACCGCGCCACCACCTATCACTAAAATAATAGAAGAAAGAACTTTGAACAAAATAATTTTAATACTAAGTAATCGAGAAATTTTGTAATGTTCCTTCGGATTGGCTAATTCCACGGCGGCCATCACTTGTGGAATTCCGCTTCCTTTGGCATACGGCGCAAATCTCTTGACCAACCACCACGACGATACAAAAGCAACTGGCGCAACAATGAAGATGAGCCAACTGTGCCAGTTCATCATGGCATGCATCAGATTTTCTCCCCATTGAAAAAGCTGGGCATAGAAGACGGCGAAGATTCCAGTGATAAATGAACCAATCCAAAACGGAATGGCCTGAAGCAAATTGTGCTTCAATTTTTCGTTGTGAATGTTATCAAAAGATTTTTTGATGGATTGGCGAACAAGGATAAAGAGACTTCGCATCCTGCAAAAATATAATTTTTCAACGGTTCTTTTAACTTAAACGGTCATTAATTTAAACCAAACAAAAGGTCTGCAATGAGCAAACCTTCTTTTGTAAAAATCAATTGTAATTATTTTTTAACAACTTTCACAGATGAATTCCTTCTTCAGTTTGTATGTTAACAACATAAACTCCAGAAGCCAATTTACTTTGACCTGAAATTTATTCGCATTAGAAACAGTTAAGCTTTCAACATCCAAAGTTTAGTCTTCAACTTGTTTGAAGAAGCCTTCGTTGCATGGATCTACACTGTTGATAAATACTTATGAATAAAGTAAGGATTGTAAAAAATTGTAATTTTAGAACTAAATTTTAGAAAATAAAATCTTTTACCCGCGAAAAAGCGAGCGCTTCTTCATTAATCCATCGAAGGAAATGATCCAGTTTATCGTGTAGTTTTTGACCGGAATTATATTTTTTGTAGAAAGGAACTTCAAATCGATATTTTTCAAAATCTGAAAATTGCCAAGAGTTTACATAAACCAAAACAAATTCATCTTTTTTAATGGTTTCAATCACCATGCTTTGGTAAAATGAATTTGGCATTACCTGGAAAATAAAATCACTGTAGGGAATTTGTGAATAGGGAGAAATACTTTCATGCAGCATACTCAAGCCATTTTCTTCTGTGAACGGTGCTTTTCGCTCAAACCTTTTAAAGGGAAAAATCAGTGTGGTGTCTTCCTCAAGAGTGATATAAGTAAAACGCAAATGATGAAGGTCGTTTAAGTCAAAGTCATTTAATCTCATGCGGATTCCGCGAATTTGTTTGCCAATTAAATCTTCGGTGTTCTTTTTATGAAGTTCAATCGTTTCTAAACTTGAGTCGATATTGTAGAAGGAGATTTCATGTCCTTCATTAATTATTTTTTTAATCAATTTCTGCATGTTCGGAATGATAGAAATTTCTATGAAAAACGTCGCTAGAATTCCTTGACTTTCCAAACTTCTCAAAATAGCTTTGGTATTTTGAATCGTTATTTCCAACATTTCATCACCACTCAGCGCGGAGGTGTTTTTAAAAACACGATCTGTATTAAAAATATTAAACGTTAATAAAATCATAGTGAAAGTTAGGATGTGAAATTATAAAAAAAAATCTGCAATATCACTGGGTGTAATTCCTTTGATATTGCAGATGGTATTAAATTTTGTTGAGTTGATTATTTCGCCAACTTTATTTTAAGATTTTTCAACATATCTTCCGTCATTTCGGTGATCCCATAATCGTAAGAAAGTCCCCAATCTTTTTTTGCAACCGAATCATCAATCGAGGCTGGCCAAGAATCGGCAATTTCCTGACGGAAATCTGGTTTATAATCGATGGTGAAATCAGGCATTTCTTTCTTGATTTCTTCTGCTAATTGCTTTGGTGTGAAAGACATTCCACCCAGATTATAAGCAGTATGAACCGTTAGGTTTTCTTTCGGAGCAGCCATCAAATCAAGCGTTGCTTTAATCGCGTCATTCATGTATAACATCGGCATTCCCGTATTTTCAGAAATAAAACTAGTGTATTTTCCCTCTTCCACAGCTTCATAAAAAATTTCTACGGCATAATCTGTTGTTCCACCACCAGCGGGCGTTTTCCAGGAAATCAACCCAGGATAACGAATACTTCTTACATCAACACCAAATTTCGTATGGTAATATTCACACCATTTTTCGCCCGCCATTTTAGAAATTCCATAAACGGTTGTTGGGTTCAAAACAACTTCTTGTCCTACATTTTCTTTCGGAATCCCAGTTCCAAAAACAGCAATCGAACTCGGCCAGAATATTTTCTGAAGCAAGCCTTCTTTAGCCATTTCACAAAATTGTAGCAATGGTTCAATATTCAATTTCCAGGCAAAAAGCGGCTGTTTTTCCGAGGTGCCAGAAAGTAATGAAGCCAAATGATACACCGTTGTAATTTCATAATCTTTGATGACTTGGCGAACTAGCTGCGTATTGGTAACATCCATTCTCTCATAAAATCCTGCCGTAGTAAGATTTTTATCCCAACGATCCAATCCTGAAGCGACTACATTTTCGGCGCCATGAATTTCAACTAATCGATTGGTAAGTTCGGTGCCAATCTGTCCGAGGGCTCCGGTGATAAGAATTTTTTCAGTTTGGGATTTCATTTTTAGATTTTAGATTGACGCAAATTTAAGAAAATCGACTCTCAAAAGAAATAGTAATCACAAATAATTTTTGGGCGACTATTTCCGCCTTCCATTCCCGCTATTTTTTGCCTTTGCATTTCCCACGCTAAAAAAATGAGCTTCATTCAAGTCGGGTCGCAAGACCTGGTTTCTAAATCAATTGTGAGCGTAATAAAAAACTGCTTCACAAATTGCAAAGCAGTTTTACCTATTATTTATTTTCCTAAAAACTTAAATTAGCTCTCAAAAAAAGATATCTTCCATTTTGACCAAACTGAGAAGTGTTTCGGGAATAGACAAATTGGTTGGCATTTGATAGATCAACGCTGCTTGCATTTGCAGAATAAACAACATTTCCATTGGCATCAACGCTTGCCGGTCTTTTTGCAGAAACTGGTCCGTAATTTAAATCCGGATAAATATCAAAAATATTATTTGCCCCAAGAGTCAAGCTGATTTGTTTCGTAAACTTGTACGCTACCGATAAATCAGTAATCACTTTTCCTCCCCAAACTGGATGTTCATTTTCTATGGCTTGACCATTGATGACGATAGCATCAATCTGTCCGTTTCCATTCACATCGACAGTATTAGGATCGGTTACTTTTCCAAAATAAACATTCTTTACTAAAAAACTCAATTTGTCAAATTCTACTGTATTGATCAAAGAGGCTTTAAATCTTGGAATCGATTCCTGCAAATAAACGCGACTGGTTTCCGAGTAGTAACGGGATTCCTGACCAGAGGCTTTTAATTTAGCAGAAGAATGAATGTCGCCAATTCTATTTGTTTTTGAAACCGTTAAAGCAAAATCATTATTTAATTTGAATTTAGAAAAATTAAGTTTTTGGGAAATAACTCCTTCAATACCTCTTGTTTGAGTATCAATTGCGTTTGCAAAAAAAGCAGCCGCAGTAGCTCCCGCTTTCGTAAACTCAGCTTGAGTAACTGGAGTAGGTGAGAACTGATCGGTTAAAGTGATTCGATCTTTAATTTTAATATAATATCCATCGACGGTTAATGACAAGTTTGCCTGCGGAATTTTAGCGGTAAATCCTGCAGAGTAACTCGCAGATTTTTCCTGTTTTAGTTTTGTAATTCCCAATAAGTTAGCAAGCTCCGAGTCATTAGTGAAAATTCCAACTTCAAAAGCAGTCCCACCTACAAACTGCGTGGACGTGGAATTGAAAGAAATCTGATGTAAAGATGGCGCTCTAAATCCTGTAGAATGCGCACCTCGCAAATTGATGTTGTTCGTAATTTTATATCTGGTAGCTAACTTATAATTGAAAGTGGATCCAAAATCAGAGAAATTCTCAAATCTTAACGCTGCACTTAATAACCATTTATCCGTGATGTCAAGCTCATTGTCCGAATATACTGCAAACGAATTTCTATCTTTGCTCACTGCATTTTCTGGTCGAAAGCCAGGGAAAACCTGCGCACCTCCTGGCCTCGTGCTTCCAAAAAAATCAGTTGGTTTTAAATTCCCTGCGGTGCTAGGGCTTTGGATCAGTCCATTTATATCATACAATGCATAAGAATCTCTTTCACCTTGCGTGATTTTAAAATTTTCAAATCTACCTTCCGCCCCAAAAGCTAAGTTTAGGCCTTGCATAACATCGACCTTGGTATCGAAATCGGCATTAATGGTATTTTGAGAAAAGGCGAGTGCGCCAGCATCAAATTCTGTTTTACTCGGGTAAGCCATGCTCGTATTCGCAGTGTTCTTAATGGTGTAATCGAAGGAGTTTCTGCCAAAGGTATTACTCAAATCGTAATTGAATTTTCCCAAATTACCCTTGATTCCGCCAGCCAAGGAAAGATCAATAACATCTGAGGCAATTTCTGGCAAGAAGCCATTGGGATATATTGATGTTGCCGTTCTAGATTGATTGGGCAATCTATAAAAACCGGCTGCATTTCCATCTCGATAAGAATATCCTCCAAAGGCATACCCTTTTATGCCATCCGTTAGTGCAAATTCTGAGTTCATATACAATTGTCCGCTTTTCAATTTAGATTGGCCAACTCTCATGTTGTAATCTTCTCTTGACATACCTCTGTAGGCTAATTCATTTTCGGTAACATCAAAACCAAGTTTAGACTGTAAGTCTGCGATGGTATTGGCATTTTGAATTGCCGTTTGTTGCGCTGCCGTAAAATAATCTATACCCGCTGCATATTGATGAATTGCGCTAATAATTTGCTGAGTATTAGGGGTATTGTTGATATTAGAAAATAAGGATGAAATATTAACGCCGCCCTGCAAGGCTCTTTCCTCGACGGCATTATAAGCATTAAATATGTTTCCCGTTCTGGGATTGGCCCGCCGTGTATCATCCCGTGTCATTAAACTTCCCGTGAAATTAATAAATCCTTCAGAACCAATTTTTGTCCCGTAGTTTAAATCCACTTGGTACTTGCCGCCGTCCCAACCGCCATTGTGATCGTTCGATCCCTTTGAATTAAAGCTTCCGGCCGTAAGCGCTGCCGTTAACTGATTAGTTGCTTTTTTCATAACGACATTAATTACTCCTGCAATTGCGTCGGAGCCGTATTGTGCTGAAGCCCCATCTCGAAGGACTTCTAATCGCTCAATGCCAAAAGCTGGGATTGCATTTAAATCAGTTCCGACCGATCCTCTGCCGGGCGTTCCATTAATATTGACTAAAGCCGTGGTGTGTCTTCTTTTTCCATTTAATAAAACTAAAACCTGATCAGGTCCTAAACCTCGCAACTGAGCAGGATCGATATGATCTGTTCCATCTGCAACGGTTGTTGTATTTGAAGTAAAAGATGGTGCAGCAAAATTTAGTATTTGATTCAAATCCGTCTGCGGGCTTAGGTATCCCTGCGCGGCGATGTTGATTACATCGATGGGCACTGGTGTATCAGTTGCAACGCGATTTTTATTTCTGGACCCAACTGTCAAGTTGACTTCATCAATATTTTTGGTTTTTACAGAGTCTTTCTCTTGACCAAATGAATAGGAAGAAGTAAATGTTAACAAACTCCCTAAAAATAAGGCTTGATAGTAATTTTTTCTCATGGTTTTATTTTATTTATTCATTAAATGGGGAAATCCTTAGTCAAATATATAATATTTTTAGAAATTCAGTATATAAATATTAGTAAAATCATCTATTTGTTATTTAATACATAAATAGATTTCTTTTTGATTCTATAAATTTTAAATTCTTATTTTTGATAAAATTTTTTATACATGAAAAAGCTATTACTCTCTTTCGTATTACTATCCCAATTTGCTTTTGCACAGTTCACCGATATCAATATTGTTAAAGAAATTCACACGAAGAATAAAGGTCTGGTTGTTTCTGCACATCCTTTGGCGAGTGAAGTGGGCGCAAAGATTATGAAAATGGGTGGAAACGCTTACGATGCGGTAATTGCAACCCAATATGCTTTAGCAGTAGTTTATCCGCAAGCTGGAAATATTGCGGGTGGCGGATTTTTAGTTGGCGTGAAAAACTCGGGTGAGAAATTCACCATTGATTTTCGGGAAACTGCACCTGCGAAATCGTTCCGAGATATGTATTTGGATAAAAAAGGAAATCCGAATACCGATCTTTCTCAAAATGGACATTTAGCCGTCGGAATTCCAGGATCAGTAGCTGGATTTTATGCGACTTTGAAACATGCTAAACTACCGATGGAAAAATTGATTCAGCCGGCGATTGATTTGGCAGAACAAGGTTTTTCAGTGACCGAGAAAGAAGCCAGCTTACTGAATACATTTAAAAAAGATTTTCAGCTCCATAATAAAAACACCACGGCATTTCAGAAATCAACACTTTGGAAACAAGGCGATCTTTTAATTCAAAAAGAGTTAGCTGGAACTTTAAAATTAATTCAAAAGAACGGTGCGAAAGGATTTTATGAGGGAAAAACAGCTCAGCTCATTTTAGATGAAATGAAACGTGGAAACGGAATTGTGACTCTTAATGATTTAAAAAATTATAAAGTTGTCGAAAGAAAACCTCTTTCATTTACTTATAAAGAAACCGAAATTGTGTCGATGCCATTGCCTTCAAGTGGTGGAATTCTTTTAGCCCAAATGCTGAAGATGAGTAATTTCGAAAAGGTAGAACAGTTCCAACAAAATTCTACACAGGCCGTTCAGATTATGGTTGAAGCAGAACGTCGTTCGTTTGCTGACCGGGCAGAATATATGGGCGATCCAGATTTTATTAAAGATCAAACCAGCTTATTAATTTCTGATGATTATTTGAAAAACCGCTGGAAGACTTTCACCATGAATCGCGCTACTCCAAGTTCTGCGGTTGGGAAAATTATTGCTCAGCCCAAAGAATCGACAGAAACTACGCATATTTCAGTTATCGATAAAGAAGGAAATGCAGTTGCAGTTACGACGACGTTGAACGGACTTTATGGAAGTAGAGTTGTGGTTTCAGGCGGTGGATTTTTATTAAATAATGAGATGGATGATTTTTCAGTTAAGCCAGGCGTTCCCAATATGTTTGGTGCCGTTGGCGGAGAAGCAAATGCGATCCAACCCGGAAAAAGAATGTTGAGTTCGATGACGCCGACGATTGTGATGAAGAATTCTAAACCCTATATTATTGTGGGAACTCCAGGCGGAACAACAATTCCAACCTCGGTTTATCAGTCGATTGTCAATATTGTAGATTTTAAATTAAGTCCGAATATGGCTGTAAATACGCCGAAATTTCATCACCAATGGTTGCCTGAATCCGTTTTGGTAGAAACTAATTTCCCTGAAACGACCATTAAAGATTTAGAAAAAAATAATTATAAAATCGAAAGAACTTCGAAAATCGGACGAACCGAACTCATTATTATCGATGAAGATGGAAATGCAGTGGCGGTTGCAGACGGTCGTGGTGATGACTCTGTGGCGGTAGAATAATTATTTCCCCGCCAGTTTTTTCAGCATTCCGTTAAAGATTAAGCCGTGAAAAGGCAAAACAGAATACCAATATAATCTGCCAGATAATCCGAGCGGACGAAAAGTAGCTTCTTGTTTCAATACGCCATTCTTTATGGTAAATTCTAACCATGCTTCGCCGGGGAGTTTCATTTCAGCAAAAAGCAATAGACGTTTTTCATCTCTGTTGGCATACAAAACGCGCCAAAAATCAACAGAATCTCCAGCTTCTAAATCACTCATATTTCGGCGGCCTCTTCTTAGACCAACACCTCCGAAAAGTTTATCTAAAAACCCTCTGATTCTCCAGAGAAAGTCGGCGTAATACCAACCAGTTTTGCCACCAATACTAAAAACGCGATCAAAGGCTTTTTCAGGATCATCTACATTTTCTTTGCGAATATCTTTGAAACAACCTTCTTCGGGAACTTCCAGATATTGCCAAACTTTACGACTGTGAAACTGATTTGAAAAGGAATCGAACCAACTTGATAAAACATCATTTTGTTTGATTTTATCAAAGGCTAAACGAATCGCTTCATGATAAGAAAAAAGATGAATATCTAATTTTTCTGCTAGATTATTTTTGGTGGCCACAACATCAACTTTCATACTGTCGACTAAGTTTACAGCCAGAAAATAACTGGTGGAAGTCACGAAATACAACCAATAAGAAGACAGTCTGGGCGTCATAATCGGCACTATGAAAATAGTTCTTTTCAATCCACGAATTTCCGCATATTGAAGCAGCATTTGTTTGTAGGTAACAATGTCGGTTCCGGCGATATCATAATTCTCATTGTAGGTAAATTCTTTGCCCAGAACGCCGACTAAAAACTGGATGACATTTCTGATCGCAATCGGTTGGCATTTGGTATTCAGCCATTTCGGTGTTACCATGACTGGTAACTTTTCGACCAAATCTCTGATGATTTCAAAGGAGGCACTTCCGGAGCCAACGATAATTCCAGCTCGAAGACTTGTTAATCCATAAACTGAACTAGCCAAAGCTTTTTCTACTGCTTTCCGGGATTCTAAATGCTTTGAAAGTTTTTCCTCGTTAATAATTCCAGTTAGAAAAATAACTTGTTTTACATTGGTTTTTTCTAAGGCTGTTCTGAAATTATCCGCGGAAGTTTTTTCCTTTTCTTTAAAGTCACCGTCACTAGAAGACATGGAATGAATTAAGTAATAGGCAACCTCAATATCTTTCGGGATATTGTTTAAAGTTCCTTCATCTAAAAAATCATTTTCAATAACTTCGATCTGATCTATTTTATCTTTAAATAATTTCAATCCAAACCGATTTTTATCCCTTACAGAACAAACGATATGATGACCTTCTTCTAATAACTGTATCAGAAGTCTTTTGCCAATGTAACCGGTAACGCCTGTAAGTAATATTTTCATGGGGTCAGGAATTTTTTAAGGATTTTATAACGACTTTCAAAGATGAATTTAACTTTATTGTTTACTAATTTTCCGGCAACTAAATTTCCTAACATCCCCAACGGTAGTTTATAATTCACAATATCTGTCATCATGACCTCATTGGCGGAAATTTCTTTAAAATGGTGTTCGTGATGCCACATTGCGTACGGTCCGAACCGCTGCTCATCCACGAAAAACTCTTTGTCTTCCAAATGCGTAATTTCTGTAATCCAGTTGGAACTGATGCCGGGCAAAATTCCAATTTTATAAGTGATAATTTGCCCCTTATATGTTTTAGCTGGTGGATTGTTGGTAATTCTAAACTCCATTTCTGGTGGCGTAATCTTATCTAAGTTCGCTGGGAACGTAAAAAACTCCCAAGCTTTCTCTAATGAAAGTGGTAAGACTTGCTCTGAAGTCAAGGTATAAATTCCGGATTGTTTGGTCAGATTAATTTTCATTTATCGTGGAGAGATTTTGTGATTTTGTCAATATCTATTTAATTAGAAGACATAATCGTCTATAGCAATTTTTTTAAAAATAAATGCTTCTAAGTGATTTTGAGTTTTTATTTAAAGTATCAAGAAAACAAACGCGTAAGAAAGGCAGGTTTATTTTTTAATAGTTGTCATTCTAGCTTCCTGGAAATATTTCATCGGGACATAGAGCATTCCGAAACATTCACCTTCTTCTTTGCCTAAATGTTTGTGATGAATCTTGTGGGCTTTTCTTAGACCTTTTAAATACCAGTTTGAAGTTTTATCAAACCATTTAAAACGGCGATGTATTAGCACATCATGAACTAGAAAATACAGAGTTCCATAAATTAAAATTCCTAAACCGATAAAAAATAAATAATTAATTCCACCTCTGGTTCCAAACCAAAAAAGAAGAATGCTGGGAATAGCACCAACGATAAAGAAAGCGTCATTTTTTTCAAATACATGCGGGTAACCAGGTTGATGATGATCTTCGTGCAAGTACCAGCCAAAGCCGTGCATTATAAATTTATGAGTAAACCAGGTTGCTGCTTCCATCAGGAGAACAACAACAGCTGTAAGTGCAATATATCCTAGAATTTCCATTTTATAATTTTAAGTAATCTTTGATGTATGATTTTAAAAATTTGTCCTCTTCATTGACGTATTCTCTTGTCAAATAAGTTCGGTCTTCTTTGATTTGATGGTTGTAGCCTAAAATTGCGGGAGCGCTTTCTTGCGTAATTAAGCGCATCAAGCGAATTTCTAAATTACTTGGATCCATTTTCAAAGCCTGATCCATGGTTTTTTTACCATCATTAAAATAGGACATTTTCTTCAACGGGTTGAAAGCATGCTTTGCCATAAAGAATTTCCCAACCGCCAGAAATCCCGCAAATATTGGTTCTTTTGTAGTTTGGTAAGCCGTATTTGATTTGTCAATCAAAGTTTTTGCGGCACGTTCTGATTTCTCACCAGTTTGCAGCAATTTTCTATATTCTTGTAAATCCTGAGCGAACATCACATTGGAGATTAAGATGAGTAATAATATTCCGAGTCTTTTCATTAAAGAAGGTTCAAATTTTTGTTTAGAATCATTTCGCCGAAAAGATACATTTTTCGAGCGTTAGAAACACGAATTCTTTTGGTTAATAATAATTCTGGTTTGGTGTTTCTAATTTTTTTAAACAAATTAAAATAATATTTATACGCCATAAACACCGCTAATTTACTTGAAATCGGTAACATTTTAATACCAATTTTTGCATGGGCAAAATCTTGCGCGATATCTCTTTCAATACCGATCTTATCTTCAGCCGAAAAGTTTTTAAAATCGACGCCTGGAAAATAAGTCCTATTCAGATCATTAAAATCTGCGCTGATATCTCTTAAAAAATTGATTTTTTGGAAAGCGGCACCAAGACTTTGAGCGTAAGGTTTTAACTTTTCATATTCTAAAACGTTTCCGTCAACAAAAACTTTAAGACACATCAAACCAACAACTTCTGCTGAACCATAAATATATTCGTTGTATTTATCGTCGCTCAAATCTTTAATTTCACTCAAATCCATCTTCATGGAATGCAAAAAAGCATCTACCAAATCTTGCGGAATTTTTTGTTCCCGCTGAGTTAGACAAAACGAGTGCAGAATGGGATTAAGCGAGATTCCTTTTTCTTTGGCTGTATGATAATTTTTTTCAAAATCATCCATCAAACCAGCTTTATCGTAATCATGAAAAGTATCTACAATCTCATCTGCCAATCTCACAAATCCGTAAATATTATAGATGTGTTGGCGAATCTCTGGTTTAAATAAGGAAGACGCCTTGTAGAACGAGGTGCTGTATTTTTCAGTAACCATTTTGGAGGATTGTCCGCAAAACGAGTTAAAAATTTCTAAATTATTCATGGTTAGAATATTTTGTTTTGATGTTGAAGAATATAATCAGTAACTACTTTTCCGGAGATTAAAGCTGGTGGAACACCCGGTCCTGGAACGGTTAATTGACCCGTGTAGAATAGATTATTAATTTTTTTATTGCTGATGCTTGGTCGTAGAATAGAAGTTTGCAATAAAGTGTTGGCAAGGCCGTAAGCATTACCGCGGCAAGAGTTGTACCGTTCTTTGAAATCCTGAACGCCAAAACTTTTCTTAAATAAAATTGAACTGCGTAAATCTACGCCAATATTTTTTTGCACGCGGTCCATTATCAAATCGAAGTATCGATCATGGATCTCCTGATTGTCTTCTAAATCAACGGCCACCGGAATTAAGAAAAAACCAACTTCCTTTCCTTCTGGACAAAGGTCTAAATCTGTTTTTGAAGAGAAATTTGCGTAGAACAAAGGTTTGGTGGGCAATTTTGGCTCATCATAAATATCTACAGCGTGTTGCCCAAAATCGGTATCGAAAAACAAATTGTGATGTTGCAATTCTGGCACTTTTTTATCAAATGCCACATAATATAAGAAGGACGATGGCGCAAAAACTTTCTTTTGCCAATAATTGTCAGTGTAGTTTTTTTCCTCCTTCTTTAGTAACTTTTCAGTGTGCGCGTAATCTGCTCCTGAAATAACCAAGTCAGCCTCAAAACTATCAGTTGTGGTAATTACGCTCGTTGCTCTATTATTTTCAGCTTGAATTTCGGTTACATTTTGATTAATGTGAAATTCAACACCTAGCTCTTTCGCTAATTTTACCATTCCTAAAGCAACGGCATTGAAACCACCTTTCGGATACCAAGTTCCTAAACCGAAATCGGCATGATTCATAAAATTATAAAAGGCTGGCGTATTTTGAGGTTTTGCACCCAAAAACAAAACTGGGAATTCTAAAATGCTTTGCAGTTTTGGATTCTTAATATTCTTACGAACGGTCTGCGAAATATTTTGAACAAATAGATTTAATCGTGTCGCTGTTTCAATACTTACTAATTCTAAAAGCGATTTTCCGGGATTATAAACCAAATCTTTCATGGCAATCTCATAATTTTCGCGCGCATCTTTCATGAATTTTCGAAGATGCTTGCCACTTCCTGGCTCTACTTCTTCAAATTTTGCGATGATTTTTTCGGGATCATCAGAGATATCGATGTAATCATCTTTCCCAAAAACTACTCTGTAACCTGGTGATAATTTTTTCAGCTCATAATAATCAGAAACTTTTTTTCCAAAATCGGCGAAAAAACGCTCAAAAATATCTGGCATCCAGTACCAACTCGGGCCCATGTCGAATTTGAAACCCTCAATTTCGAGCAAAGAAGCCCGACCGCCCAACTGTTCGTTTTTTTCTAAAACCTGAACAGAATAGCCTGCCTTAGCCATGTAACAGGCAGAAGCAAGTGAGGAAAATCCAGATCCGATAATGACAACTTTTTTCATGTTTTAAATAATGGTACAAAAATATACTTTTATTTTGTAAATAGAAAGTTTTTTTACTAAATTTGTACTTTAATTACAAACCAAGATATGAAAAATACTGAATTAACACAGGAGATAATCTTAGATCTTTACTCAAAATACGTTTTAAGAAATAATAAGAAGCCGCTGAATGTTTTTACGTTCTGCGATGACCATGGAATTAGTGAAGCCGAATTTTATTCGTTCTACGCCAACTTCGATCAACTGGAAGCAGATTACTTAAAGTTTTTTATGGACCAAAGTATGCTTTTGATCACGGCTGAAGAAAATTACTACCACGAGCATCCCAAAACAAAACTGCTTTCTTTTTACTATACTTTCTTTGAGCAATTAACGCTGAATCGAAGTCTCGTAATCTATCTGATTGCTTCCGATAAAAATAATCTGGATAATTTGAAAAAATTGTGGTCTCTTAAAAAGGAGTTCCAACTGTTTATTAAGTCATTAAATATTTCCGAACCATTAATGGATAATGTTAATGAACGAATGGAAAAGATGGAGCGCTATAAAAATAAGGGAATCGAGGAATTATATTGGGGTCACTTCATGGCTACTTTAAAATTCTGGCTTGATGATACCAGTCCAAACTTTGAAAAAACAGATATTTTTATCGAGAAGTCAGTTGATACAAGCTTTGAACTTTTCGAAATAAAACCATTAAAGAAGTTAATCGATTTAGGAAAATTTCTTTTTAATGAAAAAGTAAAAAACAAATAATGAAAACATTAGATAAAATACCCACAAGCAAAATCCAAAGAGCCAGTAAATTAATCTCCACAGGCGCTAAAGTTGGCGTCAACTATTTGAAATATTACGGAGATAAAATTACGAAAACCGAAGAAGAGGCCAAGAATACGCTTAATGAAAATAATGCGACTGACATTTATGACGGTTTGAAAGAGCTGAAAGGAAGCGCCTTGAAAGTTGCCCAAATGCTCAGCATGGAAAAAAATATTTTACCAGCAGCGTATGTGGAGAAATTTTCTTTATCGCAGTTTCAAGTTCCCCCTTTGTCAGCGCCGTTGGTAGCCAAGATTTTTAAAACTTATTTCGGAAAAAAACCGACCGAACTTTTCGATCATTTCGAACCAAATTCTACCAACGCGGCCAGTATTGGTCAGGTTCACAAAGCGATGAAAGATGGAAAAGAGTTGGCGGTTAAGATTCAATATCCGGGAGTTTCAGATTCTATTTCATCTGACTTAGCGATGGTAAAACCGATTGCCATGAAGATGTTTAATATTAAAGGAAAGAATTCTGATCAGTATTTCAAAGAAGTTGAGGATAAATTATTAGAAGAAACAGATTACGTTTTAGAGATCAACCAAAGTTTAGAAATCAGAAAAAGTTGTGAAAACTTGCCTAATCTGGCTTTTCCAGATTACTATTCAGAATATTCAAATGATCGAATTATCACCATGGATTGGATGCATGGCAAGCATCTCTCCACTTTTTGTGCAGAAAATAAGGATCCAGAATTAGCCAATCAAGTCGGACAGGCGCTTTGGGATTTCTACATGTTTCAAATTCATCACTTGAAAAAAGTGCACGCTGATCCGCATCCCGGAAATTTCTTAGTTTCTCCTGAAGGAACTTTAATTGCGATTGATTTTGGATGCATGAAAACCATTCCGCAAGATTTTTACATTCCTTATTTTGAATTGGCGGTTCGTGAAAACTTGGATAATAAAGAATTTTTAGATGCTAAATTGCTGGAATTAGAAATCATCCGTTTAGATGATTCTGAAGATGAGAAACAATTTTTTACTGAAATATTTTACGAATTGTTGTACTTATTCACAACGCCTTTCCAAGAAGAAAACTTTAATTTCTCTGACGGGAAATTCTTTGCAGCCATTGCCGAACTTGGCCAGAAATATGCGAAGAATACGCAGATGAAAGGTAGAAATGCCAATCGTGGATCGCGTCATTTTATTTATATGAACCGTACATTTTTTGGCTTATACAATTTAATGCACGACATTAAAGCGAATAATATTATCATTAACAACTATAAAAAATTTCAGTAAAAGTGGATTTAACCATTGAACAAATCGACCGAGTTATTGAAATGGCTTGGGAAGATCGAACCCCTTTTGAAGCAATTAAATATCAGTTTTCTTTGGCAGAAAAAGATGTAATCGCTTTAATGAGGGCTGAACTGAAAAGAAGTTCTTTTAATTTATGGCGCGCTCGAGTCAATTCGGGAGTAAGTCAAAAACATTTGTTTAAGAGAAATAATGAAATTGACCGGTTTAAATGTAGCCGACAAAAAATGATTTCAGGAAATAAAATTAGTAAGAGATAAATGCAAAATGAGGTAGAAATGGTGTCAATGACAGCCGATGAAATTTCGAAAGCAGAAAAGCTTTTTCGAACGAAGTTCATTAATTCTTTAGCTGGAATTCGTCAGGTTGTTTTGATTGGTACAAAGTCGAATGACGGTCAGGAAAATGTAGCCATTTTTAATTCGTTAATTCATTTGGGTGCCCATCCGCCATTGTTGGGATTTATTTCGAGACCCGATTCTGTCGAACGAGATACCTTGCGAAATATCAAAGAATCGGAAAGTTATACCTTAAATTTTGTGCATAAAAAATGGCTGAAAGAAGCGCATCAGACATCAGCAAGATATCAGAAAGAGGAGTCGGAATTTGAGGCAGTTGGCTTGAAACCAGAATATTTAGGACAATGTCTTGCACCTTTTGTGAAAGAGTCAGCGATTAAAGTAGAGTTGAAATTGAAGCAAATTTTAAATATTGAAATCAATAAAACCATTATGGTTATAGGCCAGATTGAGTGTGTGCATCTGCCGAAAGATCGACTAGCTAAAGATGGATTAGTTGATCCTACAGATTTGTTATTGAGCGGTGGATTAGATGCGTATTACGATAGTGATTTTTTAGATCAGTTGCCGTATGCAAAACCATAATTCAATTTGAAAAATAGTAAGAAAGAACATCTTCCTCAGAAGATTTGCCCAGTTTGTGACAGACCTTTTTCCTGGCGAAAAAAATGGGAAAAAGATTGGGAAAGTGTTAAATATTGTAGCGAAAGATGCAAAAGAAATAAAATATAATAGTTTAAAATAGTATGAGAAATATATTAATTGTTGGAGCTGGAAAAGGAATCGGCTTGCATTCTGCTCAATTGCTGAGCGATGAAAATCTATTCACGATTTCACGAAATCTAACGCCGGAATTAGAACTTTTAGGAACTCAGTTTTTCGAATTGGATGTATCTAAAGATGATTTGACTGATCTTAATTTGCCAGAGGAATTACACGGGTTGGTGTTTTGTCCAGGTTCTATTAATCTAAGACCATTTAACAGGTTAACAGAAGAAGATTTTCTGGCAGATTTTAATCAAAATTTTATGGGTGCGGTACGAGTGATTCAAAAATGTTTGCCCGCTTTGAAAAAATCGAAATCAGCAAGTATTGTCCTCTTTTCAACTGTTGCTGCAAAATTAGGAATGCCATTTCATACATCGATCGCGGCCAGTAAAGGGGCCATTGAAGGATTTGCTAAAAGCTTAGCTGCAGAATTGGCGACGGCAAATATTCGAGTTAATGTGATTGCACCCTCGCTTTCTGATACTTCTTTAGCCGCGCAATTACTGTCGACTGATGACAAAAGAATAGCTTCGGCAAAAAGACATCCACTGCAAAGAATTGGAACTCCAGACGATAGTGCTCAATTAGTTGAGTTTCTCTTATCTGATAAAAGTTCGTGGATGACGGGACAAATTATTGGCCTTGACGGTGGTTTAGGAAATATAAAACTTTAATAAAAAAATAACCAATATGGAATTAAATTTAATCATCGATATCTTAACAGAAGTAGATACTTTTCAAAAATCACAATCGAACACCCAAACCAGTTTGGAAGATTTTCGACTTTATTTAAATGAGAAAGCTTACGAAAACGAAACGCCTAGAAATTTAACTGGTAAATTTGATTTGGAAGTTTTTGATCTTGAAAATGAAATCGCCAAACAGGTTATTATGTTGGGCAGATATTCTAAACATTTAATTAAAAAATCCCTCGAAAATCATCCCGATTTGATCAACGAGGATTTTACGTATTTGTTCAGGTTAATGGATTATCCATCTTTGACGAAAATGCAGTTGATTGAAAAAAATGCGCATGAAAAACAATCGGGCATTGAGATTATTAAGAGATTAGTCCGAAACGGATTGTTCGTTGAAAGTCCTGATGCCGAAGACAAAAGAAGTACGCGCATTTCAGTAACCGAAAAAGGAAAGAAAGTGTTTCAGGAATCAATGAAAGACATCACGGTTGCTTCAAAGATTATGTGTGGAAAATTAGATGAATATGAGAAAGAAAATTTATTGGATTCTTTAAAGAAATTAAACACTTTTCATCAAACCTTGTATACCAATTTGCGTAACGAAAGTCCAAGCATTTTGTTGAAGTTGATTAATAATGAAGCATAAAGTTACTATTTTCTGGTTTCGAAGAGATTTGCGATTGGCAGATAACCATGGACTTTTTAAAGCCTTGGAATCTTCTGAAAACGTTTTGCCTATTTTTATTTTTGATACGGAGATTCTTTCAAAATTAGAAAATAAGGAAGATAAAAGAGTGGATTTTATCATCCAAACTTTGCAGGTTTTAAATCAGTATTTAGAGAAGTCGGGAAAGTCCATAAAAATTTTACATGGAAAACCATTAGCTGTTTTTGAAGAACTTGCTAAAAAATATTCCGTGGAAAGCGTTATCTGTAATGAAGATTATGAACCTTCGGCAATCAAGAGAGATCTTGAAATCAAGGATTTTTTAAATCAGAAAAAAATAGACTTTTATACTTTCAAGGATCAGGTTCATTATCATAAAGATGATATTTTAAAGTCTGATGGAACGCCTTATACAATCTACACGCCCTATTCGAAACAATGGTTGCTGAAATACAATTCGAAAGAATCTGAATTTTACAGCAGTGAAAAATTATTGTCACATCTAATTGATGTTGAAAAACAAGATATTTCGCTGGAGAAAATTGGATTCAAGAAAACTGGTTATCAATTTGAAGTTCCGAAAATTGATCGCAGCATCTTAAAAACTTATCACGAAACCCGTAATTTTCCCACCACGCCAACTTCTGAAATGAGCGTGCATCTTCGATTCGGCACGATTAGCGTTCGCAAACTCGCTGCGGAGGGAAGGCTGCTCAATGAAACCTATTTGAAGGAATTAATTTGGCGAGAATTTTTTATGCAAATCCTTTATCATTTTCCAAAAGTAGTGCATGAATCTTTCAAAAGAAAGTATGATAATATCGACTGGTTGTATGATGACAAGTTGCTCAAAAAATGGCAAGACGGAAAAACCGGATATCCAATTGTAGATGCTGGAATGCGTGAATTAAATGAAACTGGTTTTATGCATAACCGCGTGCGAATGGTTTGTGCCAGCTTTTTTACCAAACATTTATTAATGGATTGGCGAATTGGGGAAGCTTATTTTGCGGAGAAATTATTAGACTATGATTTATCTGCCAACAACGGAAACTGGCAGTGGAGTGCAGGGAGCGGTTGTGATTCGGCGCCTTATTTTAGAGTTTTCAATCCAGCAGAGCAGCAGAAGAAGTTTGATCCCGATTTTAAATACATCAAAAAATGGGTTGCAGAATTTGGAACGAAGGATTATCCCGCACCAATTGTAGACCATAAATTTGCCAGAGTGAGGGCTTTGGAAACTTATAAAAAGGGTTTGCAAGAACAGATTTCTTAAGTGTAGATTACTTAAATCTAAATTAAAATCTTCAAACTTTTCGGCAATACTTTAATATGAATCGGAGAGTCTATTTCATTGTATTCTCCATCTAAATGCCAATCTTTTGTATCCACTGTAAAAGTAATTTCTGGTACAGAAAGAAAAGTCACGTAGGCGTTTTCTTTTAATGTTTTGGTAAACATTCGGAATGCAAAAGCAGCGCCTTGTATCAAGGTAAATTTTTTCACCAATACCATTTCAACCAAACCGTCTACGGTACTAGCGTGGGGCGCAATATAAGCGTTGTTGCCGAACTGGCGGGTATTAGCAATGTTTACCATGAGATAATCACCGTCGTGTCTTTTAAATTCTTCAGCGGAAAATTTTACATTGATTGGTTTGTAGTTAAAGAAAGTTGCAACCGAAATTTTGATGTAATTTTTAAAACCTCTGCTTGTTTTCTCGAACTGCTTGACTACTTTTCCGTCGAATCCTGTTCCGGAAACATTAATTGAAAGTCGGTCATTCACCTTAAAAGTATCGATTTCTCGGAAAGTTTTTGCTTTAATTTTTATCAAAAGTTCATCTAAATTTTTGGTAAAATTAGTTTCATTTGAAAAGCCGTTTCCCGAGCCAGCTGGAAATATGGCGAGAACTTTACCCGTGTTGATCAACTGTTTTGCGACGGAAGAAATCGTCCCATCACCGCCAACGGCCACAAATATATCCGTGGAGTCAAAATTATCTTGGATGAATTTTTCAGTTCCGGCTGTTGATTCTGAGATATAAAAGCAAGGATCTTCAATCTGTTTTTGAAGAGAAGCTAAAAAAGGCTGATAATTTTTATTGGCCGAGAAAGGATTAATAATAAAAGCTACATTTTTCATGGAGTGTAAAAATAGAAAAAGCAAGTGATTAAACTTGCTTTATTAAAATTTATAATGATTGCCTTTTAATAAAATCATCTGTTAATAGTAGTTTGATATCAGCCAAAGGGATTTTTATGAGAACAGGGCCAGCAGCATAAGCCGTAATTTCGTATTGGTTGTAAAGGAAATACAGATGCTCTTTATCAAAATAGAAATTGGAGTTTAACGGAATTTGATCAACTAATAACATATCGACTTGTCCTTTATCGCCATCATTTTGAATGAAATTATCCATTAATATTTTCTGCCAAATAGCAGCACCTGGATCAGTAATAAGATCGGCTAACTGCATTGTTTTGTTGGTTTTCAAATCAAAAACTTTGTAATTTTCATAATAATAGCCGTGCGCTCCACCTGTATAACCGTCACCTGTGTACTGAACAGTCAGAAAATTATTGTCTTTTGAGAACATTTTCATATCGCTATGAGTAAACCAGCTTTGCGCGAACTCAGGCTTATAATCTTTTAAAGATGATTTTTGTTCTTCATAATATTCTGACTTTTTCTTATTGCTCGCTTCCGCTAAATTTGCCTTAGAATAGTCCGATAATTGAATTTGCTTTGGCGCATAAATAGAGTCTAGTAGCGTTTTGTTTTTTAGGGTAGGGAACACCAATATTTTCGACTCAAATACTACGGTAAGATTCTGATCTACTTTTAAAGAGTCTTTAACGTTAATTGAATCTAGCTGAAAAGTTGCCTCATTATTCACCGTAATTTTTTCGGTGTTTTCGGCATTGGGTTTTGATTTGTCGCAACCAACAAAGATTAGGGATATTATAAGGGATAGGCCGACAATTTCTTTCATAGCGTAAATTTAAGGAAATTTTTCTGTTGCAAAATAAAGGTATTAACTACAGTCTACAAAAAAAGCTGCTCAATTAATTGAACAGCTTTTGGTATTTATTTTAATTAAAATTAAACATCAATTTTTGCGTAGATTGCATTTTTCTCGATGAATGCTCGTCTTGGTGGAACTTCGTCTCCCATTAACATAGAAAATACGTTGTCAGCTTCTGCTAAACTTTCGATTCTAATTTGTTTCAAAGTACGGCGTTCAGGATTCAAAGTCGTGTCCCAAAGTTGCTCTGGATTCATTTCCCCCAGACCTTTATAACGTTGAACTTCTACGCCTTTTCCGTCCGGAGCCATTTCCAAAGTAATTTCTTCACGCTCCTTTTCATTGTAGGCATAAATCTTTTTACTTCCTTTTTTCAGTAAATATAAAGGTGGCTGAGCGATATAAATATATCCGTTCTCAATCAATTCCTTCATATATCTAAAGAAGAATGTCATAATTAATGTGGCAATGTGAGCACCGTCAATATCGGCATCACACATGATTACAATTTTATGATATCTTAATTTGGCGATATTCAAAGCTTTGCTGTCTTCCTCAGTTCCTACCGAAACTCCTAAAGCTGTATAAATATTTTTAATCTCCTCGTTATCGTAAACTTTATGAAGCATTGATTTTTCAACATTCAAAATCTTACCTCGTAAAGGCAAGATTGCTTGGAAATGTCGGTCTCTTCCTTGCTTGGCCGTTCCACCTGCTGAATCTCCCTCGACTAAGAATAGTTCAGAAATCGCTGGATCTTTAGATGAACAATCGGAAAGTTTTCCGGGAAGTCCACTTCCTCCCATTGGCGATTTACGTTGAACAAGCTCTCTTGCTTTTTTCGCTGCTTGTCTGGCTTTTGCTGCAAGAACTACTTTTTGTACAATAATTTTTGCTTCGTTAGGATGCTCTTCTAAGAAGTTGGTTAGCATTTCTCCTACGATCTTATCAACTGCACCAGAAACTTCGGAGTTCCCTAATTTCGTTTTGGTTTGTCCCTCAAACTGAGGTTCCATTACTTTTACAGAAATCACGGCAGTTAATCCTTCACGGAAATCATCACCCGTAACTTCGACTTTTTCTTTTGCAGGAAGTCCAAGCTCATCTGCAAATTTCTTCAAAGTTCTTGTTAAAGCTCTTCTAAAACCTGCCAGGTGAGTTCCGCCTTCATGTGTATTAATATTGTTGACGTAAGAGTGCAAATTCTCATTGTAAGAAGTATTGTATCTCATCGCAACTTCCACTGGAATATTATCTTTTTCACCTTCCATGAAAATGACGTTATTCATAATGCTTTCACGGTTGCCGTCGATATATTCTACAAACTCTTTTAACCCGCCTTCGGAATGAAAAAGTTCGTGCATAAAGGAACCATCTTCCTCAACAACTCTTTCGTCTGTTAAGGTAATTGTAATCCCCTTATTCAAATAAGATAATTCGCGAAGTCTGCTTGCTAAAGTATCGTTACTATAAACTAACTCCTGAAATATCGTACCATCGGGCTGAAAGAAAACTTCTGTTCCTCTTTCATCCGTTGTTCCAATTTCTTCAACACTCGCAAGTGCCTCTCCTTTGCTAAATTTTTGCTGGTATATTTTACCGTCTCTATTAACAGTGGCAATTAACGAAACAGAAAGTGCATTCACTACCGAAACACCCACACCGTGCAATCCACCAGAAACTTTATAAGAATCTTTATCGAATTTTCCACCAGCACCAATCTTCGTCATGACGACTTCTAAGGCAGATTTTTGCTCTTTTTCGTGCATATCTACTGGAATACCACGACCATTATCTTTTACGGTAATTGCTTCCCCTTTGTGGATGATCACTGAAATAGTATCGCAATGTCCTGCCAAAGCTTCATCAATAGAGTTATCTACTACCTCGTACACCAAATGATGGAGACCTCTAAGACCAACATCCCCGATGTACATCGAAGGTCGCAACCTTACGTGTTCCATTCCCTCTAACGCCTGGATGCTACTTGCTGTATATTCTTTTTGACTCATAATCTTGTTATTCATCAAAGCCAGTTGGCTTTGAATTTATCAATTTGTTTTAATTAAATTTTTGCTGGAAAGGGAGTGTTGAGTCTCCCATTCAAAAGACCCACAAATATACTGAATTTGGCCCGACTACGAAAGTTAATAAAGTCATAAAATTAGGGTATTATTACACAAAAAAATCCTCAAAAATTTGAGGATTTCTATTTTTATGGAGGAGGGATTTAGACTGTTTTTGTTAAAATAATATTTCTAGTTTTAGTTTTCGATTTTGTACAAATTAGCTTCATTATAATTTCTACTCAAGTAGTTAATTTGAAATTTATTTTTTAATAAGTTTCTGACTGTATTTATTTCTATTCGTAATTATTTCAACGATGTAATTTCCAGGTGATAAAAATTCCAAATTATTTTTTAGTTCTGTAGATGTGAAGATCAACCGACCATCTATCGAATATATATTTATTTTCTTTAATTTTTCAGTAGGACTCACTTTTACATTTACAAAATCTGCCACTGGATTAGGATAAATTTCTACCTTATTTATCACATTAGATTCCGATGTATTTAGTGCATCACTTCTCAGGTATTTAGAAACGTTAAGGAGACTTCGAGGTGCTGCAAAACTTTGTAGGTAAAGTAATAAAAATGTGTTGTCGTCAATAATTTTGAAATTGCGATATGGGACCTGATTAGATTGTTCCGGTGTCATAAAATAATTCTTGTTATCATTAAAAGTATTATTGGGTAGACCATCAACATTGTATTGAAGTAAAATCATTCCCGCAAATTGACCATATGTATAACTAATTGTTCCAAACAAGAGGATTTTATTATTTGAATCAAAATCTATTTTACTTAATCCAAAAATGTTGCTACCAGGAAATAGCGAAGAATAATTAAGACTTAAAGTTCCGTTAGTTGCAAAGCTAAGATCTTTACCATTTGCTGTATACTTAGTAATATTGTGAATACCTTCAGATCTGTTTAAAATAAAAAATTCGTTAAGTTTATTGGTAAAAATATCTACAAAACCAACTGGTATTTCTATTATAAGTTCTCCAGAATTTCCAAAACTGATATCCAAATTCCCTTGTGGAGTATATCGTGTAATAATATCCTTATTGAGATTATTATATCTTAATAACAAAGAATTGTCATTCGATTGTAATAATGTCACATTGTAATTGAAAATTTTAGTTCCAAATTCGGAATCTATTAATCCCGTCGGCAAAATTTTTATTATACGATTTCCAGTTGTTAGTACATAAATGGAATTATCACTATTAACAATCAATTTCTGAGCAACAATTCCCGAATTAAGCGTAAATAATTCCGCGCTTCGTCCACTACCATTTATACCAAAACTAGTATCTATAGTACCAAATAAAGTGTATTTCACTATTGTATTTGAGGTTTGACTGCCGTATTGTAAGGTATAAATTCCTGAGGAAGTTATCTCGATATTTGAATGTGTATATAGCGGTAGAAGACTGAGGTAACCATCTACTCCAAAATTTGGATCAAAATTTCCAGTTGGTGTAAATCGCATCACTCTATTTTCAAATTGTTCAGGAAAATTATAGACTTCGCCACCATTACCAAAATGCGGTATATCCGTAGCAGTTGAAGAAATATTATAGGTTGGATCAATATTGATCTTTTGACTTTTTAAAAAAGGTATAAAAGAAACTAAAATTAATAAAAAATATAATTTTTTCATGAGGCATTATTTTAACAATAAATTTACTAAAGTTTTATGAATTAGCTACCTAAAATTTAATATTTTAGTTAATTATTTTCTACAAGTGTAATTTAAATTAATATAATTTCGAAAATAACGGTTTCTATATATCATTTCTAAAATTTGTTAGACCAATTTTATCCAAACCACATCATCAATCTTCTCTACTTTAACCAAATTATATTTTGTCAAATTTTTAGCCGCTTTGTCCCATTTCTTGCCAGAAAGTTCACTTTTCACTTTAACTAAACCTAAAGTCATTGGTTCATCTGAAGCATTCAAAATTTCCAAAACCAATTTCTCATCTTCATCTAATTCGAACGTTGGTGTTGCTTTTTCAGGTTTCATTTGTGGGAAGAACAAAACTTCCTGAATGGATGGATTGTTGGTTAAATACATAATTAAACGGTCCATACCGATTCCTAAACCTGATGTTGGTGGCATTCCGTATTCCAAAGCACGCAAGAAATCCTGATCGATAAACATGGCTTCGTCGTCGCCTTTTTTACCTAATTCCATCTGCGCTTCGAAACGTTCTCTTTGATCGATTGGATCATTCAATTCTGAATAAGCATTTGCGATTTCTTTTCCACAAACCATTAATTCAAAACGTTCCGTTAATCCTTCTTTACTTCTATGTTTCTTTGTCAAAGGCGACATTTCAATAGGGTAGTCCGTAATAAAAGTTGGTTGAATGTAATTCCCTTCACATTTCTCGCCAAAAATTTCATCAATCAATTTTCCTTTCCCCATCGTTTCGTCTACTTCAACCCCGATTGATCTTGCAAAATCAAAAAGTTCTTGTTCAGACTTTCCGGTAATATCAAATCCAGTAAAATGTTGAATCGATTCGGTCATCGAAATTCGTGGATAAGGTGCTTTCCAGTTAATCGTATGTTCGTTAAACGTTGAATCTGTAGATCCATTCACTTGAATCGCTGAAAATTCCAACAATTTCTCGGTGAAATCCATCATCCAATTGTAATCTTTATAAGCAACGTAAATTTCCATGGCCGTAAACTCTGGGTTATGCGTTCTGTCCATTCCTTCATTTCTAAAGTTTTTTGAGAACTCATAAACACCGTCAAATCCTCCTACGATCAATCTTTTCAGATATAATTCATTGGCAACTCTTAAGTATAAAGGAATATCTAAAGCATTATGATGGGTGATAAAAGGTTTCGCCGCAGCACCACCTGGAATAGCCTGTAAAATCGGAGTTTCAACTTCAAAGTATCCTGCCTCATTAAAATAAGTTCGCATCGCATTGAACAATTTTGTTCTTTTAATGAAAACTTCTTTTACTTGCGGATTCACAATCATGTCAACATATCGTTGTCTATATCTAAGTTCAGGATCATTAAAGCCGTCAAAAACATTTCCTTCTGCATCCACTTTCGGTAAAGGTAATGGACGCAAAGATTTACTCAAAAGATTAAAGTTGGTCACCTTAACAGTCATTTCTCCAACTTGCGTGTTGAATAACTCACCTTCAATTCCGATGATATCACCAATATCCAGAAGATGTTTGTAAACATCGTTGTAAAGCGATTTATCTTCGCCAGTGCAGATTTCGTCACGGTTAAAATAAACCTGGATCTTACCTTCTGAATCCTGAAGTTCAGCAAAACTTGCTTTCCCCTGAATTCTACGGCTCATCAATCGCCCTGCAATCGTAACTTTTTTACCTTCAACAAAATCTTGCTTGATGGTTTTAGAAGTATCTGTAATTTTATATTCTTCGGCTGGAAAAGCATTAATACCCATTTTTTCTAGGGATTGTAACTTTTCTCTTCTGATGATTTCCTGTTCTGATAACTGCATTTTTCTTGCTATTTTAAGAGTGCGAATTTAGTAAATTTTTAGTGAAGAAAAGAACCTTGGAAATCATGTGGAAATATGATGAGCTCCATTTTTATATTTTTAAATGAGATCGTATTTTTAAGTGCTTTTGTAGCTGAAAAACATGATTTCTATTTGTATTGATTCCAAATCTTTTAATAAATCGATTTTATGGACAATTTTCAGTAAATTTGAACTGTGAAAAAATGGTTTATCTATTTATTTATTTTAACTTATCTCTGCACTTTTACAGAGGTTAGACAGCTATCTAAATTACCAAACCTTATTGAACATTACATTTCTCATAAAGCTCTTGATGGAGAAATGTCGGTTTTTGCTTTTTTTAAAATGCATTATATCGACGAGCAAATCAAGGACAGCGACTATCTTAAGGATATGAAACTTCCTTTTAAAACTCATGATTTTTCAGGAATTTCAATTACTTTAAATATTCCGCCTGAAAAAGCGACAATCAGTTTGCACCGCAATCTGGTGTTTGTTGATGATTCCAAAAATTTTTCTTATTCTGAAAAATACTATCCTTGCGTATTTCAACAGATTTGGGAACCTCCTAAAATCTAATTCTTACTTATAGTAAAGTATTATCGTGTCGTATCTGAAGATTCTGACTCATTTTACGTAACCTAAACTTTAATTTTAAATTCAAAAAAAAATGGATGAATTACATTTGCATTTGGTCGTGAACCATCTGCCAATCATATTTCCTATCGTAGGACTCATGATACTCCTTATCGGAATTTTCACAAAATCCGAAGTTACCAAACGAAACGCCTACATCATTTTTATAGTAGGAGCCATTACTTCTATTGCAGCGATGGTTACTGGTGAAAACGCAGAAAACTCTGCCACAAAAATTGCTGGTCTATCCGAAAGCCTTATTGAAAAACATGCGGATATTTCTGAAATTTTTGCAATCCTAACGTACTTTTTAGGAGGAATTTCATTGGCTGCTCTTATTCTTAGTTTTAAAAATTCAGTGATCTCTAAATATGCTCCCTTTGTGGTGGGAATACTTGCGATAGTTTGTCTCTTCTTTGGTCAGAAAGTGGGAACAACAGGCGGGGAAATTAAACACACTGAAATCAGAACTGGTCAAGATTTCGACTATCGAAATTTTGAGGGGAATGGTACTACTTCCAAAAGTGATGAAGAGAATAATTAACCACAGCGCTGTTAGGGCTTTAAGCGCTAACAGCGCTCATAATTCAAGAAAATGCTTAATAAAATTATAGAATTTTCTATAAAGAATAAACTGATCATTATTTTAATGACGCTTGGTTTAATTATTTATGGATTGTTCGAACTCAGAAATCTTCCCATCGATGCAGTTCCTGATATCACTGATAATCAGGTTCAAATCATTACGGTTTCGCCAAGTTTGGGCGCGCCAGATGTGGAACGGTTTATTACTTTTCCTTTAGAACAGATCAATTATAATATCCAGGGAATCAAAGAAATGCGAAGTTTTTCGCGCTTTGGTTTATCGGTAATTACGATTGTCTTTCAGGATGATATCGATTTATTGGTGGCTCGTCAACAAGTTGCCGAACGACTTCAGCAAGTATCGAAAGATATTCCGACCAGTTTGGGTGTTCCCCAAATGGCGCCGATTTCCACGGGTTTAGGTGAAATTTATCAATATGTTGTTCGGCCTAAAAAAGGATTTGAACACCGTTACGATCCCATGGAATTGCGGACGATACAGGATTGGATCGTCCGCCGACAATTGCTTGGTACGCCAGGAGTGGCAGATGTCGCCAGTTTTGGTGGCTATTTAAAACAATATGAAGTCGCGGTAAATCCAGCCATTTTACAATCCATGGGCGTTACGATTACCGAAGTTTTTAATGCCTTGCAAAAAAACAATCAAAACACGGGTGGCGCTTATATCGAAAAAGGGCCCAGCGTTTTGTTTATCAGAACGGAAGGGTTGATGAATCAAATCTCTGACATTGAAAATACCGTTGTTAAAAATCTAGGTGATGGAACACCTGTGCTTATTAAAAATATCGGAACGGTTCAATACGGAAAAGCGATTCGTTACGGTGCGATGACGTACAATGGAGAAAGTGAAGTTGCTGGTGCCGTCGTGATGATGATGAAAGGAGCAAATTCCAATGAAGTCATTAAAGACGTGAAAACCAGAATTGACGAAATTCAGAAAACGCTTCCGGAAGGAGTGAAAATCGATGCCTTTCTCGATCGAACAAAAATGGTGAATAACGCCATCAGTACCGTAAGCAAAAACTTATTAGAAGGAGCGCTCATCGTCATATTCGTTTTAGTTTTGTTCCTTGGAAATATGCGGGCCGGTTTGATTGTAGCCTCGGTGATTCCTTTAGCAATGCTCTTTGCGATTATCATGATGAATATTTTCGGCGTGTCTGGGAATTTAATGAGTTTAGGTGCGCTGGATTTCGGACTAATTGTCGATGGTGCGGTGATTATTGTTGAAGCCATTCTGCATCGATTCAAACATTTAACCAAGTTTCAAGACAAGAAGATTTCACAGGAATTTATGGATCGCGAAGTGTATACTTCTTCCAGTTCGATGATGAATTCTGCGGTCTTCGGTCAGATCATAATTTTGATTGTTTACCTACCCATTTTAACTTTGCAAGGTATCGAAGGAAAGATGTTTAAACCAATGGCACAAACCGTAATCTTCGCTCTGATTGGTGCTTTCATTCTATCCCTGACTTACATTCCGATGATGAGTTCTTTATTTTTATCTAAAAAAATAAATCTGAAGAAAAACTTTTCAGATAAAATGATGTCCATTTTTGAATCGTTTTATCACCGAACTTTAAACTTTGTTTTAAAAATTCCAAATTTGGTATTCTTTAGCGTGGTTGGCTTGTTCTTCGTTTCGCTTTTCATCATGTCGAGATTAGGTGGCGAGTTTATTCCGTCACTGCCAGAAGGAGATTTCGCCGTAGACACCAGAGTTTTGCCGGGAAGTAATTTGAAAACTTCCACGGACGCCGTAATGCAGTCTTCGAAAATTTTAATGAAGAAGTTCCCAGAAATCGAAAAGATTGTTGGTAAAACAGGAAGTAGTGAAATCCCAACCGATCCGATGCCGATTGATGCGAGTGATATTATGATCATTTTGAAACCGAGAAAAGAATGGACCTCCGCGAAAACTTATGATGAACTTTCTGAAAAAATGTCCGCCGAATTAAAGAAAAATTTAGTGGGTGTCACCTATTCCTTCCAATATCCTGTCGCTATGCGTTTTAACGAATTAATGACGGGCGCCCGACAAGATGTTGTTTGTAAAATTTATGGTGAAGATTTGGATACTTTAAAAGTATACGCCGAAAAGTTAGGCGACATTTCCAAGAAGATCAAGGGCGCTCAAAACATTTATGTAGAACCAATTTCTGGAATGCCGCAAATCGTAATTTCTTACAAAAGAGAAGCGCTCTCCCAATTCGGCTTAAATGTAGAAGACGTCAACGATATCGTCAACACCGCCTTTGCGGGCCAATCGACAGGTTCGGTTTTCGAAGGCGAGAAGAAATTCGATTTGGTTGTTCGTTTAGACGGCGAGAAAAGAAAGAATGTCGATGATGTCAATAATCTATTAATCGCGACGCCAACTGGAACAGAAATTCCGTTGAGCACCGTTGCTTCAGTGGAACTGAAAGAAAGTGTCAATCAAATTCAACGTGAAAATGCGCAGAGGAGAATCATCGTTGGATTCAATGTCAGGAACCGAGATATTCAGTCGACTGTCGAAGATTTGCAGCAAGTTGTTGAGAAAGAATTTAAACTTCCACCGGGATATTCAATTTCGTATGGTGGAACTTTTGAAAATCTTCAACATGCGAAATCTCGTTTGATGATTGCAGTTCCGTTAAGTTTATTGCTGATTCTACTGATGCTTTATTTTGCCTTTAATTCTGTAAAATATGGATTGCTCATTTTCTCCGCAATTCCACTTTCAATGATTGGCGGAATTCTGTCACTTTGGATTCGCGGAATGAATTTTAGTATTTCCGCCGGAGTCGGTTTCATCGCACTTTTCGGAGTTGCCGTTTTAAATGGAATTGTTTTAATTGCAGAATTTAATCGACAAAAATTAAAACATTCTGATCTAAAAGACGTCGTAAAGATTGGTGGAAGAACCAGATTACGTCCAGTATTAATGACGGCTTTGGTTGCCTCACTTGGTTTTTTACCCATGGCTTTAAGTCAGGGTGAAGGCGCAGAAGTGCAACGACCTTTAGCAACAGTCGTCATCGGCGGATTGCTTTTGGCCACGTTCCTCACGCTCTATTTATTGCCCTTAATCTATATTTGGTTCGAAGAACATTTCCCAGACAGACGTAAAAATATTCAAGAAATAACAGACGAAGAAGATGGTTACAACGAGTAGTTTTTTTGGGGCAGACATTTCCGCCTTCCGCTCCCAATCTTTTTGTTCCGCTTTGCTACACAAAAAGGATTTCCGCTCAAGTCGGGCTGCAAGGCTCGCTATAATCAACAGACTTTAATTTAAATTAAAAGAATGAAACAACTAATAAAAATAATAACAGCCTTTTCAGTTTTGATCGCCATTCAACTGAAAGCGCAAACGCCGATTTCTCTGGAATCAGCGTACGAAAAAGCCTTTAAAAATAATCTCAATTTAAAAAGCGGACAACTTCGAATCGAATATCAAGACAAGATTAAAAAGTCTTACGCCGTGGTTGATCCCTTAAATGTTTCCGGAGAAATCGGCCAATTTGCTTCCGCTTACACCGATAATAAATTTTCAGTAAATCAAACTTTTAGATTGCCGGGTTTTTACAACAGTCAAAAACAGGTTTTGATGGAAGAATGGAAAAACTCAATGTTGACTTTAGATGTCCAAAGATGGCATTTGAAACGCGAGGTCGCTATGATCTACAACGAACTCAATTACCAGGATGAAAAGGAAAAACTCTTGTTAAGAGCCGATTCCATTTATACTAATTATTATAAACGCGCCGAACTTCGACTGAAAAAAGGAGAAAGTAATATTCTGGAAAAAACCACGGCAGAAAATTATAGAAGTCAAGCAGAAATTCAGTTGGCAAATCTGAAGAAAGATCGTGAAGTTTCCCTTTATCAGTTCAATTATCTGATCAATGATGAAACAATGTATTCAAACGAAAATTCAAATTTCTATGAAATAAATAGTCCGAATCAAGATTTAAAATATGCTGGAAATCACATCGTTTTAAAACAACTGGAACAGCAGAAAGCGATAGAACTGGCCAAATTAAATGCAGAGAAATCCAAACTTTTGCCGACGTTTAATATTGGTTATAACAATTCCAGCATGTACGGAACAGGCGCAGATGACCAATTTTATGAAAGGTCTGCACGTTTTCATTCCGGCATGATTGGCGTTGGAATTCCACTTTTTAATGGAGCACAGAAATCATTAATTGAAGGCCAGAAGATCAACCAGTTGATTGCTGAAAATAATTATGAATTAGGATCTAGAAGTCTTAAAAATCAATATGCATCGCTATTTGGTGAATATGAAAAACTAAAAAGTGAAACTGATTATTACAAATCAAAAGGTTTGAAAAATGCCGAAACCATTATGAAAACGGCCAACCGTTTATACTACGAAGGCGAAATTAATTACCTGGAATGGTCCATTTTAATCAATCAAAGTTTAGACATTCAAAACAAACTCATCGACACTCAAAAAATACTGAATGCAAAAATAATTGAGTTAAATAATTTAACTCAACAATAATTAAATATTTTCAAAATGAAAACATATACCGTCTTACATCGCCTTCTCCACTGGGTTTTCGCAATATTTATGTTGGTGTTATTTACCACGGGATTTCTCCGAATTGTTTGGATGAGCAAAACCGTAATTTCTGCAGCAGTTAATAAAAATGCTCAAATTCAAAGTTTAAATCTGGATAAACAAAGTCTTCGAACCATCGTTCATTCTGTTCAGGATCCGATGTTCGAGTGGCATGTTTACGCTGCTTATGTCGTAACCATAGCATTTATTATAAGAATTATTTACATGATTGTAAAAGGAATTAAATTTCCAAATCCTTTTTCAAAAATCACTTCCGGTAAAGAAAAATTTCAGGGATTTATTTATCTTGGATTCTATGCAATGATTGCTGTCCAAATAATAACCGGAAGCCTTCTGAAGTTTGAACTTGGCTCAGAATCGCTAAGTGATTTAGCAGAAACAACCCACAAACTGGCCGTCTATTGGATGCCAATTTTTGTTCTTTTACACTTGGGTGGAATTGCGATTTCAGAAAATACAAATCGAAAAGGAATCACTTCAAAAATGATTGGCGGTGATTCTGAATAACAAAATTTTTAAA
Source organism: Kaistella antarctica (assembly GCF_900109615.1). Classification (GTDB taxonomy): domain Bacteria; phylum Bacteroidota; class Bacteroidia; order Flavobacteriales; family Weeksellaceae; genus Kaistella; species Kaistella antarctica. Next base: position 366,665 of record NZ_FOIX01000003.1, read on the forward strand.
ATGAAAAAAACACTGATTATATTTTTTAGCCTTATGATTTTTTCTTGTTCCAAAGAAGAAGTAGTTCAGGAAGAGGTCGAAACCGTCGTGGGAGATCAGGTTTCTTTAACTGATTTACAAATCAAAAATTCGGGTATTGAAACCAACACTTTAAACAACCTTGATATCGCGCATAAAATTATGCTCACCGGACAGATCGATGTTCCGCCACAAGGAATGGCGAGTGTCTCCGCACCAAGCGGAGGTTACGTGCGAGTTTCGAGATTTATGCCTGGAAATTATGTTTCTAAAGGACAGACTTTGGCAACTTTAGAAAATCCAGAATTGGTGCAACTTCAGCAGGATTATTTGTTGGCCAAATCAAATCTGCAATTCGAACAACAGGATTATTCCCGACAAAAAGATTTGAATGAAAACAAAGCCAGTTCTGATAAGGTGACCCAAAAAGCCTTTAATGAAAGTCAAAATCAAAACATTATGATGAAAGCAATCGCCCAGAAATTGACTGCCATGGGAATAAATCCCGGTTCCTTAAACGCAAATAATATTCGCCGCACTTTTGCGGTGACTTCGCCTATTTCAGGATATATTTCTACGGTAAATGTCAATATTGGACAATTCGTTTCGCCGATGGAAAAAATGTTTGATATCATTAATACTGGTGATATTCATTTGGTTTTAAAAGTTTTTGAAAAAGATTTAAACAAGATTTCTGGTGGGCAAAAAGTGTACGCTTACACCAATCAAAATCCCAAAAAGAAATATGAAGCCCGTGTTTCCATCATCGGTAAGGACTTTTCTGCAGACCGAAGTGTTTTGGTTTATTGTCGTTTTGTTAATAAAGATTCCTCTTTAATTCCGGGAACTTTTATGAATGCAGAGATGGAAGCGGACTCTGAAGAGGGAATTGTAATTCCCGACGATGCCATCGTTACTTGGGAAGAAAAGCAGTATGTTTTTGAAGAAATCAAACCTAAAACTTTTAAAATGTTTCCGGTCGAAATTGGAAATGCTGAGAATGGTTTTACGGAACTTTTAAACTTTAAAGAAGAAAATAAAAGTAAGAAATTTGTGACCAAAGGCGCTTATCAATTATTAATGGCGCTGAAAAATGTAGAAGAATAAATATAAAAAATTAGCAGTCTCAAACGGACTGCTAATTTTTTTAACTAGGGTTTGATCAATGTTGAATCTGCTGCCATTGGCTCTATTACTGCTGCTGAATCAGGAGTCGGCAGGGCTTCTACGGTTGGAGTTTCTGGTTCGCTTAACATGGTGTTCGTCTCTGCTGCTGTTTCTTTTTTAGAACAACTTGCCATCAATAATCCGCCAACAAAGGCAATTGCTAATAATTTTTTCATAATAATTTATTTATACAAACTTCTTGTTTTTTTTTCAAACAACCACGGTTTAAAAATTTAAAAAATAATGTTTGCAGATTAGAAAAACATTTATATATTTGCCCTAATGAAACGCTGGGTCGATCTTTTCAAGAATAAAAACCATATTAGTAAGCGTTGCATTTGACCTTTAAGAAAAATAATTATTTTCAAATGAAAACAATCACAAACATTACTTGGTGGCATCATTCAAACTTCATAAGGGTCTGAAGCAAATCTTGTATTCTGTTTGTAAAAACATATAAAAAGACTTTGACGTGACTCGTTAAGGTCTTTTTTTTATTTAAATTTTTAAAAAATATCATGCAATTTAATCAAACTGTCAACATAAAAACAACCATCAAATCGGTGATGAGTGATCTTTTCACACCGGTCGGAATTTACCTTCGACTGCGGGATAAATTTCGCGACACGATCTTGTTGGAAAGTGCCGGAAATCAAAATACCGACAATAACTTTTCATTCATCGCCATCAACGCTGTTGCGGGAATCGAGATCAGAAATTACGACGAGGCAGAACTCAAATTTCCTTTAGGCAATCCGCAAAAAATTGCGTTAGAAAAAGAAAAGTTAAGTGAGTTGCTGAATGATTTTTCAAAATGTTTTGTATGTGGAGAGCCTTCCAAAGAAATTGGAAAATCTGCACAGGGATTTTTTGGTTATACCAGTTATGACGCGATACCTTTCTTTGAAAATATTCAATTTAAAGAACTTTCGGAAGAAAATAAAATCCCGTTGTTGCGGTATCGTTTGTATCAATATATAATTGCGATCAACCACTACAACGATGAAATGTTTATTATCGAAAATAAAATTGACGGTTTAAAATCAAACACGATCGAAATTGAAAATCTCATCAATCAGAAAAACGCACCAATTTTTCCTTTTAAAATTACCGATTACGAAACGTCAAATCTTGAAGATCAAGAATACCGAGAATTGGTAGAAACCGCAAGAAAGCACTGTTTCCGTGGTGACGTTTTCCAATTGGTTTTGAGTCGAAGATTTGAACAGAAATTTAATGGCGATGAATTTAATGTTTACCGTGCTTTGCGACATATCAATCCTTCTCCTTATTTATTTTATTTCGATTACGGAGATTTTAAACTAATGGGTTCCAGTCCAGAAAGCCAATTGATTATTAAAGATGGAAAAGCGATTATTCATCCAATTGCGGGAACTTTCAAACGCACAGGTGAAGTTCAAAAAGATTTAGAAGCCGCCGAAGAATTAAAGAAAGATGCGAAAGAAAATGCAGAACATACGATGCTCGTTGATTTAGCGAGAAATGATTTAAGCATTTGCGGTAAAAATACAACAGTAACCAAGTTGAAAGAAGTTCAGTTTTTTTCTCACGTCATTCATTTGGTAAGCGAAGTTACGGCCGATGTTGAAGAAAATCAAAATCCTTACGAAATGATTGCGACTACTTTTCCACAGGGAACTTTGAGCGGTGCGCCAAAATACAAAGCGATGGAATTAATCGACTCGTATGAGAAAACTTCGCGTTCGTTTTACGGCGGTTGTATCGGCTTTGTCGGTTTCGATGGAAGTTGCAATCAGGCGATTATGATCCGAACTTTTTTAAGTAAAAATAATACGCTTTATTATCAAGCCGGTGCTGGAATCGTGGCAAAATCTACAGCGGAAAATGAGTTGCAGGAAGTGAATAATAAACTGAATGCTTTGAAAATGGCTGTTAGAAAAGCCGAATCAATTTAAGAACATACAATTATGAAATTATTAGTCTTTGATAATTACGACAGTTTTACGTATAATTTAGTTCAAATGATTGAGCAAATTAGTGGGGGAAAAGTAGATGTTTTCCGAAATGATGAAATCACTTTAGAGGAAATCGAAAAGTATGATAAGATCGTGCTTTCTCCAGGTCCGGGAATTCCAAGTGAAGCCGGAATCTTAATTGAACTGATTAAAAAATACGCACCAACGAAATCGATATTGGGAGTTTGTCTTGGTCAACAGGCGATTGCAGAAGCATTCGGTGGAAGTTTAATTAATCTTACAGAAATATATCACGGCGTTGCAACCAATGCCCAAACCATCAAAAAAGATGCTCGACTTTTAAGAGATTTACCCGAGAATTTAGAAGTTGGAAGATATCATAGTTGGGCTGTCAATCCTGAAAATTTCCCCGAAGAATTAGAAATTACGTCAGTTGATGAGAACGGAATGATCATGTCTTTACAGCACAAAAAATACGATGTTCAAGCAGTTCAATATCATCCGGAAAGTATTTTAACTCCGCACGGAAAAAAGATTATTCAAAATTTTTTACAGAATTAAAATGAAAGAGATATTACAATATTTATTCGACCACCAAACTTTGAGCAAATCCCAGGCAAAATCGATTCTCTTGGAAATCTCAAAGAATATTTTTAACGAAATTGAAGTAACTTCATTCGTTACCGTTTTCCTGATGCGAAGTATTACGTTGGCGGAATTGGAAGGTTTTACCGAAGCCCTGCAACAATTGGCACCGAAAATAGATTTAGGAACGGATGATTTGGTCGATATTGTTGGAACAGGTGGAGATGGAAAAAACACGTTTAATATTTCAACTTTGGCGAGTTTGGTTGTTGCAGGAACTGGACAAAAAGTAGCCAAGCATGGAAATTATGCGGCTTCAACAATTAGTGGCGCGTCAAATGTTTTGGAAACTCTCGGTTACCGCTTTAAAGAAACTGAAGCAGAGTTGAAAAGTGATTTAGAAAATGGTAATTTCTGCTATTTACATGCACCGATTTTCCATACTTCCTTGAAATCAATCGCACCAATGCGTAAAAATATTGGACTGAAAACTTTCTTTAATTTATTGGGACCATTGATTAATCCGGCTCAACCAAAATATACCATGATTGGTGTGGCGAATTTGGAAATCGCCCGGATTTACCAATATTTATTACAGAAGAAAAATGCTGATTTTTTGCTCGTAAATGCTTTAGATGGTTACGACGAAATCAGTTTGACCAGCGATACAAAAATGATTGATAAATACGGAGAGAAGATTTATTCAGCGGAAGAATTGCAGTTTAAAAATATCGATCCAAAAACTATTTTCGGAGGAAACAGTATTGACGAAGCAGCGGAGATTTTTAAATCTATATTAGAGGGGAAAGGAACGTATGAACAGAACGCTGTTGTTTTAGCCAATGCTGCTATGGCTTTGAAGAATACAGAGAAATATTGTGATTACGAAAATTGCCTAATGATGGCTAAAGAAAGTTTAATGGAGGGAAAAGCCTTGAATTGTCTAAATGTTTTAATTGCTTAAAAATGAATATTCTCGATAAAATTATTAAACAAAAAAAGCAGGAAGTTTCGAAAGCGAAAAGGCAGATTTCTTTACCAGAATTAAAAGATGTAGCACTTTTTAACCGCAAGACTTTTTCTTTAAAAGAATCAGTGAAGTCGGGTAGTGGAATCATTACTGAATTTAAAAGACAATCGCCCAGTAAAGGAATTATTAACGATAAGGCTGATGTTTTAGAAGTGGTTAAATCATATCAAAAATGTGGAGCGAGTGGAATTTCAATTTTAACAGATTCAGAGTTTTTTGGAGGAAAATTAGAAGATATTTTGAAAGTAAGAAATGAAATTTCGATTCCTATTTTGCGAAAAGATTTCATGATTGATGAATATCAGTTTTATGAAGCGAAAGCAAATGGAGCAGATGTTATTTTATTAATCGCTTCTTGTCTTTCTCCAACGCAAGTTCAGGAATTTACACAATTATCTCATGAATTAGGATTAGAGGTTTTATTGGAAATTCACACTGAAGAAGAATTAAACCACTGCAATAAAAACATTGATTCAGTAGGAATTAATAATAGAAACCTCAAAGATTTCAAAGTTGATTTGCAACATTCTGTTAATTTGAAAAACCTTTTGCCAAAAGAAGTTCTCGCAATTGCCGAAAGTGGAATTTATTCATTAGAGGATTTCAAATTTTTAAAAGAAAAAGGGTTTAATGGATTTTTGATGGGCGAATATTTTATGCGAAATGCGAATCCCGGAATTGCTTTTGAAGAGTTTATAAAGATAATTAAAAAATAAAAGCCACGATTTCACGAATTATTTTAGATAATTATTGAATAAGTAGCAGCATATAAACTGACATTAAATATTCTTAATAGGAACGGGCTTTAGCCCGATTACAAAATTTACAAATTCAATCGGCTTTAGCCAAAACTTAATATGAAATTAAAAGTTTGCGGTTTAACAAGAATAGATCAAATAGAAGAATTAATTTCTTTAAAGACAGATTTTTTGGGATTTATTTTTTATGAAAAATCCCCTCGTTATGTTTTAAATTCTTTGACTTTGGAAGAAATGAAATCAATTAATCATCCAGGAAAAGTCGGAGTATTTGTAAATGAAAGTGTAAGTGAAATTATAAAAATATCTGAAAAAGCGAAACTCAACTATATTCAACTTCACGGTGATGAAAGCAGTGATTTTATTTGCGAATTAAGAAAAAAATTAAATGAGAAAATAGAAATTATAAAAGTCATAAGAATTGGAAATCACAATATTGAGGTGTTACAAAAAACCATCAACCATCAACCATCAACCGTCGACTATTTATTATTTGATACCGATTCAAAAGCATTTGGTGGAACAGGAAAATCTTTCGACTGGCAAATTTTAAATAATTTAGAAATCACCAAGCCATACTTTTTAAGCGGTGGAGTTTCTCTAGAAAATATTGAAAATCTCAAATTATTGAAACAAAAACCTTTTGCCTTAGATATCAATTCAAAATTTGAAGTAGAGCCTGGAAATAAAAACATAGAAAAAATAAAAGAATTTAAAAACCTTCTCGATTAAAAAGTTGAGAAATGATAAAAAAGATAAGATGAAAACATACAGAAATCCAGATGAAGATGGTTATTACGGCGAATTTGGTGGCGCCTTTGTTCCGGAAATGTTATATCCTAATGTAGAGGAACTACAACATAATTATTTAGAAATCATAGAGTCGGAAGAATTCCAAGAGGAATATCAAGATCTTTTAAAGAATTACGTAGGTCGTGCAACACCATTATATTTCGCTAAAAATCTAAGCAAGAAATACAACACTCAGATTTATCTGAAAAGAGAAGATTTAAATCACACTGGAGCACATAAAATCAACAATGCTTTAGGTCAAGCCTTGCTTGCTAAAAAATTAGGAAAGCAAAGAATTATCGCAGAAACTGGCGCTGGACAACACGGCGTTGCGACTGCGACCGCCTGTGCTTTGCTCGGATTAGAATGCATTATTTACATGGGCGAAGTTGACATTGCTCGTCAAGCGCCAAATGTTGGACGAATGAAAATGTTGGGCGCAACAGTTATCCCTGCAACTTCTGGATCGAAAACATTGAAAGATGCGGTGAATGAAGCGTTAAGAGATTGGATCAACAATGCTACGACAACGCACTATATTATTGGAAGTGTGGTCGGTCCACATCCTTTTCCGGATTTGGTGGCGCGGTTTCAAAGTGTTATTTCCGAAGAAATAAAATGGCAATTAAAGGAAAAGAGTGGCCGTGAAAATCCAGATGTGGTTATTGCTTGCGTTGGTGGTGGAAGTAATGCTGCCGGTACTTTCTACCATTTTGTAGATGAACCGAGTGTGAAAATTATTGCGGCCGAAGCGGGTGGTTTTGGAATTCATTCTGGGAAATCTGCGGCGACTACTTTCTTAGGAACATTGGGTGTTTTGCATGGCAGTAAAAGTTTGGTGATGCAAACTGCTGATGGACAAGTGATCGAACCTCACTCGATTTCTGCAGGGTTAGATTATCCTGGAATTGGACCTTTTCACGCTAATTTATCCATTAATAAAAGAGCAGAATTCTTTAGTATTAACGATGAAGAAGCCTTGAAGTCAGCATTTGAACTAACCCAAATCGAAGGAATTATTCCGGCCTTGGAATCTGCGCATGCTTTGGCGGTTTTAGAAAAGAAAAGTTTTGGAAAAGACGAAGTTGTGGTGATTTGTTTGAGTGGAAGAGGCGATAAGGATATGGAAACGTATCTTTCAAAATTATAGAATAATTATTTGGGCAGACATTTCCGCCTTCCACTTCCGCTTTTTTAAATGCTGGCTTCGACAAGCTCAGCCACCAATTAAAAAGAGCTTCGTTCAAGTCGGGCTGCAGTCTGCGCTCTGATTGAAAACTTATTTAATTTATAAATGATCAAAATCAAAATGAAAAAGAAACTCAATATATATTTCACCGCGGGAATTCCCCAATTGAAAGACACGACTGAAATTTTAAAAATAATCCAACATTCCGGGGCTGATTATATCGAAATCGGAATGCCGTATTCTGATCCGGTTGCAGATGGACCTGTTATCCAAAAAGCTCATGAAATTGCCTTAAAAAATGGAATGACCATCGCGGAACTTTTTATCCAATTGAAATCGGTGAAATCAGAAATGAAAATTCCGATTATTTTGATGGGCTATATTAATCCGGTTTTAAGTTTTGGATTTGAAGCCTTCTGTAAAGAATGTAAAGAGTCTGGAGTTTCTGGCTTGATTATTCCGGATTTGCCCCCCGTAGAATTTGACAAAAACTACCGCTCTACTTTAGAGAAATACAATCTTAATTTTATCTTTTTGGTGACGCCGGAAACTTCCGATGAAAGAATTAAATATCTGGATTCTTTAAGTTCCGGATTTTTATATGCCGTTTCAAGTTCTTCTACGACAGGGAATGAGGCGAAAGAAATCAACAATGAAGAATATCTGAATCGACTGGCGAATTTAGGTTTGAAAAATCCAGTCATGATTGGGTTTGGAATTAAAAATAAATCTGATTTTGATAAGGTTACCGAAAAAGCAGATGGTGGAATTATCGGAACTGCTTTGGTGAATATTTTGCTGAATAATGATGACTGGGCGAAAAAAGGAGAAAATTTTATTCGTAGCATAATAAATTAATTTTATAAATTTGCGAGTGGAAATCTTAAAAGCACAATAGAATATAGCGATTAATTAAAATGAAAATTTTTAACGCAAAGGCGCAAAGATTTGATTATAAATTTACTGTTCTTCGTACTTTTTTAAGGGCGCAAAGGCGTTACACTTAGCAAAGGGAGTAAGAAATATATTTTTAGTATTCATTAAGGATTTATATGAAGTTTCTAATTTAATAAATTCGTTGTAAAAAAACAAAATGGATTTAGAAGCGGAATCCTGCAATAAGGATAGAAGTGAAAATCCTTTGGTGAGGAACGAACCAAAGATTGACTCAAATTAATATTTTTTTTATTTGAATCGTCGAAACTTGTACCTCGTTTTGTAACGAATAGCCCGACCCAAGCGGCTGGAAAAGCGTTGGAGAGGGGACTGCCCAAAAATAGAAAATAAAATGACAAGCACACAGAATAGAACTTTGCTGTTTCAGGACTTAGGGTTGATGGACTATGAACCGGCTTTTGAATTTCAGGAAAAATTGATGAAAGAAATCATCGATTTGAAACTGGAGAATCGCAACCGAACTGATGATGAACAGTCAGAAACTCCGAATTATTTATTGTTTGTAGAGCATCCACATGTTTACACGATAGGGAAATCGGGAGACGAACATAATATGTTGGCGAATGCAAAAAAATTAGAAGAAATTAATGCGACTTTTGTAAAAACGAATCGGGGTGGAGATATTACGTATCACGGTTTCGGGCAGATTGTAGGATATCCGATTTTGGATTTGGATAATTTCAAATCTGACATTTTTTTGTATATGCGGAATTTGGAGGAAGTGATTATTCGCACGATTGCTGAATATGGTTTGACTGGCGAGAGAAGTGAAGGTGAAACGGGAGTTTGGCTAGATGTTGGAAAACCTTATGCTCGAAAGATTTGCGCGATGGGCGTGAAGACTTCGAAATGGGTAACCATGCACGGTTTGGCGTTGAATGTAAGTACGGATTTGCGCTATTTCGAATATATTATTGCGTGTGGAATTAAGGATAAAGGCGTGACTTCTTTGCAAAGAGAATTAGACAGAGAATTCTCAACAGACGAATTGGCTGAAATTAAAGAGAAAATCAAAAGATATTTCTGTGACGTTTTTGAAGCGCAGATTATTTAGTGTTTGAAAAGTTCTTTACCGCAAAAGACACAAAAGTTTCATTTTAATAGAATGTTCAAAAGGTTGCAAAAGGTGAATAATTTTACTTTTTGCAACCTTTTGTTATTAATTATTAGTAGGAAGTTTCAGAATCTTTTGCCTCTTTTGCGGTTAAAAGATTTTGCGTTTTAAGAAATATTTAGTTTCTATTTTATCTCTTTATAGAATTCCACTTTCTCGAAATTTTTCATTTTCTGATTTTCAATTTTATCAGAAATTAAAATCCCCGAAAGATGATCGATCTCGTGCTGCAAGATAATTGCCGTGAAACCTTCCACAATTTCAGTATGTTTCTTTCCGTCTAAATCAAAATATTCTAATTGAATCACTTGACTTCTATAAAAATAATCTCTGAAAACCTCGATGGATAAATCGCCTTCCGGACCTAGATTCAAAACTTCTGAACGCCAGAGAATTTTTGGATTGATAAAATATTCCAAAGGTTTTCCGTCCTTATCAAACCTTTTTGCCCAAGTGATATTTCGATTGATTCCGACTTGTGGTGCAGCAATTCCAACTCCGCTTCCTGTAGAAAGAAGTGCGAGTTTCATTCGGTTGACTAAAATCTTTGTGTATTTATCTTTTGGATTTGCATCCATTGACTGATCAAGTAAAACTTTATGCTGCAAAGAATCTGACGTTTGAAAAATAGTCAAGGCCGAATCGATATTCCCTTCCGTAATACGTGAAATTTCTGCTTTGGTATATTTTTGAGAAAACGCGAAAACAGAAAATAAGACCAATAATAAGGAAACCTTCTTCATGATTTAAAACGTTTTGTAACCTTTATAAACCTGTGCTGATTTCTCTAACATCGACGCAGATTGATTTCTGAAGTTCATCAAATGATTTGTGCCATTGTGTTGATGGTGATGTTCGTCACTTTCCCAAAGTTCCACAATAAAGAAAACTCCTTTATTCGTGTTGTCTTCAATCAAGTCGTACTGTAAACAACCTTCTTCTTTTCGGGTTTCGAAAACTAATTTTTTCAGTAATTCCAAAGCGTCCATTAAATCACTTTCTTTGAATTGGAATAAGGCTACGATATGCAGGTTTTTCATTAAGATAAATATTTAGACAAATGTAAAAATAGAAAACTTAATTATTGAAATAAAATCAAAAAAATGCCCTAAAAATTCGTTTTTTCTTAATGGGAAAATTTTTTATCTTTGTGAAAATCGAAATATAAAATGGCAGAATATAAATTACTACTTCCATCGATGGGAGAGGGCGTGATGGAAGCGACGATTATCAGTTGGATGTTCAATGAGGGAGATTCCGTAAAGGAAGATGACTCCGTTGTAGAAATTGCAACCGACAAAGTTGATTCCGATGTTCCGACTCCAGTTTCGGGGAAAATTATTAAAATCCTGAAACAGAAAGATGAAGTTGCAAAAATTGGTGAAGCCATTGCAATTTTAGAAGTTGCCGGCGCTGGTGATGCAGTTGCAGATCAGCCTCAAGAACCAAAATCTGCGGAAGAAGTGAAAACTGAAATTCCAAATGTAGATTCCGACGTTGTAAAAGGTTTGGAAGCAGCCATGGAAAGCGCAAAAGCTGCTACCGGTTTCGAAGGTTCCGATTTATATTTATCACCATTAGTAAAATCAATCGCACAAAACGAAAAAATTTCTGACAACGAATTGCAATCTATTAAAGGAAGCGGTTTAGACGGAAGAATTACCAAAGAAGATATATTATCATTTGTTGCCAACAGAGCTTCTCGTGTAGCGCCGCAAGCGGTTTCTACGCCTTCAGTTGCAGCAACTCCAAGTCCGGCTCCACAAGCCGCCGCTCCAGTTTCTGCGACAATTAAATTAAATGAGGGTGACGAAGTAATCCAGATGGATCGCGTTCGTAAAATCATCGCTGATGCCATGGTGAAAAGCAAACACACTTCGCCGCACGTTACGTCGTTCATCGAATCTGACGTTACCAATGTCGTACGATGGAGAACGAAACACAAAGATATTTTCGAAAAGAGAGAAGGCGAGAAATTGACCTACATGCCAATTTTTGTTCACGCAATTGTGAAAGCAATTCAGGATTTCCCTATGATCAACGTTTCTGTAGATGGCGATAAAATCATCAAAAAGAAAAACATCAATATCGGAATGGCAACGGCACTTCCAGACGGAAATTTAATTGTTCCTGTTATTAAAAACGCAGATCAACTTTCTCTTTCAGGTTTAGCAAAAGCGATCAACGATTTGGCTTACCGTGCTAGAAATAAAAAATTGAGACCCGAAGATACGCAAGGTGCAACGTACACGATTTCCAACGTTGGAGGCTTCGGAAACCTAATGGGTACGCCGATTATTCCACAACCTCAAGTTGCGATTCTGGCCGTTGGTGCGATTGTGAAAAAACCTGCAGTTTTGGAAACGAAAGACGGCGATGTGATTGCGATCCGTAATTTGATGTTCATGTCACATTCTTACGATCACCGTGTAGTAGACGGTTCTTTGGGAGGAATGTTCCTAAAACACGTTCACGATTATCTTCAAAACTGGGATATGAATACCGAAATATAAGTAATAGGTAATTACCAATAATTAATTTAACCTTCGAATTTTTTTCGGAGGTTTTTTTAGGAGCTTAATCCCGCTTTCCGCTATATCTTTTCCTCGTCATTCCTCCTCAGAAAAGGATGTCGCTACAATCTGGGCTAGTTACGAGTGGATCTTCAAATTAAATTCTTTCAAAAACCTTAACTTTGATTTCTAAAATTTAAAAGAAATGTTCACGATTAGAAAAGCCACTCCAGAAGATACTCCAGTAATTTTTGATCTTATTAAAAAACTAGCCGTTTACGAAAAAATGGAAAATGAAGTTGTGACTTCAGTAGAAGAGCTTCAGGAAAATATATTTGTGAAAAAATTCGCACACGTCATTATTGGTGAAGAAAATGGAATGCCGGCTGGATTTGCGTTGTATTTTTATAATTTTTCAACTTTTGTCGGAAAGCCCGGTTTATATCTCGAAGACCTTTACGTCGAGCCAGAACACCGCGGAAAAGGATATGGGAAAACTTTGCTGATTGAACTTACGAAAATTGCAAATGCAGAAAACTGCGGCAGAATGGAGTGGTCGGTTCTCAATTGGAATCAACCCGCTATCGATTTCTATGAATCTCTTCAGGCAAAACCTATGAATGAATGGACGGTTTATCGTCTAGATGGAAAAGGAATTGTAGATTTAGCAGAATAAAAAACTCCTTATAAACACAAAAAGTGTGGACTTCTAAAAATCCACACTTTTTTTATTATAAATCAAATTTGATTACATAATTTTTGCAACTTCAGCACAAAGCCATTCTAACATTTCACGATCTTCATCGGTAAACGGATCTACTTTGTGAGAGTCAATATCAATCTGACCAAGATTTTGACCGTCTTTCATAATCGGAACTACGATTTCTGCTTTGGTATCGATAGAACAGCTTAAATAATTGTCTTGCTCATGAACATCTGGAACCACGAAGGTTTCATTGGAAACAGCAACCTGTCCACAAATTCCTTTTCCGTAAGGAATAATCGTGTGATCTGTCGGTGCGCCGACGTAAGGTCCTAAAATCAATTCTTCTTTATCACCGTTTTTAAAGTAAAATCCTGTCCAGTTGAAGTAGGAGATTTCCTGATCTAACAACGCACAAATTTTTTGAAGTTTTTCTTCCGTATTATCTTTTGGGCTTTCTAAAATAATGGAAAGACGTTTTTTTATTTCAGACATTTTTTTATTTTTAAATAAATTCTTTGAGTTTTAATTCTTCTTTGTAACCGAACATTCCGCGTTCTTTAATCAATTCCGCAACACCTTCCGGAACTTCTTTTTCCCAACCTGGAATATGGTTCGAAATCTTATCAAGGATAATTCTGGAGTAGATTTCAGAATAATCGGGATTATAATCCTTAATATCGACTATCCTTTTATTGAGTTTAAAATATTTATACAATTCTTTCAAACTATCGGCAACCTTTAGATTGTTGGCAGTCAGTAGTTCATGGGTTTCTGGATCTTTATACGGGTAGAGATAAACACGCATCCCTTTTCTGAAAAACTTACCAAACGCTTCCAAAATTCCGCCAGAAAGATTTTCATAATAATTTTCATCAAAAACATCGAGCATATTATTAACGCCCATCGCAACGCCAATTTTTCCATTGGTATAAGGTGCGAAATAATCAATCAAACGATAGTATTCTGAGAAATTTGAGATGATCACCGTGTATCCTAATTTACCCAAAATATCGACTCTGTCTAGGAAATCTCTTTCGTCGATATCGCCCGCTGCTCTTAGATTGGCAATCGTGATTTCAAATAGAACCTCGGTTTCTGCTTCATTGCATCCCCAATCTTTTTTAAATAAATCGAGGCCTTTCTCAAACATATCAATATTCACCAAAGTCACTGGTCTAAAGCTCCCACGGACGGCGAAAATATTTTTTCTATACAAAATATCGGCGGGCAACATATTGTTTCCTTCTGAATTGAAAATAACAGCGTCCGTCATGCCACTTTTCACCAACTGCAGACTCATTAATCTGTTGTCAACATAGGTGAAAGCTGGTCCGCTGAAGTCGATCATATCGATTTCTATGTTATCTTTTGAAATATCATCAAAAAGAGAATTAATTAAAATTCGTGGATTGTCAAAATAGTAAAAAGCTCCATATATAAGATTAACGCCAAGACTTCCTAAGGTTTCTTGTTGTAAAGTCGCATCGTTTTCATTAAACTTTACATGTAAAACGATTTCATTATAATCTTCAGATTCATGACACTGAAACCGTAATCCAATCCAGCCATGACCTTTCATTGTTTTATCAAAGTTGATCGTGGTGACGGTATTGGCGTAAGAGAAAAATTTTCGACCAGGACAAGTTTCGCGGGAGACGCGTTCTTCGATTAGCGAAACTTCATAGCGCAACATTTTGCGCAATCTATTTTGAGTGACGTATCTATTTTTGGCTTCTCTACCATAAATCGCATCACTAAAGTCTTTATCATAAGCAGACATCGCCTTTGCGATGGTTCGAGAGGCGCCTCCTGCTCGGAAAAAATAGCGTACCGTTTCCTGACCAGCTCCAATTTCGGCAAAGGTGCCGTAAATGTTTTGGTCCAGATTGATCGCTAAGGCTTTCTGCTTGGGTGTTAATTTCGGTTGAATCACAGTGAAGTCTAATTTTTTGTAAATTTACCAAAATAAAGCCAACATCAAAAAAAATGAAGTTGAAATTTTTAGGAACGGGTACCTCTCAAGGAGTTCCCGTTATTGCCTGCCATTGCGACGTTTGTTCGTCATTAAATTTAAAAGATAAACGATTCCGTTCATCAGCTTTAATCACGACCGATTTCGGTAAGAAAATTCTGATTGATTGTGGACCTGACTTCAGGTTGCAAATGCTCGATAACAAAGAAGAGCAAATCGATGCGGTGCTATTAACACATGAGCATAACGATCATGTGATTGGTTTGGATGATTTGCGACCGCTCATCTTTAAAAATAGAAAGAACATCGATCTGTATGCGAATAAAAGAGTAGGTGACGAAGTGAAATCCCGTTTCCCTTACGCTTTTGCGGATATTAAATATCCTGGTGCGCCTTCTTTTAATTTACAGGAAATCACAGGTGATTTTAATATTTTGGACAATGATATTTATCCGATAGAGGTGATGCATTCTAAAATTACCGTTCTTGGTTTTAAATTTAAAAAGCTTGCTTACATTACCGATGCTAGCTTCATTAATAATGATGAAAAAGAAAAATTAAAAAATCTGGATGTTCTTATTCTAAACTGCATTCGTAAAGAAGAATTGCATCCCGCGCACTTTATTTTGCCGCAGGTTTTAGAACTCTTTGAAGAGCTTCAACCAAAGAAATTGTACCTCACTCATATTTCTCATCACTTAGGAATGCATGATGAAACAGAATTTGAACTGCCAGAAAATGTTCATCTCGCCTATGATGGTTTAGAATTGCAGTTTTGATAATCAAATAGTTAGTTAGTTTTAGTGATGAACACGACGGTTTTGTTGAAATTTTAGTAAATAAATTTCCTGTTCTTAAAAAATTAATTCTATATTTGCACTCCAATTTAAACGCCCGGCTGGCGGAATTGGTAGACGCGCTAGACTCAAACTCTAGTATCGCAAGATGTACCAGTTCGATTCTGGTGCCGGGTACTACAAACCTCTGTAATCATTGATTCACAGAGGTTTTTTATTTCTACATCTAATTTAAATTATTTTGGTTTCCCCAAATACTCTTCAATAATTTCTGAAATTTGCTGATCTTCCGATAATTCTAACAGCGTTCTATTGACTTGGAAAACTAAATTACTTTCTTTGGGAAAAGCAAAGCCGTAACCTTGTTGATAGTATTCTGCGGTGGCAAGCTCTAAATCATCATCTTTGTGCGTATTGATGTAGTGCATCAACTGCGGCCGGTCGTAAACAATAGCATCAACTTGTTCAGCATTCAGCATTTTTATCGCTTCAGCTAAAGTCTCTGTCGGTTTTATTCTAATATTATATTCCTTTAAAAAAGTAACAGAAGGAGAACCTGAAATGGTTGCGACTTTTTTTCCATTTAATTGCTCAATATTTTTAATGTCAACCGACTGAAAATTAGAGAAGGTAAGAACACTCGCAATTCCTGCAATCATCGAGGTCGCTGAAATAATCGATACAACCATCCAAGTTCCTGCAATTATTCTACCCATCAATGTTACTGGTGCTTTATCACCATAACCAGTTGTACTCATGGTTACAATTGCTAACCACATTCCGCTGCCAATTCCTTTTGCAGGTTTCGAGGAGAACTGTTCGGGCGATGCTTTCCTTTCTGCAAGCCACAGTAAAGTACCAACGATTCCCAGAATAACAAGAAAGATTCCTATTGCTAATAATAATTTAAAGCTAAATAAAAGTTTGAAAACATTCCAGATACTAAATTCACCTTGCTTATAAGCGATAGCTAAACTTGACTGATAAAACGGTTGTGAAAATCTAAAATCGTTTAACCTCTGAGAGTTAATGGTTACTGGTCCAACAACCAAATCCAAGTCTCCTTTTTTCAAAGCATCTAAGGCAAGATTAACGGTTTTGTAAGATTTATATTGATAAGTCCAGTCAAGATCTGTTGCAATTTCATCCCAAATACTAACCGAAATTCCTTGAGGCGCAGAATTTCCACGTTCCGTAAAAACAAATGGCGCAGTCCCAGCCACACCAACTCTTAAAGAATCAGTTTTCGAATTGATGGTCTGTGCTGAAATTGTATTAACGAACAGAAAATTTAAAATCAGTAAAATGTAGAAATGAGATCGCTGCATGTAATAGAGATGTATTTACAAAGTTTTTAAAATAAGAAAAATTTATTCTTTAGACCAATTAGCCAGTATTTATAACCTTTAAATAATTATCCTTCCCTTATTAAAGAAGTGAAAAACGTTATTTATAATGCTGAAATATTCCAAAATCAGTCGGGGTCCAAAGTGCAGCTTTTTGGCCAGCTGCTTTTAAAGCGTTGTTGGTCCAAGTATTACAAGTGTATAAAAAACTGTAACTTCCTTTGGCTTCATAAAACGCATCGTCCTTAGAATATACCGCGTCTGTAGGAATTAAGATATTTTGTCCTGAACTATCTTTGTCAAATTTAGAATCTACAAATTCAATCAATGCTGCATACTGATTTTTGGTAAGCAGCATTTTTTTACAGTCAGCTCCTTCTTTCATTGTTTTGTAAAAAGTGGTATGCATCGCCGAATCGCCCAGCCAAAAAGCTGCATAAAATGCTGTGGAAACTTTTAGTTCTGCCCATGTCGGTGTGTCTAAATAGAATCCTTTGTCGCCCCAACCAATGCCGACATAATTAAAATCCGAACTTTTAGAAGTCGTATTATCAAATAGGATTTTGGTGCTCCAATCAATTTGGTCAGTTTTGATCGGCATTACAATATCAGTATGGACACCGTTCGTATAAATATAAATAGGAATATTTGCGATTTCGGTAGTCGCCTTTTTTTGAATTGGAATATACGGAATAACCAAAGAAAGAACTACGTAGAGTAGAACCAAGCCCAGAATTGCAGCTAAACTTTTCAGAATAATTGAGAATGCTTTTTTCAAAATGTGTTTTTTTTTAAATTTGATTTCATCATTGCTTTAATAATGATTGTTAAAAGTTAGAGGTTTTAGAATCAGTCAAAAATTCTATATTTCTTTTCAGCCCTGCAAATTTCGTTCTCTTTACGGGAGACTTTCGAAATATTTCTGAAAATAATTCCTGTGAGAGTTCTTGCCAATCAGATTTTTCTAGATTTTGAAGCAGAGAATTAGGTTTAAATTTTTCCTGCTGATGCGGCTTTGAAAAACGATTCCAAGGGCAAACATCCTGGCAAATATCGCAGCCAAACATCCAGTCTTCCATCTTACCTTTAAAGTGAGCGGGAATTTCATTTTTCAATTCGATGGTTGCGTAAGAAATACATTTGCTTCCATCGATCACGCGGTCAGCAACAATTGCATCGGTTGGACACGCGTCGATGCATTTTCGGCAGGAACCACAATGATCAGTCGTTTCATAATCTTCCACAAGTTCTAAATCACAAATGATTTCGGCTAAAAAATAAAAGGATCCAGTTTGTTTGGTGATAAGATTGGCGTTTTTCCCGACCCAACCAATTCCCGATTTTCTGGCCCAACTTCTTTCTAAGATCGGGGCGGAATCGGTGAAAACCCGACATTCAATATCTCCGATTTCATCCTTTAACTCAGCTACCATTTCACGCAAAATCTCCTTTATAATTTCATGGTAATCTTCACCATAAGCGTATTTAGAAATTTTTAGGTTGCCCAGATTAGCCAAATTTTTTTCTGGAAAATAATTGTAGGAGAGTGAAATAACTGATTTAGAACCTTCAACCAACCGTCGTGGATCCAGTCTTTTGTCAAAGTAATTTTCCATGTAAGACATTTCTCCCTGGTAATTATGCTTCAGCCAACTTTCAAACGGTCTAGCATCTTCTTCCAGAAAATCTGCTCGTGATATTCCACAATTTTGAAAACCAAACTTTTTTGCTTTGGCTTTAATTAAATTTGAATTAAATTCTGGACTTTGTAACATAGATTGCATTGCAAAACTAACAATATTTTATAAATTTGTGACTTAAATATTTATAACCATTAAATTAAAAAATATGTCAATAGAAGAAGTTTTAAAAACAGGAAACTACCATTTAGTCGATGTTCGTGAACAAATGGAACTGGAAATGGATGGTGAGATAGAATCTGCCCTTAACATTCCTTTAGGCGAAATTCAAGACCGGAAAGAAGAGGTGATGCAGTTAGAAGGTCCGAAAATCTTTTTCTGCAGAAGCGGAAACAGAAGCGGTAAAGCGTTAGAGTTCTTTAAATCTGAAAATATGTCCGATATTTATAATGGTGGCGGATTTGCTGACGTTCAGAAATCGCTGGAAAGTATTTAACATTATTTTGTCGTGAAGTTAAAAGAGTTGATTATAAATCAGCTCTTTTTTTGTGTAATTTATAATGTTTCAATGACACGGATTGATATAATCCTTTTTAAAATCTAAATGTGCGTTTAATTAATTGTATTCGCTAATTATTTGATTATCAATAATTTGCAAATAATGGAAGAATTTTAAGCACAAAATAAATCCATTTTGGCACGATTTTGACAAGTAACCTCGAAGTAAAATTAAAAATTTAGAATTATGAAATCAATCAAAAAAACAATTCTTGCCTTAGGAGTAATGAGCGCAGGATTATTAAGCGCACAAAGTGCAGACATGACGAACATGCTTAAAGTAGGAATCCACGGTGGACTTGCCGTTCCTGCAGAAAACGCAGGTGGTAATTTAGGAGTAGACCTTTCTTACCAAAATTTAATCACACCAGGTTTCGGTTTAGGTATTGCAACAGGTTATAGCCATTTTTTCGGAAAAGAAAACAACGGTTATGATAACAACGATTTTGGTGTAGTTCCAGTAGCTGCATTGATTAGAGTTTACCCGAAACAAATGGGTTTCTATTTAGGAACTGATATTGGTTACGGATTTATCGTTGGTGATGACAAAGTTGCTGCAAACGATATTACCAATACTGCAAGACCAGATGGTGGACTTTACATCAAACCAGAAATAGGATATCATAACAAAGACTGGAACTTCTCTTTACATTATCAAAAGACTTTCACTGGAGATAAAGGAGAATTGACTAATCAAAAATATAGCGCTGGCGCAGTCGGTGTAGGTGTGGGTTACAACATTCCTTTAGGTAAATAATTTTTGCATAAATATCATAACCTTCTCTTTCAACAGAGGAGGTTTTTTTTTGTTTTTAAGCGGTTTTTTAAAAACAATTATTATCTTTGGTTGATAACATTACAACATGGACACTAAAAATAAATTCGAACTTTTTTTACCCGGAATTGGCACTGAAACAAATGACAACATCTCTTTGATCGCTGCCGATCTTAGGGATGAAAAAACAGTGATTGGCCTTTATGCAACGGAAGATAAAAAGATTTTCTCCAAAATAGAAAATACGTATTCAACCAACGAATTCAGCTCTTTTTCGGCCATCGTCAATCAATTTATTACCGAACATTCCCTAGAAAATATTTCAAAAATTGCAGTGGCTGTTCCGGGACCAGTCCTCGCTGGCAAAAGTGCTCCACAACGTTTGTCTTGGGCATTAGATGCTGAGGACATTAAAAATGAAACCTCAGTAAGTGAAGTGTTTTTAATTAATGATTTGGAAGCTTCAGCGTATGGATTAGAACAGGTCGCAGCCGAAAATTTGGTTACGATTCACGATTCAGGCAATTTCACGCCTGGCAATGCCGTGCTTTTGGCACCTGGAGACGGATTGGGTGAAGCAGCTTTATTTTGGGACGGAAGTTTTTTAAGACCTTTCGCCACAGAAGGTGGGCATTCTGAATTCTCTCCACGTACAAATGACGAAGTTGAATTTTACTCTTTTCTTCAAAAAATATACGGAATTGTAAGTTGGGAATCTGTGCTTTCTAAAGGTGGACTGTTTAACGTTTACCGATTCCTAAGAGATGTAAAACGACAAGTACAACCCGATTGGTTGACACAAGAAATAGAAGCCGGTAATTTTACACAAGCCATTATTCAAGGTGCAATCCAGAAAAGAGATCGTATCTGTACCATGACCATTGAAACATTTTTAGTTTTCCTTGCTCGCGAGGCAAACAGTTTAGTGCTCAAGATGAAAGCAACTGGCGGATTATACTTAAGCGGAGAAATTCCAGTTATGCTGGAAGATTTCCTTAATAACAAAAAGTTTTATAAGAACTTCATCATCAGCGATAAAATGGAGAATATTCTAAAAGATATTCCAATTTATTTGGTTAAGGATGAGAAAACAATTCTCAATGGAGCGGCTTTATACGCCGCTTTTTATAAAAAATAATTAAACTTACTGATACTTAAAAACTTCGCTAATCAGCGGAGTTTTTATATTTCAATTAAAATTCTTTTAACCAAAATTTAATTAAGAATTTCACAGTCATTTGAAAGTACACTGAAGCTTAAAGTTATCTATAAATAGTCTAGATGATGGAAAACTTCCTGGAAATAGGCATTTCTTATCTTACATCAAGAGCATCCTGCTAAATGTTTCGATATTTTTGCACTTGAAAATTTAATTAAAAAAATATGAAAAATTTAGTAGCAGTGGCGCTTTTGGCTGGAGGAATGATGTTTGGTCAGTCCAAGAAAGTTTCCAATTCCAATGTTCAGTGGTTTGGTTATAAACTGATAAAAACCGAAGCATCTACGCATAACGGAGTGCTTAATTTAACCGCTGGCGACGTGATGATGAAAGGAAATAATATCGTAGGTGGAACTTTTGATTTAGATATGACCAGTATTAATGCAACTGATTTGTCAGGTGAAAATCAAGCGAGACTAAACAATCAGTTGAAAATCGGCGATTTTTTTGATACAGAGAAATTTCCCACTGCGACTTATAAAATTACTTCCGTTAAAAAGAATAATAATAAAGCATTTCCCTTCATGATTTACGGAAATCTAACGGCAAAAGATAAAACAAATCCTGTCGCTTTTCCAGCGAATATTACTATGAAAAATGGCGTTTTAAATATTGTTTCAGACAAGTTTAGTTTTGACAGAAAGAAATTCGGAATTTCCTTTGCTTCTGCAGCAAAAGACATTATTATCAATGATGATATCGATATGATTATTAATGTTACGGCTAAATAAGTTTAACAAAATATTAGCACAGAAAGAGCAGCATTGTCTGCTCTTTTTTCTATTTTTGAAGGATGAAATTGTATGTCATCAGTGGACTTGGAGCCGATTTTAAAGTATTAGAAAAAATTACTTTCCCCAAAGAATTAGAAGTCGTTTTTTTAGATTGGTTGATGCCCGAAATTAAAGAAGATTTTTATGAATATGTTCAAAGAATGGCTGATCGAATCGATGACTCCGAACCTTTTGCCTTACTTGGCTATTCCTTTGGTGGCATCATCGTTCAGGAAATCGATAAAATAAAATCTGCCGAAAAAATCGTAATTATGGGCAGCATTAAATCTGACAAAGAGAAATCCCGGTTCATTAAATTTGGCGAAATTTCTAAAATCCCAAGGTTCCTACCAGAGATCATGTTTAATGTGAAATCTGCCGCGGTTTATTCAGTAGCCAGAAATATCGTTGATCCCAAAAATCCGAATCTGATGAAATACTTTACCGTCAGAGATGCACACTTTTTAAAATGGAGTATCGAAAAAGTTTCCGCCTGGAAATTTGATGAAAATCCAAAAGTGATTCAAATACTAGGAAGCAGAGACATCGTTTTCCCGATTAAATATTCAAAACCTGATTACGTGGTCGAGAATGGAACCCATCTTTTCCCGGCTACCAAACCAAAACAGGTCTCCAAAATTTTAAATGAAATTTTCAAATAATATTTTTGAAGCACAGACTTCACGAATGTTTACAGATTATAAAAAATGTAACGATCTAATTACGCAACTTTATAAGTCGAGAATCAATTTTCTTTAGCTAAAACCTACAAGATTTCTCTCTTGCTAGAATTTCCTCAATCTAATTTCGAGAATTTCAAATGAACAGAAAGTTTTTGATCCGTGTAAATCTGTGGAATCCGTGCGCAGAAATCCTATGCAAAGTTTAACATCATAACGAACCTGAAAACGACTTCAAAACATCACCTTTTAAAAAAAACACTTCGCCCTTTCATTAAATTATTGTTAATCTAAAAAACCTATTTCATTCATAATTCGCTTCACCAAATCTCAAAAATAGAATTATCTTTGTCTTTGAGTCAATCAGGTTAAATCAACATTTCGTACAAAAAAAGTAATGGAGTCAATCAGTGTTTTTGAAATTATAAAAGTCGGCATCGGACCCTCGAGTTCACATACGATGGGACCGTGGAATGCGGCTGAAAGTTTTATTAGAAAAATTAAAGTAGATCACCAGCTTCAAGATGTTAAAGAAGTGTTCGTCGAGTTTTTTGGCTCACTGGCAAAAACGGGCATCGGGCACGGAACTGATATCGCAGGAATGCTTGGGCTTTCTGGCGAAAATTTTAAACTTATTGACACATCAAAAATAGATGAGAAAGTAGCCTACATCAAATTTTCAGAGACACTTAATCTCAACGGTGAAAAGCAAATCCCTTTTATTTACGGACATCATTTGATTTTAAATAAACAGAAATCCCTTGACTTTCATCCGAACGGAATGATTTTCAAAGCCGTTTTCGAAAATGGGGAAGAAATGACACAAGATTACTATTCTGTTGGCGGCGGTTTTATTGCAACACAAGACGAACATTCTTACGAAAACAATTGCACCAGAACGTTATATCCTTGCCATAACGGGAAAGACATCGATAAAAATATTGCGAAGTTAAAGCTCGATAAGATTTCAGATCTCGTCTTCCTGAATGAAGAATCCTGGCGTACCAAAGAAGAAACCGAAAAAGAAGCTCTTTATATCTGGCAGCAAATTAAAGAATGTATTTATAAAGGCGTCAATAAAGAAGGCATTCTACCTGGCGGGCTCAATGTTACCCGACGTGCAGCAGGTTTAAATACCAAATTATTGGGCAAAAATGTCTACAAAAATATTCATGAATGGTACCAATATTTGGTCGATGCCGATTTGAGTTTCACCAATATCAACAAATGGGTTTCCTGTTTTGCTTTAGCGGTTAACGAAGAAAATGCCAATTTTGGCCGAATTATTACGGCTCCAACCAACGGTGCAAGTGGCGTCATTCCCGCCGTCCTAATGTATTCTCAATGTTTCACCGAATTTAAAAGTGACGAAAATGTCATCCGGTTCCTTTTGGTAGCTGGAGAAATTGGAACACTCTTTAAGAAGAATGCCACCATTTCTGCAGCGATGGGCGGTTGTCAGGCTGAGATTGGCGTTTCCTCTGCGATGGCTGCGGCTGGTCTCACAGAGATTATGGGCGGAACTCCAGGTCAGGTTCAGATGGCGGCTGAGATTGCCATGGAACATCATCTCGGCATGACTTGCGATCCGATTGGTGGCTTGGTTCAAATTCCGTGTATCGAACGAAATTCAATGGGTGCCATGAAAGCAATTACCGCAGCCAATATCGCTTTAGAATCTGATCCTGCCAAAGCGCGCGTGACTCTAGACGAGGTCATTCAATCGATGTGGGAAACCGCTCAAGGGATGAATGATCGCTTCAAAGAAACCTCGGAAGGCGGTCTGGCCATTGCGGTTAACGTGGCTGAATGTTAAATTTTCCGCTCTGATTTTTAGGAGCGTCAAGAATTTAGCTTTCTCGAATACCCGTCCGGCTGTCCACTGTATCTTTTTATTTTTTTCTGAAAAAATAAAAAGGATGTCGTTTCCATCCGGGCTAGAATAAAGATTTGCTTTTCTTCGAAAGAACTTTGAAAGAAGTGTCAATATTATAGGAATTTTTCTAGATTAGTAAAAACTTAAATTCTAAACCAATGAAACCTGAAATCCTTTTCCAGATCCTAAATAATCTCGTCTTATTAGTTTGGATTTTAATGATTGTTGCTCCGAAATGGAAAGTAACACGTAAAATCACTGCTACTTTTGCCCTTACGATCATACTAAGTATCGTTTACGGCGCCATTATCATAACCAGTTTTGGCAAAGTAGACTTTATGGATTTCGGTTCTCTAGACGGGATTGTTAAGATGCTCCAAAACAGTGATGCGTGGGGTAGTAGTGCCATTTGGTATCACTTTCTCGCCTTCGATCTTTTTGTAGGATCCTGGATTTTGAAAGATGCACAAAAATTGGGTATTCCACATTTGACCATCATTCCATGTTTGCTCTTTACTTTCATGTTGGGGCCACTGGGCTTTCTCATCTATCAAATCGTAAAATTTGGATACTTAAGATTTAAAAAAGGTAGGTTGAATGCAGATTTGTTCTGAAAAAAATTGGATTTAAGTTTACCTCAAAATCCCCCTAATCTTATTCGCATTCCGAATCAACTCTTCCAAATATTCATAATTATCTTTTTCCAGCGCAGATTTAAATTTCCGAAGTTGCGTAATATGCTCATTTAAAACATCCAACACATTTTCTTTATTCTGACGGAAAATGGGGACCCACATTTCTGGATGAGATTTTGCCAAACGAACTGTACTCGAGAAACCGGAACTCGCCAATTGGAAGATGGTATCTTCTTCGCGTTCCTTTTCCAAAACTGTATTCGCCAAAGCGTAAGAAGTGATATGCGAGATATGAGAAATGTAAGCCGTATGAATATCATGACCTTCTGCATCCATATACAACAGATTCATTCCTAAGGTTTCTGCAACTTCCTCCACCATTTTCAAAGCATCTGGTGCAGAATCTTCTTGATCGCAAATTACGCCGGCTCTTCCCGCGAAACTATCTGATATCGCCGATTTCGGCCCAGAGTTTTCTGTTCCCCACATTGGGTGAAAAGCCACGAAACGATTTCTATTTGGATGGTTTTCTACTCCCTTTACGATTCCACCTTTTGTAGAACCAACATCCATCACAGTTTGATTGTCATTGACCAAATCCAATATTGTTGGCAATAATTTTCTGGATCCATCAACTGGAATGGCCAGAATAATTAAGTCAGAATTTTGAATCGCATTTTCTAAAGTCGAACCTTCGTCAATAATACCCAATTCTTTTGCTTCAACTAAATGTTGCTCGTTTTGGTCAACGCCATAAACGCAATCAACAAAGTGTTTCTCACGTAATTTTAAGGCGATGGACCCACCAATTAAACCAGTACCGATGATGGTTAATTTCATATGAATTTTTTTAGAAGAAAGAGATTATCTTAGTTTAAGAAGACTTTGAAAGTTTGATTGTTCTTTACATTTTTCAAATCCAATTTCATAGCGCGGATTTTTCTTTGGATAAAAAAGAATATAACTTGGACACGGTTTTTTTTGCGCATCACTTCTGTCGAAATCAACATAGCCTTTTGTCATGATACTGTCTTTTAAAAACTTTTCATCGATTTTCCACAGGTCCATTTCTTTTTTGAAATTTTCAGAGTAGGTAAATTCTTTTGATAAAGATTCTGCGATCACTCTGGAATTAGGAAGATATCCACTGCAGCTTGCTCCTTTTTTGTTCAGAATAAAAAACACTAAAATAAGTCCGGGAATTAATCCCAGTAAGAAGAATTTGATTTTTCTCATTTAAAAAATTAAAAGATTGATATCATGATACGTCAGATCAAAACGGTCACAGATTATTTTTTTGGTATGCCGACCTTTATACATATAGAGAGACTGTTTCATTTCACTTTTGTGAACGAGCATATTTTCAAAACCGCCTTCTTCATCATTATGA
Organism: Kaistella antarctica; assembly: GCF_900109615.1. Taxonomy (GTDB): domain Bacteria; phylum Bacteroidota; class Bacteroidia; order Flavobacteriales; family Weeksellaceae; genus Kaistella; species Kaistella antarctica. The sequence goes on from NZ_FOIX01000003.1 coordinate 393,113, forward strand.
AGCAGATAAGAAAGGAAGAAATTAGAAATGGCTTTCGTCGTCGTACGCGGCATTTTTGACGTTAGATTTGGCAACCCGCAATGAATAACGCCATGTTTAATGGTGTAAGGATTTTCCATATCCGTTACTTCCGAAGTCTCGATCATTTTTCTGTTGTCGATAGTCACGTCAATAATGACACTTCCTTTTTTCATTCCAATGACCATATCTTCGGTCACAATCGGAACGGCACTTAACTTTGAAAGAGCGCCAATAACTACATCAGCTCTTTTTAAACTTTTCGCCAGTTCTTTCGGATCGATAATCGAAGTTGGCACGCGGCCATCAACCATCATGTGTAACCGCCTAAGTTTCGATAAAGAATTATCAAATACTTTTACGGTCGCCCCTAATCCTAAAGCGGCTTTGGTCGCAAATTCACCAACGATTCCAGCACCGATAATCACCACTTCCGTTGGGCGAACTCCTGTAATTCCGCCTAACATTAAACCGTTCGAAAGTGCTAATAATTCTGCGGCATAAAGTACAGAAATACTTCCTGCGATTTCGCCAATCAATCTGACTAAGGACAATTGCTTGTATTCATCAGCGATAAATTCGAAAGCGATGGCATTTATTTTTTTCTCGCCCAGTTTTTTAAAATACTCTTTATCACGAAGATTAATTTGTAAGGCTGAAACCAAGTAGCTATTCATTTTCAGCATTTCAATCTCGTCGGTAGTCGGCGGATTGATTTTTAAAACTAAATCCTGTTCGAAGGCTTCTTGCGGATTTTGAGTGATTTTTGCACCCGATTCAGAGTATTGCAAATCGGTAAAGAAAGAACCTTCGCCAGCTCCAGCCTCCACGATAATATGGTGTCCGTTTGCTACCAAAACTTGTACGGCATCAGGAGTGATGCAAGTTCTACGTTCATTAAGGCAAGTTTCTTTAGGAATTCCTATGCTGAATTGTTTTCCTTTTTTGACGATTTCTAATTTCTCTTCTTGTGGCAATAAATCCTGCTCAGAAAAAGGCGTAAAAACGTGGGTGTGACTCATTTTAAAAGTTTTGATAAAAGACGGCTAATTCGAAAGAATCAGGAGGCAAAGATACGATGATTTGATAATTAAAAGGGTAAAATTGAAGTGAACTTAACCCGTCGATATTCACCGTTATTATCGATAGTCATTTCGTGATGGGGAAAATGAGCGAGTTCGTCTTCATAAACTTCTGGCCATTCAATGATGGACAGAAAAGCATTATTAAGATATTCATGCATGCCGATATCTTCCACTTCATCTGCACTTTTCAAGCGGTATAAATCGAAATGAAAAACGTTTCCTTTTGGAGTATCATACTCATTTACAATCGCATAAGTAGGAGAGGAGACATCATCGTCGCTGCCAAGATTCTTTAAAAGGAATTGGGTGAAAGTAGTTTTTCCAGCGCCTAGATTTCCTTTTAGCAAGAGAATGTTATACTCAAGTTTGGGCAGAATTTCGTCAATGACTTTTTGCCAGTCTTCCAATTGATCAATTTTGAATTCCATTACTATTTGTAAATTTCAATCATGATTTCGCCAGCTTCCGTAATCGCGCCACGATACATTCCCGCAGTGTTAAACGGCATTGCGATATTTCCGTCCTTGTCTAAAGCGATCAAGCCACCATCGCCACCCATTTTTTCGATTTCGTCAATGGTTTCTTGAGTAGCAGTTTTAATATCCTTATTTTGAAATTCCATTTTCGCCGCAATTGTTCTGGCTGCCGTTGCTCTTATGAAATATTCGCCCCAACCTGTGGCCGAAATGCCGACTTGAGAATTGGCATAAGTTCCAGCACCGATAATTGGAGCATCGCCAATTCGACCATATTTTTTATTGGTCATTCCACCTGTTGAAGTTCCGGCAGTAATATTTCCGCTTTTATCTAAAGCAACCGCACCAACAGTCCCGAATTTCTGATCGATTTCGTAAGAGTTAGGTAAGGTGTTTTGGGAGACTTTTTTTGTCGAAGTCGACTGTTCTTTCTGTTTGAGTTTTTGCAAACCTTCCCAACGCTCTTTCGTCCAGAAGTATTTTGGATCAACAATTTCTAGGTTTTGATCTTTTGCAAACTGTTCGGCACCAAGTCCTGATAACATGACGTGTTCAGATTTTTGCATCACGGCGATGGCAGTTTTAATCGGATTTCTAATGGTATGAACACCAGCAATCGCACCGGCTGATTTATCTTTTCCATACATAATAGAAGCATCGAGTTCATTCTTTCCCTCAGCGGTAAAAACGGCTCCTTTTCCTGCATTGAATAATGGTGAATCTTCCATGATCATAATGGAAGCCGCAACGGCATCGATGGACGTATTTCCTTTTTGAATTTCTGCATATCCAGCTTTTAAGGCTTCAGTCAATTTCGCTTTGTAGGCGATTTCTTTTTCATCGGTCATATTTGATTTAAGAATCGTGCCGGCGCCACCGTGAATCACGAGAACGTAATTTTTTTGGGCCGTTACCATCAGTGAAAAAGTGACGATGGAGGCGAGTAGAAGTTTTTTCATTATTAAAGAAATGGTTGGTCAAATTTATTGAATTTTTTCGTAGGGGCATGCCAAGCGACTGGCAAATTAACTTTTTTATTAAATTTTGAATCGGCAATTTTTAATAAGGAATTTAATGCAGGAATGTATAACTAACTTTAAAAATTAGTTTACGATTTTGTAATTCAAAATGCAGCATTCAAAATTTAAAACTGGGGTTCCACCTAGCTCTTCCCCTGCGTAAGGGATCGCAATGGAAAGCCCGGAAGGAGGCGCGATCCGCCTCGGCGGATCGCGGCGACTGAGGACTTGTAATGAAGAGCCCGACCCGATATGTGGCTGGAAAGCGCTGTTAGGGCTCGAAGCCCTAACAGCGCTGAGCGATGGAAACGAGGGATACGCCCAAAATAGTAAGGAAAAGAAAAACTTATTCCCTATTTTTACAAAATGATTTCTAAGCAAACAATTGATAAAATATTTTCTGCCATTCGGGTAGAGGAAATCGTCGGCGAATATGTGCAACTTAAAAGAGCAGGCTCGAATTTTAAAGGGTTAAGTCCGTTTCATGATGAGAAATCACCGAGTTTTGTGGTGTCGCCAAGTAAGCAAATTTGGAAAGATTTTTCATCTGGAAAAGGTGGAACTGCCATTTCATTTTTAATGGAAATTGAAAATTTCACGTACCCTGAAGCACTGCGGCATGCGGCTCAAAAGTATGGAATAGAAATAGAAGAGGACAAACGGGAACTTACGGAAGAGCAAAAGCAAGCGCAGACCGATAAAGAACTGCTTTACAAAATTCATGAGATCGCGAACGATTTTTTCCAGGAACAACTTTTCGAAACCGAAGAGGGACGGACAATCGCCTATTCTTATTTTAAAGAGCGCGAACTTAGGGATGATATTATTAAGAAATTCCAGTTGGGATATTCACCAGAACAGCGGAATGCTTTTACAGAATTTGCTTTAAATAAAAGATATTCCAGCGATATTCTGGAGAAATCTGGACTGTCTATTTTTCCGGAAAATGCGCCAAACGGAATCGATCGTTTTCGGGAAAGGGTTTTATTTCCGATCCATAGTTTTTCAGGACGGGTTTTAGGATTTGGAGCGAGAATTCTGAAAAATAATATTAAAACTGCCAAATATTTAAATTCTCCCGAAACGGAAATTTATCATAAATCAAGTGTCCTTTATGGTCTAAGTCAGGGAAAGCAAGCCATCTCCAAAGCAAACCTTTGTCTTTTAGTAGAAGGTTATATGGATGTTATTGCGCTGCACCAAAGCGGAATTGAGAATGTCGTGGCCAGTTCTGGGACTGCTTTAACCGTCGATCAAATCAAGTTGATTAAAAGATTAACCGAAAACGTAACCATTCTTTTCGATGGAGATCCAGCTGGAATTAAAGCGAGTTTTAGAAGTATCGATTTGTTGCTCGCCGAAGAAATGAATATTCGGATTTTACTTTTTCCAGATGGCGATGATCCTGATTCTTTTTCAAGAAAACATCCGCAAGATTATGTGGAAGACTTTATAAAAACGCAGGCTAAAGATTTCATCGATTTCAAAGCAGAAATTTTATTAAAAGAAGCGGGCGATGATCCCATTAAGAAAGCGGAATCTATTCGGGATATCGTAAAGTCGGTGGCGTTTGTGAAGAATGCTTTAAAGCAGGAAGTTTATTTAAAGGAAGTTGCCAATAAATTTGGCATTTCAGAACAATCGCTTTTTAATGAATTGAATGTTCAGAAACAACTTCAAAGTCAACAATTCTCGCCGCAACAAAGAGCCGAGCCGCAGCTAAAGACGAAACTTGAAATCGTTCCATTAAGCACCATTTCTGTAAATCCATTATTGGAGCTGGAGGAGAAATTAGTGAAACACATGCTCAACTTCGGAGATCGTATTTTAGAAAAATCGCATGCGGATAATCAGCCTTTTAAAATTACGGTTATTGAGGAGATTATAAGTCACTTTAATGAAGATGATTACGAGCCACAATCGCCTATTAATCAGAAAATAATCGAAGAATTAAAAATTGGTTTGGCGAATAATGAGATTATACAAAGCAATTTTTTCTTAACTTTAATGGATGAAACCATTGTCTCTAAAGTTTCAAGCGCCATTCTGGAAGACGAAGAACTGAGTAACTGGGAAAAAAGCAATATTTTCCCACCTAAACCCGGTGAAAAATTAGAGGCAGAAATTGAGGATGATATTCTGATTCATAAAAGTCATTTCATTGAAAAAATGATTTATGATATTGTCAGAAATTTAGATGCAGTGCGGGATGAAAAGCCAGATGAGTATTATGAACTGGTTAAAAGAATCATGATTTTAAAAAGTCTTTTAAATGAAATCAATATGAAATTAAACCGACAACTGACAAAAGGGCATAGTTATTTTAAGGAACAGAAATTGTAATTTACAAAACGAAAAAAATAGATAAATGGATATTAAAAAAGATTTCAGAGATTTCTCTGTGAAACATTTAGGAAACAGTGGATTGGCGACTGATCAATATATGGGAATGTATGGACCGACCAATTTAACGCCTTATATTATGGAAGAACGAAGATTGAACGTGACTCAAATGGACGTTTTTTCACGTTTGATGATGGACCGAATTATCTTCTTAGGAACCGGAATCGACGATCAAGTTGCGAATATCGTAACCGCACAGTTACTGTTCTTAGAAAGTTCTGATGCGTCGAAAGATATTCAGATTTACATTAACTCTCCTGGAGGAAGCGTTTATGCTGGATTGGGAATTTATGACACCATGCAAATCATCAAGCCGGATGTTGCGACAATCTGTACAGGAATGGCAGCTTCAATGGGTGCAGTTCTTTTGGTTGCAGGTGAAAAAGGAAAACGTTCAGCCTTGAAACATTCAAGGGTGATGATTCACCAGCCAAGTGGCGGCTCGCAAGGTGTTGCAACCGATATGGAAATCAACTTGCGCGAAATGTTGAAATTGAAGAAAGAATTATACGATATCATCGCTGAACATTCTGGACAAGATTATGACTGGGTAGAAAGAAATTCTGAGAGAGATTATTGGATGACTTCACCAGAAGCCAAAGAATTCGGAATGATTGACGAAGTTCTGCAAAGAAAAGTAGAAAAGCCGGAAAAGAAATAAGTTTCTTTTAAACATATAACTGAAAAATGCGTCTCAAAGTTGAGACGCATTTTTTGTAAAAGATCTTCTCTTTTGGAGAGGAAGTTTGGGTGAGGATTAAGAGTTAAATCCCTCAATAATTTTTGCAAAATCTTCCACTTTCAAAGCAGCGCCGCCGATTAAACCACCGTCGATATCTGGTTGAGAAAATATTTCTTTCGCGTTATCTGGCTTTACAGAACCACCGTATAAAATCGAAATTTCATCAGCAATATCTTTTCCATATTTATCAGCGATTAAAGTTCTGATGTGTTTATGAATTTCTTGAGCTTGTTCCGGAGAAGCAGTTTCGCCCGTTCCAATGGCCCAAACTGGTTCGTACGCAATAACGACCTTTTTAATTTCTTCAGCTGTTAAAGTGAAAAGTGCAACTTCAATTTGGTATTTTACCACTTCTAAATGTTGACCAGATTTTCTCTGCTCCAGCGTTTCACCATTACAGTAAATTGGCGTTAACCCTTTATCCAAAGCTAATTTCACTTTTACGTTACAGTGAGAATCGGTCTCACCGTGATATTGTCTTCTTTCACTATGTCCGATCAAGGTTCCAGTTGCGTGGATGGATTCCAGCATATCTGCCGAAATTTCTCCCGTATAAGCGCCACTTTCATATTCGCTCATGTCTTGCGCAAGAACACCGATTTCATTGTGAGAAAATACATCTTTCGCCATCATCAAATACATTGCTGGTGGCGCAATCCAAACTTCGCAGTTGGTCGTATTCTTCTTTTTATACTCTAATAATTGAAACATCAGTTGTTGTGCTTCAATCACATTCTTATTCATTTTCCAGTTCCCTGCAACGATATTTTTTCTCATTTTAAAATGATTTATTTAATTAAGTTTCCAAATATTTTTAAGAAGCATGTAGAACATATGTTCACGCTCCGTTACTTCTGCATCTGCTTTTATCAGACTTTTGGCAAACTGCAAGAAGTGTTTTCTTTCCTCTTCAGTCGAATCGTCTAAAAAGCAATGCGCATGAAATTCAAAATGATCTTTCCACTCTTCTGCCTGTAAAACCGCAATTGCATCGAGCTCGTTGTCTAAATTTATTTTAAAAGGAAATTCATCTGCAAGATATTCCTGAATAAGCATTCCTTCTGCTGGTGCAAATTCACCATCAACTGCTGAAAGAATCATCAGTAAATGATATCCGGCAATTGACTTGTTAGATTTGTGTTGGTTTTGATTCATTATCTTTTAATTTTTTTGTTTAATATAATCTTCTGCTGAACGTTTATCCACAATTTTTCCTTTTTCCAAAGTCAAAACAAAAGGATTACTTCTGGCAATTGTTTTAATAGCAGTTCCGTCCATCATCGCATTATTAATGGTTTTGAACGTATTTGGATCTGTTGAGACTCCTAGAATCAGCGCGTCTTTTTGCTGACTTAATTTCGCTTCTGCCTGAGCTAAAATATTGATGTTCGCATTTTTGGGGTCGTAAGCAAAAATCAAGACTGATTTTGGAGCTTTCAAAATTTCTTCGGTCATGTCAATTCCATCAGCAGTTTCTGGTTTAAACTTTGATATTTCCGATTCATAACCTTGCTTTACTAATTTTGAACTGGTCTTCGCTTCATCAATAATCCAGGGTGAACCTTCTTCCCAATATTTTTTGTCATTAACGTAATCATCCTGATTAACTTCTAGAACTTCACCTGATTTTTCATTCTTGAGAGAATAATAGGTTTTAAATTCCGAGGGATCTTTGGCTATTTTATGTTTCTCAATATTTAAATCAGTTCCTATTTTATAATCTCTAAAATCAATAATTGGTTCGTGCGTTATTCCCCAATTGATCACGAAAACCATGGTTAAAAAGGCAAAGGCAGAAAGGTATTTTTTAAAGGGTGTTTTTTCTTCTGGTTCATTAAACTCATTTCGGTAAAGAAAATAAAGAATTAACAGACCAACTAGTAAAACAATGTCTTTCCAGAAACTTTGCCAAGGCTCCATTTTTAATGCATCTCCAAAACATCCACAATCGGTTACGACATTGAAATAGGCGGAGTAGAAAGTGAGGAACGCGAAGAAAACGCACAAGGCAATTAGCATTGACAATGTAAATTTTAACTGACTTTTGATCAACAGGAAAAATCCAAATATCAATTCGAAAGCCACCACCAATACTGCTAAAATCAGAGCCTGCTTTTCAAAGAAAGGCATGTTGAAAACGGCAGGAGAAAAATATTCTTCCAGTTTAAAGGAGAAGCCAACTGCGTCCACAGCTTTTACAAAACCAGAGGCAATAAAAATTAAAGCAATAACAATCCTCAGTACATTTTTCAACATGTTATTAAATTATAGTGGGTTTAAAAACTTCTTTTTCTTCGGAAAACTTGATGAGACAGAAGACTGCGTAATTCAGCATATCAAAATAATTGGCGTCAACTCCTTCCGAAACTAAAGTCGCTCCAGCATTGTCTTCGATTTGTTTTGTTCTCAGAACTTTCTGATAAATTAAATCTGTGATGGAAGAGATCCTCATTTCGCGCCAAGCTTCTCCATAATCATGATTTTTCCGAAGCATCAACTCTTTTGCTTCATGCGCAAATTTGTCGTACAGCTCTAGGATTTCATTTCTATCTTGTTTAAAATCGTCTGCAAAACCTTTCTCTAATTGAATTAAACCAATAATCGAGTAGTTCACAATTGCCATAAAATTTTCTTCTTCCGATTCTCCAACTTTAGAAACAGCCGTTGTTTGGAAGTTACGCAAGCTTTTAACTTTTATAAAAATTTGGTCGGTTAATGAAGAAGTTCGTAAAACCCGAAACGAAGCTCCGTAATCTGATAATTTATTGCTGAATAAATTTCGGCAGCTCTTTATAACGTCGTCGAACTGTTTTGATGTTTTTTGCATAAGATTTCTAAACTTTTCAAAGATAAGAATTTCGATTGAGAGTTTTCGGTTGATACTTGTCAGAAATCGTATTTTTGTCAGATGAATGCTAATACCCAACAACCTGAATCGTTGCACTTTTCAACCCTGAATTGTCGTGGGCAATTGATCGATTTATCCCAACCGAAAATGATGGGCATTCTTAACGTCACCCCAGATTCTTTTTCAGATGGAGGAAGTTTTAATACTGAAAAAACAGCGCTCGTTCAGGTAGAAAAAATGATTGGTGAAGGTGCGACTATTATCGATATCGGCGCTCAATCGACCAGACCGAACGCTCAACTTTTAGATTCAAAAGACGAAATTTTGAGAATCGGAAAGATCATTTCAAGCCTCAAAAAAGAATTCCCCCACGTTCTAATTTCGTTAGATACTTTTTTTTCAGAAACGGTGCAGTTTGGTTTTAAGGAAGGAATCAATTTGGTGAATGATATTTCCGGCGGAATGTACGATGATGAAATGTATGAAACAGTTGCCTATACTGGACTTCCGTACGTGTTAATGCATGTGAACGGCTCTTACCACTCAATGCACGAAAAATTGATTGATGACGATATTATCTTAAAGCTCAATCATTACTTTTCCGAAAAAATTCAGTTGTTGAGAGGATTTGGAATTAAAGATATCATCCTTGATCCTGGGTTTGGATTTGGTAAAACGGTAGCGCAAAACCATCAACTCATTCAGGAATTCAATCAGCTAAGTTTTGGCCAATTTCCGATTTTAGCAGGGATTTCCAGAAAGTCTTTTATTTATAAACCTTTAGGCAAATCACCTTTAGATGTGGAAGAAGAAACGCAAAAACTGCATCTAAAAATGTTAGAAAAAGGCGCTAAGATTTTACGCGTTCACGATGTTGCCGCCACTAAGAAAACGATTGATCACTTTATAAGTAATTAGTTCAATCCTGAAAGTTTTTCAGAATATTCCTGGGCAAACTCTTTTCTGTCTTCCTCGAGTCGAGCGAGATTATCTGGCAATAAATAAGTGAAAAGAAGTTTTTCTTCCTCATCCAGAAAGATAATTTCTTTTTGGTCACCATCAATCATCTGCGCGAAAATTTCCCACATTGAAGTATCTTTAAGCTTCAGCAATTCAAAAAAAGAGCTTGCTTTAATCTGAATATTTTTCATTCCTAAAATCCTAAAAAATTGAGTTTTAGCTGAATGGCAAAATTTTCTTTGAACATAGGAGTGGAGTAATATCCGACGCGATAGAAGAAACCTAGATTGAAAGGACTTCCCAAGAAGTTATTGGCTTCTAAGCCGATCTCCTGGTAAAAATGATTAAGTTTTTCAAATTCAAAATCATGAATTTCAGGATTTTTCATGTCACCTGTAATTCCTCTGTAAACCATATCAAAGCTTGAAATTTTCTTTCCGAAGGTGCTAAAGTAATAAGGGATTCTGTGCGTTAAGTAGTAACCTATAAATTTATCATTATAGTATTTTCCACCTTCCATCGTTGCAAAACCAAGGTAAGAAGTAAAGTTGAAATTTAGCGAGTTTTCTCCATTTCCTAAACCATTAATTGCAAATTGATGCCAGATAGGAGCGTTACCAATAACTAATCCCCCATACAAACGAGCGCCAGTCACACCCAGTTTTGTTTTAAAACTGTGCTGAACCAAAACGTCAAAACTGCTGAAATTAAAATCTCCACCCAGTGATTTTAAACCTTGTTCATAATTGAAATAAAACTCAGGATAGTTCTGCTCATAAGTCAATTTTCCAGACGGTGTCATCATGCTTTTAGAATTCGGCGAATATTTCAATGTTAATTGAGTCGCGAAATTTTCAAAACTGCTGCCAAGATTGTTATAGTTATAATCAAATTTAGCTTCTTCTTTGTCTTTCTTTACGGATCCTCGCAACGTTAAAGTATTGGATAAATCATTTTCGTAGGAAACTTTGAAACCTTCAAAATGATAAAATCGATCGTTATTTAAATCAACGCCCGAGTTGTTAATTTTCATTTTAAAGTTCCACAGATTCTCGTTAAATCTGCCAGCGGCATCAACGTCATTGTAATATTCTACTCTAAAAAAAGATGTCTTTGCTAAGGTTGTTTTGAGGTCAACGCCCAAACCATATTTCCAAGCGCGGTCTTTAAAGCCATAGGCGACATAAGCATCAGGCGAAATATATTTATTGAATCTTTCATTTAATTTAGCATTTGCGCCTAGCCGAAATCCTTCATACTGATTGTATTTCAAGATCTCAAGAGCGTCGAAATCTACATTGCCAACTCTTATTTTTCCTTTCAGAAAACCCGTAACCACATTCAATTTTTGATCGAGATTGTATTTTTTTCCAACACTATCTATTTTGGCGTAAGTCATTTTCTCACGATCAGTTAAAGAATCGGTGCGGTATTGATCTAAGATTGCTCCATCGGAGTTCTCTACGGATATCGAATAACCCGAGAAATCTTTTTTATTTTGCTCAATTGAAGTTTTAAAATCGAAATAATCCGCCATGATGAAAACATAGTTGCCAAACTTTTGCTTCATTTTTTCCTCGGCATCATCTTTTTTATTTTTGTCCTTTTTCTTGCCATCAAAAACGGTGGCGCCCATCTTTATTTTAAAATTCTCTTTCAATAAAAACCATTTATTATCGATTGGTTTCCACGTACTGGTAATTGAACCTTCGCTCTTTTTCTTGCTGTTACTTTCAATCTTTTTTAGACCGTAAGTGTCTGCATCAACATAGATATAACCGTTGAATTTTCTTTTCTGAATCGGATTTTTGTAATCTGCCTGTCGAAAACGAATTACATAATTTTTACGACCTTCAATGTCAATACTATCCGTTAAAAAATAGCGGTAAAGCGTACGGTTTTCTTCTTGTATTTCTTTTGGAATTTTGTTTCGGTTAGAGCGCAAAGCCATCATTTCGTAGACGGGCTCTTTCAATCCAGCCACACGATTGTCTAAAATATTAATCTTTTCACCGTATTTTTCTGAATATGAATACTGCGCAGCGCGTTCCCAGAGAAATAATTTACTGGTGGTCATTAATTTCATCACGTTCACACTCTCTATCGAATCTTTCTTTTTATCCACAGATTGAGTCTGTGTCGGCAACAACTTCAAAGAATCCAATCGATGACTCAGATATTGGTTGTACTGTTTAATACTGTCTTCATCAAAATCAAAAGATATTTTTTCGTAGGATTTAAACGAATAAGAATCTAAACTATGAGGTGAATTATTTTTAAAATTGTCGTTTACCTTCTGCAAGATTGCCAAGGCGCGCGGATCACTTTTGTCTGATATAATCACGCCTTCAATCGATTGTGTTTTGGGGTCTGTTTTAGAAAGTCCCAGCTCCATCACTTTATCGACCACCGCTTCATCTTCATAAAAACCAGCCGCTTTGACATCAACTTTTTCGCACTTTGTTCGAAAGCTTAAAATTCCTTGGGCATTTGTCTTCCCTAAAAGTTTTCCCTTGCAAGAAACCGTTGCGTTTGGAATAGGCGTTCTTTCGCCTGTTTTTAAAACGGTAATTGTAGACTGCGAAAATAGGTTTAAAACTACAAATAGAAAGAGTAGCGAAATGTGTTTTTTCATAGAGAACAAAAGTATTCAAAATAATTAAAAATCAATGCATTTCAGATTATTTAGATGGTAATTTTACGCTGCTAAGAAATCCGGCTCCATTTATTTTTTCCTTTGTATTGTTTGGAATAATAAGTTCGCAATTCAAAATTTTCTGGATCTTCTAAATGCGGGTCGTTTTTAAGTATTTTTTCAACGGTCGATTTGGCGATTTTAATAATTTTTCCGTCCGTAATTAAATCTAGTTTTTTAAAATCGACCACGCCACTTTGTTGGGTTCCTAAAATATCGCCAGGACCACGCAATTTCATATCAACTTCTGATATTTTAAAACCATCATTGGTCTCCACCATTGTTTTCATTCGGATTCGGCTATCACTGGAAAGCTTATCAGAAGTTACTAAAATACAATAACTCTGTTCGGCGCCCCGACCAACTCTGCCACGCAGTTGATGAAGCTGTGACAAACCAAAGCGCTCGGCACTTTCAATAATCATTACTGAAGCATTAGGAACATTGACGCCAACTTCAATTACCGTGGTAGCAACCATGATATGCGCTTTTCCAGAAGCGAAATATTGCATAGCGGCTTCTTTTTCAGCGGGCTTCATTCTGCCGTGAAGCATGGTAACGTTAAATCCTTCGTAAAATTCTAGAATATGATCAAAGTTTTCCAGCAGGTTTTTATAATCTAAAGTTTCTGACTCTTCAATTAAAGGATAGACGAAATAAATTTGCCGGCCTTTTTCAATCTCATCTTTCGCAAATCTAAAAATCGATAAGCGATCTTTGTCCCTTCGATGCGCCGTGATAATGGGTTTTCTGCCAACTGGTAATTCGTCAATGATCGAAACATCCAAATCGCTGTAAAAACTCATCGCTAAAGTCCTTGGAATCGGTGTTGCGGTCATGACTAAAATATGTGGTGGAATTTTATTTTTCGCCCATAATTTTGCGCGTTGGGCGACACCAAATCGATGCTGCTCATCAATGATTGCCAATCCTAAATTTTTAAACTGAACGATATCTTCTAAAACGGCGTGCGTCCCAATCAAAATTGAGAGTTCACCATCCAAAAGTTCCTGATGAATTATCTTCCTAGCTGAAGTTTTTGAAGAACCAGTTAGCAATCGGACTTTGATTTTTGTTGTCGCCAAAAGTTCCTGAATTGAATTAAAATGTTGTTGTGCTAATATTTCAGTCGGTGCCATCAGACAACTTTGAAAACCATTATCCAAAGCGATCAGCATTGAAAGCAGCGCGACCATTGTTTTTCCCGAGCCAACATCGCCCTGAAGAAGACGGTTCATTTGAATGGGTTTTTTCATATCGTTTCGAATTTCCTTTAAAACTCTCTTCTGAGCATTGGTCAGTTCGAACGGAATACAATGATTGTAAAATTGATTGAAATGTTCGCCTACTTTGGGAAATGGATTTCCGACAACAGATGCTTTATGATGCTGCTTTTTTAAACCGTAGCCTAGCTGAAAGAAAAAGGCCTCTTCAAACTTTACGCGATTTTCGGCGTGTTGAAAATGAAGGAAATCTTTTGGGAAATGAATATTGTATAAAGCTGGAATTCTTCCGATTAAATTCAATTTTTTCATTAAAGAATCGGGAAGATTTTCAGAAACTAAACTTGGTAGATTTTTCACAATTTCTGCAGTAACCGTTTGAAAAAACTTATTGTTCAAGCCTCTCTTGGCGAGTTTTTCACTGCCTGGATAAATCGGGAGAAGAGTTCCTGACAAAGCTTTCTTCTCATCGATTTCAATTTCTGGATGCGGCATTGAGAAAAGACCGTTGAATTCATTGATCTTTCCGAAGATGAACATTTCTTGATTCAGCGGAATCTGTTCTTTCATCCATTTTGTATAGCGAAACCAAACTAATTCCAGCGTTCCGGAATCGTCGCGAAACTTGGCTACCATTCTCTTTTGACCTTTGCCATAAGCAACCTCCTTGATGTCTGAAATCTTACCTTTAAACTGAATTTCAGCAACGGTTTCTGTTTTTAAATCGCCAATCTTGTGAACGATACTTCTGTCAATATATCGCAAAGGGTAGAAGGTGAGAAAGTCTTCGACCGTGGAAAATCCTAAAACATTGTTTATGAATTTAGCTCGTTCGGGACCGATTCCCTTTAAAAATTCTATGGAAGTTTCTAAAGTCAATATCTAATTTTATGGTTTGATCGTAGGATGCAGCGAATTTCGTTAAAATAAAAAAGACTTCCAAAGTTAATTGAAAGTCATCTGATTTCTTCTAAGATTTCGGCGATTAATCCTTAATGGTTGACTTAAATTTCTTCTGGTAATTTTCCCAATCAGCTCGCGTAGTAACCTTTTTTAGGTCGTCATTACCAATGAATGTGATATAAGGTTCTAATTCTTTCGCACTTAATGCACCTTGCAAAATGGTAATTGGATTGCCAGCTTCATCTAAAAAAACGGCAGATGGAATTGCATTAACATTCATGTATTTGGTAAAATCATGCATGGAATTTTTCTTCTTCCCCTCTGCAAAGTTCGAATTGGTGAAGGTTCTGTTGAATACTTCTAAATCTTCGCTTCCTTCCGCATTAAATTTTACAGGATAGTAATTGTCATTTATGTAAGACGCAATCGCTGGCTGGCTGTACGTACCTTTATCCATGGTTTTACAAGTAGTGCAAGAATCTGTGTAGAAATTGACCAATATTTTTTTTGGAATTAATTTCTGTGCATTCATTGCTTCTCCCAAGGTCATCCACTTCACCTGAGAGGAAGCCAGAAATGTTATGGATATTGAGAATAAAAGGATTATTTTTTTCATTTTGAGTGAATGGCTAAAGTCGTACCAAGTTAAATATTACCGTACTTCTTGCATCAGTTTTTTAACTAATGGAGAAATTATTATTAAAATGATTCCCGCAATCACGGCATATAGACCTAAATCCTTATAACCTGAAGTATATGCTTCCAGTTTTTCAAGATTTGAAGACCCGTCGCGGGCGGTGGCCATGTTGGCACCAATTAATCCCGCCACATATTGGCCATAAGCAGATGCTAAGAACCACATTCCCATCATCATTCCCTGTAATTTCTGGGTAGAAAGTTTTGTCATAATTGAAAGACCGATAGGTGAGAGGCACATTTCCCCCAGCGTTATTATAAAGAGTGCAATCGTAAATAAACTGAGTGACGTCACTCCAGCCATACTGGCGAAAAACTTAGTCGCATAAATCGCATAAAATCCTAAGCCCAAGAACAAGAATCCTAAACCGAATTTAATAATGGTATTAGGTTCTAATTTCTTTTTACTCAACCAGATCCAAAGCAAACCGATTGGAACTGCAACTAGTAAAATGAAAAATGCACCTCCAGAATTATTAACTCCATTTGGATCTAATCCTAGTAAATCATTATTTAAATTATGAGCAGCGAAAATACTCAGGGAACCACCACTTTGTTCGTAAATTCCCCAGAATACAATCGAAAAAAGAATAAAAATTAAAGCCGCGAAAAGTTTATTTCGCTCTGGCTTGTTGACTTTTGACATTTCATAAAATAGATAAATTAACGTCAAAGGTCCCACGGTATACATAAAATAGTCGGTGTATTCGGTTTTAGCAACCATCACCATAATCATCGGAATGAAAATTAAAGACAAGGCGTAAACCCCGTATTCTTTCCATTTTTCCATATCTATTTCTTCGCCGTTCGCTAATGTTTTTTTAGGCTGAAGTCCGATCGGACCTAAACTTCTCTGAGTAAAAACAAAATTAATTAAGCTGATCACCATTACCACAGCAGCCAGCCCGAACGCAACATTCCAATGAAGTCCTTCTGGAATTAAGTGAGCGAATAATTCACCTTTACCAATGGCGATACAAAGATAACCTCCCAGCAAAGCTCCTAGATTGATACCCGCATAAAAGAGAGAGAAACCTGCATCGGTTCTATTATCACCTGATTTATAAAGTTTTCCAACCATGGTAGAAATGTTTGGTTTAAAGAAACCAGTTCCTACCACCGTAAATGAAATTCCAAGGAAAAAATAGTCATGTGGATTGGCGGCCAAAATCATACTTCCAATGATCATTAAAAATCCTCCCCAAAATAAAGATTTTCTAAAACCCAATATTTTATCTGCGAACAAACCACCTACAAAGGTAAACGCATATACAAAAGCTTGTGTAGCTCCGTATTGTAAATTAGCCTCCTTTTCGGCAAGATTCAGTTGGGAAATCATGAAAAACACCAGCATTCCCCGCATTCCGTAGAAGCAGAAGCGTTCCCACATTTCAGAAAAGAAGAGTGACCAAATTTGTTTCGGATATTTTCCTTTGAAATCCTGAATTTGTTCGAGAGTTAGATTCATATTTTTAAATTGTGAAAATGAGTATAAAAAGTAATCAATCAAAGTAGCGAATGGACTTTAGATTAATTTGACCACACGAAATTAAAAAAAACCACCGAATAATCGATGGTTTTGGTATATTTTTATTTGAAAAATTCTTAGTGAATTCCCTTCATAAACTTGTTTAAAATTGGTGAGAGCAATAATAAACATGCTCCTGAAGCCAACATTAAATAAGTAATAAAAGGATATAAAGCAAAATCGTACGTCGTTAAGATTTGCTCTAAAGTTGCCGCTAAATAGTTACCTAAAGCAAAACTGGCCATCCAAACACCCATCATAATTGACGTGATGCTTCCTGGAGATAATTTAGTCACCATAGAAAGTCCGATTGGTGATAACATTAATTCTCCCACTGTTAGGAGTGCGTAAACAACTACCAACCACATTGGGCTAACAATATTTCCTGCATCTGCACTGTTTTGTGCTTGAGTCATGATAAAGAAAGCAATCGCTCCAATAAACATTGCCATTGCAAATTTAACAGGAGTTCTTGGATTTAGTTTCTTAGCTGCTAATTTCACCCATAAGATTGAAAATAGGGGAGCCAAGGTCACAATCACAATAGGGTTAATGTTTTGAAACCAAGTCGTTGGGATTTCAAATCCACCAACAACTCTATCTGTATTTTCTTGTGCGAAAAGGTTAAATGTTCCTCCAGCCTGTTCGAATCCTGCCCAGAAAACGATGTTGAAAAAGGCAAGAATTAAGATTACAAATACTCTGGTCCATTCTGTAGAACCGTTGGTCCCTTTAAAAATGGACATTCCAATAAATCCAACTCCAGCAATTCCCAAGACCCAAACCATGATGGTATGAATGAGTTCGGAAGAGTGGTTCCAAATGAACATAATTAGAATAACGAACGCGACATTTCCGATGGTGTATAAAATTACATCTCTCCAGTCTTTTCCTACCAGATCAGTCAGTCCTTTTTCTTTATATCCTGGTGGAAGTCCTTTGTCGCCAAGAGTTCCTCTACGTGCGTAGAACCAAAGAACACCTAAAAGCATTCCTAAACCTGCCGCAAAATAACCGTAAGGCCAACCCACTTTTTCGCCTAAAGTTCCCGCTACGAAAGGAGAAAGAAAAGCTCCAATGTTAATACCCATGTAGAAAATGGTAAAAGCACCATCTTTTCGAGGATCATCATTATCATATAAATCTCCAACGATCGTAGAAATATTTGGTTTGAAGAAACCATTACCTAAAATCAAAACTCCTAGACCTAGATAAAAAAGGTTTTTTCTGGTTTCAAGATCTGGTAACAATTCAATGGAAGAACCTGCTGCCAACATAAACTGACCAATCGCCATCACTAAACCACCAACTAAGATCGATTTTCTTTGACCTAAAATTTTATCTGCAAACCAACCTCCTAGAATAGGCGTTAGATAAACTAAAGCAGTAAAAACTCCATAAACCGATAAAGATTCAGCACGGTCTAGGCCGAAACCTCCCGTTGCCAGCTCTGCGGTTAGAAAAATTGTAAGTAGCGCACGCATTCCATAATAGGAAAATCGCTCCCACATTTCAGTAAAGAACAGAGTGTATAATCCTTTCGGATGTCCCTGTTGAGGCTGTGTTGTATCCATTTTTTTTAATTGTTGTTTTTGATTAAGGAACAAATATAGTTTTTTTTTCTTTTTAGGAGAAAGGATATTCTCAAATTAAACATGAAAAGTGCTGAATTTAACAGCACTTTCAAGATAATTAGTTATCAAAGGTTTTAGTTAATCCCTTTTTCTTTCAAAATTTTATTAAGCCTTTTCAAAATTGAAAGTCCTAAAATGGTTGCAATTAACAACAAACCAAAATTGACGACAAAGAAATACGCCTTGTTGTCGTATTCATACCAAAAACTAGCTAAGACACCGGATAATTTATTACCGATTGATGTTGATAAGAAGAATCCTCCCATCATTAAAGCTGTAAGTCGCGGTGGCGAAAGTTTTGACACAAGCGATAGTCCCATCGGCGAAAGCATTAATTCTCCCAACGTAATAACTCCATAGGACGCTATTAACCAGATGGCAGATACTTTAATCAATCCATTGTCCCCGGCATACACGGCTCCTACCATTACCAAACAGGATAAGGCGGAGATAAATAGTCCTAAAACAATTTTGGACGGAGTGGTGGGTTCTTTTCCTTTTCGCCGCAAGAACATAAAGAAGCCGACGACAATTGGCGTGAGTATAATCACCCAGGCTGGATTAATCGATTGGAATAATTCGGTATTGTAAAGAGCCACCTCTTGACTCGGCTTGGCTTCGAGTTTAGCCCGTTCAGTTTCTGAAATATTTCTAAAATAAATATCCTGACCTTGCTCTTTTACTGGTTTTCCGGCTTCATCTTTCTTGGTACGGTATTGATCATCATACGCTGAGACCTCTTTCATTTCGTAAGTTTTACCTTGTACGCCATCTTTTCCATCAATTAAATTAATGGCTCTTAATGGTTCAATCAAAGGCGCTGGAATAGAGCGATCGGTATAATTGTTTGCCCAACGAGTCAGTGCAGTTCCGTTTTGTTTGAATACTGCCCAGAACATTAAACTCACTGCAAAAATAGCAAGCAAAGCCCCGATAGGTCTTTTATCTTCTGCATTAGCTTTTACATAAAGCATAATGTAGAAGTAGATCACGGGAATACAGGCAAAAATGAAGGCGTCAGTAGAATCGGTTCCGAAAACATTTCCGGGAATCATCCAGCCAATTACCCCTGCAACGATCGCTGGTAAGAAAACCTTTAATAAAACGTCAGATATTTTGGTGTCACCTTCTTGAGATGGTTTCAAAATATTAGCTTGTAAAATGTGCTTTCTACCCAAGGTGAAAACCAATAACCCAATAAACATCCCGACTCCTGCTGTCATAAAGGCTGGTCCCCAACCATATTTATTACGCATGAAGGCCGCAATAATATTACAAATAAAGGCGCCAATATTAATTCCCATGTAGAAAATATTGTATCCCGCATCTTTATTTGCGATGTATGGTTCTTCATTATAAAGGTTTCCTAACAAGGTAGAAATACTTGGTTTGAAGAAACCATTTCCTAGAATTACAAGTCCTAATGAAGCGTAGAATAATGGTAATTCTTTGAATAAACCAACACCCAAATATCCTAAACCCATCAAGGTTCCCCCGATATAAATTGCTTTGATATATCCTAAAACTTTATCAGCTAAAAAACCACCAAGAAAAGGAGTAAGATAAGTAAGGGCGATAAAAGTTCCGAAAATATCATCTGCACTTTTATCATTAAAGGCAAGACCTCCTTTTTCACTGTCGATCATATATAGAACGAAGATTCCGAGGATTAGATAGTAGCCAAAACGTTCCCACATTTCTGTAAAAAACAGATAAGGTAAACCTTTAGGATGTTTGCTGGTTGATTTTTGTTCCATTTTTAAAGTTTAAGTTGAGCAAATATATATTATTTAGTTTAAATATAAAAAGCCCCCAAATTGGTAGTTTGAGAGCTCCTTATGGCTGTTTTATTTAAAGATTTTCTAGTAAAAAATTAGTCATCTTCTGGTACAATTGCGGACGGGTTTGGCCGCCGTAAATTCCGTGGTTTTTATCGGGATAAGCCATGAATTCAAACTGCTTGTTGTTCTGAATTAAAGCTTCCGAAAATTCCATAGCGTTCTGAAAATGAACATTATCGTCAGCAGTTCCATGGATTAAAAGGTATTTGCCCTTAAGTAAATTTGCGTAGGTTGTGGGTGAATTATCATCATATCCACCTGGATTTTCCTGTGGAGTTCTCATGAATCTTTCGGTATAAATGGAGTCGTAATATCTCCAGTTTGTAACTGGTGCCACCGCTATTCCGGTTTTGAAAACATCTGCTCCTTTTGTCAAGGCCAAACTCGCCATATATCCACCGTAACTCCAACCAAAAATCCCAATTCTGTCTTTGTTGATGTATGATTGTTTTCCAAACCACTTTGCAGCAGCAATTTGATCATCAATTTCGAATTTTCCTAAATTAAGATAAGTTGTTTTTTTGTATTCAGTTCCCTTATAACCCGTTCCACGACCATCAACACAAGCAACGATATATCCCTGCTGAACCAAATGGTTGAACCATAAACCATTTCCTTGATCCCAGGAATTGGTCACCTGCTGAGAACCTGGACCAGAATATTGAAACATAAATAAAGGATATTTCTTAGTCGGGTCAAAGTCTTTTGGCTTCATTACCCAAGCATTCATCTGATCTCCAACTTCATTGGGAATGGTCATAAATTCTTTAACAACCATATTATCAGCCTGAAGTTTTTTCAGCTGCTCTTCATTATTTTGTAATTCCTTCATCGTTTTTCCTGAGCCATCTTTCAAAACATAAGTGAAAGGTTTGGCGGCAGAAGAGGATGTTTCAATGAAATAATTATAGTTCTGGCTGAAGTTGGCACTGTTGGTGCCGGAAGCATTTGAAAGTAAGGTAGTTTTTCCAGTATCGATATTCACTTTCGAAACTACTTTATTGATGCTTCCTTCTTGAGTTGTTTGAATGAAAACTTCCTTGGTTTTCGGATTATAACCGTAGTAATTGGTTACTTCCCAATTTCCTTTGGTGATTTGTTTTTTCAGTTTTCCGTTTTGATCGTATAAATAAAGATGACGGTTGCCATCTCGTTCTGCGCCCCAAATAAATGAGTTGTCAGCTAAGAATTCCAAGGTTACGTTATCAGTATCGATCCATCTTTTATCAGATTCGGTGAATAGTTTGGTAACGGTTCCCATTTTTGTATTTACCTTTAAAACATCAGAAGCATTTTGCAACCTTTCCGACGTAATCAAAATGATTTCATCAGGTTTCGCAGTTTTATAAACGTCAGGAATGTAATAATTTTTATAGTTGCTTAGATTTAAGACCATCGTTTTAGCCGAATCTAAACGATACAATTGAGCAGAAACTACTGAATTTTTTTCTCCCGCTTTAGGATATTTAAAACGCATTTCAGAAGGGTAGAGCTGTTTTCCATAAATCGGAATCGACATTTCAGGAACTTCAGATTCGTTTGATTTTACAAAAACGATGGCGTCTGAATTTTTTGTCCATTCGTATAATTTAGCATGTCCGAATTCTTCTTCATACACCCAATCACCTAATCCATTAAGGATAAAGTTTTTCTTACCATCGGTCGTGATTTGAGTAATTTTTCCCGAATTAATATCTTGATAAAATAAATTGTTATCAGCAATAAAGGCTACTTTACTTCCATCTGGCGAGAAAGTCGGCTCTTGTACAAAATTTCCATTATTAAGAGTTAAAACTTTTGCTGATTTTAAATCTTTAACGTCAAACTTTCCTAAAAAAGAATGTCTGTAAATAGGTTGACTTTCTTTTAGCAAAAGGATTTTTGACTCATCATCATTAAAAATATAAGACTGGAATTTTCCATCAACGATGTTTCCTTCTTTTTGAGTGGTTTTATAGGAGTACTTTGCAATTCCACCTGGTTCGATGATCGCATAATTTTCGCCGTTTTTAAGTGATGAAATTCCTGAAATTCCTTTGCCTCGATAATAACCGGAATAAATTTTATCTAAAGTTATTTCCTGAGAGAAATACAAGACTGATGTTAAAATAGAAATGGAGAAGAGGATTTTTTTCATAATAAATTTGATAAGATTTCAAAGATAGGAAATTTCTTAAAATACCGTTAAACTTTCTATTAATCAGTTTTAATGGCAATGTTATTGATATCCTTTACCTAATTAAAAAAATAACAAATTATGGAAACTTTTAACGAGGAAAAACTAGTAAAATATCAAATGGACGAAAAGGAGATCGTTGTAGGTTTCGCAACATTTCAAGACGCAGAAAATTATGCTGCTCAAAGTTTAGGTGATTTAGTAGAAGTTGGATTTAAAGATGGAAATGATAATCCACAACTAACCAACGAAGCATCTTTGATTTCTCAAAAACTGCATTATTTTGTAGAAGCAGGTCCAGAATACAAATTTATTCATTCCGCAGATCCAGCATTTAGAGACTACGCGGATCAACTGCAGGAGAGAAAAGCAGATTTGAATGACGACAGCCCAGAAGAAAAATATATCGCAAATGCTGAGATTGAAATCTCGGAAGATCCAATCATCGTTTTGAAAAATAATGAATTCGAATCGATAACTTCCCGCGAACGCTCAAAATATCTAAAGCAAGCAAATGTTTATGAGATAGGCGTTTCAAAACCTTTAGAATTGTAAAAAGAATTAAAAATTCTAGTATCTAAATATATAACTCATTGAATTAAGTGGGTTATTTTTATGACTTTTTTTCGTCGGTATGAGTAAATCCGATTGGTTTTTTTGGCAGATCCACAATTTTATAATGTTCTAATTCAGTTCTCAGCGCGTCAATTCTTTGCTTAAAATCATCATAATTATTCAGGGAAACATCGAACAGAAACTGATCTACTTGCTCTAAGTAAGTACTTGTTAATTTTTTTGAAGCGTCTCGTAAAGAAGCATCTTGCATTTTTTGGGTAATTACAATAGGCAGAGTTTGATCTTTTAAATAGACATTTCTAATTCTTTTCTTCAAGCTTTGGGTAAAATCAATGAGCATGGTATTAGAAAATGCGCGCATATTTTTAGAAACCTCCAACCAGAAGGGCAGTCGATGTGCTTTATTGTTTTCTAAGATCTTCATTAACAAAGCCTCATCTGCAAGATTTTCGGTCATATGATGTAGAAGCATTTCTGAACGTTCCTTGATATTCGGAGGAAAAACGGGGATTAAAACGTCAAACCTTCCCGGAGCGAGTAGCTCTTTGTCAATATTTGCCAATGAATTGGCAGCACCAACCATCAGTATTTTTTCTCTTTCAAAATGGCTGATATAGTGAAGGATTAATTCTTTGCTCTCTTCATCACAACTTTTTACCGATTGCTCTTCATTGCGTTCACGCATTAACTGATCGAAATCTTCTAATAAAAGAAGGACGTTGTCCGACTTCATCATCTGAATCAGAAAATCATTAAAGGTTGTTTTCTGATTATCGACCAATGTAGTTCCTAAATAGTGTTTTTTAATTTCTTTGAAATCGTAGGAGATGATTTCTGCAATTTTATTAGCCCAAAATATTTTACCACTTCCCGGCGGACCATATACAATAATGCCGGCTGGTTTATGGATTCCCCATTCTTGTAATGAACCACTATTGAGGTAGGGTTCTAACGCTTGAGAAATAAAGAAAAAAACATCCCGATAACCGATAAATTCACGTTCTGCCAGTGGCGTACTTTTACCAAAATAGTTATAAATAAATTTGTAGTTGCCACCAAGTTGGTTATCAATACCAAAACTAGAAACAGAAGATCTGTATTTGCCGTTATCAAATACCTTTGGCTTATCTTTCTTAATAATCTCTGCAACTTTATTGGTCGGTTGATCGATGTTTTCGGCAATCTCTTCAATCGATTTGTTTTGGTTTAAATCTTCTGAATACTTTTTTAAGAAAGTAATATTTTCTCTTGCAAATCGTGCGAAGTCATCCTTAACGTCAAAATTTGTGGTTATACATTCGGAAAGCTCTAAATCAAAATCCTGGATAAATTTGATAAAACTATCCGTAGGAATTTTAAGTTCTTTTGCGAGGTCAGCCAATTTCATATTAGTCCGTTTAAAAAGGGTAGACTCAAATATACAAAATTAAATTTTTTTGTTATTTTTGATTTTAATGTCGGAAGTCTCAAATCACTGTTCGAAAGATTCAAATTTACCATTTTCATAGAAGAGAACGATTCTTTTAAGTTTAACTTCCTGTTTATCAATTGACTCTATCTTCTTTTCTAAATCAGCAACCTCTAATCGCTGAGAATCCATTATTTTCTCCTTTGTAACTACTTGTTCAGCCAAATTCGATTCCTGTGGAACGTTACTAATGATTGTATCCTCAGATTCAGTAATTCCAAAGGCTTCATCATTTATTAACGAGAATAAATCGGGTAGTGATGTTGGTTTAGGTTTTTCCGGCTCAACCTTAATTTCATTAGGCTCAACGGCTGTTTTCAACATTTCCCCTTCACCTTCGATAAGCCATTCCCATGCGAGTTCGGGGAAGCGTCTTTTAATTTTCATTAAAAAATCCAGTGATGGTTTATTCCGCCCAGAAGTAATATGAGAGATACTCGAACGCTGTACTTCGATTTCGTCTGCAAATTCGGACAGTGATAATTCAGCGTAGGTGATTACTTTAGAAATTCTTTCCTTTAAATCCATATTACAAATGTAAATAATATTTTACAAATATAAATTACATAAGTAAACTAAAATAAAATCACCTCAATTACAAAAGTAAAATGAGGTGATAACTAATTGATAGATAATGTTGTTGAGTATTTACATTCCTAAATTACTTTCGTAAATGATCATCATTTTTAGGATCATACTTTAATTTTCGATCTTTCTTCTGCTCTGGTAATACCAAGGAAAGGAAGATACTTCCACCTAGAATTCCGACAATAATGAAAAGTGAATCGGTAGTTGAAAAACCTAATTGATCGAGATATTCATGGAACAACATCTTCAATCCGATAAAGGTTAAAAGAATTGCCAATCCTACCTGTAGGAATCTGAACTTGTCGATAACTCCAGCTAATAGAAAGAACATAGATCGTAGGCCGATGATGGCAAAAATATTAGAAAAGAAGACGATATAAGGATCTTTAGTCACCGAGAAAATCGCCGGAATACTATCAACTGCAAATATTAAATCGGTAAATTCTATGATCACAAGTACCAGAAATAAAGGAGTCATTTTATTAACGCCATTGATTTTCACAAAGAATTTATTACCCACAAAATGGTTATGTACCTTAAAATACTTATTGGCGAATTTTACTACGGGATGTTTTTGAGTATCAATTTTTTCGTCGTGGTCTTTACTGAAGAACATCTTAACCCCTGTAAATACTAAGAAAGCTCCGAACACATACATAATCCATTCGAACTTCTGAATAAGAGCTGCACCTACGAAAATGAAAATAAATCTCATTACAATCGCTCCCAGGATTCCCCAGAACAGCACGCGGTGATAATTTCTTGGAGCCACGCCAAACGCGGTAAAGACCAGAACCATTACAAAGATATTATCAACTGATAGCGCGTATTCTACTACGTACCCCGTTAAATATTCAAGTCCGAGATTTTGATTGTATAAATAAAGACTACTTCCCAAATCGCCAGGTATAATCTTTACAGGATGATGATGTTTAGAAACGATCTGTTGAAGTTTCTCGATACTGTCTATACCATGGAGTAGGTGACCGTAGTTAGTGAGAACAAAATAGAAACACATAGAAAGTGCCACGACGAAGAAACTCATCAATCCAGCTTGTTTCATCGAAACAGTGTCAGATTTTTTATTTAACAATCCTAAATCTAACGCCAGGATAATAAAGATGAAGAGGATGAAACCTAATAAGAAAATACTCTCGTTTGTCATATAATAGTAAAGCGCAAATATAATCAAAATACGTACTTGTTCAGTAATTTACATTTGTGAATAACAGAAGATGCGTCTATCAAAAATAAAAACCAGTGTTTGTGTTTATTACCACCAAATGGCGAAAAAGCTTATGTTTTTCACTTGAACCAAGTGCGAACCTTAGATTGAGCTAAATACTTTAAATCACTGAAATATAACAAGTTGTAAATAGTAATTAAAAATAACGCAATCCACAATTTAATCAACAGACATTCTGGCAATCAACACTGTTTAATCAATTTACAAAAGTTAATTGCGTTTTTAGAAAAGAAAATTCTAAATTTGGAAATTGTAAAATAAATAAGAATGTCGTCAAACGTAATTTACCATCAGAACCCTAACTTCCCAAACCGCTATATTTCCCCAGAGAAATTATTTTATTACCTACAGACGAATTACAGTGAGGTTATTGAAAAGGTCGGATCTTCTTATCTTGAAAATCCGATTTACAAAATGAGTCTGGGAAATGGACCGATAAAAGTCCTCGCTTGGTCTCAGATGCATGGAAATGAATCTAATTCGACTCATGCGATGTTGGATTTGCTGGAGATCTTTAAAAGACAACCAGATCTGAAAGAACATTTATTCTCAAAAATAAGTTTGGATTTTATTTTTATGCTTAATCCAGATGGTTCAGAGAAATGGACCAGACGAAACGGACTAGATATTGATCTTAACAGAGATTTCCTTAAACAATCGAGTAAAGAGTTTCCTTTGTTAAAAGAGCTGGCGAAAAATGGAACTTATCATTATGCCTTGAACCTGCATGAGCAGCGAACAATTTTTAGTACGGACGGAGTCCACCCTGCCACCTTATCTTTTTTAGCGCCATCTCAGGACCATGAAAGAACTATTTCAGAAACGAGAAAGAAAGCTATGGCCGTAATTTCGAGAATATATCAAAAGTTGAAGATCGAAATTCCCAATCAAATTGCGAGGTATTCAGATGAGCATTATCCTAGTTCGACAGGAGATAATTTTACCAAAATCGGCATTCCAACAATTTTGTTTGAAGGAGGTCATTTCCCTAATGATTATCAAAGAACTGGAACTCGAAAATACTATACGTTCGCATTGTACGAGGGATTGCTGGCGATTTCGACCTTAAATGGTGCCACTGATGGTTGGGAAACCTATCAAGAAATCCCTGAAAACATAGAATCACATTTCGATGTTATTTACAGAAATGTCAAGCTGAATACTGATTTTGAGTGTATTTTAGATATCGCTGTACAATACAAAGAAGAAATAAAGCCGGATGCGAATGAAATTTCTTTCACTCCAATTGTGGTCGAAGTGGGAGATATTGGTAAAAAGAAAGGCTGGGTAGAAATTAATTGTACTGGGAAAAATTTTGTCTCAGAGAAGAAATTTCCTAAACTAGATGAAGAAGTAGATTTTAGAATAGAATAAGAAAAAGCGAAGTCACTCGACTTCGCTTTTATATTTTTATGGGTGTGCGGTTTAGTCAATGACTTTTATCCCACTCGCCATAAATCTGGTTTCTTGTTGTGGTTTAGTGATCGCATCTATTTCGGCTTGAGATTTTTTAGCGTCTTCCGCGTAATGTTTTTGCTCGTCAACCGAAGTAACTTTTGTTTCGGCATTTCCTTCCAAAATTACCGTTTTACCTTCCAAGGCCGTCGGTACAAAAAAAGCATAATCTTTCATCTTTACAAAGAACTTTTCCTTATTAGCTGTTTCCACCGTTAGCCAGCAGCCTTTTTTGTCGCAAACTTTAACTACTTTTCCTTTAATGGCGACATTTTCAACTTTCGCAGATTTCTTTAATATCTGATCTAATTTCTTGACGCTAATTGCAGATTTCTCCGAGTTTGCAGATACTCCGGCGCCATAACTTTCGCCAACCATTGCCATGCCTTCTGGTGGACCAACTTTTTTAGCCTCCGAATTTTGTGCAAAAGCTACCGTACAAAATAGGAATGATAATAAAAGACCTAATTTTTTCATTGATTTAATTTTTACAAAAATAGATAAAATTTTTAAATGCGAATTGCTTCTGAATCAATAATTTATGTTAATTGATTAACTGTTGTTATTAATTTTTAAAATTCTTTGCAGAAAATTTATATATTTACCGCTTTCAAACTTAAAATCGGAATAAGGTTTCATTTCCTAAACTAAAAATTTACAGTGTAGTATTTATAATTTTTTAAAAATAAATTAGGAAGTATTATCCCTTCATTAATCTTAAATAAGGTATGCATAAAAAACTCAAACTTTGGGACGCCACGATGTTGGTCATGGGTTCTATGATCGGGAGTGGAATTTTTATCGTCAGCTCAGATATGATGCGGAATTTAGGTTCCGGTTATTGGCTGATCGCAGTTTGGGTCATTACCGGAATTATGACGGTCGCTGCCGCAATTTCATACGGCGAACTTTCCGCAATGTTTCCAAAAGCGGGTGGGCAGTACACTTACATTAGAGAGATTTTTGGAAAAATGCCAGGTTTTTTGTATGGTTGGGGTTTGTTCACCGTCATCCAAACGGGAACGATTGCCGCCGTGGCAATGGCTTTCGGTAAATTTACCGCCTATTTAGTTCCAGCGCTCAATGATGCCCAGCCGCTTTTTCAAAATGGTGGTTTCAAAATCACCTGGATTCAAATTTTAGCGATTGCTATTATCATGTTGCTGACCTACATTAATTCTAAAGGATTAAAAAATGGAAAAATTCTGCAAGATGTTTTCACGTCTTCGAAAATCATCGCTCTTCTAGCCATCATTATCTTCGGAGTAATTCTGGTGAAAGATTCCCAGTGGGCTTCAAATATGAGTTTTGGCTGGAATGCTTTTCAGGATTTTGGCGTCGAAAATGGGAATTCTCTAGAATCAAGCGGTTGGAAATCCATCGGAAGTATTACGCTCCTTGGCGGAATTGCCGCCGCCATGGTCGGTTCTGTGTTTAGTTCTGTGGCCTGGGAAAACGTAACATTTATGTCTGGCGAAATTGAAAACCCTAAGAAAAATGTCGTAAAAGCAATGGTTCTCGGGACCTCTGTGGTAATGGTTTTATATCTTTTTGTCAATTTCGTTTACCTACACGCACTCGATCGCGACGGAATCGCTTTCGCCAATACCAACCGTCCTGCCGTAGCTGCTTCCGAAGTTATATTCGGCAGCACAGGTACAATCATTATGGCGGTTTTAGTCATGATTTCAACTTTTGGCTGCATCAATGGATTGGTGTTAGCAGGAGCGCGAGTTTTTCAAACCATGGCCAAAGGAAATTTGTTTTTTAAATCTGCCGCAGAAAATAATAAAAATGGTGTTCCGGGAAGATCCCTTTGGATGCAGGGACTTTGGGCGTCAGTTCTTGCGCTTTCCGGGCAATATGGCGATTTACTCGATATGATTTCGTTCATCATCGTATTATTTTATATGGTCACCGTTTTCGGAGTGATTTGGCTCAGAATCAAACAGCCTAATTTAGAACGACCGTACAAAACATGGCTATATCCAATCACGCCAATTATTTATTTACTCATCGGAGCTGCATTTTGCACCCTTTTAATCATCTTCAAACCTCAATATACCTGGCCAGGATTCATCCTCATTTTATTGGGAGTTCCCGTGTATTGGTACATCAACAGGAAAAAAGTGGAGTAACTAGTAGTGCTTTTTGCTGGGAGCAACCTTATTTTTGCTTCTTTCAAAACCAGTCACGCTCTCCACTATATCTTTTTTTCGTCGTGCCTCCTCAAAAAAGGATGCCGTTGCGATCGTGGCTAAAACTTCTTCCTAGCTTTCTTTCAAAATTATATTGGCAAATATTATTGCGGCAAATAACTACGGTTGCGTTTGTAGTTGACGAAAAAACTGTTTTGGTTGAAATAGAAAATTAATGCTCATTTTTCTTGCTGCATCTGCTGGTTTGGAAAAAATAACTAACTTTCCAAAAAAGAAAATATGTCAGAATTAGTTCCAATTTTTCAATCTTCGTACTTGTATGAAATTGAAGTTGCCAAAACCAAACTCGCTTCCCGCGAAATTCCCAGCTATATCAAAAATGAATACGTGAACAATATCGCAGTATTTCCAATGTCACAAAACTATTATCTATTGGTAAGTGAACGCGACTTTGAAGCCGCAGAAAAAGTTCTGGAAGAAAATGATGAGATCTCAGAGGACGATTTTAAATTACCATAGATTCAAGTTGCTAAAGCTGAATCTGCTTTAAGCGCGATTTTTATCGATCTCAGAAACGTACTGAATAACATACCACCATTAGCCTCTATCTTTTTTCTGAAGATAAATATTATTATAAATTTTTCCAGTTGATATAAACTTGATTCCAGAGAAATTACATCTCTGTGGAAATAGCAATGTAGTTTTTAAATCGTTCCGTAGGAACGCTATCCTCCTAGAAGATTTTTTTATAAGCGCATAGACTAGAAAGATGACTAATCTTTCACAAATTCTAATTAATAGGTTACTCTCCGAAAATCTTTGAAATAGAAAATTCTTGTCTTTTAGCCCCGACTGAAGCGACATCCTTTTTTGAGGAGGCACGACGAAAAAAAGATACAGCGGAAGGCGGGTGGAGTCCTTGATGAAAACGAAAATCTTTTTGCTCCTCAAAACCACTAAATCTCCCCAATTTCGACCCGTTTTCATTTGGTCAACCCTGCTAAAATTACCTATCTTTACGCAAAATTTTACGCAAAATGACAGACTGGAAAACCGTCAAAGAATACGAAGATATTACGTACCAGAAAAAAGGTGGCGTCGCAAGAATCGCCTTTAACAGACCGGAAGTGCGCAATGCATTTCGCCCCAAAACAACCTCAGAATTATACGATGCTTTTTACCACGTTTCCGAAGATTCGTCGGTAGGCGTTGTTTTGTTAACTGGTGAAGGTCCAAGCCCGAAAGATGGGGGTCACGCTTTTTGTAGCGGTGGCGATCAGCGAGCACGTGGCGAGCAAGGTTATGTTGGCGAAGATGGCAGACACCGATTAAATATATTAGAAGTTCAGCGATTAATTCGCTTTATGCCGAAAGTGGTAATTGCTGTTGTGAATGGTTGGGCAGTTGGTGGCGGACATTCTCTTCATGTTGTTTGTGATCTAACTTTAGCGAGTAAAGAGCACGCTATTTTCAAACAAACCGATGCCGATGTGACCAGTTTTGATGGTGGCTATGGTTCGGCTTATTTGGCAAAAATGGTTGGACAGAAAAAAGCCAGAGAAATTTTCTTCCTTGGACGAAATTATTCTGCTCAAGAAGCTGCTGATATGGGCATGGTGAATGCTGTAATTCCGCACGCTGAATTAGAAGATGCGGCGTACGAATGGGCTGAAGAGATTCTAGGAAAGTCACCGATGTCGATTCGAATGTTGAAATTTGCCATGAATCTAACCGACGATGGAATGGTTGGTCAGCAAGTTTTTGCTGGTGAAGCAACCCGTTTAGCCTATATGACCGAAGAGGCAAAAGAAGGGCGAAATGCTTTCCTTGAAAAAAGAAAACCTGACTTCGGAGATAATAACTGGATATCTTAAAATAAGTAATTGGTAATGAGCAATGAATAATAATTCATCGCTCCAAATTACTCATTATAGATTACTCATTACTCATTAAAAAAATACATGACTGATTGGATTAAAGCAGCTCGACTGCGAACATTACCACTTTCGATGAGTGGAATTATTTTAGGTTCTTTTATCGCACGATGGAGAATTCTTGAAAATAATGGAACTTGGGATTGGCGAATTTTCGCGATGGCTTTGGTCGTCACTTTATTATACCAAATCCTTTCAAATTTCGCTAATGATTACGGCGACGGAATTAGAGGAACCGACCAATTGCGCGTTTCAGAAGCAGAACAAAGAGCCGTAGCTTCAGGGAGAATTACCGCAATACAAATGCGAAATGCTGTAATTCTTTTTTCTATTTTATCGTTAATTGCTACGATTGCCTTGCTTTATCTGGCTTTCTTCAAAGAAAACTTAATGAACGAGTTTTATATTTTTGTGGGCTTAGGAATCGCCTGTATTTTGGCTGCGATCGGCTATACGATTGGGAAGAAACCGTACGGTTATTTAGGATTAGGCGATATGATGGTCTTTATCTTTTTCGGTTTGGTTTCGGTCTGTGGAAGTTATTTTCTTTTCACCAAACATTTCGACTGGGATATGCTTTTACCTGCAACTGCAGTAGGTCTATTGAGTGCAGCGGTTTTAAATCTGAACAATATGCGCGACATCGAAAGTGATGCAGCGAGCGGAAAGAAAACCTTGGCGTTACGCTTGGGATTTAAAAAAGCGATGGTTTATGAAATCGTTCTATTGCAGCTGCCTTTATTGGTGATGTTGGTCTTTATGATGATGAATGGTCTACACACTCAAGGAAAATATTATGCTTTTATCTTTTTCATTCTCATGCTTCCTATGACTGGGTTGCGACGAAAAATTATGCAAGTAAAAGAACCAAAAGAATTAGATCCGTTCTTGAAACAAGTTGGAATTATTACTTTAACCATGGCCGTTTTAGTAGCGGCTGGCTTAAATTATTTTAATTAAATTTTTAATGAATTGAAAATGAAAATAAAATTTCTCGGACAAAACTGTTTTTTGTTCACTTATAAAGGAAAAAATATTTTAACAGATCCTTTTTATAATTTTCAAAAAGAAAAATCTGGTTTTGATATTGTTGCACAGAAGATTGATTACGTACTGATCACGCACGCACACGGCGATCATATTGCTGATGTGAAAGAAGTTCTACAACATTATCCCGAAGCTTCGGTGATTGGACAACCTGAGATTTGTGGTTATTTTGCTCATCCTAATTCTATTGATATAAATTTCGGAGGTTCGGCGAAGGTTGAGGATTTAAAAATTTCAATGGTCCCGGCCAGTCATACCAGCTCTTTTCCTGATGGAACTTATGGCGGCGAACCGTGCGGATATATTTTTAGATATCCGGGCAAAAATATCTATTTCTCTGGTGATACTGGAGTAATGGCGGATATGGAAATGTTTCCGAAGTTATTTGGGAAAATTGATTTGGCCATACTTCCGGTAGGCTCACATTATACAATGTGTGCGCGCAAAGCAAGTTTTGCGGCGGCGGAATTACTGAAAGCAAAAAAAGTGATTGGGTGTCATTTCGACACTTTTCCGCCGATTACAATTAATCATGAAAAAGCACACCGACTGTTTGCAGAAAAAAATATTGAATTTACTTTACCAAAATTGGGAGAGGAATTCGAAATTGAATAGAGCAGAATAGGAAACTTTTCTAAGTAGGAGATCGATGTAAAGGTTTAATAGAGAGGATCGTTTTTGAAAAAGTGGAGACGATTAAATAAAAGAAGAAACGATAAGTGATATGAAAATACGAGACTATAAGGCACAAAAAATGGCAAGCTACCTAAATCACACCGCTACAACCGATTACCTTTGCTGCGTTCCCACCCTGGAGGAGTCTCAGGAGCTGGTTGTTTAGGACTTGCCGTTGCAAATATACGCCTTTAATTCAAAATTCAAAATTCTAAACTTTAAAATTATAAAAATTATTACTTTCAATATGAACAAAAATGTCTACACCATTGGTTTTACGCTGTTTATCACCACAATGGTTATCTTCTTCGCCATGTATTTTTTCGGAATGAATACCGATTATTTTGATAATACTATGCTTTTGAACTCCTTTATGATGCCAACCGTGTATTTGGCGGGTGCTTACTATTCTGTACATTTAATTAGAAAAACAGGCGTGAGAATGGGATTTGCAGAAATTTTCGGACGAGCTTTTAAACCAATGTTTGTTGGTGGTTTTTTATCGATAATGACCATGTTCCTATTTTTAAACTTTGTAGACCCGGCAGCAAAAGATTTATTAAACTTCCAATATCTTGAAAGACAGAAGACCGAAATGGATAATGAGTACAATACGACTAAACCAATCCTAAAAACAGATGAGCAAAAAGCAGAATTAGAAAAGGAATATGCACAAAATAAACTGCGTATTTCTCCTGAAATGACTAAAGATAAAGACTTATTCAGCTTTCGGCAGTTTAGTTATTATTTCGCGGCGATCCTTATTTTTTACGTTATTTTATCTACTTTTTTTGCAAGTTTCTTTAGAAGTAGAACGGAACTTTGATTTTAATCATCAAATCAGATAGTGCTTCCAAGGAATAAACCCCTAATTTTGTCTCAATAACATTTTACAATTAATGAATTTATCCATCATCATTCCACTTCTCAACGAGCAAGAATCTCTTGAAGAACTTTTTTCAAGAATTGACAAAGTTTGTTCTAATCATGATCTTTCCTATGAAATTTGGTTTGTAGATGATGGCAGCACCGATCTTTCCTGGAGTATCATCGAAAATTTAAAGGTGCAGCATCACCAAATTCGAGGCATCAAATTTCCCCGAAATTATGGTAAATCACAAGCTTTACACGCCGCCTTTGAGCGCGCAAGTGGAGACGTAATTATCACAATGGACGCTGATTTACAAGATTTTCCGGAAGAAATTCCAGAGTTATACGACATGATCAAAAACGAAGGTTATGATATTGTTTCAGGTTGGAAAAAGAAACGCTTTGATAATGTAATGACTAAAAATATTCCATCGAAATTATTCAATGCGGCTGCGAGAAATTTGTCGGGAGTAGAATTACATGATTTTAATTGTGGGTTGAAAGCTTATAGAAAACAAGTCGTAAAATCCATCGATGTCTATGGAGATATGCATCGTTATATTCCAGTTTTAGCTGCGAATGCGGGTTTTAGAAAGATTACTGAAAAGCCAGTTCAACATCAGGCGCGACCTTACGGAACTTCTAAATTCGGAACCGAGCGTTTCGTGCGTGGATTTTTAGATTTAATTACCCTCTGGTTTGTAAGCAGGTTTGGTGGACGTCCGATGCATTTTTTTGGAGCCGTGGGAACCATTATGTTTATCGTCGGATTTTTATCAACAATTTGGCTGGGAATTTCGAAATTGGTCGATGTTTCAAAAGGAATTTACGGACATTTATTAACGAATAACGCTTGGTTTTTTATTGCCTTAACCATGATGGTTTTAGGAACTTTACTTTTCATCGCAGGATTTTTAGGAGAGATGATTATCAGAACAAATCGTCAACATGAGAATTACCACATTGAGGAAGTGATTTAATTGGTTGGTAAAAGTTTTGGCAACAACACAATTCATATTTGATAAATTTTAGTAATGAGGAATTTAATATATGTCGGACTTATTTTCAGCTTGTTCTCTTGCGGAAAAGTTTCTCCAAAAGGTGAAATTATAAGCAAGGATATTAAAGTTGAAGAATTTGTCAACCTTAATTTGGATGGGAAATTCCGAGCTTTCTATATTAAAAGTGACAGCAGTTTTGTCAATGTAGAAACCTATAAAAATGTTGGTGATAATTTAAAAATTAAAGTTAAAGATAAAACTTTATCGATTACGGAAAGCCGAGAAACAGAAGGAGTCGATTTCTATAACGTTACTATTTATTCCAAGTATAATTTAGAAAAAGTCTCAATGACGCAAACGTCGGAATTGAACATCTCCAGCGAAATTAAGACTGATAACTTTCGACTTAATCTAAAAAATAGCGCTAAATTTATAGGATCGGTGAATTCCAGAAGGGCAGAAATTGATATGACTGAAAAAAGTCGTGCGAATTTTTTAGGTAAAACAAAAGACGTTATTTTGAAAATCTCCGACACTGCCAGTTTAATCGCTCCATATTGGATGATTGATCATTTAAAAATAGAGTCTAAAAACGGAAATTATGCAGAAGTTAATGTGAAGGATTCTTTAAAAGGAGCGGTTAAAAACACAGCGAAACTAACCTATTACAATGATCCGATCAGCGCAATTAAAATTGAAGAAACCGCAACTGTTCAACACCAAGAATTAGAATAAAATTTAAAGTAGAGCAGTTTTTATAAATTTAAATTAGAAATAAAAAATATTGATATGACAACTTTAGAAAAAGCAAAACTCTGGCTAACAGACACTTTCGACGAAGAAACCCAGAAAACGATTCAAGAATGGATCGATACCAATTCTGATGAATTAGAAGATTCTTTCTACAAAGAGCTAGAATTTGGTACTGGCGGAATGCGTGGAATTATGGGCGTCGGAACCAATCGCTTAAATAAATATACTTTAGGACAAGCCACGCAAGGTTTGGCGAATTATCTTCATGAGTCGTTCCCTAATCAAGAAATTAAAGTAGCGATTGCCTATGATGTTCGTCACAATTCGAAAGAATTTGGTAAAATGTGTGCAGATGTTTTGACTGCCAACGGAATCAAAGTTTTATTATTCAAAGAACACCGACCAACGCCGGAACTTTCTTTCACGGTAAGAGATAAAAATTGTAACGCTGGAATTGTTTTAACTGCTTCTCATAATCCACCTGAATATAACGGTTACAAAGTATATTGGAATGATGGTGCGCAAATCGTACCACCAGATGATGAGAATATTATCAAAGAAGTTTATTCGGTAAAATTCAATGAAATTAAATTTGATGGAAACGATGATTTAATCGAATGGATCGGACCAGAACAAGACGATGTTTACATCGATGCTTGTATGAAAAATTCCCTTTACCAAGATGTTGGCAGAGATAATTTGAATATCGTTTTTACTTCTATCCACGGAACAACGTATGCAACTGTACCGCAAGCTTTAGCAAAAGCAGGCTTTAAGAAAGTTGATTTGGTAAGAGAGCAAATGATTCCAAGTGGAAATTTCCCTACTGTAGCTTCACCGAATCCTGAGGAACCAGCTGCTTTGGAAATGGCGATGGATTTAGCCAGAATTACCAACGGTGATATCGTTCTGGGAACTGATCCAGACGGAGATCGATTGGGAATTGCCGTTAGAAATTTAGATGGAGAAATGCAGTTACTGAATGGAAATCAAACCAATACCATTTTAACTTATTATATTTTAGATCAATGGAAAAAAGCCGGAAGAATTACGGGTAAAGAATTCATCGGGTCTACGATTGTAACCTCCGACATCTTTATTGATATTGCTGAAAAATTCGGGGTTGACTGTAAGATCGGTTTGACTGGTTTTAAATGGATCGGAAAAATGATCCGTGATTTCGAAGGCAAAGAAAAATTTGTTTGTGGTGGCGAAGAAAGTTTCGGTTTTATGACTGGAGATTTCGTTCGCGATAAAGATTCTTGTGGATCAATATTATTAGCTTGCGAGATTGCCGCTTGGTGTAAAGCGAACAACACAACCATGTTTGAATATATGATCGAGATTTACAAAGACCTCGGAATGTATTATGAAGGTTTAGTCAACGTAGTGAGAAAGGGGAGAACTGGGGCTGAAGAAATCATTCAGATGATGAAAGATTTCCGAGAAAATCCACCAGCAGAAATCGCAGGTTCTAAAGTGGCCATCGTAAAAGATTTCCAGGAACAAACTTCTTTAAATCTATCTAAAAACCAGAAATCGGTGATGGATGATATTCCAAAATCGAATGTATTGATTTATTACACAGAAGATGGAACAAAGGTTTGCGTGCGTCCATCTGGAACGGAACCGAAAATTAAATTCTACGTTTCTGTAAAAGATCAAATTGCTTCCAAAGAAGAATTCAAGGAAAAAGCGGCTCTTTTGGGTCAAAAAATTAATCAAGTAAAAGAAGATTTGAAACTGTAGGGTTCAGATAATTTTGATAACTTTAAGGCAGAGATATAATTTATCTCTGCTTTTTTATTTGCCAAGAAATGAATTTTAGGCATATCAACAACTTGAAATTAATCTATTTTATTATGAAAAAAAGTTTGTCATTTTTATTTTTTATTGCAATCTTTCATTTTGTGAATGCGCAGGTAAGTATGATTACATCGAAATTTTCGCAAAATTTAACAAAATCAGATTTGCCTTTTTCAGGAGATCGGAAATTATATGCAGTTGGTATTGATGACAAGAACACAGAAAATTATTTTGTGGTTTCGAAGAATCGCTCTGGTGCAGACCGTGATGAGCTATTCATTGAGAAATTCACCAAAAAAGGAAATGAGTTTATTAAATCGTTCCAATATAAACTGACGCATCCCATTAATAAATCTTTAGCATTCATTGACAATCGAGCCAGTTATTCCGACGTTGATAAAGATGGAAATTACGAAAGTCTTTCGCTCATCGATCAACACCAATCTGGACCTGAAAGTAAAGTAGAGAAGGTAATAGGAATGATTTTATACCAAAACACAGCCTACGAAGTTTGGATTTCTGCCGAGGACGAATTTTCCCAAAATCATTTCAGCGCTAATTTTTCTAAGTTACCTGTTGCTGTTAAAGAACATTTTCTAAAATTTTGGGATGGTTTAAATAAAATTAAATAATTTTCAGATGGTCGCTTTACAAAAATAAAAGTTCTGCACGTTTTCGTACAGAACTTTTTTATGGTTTTAGCCTTTCAACTTAAAGTGCTGTTTCCTCAGTCTCAACTGGATTTTCAGGTGGTTCTTGGGCTGTTTCTTTTTTAACTTTTACTGGTTCTACTATTGCTGCGGGCGGTTTTGGTTGACTTTCCTCTACCTCGTCGTCATAATCGCCGTGATCGACATATTCTTCTTCTTGATTATTAATATCATTTTCGGTATACTGATAATACGAATTAAATTTTTTAGATTTTTTATCGTAAATAACTACGTATTTGCTCGATTCTCTCTGAACGATTAAACCACTGGTTGGTGCATTAATTAAGGTAGATTCTTCTAAAAATATTTTTGACCCAGCTGGAAAGGAATTGATTACAGGTAGTTCATTATCGTAATCTTCAATAAACAACAGTTCACCTTTTCGGTTAAAAATAACAAGTTTAGAACTTTTAAAATCATTTTTTTCTAAAATAACCGCCATATCATCTATATCCTGGCCATCATCTGTAAAATTACCGAACGCAAAAACTTTCTTCGCCCGGTCTGGGATTTTAGTCATAAAATAAGTACCATCTAAATAATTATTTACATCTAAGAAATGATAAATAAAGGTTTTATAATTATAATGAATCTCATCATAAGCAGGCGCCGAAAAGATTGATTCAACATCAGCAACAACATACTCATTCGAAACCGTTGTTTGGTTAAATTTATCTTTAACTAAAAATCCTATTATTAAAAGCAGTATGAAGCCTACTATTAAGGTGATGATTAATCCCTTTCTAGATTTTTTAATAGGAAGTGGTGGTTGATTTGATGGCAAATCCGAGGGTTGATTTTCGATCATGTTAATTTATCTAGTTTGAATTTATTTTGCAATTATTTTAAACGTACTGCATACAAATCTAATAAAAAAGTTTTAATTTTCAATTTTAAGCGAAATTTTTAAATTCATTTTTATCTATATTAAATTTACTAAAATCTCAAGTGATGAAACACTTCAAATAGTTTATGAAGAAGGTGAGAAGTTTAAGATAAAACTGGGTG
This sequence comes from Kaistella antarctica, assembly GCF_900109615.1. GTDB lineage: Bacteria > Bacteroidota > Bacteroidia > Flavobacteriales > Weeksellaceae > Kaistella > Kaistella antarctica. The sequence goes on from NZ_FOIX01000003.1 coordinate 432,656, forward strand.
AAATTATTTTTAAGAACTAGATCATAAACCTTTCTTGTAGTATATGTCACTAAATGGTCTCTGTTTTTTGGGTCGGAAAGTCAAATGAAATTTGTTTAAAAGTTGTAAATTTGATTCAAACTAAATCGACCAATTATAGGTCTTATATTTTTCATTAAAACTCATCTATGAAAGTATCTAAATTAGCAGCCAATCTTATCGGCTCCGAAATCATCAAAATTGGAAATCAAGTCAATGACATGAAATCGCAAGGTGCTGAAATTGCAAACTTGACTATTGGCGATTTAAACTCTAACATCTATCCGATTCCTGATTTTTTAAAGGAGGAAGTTCAGAAAGCCTATCAAAATAATCTAACCAATTATCCGCCCGCCAACGGACTTTTATCTTTGCGGAAAGCGATTTCAACAGATATCCAAAATCGCTGGAATTTAGATTACTCTGAAAATGATATTCTCGTTGCTGGAGGTTCCAGGCCCTTAATTTATGCCGCGTTCAAAACAATTGTTGATCCCGATGATAAAGTAATTTACCCCGTTCCATCTTGGAATAATAATCATTACGCTTATCTGACTGAAGCCCAGAAAATTGAAGTTGAAACAACTCAGGAAAATAATTTTCTACCAACCGCAGCAGATTTAAAACTTCATTTAAAAGGAGCCGTGCTTATTGCGCTTTGTTCCCCTCTAAATCCGACTGGAACCATGTTTAGCAAACAGCAACTGGCCGAGATTTGCGAAATGATCATCGAGGAAAACAAAACTCGTGGTGACGATGAAAAGCCTCTGTATTTGATGTATGATCAGATTTATGCCATGCTTACTTTTAAGGATGAACACTTCGATCCCGTTTCTTTATATCCTGAATTAAAAGAATTTACCGTTTATATTGACGGCGCTTCTAAATGTTTTGCAGCTACTGGAATTCGAGTAGGCTGGAGTTTCGGACCAGCTTTAATCATCAATAAAATGAAATCCTTGCTGGGCCATATCGGGGCTTGGGCGCCAAAACCTGAACAAGAAGCAGTTTCGGTTCTATTAAATCATCCTGAAAAAGTTGATGAATTTGTCAATCATTTTAAAGGAGAAATTGCTGAAAGTCTGACGGTTCTTCATAATGGAATTCAGAATTTAAAAAACAAAGGCTTTTCTGTGGAAAGCATTCAGCCGATGGGCGCACTTTATCTTACCATAGAGTTGGATTATATCGGTAAAACAAAACCTGATGGTGTGGTGATCAAAGATTCTTCTGATCTTGTTTTTTACTTAATTGAAGAAGCTGGAATCGCCTTAGTTCCTTTCTCAGCTTTTGGAAATTCGCGCGATATGCCGTGGTTCCGCGCTTCGGCAGGCGGAGTTTCTTTAGAAGAAATCAAAAATATGTTGCCTAGATTAGAAGCCGCGTTAACCAAACTTTCCTAGTTAGATTAGATGAAAATTATTGCTGTTATTCCCGCTCGATATGAGGCCAGTCGATTTCCTGGAAAACTGATGCAGATTTTGGGTGAAAAATCCGTCATCGCAACCACTTATCAAAATGTCGTTGATACGAATTTATTTGATGAAGTATTCGTCGCCACAGATTCCGAAATTATCTTTAATGAAATCCGGATTATTGGTGGTAACGCAGTCATGACCGGCGAGCATGAAACAGGCAGCGACCGAATCGCAGAGGCAGTTGCGAATATTGAGTGCGATATTGTAGTGAATGTTCAGGGTGATGAACCTTTTTTAAAAACTGAACCTTTGAAACAATTGATTTCTGTTTTCAATGACGATAAAGAGGAACAAATCTCCTTGGCATCTTTAAAGATAAAAATCACTGAAATAGAGGAAATAGAAAATCCCAATAACGTGAAAGTGATTACTGACAGTCAAGGATTTGCCCTTTATTTCAGCCGATCGATGATTCCGTATCCGCGAGAGACAACTTCTACTGCAGAATATTTTAAACATATCGGCGTTTATGCTTTTAGGAAAAAGGCTTTAGTGAATTTTGCAAATCTAAAAATGAAACCTTTAGAAATTGCGGAAAAGATTGAATGTATTCGCTATTTAGAATATGGAATGAAAATCAAGATGGTTGAAACCGATTTCGTCGGCATTGGAATTGATGTTCCTGCGGATTTAGAAAAAGCCCGTTTGATTTTGAAAAACAGTTCTACTTTTTAATCTGTGTTTGTTCAAATAGTAGGATAAACATTCTTAAAATTGGTTAAAAAATCAATAACCATCCTAAAGTCATAAACTTTTCATTTCAAAAAGTATATATTTGAAACCTGTTCAAAAAGAGCAGTGTTTTTAGGGTAAATTAATTTACAAAGAACGCTTCACAAGCGTAATTTTATTATATGAGAAAATTATTTTTAGTATTATTAATAGGAATAGGATCGATCGTTTCAGCGCAAACTGCCAAGGAAATTATTGATAAAAACATAGAATTAACAGGCGGATTAAACAACTGGAAACTTTTGAATTCCGTTTTACTTCAAGGACAAGTCACTCTAGGAATCAATGATGAATATCCCATTAAAATTTATCAGCAAAGACCTAATCTTACTAAAACTACGATTACGATCGGCAAAAAGGAAACTGCCGTGGAAGGGTATGACGGAAGCAAAGGATATGCGATGAATTACGCGACCAACAAAACCCAGGAGTATCCCAATTACATAGCTGAGAGTTTTGATAATGATTTCATCGACTGGGAAAATAAGGGATTTGAAGCGAAATATCTGGGTAAAGAAAAAATGGGTGATATCTATTGCCACAAAGTTGAGCTGACCAAGAATGTGAATAAAACCCTTTACTTTTTCGATTCGAAAACCTATATGCTTCTGAAAGAATTTAAGAAAGACGAAACTTTAGCTTATTCAGATTTTAGAACGGTCGGATCTTTGATGATGCCGTACAGGATTGAATCATCTTCCGCTAAGAAAGACAGCGATTATGTGATGATGTTGAACAAAATAGAAACCAATAAAGTGTTTCCAGCAAGTACTTTTAAATTTTAAGAATTATGAAAAAATTATTTATACTGCTTCTATCTGCAGGAGCATTTTTACAAGGTTGTAAAAATCAGAAAAACGATGTTTCGAAAACAAAAACTACAGAGAATAATATGGAAAAATCCATTTTCGATTACAAAGTAGAAAGCTTGGAAGGACAAGAAATTAACTTTGCAGATTTCAAGGGAAAGAAAATTTTGGTGGTTAATACGGCTTCTGAATGTGGATTTACTCCACAATATGCCGATCTAGAAAAATTGTCAAAGGATTATTCAGATAAATTAGTGGTGATTGGCTTTCCAGCGAATAATTTTGGTGGACAAGAACCAGGTAGTAATACAGAAATAGGCGCATTTTGTGAGAAAAATTTCGGAGTTACTTTTCCAATGGCCGCAAAGGTTTCAGTGAAAGGTGATGATACCGCGCCGATCTTTAAATATCTTACAGAGAAAGATTTGAATGGCGTTAAAAACACCGCAATTCTATGGAATTTCACCAAGTTCCTCATTGATGAAAACGGACATTTAATCGACTCATTTATCAGTACAACAAAACCGACGAGCGAATCAATTACCAAGTATTTGAAGTAGTTTAAAGAATGATTTAAGAATCATTAACCCCAATTAAAAAAGTTTATTGAATGGAATCAATAAACTTTTTTTGTCTACATGTTGAGATAAACTATTTATTTCTAGTAAGGGAATCTCTCGCAATAATTCTAAACAAAAAGAAAGGATGAGTAATCCCATCCTTTAATTATTGTCGTCCTAAAATACTATCGGTATCTTTCGTGCTCTTTATTCTTAGAAAATCTATTGATTAAAGGTTTGAACAGCGATTTGTATTTTTCGATATCAAAGAGTTGCGAATCGGTTAAGGCTTTATAAGTCAACCAAATTCCGAAGGGGAACAGAATAATATTTGGTAACCACGCCGCGAGATACGGATCCATTTTTCCAGCCCAGGCGATATTTTCCGCAGTGAGGTTCAGAATATAGAAAAGTATAAATACCACAATCGCAATCACAACTGGTAATCCTAAACCTCCTTTACGAATAATTGAGCCTAAGCTGGCACCAATCAAAAAGAAGATAAGACAGGTTACAGAGTAAGAAACCATTCTTTGTTGATGCATTACCACCCGTGCAAAATAAGCGTGCATATCTTTAAGTTGGGAATTTTTTCCTAAAGTTGATTGCTTGATGTTTTCTAATTTATTATAAGCTGAATAAAGCATTTGCTGCTTCTTTTGAGTTTTCACAGTGTCTATTTTCACAGGCACCACAATTGGAATTTTCACTTTAGTTTTATCAACATAGCTAACATAGCTATTGGTTTGACTCACCAATTCGTAAGTCATATTATTCATAATGTCGTTGTTGCTTTTCTTGGTGTCCTTAATTGTTGAATTCAGCTGCACAATATTTTGAAAAGAGTAGTCGTCGGTGATGCTTTCAGCTTCGATTGCTTTATCAATGATATCAGAAATATTGAAATGAGAAACCAAAGTATCAAACTTTATCGCTTGATCAGGCTGTTTTAAGCGGGCGTTATAGTCTACATTTCCTAACTGATCTTCATAAATATGGCCATTAAATAAAACCAGTTTCAAATAGTTGGGATTATCAGCAGAGACGAATTTTCCGCTTTCTGCAACGATTGACTGTTGATCTTCAAACGAAGTCGCCATTTTGTGGACAAAAACTCCCGTTAAATTCTCACCATTTTCACCGGTTATTTTATCAAATTTGACACTATATCCTGGAAGTTGTTGAAGAAATTGACCAGGTGTAAAATTTAAGGCTGGCTTGGTGGCAGCGATGTTATATAGCATATTCTTTGCCTTCCGCTGAAAGTCGGGCACCACATTATTGGAAAAGAAAAAGAGAAAAGCAGAAAAGAATAGGGTAGTGAAGAATAACGGCAACATAATTCGGGTCAACGAAATGCCGGCAGCTTTCATGGCCGCAAGCTCATAACGTTCCCCAAAATCGCCAAAGGTCATGATCGAGGATAACAAAATTGTTAGCGGTAAAACCAACTGCACCACAATTGCTGAAAGGTAGGAAAGCAATCTTAGAATTTCCCAGTAACTCAAACCTTTTCCGGTAAATTGCGCTAATCGAATCCAGATGATATTCACCACAAAAATGAAGAACAACACACTGAAGATGAAAAGAAACGGGCCGAAAAAAGTTTTGATGACGTAACCGTCGAGTTTTTTTATCATGGGTCAAATTTACCAAAAAAGCCACAAAAGAATAATTTCCTTTGTGACTTTTTTTATAGGGACTTATTGTGGTTTAAAGTTCAGTAACAAAATAATCTTTATATTGATTTTTGTCAAACGTAAACATTGTCGGATTTAATTGCTGATTTTCTTTATAATTACTAATGCCAATCACAGAGACCGCATTATCTTTTGAAAACTGTTCAATTTTTACGACTTGCTTTTTCGCCGCATTGACAAAAAGGTTTACTTCTTTAATGCCATTATTGGTCGTTGGAGTTAATTTGATGTAATCCGAATTAACACCGTTCACCATTAACTTTCCAACATATTTTACATTGTATCCTTTCTTGTATTGTTCAATGTAATTAAGCGGTGAAAACATTTGTTCGTTTCCAGTCGGTTTTGCTACGGTGATTTCTTTGTCTTCATCAGAAATATTATAGATTTTATTTCCGTCAAAGATTTGCTCTGTACCCATTATTTTCAGTTTATACTGATCTTTGGCAGAGTAGAAGATACCAGGTTCGGTTTTGGTCACTTTCTTGCCAGTCCCCGTTCCGTAGACGAATTTAAAATAAACATTGTCTTTGCTTTTGTAATGGTTAGCAACACCATCTAAGATCGTTTTTGCTTTCGCATCAATTTTCTGAGCCGAAAAACTTGCAGTTGTCGCAACAACCAGCAGTCCAAAGGAGATTTTTTTCAATATCGTTTTCATTCTTTTTTTATTTTGGATGATTGATTAGCTTTAAAGTTAAACTATTGTTTAAAGTTTGAGCTACTTCCGCAATTCTTCCAAAAACTGTTCCAAAGAATTTAAATCACTGATTAACACCTCTCTCGCTTTTGCGCCATTGAAGCCACCTACAACACCGCTAGCTTCTAACTGATCCATAATTCGGCCGGCACGGTTATATCCTAGTTTCAATTGTCTTTGAAGCATTGAAGTAGATCCTTGTTGGGTAGAAACTAAAATTCTCGCTGCATCTTCAAAGAGAACATCTTTTTCATTAGGATCAAAAGCTCCAACGGTTGTAGTTGTTTCATCAACTTTATATTCAGGAAGCATGTACGCGCTGGCATATCCTTTTTGTTCGCCAATGTAGTCGGCAATTTTTTCTACTTCTGGGGTATCTACAAAAGCACACTGCAAACGCATAATTTCATTTCCATTAAAGTAAAGCATATCACCTTTACCAATCAACTGATCGGCGCCAGGCGAATCTAAAATTGTACGTGAATCTACACTGGAAATCACTCTGAACGCTGCTCTTGCAGGGAAGTTAGCTTTAATCATTCCTGTAATTACATTAACAGATGGTCTTTGCGTCGCTACAATTAAATGGATTCCAACTGCTCTTGCCAACTGCGCCAATCTTGCGATTGGCAGTTCAACTTCTTTTCCGGCGGTCATGATTAAATCTGCAAACTCATCGACTACCAAAACGATGTAAGGTAAATAACGATGGCCGTTTTCAGGATTTAATTTACGTTCTGTGAACTTTTTATTGTATTCTTTAATGTTCTTGCAGAAAGCATTTTTCAATAGATCGTAACGCTGATCCATTTCGATACAAAGCGAATTCAAAGTATTAATTACTTTGTGCGTATCAGTGATAATGGCATCTTCGCCATCGGGAAGTTTTGCTAAATAATGTCTTTCAATTTTTGAGTAAAGAGAAAGTTCCACTTTCTTAGGATCGACCATCACGAATTTTAATTCACTTGGATGTTTTTTATAAAGTAATGAAGTTAAGATTGCATTTATCCCAACAGACTTCCCTTGTCCGGTTGCACCAGCCATTAATAAGTGAGGCATTTTTGCTAAGTCGGCCATAAAGATTTCATTAGAGATTGTTTTACCAAAAACCACTGGCAAATCCATATCTGAATTTTGAAATTTCTGAGAAGCAATCACACTTCTCATTGAAACCATCGACGGATTTTTTCTTGGAACTTCAATTCCGATTGTACCTTTACCTGGCATGGGCGCTATAATTCTAATTCCTAACGCAGAAAGATTTAACGCAATATCATCTTGTAATTTTTTGATGGAAGCAACTCTAATTCCAGCTTCAGGAACAATTTCGTAAAGGGTAACCGTGGGTCCGATCGTAGCTTTAATCTCAGCAATACCGACATTAAAGTTCTTTAACAACCCAACAATTTTATTTTTATTTTCTTCTAATTCGTCTTTATTGACCGAAATTTCTTCATTTCCGTAATCACGTAATAAATCGATGGTTGGCATTTGAAATTTGCCCAATTCTAGTTTGTGATCGTAATATCCGTGCTTATCAACTAATTCCTGTGACTTCCGATCACTTTCATCAACAATGTCAATTGTTTTGGCAACTTCAACTTTGAAATCAATATCATCAATTGAGGGAGCAATCACAGGAGCAGTTGGAATGGGATTTAAACTGACTGCTATTTTTTGGTCGTCTTGTTCAAATGATGTTTGATTAGGAGTTTTAATGGTTTCGATTTCATTGATCACGGAAGTTTGCTTCACCGCCGTTTCAGAAACAGTAATGTTTTGGTTTTCTTCATTTGGTAAAGCTTCCAGATCATCATCTGCGTCAAAATTTTCGGCTGAACGCGGCATCATTCCTTTAATTCTACCAACAGTATTATCGTTTAAATTATTCAGTTTGGATTTAATACTGCTTGGTCGAAGATTAAATTCCAGAATAAAATATAAACCGATACTTACTAAAATAACTGTCCACAAGCCTGCAAATCCAATGACAGAATTCAAGAAATCCATAATTTGAAATCCATAAACGCCACTCAATACGCCTTCACCTTGGGTAATTGCACCCATTAAAATAGGAAGCCAACAGATGAAAAAGAGGGAATGACCAATCGTTTTCCAAGGTTTAAAATAATTTTTCTTTAAAATCATCATACCAAAAACGAAGAAAAGAAAGGCGACTAAGAATGCTGCAACGCCGATACTGTCAAAAATAAAAAGGTTGCCTAGCCAGTCACCGATTTTCCCAAAGATATTTGATGAATTTATTGTTTTGTCGAGCATATTTCCGGCTTGGCTTTGGTCTGCTTTCCAGTTCATTAAATAAGAAATGAAAGAAAGGGTGCCCACAACCGACGTCACCAGAAACAAAATTCCGAAAAATATGCGGGGTTTAGAAAGGGTTTTATTCTGCTCAGCAGCTTTAGGCGTAGTCTTTTTTATATTTTTTTCCATAGTATCAATCAGGGCAAATTTAATGATAATATTTAAGAAGTTTTTGGGAATAATAAAGAAAGTTATTGATTTTTTAGGACGAAGTGGAGATTAGTTATCAGCTTGCAAAAGAGCGTTAGACTAAAATTTTTTGAACCTAATTTAAAAATTCGAAAGTACTATATAAAGTTGATGACTGACTGCGGAATACTATTTGTTTTAGTTTTAGAATTAACTTTAAAATAGTAAATCATGGAAAATAAGAAGGAAAATAAAGAAGAAAATGAAAGCAGAATCATAAATATTGAAGGAGTGAACGATCGGGTAATTCGAGATGAAAGCAACGAGAGTGATAAAGTAATTATCAACGATCGACCGCTAGATGCTGAAAATGCAGTTCCACCCAAGGCTTGGGAAAATCAGAAGAAAGCCTATGATGACGCCTGGGAAAACAATAAGAACCAAGCCCTCGAAGGCGATTTATAAAAATCTTTAAAATAAAATTTCCACTGTAAAGTGGAATTTTTTTGATGACTTTTTTTAATCTTTTGGGAAAATCCTCACAGGTTTCTTATATGCATCAATTGCAACTAAGGTAAAATCTCCAGAAACCGCGCGCTCTCTTACTTCATCATACATCTGCTCAACAAAAACTTGTACATTCACTTTTAAACTAGAGTTACCGACATATTTAACTCTGCCAATTAATTCGATCAGCGTGTCGGCAGGTATTGGTTTTTTAAAATCAATACGATCGCAACTTACGGTCACAAAAGATTTTTTGGCAAATCGGGTAGCGGTCATAAAAGCCACTTCATCCATCATTTCCATCACCGTTCCGCCAAACATGGTGTTGTGATGATTGGTAATATTCGGGAAAACAACTTTAAAAACTTTGGTTTCAGAATTTTGAATTTTTTCTTCGTAGTTCATTGTAATTGAATTAAAACATTAATAGTTGAAATGAACAGAAAAAACTGACAGATAAGTCAATAAATTTTCTGCTTCAAATCGCGAAAGCATTTTTAGAATTTCAACGAAGGGATCTGACTTTCCAAATGGATTACAGTTGCGCGACAGTTCGTGATTTTCACACGATTCACCTTTAGTATTGAAATAACACCTGCAAATATAGATTTTTTGCTCGATGATTGAACGTTATATTTTATAAAAATGACTGTGTTCAATTGCAATGGAATCATTTTTGTCGCATAAAAATAACACTAAATACATATATTATGACACCAGAAAATAACCTTAATGAGCAAAATGAAAATTTGAAAGAGATGAACTACAGTTCTGACCAAGATATTTTTAATCAGGAAGAACATATTTCACTAGATGGAGACGGCAATCCCATTGAAAACGAAGCCATTCAGCCTGAAAGATTGGGAGATAATTTAGATGTTCCTGGCTCAAGTGCCGATGATGCGATGGAAAAAATTGGGTCTGAAGACGAAGAAAATAACTTTTACAGTCTGAGTGATAACGAGGATAATCACGAGGAGACCAACGAAGATCTTTTATCCTAATGAATACAACCTTACTTTTTGAGTAAGGTTTTTTAATTTGAAAGTGTAAGCTGAAAAAACTTTCCTCCCGCTTTTCTTTGCTTTGTATTTTCTATTTTGAATATCTTTAAAGTTTCGTAGCCAAAAACCTTGTCAAGCTTCAGAGTTATGACAAGATTAATTCAAAAATCTGAATTTATCATGACCTTCCAACAACAAATCCAACAAGGAATTCCTAGTGAACTTCCCGCTCTCAAACCTTTCGACACAAAAATTAATCATGCTCCAAAACGGAAAGACATTCTTTCGGACGAGGAAAAAATATTAGCGCTTAAAAATGCTCTGCGATACTTTGAACCTCAATTTCATGCTGAGTTAATATCAGAATTTAGAAAAGAATTAAATGAATATGGACGAATTTACATGTACCGTTTTCGTCCGGATTATGAGATGAAAGCTCGACCGATTGGCGAATATCCCGGCAACTCGGAGCAAGCTAAATCGATTATGTTGATGATTCAAAATAATCTGGATTACGCGGTGGCGCAACATCCGCATGAACTAATTACCTATGGCGGAAACGGTGCGGTTTTTCAAAATTGGGCACAATATCTTTTGACCATGAAATATTTGTCAAAGATGACCGATGAGCAAACTTTAACGATGTATTCTGGACATCCGATGGGATTATTTCCGAGCCATAAAGAAGCTCCGAGAGTTGTTGTGACTAATGGAATGGTCATTCCAAATTATTCTAAACCTGATGACTGGGAAAAAATGAATGCTTTAGGAGTTTCGCAATATGGACAAATGACTGCTGGAAGTTATATGTATATCGGTCCACAAGGAATTGTGCACGGAACCACCATCACCGTTTTAAATGCTTTTCGGAAAATCAAAAAAGAGACTAAAGGTGGCTTATTTGTTACTTCAGGTTTGGGTGGAATGAGCGGTGCACAACCAAAAGCGGGAAATATCGCAGGTTGTATTACGGTTTGTGCAGAAGTAAATCCTAAGATTACTAAAATTCGGCACGAGCAAAAATGGATTGATGAAGTTCATGAGGATTTAAACCATTTGGTTGCAAGAGTTCAAAAAGCAAAAGAAAATAAAGAAACGGTTTCACTGGCCTATCTCGGAAACATCGTTGATGTCTGGGAAAAATTTGACCAAGAAAATTTGCATATCGACATTGGGTCCGATCAAACCTCCCTTCATAATCCGTGGGCTGGCGGATATTATCCAGTTGGGATTTCTTTTGAAGAAGCCAATAAAATGATGGCTGAAAATCCTGATTTATTTAAAGAAAAAGTTCAGGAAACATTAAGACGACATGCCAAAGCAATTAATAAACATACCGGAAAAGGAACGTACTTTTTCGATTACGGAAATGCGTTTTTACTGGAAGCGAGTAGAGCAGGCGCCGATGTAATGTCGGACCATCCAACTTTAGGTAGAGAATTTAAATTCCCTAGTTATGTCCAAGATATTATGGGACCGATGTGTTTTGATTTCGGTTTCGGGCCGTTTCGTTGGGTTTGTGCTAGTGGAAAACCAGAAGATCTTCAAAAAACTGATGAAATCGCCTGCGCAGTTTTAGAGGAAATAATGAAAAATTCTCCTGTTGAAATTCAGCAACAAATGCAGGATAATATTACTTGGATTAAAGGAGCACAAGAAAATAATTTGGTCGTTGGATCGCAAGCCAGAATCCTTTATGCCGATGCTGAAGGCCGTATGAAAATTGCCGAAGCTTTTAATAAAGCTATTAACAAAGGAGAAATTGGGCCAATCGTTTTAGGCCGGGATCATCATGATGTTTCAGGAACTGATTCTCCGTATCGGGAAACCTCTAATATATATGACGGTTCTCGATTCACGGCAGATATGGCGATTCAGAATGTTATTGGTGACAGTTTCCGCGGCGCGACTTGGGTTTCAATTCATAATGGCGGCGGCGTTGGTTGGGGCGAAGTGATCAACGGCGGTTTCGGAATGCTACTCGATGGCAGTGAAGATGCCGACCGCAGATTAAAATCAATGCTTTTCTGGGATGTCAATAATGGAATTTCTAGAAGAAGTTGGGCTAGAAATGACGGCGCAATATTCGCAATTAAGCGTGCGATGGAAATAGAACCGAATCTAAAAGTGACATTGCCAAATATCGTCGATGAAAATCTTCTGCTTTAAAATTTGTAAATCATATTTTTAAATAAGCCTTACAAATTTTGTAGGGCTTTTCATTTAAATCCTCCTAAAAAACCTTGTATAGATTTCATAAATAAGATATATTGGTAAATAAATATACTAAATTTAATTAGTTAGTAAAAATACTTTCTATATTTGATGACACAAAAAAAATATTATTATGAAAAAATTAATTAAAATCCTTTCGGTAATGTTTGCTATAGGATTTGCAACCGTTAGTTGCTCAAACAACGACGACGAACCAGTAATGAGTCAAACTATTTATGCGATTGCTTCACGTGATGCAGAATTAACCTCATTAAAAGCCGCCATTGATAAAGCAGGACTTGCTGCAACATTAGATGCAACAGGAACATTTACTGTTTTTGCTCCGTCAAACGCAGCTTTCACTTCTTTCTTAACGGCGAATGGTTTTGCATCTCTAAATGATGTTCCAGTTGCAGCCTTGAAAGAAATCTTATTGAACCATGTCTTAGCTGCGAGAGTTACTTCTGGTGAAATTGCGACAGGCTACGTTTCCACGTTAGCGAAAGGTGGCGCATCTGCAACAAGAAACTTAAGCATGTTCATCAACAAATCTTCAGGCGTAAAAATTAATGGAATGGTGAACGTTACCGCTGCAGATATTTTAGCAACTAATGGTATTATCCATAAAACAGACGCAGTTATTGGTTTACCAACCATAGTAACTCATGCTTTAGCCAATCCAAATTTTACAAGTTTAGTTGCGGCTTTAACAAGAAGTGATATGCCGAATTTTGTTTCAATTTTAGGAGGAACAGCGAGTTCACCATTTACGGTTTTCGCACCTACAAATGCTGCCTTTGCTTCTTTGCTTGCAGAAACGGGTTTAGCTAATTTAGCTGCCGTGCCACAAACACTTTTAGAAAATGCTTTAAAATACCACGTTGTAGCGGGAGCAAATGTAGCTTCAACTGCTTTAACGAATAATATGCCGGTAACCACGTTCCAAGGAGGAATGTTCACCATCACAACCACTGGAGGCGCAAAAATTACTGATGCGAATAACCGAGTTTCAAATATCATCTTAACAGATGTTCAGTGTAGCAACGGAATTATTCACGCCATAGACAAAGTTTTATTACCATAGTAGTTTTTTTTTTAAGATGATGAGCGTCCCAATTGGGACGCTTATTGTAATTTTACCCAAATATTTTTATGAAATCTAAAGTTTCCTTTTTTCTAGTACTGTTTTCAATCTTTATGTCGGCGCAAAGTGGTAGTATTAATGTAAATGTTTTCGATGATTTCACTAAAAAATCACTTACGGCTATTATTAAAATTGAAAAGACTCAACAGGAGTTTTCTGGAGTTGGAAATATCACTATTTCTGGAATACAATCAGGAGTTTATACTTTAGAAATTGAATCAGAAGGCTACGAATCTGGATTTCTAAACGACCTCAATATTGTTCCCAATCAAAATCTTACTTTTTCAATTGGTTTAATAAAGATTGCAAAAAATATTGATGAAGTAATTATTACCAAAAAGCAATATAAAACTACGGCTGAAAGTCCTTTGTCTCTTAGAAATATTACCAGCGAAGAAGTGCAGAAAAATGCTGGTTCGACGCGTGATGTTTCCAAAGCGATTTTAAGTTTTCCTGGAGTTGGAAGTACCGCAACTTTTAGAAATGATCTCTTCATCCGAGGAGGAAGTTCTGCGGAAAACAAATTTTATATCGACGGAATAGAAGTTCCAATTATCAATCACTTTCAAACTCAAGGCGCTTCTGGTGGACCTAGAGGAATTATCACCATTGACTTTATTAAAGATGTTGATTTTTACAGCGGCGCATTTCCAGCTAGTCGAAATGGTGCTCTTTCTTCTTTGTTTGAATTTAATTTAAAGCAAGCTCGAAAAGATAAACTGGGTTACAAAGCAGTTGTAGGCTTAGATGATATGCAGTTGATGGCGGATGGCCCGCTTTCTAAAGATCAATCCTGGACAGGACTTTTTAGTGTTCGAAAATCAAATTTGCAATTGCTGTTTAAAGCGATTGGGTTGCCTTTTCTACCCAGCTACTATGATGGAACTTTTAAGGTTTCTAAAAAATTCAATTCTGGTGACGAGTTGTTTTTTCTGGGTTTAGGTGCTAAAGACAGTTTTAAATTTAATGAAAATGCAGATCCGACCTTAGCGAATTTAACTTTAATCGATCAACTTCCAGTTTCTCCGCAGTGGAATTACACGGTTGGTGCAGGATACCGACACTTAGCTGAAAATGGCAACTGGCTTTTAACTTTAAGCCGAAACATGCTCGATAATCAAGCAGTAAAATATTATCGAAATATAGAAACTCCCCAGAATTTACTGTACGATTACAAATCGCAGGAGAGTGAAAATAAAATTCGTTTTGATCGTAATTTTACTTGGGCCGATTATCAGTTCAGCACCGGAACTAATATTAATTTTTCCAAATATTATAATAATTCGACAATCAAAAATGTAACGCAAAATGCGGTCAATTTTGATGATGTTTTATCCGAGATTAATGTTTTTCAATATGGAGTTTACGCCCAAACTGCCAAGAAGTTTTTCGCAGACCAACTTCAGCTCTCGGCAGGAATCCGTTTTGATGCAAGCGATTATAATGAAAATACTCAAAATCCTTTAGACCAATTCTCACCTCGTTTTTCTTTAAGTTATAAAATAAATCCTCAGTTTGCTGTCAATTTTAATACGGGAATTTATTACCAACTTCCTTCTTACACGGCTTTAGGATTTATGAAAAATGGTAGTTTAAGCAATAAAAATACTTTGAGCTATGTCCGCAATTCTCACCTCGTGGGTGGAGTAGAATATAATGGAAAAAATAATCTTCGTTTGACCGTGGAAGGATATTACAAGAAGTATAAAAACTATCCCTTCTCCTTACGCAACCAGATTTCACTGGCAAATGTGGGTGCGAATTTTGGCGTAGTCGGGAACGAACCGGTTGATTCCAGAGGTTTCGGCGAAACATTTGGTATAGAATTTTTAGCTCAGAAAAGGACAGTTAATAATTTCTATGGAATTATGGCTTATACTTTCGGCTACTCAAAATTCTCGAATGCAGCGGGAACTCTTCTGCCATCGAGTTGGGATTCCAGACATATCGTGGCAATCACAGCTGGAAAATATTTAAACAGAAACTGGAATTTGGGAGCCAGATTTAGAATGCAATCTGGCTTGCCAGAAACTCCCTACGATTTGCAAAGAAGTTCTTTGGTTAATATCTGGAATATTGCAAATGGACCACTGCAAGATTTTAGTCTATTAAATTCAATGCGCGGAAATCTTTCACATCAATTAGATTTGAGAGCTGAAAAAAAATGGGTTTTCAAAAAATGGCAGTTCACTGCGTACTTAGATATTGTTAATGCTTACGGGTCTAAAAATCCGAGCAGATTGCCGGTGGTTAATTTACAACGTGATGCGAATAATAATGGAATTGTCGCCAATCCAACTGATCCGCAAGATCAACAATATTATCTTTTAGAAACGGGTGACAGTGATCGGTCAACTCCGATTCCTTACTTTGGATTTATCTTTGAATTCTAATAAGCTTCAATAGCTGAGCCGAAAAATTTCCACCAAATAACAGATTACGTTTCATAAAATTCGCTGAAACCGCTTTTTATAAAAGTCAAAGGTTAATAATTGTTAAGTCTTTGGAAAGCCAATATATATGTGGTATTTTAGTGGATTACCAAGTTAAGCATGAAACCAATTTACTTTTTTTTAGAGAATAACTTCGCTGATGGAAAGTCACTGTTCTTCGCTTATCGTCTTGATGACAACTTTCTGAAAAGATCGAAAGAGTTCATCTAATCTGCCCTGTCGCGATTCAGGACAGGGTAAGTGACCGCCACAAATACTCCTCAATTTTAATTTACGAATACGCACACTTTTGAGAATACAAACACTAATCTAGAGTTTGCTATTCTTTGCTGAATTTTATTTAAAGTATTCATTAACCAATTTTTATAACAATACATTATGTCTGAAAATATCGTTTTAACAACCGGAATCTATGATCTTATTAAAGAACATTTAAGAAGAAGAAAAACAACCCTACAGGAAGAACAAATTCTACTGGATCAATTGAAATCTGCCCAGCAAGTTTTGCGGAAAGAATTACCAACCGATGTGGTAACCATCAATTGCGAAGTTAATGTGAAGGATGTTGAAACCAATGAAGAGCAGAAATATCTCTTAGTAGACGCTTCAAAAGAAAAAGTAAAAAAAGGAAAATATTCAATTCTTTCGCCTATTGGTTTAGCGATGGTGGGAAACAAAATTGGTGACGTAATCGAGTGGCCTTTCGAAGAAGGTGCAAAAAAACTTGAAATTTTAAGCGTTGTTCATCAGAACTAATTCGTTCTAAATATTTTATAAAGAAACCCTCCAATCGAGGGTTTCTTTGTTTTTGGTTTTATTTTTGATGAAATTAAAGATGGTTTACGAAGTTTCAGCTAACGACGAACCGTAACTTCAGTCATCAATCAGCGGTTTTTCTTCAACTAACTTATAAATAAAAAAAGGTGATGAAAAAATTAGAGTTTACAATTGAGATCAATGCGTCTGCAGAAAAGCTTTGGGATGTTCTTTGGGAAGATGAAAATTACAGAAATTGGACGTCCACTTTTATTAAAGGTTCTTATTATAAAGGTGAACTTCAGGAAGGAAATGAAATTCTTTTTCTGTCCCCTGGAGAACATGGTATGTTTGCGGTGGTTGAAAAGATGACTCCTTTAAAATCGATGCACTTTAAGCATTATGGCGAAGTTTTGGATGGTGTACGTCAGGAACGAACTTATGATGAGAACGCTATTGAACAATACGATTTGACTGAAACTGAGGTCGGGACAAAATTAACGGTAACTATTAATACAGAAGAAGAATACATCACTTATTTCACGAACAGTTTCCCCAGAGCACTTAATGCGATTAAAGAAATTGCCGAGAAATAGTCAATCGTCTATTCATTCTTAATTTCCTCCATAATCCATTCTAATTGAATGTCTTTTTTCGTCAAAACTTCCTGTAAAGTTGGAATTATTTCTTTGTCTGGAACAACTCCTTTTTTTGTTTCTGTAAATGCAATATTGGGCTGAACCAGCATTAGTCCAATTGGCAATCTGAGTTTTGAACTGGGTAACTTTTCTGTTGAATATCTGCCCGCAACGGTTCCATCATTCGTACCGCCTGTTTCTTCACCGACGAGAAATGCTCTGTTGTCGCCTTTTAATTTTGAAGAAATTATTGACGAGGCGGAAAAACTACTTCCATTTATTAAAACATAAATTTTTCCCTGAAAGTGATTGGGCTTGGCTTTTTTTAGGGAGAAAAGTCCGTTGTTCCTTAAATAAAATTTATCGTCTTTTTTCTTAACAGATAGAGCGGTGGCGACCAAATAAAGCGGATAAGTTAAAGCCGCAATCGGTTTCGCCAGAACTGGAACACCATTAAAATAAGTGGCATGAAACATCGATGCTCGCGACGTAACTTCCATGTCTTTGATGAATTTGAAATCTTCTGTAACAAAATAAGAATACAGATTATTAATTTCTGAAAGTGATCCGCCCAAATTATCACGAACATCTAGAATTAAATATTTTGCGGGCGACTTTTTTAACAAGGCAAAACTCTGCTTATAGAATTTACGAGAATAAGTTCCAGAAAATGTCTTGATTTTCATGTACGCAATCGTCGAGTCTTTGGTCGGAAATTGTAGATCACGATTAAAGCTTTTACTAATAATATTATAGTCTTTGGTTTTCCCATTTTCGCTTTTCGTCAATTTTTTATTTTCTTTTTTGGTCTTTTCTTTTTCTTCTTTAGTGATTTTTTCACGTTGGATATAAAAAGTCTTTACGACATCTTTATATTGAGCTTCGATCTTCACCGAATCCAAAATTCCATATTCAGCTGTAAAAAAAGAAGGCCAGCGCCGCGCCATCGAATATCGCTGAAACGTCGTGTTGTCTCCATCGCTATTAATAAGTGGTTTATATTTTACAAGTAATACATGAATTGGAATATCTTTAATTTTCAGAATTTCAGTTCCCACGTTCATATTGGGAATTTTATCCACATTATTTTTCACGAAAATTCTGTTGTCCTCAACTATGAAATTATATCGGTTCAATAAGCCTTTCTGATTTTTAAGATGTTTGATTTCTTTTTTGGTCAGGCGTTTATCGTAAGGATATAATCTCAAATGTCCTTCTTTTATTTTTGCAATAACGGGTGCGAGTTTCTGATAAAATTCATTGGGTTTTAATGGTTTTTGAATGGTTACTTTTAGACTGTCAAATTGATAATCCAGTTCTTCTTTCGTGATAAACCAATAAAGATTTGGGTGAAGTTGCTCTAATTTTCGCTGAGTGAAATCAACATCATTTTTCAAATCCTTCACAGAAATCGGAACTTCTAATTTTTCGTTGTGTTTTTTTACCGAAACGCAGGAAAAGATTAAGAATAGAAACGAAAATAGAATGATATTTTTCAAAGTAAATATTTTGCTAAAAATAAAATTTTTAAACTGAATCGGCAAACAAAAAAACTTCTCATTAAAAATGAGAAGTTGAATCGTAACGAGTTAAAATAGTCTAGCCTAAAACGGTCACCGTATTTTGGACCATTTCAAAAATCGCATTTTTTCCACCATCAGGTTTTACGTTGACTGCACTCGTTCCATTGAAGTGCAAACAAGTTACATAACCTAATTTAGCGGCATCCAGACACGTGTATTTTACGCAAAAATCTAAGGCTAAACCAACGATTTCAACCAGCTGAATGTCGTGGTATTTCAAGAAATCATCTAAACCTGTTTTCACAAAATGATTATTATCTTGAAATCCGCTATAGCTGTCAAAGTCAACATTGGTTCCTTTCTGAATGATGTGCGTGACCTTATCTCGGTTAAGATCCTTATGAAATTCTGCACCAAAAGTGCCTTGAACGCAGTGATCTGGCCACATATGTTGCGGAATACCGTTCAGAATAATATTGTCGCCGATCTTCTTGCCATTATTACTGGCAAAACTCTTGTGATCAGCCGGATGCCAGTCTTGGGTGAGGATAATTTGTTCGTATTCATTTTCTTCCATCAACAGATTGATGTATGGAATAATTTCGTTGGATCCAGGAACGGCAAGTGCACCACCTTCGCAAAAATCATTCTGCATATCGACGATAATTAGGGCTTTTTTCATATTCTTAAATTTTTCGATGGGTATCGAATTCAACTTATTTTTTAGTAAATTTACAAAACAAAAGCGCAAAAGTTCAGCCAAAAAAACGGATGCGCCAAATCGTCAAAATTTATAATTAAAATGGACAATTTAGAATTTAAAAAATTCCCGATTGGGAAATTTCAAGATCCAACCAAGATTTCTGATCAAGACATCGACAAACATATAACCACGCTTACGGAATTCCCGAGTAAGTTGAAAAATCTTGTTGGGAATTGGACGAATGAACAATTAGACACGCAATATCGAGAAAGTGGCTGGACCGTTCGCCAGTTAGTAAATCACCTAGCAGACAGTCATATGAATAGCTATATTCGTTTTAAATTGGCGCTCACTGAAAATAATCCGACGGTAAAACCTTGGGATCAGACCCAATGGGCTGAATTGCAAGACAGTTTTAATATGGACATTAAACCAGCTTTGCAAATCCTGAAAGGTCTGCACAAAAGATGGGTTTTTGAATTAAAATCATTGACGAATAGGGAATTTGAAAGTACCTTTCATCATCCTGAACAGCATCGAAATATAACGTTGCGAGAAAGTTTAGCTTTCTATGCCTGGCATTGTAACCATCATTTTGCGCATATTCAAAATTTGAAGGCGGAGCATAACTGGTAAGCAGGAAATTATCATTTTGTCTAATATTAGAAAAAAATAAATATGAGTTTTTTAAATAAATTATTTGGTGGCAGTGATTCGCCAGAATCATCACCGGTAGAGCCTACATTCTGGAAACATCTTGAATCGAAAGAAGATTTGGAGCAAGCGGCCGAAATGTCAAAGGAAAAGAAAGTGGTTATTTTCAAGCATTCTACCAGATGTCAAATTAGTAAGATGGTCTTGAAAAACTTTGAAAAAGAAGTTGCCGGTTCCGATAAAGAGGTGGAATATTACTTCCTGGACCTTATTAAACATCGAGATGTTTCTAATAAAATTGCTGCAGATTTTAACGTCCATCATCAAAGTCCCCAAATGATTGTTTTAGAAAACGGAGTAGCAGTGAATGATGCTTCCCATCAGAGTATTTCTGTAAATCTTATTTAAATTTTTTCAATGGAGTCATTAGAAAATATTACCAACTATTTGTCTGAAATTCTCGAAGTGCCAATGGGTTCCGTCGCAACGTGTAGTACTTATTATACTGTGAAAGAAGTTACTAAAGGAGAATTATTACTGCAGGAAGGTGAAATTTGCCACGATACTTTTTTTGTGGAGAAAGGCTTGTTGAGAATGTATTCTTTGGATCGAAATGGAAAAGAGCACATCATTCAGTTTGCGCCAGAGAATTGGCTCATTTCGGATCGCAGTTCTACCTATTTTAGCCATAAATCCCGCTATTATATTGAAGCAGTTGAAGATTCGAATGTATTGCTTTTAAACCACGAATTTTTCAAAAGATTGATGGAGAACTATCCACATACCGTTGAAAAAAATGATTTACTGTTGCAAAAGCACATCCGAAATTTGCAGAACCGCGTCAATTCCCTTCTAGCTGATACGGCCGAAGAACGCTACATGAGTTTCATCAAAATGTATCCGGATATTTTACTTCGTGCGCCACAGTGGATGGTCGCTTCCTATTTGGGAATTACTCCAGAAAGTTTGAGCAGAGTTCGGAAAGAATTGGCGAAGAAAAACTTTGAAACTTTGTAATTTTTAGAATTTTTTACTTCAGATTTTTTCTATATTTAATCCATTGAGCAATCATAGATACTGCGACGAACACAAAAAATAAGAAAGTGCAGATTCCTACGAAATCAAATTTAAAACCCCATTTGCCTTCTGAAAAAATCAGTAAAATAATTGCAACAATCGGCACGAAAAATATGGTGAATAATAGAAAGGGATAATTTTTTTTGTTCCAATAAAAAAAGGGAATTCTTCCACCCATAAAGTGTCCGGGATTTAGACTGTTTTTATGCCAGTCATCATAATCATTCTGAAAATTCTCATCGATTTCAACTTCGTTTTCATCTAATTTTAAGTTTTCAATAATTTTAATAATTTTTGGTTCTTGAAATTCATTTGATGAAATACTCAAGTTTTCCAAATCTATCAAATGGGCTATTTTCTGCTCCTCCAAAACGGAGTGAACATATTCTAAATTAGCGGCGAATTTGAAGGTTTTAATAACTTTCATAATTTTAAATAAAAAAAGCAGATGTTAAAAACACCTGCTCAAATTTATCAAAATATTTCTTTAAAAATATTATTTACCCAAATACGATTTAAGAATTTTACTTCTCGTATTGTGTTTCAATCTTTTAATTGCTTTCTCTTTAATCTGACGAACTCTTTCTCTGGTAAGATCAAAAGTTTCACCGATTTCTTCCAAAGTCATCGGATGTTTTCCGTTCAAACCGAAATACAAACGTACCAAATCTGCCTCACGTGGAGTCAAAGTTTGTAGTGCTCTTTCTATTTCAATTTGCAATGATTCCAACATCAAATCCTTATCTGGACTTGGTGATTCACCAGAACGCAAAACATCATACAAGTTAGAATCTTCACCTTCAACCAACGGCGCATCCATCGACAAGTGTCTTCCGGAGTTTTTCATTGATTCCTTAATGTCAGATTCGCTCATATCCAAAACTTCCGCTAACTCCTCTGGGGACGGAGGTCTTTCGTTTTCCTGCTCCAAATGGGCGTAGGCTTTGTTAATTTTATTGATCGATCCAATTTTATTCAATGGCAATCTTACAATTCTAGACTGTTCTGCCAAAGCCTGTAAAATCGACTGCCGAATCCACCAAACCGCGTACGAGATAAATTTAAAACCTCTGGTTTCATCATATCTTTTCGCCGCTTTCATTAAACCTAAATTTCCTTCGTTGATTAAATCGGGTAGGGAAAGTCCTTGGTTTTGGTATTGTTTAGAAACAGATACCACAAATCGCAGGTTGGCTTTAATCAATTTTTCCAACGCTATCGTGTCTCCTGCGCGGATTTTTTGGGCCAAGTCAACTTCTTCGTCGGCCGTAATTAAATCAACTTTTCCAATCTCCTGCAAATACTTGTCGAGAGAGGCGGTTTCTCTGTTGGTAACCTGTTTGGTAATTTTTAATTGTCTCATTTAGTAAAACAGTCTACTTTAGGACTGCATTATATTATACGACACCAAGTATCAAAAGGTTACAAAACTTTGCGAATAAGTGAAATATTCTTCTTTGGGCGAACAATTCCGTCTTCCGTTCCTAATCTTTTTTTCCGCCAGCGCCAATGCCAAAGCAGAAAAAAAGGATTTCCACTCAAGCCGGGTCGCGGTGTTGGTCAAAATTGAAGATTAATTATTGGTTATAAAAAAACTCACTCTGTATTAAAACAAAATGAGTTTAATATCTTATTTATAGAGGAACTATTTTATAATCAATTTGGTCGATTGTCTCTTTCCTTCAGCTTCATAAGCCATAAAATAAACTCCAGCGGGAGATTTTACAGAAATACTATTTTTGCCTTTTACGACAATTCCCGAATAAATCAGTTTCCCCGAAATATCAGTAATCATTACACTTCCAGCTTTCTCTGCACTTAAAGTAAATATTCCATTGCTTGGATTGGGATAGATGCTCGCTTGTAGATTTTTAGTTTCTACCGATGCTAACGGAATTCCGCACAAATACGGTGTAAACGTTACTTCTCCCAAAGCAGGATCATCAACAACGTGCGAAATTACTGCTTCTACCATGCCATCATCAGACAATTCACCTTCTCTCCAGCAATTATTCTTTGCGCTGATTGGATTTGCAGTATTATTAAAGAGCGCATAGAGATTTCCTCCATTTCCGTTGTCTTTGAACACATTCTCGCCCACACTTCCCAATGGTCCGCCGCCCAAATCTGCACTAAAAGTCCCAATCACCGTAATTCCCCAGATGTGACCGCGGATTTGATTTTTTTCAATTTTAAGTCCTGTGCCAACTGCGCCACTTCCATTTATAGAAATTCCGCTTCCTCCCGTTGCTGGATTATTTTCAGAATTATTGTTGGTCAAAATATTATTAGAAATCGTTCCCGTAGAATTATTCCCTGCAACGGTAATTCCATATCTGTTATCAGTCACGGTATTTCCGTCAATTAAAACTTTATTAACTCCACCTAAAAGAGAAGAAACAGAAATTCCACCTACTTTGGTTAAAGCTCGATTTCCAATAATGGTATTGTTCAAAACTTTAGTAACTCCAGCAGAACCGCTCGGACCCATATTAATTTGCGGACGGTTTGAATTTAGTTTTGTATTTCCAGACAAATAGTTATTTGTAAATTCTAAAGCAACCGATTGATTTCCGCCTGAGCCGACTGCTGGTAAATCATTCTCAATAAACTTAGAATTGGTAACAACCGGATTTCCTCGGGAGAAATTAACGGCAGCGCCTGAAACTAAACCTGATTTAAAATATCTTACCGTACAATTATCCATTAAAAATGTAGTGGTTAAAACTTGTAAGCCACCACCATATTCCAGGATGGTGTTTTTAAAAGTTGCGTCCGAACCTTCTTCTAATCTAATTCCTTTAAATATGGCTGCAGGATTTGTTGCAGTGATCAAAAAATCGGTAGCTGTTGTGTTATAAACGCCACCAATCGTTAGCTGAACCCCAGCATCCATTTTTAAAATAGTGTTCTCATCCATTAATAAGAAGTCACCTGCGGCAATCGTAATATTTGCGGTCATTTGATATCCAGTGCCGCTATTGACCAAAACGGTGGGTGCCGCTGCGGCGAGAGAATTCAAATTATAAGTAACCCCTGTGCCAGGACTTGTAAATTGTGATAGTAAGTACGCTGATAGTAGCGAAAAACATAGAGTAGTTATTTTTTTCATAGTTAAAGATTTGAATCAAAGTTATACATATTATGCAAATGATAGCTTTTTTTTATAAAAAACGTTACAGTTTTCGAACGCATTTAATGATAATCCGTATGAAAATCTAAGTTTAGTTAACGATTTAGATGTTTCTGATAAATCTGTCATTTAATTAATTGAAATTTAAAATGCTCAATAACAATTACATAAGGGGTATTTCTAACATTTGTTCAGCAAAAAGTTGCAAGTTTAATTTATAATTGTAACTTTGACCTGTTTTTATATCCTGAAATCAATTTTTGTTCATCAATTGTTGAATTTCATTTATAATTTCAACAGTATTAATTAATTTAATTTTTTTTTAAGATGAACATTTTTGTTTCAAACATCAACTATGCAACTCAAGAACAGTCGTTGCAAGATTTATTTTCAGAATTTGGTGACGTATCGTCTGCCAAAATTATCACAGACAGAGAAACTGGAAGATCGAGAGGATTCGGTTTCGTAGAAATGAGCGACGAAGATGGCAAGAACGCTATCGAAGCTCTAAACGGAAAAGAATTGGACGGTAAAGAACTTAACATTTCTGAAGCTAAGCCAAGAGAAGACAAGCCAAGAAGAAGCTTTGACAACAACCGTTCAGGCGGTAGTGGTGGAGGTTACGGAAGCGGCGGTGCAAGCCGTGGTGGAAGTGGAGGTGGTTACGGTGGTTCAAGCCGTGGCGGTTCTAACTGGTAATATTTACCTGAATAATGCAAGCGATCTTTTTTAAGATCGCTTTTTTTTGTTTATTATTCTATAATTTTAACTGAGCATCTATTTAATTTGGTCTTTAAAATTATGGTTGTTTTTCTGCCAAGTAAATAATCCAGTGAGGTTGGTAGCACAAGAGGAGGAGATAATTATTTCTTCTTTTTTTTATCCTTTTTCTTTTCGCCCTTTTCTTTTTTCTTTTTCTTCTTCTTTGTCGCCGTGATATCTTTAATAAAATCACTCAAATCTGATTCCTCTTCCTTTATTTGATGTGGAACAACGGTAGCCCTTATCTCAAAAAATTGCTGAAGATCATCTGAATTTAAAAGATTTTCCTCCACTAATAATTTGACAATTTCTGCAGCATTGTTGTTAAAGTAATCTTCTAAAAAAAGATGTACTAAATATTTCCTATAATCATCGAAAGGAATCGCAACGCTGTATCTAAAAATTCTACCTTCTTTTTCGGTCGTCAGAAACTTTTTTTCAACGAGTATTTTTAAAAAAGTAGAAATGGTATTTGGATGCGGTTTCGGCTCCTGATATTGTTCAATGATTTCTCGCATATAAGCGGAATCGAGTCGCCATAAAACATTCATTAAGAGTTCTTCGCCCGGAGTCAAATGACTTATTTTCATAATGTATTATTGAAATTGAATATGTACGTAAAGATAAATAAAAGATACAATGCTGGCCAGTAGGGCGCCGCTCAGAACTTCTGCAGGACTATGTCTTTTTAAAATAATTCTGCTAAGCCCAATAATAATCGAAAGTCCTAACCAAACAAAACCAAATAGGGGACTTAAGGTAAAAAATAAGGCGGCGATAAATAGGTTAAAGGCCATATGCATCGAACTTTTAATAAAATAATTACTTATTTGCATAACGATGAAAAGTATTAATAAAAAAAGTAAAACAATATCTATTCTTTCATATCTTAAGTAGACAAAAAACAAATACACAATCATCGCACCCTCGATAAAAAAGTAAAGGCTTTTTCTTTGTTTACGATCAGAAACATCAATGTCGGTATATTTTTTTGTCCGAACGTTGTAGATGATCCAGGACGATATAGGAATGATCGTTATTAATAAAATAGGTAAAAAATTATTTGCTGCTTCTACCAATGTGAAATTTCTGATACTAAAAATGATGAAATAAATGACCAACGAATTCATTGGATTAAAAAAATTTGAGATAAATTTTGAAATTTTTAAAACGACCGGAGAGGGGTTTTCTAGCATGAAATAATTTATGGTTTCAAAAGTAATATTTTTAAATGACTAAAATAAGAACTTTGTTTTCTTATGCTACCAATAAAGACAAAGATTTTTATTATTTTTGCTAAATATTTCCAACAAACATGAAACCGATCGGTTGCATGCTGATATTAAAAAGCAATAGTTAGCACATGAAAGAATTTTCGAAAGAGATCTACCTGAAGTGGTATGAAGAAATGACAATGTGGAGAAGGTTTGAAGACAAATGCCGTTCTCTTTATCTTAAACAAAAAATCAGAGGATTTTTACATTTATATAACGGCCAGGAAGCGATTCCAGCAGGATTTACGCATGCCATGGATTTATCCAAAGACAGTATGATTACCGCTTACCGTTGTCACATTCATCCTATGGCGATGGGTGTAGATCCGAAAAGAATTATGGCAGAATTGTGTGGTAAAGCTACAGGAACTTCTGGCGGAATGGGTGGTTCAATGCACATTTTCAGCAAAGAACACCGCTTCTACGGTGGTCACGGAATTGTGGGTGGCCAGATTCCTTTGGGAGCTGGGATTGCTTTCGCAGATAAATATTACGACCGAAAAGCCGTGAACATTTGCTTTTTCGGTGATGGTGCGTCTCGCCAAGGATCCTTGCATGAAACCTTTAACATGGCTATGAACTGGAAGCTTCCAGTAGTTTTTGTAGTTGAGAATAATGGCTATGCTATGGGTACTTCTGTAAAACGGACTGCAAATCACGAAGATATTTACAAACTAGGACTGGGTTATGAAATGCCTTGTCTTGCCGTAGATGCGATGGATCCAGAAAAAGTTGCTGAAGCTGCTTTTGAAGCTATTGAAAGAGCAAGAAGAGGAGACGGACCCACTTTCATCGAAGCGCGAACTTATCGTTTTAGAGGACACTCTATGTCTGATGCAGAAGCTTATCGAACAAAAGAAGAAGTTGCTGAATATAAGAAAGACGATCCTATTGAAATCGTTAAAAGAAGAATTTTAGAAAATAACTGGGCAACCCAAGATGAATTAAATGCGCTGGAGGAAAAATCCAGAGAATTTGTTGAAGAATGCGTTGACTTTATGGAAAATTCTCCGTACCCGGATTTGGATAAAGTTTATGACTACGTCTATGCTCAGGAAGATTATCCCTTCATCAATAAATTAGAAAATAACTAAAATAATTCAATTGAAATCTGATTTTTATTAAAGTCAGATTTCATTTATTGAATCTAAAAATAATAGAATATTATGGCAGAAGTGATTACAATGCCCCGTCTTTCAGATACGATGACGGATGGTAAGGTGGCGAAATGGCACAAGAAAGTTGGAGACGAGGTAAAAGAAGGAGATATCTTGGCAGAAATCGAAACTGATAAAGCCGTCCAAGATTTCGAATCAGAAGTAAACGGAATCTTATTGTATATCGGAACAGAAGAAGGCGAAGCGTCTCCTGTTGACTCTGTTTTAGCAATTATCGGCGAGCAAGGTGAAGATATTTCTGCTTTAAAAGGTGGGGAAGCTAAAGAAGAGGTTGCTGAAAAGAAAGAGGAAAAGAAAACTGACGAAGGAAATACAAAAGAAGAAAAATCTACAGCGGTTGAAGAATCTTCTGCAGAAATTCCTGCCGATGTTGAAGTGATCAATATGCCGAGGCTTTCTGATACCATGACCGAAGGCAAAGTAGCTAAATGGCATTTCAAAGTTGGTGACACGATAAAAGAGGGCGATATTTTAGCAGAAATTGAAACCGATAAAGCCGTACAAGATTTCGAATCTGAAGTCAATGGAACTTTATTGCACACCAGCGTTGACGAGGGTGAAGCAAGTCCCGTTGATACGGTTTTAGCAATCATCGGACCTGCCGGAACAGATGTTTCTGGTCTTACATCAGGTGGATCTAAAAAAGCAGAGTCAAAACCTACGGCTGAAAATCCAGAAGAAAAAGTCGCTGCTTCTGAAAGTACAGAAAAAGAAACCGCTCCAGTTCAAACTGCTTCAACTGAAAGATTAGGGATTTCACCTTTAGCCAGAAAAATGGCTGAAGATAAAGGAATCGATGTCAATTCCTTGACAGGAACTGGTGAAAATGGCAGAATTGTTAAGAAAGACATTGAAAATTATCAGCCAAGTTTTGCTGCGGCTTCACAACCGAAACAAGAAGTTTCAACTTCTGCTGCAGTGGTAGCTCCAACGCCAGTTGCGAATTTCGTTCAGGGTGAAGATTCTGAAACACCGAATTCGCAAGTAAGAAATATTATTGCAAAACGTCTTTCGGAAAGTAAATTCACAGCGCCGCATTATTATTTGATCGTCGAAATCAACATGGATAAAGCGATGATGGCCAGAAAAGAAATTAACTCGTTGCCAGATACCAAGATCTCATTTAACGATATGATTATTAAAGCAACAGCAATGGCTTTAAGAAAACACCCGCAAGTGAATTCTAGTTGGAAAGCAGATAAAATCATTCACCACGGAAATATTAACATCGGTGTTGCTGTTGCAATCCCTGATGGATTAGTTGTACCTGTTTTGAAAAATGCAGATCAAATGAATTACAATCAGATTTCTGCAGGCGTAAAAGATATGGCTGGACGTGCGAAATCGAAAGGTTTGAAAGCGAACGAAATGGAAGGTTCCACTTTCTCAGTTTCTAATTTAGGAATGTTCGGTATCGAAACTTTTACCTCAATTATTAATCAACCAAACTCTGCGATTCTCTCTGTCGGAGCGATTGTTGAAAAACCAATTGTGAAAGATGGGCAGATCGTCGTCGGAAATACGATGAAATTGTCTCTAGCTTGCGACCATAGAGTAGTTGATGGTGCTTCAGGAGCGCAATTCTTACAAACATTAAGAACCTATTTGGAACAACCTTTAACGTTGTTACTCTAATTTTTTAGCGCTATTTATAAAATCCTTTCAATACATTTTGAAAGGATTTTTTATTGGGGCGCAACCCTCGCCAATTCTTTCCCGCACCTCGGGTCGGTCTGCGTGCAGTCGTTCTTTTTATTTTTTTGCAAAAAACAAAAAGGAACTCCAACAATGCACTTCGCCCTTGCGCAAAACCTCGCAAAATTTCACTATTTTTGAAGCCATGATAAAAGCGACTAATATTCATAAGTCTTACGGAGATTTAGAAGTGCTAAAAGGAGTAGATGTCCACATCAAAGAAGGCGAAGTGGTTTCGATTGTTGGTGAATCCGGTGCCGGAAAATCAACTTTATTGCAAATCTTGGGTACACTCGATAAACCGACTATTCCGAAGAAATATAATACGGTACTCGAGTTGGCTGGACAATCTTTCGTGAATATGAGCGACCGACAATTGTCTAGATTTAGAAATGAAAACATAGGATTTGTATTTCAATATCATCAACTTTTGCCTGAGTTTTCTGCCTTGGAAAATGTTTTGTTGCCCACCAGAATTGCGGGTAAAAATGAGAAGGAATCAATTGAGAAAGCCTATTCGCTTTTTGAAGATTTAAATATCGCGCATAGAATTCATCATAAGCCGAACGAAATGTCAGGTGGAGAAGCCCAACGGACTGCTGTTGCCAGAGCTTTAATTAACTCGCCAAAAATTATTTTCGCTGATGAACCGACTGGAAATTTAGATTCTAAAAATGCGGATGATTTGCACCAACTCTTTTTTGATTTACGTGATAAGTATCATCAGACCTTCGTGATTGTGACCCATAACACGCTTCTGGCAGATACTACAGATCGGAAGCTGGTGATGAAAGACGGATCGATTATTCAAGGACTGTAATTTTTACTCGAATTCGATTCGAATATTTTTGATTAAATTTAGAAGTTAAATTCAACAAAATTTTGAGATGTCTATTAAGTTCCTTGCAGAAGACGATCGACCCAGAGAGAAATTTTTATTAAAAGGTAAAAATTCACTTTCAGATGCGGAATTGTTGGCGATCATTATGGGAAGTGGAAATAGAGAAGATTCAGCTGTAGAATTAGGTCGCAAAATTCTTAATTCGGTTGGAAATAACTGGCATAATCTATCGCTCTTGCAAATTTCTGATTTAATGAAATTTAAAGGAATAGGCGAAGCAAAGGCGATCTCGATTGCGGTTGCTCTCGAAATTGGACGAAGAAGAGCCGCACAAGAAGTTCCGGAAAAACTACAAATAACCAATAGTCAGGAAAGCTATAAAATTTTACTTCCCTATTTATCAGATTTGCAAACTGAAGAATTTTGGGCAATTTATCTCAATCAGAATAATAGAGTATTGGGCAAAAATAAATTGTCATCAGGTGGAATTAATCAGTCCGTCGTTGATGTAAGGATTCTTTTTAAATCCGCCCTCGAGCATCTTGCTACTGGAATTATTATTGCACACAATCATCCTTCGGGGAATCTCAAAGCGAGTCCTGAAGATTTAAAAATCACCAAACAAATTTCTGAAGGAGGGAAAATTTTAAACATCCAGTTGCTGGATCATTTGATTATTGCGCAAAACGCTTATTTCAGTTTTGCAGACGAAAATTTATTATGATTAAAATAGTTAAGTACGACCAAATTGATTTTGCTCAATATTCACAATGTTTAGAAAACGCCTGTCAAAATGCCGATTATGCCGATAAACAGTTTTTAGATATTGTCTCAAATCGGCAATGGTTTCTATTAGTTAGGGGCGACTACGAAATCGTAATGCCGGTTTCCTACGTTCGTAAATATGGCTTGACTTTTATTCTCATGCCGAAACTTTGTCAGCAATTAGGAGTGTTTTCTAAAGACGACGATTCTGAAGTCAATCAGCAATTTTATGATTTCTTAAACCAGAATTTTTTAGTTTTGATTTATGCCTTTAATGGCGATAATCATTTTGCACAAGCTACTGAGAAAAGAACTTCTTATTTTTTAAAAAAAGATAACTATGCATCCATCAAAAAAAATTACAGCAGTCATCGAAGAAGAAATGTTAGAATCATTGGCGATTTAGTTGGTCATATTATTTTGAAAAAAGAATGGCAAGAAAGTGACAAATCCTTTTTTTTTAAAAATATAAAAGGAACAAATAAAGAAGAAGACAATCAAAATTATTTTGAAATTTTTGAAAAGCTTTTAGATAATAATATTGGTCATTTGAGAATTCTCGAATTTAAAAAAGAGATTCAGTCTTTCGTTTATTTGTATGAAGGTAAAAAAAATCGATATCTAAGTCTGTTCATTAATGGTTATCCTTTAACCAACCCTAACTTCCCGTCAATTATGATTGATCATTGCTTGCAAGATTTTTGTGAGGATAAAAATTTCGATTTTATGGGCAGTGAAGTTGAGAATGTTGCCAAGTTTAATGAGCGTTTTGGCGCAGTTTCATATCAATATGCAGCTTTGACTAATTCTAAGATTACTTTATTGACAAATTTGATGAAGAGATACAGAATTATCACTAATTTTGCACCGTAGAAAAAACACATGATAGAATCACCGTATTTTCCATATGCATTTGCACTAGTAATTGCGATTCCTTTCTTGATTTACGCTCGACAGTTTGTTTACAGCTACATCAAATTTAAGAATCAGGAACTTAATTTTATGACGGTAAAAGGTCAATCGGAACAAAGAATTCATGCCTACGAAAGAATAACGCTTTTTTTGGAAAGGATTAAACCCGCCAATTTAGTGTCTAAGTTTGATGAAGATTTGGAGGCGCACGAATTTCTGTTCTTAACTGAAAAAACGATTAATGAAGAGTTTGATTATAATGCTTCGCAGCAACTTTACTTAACAAAAAACTCTTGGACTAAAGTAGTTAATTCAAAAAGCAGTATTCTGCACTTGCTTCATAAAACTTATGAAAACCTCAGTAATGAAAGTACATTGCAAGATTTTAAAACAGTTTTTTTAATGAATTATATGAATGAGCAAGATTATATTTCGTCTTGTATTGAAGATCTTAGAAAAGAAAACTTAATTATAAATTAAAATAAAATAATGATACCGAATTTTAAAGCACATCCTTGGCATGGGATTCCAGTAGGGGATGAAGCACCAGATGTTGTCAACGTCTTTGTGGAAATTGTACCAAGTGACACCATTAAATATGAAATCGACAAACAAAGTGGATATTTAAAAGTAGATAGGCCTCAGCAGTTTTCAAACATCATTCCTGCTTTGTACGGTTTTATTCCAAGAACCTATTGTCATGATGAAGTTTTAAGATTAGCTGTAGAGAGCGGCGCGCAGAATGTAGATACTGGTGATTTAGACCCTTTAGATATTTGCGTATTAAGTTCACATAATATTAATTCGGGCGGTATGATTATGGAGGCTTTACCAATTGGTGGGTTCAAAATGATCGATAAGGGAGAAGCTGATGACAAGATTGTTGCGGTAATGAAGGGCGATCATGCTTTTGGGCATTTCAGAGATATTTCGGAATTGCCACAAGCTGAAGTGAAACGTTTGATGCATTATTTCCTGACCTACAAGAATCTTCCAGATGAGCCAGCGAAATGTACTATTCATGAAGTATATGGAGCGGAACATGCTAAAAAAGTAATCCAAGCTTCGCAGCAAGATTATGCTAATAAATTTGGCGGTTAAGCTTGCTGAAATTATTTACGATTTAATAGGCAAATGTTTTCATTTGTCTATTTTTTTTTGTTAAAAAATAGTTAAAACGAAAAAAAAAGGCGTATTTTCGGTCTTCGTTTTCAATAAAAAATTTATAGTATTAATAATTAACATTAAAAAGTAATTTATGGATTTATTTTATTTAGTACCAATATTTGGTATTATTGCTTTAATCTACACTTTTGTCCAAAGCTCCTGGGTGAGTAAGCAAAATGCAGGTAATGACCGTATGAAAGAAATCAGCGGTTATATTTCAGATGGTGCCATGGCTTTCTTAAAAGCCGAGTACAAAGTAATGGGCTACTTCGTTATTGTCGTTGCCATTTTACTAGCGGTGATGGGCGGTACAAGTGCCAACTCGCACTGGAGTATTGGAATTTCGTTCGTTCTCGGTGCAATTCTTTCTGCTTTGGCAGGATTTATTGGGATGAAGATTGCAACGAAAGCCAACGTCCGTACGGCCGAAGCTGCCAAGACATCTTTATCTAAAGCTCTTAAAGTTTCCTTCACCGGAGGTTCCGTAATGGGAATGGGTGTCGCAGGTTTAGCGGTTTTAGGATTAGGTGGATTGTACATTATCATCAAACAAATTTTTGCTCCAGGCGCTGGTGTTGATTCTCATGAGATGGAAAGAACCATCGAGATTCTGACTGGTTTCTCATTAGGTGCAGAATCAATTGCCCTTTTTGCCAGAGTTGGTGGTGGTATTTATACCAAAGCAGCTGATGTTGGTGCCGATTTAGTTGGTAAAGTAGAAGCGGGTATTCCAGAAGATGATCCAAGAAACCCGGCCACGATTGCCGATAATGTTGGTGATAACGTTGGTGATGTTGCTGGGATGGGTGCCGATTTATTCGGATCGTATGTTGCGACCGTTTTGGCTACCATGGTTCTGGGAAGAGAAACTTTATCAGTCGATGCTTTCGGAGGTTTTGCGCCAATTCTTTTACCAATGCTTATCGCCGGTACAGGAATTATATATTCAATGATCGGAACTTTATTTGTGAAGATTGGTGAAACAACCAGTTTAGATATTGCTCCAGTTCAGAATGCTTTAAATTTAGGAAACTGGGGAAGTATTGTTCTTACCGCAATTTCTTCTTATTTCTTGGTGACTTATTTAATGCCTGAAACCATGAGTTTAAGAGGCCATGAGTTTACAAAAATGGGCGTTTTCGGAGCCATCATCGTTGGATTAGTAGTGGGAACTTTAATGAGTATCATTACTGAGTATTACACCGCGATGGGTAAAGGACCAGTAAAAAGTATTATTAAACAATCATCGACTGGACATGCGACTAATATTATTGGTGGACTGGCAGTTGGAATGGAGTCTACGTTACTACCAATTCTTGTTTTAGCAGGTGGAATTTACGGTTCCTATTTATGTGCAGGACTTTATGGAGTAGCAATCGCTGCCGCTGGAATGATGGCAACTACAGCTATGCAATTAGCAATTGATGCTTTCGGGCCGATTGCTGATAACGCTGGTGGAATTGCTGAAATGAGTGAACTACCAAAAGAAGTTCGTGAAAGAACAGATGTTTTAGATGCTGTTGGAAATACAACTGCAGCAACTGGAAAAGGTTTTGCAATTGCTTCTGCGGCTTTAACTGCCCTGGCATTATTTGCAGCTTTTGTAGGAATTGCAGGTATCGATGGTATTGATATTTATAGAGCTGATGTATTGGCTGGACTATTTGTTGGTGGAATGATTCCATTTATTTTCTCTTCCTTAGCTATTAAAGCGGTAGGAGAAGCAGCAATGGCAATGGTAGAAGAAGTTCGTCGCCAGTTCCGTGAAATCCCAGGGATTTTAGAAGGAAAAGCAGTTCCGGAATATGAAAAATGTGTGGCAATTTCTACGGATGCTTCACTTAAAAAGATGATGCTTCCTGGAGCGATTGCTTTGGTATCTCCCTTATTAATGGGATTCATTTTCGGACCAGAAGTATTAGGAGGGTTCTTAGCAGGAGCTACTGTTTGCGGGGTATTGATGGGAATGTTCCAGAACAACGCCGGTGGTGCTTGGGATAATGCTAAAAAATCTTTTGAACAAGGAGTTGAAATTAATGGTGAGATGCATTACAAAGGTTCTGAAGCGCACAAAGCTTCGGTGACTGGAGATACTGTTGGTGATCCATTCAAAGATACTTCAGGACCATCGATGAATATTTTAATTAAATTGATGTCGATTATTTCTTTGGTAATTGCACCAACATTGGCGGTCTTACATAAAGATAAAATAGAAGAAAATAGAAGAGAGAAATTAGAATCATTACAGCGATTTGCGGGAATTACTTCTGCACCAACTACTGTAGTGAATACAAATTCTACTATTCCGGTACCTGTGGTAAAAGGAACTCTTAATGAAGATGGAGACTTCGTTTATGATACTGGCGATATTCAGGAAATTAGATTGAGTAACAAATCAATAGGTGTCGGAGAAAACAGTCAGCTGTTCGCCTTATATAACGGCTTAAAGTTAGAAGACCAGAAGATTTTAGATCAAAATAAATGGTACACCATTGAAAATCTTTATTTTCAGAGTGGTAGCAGCGATTTAAAACCAGGATCAGAAGATCAATTGGACAAACTAGCTGAAATTCTAAATGCTTATCCTACCTCAAAAGTAAAATTGGGTGGTTACACTGATAATACAGGAAGTGAAGAAGGAAATTTGAGACTTTCAAATCTACGGGCTCAAGCTGCCAAGCTTAAATTACTAGAAATGGGAATTGCCGCGGATAGAGTTGAAGCAGAAGGCTACGGAGCTCAGTTTCCGGTTTGTGTAGATAATGATACAGATGAATGTAAAGCACAGAACAGACGAATTGACGTTCGTGTTTTAAACTTTTAATTAAAAAATTTCTTTTAGAAATAGCAAATCCCAACTGAAAGGTTGGGATTTTTTGTATTGAATTCTAGTGGCTTCTATTTTATTTTTTAGCAAAGCAATCTCTGGTTTTCCAATTTAAAAAATCACCAGCCTTTTTTGCGAACGTATAAAAAAGTGATCGACGTGATTACCGCCATTAAACCGAGCGTAATGTAGTAGCCATATTTTAAACTTAATTCGGGCATAAAGTCGAAGTTCATTCCATAAATTCCCGCAATAAACGTAATAGGGAAAAAGTACATTGAATAAATTGCCAGGACCTTCATAACCTGATTGGCTTTTTGATCGCTCATTGCCAAAAACATTGAAATTAGACTGGCCACTTGCGTATTCAAATGTTCAAAGTCGGCAATCACATCTTTGTGTTTATCCTTTAAATCGGTAACTGCCGTGTCGTCAAGCTGTAGCAATTTAAATTTATCAACCCAAACAGTCGAGATGTTGAGGATTCTCGTATTCAATCCAGATTTTCTTTTTAAGCGGTAAAGTCGGCGGATATGATTGGAATGATTAGTTGTTTTAAGGAAAATCTCGCTTTCGATTTGATCCATTATTTCCAGCAGATTCTTCGATTCATCATCGTAAGACTTCATTACTTTTAAAGCTAAATTTAGAGCGATGTTGTCTCGCGTAATTTCCGTATTAATGGGAAGCTCAACTTCTTTTTTGAATTCGTAAATGCTTCTATTTTTCAAGCGGTGAATCGTGATGATTACATTGTCCATTAAAAACACACCCAATTTGGTCGAGATATCGCTGATGGTATTGAGATTAGATCGTTCTAACTGCGTATTTTCCCTCATCAAAAAAAAATTCACATCGCCATCTTGTTCAAATTTTGGTAAATGATTAGCGTCAATCGTATCCTCTAAAAGAAGAAAGTTGATATTGTATCGATTGTGTAAAAAATCTAAATCCTCCTCAGTCGGACTTTCCACATCGATCCATTCGCAATGATCATTTTTATAAAAAATTTCAATAGCCATTTGGCAAATTTAAGTTAAAATTAGTTTTCAATTCAACAAAACTTCTTATGTCTCAAATAATATTTATCTTTGATTTAAATTACAAATTTTATGATTAAAAGTTATATAAAAGGAGTGGGCCATTACGTGCCTGAAAATATAGTGACCAACGATGATTTGTCTAAATTGATGACTACCAACGATGAATGGATTACCGAAAGAACCGGCATCAAAGAAAGGCATCATCGTAAAAACAGAAATGATTCTGATGAAACCACCGCATATCTTGGATTTAAAGCCGCTGAATCTGCCTTGAAAATGGCTGGCATGACTGGTAAAGATATCGACTATATTGTTTTTGCAACCCTTTCACCAGATTATTACTTCCCTGGTTGTGGCGTTCTTTTGCAGGAAATGTTGGGCTGCGAAACGGTTGGTGCTTTAGATGTAAGGAACCAGTGTTCGGGATTCGTCTATGCCATGAGTGTTGCCAATGCTTTCATTAAAGCTGGACAGTATAAAAATATTTTAGTTGTTGGTGCAGAAATTCACTCTTTTGGTTTGGATTTTTCTGATGACGGTCGCGGGGTTTCTGTAATTTTTGGAGATGGAGCAGGAGCAATAATTCTATCCGCCACAGAAGATAAAAATGCGGGTGATATTTTAGCCACCAACATGCATTCTGAAGGAAAACATGCCGAAGAATTATGTACCAAATTCCCAGGGTCCAAATTCGGTTGGAGCGATCGCATGCGAGTGGAACCAGAAAATGTAACCGATGCGGAAATTTATCCAATTATGAATGGGAACTTTGTGTTCAAGCACGCCGTAACTCGTTTCCCGGAAACCATGTTGGAAGCTTTAGAAAAAGCAGGTAAAACACCAGAGGATTTAGATATGTTCATTCCGCATCAAGCGAATTTAAGAATTGCCCAATTCGTGCAAAAACGTTTCGGGTTGCCCGATGAGAAAGTCTACAATAATATCCAGCGTTTTGGTAATACAACAGCAGCTTCAATTCCTTTGGCATTAAGTGAAGCCATCGAAAATGGGAAAATAAAAAGAGGAGATTTGGTACTACTTTCCGCTTTCGGAAGTGGATTTACTTGGGGATCGGTTTTATTTAACTACTAACAAAAAATGCGTCAATCGACGCATTTTTTTATTTTACTGAGAGTGAATCTTCCACTTGACCTTCATCATTAAAAGTTGCTGAATCTACACCAGCATTCCGCTTTTCGATGACGCTGTGTTCTTCTTTAAATTCTTCACGTTTTTCTTCTTTCTGAGCACAGCTTGCAAAACATAAAGTTCCGAGAACTGTTAGAGCAAATAATTTTTTCATCGTATTTTTTTTAATGTTAGGAAAAAGTATATCAAATATTATGCAAGCAAAAATCTAAAGGAAGTTTCTTATTCAAAAACTTCAAAATTTTCTCCATCATAACTCGCAAAAACCATCGTAGGATGAGAATCTTGATGAGCGATATTTCCGTTTTTATCAATGGCAATTGCACCCGCGAATCCATCAATTTCTTTTAATTCGTAAAAGGTTTTTTCTACAGCATCTTTAATTGAAAAACCATCAGTAACTCTTATCACAATCTTCGCTGCCGTGGCGTTGCTTACAATGTCTTCTCCAACGCCTGTGCAACTAACGGCGCAAAATTCATTAGCGAAATTTCCCGCAACAGTAGCTGAATCAGAAATTCTTCCCACGAGTTCAAAGCCTTTTCCACCCGTACTTGTAGCGGCGGAAAGTCGTCCTTCCCGATCTAGAGCGACACAACCAACGGTTCCTTTTCCACCGGTTTTTAATTTTTCTTCATATTCCTTTCTACGTTGTGGGATTTCAGTTGAAAAATCTTCGAAGCCATTTTCGGTAGCATAAATTTTTGCACCATTTCCGCCCAAAACGCGATCGTCTTCTTTCATTAAAACCTGCGCAACCTCAATTGGGTTTTTTACATTTTCAATATTTATGACTCCTGAAAATTTTTGAGTTTGGCCATTCATTAAAGAAGCACTCATTCTAATTTTCCCATCACTCTGAATTTGAGAACCCATTCCGGCATTGTACAACAAATCATCTTCTAGCAATTTTACAGCATGCACCACGGTTTCCTCGGCGGAATGACTTTGTAAGAATTCAAAAGATTGTTTGGCAATTTTTTTTAAAGAATTTTGTTTCTCAATTTTCACTTCGTGACTTTGATCGCTTTCCGAGAAAAAGCCACCATGAATGATTATTTTCATTATTTTAAAATCTTATTTATGCTATTTGTAATCTGGCGAATTACCGTACTGGGAATGAACGATCGTTAAATCTTTCTCTTTTAAATCGTAGAAATCATCTTGGGATAATACGTGAACAATCAGGTTGTCGATAGAAATTGGTTTGCCCAATTCGATATTGGTGAGGTTGGTATCTTTAATAAAACGACCATCAACCAAAATCACCAATCCAGAACCAATGGCTGTCATAATTCCTTTGTCAATGTATAGGCCCGTATCTTCTCCCAAACCAATGCCTAATGTTCTGGGATTGTTAACCACTGCTTGAAACAATCTTCCGATTCTTCCTCGCTGCACAAAATGAGTATCAACAATTACATTGTCGATAAAACCCAAACCTTGCGTTGTTTTAATTTCCCCTTTAAGTAAAGCTTCACTGCTGGAACCTTGGTAGATCATATTTTCTGAGGCTGCCGCTGCACCAGCTGAAGTTCCGGCATAAATGAAATTTTCTTCTTGGTATTTCTGAAGAATGATATCATGAAATCTCGTTCCGCCCAGAATAGAAGTCAGTCTAAGCTGATCGCCACCCGTAAACATCACAACATCTGCAGCCGTTGCGCGCGCTGTAATACCATCGCTATTGGCTTGTTCTCGATTGGTTATATCTAATATATTAACATTTTTTGCGCCCAGAAATTCAAACGCTTTTTTATATTCGGGCCCCACAATTTGTGGAATTTGAGAAGCAGTCGTGATAACCTCAATCACCGAATCCTCTTTTAAGCGAGATTCATCAATTATTTTTCTAAGGATACCTCTCTCAAAAAAATTCAGGTTTTTTTCTATATTTTGATCGTAATCGGTTTCTGAAAAACTGCCTTTGTTAACAGCGCCACCAATAATCATTAATTTTCCAACTGATTTCATAGAGTGCAAATTTAAAAAATAATTCCTTCTTCCTTCAATAATACGCAATCAATTTGGTTAACTTCTCAATACTTAAAGGAGTACGGTATTGAAAAAATTGCTCCCTTTTTTTATTATTTTTTCCTAATTATTAAGGTTTTCGTTTATCTTTGATATTCAAATAATTTTTACCGACTAAAAAAGACAGCGATTACCTATGAAAATTGATAAAATACAAGTTTTACGCGGACCTAACATTTGGAGCATCAGGAGAAAAAAATTGATTCAGATGCGTTTGGATTTGGAAGAAATGGAACATTTACCGACCAATAAAGTAGATGGTTTCCGAGATCGTTTGCAATTGCTTATGCCATCACTTATTACTCACCGTTGTTCGGAAGGCGTTGAAGGTGGTTTTTTCCTTAGGATTGAAATGGGAACTTGGATGGGTCATGTCATTGAACATATTGCTTTAGAAATTCAGACTTTAGCAGGTATGGATACTGGTTTTGGGCGAACCAGAGAAACCAGAACTCCCGGCGTATATAATGTTGTCTTCAGTTATTTAGAAGAAAATTCTGGAATTTTCGCTGCCGAACAATCAGTAGAAATTGCCAGATGTTTAATTGACGCGCGCGATTATAATTTGGAAGAATGCATTCAAAATTTAAAAGAAATCCGTGAGAGAGAAAGACTGGGTCCTTCAACCGGAAGTATTGTACAAGAAGCTGTAGCCAGAAATATTCCTTGGATTAGATTGGGCCGAAATTCCTTGGTTCAATTAGGATACGGTGTAAATCAAACCAGATTTCAGGCGACGATTACGGGCAATACCAGCTCGATTGCTGTTGACATTGCTTGTAATAAGGAACTGACTAAAAAGATGCTCGATGAAGCTGCGATTCCTGTACCTACAGGTGATTTAGTTCACGATGACGAAGGTTTAGCCAGCGTCATCGAAAGAATCGGTTATCCGATTGTTTTAAAACCGCTAGATGGTAATCATGGCAAAGGCTCTTCAATCAATGTTAATGATTTTGAAACAGCCAGAATCGGGTTAATTCACGCACAGAATTATGGTCAAAAGGTAATTGTCGAACGATTTATTACAGGATATGATTTCCGTATTTTGGTCATTAATCATAAGATGATTGCCGCCGCGAGAAGAGTTCCAGCTCACGTTATTGGCGATGGAGAGCGCAATATTCAGCAGTTAATTGACAAAGAAAATTTAGATCCAAGAAGAGGGTACGGACATGAAAATGTTTTAACTGAAATCTCTGTTGATAAAGACACCAACGAGCTTTTAGAAAAACTAAATTACACCATAGAAAGCATTCCTAAAAACGGAGAAATCGTCTATTTAAAATCCACGG
Source organism: Kaistella antarctica (assembly GCF_900109615.1). Taxonomy (GTDB): domain Bacteria; phylum Bacteroidota; class Bacteroidia; order Flavobacteriales; family Weeksellaceae; genus Kaistella; species Kaistella antarctica. The sequence goes on from NZ_FOIX01000003.1 coordinate 473,855, forward strand.
CTAATCTGTCAACAGGTGGAACTTCAATTGATGTGACCGACATGGTTCATCCCGAGAATATCGTAATGGCAGAAAGGGTTTCCCGTATTATCGGATTAGATGTGGCTGGAATTGATATTATGGCGGAAAACCTTACGCAACCTCTAAGAGAAAGCGGTGGCGCCATTTTAGAAGTGAATGCTGCGCCAGGTTTTAGGATGCATTTGGCACCAAGTGAAGGCTTGCCAAGAAACGTGGCTGCACCAGTGGTTGACATGCTTTATCCTCAAGGTAAACCGGCCAAAATTCCAATTATTGCGGTTACTGGAACCAACGGTAAAACCACCACCACCAGATTGATTTCTCATATTATTAAAAATAATGGATATAGAGTAGGGTTCACAACCTCTGATGGAATTTATATTCAAAATACGATGTTGACAAAAGGAGACACAACTGGACCCTTATCAGCAGAATTTATATTAAAAGATCCCACCGTAGAATTTGCCGTTTTGGAAACTGCTCGAGGTGGTATTCTTCGGTCTGGACTGGGCTTCAGTTCTTGTGATATCGGTGTTTTAACCAATATTAAAGAAGATCATTTGGGAATGAACGACATTCATAACTTGAAAGATTTGACTAAGGTTAAACGTGTAGTTATGGATTCCGTGAGGAAAGATGGCTGGAGTGTTTTAAACGCAGACGATGCTTATTCAATGAGGCTGATGCCTGATTTGGATTCTAAAATTGCAATTTTTAGTTTGGATGAAAACAATCCTCACATCAAAAAATTCGCAAAGGAAGGAAAAGTGACTTGCGTTTACGAAGAAGGTTTTGTAACCATCAAAAAAGGAGATTGGAAAATTCGAATTGCCAAAGCGCAAAACATTCCAATTACCATGGAAGCGAAAGCCAAATTCATGATTTCTAATGTTTTGGCTGCCAGTTTAGCAACTTATCTTTACGGTTTTGAAATCGAGGATATTGCCAATTCGCTGCGCACCTTTATCCCAAGTCCGATGTTGATGCCGGGAAGATTAAATATTTTTAAATTTAAGAAATTCCAGGTTTTAATTGACTTTGCTCACAATCCTGCGGGATATGAAGCCATAGAAGATTATCTGAGCAACGTAGAAGCCACTAAAAAAATCGGAATCATTTCTGGAGTTGGCGACCGTCGCGATGAAGATATCAGAGAATGTGGTAAAATCGCCGGGCGTATGTTCGATTATATCATCATTAGAAATGAAAAACATTTGCGTGGCAGAACGGAGGAAGAAATCAACGAATTAATTATTTCTGGAATTCAGGAATCTGATAGTACGGTAAGCTATGAATCGATTCCGAAAGAGATCGAAGCGCTCAAACATGCGATGAGCATGGCAGAAGATGGAACATTTATTACTGCGTTGAGTGATGTGGTCACGAACGCTATCGAATTGGTGCAGGAATATCAAATGCGCGAAATTCTGGAAGAAGGGAAAATTAGTTAAACAGTTTTTACTGTTTATTTGGGCAGACATTTCCGCCTTCCATTCCCGCTTTTTTGCTCCATTTCGTTTTGCAAAAAGAGCTTCATTCAAGTCGGGCTGCAGAGTGCGCAAGTTTCAAAATTTTATTTCAAATCGAAAATAAATAAACTCAACTCTCAAAATCAAAAGTTTTGAGAGTTTTTTATTTTTCAATCTTTGACGACTAAATTTGTATTAATTTTAAAGGAATTTGGGGATAATAATTCATGGCTTCAATTTTTTATTCTCAATTATTTCCCTATTTTTGACCAATGGAAAATTTCGTGGTTTCTGCAAGAAAATACCGTCCGCAAGAGTTTGATACTGTTGTTGGGCAAGGTCATATTACAGAAACTCTGGAACACGCCATCGAAGAAAATCAGCTAGCACAAGCACTTCTTTTTTGCGGACCAAGAGGCGTCGGTAAAACTACTTGTGCCAGAATTCTAGCTCGTAAAATTAATGAGAGAGACGGTTCCACTTCGGAAGACGGTTTTGCTTATAATATTTTCGAACTTGATGCAGCTTCTAATAACTCGGTTAATGATATTCGGGAATTGACCGATCAAGTTCGTTTCGCACCTCAAGTTGGGAAATATAAAATCTATATTATCGACGAGGTTCACATGTTGTCTCAAGCGGCTTTTAATGCTTTCTTGAAAACTTTAGAAGAACCGCCAGCGCACGCCATTTTTATTTTGGCCACGACTGAAAAGCATAAAATCATTCCAACAATTTTATCCCGTTGCCAGATTTATGATTTTAAGCGAATTACCATTGAGGATATTCAAATTCATCTGCAGAAAATAGCAGAGAAAGAGGGAATCCAATATGAAGATGATGCGCTTTATTTAATTGCTCAAAAAGCAGATGGAGCACTTCGTGACGCACTTTCCATCTTTGATCGACTTTCCACTTTTTCACAGAAAAATATTACTCTGGTAAAAGCAGCCGAAGTTTTGAATGTTCTTGATTACGAACAATATCTTTCAATTGTAGATTTAGCGCATGAAAATAAAATTTCAGACACGCTGTTTACTTTAAATGAGATTATTAAAAAAGGATTTGATCCTCATATTTTTATCGCAGGTTTAGGAAGTCATTTCCGTGATTTGATGATGGCTCAAAATCCACACACCGTCAGTTTAATTGAAGTTGGTGAAAAGACTAAAATTAAGTTTCTGGAGCAGAGCAAAAAATGGAATGCACAACAATTAGTTGATGCCATTGAGATTTGTAATCATGCAGACATCAATTATAAAAACTCCAAAAATCCGCGTTTGACCGTGGAAATTGCTCTGATGCAACTTTCTTCCTTATCTGCAAACACAGCAGATTCTAAAAAAAAAAGTATCTGATTTTAGCGCCTTTTCTTAGTTCTGCTGTAATGGTAACTTCTCCAGTTGCTAAAGAAACACCGAAAGAAATTCCAAAAGAAATTCCGGAGGAAGTTAAAAAAGTAGTTCTCAAAACTTCTGAACCGATTGGATTACCCAAAAAACCATCCCAGTTCAGCATTAGTGCAGCTTTGACAAAATCAGAGGAAGAAGAGCCTGATAAAATAATTGCTTCTACGAAGAAAGATTTGCCAAGTCAGCATTTCTCCGAAACTGATTTACAAATTGAATGGAAAAAATTCTTGGTAGAACTTCAGGAAAAAGATGTCATTGTTTATAATGCAATTAATTCCTTTAAACTAAAAAAGAAAGACGAAAACATCGTCGTAATTACCTATCCATCAGAATCGGCAAAAGTAGAGTTTGACAAAGTACGCTCCGATTTCTTCAATCATTTCATGCACAAAGTCAATCATTTCAATATTAGCGTTGAATTTTCAGTTGACGTCACCATGAAAAAAGAAATTATCACCAAACGAAAGATTTTTGATAAATTTGCCGAGATAAATCCGCTCTTAAAAGATTTAGATGATCTTTTCAAGTTGGATTTCAGTTAAAATAAATATTTCTCAACCCACACCATGAATTTACAGAATTTAGAAAACAATTGGATTAAAGAGTTTTCCAAGCCTTTAATTATTGCTGGTCCTTGCAGTGCAGAAAGTGAAGCACAAATGCTTGAGACAGCCAAAAGAATCAAAGAATCAAATGCTGATGTTCCTATTTTCAGAGCAGGAATCTGGAAGCCTAGAACGAAACCAAACGGTTTTGAAGGAGTAGGAGTGATCGGTCTAAACTGGTTGAAAAAAGTTAAACAGGAATACGGCTTTAAAACTGCAACTGAAGTTGCGAATGCGCATCACGTGGCTGCTGCCTTAGAAGCTGATGTCGATATTTTATGGATTGGTGCACGTTCAACTGTAAATCCTTTTACCGTGCAGGAAATTGCTGAAGCTTTAAAAGGAACGAACAAACCAGTCTTGATAAAAAACCCAGTTAATCCTGATTTGGCTTTGTGGATTGGCGCTTTAGAAAGATTGTTGGGTCAAGATGTTCAAAACTTGGGTGTTCTTCACCGTGGTTTTTCTACGTATCAAAAAACAAAATATAGAAATATTCCGAATTGGCAGATTGCTTTAGATTTTAAAAATCAATATCCAAACATTCCAATGTTGGTAGATCCGTCGCATATTTGTGGGAACAGAACTGGTTTAGCAGGAATAGCTCAGGAAGCTTTGAATGTTGGTTATGAGGGAATGATGATTGAAACACATTGCTCGCCAGATGACGCTTGGAGTGATGCTGCCCAGCAGATTACGCCTGAGACTTTATCTGAGTTACTTCAAAACTTACAAGTTAGAAATTCTGACATTTCTGCCTTTGATGGAGAAATGGGACGTCATCGAACTTTGATCTCAGACCTAGATTTTCAGCTGATTGAATTGTTGTCTCAAAGAATGAAGGTTTCTGAACAAATCGGAAGTCTGAAAAAAGACAACAACATCGCAATTTTTCAACCGGAAAGATGGAAAGTGATTACGGAATATGCGACTCAAAAAGCTGATGAATCGGGAATGTCTGCAGAATTCATTGAAAAAGTTTTTAAGGCAATTCACGAAGAATCGATTGAGGTTCAAAATAGTATTTAATTATATTTTTAAATTTAATTTCTATTAATAATTATTAGTGAAAGGACTCATCACAAAATCCACTGGAAGTTGGTACCAGGTTTTAGAATATGAAACTGGCAGATTTTTCGAGGCTCGTATTCGCGGGAAATTTAAATTGATAAAAACCCGCTTAACTAATCCTCTAGCAGTAGGCGATTTAGTAGAGTTTTCGTTGGAAATCGATGATGTAGCTTGGATTACTAAAATTGAACCACGTAAAAATTATTTAATTCGGAAAGCAGTAAATCTTTCTAAGGAAGCACACATTATTGCGTCGAATATTGATGTTGCTTGTTTTATATTTACCCTTAAACATCCGGAAACATCGTACGGTTTTCTCGACCGTTTTTTGGCGTGTTGTGAAGCGTACAACATTAAACCATTAATTCTGTTTAATAAAATGGATGTACTTTCTGAGGAAGAGAAAGAAATTTCGGCGGAGATTGAAGCAATGTATCAAAATATAGGATATGAAACCTTAGAGATTTCCTCTTATTCAAAGTTGAATTTAGAGCAATTAAAAGATATCATTAAAGATAAAGTCTCCGTATTTTTTGGACATTCCGGAAGTGGGAAATCAACTTTAGTTAATTCGATGCAGCCAGAATTTAATATTAAAACTTCCGAAATTTCATCTACTCATTTAAAAGGAAAACATACAACCACTTTTGCACAAATGCATTTTTGGAATTTTGGCGGAAGCGTTATTGACACCCCTGGAGTTCGGGAGTTTGCAATGATAGACGTTCAAAAAGAAGAAATTCAACATTATTTTCCCGAGATTTTTAAAACTGGTCGGAAATGTAAATTTCACAACTGCATGCACATCAACGAACCGAAATGTGCTGTCCTAGAAGCAATTGAAGCGGGAGAAATTGAGGAGACGCGTTACATTACATACTTGAAAATCATGGAAGAAGCTGAGGAGAATTCTGCGCTATAAAAAAAACCCAGCCGAAGCTGGGTAAAAACTAATAACCATGAAAACTCAAATTAAACATTGAGAATCGGAAATAAATTTACAATTTCCATGCCAAAATAAATTTGGCTCGCTTCTGTATGAATTTTCAATACAAATATAGAAAAGTTATTGTATTTTTGCGCCACAATAAAACAAGATTTATGTCAGGTAAAATTACATTCACCATGATCAAGCCAGATGCTGTTGCAGACGGACATATTGGTGCTATTTTAGGAAAAATTTCAGAAGCTGGTTATAAAGTGAAAGCTTTAAAATTAACTCAACTTACGAACGCAGATGCAAAAAAATTCTATGAAGTTCACGCTGAGAGACCTTTTTACGGAGAATTGGTTGACTTTATGAGTTCAGGACCAATCGTTGCCGCAGTTTTGGAAAAGGAAAATGCAGTTGAAGATTTCAGAACTTTAATTGGTGCAACAAACCCTGCAGATGCTGCGGAAGGAACCATCAGAAAAATGTTTGCAAGAAGCGTAGGCGAAAATGCAGTTCACGGTTCAGATTCAGATGAAAATGCTTTGATTGAAGCGAGTTTCCACTTTTCAGGAAGAGAAATTTTCTAAGAAATTATAGAATTTTTCATCAATTTATTTTGATGAATACTTTAAAAAAAAAACCTTTTAGTTTTGATACTAAAAGGTTTTTCATTTTATTTGAATGCTCTACATTTTATCTTTTTCTAAGATCTTATTTTAGATTTTCAATAGTTCGATCATTTTTGCGGGATCGTCTGCTGAGAAAACTGCATTACCTGCGACTAAAACATCTGCACCAGCATCGAAAAGTTTTGAAGCATTATCCAGATTTACACCTCCATCAATCTGAATTAAAGCTGTGGAGTTATTTGATAAAATTAAATCTTTGGTTTCAGCGATTTTCTTGTACGTGTTTTCAATAAATTTTTGTCCACCAAATCCCGGATTTACGCTCATGAGTAACACCAAATCTACATCAGCAATAATATCTTCAAGCATTAAAACGGGCGTCGCTGGATTCAAAACCACACCGGCTTTCGCTCCTTTTTCTTGAATTAAATTGATAACTCGGTGCAAATGAATGCAAGCTTCATAATGCACAGAAACCAAATCTGCGCCTCGATCGATAAACTCTTCTACATACTTTTCAGGTTCCACAATCATCAAATGCACATCAATAAACTTTTTCGAATATTGCTTTACTGTTTTCATTACTGGAAATCCAAAGGAAATATTAGGAACGAATCTTCCGTCCATCACATCAACGTGCAACCAATCTGCCTGAGATTGATTTAACATTTCAATGTCTCTTTCCAAATTACCAAAATCTGCCGATAGAAGCGAGGGTGAGATTAATTTTGTTTTCATTTTGACTTTTTTACAATTTACTTTTTCTCTTTTTAATTGACTTTCCAAATTAATGATACTTTAAGTTCATAGTTGGTTTAATCTTTAATAAAGTTTCATAAATGAGTTTAATCACGTTGGCAACATCATCTTGAGAAACCATTTCGACCGTCGTATGCATATATCTCAACGGTAATGAAATTAAAGCCGATGGAACTCCACCATTTGAATGAGCAAAGGCATCAGTATCGGTTCCGGTTGCTCTGCTCGAAGCCGCTCGCTGGAAAGGGATTTTTTTTACTTTTGCAGTTTCTACGATTAATTCCCGAATATTATGATGAATGCTGGGTGCAAAGAAAATCACAGGTCCGTCACCACATTTTGTATCACCTTCTTTTTTCTTTTCAATCATTGGGGTAGAAGTGTCGTGAGTAACGTCCGTTATAATTGCAATATGTGGTTTAATGGTATCCGCAATCATATTAGCGCCATACAAACCAACTTCTTCCTGCACAGAATTGGTAACATACAAGCCGAAGGGAAGTTTCTTCTTGTTTTCCTTTAACAATCTTGCTACTTCGGCAATCATGAAACCGCCAACCCGATTATCCAAAGCTCGTGAGACAAAATATTTATCGTTTAATTGGAAGAATTCATCCGGATACGTAATCATTGTTCCGACAAAAACTCCTAATTCTTCGACTTCTTCTTTATCAGAACAGCCAAGATCAATAAAAATATTATCTAATTTCGGAATAGGTTCATCAGAATTCGCTCCTCTGGTATGAATCGCCGGCCAACCAAAAACTCCTTTCACGACGCCTTTTTCACCATGAAGATGAACTACTTTCGAAGGTGCAATCATTTGGTCTGAGCCACCATTTCTAATGACGTAGATTAATCCTTCATCAGTGATGTAATTGACATACCAAGAGATTTCATCAGCGTGAGCTTCAATAACGACTCGAAATTCTGCTTCAGGATTTATAATTCCATAGCATGTTCCGTAATGGTCGACTTCAATTTGATCAACGTATGGTTTTAAATAATCCATCCAAATTTTTTGGCCATTATGTTCATAACCAGTGGGGGACGCAGTGTTTAAATAAGTTTCTAAGAATTGTAATGAATTGTTTTCAAATTTCATGAGAAGGGAATGAATTTTGTTAAGTTAGATTTTGATTTTATAGAAGGTAAAAATAATGAAATTTAGCAAACTGTTCTTATTATTTGTTCTGTTTTTCGGACTTCACACAAATGCTCAAGAGTTATTAACGACGTTAAAACCAATAAGTGAGTATCCTGCTGAACTTTTAAAAACAGATGAATTCGGAATTAAATATTACTACGACGAATCCCAAAAGGCAAGAATTTATGAAATAAATGGCGAGAATGTGGTGGTGATGGATGAACTTGTCCTATTAAATAAACCTCGTTTTAATAATCAGCTCGACCGTAATTATTTCTATTTTCTGAATAAAAAGTTGAATAGAGTTTACCCATTATTTCTGACTGCTTTAGAACAATATGAAGACATTCAGCAAGAGATGCAAACTCTTGACAAAAATTCCCAAAAGCAGTACGTTAACGATCGTCAAAAAAAACTGGCTGATCAATATGAACTTCAATTACGAGACTTAACGACTACAGAAGGCAGAGTCTTCGCAAAGTTGATGAACCGCGCCACTGGCAAAACCGTTTACGACATTATTAAAGAACTTAGAGGAGGTTGGAGTGCTTTCTGGTGGAACGTCAAAGGGAATATCGCAGATGTCAGTATTAAAGAACCTTACAATCCGCATCTCGATAGAAGTGATGAATTTATCGAATCATTGCTGCAAAGTAATTGGAATAGCGGATATTTGCAACCTTATCCAGGGTATCTTACCTTTAAAGTTAAAAAATAATATGAGAAAAATCTTTCAAAACTCAGTTTTGCTTCTGGCATTACTGAGTTTTAATTTCGGTTATTCATGGGGAACAACCGGTCATCGAGTTATTGCAGAAATTGCAGAAAATCACCTTTCGGGAAAAGCAAAACGACAGTTAAAGAAAATTATTAGTGACCAGAAGCTGGCTTATTGGGCCAACTGGCCAGATCAAATTAAATCCGATACCACGGGTGTTTGGAAACCTACAGAAAGATGGCATTATGTGAATGTACCCCCACAAACAAATATCAAAGAATTTTCAGAAAGTTTAAAAGCGCAACAGGGACCGAACATTTATACTCAAATTAAAGTTCTTTCTGACCAGATTAAAGATAAAAACACTTCAGCTCAGGATCGCGAAATTGCTTTACGATTTCTTATCCATTTGATTGGAGATTCAGCTCAACCGCTTCACATCGGTCGTTTAGAAGATTTAGGAGGCAATAGAATTAAGCTCAATTACTTTGGATCACCAACTAATTTACACACGCTTTGGGATTCGAAAATGGTCGACTTCGAAAAATACAGTTATACTGAATACGCCCGCGTTTTAGATGTAAAATCCAAAGAAGAGGTAAAAACAATTCAGTTGGGAACTTTAGAAGATTGGTTATTTGATAGCCATCGCGCCGCGAACAGAATTTACGCAAATTCGAAAGCTGATGTAAATTATTCTTACGATTATAATTATAAGTTTCAACCACTTGTTGAGCGCCAATTACTATATGGAGGCTTGCGTTTGGCAAAAGTTTTAAACGACGTTTTATAGCAATTTTTTCTTTAAAACCTCGAAAGCAATTTTATCAATTGGTAACAAAAATGGGTTTTCTTCGGCAGCGAGGGAAACCCATTCTATTTCTTCGATACAAGGATCCATAATGAGCAGTTCGTTTTCATCAACCATTTCTGCTTGATAATAAATGCTTAGGAGTTGTTCATTGTCGCGAAATTTCGAAACTAGAAAATCCTCTTGCGTATATAAATGCTCCACATTTTTAACTTTGATGTTGAGCTCCTCTTCCAATTCTCTGTTTACGCATTCCAAAATACTTTCCCCAAACTCCAATCCACCACCCGGGAACTTCATCAGCTGCTGGCCGACGTATTCTTCGTGTAGAGCCATTACTTGACTATTTTTCACAATCATTGCATACACTCTTACATTAATTTTCTCAATCATAATTAGGATTTGTTTTATCAATAGTAACAAAGCTAGGAAATTTCAAATTGTTTTTCAATTTTTAATAGCATTGATCATTTCACGTTTGCCAGGAGGTCCCGCTTTTTTTTCTACCGTAAATCCAAGTTCCTGCAAAATGCGACGAACACTGCCTTTAGAAGAATAAGTAGTTAATAATCCGCCAGATTTCATTGTATCTGCGACCATTTCAAAAATTGGGTTTTCCCATAAATCAGGTTGAACTCTAGCACCGAAACAGTCAAAATAAACCAAATCAATTTCTGGTAACTTTAAATTCTCAAGTTCGAAAAAATCACAATGATATTTGGTTAAGAAGAAATTTGGCAAAATTTCGGTTGAATTACCCCATTCAGCAAAATGGATTTTATAATAAATTTCAGTCATTTCTGGTTTTTCAAAAAGAGATCCGTAATTTAATTCTTGAACTTCCTCTGACGTTATGGGATACTTTTCCAAACTAAAATAATGAATAATATGATTTTTGTCAGTTTTCAAAAATTCATCAATTGTGACTAAAACATTAAGACCTGTTCCAAAACCGAGTTCTAAAATATTAATTTCGCAATCATATATTAAATTTAAGCCATTATCAATAAACACGTGTCGAGCTTCTTGAAGGGCTCCGTGATGCGAATGATAGTTTTCATTTAAACCATTGATATATAATGTTTTGCTTCGATCAGAGGTAGTTCTAATTTCTCTTTCCATTGTAATTTTTTTCAAAATTAATTTAAAATTTTGATATTAAAAAAATTATTATAAATTTGTAGAAGACCAATAAAAATTTTAAAAATGATAATTCAAAAATCTACTAATCCAAGAATTTCCGAATTTGATCCAGAGAACTTTTCTTTTGGAAATATGTTTAGCGATCACATGGTAATTTGTGAATATGCAGATGGAAAATGGGGTGATGTAAAACTAATGCCTTATGGGCCACTTCCGTTTTCTCCAGCAATGATGGCTGTTAATTATGGACAAGCTTGCTTCGAAGGAATGAAAGCATATAAAGATAAAGATGATCAGGTTTTCATTTTCAGGCCTGAAAAGAATTTTTCCCGAATTAATAAATCTGCTTCGAGACTGGCAATGCCAGAAATCCCTGCAGAGGTTTTTTTGGAAGGTTTGAAAGCTTTAGTTAATTTAGATAGAGATTGGGTTCCCTATGGTGAAGGGAATTCGTTATATATTCGTCCGCTTATTTTCGCGACCGAAGAAGCTTTAAAAGCTAGAATTGCTAATAAATATATGTTCGCAATCGTAGCAACTCCAGCAAAAAGTTATTATGCTGAACCAGTCTCCGTAAAAATTTCTGATTATTACTCCAGAGCAGCAAATGGTGGAGTCGGTTTTGCCAAAGCAGCTGGAAATTATGCGGCTTCTTTTTATCCAACAAAATTAGCCAACGAAGAAGGTTATGAGCAAATCATCTGGACGGACGATTCTACACATGAGTATTTCGAAGAGAGTGGAACAATGAATGTTTTTGTTAGAATTAACGATACCATCTACACACCACCAACTTCTGAAAAAATCTTAGATGGAGTTACCAGAGATAGTTTTATACAATTAGCTCAAAAAAGAGGAATTGATTTAAAAGTAGAACCTATTTCTGTAAAATCAGTTGTAGAAGCACACAAAAACGGATCGCTGAAAGAAGTTTGGGGCGTTGGGACGGCTGTAGTAACAACTGTTTTCAAAGCGATCGGTTATGAAGGTGAAAAATTAGAATTACCAATTTTAACTTTAGAAGATAGTTTCGCCTTGACGCTTCAGAAAGACTTGGTTGATCTTCAAACTAATGTTGCCGAAGATCCTTTCGGCTGGAGAGTTTTAGTAGAAAAAAAGATATTAGAAACAGCTTAAGTTTCAATGCTGATAGTAAATTTAAACCGAGAATAATTTTTTCTCGGTTTTTTCGTTTTTAAATGTAATTCGAAATGCTTATTTTCGCAAAAGTTTTTATGAAAAAAATAATCCTACTTTCCTCTTTTATTTTGATTGGTTGTGTAAAACATCAACCAACCCATGCGCCAGTCGGTGGGATTTTGAGTGAGAAAGATTTGAATATTTCAAAGAACAGGTCGAAAAACCTTAATCTATTGGAGAGAAATCAGATTGAAGAATGGATTAAAAATCAAGATGAAGCATTTTTCCCAATGAGTTTGAATTATTGGGTCAATGTGAAAGAACTTCAAAATCAAACCAGAAAAAATAATGGTGAAGCAATCTCTTACCAGTATGATATTCACGATTTTGATTTGGTGAAATTATATGAAGCTTCGGTCCAAAAAAAAGAAGTGGTTTTCGGTCGATTCGAAGAATTGAAACCAGTTGAAGATGCTTTAAGATATATGGAAAAAGAGCAAGAAGTCACTCTTTTGATTCCGTCCGCCCTAGGTTTTGGAACCTATGGTGATAATGATCAGATTGCCACCGATATGCCTTTAATAATAAAATTAAAAGTACTATAAAATATTGCTATTTATGTTAAAAAAGAATTTACTAATCGCGATAGCAGCGATTTCGATCGCAAGTTGCACCCCAATTTATAAAAAAATGAACGTAGACAAAGAAACTTACGCAGGCCTGAAAGAAGGACTTTACGCCAATTTCCAAACGTCAAAAGGAAATATGATTGTAAAATTTGAAGACAAAAAAGCACCTGTTACGGTTGCCAATTTTGTTGGACTAGCTGAAGGTAAAATTGACAACACCGCGAAAGGTAAAGGTGTTCCTTTTTACGACGGAACTATTTTCCACAGAGTGATCAAGGATTTCATGATTCAGGGTGGTGATCCAAAAGGAACCGGAATGGGCGATCCAGGTTATAAATTCGATGATGAAAGAAATGACCTGCAACATACAGGAAAAGGGATTTTATCAATGGCGAATTCGGGACCGAACACAAATGGTTCTCAATTTTTCATTACAGAAGTTCCAACTCCTCACTTAGATGGTAGGCATACTATTTTTGGTGAAGTAGTGAACGGTCTTGAAGTGGTTGATTCTATTGCGACCGTTGAAAAGGGAGCTCAGGACAAGCCTAAAACTGATGTGGTTTTAGAAAAAGTAGCGATTTTCTCTAAAGGTGACGACTACAAAACTTATGACGCCGCTAAAATCTTCTCTGAAGGAAAAGGGAAAATTAAAGAAAACAACAAAGCTATTCTTGATAAAATAGAAGCTGATAAAAAAAAGAAAGCAGAAGAATTCGCCGCTAATCAACAAAAATTAGTTGATGATTTAAAGGCGACGATGCAGGTAATTCCATCTGGCTTATACTACAAAATCACGGAAAAAACTGAGGGTAAGAAAGCCAATGTTGGTGATAATGTTTCTGTACACTACGCAGGAAAATTAGTTGACGGGACAGAATTCGATTCTTCTTTCAAAAGAAATGAACCGATTGAAATTCCAATTGGGGTAGGACAGGTGATTAAAGGTTGGGACGAAGGAATACTTTTATTAAATGAAGGTGAATCTGCAACTTTATTAATCCCATCAGAATTAGGATATGGAGCAAACGGTGCTGGAGGAATTATTCCACCAAATGCCTGGTTAATATTCGATGTTAAATTGGTTAAAGTGAACTCTATTTCGACAAAATAATTTAGGAATACCGTTTTGAGCGGCTTCTACCAAATGATAAATTCACTAAAGCACTTCAAGAAATTGAGGTGTTTTTTTATTTTAGAATATGTGTTTTATTTAAAATTGCAACTTTGTAATAAAACTATTTACGGTAATTATTATCTACATCACAAAGATTAATAATAATTTTTACTGCTTCAAATTTTATATTTGATAAAATAGGGTGTTTTAACTGTGTATTGTGAAATTATTATCTTTTATATTTGTAAAACAAAACAGAGCTATGATGAAATTTTTATTTTCCTATTCTTTTACTACAATAAATCACGATCAGCTGGATAATAGTTGATATAAACTGAATTATTGCAAACTTTTATTTAAAATCGGGTGAACACGAATAACCAATCAAAAACACAAATGATGATTTTTCTTACACTCCAAAATGATTACAGATTGAGAAATTATTAATCGAAACACAAATGATTAGGAAAAGGAGAAGGTGCATTTTTTAATGCACCTTTTTTATTTAAACTATTTTCTCACCACAAATTTTGCAAAACCGTGAGTCATCATCGATGTCGCCATTCCCACAACGGTCGCATCTCTTACCAATTTCCTGGCGCTTGTTTCTCATTTCTGCGGTAACAATTCCAGTCGGAACTGCAATGATGGAATAACCTGCTAACATCAATAATACGGATAGAAACTTACCCAAAGGTGTTCCTGGTGAAACATCTCCATAACCAACAGTTGTCACCGTTACGACCGCCCAGTAGACGCTCTGAGGAATACTTTCAAAACCTTCTCGATGTCCTTCCACCATAAACATCATGGATCCTACAATCACTGAGAAAATCATCAGAAATAAAAGGAATATATAAATTTTTCTAGAGCTATTCTTTAAGGCCGTCACAATGAAATAGCCATCATTCATGAAATCCATTAAATTCAAGATTCTAAAGATCCTTAACATTCTCAGCATTCTGATAATTAAGAAATACTTGGTAATTGGAAAGAATAAACTTAGGTAGAAAGGTAGAATTGCTAGAAAATCAATAACTCCGAAAAAACTAAAAACATAATCTTTCTTATTTTTTATGGTCATGATTCTCAACACATATTCTATCGTGAAGAAAACGGTGATCACAATCTCAATAATTACAAATAATTTATGAAGTTTTGCATCGAAAATCCTTACGCTTTCCATCATTACAATCAAGGTGCTCAGCAGGATTAGTGCTAACAACAAGATGTCAAAATACTTACCTAATTTGGTATCCGATTTGAAAATAATCCGGAATATTTTGCGCTTCCATCGGATCCGCTCTGGTAAAAAATTATGTTCTCTTTCCATTAATATTGGCGATATGATTACAAATTTAATTCTTAAATTCGTTGCAAACATAACAAAATGACAATTAGCGAAGCTGTTTTAGTTTTAAAAAAAAGTATTCCTTTAGCACAAGCAGAAGATTATGATAACGTAGGCTTACTTTGCGGAAATCCAAATAGAGAGATAACGGGTATTCTTGTCTGTCATGATACTCTCGAAAATGTAATAGATGAGGCGGTTGCCAAAGATTTAAATTTTATTGTTACTTTTCATCCGATCATTTTTTCCGGTCTAAAATCTATTACTGGAAAAAATTATGTTGAAAAAGCAATACTTAAAGCCATCGAAAATAAGATTGCAATTTATGCGATTCATACCGCCTTTGATAATGACTATCTAGGCGTGAATTTTCGAATCTGCGAAGAGCTAGGCCTGAAAAACCAAAAAGTCCTAATGCCGAAAAAGCAAGATTTGCATCAATTAGAAGTGATGGTACCAATTGATTCAGTTGAAAAAGTAAAAGATGCCATGTTTGAAGCTGGTGGCGGAAATATCGGTTTTTATGATGAGTGCAGTTTTTCTTTGGTTGGCAAAGGTACGTTTAGGCCGATGGAAGGATCTGATCCGTTTTCTGGAACCAAGAATGTTAGAGAGATTGTTAAAGAAGCGAAGATTGCTGTGGTTTTTGAGAGTTATAAAAAAAATCAAATTCTTGCTGCAGTGCGATCCGCGCATCCTTATGAGGAAGTTGCCTATCAAATTATTCACCTAGAGAATGAAAATCAGTACTTAGGATTAGGTCGATTTGGCGATTTTGAGGAAGCGATTACTGAAGATGACTTTTTGAAATATATTAAAGATAAATTCAATTTGAAGGTGATTCGTCATTCTAATTTTACCAACAAAAAAATAAAACGAGTTGGAGTTTTAGGTGGAAGTGGCGCAAGTGGAATAGCAGCCGCACTTTCCCAAAATTGTGATGCGTATTTAACAGGCGATCTTAAATACCACGATTATTTCTTGGGCGAAGGTCAAATGTTGACTTGCGATATTGGCCATTTTGAATCTGAACAATTTGTAACTGAGCATTTAGTTGAGATTTTATCACAAAATTTCACTACCTTTGCAGTCTCAAAATCTACCGAGAAAACCAACCCTGTAAACTATTTTTTATAAAATATGGCTAAAAAAACAGTAGAAATCGCCGTTGAAGACAAACTAAGAGCACTTTACGACCTACAAATTATCGATTCAAGACTAGACGAAATCCGAAGTACAAGAGGTGAACTGCCTATTGAAGTAGAAGATTTAGAAATCGAGATCGAAGGTTTAGACAAAAGGTCAGAAAAATTCCAAAGTGAAATCAAGCTTCAAAACGATGAAATCAATACAAAGAACGAAGTGATTAATCACGCAAAATCTTTGATTGAAAAATATAAGACTCAGCAAGATAACGTAAGAAACAATAAGGAATTCGAATCTTTAGATAAAGAAATTGAATACCAAGAGCTTGAAATGCAACTTGCAGAAAAAAGAATTAATGAATTTGGTGCCACGATCGGTCATAAGAATGAAACTCTAGAAGAGTTAAATTCTAAAATTGCAGATTTGAAAAACCACTTAAAATTCAAAAAAGAGGAGCTTGAAAATTTAGTTTCTGAAACTCAGAAAGAAGAAGATTTCCTGATCGAAAAATCAAAAGAATTCGCTAAAAAAATTGATGAGAGATTATTGGCTTCTTACCAAAGAATCCGTACCAATTCACCAAACGGTTTAGCAGTTGTAGGACTTGAAAGAGGTGCGCCGAAAGGATCATTTTTTACCTTGCCTCCACAAAAACAAATGGAAATTGCTCAACGTAAAAAGATTATCATTGACGAACACTCTGGTAAAATTTTGGTAGACGACGATATGGTCAACGAAGAAAACGAAAAAATGAAAGACATTATTAAATTTTAATTCTTTCTTTTAATATATAAAAACCGGTTTGAAAATTTCAAACCGGTTTTTTTTTATGGATATATTTTAGGTAATTTCTACGTGATCTAAAAACTCATGAATTCTGTTCATTGCTTCTGTAAGATCTTTTTCAGACGCGGCATAAGAAAACCGAATACAGTTAGCATTACCAAATGAAACGCCGCCAACCGTTCCAACGTGAGCATTTTCAAGCAAAAACATCGCAAAATAATCAGCATCTTTAATATAAGTTCCATTTAAAGTTTTACCAATATAAAACGAAATATCCGGGAAAAAGTAAAAGGCTGCTTTGGGATAATTGACTTTGAAACCGGGAATATTTTTTATCAAGGAGAAAACCAGATCTCTGCGTTTTTTAAATTCATCAATCATAAAACGATATTCACTTGGATCGGTCTTTAATGCAGTAATAGACGCTTTTTGAGCCATTGAATTTGCACCGCTTGTCATTTGTCCCTGAATTTTTTCACAGGCCTTTGCCAACCAAGTCGGACAAGCCGAATAACCGATTCTCCAGCCGGTCATTGCAAACGCTTTTGACATTCCGTTGATCACCGCAGTTTGTTCGTATACCTGTTGAAATTCAGCAATTGAAGTGTGTTTACCATCGTAATTAATAAATTCATAAATCTCATCGGAAATAATCGTTATTTGTGGGTATTTTGCAATCACATTCGCGATACTCTCTAATTCTTCATAGGTATAATAACTTCCCGATGGATTGCAGGGAGAACTGTAGAGCAATGCTTTTGTTTTCGGAGTGATCGCTTTTTCCAGCTGTTCTGCTGTAATTTTAAATTCGGTTTCGATAGAAGTGTCTACAATTACGGAGCTTCCGCCCATCATTTTTACCATTTCATCATAACTCACCCAATAGGGTGCGGGCAGTATTACTTCATCACCATCATTAATAATGGAAGCGAGCACGTTGAGAATCGCTTGTTTGGCACCATTTGACACACAAATTTGTGAAGCGTTATAGTTTAAATTATTATCTCTTTTTAATTTTCCGCAAATGGCTTCTCTTAAATCTAAAAATCCTGGAACAGGCGAGTAGTGGCTAAAATTATTATTAATTGCTGCAAAAGCTGCTTCTTTAATATTTGCCGGAACATCAAAATCAGGTTCACCTAGTGTTAAACTGATGACATCAATTCCTTCAGCTTTCATTTCTCGCACTTTGTTGCTCATTACAAAAGTTTGTGAGAAACTCATTCGATTCAGCCGGTCTGAAAATCTATCCATATCTATTTTTAAGTGAATCAAAGATAAATTTTTAGTTTGAACTCACAAACCAAATTATTGTGAAATGCTTTGTTTATTTTTGTAAAAAATTTCATATAAAATGTCTGTAGAATTAATAGAGAAGTACTTTCCTAATCTTTCCGAAAAACAAAAAAAACAGTTTGCTGACCTTGAAGCATTATACCAGGAATGGAATGAAAAAATCAACGTCATTTCTAGAAAAGATATGGATTCTCTTTATGAAAAACACATTTTGCATTCGTTAGGAATTGCCAAGGTGATGGAGTTTGCACCGAATACCAGAGTTCTAGATATTGGTACAGGTGGAGGTTTTCCTGGAATTCCTTTGGCTATTTTATTTCCAGAAGTTCAATTTACGTTGGTTGATTCGATTGGTAAAAAGATCACTGTGGTTAACGAAGTTTCAATGGGGATTAGTTTAGAAAACATCATCGCAATTCATGGAAGAGCAGAAACGGTAAAAGATCAGTTCCATTTTGTGGTGAGTCGAGCAGTTACTCAAATGCCCGTTTTTTTGCGCTGGTTAAGAGGTAAATTTTTGAAAGAACAAATTAATGCCAAACATAATGGCGTTCTTTATTTAAAAGGTGGTGATTTAGGGGAAGAACTGTCTGGTTTAAAAGCTGAATTATTCCCGCTAAAAGAACATTTTAAAGGAGAGTTTTTTGATACTAAAAAAGTAGTATATTTATCTAAAGGAAATTTTAACTGTTAGTTAAAATTTCAATTCACATTCATCTTTCTTAAATTTTTTGCGTTATGAAAAATCTTATAAAGTTTAGTTTATCTCTTCTAATGGTAGTTACGCTGATGAATTGTAACGATCGTAATGAAGAAGATTTGGTTCAAAGTGTCGATCGAGTTAAGATTGACAGTGTGAAAATCCCACAGGACACTATGGCGGTTTACAGCATACAAACCATTAAAACATTTTCTAATTTCAATACGAAATGCGAAGGTTTTTATGGGTATGATTATATTTATACGGACCAACTTACCCGGTCGGTGAGTTCTTTCAAATTCACTACTGCTACAGACTGTGGTGAAGAAGTTACTCGGGCATCTCAAATTAATTTTCAGCCGCAGACTCCAGGAGATTATCTCTTCAAATTCTGGAATGGTAAAAACGCGGCGGGAGAAAATAACTGGATTGAAAAAACGGTTACAGTGAAATAAGTTCTTAACTGTTAACTGAAAATACATTATTATAATAGCATCAAGAATTCAAATTTTCTTGATGCTTTTTTATTAAATTTTCCTTACTTTCAATTTCTAAATTTCCTTTAGACCATCGTCATCAATTAAGAAAAAATCCATGAAATTTTTAAATAAAATTATAACTGCACTTTTAACGCAAGATTCGGATCTTTCGACTTTTAATATTATTCTTCCTGGTAAAAGGCCCATTGTCTTTATTAAGAGAATATTAAAAGAAAAGCAATATTCGGGGATGTTGCCGAACTTTTTCACGATAGAGGACTTGATTAAAGATATCGCAGACAAGCAACCAGTTCAAGGGATTGCCTTGTGGCTTTATTCTTTTGACGTATATCGGGAAATTCAGCAGTCAGAAGATTTCGCTAATTTTTTGAAATGGTTTCCAACAATATTAAAAGACTGGGATGATATTTTGAAATTTTCTGATTCCGACAAAGCGGTCTTAGAATATATGTTTGATGACGAGCAAATTAAAAACTGGTCGGAGAATTTAGAAGTTCGCGAAAATGGATCATTAAGAAAGTTCCTTAATTTCTGGCAGAGAATGAATTTGTTTCTACCTTTATTAAAGCAAAAGTTAAATGAAAAAAACTGGGCAACATCAGGAATGATTCATGAATCTGCGAAGAATAAAATTGCGGATTATGCTCAAAATACAGACGGAAAATTTGTGTTTTGTGGATTCAATGCCTTTACGCCAGTGGAAGAAAAACTAGTTCGAAACTTAATGCAGTGGGACAAAGCGCAATGTTTTTTCCAAGCTGATGAATATTATATTAATGATGAAAGACAAGAAGCTGGTAAGTTTTTGCGCATCATTAAAACCTGGAAGGAGTTTACTGAAACCCGAAATTTCAACTGGATTGAAAATGATTTTGCTCAATCGAAGAACATCAAAGTCTATGAAGTTTCCGGGAATATAACGCAAGCGAAAGTGTTACCTGAAATTTTCAATGAGATAAATGATGAAGACTTATCAAAAACCGCGGTTGTTTTGTTAGATGAAAATCTACTTCCCACGTGTCTAGATGCGATGAGTAGTGTAGAACATTTGAATATTACGATGGGATTTCCGTTGAAGAATCTCGGTTTTAGTAATGCGATGAAGCAACTTTTCTATTTGCAAAAACAATTAGAGAAAAAAGATTCTTCTTATTATTATAATGATGTTTTATCGGTTCTAGAAGAACTTCCAAATGAAGAGATTGATCAGCAAATCATTTTAGATTTTAAAGCAAAAATTGAACAGAGAAATATTGTCTACATTTCAAAGAAGCAGTTCAAAGATTTTCTTTCAGACCTTTCTTATTTTAATTTATTTGAAAAGCCAACTTCGGTTAATCAATTCATTGATGAGTTAATTTCTTTCTGTTATCAATTAAAATTCAGAGAGTTAGATGATATTCTATACGAAAATATCTCTCACTTTGAGAAGAGTTTTAAAATTATTAAAAATCAACTTTCTCCGTATTCATTTGAAATAAAAATGGAAACGCTGGAGGTATTGATTAATCAACTAGTCAGTTCTGAAACGATTGATTTTCAAGGGGAACCGTTGCAAGGTTTGCAGGTTATGGGACTTTTGGAAACACGATTGTTAAACTTTGAAAATATCATTCTACTTTCAACGAACGAAGGAAAGCTTCCGCTTGGAAATTCGCAAAACACCTATCTACCGTTTGATGTTCGTCAACATTTTCATTTGCATACTTTTTTAGAAAATGACAGTATTTATGCTTATCATTTTTATCGTCTTTTACAGGATTCCCAAAATGTTCATTTGCTTTTTAATGCTTTAAGTTCTGGAGTTAATACGGGTGAAAAAAGCAGATTTATCACTCAAATTGAAATCGAAGATAAACATCATCAAATTGAACATATCATTATTGAAAATTCCTCGGAACCAATTAATAAACAAGTCATTCAAATTGAAAAATCGTCTTCTGTCCTGCAAAAGTTAGAAGAGTGGAAAAAGAGAGTTTCGCCGTCTCATCTTACTTCTTTCATTTATAATCCGGTTGATTTTTATCTGACAAAAATTTTGGGAACGAGAGAAACCAGCGAAATGGAAGAGGAACTTTCCCAGAGAAGTTATGGGAATCTGGTTCATTATGCACTTCAAATTATCTATGAGAAGCATTTGGGTAAAAAGTTATCGGTTAATGATTTAGAGTTTTCAAATCAACAATTGGTTGAAGTAATGAGTCAGGCGATTATTAAATTGAATCATCAAACTGATTTCTATGAAAAAGGAATGAACTACATTCATAAATCAATTGCGGAAAGGGTAGTGCGCACTATTCTAGAATTTGATAAGAAATTAATTGCGGACGGAAATACCTTAGAAATCTTAAGCGTTGAAGGGAATTTTGAGAATGTTGATTATTATTTAGACGAAGGAAAAACGGATAAAGTTTCCTTCTACGGATTCATCGACCGAATTGACCGACTCAATGGAAAGTTGAGAATCATCGATTATAAAACGGCGAAGACGAAAAACCTTTTAATTAAAGAAGCAAAAAAAGAGGAACAGGCAGAAAAATTGGAGCAGTTATTTTTCAGAGATGATTTTAAACAGGCGATGCAGTTATGTGTGTACGCCTATGCCGTTTTAAATGATAATAAATACCCTGACAACTTTATAGAATGCGGAATTTGGAGTTTTGCAGAAGCAAACAAAGGCGTTCAGAATTTGCAGATTTATGGTGAGGAAGAAATTTCCAATCAATCCTTGGTAAGTCCGATGAATTGGGTTAAAAACGTCATTGCTGAAATTTTGAATCCAGCCAGCGATTTTGTTGAAGAAGTGAAACAAACGTGGTAAAAAAAACCTTCAAGTTTTAAAATCTTGAAGGTTTAAATTTTCTTATCCGAAAGCATTAATTCCTGTAATATCCATGCCGGTAATCAGCAAATGAATATCATGCGTTCCTTCATAAGTAATGACTGATTCGAGATTTGCAGCGTGTCGCATCATCGGGAATTCTCCCATAATGCCCATGCCTCCAAGAATTTGTCTGGATTCTCTGGCAATTTCAATCGCCATCTTGACGTTGTTTCGTTTCGCCATTGAAATCTGAGCTGGAGTTGCTTTATGATCATTTTTTAAATTTCCTAACTGAAGACATAGCAATTGTGCTTTGGTGATTTCCGTTAAAAATTCGGCTAATTTTTTCTGTTGTAATTGAAATGAAGCGATCGGTTTTCCGAACTGTGATCTTTCCTTTGCGTATTGAACCGCGGTACAATAACAATCGATCGCAGCTCCAATTACGCCCCATGAAATTCCATAGCGCGCAGAATTTAAACAAGATAACGGACCTTTCAATCCAGTCACTTTTGGCAATAGATTTTCTTTCGGAACTTTCACGTTATCAAAAACTAATTCACCAGTTTTAGAGGCACGAAGTGACCATTTATTATGAGTTGTTGGAGTGGTAAAACCATCGAAAGCTCTTTCAACAATTAAACCTTGAACTTTTCCCTCTTCGTTTTTCCCCCATACTACGGCGATGTCGCAAACCGGAGCATTCGTAATCCACATTTTTGCGCCATTCAATAAATAATGATCGCCTTTGTCGACGAAATAAGTTTCCATAGAGCTAGGATCAGAACCATGATTAGGCTCAGTTAACCCAAAAGCTCCGATTATATTACCACTTGCTAATTGAGGAAGGAATTTCTTCTTTTGCTCTTCAGAACCATATTCATTAATTGGAAACATGACTAAAGAACTCTGTACAGACGCTGCGGAACGAACAGCGGAATCGCCTCTTTCTAGTTCCTGCATAATGATTCCGTAAGAAATTTGATCCAAGCCAGAACCGCCATATTCTTCAGAAATATAAGGACCGAGCGCGCCGATTTTTCCTAGTTCTTTCATTAAGTCAGGGATATCAGTATGATTTTGAGCGGCTTCATCAATTTTCGGCATCACAAAACTCTCTACCCAATCACGAACAGACTGGCGTATAAGTAAGTGTTCCTCAGTAAGTAAACTGTCAATTCCGAAATAATCTGGAATAGAGTTCAGTGGATAATATGACATATTTTTTTGTTTGTTCTAATTTAGGATAATTAAAGATTTTAAGGAAATATTTAGTGAAATTTTATCTCTATCGCTGGTATTCAATTTTATTGATAAAGGACCGACTTACTTTGTTTTGAATTTTTTTTCAAAATCAGTACAGTCAACTTGGGTTAAGATATGACCTTCGTATTTAAGTTTTGCCGAATTTTCGTACTTAGATTTGATTCCCTCAGTGGTGTGCTCACCAATTCCCTCGATGATATCTGAACCTTTTCTTAAGAAATAGATTTCACGCTCAGAAGTTGTTCCTTCCGCTTCAAAAGTATACATTAATTTCAAAGTATCCCCATTTTGACTTCCGACCAAATCTCCAACAGAACTGTCTTTTTCAAAATTTTTGTAGCGCATTTTTCCGATAATAGTTCCTAAGTTATCTTCTAACGACACAAAAACGGAATCTTTCCCAGTGGCCTGCATATAGCACGTTTGCAAAGAAGAAGATTCAATTGGCTCATTGGTTTCTGGTACCACTATCATTGAATCTAAAGAATCATCGCTTGTTACCAAATCCGTTGTTTTTTTCTCACAGCTTATCATGGTCAGCGACATTACAAGTGCAGATAGAATAATCTTTTTCATATTTTATAAAGTTAAATTTTTGATCCTTAAAATTACGATAATTATTTTGGAAGTAATATATTATGTTAAATAAGAAAAGTACTTTAACGCAGTATTAAATCTAACTACAGAGAATTAATACATTTAATTTTGACGAATACCTATTTTTGTGTAGTTTTAATAAATAATGATTAAAAACAATCCATTTATAACAATTTTCCTACTTTTCTGCATTCAAGTGATGGTGTTTATTTATGTGGATTATCTTAATCTTTTTTCTGCTGGCGATGAAGATTTACTGATGGTGATTTCATTCTTCACCATACCCATCATCGCTATTATTTTGAAACTGTCCTTGGTCGGGGAGCCTTACAATAAGACTTTTAAATATTTCACCATCTTTCTCATTATAGCTTCTATCATTGGTTTTTCAGTCTTTTGGTTTTTAGGGGCCTTAGCAAAAGCCTATCAACATTAAATCGATATGAAAAATAAAATTTTAAATATCGTCAACATTTTGCTGACGGGCATTTTAGCAATACTCATTATGCTTTATTTTATAACGAAAGTTAAGAATAAGGAAAATGAAAAAGTTTCATGGACTGCTGAAATTAGAAGTTTTTCTGAAAACGCAGCATCTAAGAATACTAACATTATTAAAGTAATCGATGGTATTTTTTATAATAATTTTAATCACTCGACCAGAACCATTGATTCAGACTCAAGGGATTTGACAAGTTCTGAAAGCCGGGAATCAATTTATTTTCCAACATATGAGGAACTATTACCAGATTCAATAAATTTGAAATATTTCTCTGTGGATGAAAGAAAATTCTATCATTTACAAACAAAAATTCCGTACGATCTGATCAGAAACGCGGAAAGCAAAGTTGCCAATCTTACCAAATTATCGCTTGAGATTTTACCAAAAGGAAAAATGGTTTTGAAAATAGATCAGGAAGATTTTCCTTCCATTAAAATTGCTTCTTACCAGGCAAAAGAAACAACAGGAGATCTGGAACAGTTGATTTATAAAGAAAGTCTGGGCGAAAAATACAAAGATTTTGAAGGACTTGATAGTATTAATGATTTTTCAGATTTGCTTCAAAACAAATATCATTGGATTTTGACGACAGATTTAGAAGCCGGCGATCATTTAATGAACGCTAATGCTTATTCATTTGCTGAGCAACAAATTTATGATGTAGAAGAAGAAAATTTAAATGTTAATGAAAACATCCCAAAAACATTTCACGTAAGATTTGGAAATACAGACAAATATGGCATTGATTATTATTTTGAGGCAAATGAAATTCTAGCTGCTTTCCGAAAATTAAATGAAAATAATGGAGCTGAGCCAATACTAATAACATTTAAAATATTTAAAAATAAACCTGCCGAATGTAAACTTTCCAGAAACGGGCAGATTATCTCCTTAAAAAATACTTTTCCTGAAAATCCCATCAAATATGCAGAGTAGAAAATTTAGGATTTTTTTATTCTAAAACCTAAACGTTGAGAATCGGCTGTACGAATTTAAATTGAATGAGGGTCGGAATACAGTATTGCAAAAATTAAGTGTTTACGATTGATTCCGTTAATCCACAAAATCACAAAAAGGCCTATAATTTATATTATGTTAAATTGGATTATGTTTTGTGATTCGAGGTAAGACTTTCCCTCTTGCGGCAAAATTACTTTCTAATATACAGTTTTCGTTGTCTGCATTTCAAATCACCCTCGGTCATCCACGAATCAAACCACTTTTTATGGTTTTGAAGGTTATCCAGATATAAGTGATCTAAGTTGTTTAGTTTTGTATTTCTCCAATGGAAATGATCTACCAGTCTTAAGGCTTCGATTGCAAATGCAGTCACGATATGTTTGTCAAAAATTTCTAACAGATTATCTCCATTTTTTTGTTCAGGTCCAAAAGCCAAATTACTGCTGCCACAATACACTACCGGATTTTTCCCTTTGAAATTAACTACAATAAATTTGTGATGAATCGCATAACCATCGATTCCGGGAACTGTTCCAAAAGGTTCGGGTAAATTATTTTCGATTCCGCGCGCGGCGACTCTTATTCCTTTTTTAGAATTTGGCTTATAAAGGAAGATGCCGAAATCACTATCGTTTTTGCCAATCGTATCGGTAATTCCGTAACTGAAAACGTTTTCATTGCTGATCTGCTTTCGCACAGAACTTAAAATGCTGCCTGCACTGCGATCATTCATAAGGGCAAATAGTAAATCTGTGGTATCGCTCTTTTCAATTTTCTCCCTGATTCTGGTGAAAATTCGCTCTGCATCTTCTTTTTTATGCGGTGCAAAAGTAACTGTCATTTTTGGCGAACTGGTACTTTTTAAAATCTCATGGTCTACAGCTGCCATTGCACTGCTCTTAAAATTTTTCATTTTCTCAGCTCCAAAAGATTCATCAAAAATATCTGAATACAGTTTGGCAACTTTGCTATTTTTAAAAATGATTACATGATTGCTATTGACGTACAAACCATTAGTGGAGAAATTCGCAGATCCTGTGAGTACTTTTTGTGCAACGCCATTTTTTAGCTGAATCATTACTTTACAGTGAGCCAAGGCGCTGAAGTGACCTCTTTTTAATTTTTGAGGATCACCGATTTTTAAATATTCTGTTTCAAAAACACTTTCCCAAGCGTCACTTTCGGAATGCCCTTTCGAATCATCTAAAATCATCAACAGCCGATTCTCTTTAGCCAACTGCAGTAATTTTTTACAAATTTCAGGTTCATTTAAATCAAAAGCAAAAACCTTCAGACTTAATTTTTTATCCTGGATCGTCTCGTCCAGAAATTCCAGGATTCTATTTCTCGCCTGCCATCCTAACCATTCATGTTGCTCTTCGAAGGTATAAGCAACTTGTTCATATTTTCTTTTCGTAGTACTCCACCTTTTAGCGGTGTCGGCAATCTGTTTATTATCGAATGTCAGGGAATCATTTTTTTTAGGTCTTACCGCATTATTTTTCCGGCTAAATCGGGTCGCATACGCCACCGAAGAAACGAAACCTCTCGTAAATCCTACCGAAGCGCTTTTCTCTTCGAAAGGTTTGACAGGAATTTCAATTTCCACCGATAAGTCAGGATCTAGCGGAAGTAGTTTTCCGTCCACAATGTGTCTTGGCGTAATGGTATAGACGTAATCTCCGAATACTGCCTGACGCGTACTGATATCTGTATTGGGAACGTGAACCCAATTAAATTTCTGTATCGGCGAATACAAAGTAGAATTTTTATCGTTTAAGGGAATTTGATTTTCACTTATAAAATCCGGATTAAAGGTTAATCTATTGTAAAGAAACTGTCCCACATCGTTCTTCTGTTTGCATCGAAAAAAAATAGTAAAACCAGCCAGGTTGCTAGCCAGTTTGTTCGTCACGTCAAAAGCTAAAAGCGTGATTGCATCTCCTTTGTAAGCGCGAACACTCACGCCGTTTTTAGATTTAAAAATTTCCATGGGTAAAGGTTTTTAGGTTTCACCGATAAAATTAAAATTATTAGGTCGGAAATCAGCTGGTGTTTACACGGTATTTTAAAAATATTTCACTTTAATTTAAATAAAAAAAAGCCTCCCAATTTGGAAGACTCTTTTAAATATTACTTGTTTTTTAAACATTTTTCTAAGAACTGATCTTGTTCCCATAACGTGTGCAAAATACTTTCTTTGGCTGCATAACCATGAGATTCTTTTGGTAAAAGAACCATTCTCACTGGAGCTCCTAAATTTTTCAAAGCTTGGAAATATCTTTCCGTTTGCAAAGTAAATGTTCCCGGATTATTATCTGCTTCACCATGAATTAATAACAATGGTGTTTTCATTTTATCAGCAGTCATAAATGGTGACATTGTGTTATAGATGTCCGGAACATCCCAATAATTTCTTTGCTCACTCTGGAAACCAAATGGTGTCAATGTTCTGTTATAGGCGCCGCTTCTTGCAATTCCACACGCATAATCGTTGGAATGGGTCAATAGATTCGCTGTCATAAACGCTCCATAAGAGTGTCCACCAACGGCAACTTTCGTTCTGTCGATGTATCCTAATTTATCGACTGCGTCGATAGCCGCTTTGCCATTGGCTACCAATTGCGTGATAAAAGTGTCATTGGGTTGTGCTTTTCCTTCACCGATAATCGGGAACGCAGCGTCATCTAAAACTGCATAACCTTTGGTCACCCAATAAATAAATGAACCATAGCTCGGGAACGTAAAATCATTTGGATTCTGGGTGTTTTGTCCCGCTGTATCTTTATTAACAAACTCTCTTGGATAAGCCCAAATTAGTAAAGGTAATTTTTCTTTATGATTTTTACGATCGTAATTTGCAGGTAAATATAATGTTCCGGTCAGTTCTACTCCATCGCTCCTCTTATAAGTAATGACTTCTTTGTATACATCTTTAATGCTTTCAAAAGGATTAGCAAAATTGGTTACCGCAGTTGCTTTTCCGTTTTTAATATTTCTTACAAAGTAGTTTGGATATTGACTTGGCGATTGTTCAACCACCAAAACCTGTCCAGTTTTCGCATCTAAGATATCGACGATACTTTCTTTAGAATTTTTTAATTTAGACGTGTAAAGTCTATTCTTTTTCATCGATCCTAAATCTAACTCGTCAATGAAAGGAAACTGTCCGTCTTTTGTAAAACCGGCACCTATAAGATGCGCTTTTCCGTTTTTAATGTCAATTACATTTCTTCCGTATTGATTTTTATTTTCGGCAAAATTCCCAGGATTGCTATACACATCCTGATAATTCCGATCATTAATAATTTTGGAAGAATTATCTTTTAAATTAATTAAATAGGATTTTGAATTTCTGGTGTCATACCAACTATCAGAAACAATCGCGACATTTCCATTGGACCAATCGATTCCGCTATATCTTTGTTGAGTCTTAAAGAATGATTTTGGTGCTGCATTAAATGGTGCCTCCCAAACAAACAATTCATCACGATAAGCCACTTTTTTTGCTTGATCTCCTCCATCTAAAGCTTCGGCGTAAACCAAAGTTGCCGGCTGATCAGCTCTCCAACTCATGTTTCTTTTTCCCTCTCTCACCGATGAAAAACCTTTTGGCATAATTTCATTAAGTGGACTTTCGTTAACTGTTTTTACTAAATTTCCATTCTTGTCATAGACCATAGAATTCATTGGAAATCTATTTAAAGGAACAATGTATGAATACGGTTTTTCAATTGTCGTTAACATCAAATAATTGCCGTCTGGCGAATAGTTCATTGAGGTGTAGATGGCATCACCCTTGAATTTTTGCTGATCTCCATTAACGGAGATTTTGACCAATTCAGATTTTGCTAACGTTTCAAAGTTGGCTTCATCCTGTGGATTCTTAAGCAAATCCTGATAGGTTCTATTTTGAGAAACCTGGCCGTCTGAGTTAGAAACCGTTGGACCAGTTGGCAGATTTTGTTTCTCATCAATCAAAGCACTTCTGTTAGAAGGAATCTGTTTGATCAATAAATTCTGAGAATCGGCCATCCAAACGTAAGGACTTCCTAAGTTGGCATTCAGTGGTTGATTTGAAATCTTTTTTGCGGTATTTGAACCAAGATCCAAGATCCATAATTCAACTGAATTTTTGGTTGTATTAGTAAAAGCCAGTTTCTTTTCGTCGGGAGAAAATCCAAGATAAGCGATTCTTGCATTTGCAGGTAAGCCTTTTACCTGAACTTCTGATTTATCTTTTAACTTACGGGTCTTTAAATTATTAACGTAAGTCATCGTACTCGCAATGTTGGTGACGGGATTTACTCGTAATCCTGCCAATTTCATTTCATCTTGATTCAGATCATCTAATGATTTATAGGTATCTCGATAAGAGAAAATCATTTGCTCTCTTTTGCTGTCCATAATAACCGAAGGCGCTCGTTCGAAATCTGCCAGCTGCATAATCTCAGAGGATGGTTTTTGGTACGTAATGCTTTCTTGAGCACTTGCAAAAACTACGAAAAGTAATGCAATAGCAGTCAGTCTTTTTTTCATGTATACTCTTTTTTCAAAAGTATCGAAAATTAATGTTTCTAGCAAGTAGGAAATTTAAATAAAAAAACCACCAAAAACAGCTTGTGTAATTGATGGTTATTTTAAGTTGATTTTATTTACCAGCGTGATTCTCTTCGTTTCGAAATCATACTGTCTATTGAAAAATTTCTGGGTCCAAAAGTAAATATCAAAGCAAAAATCGAAAGAAATAAAAGGCTACTCTCTTTCACACTAAATGGATCTCCATAATGAGCGCCGAAGGCTGCGATAAACATCACCACCATTAGAACTAAGGCGGCCGCTCGGGTGAATAGGCCAATCATAATTAAAAAGGCACCAATCAATTCTAATAAAATCGCAAGTATCAAAGTGGCGCCTGCACCCATTCCTAAAAAATCATAGAACTTAATTTCACCACCCGCCATGTATTTTTCTAATTTCGGCAGGCCGTGTAGAATAATCATTGCGATACCGACAAAAACTCGCACCAACAACATAATTATATTGTTAACTGTAGGATTGTCTTTGGTTGAAGAAAAGTAATTCATTTAAATAAATAGATTAGGGAATTAACAAAAACCTCTAAAATACAAAATTTTCATCTTAGCATCGATCAATAACCGAAATTTTTTAAATCCCGATCATTCTTACGCCAATCTTTTTTAACTTTAACAAAAAGTTTTATATGTATTTTCTTCGAAAAGAATTTTTCTAAATCAATTCTTGCTTCCGTTCCTACTTTTTTAATGGCGTCACCTTTATGACCAATGATAATCCCTTTCTGCGTATCGCGTTCAACATAAATCACGGAATCAATGAAGAGCATGCCATCAGTTTCTTTAAATTGCTCGGTCACCACTTCTACCGAATATGGAATTTCCTTATCATAATTTAAAAGGATTTTTTCGCGAATCGTCTCATTGACGAAGAAGCGTTCTGGTTTATCCGTATATTGATCTTTGTCGTAATATGGCGGATTTATAGGTAGCATTGATTTTAATTTGGGTAAAATCACTTCGGTATTAAATCCAGTTAGGGCGGAAATCGGAAGAATCTCTGCTTTTGGAATTTGTTCGTGCCAGAATTCCATCATTTTTTCCAAATCAGCCTGGTTAGAAGCATCAATTTTATTAATCAAAATCAGAACAGGAACTGGAATCTTATTTAATTTCTCAACTAAAAACTCACTGTGCTCTGCGCGATCGGTGATATCAATAATGAAAAGAAAAACGTCGGCATCTTGCAAAGAATCCTTAACAAAATCCATCATTCTTTCCTGAAGACCATATTTTGGATCCAGCACGCCTGGCGTATCTGAAAAGACAATCTGTAAATCGTCTTCGTTATAAATCCCGAAAATACGATGCCTGGTAGTTTGCGCTTTTTGGGTAACAATCGCGAGCTTCTCGCCCATCAGTTGATTAAGAAGTGTTGATTTACCTGCGTTGGGTTTTCCAACTATATTTACGAAGCCTGCTTTATGATCGCTCAATGTATTTTAATTTTAAAGTAAGGGCAAAGTTAAGGAATTTTCGTGGGTGTTGTTTTGATTGTGTAATTTAAAATGACGCAGTTCCACAACTAAATATCTGATTTTTTTTAAAGGCATAATTATTTCATTATTGATAAACCTTAAATAATAAATTATGAAGTCAATTTGGAACGGAGCGATAGGATTTGGATTGGTTAATATTCCCGTAAAAATGTATTCTGCCGTCGAGGATAGCAAACTCGATTTAGATATGCTGGATAAAAGTGATTTTTCCAATATTAAATTCAAAAGAGTTAATGAGAAATCAGGCAAAGAAGTGAAATGGGAAAACATCGTTAAAGGATATTTAATGGATGACAAATATGTTATTTTAGATGCTGATGATTATGCCGCCGCAAGTCCCGAAAAAACCAAAGTCTTTTCTATCGAACACTTTGTAAAAGAAGCCGAAATTGATTCCGTTTATTTTGAAGTTCCCTACTTTTTGGAACCTCAGAAAAATGCTGAGAATGCTTACAACTTATTATTAAAAGCGCTGCAGAAAACAAAAATGGCTGGTATTGGTACGTTTGTGATGCGAGATAAAGAAATATTCGGAATGATCCGACCGTATGACGATCATGTTCTAATTGTTAACCGTTTGCGGTTTGCTAAGCAGATTCGGGTTTATGATGATTTAAAGATTCCGACCAAGAAAACGCCCAAACCTGGTGAAATGAAAATGGCTGTTTCCTTAATTGAGCAGACTTCAGAAAAATTTGATCCGAGCACTTTCACAGATACGTATTCTGCCGATTTATTGAAGATTATTAAAAGAAAGGCAAAAGGCAAAAAGGTAAAAAAGGTAGAAGATACCAAAGAGGACAG
The DNA here is from genome assembly GCF_900109615.1 of Kaistella antarctica. Lineage (GTDB taxonomy): Bacteria > Bacteroidota > Bacteroidia > Flavobacteriales > Weeksellaceae > Kaistella > Kaistella antarctica. Next base: position 506,286 of record NZ_FOIX01000003.1, read on the forward strand.
CGGAAAGGTTGTTGATTTGATGGCTCAATTAAAAGCCAGTTTAGAAGGTTCCAAAAAAACTAAAAAAGTTTCCTAATCATGCCTTTAGAAGAGTATAACAAAAAACGAAAGTTTGAGGAAACCCCTGAGCCAGAAGGTGAACTGCAAAAAAATGACGGCAAATTAAAATTTGTGATTCAGCGTCATTCTGCTTCTCGACTGCATTATGATTTCAGATTAGAAATGGATGGAGTTTTGAAAAGTTGGGCGGTTCCGAAAGGTCCTTCGCTTAATCCTAAAGATAAGCGTTTGGCAATGATGACGGAAGATCATCCGTATTCTTATAAAGATTTTGAAGGAACGATTCCAGAAGGAAATTACGGCGGTGGCGAAGTTGAAATTTGGGATTCCGGAACGTACGAACCTTTGGAAAAAGTAGAAGGTAAATCGAATGATTTAGTGATGAGACATGAGCTTCACAAAGAATCGCTCAAGTTTATTCTTCATGGCAAAAAGTTAAAAGGTGAATTTGCTTTAGTTAAAATTAAAAATCCAAAAGACGGAAATGCCTGGTTGCTCATCAAACATAAAGATCAATTTGCCCTAGATGAATACGATTCCGAAGAACATGTTCCTAAAAAATCTAAAGTAACAGTTCGAGAGGAGAATCGTCCCAGTAAAAAAAAAGTAAAATCTCCAGTTAAAGAATCTCAAACGTTTCGAAACTACGCGCCAGCGCTTAGTGGCGAGAAAAAATTGAAAGATTATATCAAACCGATGTTGGCTCAAAGCAGTGAAAAACCTTTTGATAATGAAGAATGGATTTTTGAAATTAAATGGGATGGTTACCGCGCCATCGCTGATTTGCGAGAAGAAGACATTCAACTTTACTCTCGAAATGGACTCTCCTACTTCGATAAATTTTCGAAAATTGTTGATGCCCTCGACGATCAAAATCACCAGATGGTTTTGGATGGTGAAATCGTCGCTTACGACAGCAATGGAAAACCCGACTTTCAATCTTTGCAAAAAATAGGCGAAAACCCAAATTTGGCGATGACTTATCAAGTCTTTGATTTGCTTTGGCTGAACGGACATTCGACTGAAAATTTAACTTTACTTCAACGCAAAGAATTATTGAAGGAAGCTTTGGTCGAAAATGATGTGGCAAAATATTGCGAACATATTCCAGAAAAAGGGATTGATTTTTTTGATCAGATTAAAAAAATGGAATTAGAAGGAATGATTGCAAAAAAGGCTGACAGCATTTATTCTGAAGGCGTTCGATCGTCGGATTGGTTGAAAATTAAATTTCAAAATACAGAAGATGTTTTGATTTGTGGTTTTACCGAACCAAACGGAGGTCGAAAAAATTTCGGTGCGATTATTTTAGGAACTTTTATCGACGGTCACCTGGAATTTTGCGGACATGCTGGAACTGGGTTTTCTGATAAAACATTAGAGTCTTTGTATGAACAATTCAAGCCTTTAATTGTCAAAAATTCTCCGTTTGACAAAGTCCCAAAAACCAATGGATCTGCAACCTGGATGAAGCCAGAGTTGGTTTGTGAAATTAAATATACCGAAAAAACGAAAGATGGAATTTTCCGTCATCCTGTTTTTATGGGACTTCGCACTGATAAAGAAAAAGAAGATTTATTGGAAGAAGAAAGTGAAAAAATTGATGATAATTCTTCTTTGAAAAATCGGAAAGAAGAACCTTTGAAAACTAAAACCAAAACCGTAAATAAAACGGTTAAACTCACCAATCAAGATAAAATATATTTTCCTGAAAGCGGGATTACCAAAGGTGAAGTTGTCCAATATTATCAATCAGTGGCTAAATATATTCTGCCACATTTAAAAAAACGTCCGCAATCTTTAAATCGTTTTCCTAATGGAATTGATGGTTTAAGTTTTTATCATAAAGATGCTGGAAGCGATGCTCCAGATTGGATTGAGAAAGTATCCGTTTTTTCTGAATCTAATGAAAAAGATATCGAATATCTAATCTGCAATACCGCTGATGATTTGGCTTACCTCAACAATTTAGGTTGTATCGATTTGAATCCCTGGAATTCTACAGTAAAAGATTTGACGAAACCGACTTGGTTAGCTTTAGATTTAGATCCATCGGATAAAAACACTTTCGATGACGTGATAGAAACTGCGTTGTGTGTAAAAGATATTTTGGATCAAACAAAAATTAAAGGTTTTTGCAAAACTTCTGGAAGTTCTGGAGTTCATATTTTTATTCCGATGGGAGAAGATTATGAGGTGGAACAAGTGAAGAATTTTGCCCATCTTCTAATGCAGAAAGTCCAGCAGAAATTACCTGAATTAACCACTTTGGAACGAAGTTTAAAAAAACGCGATAAAGCAAAAATTTATCTAGATTATCTGCAAAACCGTACAGGACAGACTTTAGCAAGTGTTTATAGTATCCGCCCGAAACCTTTAGCACCAGTCTCAATGCCAATTTTATGGGAGGAACTGCAAGCTGGTTTGAAGCCGACTGACTTCAATATTCATAATGCTTTGGAACGAATTAAAAAGAATGGAGATTTATTTAAACCAGTCTTAGGAAAAGGAATCGATATGTTGAAAGCCCTGGAAAATCTATCGAAGGATTAAGAAAATTTTAATTTGGAGTCTAATAAAAATTCTACACTTTCCTTAGCCCATATCTTATAAGTAAGCTCTGACGGATGAACGCCATCACTGAAAAAATCTGCAATCGTTTGATCGTCATTTAATTGTTTCAACCATTCTTTAATATTAACTTTGTTAGTCGGAAAATAGATGTTTTTATTTTTTGAAGTTTGGATGTAAAGATATTGTGCAAGAAGATCTTTATGATTTCCTAAAACAAATTGCATCTCTTTTGTAAGCGCGGGAAACGCTTCGATTGTCGGCAACTGCGCAAACGAGATTGGAGTTTCTGGAAATTTCTTTCTTAAAGAGTCGATTAATACTTGAATGTTTTCCAGCCATTTTTTTGGCTGCGTGAATTCAAAAGAATCATTTGCACCAATTCCAATCACCAATAAATCACATTCATTTTCTACAATTTTAGGAATTATTGTTTGATGAACTTTTTCTACGTTATAACCCGTTTTTGCATAAACTTTCCAGTCGACATTGAAGTGAAATGCAGCACTTAATTCTCTAGAAAAATATCCAGCAAAACTGTTTTTATGAAAATCGGATCCAACTCCGCCAAAGGAACTCTCCCCAATAAATAGGACTTTTAAAGTTTTATCAAAATTGCTACGAAAAAAACCTTCGGGATCTTTTGCTTCAGGTAAAAACTGAATCTCTTTTTTAATTCTCTTTCCCTGAAAATAAATAATCGGCAACAAAGGAATCGACTTTACAAGATGGATGAAATATTTCTTTTTCATTCAGATGATACTTTTATTTCTTGGCAACGACTGGTAGAATTTCATTTTCCATCAAGCCAAAACGAGCAATCTCCTCTTTGCTGAATTTCTTTGAATAAAAATTAATATCGACTACAAATCCAGCTTTTTTTAACCGATCGAAATAATCCATTCCGTACCAGCGAACGTGATCGTATTGCCCGAAATGTTTTTGTCTTTCTTTAGGATCCTTGATAGAAAAATCTTCAAAAGATTTCTCTAAAGAATTCTTCATTGGAACTTGAAAGATTCCCCAACCATCTTTTCTCATAACCCGATATAATTCGCTCATCGCCTTTTGATCGTCCTCGATGTGTTCTAAAACATGATTGCAAAAGACAACATCAAAACTTTCATTTTCAAAAGGCAAATCTAGAATGTCTGCTTTTACATCGACAATCGGTGAATATAAATCTGCAGAAGTATAATCCAGATTCTTCATTTTTTTGAATCTACGCAGAAATTCCTGCTCTGGCGCGATATGAAGAACTCTATAATTTTTGGTAAAAAAGTCGGTTTCATTTTGAAGAAACAGCCACATTTGACGATGGCGCTCCAAACTTAAAGTTCCTGGAGAAAGTGCATTCTCGCGTTGTTTTCCATAACCATAGGGAAGAAATTTTCGATAGGATTTTCCATCAATAGGATCGGAAAATTTAGTTCCTTTAAAAAATAGATAAATGATAGGTCTTAGAAATATGCTTAAATTGATAAGCAAAGGTCTTGGTATTTTGTTTAAAAGAAATTTGGTAATTTTTTTCATTAAAAATCCAAAGTAAATGGTTTTTCTTCGTCACTGACAATTCCCAGCGCTTCGTAGATATACTTAAAAGTTGAAAGTAAAACCGGTTTTCCAGCAATGATACAAACATCATGTTCAAAGTGTGCTGATGGTGACATATCAAGGGAAGTCACTGTCCAGCCATCATCGTGAAATTTCACTTTTTCAGTCCCTAAATTCACCATCGGTTCGATTGCCAAAGCGATTCCATCTTTTAAAACCTTACCACTTCCTTTTTTACCATAATTGGGAACTTGTGGATCTTCATGCATTTTCCGACCTAAACCGTGACCGACCAATTCACGAACAACTCCGTAGCCGTGAGCTTCGCAATAGGTTTGAATGGCATTTGAGATATCTCCTACTCTCTTTCCGCGAACACATTGCTCGATTCCTTTATAAAGAGATTCTTTGGTGATTTTTAATAATTTTTTAACTTCTGGTGTAACTTCACCAACTTCAAATGAATACGCGTGATCGCCATAAAATCCATTCATAAAAACGCCACAATCGACTGATAAAATATCACCTTCTACCAAAGGTTTATCATTCGGAATTCCGTGAACTACTTCAGCATTTGGAGAAATGCAAAGGTTTTTTGGAAAGCCATACATTCCTAAAAAAGCAGGTTCACCGCCATGATCGCGAATAAACTGTCCACCTAAATTGTCAAGGTGTAAAGTAGTTACGCCGGGTTTTATTTCCCTGGCCAACATGCCCAAAGTCTTCGAAACCAATTGTGCGCTTTCTCGCATTAAGCGAAGTTCTTCTATTGTTTTTAATTGTATCAATGTAGTAAAGAGTCTTAAGAGTTAGAGGAAAGATTTAAAAATTGCGGATAAATTGTTACCAGAATAATCCTTTCTTTTTATCTTTTTTCATTTTAGAATAAGCCAAAACCTCCTTTCCTTCAACGCGAAATTCTATTCGATCATTGATGATATTATAAATTTCTCCCCAACCTGGGAATCCGCCAAGGTTTCGGTCATCAATAAAGAGATCAGCATCAATTTTTCGAGACGCGTTTTCATTATCGAAAACTTCTCCTTCAAAACTAGAATTCACCGCATAAAACTCAACGCCATTTTTTTTACAAAACTCTACTGCTTCATCCAAAGTTTTTCCATGTCGGTACGTCCACAAAATTAATCTGTAGCCTTCTGCCTGCAGTTTTTTAAGGGTTTCAAAAGCAAAAGTTTTTGTTTTTCCAATTCCAGGATATCCATCATCAACGATAGTTCCGTCAAAATCAATAGCAAGTTTTTTACTGTTCTTCATTATTTCTAAAATTTCAATGGTGCAAAGATAATAAATTTAGGTCGTTATTAGTGTTTAGCGACGATTAGTACTCTTCCGTTAAGATAAAAAAATGCCAAATAAGACATTGGCTTAGTTGGCATTTATATATGAAGATTTGGTTGTCTAAGATTTAATCCATTTGAACTGGTATTCCTGATCTGGAGTTGAAATTCTGTCGGTAACTCTTTGCAATCTGCCAGGAAGTTTCATTAAATATTCCTGCGCTTTTTCTGCACTTTCATTGAGTCCCGTAATGTGTTCAATTTTCCAGTCTTCTAATAGTTCACTCAAAATATTAATGTAATCCTGTCCGGTGTAAACCATCGCTCTTTGTGCTGCATCGGAGAAATGTCCCCAAAGCTCGCCTGCTTTCTGGCCAGATTCGCGCATTAAATGAGCAGGCATTACAATTTTTTTACGCATCATATCTTCGAAAGCAAGCATCATTTCTGAAGGATCAAGTTCGAAAATTTTGGTCACGAAATGTTTGTATGCTTTGGCATGTCGCGCTTCATCAGCAGCGATTACTCCGCACATTCTGGAAAGTTTGGTGTTTCCACTTTGTTTCGCCAAAGAACCTACTCTTCGGTGTGAAATATTGGTTGCAGTCTCCTGAAAACTTGTATAAACAAAATTACGATACGGGTCCATGGTCGTTCCAATATCTAAACCATCCTGTATAAGATAATGCGTTGTAATTTCAACTTCACGCATATTTACGCGACCGCATAAATATAAATATTTATTGAGCAAATCACCGTGGCGATTTTCTTCGGCTGTCCAGTTTCTAACCCATTGTGACCAACCAGATCTTTCTTCCTGATTTACGCCATCAATTCCCATAATCCAAGATTCATAACTTGGCAAAGCTTCCTCTGTAATGCAATCTCCAATCAAGGTTACAAATAAATCATAACCCATTTCCTGAGCGTAGGTTTGAAGCTCTTCTACATCGTGATGAAAGCTATCTGAAGAAGGATCAGGTAAAAAATCTGTGGGTTGCCATATTTTTTCTGCGGGCGTCAGATAGGAGTCGATATACTCGTTGACATTTTTGCCAAGAGTTCTCATCACTTCTATTCTTATTAATTTATTATACATTTTTACTCTTTTATATTGTAGACAAAGATAATTTATTTATCTTATTTATAGCATAATTGCTTTGTTGAATTGAACTAGTAGTGCTAACCAAAATTCTGCCGTTTTAAGCAAAAATCATAAAAAAAACTATTAAATCAAAGTTATTCTATTATTAATTTAGAAAATTAGTAAAATATAAATTAGGGAACCAAATTTTATCAGATTATATTTTGACTGTCTGATGTTATACTCTAATCTCGTTTTTTTTAAAAATAAATGTCAATTACATTACATGAAAAAAGCGGCAACCCTCGTTACCGCTTTGAATATTGAAATTAATAAATAAAAAATTAGCTCACTAAAATTTCACCTGTCATTATTTCCGGGATTTCAATGCCCATTACTTTTAGAATTGACGGAGCAATATCTCCTAATTTTCCTGGTTTTAAATTCCATTTTCTATCTTTATCCATTACAATTAAAGGAACGAGGTTAGTGGAATGTTGGGTGTTTGGACTGCCATCTGGGTTTTTCATTACATCAGAATTTCCATGATCTGCTAAGATGAAAACGGTATAACCATGTTCAAAAGCTGCGGTTGCAACTTTAGAAATACATTCATCAACAACTTCTGCGGCCTTCACTGCTGCAGAAAAAACGCCTGTATGACCAACCATATCGGTATTGGCAAAATTTAAACAAATAAAATCTGCAGCTTCATTTTCAATTTCGGGAAGTATTTTTTGAGTGATATCGTAAGCAGACATTTCTGGCTTAAACTCATAAGTCGGCACTTCTTTCGGACTTGGACACAACAATCGGCTTTCGCCTACAAATTCCGCTTCACGTCCGCCTGAAAAGAAAAAGGTAACGTGCGGATATTTTTCTGTCTCAGCAACACGAATTTGATTCTTTCCATTTCGCTCTAAAACCTCGCCCATCGTTTCTTGCAGTACCTCTTCATCAAAAACTACATGTATATTTTGAAACTTTTTATCATAATTTGTGATCGTTACATAATAAAGATTTAAAGGATGCATGCCGAAATCCGGAAACGCTTGCTGAGAAAGAACCTCAGTGATTTCTCTTCCTCGATCTGTTCTAAAATTAAAACAAAATACAACATCATCATTCTCAATCTTTGCAACCGGTAAACTATTGTCTTTAAGGCAAATAATCGGTTTTAAAAACTCATCGGTAATCTCGTCTTTGTAACTTTTTTCAATTATCTGTAGTACTTCACGAGTTTTTTCTCCGATCCCATTTACCATGGCATCATAAGCAATTTTCACCCGTTCCCATCTTTTGTCACGATCCATCGCGTAATATCTCCCGACAACTGTTGCTAACTGGCCGGTAGTTTTTTTCATATGATCTAAAAGGTCTTCAATAAAACCTTTGCCCGAGTGTGGATCGCAATCGCGACCATCTGTGAAAGCGTGTACGTAAACATTTTTATTTAGGCCAAATTCATGCGCGGCTGTGAGTAAACCTTTAAGATGATTGATGTGGGAATGAACTCCTCCATCTGAAACTAAACCGATAAAATGTATATTTTTATTGTTAAGAAAAGCGTATTCGAACGCCTTTGTAATGGCATTTTCTTTGCCTAAAGTGGCATTTTCAACAGCCATATTTAATTTTACCAAATTTTGGTAAACTACCCTTCCAGCACCTAAATTCATATGTCCAACTTCAGAATTACCCATTTGACCGAAAGGTAATCCCACTGCGATACCACTTGCTTCTAAAGTGGTGTGTGGAAAATTCTCGTAGCAAGAATCAATAAAAGGTGTGTTGGCTTGGGCAATTGCAGAAACACTAGGATCGAGTCCGATTCCCCATCCGTCGAGTATTGCTAAAATAGCTTTTTTTGACATTTCTATTTTGTTTTTGGTTGAATACAAATTTAGTGATTAAACAATTGTTTAGCGATTAATTGCGAATAAAATTAGAAAAGGTCATCACTTTAAATAAGTAATTTTTGAAAAGCTTTTCTGGCAGAGCCACGAAAATAAACTTCCCCACAATAGGCATAGCTCAGTTTATCTAAAATTTTTAGCATCGGAATGTTATCAAAATTAGTATCTACTTTGATACTATGAATTTTTCTTGAGATTACTATTTTTTCAATTTCTTGAAAGATTATAGTTGCAATTCCTTTTCCTATATATTTATTTGAAACAGCCACGCGATGAACAACCATATACTTTTGATTTGATAGCCATTGTCCCTCGATTATTTCATAAGCAGGTTCAATCTCGTCAATGATTGCAGCATAACCTATAATTTCATTCTCTGCTTCCAACACAAAACCAAAATTATTTTCAATATCATTTTTAATGCTTTCGGGATTAGGATATCCATCTTGCCATTGATTGCTAAAATCGAGTTTCCTCCTTTCGATAGCCTGTTGCAGAATTTTCCAAATATTTTCTTGATCATTTAAAGTGGCTTGTCTAAGTGAAAATTTTCCGTCTACTTTTGACATTGAATTTATTTTTATTACACAAATTTAATAAAGATTTGCTTTACATTGAAAATAGCAGGACTTAGGAAAAGTTTGTAATTTTTTGTAGTTTTAAAAAAAAAGTCAAATGAAAAAGAAACTAGTTGTTTTCTCGGGCGCTGGCATTTCTGCAGAAAGCGGGGTGAAAACCTTTCGCGATTCGGATGGTTTATGGGAAAATCATCGCGTGGAAGATGTGGCGAGTCCAGAAGGTTTTGAGAAAAACCCAAAGATGGTATTGGATTTTTATAACGCAAGAAGACGGCAGCTTAATGAAATCGAACCCAATAAAGCACACTTAATTTTAGCAGAACTGGAAAAGTATTTTGATGTTCAGATTATCACCCAAAATGTTGACGATTTACATGAGCGTGCGGGATCAACAAAGATAATTCATCTTCATGGTGAACTAAAAAAAGCAAGACCTGTAGATTCTGAGAATGCAATTGTAGATTGGGAACAAGATTTAAATTTAGGCGATCTTAATTTGGAAGGTATTCAATTACGTCCGCATATTGTCTGGTTTGGCGAAATGGTGCCAGAGATGGATAAAGCTATGGAAATATGTTCTCAGGCCAATATATTTTTAGTGATTGGAACATCCATGAGTGTTTATCCCGCAGCAGGTCTGATTAGTTATATCCCTGAGAATTGTGAAGTATTTGTCATCGATCCAAATTTACCAAATAGCTACACGCAAGGCGAAAATTATTTTAAAACGTCAGCTACAGAGGGAATGGAGTTATTTAAAAATACTATTTTGGGGAGGATTGATGGAAAGTAGATTAAGCAGTTTAGATTATATCGATATTTTATAAATATTTTACTTGATACAATTGACTTTTAAAAAAAACAAAAAACCGATTAAAATCGGCTTTTTGTTTTTCTTTTCACAATTTGTGTTTTCATTTGTGAGACAAAAGTATTATTTAAATCAATAGAATAAAAGGGTGAAATCACCCTAATTTAACACATATCATGTTTAATAGCAAAAAGCACAATTCCTACTCGGGTTTTCACATTGAGCTTTGCAAAAACAGAATCTCTGTAGCCATCGATGGTTCTGGGACTTACACACATTTGTTCGGCGATTTCCTTGTAAGTTAATTCGGAACATCCTAACTTTATAAATTCTATTTCACGCTCTTTTAATAGATTGTTGAGTTCTCGCACGGCCTTTTGTTCAATTTTAATTTTCAGTAGACTTTGGGAAACCAAATCGGTATAGAAAACTCCCTTCTCATGAACGATATTGATGGCATCAAAAAGGATATCTGGCGACATATCTTTTAGCAAATAACCTTTAGCGCCTGCTTTCAGCATACTGATGATGGTGCTTTCATTATCCTCCATTGTCAGAGCGATTACTTTTAATTCAGGATATTTCGCAGACAATTCTGCGGTTGTTTCGATGCCATTTTTTCGCGGCATATTGATGTCCATCAAAACTACTTCTGGACGAACTTTCCGAGAATCTAATTGTTTCAAGAAATCCTCGCCGCTAGCGCAGTTCATTACCACTTCAAATTTTGGATTAAATGAAATCATATTTTCTATTGCTTTAGAGACCAATTTATGATCATCTACAATTGCAATTTTAATTCTTTCCATCCTGGCTATTTTTTATAAGTAATGGTAATCTCGGTGCCAAGATTTTCGGCTGATTTAATCTTAAAATCTGCATTAATAATCTTTGCCCTATTTTTTATATTTGCTAACCCACTTCCGTCATTTCTATGTTTTGCATTAAATCCAATTCCATAATCGTTAATATTAATTTGAATAAAGTTTAAATGATCTTCAACTTTAATCAAGATTCTATTGGATCTTGCATGTTTAATCACATTATTGATACACTCTTGTACTATTCGAAAAAGTATCAGGGCATGGTCCGCATTAATTTCTATATGATGATTGTTTATCTTGTACTCCACCTCCATCAAATGCAATCTTTCAATTCTAAAAATTTCGCGCTCCAAAGATTCAACAAATCCAAAATGCCGCACTTGTTTGCTGATAAATAACTTCGACAAGTTTCTGATATCCTGAATACATTCCCCAATCAACATGTTAATTTCGTGGGCTATATTGGTTTTGTCTTTTTCATCAGCCATTGCTATTTTGCTGGTCATCAATCTTGCGACGGAAAGTTTCTGACCCAGATCGTCATGCAGTTCTTGCCCGATATAGTCTAAGGTTTGTTCTTTTATTTCCACCTGAGAGATCGCTAATTCTTGTTCGAATAACGCTTCTTTTTTTTGTTGAGATAAAAGAAGTTCTGATTTTTTCTTAATGAAGATGCCATAAACTAGAACCATCATTAAAATAACTATTAAAATGATGAACGTAGTAATAGTCAGCAGAAAATCAGTTTCCGTAAGATTCATTTATTCGAATTAATATTTTTCGCGTAAAATATCCCTGTTATGAGAATAGAATATCCGATAAGATTAACAACAAATAAAATTATGAAAAATATATTGATATTCATCGTTTCTGAAGCAGTATTACTAATAATCAGTAAAGGAGTCACTCCTAAGTACGTAGACATCAAGCCAATACACGCCCAAAACGGATAATATAATTTAATGTTTAGAATTTTGTCAGAATTGAAAGTTTCATTAAGAACTAAATAAATATTGCACATTAAAATAACTACTTCTATGACGTAAAATTTGATAGAAAATTGAGTGAAAAAAGTTTCAGAAAAGATTGCAAATGAAAGGAAGCTCGCCAAAAAAACCAGAATCAAGATCAAGTTTATTGCTCTAAAAACTTTTGTTTGTAAAATCTTGCGAAAGTAACAGAAGAAAAGTAGAAAAACAAACAAGTTCATTCCTATGGTGTACACGGGTGTACTGTTAAATTTGGGATTGTTCAAAATTGTAAAAAATAGAAAGGTATCAATGATTACCACAATACAGCTTGAAATAATCAAATAAATAATTCCCTTTCCTAATTTCTTCCTTTTAAAGAGTAGCAGTAGAAAAAATGCTATCACTAATAAAAGTTGGATGATGCTCACCACACTTCTGTTCCATTCAAGCATTTTATCTATTTTTAGTAAGGTGGACGAATTTGGCCATAATTCATTTGAGGAAGATCTTCTAAATCATTGGTTCGGCTTACACTTTCGATTTGTTCAGCTGAATCCATGTTTTCTGCGGAGAAAAAGATCGTTTGATAGCCACTGCAGATAGGATCTAATCGAGGATCAAAATTATTATCAGGGTATTTTCCCAACGTTACTCTGATGCCTTTTTTATTTACTCCTCTCTTTCCCATTTCTTCCCGAATCAAATTAATATAGTCTTGCAATACTTCTAAATCGTAAGAAAAATGTCTAGCGTCAGGTTTATTGGCGGGTCGTTTGGAATTTATTGCGCCGTAATTGGTTTTTTCATATTCGCTGGCTAACAGGTCACTTTCCTTTTTTGTAATTAAATGTTTTTCTAAATTACTCATCATGTTGTATTTTTAGTTTAAACAAATCTAAAAATTAATTGTAAATAAATATACGTGAATACACCCAAATCAAAATTTATTTCTGAAGATGACTGCATCTAGCTAAATATTATTGTAAATAAAAGAATAATTCCTTAAATTACAAATTCGAAATTTTTCTAACTATCTCTCATATAAAACTATATTTAGCATGCAAGAATTTTCTAATATTGCAGAGAATTATCAACTAATTAATTCCAGTTTACCTTCTAATGTTCAACTTGTTACAGTTTCTAAAACTCATCCTGTAGAAAGCATTAAAAAAGTTTATGATTTAGGGCAACGCGTTTTTGGAGAAAATAGGGTGCAAGAACTGATCGAGAAACATCCAAAATTACCGTCGGATATTCAGTGGCATTTAATCGGTCATTTACAAACCAATAAACTAAAATATATCGCACCGTTTATCGATACCATTCAAAGTGTTGATTCCGAAAAAATATTACTAGAAATTGATAGGCAGGCTAAAAATAACGAGCGAAATATTAAGGTACTACTTCAGGTTAAAATAGCTGAAGAAGATACCAAATATGGCTTGGAAATCAATGAGACAAAGGAATTATATTTAGAATATTTGAATGGTAAATTTCCAAATGTCAGCATTGTAGGCTTAATGGGAATGGCAACATTTACCGACAATAAGCAACAGGTTACGAAAGAGTTTAACGTCTTAAAGCAACTTTTCGGCCAGCTTTCTCAAAAACAAAAGCTAGAAACTTTATCTTTAGGAATGAGCGGCGATTATGAAATCGCAATTGAATGTGGTGCCAACTCGGTTCGAATTGGATCTGCTATTTTTGGTGCGCGAGATTCCCAATAAAAACCTTTTAGGTACGATTATTGCTACATAGTTTGCCAAATTCACACGAATTTTTTATTAAATCCATAAATTTTTATAATGCAAAAAATCTTAATTGTTGAAGATGAAAAAGCCATTTCTGGCGTCTTACAAAGTATACTTTCTGAAGAATTGCCTGAATACGAATTCATTATTGCTGAAGATGGTTTAGAAGGCTTCAAACAAATTGAAAAAGAAGATTTCGCTTTGGTGGTTTCCGATATTAAAATGCCTAAAGTTTCTGGTACAGAATTATTGAGGCAAGCGCTCCAAATAAAGCCAGACACTACTTTTGTGATGATTTCTGGTCATGCTGATATCGACACCGCTGTTGACTGTTTAAAAGTTGGCGCTTATGATTTTATATCGAAGCCTATTGATATTAACAGATTAATTACAAGTGTTAAAAATGCTTTAGATAAAAGAAATCTACAGAAATCTAACATGCATTTAAAAAATGAAAACACGACTTTAAAGAAGAAAGTCAATAAGAAATATCAAATGATTGGCGAGTCGCCTGCCTTGAAAAAGATTCAGGATATGATTGAAAAAGTAGCCGCTTCAGATGCAAGAGTCCTCATTACAGGACCCAACGGCGCCGGAAAAGAGTTGGTTGCGCACGCCATTCATGCTCAAAGTGATCGCAGCAAAGGACCGATGATCGAAGTGAATTGCGCGGCAATTCCGTCGGAATTAATTGAATCAGAATTGTTTGGACACGTTAAAGGAAGTTTTACTGGAGCAATAAAAGATAAGCAAGGAAAATTTGAGCTTGCCAATAACGGAACCATCTTTTTGGATGAAATTGGTGACATGTCTTTGATTGCTCAAGCCAAAGTTCTTCGCGCGCTTCAGGAAAGTAAAGTTTCACCCGTGGGAAGCGACAAAGAAATAAAAGTTGACGTTAGAGTTGTTGCTGCAACCAATAAGAATATGCAGGACGAAATTAAAGCTGGTAAATTCAGAGAAGATCTTTACCACCGACTTTCTGTCATTGAAATTTACGTTCCTTCTTTGGATGAAAGAAAAGATGACATTAAACTTTTGGTCAAACATTTTGCTAAAATTATTTCTGATGAGCATGGGACCGCTTTAAAAAGCTTCGATGATAAAGCGATTAAAGCTTTAGAAAATTTCAGCTGGACCGGTAATATTCGAGAACTTAGAAATGTTGTAGAGCGATTAATTATTCTAGGATCTGCTACGATTAGTGCCGAAGATGTTGCAAGTTTCGTAAGAAAATAATTAAGATTTACACAAATTGTATTTCGTTATTAAAAGATTAAAGCCAGATAAAATTTATTTGGCTTTTTTTAATGGCGTTTTTAAAGCGTTAGTTTTTTGGCATACTACATGATACTATTCCAGCATCTAGAAATAAACTGCAACAGATTATTTCAAATTCATAAACATTAAAAATAATATTATGGCAAAGAAAGCAACACCAAAAGGAAAAATCGCACCGAAAAAAGATGCGGCAGATGAATTGAAAGATTTCATGATTGATGGATTAAAAGATTTATACTGGGCAGAAAAAGCCTTAGTGAAAAATTTACCAAAAATGGCTAAGAATGCTACTTCCCCTCATTTGGCAAGAGCGGTTAATGATCACTTAGCAGACACAAAAAATCAGGTGGTTAGGTTAGAAGATGCCTTCAAGGCTTTGGGAATAAAGGCAGAAGCAGTAAAATGTGAAGCAATGGCTGGCCTGCTCAAAGAAGCCAAAGAAATTATGGAGGAAACGCAGCCGGGAGCAGTAAGAGATGCCGGAATTATTGCCGCGGCGCAAAAAGTAGAGCATTACGAAATCGCTTCCTACGGCACCATGGCAACTTACGCGAAGTTACTTGGAGAGAAAGCAGTTTTAAAATTATTGCTGGAAACTTTGAGAGAAGAAAAAACCTGCGATAAAGACTTAACCAAGTTGGCTAAAACTGAAATCAACATTAAAGCTAAATAAAAATTATAGCGGTCTATTGATCGCTATTTTTTTATATACTAATCAGAATTAAAAATGCAAGACTTATGAAAAATCAAATTCCTCCACAAATAAAAGGTGCTGAAAGTATAGCAATCTCGAAGATAGATTTAGAAACGGAACAGCAGGCAATTAATCATTTTGAGCTAGTAAAAAAACGTTTTTTAGATGTTAATTCCTGGGAGTTTTTTGCGGGGAAAGAGAAAGCTGAATTTACCTTGCACGGTTCAACTGGTATATTATCGCTGGAGAAACCCCAAGTCGGAAACTACATCAGCATCAAGATTCCGTTACTTCATAATCCAGCTGAAGATGGTTTAGATTGGGTTCAGGTGGAAGTTTACGAAGAAGAAATAAAAGACCATTCTGAAGAAATTTATATGAGGCTTCGACCGACTTCTAATCCAACTCTTCCCTCTGACAAGATCACGCACTTTTTAGATTCCGATGCAACGTCTAACTTTATAATAAGAAGAGAGAACAAAACAATCTCTGCAGAAGTTTATGCTCGAAATGAAATTCCTAATACGAAAGACAAAACAGTTCTAGAGAAAATCCGTAATAAAACCGTGGCGTTAGGCGGAATGTTGCTTGGCAGTAAAATTCAGTGGGAAGGTTTAACTAATGGATTAATAAAAGGTGAATAAGCAACCATTCATAGGATGCTCGGGATTTGCGGTAGGTTTCTGGAAAGGGCTATTCTATCCAGAAAATTTACCGTCAAAGGACTATTTAAATTTCTATTCGAAACATCTTAATGCTGTCGAAATTAACAGTACTTTTTACAGAAGACCCAGACCTTCAACAATTCTTAAATGGGTTGAGGAAACGGAAGCTAATTTCAAATTTTTTATTAAAATTCCCAAAACCATTACGCATCTAAAGAAGTTGGATGATACAAAGAACGAGACGACAGAATTTTGTCAATATCTGGCCGAAAATCTTGGGACAAAATTAGCTGGTTTCCTTTTTCAACTTCCTCCATCCTTTCACTACACTGTTGAGAATTTAGCTAAAATAATCGCCACAGTAGATAAGAACTATTTGAATGTCGTAGAATTTCGCCATCAATCCTGGTGGAATATTGAAGTGCAAAATTCTTTGAATGAAAATAATATTGTCTTCGCTGGGGTTTCTATTCCGAAAGATATTCCTACTGATTTTATCATCAACAATGATGATTTCGCTTATTACAGGCTTCATGGTAATCCTGAAATGTTTAAATCTGAATACGCTGAAACGGAACTTAAAAAGTTAGCGGCTGAAATTTTGAAATTTAAAGGAACCTCTTTTATCTTTTTTAATAACACCTACGGAACTGCTGCAATTAAAAATGCGCTTTATTTAAATATGATTATTTAAATCGCAGCTAACCAAATCGACGCTGACTCTTAGCATTATCGGAAACAAAAATCTTTAAATAAATTTATGTAAAAAGTTTGCAGTAAATTTGCTGCTAATTTTTTTTATGAAAATAGCCTTCTTAGATAAACAATACACCAATCCATTTTTAAAATTAGCTTTGCCCGTAATGCTCACGCAGGTGGGACAAGTTTCTGTAAATTTATTTGACAATATAATTGTGGGAAAATTGCTAGGTGCACAAGCTTTAGCTTCAGTGTCGCTGGGTAATTCAGTCTTCTTCTCTATTTTTGTTTTTGCTTTAGGTTTTTCATTGGCGATTCCGCCTTTGGTTTCCGAAGCTCATTCTCGAAATGATCACAATACGATCAATTCGGTTTTCCGCCATGGATTTATTATTAATATGTCGATTGGTTTACTACTGATGATTCTACTATTATTGGCGCTACCACTACTCTATCATATGGATCAGCCGCCAGAAGTTATTCCAGATACGATTGGGTTTTTGTCGATTATGACTTTAAGTATTGTCCCTTTTATGGCCTTTCAAACTTTGCGCGAATTTAGTGAGGGATTATCCTTTACGATCGGCGTTACAAAGGCGACGATCATTGCCAATGTGATTAATATTGTTTTGAATTATGTCTTTATTAAAGGAATGTTTGGCTTTCCAGAAATGGGAGTTCGCGGCTCTGCTTTAGCAAGTTTAATTGCACGAATATTCATGGTCGTTTTCTTATATTATATTTTAGTGAAACAGCCTGGAACTAGAAGATACATCAAGCATTTCTCTTTAAAAGTTGTTGGATTTTCAAAGGAGATGTTTTCCAGAATGATTAAAATTGGGTTCCCAACTTCCCTACAAATGTTTTTCGAAGTGACGGCTTTTGCGGGAGCAGCTTTTATTTGTGGATTAGTTTCTGCAAATGACATCGCTTCTCACCAGATTGCTTTGTCAATGGCTTCCTTCACCTTTAATCTAAGTATTGGGTTTAGCGTGGCATCAACCGTTATGATTGGTCGTAGAGCAGGTGAACGGGATTTTGTCGGTTTGAAAAAAGTTGGAATCAACAATATAAAAATCGTCTTTATCTTCATGCTGTTCTGCGGATTATTCTTTATTGTAGGTCGAAATATTTTACCGACTTTCTTTACTCAAAAAGAAGATGTAGAGGTTATTTTACTGGCTTCAAAATTATTGATTATCGCGGCATTATTTCAGTTATCAGACGGTGTACAAGTTGTTGCTCTAGGAATATTGCGTGGAATTCAAGACGTGAAAGTTCCTTCTCTTATTACTTTTGTAGCGTATTGGATTATCACCATTCCGTTAGGATATTTCTTAACCGTAACCATGAAAATGGGTGCTTACGGAATGTGGATTGCCCTCGGTTTAGGACTTACAATTTCCGCCATTCTTTTAGTCATTAGATTCTTTAAACTTTCTCAGAGAAAAATAGACGCTGTTCCATTTTATTAATATAATCCCTGAAGAATACTAATCTTCAGGGATTTTTGTTTAAAGCTTATAGCTATTCTTATTTTAAAAATTTAGCGAGAAATATTGGATATCTTGTTGACTATTGATATTGACTTATCGTTAGCACGAGCAGGAAATTAAAATAAGGACCAATCATATAGCGAACTAATTACTGCACGACCTGATTGGAAATCCTTTTTTTCTAGGGCGAGTGAGGTGGCTTAAAATTATTGGAAGTTTAGGGTTTCGTAATAAAAGTCGAGATTGAAAAGTTAATTTTACAATTAGTACTTAACAGCAGTTGAACTAACAACATAAAAAATCCCTGAAGAAAATTAATCTTCAGGGATTTCTATTTTAAATTAAATTTATTCTGATTGCAAATTTTGTAAATGACTGTCATCAGGATAAAGGTTGCGAAGTCTTTCGATTTCTGCAGCTTCCTCCTCTGCATCATGCAAATGCTTTTTCAAGTACTTTCTTCGGTTGTTGATTTTTCGTTTCGAGATAATGTAGAACATCACTGGAACCATAATCAAAGTTAAGAAAGTTGCAAACGAAAGTCCGAAAATAATCGTCCAAGCTAAAGGTCCCCAGAACGCCACGTTATCTCCGCCTAAAGAGAAATGCGGATTCAAAGTAGTTAGAAAGGACGCGATGTCAAAATTTAATCCGATGGCTAAAGGAATCAATCCTAAAATCGCTGTCGTTGCCGTCAACAATACCGGACGTAATCTTTCCTTCCCAGATTGCACGATTATTTCTTTCACTTCTTCCAATTCTAAGTCATCATGAGTTTCCACTCCTTTTTCGAAGACTTTCTCATCGAGCTTCAGCACAAAGAAATCCATTAAGACAATTCCGTTCTTCACCACAACTCCCGCCAGGGAAATAATTCCCATCATCGTCATTAAGATTACGAAGTCCATTCCGAATATCGATAGTCCTAGGAATACTCCAGAGAAACTTAAGAGAATCGTCATCATAATAATTAAAGTTTTCGACAGTGAGTTAAACTGGAAGACGATAATTGAAGTTACGAGCGACATCGCTAAGAACAGCGCAAACAAAAGAAAATTCAGGTTTTTACCTTGCTCTTCTTGTTCACCGCCGAAGGTATAAGATATGCCAGCTGGTGTTTGATAATTCTTCAATGAAGACCGAATTTTCTGCACAATTTCATTAGAGTTGGCATTTTTCAGAACTCCCGAATAAACCATAATGGTACGGCTGTTATCCTTTCTTTTAATTTTGTTAAAAGTGTTATCTTCTTTCATCGTTGCGAAAGTTGACATCGGAACTTGCACCGTTCCATTTGGACCTTGCAGCGTAATCGGTTGGTTGAATAAGATACTCGTATTTCTACGTTGATCCTGCTGCAACCTTACCGAAATATCGTAATCTTCTTTCACATCCTTGAACGTTGAAATATCCTGACCAAACAAAGCTCTACGCAAAGTTATTCCCGTGTAAGCCGTAGAAACCCCTAAGTTCCCAGCAGTTTCCCGGTCGATATCGATAATCAATTCAGGGCTGTCTTTATTAATGTCGGCCTGTAATTTTTCTATTCCAGCTATATTTTGACCATTTACGTAGGTGATCATTTTATGAGCTTCATCAAGCAAATCATCGTAGTTGTCACCTTTCAATTCAATAGAAATCGGATATCCAACTGGCGGACCGTTGGCGTCTTTTTCTACGGTATAAGTAAATCCAGGAATATCTGGAATCGCCATTCTAATGTCTTCCATCACATCTGCGGTATTGATTCCGCGTCGGTTTGCGAACTCAACATAAGTAACGGTAATCTTAGATTTAAAGGGCGTATCAGCTTGTGAACCGGCATCAACTTGTGGATTGGTTGCGCCTTTTCCAACTGATGTTACCATTGATTCTACTAAGAAATTGGACCCATCAGACTCTTTATATTTTTTTAGAACTTGTAAAATTTGGCCTTCTACTCTTTTGGTGGCAATATTGGTTTTTCCGATATCAGTTCCCTGTGGATATTCCATGTAAACAATGGTCTGTCGAGGAATATTTTCTGGAAAGAATAAAACTTTGGAACGACCAATTCCCATCATCGCCCCGTAAAGAACGAATGAGAAAACCAGAATTCCAATTACTCCCAAGAAGGCATTTCTCGGCTTTTTACCCTCCAATAAGTTGCTGATAAATTTTTGATATTTCTCTGCCAAATTGGGGAAGAAGGTATGTTGAAAATGTTCAATACGGTCGTGGAAGAATCCTTTATACAACCAAATGGCAATAATGGCCAAGATGGAAAAAGTAACAACTCCCAAGAAATATTTTACGCCCGTAGCTATTCTCAAAATTCCAAAAACGACAATAAGAACTCCGAAAATAATGGTGTATTTCTTCGCCGTATTTTTAGAGATATTTTTATTTTCCAGCGTCATGGCACCAGCTGTCATCGAAGCATTAATAATTAAGGCGACGAAAAGCGAGGCCATCAAGGTTACGGAAATGGTGATTGGGAAATACTTCATGAATTCACCCATAATCCCCGGCCACAAAAGCATCGGAAGGAACGCAAAAACAGTAGTTAAAGTGGAAGTAATAACTGGAAAGGCAATTTCACCAATACCATATTTTGAGGCTAATCGCCTTGGCAAACCTTTTTCCATATTGGCGTAGACGTTATCGACGACTACAATTCCATCATCCACCAGCATCCCGAGACCCATTACCATTGCAAAAAGAACCATGGTGTTCAAAGTAATTCCCGCCATTTGAAGCACTGCAAAAGCAATCAACATCGATAATGGAATTGCCGTTCCAACGAATAAGGCGTTTTTCATTCCCATAGAGAAACTTAAAACCGCCATTACCAATAGGATTCCGATCAGAATGTGATTGGCTAATTCATTAACCTGATGTTCTACTTCTGATGATTGATCAGAAGTTAAAGTCACTTCTAAATCTTTTGGTAAATATGATTTTTGAGCATTTTTTATTTTAACTTTCGCCTGATCAATTGCCGAAATCATATTGGTTCCCGCCCTTTTTTTCAGGTTGATCATCACTACATCTTTACCCGATTCACGCGCATAAGTAGTGATTTCTTTTTCCTGAAAATTTACGCTGGCAATATCCCGAATTTTTACGCCCGGTTTTACCATGAAATTATTCAAATCTGAAGGAGACGAAATTTGTCCTTTAATACGAACATTTTCCCGGTTTCCTTCCGTCACTAAATTACCACCAGAAATGGTGATATTTTCATTTTTAATGGCACCGATAACTTGGTCGAAACTTACGCCCGCTGCATTCATTTTGAATAAATCCAAAGCGACTTCCACCTCATTGTCATCAACTCCCAGAATCACCGCTTCTTTCACTTCTGGCACATCTTCCAAATCATCTTTTAAATCTTCGGCGTATTGTTTTAAAGTGAATTTCGGATAATTCCCTTTTAAGTTAATGTTCAGAATCGGCAGTTCTTCCGAAATATTCAAGTCGAAAACGCTGGGTTCTACTTTGGAGCCAGAATCTAAACTTGGCCAATCCTGATCGCCTTTGGCTTCATCAACTTTATCTTTAATCCGCTGTTTTGCTTCTGCGACTTTTAATTTCGCATCAAACTCAACTACGATCAAACAGTAATCCTGAAAGGAGTTGGAGGTGACTTTGGTAACGCCCGAGACATTTTTAAATTTATCTTCAAGTTCCTTGGTAATTACCTTTTCAACATCTTCCGCAGAGTTTCCAGGATAGACAGAGGAAATGTATATATTGTTTTGAACCACCTCCGGGAAATTTTCTCGGGGCATCGAAAAGAAAGAGAAAATCCCAAGAAGTACGATAATAAAAGTCAGTACGTAAACTGTCGTTCTATTATCAACCGCCCAACTCGAGAAGAAAGATTCTTTCTGGTGGTGTTTATTTTCGTTCATATTTTTTAATTAAAATCGAATTAATTTAAATTCTTTTTAGTTCGCTAATTTCACTTTCTGACCGTCACTCAAGTTTTTAGATCCATCAGTAATGATGATATCTCCTGCTTTTAAGCCAGTTGTAATTTCAACCACATTTTCAGATTTCTCGCCTGGATTTACAAATACCTTTCTGGCGACGGCATCTTTTCCTTTGATGTTCGTGGCGACAAAAACATAAGATCGTTTTGAAGCATCTTCGAAAATATATTGCTGCGCAACTTGTATTGCATTAGGATTGACGTAATCTTCAATTTTCACCTGCGCTAATAAATTGGGTTTGATAACGCCTCCACTATTAGAAATTGGAATTTCAATTTTAAAGGTTCTGTTGGTTGGATTGATGTAATTCCCAACCAATCTCACGCTCGAACTAATAGTTTGATTTAAAGTTGGTAAGAAAACTTTCACCGAAGTTCCTTGTCTCACTTTTGCTAGATAGGTCTCTGGAACATCAGCTTCAACCCGCATCATTCCTAGAGAAATTAATTTTACAATATCAGTTCCCGGCGAAACAACTTGTCCGTTCTGGGTGATAACTTCATCAACCACGCCACTGAAAGGAGCTACGATGGCTGTTTTCGCTAAGTTGGCTTTCACCGCATCGGCAGCTCTTTGCAAGCCAGAAACCTGACTGTTCATCGCAGAAACTGATTTTAAAGCCGCATCATAATTTGCTTTCGCTTGCAGCAATTGAAACTCTGACCCAATCTTTTGTTTCCACAGCGCGGCTTGCTTTTCGTAAGCGATTTTCGCCAAGTTGGTGTTAGACAGCGCACCCGCAACTTGGGCTTTCATGGCAGCAACTCCGTTTTGAGCCTGCAGATATTGGTCGCGTAAACCACCATCTGCTACTCTACCAATCACTTGTCCTCGGCTTACATTTTGTCCTTTCTTTACAAATAAGGATAATGTTCCAGAGAATTGCGGTTGAACTTTTACATCTTGATCAGTCGTTACATTTCCTTGAATTTCTACGTTGTGAACAAAATTAGAAATCTCTAATTCTTTGGTAGAAACTACGCCACTTGCGTCTGGCACAACTCCCATCGAAACTAAATTTTCGTCGATGTTCAGCATCACCTGATTAAGACTGTCGATTTTAAATTTCTGTCTTTCTTTATACGCTTCGATTCCTTTGATATCTTTATTCTTGATCAGAATTTCAAGTTTTTCGCTTTGTACGTTATTTTCTTTCTTGCAAGCTGCAAGTCCGGTTAAAATAACAATTGGTATTAATATTTTTTTCATTGAATTGATTTTGTCGTTATCGTTTTTATTAAAGTTTTCCTAAAGCTTCGTCGAGTTTTGTTTTCGCTTGAATTAACTCAATGGCTGCCTGATAATATTTTGCTTGGGAATCGTACAATTGGGTTTCACTTTGCTGAAGATCGAAACTCGTACCCATTCCTTCATTAAATTTGATTCTCTGTTTGTTGTAAATACTAGAGGAAAGCGCGATTAACTCCTCTGCATTTTTGTAAGAATTATAAGCGTTGTTATAATCAATTGTAGCTGCGAAGGCTTTGTTGCTGATATTTCGCTTGGTATCTTCAACATCAAGTTTTGCTTTTTCCAGATTTAACTTGGCCTGTTGCGTTCTCCAATGTCTCTGCAAACCACTAAAAATTGGAATATCTAATTGCACTGCAATCACAGATGTGTTAAACCATTGCTGAGAAGATTTCAAAAAACTGAACTGGTCGCTGTACGCATTATAGTTTGAGGCAAGTGCCGCTGCAAGTGTCGGCAATGCTTTCGATTTTTCCAGCTTAAGCATAAGTTCGGAGATCGTTTTTGCGTTTTCTGCTAAGCGGGAATCAATATGATTTTCGGTGTTGATGTTTCCATCTAAATCAACTAAAGTTTCATTCTTTTTTAACAGTTCATCTAAAGTGGAAGTCAGCCTTATTTTTTCGTCTAGAGGATAGCCCATTAAATATTTAAGCGCCATCACTACTTTTTCTCGGCTTCTATTCAGATTTTGCTGAGCCGCTAAAAGACTTTTGTAACTGTATTCTAACTGCTCTACATTTTGAAATTCAATCAATCCAACTTTGTAAGTTTCTTTGGTATCGAACAAGGATTTCTCAACTACTCTTCTGTTTTCTTCTAAAGTATTGATGTTTTCATCGGTCACTAAGACCGCCGAATATGCCATCATAATTCCTTCCTTTATAGAGATTTCTGTTTTCTCTTCTACTAAAGCTGCAGTTTCTTTGTAGGTTTTAGAAGATTGTAATCCTACGATATAAGAACCATTAAATAAAAGTTGACTTAAGGTTAATCCGCCCGTCATGCTTTGTTTCTGACCAAATTTCACTGGAATGTAAGTTCCTGGTTCACCACCTGAAAATTCTGCTGGAAGTAGCTGCACGGGAATGTTAAGAAAATAATTATATTTTGCCTGACCATCCAGCTGCGGCAAACCAATTCCGATGGTTTCTTTTACTTTTTGATCCGCAATGGTGCGGTCTATTTTTGCTTTCCTAACATTCACATTATGATCAATTGCATATTGCAAAGACTCCTCCAGCGAGAAACTCTGTTGTGCAAAAGTCAAAGTTGAAAATGCGGTGAGTGCGAAGAATTGAAATACTTTCTTCATATTAATAATTTAAATTTTTTAAAATTTCTTTTCCTTTTTCATTCGTAATGGCATTCATGTACATGCTCATGACCTCATGTTTGTAGTATACTCTATCAATAGTATTTAGATCCATATAAAGAGGATTTTCCATTGACATAATTAACTGGAAGAACAATTTTGCATAAACTTCTGCATCAAAATTGTCGCGATAATAACCCTGCTCTCTTCCTTTCAAAATATTATGAACCAGCACTTCTGAAAATTTATCAGAAAACTCAATCATGTGTTTATTGAAAATGGTCGGATAATATTTGATCAATTGTTTGATGAGCATCGAATTGTTAGAATCTGCTACTTTGTCGATTTCTTCATCGCGGCAAAACATTCTTTCAATCGCGTTTTCGATGGTTTGATCTAAGTATTTTAATCTTGTAATAATTGATTCAAGTTTAAATTGCAAAACTTCTTCAATCAACTCTTCCTTATTCTTATACTTTACGTAAAGCGTCTTTTTCGAGATTCCGAACGCTTTCGCAATATCATCCATCGTTAAAGTTTTCGCGCCGTTTTCAATGAACAGCTGCGAAACCTTTGTTATAAAATTGGTGTTATCTTCCATAATTAGCGTGCAAATATACGAAAGAAAACTAGTAAACAAAATTAGTTTCCTAGTTTATTTTTAGGATAATTATGGATGTTATTTAAAAAACGAGAAAGCAGCTCGTGGGAGCTGCTTCTATTTTTGTATTAGTTAAGATTGTTATTTGAGAAGATTAATTTAGAAATATTTGATACTTCTGAGTTTCATTAAAGACCTCCAGCAAATCGCCATTCACCTGAATCATAGTTTGCATACTCATCAATTCGAGTTGGCTTTCATCTTCTGGATTTTTAATGAAAAAATTGAGCTTTTGCTCACCCTTATGTTCATCAAATTGATTTCGGAAAAACTCTAAATCAGATTTTCTTAAATCATTAATGTCAACAACAATGGTCATTTTTTTAGCGAATTTTTCAAAGGCTTCTTTAAGATCAATTACATCGGAAACGTTGACGAAAACCCGTCCGTCCTTAGCTTGCGAGAATTTAATTTTAAAAATCACAAATCTCTGAACATCAATTCTATCGCGCAATTTCATATAATCGCGATCACCCAGACGGAAAGAATAACTTCCGCTGTAATCTTCGAGGAGCAAAAAGGCAACCTTTTCTCCGCTATTCATTCCATCTTTCACGGTGTATTCAGTCACTAATCCAGCAACCATATATTCTGGCGAATTGTTTTTCAACGCTTGCTTTTCCTTCCAGCTTAATTTATCATTATTAAATAAATCAGTTTGTTGATTGGCAAACACCGCATTTTTAAAATTTTCAATTTCATCGAGATTTAGAAAATTAAAAGTTCCGCGTGGCTCCACAATTTTCGTTGGTTCTTCAATCAAAGCATCGTCTTCACCTTCTAAAATCTCCGGCGGAAGATCGACCAAATCATCATCTGAATCGTCAATTTCTGAAACTTCAATCGGCAGAATAACTTTCTCAAGTTCTAAAGTTTCTTGTTTTTTACCTTCCAAAATTTCCTTTTTACTCAAAGCACCTTGTATAAACTGAAACTGATATTTGTACTCATCTAAAGGATGCGCCGAAAGATAAAAACCAATGATTTCCTTTTCCTTATTGAGTTTGTGCATGTTTTGCCACTCTGGTGCCGGATTGATTTTGGGCTGTTCTATTTGTACTTCATCTGCAAAATCTGCAAACAATGAATTTTCAATTTCATTTTTACTGTCCTGAAAACTATGTCCGTAACGCAATAACCTTTCTACATTGGTTTTTCCAGTAGTATCAATGTCAAAATATTGAGCCCGATGATAGCGGTCTACCTCGTCAAAAGCTCCAGCAATCACCAAACTTTCAGCCACCCTTTTGTTCATTTGTGAAGATGGAATTTTTTCAAAGAAATCGTAAATGTTCTTATACCGTTCGTCCTTTCTGGCAGCAACAATTGCTTCACTCGGACCTTCACCAATTCCTTTTATAGCACCCAACCCAAAACGAACTTGTCCTTTTTCATTCACCGCAAATGCATATTGTGATTCATTCACATCGGGACCTAAAACATCGACACCAATACCTTTACAATCTTCCATGAAGAGAGTGATTTGCTTGGTGTTGTTAATGTTATTGGACATGACACTCGCCATATATTCCGCTGGATAATTGGCTTTTAAATAGGCAGTTTGATAAGCAATTAAGGCATAACATGTGGAGTGAGATTTATTAAAGGCATATTCTGCAAAGGCTTCCCAGTCTTTCCAGATTTTATTCAATTTGGTTTCGTCAAGGTTATTTATTTTCCCACCTTCAATAAATTTTGGATACATTTTATCCAAAACATCACGTTGTTTTTTACCCATTGCTTTACGCAAAGTATCCGCTTCCCCTTTTGTAAAGTTGGCCAGTTTTTGAGAAAGCAACATCACCTGTTCCTGATACACTGTAATTCCGTAGGTTTCCCCTAAAAACTCTTCGGTCTCTTCTAAATCATAAATAGTTTCTTCTACCCCATTTTTACGAGCGATAAAAAGAGGAATATATTTAATCGGTCCCGGTCGGTACAAAGCATTCATGGCAATCAAATCGGCAAATTCTGTTGGTTTCAGTTCACGCATATATTTTTGCATTCCTGGACTTTCATACTGGAAAATCCCGACCGTTCTACCCTCTTTAAATAATTGATAAGTTTTAGCATCATCCAGCGGAATGGTGTCTGGATCGATGTCAACGCCGTGTTTTTCTTTAATGAGTTTAATGGCGTGTTTGATGATTGTTAAAGTCCGCAAACCTAAAAAGTCCATCTTCAACAAACCTGCATTTTCCGCCACCGAGTTATCAAATTGCGACACCAAAATATCAGCGTCTTTTGAAGCAATCGTGATCGGAACTAAATTCGAAATATCTTCTGGCGTGATGATTACTCCGCACGCATGAATTCCGGTATTTCGAATACAACCTTCCATTTTTTGAGCAGCGGATAGAACTTCATAACGTTCGTCTTTTGGATTGGCCAGAATATCTTTCATTTCCTGCGCTAAGGCTTTATCTTCAGGAGATAATTTATCAAACTTAGCAAACGCTTTCGCAATATTCATTCCTGGTACAGCCGGAATTAATTTTGCAATATTATTAGTCTCAAAGATTGAAAGATCTAAAACTCTTCCCGCATCTTTAATGGCAGATTTTCCACCTAAAACAGAATAGGTGATAATTTGTGCAACGTTGGCTTTTCCATATTTTTCAACTACCCATTTGATGATTTTATCACGACCTTCATCATCAAAATCAATATCGATATCAGGCATCGAAACCCTTTCTGGATTTAGGAAACGCTCAAATAGCAAATCATATTTAATGGGATCAACATTGGTAATTCCGGTACAGTAAGCAACTGCAGAGCCTGCAGCGGAACCACGACCTGGGCCAACCCAAACGCCCATGTTTCGGGCTTCATTGCAGAAATCCTGCACAATCAAAAAGTAACCTGGATATCCAGTTTTGGCAATTACTTCTAATTCGAAATCAAGTCGTTCTCTAATTTCATCCGTAATTTCACCGTATCTTTTTTCAGCACCTTCGTAAGTTAAATGTCTCAAGTAAGAATTCTCGCCACGTTTACCGCCATCTAATTTATCTTCCTCATTCAAGAATTCATTAGGAATACCAAACTCAGGCAACAAGACATCATGCTTTAAAGTATAGGGTTCGAACTTGGCCACAAATTCATCATACGCTTCAAAAGCATCTGGAAATTCACGGAAAGTTTGTTTAAGTTCTTCTGTGTTTTTGATGTAATATTCATGTGATGGTAAACCACGTCTCTTTCCAAATCCCTTTCCCACTGGCGATGATAATTTCTCACCATCTTTAATACAGTATAAAATATCCTGAATATGTGCTTCTGATTTTTCGGTATAAAAGGTTTCGTTTTGGGCTAAAATTTTGACTTCATATTTTTCGGCGAAAGTCAATAAAACATCATTCAAATAATGCTCTTCTTCGATTTCATGATTTTGAAGTTGGACATAAAAATCATTATCGAAAGTTGTTTTCCACCATTGAAAAACATCTTCTCCTTTTTGCTCTCCAAATTCCAGAATAGCATTAGGAATATTACCATTTGTTCCAGCGCTTACAGCGATTAAATCTTCTTTATATTCCGCAATCATCTTTTTAGAAATCCGGGGAACTCCAAAATAAAATCCATTTACGTAACCTAAACTAGAGAGTTTTGCCAGATTTTTATAGCCATTATAATTTTTCGCCAACAGCACCATATTCGTTCTGCGGTCGGGATCGTCTTTGGTAAATTGCTTTTGATCTGGTCGATCTGAAATGTAAAATTCACAACCGATGATTGGAATTAACTCTTCTTTTCGAGGTTCTGATTCTGTAAATTCAGTTCCCTCGTCTTCCGCTTTCTGTTTTTTTTCTAAATATTCCTGATAGGTTTTTTTAATGTTCCCGTTGGTTTTCTCCACTTCAGAAACGAATTTAAACGCACCCATCATATTTCCTAAATCCACGATTCCAACCGCAGGGAAATTATTATCCAGCGCTCTTTTAATCAACTCATGAATATGCGAAGATGCTTGAAGCGAGGAGTAAATACTGTGATTGTGAAAATTAAAATAACTTCCGATCTCAATTTCGTCGGTATTATTAAAAGATGTTTTCTTTTTCTTTTTAGAGTCAGCAACTTGTCGTCTAATTATAATCGGAAAAGGTGAAATCGAACCAGGATGATGATTAATATAATGTTGTAATTCCGCGCTCGTTAATTTGAGCGTTTCAGAAGGAATAATACCAATCCTCATCATCTCGAAGAAAACTTGCGCCGTTGCATTGACGTCGGCTGCAGCATTATGCGCTTCATCAAACTTCTCGTCGTATAACTTTTCGTACAGTTCCGTCAGTTTGGGAGATTTATACCTGCCACTTTTTCCTCCACCTAATTTACAGAAATCCGTACCCAATTTCATGGTATCTGCAGACGGAATACTCTGCAAATTATTCTCAACTTCTTTGCGGAAAAACTCAGCGCCGACGATATTATAATCGAAAACAATATTGTGTCCAACAACGACTTCTGCTTTCTGTAGTGCTTCTTTAAATTCTAATAAAACCTCGTTCAAATCACGACCTTCTTCAGTCGCCATTTTAGTAGAAATTCCGTGAATTCTTTGGGACGAAAAGGGAATGTCATATCCTTCTGGTTTGATGATATAGTCCTGATTTTCAAGCAAATTACCTTCCCTGTCGTGCAGTTGCCAGGCAATCTGCACCATTCGGGGCCAATTGTCTGAATCAGTGATTGGAGCGTTGAAGTTTTTGGGTAAACCTGTGGTTTCAGTATCGAAGATTAGGAACATTTAAAAAGAATTTTGGTAAAATTAGCATTAAATTTCTTTTAAAAAAAGTTGCAAAAACGGAACTATTTTTAGTCGCACTGAATAAAGATAAACTGTCTAATCCGGTAATTCAAGAAGAAAACTTTAAAGCAAATTTTTAATAAAAGATTAATATACCATAATCTTAATCATTTCTATCTTCCACAAAAATTTTTATCTTTGTTAACTATGGAAATTATTAAAAAAGAAATTGTTTCTCAAGAGATATTGCTGAAGGCATTTGGTCACATGATGATTGCCAAAGCTACCGCAGATGTTTACGAAGAAAACCGAAATATTTGCAAATACGTCCACTCTACTTCCCGCGGTCATGAGGCGATTCAACTCGCCACCGCTTATCAGTTAACCAAAGAAGATTGGGTTTCTCCTTATTACCGAGATGAAAGTTTGTTGTTAGGAATTGGTTTCGAACCCTATCAATTAATGCTGCAATTATTGGCAAAATCAGACGATCCTTTTTCTGGTGGACGATCTTATTATTCCCATCCATCAAGTTTAGCAGAAGATTTTCCAAAAATAATTCATCAAAGTTCCGCCACCGGAATGCAGGCTATTCCAACTACAGGAGTTGCGCAAGGAATTAAATATATTCAAGAATTTAAGTTAAAAGAATACGAAAAAAATCCAGTTGTCATTTGCAGTTTCGGCGATAATTCCGTTACAGAAGGTGAAGTTTCCGAAGCTTTTCAGTTTGCCGCTCTTCATCAATTGCCAATTATATTTTTAGTTCAAGATAATGAATGGGGAATTTCGGTAACCAAAGAAGAAGCCAGAACTTCTGATGCCTATGATTTTGCCGCCGGATTTGTCGGATTGAATAGAATGAAAGTTGATGGAACGGACTTCGAAGCCAGTTTCGAAGCTATGAAAAAGGCAGTTGATTTTGTACGTGCTGAAAGAAAACCAATGCTGGTTTGTGCAAGTACAGTTCTAATTGGTCATCACACTTCTGGAGTTCGACGAGAATTCTATCGTGATGAGGACGATTTAGAAAAACACCGCGCCAAAGATCCAGGCGTCTTACTCAGAAAGCGATTGCTTGAAGAAGGCACCGACGAAGAACTTTTAAAACAAATAGAAAAGAAAGCCAGATTAAAAGTCGAACAAGATTTTCAAAAAGCCATCGCTGCCGAAGATCCTAAACCTGAAACCGTTGAAGACCACGTTTTCGCTCCCACTCCAATTACAGAAGAAGTTGGCGAAAGAGAGCCAGAAGGACAAGAAAAAATTGTGATGGTTGATGCAGCTATTCACGCGATTCAGGAAATTATGTGGAAACATCCGGAAGCTTTGCTGTACGGACAAGATGTGGGCGAAAGAATTGGTGGTGTTTTCAGAGAAACCGTGACTTTAGGAAAAAAGTTCGGTAATAAAAGAGTTTTTAATACTCCAATTCAAGAGGCATACATTATTGGGTCTACCGTTGGAATGAGTGCGGTTGGTTTAAAACCAATAGTTGAAGTTCAGTTCGCCGATTATATTTATCCGGGAATTAATCAGCTGATAACGGAGGTTTCAAAATCTTGCTACTTGAGCAACGGCAAATTTCCAGTAAGCAATATCATCCGCGTTCCGATTGGCGCTTATGGCGGCGGCGGACCGTATCACAGCGGAAGTGTCGAAAGTATTCTGGCAAATATTAAAGGAATTAAAGTTGCCTATCCAAGCAACGCAGCCGATTTCAAAGGATTATTAAAAGCAGCTTATTACGATCCAAATCCTGTCGTGATGTTGGAGCATAAAGGGTTATACTGGAGCAAAGTTCCTGGAACAGAAGATGCAAAAACAGTCGAACCGGCCGAAGATTATATCTTACCATTTGGCAAAGCAAACATCCTCTTAAAAGCAGACGAAGCGGAAACCGAAAAAGGCCGAACAATGCTCATCGTCACTTACGGAATGGGAGTTTACTGGGCGAAAGAAGCGGTGAAAAATTTCGAAGGAAGAGTTGAAATTGTCGATTTAAGAACTATTATTCCACTTGATGAAAAACTAGTTTTTGAACGAGCAAAACTTCACGGAAAATGTTTGGTGCTGACAGAAGAACAAATTCAAAACTCCTTCGCAGAAGCTTTTGCACACCGTATTTCGAACGAATGTTTCCGGTATTTAGACGCGCCAGTTGAAGCCATGGGTTCACTCAACCTACCCGCAGTTCCGATCAATTTAGTTTTAGAAAAAGAAATGCTTCCAAATGCCGAAAAATTGACCCAGAAAATAGAAGAAATGTTAAGTCAATAATTAAACTTTCCTTTTATAAATTTAAATGAAACTTAATGTTGTATCGTTCAACATTAAGTTTTTTGTTTTTACGGAAATATTTAAACTTTTCATTACACAAATCTTCAAGGTTTTTAATGAATTGTGGTTTCTGTTACATAATTATCCCCACCAAAAAGCCGTTGCAATAATAATATACAATCCAATTAAAGCAACTCCTTCCAACCAAATACTTTCGCCATCAAAAACGATGAATGCACTTACCATCACTGAAAGTGCCAAAGCTGCTAATAAAAGTGGACTCAACACGAAAGATAAAATTGCACCTCCCAAAAAGAATGAAAGTAAAATAAGTAAAGGATAAATAACCAGCGCAATCTGTAGCGAAGAATTCATAATC
Source organism: Kaistella antarctica (assembly GCF_900109615.1). Lineage (GTDB taxonomy): Bacteria > Bacteroidota > Bacteroidia > Flavobacteriales > Weeksellaceae > Kaistella > Kaistella antarctica. The sequence continues at coordinate 539,152 of NZ_FOIX01000003.1, forward strand.
ACACTAACTGCATAATCTGCTTTATTTTTTAAGGCCAACTGAATTCCAACCAAATTCTCAATAGCATTCCCAGCAATCGCAACTACGATCAAACCTGCAAAAACATCATTAATTCCTAAAGAATCCATGGCAGGTTTCAGCGCTTCAACAAACCAGTCCGACACAAATGCAGCACCAACTCCTGAGGCTGCCAAAACAATCAGCGTGATTGGCAGAGTCCAAGTCGCTTCCTCCGCCTCACCATTTTTGTCCGGCGTAATTGATTTATCTCCTTTAATTGAAAAACTTAAATAAGCTCCGAAAACAATCAGCAGCACGACCGCTACAATCACGTCCAAGCTATTCAAATGACTTTCTGCCGGCGTATGTAAATAATAAGTCAAGGTCGGAACAGCCATGGCTGCGACTGCTAAAATCATCAACACTGCATTCATTTTCGGTGGTTCAGAATGAAAATACTGCCGTCCGTTTTTTAAACCTCCAAACAAAATAGCCATTCCAAAAACCAAGACCGAATTTCCTAAAATCGATCCTACCAATGCTGCTTTAACTACCGTATCCAATCCCGCTCGTAAGGCAAAAATACAGACGAAAAGTTCTGGTAAATTTCCCAAAGCAGATTGCAAAACTCCCGTCGCTGCCGGTCCCATCCTGCTTCCTAACTGTTCCGTGGCTTTGCCAACAATCATTGCGACGAGCACCAATGCGACCGCAGCAAGTGAAAATAATAAAACGGAATTGAAACCTAAATGGGTCGCAAATCCTGTTCCACCTGCCACTAAAATTGCAGCTCCGATTAGGAAAATATCTTTCTTCTTCATCTTGAAATTTTTGTTGAATAAATATAAATAAAAAAATTTATTGAACATGTTTTTGGGCGCACATTTGACTACGTCGAATCTTCGATTTCCGGCTATCCATTGCAATCTTTTTTTTGCCTTGGCTAAATCCTTCCAAAAAAAAAAGGATTTCCATTGCTATCCGGGGCGCAGGCAGTTATAAAAACATATTCATTTCAATATTGTACCTATTTTTATCACTCAAAGAGATGTTTTGCTAAATCATAAATAATCACTTAGAAGTTTTAAAGGTTTTAGTATTTTTGTACAAATCCTTACTTAAGATGCCCGAAAAAATTCAACAAAGAATAGAAGACCTGCGTGCAGAACTTCATCAGTATAATTACGATTACTATATTTTAGATGCCGCTCCTATTTCTGATTTTGAATTTGATTTAAAATTAAAGGAGCTTCAGGAACTTGAAAAAATGCATCCTGAGTTTTACGATGCCAACTCTCCTACTTTGCGAGTGGGTGGCGAAATCACTAAAAACTTCCCGACTATTCAACATCAATTCAGAATGTATTCACTGGATAATTCTTACGATTTTGATGATTTAGAAGATTGGGAAAAACGCCTCATCAAAACCATTGATGAACCGGTCGAATTTGTAGCTGAGCTAAAATATGACGGTGCTTCGATTTCTATTTTATATGAGAATGGAAAATTGAAACAAGCCGTAACGCGCGGCGACGGTTTTCAGGGTGATGAAATAACGGCCAATGTGAAAACAATTTCAGATATTCCCTTAACATTAAAAGGTGATTTCCCAAGTCCATTTTTCATGCGTGGCGAAATTTATTTGACGCGAAAAAACTTTGACAATATAAATGTCCGTCGTGAAGAAGAAGGTTTGGATTTATTTATGAATCCGAGAAATACAGCTTCGGGAAGTTTAAAAATGCAGGATTCTGGGGAAGTGAGTAAGCGTAAATTATCAGCCGTACTCTATCAGTTTATCTCTGCAGAAACTCCGGCAGAAACGCATTGGGAATTATTGCAGAATTCCAGAAAATGGGGCTTTAAAGTTTCAGATCAGGCGAAATTATGTAAGAATTTAGATGAAATCAAAGACTTCATTAATTATTGGGATGAACATCGTCACAAACTTCCCTTTGAAATTGACGGAATTGTTTTAAAAGTAAATTCAATAAAACAGCAATCACAATTAGGGTTTACCGCCAAATCTCCGCGTTGGGCAATGGCCTACAAATTCAAAGCAGAAAAAGTAGAAACTGAATTGGTTACCGTCACTTATCAAGTTGGGAGAACTGGTGCAATTACTCCTGTCGCCAACCTGAAACCCGTTTTATTAGCTGGAACCATTGTTAAAAGAGCAAGTTTGCATAACGAGGATATTATCAAAAAACTCGGTTTGCATGAACACGATTTTGTCTATGTCGAAAAAGGTGGCGAAATTATTCCAAAGATTGTCGGTATTAACGAAGATAAAAGAAAGCCTGATAGTCAAGAAATCCAATATATTACGCATTGCCCAGAATGTGGAACTGAGTTAGTCAGAACTGAAGATCAGGCGATTCATTTTTGCCCGAATGATTTGCATTGTCCGCCGCAGGTTGTGGGAAGAATGATTCACTACGTTTCTCGGAAAGCTTTGAACATAGAAGGTTTGGGCGCTGAAACGATCGAACAACTGTATCGTGAAAAACTGGTTGAGAATCCGGCTGATTTCTATACCTTAACGAAAGAACAAATCTTGCCTTTGGAAAGAATGGCAGAAAAATCAGCCCAGAATATTATCGATGGTGTTGAAAATTCAAAACAAATTCCATTTGAAAAAGTTTTATTTGGAATTGGGATTAAACATGTGGGAGAAACGGTTGCTAAGAAACTGGCGAAAAACTTTGATACGATTGATGATTTAAAAAATGCCACGGCAGAAGACCTCATTCAGGTAGACGATATTGGCGGAAAAATCGCAGAAAGTATTGTGAACTTCTTTAATGATTCAGAAAATATCTTGATGATTGAACGTTTAAAATCTTACGGCGTTCATTTGGAAAAAGGAGAAAGCACGAGTGAAGTTTTAAGTACAGTTTTAGAAAATAAAACTTTTTTATTCACGGGGAAACTTTCTCTTTTCACCAGAGAAGCGGCCGAAGAAATGGTCGAAAAACACGGTGGAAAAAATATTTCTGCCGTTTCTAAAAACCTCAATTATTTAGTCGTTGGTGAAAAAGCTGGCAGCAAACTCAAAAAAGCGCAAGATATCGGAACCATTGAAATTTTGGATGAACAGGAATTTTTAGATTTAGTCAACCAACATTAAATAAATGTAATCCCAAACACAATATGATCAACATCAATTTAAGTAATCAAGAGATAAAATCAGTTTCTCAAAAGTTTTCTTTTTTCTCCGAAAAACAGTGGGAAAGTAAAAAGGATAATTTTAAAGATCAATTAAAGAGTTTATTCTCCGCGAAAAAGGACGAAACGTTTATCCTTTTGGAAGATGAGGCTGTTCATTATTTAATAGGACTTGGAGCCGATCCGAAGAATTTTGAAATTCAGGCGACCGCTGAAAAATTTACGTACGATTATAGAAAAAAAATAAAATCAGAAAAGACTTCCATCAATACTGAAAATTTTAATAATGATCAGATTGAAAATTTAGTAAAAGGTTTATATGTTGGAACTTATGAATATCCATTTAAAGCGAAACATGCAGTCTTCCATTCTGATTTTCAGCTGATCTTAAATGAAGTTTCAGAGGAAGATTTAAAAAATATAGAACTTAAAACATTAGCGATTTGTGAAGGACAATTTGCTTGTATGGAATGGTTAAATAAACCGCAAAATTTTAAAAGAGTTCCGCATATCTCTGAATTTCTGAATCAAATTGCAGAAAAATATAGTTTAAAACAAACCGTTTTCGATCGTAGAAAATCGGAGGAATTAGGATTGGGTGCTTTCCTTTCTGTTAATCAGGGAAGTTCGCAAGAAGCAGCGTTTACTATTTTAGAATATCAATCTGGAGTTGCTAATGCAAAAACAGTCGGCTTGGTTGGTAAATGTGTTCTTTTTGATACTGGTGGAATTTCGATTAAAGGTTCAGAAAATCTGCATTACATGAAATCTGATATGGGCGGAGCTACGGCCGTTATCGGAACTTTAATTGCTGTGGCCACTTTAAAACTGCCTGTGAATTTGATTGTTATTTTACCAATTACGGATAATGCAGTTTCTAATACTGCTTATATTCCGAGCGATGTAATTAGGGCTTACAACGGTAAAACAATCGAGGTTTTAGATACCGATGCCGAAGGAAGAATGACGCTCGCCGACGGACTTTCCTATCTCGCGAAAAACTATAAAACCGATGCTTTAATCGATTTGGCAACGCTGACTGGCAGTTCTGTTAGAATGTTTGGTTCTACTTGTAGCGCTTACTTTTCTAACAATGAAGCATTGAAAAAATTACTGGAAAAATCTGGAGATGAAACGAATCAGCGGTTATGGAATCTTCCTCTTTGGGATATTTGGAAAGACGACTTCAAATCGGACGTTGCCGATTTCAAAAATATATCATCAAAACCTTTTGGAGATTGTATTGTCGCCGGCAAATTTTTAGAACAGTTTATTGAAGGGCATTCGAATTGGGCGCATCTTGATATCGCTGGTGTTGCTTTCGGAAACGTACAATATATGAAAGAAAAGGGCGCAACGGGATACGGCGTTCAATTATTGGTCGATTTCCTGCAAAAGTTTTAACTAAAATTAGCATATTTAAAATTTTCTCTGTATAATTGAAATAGAATTTTCAAATATTGAACATACTTCGATAATTGATATTAAATACTTAAGGTAAAAGTGTTTCAATTTTTGATAATTCAATAATTATTAAATTCTATTACATGAAGGAGAAAACAATTGTTTGTATTTCCTGCTATTATAAAGGATATGATTTTATCGACGAGATGAAAAAGCTCGGCAATAGAGTTATCCTAATTGTTTCCGAGAGTACGAAAGAAAAAAACTGGCCATGGCATGCGATAGACGAAGTATATTATATGCCAGAAGTGGAACCATCTGTTTGGAATTTAGACCATTTAGTACAGGGTTTTTCTTATTTATTAAAAGGAACAAAAATAGATAGAGTCATCGCCTTAGATGACTACGACGTAGAAAAAGCAGCTTTGCTTCGCGAGTCTTTTCGCATTCCAGGAATGGGTCAAACTACGCAGCGTTACTTTCGCGATAAATTGGCCATGAGGCAAATGGCGAAAGATTCATATATTGATATTCCTCAATTCTCTTCCATTTTTAATGATGAAACAGTTAATGAATTTGTAGATAAAATTGCACCACCTTGGGTTTTAAAACCACGGTCTGAAGCTTCTGCAACAGGAATTGTTAAAATTAAAACAAAAGAAGAGTTATGGATCGCCATCGAGAATCTGGGAGATAAAAGATTTCATTTTCTTTTAGAAAGTTTTAAACCTGGCGATGTTTTTCACGTCGACAGTTTGGTTTACGACAGCGAAATCTGCTTCGTTTCGGCTTCGCAATATTTGTCACCACCGATGGAAGTTTCGCACGACGGCGGGATTTTCAGATCAAAAACATTAGGAAAAAAATCACCAGAATTTATTGCTTTAGAAGAAGCAAATAAAAAAGTTTTAAAAAGCTTTGGTCTGAAACATGGCGCAACTCATACCGAATTTATCCGTGGGAAAGAAGATGGAAAATGGTATTTCTTAGAAACTTCTTCAAGAGTTGGTGGCGCACATATTCCAGATTTGGTTGAAGCTTCCACGGGAATTAATCTGTGGCGCGAATGGGCAAGAATAGAAAACGCCTGGTTAAATGATACACCTTATCAATTAACAAAACCAACTGATCTTTATGGCGGACTGATCATCTGCTTATCTCGAGATAAAAATCCAGACTGTAAAGAATTTGAAGCACCAGAAGTATACAAATTTCTACCAATGGATTACCACGTAGGTTTGGTTTATCAATCAGATAAATCAGAGAGGATTAAGGAACTTTTGGATGATGCAGCAATGAAAATTAATGACCATCACCTTAGTATTATGCCGCCGAAATCAAAACCAACTTCCTAAATTTTCTTTTAATAAATCTAAAACCATTATGCCAAGAATTGAGCACACTGATTATTACTCGCATATCTTAGGAATGAGTTTGAGAGTTGAAGTTACGGGACATTTCGGCCATCCGATCATTATGTTCCCAACATCAAATGGGCAATACACTCAAAATCATGATTTTAAATTGAATGAAAGTATTAATCATTTCATCGATCAGGGAAAAGTAAAATTGTATAATATTGAAACTATAGATAAGTTCAGTTTCTATGACAAGAATATTTCTGCGGCAGAACGAATCAGAAATTACGAGCTGTATATGCAGTTTTTAATTCAGGAGTTTGTGCCCTACATTCAACAAATGCATTCTGTGCATCGCGTGGCGGTTGCAGGAGCAAGTTTTGGTGGATATCATGCGGCTAATTTTGCGTTTCGTTTTCCAAATGTGGTCTCTCATATGTTTTGTCTTTCTGGTGCATTTTCAATCCGGAATTTTATGGAGGGTTTTAGCAATGATTTGGTTTATTACAACTGCCCACGGGAATTTGTTAAAAATGACGAAAGCTTTAAATACCATCATATGCACATTGTCTTAAGCACTTCTGACCAGGATATTTGTTTAGAGCAGACGCGTGAAATGGCGGGCATTTTAGCTTCGAAAGGAATCGATCATTGGTATGATGAGCAAAAATGGATTAACCATGACTGGCCACTTTGGCGAATGGTTTTCCCCACTTTTATCGGCAGATTTTTCTCTTAGTTTTAAAGAAAAACATTTTAAAAAAAAACCACATTAATTAAAAAAAATAAAATATTATGGCAAAGAAAGTAGGAATTTTATTCGGTATGGAAGATACTTTTCCCTGGGCTTTTATTGATAAAGTAAATGAACTCGGTAAGGGAGAAATCATCGCCGAACCCGTAATGATCGATAAATTAGAGCAAGGTGAGGATTATGGATATGCTGTCATTATTGATCGAATTTCGCAAGATGTTCCTTTTTACCGAGCGTATTTAAAAAATGCGGCGCTCAATGGGACTTATATTATGAACAATCCGTTTTGGTGGAGTGCCGATGAGAAATTCTTTAATAATGCATTAATGTCAAAACTAGGAATTCCCTTGCCGAAAACGGTTTTGTTACCCTCAAATGACCGACCTACCGACACCACTGAAACCTCTTTTCGAAACCTAAAATTTCCGCATGACTGGGATTATATCTTTAATTATATCGGCTTCCCGGCTTATATGAAACCTCACGATGGCGGCGGCTGGAAGAATGTTTACCGCGTAGAAGATGCTGAAGATATGTGGACGAAATTAGGCGAAACGGGACAATTGGTGATGATGCTTCAGGAAGAAATTTTCTTTGAAGATTATTATCGAGTCTATTGTTTAGGGAAAAAATACGTTCACATTATGCCTTACGAACCGAGAAATGAGCACCATTTACGATATGCGACGACACACAAAACAGAAGGAAAAGCAAGAGAAAAACTTTTGAAAGTTATTCATGATTACACCATTGAAATGAATGAAGCTTTGGGTTACGATTTTAATACGGTAGAGTTTGCCGTGAAAGATGGAATTCCTTACGCCATTGATTTCTGTAATCCTGCGCCAGATGCCGATAGAAACTCGGTGGGTGAAGAAAATTTCGCCTGGATTGTTGAACATTCGGCTAAGCTAGCAATTGAAAAAGCGAAGGAATATGTTGCAGGTAAACCTAATATTTCGTGGGGAACATTTGTGAAAGATTCGATCAAATAACTTTTTTAGTTCAGTTTAAAAGTAACAAAGATCAATTTTTAAACTGACCTATTTTAATCCTTAAAAACACAAAAACGATGCATAGATTTACCATTGGCGTTGAAGAAGAATATCAAATTATTGATGCAGAAAGTCGTGATTTGGTTTCACATGTTTCCAAAATAATTGAAGGTGGCCACGCAACTTTAAAGGAAAACTTAAAACATGAAATGCACGAATCTGTTATTGAAATGGAAACTGGTATTTGCCAAAACATATCTGGCGTCCGTGCTGAGTTAACTGATCTCCGTAAAAGGCTGATTAAGGTTGCTCACGAAAATAACCTGCGTGTTTCTGGCGGCGGAACCCATCCTTTTTCTCACTGGAAAAACAATCCCATTACGAAAGATCAGCGGTACGATAAAATCGTGAGTGACTTGGGAGATGTTGCCCGCTCCAATTTAATTTTCGGATTGCACGTTCATATTGGGATTCCAAACCGGGAAGAAGGAATTAGAATTCAAAATGTGATGCGTTATTTTTTGCCTCATATCTATGCGCTTTCCACCAACTCCCCTTTTTGGGTCGGAAGTAAAACTGGTTTTAAATCTTATCGACACGAAGTTTTTGCGAAATTCCCGAGAACCGGAATTCCGAGTTATTTTAATTCAGTCGCGGAGTTTGATGCCTACATTGATTTGATGATTAAAACCGGAACCATTGATAATGCTAAGAAAATATGGTGGGATCTTCGCGTTCATCCATTCTACCCAACGATTGAATTTAGAATTTGCGATATGCCTTTGAGAACTGATGAAACGGTTTGTCTGGCAGCAATTATGCAATGTTTGGTCGCGAAGATTTATAAACTGCACGAACAAAATATGAGTTTCAGAAGTTACAGAAGACTTTTACTCAATGAAAATAAATGGCGTGCTTCTAAAGAAGGAATTGATGCTCATCTCATCGATTTTGGAAAAGAAACCAGCGTTCCTTTTGTGGCTTTATTGAAGGAATTACTTGAATTTATTGATGATGTAGTTGATGAATTAGATTGCAGAAAAGAAGTCGAATATGCCTGGGAAATTATGAAAAATGGTACTGGAGCAGACCGTCAGTTAAAGGTTTACGAAGAAACAGGAGACCTGAAAGCAGTTGTAGATTACATGATTGCAGAAACTGAATTTGGAATTACGTACGAATAAATTTGAATTTATTAAATTTGCATCGTAATTAAAGAAAATGAAAAAGTTAAAAATCGCCTTGCTTGATATGAACAATAATCATGTTAATCAAGGGATGCGCAATATCAGAGAAATTTCACAACAGTTTAAGGAACATGCTGATGAAGATGTTTCGATTACTCTTTTTGATGTAAGATTTAAAGATGAAATCCCTGATATTCAGGATTTCGATATATTTATTTCTTCTGGCGGTCCCGGAAATCCGCACAAAGAAGGCTATGCTTGGGAACCAAAATATGCCGATTTTTTAGATAATCTTTTAGAACACAATAGAGTTTCGGACCAAAAAAAGTTTGCGTTTTTAGTGTGTCATTCTTTTCAGGTCGCGTGTATCCACTGGAATTTGGGAAACATTTGTAAAAGAAAATCGTATTCGTTTGGGGTGATGCCAATTCATAGAACTGCAGAAGGTAAAGAAGATTTCTTGTTGAAGAATCTACCAGAACCTTTCTATGCGGTTGATTCCAGAAGTTATCAATTTATCGAACCCAATTACGAAACCATCAATGAGATGGGAACGAAAGTCGTGGCTTTGGAGAAGGTTCGTCCACATATTCATTTGGAACGAGCCGTAATGGCCATTCGATTTTCACCTGAAATCTTTGGAACTCAGTTTCATCCAGAAGCAGATCCAAAAGGAATGTTAGAAAATTTAAAAATTGATAAGAATAGAACGGCGATGATTGAGAATTACGGCGTTGAGAAATATCTCGAAACTGTCGACCGAATGGACGATTCCGATAAAATTGTCTTAACCCAAGCGCAAATTCTACCAAGATTTTTACAACACGCTTCACAAGAAATTATGAAAAGTTTAGTGATGGCTTAAGTCATTTTTATTAATGATGCAGCCGGTATTCGCAAAAGCTTTAAAACTTTAAAAAAAATAAATTGATGACGTGGGAAATAAATTCCCCGCATTGATTTTTAAATAAAACGAATACCATGATTCCAAAATATCGACAGCAATTTAATGCTGAATATACCACTGAAAAATATACCGCGCTTAAAGATGAACTTGCTAAACGAGCAGGAACAGAGGCACTTTTTCGAGTTTCAGAAAGTCCGATATTTTTAACGAGAGACTTTAAAGATAAATTAGATGATGCATGCAACAGCATTATTGACCAGATCAAAAAAATGTCGCCTGAGGAATTAGATCAAGCAGTTCCGGATAATTGTCGCGTGCCGAATGACCATCACAAACCTCACTTTTTAGCTATCGATTTTGGGATTTGCAAAAATCCAGAAACTGGAGAAATCGAACCTCAATTGATTGAATTACAAGCCTTCCCTACTCTTTATGCTTTTCAGGAGGAATACGAAGAAGTGGTTTCTGAGCTCTTTCCCTTTTTAAAAGATTTACGAACTTCACTTCCCAAACCCGAGTACATTCAGTATTTAAAGGAGGTTATTGTTGGCAATGAAAATCCTGAGAATGTAGTTTTAATGGAAATTTATCCAGAGAAACAAAAAACCAGTATTGACTTTGCTTTAACGGAAAAGTATTTAGGAATTAAAACGGTTTGTTTGACCAAAGTAAAAAAAGAAGGTAAAAAACTTTTTTATGAAAATGAGGGAAGACTAATTCCGATTCATCGAATTTATAACCGTGTGATTTTTGATGAACTAGATCACATCCTTAATTTAAAAACCGAATTTGATTTCCGGGATGAAGTTGACGTTACGTGGGTGACGCATCCAAACTGGTTTTTCAAAGTTTCAAAATATATCTTGCCTAAATTAGAACATCAGTACGTGCCGAAAAGTTATTTTCTGTCAGAATTTCCTGCTTCAGAAAAGTTAGAAGATTTTGTTTTGAAACCTTTGTTTTCTTTTGCTGGAAGCGGCGTTAACCTCGATCCAGTTCAAGCAGACATCGATGTTATTTCAGATAAAGATAATTTCATCATGCAAAGAAAAGTCTTTTACGAACCTCTTTTTGAAGACGTCAATGGCGAGTTTTCTAAATCAGAAATCCGCATGCTTTACCTCTGGAAAGAAAATGAAGAGAACCCTTTATTGATGGACAACTTAGCTAGAATGACTAAAGTTGCCATGGCTAATGTTGACTTTAATAAGAAAGACGCGATTTGGATTGGTAGTTCACTGGCATTTTTTGAAAAATAATCTTTCTTTTAATTGCTAAATATTATTAAAGTAAATTCATCTTTAATTAAAAATTAATTTAACTTTGATTCTTCAACAACAAAAAAAACAAAGCAAAATGAAAAAAGTTATTTCAGTTCTGGCCATCTCACTCTTCACTTTAGGGTTTGCCCAAGAAGCACCGAAAAAATCTTGCTGCGCCGGAAAGGACAAAAAAGATTGCAAGATGGCTGATAAAAAATCAGAGAAAGTTTGCACAATGAAAGATCACAAAGATTGCAAAGGCGCCTGTACTGCTTCCGAAAAGAAATCAGAGACGAAGAAAACCGCTTAGAAATACAACCACCGATTGGTGGTTTTTTTATATCTTTTTATGAATATAGCGCGAAAGCTTGATTCCTAAATCAGTCCAGATTATTTTGGTATTTCCGTTGCGTTCTAAATGATAATCTGCGGTTGAAATCTCTTCTAGAATGGCTTCGATATTGGCACCGTGAATAAACTTAGAAAAACTATCCCATTTAAAACCGCCCGACTCTATCTTTCTGTAGACCAAACTTTCATTACCATAATTTTGCAGCAAAGCCAGCCGAAACATTTCTGCACAATACTCTAGAAAGTTCATTTGTTTTTCACGATTCCAGGTTGCTATTTTTCTGCCCCAAAGAACAATGTTCTTCAGAAATTCAGGTTTCTTCTTCACTTGAAAAGCGTTTCGAACCCACATGACGAAATGTTCTTCAAATTCAGACTCTGTATTATCAGAGTGGGTTAATTTCTGAGCGGTATTAAAATTTCCCTGTGCTTGAAAAACAATTTCCCGTCTTCTGTCAGGGCTGATTTCGCGGTTCTTTTGTAGAACCTGATCAAGATCTTCTTCACTAATACTTGGAATTTCCACAATCTGTGTTCTGGAAAGAATCGTCGGAAGCATGAAATCTGTATTAGATGCAGTGAGAATGATGTAGGTATTCTTTGGGGGTTCCTCTAAAAATTTTAAGAATTTATTTGCGGCATCTGTATTCATTTTATCGGCTTGCCAAACGATGAGAATTTTACTGCCTCCTTCAAAACTTTTTAAGGCGAACTTCTTATTGATCTCGTCAATTTCTTCGACGTAAATGCTGAGTTGCTTATTTTCTGATTCTAAAATCTCATTCCAATCTTCATTATTAGAATAGGGGTTTTTTAAAATCATCTCTCTAAACTCATCAAAAAACTGATCTGCCAATCCGCTCTTACTGGACTTGAATACAGGAAAACTAAAATGCAAATCAAGATGATTGAGATGATCAACTTTAGACGAAGATTGGTCATTTTCTTTTCTTAAAATTTCTTTAGCAAACGCCATCGCCAAGGGCAAAGTTCCAAACCCATCTTTGCCGACAAATAACTGCGCGTGGCTAACCCGATTGTTACTAATGCTATCTTTCAGAAGCTTTTTCAGATTTTCGTGACCTACAATTTGTTCCCAATTCATGGTTCAAAGATAAATATTTTTGTTGGATGATTTAAAAGGTAATCGTTAAGTTTAAAGGTTATATTTAACAACCTCAAAAGTGCTGACAATTTTCTTTATCTTGCAGGAATTATCAGTTTTCTTTAAGTTAAAAATTTAAAATCGCTGTCAAATAAAAATCAGTCTGGAATAAGATTTTAACCAAAATAACAGAAATTTTTCCGTTTGATAAGGTTAACAAACTTTAACCAAACTTACTTTCACAATTCAGTAATATTTAAGATATTTGCGCATTATTTTTAAAAAGAGAGAATGAAAAGAATTTTTGTATTACCATTGATTGCCGCAGGTTTTTTCCTGAACGCACAAACGATTGGTAATTCTCCATATGCTGCCTTTGGAATCGGTGATGTTAAGTACGATAATACGACTGATATCAGTGCGATGGGTGGCATTTCTACCGCATATATTTGGGATTTCAACAACAACTTTAACTTTAGCAACCCAGCTGCTAACAAGAATTTAGAGTTAACCACTTTGAAAATTGAAGGAAGTAATGAGAATAACTTCTTTAAATCTAATAATGATAATTTGAGTGTGACGAAGCATTCATCGTATTTATCAAATGTTACGATTGCTTTCCCTATTTCCAATAAAGTTAAATTTGGGTTAGGTTATCAACCGTATAGTTCAAAAAAATACACTGTTTTAACTTCAGAAGTATTAGCAACTGGAACCAAGCAGGCAAGCCTTTATCGCGGTGAAGGAAGTTTGAGCACGGTTCAAGCTGCTTTATCTTATCAGATTACGCCTGAGTTTGCTTTTGGTCTTCGATCTAACTTCTTCTTTGGTAATCTATATGATATCAACGAGGTTACCTTTTCAGGAGCTGAATTGATTAACGGTTACGAAACCAAGAATAAAGTGAAAACTTTCAACTTTACTTTAGGATCCGCTTACCAGAAAAAATTAGAGAACGATAAAAAGTTCACTCTAGGAGCAACTTATACTTTCGGAAATACCGGTCAAATGGAAACCCGATATATTAACAGTACTTATTACTACTCCGCTGGAGAAACCAAAAATAATGAAAGTATTATTGAGGAAAAATATAGCGAAGATAAAAACCTAATTCCGATGGAATTCTCTTTAGGAGCGGGTTATGGTAAAGACGCCAAGTGGTTTGTAGGAACTCAGGTTGATTATAAAAAAGGGGAAACGATTCAATTTTTAGGAAAGCCTTTTGTTAATGATAACTCGTACAAAATTGCTGCTGGAGGTTGGTATTTGCCAAACTACAACAACTTTAGAAATTATTTCTCTCGCGTAACTTATCGTTATGGAGCCTATTATGAAAAGGGAAATCTCGCTTTTAACGGAACGAATATTAACCAATTTGCAATTACAGGTGGAATGACCCTTCCTTTTGAAAATAAGAGTGCCAGCAGAATGAGTGGAATTGACTTGGGACTTGAACTGGGGAAAAGAGGAACGTTGGATAATAATCTTGTTCGTCAAAACTTTATTAACCTGAAAATAGGAATTAATTTTGCAGATAAGTGGTTTAATAAACGACTTTATGATTAAGAGATGAATTTCATTAAAGAAATATTCTATAAAAATATAGCCGGCTTTTTAAGTTGTGCTATATTTTTTGCTTTAATATCCTGTGATGAAGATTTGACTAAGATTAATAAAAACAGGAACACTAATTTTCCGTCGCAAATAATTAATAATGCCAATATCGTTCAGCGGGATTCGGGGCTGATAAAGTTGCGTGCTACGGCTCCACTGATTGAGAAATATGAATATGTAGATTCGCCGTATATCGTGGCCAGAAAGGGAATTAATATTCTTTTCTATGATAAAAAGAAACCAGACGCGCCGGGAAAAATATCTGCGAAATATGCGAAGTTCAACGAGAAAAAGAAATTTTACGAAGCGAAAGGCAATGTAAAAATTATCAGTAATGAGAATCAGATGTTCGCGATGCAGTCGGTTTACTGGGATCAGGCAAAAAAAATAATGTATACCACCGACACTGTTTATGTGACTGATAAAGATGGCTCTACCTTGGTTGGCGCCAATGGAATGCGGGCTAAAGATGATTTCTCCGCTTATACCTTCTACAATAATTCGGGCGATATCAATGCGCAAAAAATTCCAGAAAAAGGAAGGTAAGCTCGCTGCTTTGCATTCGTGCATCTCTTCACTTTCGAGCATAAATTCATATATTTAAAAAATTTTAAAACCATGAAATTCCACGCTTTGGGTTTAATGTCTGGCACCAGCCTCGACGGATTGGATATTTGTTATGCTTCTTTCCAAAAAGAGGTTTCTGGCACATGGAACTTTAAAATTTTAAATGCTGAAACTTTTCCTTATTCTGAAATTTGGGAAAATAAGTTAAGAAATGCTATTCATTTATCTGCAGAAGAAATCTTCGAACTCCATTCGGAATACGGATTTTATTTGGGTCAAAAAGTTCAAGAATTTATTAACCAAAACTCTTTAGAAAAGATCGATTTAATTGCTTCTCACGGACACACCATTTTTCATCAGCCAAAGAAAAAGTTTACCGTTCAAATTGGAGATGGACGAGCGATTAGATTAGTCACCAATATTCCCGTAATTTATGATTTCCGCAGTCAGGATGTTTTAATGGGTGGAAAAGGCGCACCATTAGTTCCTATCGGCGATGAGAAGTTATTCTCTGAATATGATGCGTGTTTAAATATTGGTGGATTTTCTAATATTTCTTTTAAAGAAAATGGAAAAAGAATCGCCTTTGATATTTGCCCCGTTAATATTGTCTTGAATCTTTTTGCCAATAAATTAGGAAAAGAATTTGATGAAAATGGTGATTTTGCACGAGCCGGAAAAGTTGACATTGAACTTTTAGAAGAATTAAATTCAATCAGTTATTATAAAGAAAACCCTCCGAAATCATTAGGAATGGAATGGGTTTCTGAACATATTATACCAAAGTTAAAGGGTGAAAATCCTTTAGATATATTAGCAACATTTACAGAACATGCCGCGGTGCAAGTTGCAAAAGTCTTTAATGATCATGACCTAAAAAAAGTATTATTTACGGGCGGAGGAACGTATAATTCTTTTTTGGTTGAAATAATACAAAGTAAAACTAAAACTGAAATCATCATTCCAGAAAAGGAAATCATTGACTTTAAAGAAGCGCTGATTTTTGCGTTGATGGGAGTTTTAAGAATGACCAATGAAAACAATGTTTTGTCTTCAGCCACGGGAAGTTCGCACGATCACTGTTCCGGAATATTAGTTTAAAAAAATAAAAAAAGTTAGATGCAAATAGATATTAGACCTTTAAAAATAGAGGATTACGAAGAGCTTAAAGAGACGATGCAGAAAGCCTATCCGGCGATGTCGGAAAACATCTGGTCAAAAACAAGTATTAAAAAACTAATCAAAATATTCCCAGCTGGGCAAATTTGTATTACGGTTGATGACAAAATTGCGGCGGTTTGCTTGTCCCTAATTGTGCAGTATGAGTTGTATGGGGATGATCATACGTATAAAGAAATAACAGGAAACTATACTTTTAACACGCATTCTGATACGGGAACTGTTTTGTATGGAATTGAAATTTTTGTCGATCCAGAATTTAGAGAGTTGAGATTGGCCCGGAGGTTATACGATGCGAGGAAGGAATTATGCGAAAATCTTAACCTAAAATCGATTATCATCGGTGGTAGAATTCCGAATTATCACTTGCATAGCCATGAGCTTTCTCCCAGAAAATATATTCAGCAAGTTCGCAAGAAAGAATTATATGATCCGGTTTTAAGTTTTCAGCTGGCCAATAATTTTCTACCAGTTCGGGTTTTAAAAAATTATTTACCCGAAGATTTGCATTCAGCTGAAAACGCCGTTTTACTGCAATGGAATAACATCTATTACAGTAAGAAACCCAATACCATGCAGGATTCTGTGATTCGACTAGGTTTGGTTCAATGGCAAATGCGCCATTTTAAAGATATCGACGCGTTCTACGAACAAGTTGAGTTTTTCATAAATGTAATGGCAGATTATAAATCAGATTTCATAATGTTCCCAGAGTTCTTCAACACGCCTCTACTCGCTCCTTTCAATGATCTGAATGAGAGAGACAGTATGTTTAAACTGGCTGAACTCACTGAAGAAATTAAGAATAAACTTTCGCAATTGGCCATCGGTTACAACATCAATATTATTGGTGGAAGTATGCCTTTAGTTGAAAATGACGAGTTGTATAACGTCAGTTATTTGCTTCACCGAGACGGGAAAATTGACGAA
Source organism: Kaistella antarctica (assembly GCF_900109615.1). Classification (GTDB taxonomy): domain Bacteria; phylum Bacteroidota; class Bacteroidia; order Flavobacteriales; family Weeksellaceae; genus Kaistella; species Kaistella antarctica. The sequence goes on from NZ_FOIX01000003.1 coordinate 555,933, forward strand.
CATCGCAAAGTTCACATCACGCCGAATGAGAAAAAATTCTACGGAATGAAAGGTGGTGACCAAATAAAAGTGATCGACACCGACTGTGGAAAAGTTGGTTTGGTGATTTGTTACGACGTAGAATTCCCTGAATTACCAAGGATTTTAGCCGATCAAGGGATGAAGATTTTATTTGTGCCTTATCTTACCGATACTCAAAATGCCTACATGCGCGTTCGGAATTGTGCCTCTGCGAGAGCCATTGAAAATGAATGCTATGTTGCCATTGCAGGTTGCGTCGGAAATTTACCAGGTGTTAATAACATGGATATTCAATACGGACAAGCGGCAGTTTTTACACCATCTGATTTCGCCTTTCCCTCCAATGCGATAAAAGGGGAAGCGACACCAAATACAGAGATGACTTTAATTGTTGATGTCGATTTGAATTTACTGAAAGAACTGCATCATTATGGTGCGGTGCGAACGATGAGTGACCGCCGAAAGGATTTATATGATACGATTTCATATAATACCGAAACTGATTCGGACACAGAATAAAAATAGATCCCGAAACCATTTTAGTTTCGGGATTTTTATGGGTATAAATATTAGAATTTACATTGAGAATATTTCGATGGGAAAATTAATTTGTACATTTGTTTATATATTTTTACTACAATGCGGACACAAAATATTTTCATTATAGAACCAAATTCTTCAGAGCAAGCCGATGCTTTAAAGGCTTTTATCAAAGCATTGAAAATGAAATTTGTGATTTCTGAAAGTAATGTATTGGAAATCGGAAATCCTTTCACTCTTTCTGAGGACCAAAAGCAAATTTTGGACAGTCAAGACAATATTCTTCCCGAAGATTGTGTAGATGCTTTTAATTCTCTAGAAGAATTAAAAAAAGAATATGGACTTTAGGGTTCAGATAACACTTGTTGCCAAAACCAATCAAAAACAAGCTGTGGCATACTATAAAGAGAAAGCTACTTTAAAAGTTGCGCAGAATTTTTTGAAAGATTACGAAAAGACACTTTATAAAATTAAACAAAATCCTTACTACCAAATTTACTATAAGAATTTCCGAGGATTACCACTGAAAAAATTCCCGTACATCGTCTTTTATACTATTGACGAAAATTTAAAAGTAATTACTATTAAAGCCATTTTTCATACCTCTCAAAATCCAGGAAAATATCCATAAAAAACAAAACCAAATGCAATTGCAGTGGGTTTGTAGTTTATATAGAACAGAATCAAATGAAAAACGATTTTTAAATTTCTTCATCACAATACTTAAAGTTTAAATTCCAACTTCACATTAAAGAATCTCCCCGTCAATCTCACCGGAACTGGATATTGATAACCCGTATTCACATCATTCACCCATTGATTGGCAACAGTATTGATAATGTTGAACGCGTTGAAAATCTGTACTCCTAAAGTTAGTTCTTCAAAATTTCCCCAGAAACCACCGTTCACTTTATTGTCTTTTTGATCGATGAATACTTTTGATAAACCAATGTCAACTCTTTTATAAGAAGGCAAAGATCTTTGGTATTTGTAAGGTGCTTCAAAATCGGGTTTGCCAAATTCATCCAAGGAAATCGGTGTTCCCGACGGAAGTCCGTTGGCATAAACCAAAGTCAAATTGACTCTCATTGAAGGAAACTTAGGCATATAATCCTGGTAAAACATCGAGAATCTAAAACGGGGATCGGTCGGTCTTGGAATATCTCCGCGCCCATCAATATTTTCATAAACTCGCGAATAACTGGCAGAAATCCATGAGTCTACGCCTGGCACAAATTCTCCAAACAACCTCGTGTCAATTCCGTAAGCATAACCTTCAGAATTATTTTCACCAGAATATCTGATTCTTACATTGTCTAAATAATATGGAATCAAATGATCCATTTTCTTGTAATAGACTTCTGTGGTCAACTTGAAAGGGCGGTCAACCATTTTAAATTCGTAATCATTCGCCAAGATAATTTGCATCGAACGTTGTGATTTAATATCTGGATTAAACTTCCCATCGACATCTTTAATCTCTTTATAGAAAGGCGCTTGGTAATAAATTCCCCCAGAAACTTTGAATAACATATCCATATCCCAATTTGGTTTAATGGCAATTTGAGCACGTGGCGAAATAATGGTTTCATCATTAAAATCCCAATGAGAAGCACGAACTCCAGCGTTGACGAACATTCTGTTTTCACCCCAATAAAACTTTTTAGAATATTGCGCATAGCCAGAAGTTCTAGTCGGCTGAATATGGTTTGCGCCAGAAATACTATATCTCAAACGAAGCTGAGATGGATCCAAAGTTCCAGGCTCTGCATAATTCCGAGGCGTGCTGTAACCCAATGAATCGACTAACTGCCATTCATTCGTAAAGTCTCTTAAATTTTCTTTTTCGAATTTTACTCCGACTTCAAAATCAGTGTTGACGTTAGGTGAAAATTTCGTCTTAAACTGAGCACCATACGTTTTTACCAATAAGTCATTTCGTGCATGATCAATTTGTCCACCCACATCATAAGAGGCAATCGGCTCGCCAGTAACTGGGTCAAAGCTTTGCAACATATAACCAGAGGCAATCGAATAATATTCACGCTCGCGATTTTGATAGGCAAAATTATCTAAAGTAAAAGCCCATTTTTTATTGGGTTTAAAGTTAATGGACGCCGTGCCCATCATATTTTTATACTTGTCATCTTCCTTTCCATTGTAGAAAACGCTCAGTTTTAAAGGAGATTGCAACGTTCCAAATTCAACTTCCTTCACTTTAGGAATCATTTCGTAATCGTTTTTACTCCAATATCCGATGAAAGAAAATCCCCATTTATCATTTAATTTATAATTGATGTAGGTTTGGAAATCCATGTACTGCGGATTAAAGTCAGTGTCCTCTTTCAAAGTATTTAAAACCAAATTGGTGTTTCGATACCGTCCAGAAATCATTGCTGATAACTTTTTATCCTTGGACGCAAAACCTGTCGATAGTCTTCCACCAATTAAACTCGCTTCACCAGAAATTTCGAATTTCGTGGGTTGACGGTAGTAAATATTTAAAGATGAAGACATCTTATCGCCATATTTCGCTTCAAATCCACCCGCCGAAAAATTAATAGACCGAACCATATCGGGATTGATAATACTCAATCCTTCTTGTAAAGAATTACGAATTAAAAACGGACGATAGATTTCAATATCATTAATGTAAATAAGGTTTTCATCATAGTTTCCACCTCTTACCATGTATTGCGAAGAAAGTTCGGCGTTGGAATTTACGGAGGGTAAAGTTTTCAAAAGTCCCTCTACACCACCAGAAAGTGAAGCAACTTGCTGTGCTTCTTTGGTAGAAATTTCCATTGAAGTTAAGTCGGTCACTTTTACTTTTCCTTTTTTCTGAAAAACAACTTCTTCAATTTCAGTTTCTCTTTCGGCTTTTACGAACAGAACATTTACATTTTGGAGTTTTGGAGTTATTTTAATGTTTTTATTAAAACCCCTAAAATTTCCTTTTTGTACAGAAAGAAGTTGCTCAGCATCCGCAATCGGAATCTTTACAAAACCGGTATCGTCAGTCGTAAAATTTTGATTGTTGTAAGATACATTGGCTTCGGAAACCGGTTTGCCATCTTCATCCAACACTTTCAGATTAATTTGCGAAAACGCAAAAACGGGCATCACCAAAAGGAGTAATAGAATTTTTTTCAAGGTAAAAAATTTAGATTTTAAAGATAACGAAAAATTAGAGAATTGCTTCTCGAACGCGTGTTAATTTCTGCAGCAACTCTTCCAATTTATCTAAGCGCAGCATATTGGCTCCGTCGGATAGTGCACAACTCGGATCTGGATGAGTTTCGATGAAAAGCCCATCTGCACCAACAGCGATTCCAGCTTTTGCTATGGTTTCAATCAATTCCGGTCTTCCACCTGTAACACCAGAACTTTGATTCGGCTGTTGCAAAGAATGAGTGACATCTAAAATCACCGGAGCATAATTTCGCATCGTTGGGATTCCGCGGAAATCAACAACCAAATCGGTGTAGCCAAAAGAGTTTCCTCGTTCGATAATTGCCGTTTTTGGGTTGCCCGAATCATTCACTTTCTGCACGGCAAATTGCATTGATTCCGGCGACAGAAATTGTCCTTTTTTCAAACTAACACATTTTCCAGTTTTTGCGGCTGCAATTAGTAAATCAGTTTGGCGAACTAAAAATGCTGGGATTTGTAAAACATCAACATATTGAGCGGCCAAAGCGGCGTGATTATTTTCGTGAATGTCTGTTGTGGTTGGGATGTTAAAAGTCTCGCCTACTTTTCTGAGAATTTCCAGAGATTTTTCTTCTCCAATGGTGGTGAAAGAATCTACTCTACTGCGATTTGCTTTTTTGAAACTGCCTTTAAAAATATAAGGAATTTCATATTTATTAGTCATCTCCACAATTTTCTCGGCAATATTTAAAGCCATTTCTTCGCCTTCTATGATGCACGGACCCGCAATTAGGAAAAAGTTTTTTGAATTTTTATGGTGGATATTTTCTAGATATTGAATCATTATTGATGTTTAATGTTGGACTTTCGGTTGAGTCACAAAAATACGGATTTTTTTGATGAATTATTTCAGTAATTTACTAAACGGTTTTAAAATGATCTACAAAAAAAACTGATCCAAAGTCAGTTACTGATATTTGGTTTTTACTAAAATTTCTTTAAAATTTTCTCCATCGTATTTAAATTCCGACACGTCATTTTTTCTTTCAATAATTTTTTCCCTAAAACTTTTCCGAAGGTTGAAGCTAAAGTATTTCCCTTCTCCACCTGCCAATAAAAGGTTTGATCGATAATCGCTCCTTTTTCACTTTCAGATTTTGTAGATTGATTGAATTGTTCTAAAAGTAGCTGGGCAATATTTTCGACTCCTATAAAAACATAAATGTGGAGGTCTTCCAATTTTTGAAACGGATTGTTTTTTAAAATTTCAGCAACTTCTTTTTCCGTTTTTAGGAAAATAAAAGCTTCATAATTAAAATAGTCTGACATCGCTTTCTCTAGAATCCGCTTTAATTCAGACTGGTTTTTATTGGAAGAAAACAAAATGTTTCCAGTTGCTAATACAGTGGTGACTTTTTGCATTCCAGCTTCGGCAAATACTTCGATAACCTCTGTCATCTTCATCGAAGTTCTGCTGACATTAACACCGCGTAGAAAAGCACAATATTTTTCCAAATTTTATTTAAATTTTGTTGACCATTTATTTATTAAAATTTCACCCTAATCCTTATTTCAAATGATCATTGATTTGTCCTACCTCTCCCTTTTCATTTAAGTTTGGTTTGATATAAACTTTATATTTATTGCAGCTGCCTTTAACAGGTTCTATAAAATATTGCAGGCCATTTTCTAAATAGGCTCCACTCATCGATTTCGCTAAAATAGTTAGTGATATGATTTTTTGATTATCCGCAGATTTTCCTTTAAGGATTTTTAAATCTGGAACGGCAACTTCAGAGATGCTTCGTTCTGACACTTTAAATAAAACAGGCTTTCCATCAACATCAAAAAGATTGATTGAAGACACTCCATCCCTGGTTAATTTTTGCTGTTTTGTAAATTCTTGATTCCATTTTTTCACATTGAATTTAAAAATAAACTGCTGCGATTTCTGCCCAGATACTAATCCGAAACAAAGCAAAAAGATGAATAGTGCATTAAATTTCATAATAATGGATATTAAAAAAAGCCACCTTTACGATGGCTTTTCAAAGTTAATTATTTTTTAATAATCTTTTCCTGATGAACCACTTTGCCTTCATCTAATAGTAAAAGGAGATAGGTTGCGGTTTTTAAACGGCTGAAATTGATCGTCTTGTTTTTAAGAACATTACTTTCAATTAATCTTCCTGAAATATCCAAAATCTGGTAACTAGTGATTTTTTGCTTGCTTACAACAGTCAGATAATTATCGACTGGATTAGGAGCAATCATAAATCCTTGAAGCTGATCAGAATTCTCCGAAGTAGCTAAGCCACTGGTTAATTGCAAAGATCTTTCATTACCACTTATCGCAAAACATGTTCCCGCGGTAGCGATTTCTGCAACTGTTTGATTAACGAACAGAGCGCTATTAACTGCAGTTGGATAAGAAATTCCTTTTACAGTATAAGTTCCAACTGGCAAAGAGGTGAAGTTAGCAGTACTGCTCACTGCTTTTATTTTACTGTCTAGATTACTAATTGCTAAGAAAGTATAATTGAAGCCTGCTGGAGTTGTTAAAGAATTATACAAACTTCCAGGGCCCGTGCTGATAATGTCATACGTTAAATTATTAGCAGGATTGCTGAAATTACAAATTACGGCATAATAGGTAACACCTTCCTGCAAAACCATGTTTTGTGTAGAAGTGGAAGAAGAATAGCTGCTACCACTAACATTGTAAGCGTTGGATGCTACAAAATTGCCCAGCGTATAAGGAGAGCCAGAATGGATTGTTACGATTAGAAACGCACCTGTTTTCGTAAATACGTAGCTACCTGTTTTGGTCACCTTAAAACTGTAGGTAACAGAAGGATAATTATTGACTGCCAATTGAGGTGCTGTCATTGTAATATCACTGTAAGCAAAAATATTATTCGATGTTGCGGTAGTGTAATCAATATTTTTAATGGTGTACGAATTACTTGCGGCGCCTGGAGCAACCATATTAAGATTGCTGGCTGCGGTTCCAACTGTGGCCACAACGCTTGACGTCGGATTGATAAATGAACTGTAAGCTAAACAACTGGATGAAATCGTAAAGTCTTTATCTGAAACATCATAAAATTCTGCATTAGCATTGATAGCTGCCACAATTTTTACCCGTGCAGTAGATGTCTGAGGGACGTTTGGCATTGTGATACTTTGAGAACCATCGTTAGGTGTATTGATGACTAGGTTATAAGGGTAAGTATTTCCACCATCAATTGAGAGTAAAATGTTTACCGTTGATTTTAAAGCATTTGTACCATTGACACTCCAGGTAATTGTTGCAGCGGATAAAGCTGGTATTGTAATACCCGTGACTGACGGATAAGTAACCTGCAGCGGTCCACTGTTATCAACTGTCACGACCATTTCATCAGAATCTACGCCACCCGATAGTGCGTTATTATCTCTCACCGTAAATCGAAATTTCATTGTGCGTGCTACTGCAGGAAGAACTTCCGCATCATTAACTGGCGGTAAATTCTGATTGTTTAGAACATAAGTTAATTTCGGAAAATATCTTTCTGTGCTTGAATTACTTTGCTCAGATCTGAAGAGAGGAGCATTCGCCGTACTATTGCTCGCAACATAACCACCCGCTCCGGCTATAGTACTGCCAAACGCTCCTTTATCATTGGCTGTTGCAATATCTGCTTGTTCCCAAGTATAAGACAAATTAGTATCATTCGGATCAGAACCGATACCATTTAATTTAAAGGGGGTGTTTTTTGGAATTGTAATGTCTGACCCAGCATTTGCGACAGGGAGCTGATTGCCGGTTCCCTGTGTTGTAAAACAGTTAGCCGGTCCAGTTAGATTACTCGTAATTTGGTCCAAACTTCTCGCATTGAAGTAACTTAAACCATTATTTCCTGTATTGGTTTGATTGGTTGGTACGGTACAATTATTTCCGTAACTCATAATGGTTGTTCCAGCGCCTGGTTCTACAGCTGCAGTACTGCTCCAGCCAGAAGTACAGAAAGTTGGACTTCCAGCGCTTCCTCCAACCGCATTATAAGTATGCCCTGCTGTAAATTGATGACCCATTTCATGAACGATAAGATTTGCGGTAATCGCCTTAGGCATCGTGATGTTCCATTGACTCCAAGCTCTTGCTTTTGCCGTAGCAGTGCACGGTTGCGATCCAGCTTGTCCTTGAGCTCCGCCACCAGTCATAATGTGGAAAGTATGGCCAATATCATATAAGGCATATGGCAACGTTCCGTTTGTATTCATGGTCGTAAAACCAGTTTGGGAATTTGCTGCACTCGCAAATGAAGGACTTACTGTGAAAGGATCTGTATTTGGATCTGTAAAAATTAATGTTTTATCGGTGGTTTTCGAGATTACATTAAAAGTCATTGAAACTTCAGATTCGTAAATCAAATTGATCAAATTTAACATACTTAAAGCTTCAGCTAAAGCGATATTTTGATCACCAGAAAACGCCTGAGTAAATTCTCCTGTTGTTGCAATGGCCATTCTAAATTTTCTAAGCTGATTGCCATACGGAAAATTCGGCGCAGAACCTTTTGATATTAGATTATCTCTCACGGAATTCAGCTCTTGCATCAGATTTGAATCGAAGGCATTATCACAGGTAAAGTTCACTCCGAAATCTGCAAACGCTGGATAAACTCTATAATTTCCTGTAGAAGTATTGTACGGTTCTACATAAAAATAGCCTTCGCTGTTTTTTAAGATGGCAATAATATGATCTTCAAACAAAGAAAGTTTCAATGTTGATTTTCCATCTGCAGATACGCCATTGAAAGTAGTTACAGCTGCAGCTCTTTGCTCGGTGAGATCATTTTCAATTAACTTATAAACAACTTTTTGCCCGTTCATATTTGGCAAAGTGATGTTCAAATTTTTAATCAGTTTAGGAGACGACTTCTGATTGTTTACAGCTTTTTGAAGGGAGAGAATCGTCAGTGGATAAACCTTTCCAGGTATTTCATTTTCTGTAATCTGTTGGGAATATAACATTCCGAACGATAAGATAAAGAGGAGTAGTAATTTTTTCATGGTGTTATGTTTTTACAAAAATAACAAATAATCATAAAAATCTTTGGGTGATTTCACCTATTTATGCAAAAAATTTGACGTATCAATAAATTTGAATAACTCTCTTAAAGGCCATAACGAACAAGGAGCTTTCCCGCAGGTTAGCTCCTTCTTTTTATCGTTTTTGATTTATAAAAATATTTTCTTAAAATAAAAGTAATTTCATCTTAAATATCAAAAGTCTAATTATACCATTTTTAAAAATTTCTCTTTATCTTGTTCTGAAAGGAAAGAATATTCAAAAGAATGACGAACCAATTGCTTTACCTCTTGTAGCGATAAATCCAAAGCCTCAATACAACTAATATAATTTTGAGTTAAATAGCCACCGAAATAAGCAGGATCATCAGAATTGACTGTTACTTTTAAACCTAAATCCAACATCTTTTTCAAAGGATGATTATCGATATGATCAACATTTCGAAGTGCCGTATTCGACAGCGGACAAACCGTTAAACCAATTTTTTCCTGAACCAGTCTTTCCACTAACTTAGGATCAGTTAAGCAATTGTTTCCGTGATCGATTCGGGCAATCTTTAATAAATCCAAAGCCTCGTAAATATATTCTGCGGGACCTTCTTCACCTGCGTGTGCTACTGGAACATAACCTTCTTTAATAGAAGCTTCAAAAACTCTTTGAAACTTTGATGGTGGATTTCCTTTTTCCGAAGAATCCAGTCCAACTGCCTTTATGAGATGTTTGTATGGAAGCGATTGTTGCAGTGTTTCGAAAGCATCTTCTTCTGATAAATGACGCAGATAACTCATTATTAATAGTGAAGAAATCCCAAATTCTTTTTCAGCTTCTTCACGCGCGCGCTGGATTCCATTAATCACCGTAGAAAATTCCACTCCTCTTTTGGTATGTGTTTGCGGATCAAACATGATTTCGGCATGCAGCACGTTTTCTTTGGCGCATTGTTTAAAGTAAGCCATCGTCAAATCATAAAAATCCTGCTCGTGGATCAGCACGTTTGCGCCGGCGTAATAAATATCCAAAAAATCCTGTAAGTTGCTAAATTGATACGCTTTATTTACATCTTCAATCGTTGCGTAAGGAATTTCAATCTTATTTCTTTGAGCGATTTCAAACATGAGTTCCGGTTCAAAACTTCCTTCAATATGAAGATGTAATTCTGCTTTCGGAACTTGCTTAATATATTCTAATGCTGTCATTTTACTTAATTTTTTTTTAATTTACTGCGTGGCCTTCATAATCGCAGAGGTAATTTGGCTTTCTTTTTCTTTTGAGTAGGTGGAATCATAAGGCTCCATAATGTCAAACAAATAGGTGTAAAAAGGCGTAATCTTTTGAACTTTATCTGCTTCACTAAAAGCTTTTTCTTTGCCCATGGTTTGTAAATCTTTAATAAAAGTATTGAATTTTTTATCTATTGGTTCGAGAGATTTTACCAAGTAATCGTAACCTTTATCTTTCTGACCGATTTTCGCGTACGCATCGGAAACCGCTCCCACTACTAATGAATATTCCATTGGTTTGGTTCGCATTTGTCTGCCGACAAATCGCTGTTCTCTTTCAGATAAACTGTTATAATATTCATACTCCGTAAAGATTCCTTTTTTCAATTCCTCGGCAAGCTTTAATCCTTTCTGTTCTTGGCCAGCCACGATGTAGCCGTAAACCATTGAACTTAAAGAACGCGGATCATTATATTTTGAAACTGGAATTTCTCTGGAAGCTAAATCTAATACTTCCACAGCTTTGGCTTTTTGTCCAGAAAGAGAAAGTGCTTCGGCAGCACGGCTGGCAGAACTTCTATAACTTACAATATTCTGAGTACACGTTTCGTCGAAATGAACATTCAAATCTTTGAAATTACCCCATCTGAAATTTTTAACAATACTATATAAGGAGTTGGCGTCTACTCTACCCATTTCTCCATCTTCACGTTCTTTGGTTTCAATCGGAACTAAACGGTAACTAAATCCGTCATATTGCAAATAATCTCCCAAAAAGAATAAGTTTTCAGGATCATAAATACCGCCTGAAGAGAAGTTAATCGGTCGCTTCCAATCGAAGTTTGCCAAAATATCCATCAACAATAAATTGTTTTTGAACATGCTCGTTTTCTTATATTCAATCGTAATTTGATCAACGGTACTTGCTAAATCCTTCTGCTCAATTGTTCCCGATTTCAAAGCGTTTTGTTTGTTGACCGGTAAAACGAATTTAGAAACAGGCAGGAAATTGAACTTCTCATATTTTGCTTCCCCAAAAATCATCTTTAAAATTTCATCTTTATTATCAGATTTTAATTTAATAAAATTGACGGCTTCTTTTAGCGTCATCGAATCTTGGGATAAAAACTTTCTAAATTCTGGGAAAACATCATCAGGAGCTCCTTGCTCTTTCATATTTGAAAAAATATTCTCCCAATCCTTTTTGCCCATAATGAAGATCTGGTCATTCGTTCCATCACGGTAATCTTCATGCGTAAACACCGACGGAACCGGCATGGATTCATAGGTTCTTCTTTTTACCTGATCAATATTCCAAGGGGTGGAAAGCAAAGTAAAATTCACCACCTTCACATCTGGTCGCATGCCGGAAGTTTCTTGCATTCCCCAAATTGGGTAGGTATCATTATCACCGTAAACAAATAGAATATCGTTTTTCGGTAAAGATTTTAAAGTAGAATATGCGTAATCGTAAGCGGCGTATCTCCCACTTCTGTCATGAACATTATAGTTCTGAAAACCCATCATTAATGGAATTCCGAGAAGAATAACTCCGGCTCCAATATTTAAAGAGTTTGATTTTACTTTTTCCTGTAAATACCAAAGTATTGCACCGGCTCCCAGACCGATCCAAATCGCAAAAGCATAGAAAGAGCCGACCATGGCGTAATCTCTTTCCCGCACTTCGAAGGGTTTTACACCGGTGTAGAAAATAATTCCGACACTTGTGATAATAAACAAGGATAAGATGCCGTAGAATCGTCCGAAATCACGATTGAGCTGGAAAAAGAAACCGATTAATCCTAAAAGTAAAGGTAAAAAGAAAAAGCCGACGGTACTTTCATTTTTAAATTTTGCCGGCATCTTGCTTTGATCGCCATACATCGCATTATCGATAAATGAAATTCCGGAAATCCAGTTTCCGCGGTTGTTTTCCATATTCCCTTCGAGGTCATTTTGGCGACCGACGAAGTTCCACATCAAATATCTTACAAAGTAATATCCATTTTGGAAGGTGAAGAAATAGTCTAAATTTTGGGCTAAAGAAGGCTTTTGAACATTGATTAAATTATAAGGTTTGACTTGTAAATAATCAGCTGCTTTGATTGTACCATCCTCATATTTTTTACGAAGATCATCAAAAATCTGAATAGCTTCCGGACTATCCGCTACGTCTGCATTTTCATAATTAAAGGAGAAATCTGGCGCACCGTACATGGCGATATAGTTTTCCATCACCCCTTTATCTTCGTTAAACATTCTTGGCAAAATGCTTACATGATCTTGGCTGAAAACGTAATCGAATCGTTCGCCTACTTTACGGTAGGTTTTTGCTTTTTCATCTTTTTCATAGACATCGTCAGTTTTTCTCGTTTTATAACTTCCGTCTTCGTTTTTCTGAATTCCGTTAGCATCTAAATAGGCGGTGTAATTTTGACCGTAAGAAGTTGGCCAGTCACCATATTGTACCCGATTGTAATAATCGAGCATCCCAATTGCATTATCAGGATTGTTCAAGTTCATAGGTGGATTTGCGGTTGCACGAATCGGAATTACCATCCAACAAGAAAAACCAATCATCATATAAACCACTGAAAGAATAATGGTTTGGTAGATATTCTTTTTAATATTCCGAGCGTATTTCAACGCAAAATAGCAGAGTGCAACTAAAATAATAAACGCGATGATTGTTCCCGAATGGAAAGGCATCCCAATTCCGTTTACGGCAAAAACTTCCATCTTTCCAAACAAAGTCATGATTAGAGGGAAGATTCCTTTAAATACAATCGCTAAAATCACTAGAGTAATAACATTTGCCCACAGAAAACTTTTCCAGGAAAAGGTATAGTTTCGAGCGTAGTAAATGAAACAAACGGCTGGTATCGCTAGCATTCCCATCATGTGAACCCCAACTGACAAACCAGTTACAAAGAAAATTAGAATAATCCAGCGTTCGTTATCTGATTCTAAATATTCATTTTCCCATTTGGTAATTAACCATAATAAAAGGGCGATGAACATTGACGCCATTGAATAAACTTCACCTTCTACAGCTGAAAACCAAAAAGTGTCTGAAAAAGTAAAACACAAGGCGCCTATAACTCCAGCAAATAAGATGGAGATTTCTTGATGCTGGGTAACTTCATTAAAATCTTTATGCAATAATCTTCGCACAAGATGCGTAATCGTCCAAAATAAAAACAAAATGGTGAAGGCACTAAATAAAGCGGACAATCCATTGATCACGACTGAATAATTTTCACCATTACCAAAAGCAAGCATGGCTACAACAGCACCAACCAATTGGAAAAGTGCGGCACCTGGAGCATGGGTAACTTCTAATTTAACGGCAGAAGAAATATATTCTCCTGTATCCCAGAAACTAAAATTCCGCTCCATGGTTGAGAGGTAAGTGAGAAAAGCAATGACGAACACGACCCAACCTAAAACGGTGTTCCACTGTTTAAAAGCCCAATTTTTCATATTAAATTTTCAATGTTGCGAAAATAAGGTTTTTAACTTATTATATGATGATTTTAACAAAATTTAAACAATACGCTAAGTTTCTACAAGAAATGTACAACGCTGCAAAATACGTTGTCCACTGACATATCTCATAGATTGAAATACAAACCAAGGTAATGATAGTTCAATTATTTATTTTTTAGTATTTTTGCATTCGGTTTTAATAGACTAAAATGAAGAATAATGACTAATGTTCACGATAACATTCTGGGCCTAATTGGTAATACTCCTTTGGTTAGACTGAATGAAGTTACCAAAGAGATTCCTGCTACCGTATATGCTAAATTAGAATCATATAATCCTGGCCATTCTACCAAGGACCGTATTGCAATTCATATCATCGAAGCAGCTGAGAAAAAAGGCCTTTTAAAACCTGGCTCAACCGTCGTTGAAACCACCTCTGGAAATACGGGGTTTTCAATCGCGATGGTTTGCATCATCAAAGGTTATAACTGTATTTTGGCGGTAAGTGATAAAACGAAGCAAGAAAAAATTGCCTATCTGAAGGCTTTAGGAGCTACTGTTTATATTTGTCCCGCAAATGTAGCAGCAGACGATCCCAGATCCTATTATGAGGTTGCGAAAAGAGTCGCTTCAGAAACTCCCAATTCCATTTACATCAATCAGTATTTCAACGAATTAAATATAGATGCTCATTACCAAAGTACGGGTCCCGAAATCTGGGCGCAAACTGATGGTAAAATTACGCACTTAGTTGCCTGTACAGGAACAGGAGGAACACTTTCAGGTTCTGCTAAATTTTTAAAAGAGAAGAATCCTAATATCAAAATCATTGGTGTTGACGCTTCTGGATCTATTCTGAAAAGCTATCATGAAACTGGCGAAGTTCATGAAGAAGATATTCATCCTTACCAAATTGAAGGGATGGGAAAAAATCTAATTCCAGGAGCTTTATTATTTGATCAGATTGACGAATTCGTTCGGGTCAATGATGAAATGGCTGCCTATCGAACACGCGAAATTGCTTTGAAAGAAGCTATCATGGGTGGTTATACAACTGGTGCCGTAACGCAAGGACTTTTACAATATGCGAACGCTAATCCTTTTCAAAAGGACGATATCGTGGTGATGATCTATCCAGATCATGGGTCCAGATACATTACTAAAGTATACAGTGATCAATGGATGGCAGACCAAGGATTTATAAACAATGGAGTTCACAATTATGACAAAGTTTATAAAACAGAATTGATCAAATAGGATAATATTAAAAAAAAATAAAGAAAAAACCTTTTTGTAATGAGCGAAAGGTTTTTTTAGTTTAAAATAATTAACTTTGAGTAGTTACAAATAACATTTAAATAATGAAAGATATTTTTGATCGCCTTAGAGAAAACCCAGGACCATTGGGACAATTTGCCGATTATGCCGAGGGTTATTTTGTTTTTCCAAAACTAGAAGGTCCTATCGGTCCGAGAATGAGATTTCAAGGTAGAGAAGTTATATTCTGGAGTGCAAATGACTATTTAGGTCTTTGCAACCATCCAGAAGTTTTAGAAGCTGATGCAAAAGCTGCGGCTGAATACGGATTGTTTTACCCAATGGGTGCGAGAGCGATGTCTGGTGAAACAGAACAGCATCAACAATTAGAAAGAGAATTAGCCGAATTCGTAGAGAAAGAATCTGCATACCTTTTAAATTTTGGTTACCAAGGAATGGTTTCTACCATAGATGCCCTAGTTGGCAGACATGATGTAATTGTTTATGATGCCGATTCACACGCTTGTATCGTTGACGGTGTACGTCTTCATATGGGTAAAAGTTTCACCTATAAGCACAACGATATCGCGAGTTTAGAAAAAAACTTGATTAGAGCAACTAAGGTTGCAGAAGAACAAGGTGGTGGAATTTTAGTAGTCACAGAAGGAGTTTTCGGAATGCGCGGAATGCAAGGAAAAGTTAAAGAGATTTGCGATTTGAAATCAAAATACAATTTCAGATTATTACTTGATGACGCTCACGGTTTTGGAACTTTGGGAAAAACAGGTGCTGGTGCTGGTGAAGAACAAGGTTGTCAAGATCAGGTTGATGTTTACTTTTCAACTTTCGCTAAATCGATGGCAGGTTTCGGCGCATTTATCGCAGCAGACAAGGATATTATCCGAATTTTAAAATATAATTTACGTTCGCAAGTTTTTGCAAAATCTTTAACAATGCCAATGGTTATTGGAGGATTAAAAAGACTAGAATTATTACGCACAAGACCTGAAATCAAAGAAAAACTTTGGGAGAACGTTCGTAAATTACAGAATGGATTATTAGAAAGAGGTTTCAATTTAGGAGGCTCTAATACATGTGTAACTCCAGTAATGATGGAAGGTTCTACCGTAGAGGCTACCCTACTTTCCAGAGATTTAAGAGAGAATTTTGGAATTTTCACCTCAGTCGTTATTTATCCAGTTATTCCAAAAGGAATGATTTTGCTGAGATTAATTCCAACTGCGTCGCATACCGATTCAGAAATTAATGAAACTTTAGCAGCATTTGAGGCGATTCATGAAAAACTAGCTTCCGGCTTTTACAAAAAGCAAGAGCAAGAATTATTGGAGGAAAAAAATCTCCAATTCAAGGATTCGTAAAATTTTTCAGAATATATTTTTATATAGACCGTTTGAAAAATTCAGACGGTCTTCTATTTATTTTATCCCCATTAAAAACATGAGCCAAGTTATTATTACCAAACAAGATTTCAATAAAATCCATAGATCTATTACCGATGCTAAAGCTAAAAACAGCATCAAACCTGAAGAAGCTGAGAAACTTCTAGCAGAATTGAAATCAGCAAAAATTGTAGAACAAGACAAAGTAGACGGCGATGTCGTCACTATGAATTCGATTGTAAAAATTCATTTCCAGAATAATAAAACGACGATGGAGTTTACGTTAGTTTATCCAGCGGATGCGAATATTAAAGAGCGCAAAATCTCTATCTTTTCCTCTGTTGCGTCCGCATTGATTGGCTATCGTGTCGGTGATGAAATCGATTGGCTAATTCCTTCAGGCATGACGAAAATTGTAATTGATGAAGTACTCTATCAGCCAGAATCTGCTGGAGATTTTGAACTGTAAATTACGAGATATTAAAGAATTAAAAAACCGTTAGAACCATCTGACGGTTTTTTTCAAAATAAAATCAATGGCCTTAAATCCAAAGATTTAAAATAAATTTGCAAAAAGAAAATCGCTTGAAAGATCTGCTCCTCATCACTCCGCCTTTTACCCAACTCAACACTCCTTATCCGGCCACGGCTTATATTAAAGGTTTTTTGAATACCAAAAATATTTCAAGTTATCAGATTGATTTGGGAATTGAAGTGATCTTAGAATTATTTTCAAAAAGTGGAATTGAAAATGTTTTTGCAGGAGACATCAATTTAGTAGAAACTTCAGAAAACTCAAAGCGAATTTTTGCATTGAGGGAAGAATATGTTAAGACCATCGATCAGGTTGTTCTATTCCTTCAAAATCATAATCCAACTTTAGCAAGGCAAATCTGCAGTATGAATTTTCTGCCAGAAGCTTCCCGTTTTAATCAGCTTGATGACCTGGAATTTGCGTTCGGAAATATGGGTTTGCAGGATAAGGCCAAACACCTGGCGACGTTATACTTAGAAGACATTTCAGATTATATCGTAGAGAATATTGATGCTGATTTCGGGTTTAGCAGATATGCGGAGCGGATTGGTCAAAGTGCGAATTCCTATGATGAACTCTATTCAAAGTTAAATTCTAACTTAACTTTTACGGATGATTTTACTTTAAAATTATTGAAAGAAAAAATAGATTTAGTTCAGCCTAAATTGGTTTGTTTTTCTGTTCCTTTTCCCGGAAACTTATACGCTGCTTTCCGGTGCGCTCAATTTATTAAAACACATTATCCGGAACTTAGAATTGTGATGGGCGGTGGTTTTCCGAATACGGAGTTGAGAGAGTTAAAGGATTCTCGCGTCTTCGAATTTTTTGATTACATCTCTTTAGATGATGGCGAATTGCCCATTGAACTGGTTTATGAAAATGTGATTTCAGGGAAAGAGATAGCAGAAGGTGAATTCAAAAGAACTTTTGTCTTAGAAAATCAAGAAGTCACTTACAAAAACAATACAACGAAATCTGATTATAAACAAGCTTTCATCGGAACGCCCGATTATACCGATCTGCTCTTAGACCAATATATTTCCGTTATTGAAATCGCCAATCCGATGCACAGTTTATGGAGCGACGGACGTTGGAATAAATTGACCATGGCGCACGGCTGCTATTGGGGAAAATGTACGTTCTGTGATATTTCTTTAGATTACGTTAAATTATACGAACCGATTTCCGCTAAAATTTTGGTGGATCGGATGGAGGAATTGATCGCCCAAACTGGAGAATCAGGTTTCCATTTTGTAGATGAAGCAGCACCGCCAGCTTTGATGAGAGAAGTAGCGTTAGAAATTTTACGAAGAAACTTGGTAGTCACTTGGTGGACGAATATTCGTTTTGAAAAAAGCTTTAGCAAAGACTTATGTTTCCTTTTAAAAACTTCAGGTTTAGTTGCTGTTTCTGGTGGACTCGAAGTTGCCAGTGATCGTTTGCTTAAATTAATAGACAAAGGTGTTTCTGTACATCAAGTCGCAAAAGTGACCCGCAATTTTACTGAAGCTGGCGTGATGGTTCATTCTTATTTAATGTACGGATTTCCAACGCAGACCATTCAGGAAACGGTGGATTCCTTGGAAATGGTCAGACAATTATTTGAAATGGGAATTGTGCAAAGTGGTTTCTGGCATCAGTTTGCCATGACTGCTCACTCACCGATCGGAAATAACCCAGAAGAGTTTGGCGTAAAACCTTTGAAGAAAGAAATACTCTTTGCGCATAACGATATCGACTTTACCGATGAAACTGGAATTGATCATAATAAATTCAGTTTTGGTTTAAAGAAATCGTTATTGAACTTTATGCACGGAATTAATTTTGACCTCCCATTGAAAGATTGGTTTGATTTTAAAATCCCCAAAACAACCATTCACCCAGATTATATCCATGATTGTCTTTTGGAAGAGGAAAGCTTGGTTTTCAAGGGAAATTCAAAATTGCTTTTTCTGGATAAGAATGCAAATGTAGAGACTTTCGTAAAAAACACTAGAGCGGGAGCTTTTGAGTTAAGCAGATTAACGTTTCATCTTAAAACCAATATTGTAAAAATCGAACTAGACCGTATTAAAGCAGACTGGCTCATGAAAATATTCGCGGAGAATTCAACCGATAATCCTAAGAAAATTACGCTTCAACAACTGAAAACTCAATTTGAAGAAACTTTTGAGGATTTTGATTTATTCTGGTTTTCAAAACCAATTCAACAATTGAAAGAAAACGGCGTTATTTTGAGTTTGTAATTTCTTTGAGTTGTGAAATTTCGGAAAAAATTTAACAAAATTTTATTTGGACTAGAAAAATATTGGATACAAAGTTGATGCGTGCAACTTAAAATAAACCAATGAATTCTGCTGAAGACTTATCGCTAAATAAAATAGCAAAAATCACCTTACTCTTTTGGCTAATGAAAATTGTCGCCACAACACTCGGCGAAACTTTAGGTGATTTTATCGCTCAAACTCTAAATCTCGGGTATCTTGTAGGAATTGGGATTACCTTAGTTTTCTTTTTAATTACCCTCTGCTTACAACTTTCAGCGAAGAAATATGTTCCCGCTTTTTTCTGGTTAGTCATTATTGGAACGACAACTTTAGGAACTGAAATTTCAGATTTTATAGACCGAAGTTTGCATTTAGGTTATGCGCTTGGAAGTTTAATCCTGATTGCCTGTCTTTTATTAACCCTCTATCTTTGGTATTTAAAATACAAAAATCTGGAAGTCTCGCCGATTGTCGAAAAACAAAAGGAAATCTTCTTCTGGGTTGCAGTCTTATTTTCAAACAGTTTAGGAACTGCCTTTGGAGATTATTTGAATGATGGTTTAGGTTTGAGTTATCTGGTCGGAGCAGCGATTACTTTGTCAGTTATTATCGTGGTCGTCTTACTGCATTCCTTTACCAAAATCAACCATATCCTTTTATTCTGGATTGCGTTTGTTTTTACACGCCCGTTTGGTGCAACTTTCGGAGATTTTTTAACCAAGCCTATTGCTAAAGGTGGCTTGGACTTGGGAACTTTGAATGCATCGCTAATTTCAATCGCGATCATGATTGCCTTAATTATCATTGCGCACCAGAAAGAAAAAATTAAATCCTGATTGTGACATGATATTTTCCTTAGTTTCAACAACTATATATTTAAAAAATATAAAATTCAATTGTTAGAAATGGGTTTTCATCTTGTCGGTAACTTCTGGGATAATGGCAATCTCAGGAATGTGATAAAAAAATCCCGTCATGATAAAAAACGGAATTTATATTGATGGTAAAATATTTTTATCTATAGTAGATTCACGATGGTTAGTAATCATGTTCACATCTAAAAAGGGGTCATTTTTCTAAAACTTTCAATGCTGTAGTTTTCTTAAAGAAAAACAAGGCATCATAACGCATAGGAATTACTGTCGGTACAAATTGTCTTTCGTCTCTGGTAGGATTGTATACTACTCCTACTGCTCTATTACCCATTATTTTTAGATTTTTCTCCTCTCGGTCTTTCTGATCAAAAATCATATAGAATTTTTCGTCAGCTATTTTATTCAATCTATATTCAATACTATTTGGAATGGCAGGCGGAATGCTCATTTCCTGCATGGGCGAACCCCAACCAGATCCTGCAATTACTTTACCTTCAAAAGTAGTAAAGCCGATTAACAATACCTTATCGGCGCCCATGTCTTCACGGCTAAGCTGCCCAATATTCTTCTCTTCCCGTTTTTGCATACTGGAATATTTTGCATCGCCAATATGCGTATTGTGTGCCCAAACTATTCCTTTAGCATGATCTCCATAAAACGCTAATAAATCATTAACAGTTGCATGCATATGATGAACTCTTGAGTTCCAAGAAGCAGGTCCGTCTGAAGCTAAGCTCTCGCGGTAAAATTCCTCTGCATTTTGCACGACAATGCTATTCTGTAATAAGTAAAATTAAGTATCATCTGGAAGTGCTTTCAATTTCACTCGATTATCCCTTACATAATCCACTACATTTTTGGTAGCTATCGCACACTTCTTTTTACCAGCACGAATTGCATCCGCATACTTCCAACTATCGCCGATATGTGGTGCGAAACATCCGTACTGATTTTTCACATACTTATAAGCAGCTTGATCCGTAGTCTTAAGTAATTCTAAGACCACTTTTTTCGAGTTCCATTCATCATAAACATCCATGCCATAAAAGCCAACTTTTTTATTTTGGGGTAATTGATCATTATGATTTCTAAGCCATTCAGCGAGCTCTACAACCTCTTCATTTGCCCACATCCAGGTTGGCCATCGATCCAATTTTAGTAAGACTTCTTTGGCGTTACTAGCGGCACCGGGTACATTTTTCACATAATTGTTAAGATGGGATAAACTAGCGAAATCACCTTCTACCGCAATGAAATTAAAATTCTGTTCCGCGATTAGCCTTCTTGAGATCTTGTCGCGCCAAAAATAATATTCGTGGGTTCCATGACTCGCTTCGCCTAGTAAAACTAGCCTCTTATCCACCGTCGCATCTAGAAGCGAATTTAAACTCGATGCATCTTTTAGCGGAATAACTTTATGTTCAAAATTTTGAGCGCAAGAAAACAAACTGGATAAAATCATTAAAAAACCTATTAAATGTTTCATGAATAACGTATTTATATGATCATCAATATAACGATTATTAAAGTAAGTTGAAATTGATTCAGGTTTGAGTTTTTTAAAGTTTCGCTATTTTTCATTAAATCTATTAAGGATTATAATCTGGAGATTCTAAGGATTTGGATATTTTAGGAATCTCGGTGGTAACAAATAATTTGTCTTATTTGTGAATCTTGTTTGCGACTCCGCTTGAACGGATCTTTTTGCGAAACGTAATGGAGCAAAAAAGTCGTAGTACTTCTACAAGCTCAGGAATTGTCGGCCAAAAAAAACCATTCAAACCAAAAAAATCCCGTCCTTATTATAAGACGGGATTTTTATATAGATAAGAAGATTCTTATTCGGCGAGAATAATTCCTTTATTATTACTGAATTCTACCACTCCACTTTTCATTTCAAAAGAAAATACGCTTTCCTTTTCGCTTTCTTTGGTGAAATGCTGACTGTATTCCTCTTTTATTTCATTGGTGAACACTTTTATTTTTCCTCCGTTTAGCGAAGTAACAATAGCGGCGTGATCTTTCATGATATGGAACTCACCATTTTTTCCGGGAAGCAAAACGGATTTTACTTCACCTTCAAAAACTACAAACTCCGGAGTTAAAATTTTGATATTCATTTTCTTTGGGTTCTAGATTATGGGTTGTAGGTTGTAGGATTAGTGAACTATGACCTAAAACCAATTACCTAAGTCCTAATTATGCGTTTTCCGCTAACATTTTTTCACCTGCTTCAATCGCTTCTTCAATCGTTCCTTTCAAGTTAAAAGCAGCTTCAGGTAAATGATCTAACTCACCATCAATGATCATATTAAATCCTTTGATGGTATCTTTGATATCTACCAATACTCCTTTCAATCCTGTAAACTGCTCTGCAACGTGGAAAGGTTGAGACAAGAATCTCTGCACTTTTCTTGCACGATAAACTGATAGTTTATCATCTTCAGAAAGCTCTTCCATTCCTAGAATCGCGATGATATCTTGTAACGCTTTATATTTTTGAAGAATTTCTTTTACTCTTTGCGCACAGTCATAATGTTCGTTTCCTAAAATTTCAGGAGTTAAGATTCTAGAAGTGGAAGCCAATGGATCTACTGCTGGATAAATTCCTAACGAAGCAATTTTTCTGTCTAATACTGTTGTTGCATCTAAGTGAGCAAACGTCGTTGCCGGCGCTGGGTCAGTTAAATCATCCGCAGGAACATAAATTGCTTGTACCGAAGTAATGGAACCGTTTTTAGTTGAAGTAATTCGCTCTTGCATTGCACCCATTTCCGAAGCCAAAGTTGGTTGGTAACCTACTGCTGAAGGCATTCTTCCTAATAGTGCAGATACTTCAGAACCCGCTTGTGTAAAACGGAAGATATTATCCACGAAGAATAAAACGTCTCTTCCTTGTCCTTGTCCGTCACCATCTCTAAAATATTCAGCGATTGTAAGACCAGACAAAGCAACTCTAGCTCTTGCTCCAGGTGGCTCATTCATTTGTCCGAAAACGAAAGTACATTTACTGTCTTTCATTTCTTCCAAATCTACTTTAGATAAATCCCATCCTCCCTTTTCCATGGATTCCATGAATGCATCACCATATTTGATAATACCTGATTCTAGCATCTCTCTCAAAAGGTCGTTTCCTTCTCTGGTTCTTTCACCTACACCGGCAAAAACAGAAAGTCCACCGTGACCTTTCGCAATATTGTTAATTAATTCCTGGATTAGTACTGTTTTACCAACACCTGCTCCTCCGAACAAACCAATTTTTCCTCCTTTAGAATAAGGCTCAACCAAGTCAATTACTTTAATTCCTGTAAAAAGAACTTCCGCCGACGTTGATAACTGATCAAATTTTGGTGCTTCTCTGTGAATTGGCAATCCGTTTTCTTTCGAAACTTGCTGAATTCCGTCAATCGCGTCTCCAACTACATTAAACAATCTACCATAAACTGCCTCACCTGTTGGCATCGTTATTTGTCTTCCTTGTGAAATAACTTCAAGACCTCTTTGAAGTCCGTCTGTTGCGTCCATCGCGATACATCTTACAGAATCTTCACCAATATGTTGTTCTACTTCAAGTATAACTTTATTACCATCAGCTTTCGTAATTTCCAAGGCATCATAGATGTTTGGAAGTTCTGCCGCATCTGAAAAATGGACATCGATTACTGGACCGATAATTTGAGAAATTTTTCCTTTAAGTTGGTTTGCCATTGCTAATTTTTTTCTTGGTGCAAATATAATGATTATTGTCAAATTTGCAATTGGTTTAAAAGAAGATTTTTGTCATATTTGCACAAAGTTACTTTAACGCTATTTTTACAGCAATATCCCCCACTCTAATTAAGAATTTCAGTTGATTATTACAGAAAACTTTATCGGTTCACTTCCCCAAAATCCTTTAGCACTTTCGATTGGGATGTTTGATGGTGTTCATTTTGGACATCAAAGTATTATCAAAAAACTTAAGTCCATTTCTGAAACTAAAAACCTGGAATCTGCTATTCTTACTTTTTGGCCTCATCCTAGAAAAATCTTTAATCCAAACGATGATTTAAAATTATTGAACACCATCGAGGAGAAAAAATATTTGCTTCAGAAAAATGGATTGCAGCATTTATTCTTAAAAGAGTTCGATCAGGATTTCAGAAACTTAACAGGTGAAGAGTTCGTTAAAAAGATTTTGGTTGAAAAACTTCAAGTAAAACATTTGATTGTTGGTTATGATCACACTTTTGGTAAAAATAAAAGTGGTGATTTCTTATTATTAAAGGAAATGGGTCCCGAGTTCGGATTTGAAGTGGAACAAGTGGAAGCGGTAAATCATAAAAACTTTAACATCAGTTCCACGCAAATTAGAAATGCCTTGTCCCATGGCAATGTTCTTTTGGCGAATGAAATGCTGGGTTACAACTACTCTATTTCTGGAACGGTTGTTCATGGTAAAAAAATTGGTCGCACGATTGGGTATCCAACAGCCAATATTGAAGTTGATCCTATTAAATTACTGCCGAAAAAAGGAGCATATATTGTTGATGTATTTGTAAGGGATTGCCATTATAAAGGAATGTTGAGCATCGGCACCAATCCTACCGTAAATGGAACGAAAGTTTCAGTGGAAGTTTATATTTTAGATTTTGATGAAGATATTTACGGCCAAAAAATCTCCGTCAACTTCAGAGAATTTCTTCACGAGGAAATTAAATTTAATGATCTGGCGGAATTGATGGTTAGATTACATGAGGATAAAAAGCTAACTGCAGAATTTAATTTTTAAAGTTTCAATAATTCTTCTTTCATTTTCATTGTTAAAGATTTCACTACTAAATCGTAAGAATCATCAATTAATTCCAAGATTAATTCCTTCTTCAAACCTTCACATAGCACCGAATTCCAGTGCGTTTTATTCATATGATACGCACCTTCAATTTGAGAATATTGTTCGCGGAGTTCTGCACTTTTTTCGGGATCAGCTTTTAAAGAAATAGTTAATGGTTGCTTTTCTAAAGGAATTAGGGCAAACATTTTTCCGGCAACTTTTAAAACCAAAGTTTCGGGATTAAACGGAAATGTTTCTTCTACTCCTTTTTTTAATTGGCAATGTTCTAAAACTTCAGTAATATTCATAATTATTTGTAAAACCTGATTATTATAACGTGAATAGAAACAAATTTAGTAAATTTAAGATTGCGAAAATTATTCTTGACGTTCCATTAAAACAAAAATTATGAAGGCTCTAATAATAGGCGCGACTGGCGCAACTGGAAAAGACTTGGTTCATCAACTTCTGCAGGATCCTGATTTTAAAGAAGTTCATGTATTCGTCAGAAAACCTTTGAAAGTAGAAAACGAAAAACTTAAAGTTCACCTCGTAGATTTTGAAAAACCCGAAGAGTGGAAGAATTTGGTAAAAGGAGACGTGGCCTTTTCCAGTTTAGGAACTACATTGAAAGTTGCTGGCAGTAAAGATGCTCAGCGCAAAATTGATGTTGATTATAATGCCCAATTCGCAAAAAGTGCCAAGGAAAACAACGTTGAAGATTTTATTTTGGTTTCCGCTTACGGTGCCGATCGCAACTCCAATATGTTCTACTCTAAACTGAAAGGGGAATTAGAAGAAAAAATTAAAGAATTACATTTCAATCAACTAACTATCTTTCAACCTGGAATGTTGGAGCGTAAAAGTTCTGATCGCTTTGCTGAAGTTGCGGGTGCGAAAGTAATTATCTTTCTTAATAAATTTGGTTTGCTTAAAAGTCAGAAGCCTCTACCAACCAATATTCTGGCTAAAGCAATGGTCAACGCTTCTAAAATTAAATCGAAAGGATATTCTAAAATTAAGTTGGGGAACATCTTCAGTTTTGCTGAAAAGCATAATTAATTTAAATAACAAAAGCCGTAAAGATCTTCAGTTCAAAATTTCGAGAATTCAGGATAACCTTTAGAATAAAAAAGCCGTTTCAACAAAATTGAAACGGCTTCTATATAATATGGAAAGTATTACACTTTCATAATTTCAGCTTCTTTTACTTTAGCTTGTTCATCACACATTTTGATGTATTTATCGGTCAACTCCTGAATTTTCGATTCTTCATCTTTAATGATATCTTCAGAAACTCCGTCTAATTTACGAAGCTCTTTCATCCCATCTTGACGAGCGTTTCGAACGACTATTTTAGTAGACTCTGCTTCAGATTTGGCTTGTTTTGCCAATTCACGTCTTCTTTCCTCCGTTAATGGTGGAACATTCAAAATAATATTCTCGCCATTATTAGAAGGCGCAAAACCTAAGTTAGAATTGATGATTGCTTTCTCAATTGCTCCAATCGCAGTTCGATCCCACGGCTGGATAGAAATTGTCATCGCATCGGGAACCATCACATTGGCAACTTGGCTCAGCGGTGTTGGCGCGCCATAATATTCAACCATAACATCTTGTACCATTGTGGTAGAAGCGCGTCCGGCTCTAATTTTCTGAAAAGCATGTTCCAAATGTTTAATGGCGGCATCCATTTCCTGCTTGACCATATCTACAATAAGTTCTAATTCTTCCATTGTATCTTAAATTTCTATTTTAATATTTTATTTGAAGCACTCAAAAATAGGGTAATTTTTTATAAATTCACTAATGTTCCGATGGTTTCACCTTGAACTACTTTCAATAGATTGCCTTCTTTATTCATATCGAAAACAATAATGGGTAAATTATTTTCTCTGCTTAAAGTAAACGCCGTCATATCCATTACTTTCAAATCTTTTTCGAAAACTTCGGCGTAGGTTAAGTTATTAAATTTAACAGCATCAGCATTTTTTTCTGGATCAGAATCATAAATTCCATCGACTCTTGTTCCTTTTAAAATAACATTGGCATCAATTTCAATTGCACGCAAAGTTGCCGCAGTATCAGTTGTGAAATACGGATTTCCCGTTCCAGCCCCGAAAATAACTACTCTGCCTTTTTCTAAATGACGCACTGCTTTTCTTTTAATGAATGGTTCGGCCACTTTATCCATTTCGATTGCACTTTGTAAACGGGTGAAAATGCCAGCATCTTCTAAAGCTCCTTGTAAAGCCATTCCATTGATTACCGTCGCCAACATTCCCATGTAATCACCTTGAACTCTATCCATTCCTTTCGCCGCACCAGCTAAGCCCCGAAAAATATTTCCGCCACCGATTACAATCGCTACCTGACAACCGATATCGACCACTTTTTTTATTTCTGCTGCATATTCTTTCAATCGGTCATTATCGATTCCGTACTGGCGGTTTCCCATTAACGCCTCGCCACTTAATTTTAGAAGAATTCGTTCGTATTTCATGTTTACAATTTTATTACTTTTTTTTTGCGGTACAAATATAAGGAAACACAAATAATTTCGTTAATAGATTTATATTTACACCGAAATTATTTTTGAAAAGTACTTAAATATATTATTTTCGCATCTTTACCAAATCAATTGAAAAAAATTACCGCATTTTCCACGATACTTATTGCTGGCTTACTGACTGCTCAGGAAGGAACGAGTGTTTACCCTTTTCTGAATATTCCTGCGTCTGCCAGACAAGCGGCCCTGGGTGGTGATGCCGTGTCAATTAGGGATTTTGATGTAAGTTTTGCAGCCGTAAATCCGGGTTTAATGAACTTGGAACAAAGCGATATGATTTCGGTTAACTACGCTAATTATCTTGCCGGTTCGCAATACGGTACAATCAGTTATGTGAAAGATTTGGAACAAGGTCATCTGATTGGTTTCAATGCTCGTTATATGGATTACGGCAAAATGCCCAGAACCGATGAGAGTGCCACAATCGACGGAGAGTTTGGGGCGATGGATGCCTCGATTGGACTTTCCTACGCTTATCAGTTTGATGAAGATTTCACCATCGCAGGTGGAACTAATTTTATTACTTCAAAAATTGACAACTACACTTCTATGGCCGTGGTTGGAACAGCTGGAGTTACTTATCATAATCAAAAAAGTAAAGAAACAATTGCGTTAGTTTTTCGAAATTTCGGCTACCAATTCAAATCATTTAATGGAACGCGGGAAAATGTAGCCTTTCGTATAGATTTGGGCTACACCAAGATTTTAGATGAATTTCCTTTAGCCTTTACAATCACGGCACACGATTTACAAAAACTCAATATTTCCCAAGATTTTAATAATAATGGACAGGAAATTAACTGGAGTCGTAAGGTTGCCGATCACTTTTCATTAGGTGCCGAACTTTTCCCAGAACAGGCTTTCAACATTCGTTTAGGCTACAATGTACGGCGCGGAAATGAACTCGCTGTTTTGGATCAAAGAAGTTTTGCCGGTTTATCTGCGGGCTTCGGAATTAAGATTTCAAGTTTCCGGTTTGATTACGCTCATGTGAGGTACCACAATGCTTCCAATGTTAATTTATTCGGCGTAACACTAGACTTAATCGAAGTTTCTGGAAATAGAAGATAATTTTCTTTAGAATAAATATTTATTAAAAAAGTTCCTTTCAAACAAGAAGGAATTTCTTGTATTGTAATATGTCAAATTGACTTATAGAGTTCGATAATAGAAGCATTTTTTTTAACCACTGAGTAGTTCTACAATTAACTTGTACCCTTCAAAAATTTTCAGGAAATTTGTCTTATGAGAAAACCTGTAATTGCTATCGACGGCTACTCTTCTACTGGCAAAAGTTCGATTTCTAAAATTATCGCTCAGAAACTGGGTTTGGTACATTTAGATACCGGAGCGCTTTACCGTGGGATCACCTATTTTGCTTTAAATAATTGCCTCGGCGCTAATGGTGAAATCAATTTATCAGATCTCTTCAACAGGTTTAATGAAATTCAATTAGAATTCAAACTAGTCGATACCGAATTGGTGATGTTCCTGAATGGACAAGATATTTCTACAGAAATTAGAACCAATCAAATCTCACAAAATGTAAGTTTAATTGCCAGCCAAAAAGAAGTGCGCGATTTTTTACTCGATGCTCAACGAAGTATGGCTGAAAAAGGCGGCGTGATCATGGATGGACGTGACATCGGTACCGTAATTCTGCCTAAAGCAGATTTTAAGTTCTTTCTGACAGCAAGTATTGAAGAACGGACAAAAAGACGCTTTCTGGAATTAAAAGGTTTAGGCATTGAAACCGATGAAAATAGCGTCCGAGAAAACCTTGTTTCTCGAGATAAGACAGATAGCGAACGAGCGGTTGCTCCTCTAAAAAAAGCAGAAGATGCCATTGTTATTGACAACTCTAATTTCACCAAAATTGAAACAATTGATTTGATATTGTCTCACCTTAGTCACTTTTAACATATTTTAAGACTGTTGCTTTTTTCTTTGGTATATTAATTGTAACTTTAGAAGAGACGGAGAAATCCATCACCCAAAATTTATTAACTATTAAAAAATTAACTAAGATGTCAAAGAAAGGTAGTAACGCAGCAAGTGTATTAGCAGGTTTATTAGCAGGAGCAGCAGCAGGTGTTGTTCTTGGAATGCTTTACGCTCCAGAAGAAGGTGCAGAAACAAGAAAAAAAATCAAAACTAAAGCTGGTGATTTGAAAGACCAAGCGGTTGATCAATACGGTAAAGTTTCTGAGAAAGCAAAAGAGCAGTATGAAGACGTGTCTGGAAAAGTAAAAAATCAGTACGATAGTATTTCTTCTCAAGTTAAAGAAACTACTGATAAAGTAGTTAGCTCTGTAAAAGAAGGCTATGACAAATACAAAGATCAAGCAATCGCTACAACGAAAGAAGTTGCAGAAGACGTTGAGAATAAATTAGACGGAATGAGATCGTAATTTCTACGACAATTTATTCCTATAAAATAAAAAGGAACTTAGTTTAAGTTCCTTTTTTTGTAACTTTAAAAAAAATATTATGGTTGACATTATAAAAGAGTTCGCCTCAAAAAAAATAGACTTGCTAAAAATGGAAGCGACTGAAAAGTCCTCCGTAACAGTAGGAACATTAAGCTATTTGATCATTGCAGCAGTTGCGGCTTTATTCTTCATCATCCTATTAAATATTGGTTTAGGTTTATTGATTGGTTCTTGGCTCGGAAATTATGCGTACGGAATTTTGATAATGGCAGCGTTCTATTTGTTGATCATCATTATCACCTTTGCTGCTCGAAACTCCATTAAAAATAAGGTGGCCGATAAAATTATTAACTTTATAAATTCCTAAAGATGAGTACTAAATATAATAGTTTGGAGGAACTTAGACGCAAGAAAGCTCTATTGAAAAAAGAGGTTGCCGATTTAGAAGATCTTTTAACTTTCGATAACACCAAAGAAAGTTTAAGTGCCTTAACTCATGGCTTTACCGATAAATATTTGGAGGAAGAAATCGATGAAGACGGTGAAACCACGGTATCTTTGAAAACAAATGAAATTGTAAAAGAAATTTCTGGATCCATTAAAGATTCTATCTTTAGTAGAAGCAGTGTTTACGGTTTTGCAAAAAGCGAGGCAGGAGTAAGTATTGTTGAAAATGCTTTGAAAATTGGCGCGGTTACCTTTGTTGGAAATTATGCTAGAAAGAGTCTTTATGACAAGAGCTGGAAGAAGAAGTTAATAGGTTTAGCCCTAATTTATCTTGCACCTATGGCACTTCGATTTATCAGACAAAAAATTGATCAGTATCAGAAAAGTAAAACTACTTCGAGTTTTGAACAACTCATATAAAATATAAAGTCGGATTTTTTCCGACTTATTTTTTGTTAAAAATTTGACCTAAAATAATTCCAGCCGACATCGCGACATTTAAACTTTCTGTGGCTTGTGATTTGCCAAAACGTGGAATGGTTATTTTATCAGTCAAGAGATTTTCGATCTCAGGCCGAATTCCATTACCTTCATTGCCGAGAACTAAATTAAATTTTTCTGGAAATTCAAAATCATAGAAATCAGTTCCAGCCATATCGGTTCCGATAATTAAGTTTGTATTTGTGGGAATATAATTTTCCAAGTCAGTATAAACAATTTTTACCCGGAGAAAAGAACCCATACTTGCCTGAATTACTTTCGGATTATAAAAGTCCGCAGTATCTTCACTACAGATGATTTGAGAGATGCCGAACCAATCGGCTAACCGAATAATCGTTCCCAAATTTCCAGGATCCTGAATTCCGTCTAGAATCAATTGAACGCCAGTTTCCCTCTCCATAAATTCTTCCTTAAGTTCACATACTGCGACCGAATCTTTTGGGTGTTGCAAGAAACTAATCTTTTTTAAATCAGCTTCTGAGATTTCTGTGGTGATAAGGTTTCCAACTGATAATTCTGTAGGAGCCACCGAATAAATATCGTGGATTTTGTAGTGAGAATTTGGTATTTCTTTGATCGTTTTATTGCCCTCAACCAAAAACAAATTGTATTTTTGTCTGAATTTCTTTTTATCAAGAGACTGTAAAATTTTTATTTTATGAGCCGTAAGCATTTTTCAAAATATTTTCAAAAGTATTACTTATTTTTTTCATCTGCAATCACTATTCTTTTTTTGTATGCTTGTAGTACAACGAAAAAAGTTCCTGATGGTGAATTTCTTTTGACCAAAAATAACTTTAAATATGAAGATGGAAAAGTACATGATGATGAAGTAGAAACGCACGTAAGTCAAAGACCAAATAAAAAACAGCTTTTTATCTTACCAGTCGGTTTGTGGATGTATAATGCGACAGATCCAAAATACGATTCGATTCTCGCCGAATACATGACTTACCCCACCGAAATGAGAAATCAAAAACTTCGGGATTCTCTTTTCGTCCAGTTTAATCATCCAGAATATGTGGGCAAAAGTCTTTTGTTTGAAAGGTTTTTACAGAGTATCGGTCAGCCACCTGTGATTTTAGATCAAGGTAAAACAGAAGAAAGCGCCAACTCCGTTAGAAAGTTTTTAGTTTACAAAGGATATTGGGATACGTATGTGAAATACAGTCACGATCTTGATTCTGCCGCTAAAAAAGCACAGGTCAATTATTTAATCACCCATAAAGATCCGACCAATATCAGTGATTACTATTACAATATTCCAGATAGTAACATTAAAAATATTTATGAGCGAAATCTTACCAAGAGTTTAGTTCGTGGTAAAAAAATCCTGGATCAATCGGTTCTGGAAAGAGAAGTAAAAAGGATCAATGATTTAATGCGGGATGAAGGTTATTATAAATTTAATAATTCCAATGAAGAAATTTATTTTACCGCAGATACTTTAAAAAGCCGGAAAAATGTTCCTCTGACAATGGATATTCACAAAGACTCGCTGGATTCTCCCTATAAGTTGACAACTATTGGTAACATCAAGGTTCATCTATTGGAAAAATTATCAGATTCTGTAGATACCGTGAAAGACTCTTTGTTAAGAATCAATTTTTACAAACTTGACAATCAATACAAAACATTGTCTTTGTGGCGACCTATTATCTTACGACCGGGCGACGTTTATGATCAGGGAAATTTAGATTTAACCAAACGTAACATCGCCGCGATGAACAATTTCAGCATTATAAAATATGATGAAACACTTCGTAAACAAAGCGACAGCATTCTTGATGTTAGTTATTATTTGGCGCCGCTTCCAAAATACGATTTGAAAGTTGCGACCGATCTTAATTATTCTCAGATTTTAAATTTCGGTGTTTCGCCGTCTATTGATCTTACCAGCCGTAATATTTTCGGTGGCGCAGAAAACTTAACCACCGGTTTGTCTGGGATTTTTGGCTCCGTGGTGAGTTCCAAAAGCACCGATAAGCGGGCGCTCGCTTACGAAATCTCCGCGCAGGTAGCGCTGAATTTTCCGCGTTTACTCCTACCATTTCAAACCTGGAAAGTGGTGCCTAAAAGATATTCGCCCTACTCATCCATTATTTTAGGTACATCAGTTCAGGATAATATCGGATTAGGACGAGTTAACTTTAATGCAAGTTTAAATTATTTTGCTAATGCTAATGATATCGTATCGCATCGTCTTTCGATCTTCAACACGCAGCTAAGTTTGACTCGAAATAAAGACCGTTATTATGATTTCTTCCCGCGCGATCAAGATGTTCGTGATAAAATTTTCCAAATTTATTCGCCTTCGTTGTGGCAAGATTTCCGAGATGGTTTAATTACGTCTGATGAGTTTTCAACCACCATTGTTGACGATCTCAATTTTCAACAATCGTTAGGGGGCGAGGATTTATCTGACCTCAATACTTTTCTGCAATCATTAATTAACAAGGATCGGCAAACGCAGAACATCCTGATTTCTTCTATGATTTATAATTTTACTTATAATGAAATTGGCAAAAAAGACCGACCGAATCCTTTCTACTTTAATGGAAAATTTGAAATGGCCGGAAATGTCTTCAGCATCTTTAACAGCAGTAGAAAAGAAGACGGAATTGTCTCTGGGTCTTCAAAAACCATTTTTAATATACCCTATTCTCAATTCGTAAAATTTGATTTTGATGTCAGAAAATATTTCACTTTTAATAATGAAAAACAAACGCTGGCATTAAGACAATTTATTGGAATCGGAATTCCTTACGGAAACTCTTCCTCGATGCCTTTTGTAAGATCTTACTTTAATGGTGGGTCAAATGATATCAGAGCTTGGCGTGTATTCGGCGGTTTGGGTCCGGCCGATTCCCAACTTGATGAGAAAGTTCGCTCCTACGTGATGGACAATGTGAAATTGACGACCAACATTGAATACAGAATGCCGTTTACTAAAATGTTTGAAGGCGCTGCCTTTGTCGACGCCGGAAATATCTGGAGTTTGAAAGATTCTGGATTTGGCGATGAGTTTAAGTTTAATAAATTTATTTCTCAAATGGGTGTCGGGACTGGTCTAGGGCTTAGAATTAATGTGGCCTATATCACGCTCAGATTAGATGCTGCTTACAAAGTTTATGATCCGAACAAACCGATGGGCGACCGTTGGGTCATCAGCAAATGGCAACCGCTGAAACCGGTTCTCAATTTCGCTTTTGGGTATCCTTTCTAAAAATACAATCGCAGATTATTCTGCGATTTTTTTTGCTACATTTGTTAGGACTCAAAAAACAAATCCGTATGAATTGGTCAAAATCTATTTTAAAAATTACGTTTTTAAGCGTTTCTCCCCTTATATTTTCACAAGAGCATAACCTTCGAAATATTCAAAAACTAACTTTCGGTGGCGATAATGCAGAGGCTTATTTTTCGCCAGACAGTAAGAAAATAACGATGCAGGTGAGCAATCCTTTAATTGGAGCGCACTGCGACCAAATTTATCTGCTGGATCTTTCCAAAAAGAATATTGGCACCAAAGACCTTCAGTTGATTTCAAATGGCGAAGGTCGCACAACGTGTTCCTTTTTTATGCCTGATGGCAAACATATTCTCTACGCCTCTACTTTTGAAGCCAATAAAGAATGTCCACCAAAACCTGCGCCGCGTGCTGATGGAAAATATTTGTGGCCAGTCTACGCTGAATTCGATATATACATCGCTGATCTTAAAGGAGAAATAGTTAAGAAGCTGACCAACGAACCTGGCTATGATGCTGAAGCTGTTGTTTCTCCCGACGGAAAATACATCGTTTTTACTTCGAGCAGAAGCGGCGATTTGGAACTTTGGCGAATGGATATTAATGGTAAAAATTTAAAACAATTAACCTCTGGTTTAGGCTATGATGGCGGCGCTTTCTTTTCCCATGATTCCAAAAAATTAGTTTTTCGTTCTTCGCGACCGACGACTCCCGAAGATATTAAAGACTATAAAGATTTGTTGGCGCAAAATTTAGTCGCGCCCACCAATATGGAAATTTATACCATGAATATTGATGGAAGCAATTTAAAGCAAGTCACTCATTTAGGCAAAGCGAATTGGTCGCCCTATTTTCATCCGTCTGATAAAAAGATTTTATTTTCCTCCAATCATCATTCCACAAGAGGCTATGATTTCCAGATTTATTCGGTCGATCTTGACGGAAACAATTTAAGACAAGTAACGTATGAAAGTATGTTTAATGCTTTCCCGATGTTTTCGCCCGATGGAAAAAAACTAGTCTTCTCCAGCAATCGTGAGGGCGATAAACCAAATGAAACCAATGTTTTCATCGCAGATTGGGTTGATACCGATTCAGCCGAAAATGTCTCCGAGGAAAATTTAAGAAATCATATTACCTATTTAGCTTCTGACGATTTACAAGGCAGATTGGCGGGAAGTCTCGGCGAGAAAAAAGCCTCCGAATATCTTGTTAAAGAATTTAAAAAGCTGCAATTAAAACCTTATGTTGGGACAGATTATATTCAACCCTTTGAATATTCAGTAAAACTAAATCCGCATGAAGATGGATCTTCCGTGAAGATCAATGCCAGAAACGTCATTGCTTATTTAGATAATAAAGCAAGCAAGACCATCCTCATTGGTGCTCATTACGACCATCTTGGGTTGAATGAACATCACAACTCTACTTTGATGAATTCTAACGGCCAAATCCACAATGGTGCTGATGATAACGCCTCTGGTGTTTCTGCCGTTTTAGAATTAGCTCGACAATTTTCTCAAAATAAAACCATTGAGAAAGCCAACTATATTTTCGCGCTTTTCTCGGGTGAAGAAGATGGTTTAATGGGTTCAAAATATATGGCCGATCATTTACCAGCTGGAAGAAAAATCGATCTAATGATTAATCTCGATATGGTCGGTCGTCTCAATAAAGACGAAGATTTATCTGTAGGTGGCGTGGGAACTTCTCCCCTATTTCCAGATTATATTCATCGCTACAAACCCGCCGGAATCAACTTGGCCATCGACAGTTCTGGCGTTGGACCATCAGATCATACCAGTTTTTATTTAAAGAATATTCCGGTTTTATTTATGTTCACGGGCACGCACAGCGATTATCACAAACCGACCGATGATACCGACAAAATTAATTTTAAGGGAGTCCGA
The DNA here is from genome assembly GCF_900109615.1 of Kaistella antarctica. GTDB lineage: Bacteria > Bacteroidota > Bacteroidia > Flavobacteriales > Weeksellaceae > Kaistella > Kaistella antarctica. The sequence continues at coordinate 591,689 of NZ_FOIX01000003.1, forward strand.
ATGATTACGAATTACGTTTTCGGTTTAGCCAAGGCTTTATCGGAAGCTGAAAAAATCCCTTTTACCAAAACCAAAATGTCGGAGAGTAAATCCGTTCCCAAATACAAAGTGACTTTAGGAATTATGCCAAGTTATGCCGATACCAAAGACGGCTTGCACATCGATGGTGTTACCGAAAACCGACCAGGCTCGAACGCGGGAATGCTGGCGGGTGACGTTTTAACCAAAATCGGCAAATGTGAAATTAAAGAAGTCTATTCTTACATGGACTGTCTGGCGAAAGTCAATTCGGGGGAGGAAATTCCCGTAACGGTTTTGCGGGAAGGCAAAGAAGTGATCTGGAAAGTGAAGTTCTAGGTTTTCTTATTTGAAAAGACAACTTGAAAAGCGTTTCGTCATCATTTGGCGAGACGCTTTTTTTTGAATTTATCATAAAGATATCTTGACTTAGTGGGTTGCCCAGTTTTCAGTATCGACGAGCTTAAAATAGATTCTTCCGAGCGCATCAAAACTCCATCCTAGTGAATCAAAGAGCCATCCCAGTGAATCAAAGAGCCATCCCAGCGAATCAAAGAGCCATCCCAGTGAATCAAAACCCCATCCCAGTGAATCAAAGAGCTATCCCAATGAATCAAAACCCCATCCGAATGAATCAAAGAGCCCAATCCTGAAATCAAAATATGTTTGAAGTGAATCAATATATTTTTTGAGTAAACTGAGAAGACTTCCAGCGTAAAAAGGCCATAAATGCAGGGTTTTCAATCAGAAAGGAAGTAATTGAAGGAGTACACCGACTTGTTCCCGAAAAAAAATTGACATCGTTTTCGACCTAAATTAAAGCGATGCTACAATTTTATTTAAAGATGAATTGAAAAAAAATCTGATTGTGGAACGCGGAAATGGTTTAGAATTTCTGATTAAAATAAGATTATTAAAAAACCGTATCTTCAAATAATGAAGCGACGGTTAAAATTTATAAATACTTCGAAGGCTATTTTATCTTAATATCAAATCGCCCGTCTTTGAGAGTGATCTTATTACCGTCATCGTCATAGAGCTCACCCGAAAACGTACCTGAAATAATACCGCTTTCAAAATCTAATTTACGAAGGGTCACCTTGCAACTATTTTTTTTGGCGTAAAACTTTTTGACTGAGTTGCCCTCCACTATTTTTTGAACATAGATCTGTGGCCATTTCGGATAATCCTCGGTGAAATAATCTCCTGTACGATTTAAAATTCCGATATCCATAAAAAAAGTAAATCCGTTTTTTAGGGGAACATTTTTTAGGGCTAATGAAAAACTATCGTTGCCCTTTGATTCAATAAATGTACTGCCTAAGGTAACATTTAAACCTTTAATAATCCCCGGTCCGCCGTAGGATTGATTGATACCATCCTTGGGAACAAGAACAAATTCCTCGATGATAACGCCGGCAGTATTTGCGCCGATTTCTGTAAGGGCGGGTAAGATATCCGTCTGCGGTTCCTCCTCTCTTTGCGAACAACCGAGCAGAATAAAAAATAAACAAAAGGAAAAAAGATTTTTCATCATTAATTGATTTTTAATGGCAGGTTTCACATTATTTCACCTTAAAGTAGCTGCTGAAACAGAGGGAAAATTCATAAGTTATTGCAACCTCCACAATTTCCCATTCAAATCATCGAACCCAATAATGCCATAATTATAATCATAGTAAACGATATTCACATTGCGTGGGCGAATCGGCAACTGATTTTCAGCCCCGATTACGACAGTTTTATTTGATTTAAAAACCATCACCTTTGAATATGTTTTGCCGCCAAAAGTCATTGGATACAAAACGCTGTTGAAATCTAAATAAAGGTAGCTACCACCATTCCATAAAGGAAAATCAATCCACCCCGAAAATGTTGGTGTACCAGTGATTGGTGGATCAACATTGTAATTAGATCCCAACGGGTATTTAGAAATATTGATGGTGCTTTTCGCCCTTAGATCATTATCAACATACCACATCGAAATTTCCTGTCGGTCGTAAAAGAAATGTTTGATCGAAGAACTACTCGACAAATTTCCAGTTGAATAGGCAGTTTTACCGAGCTCTGATCCTTTTACTTTAAAGGTGATCACATCGCCATCTTGATTTTTATAAACAATTTGATCATCAACCTTGGGTGCAATTACCAAGTTCGCTCTCTCACTATCCCTGAATTGATAATAGGGTAATGCAGCTTCTAAATCACTATTAGCTTCTCCCCGATCGCAACTTGCTAAAAATAACGTTCCGAAAACTAAAAGCAATTTGATTATTCCACTTTTCATAATAGTTGTTTTTTTAAGTTAATAGTATAGATTACTTATTTATGGGTAAATATAAAAGAATCTGACTTACCAAAAATTGATTTAAATCAAGATTGAAGGTTTTTATTTTATGATCCAGAAGCGTTCAAATTGTAAAAAGATAATTACGTATAGGTTTAAATTTTAATCTAAGATGAAAGCAATCCTGATCATCACTTTATTTCTATCACCTCTAGAGTACTGCAAAAGAAAACTTCTCAAAGGGAGATTCTTGCAATTTACTTTTTGATAATCTTAATAATTTCCCGCGTTTAATCTTTTAGAAAAAATTTCACCGAAATAAACGCCTGCCTTAAACTGAGAGAAATTAAGTTCCGCGGAAAGGTAATGAAAGATAAACCTATTTTGGTCCGTAGAAAAAGCCATGTCCAGAGCTCTGGCGGCAGCCGGTTTCGGATTGAAAATTTTGAATTCATGCTGCCCAAATACCAGACTCACTGAAAATAGAAATACCAGGAGTAAAAATTATTTCATTTATTTAATTTAATTATTCTTCCGGAAATTCGAACAAGTCACCAATGGTACCTTCTTCAGGGAAGTCTTCATCTTTTACATCTTCATCGATAAAACTAATGTGACCTTCGGTAGATTCGACAACATCAAAACCTTCATGAATTTCTTCTTCAGCATCGGGAATGGTGATGTTAATGGATTTTACTTTGTCTTTGATAAATTGATTGCCGATGGCTTTAATTCCTTTCACGGTAATGAATTCATCGATGTTAATAGTTTCCGGCTCTTTTTCTACTCCTTTTACCTTCGCAAAAGTAATTTCGGCGGTGGCATTATTGGCAACCAGAATATTTTCAACAAAAGATTTCGGATGGTCAGATGGCATGAATTGTTGCACATTGATGGTGTTCTCTAGCAAGAATCTTTTAATAAAGTAAATCTGCTTATCGCCATCGAAATAAATGCAGGTAATCGGTTGCGCAGGTTTCCATTTTTCGAGAATTAAATAATCGTCATCGAAACGGTTACCTAATTCGAAACTCACCAATTTCGCTTCTCCTTGCGCGTTGATGGTTAAAATTTTATCGTCACCTTTAAAAGTTCCCAGCAAAGTTCCGCGAGCATCAGCATTTAATCGTCGCACCGTATCATCAAACCAAATTTTTCTCGGCGCCAAAGTGGAGTGACCTTCTTCCTTTAAATCTACTTTTTTGATGGTATATTTAGTCACCAAATTCCCTTTTGAATCGCGACCTTTTATGGCTAAATCAGAAAAGTCGATATCGATTTTGTTTTTTCTAACGCGGGCATTTGGTTTCAACAAGACCGTTACTTTTTCGGCTTCCCCATTGGGATTGGCTGAAAAATATAACATGTCTGAACCCTTTTTATCAGATGCTAATTTGTAATCGGTATTTCGGGTAACGCCCGTGACAGAAAAACGCTTCATGTAATAGGAGCCGTCTTTCCCTTCGCGATAAATCATATTGTAAACCGTGCGTTTATCGTTCTTTTTCCAAATGGCAACGTGCACCACATTTTTTCCGATAAAGGTTTTGGCTTCTACTTTCACCACTTTCATGGTACCATCTTTTTGGAAAGTAATAATATCATCGATATCAGAACAGTCGAATAAAAACTCGTCTTTTTTGAGTGAAGTTCCTACAAAACCTTCTTCCCAGTTAACATAGAATTTCTCATTAGCCACGGCCACTTTCGAAGCATCGATGGTGTCGAATATTCTGAGCTCCGTTTGGCGTTCTCGTCCTTTGCCGTATTTCTTTTGAATATTTAGATAATACTCAATCGCATACGGAATCAAATGTTCCAAATTATGTTTAACCAGCTCTATTTTCGCTTCAAGTGCGACAATATTTTCCTTGAATTTATCTAAGTCAAACCTAGAAATTCTTTTGATTCGAATTTCGGTTAATCTTAAAATGTCTTCTTCAGTTACGGTTCTTAATAAATGAGTTGTGTGAGGTTTCAATCCTTTGGCAATGGTTGCAATAACTTCATCCCAGGATTTAACTTCCTCGATATCGTGGTAAATTCTATTCTCAATAAAAATTCTTTCCAAAGAAGAAAAATGCCAGTTTTCCTGCAACTCATGGAGTTCTATTTGCAGTTCTTTTTTAAGCAGAGAAACCGTGTGCTCTGTGTTTTGTCTGAGGATTTCAGAAACATTGAGGAACATCGGTTTATTGCCAACAATCACACAAGCATTTGGCGAGATTGGGATCTCGCAATCGGTAAAAGCGTACAAAGCATCGATGGTTTTATCCGGCGAAACATCATTGGCCAGGTAAATATTAATCTCAACAGCATCTGAAGTATTGTCTTCAATTTTCTTGATTTTAATCTTTCCTTTTTCGTTGGCTCTAATGATGGAATCAATTAAATCACCTGTGTTTTTTCCAAAAGGAAGTTCATTAATGCACAGGGTGTTTTTATCTTTCTGAATAATTCTGGCGCGGGCACGTATTCGTCCGCCGCGTTCGCCATCATTATAATTAGAAACATCCAACATTCCACCAGTAATAAAATCTGGGAAGATTTGAAATTTCTTGCTTTTTAAATGAGCGACAGAAGCATCAATTAATTCATTAAAATTATGAGGCATAATCTTGGTCGAAAGTCCAACCCCAATTCCCTCTACTCCCGAAGCTAATAATAACGGAAACTTTACGGGTAAATCGATAGGTTCATTATTTCGGCCGTCATAAGATTTTGCCCAAACAGTTGTCTTGGGATTGAAGACGACTTCCAGCGCAAAAGGCGTTAATCGCGCTTCAATATACCTTGCGGCCGCGGCGGAATCTCCCGTGAAAATATTTCCCCAGTTTCCTTGGTTATCGATCAATAATTCTTTCTGACCAATTTGCACCATGGCGTCGGTAATCGACGCATCACCGTGTGGGTGGTATTTCATAGTGTTTCCCACGACATTGGCCACTTTATTATATCGGCCATCTTCGAGCTCGCGCATCGAGTGCATAATTCTTCTTTGCACCGGCTTGAATCCATCAAATATAGAAGGAATTGCACGATCTAAAATTACATATGAGGCGTAATCTAAAAACCAGTCTTTGTATAGACCGGAAACTTTTCTCAGGGATTCTTCTTGGTGATTATCTTGCTCTTCCATTAACTACTAGGCTCTCTCTTTCGTTCTTTATTATTTTTAATGACTTTACTGAGGGAAAATTTTAAGTCATTTAATTCTTTTTTCGTGAGGTAGGAAATATCATATCTTAACGTAATGTTGTGGCTTTTTTTACTCGAGATGGACACATACAATCTTTTTAAAATTATGATGTTAACCACGTCATACTTCAGTAATTTATATTTGGGAAACTCATCGCTTAGATGTTTATCTAAAAATAAAACGACATTTCTGTTTTTAAAATTCAATGCCTCTCCATCACTGTCATATTCAAAAATTTGTCTTCCTCTAGCATAAAATAAGGTGATACAGCCGATCGGAATAATCAGAAACAACCACTGCGCCCACCCGAAATAATCATAAACAAAATATTCCAAGAGGAAAGCACCTACTCCAAATATAAAAAGCATAATAACCAAGGTACCGAGGAAATTAAAATAACCAGCTTTGGTTTTGTTATTAAGTCTCATTTATCAGGTTTCTTTGATCATTTTATTTTTCTTCGCTCTCCGCTTCAACTAACGTTTCTTTTTTATCAATCTCCGGATCCTCTACCACTAAGTTTTCCAGAATAAACAGCTGGCGATCTGGTGTGTTTTTCCCCATATAAAATTCTAGGAGCTGCTCAATAGTCTGGTCTTTTCCAATAACGACGGGTTCTAACCGAATATCTTTGCCAATAAAATGTTTAAACTCATCTGGCGAGATTTCTCCCAGACCTTTAAAGCGGGTAATTTCGGGATTTTTTCCTAAATCTTCTAAGGCTTTTACCCGTTCAAGTTCCGAATAACAATATCTCGTTTCTTTCTTATTTCTAACTCTAAATAAAGGCGTTTGTAAGATGTACAAATGTCCGTTTTTAATTAAATCAGGAAAGAACTGCAAAAAGAAAGTAATCATTAACAATCGAATGTGCATTCCATCAACATCGGCATCTGTCGCGATGATTACGTGATTGTAGCGCAAATCTTCTAAAGATTCTTCAATATTTAACGCCGCTTGGAGCATATTGAATTCTTCATTTTCATACACCACTCTTTTGGTCAAACCGTAACAGTTCAAAGGTTTTCCTTTTAAGGAAAAAACGGCTTGCGTTTCCACATCTCTAGACTTGGTAATTGAGCCAGAAGCAGAATCTCCCTCGGTAATAAAAATCATCGAATCGCCTTTTCTTAAGGCCTTTTGATCGTTATAATGTTGTCGGCAATCGCGTAATTTTTTATTGTGCAAAGAGACTTTCTTTGCTCTTTCACGTGCCAACTTTTGAATGCCCGAAAGTTCTTTTCTTTCTCGCTCAGAAACAATGATTTTGCGGTGTATCGCTTCTGCAATATCCTGATTTTGATGCAGGAAATTGTCGAGTTTATTTTTTAAGAAATTGGTAATGAACGAACGAACGGTTTCTTTTCCAGGCTCCATTTCGTTAGAACCCAGTTTCGTTTTTGTTTGAGATTCAAAAACCGGTTCGATGACTTTAATCGCAACGGCGGCGATAATTGACTTTCGAATGTCGGCTGCCTCAAAGTTTTTATTGAAATATTCGCGAATAGTTTTCACATATGCTTCTCTAAAAGCATTCAAGTGTGTTCCACCTTGCGTAGTATTTTGTCCGTTTACAAAAGAGAAATAAGTTTCCGATTGTGATTTATCAGAATGCGTGATCGCGACTTCAATATCGTCATCTTTTAAATGAATGATTGGATATAAAATCTCCCCTTCAATCTCTTCCTGAAGCAAATCTTTCAATCCATTTTCAGAGAAATAGGTTTCGCCATTAAAAATTATTTTCAAACCCGGATTCAGGTAGCAATAATTTTTGAGCATTTTATCGATATACTCTTTTCTAAATTTAAAGTGGGTGAAGATCGTAGTATCAGGAATGAAGGTAATTTCGGTTCCGTTACGATCTGTAGATTCAGCTTCGGCGAATTCTTCCGTAATCAATCCTCGAGAAAATTCGGCCATCTTCATTTTGCCATCTCGAATAGATTTCACTTTAAAAAATTCTGAAAGAGCATTCACTGCCTTGCTTCCTACTCCATTTAAACCAACAGATTTCTTAAACGCTTTCGAATCATATTTTCCACCGGTGTTCATCTTAGAAACTACGTCAACGACTTTGCCTAGAGGAATCCCACGGCCATAATCACGAACGATAGCTTTGCCATCGTCAATTTTAATTTCGATTCTTTTTCCCGATTTCATGACGAATTCATCAATTGAATTATCGATGATTTCTTTAAGCAAAATATAGATTCCGTCGTCAGCCGAAGAACCATCGCCCAATTTACCAATGTACATTCCCGGCCGAAGTCGGATATGCTCTTGCCAGTCGAGGGTTCTGATGTTATCTTCGGAATAACTAACTACGGTGTTTTCGCTCATTGGTTTTAGAAACTACTTTTTAAATTCAGTAACTCACAAAAATAGGGAAAGGAAACTGATTTCTAAAATATTTTTGAAAAGTTTTCGACAACTTATATCAGTAACGATGATAGAACTTTGAGTTCTATTTTTAACGGGGAATTTTGAAATTAATTTAAAAACGGTTGACCCATATTTCAAAAGCTTCTAGGAAAGTTTTCATGAATTTTTCAGTTTTTTCATTGACGGTAACGCCGTCTTCCAGCAATTTGTCTTTGATCTGACCAATGTACGCTTCAGGTTGCTGCATCATTGGAATATTTAAAGAAACTGCTGCTTCACGAATAGTTTGATTAGCACCTAAACCACCAATTAAGCCAGGAGAAACGGTCACTACTGCACCTGGTTTTCCTTTCCAAGAGTTTTCTTTTGGAGGGCGGGCTCCGATTTCCATGGCATTTTTTAAAACGCCTGGAATTGTTCGATTGTATTCTGGAGATACGAATAAAAACGCATCAGCATCATCGAGTTGCTTTTTGTAATCAAGCCATTCTTGCGGAGGATTATTTTCAATGTCTTCATTAAAGAAAGAAAGCTCTTTTATTTCAACGATTTCTAACTTTAGATTGTCGGGAGCAAACCGAATGAATTCATTGGCTACTTTTCTATTAAACGACTCCTTGCGTAAACTACCGACGATCAATGCTACTTTTTTCTGCATACTTTTAAATTTGATTGAAAGATAAACATAATGATTTAAAAACTATTTTTTTAAAGAAACAAATGCAAACTTCTTCACAAATAAAAAAGTGAAAGAATTAACTTTCACTTTAAAACTTATATTTTCTATTTGGAATTATTTCTTGATAAACTTTTTAGAAATCACCTCATTTCCGGTGTAGACATTTAGGATATATTGACCTGAAGAAAGTTTTCTAACATCAATATCTGAGTTAAATGTTTCAACAACTTTTTTACCACTCATATCAAAAATACGAACAGATTGCAATTCTTTTACATTCTGAATTTTGATAAAATCTGAAGCTGGATTTGGATAAATAGAAACCACTGCTGTTTTAGAATCTGAAACTGCTAATGAACTTTGCAGAATTTTTACATTATCAATTCCAATATAATAAACATCTGTACAATCATAATGTCTGAAAACAACTTGAACTTCTTGACCTTTAAAAGAAGAAATATCAACCGACACGGTTTTGGCTGCGAGGTAATAGCCATTATCTAAAGTTTCTTCAAAAACTGGCGTTTCAGTTCCCGTAAACGTGGCGCCTGCAGGAATAACATACACGGCGTAATGCTCGTCAAAAACTTCATCATCACCAGCGGCCACTTTAAAAGATAATTCTAAATTTCCAGTTGCTGGTAGCGTAATTGCGGGACTGGTCAATGTATTATCTGGGGTAAAGGCACTAAAATACCAAGAAAACGAAGCTGCGAAAAATCCTTGAAAAGAATCAACATCATCTGCCGTAGCGTCATAATAATCCCAAGTATCAAGATCACCATCACGATCTCCAATAGTCCAAAGAGCTCTACTTGCTGGTGATTCAAAATCTTCCTCAAACACGGTAGTTTGTCCGTAATAAAATGCTGCTAATCCTAAGCTAGAAGCCAAAAGTAATTTTTTAATCATATTAATTTTTTTAGGTTTTAAAGGACTAATATAGAAAAAAAAAGTTTACCGAAAATTCAGTAAACTTTTTTGATTCTAAATGAGATCGTTTAATTAAACGTTAAATCTAAAATTCATCATATCACCGTCTTGAACGATATATTCTTTACCTTCGACTGAAAGTTTTCCGGCCTCTTTTACTTTGGCTTCTGAACCGAAGTGTAAGAAATCCTCATACTTAATGACTTCAGCGCGGATAAATCCTTTTTCGAAATCAGTATGAATAACGCCGGCAGCTTGTGGCGCTGTCCAGCCTTTTCCGATCGTCCAGGCTCGAACTTCTTTTACACCGGCGGTGAAGTAAGTTTGCAAATGCAAAAGATGGTAGGCTTTTCTGATGAGTCGGTTAACGCCAGGTTCCGTTAAACCTAATTCATCTAAAAACATTTCCCGTTCTTCAAAAGTTTCCAGTTCATTAATGTCAGCTTCGATTTGCGCTGCTAAAACGACTACTTCCGCGTTTTCTTTGGCTGCCATTTCTTCGATTTTTGCAATCCACGGATTTCCGTTTTTAATGGAATTTTCATCTACATTACAAACATAAAGAACTGGTTTGTTAGTCAACAATTGAACTTCGTCGATAATAGTTTTTGCAAAATCATCCATCGGAAATTCACGGGCGTTATTGCCTTCTTCTACAAACTTTTGCAGATTTAGAAGAGTTTCGTAGGTAAGCACATCTTCTTTTTTGCCAGACTTGATGAATTTCTTGGCCTTTTCTACTGACTTAGCCAGAGTCTCAATATCTTTTAATTGAAGTTCGATATCGATAATTTCTTTGTCACGCATTGGATCTACAGAACCTTCAACGTGAATAATATTTCCACTTTCGAAACATCTTAAAACATGAATAATTGCTTCACATTCTCGGATATTTGCTAAGAACTTATTTCCTAAACCTTCCCCTTTACTAGCGCCTTTTACCAAACCTGCAATATCTACGATTTCTACTACGGCTGGCAAAACTCTTTCTGGTTTTACTAATTTCTCCAATTCAAACAAACGTTCATCAGGTACAGAAACAGTTCCGATATTGGGTTCGATGGTACAGAAAGGATAGTTGGCAGATTGCGCTTTGGCATTGCTTAAACAGTTAAATAGGGTTGACTTACCTACATTGGGTAAACCTACAATTCCACATTTCATATCTTTAGTTCAAAGTTTATAAATCAAGGTTTAAAGCGCTGCTTCAACCCATTAAATTGAGAGTGGGCAAAGATAAAGATTTTGAGTGAGTTATGGAATAAAAAAAATCTGCCTTTCATCAAAGCAGATTTATTTTTATGTGTAAAAAATTTTAAGGATTTTCCGAAGTTGCGTTTCTGGCTAAGTCTGCATCATCAGGAGCAGTTCCTAATTCCCTATCCAAATACAATAGCGATTCATCGGTGGCGCGATCTCCGCCAGCAATTTTTAATTTGTCAATAAGATCCATGGCCAAAGTTTCTTCTTCGATCTGTTCTTTCACAAACCATTGTAAGAAATTCCAAGTCGCCCAGTCTTTTTCTTCTAACGCCATATTAACGAGATTATAAATTTTCTCAGTATTGTCAACTTCATGTTTGAAAACCAAATTGAAACAATTCTGCAAGCTCTGCGGATCATGACCTGGCGCTTCTAAGGCCATTACCCTCGGTTTACCACCGCGATTCAAAATATATTGCATGAATTTTATAGCGTGATTTCTTTCTTCTAAGGAGTGTCGCAAAAGGAAATTGCCAATGCCATCATAACCTTGATCAGTTGCCCAAATTCCGTACGATAAATAGGTGTGAGATTGAAATAATTCGACATTCATTTGTGTGCTCAACGCTTCTTCGAGAGTTGACGAAATTCTTTTAGTATCCATAATTTAAAATTTTATTAATCAGACTTTACCTAGCAAGAATAGTTCCTTTTAGCTACTTTAAGCTTTATTTAATGTTAAGATTATAGGATAATATTTTACTTTACGATCGAAAGAAATCCACTTTACAATACAATTCTAGAAAACCTTAAAAATAGTTACTGATTATTTTCATATTTGTTCGAAGCAAAATTTCCTTAACTTTAATCTATTAAAAATTAAATATTTAAAGTCATGGAAAATCACAATCTTACCCACGAATTCCCTGAATTAGAAGTTAAAATAAATGAGCTTAAATTAAAAGATGAAGTTTTCAAAAAAATGTATGTGAATTATGAAGAAGTAAACGCGTTGATTCAGCACTATGAAAAAGGCGAACAAAATCACACCACTGACGAACACTTAACTGATTTAAGGAAGAAAAGAGTTTATCTAAAAGACGATTTATATTCTTATTTGCACAAAAATTGAGACAATAATTACCTCGAATAATTTACCAAGCGGCTTCAACGGTCGCTTTTTTTTTTGGCCTTCAGCTTTCTATAATTGAATTTTTTCTACATAAACATTCATCTTTTATACCTTTTTATTTAAAATAAAAATTAATTTTACAGTAGCATCAAGTTAAGTATTGAAATAAGCTGCACGACTGACATTTTATAAATAATGGAAAAACCACCAATTCGGATTTTCGACGAAATTTTCATGAGTTCAAAAATTCAGTTGGAAAAACTTTACCAACAGGATCGCCCTGCCATTCTGTTTGTGAAAAAGGGCAGCGGAAAAATCACCATTCAAATTAATGAGATTGATATCAATGCAAATTCGGTAGTCTTATCTGAAACAAAATCCGTCTTTCAAATTCACTTTCTGAGTGACGATTTCGAAGCCCGCGCGATCATTTACAATAATGACTTTGTAGAGAAGCTGGGTTTAAAATTAAATAAGCTGAAAGTTTTTAAACATTTTAAAACGCACATCAATAAAACCGCCCATTTACCGATAGAAGAGTTTAATCTCATTTGGGCGCAATTGGGTTTAATGGCGATACTTTTAGATCATAAGATTCCTTTGAATTATAATGATGATGTGGTAGAACACTTGTTTTCCGCCTTTATTTATTCTATTTCAGGCTTTCTTTTAAATCAGGAAAAACTGGAGTCTAACAGGATGAGTCGCCAGGAAGAAATTACTTTCGAATTCTTGAAAAATGTTTTTGAAAATTTTCGAACCGAAAAAACGCTTCAGTTTTATGCTGATGAACAGCAACTCACCATCCGGCATCTGAGTTCTGTGGTTAAAGGAGTGACGCAAAAAACCGCGAACCAAATCATTTCTGAATTTGTAATGAACGAGGCAAAAATTTTATTAAGTACCAGCAAAGAGCCCGTGCATGAGATTGCGACGGTGCTGAAATTTTCTGATCCTTATTCCTTTTCACATTTCTTTAAAAAACATGAGGGAATGAGTCCAATTCACTATAGAACACAGTCCGATTTATAGAATCTTACATTTAGACATTTTCTTAATTGTTTTAATCATTGTATTGAGCGTCCCGTTACCATAATTTTGCATAAAAATAAGGACAGATGAATAAAAATATTAAAATAGCCAGTCTTTCGATTGCTCTTTTTTGGGCTGGAAGTTTTTCCGCACAAGTGAGAGAACTGACCATCAATGAAGCGACGTCGTTGGCTTTGCAAAACCATCCCCAATTGGCGGTTTCGGCAAAAGCAATAGAAATATCAAAGCAAAATACAGAGGTTGCAAAACTTCAAAAACTACCATCGATTACGGCTTCAACCAGTCAGTTTTATTTAGGAAATTCTTTAATTATCGATAAAGAATTTTCTAATTCCATGACGGTACAATTGCCCCATTACGGAAGCACGTACGGATTACAGGCAAGTCAACTCATTTTTAAAGGGGGTTTGGTTAAAAAATCAATTGAGATTACGGCTTTGCAGGAACAACTTTCTGAATTGGATTATGAAAAAGATCAGCAAGATGTGAAGTTTTTAGTGATGTCGAATTACTTGGATATTTTCAAAACAATCAATCAGAACGCAGTTTATTTGAACAATAAAAACTTAGCGGAAGAACGGTTGAAGAATGTTCAAAAATTCTATCAACAAGGAATGATCACCCGAAATGAAGTGATTCGTGGTGAGCTCGGAATTATGAACATCGATCAGGGAATCTTGGTCTTAAATAATAACCGCAAAATTTTGAATTACAATTTGAACAACGCTTTGGGATTACCAGAGAGTACCGAAATCGTCCCTGTTGAAAATATTGAGAGAGAACAGTCGCTGCGTGATTTAAACTATTACCTCGAGCTGGCACACCAAAATAATCCAAATCAAAAATATGTTAAAAGAAGTATCGAGATTGCGGATAAGAATATTGAGATCATTAATACCGACAAAATGCCGACCATCGCTGGTTTCGGAGGTTATAGTTTGAATAAACCCTTGACCAGCAGTTCGCCCGTTCTTGATATGTATTCAGGTGGTTTTCAGGCGGGAATTCAGGTGAGTTATAATATCGACAACTTGTTTAAAACGAAAGAAAAATTACAGCTAGGACAATTGCAAAAGGAACAGGTTGAGAAAACGTTTAATCTTGTTGAACAAAATATCAACATGCAAGTAAATGCCGCTTATATCAAACATCAGAATGCAATTGAAAATTTAGTAATTTTAAAAGAAGCACAAATATTAGCCAACGAGAATTACAAAATTACAGAAGCAAAATATCTGAATCAACTGGCCGTACAAGCAGAAATGACGGACGCTCAGAATCAGAAAATTCAGGCTGAATTAGATTACGTGAATGCGGAAATCGATCTACTTTATCAATATTACAACTTGTTGAAATCGACCGGAACACTTTAAATAAACGACTAACAGAATAAGAAAATATACAATGGAAAATAAGGAAAATAACCCAGAGATAGAAAACACTGACGCAGAAGCGCAGCAACCAGCGGCACCGACGAAAGTTGCCAATCCAGAAGCAGAGAAAAAGGTCAGCAAAAATAAAACGAATAAGCTTAGAAACACGATAGCTAATATTGCAGTTTTTGTGGTGGTTGCATTTGGCTTTTATTGGTTGATCAAAGAATATTTTAATGTTGGTAAAGAAAATTACACAGAGTCAGCGCAAGTTCAGGAGTTCATTAATCCCATCAACTCAAGAGTTTCAGGATACATCAAAGAAATAAAATTCACTGAGCATGAAGCAGTTAAAAAAGGCGACACTTTAGTGGTCTTGGATGATCGTGAAATAGAAACGCAGTTGGCTCAAGCGGAAGCCGCTTATCAAAATACTTTAGCACAAAGACAGGCGACCAATTCTTCAATCAACACCGTTTCCAGTAACGTTTCAGTTTTAGAAAGCAACATTGCCGGACAAAAAGCGAGATTGTGGAATGCCGAGCAAAACCTAAAAAGATATCAAAACCTTTTAAAAGCAGAGGCGGTAACCAGACAACAATACGATCAGGTGAAAACAGAATATGATGCAACCAGAGCCTCTTATCAAACTTTATTGAATCAAAAAAACTCAGCCAATCTTTCCACTTCTGAAGTAAGAAGCAAAATCGGAATTAATGACGCTGAAATTAAAAGAGCCAAAGCCGCGCTGGATATGGCGAGAATCAATTTGTCCTACGCCGTAATTACTGCACCTTATGATGGAATTATGGGTAGAAGACTGATTTCTGAGGGACAGCTTATTCAAGGTGGACAACAAGTTGGAACCATTGTTTTGGATGGTGAAAAATGGGTAACTGCCAATTTTCTGGAAAGTCAAATGCCTGAAATCGCAATCGGTAAAAAGATTATGATGAAAGCTGATGCTTTGGGCGGACAAGAATTTGAAGGAACCGTAACTGCGATTTCTGCAGCGACTGGTTCCCAATACTCTAATGTTGCCACCGACAACTCCACGGGAAACTTCGTAAAAGTTCAGCAAAGAATTCCCGTGCGAATTGAGTTTACTAAAAATAACAAACAGGCAGACATTGCAAAATTACGAGCTGGAATGAATATGGCCGTGACGGTGACTTCCAATAAAGAAACTGCAAAATCTAAATAAATGAGCGGTTGCATAACAAAAATAATCATTAATGTATAATCAGGGTCTCTTCAGAGCTTGGGTTCCAAAGCTGGTTCAACTGCTGCTCATCATTATATTCATTTCCGTGATCGTACCTATTAATGGCGTTTACGTAGGAAATGTTTCATACATGGTCGGCGGTACGGGAATGCCATCGGAGTATTATGTCTGGGCAAATTACGGAAGCACTATTGGAATGGGTGCCGCGATGCCGATCATTTTAAGAATGAAATGGAGGTATAAAATTCGGGACAAAGTGACTGTCATTTTTATCTTAATTGCCATCTTAAGTTATCTTAATGGAACGACGGATCGACCTTTATTGATCGTGGCGAATTCTGTAATCATCGGTTACTTAAAAATGATTGTGATGCTGGAATTTATTATTCCGATTATGTTTATGATCAGTCCAGAAGGAAATCGTGGCAAATTCTACTCGGTCTTCTACCCTTTCTCCATCATTATCTCGCAGATCGCAGGTTATATCCTTACCATTATCGCCTTTGATTTTAACTGGCAGTTTGTACATATTGCAAGTGCCGCAGTTTGTTTATTTCTGGCGTTACTTTCCTGGATCTTTATGCACGACAAATTTTTCGGATTCAAAATGCCGCTCTATTATATAGACTGGTTGAGTATCTTGCTTTTTGTGTCAGTATTTATGTTTGGGTCGTACGTGCTCGCTTTTGGAAAGCAACAATATTGGATTCATTCTCCGAAAATTATTAATGCGAGTACTGCGTCTTTCGTAAGTTTACTATTATTGGTTGTGCGGCAATACACTTTAAAACGGCCTTACATTTCCTTTAAAATATTTAGAAAGAACAATGTAATTCATGGCTTATTGATGTTGCTGATGACCGGAATGTATCTGGCGACAGGCGCGATTCAGAATATATTTACAATTGGAATTTTGGGTTACGATTCGGTACTCAATGCAAAATTAAATTTATTAATGATTCCAGGCATTGTAGCCGCGGGCGTTTACATGGCTTTCTGGTTTAAACAAGGTCGCGGTTTAAAGATGTTTATCTTCCTAGGATTTGCTGCGATGTTGGCTTACACCGTGATTATGTATCTATCAATGAGTCTGGAATTCAGTTTTGAAAATTGGATTTTACCTTTGTTATTAAAAGGATTCGGAATGGGTGCGCTGTTTATTGCTGTTTGGTATTACACGCTGGATAAATTAGAAATGACCCAGATGATGGCCGCTACCGGTTTGGTTTTGGTTTGGAGAACCTTCTTTTCTGTCGGTATTTTCTCCGCTTTGTTTGCTTGGTTACAATATCAGTTTCAAATTGAAGCAGTAGGTAATCTGGCCATATATATGGATGGCAGTGCTTTCAGTTATAATCAAGTGATGGGAAATATGAAAGCCATTCAGTTCAATGCCATAATCGCGGCGAACAAAAGATTGCTGGGTTACGTTTGCATCGCTGGTGTTGGGGTACTCCTTTATATATTAGCCTATAATTTTGGTGAGGATCGACATAAAATGTATCGTGGAATAAAAGTAACGGCGGATCGAAGACGACACAAAGAGAAATTGAAAAGAACACAAATGCAAGAAATTGAAGATGCTGCCGGAGCAGTTCTTTAGAAAGGTCCTTATTTTCTGTTTTTAATGAAAGTCCAGCTGAGGTAATAATCGCTGGACTTTCTGTTATTGTTAAAGATGATGCATTATAATTTTAAAGTAAATTGAAATCTAACCAATTAATCATTTTTAAAAAAATAAATTCCCAGTGTACAATAATTTTTTTCAGAATTAAGTGGTTTATTTGGTACCTATTCCCTATTCTATTTTGCCTTTGAACCTAAATTATCCGGTTGAAAAGCAGCCAATATTAAATTTTCTCTAAATTTTAACATAAATATTTATTAAATTAAACAACTTATAAAAGAATTTGACGAAAAAAGCTTACTTTTGCCCCGTCAAAAAACGAATATGCAAAACATTAGAAATATCGCAATTATTGCGCACGTTGACCACGGTAAAACGACTTTGGTTGACAAAATCATCCACGCAACCAGTGTTTTCCGTGAAAATCAAGCAGATTCAGGCGATCTGATCATGGACAATAATGATTTGGAACGTGAAAGAGGAATCACCATTTTATCGAAAAATATTTCGGTGCAGTATAAAGATTACAAGATTAATGTAATTGATACACCAGGTCACGCCGATTTCGGTGGTGAAGTAGAAAGAGTTTTGAAAATGGCTGACGGAGTTTTACTTTTAGTAGATGCTTTTGAAGGACCAATGCCACAAACTCGTTTTGTATTGCACAAAGCTTTGGAATTAGGATTGAAGCCAATCGTAGTTATTAATAAAGTTGATAAACCAAACTGTCGTCCTGATGAAGTTCATGACAAAGTATTTGATTTATTCTTCAACTTAGAAGCAACTGAAGAGCAATTGGATTTCCCAACATTCTACGGTTCATCTAAACAAGGTTGGTTCAACACGAGCTTAACTCCTGCAGAAGATATTACGCCATTATTAGACGGAATTATTCAATATGTTCCAGAACCAGAAACTTATGAAGGTAGCTTGCAAATGCAAATTACTTCGTTGGATTTCTCTTCTTTCTTAGGTCGTATCGCGATCGGAAAAATTAGAAGAAACTCAATTAAAGAAGGACAACAAATCGGTTTAGCTCAGGCAGACGGAAAAGTAGTAAGAGGAAAAGTAAAGGAACTTTACGTTTTCGAAGGTTTAGGAAAGAAAAAAGTTCAGGAAGTAAAAGCCGGAGATATCTGCGCGATTGTTGGATTTGATAAATTCCAGATTGGTGATTCATTCGTTGATCTAGAAAACCCAGAACCATTGCCAAGAACTGCTATTGATGAGCCGACTTTGAACATGACGTTCTCGATTAACAACTCTCCTTTCTTTGGAAAAGATGGTAAATATGTAACTTCAAATCACCTGAAAGAAAGGTTGTACAAGGAGTTAGAGAAAAACTTAGCCTTAAAAGTGGAACCTACGGAAGATGCGAATACATTCTTAGTATTCGGTCGTGGTATTCTTCACCTTTCTGTTTTGATTGAAACAATGAGAAGAGAAGGTTATGAAATGACGATTGGTCAGCCACAAGTAATCATCAAGGAAATTGATGGGGTAAAATGTGAGCCTTATGAAGCAATGGTTGTTGATGTACCAGATGAATATGCATCTAAAGTAATCGACTTAGCAACCCAAAGAAAAGGTGATTTGCATATCATGGAAACTAAAGGTGAAATGCAACATATGGAATTCGAAATTCCTTCAAGAGGATTAATCGGATTGCGTTCTCAAATGTTGACTGCAACTGCAGGTGAGGCAATTATGGCGCACCGTTTCAGCGAATACAAACCTTACAAAGGTTCGATTCCAGGAAGATTGGTTGGAGTATTAATCAGTAAAGGTCAAGGACCGGCTACTGAATATTCCATCGCAAAATTACAGGACAGAGGCCGTTTCTTTGTTGATCCGGGCGAGGAAATTTATGAAGGAATGATCATTGGTGAGCAAAACAAACCAGGAGATCTAGTGGTAAATATCGTGGAAGCAAAACAGTTGAACAACATGCGTGCTTCTGGGAAAGATAAAGATGGTAATATCGCTCCAAAACAATTATTCTCATTAGAAGAATGTATGGAATACATCCAAGGTGATGAAGCGATTGAGGTAACTCCAAACTTTATCAGAATGCGTAAAAAAGTACTTTCAGAAAACGAAAGAAAACGTATTGAAAGAGGCGGTAAAGCTTAATCAAACGATACTATTTAAAATAGATTGGCTTAGCCAGTTATATAAAAGAGTTCCAAATTTATTTGGAACTCTTTGTTTATTTATTATCTAATTTAGCTCTTTAATATTCAGCATATTTATGTGTAATCTATTTAATTTTTAATAAAATAAAAATGAAGCAAATAATTTTAACAATCATTCTGGCAGTTTCTTTAATTAATTGTAAAACATTTGTAAAAATTTCAGATAAAACAGAATTTGGGAGAGAAGATGGGTTCATAAAAGTATTTAATCCCGCAGCAAATTTCAAATCTTTGACTTATGGAGATTTCAAGTTCGCAACTACAAAGGATATTTATAAAGAACTTAAAGCCGAAAAATCAAACATAAGAAATATTCTATTTTATGCTAAAACGCCTGATCCATCATATGAATATTATGTTTTACTTAATCCAAAAAATAAAAATTTCAATCTACAGAAATACGTTGTTAAGGATACAGTTTTAAGTAGTAAAAATTTTGTTATTTTAGTATCTAAAGCTGCACCTCAAAGCGATATTAGATTTATACCATCAAAAATTTTCGAAATTAATAGTAATTAGAAAAATATTTATTAACAGGATATTTCACTGCTGCGCAAATTCTCCGACTTTGAGCCACTAAGTTTTTTTGCTTTTAAATCCAAACCATTAATCACATTCCTTTTTATATATTTGCGATTGTTATTTTTGTCCTTGCGAAATTGAGTTTTTCTTAGGCAGAAACCGACAATTTAAATAAAATCAGTCCGTTCTATATTTTTCCTTTAAAATTGATCTATGAAATATTCTTTTGCGAAAGCAACCTCGATATTATTTTTACTTATTTTCCTTTTTATTACCTCTTGCGCTACTAAAAAGCCAGCTGTAAAAAACACTAAGAAACCAGTTGTTACGACCAAACCTGCTCCGCCAAAACCAATCATTGAAAAACCGGAAGCAAGATTAAATCTACCAGAAGTTAACCGTGAATTTCGGGCAGCCTGGATCGCGACAGTAGCAAACATCAACTGGCCTTCAAAAAATAATTTATCAACGCAACAACAGAAAGACGAAGCCATCAAAATTTTAGATTTGTTGCAAGATGCTAATTTTAATGCAGTCATTTTTCAAGCGCGTCCGTCTGCGGATGCCATGTATAAAAGTGAATTGGAACCGTGGTCTTATTTCTTGACTGGTTCCATTGGTAAAGCTCCTACTCCATTTTATGATCCGTTAGAATTCTGGATTGAGGAAGCTCACAAACGTGGAATGGAATTGCATGTTTGGTTGAATCCCTACAGAGCGCATCACACCACTGGCGGCCCAATTACGAATGAATCGATGGTAAAGAAAATGCCGGAGCAAATTATTAAACTGCGCAACGGAATGTATTGGATGGATCCTTCTGATGACAAAACTCAAGATCATACTTCAAAAGTAATTAAGGATTTGGTGAAAAGATATGACATCGACGCCATTCATATTGACGATTATTTTTATCCGTACCGAGAGTATAACGGTGGCAAAGATTTTCCAGACAACAGAACTTGGAACGACTATCAAAAACGTGGCGGAAACCTTTCCCGAGCAGATTTCAGAAGAGCGAATGTGAATAAATTTATTAAGAGAATTCATGATGAAATTAAAGCCGAGAAAAGTTATGTCAAGTTTGGAATTAGCCCCTTTGGCATCTGGAAACCTGGTTATCCAGAGGGTATAAAAGGGTCCTCACAATACGATGAATTATACGCTGATGCTAAACTTTGGTTGAATCAAGGTTGGGTTGATTATTTCTCGCCACAACTCTACTGGAAAAATGAGGGTCCCCAAAGTTTTACTTCGTTGCTGAAGTGGTGGGAAAGTGAAAATACCGAAAAAAGACATCTATGGCCAGGCTTAAATACGATTGGCTTAAAAGGAGTTACCGACCGACCAACCGAGATTGTGAATCAGATCAATTCCACCAGAAGCCTGCTGAAAAATGGCGCTGGAACTATTCATTACAGTGTTGATGGATTATCGAAAAGTCCGGCAATGCTAGCTGCCGTAAAAGCGTCTTATAAGACTAAAGCTTTAATTCCTAAAACTCCTTGGATCAAAACAACTCCCTTAGAAAAACCGATTCTTTTTGTGGAAAACAGTGCCAATTCTTTTCATGTAAAGTGGAATTCGCTGGATAACCAAAAGGTTTTTCAATGGATCCTTTATGTCAAATATGGCGAAACTTGGGAAACAGAAATTTTGGAAAAGGACTTCATTTCTCAGAATCTTCCATCAACCAAAAACGGCAAGAAACTGAACACGATCGCCGTTAAATCGGTTGATCGATTGGGGAACGAAAGTGAGTATGCTGCGAAAAAGCTTTAAAAGTAAAAATGAACTTTCACTTTTATCGCCCGACAAATGAAATATTAAAAAAATATATTGCAGGATTTTATTTCATTAAAGAAGATAAAAAAGCAGAACCAGTTTCGTACCTGACTTTTCCAAACAATTATTGTATTCTTACGATCAACCGCAATTTCAAAGTTGAAATTTCTGAGCACAAAGTTACACTTGAATCTTCAGAAGTCAAAAATTTAACGGTAAGTTTGGTGACGCGTTACATGGAGCCACTCCAGATTCAGTACCATCATTTAATTGATGAAATCACCATTTATTTTAAACCCTTAGGAATCAATTATTTTATCGAGGATGTCACCAAAATTTTCGAGCCTGGCCCGCTACTAAACCGAGACTTTTTAAGTGGATTTGCCGCTACTCTTTCGGAACTTTTCAACTTGGAGCGAAATGATCAGATTACCCAAATAGAAGACATCTTACTGGCTAATATGAAAAATACCGAGGTTGATCTGATCACTTCGATTGTAAAAGATGTAGAGGCAGGAATTGCCGTAGCAACAATTGCTGACCAGCATCATATGAGCCGCCAATACCTCGGTCGTTTATTCAAAAGTAAATTAGGAAAAACGCCGTCAGAATTTAAAAAAATAGACCGTTTTCGAAAAACCTTTAAAGCTCACAAAACTGCCAGAAATCTAACTGAACTTTCGACGCTCGAGTTTTATGATCAATCTCATTTTAACAAAGATTTTAAAAAATTTACCGGCAAAAGTCCAAATCAATTTTTCAAAAATGTCAATACGGAAAAAGAAAACATCTGGTTATTTATTTAAGAGTTTACATCTTTACAATTTTAGAAACAATTCATTGAGTACTTTTGCTTCTGACCATAAATAAAGTAAACAATGAACTGGAAAAAGTTTCACTATTATCTCTACACATTTTGCAGGTATTTTTTAGCTACGATGATTATTTCGTATGCTTTTGCTAAAATTTTAGAAACACAATTTGTATCTCAGCCGAGTACTTACGACAGACCGATCGGTTCCTTAAATGGTTTCCAGTTAACCTGGTTTTATTTCGGCTACTCCTACTGGTATGGGTTGGTCATCGCATTTACTCAGATCATAAGCGCCTTACTTTTATTTTATAGAAAAACGGTTCGTATCGGAATTATTCTCTTCCTGACCTTTATGGTAAATATCACCTTAATGGATTTTGCGTATGACATTAAGGAAGCAAAAATAATGGCCCTGATTCTAACGGGTATGGCTCTTTTTGTTTTATTGTCGGACTACAAACTTTTAATTAAATATTTTCTGCAAGAGCCGCCTTTGTTCGCTGACGTCGAACAATCAAAGTGGCAAAAGAAAGTAAGATTCTTAAAATTCATCTACATTCCCATCGTGTTCGTTGGCCTATTTCTATTGTTGACCACGATGAAAAAAAAATATATGGGTCAGACTAAATTTTATGGAACCTGGGAGAATACGGTTAATGCAGATCGCCTGCATTTTGAAGCGGGTGATTCTTTTCAGCTCATTCGCAACAACGAAAATAAAAGTTTTAAAAGTGGAATTTATACGTTCACCCAAGATTCCTTAAAGTTGAAAATTGTAGCGGACGATAAAATTTTTGCGCCTAAAAATTCTGCACCTGATGATTCGAACTTCAATTACTATCTCAAAGGAATATATCAGCTCAATGATAAAAATTTAAGGTTTCAAACAGAGCACGATACCTTAACTTTTAAAAGAATTAGATAAAAACTGTTGTGTACTTCTAAGCAGTTAAACGATTAGATTTCAGAGTTAGTCCTCTACCCATAATGCCCATTTTATCACTAAGTAGTTCACATTGCATAATAATTTAAAATTAAGTATATTTGAGATCTAATTGACACCTAATCAATGTCATGTACACCCTATACTATCCTCCGCATCCAGCTCTGGCGGATTTCGTAGAAGTAATCTGCATCATGGGTCACGATTTCAACGCCGGTAATTTCCTATCGCCGGTTTATACATTCATGCCCACGCATACCCGTTTCCTTTGCTTTTATCTCGAAGATTCTGTAAAAGTTAAAAAGAAAAATTTATCTGATTTTGAAGATCATGGACGTTCCATTATTATCGGTCCTCAAGTAACTCCCGTAACTTTAGATTTGGGAAGAAAAAACGTGAATCTTCTGGTTATTTTAAAGCCGTGCGGTCTTTATCGCTTACTCGGTATTCCACTCAGTGAAATGGTAGATTGTGATTTTGATGCTACTTTGGTGATCGGTCCAGAAATCAATAGTTTGACGGAGCAGTTGATGGAAAGTCCTACCAGCCAAGAACGAAATCATATTGTTCAAACGTACCTCCTGCAAAAGGTTGCCCAAATAAAACCAATCCTATCAATCGACTTGGCCATGAAAAATCTTGTCAATGCGCAGGGTAAAATTTCAATGGATAAGCTGGCCGCTCAATGCTGCCTGAGTAATCGCCAATTAGAAAGGCAATCACTCCAACGAATTGGCTTTCCGCCCAAATATTTTGCACGCCTTATTCGCTTTTCTGAAGCATATAAATTCAAGGAAAGAAATCCCCAAATCACCTGGACCGAAATCGCCTACCATTTTGGATACTATGATCAAATGCATCTCATCCGGGATTTCCATCATTTCACTGGGGTCAATCCCAGCATAGTAAACGAAAAAGAAATAATTCACTCTGTGCGATTCAATTCAGTGGTGTTATAAACATTAGTGCTCTTTTCATATACAATTAGCAAACTTTTACAACTTTTTTATCACTCGAATTAAATCGATATCGAAAATTATAATGTCGCATTTATACTATGTTGTAAATAAGGTTGTTTTTTAAATTTGAAATCCACTGTGCAATATGTTGAGATGCAGTGTTCTATTTAAAAAACACCTATCATGAAAAAACTATTTTTATTACTAACGGTATTGCTATTTTCAAAGCATAATGCCCAACTTCAATATCCGGCAACACCTGCAATTGAGGTCAGTGAAACTATATTCGGAACAGTTTACAAAGACAATTACCGATGGCTCGAAAACATGAAAGATCCCAAGGTGATTTCCTGGTTTAAAGAACAAGCGGAGCTCACCAATTCGGTTATGAACACCATTTCAGGTCGGGATGAACTCATTGAAGAGTGGCGAAAACTCGCACTCTTACAGCCAGCTGTTGTATTTTCTATAGCAGAAGCAAAAGGAAAATATTTTTTTCAAAAAAGAACTCCAGGGGAAAAAGTGAGTAAAGTGTATTATCGGGAAAGTTTGAATAGTGCAGATATTTTGCTTTTTGATCCTTTAACATTTGTTCCCGGAAAAACTTTATCTGTACAAACCATCAATCCAAGTAACGACGGAACCAAACTCTTGATTGCTTATTCTGAAGCAGGTGCAGAGGTTTCGACGATACGCGTGATGGATTTAAAAACCAAAAAATTTTTAGATGATGTAATAACTGAGGCTTTCGGCGCAACAGACTGGACCTTGGATGATTCCGCTTTTTTTTACATGTGGATAAAGTCGGCGGACAACACAGATCCAACTGCACGTTTAAATCCGAAATCAAAGTTGCATAAATTAGGAACAGAAACCAGCATGGATATCGATTTTTTCAGCAGTGCCAGTTATCCTAATTTAAAAATTGACCCTAAAGTGTATCCCGTCACTTATTTTAATAAAGATAATCCCAATTATATTTTTGGAGCATTATATTCAGTTGCCAGAGAATTGCATTCTTATTACGCTCCAATCGATCAAATGAATTCTAAAATCATTCCTTGGAAAAAACTTACCACCGCTGATGATAAAATAGTGCGTGGAATCGAAATATTTGGAGATAAAATTTATGCGATTACTTATAAAGATGCAAAGAATTATCAGCTAATTGCAACGAGCTTAAAAAATCCAAACTGGAAAACTGCAGAAATTATCGCACCTGAAAATGCAATGACTTTAGAAGGAATTACCAGATCAAAAGATTTTCTATTTCTCGCTTATAGCGATGGACTTAATAATTTTCTGTACAAATACAATCCCAAAACCAAGAAAACAACTCCTATAAAACTTCCTTATGAAGGATCTGTTTCTGGTCAGCGTTTATCCACCAACTCCAATAATCTCATCATCGAAATCACTTCTTGGAATAAACCCTTTACAGAAATGCTTTACAATGCAGAAACAGATCAGTTTACAAAAAGCCCTTTCAATGAGCGAGCAAATTATCCCGAAGCTTATAAAAATTTAATCGTAGAAGAAGTTAATGTAAAAGGTCATGACGGCGTGATGATTCCACTTTCTATTATTTATCAAAAAGGGATGAAAAAAGATGGTTCCAATGTCGGTTTTATTGAAAGTTACGGTGCTTATGGCTTTAGCATGAATCCAGGCTTTTCGGCTCGATTAAATTCTTTGGCAGTTAAAGGCGTGGTGATCGCTATTCCTCATGTTCGCGGCGGAAGTGAAAAAGGCGAGCAATGGTATAAAGCCGGCTATAAAACAACGAAACCAAATACCTGGAAAGATTTCATTTCCTGTGCTGAATATTTAATTGAAAAAGGTTTTACAAAAGCAGATCGATTGGCAGGAACGGGAACTAGCGCTGGCGGAATTTTAATAAGCAGAGCCATCACTGAAAGACCCGACTTGTTTGCAGCTGCAGTTACAAACGTTGGAATTTCAAATGCAATGCGCGTAGAGTTCAGTTCTAATGGTCCGGTAAATATTCCTGAATTTGGAACCGTAAAAGATGAAGTAGAATCTAAAGCCCTCTTCGCGATGGATGGAATGCAACACGTAAAAAAAGGAGTTGCCTACCCCGCTGTTATGGGCGTAGCTGGTTGGAATGATCCCAGAGTCGTCGCGTGGCAACCTGGAAAATTTATAGCTGCCTTACAAAATGCGACATCTTCGGGCAAACCAGTTTTGATGAAAGTCAATTACGATAACGGCCATTTTACGGAAGACAAGGAAGTAACCTATGCCAATTTTGCAGATCAATATGCCTTCATGATGTGGCAATGTGGTCATCCAGATTTTCAGGTGAAAAAATAAAACATTTCTTGCTTTTCAAAAATTAGGAATATGTAAAGCTTAAATTAAAAAATATTCTATCAGTATTTTTAAATATTGCTGGTAGAATATCCATCATAACAATTAAACATCACAATCATGAAAAAATTTACGATCCTTTTTTTCTCAGTCATAATGGGTGCCTTATCCCATTCTCAACTTACAGATGGTCCTGGCCGAAGCCTTCCAAAACCTTCTACTGAAATTATCGCCTTAAATGCACAAGAATCGGCTCTAAAAGCTGCAGGTGATTTAAAAGGTTTACAGGTAAATAGACTTGCCCAAATAGCGGCTTGGCAAAAAATCGATCCAGCGCTGGCCGCCGAGTTCAAACCAAACGCAGTCATTCAAACTGATTTAGATAAGATTACTGGATTTTCACAAGACCGATCAGAAACCTTTTCCAAAAGTGATTCCCGTTGGAGAACAGACCTGCAGATCAATCCTTTTTTTGTGAATGACGGCGTTGATATTGACCTCGCTTTAGATGGTACCATTTATATTGCCTCTTTTATCATGAAACCTGGCGCTTTTGATGAAATTTACATTTATAAATCTACCAATAATGGGACTAGCTTTAGTCTTTGGGGAACCGCCTCTACACCGGATGTTATGACCAAAATAAAATTATCTTTGATGGATAAAGGAGCTACAAAATATTTATTTATCACTTATTCTGCCGAGAACGGGAAATTGCAAAATTTACGCTTCAATTTAGCTGGTGGTCCGTTGAGTTCAGAAACAATTGCTAACAATGTAAAACTATTTGATATCGATGTGGATTATGAGTTTGCTGGAGCTCCCCAATTGTATGCCATCTACACCAGGTCTAACGACGGTATGTTCTCGGCCCGAAGTTCTGATAATGGTTCAGGTTTCAATTGGGGTGATGAACATTATTTAGGATATGGAGCCAAAGAAATTGCCTTTACATACGGCAAAGGAAGTACCTTTTTATCTTTTATCGGATATGCGACAGGTGACCATTTTTTCATGTCCAACAGCGGCTATAATAGTCCCACCGGCTGGAGCGATAGAACTACCCTCATGACTTCTGCAGTCAATGAATCAAAATATATCAGTTTAAGGGCAGAACGGAAACCCTATGCGAATTTTCGGGTCGTGTGTTTTGTGTCCAGAAAGCAAAATTCACCAACAATTAAGTTTAGAGGTGTAGCGGAAATCATTACTCCGGGCTCAGTTCAAACTGTAATCATAACAGGTTTCTATCCTACCAACGTCCTCCATTGGGATTCTTGGTCTAAAAAAGTAGATGGAAATACGGCCATTACAGCCTCCTTTGTCACTGAGGAAGACAGGATTTTTTATGTTACGGATTATAACAACTTAAATTTCGCTAATGAGGTTCAGATTTCGGATCAGCAAGTTTTAGTTGGTCCCGCGAAGAGTGCCATTGCCAGCGATGCGAATAATTATCAGATTGGAACCTATGTTAGCGGAACGAGTGATTTCGGATTGTATTTTGATTCCAGCCGACCAACGATGGCTGTAAATGAAAACATCAAAAATAAAGTTTCATTCTATCCCAATCCAGTTGAATCGATGTTGACCTTAACTTCCAAAGGAAAGATTAACTCCATTATCATTACGAATATGGTCGGTCAGCAAGTGAAAAGTTTTAAACCTGAGGCTAACATTGCCATCTTAAATCTCTCCTTATTGACTAGCGGAACCTATTTTTTGCAAGTTGATATCAATGGAACAATCGAAAATCACAAATTCATTAAAAAGTAATTGAGGTAGCAATCCTAAACTTGTTAGATGGATAAATTTGCTTTTTACATTACTCTAATCAATAAAATTACTTTTTAGCAATAGTACAGGCGATGAGATAAAAAAGTGCTTCCATATAGCATCTTTCTGACCTATAATTCTTTTTTCAATTTTAAGTAAAATTCAAAAGATGTCGGATTTATGCTATGTTTTGATGAGGTCATCTTTTAATTTTGTTGTCGAAATTTCACAAATGACGGAGTGTAGCCGAAAATCCGACCCAGAGTAGGCAAATAAAAACATATAATCATGGCACAACTTAATTTCGCAGACCTTTCGAAAGAACTACGGAAAGTCGGCGCACGCTGGAGCGCGATGGAAAATACAATTTCACGACTCGAACCGGTAGAACGAAAAAAAATGCTGGGATTTGATATCTCTACAGCAATGAAAGCAAATTTCTCAGCAGCCCAACCAGATTCTAAGAGTGGTTTAGCATTTGATCCAGCAGTAGACTGGCGAAACAGAAAAGGTGGCAATCATGTCACCTCAGTTAAAAGTCAGGGAGGCTGCGGTTCTTGCGTTTCTTTCTGTACGGTTGCAGTTACGGAATCTATGGCTTCTATTGAAAAAGGCCAACTTTTGGATTTATCGGAAGCTGACGCACATTTCTGTTCCTCGCACGGCGCAAGTTGTGGAGGCTGGAACCATACTGATGCTTTTAATCAAATTAAAATTCGCGGTGTTTCTGATGAAGCCTGCTTTCCCTATGCATCTGCTTTTCCTGGAAATAATGTGTGGGCAAAACCACCCGCCCCTACCTGTCATCCTTGCGCAGACCGTAATTCTCGGGTTACCAAAATCACCCAGCTTCATAACTTAAACTCTTATCAGGAAGCCAAAAACTACCTCACCACTACAGGTCCCATTGCCTGTGGTTTTAAAGTTTACGAAGACTTTTACGCTTACCATACCGGCGTTTATCGTCACGTCACAGGTGCATTTGAAGATGGACACTGCGTGATGATCATTGGTTACTCTGAAGCCGAACAATGTTGGATCTGCAAGAATTCTTGGGGAAACACTTGGGGAATGGCAGGATATTTTAAAATTGCTTACGGAGAATGTGACATTGACACTTGGACCAAAGTTGGTGTTACAGGCGTAATCCTACCTGCACCCGCAGTTTCGTGGCATGGATTTGAAAACTTAGGAGGATTATTAACCTCAACACCGAATGCTGTAAGTTGGGGCCCTAACAGAATAGATGTTGTGGTGCGCGGCACAGATAGCGCCGTTTATCATAAATGGTGGAATGGTTCTTCCTGGAATGGCTACGAAAATTTAGGTGGTCTTATTCAAGATGCGCCAACTATATGCTCTTGGGCAAATGGACGACTTGATATATTTGCAACTGGTTTGAATCATCACTTGTGGCATCGCTGGTATCAAGGAGGCTGGAGTGGCTGGGAAGATTTGGGCGGCGTACTGTCAAGTGAACCTGCAGCGGTTTCTTGGGGCAACGGCAGAATTGATGTTTTTGCCAGAGGAATGGATTCGGCGCTTTATCATATGTGGTATGACGGTCGCTGGCATTCCTGGGAAAATTTAGGAGGAATGCTTGGGTCAGCTCCCGCTGTAGCATCTTGGTCAGGTAATCGATTAGATTGTTTCGTGCAGGGAATGGATCATCATTTATGGCACAAATGGTGGAACGGTTCTGCCTGGAGCGGATGGGAAGATCTTGGCGGAACAGTACAAGGTGCGCCAGGAGCTGAATCGTGGGGTCCGAATAGAATCGACGTTTTTTATGCCGGTAAAAATTTCAATATGATGCACAAATGGTGGAACGGTTCCGTTTGGAGTGGTGAAGAAAACCTTGGTGGGCAACTATCTTCTGGTGTGGGAGTTTCTTCTTGGGCATCCGGAAGACTGGATTGCTTTGTAGATGGAACTGATTCTACACTTTATCATAAATGGTTCGGATAGAAGTAATATAATAAGTGTGGGTTTCGATTAATTCTCGGGCCCACATTTTAATAAAAGCGCCATGAAAAAATTGATTTACTTTTTCTTTCTATATTTCATTCTAAATTGCAATCCTATGAATAACGAAATAGTACACCTTAATAGAGGTGAAGTTCAGCGAATCACTTTACCAGGACGTGGATCTACTGGTTTACAACTGCTCCACCGTACCGACAATGACTCAATTCTTCTCATCAGCCGAGTTTCACAAAATAAGAAAAGCGATGAGACTGGTTCCAACCAACTCGGAGGTTCTGTAGAGATCACCTTTGAAATGAAAGCTCTTGAGCCCGGAGAAACGAAAGTGACTTTTTATGAAACTCTTCCCTGGGAAAAGGATTTTAAAGAAATTGTGGTGAAAGAGTTGACGGTTCAAGTCAAATAAGTCTAGAGTACCTACTTCCTCTTAGACAAGATTTATCTTTTTTTTAAATGACCTATTTCATTAAAAGGGTTTTGTAAAAAATTCAGAGGCTTTAAAAGCTAAAGGAATTCCGATTGGAATTCCTTTTTTTTTTTGAATTAAGGGTGTGATTTATTTTCCTATCATCATATTTAAAAAATTTGTGGTAGAAACATTTAAAAGTTTTTACTTTAAGTTTAGTAACGACCATTTTTAAATAAAACCATTTTGCACAGCCGCGTCGGAATGTTCTTCTGAAAATCGATCATCTATTTTACCTCGACTGTGTACTGGAGTGGTTATGAAAGTTACAACCTTCTCCCTTTTTTAATGGGTGCAGCTTATGATGCGGCGATGTCCAAATTTGAATGACTTTTTTTTTATTTTAAAATATTTATCCAAGTTGAACTGCTTCTACTTCAAACGAGAAGCTGCTGGCTCGTCTAAAAACCACTGAACTTTTTTATCATCCGTGGTAATCAACCTTGCTGGATACAATTTCTCTGACCCAGATCGATCTTCTAAGACATGAAATACAGCCTCAGCCTTTCCTTCGCCAAAAACTAAAAAAGCAATATGTCTTGATTGATTGATTAAAGGAGCCGTCATCGTAATTCGATCCATTCCTACTTCTTCCACAAAAACAGATTTTACAGTTGCTTCATTTTTATCCAATATGGAAGTATTTGGAAAAAGAGACGCTGTATGGGAGTTATCCCCTAAGCCCAAAAGATTAAAATCAAACTCGACTGGATTTCCCTCAAAATGTTGAGTAATCGTTTGCCAATATTTTTCCGCTGCCTCTTCTGGTGTGCCCGATGTATCCACTTCAAAAATATTCGATTCTTTAATTTTTAAAGGTTCGAATAAAGCTTTTCTCGCCATCATCGAATTTCTTTGGAAATCATCTGCTGGCACGAACCGCTCATCGCCAAAGAAGAAATACGTTTTAACCCAATCGATTTTATCTTGATACGCTTCAGAAGCGAGCAGTTCGTAAAGGATCTTAGGCGAACCTCCACCAGAAAGCACAAAATTAAACTGACCTCGATTTTTAATAGATTCTTCGGCAACATCGCAAATGGTTTCGGCTAAAGCCTTAATTAAATCTGTAGTCTTATTATAAATTTTTAAATTCATTTTACTCTTTTTTATTTTTATCGGGTAAATTAATCCAGTGAAAACCATCTTTGGCAATCAGGGCTTCTGCATTTTCGGGACCCCAGGAATTGGCAGGATAATTCGGAAAATCATTCATTTTATTATTTTCCCAATAGTCCAAAACTGGCATCACGACTTCCCAGGCAGCTTCTACCTGATCAGCGCGCATGTATAAAGTTTGATCTCCAGAAATAACGTCTAGCAAGAGTGTTTCATAAGCTTCTGGCGAATCTATTTTGGTTTTTCCATCGTAATCAAAAACCATATCGACCGTATTTAAATTCATCTCAAGACCTGGAGTTTTGCTTTCAAGTTGAAATTTAATGGACATATCAGGTTGTATGCTAATAATAAGTCTGTTCTGTTTCGGCAGATTTCGCTCCACATTATTGAACATATTGTGCGGAACTTCCCGGAATTGAATGATGATATGCGACGCAGATTTAAAAAGTCTTTTTCCAGTCCGCAAATAAAACGGTACGCCTTGCCAGCGCCAGTTATCAACATAAAATTTTAAGGCCGCGAAAGTTTCGATATTAGAATCTTCATTTACCTCAGCTTCTTCGCGATAGCCCAAAACTTCTTTGCCTTCAACCCAGCCAGCGCCATACTGACCTCTAACCGCAACTTTATCAATCATGCCAGGCACAATTTTGCGCATCGCTTTTAAGACCTCTACTTTCTTGTCACGAACGAGATCAGCGTCAAAATTTACGGGTGGTTCCATCGCAATTATACAAAGCAATTGTAACAAATGATTTTGAATCATATCTCGTAGAATTCCTGCGTTATCAAAATAACTTCCCCGATCTTCGACGCCAATTTGTTCGGTCACCGAAATCTGTACATGTTCAATATGCGTGCGGTTCCAGAGCGGTTCCATAATCGTATTCGCAAAACGGAAAGCCATCACATTCTGAACAACTTCTTTACCTAAATAATGATCGATTCGGTAAATCTGTTTTTCATCAAAAATAGTGAGCAGTTTTTTGTTTAAAGCCTTAGCCGATTCAAGATCTCGACCAAACGGCTTCTCAATAATAATACGGGTGGTTTCGTGATTATTTTCTAATTTACTTTTGGAAATATTTTCGGCAATGGTGCAAAATAAATCTGGAGATACAGCGCAGTAGTAAAGAACGGAAGGATCTTCTTTCCATTCGTTTTTAAGCTTGCTAATCGTCGATTCGAATTCATCATAAGAGGCCACATCTTTAATGTCTGCCGCCTGATAAGAAATGTTAACTGAGAATTTTGCCCAGTCTTCTTTTTTGGCTTTGCCCGTCCTGGAAAACTTGTTAATTCCGGCTAATAAATCAGTTCGATATTTTTCGTCTGTAAATTTCGTTCTTGAAGTTCCTATGATCGCAAATTTTTCTGGCAATCTGTTTTCGAGATAGAGATTAAAAAGCGCCGGAATAATTTTTCTTTTGGTTAAATCTCCGTTACCGCCAAAAACAATAAGGACAGTCGGTTTATGTGCATTAATCGTATATGGCATGTTTAATTTTATTTAATAAATTCTTTTTTTAAGGGATTATTCTTTGATATTTTCCATGACCCATTTGGTATGAAAGACCCCTTCTTTAGCTTTGAGTTCATAAGTATGCGACCCAAAATAATCACGCTGCGCCTGAATAAGGTTGGTCGGCATATGTTCATTTCGGAAATTATCGAAATAACTTAAAGCGGCAGAAAACGCAGGTGTGGATATTCCATGAAGCGTTGCATCGGAAACAACCGTTCGCATACTGGGAATAGTTTTAGTTACATTTTTCGCAACCTCAGCATTTAAAAGCAAATGCTTCAATTTCGGCTCGCTATTATAAGCTGCGTAAATATCCTCCAAAAATTCTGAGCGAATAATACACCCGCCGCGCCAGATCTTCGCAATTAAATCTAAATTCAAATCGTAGTCAAATTCCTCATTCGCCTGGTAAAGCAAATGCATTCCTTGCGCATAAGCAGAAACCATGGCAAAATAAAAAGCTTCTTCAAGTTCATCGCAGTATTCCTCATTATTTTTTTCGTAAACCATATTGACAGAATCAGGATATTTTTTTGAAGCTTCTACTCTTAAATCCTTTAGGCTTGAAAGGTCACGCATGGAAACAGAAATATCAATAATTGGGGTCGGAAGATGTAAATCCATGGCAGCTTGAGAAGTCCATTTTCCGGTTCCTTTTGCTTTCGCTTGATCTCTAATGCTTTCTAGTAAAAGATGTTCTTCACCTTCATTTTTGTAGGCGAAAATATCAGTTGTAATTTCTACTAAATAAGATTTTAATTGGCCTTCATTCCATTTTTTATAGACTTTATGAATTTCGTCGTTCTCCATTTGAAGACCCTTTTTCATAATTTCGTAGGATTCAGAAAGTAATTGCATAATAGCGTATTCAATTCCATTATGAACCATTTTTACAAAATGACCCGCGGAACGTTCGCCCATAAAAGCAACGGTTGGCTCACCATCAACCTGCGCTGCAATCTTTTCTAAAATCGGTTTGATGATTTCATAGGCTTCCTGATCTCCGCCAGGCATCATGCTCGGTCCTCTTCTAGCTCCCTCTTCACCACCGGAAACGCCCATGCCAACAAAATGAAATCCTTTTCCTTCGAGTTCAATAAACCGACGTTCGGTATCTGTAAAATGAGAATTCCCACCATCGATGATGATATCGCCTTTATCTAAAACTCCTAATAAATCATCGATCACGCTGTCAACTATTTCTCCAGCTGGAACGAGCATCATCACAATCTTAGGACTTTTAAGACTGTCTGTAAATTCCTTTAAATCTGAAAAACCATGAATATTTTTGTTGTTCAGATTATTAAGATTTTCAACGGTCTGCGTATTATTATCGTAGCCCGCACAGGAATATCCATGGTCAGCAATATTTTGTAAAAGGTTAGAACCCATGGTTCCCAAACCGATCATTCCAAATGAATTTTTATTTATATTTTCTTGTGTCATCATATTTTTACTAATAGGTTTTAAAATTAAAGTTTACGTTTTTGAGTATCAATACTTTTAATTAATTTTTCGTAGGCTTGATTAAATTTCTCGATGCCTTCATTTTCTAATTTTCGGGTGATTTCATCCATATCAATTCCTACTTTTGCTAATTCTTCCAATGCTTTTTTGGCTTCATCTAAATTCTGGGTCAAAGTTTCAGCAACTTTCCCATGATCCCGAAATGCATCAATAGTTTCGATAGGCAAAGTGTTAATGGTGTCTTTACCTATGATACTTTCTACATAAATGACATCACTAAAGGAAGGGTCTTTAGTTCCCGTACTCGCATAAAGTACTCTTTGTTTTTGCGCTCCGTTTTCTTCGAGGTTTTTAAAACGGTCGCTGGCAATCATTTCCAAATAAATTTGATAGGCTTCTTTCGCAGATGCAATAGCTATTTTCCCAACCAAATCATCAGCGCCTTTTTCTTTTAACATCGGGTTGACCATAACATCGATTCGGCTCAAAAAGAAACTCGCCACGGATGAAACATCTTTTATTGAATTGCCTTCTGCGAGACGGTCTTCAAGTCCGCCCATAAACGCATCTGTTATTTCCCGGTAGCGAGGAAGTCCAAAAAGCAAGGTCACATTAATATTGATTCCTTCTCGCAAACATTCTCGAATCGCAATCAAACCTTCTTTCGTTCCCGGAATTTTTATCATCACATTTTTACGGTTAACCCTTTTCCAAAGGTCACGCGCCTGTTCGATCGTTCCGTCGGTATCGCGAGCGAGATAAGGTGAAACTTCCAAACTTACCAAACCGTCTTGCCCATTTGTTTTATCGAAAACTGGTTTAAATAAATCTGCAGCTCTTTGGATATCGGAAAGTGCTAAATCGAAGAAAATAGCAGCATTACTGTCTTCTGTTTTTGAAAGGTCTATAATATCTTCATCGTAATCCGAACTTCCGCTGATGGCTTTTTCAAAGATGGAGGGATTGGAAGTGAGACCGCGCAAATCATCATCATCAATAAGGTCTTGTAATTTCCCCGAATCCATAATTTCGCGATCTAATAAATCTAACCAAATGCTTTGATTGTGTTCCTGTATTTTATTTAAAGGGTTCATTTTGTTTTTTTTTAAATTAATAATTTTCCGTAGGATATTTATGAAGAATTACGATTATTTTCTAAATCTTCAATTTTTTTCAGACGCCTCAAATGTCTTTCGGCACCAATAAATTTTGCCTTTAAAAAGGCCAAAACTAATTCTTCAGCGCTCGCATCTCCTGTGACACGTCCGCCAAGACAGATGAGATTCATATTGTCATCTTCAACACCTTGATGAGCGGAAAAATGTTCGGTGATCAACGCAGCTCTCACACCCGCAACCTTGTTTGCAGCAATACACGCTCCAACTCCACTTCCGCAAATTGCAATACCCCGAAAAACTTCCTCAGCTGCGACGGATTTTGCTAAAGTAATTACATAATCTGGAAAATCATCATCGCTATTCAATTCTGTTGCACCAAAGTCAATAATTTCAAAATTATTTTTAATGAGAAAGGAAATCAGTTTCTCTTTAAGGTCAAAACCGCCGTGATCTGCGCAGATTCCTATTTTTAATGATTGTTGTGTAGGCATACTTTTATTTTTATGTAATCGATTTTAGTCTTACTTAGAAAGCAAATCTTTTGCTCTTTTCAAGACATTTTCTACGGTGAATCCATATTCTTTCATCACTTCATCTCCAGGTGCTGACTCGCCGAATGTATCGATGCCGATGACGTCGCCATCATCAGTGATATATTTTAACCAGCCAACTGATGAGCCTGCTTCAACAGCCAATCGTTTCCGTATATTTTTAGGAAAAACTTTTTCACGATACTCAGAACTTTGTCTATCAAATAAATTCCAAGATGGCATGCTTACCACTCGAGCGTTGATATTTTCTTTCTTCAACTTTTTCTGAGCTTGCATAATCAAATGAACTTCTGATCCTGTGGCAATCAAAATAAGATCTTTCTCACCATCACAATCGGAAAGGATATAAGCACCTTTTTCTAAATTTTCGGCACTTGCATATTTTTTTTGATCAATAATCGGAATTTCCTGACGAGTCAGCACAATACAAACTGGTCCATCTTTATGTTCAATTGCGACGCGCCAAGCTTGCGCCGTTTCATTAGCATCAGCTGGACGAATCACAGTCATATTTGGAACTGTTCGCAATCCAATCAATTGTTCAACTGGTTGATGAGTAGTACCGTCTTCCCCCAGCGCAATGCTGTCGTGCGTAAAAACCATGATTGGTCGGATTTTCATAATCGCAGCCAACCGAAGGGGCGGACGCATATAATCTGAAAATATTAAAAAGGTGGCTCCGTAAGGAATTAAAAAATTACTGAGCGCCATTCCATTCAAGACTGCTCCCATCGCATGTTCCCGAATTCCAAAATGGAAGTTTCGACCATCGCGGTGCTTCACTGAAAATGACTGATAATCATCAAGATTAGTTTCGGTAGAAGGAGCAAGATCGGCGGAACCTCCAATGAGCTGAGGGAGAAAATCCGCAATGGCGTTTAATGTTTTACCGGAAGCTTTTCTAGTAGCCAACTCTTCCCCAGCTTCAAATACAGGCAGTTTATCTTTCCATCCTTCGGGCAATTTACCTGTAGTTAGGTCTTCATATTCTTTGGCAAGGTTTGGATGACGTTGCTTGTATCTATTATATAGCTCGTTCCATTCTTGTTCCTTCTCTGCTGATTTTTTACCAGCTTGGTGATAAAAATCTAAAACCTCAGATGGAATGTCGAAATCTTTACCAGGATCAAATCCGAAATTTTCTTTAACCAAACGCACTTCTTCTTTGCCCAAAGGTGAACCGTGCGCTGCGGCAGTTCCGTGTTTATTTGGACTTCCATAACCGATGATACTTTTAACTTTAATTAAAGATGGACGGCTGGTTTCATTTTTGGCATTTTTAATAGCGGTCGAAAGAGCTTCTAGATCATTAATATCAGGAAGGTTTTGAACATGCCAGCCGTAAGCTTCAAATCTTTTGGAAACATCTTCCTCAAAAGTCAAATCAGTATCTCCTTCGATGGTAATGTTGTTGCTGTCATAAAAATAAATCATATTGCCCAAGCCGAGATGACCAGCGAGTGAGCAGCCCTCTGCGGTTATTCCTTCCATTAAGTCGCCGTCGCTGCAGATGGCATAAATATAATAGTCGAAAATATTGAAATCAGGTTGGTTGTAACGCGCTGCCATATATTGTTGCGCGATGGCCATCCCGACTCCATTGGCAAACCCTTGTCCCAAAGGTCCAGTCGTTACTTCAATTCCGGGCGTTAGTCCATATTCTGGATGACCTGGAGTAATACTGTGCAGCTGCCGGAAATTTTTAAGATCATCAAGAGAAATTTTGTACCCAGTTAAATACAGAAAACTGTACTGCAACATACAAGCGTGTCCACACGAAAGAACAAATCGATCACGATTGGCCCAATCTGGATTTATGGGATTATAGTTCAACACCTCCGACCATAAAACATGTCCTAACGGTGCCAAAGCCATGGGCGTTCCAGGATGTCCAGAATCTGCCTTTTGAACGGCGTCAGCACATAACACTCTGACGGTGTCGATACTTCTTTGGATTAAATTTTTAGGTTCCATAGGGTTGGATTTTAGGCGAGGAATTGTATATCTGTCTTTATACTAATGAATTTGCTTGAACAAGAATGGGATGTGATTTTTGATGATGAACATCTCTCAACGCCCATCGGAAGAGCTAATAGACCAAAAATGTATTCACAAAGTCCTTCAATATAAAAAAATTTGAAGCAGGATAATGGCGAATCAATTTTGATTTTTGACAATTAAAGGTAGTCTTAATCTCGCAAAGAGTACTACAAAATTTATGCTGAAATTTAACGTATTAATTGTTATTAAAACGGATACGAACCCGTATCAGATAAAATACGCGCATAATCTTTTTATCAAATTTGGAAAATTCAGAAATTCAATAATTGGTTAGACAAGATTTGTGCTTAAAGTAGGAAGTTTTCAAATCTGTAAGAAATTCCTGACGTACTTGAAACATGGATGATAATAATCAGTTTTCCTCAAAAAGTATCAATTGTTTAAAATTGATCTTGATATAATTATCTCAGATAATTATAAGTCTCAAAATACTAAGCAAATCTTAAACGACTTTATTTAAAGTAAGAAAAAACCATGAGATTACTTTAAACAATTTTTAACGAAACGTCCTTTATCATTAAGTTTATAACTATGACGTAGATTCACTGCAACATGTTCGATTAAAATTATTCTCGGATTAATTCTCGATATTAATTTTTTAATCATAATGCTTTATGAGGCACTAATCTGCAACATTATATCAGAAATGAAAAGTATTAATATAACGAAAATAGCCGGTAAATAGGTCATTTTTAATAATGTAAAATAGCTGTATGTTTACAATAACATTTAAATATTAATTATGAAGAAGCATTTACTCCTTTTCATTTTAGTGCTGCAAAGTATCGTAATCTCAAGCCAGATTTCCTTTAAAGAACGAGACTACAAAATTACTTATCATGAAAACAGCATCGACCTTAAGTTTGATTATCCAGTAACCGCAAAAGCGTTTAGCGGTAGATACCACAATGATGAAGTTGTTTTAGAAAATAAAATAACGAACCAATTGGTCTATACTTTAAAGGACACGCCACCAGGATCAATTATTAAGTTGAATTATCAGCTTTTAGAGGGTGAGAATACTGGTTTTCAAACAAGTTACGTTGCGACTGCATCAAAATCAACAGGAACGATTGATGTTTATTTTAATCACCCTGTGAATACCAGCTACAGCCAAGTGCAACATGCCGTTAATCTTGGGAACACCATGGTTGACAAGTTAGTAGAGTATATCAATGCTTGTACTACCACCCTAGATATTGCTATTTATAATACCTTTTCTCCCAGCCAAGAGACGGGAATTGCAGGTGCGATTAATGCTGCATTTGCAAGAGGTGTACAGGTAAGAATTGTTTACGATGGAGGCACTAACAATTCGATGCTGCCATTACTTAACAGCGACATTCAAAGAATTGCAAGTCCAGGAGGTCGGAATTACGGACTAATGCACAACAAATTTGTAATTTTTGACGCCAACCATAGCGACCCCAATAAACCAGTAGTTTGGACAGGTTCTACCAACTGGACAAAAAATCAAATCGATGGTCCAGATAAAAACAACTCCATCGTCATCCAAGATCAAACTTTGGCTCTGGGTTATCAAATAGAATTTGAGGAAATGTGGGGTTCGTCAACGTCAACTCCTATCCCTTTTAATTCCAGATTTGGGGCTTATAAATTGGACAATACTCCACACACCTATAATATCGGTGGGAAAATCGTGAACAGTTACTTTAGCCCTAGTGACGGTACAAATAGCAAAATATTAGAAACCATTAATAGTGCTAATACGGATATCAATATCGCCATCATGCTAATCACGAGAGAAGATATCAGTTCTGCTTTAGTTTCTAAGTTTTCCAATGATATAGTTTCAACGCAATTGGTGATGGATACTCAAAATCCACAAGGAAATCAAAAAGTGTATCTGCAAAATGAACTTGGTGAAGGACGAGTGAAAACCGACCGTACCACAGGCGTAATGCACCACAAATTTATGGTCGTGGATAATTATAATAGCAACTCGGATCCAATGGTCTTAACTGGTTCTCATAACTGGAGTTTAGGTGCTG
The DNA here is from genome assembly GCF_900109615.1 of Kaistella antarctica. GTDB lineage: Bacteria > Bacteroidota > Bacteroidia > Flavobacteriales > Weeksellaceae > Kaistella > Kaistella antarctica. Next base: position 632,436 of record NZ_FOIX01000003.1, read on the forward strand.
AAACTAAAAATGATGAAAATACCTTAATCGTCCACGATTTGAATATCGCGAACCAATACTATCAGGCATTTGCGTATTTATATGAATTGTCTGGTGGAACGATCGTTAATCCTCTAGCAGTTATTGATAATCAAGTTACAGCCAGCAAATATCAAATTTATCCTAACCCAAGTAATGGAATCTTTAACATTAAAAGTGAAAGAATTATTTCCGGAAATAGTGACGTAAGAATTTACGATACTACTGGCCGAAAAATCTATCAGCAGAACTTCGTCAACTTCAATACAGCGAAGATTGATTTAACAATGCAACCAAGTGGCGTTTATTTCGTCAGCATCAGTAATGCTTCGGGACAGAGTCATCTTAAAATTATTAAGCAGTAAGCAAATAGTTATTAAAAATAGGGAAAGCCAAACAGCAGTGTTTGGCTTTCTTTTTTGAGCTTGTAATTTAAAAGTATTATGCGAAAATAATCAAAAATTAAAAACACAAAAGCTTGAATTGACTCCACAAAAAAAGAGAACCATCAAATGATTCTCTTTACTTAGTAGCGGAGACACGACTCGAACGTGCGACCTCCGGGTTATGAGCCCGACGAGCTACCTACTGCTCTACCCCGCGTTATTGTGGTGCAAATATACAACTATAATCCAAAGTTCCAAATTTATCACTAAAATATTTTATTCATCTTATTTTTAGTAAATTTGTATATGGCAAAAATTCTAAAAATATATCCAGACAATCCCCAGGAGAACCTAATAGACGAGGTCGTTCACACCTTAAAAAATGGTGGGTTAATCATTTATCCTTCCGACACAGTATACGCGTTAGGTTGTAATATTTTTGATATTCGAGCCATGGAAAAGCTGGCAAAAATCAAAAACATCAATTTAGAAAAAGCCCATTTTTCAATCATCTGCAACGATTTGAGTCATCTCTCGGAATTTTCTCGACCAATTACGACCAGTACATTCCGATATTTGAAGAATAATATTCCGGGTCCTTTTACTTTTATCTTAGAAGCCAACAAGAGTTTGCCACTCGCCTACAAAGGCAAAAAGACCGTCGGGATAAGAGTTCCTGATCATATCATCCCACAGATGATTGTTGAGAAATTGGGACATCCTATCGCTTCTACTTCGATTAAAGATGATGATGAGGTTATCGAATACTCTACCGATCCAGAATTGATTGCTGAAAAATATGATAACCTCGTTGATATCGTCATCGCTGCTGGTTATGGCGATAATATCGCTTCCACAATTGTTGATTTAACTTCTGGTGAGCCAGAAATTCTACGTCAGGGAAAAGGGGAATTGTAAATTGTTTTTTCGGGCGTCTTAATCCGTCCTCCGTTCCCGCTTTATTTGCTGCACAATGTTTCGCAAATAAGAGCTCCACTCAGACCGGGACGCAATTCCAGCTTCTTTAAAAACATCAGTTTAAATACTAACAGCCCTAATTTTTTAAAAATGAAAATCATATCCTCTCCAGCAAAATTAATGAATATCGAAAATTCGAGTAATTTTTTGAAACCAACCCAACCCCACTTTATTAAAGAAGCTGAATTAATACAAGAAACTTTAAAAAAGAAATCTCCCAAATATCTGATTGAGCTCATGGAAATATCAACCAAACTCGCTGATGAAAATTGGGAAAGAAATCAAAACTGGACAGCAAAACCTTCATCGAAGGAAGCTGCTCCGGCTTTAATGGCTTTTAGTGGCGAAGTGTACCGTGGTTTAGATGCTCAATCGCTGGATGAAAAAGCCATTAAATATCTTCAGAAAAACTTTCGAATGCTTTCTGGGTTATATGGATTGCTCAAACCTTCTGATCTGGTAATGCTTTATCGCCTAGAAATGGGTCGGAAATTTAAATTTGAAGGTCATAAAAATCTGTACGAATTTTGGCGAGAAAAAGTAACTGAGCAACTGAACAGTGAATTAAAAATAAAGGATTTGGTTTTAAATCTGGCCAGTAAAGAATATTTTAAAGTTATTGATCAAACCAAAGTAGAAGTACCGATTATCGATTTTGATTTCTACGATTATCGAGAAGGCAAACTAAAAACCATCGTAGTTTACACCAAACATGCGCGCGGATTGGTTGCAAGATACTGTGCTGAAAACGAGGTGAAAACTTTAGATGAAGTTAAAGCCTTCAACCTCGAAAATTATCGCATTGACGAAAAACTTTCTACCGAAACCAAACTCGTTTTTACACGCTAATTCAATTATAAATAAAGTTTCTACTTTGATTTGAATCAGGAGATTTTGCTATAAAAATTTCCTTTTCAAATGAATACCGATAAAATTAAAGAATAAACAACATGAACTATCATACTCGAAAATGGATTAAACCGGAAGATTTAAATCCAAATCATACGCTTTTTGGAGGCAGACTTCTTCAATGGATTGACGAAGAAGCTGCACTTTATGCGATTGTACAATTAGAAACTCCGCGGTGCGTCACCAAATATATTTCGGAAATTAACTTCATCAGTTCTGCTAAACAAGGCGATATTATTGAAATTGGAATTGAAGCTACCGATTTCGGAAATACATCAATCACCTTAACGTGCGATGTTAGAAACATGATGACGCGTCAAACGATTATTACCATTGATAAAATTATATTTGTAGGTGTAAATCTCGACGGAAAACCGACCAAACACGGAAAAACAAAAATCGAATTTGTTGCTGACCGCTTAAAGAATGAAGACTCGTAAAAGTAAAGAAGCAAATATTCTCTCAATAATAGGATAAATTCCTATGACTAAAATTTAAATTACAAAATGTCCAATTCCAATATTCCTCCGCCCGAACGGATTTCTCCAAGTTCCGTCTATTATTGTCCGATGGAATGTGAAGGTGAAAAAGTATATTTCACGCAAGGAAAGCGTTGTCCAACGTGTAATATGTTCCTCGTTCCTATTGAGGAAAGAGCAGATTATCAAAACAAACCGCAAACTTTTTCAAAGACTAATTTGCCTGAAAGTTTCGAAGAGAAAATTGGCGAATACTTTTGTCCAATGTTTTGTGAAAGTGATAAAACCTACCCTTCTGATGTCGGTTGCCCAGTTTGTCACATGCATTTGGATGTTATTGATGAGCAATTGGTAATTAGTAATAAGCAAGCCAATACCATCACTGATAACTCAATACTTATTACTGATAAAAACGCTGGAAAGTATTATTGTCCCATGTTCTGCGAAGGTGAGAAAGTTTATGATTCTAATGTAGGTTGTCCGATTTGTGGAATGGATCTAGTTAAAATTCCAGAGAAGGGGGAAAAAGATGCTGGCGATGACACTTATAAATTGCTAAGAAATAAGTTTTTAATTGCCTTAATTTTCACTGTCCCAATCTTCATTTTATCAATGGGCGGAATGTGGATTAACTTTCCGTTCTCCCAAAAATTTCAGGGGATTATAGAGTTGATTTTATCAATTCCAGTCATTTTCTACGCGGGTTGGTTCCTGCTTAAAAGAGGATTTGTATCCTTTAAAACCTGGAATCTCAATATGTTCTCACTGATTGCCTTAGGTTCTGCAGCTGCATTTCTTTTCAGCCTCTTGGCTTTATTCTTTCCGGAAATATTACCGCATGAAATCTCCCACGACGGAAAAGCTCCCCTTTATTTTGAATCAGTTGCGGTCATTCTCACTTTAGTGATCATGGGCCAAATGTTAGAAGCAAGAGCGCATCAAAAAACTGGAAAGGCAATTGAAGAATTAATGAACCTTTCCCCTGACGAAGCTAATTTGATTAGTAATAACGTTGAAAAAAAAGTTCCACTTTCTGAAGTAAAAATTGGGAACCTATTAAGAGTAAAACCTGGCGAAAAAATACCGGTTGATGGAAAAATTACCGAAGGTAATTCCAATGTAGATGAGAGCATGATTACAGGTGAACCAATTGCGGTAGAGAAAAGTGTTGGCATGCTGGTGACTTCGGGAACAATTAATGGCAATGGATCATTTTTAATGAAGGCTGAAAAAGTTGGTGATGAAACATTACTTTCTCAGATTATTAAAATGGTAAACGATGCCAGCCGAAGCAAAGCACCGATTCAGAAATTGGCAGATAAAATATCGAAGATATTTGTTCCGGTTGTGATTGCAATTTCAATTTTGACCTTTATTTTATGGCAAATCTTCGGTGGAGAAAATGCCTTTATTTATGGTTTAGTTAATGCTGTGGCCGTACTGATTGTGGCTTGTCCCTGTGCCTTAGGTCTCGCAACTCCGATGTCTCTGACCGTTGGAATTGCCAAAGGGGCAAAGAATGGAATCCTAATTAAAAATGCAGAGGCACTTGAACAAATGCATAAAGTAAACGTGCTAATCACTGACAAGACAGGTACCTTAACAGAAGGAAAGCCGAAACTAGATGAAGTGATTAATGCTGAAAATATTGAGCAATCACTTATATTAAAATTAGCGGCTTCTTTAAATCAAAATTCTGAACATCCACTTTCGAATGCGGTTTTAACTAAATTTAAAAAAGATAATCAGGAATTTTTAAAGGTAGAAAACTTTGAAAACATTTCCGGGAAAGGAGTAAAAGGTTTGATTGATTCTGAAATCGTTTTACTCGGAAATTCAGCACTTTTAAAACAATTTGATATTGCAGTTCCAGAATCTTTAAGACAGAAAATTACTGAAAACGAAGACCAAGCAAAAACAATTTCTTTTTTAGCAAAAGGAAATCAAGTGTTAGGGTTTCTCACTTTCTCCGATAATATAAAAGCAAGTTCTAAACGAGCCATTCAATATTTACAGGATAACAATGTAGAAGTGGTCATGATGACGGGCGATAACGAGCATACGGCAAAAGCTGTCGCGAAAGAATTGGGCATTGAGAAGTTCTTTGCAAACTGTCTTCCTCAAGATAAATTGGCGGAGATTAAAAGACTTCAAGCAGAGGGAAAAATCGTCGCAATGACGGGTGACGGCATTAATGATGCTCCAGCTTTAGCACAATCTAATGTTGGAATCGCAATGGGAACTGGAACGGATGTCGCCATCGAAAGTGCGGAAATTACTTTATTGAAAGGCGACATTTTAGGAGTCGCAAAAGCGAAAATTTTGAGTGAAAAATTATTGAAGAATATTAAGGAGAATTTATTCTTCGCCTTCATTTATAACACACTGGGAATCCCCGTTGCAGCGGGCTTACTCTACCCTATTTTCGGAATTCTGATGAGTCCGATGATTGCAGCGGCAGCTATGAGTTTTAGTTCGGTCTCGGTGATTTTAAATTCACTACGATTGAATGGTGTCGATTTGAAAATTAAGTAATACTTAAACCACAAAAGCCACAAAAGTTTTTTTTATTTTTTTGAAGAATAGATATAAGTCCTACAAGTTCACAAAAACTTTTAGGTTTTGCTTTTAAAATAAACTTTGAGCTATCAAGTTCAATATCAAAGTTTAAATCACTTTGCGAAACAAAATGTATTATCGTACGAACAAGAATTTGAAAAGGAGGAAGTTTAATTTCGGAAGAAAATCGTACTAACCGTAGCTTCTTAATCGAAATCTTAGTAAATATTTATAAGAAAAAAATGCGGAAAGATTAAAACTTTCTCTCGATCACGTAATCGAGCATTAACTGTAAGGAATGTTTGGCTTCGGAGTCGGGGAATTCAGACAAGATATCTTTAGCTTTTTGTTGGTATTGTTTCATCTTGTCAACAGCGTAATCTAAACCTCCAGAATTTTTCACAAACTCGATTAATTCTTTTACTCTTTTCTGATCGTTGTTGTACCGTTTGATAGAATTGAAATAATACTTACGGTCTTTGTGAGACGCGGTATTTAAAGCGTGAATCAAAGGCAAAGTCATCTTCTTTTCTTTGATGTCAATTCCGACAGGTTTACCAATAATTGTGGTGGTCAAATAATCGAACAAGTCATCTTTAATTTGAAAAGCCATTCCCGTATGCGTACCAAATTCCATCATTTTTTTGGCTAATACTTCATCATCGCTGGTAGAAAGAACGCCGATTTCGCAACAAGCTGCAATTAGAGTAGCAGTTTTTTGCCTGATGATTTCATAATACACTTCTTCGGTAATATCCAACTTTCGGGCTTTCTCAAGTTGTAACAATTCCCCTTCTGCCATTTCACGGATGGTTCTGGAAATCACGGCCAGCAAATCGTAATCTTTATGATCGGTCGAAAGTAAAACGGCTTTTGATAGTAAATAATCACCAACTAAAACTGCAATTTTATTTTTCCATAAGGCATTGATGGAAAAGAAATTTCGACGTTTAAAACTTTCATCAACCACATCATCATGAACCAAAGTCGCGGTGTGAATCAGCTCAATCATAGAAGCGCCACGAAAGGTTTTCTCCCTAACGTCGCCCACTAATTTTGCACAGAGAAAAACAAACATCGGACGCATCTGTTTTCCTTTGGTGGTCACGATAAATCGGGTAACCTTGTCCAAAAGCGCTACATTGCTCTGCATCGATTCGTAAAACTTCTGTTCAAAAAGTTTCATCTCTGCATTGATAGGTTGTTTAATTTCTTCTACGATGTTCGACACGAATAGGTGATAATTAATTAAAATTTACGAATACTTGCAAAGATAATTATAAATAAAGAATATTTTGGAATTTAAAAAGTACTCCAGTTGATTTATTTCAGTTTATCGGCGGGAATAAAATACAAGTAAGGTTTTACTTTGATCATTGGTAAAATAAATTCTTCACCTGAAATGTAAATCCCAGTTTCGTCAACGGCAATTCCCTCGATTTGACCAAGACTTAAAGAACTTCCGAGATAATATTTACGTGGTTTTGTACTAAAGAAAATGCCAGGTTCTGATTCTTTAAAAATAGTTAGAAAAACTTCGGCTTTTTTAGTGTATCCGACTAAATATAATTTTCTGTCAAAATAAGCAGCATCTGTGACGACATAACCTGTGGCAAAAGATTCTACTTTCTCGGCAGGCTGGTTTCCCAAAACATTTGGGTCGACAATGTAATGCGTGGTTGCTCTGGCAGCCCATTCCTTCGTGAACACATGAATTTTTCCATTTAGGAAAATCATGGCTTCTGCATCGAAATTATTGTTAATGTTTTTAGGACTGAAATCTTGCTGTTCTGGATAGTAGAAAGGAATTTCCTGAGCGTTATTAATGCCTGAAGTTCGAGAAACGCTGTCAAAAGGAATTTTATGGATTACCAAATCTTTTCTGACGCCCACATTATTTCCGAAATCGCCAATATAGATATTCAATGAATCTGAGGTTATCGCTTCCCAATCTTTATTAATCAAAATGGTTTGAAAAACGTTTTCAATTTTTCCTGTGTCTTTGTTAATTTCAAAAATTTCAGAACTGTTGCCGCTGTCGTTAATCGTAAAAAGTCTGTTATTAAAGAAATCTAAGCCAGAATTCTCACTGATGGAATCACTTAAGACGGCAGTTTTGTACCTATTCAGTTTGAACCACTCGTAATCTTGCTGAGCCGAAAAACTTAGAGAGATAGTTATAGAAAGTAAAATAAAAAACTTCTTCATTGATTATTTTTAACAGTTAAGCGAATGCTAAATAATTAGGAGGAATCCCAGCACGCGACAAGCTCAGGATTAATTCAGGTGGAATTGTCTGCTTAAATAAAACTAATTATCATTGTCTTCTTCGTCTTCGCCTCATTAAGAGAAATTTGATTTTAATAAAATCATACAACAAACCGCCTAATAAAATAACGGAACCCAGAAGTAGCGACTGAATGCCGAAATGATCAAATAATATTCCACCAGAAACGCCGCCGACAAAGAACATGAAGATAATGGTCAGTCTTAATTTTATCGACTTGATTAATCTCCGCTTGTGAAACTTGTCTTTATAGAAAAAAAGTTGCGAAAATTCGATGCCCATATCAGTGAAAAGTCCAGTTAAGTGGGTGGTTCGAACGATTGATTTTGAAATACTGGTCACCAGCGAGTTTTGCATTCCCATGGCAAAAAGCAAACTGTACACAATAATATCGGGATCTGATTTAATTAAATAATTGCCGGTAAAGGCAATGACAGCTAGAATTAATGCTTCGCCGACGATTGGTAAAATGTAAGTTTGGCTCTCGCGGATTCGGGAATAAGTTTCGACCATAAAATTGGCAGAGAAAGCGCCCAGGAAAAAGAAAATAACAAAAAGGGCAAAATGAGAAGCATTTTCAAAATTTAGTTTGAAAACTTCGTCGACGAAAAACGCAAAATGTCCCGTAACATTGGTGGTTAATTTGTGCACCGAGAAAAACCCAACAACGTTCACCAGGCCTGCTACAAATGAAAGTACCGACGCAATGGCAAGGTTATGTTTTGGTGTTCTGGCTTTACCGAGGTGAGAAAACATTACTCACTGCTTTTGTTGGCGAGTTGACCGCAAGCTGCATCGATATCGCCGCCACGACTTCTTCGGATTAAAACGGTGATGCCTGCTTTTTCTAATTGGCGAACGTAATTCTCTTCTGCTGATTTATTGCACTGGTCGTATTTTCCGTCACCGATTGGATTGTATTGAATTAAATTCACCTTGCTCGGAATTTGTTTGCAATAGCGAATTAAAGCTTTTATGTCTTCATCTTCATCATTAATTCCTTTCCAAACGCAGTATTCGAAAGTGATTATATTTCCGGTTTTTTCATACCAATATTTAAGGGAATCCATAATATCAGTCAGCGGAAATTTATCGGAGAACGGCATAATGTCGTTTCGCTTTTTCTCAATGGCAGAATGTAAAGACAGCGCTAAATTGACACGAATTTCTTCATCAGCCAACATTTTAATCATCTTGGGAATTCCGGAAGTTGAAACCGTTATTCTTCTGGGAGACATCCCTAAACCTGAAGGTTCGGTAATTTTTTTGATGGACTCAACGACATTTTTGTAATTCATCATCGGTTCGCCCATGCCCATAAAGACAATGTTTGAAAGAGGCCGGTCGAAATATAATTTACTTTGTTTATCGATTAATGCTACTTGGTCTACAATTTCTGCGACTTCGAGATTTCGCATTCTTTTAAGTCGGGCCGTAGCACAAAACTCACAATTCAGCGAACAACCAACTTGAGAAGAAACACAAGCTGTAGTTCTAGTTTCGGTCGGAATTAAAACAGATTCTACCATGAGGCCGTCGTGTAATTTCACGCCATTTTTAATGGTTCCGTCTTTTGATCTCTGAAGCTGATCTACCGAAATCGGATTGATCATATATTCCTGCGAAATACGGTCTCTTAAGTCTTTTGAAAGATTGGTCATCTCGTCAATCGAATGCATGTTTTTGCTCCACAACCAATCATAGACTTGTTTTGCGCGAAAAGGCTTTTCGCCTAATGAGACGAAATATTCCTGTAATTGTTCGAGTGATAGAATTCGGATGTCTTTCATAATTATAAGAGCCAAGTAAAAAGTAAAAAGAGCCAAGTTTTACAAATGAATGTTAATCACTATGGCTCCTTTATTACTTTCACTTTTATTTCTAATTTTTAAAAATGTTATTTTTTCATAACTTGGTGTTGTTCACTATTGCACCAAAAATATTTTTTAATTCAATACTTTCAACTAATAATTTAGTCAGTTCGATATCTTCCTTTTCATCGAGTGCTTTAATGACTCTAAGCCAATAATTAGATTCTCTAGTTTCCCGTAAGGAAATTTTAACCTTGTTTTTAAAATCTGCTTTTGAAGATCCCGCCTGAGACTCTTCGCAGTTCGCTCCAAGTGATGTTGATGATTTTCCTAGTTGATATCTGATTAATTTATATTCAGGATCAGTAGGAAGTTTTCTAAGAAACTTAAGACAATTGATTCCAAACCAGAAAGTTCTTTCCAATAAATCATTCTTTTTCATAGTGAAATGCTTTGAATAATTAAAGTTAGCCTTTCTAAATCATAAACAATCTAATTTTTACTTGGCTCTTTTTACTTGGTTCTTTTTACTTAAATCTTAGATGATCAACATGGCATCACCGTAAGAATAGAATTTATATTTATGCTTAACCCCTTCTTCGTAAGCACGCATCAAGAAATCTTTTCCTGCGAATGCTGCAACCATCATCATTAAGGTTGATTTTGGAGTATGAAAGTTCGTGATCATACAGTTGGCTACACCAAAATCGTGTGGAGGGAAAATAAATTTATTCGTCCAACCGTGATAAGGTCCGATTTTTCTGTTAGAAGAAACTGAAGTTTCGATGGTTCTCATCGTCGTAGTTCCTACGGCACAAACTCTTACGCCATCTGCAACTGCTTTATTAATAATATCTGCATTTTCCTGCGTAATAATGGCTTCCTCAGATTCCATTTTATGCTTTGATAAATCCTCTACTTCGATCGGGTTAAAAGTTCCCAAACCAACGTGAAGGGTAATTTCAGCGAATTCAATTCCTTTGATTTCTAATCTTTTCATCAAATGTCTTGAGAAGTGCAAACCTGCAGTTGGCGCTGCTACAGCTCCTTCATGTTTTGCGTAAATCGTTTGGTAACGTTCTGCATCAGATGCTTCTACTTCTCTTTTGATATATTTTGGAAGTGGAGTTTCGCCCAGTTCTTTCAATTTTGTGCGGAATTCTTCGTAAGAACCATCATACAAGAATCTCAAAGTTCTTCCTCTTGAGGTCGTATTGTCAATGACTTCTGCCACTAAACCTTCATCTTCTGTAAAGAATAATTTATTTCCGATTCTGATTTTACGAGCCGGATCTACCAATACATCCCAAACACGGGTTTCTTTATCTAATTCTCTTAATAAGAAAACTTCGATTTTCGCGCCGGTTTTTTCTTTGTTTCCATATAATCTTGCAGGAAAAACTTTGGTATTATTAAAGATAAATAGATCTTTCTCATCGAAATAATCCACCACATCTTTGAAAAATTTATGTTCAATAGTTTGTGTCGCACGGTTAAGAACCATCATTTTGGCATCGTCTCTGTGTTCTGCTGGATATTCTGCCAAGAGTTCTTCTGGCAAGTCAAAGTTAAAATGGGATGTTTTCATTCTTTTTAAATTACGGTTTAAAAATTAGATCCGAAAAACGAAAATTTTCGGAGTGCAAATATACGACATTGAAAAGGCAAAGTCAAGTAAACAGCACTTTTAAAAATATGCTGCTCTACTTAAGAATATTTAAAGCTAAGTTTTAGTAATTTTAAAATTATAGATCCATTAATTGTTAAAGAAAAACGATGGTTATCATTTCAATTTATTTGGAAGCGTAATTCGAAGATCAACATTTTTATGTTCCTTTAAAACAACCTCACAGGTGAAATTTTTATATTTTTCTACGGCTTTTGACACGATATAATTTCCAAGTTTAGAAACATTATCATTCTTATGGTATAAGTGCGTGAATTCTGAATGGTACAAAGGAATTAAATTTTTGTTAGATTTTTCTAAAGTTAGGATTTGTACAGCAGCAGGATTTTTTGCTCGTTTTGACTGATAGACTTTCAGCGACACAACTTTTGGAGTATTCGCCGAAATTTCAGCAAATTCATATCTATAATTTTTCGGTGAGATGGAAGTTTGTAATTTAGCGGTATTTAAATAGGTGAACTCAAACCTGATCGCACCGTTCACCTTTGTTTCCTGTACCGAAAAATTGTGCGCTAAATTTTTTTTATAATCGTAGAGCGTTGCATTCAAATCATCCTCCGTTTTTCTTAATTTTAAATAATAAGAGAAATCATCAGAGTTATTGAACGTCACCGTTTCCTTCGTGGTTTTATTTTTAGAATTGGTACTTGCGTATTTCGTGAGAAAATCAAATTGGTAAGTTTGACCGAAACCCAAACTAAAGAAAACTAGTAATAAGAAAGTAGAAAATTTTCTCATGAATTAATTGATTCTAATTGTTCGACTTCATTCTCTTTTTAAATTAAATTTGAAGCTCTGAACAAATATATTACTTTTGATTTCGTTTATTACTATTGGAATGATAAATGCAACGTCTTTAAAAATAAAAATTGTTACTATGAAAAAGTTATCGTTACTGACAGGAATTATGCTGATGTTCTTCTTAACAAGTTGTCGAGACATTGTCAATTCTGTCTTGGATGCCTTGCCCCCGTTTGATGTGCCGTTCAGTACTAATTTAGATCTGCCGTTCGCAAGTGTCAGCACCACCACCTATACCCGAACTCCTGAAATACCGATGAATATTGATCTTAATGCAAAGATTAAAGAAAACAATCCCAATTTCTCCATCAACAATTTAAAGTCGGTGAAGTTGAATACCTTGAGTTTGGATTATGTAAGTTCTCAATTGGGCAATAAATTAGATGTCATTAAAAATGCCAAGATTTACGTAAAAGCTCCTAATCAAACGGAACGCTTAATTGCCTACGCTTATGACAATACCAATCCGAATACCATTACATTTACTTTGACTGATGAGGAAATTATAGAATATTTTAGAACGAGTCAAAATTCTTTAATTATTGAGATCATGGCCAGCAAGGTTACCGCAGATCAGATTAAAATGAAAATGAATTCTGGATTTAAGATAAAAGTGCAATTATAGAAAAGTAAAAAGACCGAAATAAATTTCGGTCTTTTTTTATGCAATCAAGAAGATTTCTATTTTCTTGTTTTTTTGTCAAATTTCTATAAAGTTTCCTTCAACCAATCAAAGAATTCTCTTTGCCAAACCAAACCATTTTGAGCATTTAAAACCCAGTGATTTTCATTTGGAAAGTAAAGAAATTTCGCTTTCAAACCTTTCAGTTTCGCAGCTTGAAAAGCTTCCTGACCTTGCTCATAAGGAACTCTATAATCAATTCCACCTTGAATAATCATCATTGGCTTATTCCATTTATTTACGTAATTCGAAGGATTAAATTCGGTATATGATTTCGGAATTGGCTCATCATAAGGCGAACCTCCTAAATCCCATTTTGCGAAAAACAGTTCTTCCGTTGTTAAATACCAAGATTTCATATCAAAAAGGCCATCATGTGCGATGAATGTTTTGAAACGGTTTTCGTGAATACCAGCCAACATCATGGCGCTATAACCACCGTAACTTGCTCCAACAACTCCCATTCTATCGCCATCGACGTAAGGTAAAGTCTTTGCGTAATCTGCAGCGGATAAGTAATCCTGCATAACTTGTCCGCCCCAGTCTTTCGAAATATCTTCATTCCATTTTGTTCCCCAACCTGGCATTCCTCTTCTGTTTGGCGCTACAACGATATAGTCATTCGCAGCCATCAAAGCGAAATTCCAACGAACGCTGAAAGACTGTGTTAAAGCAGATTGCGGTCCACCTTGACAATATAATAAAGTAGGATATTTTTTAGTCGCATCAAAATTCGGCGGATAAATAAACCAAACGCCCATTTCTTTACCATCCGTGGTTTTCACCATTTTTAGTTCCGTTTTGGAAGGAGTAATGCTTTCGTAATTCTTTTTATTCACTTCCGTCACTTGCTTCATGGAACCATTTTTCAAATCAACAACAAACAAATCTGGATTGTGATTCATATCGTTTCGGGCAACGAGCAAAGAGTTTTTAGTCTGAGCATAAATGCCATTCAAATCAAAATCACCTTTGGTAATTTGTTGAATTTTAGAGTTTTTAGGATTCAAAGAAAACAATTGTTTTGTTCCTTTCCAAGCGGTGGTGAAATAAACATTTTTAGAATCCTGAGACCAGAAAACTGAGCCAGTAATACTTTCATCCCAATCTTTAGTAAGATTTGTCGTTTTACCGGATTTCCATTCCATGATTTTCAAATCATTTTTGTCGGCTTCATAACCGTCTCTCTCCATCGACATCCAGTATAAATACTTTCCGTCTGGTGAAAACTGAGGTGAAACATCATATCCTTTATTACTTTCGGTAAGGTTTTTTAAAGTCCCACTTGCCAAGTCGTACGCATAAATATCCGTGTTCGTTGAAAACGCATATTCAGAACCACTAAAAGGTTTTGTAACATATAAGAGTTGACTAGAATCTGGCGTGAAAATAAAATCTTCCGTTCCGCCAAAAGGTCTTTGCGGCGAGTCCCAAGCTTTTCCTTCTAATAAATCTTTGGCTTTATCGGAAGTTTCGGAAGCATTTACCACAAAAACGTGGTTGTATTTTCCTTCATTAAAATAATCCCAATGACGGTGATTTAAGTCGGTGTAAATGTGAGCAGTTGATTTGGGAACATCAGCATATTTATCTTTTCCCAAAACTTTTTCTACCAAAACTTCTTTGCTAAAAGCAATCTTTTTTCCGTCTGGAGCGATAACGATATTGTCAACTTTTCCAACAGTGTAAAACTCAGTCCAGGTTTTTCCGGCATCTTTAGAAAGATAAATCTGCTCTCCTTCTTGGGCGTAAATTCCGTTATCATCCCATTGAATTAAAGATTTCTTACCTAAATCTAAAGCCGTTGCTTCAGAAGTTTTAATATTAAAGAAATAATTTTTCTTGTTATTCTTCTCCGTTTTCAGATCAGTTTTACCAATACTGTAAATAAGGGAATTTTGATCAGGAGAAACTGCAGAAACTCCAATTTTATTGAGTGTCCATAAGGTTTCCGGCGTCATTACATTCTGTGCATGCATTAGAAATGGTGCTGCTAGAGCGACTAAAGTATGTTTTATTTTCATTAAAATTTATTTAAGATTAGCTGATTACAAATATAGAAATTTAAGAAGAAAAGTAGTTTTGTTAAATCATTTCACCCTTCCGCTGCTGAACTTCCTTAACAAATTCATCTGGATTCTCCGGACTAATCATATAGACTTTGCCGGACTTTAAAATGATCTTTACCTTTTTATGCGTATTGGTTACATACCACAAATCTCCGCCATTAAATCTACCGAAATATCCAAACAGTCCACCAATACCAAACGTTCGAAGATTCAAGCCGATTTTTTCAACGTTTTCCAAAGTTTCAATTTCATCAATGCTGATAAGGACGGAACCAAAGAGATTTTTAATTAAAATTTGATCGTACGAAACGGCTATTCTTTTCGGTATAAAACCATATGCAATCAATATGGCGCCATACATTAATACAAAACTTGTGATTGAGATAATAGGTTTTGGCGGTTCGAAGAAAAAGCTTGAGATCGGAAATAGAATCAGAAATAACAAAACAATAATCGTTATCGTCTTCGTCATTCCATCCATTTTTGCGGTCGTGAATTCTTTCATAGTATTCATTATTAAAAGATATGCGAATTATCAGTCAGTGTATAATCCATGAAGATTCCTCCATATAATATTAGGATTTCACCTTTTCATATATTTAAAAAGCGGTTCAAATAATCGAACCGCTCAGAAATTTTTCTGTTTTAAAGTTTACTTGTCGGAGGAAATTACACCATTAAGTAAAGAGGTAATTAAGGACAATGCAATACTGAAAATAAAAGCCCACCAAAATCCATCGACCGACATTCCGCTTACAAATTTTTCAGCGAGCAAAATCACTAAAGCATTAATTACTAAGGAGAATAATCCTAAAGTAAGAATCGTTAGTGGCAAACCCAGAATCTTTAATATTGGCGTTACTACCAAGTTTAAAATTCCTAAAATCAAGGCAAATATTAAGGCCGATCCGAACCCATCGAAATGAACGCCACTTAAAATTTTTGTCAGTAAAAAGGCAACACCAGCCGTTACCAAAAGTCGGATAATTAAATTCATAATCTATTTTTTTATAAAATTAAAAAATTAAAGTGACTAAGCAAGAACTTCTGCACTATTTTGTTTTCTCCCATGAATAGAGAGTTTATTATTTCAAATTTTATTATCTTCATCGCAAAAATTATATTAATGAAGAATTACGCTAAATTATTGATGATTTCTACGGTTTTTGCGGTGAGTTTGACCGCGCAAACCAAGGATCAAATGGTAAAATCCATCATGGATGAAACGTATCAAAACTCACAACTTGAAACACTAGCCTACGAATTGATGGACGATATCGGACCGCGTTTGGTCGGAAGTCCGAAAATGCAGCAAGCGCATGACTGGGCTGTAAAAAGATTTCAAAACTGGGGGATCGAAGCACAAAATGAGCAGTGGGGAGAATGGAAAGCTTGGGAAAGAGGACCTTCATCCATTGAAATGGTTGCTCCTTATTCGAAATCTATCGAAGGAATGCAATTGGCTTGGAGTCCATCAACTTCTGCAAAAGGGTTAACCGCTGATGTCATAATGCTTCCTCTCTTTAAAAATAAAGAAGAATTTAATAGTTGGCTTCCAAAGGTAAAAGGGAGATTAGTGATGGTTTCGCAATATTTGTCAAGTGGAAGACCTGATTACAACTGGAAAGAATACGCGACTCCTGAATCCTTTGACAAAATGAAAAAGGAAACTAGCGATGCTGCTGACGAGTGGAGAAAATCAATCGCTGTAACTGGCGAAACGTCCAGAACCTTAAATGAAAAATTAGAAAAAGCGGGTGCTGCGGGAATTGTGTCTTCTTATTGGTCAAGAGGATTTGGCGTTAATAAAATTTTCTCCGCGAATACTAAAAAGATTCCAGTGGTTGACATTTCTTTGGAAGATTACGGCCAGTTATACCGAATGATTCAACACGGGAAAACACCAAAATTAAAAATCAATGCACAATCGAAAGATAAAGGAACTGCGTCAACTTTCAATACGGTTGCAGTCATTAAAGGTTCTCAGAAACCTGAAGAATTTGTAATCCTATCTGCGCATCTTGATTCTTGGGATGGTGGAACTGGCGCAACCGACAACGGAACTGGAACCATTACGATGATGGAAGTTGCCAGAATTCTAAAAAAGAATTATCCTAATCCTAAAAGAACAATCGTGGTGGGACTTTGGGGAAGTGAGGAGCAAGGTTTAAACGGTTCGCGTGGATATGTTTGGACACATAAAGATCAAATGCCCAACGTTCAAGCAGTCTTTAATCAAGATAATGGAACTGGAAGAATTGCCAATATTAGCGGACAAGGATTTCTACATTCTTATCATTATCTAGGACGATGGTTAAGCGCCGTTCCGAACGATTTAACTAAAGATATCAAAACTACATTTCCTGGTTTCCCGGGTGGTGGCGGTTCTGACCACGTATCGTTTATTGCCGCTGGTGCACCATCATTTATGTTGGGTTCACTCAACTGGAGTTATGGAAATTACACCTGGCATACCAACAGAGACACTTATGACAAAATCGTTTTTGATGATGTTAAAAGCAATGTCGCAACGATTGCCATCTTAACCTATATGGCAAGTGAAGATCCTGAAAAAGCTTCTTCTGAAAAAATTAAAATGCCAACCAATTCAAGAACTGGAGAACCAATGATGTGGCCAGAAGTAAAAGAACCAACAAGAAAAGGTGGTTTAGATTAAGCAATTTTCTGATTGATTTAAAATCAAACACCAATAATTAGCCGGTAATTTCTAAAGCGTTTAACGTTTACGATTTTATCGGCTTTTTGTTTTATTTCCTAATAATGAGCAAGTGCGTTACATTTTAATCTTCGAAAAAGGTCTGCTCAATCATAAATTGCAAGTGCTGTTTAAGATTGGTTAACTTTTTGATGGGAAATCTTTATGAAAAATCAAAACTACGAGAACCATAAAAAATTCTATCCACCACATCATTTTATTTATCTTCCACTTCTCTTTATTTTACAAATTGTAGGCGTTTGGAAAATTTTTAACGATGAACCCAATCAATTAATTTGGATTTTATTTTCGGTTATTATTTTTCTATTTCTATACATGGCTTTAATGTTACGACAACATTATGCACTTGGAAATCAAAATCGAATTGTAAGATTAGAATTTAAATTAAGATATTTTGAACTGTTCGGAAAAAGTTCAGATGAAGTAGAATCAAAACTTTCATTTGGTCAACTTTCTGCGTTACGTTTTGCTTATGATGATGAATTCAAAGTTTTATTAGATAAAGCAATTCAGCAAAATATTTCCGGTGATGAAATTAAAAAATCAATTACCAACTGGAAAGCTGACAACCATCGAGTTTAAATTACAAATTACAATAATCATTAATTAACCTTAAAAAATAATATTATGAAAAAGTTTACCTTATTAAGTTTAGCAGTTTTTGCAATGCTTTCATTAACAAGTTGCGATACGATCGGAACTATTTTCGAAGCCGGGATGTGGTGGGCGTTCTTTTTAGTTGGAGCCGTCATCGCCGTAGTGCTTTGGTTATTTACAAGAGGAAAAAAATAAAAAAACAGTTATGAAAACAACAGATCCTTCATTGGAACTTATCACCAAAATAAGTCCTTCAAAAATTTTGAAAATAATGAAGGATCCTGAGAAGTCTGCAACGGCAGTCAATTTAATTTATACCAACGATAGCGAAAATCAAGGAATCGCTCGTAAAAAAAGAGGCAAAAAATTCAACTATTTTTCTGGCGAACAAAAGATCAAAGATCAAGAAGAAATTCAGCGAATCAATCAATTGGCAATTCCACCTGCTTGGGAAAATGTCTGGATTTGCGCACTTCAAAATGGACATTTACAAGCTACCGGTATTGATGCAAAAAAACGCAAACAATATCGTTATCATACCGTTTGGAACGCTTTGAGAAATCACACCAAATTCTATAGAATGTTACAGTTTGGTGAAGCATTGCCGAATATCCGATTACATTTAGAGCAAGATCTGGCTCATCGAAAATTAGACAAACGAAAAGTTTTGGCTTTGGTCGTTAGTTTAATGGAAAGAACCAACATTCGGATTGGTAATAATATTTACGAAAAATTGTACGGGTCTTTTGGTCTTACAACTCTGAAAGATCAACACGTAGAAATCAAAGGTCAAAAAATTCAGTTTTCTTTTAAAGGGAAGAAAGGAGTTTACCATGACATCGATTTGAAGAACGCGAAATTAGCAAAGGCAGTGAAGAATTGTCGCGATATTCCAGGAAAAGAATTGTTCCAATTCTATGATGATGACGGACAACGCCATCCTATTGAAAGTGGAATGGTCAATGACTACATTAAAGAAATCAGCGGTGAAAACTTTAGCGCAAAAGATTTCCGTACTTGGTCAGGAACTGTGAATGCATTAATTGCGTTTAAAGAAATTGAAGCCCAAGAAAGCGATGATAATCAAAAGACTAAAATTAAAAATGCCATCGAAATGGTGGCCTGCGAACTAGGAAATACGAGCACGGTTTGCCGAAAATACTATATTCATCCTTTAGTAATCAACCTTTATGAAAATGATTCTATTAAAAAATATTTAAAAGAATTAGATGAAATCGAAGTTGATGATGGTAAAGCTGGTTTGACGAAAGAGGAATTGATTGTAATGAAAATTCTGCAAAACGAAAAACCGTAATTATGCCAGAAGGACCAACAATTGTCGTTTTTAAAAAAAGGATTGAAAAATTTGAAGGTAAAAAAGTTTCAGAAAGTGGCGGATACAACAATCCGTTTGCTGAAGAAATCACAGGTAAGAAACTCATCTCCGTTGAAACTTATGGTAAATATCTCCTACTCGATTTTAAGGATTTACTAATCACCGTTCATTTTGGCTTATTCGGAAGTTTTCTCATTAATGAATTCAAAAAAGTAAATGCCAGTTTTTCACTTTTTTTCGGCGACGATTTTATTAATTTCTATGTCGTAAGAATTAAGAAATTGGAAAAGTATTATCAGTTTGATCAGGAGATTAATGTTCTTTCAGATCAGTATCAATCTAAGAAAACACAGAAACTTCTTTTGGAAAAATATGCTGAAAAAAACATCGGCGATGTTCTTCTAAATCAAGATGTTTTTCCAGGCTTGGGAAACATCATTAGGAATGAAGTTTTATTTTTGAGCAAAATTCATCCAGAAAGTCAGGTCAACAAAATTCCAGCAAAGAAAATTAAGGAACTACTCGAAATTATAAAAGAATTCTCGAAAGCTTCAATAGAATTAATCGAGCAAAAAATCTGGAAATCTTCCAGTTCTGTTTACAAAAAAAAAGAGTGGGAAAACCAAGAAGTGGTAGAATATGTGGCTTCGAAAATTAAACGTAAAACGTATGTGGTAGAAAAAGTTCAAAAGATTTATTAATCATAAAATCCCGTTTTTTAAAACGGGATTTTCTATGTTAAAAAGATAACCTTTGCTGGTTATAAATTCTCCAGCTCTATCCAAGTCGGCACATGATCACTACTCTTTTCCCACCCACGAACTTCCTTATCTACGCCGCCAGTTTTCAGATGAGGTATCAGTTCTGGAGAAAGTAGAAAATGATCGATTCGCATACCAGCGTTCCTTTCGTAGGCTTTTCTGAAATAATCGTAGAAGGTGTAAATTGTTTCTGCGGGATACAAGTGTCGCAATCCATCAGTCCAACCTTGAGCTATTAAATTCTGGAAGGCAGTTCTAACTTCAGGTAAAAAGAGTGCATCTTTTATGTATTTCTCCGGTTTATAAACATCGCTTTCTGTAGGAATAATATTAAAATCTCCGGTGATGATTACGGGTTTTCCCGAACTGATGAGAAGTTCAGCTTGGGCATCGAGTCTCTCCAGCCATTTCAGTTTGTAATCATATTTTTCACCAGGTGTAGGATTTCCATTAGGTACGTAAATGCAAACTACCGTGAGATCGCTGATCTTTACTTCTAGATAGCGACTTTGTTCATCGCTTTCATCTCCTGGCAGCGCAGTTCGAATAACTTCGGTGTTTAGATCTTTTGTTAAAATCGCAACACCATTCCAACTTTTTTGTCCGACCCAAATAGCCTGATAGCCGGCTTCTAAAATTTCCTGTTCTGGAAATTTTTCTTGTGGCGCTTTTAGTTCCTGTAAACAAACGACCTCAGGTTTTTCCTCCTCGAGCCATTTTAATAAAACTGGCAGTCGACCATTGACTCCGTTTACGTTATAGGTTGCAATTTTCATAATGAATACTTTAGTCAAAAATATTAAAATTGAACGACTTATCGATCGTTCATTTTTTAAAAAATCCTTTTAAAATCACAAAAAAATCCACTCTGTTTTTAGGAGTGGATTCAAATATTTTTAAAAAATATGATTTTATGGATAGGGCGAAATTGCGACCTCTAAACCGTCGATTTCTGAGGTAATGTGGATCTGACAACCTAATCGGCTGGTATCTAAAACGTGGAAAGCTTCACTCAGCATCGCATCTTCTTCAGCACCCATTTCCTGCACTTTTTCTGAACCTTCAAGCACATAAACCTGACAAGAAGCACACATTGCCATACCGCCACAAACGCCGATGGTTCCTTCTTCTGCGAGTTCGTAAGATCGAATTACTTCCATCAAATTCATCGACATATCAGTTGGGGCAACTACTTCGTGCGTAATTCCGTTTCGATCGGTTATCTTAAGATTAATATCCTGCATTGTTTTATTCTTGATTCTTTCTACTTTCAATTGGCTCTGCTCTAGTCAATCTTCATTACAACCGCTTTCTCAGCTTCTTTACGACTTCCGTCAAAACCATCAATTCCACTTACGGTGGTATATTTTAAGACGAATTTTTTACCAGGATTCAGCATGTTGTAGATGCTTTGACACATTAATGTAGCTTCATGAAAACCACATAAAATCAGTTTCAATTTTCCAGGATATGTATTGATATCACCAATTGCATAAACTCCAGGAATATTAGTTTGATAATCCAAAGAGTTATTGACTTTAATGGCGTTTTTTTCAATTTCCAAACCCCAGGTTCCTAAGTCACCTAGTTTCGGTGTTAAGCCAAAAAGCGGAATAAAATAATCAGTTTCGATATCAAAAGTTTCGCCCTCACGAACGACGGTGATTGCATTTAATTTCCCTTCGCCTTTCAGTCCGATTACTTCTGCAGGAGTCATCATGTGAATTTTCCCTTGATCTTTTAAAGCCTGAACTTTTTCCACAGAATCCAGCGCCCCACGAAATTCATTACGTCTGTGAATTAAAGTCACCTCACTTGCAATATTCACCAAGAAGATGCTCCAATCCAAAGCAGAGTCACCACCGCCAGCGATTACTACTTTCTTATTTCTAAAATGTTCGGGTTCTTTAATGAAATACTCTACTCCCTTTTCTTCAAAATCAGCCAAATTTTCTAAGACTGGTTTCCTTGGTTCAAAAGTTCCTAAGCCACCAGCAATTGCCACAGCTTTCGCATAATGAACAGTTCCTTTATTGGTGATAACTTCAAAAGTTCCATCTTCTAATTTGGTCAAAGTTTTCGCAGTTTCGCCCAAAGTAAATCCAGGTTGAAATTGCTTGATTTGCTCCATCAAATTATCAACTAATTCGCCAGCATTAATCGAGGGAAATCCAGGAATATCGAAAATAGGTTTTTTAGGATATAGCTCCGTTAACTGACCGCCTGGTTGCGGAAGTGCGTCGATGAGATGACATTTCAACTTCAGCAAACCTGCTTCAAAAACGGTAAAAAGTCCGGTAGGACCGGCTCCAATAATCAATATATCAGTAGTAATCATTAATTTAAAATTTGGAAATATTCCCACAAATTTACAAAAATTAAAAGAATCCTTTATGCCATACCTATGATTTATGTCATAAACAAACCCACTAAAACCAAAGTTTTATCTTTGTGGCAAATTATTTGCAAACCCCACAGCATGAAAAAGATTCTATTTTTATTTGCCCTTTTACTTATATCTTTCAGTTCTGCCCAGAAACTTCAAAACATTCAGTCTGGCGAAACCTTGCGCTACAGAATTCACTACGGAATTTTAAATGCGGGAACTGCGACTTTAACAACGGTAAAAACCACTTACAAAGGTCAACCGCACTTTTATGTGAAAGGTTACGGTAAAACTACGGGAGCTGTTCGGGCATTTTTCAAAGTAGAAGACAATTATGAAAGTTTCATCAATTACAATACGGGTCTGCCCAGCTTTTATGTTCGAAATGTAAAAGAGGGAACCTACACTCAACATTTTGAGACGGTTTTTAACCATAACAGTCAGACGCTGTATTTAACCGATAAAGAAAAAAACACCACGCAGTCTATAAAAACCGTTGCTGGGGTTCAAGACATGTTGTCTGCTTTCTATTATTTACGAAGTTTAGATGACAGCGAACTTAAAGTTGGCAGCGTGAAAAAATTAAGTGTCTGGATCGATGATGAGTTATTTCCTTTTCAGATTAAAGTAGTTGGCACCGAAAATGTCAAGACCAGATTCGGATATATTAACACTTTAAAAATTGTTCCTCAGGTCATGAGCGGAAGGGTTTTTAAAGACAAGGAAGGTGTTACGCTTTGGGTGAGTAACGATAAGAATCATATTCCCATTGCCATCAAAGCAGAATTAGCAGTGGGTTCTTTGAAGGCAGACATTGATTCTTATTCCAAAGTGAAATATCCCCTTAATTTTGTGAAATAAGTTTTTAAATTAAATATCAGAGATTAAATAAACGGACGCGGGTTCGTTTATTTTTTTGATTTTTTTTCGAAATCATGTAACATTTTATACGAGTAATGTGTCTTATTCCTAAAACACTCCATGAAAATTTTAATAACAACGCTACTGTTATTCTTTTCCTTTTTAAAATTGTACTCACAAACTGCGGAAAGCGATAGCATTTCTCGGAAGAAAATTAAAATTACAAGGATTAGTAACGCTCCAAAAATTGATGGCATTTTAGATGAGGAAATTTGGAAAAGTGCGCCCATCTCCAAGAACTTTGTAGAACTTCAACCTGAAAATGGTAAAGCAGAAGATCCAACATTTAAAACTGAGGTGAAGATTTTATACGACGATACTGGAATTTATTTTGGCGCAAAAATGTATGATCCAGAGCCCGATAAAATTGCGAAGGAACTGGTTGAAAGAGATGACGTAGGAAACGATGACTTTTTAGGCGTGATCATTAATGGGTATAATGACAAACAGCAAAGTTTAGAATTTATCGTCATGCCGAGCGGTGTTCAGTTTGATGCAAAGATGACCAATGATTATGGTGAAGATTCTAACTGGAGTGCCGTTTGGTACAGTGTTGCAAAAATTGACGCTGATGGCTGGACGGTCGAAATGAAAATCCCTTACTCCGAATTAAGGTTTCCCAAAAAAGACATCCAGGAATGGGGAATTAATTTTGTGAGAAATATTCAACGACAAAAGAGAAAACTAACGTGGAACTTTATTGACAATAAAAAAGGCTCTTTTATGCTTTATGATGGCGTGATGACTGGAATTGAAAATATAAATCCTCCTGTACGGTTGTCTTTCCTGCCCTACATTTCTACGTACGTTAATAATTACGATAATAAAACTTCGACTCTAACTAATGGTGGAATGGACGTGAAATATGGTATTAATGATGCGTTCACTTTAGATACGACGCTCATTCCAGATTTTGGCCAAACCGCTTTTGATGACAATATTTTAAATCTCGGTCCTTTTGAACAGCAATTTTCAGAAAAGCGTTCCTTTTTCACAGAAGGCACGGAACTTTTCAGCAAAGGTGATTTGTTTTACTCTCGTCGCGTTGGTGATTATCCTTCCAGAGAACCAAATTTAGAAGCTGACGAAATACTGCTCGACAATATTCAAAAAGTAAAATTATTAAACGCGACTAAAATTTCGGGAAGAACCAATAAAGGTTTGGGGATCGGCTTTTTCAATGCCATTACGAAAAAAACCGACGTAGAAATCAAGAATGAAGTTACAGGAGATATCCGCACTGAAACGGTAGAACCTTTAGCCAATTATAATGTCCTCGTTTTTGACCAAAGATTTAATGGTAATTCCTCAGTATCATTAATCAACACCAATGTTACGCGCGACGGAGATTTCCGGGATGCCAATGCCACTGCCCTTTTGGTTGATTTGACAGATAAGAAAAATAAATACAATCTTTATGGAGGTTTTAGAGGAAGTTATGTGAAAGACGGCAAGTCTGATTTCGGCACCAACATCAATGCAGGAGTTAAAAAGATTTTCGGTAAAAGCACCTATCGAATTGGGTTTGAAGCGATTTCAAAAGATTATAACATTGATGATTTGGGTTATACAGGACAAACTAATAAAGTAAATTACAACGGAAATTACAGCTATCAGCTTTTACAGCCAAGCAAGAATTTTAATTCTATTAACTGGAACTTCAATCTCAATTATGCACGAAGGTTAGATACCGACTTGTTTAAAAGTTTTCAGATCAACACCAACATTTCTTTCGAGGACAAAAAATTCAGAAATTATGGCGGTGGTTTAATGGTGACGCCAAATGGCGAAAATGATCTGTACGAACCGCGCGTCTTCGGAAAACATTTATTTATTCCGTCTTTTGTAAATCCCTGGATTTGGTTTAATTCCGACAACCGCAAAAAATTTACTTATGAATTGACCATCGACTATTATGCTTACAATCAAAAAGGACGAAATAGAGTTAATAATGAACTCGAACTCAATTACCGTCTCTCCGATCATTTTTCTGTTGGATATGAAGTGAATTATAATGTCAGCAATCAGGAGCAAGGTTTTACGGGCAAAGACGTAGACAACATTTACATCGGGACGAGAAATAGAAATACCGTTATTAATGGACTTACCTCAAAATATACGGTTAATAATAAGATGTCGCTCAGCTTTAGCTTAAGACATTATTACACCGAAGTCAATTATAAAAGTTTCGGAACTTTGCAGGATAACGGTGAAGTTTTCTCAATCAATAATTACTCAAAGAACAATCAGACTTATAATGCTTGGAACGTCGATCTACGCTATTCGTGGTGGTTTGCACCGGGCAGTCAGTTGACCCTGCTCTATCAAAATGTCACACAAAATTTCTTGGACTACTCAAAGATTAATTTCAAGAGCAACTTTAACAATTTATTTAATGAACCGATGAATAATACTTTAAGTTTAAAACTTACGTATTACATCGATTATAATCAAGCGAAGACTTGGTTTAAAAAGAAGAATTAAATTTTCCCAAAATAGTACCAAACGAAAAAACTTCCAGATCATGTCTGGAAGTTTTTCTATTTGATTTATAGTCGATTAAAAAAGAATCAAGTTCAATTTTTATTTAATTAAAGGCTCTTGAATTGCTCCAACATTCTTTTGTCATTTTCGTAGAACATTCGAATATCATTTATTTGATAAAGAAGCATTGTAATTCTTTCGATGCCCATTCCAAAAGCATAACCGGAATATTTATCTGGATCGATATTAACATTGGTTAAAACGGCAGGATCTACCATTCCACAACCCATGATTTCTAACCAACCTGTTCCTTTGGTGATTCGGTAATCGGTTTCAGAGTTTAAACCCCAATAAACATCAACTTCAGCACTTGGTTCTGTAAATGGAAAGTAAGAAGGTCTTAATCTGATTTTTGATTTTCCGAAAAGTTCTGTGGTAAAGAATTGAATGGTTTGTTTTAAATCTGCAAAACTTACATTTTGATCAATGTATAGACCTTCGATTTGGTGAAAAATACAGTGTGAACGGGAAGAAATGGCTTCATTTCTAAAAACCCGACCGGGAGATAAAATTCTCATCGGAGGTTCATTTTCTTCCATATATCGGATTTGAACCGATGAAGTATGCGTTCTCAATAACAAATCAGGATTGGTTTCGATGAAAAAAGTATCCTGCATATCACGCGCTGGATGGTATTCCGGGAGATTTAACGCCGTGAAATTATGCCAGTCATCTTCAATTTCTGGTCCGTCTGCCACGGCAAAACCGATTGATCTGAAGATTTCAATAATCCTGTTTTTCACCAAATTGATGGGATGACGCGTTCCTAATTCTGACGGGAAACCTGGTTTGGTTAAATCGTCTTTTTCAAAAAGGATGCTAGATGTAGTGGCACTCTTTAAACCTTCTAACTTTGCTTCTACGGCTTGTTTTAAGGTATTTATTTTTTGTCCGAATTCTTTTTTCTGTTCGTTGGGAACTTCTTTGAATTTCGAAAAAATATCATTTAAAATCCCTTTCTTCCCGCTATATTGGATACGGAATTGCTCAATTTCATCTTTATTCGTCGAACTGAAATTTTCTACTTCAACCAATAAGGCATCAATCTTTTCTAACATTTTCTTTAATATAAGTGAGTGCAAAAATACAATTTTTCGTTTAAAATCTCGTAGCGGATTTTAAGTAAAGTTTAAATTTAAGAATTACGCTCCACGAATTCTAAAAATTGCTCAATCGCTTTTTTACGGTGGCTGATTTTATTTTTATCTTCTGCTTTCATTTCGGCAAAAGTAAATTCATGATTCTCAGGAACAAAAATCGGGTCGTAACCGAATCCTTTTTCACCACGAACTTCTTTGGTCAAAGTTCCATAAACTCTCCCTTCAAAATAGTTGGTTCCAGTTTCATCAACCAAGCACATTACCGTTACGAAATAGGCTTTGCGATTTTCTACTCCATCTAACTCTTCTAAAACTTTCGCCATATTTTTGGCAAAGTCATGATCGCCTGCATACCGTGCAGAATAAATCCCAGGTCTTTCGTCAATTGCCTCTACTACCAAGCCGGAATCATCTCCTAGACTCGGTTTTCCAGTCGTGTTAAAACAATACTGGGCTTTGATTAAAGCATTGGCGTGAAAGGTAGTTCCATCTTCTACAATTTCTTCGTGGATATTATAATCAGTCAGAGAAGTCACGGTGAATTGATCTCCTAATATTTGTTGAATTTCTTCTTTCTTGTGAGCGTTGTGCGTTGCTATAAGGATTTCCTTTTTCATGGGTATGAGTAATGGGTAATGAGTGATGAGTTATATTAAAAAACTTTGTCAATATTTTTTAGACCGTACTAATTTTCAATGTAGTGCACTCTGTATTTTTTACTGAACAAAATATAAAAGGTGGTGAAGAGTACGATTCCAAGTCCTAAAAGTAACCATTCGGAAACCTGAAAAGTATCGGCGAAACTTTCTGTTTTATTATAAAATATTAAAATAGAAGAACATAAATTATTAAAGGCGTGCAAAAGAATGGGTAAAAGCAGCGATTTTGTTTTGTAGTAAACCAATCCCAAAACACTTCCTAATAAAACGGCTCCTACAAACTGCCAAGGATTTGCATGAACCAATCCAAAGACGACGGCCGAAATAATAATAGCCGTTTTAGGTTTCATTCCTTTATTGAGAAGACCTTTCATAATAATTCCTCGGAAAACTATCTCTTCAAAAACCGGCGCCATAATAACCGCAAGCAGAATCAAAGTAGCTTTGTTGCTGGTCATTTTCGCCATTAAGTCAGTAAAATATTGGTAATATTCGCCAAAGAAAGGACCTGTAATTGGAATAAGTGAGGTTGTAAATTCTGCAATTAACATCATTCCAAACATCATTGGAAATATTAACAGATAGGTCATCAAATTGGGCGAGCTCATATTAAAATTAAGTTTTTTTCCAATCTTCGGACGGTAGATAAAATAGTCAAAGGCGAAAATAGCTCCCATAAATCCAGCGGCGTTAGCGACTATCAGGTAATAATCTTGGTATTGCATATTCACATTAAAAGCAAACACGGATATTACATTTAAAATTGCAACCAAGAAACTTCCAGCCATAAAACCGCTTACTAGAGCGAGCGCACCTTTGCCATCGAAAATATATTTTTTAGCAACTGATTTTCCTTCCATGAACTTTTAATTTGGGCAAAGATAAATCTTTAAATAAAAAACCACGAACAGAGCTTGTTATTTGTCGATCTAAATTGTCACGTCGTAAATTAAAGAAACGGTTCACATTTTCATTTTCGGTAAAAAAAAGCGATTTTTGCAATCTCAAAAATAATTATGTCAGATCTACTTAAAGAAATAGGGAAAAGAAAAACCTTTGGAATTATTGCCCATCCAGATGCGGGAAAAACCACGCTTACGGAAAAATTGTTGCTTTTTGGAGGTGCGATTCAGGAAGCCGGTGCTGTAAAATCGAATAAAATTAAGAAAGGCGCGACTTCCGATTTCATGGAAATTGAAAGACAGAGAGGAATTTCTGTGGCAACTTCTGTTTTAGCATTTGAATATAAAGGTCACAAAATCAATATTTTAGATACGCCTGGTCACAAGGATTTTGCGGAAGACACCTACCGAACTTTAACCGCAGTAGATTCTGTAATCGTTGTAGTTGATGTTGCAAAAGGAGTTGAGGAACAGACTGAAAAATTAGTTCAAGTTTGTCGTATGCGAAATATTCCGATGATTGTTTTCATTAATAAATTAGATCGTGAAGGAAAAGACGCCTTCGATTTATTGGATGAAGTAGAGCAAAAATTAGGTTTAACTGTTTGTCCACTTTCTTTGCCAATTGGTATGGGAAGTGATTTCCAAGGAATTTATAATATTTGGGAACATAATATTCAGTTATTTTTAGAAGAGAAAAAACAAAGAGTTGGTGAAGCGATCAAATTTGAGGATATCAACGATTCAAAAATTGATGAGGAAATTGGTGAAAAAGCTGCCGCAACTTTGAGAGAGGAATTAGAATTGGTTCGCGAGGTGTATCCAGAATTTAATCGCGAAGATTATATGAATGGTGATTTACAACCAGTATTTTTTGGTTCCGCTTTAAATAATTTTGGAGTTCGTGAACTGTTAGACGCTTTTATTGAAATCGCACCCAATCCACAACCTAAAGAAAGTGATACCAGATTGGTGAAACCAGAAGAGAAAGATTTCACTGGATTTATCTTTAAAATTCACGCCAACATGGATCCGAAACACCGCGATCGATTGGCTTTCGTGAAGATTGTTTCCGGAACCTTTAAAAGAAATGAAAATTACCTTTTAGTTAGAGAAAATAAGAAAATGAAATTCTCTTCACCCAACGCCTTCTTCGCAGATAAAAAAGAAGTCGTGGACGAAAGTTTCCCGGGAGATATCGTCGGACTTCACGATACGGGAAATTTCAGAATTGGAGATACTTTGACTGGTGGTGAAAAAATGAGTTTCAAAGGAATTCCCAATTTCTCGCCAGAACATTTTAGATACATTAATAATGATGATCCATTAAAAGCCAAACAGTTAGCGAAAGGAATCGACCAGTTAATGGACGAAGGCGTAGCGCAATTATTTACTTTGGATATGAATAATCGGAAAATTATCGGAACAGTTGGAGCGCTTCAATACGAGGTTATTCAGTACCGTTTGGAACATGAATATGGTGCGAAATGTACGTATGAACCACTTTCCATTCACAAAGCATGTTGGATTGAGGCCGATGAAAAGTCAGATGAATATAAAGAGTTCGCGAGATTGAAACAGCGCTTTATGTGTAAGGATAAATATGGACAACCCGTATTTTTAGCCGATTCATCTTTTACGATTCACATGACTCAGGAGAAATTCCCGAACGTGAAATTGCACTTCATCAGCGAATTTAAGCAAGATTAATTTGTAAAGTCTTTGTAAATTAATTTGCAAAATACAGATAGAGAGACTCTTATTTATTTTAAGAGTCTTTTTGCATTTTTAAGGGAATGCTATTTGATTACCTTGTCTCGATTAAAATTTAAAAATCCTAATGAAAAATATATTGGTCACTCTGCTTCTCTTGGTCATGGCAACCTCTTGCAGCGAGCAGGAATTTAGCGAGGCAACAAGTTCTATAAAACGTGCCGACAGTCTTTTTACCAAAGCCAATGACGGTTTAAAAACGATAGATTCCATTTCAAAAAGAATCAATGATTCGGATGGAGTCGCCAGAAAAGTCCTAATTCCAACAATTGAAAAACAGACCAAAAGAATTGACAGCACGCTGAAATCTGGCAGATGGAAAATCGATTCCATTAATAAAGATATTGCAGAAATTACCAAACACGTAAAAGCGGGAACTGATGTTGCAAAAACTTTAGATTCTGCCAATAAAGCGCTGCAAAATGGCGAAAACGCAATTTCAGTTTTAGCTAAAACCGCGGATAAAATTTTGAAGAGAACTCAAAGTCAAAAAGCGACTATTCCACAAGATGAAGGAAATTCAAATTCTACCAATAATCGAAACAATACGGTTGTCGTTCCGCCGATTGTAGAGAAGAACCCTTTGGTTAAAACAGCAATTTTAGAAATTCAGGTGGAAGATATTACGCAAGCGAAATCGATTTTAAAACAGAAAATTCGAGAAAGCAATGCGGATTTGGTTTCGGAAAATTTCAGTCAAAAAGAAGGATTTGAAAGAGAATACGTCACACTGAAAGTACCACTTTATAATTTTGACAATTTGGTTTCTAACCTGTCAAATGGACTTGGAGAAGTGAAATCGAAATCGACGGAGAGTGAAGGAAAAGATTATATTTCAAGTCAAATGTGCGACATAGAAATTACTTTAGTTCAGAAAGAATTAACAGCATCTAATCAAATAGTTACTGATGATAACAATAGAGATTCTGATACTTTTGGATCCAAATCTTCGTCGGCATTTATGAGTGGATTTAAAGTTTTGGGAGAGATGATGATTGCGATTCTACCCTTATGGCCAATCTTCCTTATTGCAGGTTTAATCTTCTATTTTGTGAGAAGAAATAAAAAAAATAAGGAAATCAAATTGTTAGAAAATAAAGCTGATATTCCAGTTCAAAAAGCGGAAATAACTACTCCATCGGCAATCGTAGAAAATGACAAAACTGAGATTTCTGAGGAGCCAGATTACTCTAAATATTTACCGAAGAAATAATTTAGTTAGAGAAAATATCTGTGATTTTTATAAACACAAATATCACTAATGATTTTCGCAAATGTCACTAATAATAAATTACATTTAAAACAGAGAGGACGAAGAAATCATCTATTTCTTCGTCCTTTATTTGTGTAATTCGTGCAACCTATTTGTGCAATTAGTGTTTAAATTTATTCTTCGCTCAAAGCATAAACCGCGAAACTTGCTAACCAATGATCGCCGCCGTAATTCCCCTGGAAAAGCAAAGGTAAAGCGTTGGCTAAAAACTTATCAGAGGTTGTTGCAAACTGTTTTTTCAACGGGTGATTAGGTGGCAGTGATTTCGAAATTCCTTTCATAGTCCAGGCTCTGGTGAAGGAAAGTCCGACCAAGTGAACCGTTTGGAAATCATTGATATCACTTATGATTGGGATCTCAGATATGTTAGCGATACTTCGTTTTTCATAAAAAAGATTAAACCATTTTACAAACTCTTTCTGTTGCAGAATCCTGCGCATTAAATCTGCAATCTCGAGACTTGGAGAAAAGAAATCACTTCCGTCTGGTTCGAGATAAGCGGGAGTTTTTTGATCTTTTAAATAAAAGTATTTTGATTTTTCAACCAATTGATTTTCGAAAACTTTATCGTTAGAGATTCTCGCCCAATCAATCGCAAACGCCATGGCAAAGGCGGAATTCGGATGAACTCCAGTTCGGTTTGGATAGGTTTGTTTGGGTAAATAAATTTTCCAAAGGCGCAAGATCTCGTCGGTTAATGGTCTTAAATTTTGATGCCAAATTTTCGCTTGTGGATCATCCCAAGTCATCAGTTCTTGATCTAATTTCAGCAACCACGCCCAACCATACGTTCTTTCGAAATTCATTGAAACGGCATACTTTGTAAAATAGGCTGATTCTTCTTTTATTTTTTCTGGTTGAAAAGAAGTGTTTAAAATTTCTAGAATTTCTTTTCTATTAGCCAGATTTGGTTTTGACTTTAATAAGCGAACCAACATCCAATGTCCATGAACAGAAGAATGCCAGTCGAAACAGCCATAAAAACTTGGGTGAAGTTCGGCGGGTTTTAAAGCGGCTTCTATTTCGTTATTAATAATGTGAGCTGTTTTATTGGGATATTCTTGATTGATGCATTTCAGTGGTTTTTCAGCCAACTTCAGGGCAATCTCATCCGTGAATTTTGGTAGAATTTGAGCGTTGAAAGTGGAGGTTAATAGAACTGCAACTGGTATAAATTTTTTCATTTTCAAATTAAATTAATGGTAAGACAATAAACGCAATAACACAGGGGTTAAATAAAGTGGCTTATTAAAAATTACGGACGCAAAGGCGTTTGATTTCGTCGAATCGTAGATTTCACTCAGAACTCCTGAATTAACCTTGTCAAGGTTCTAAACCTTGACAAGGTTTTCTGGTAAATAAATTACTGAAGAGAGCTAGTTTGTAAAACTTAAAAATTGACTTGGGTATCAGACAAATTTGCAGCCCGAATTGAACGGACCTCTTTTTTATTGGTGGCTGAGCCTGTCGAAGCCAGCTATAAAAAAAGCGGGAGTCCTTCGACAAACTCAGGATAAATTCAGGCGGAAATCGCTGCCCTAAAAATTTAAAAAAAATAAAAAGATTCGACGAAGTTAAATGTCTGCCCAAATAAAAATCAGAAATTAAGCTTTCCGGTGGTTAGTAAATAATAGAAAATTCCGGCGCCGAAAAATAAAATTAAATAAATAATCACCAATATTTTTTGCTTTTTCAGAGCGGACAAAACCAAGAGGCCCAAAATCCCGGTTACTAAAACGATTAATTTCTGAATCGGATCGTCTAAAAACATGGAACCCGCGATTAACGCCAATGACAAAAAGTGGAAGATCCGTTCCTTCTGTAGTATATATTCTTTCATTTTCTAAAAATAAGAAATCCTTCCAGCATTCTGAAAGGATTTCCTCTTTATTTCATGTTGACTACTTTATCAACAACATATTTAGTATTCCCGCGCCATGGTATTGCACCATTGTATTCTTTGTAATGCAAATCGAACTGCTTTCCGCTGTTTTCTTCCAGCTGTTTAAAGATGTCTTCACTTTCTACTGAGAATTCAAACTCATAGCTGGTCAGTCCGCCGGTTTTTCCGCGACCAAACCCTTCTTGAATCAGTTTTCCTTCGTAAGTTTTAAAGATATATCCTTTCTTATTTGCGTAGTTGAGATAGCCAGATTTGACTCCTTCGGCAAAGACAAAAAAGAATTTATACCACATAAAACCTCCTAAAACAAGAACAACAGCGATTACAATAATCCAAATTTTCTTCATAGCGTGTATTTTTACTATTTACTGTTTTTTACGATGCTTCGTGAAATCACGATTTTTTGAATCTCAGAGGTTCCTTCATAAATCTGGGTGATTTTTGCATCACGCATCATTCTTTCAACGTGATATTCTTTCACATAACCGTAACCACCGTGGATTTGAACTGCTTCAATTGATGTATCCATCGCCACTTGTGAAGAATATAATTTTGCCATCGCTCCGATTTCAGAAATATCTTTTCCTTCATCTTTTTCAGCCGCAGCTTTGTAACATAACATTCTGGCTGCCATAATCGACGTTGCCATATCTGCTAATTTAAAAGCGATTGCTTGGTGATTGATGATTTCAGTTTTAAAAGCTTTTCTGGTTTGAGCATATTTTAAAGCCAGCTCGTAAGCACCTGAGGCAATTCCTAACGCTTGAGAAGCAATCCCAATTCTACCACCGTTTAAAACGGCCATGGCGAAATTAAATCCAAAACCGTCTTCACCAATTCTGTTTTCTTTGGGTACCACTACATCGGTGAAAAGCAATGAATGCGTATCACTTCCGCGGATTCCCAACTTGTCTTCTTTGGGACCGATTTCAAAACCTTTCCAGCCTTTTTCTACGATAAAAGCGTTGATTCCTTTGTGTTTCTTTTCCGGATCTGTTTGTGCGATTACAATATAGTACGTCGCTGTACCACCGTTGGTAATCCAGTTTTTGGTTCCGTTTAAGATATAATGATCTCCTTTGTCAACGGCTGTAGTTTGTTGTGAAGTTGCATCTGAACCAGCTTCTGGCTCTGATAAAGCAAAAGCTCCAATTACTTCACCACTTGCAAGCGGTTTCAAGTATTTCATTTTTTGCTCTTCATTTGCAAATTTTTCCAAACCTGCGCAGACCAATGAGTTGTTTACTGACATTACTACGGCAGCAGAAGCATCAACTTTTGCAATCTCTTCAATAGCGAGTACGTAAGCAATACTGTCCATTCCGGCGCCACCATATTTAGGATCAACCATCATTCCAAGCAGGCCTAATTCTCCCATCTTCTTTACCTGTTCGTGCGGAAACTTCTGTGCGTTGTCTCTTTCGATCACTCCTGGTAAAAGTTCAGTTTGTGCAAAATCTCTTGCAGCTTGCTGAATCATTAACTGTTCTTCAGATAAATTAAAATTCATAAAGTTTAAAAATTGTTTGACGGTAAAAATACATAAAATCTAAAACTTAAAAAATTAAAAATAGAGTTCATTGAAAATAACTATTGCACATTTAAATAAAAATGATATTTTTACATTGATTCAAGATGAATTGATCTGAATTTTGAAAGTAATCATTAAATAAAACTATAATATGTCAATAAAAAGAACTTTTGATTTCGCGCACAATGCGTTAGAGAAATATTCAAGAGAAGATATGTTCGTTACCAAGTATGACGGAAAATGGGAGAAAACCTCTACCAGCGAATTCATTGCCTTAGGAAATAAAGTTTCCCGTGGATTGCTAAAATTAGGAATCAAACCAGGCGACAAAATAGCTTTAATCACCACTGCAACACGCACAGAGTGGGCCGTAATGGACTTAGGAATCTCACAGATTGGCGCAGTTTCAGTTCCGGTTTATCCAAGTATTTCGGCGGAAGATTACGATTTTATTTTTAATAATGCGGACGTTAAATACTGCTTCGTGTCAGATTCTGACTTGTATGATAAGGTGATGAAGATTCGGGAGAATGTAGCGACGTTGCAAGGTGTATTTAGTTTTGATCAAATTAATGGCGCTCCGAACTGGAGAGAGATTATTGATTTAGGAAACGACGAAGCCACACAAGGTGAAGTTGAAGATTTATCGAAATCGATTAATACAGAAGATTTAGCAACCATCATCTACACTTCCGGAACGACTGGAAAACCAAAAGGCGTGATGCTTTCTCACCTGAACATTGTGTCGAATGTTTTGGGTTCTAATCCCAGAATTCCACGAGTGAAAGGTTTGGAGTTTAGCGATATTAAAATATTAAGCTTCTTACCAATCTGTCATATTTTTGAAAGAATGCTTTTTTATCTTTATCAATATAATGGGTACGCAATTTATTTTGCAGAAAGCATTGAGAAAATGGGCGACAACATCAAGGAAGTTCAGCCGCACATTATGTCGGTTGTGCCGAGATTGATTGAGAAAGTGTATGATAAAATTTACGATAAAGGAACCAGCGCGGGAGGAATTAAAACCAGAATTTTCTTATGGGCGCTCGGTGTTAATAAGGCTAAAGAAAAATTAGGGAAACCGTCAGGTTTACAGGAAATTATTGCCGACAAAATCGTCTTCAAAAAATGGAGAGAAGGTCTTGGTGGAAACATTATTACGCTTGTATCAGGTTCGGCAGCGTTATCTGCACGACTCAATAAAATGTTTCAAAACGCTGGAATTCCAATTTTGGAAGGTTACGGTTTGACCGAAACTTCACCAGTAATTGCGGTGAATAGTTTTGGGAAAATTAAAGTTGGAACGGTTGGTCACGTTTTAGATAATCTAGAAGTGAAGATTCAGGAAGATGGCGAAATTACGGTTAAAGGTCCGTCTGTTTTTAAAGGTTATTTCAAAAATGATGAAATGACCGCCGAGGCATTTACGGAAGATGGTTTCTTTAAAACTGGCGATATCGGACATCTTGATGATGAAGGATATTTACAAATTACCGATCGTAAAAAAGAAATGTTTAAAACTTCTGGTGGAAAATATATCGCGCCGCAAGTAATTGAAAATTTAGCAAAAGCCTCCAAATTCATCGAACAAATTATGGTAGTTGGCGATGGCGAAAAAATGCCGTGCGCCTTGGTTCAGCCGGATTTTAATTTTGCTAAAAACTGGGCCATTAGAAAAAACTTGACTATTGGAACTACGCCGGAAGAAATTGCAAATAGCCCTGAATTGAAAGAGCGAATCAAAAAAGAAATCGACTATCTGAACACCAAATTAGGAAGTTGGGAACAGATTAAAAAATTCGATCTCACGCCAGATGTTTGGTCTATTGAATTGGGTCTCCTCACTCCTACTTTGAAATTGAAAAGAAAGGCAGTAAAAGAGAGATATATTAAATTATACAATGAGTTGTACGGACATACCGAGTAGAATCTTGATGCAAACTTTCGAAGTGTGAGTTTCGAAATGTGTGCCTTTAGGAACAATTAATTATTTTGAAAACACGGTTTTTTAGCCGTGTTTTTTATTTGTTTTTTGATTAGCGGTATACTAGAATATATATTTTCGCTCTGTAAATACTTTCGGCTTCTTGAAGATTTTAAAAAATGCAAGTTCATACATTTGACTATCAACTATCAATTAATCAAGAAAAAATTTAGATATGAAAAAAACACTTCTACTAGTATTGGTTCTAACGCTAAACATCTTAGCAGCTCAAAAAATTAAAAGTGGCCAAAAAGCCACAACTGCGCAAAAGTTTGAGAAAATACAGTCACAGGATCTATCAGTTCCTCCACCGCCAATTACACTATTCCCCGCTCAATTTCCTGAAGGAAACAAGGGATTTATTAAAAGAATCGGCGAAAATTTGGGCAGAAAGATTTTAAACACGTCAAGTAAGAATTTAAAAACTCAAATTATTTTGAAGATCGATCCAAGTGGAAACGTCTTAAATATTTCGACTTACGGGCCGAATGAAAATTTTAATGAAGAGGTAAAAAAGAGTGTTAAAATAGTAACAGAAGATATAAAATGGGAACCGGCTAAAAATAAGGAAGGTTCTAAAGTTACCGATATCGTACGATTACCTTTTACTCTTAAAATAGTAGAGTAAGAAATCTCGCTAACGTCTAAGAATAGGCAAATACTTTTTATGAACTCATTCAAAATCTATAAAATACCACAAAAATATATCTGGACTAGAAGTCGAGTTATCATCATTTCTTTGGTTGTTGTATTTTTAATTTTCATTATTAAAGTCGGCTTTATTGGTAAAACAGATAGTGATATTGTAGAGAAAATTTTCGGCTATCTTTCCATTACTTTAATGGTTGCTGGTCTAATTAATTCGTTTTTCAGAGAACAGTTAAAAGGAACTTTAGACGGATTATTAAAATTTGAAAACGACGGAATAACCATTGAAGACAGAAAATTTCAGTTGGATGATATTCGTTTAATAAAAATTCAAATTACAGATTACGCTGGAAAACAAATTAGCACAATACCTATGATTTGGGAGATGTATTCCTCGGGCGTGGAAAATAAAGTTGTAATTATTCTACATACAGGTGAAGTTAAAACGTGCTATTTTCAACTGCAGGGTGAAAACCATTTGATGAGAGCTTCCGATGAACTTTATGCTTATTATAGCGCCGGAAAAATGCTAACTGAAAATTATAATGGCATCACCAGAGATTGCTTTTATATGTTAAGGTCAACTGAATTTCTATAAAAGTCATCGACACTGTTTTAAAGTGATTTCTCTCGGTAACTAAAATTTCAAGAATAAAGAGTTGGATAAAAACGCAACTGAATATGGATACATTAATTTAATTAACTTAATTCTTTTAAGAGGCAAAAATGAAAACACTTATTAAAAACGGACTATTTTTCTCTGGAGATCCAACTGAGAAGGCACATATTCAAGATGTATTAATTGATGACAACGGTCAGATTTTAGAAATTGGATCAAGTCTGTCTGCTGATGAAGATACTGCAGAAATTATTGAGGCCGAAGGAAAATGGATTGTTCCAGGATTTGTCGATTCCCACACGCATTACGACGCGGAAGTTCTAGCGTCTCCAGGTTTGAAAGAGTCTGCGCGGCATGGTGTGACGACCATTATTTTGGGAAGCTGTTCTGTTTCTGCAGTATTTAATAGTCCTGAAGACACAGCCGATTCTTTCACTAGAGTTGAAGCCATTCCCAGAGAAGTGATGTTGCCTTTACTCGAAAAAGAAAAATCGTGGAATGCTCCAAAAGAATGGAAAACATATATCAATAAATTGCCTTTGGGAATTAATGTCGCTTCTTTTATAGGACATTCAGATATTCGGATGAAAGCTCTGGGTATCGAGCGTTCTCTTTCAGATAATGTTACCGCCACCAAAGAAGAGAAAGACCAAATGCTCGGTATGTTAAACGAGGCTTTGGATGAAGGTTTTATTGGGTTATCAACCATGGATAATCCGTGGGATAAAATGGATGGCGATCGCTATTGGTCTCATAAAACGCCGTCCTTCTACTCGTCCTGGATAGAAAGAAAAAGTTTAATTGAACTCCTTCGAAAAAGAGACGCGATTCTTCAAGGCGCGCCGAATTTGGTAACCAGAGTCAATGCTTTTAATTATATGTTAGCGAGTACAGGAGTTTTCAGAAAGCCTTTAAAAACGACTATGATTGCGATGATGGATTTAATTGGCGATCGCTATATTTATCCTATAATCGCTTCGGCGTCAACGGCGATCAATGTTTTAGGGAACGCCAATTTCAGAATGCAATCTCCACCGTGTCCGTTTACAGTTTATTATGATGGCGTAGATTCAGTAATGTTTGAAGAATTCCCGAGCGGTGAAGCGCTTCGGAATCTGGCAAAAGAATTGGATCAAAGAGATGAGTTAATTTCGAACAAGGAATTTAGAGACAATTTTAAAAAAGAAATCAAGAAAAAATTCGCTCCGAAAGTCTGGCATAAAGATTTAAGCAAAGCAGTGATTATTGATTGTCCCGACCAAAGTTTAATTGGGAAAAACTTCTATGAAATCGCAGAAGAGAAAAATCAACATCCAGTAGATGTTTTTTTAGATACGATTATTCAATATGATAAAAAGATACGCTGGACGACTACCATTGCAAACGACCGCAAAGAAAAGTACAAAGATCTTTATAACTTTAAATATAATTTAATAAGTTTTTCAGATGCTGGCGCCCATTTAAATAATATGGCTTTTTATAATTTCCCTTTGAAAATGATGAAGACTGTTCAGGAATCCATTGACAACGGAAACCCAATCATGAGTATGGAAAAATGCATTTGGAGATTAACAAAAGAGCAAGGAGATTGGTTTGGTCTGGATTGTGGACATTTAGCAAAAGGTAAAATAGCGGACTTGGTCATCATCGATCCAACGACGTTTAACAATATCACTGAAGACGTTGAACTTGATGTGATAGAAGAATTTGGAAATTATGAAAGATTGGTGAATCGGAACGAGGGCGTCATTTCAAGAGTTCTGGTTGGCGGAAAAACCATTTTCAAAAATGAAGGATTTGTTTCAGATTACGGCAAGTCCAGAAAATATGGCCGATTTTTAGAGAAAAGTGGTAAGAACTAATTCAAAAGTATTTTGTTACTTTAAAATCGACTGTTTCAAGATTATATCCGTTATCAAACGGATATTTTTATATATTTGAGTATCAAATGATTCTTATGGAAAACTGTCTGGAATGTGGCGAAAAAATTATCGGCAGAAGCGATAAGAAATTCTGCAACGATGGTTGCCGAAACGCCTACAATAACAAGCACAACAAAGATTCGTCCAATCTAATGCGCAATATCAATAACAAGTTGCGTAAAAATCACCGCGTTCTTTCTGAACAGAAATTCTTTGAAGGAAAAGCCAAAACGACTCGGAATAGACTACTTTCTGAAGGTTTCGATTTCGAATATTTCACTAGTTTAATCATCTATAAAAACGGCGCTGAATATCGGTTCCTATATGATATCGGTTATAAGTTGTTGGAAGATGATTGGATTCTGTTGGTAAGAAAAGAATAAATTACATTTGGATTAATTTAATATATGCAGAAACTTTTACTTTTTATACTCCTCTTCTTTTTTTCCATGGCTCTATTTAGCCAGAATCTTAAGTCTGGGTCTAAAGCCTTCTTCGCTGAGAATAAAGGTCAACTTGTTGATCAGGAGGGTAAAGAAAATTCTGAGGTCCACTATCTATATCATTCCAATGGCTTAAATATTCAACTGAAAAAAGAGGGATTTTCTTATGATGTATATGAAGTTCAGAAGACTTTAAAAATAACTTCAAAGAAGAATGAAAATGCCATTTTGGCAAAAGGCAAAGAGCCGTTTAAGCACGAATTGAAATATCAATTCCATCGCGTGGATATCGATTTTTTGGGAGCCAATAAAAATGCAGAAATCATTGCCGAAGGACGATCTGTAGATTATGAAAACTACTATAACTTGCCCAATAAACCTACGGGAATAGAGAAAATATACCGCTATGAAAAAATTACCTACAAAAATATTTATGCGAAGATTGATCTGGTTTTCTTTAAACCTGAAGATACTTTAAAACCAATTGAATACAATTTCATCGTCAATCCCGGCGGAAAAATTTCTGATATTAAATTTCAGGTCAAGGGTACGAAAACAAAATTGAAAGACGGAAAAATTTCAATGGATTTGCGTTTTGGAGAAATGCAGGAAAACATTCCTCATTCTTGGGTTGAAGGAAAAAAATCTAAAGAAAATCTTTCTGTCATCTATAAAGATTTAGGAAATGACACTTACGGTTTTACAACGTCTCAAGATATTTTTGATAAAAAAGTTGTCATCGATCCGGTTCCGACCAGAATTTGGGGGAGTTATTTCGGCGGAAATGGGGAGGAATTTGGCTGGATAAAGCCTGATCGATTGGGCAATGTTTTTCTACACGGATACACTACAAGCTCGAATAATGTTGCTACTTCTGGAACTTATCAAAGCGATTTTGCGGGATTTAACGATGCCTTCATCAATAAAATAAATAAAGATGGTCAACGGATTTGGGGAACATATTATGGTGGTATTTATGATGATTTTTCGGGTGGTTTAGACTTTGATCAAAACGATAATATTTATTTAGCTGCAGATACTCATATTCCTGATCCTGCACATCCTGGAAATCACTTGTACTATTTCGGGCAAGTTGCGCTTCTAAAATTTAATCCGGACGGAACCTTGATCTATGAAAAAATATTTGGTGGAAATCAAGATGAAGTTTCCCTTGATCTCAAATTTTACAACAACAACATTTACATCATTGGAGAAACTTACAGTGATCAGCATCTTGCAACTCCAGGTGCCTTCCAGGAAAACATAGCCTCAATAGGTATGCAATCAGGTTTTATAGGGAAATTTAATGCGGCAGACGGCGTTGCCGACTGGGTTTCCTACATAACTGGAAATGCGGGCTCTATGGCTACTAAAATTTTTAATGCTGACAACGGAATCGAAATTATTGCTGAAACTCGAGCCACAAACTTCCCTATGGTTAATGCATTTCAACCTACAAGCCACATTACGCCG
The DNA here is from genome assembly GCF_900109615.1 of Kaistella antarctica. Lineage (GTDB taxonomy): Bacteria > Bacteroidota > Bacteroidia > Flavobacteriales > Weeksellaceae > Kaistella > Kaistella antarctica. Next base: position 674,617 of record NZ_FOIX01000003.1, read on the forward strand.
GGAAGTTACAACAACAATGGCCTGTATTTAAAGTTTTCGGAAAATGGTTCTTTAATCCGATCAAGTTATGTTGGTGAAGATGAAAGTTACTACTTTGACAGTGCGCGTAGATTTGGCGACGAAATTTTTTTTGGGGCTCACGTTTACACGAAAAAATATGCCAGCTTTTTCATGGTCAATATGAATACTAATACCGTTGTTGAGAAAAATATTCCCGTAGTGTACAACTTACAGACTTCTACTTATATTGATTCAAATCGCGATTTATTCGTAGCAGTTTATGCATGCCCTGGAGATGTAGGACTGAATTCAGTCGGCACACCGAATGCCTTTCAGCCTGAAATGACAGGTGGATGCGGTTCTCACTTCATGAAATTTGATGAAAATCTTAATAAACTGTATGGCACCTTTTATCCAGGTCATATTCAAATACCAATCATTATTAAAGATGCTGAAGAAAATATTTATTTTTGGGGAATGAATTCGGGCAATACGAAAGGCATGACCACGCCCGGAACTTTTCAGCAGACCGCTTCAACTACCGATAATGATATGATTATCGTAAAATTTGCGGACTGTGCGTCGAACGTCACAGTCTCTTTTACCCCAACATGCATCAATCAAAATCTACAGTTAAAGGCATCTGGGGGAACAAGTTATGAATGGTTTGGGCCAAACAATTACACCTCCACTCTGCAAAACCCTGTCATTTATAACGCGCAGGCAAATAATTCTGGCGAGTATTTCGTTCGAATAAAAGGAGGTCAATCTTGCGGTGGAATATTTTCAGTCATGGTCAATGTTGGAAGTACAACTTTGCCTGTTTTAGATATACCTGACTTACCGAATGTTACTGGCTTTTGTAACGTAATTGTTACGACATTTCCAACAGCAACAACAGGTTGTGGAACAAAACTTACGGCAACAACGACTGATCCGCTTTCTTACAATTCGCCGGGGAATTACGTTATTCATTGGGAATATAATGACGGTGCTGGAAATACTTTAGCGCAGAATCAAACAGTGATTATCACACCAGTTGCTGTTCCGGTCGTAATCACTCCACCAAATTTCTGTTTTATAAATTCACCCAGATTAACCGATATTACAATTACAGGAACTGCTATAAAATGGTATGATGCTTCCGGAACGCTCTTAAATTACAATACCCTTTTGGTGAATGGCTTTACTTACTTTGCCACCCAAACCTTAGACGGTTGTGAAAGTTCGAAACTGCCAATTTTAGTCAATGTTAATGATCCCTTTCCGCCAACTGGGAATCTCACACAGGATTTCTGTTCCGCCCAAAATCCTACAATTGCAAACATTATCGTTAACGGACAAGATTTGAAATGGTATGATCGCTCGGGAAATCTTTTACCACTTACTACTCTACTTGTTAATGGGGAAACGTATTATGGAACGCAAACAGTCAACGGTTGCGAAAGCACTCAGAAGATACATGTAAAAGTTATTGTAACAAATGGTGGAATTCCCGCTAATGATTTTGAAAAGACTTTCTGTAATGATACGACCTCAAATACAAAAGCTGAAAATCTTAATAATTACAGAAACGATATCATCGCAAATCCTGCGGCGTATCGTTTTGATTTTTTCGATGCCAATAATCAAGTCGTTCCAGATCCCGCAAATGTAATCTTGAATGTCGGTACAAATTTATTTAACGTAAAAGTTTCAAACAGTTTGGGCTGTTTTGTTGAGGTAAAACTGACTTTGACTTTAAACCCAAAACCGCTCTTAAACCTTCCACCAACTTTGATAGTTTGCACTGGCATTAAATTAAAACTGGATGCGGGACCTGGCTTTTCTTCTTATCAATGGACAAAAGATGATTCGCCTACAATTGTTGGAACCAGTGAAATCCTAGAGGTTTCAGAAGCTGGGAAATATTCCGTTACAGTGAAAAACGCTTTTCTTTGTGAAAATTCTGCGTCTGTGATTGTGACCCAAGCAATCATCGCAACCATTGTTGGAGTTCAAATTGTGAATAATACGGCAACGATTCAACTTTCAAACGCTGGTACTTACCAATACATTTTGGATAAAGATCTCAGTCAAAATTCAAATGTTTTTAAAAACTTAAAAAATGGAAACCACACCGTTGAGGTTAAGACAGAATTGGGCTGTATCATCGGTTCTATCACCTTTACCATTTTTAGTATTCCCGACAATTTTTCACCTAACGGAGATGGAAAAAATGACACTTGGAAAATCTCTGGCTTAGAAAATTATCCAGGATCAGAGATTCAGGTTTTTGACCGTTTCGGAAATTTGGTTATGCAAAGAATTACCAACGGGCCATTCGAATGGGGTGGATTTTCTAATGCTCCCGTTTTGGCAACCGGTAATTATTGGTACGTGGTAAAAGTTTCAGATGGCCGATTACTGAGCGGTTGGGTTTTATTGAAAAATAGAAACTAATTACAATCGATTCAAATAATAAAACTGATTGTTGATTTACTACTGGAATACTTTAGTTATTACTTTTAAAGTAAAGTTTTTCTAAAAACTTCGCGACGTTTTGATTATATTAGCATTTGATATTTAACCTATGATTCCAGAATTCTTTTCGGACATGCCAGCCTTGCAACAGGGGTTTTGGTATCTCGCTTTTTTCGCCAGCTCTATTTTTATTTTTCAAACCATCATGACTTTTTTAGGCACTGATGGTTCGGCTGATTTAGACGCAGACTTCGATGGTGATTTCCATAATGTAGAAGCGCCTTTTGAGCTATTTTCCTTCAGAAACTTAATCAATTTCCTACTCGGCTTTGGGTGGACAGGCGTTGCTTTCTATGGAAAAATGAATGAAGCAATTCTAGTAATAGTGGCTTTTGCAGTCGGAATTATTTTCGTTGGAATTTTCTTCTTCATCATCAAGCAGATTCTAAAGTTGCAGGAAGATAACACTTTCGATATCAATAATACGCTTGGAAAAACTGCCGAAGTTTACATGACTATTCCGGCTCATAAATTGGGTTCGGGAAAAGTGCAAGTGAGCGTCAAAGGAAGCGTGCATGAACTCGAAGCAGTCACAGAGCAGGAAAAGAAAATTTATGCGGGCAACAAAGTGAGAATTACAAGGGTAGAAAATCAAGTTTTATTTGTAGAAAAAATTTAATAAAAACAGTAATTAATGGAAGGATTTATTCTTATTGGCATTGGTGCCTTCGTTGTATTTGTCACCGTGCTCGCTTTAGTTTCGAGATATAAAAGGTGTCCCTCAGACAAAATATTAGTAGTCTACGGAAAAACTGGTGGGCAATCCGCAAAATGTATTCACGGGGGTGGTGCTTTTATTTGGCCGGTAATTCAAGATTACGCTTATCTTGATTTAAAGCCAATTTCAATTGAAGCCAATTTAACGAACGCGCTTTCTAAACAAAATATTCGAGTTGACGTTCCTTGTCGATTTACCATTGCCATTTCTACGGAACCAGAATCGATGGGAAATGCCGCGGAAAGACTTTTGGGTTTAACCACGGAGCAAATTCAGGAACTGTCGAAAGATATCCTTTTCGGACAATTGCGTTTGGTGGTTGCCATGATGACCATTGAAGAAATTAACTCCGATCGTGATAAATTCCTAGAAAACATTTCGAAGAATGTTGACAACGAATTGAAGAAGATTGGTTTAAAATTAATCAACGTTAACGTAACCGATATTAAAGATGAGTCGGGATATATTGAAGCTTTAGGAAAAGAAGCTGCGGCAAAAGCCATTAACGAAGCTAAAATATCTGTAGCCGAACAAGAGAAAATCGGGGAAACCGGAAAAGCGATGGCAGACCGGGAACGCGATACTCAAATTGCTGAAACGCACCGAGACCGTGATGTGAAAATTGCCATTACGGAAAAAGACCGTGAAGTAAGTATTGCCTCCGCGGCGAAAGATGAAAATATCGGAAAAGCCGTGGCAGATCAGGAATCCAGAGTTGCAACATCCGAAGCGAATTCACTCGCCGTAAAAGGGGAAAACGCCGCTAAAATCACGATTGCACAATCAGATGCCTTGCGTCGTGAAAAAGAAGCCGAAGCAAGCAAACTGGCGATGACCGCAGAGAAAGTACAAGCTGCAAAAGCCTTAGAAGAATCGTATGTTGCCGAACAACAGGCGGAAAAAGCCAGAGCAGAAAGAGAACGTGCCACGCAAAATGCCAACATTGTAGTTCCGGCAGAAATTGCGAAACAGAAACAAATTATTGAAGCCGAAGCCGACGCTGAAAAAATCCGATTGGAAGCAAGAGGAGAAGCAGATGCCATCTTCGCAAAAATGGATGCGGAAGCGAAAGGTTTGTACGAAATCTTAACGAAGCAAGCGCAAGGTTACGACAAAATTGTGCAGGCAGCCGGCGGCGATACTAACAGTGCTTTCCAATTATTATTGATTGAGAAATTACCAGAATTGGTAAAAACTCAAGTTGAAGCAGTGAAAAATATTAAGATCGATAAAATTACTGTTTGGGACGGAGGAAACAATGTCGATGGGAATACTTCTACCGCCAACTTTGTGTCGGGAATGATGAAGTCTGTGCCGCCTTTGAATGACTTATTTAATATGGCTGGTTTAAATTTACCAACCTATCTTAAAGGTGAAGAAACAAAAGAAGCAACGGTCATCAAAGAAGAAAAGAAAGTGTTCTATCCACGTAAACCGAAAGAGGAACTTAAGAATGAAAATCCCGAAAGTAAAGAGGGCGATTCTCCAGAATAGCTTTCTTTTGAATAATAAAAAAAGAGCAGAAATTCCTGCTCTTTTTTTAGGCTAAGATTTCCCAGTTTATATTTATTAATATTAAATTATTCTGTTGTACATTTAATTTTATTCAGAAAAAAGTTTAATTTAGATTTACTAATCACTACGACCATAACCACTTTAACTGATTTTTAAGTCAATAGAAATTTAAAAAGAATTTCTAAAATCATTATAAATAGATCAGTAAAAAAGTACTTCCTTTTAATTAAAGCATGAAGAAATTAATCTACCTTTTTTTACTTTTAAAGTTGACCACTTTATCAGCGCAAATTGATTCTAAATATTTAGTGAACGATTGGTATCTTACCAAATCTGAGATGAAAGATGGCAGCAGAATATTTCTAAAGCCGCTTAACTATCTTGATAATTATGGTTTTAGGTTTACAAAAAAGACCTATAGTTTCAACGACATTCAGCGGCTCGAAGAAAATAATGGTTTTCCGATCACCTATCTTTTGAAAAAAAATGAACTTTGGACTTCTCCTGGCTCTTCTCTGGTGATTGAAAAACTGACAACGGATTCACTGATTATCGTGCAGAAGATAGAGAATATGGAGGATAAAGATTTACTTCGCTATTACTTAGTTCCGTTAAAAAAAGTAAGGCAAAACCGATTCGATGAATTAAAAGGTTCAGATACTTTGCTCGCCAGTAAAATCTTGGGTCCCGTATTCAAAAATGGATTGAGTAAAGGAACAATTCGTACTATTGATGAGATGCACCCAGTTACGACCAGTCAGGTTGCGAACTACCGATTCAATGGCACGTTGCTTTTTGATCTTGAAAAGAAAAGTGTAGTTGCTTCTTTAAAGAATTTCGATAACAATTTTAAAAGGAAAATTGAAGAAAAATTACAATTCCTAACCACTCCTAAAAACTGGAATTTTTCTGGAGCCGACGGTTTCAAATATGCAAAAATTGATTTTGCATTTATTCATTATTATAAGATGGAAGGGCAAAATGAATCATTTGGTGATGTATACAATTTGTATTCAAATGATTTTGAAGATGTTTTTATAACCGAAAAAACAGGTCTCGCCGATGTTGAGGAAAGTAATAAATTTTTCAATTTTGCAATAAGCGCCTTTCAAAAGAAAAACTACGAAGAAGCCCTTTCCTATTTTGAAAAATCATTTACCAATAATAACAGAAATTTAAACGCCTATTATAATTTTGCTGCCATAAATTATTCACTAGGAAACATCGAGAAAGCCTGTAAAACGTATAAGTTTCTAAAAGAGGAAGGTCAAAAATCTGCAGAGAAAATCTACATAGAAAAATGTCAAAAATAATTACTCGTTTGTAATCAATCTGATTTTATCTTCCAGAATTTCAATCTTTTTATCTCGGTACAAACCACCGATCGCTTTTTTGAAATTTTTCTTGCTCATTTGCAATTCGTCCTTAATTTCTTCGGGCGTCGATTTATCAGAAAGGTAAATTAAACCGTAGTTCAATTCTAATTTATCGATGATCATTTTCTGAAACTCATCGATATTTTCATAACCTTCTGGCTGTAGAGAAACATCGATCTTTCCGTCTTCACGAATCATTTTAATGTAACCGACTTCCTCTGATAAAGGGAACAGTCTTTTGTAAACATCTGACGTGTAAATCAACCCGATGTATTCTTTATTAATAATCACATTCCAGCCTAATTCACTTTCTCCGGCGATAATTAAGTTTACTTTCTCACCTCTTTGAAAAGGTAAATTATCGTAATGTGGATTTTTCTTATATCTCGTAGAGCCAGTAATTAAACCTAAAATATCATCGATATAAACTTGGACTAAATAACGCTTCCCTTCTAAAATTTTAGCACGCTGCTGCTTGTAGGGAACAAATAAATCTTTGATAATTCCCCAATTCATAAAGGCACCAGCTGGTAAACTTTGTACGCAAGTCATCACGGCAAACTCTCCTACTTCGGCGTTGGCTTTTTCGGTCGTCGCTTTCAATTTATCATCATCTTGATAAACAAACACTTCCATTTCATCGCCGACTTCTGCATCTTCAGAGGCGAAAATTTTCGGCAGAAAAGCTCTTTCACCCTCTTCATCTTCTAGAAATAATCCTGAGTAATTTTTTTCTGCGATTTTTAAAGTTTGTGTCAGTCCGATGTTCATAATTAAAATGCCTAAAAGTGAATATTTGTAAGGTGCAAAGATAAGGTATTTTCTCAGGAATTTTCGGGAATGGTTGTTGCTACTTGCAAAGAAAAAATTCATGAAAACGCTCCTCAAATATAGTTCAGATTTCGATCAACTTTCTGCCCAAGAAAACCGCGACTTAGCAAAAGCCGTAAAATCCGTTGAGAAATTTATCGAAAGCTCTTCAAAAATAAGCGACGTTGATTTTGCAACCCGAGATGCCCACTCCAAAACGTATGCTACAGCGCACGGTTCCTTAATACTCTCAGAAAATTTGCCCGATTTTATTACTGAAATTTTTGATCAAAAAGAATACGACTTAATCGCTAGGTTTTCGAACGCAAATCTGATTATTAATAAAAAGGGAAGAGACGCACCAATTTACGGTTTCTCTTTAAAAATCACAGGAGTGAACGGGCAAGACGCCAATTTCCCGTTGGTGAATTTTCCTTTATTTCCCACGAATTCTCCGTCTGTATTTTTAAATTTTTTCAGGTCAGTCAACAATTTTTTAGTGACGAAACAAGACAATTTCGTGGTGTCGGCCTTGGATCTGCCGTCTTTAATTAAAAATAGTTTCCCCCTTTTAAAGTCATCGCTTTCTTTAACTTTATTAAAAAAGATTGCACAGTTTTTACCCAAAAGAAATGATTTTTTCTTTTCCTTTAAATATGAAGGAATTGGGTGTTATCGTTTAGGAAATCACATCATGAAAATTGGATTAAAACCTCTTAGAAATCTGGCTGAAATAGGAAAGCGAGAAACACAAAAAGAATCGATTACGGAGTTTCTTTCGTTGCAGGATTCAACTTTTATTGTGACAATTCAAATGTGCGAAAATTTAAAAGATCAACCTGTAAATGATTTGATGAAAACCTGGAAAAACGCACTGGAATATCAGCTGGGAAAGATTACAATTTTACAAGATTCTATGTTGGATTCTAAAAGCAAAGAGGTGGAATATCTAAATTTCAATCCCTTTGAAAACGCTGTAAGCTTACAACCTGTTGGAAAAATTCAGCAGATCAGGAAGAAAATTTATGAAGCTTCAAGCGAGACTAGAAATAGATTGAATGGTGAAAAATAAGATTCAAAAGTTCATTAAAAAAGAGAAGCCGCAGCTTCTCTTTAATTAAAATCACTTATCAACTATTTCTTATTGCATTACTATTTTTTAATGATTTGAATGCTTTGATCTTTTTGGTTTTTTCCGGAAAGCCGCAAAATATAGTTTCCAGTGTGCAGTGAACTTAAATTCACTTTACCATCAGTAATAGCTTTGGTCAGCACTACTCTACCTTCCATATTCAAAACTTTTACCAATTTATAATTACTGAAATCTCCTGCGAAGAAAAGCGTTTCTGCCACTGGATTCGGATACGCGGTTACTTTATTTTTTATCGAATTATTTTGAGTTGCCAAAACCGGATTTGTTTGTGCAATTGCAGCGCTGGAAGTCTGGCTAAAACTTAGCAAAGGTACAGCGATCGTAGCAGCTGTCGAGGTGAAAAGCGGATATCTATTAAGATTATCGTAGTAAGTATAAAAAGTACTCGCCAGAGTGCCGATCGAAAAAATATAAAAAGTATCTGTACTTTGAAACAAATTATAGGTCTGCACAGATTTCAACCGGATGACATTAGAAAAAAATTGCGAACCCAGCAATAGCGTTCCTGTCGCATCAGCAGTGGTCGTAATCGTTCCTCTGAATAACCCAGATCCTGCGGTCGTGGTAAAAGTTCCTCGGGCGGTATCGTTATAAGAATTTCCAAACGCGGTCGGGAATTTTAAATAAAGTGCATTATCAGCACTAAAATTTAAAACTGCTCCAGCTACGACCGCCCCGGTAATTTCCAGTTGGGTTGGCGAAGATTTATAATAAATGAGATCGCCATTTCCATCATCAAACTTTACAGTGGTCCCAGGAAATGTCGTCAGATCACCAGCCGATGGAGCAGAAACCTGGGCTGTGATAAGTGTTCCATCTGTTAAGGAACTGTTGTTGAAAGTAACATTGGAACCAGTCGCCGAATTGTCAGGCGTTCCAAGCAGATTCTTACTGTTAACCGAAGTCCCAATTAAAAAATCGTTGTTAGCTTTGGTAATCGTTGTTTGTGCAAAGTTATTGACGGCAACTGCAGTCAATAAGATTAAATAAAATTTTTTCATCATTATGGTTTTAGCAACAAATCTACAACATAATCAAATTTATCATTACTAATAGTTTAATTATTTTGATTAACTGCATCTTTACTATGGTTTAGCAATTTATCAGAAACAAAAAAAGAGAAGCGCAAACTTCTCTTTTCTCATTTAGTTTCTGGAAATAAAATCGCGTAATTCCTTGCGAGAACTATCGAAAGAAAACAAATCATAAACCATATAAAAATTCTGACGGTCGACACATTTCGTATACAGCATTTTTGCAAGTTTTAATTTAGACTTGTCAAAATCCAGTGTTTTAATTATCGCATAAATCTGTCTGGATGAAAAATTGGTGTTTCGAACATCAACTGAAATAAGATCAATTCTGTTTTGCTCGAACATCCCATTTCTCTGTAAGGCAGAAAGTAAGTAATTAAATTCCTGATCATTCATGACATTTCCAGCATATCCTGAATTGCCATTCCAATTGTTTTGGTTGCCGTAAGGATTGTTCCATATGTCATCCCATTCATTAATTCCATAGGAATTATTCTGCACTGGATACGTTCCCAATAAATACAAACCTTGATTTGGAAAGAAATCCAAAACCAATCTCGTGTAGGATTTTAGCCTAAGATTTGTTCTGTAAATCAAATAATTATTTTCATAAATGGCAATCGGAACAGTACCATTCTGCAAATCAAAAAACCTAAATTTCCCAGAAGAGTTGCTCATCATTTGATCGCCAACTTCTATGGTATAATATCCGTTCTGTGGAATTCTCACAAACACTTCCGAATTTCCGTAATTGTAATTCCAGCGGTAATTGGTAGAATTGGTATTTGCTTTTGGATTGTTACTTTTCGGTGGCGTTCTGTAGTTGGAATTGTCCAATACTTTGTCATTCCCTCTCGTCACCCCATCATTGCGTTTGGTTTGCATTTCGGTGGTTCTTGCTTCGTTTTTCAGAAGTTCTCCTGCTCTTCCAGCTTCTTGCGCAAACACGGCAAAGCTCATAAAGAACAGACAAGTAGTAAAAATATTTTTCATAATTTTCAATTTTTGGTTGTTTCTGAAAACACTCTACAAGTGTGCCAAAATAATTTAAAATCCTCCTATTTCGGTGAATAAATGTAAAATATTAAATTATTTCAAAAGATGATAAAATATATTTAACCTTCCCTAAAAACCATCATCAAAGCGGATTTTAAGAATCTAATTTATTTGCCATCCCAAAACTTCGGTACACAAATATCTTTTTTTACAGCTTTTATAGTTCGAAAAATTTTAAATTAATCAAGCAGTTGTTTTTTTATGAAATAACCTTCAGAGTTTGAAGAAAAAATTCGTGTCCGGAAGTTTCGGGATGGCTATCAAAACTTTCAAACATTCTAAACTTCCCTTTTAATATATTTTTATGCAAAGATTTAACCGACGGCGATTTTAATTAATCAATTATTATTGTTCTATATAATGTTCCGTCGGTTTCACCAACGGCTATTATAGTTGAATCCTTCGGATTCTGAACTAGCCAAAATTTCAATATTGCTTCAGACTTTCAAACAAAAAAAGAGAAGCCGAAACTTCTCTTTTAATATTATAATAAACCGAACCGCCGATCAATTGGTGAATCTCTCCTTGGCTCTTTTTACTTTTTACTTGGCTCTTACTAAAAATGAATCGCTCTCTTTCCAGTCGCGTCCAAAGCCGCTTCTTTCATGGCTTCCGCATACGTTGGGTGTGCGTGAGACATTCTCGAAATATCTTCAGCACTTGCTCTGTATTCCATTGCTACAACCGCTTCTGCGATTAAATCTGCTGCTCTCGCTCCGATCATGTGAACTCCAAGAATTTCATCCGTTTTTTCGTCAGCGATTACTTTGATGAAACCATCAACATCACCGGAAGCACGACTTCTTCCTAAAGCACGCATCGGGAAATTACCCACTTTAATGGCAACACCTTCCGCTTTCAATTGCTCTTCTGTTTTACCAACAGCAGCAACTTCCGGCCAGGTATAAACAACACCCGGAATCAAATTATAATTGATATGCGGTTTTTGTCCAGCGATCAATTCAGCCACCAAAGTTCCTTCTTCAGAAGCTTTGTGAGCCAACATTGCTCCTGCTACAACATCACCGATGGCGTAGATATTAGAAACATTGGTTTGTAAATGCTCGTTCGTTTTTACTCTTCCTCTTTCGTCAAGATCAACTCCGGCATTTTCCAGTCCAAGTCCTTTCGTGTATGGACTTCTACCCACAGCAACCAAAACGTAATCTCCTTCGAAAACTACTTCTTCGCCTTTTTTATCTTTCGCCGTAACTTTTACCGTATCTCCATTTCTTTCAACGGACTGAACTCCCGTAGAAAGGTTGAATTTCATTCCTTGTTTGCGCAAAACTTTGTTCAATTCCTTAGATAAAGACGCATCCATTGTTGGAATAATTTTATCCATAAATTCTACCACCGTTACTTCAGAACCTAATCTTTTGTAAACAGAGCCCAATTCCAAACCGATCACACCACCACCAATAACGATCAGGTGTTTTGGAATTTCTTTCAGTTCCAAAGCTTCAGTAGAAGTAATGATTCTTTCCTTATCCAAAGTAATAAAAGGAAGCGTACTCGGTTTAGAACCCGTCGCGATAATCGTATATTTTGAATCAATGGTTTCCGTAGCACCATCGTTTTTCGTCACTTTAATTTGAGTTGCAGATTCGAAACTTCCAACTCCTTCGAAAACAGTAATTTTGTTTTTATCCATCAAAAACTGGATTCCTTTGGTCGTTTGATCTACCACTTCATTCTTACGCGCCACCATTCTGCCGATGTCAGCCACAGGATCATTGATGATAATTCCGTGATTGGCGAAATCGTGTTTGGCGTTGTAAAAATGCTCGGAACTGTCCAAAAGCGCTTTACTTGGAATACAACCCACGTTCAGGCAAGTTCCACCCATTGTTGGATATTTCTCGATAATTGCTGTTTTGAAACCCAATTGTGCGCAACGAATTGCAGCAACATAACCACCAGGACCGGAACCGATTACGGTAACATCGAATTGACTCATATTTATCTTTTTATGATTTTATTAAAAGTAGCACAAATTTACAAAATATTTTCGCTTTGGATGGTGTGGATCTGGAGAGATTTTCCGGCTACGTCATTGCGAGGAATGAGGAACGAATGACGTGGCAATCTCGGAATTAAATTGGAGATAATTCTGTGGAGCCGGGAACCTGCTTGGAGTTTATCCTGAGCTTGTCGAAGGACTGTATCTTTTTTGCCCGAAAATTAATTTACTAAAAAAAAAAGTCCAGCAGTGCAAAAAAGGATGCCGCTGCAATGGTAAGTTTGTATTAAGAAAAATAATTAATAATTTGGTTAATAATATTAACCAAAGAGTAAAAGCAGCAGGATAAAGGCCGACGCTTCGTTGA
>NZ_FOIX01000005.1:0-12500 GCF_900109615.1 Kaistella antarctica
TAGGACTCCGATTGACACGTCCGTCCTGAATTAAGACATTTAGATAAAGTGGATAACTTTGTTTTCACTGTACTTATCGTTAAATCAGGCACATATACTATTATTTATACACTTGTTTAAAATTTATATCTAAAGTAGTTGCGAGATTTGATAAGTAGGATTACATTTGCACCACTCTAAATAAGGGTAGCGAAGTAGATCAGATAAGTAGAGGGGGAATAGAGTAGAGGGCGAAAGTTTTCAACATTTATTTCAACAAAAGCTTGTAGGTTAGAATAAACTTTCTATCTTTGCAATCCCAAATCGAGAGAGACGGGTAGCGAAGATGAACAGATTGAATGAGTTGAGAGATGTGTTTTAGGAGTTAAAAAAAACTTTTAAAATTTTCTTGAAAACATTTGGTCATTAGAAATAAAGTTTATACTTTTGCACTCGCAATTCGGAACAAACGACAGAAGAGTTTCCGGGTAATGCGAGAAGAATAGAGATCATTGACATAAAATATACAACCAAAAAGTAAGAAAAAATTAGAGCGTCAATAACTTTGAGTGAGTCAGACAAACATACAATGGAGAGTTTGATCCTGGCTCAGGATGAACGCTAGCGGGAGGCCTAACACATGCAAGCCGAGCGGTATAGAATCTTCGGATTCTAGAGAGCGGCGTACGGGTGCGTAACACGTGTGCAACCTACCTTTATCAGGAGAATAGCCTTCCGAAAGGAAGATTAATACTCCATAATATATTAGATGGCATCATTTAATATTGAAAACTCCGGTGGATAGAGATGGGCACGCGCAAGATTAGATAGTTGGTGAGGTAACGGCTCACCAAGTCTGTGATCTTTAGGGGTCCTGAGAGGGAGATCCCCCACACTGGTACTGAGACACGGACCAGACTCCTACGGGAGGCAGCAGTGAGGAATATTGGACAATGGGTGAGAGCCTGATCCAGCCATCCCGCGTGAAGGATGACGGTCCTACGGATTGTAAACTTCTTTTGTACAGGGATAAACCCAGATACGTGTATCTGGCTGAAGGTACTGTACGAATAAGCACCGGCTAACTCCGTGCCAGCAGCCGCGGTAATACGGAGGGTGCAAGCGTTATCCGGATTTATTGGGTTTAAAGGGTCCGCAGGCGGACCGATAAGTCAGTGGTGAAATCTCATAGCTTAACTATGAAACTGCCATTGATACTGTTGGTCTTGAGTAAATTAGAGGTAGCTGGAATAAGTAGTGTAGCGGTGAAATGCATAGATATTACTTAGAACACCAATTGCGAAGGCAGGTTACCATGATTTAACTGACGCTGAGGGACGAAAGCGTGGGGAGCGAACAGGATTAGATACCCTGGTAGTCCACGCCGTAAACGATGCTAACTCGTTTTTGGGGCGCAAGCCTCAGAGACCAAGCGAAAGTGATAAGTTAGCCACCTGGGGAGTACGTTCGCAAGAATGAAACTCAAAGGAATTGACGGGGGCCCGCACAAGCGGTGGATTATGTGGTTTAATTCGATGATACGCGAGGAACCTTACCAAGACTTAAATGGGAAATGACAGGTTTAGAAATAGATCCTTCTTCGGACATTTTTCAAGGTGCTGCATGGTTGTCGTCAGCTCGTGCCGTGAGGTGTTAGGTTAAGTCCTGCAACGAGCGCAACCCCTGTCACTAGTTGCTAACATTAAGTTGAGGACTCTAGTGAGACTGCCTACGCAAGTAGAGAGGAAGGTGGGGACGACGTCAAATCATCACGGCCCTTACGTCTTGGGCCACACACGTAATACAATGGCCGGTACAGAGGGCAGCTACACAGCGATGTGATGCAAATCTCGAAAGCCGGTCTCAGTTCGGATTGGAGTCTGCAACTCGACTCTATGAAGCTGGAATCGCTAGTAATCGCGCATCAGCCATGGCGCGGTGAATACGTTCCCGGGCCTTGTACACACCGCCCGTCAAGCCATGGAAGTCTGGGGTACCTGAAGTCGGTGACCGTAAAAGGAGCTGCCTAGGGTAAAACAGGTAACTAGGGCTAAGTCGTAACAAGGTAGCCGTACCGGAAGGTGCGGCTGGAACATCTCATTTTTGAGACTCTTCGTTAGGAGAGTATAAACAAACAACACGGTACGCAAGTACCAGAGCACTTGCTCAAAGTTAGCTTTAGTTTTTTCACTTTCGGTTGTTATTTATAAAAACATACACCCACTAGGATTAGTAATCAGGGAGGAGAGATAATTAACAATTATTAATTAATAATTATTAATTAAATAGAGTCTCGTAGCTCAGCTGGTTAGAGCGCTACACTGATAATGTAGAGGTCGGCAGTTCGAGCCTGCCCGAGACTACTAATAATAAGACGGGAAGATAATAGAAAAAAGATAAAAGACGATTTATTAGTCTTGACTCTTTGCTCTTTATTCTCTAAGTCTATACTAGCGGGGAATTAGCTCAGTTGGCTAGAGCGCCTGCCTTGCACGCAGGAGGTCAAGGGTTCGACTCCCTTATTCTCCACAATCTATAGCAATATAGAGAGAAGATAGAAAGTTATAGCAATATAACGAGAACAAGTTACAGCAATGTAGCGAAAAAGCTTCTGAAGTGAAGCAAGCATAGAAGATATTTACAATACAGATTAGAATAATGCCGAAAGGAGGCAAGACTTAACTAAGCAATTAGTAAGTTTGATAGGATCGAGACCTATATATTCACAGTTTTGAACTACTGATTTAAAAGTTACGGATGGAGCCAAAAACACATCTGTTCATCAGCGGAACAAAAAGAGATAAGATCATTGACATAAACGATAAGAACATCACAAAGAGAAAACCGAGCACTTTCGAGTGCCGAGTTTAAATAAAACTAGTTTTGTCACTTAGGTGACGAGACAAACAAACTGAACTAATATATTATTAGGAAAGAAATCGTTAAGGGCGTATGGCGGATGCCTAGGCTTTCAGAGGCGAAGAAAGACGTGGTAAGCTGCGAAAAGCTGCGGGGATCGGCACACACGAATTGATCCGCAGATGTCTGAATGGGGCAACCCGGCTGGTTGAAGACCAGTCACTCTAATTTATTAGAGAGCAAACCCGGAGAACTGAAACATCTAAGTACCCGGAGGAAAAGAAATCGAAGAGATTCCGTAAGTAGTGGCGAGCGAACGCGGATTAGCCCAAAAGTCTTTATATGTTTAGAAGAATGTTCTGGAAAGAACAGCCATAGACGGTGATAGCCCGGTATTTGAAAAGCATACATAGATGATAAATGAGTAGGGCGGGACACGTGAAATCCTGTTTGAATATGGGGGGACCATCCTCCAAGGCTAAATACTCCTGAAAGACCGATAGTGAACAAGTACTGTGAAGGAAAGGTGAAAAGCACTTCGAATAGAAGGGTGAAAGAGAACCTGAAACCGTACGCCTACAAGCGGTCGGAGCCCACAAGTTGGGTGACGGCGTGCCTTTTGCATAATGAGCCTACGAGTTAATTTTACTAGCGAGCTTAAGTACTTCAGGTACGGAGGCGGAGCGAAAGCGAGTCTGAATAGGGCGCTTAGTTAGTAGGATTAGACGCGAAACCTTGTGATCTACCCATGGGCAGGTTGAAGCTTTGGTAACACAAAGTGGAGGACCGAACCGGTTGACGTTGAAAAGTCTTCGGATGACTTGTGGGTAGGGGTGAAAGGCCAATCAAACTGGGAGATAGCTCGTACTCCCCGAAATGCATTTAGGTGCAGCGTTGCGACAAGTTTATTAGAGGTAGAGCTACTGATTGGATGCGGGGGAGTCAAATCCTACCAATTCCTGACAAACTCCGAATGCTAATAAATGTTTCGCAGCAGTGAGGGCATGGGTGCTAAGGTCCATGTCCGAGAGGGAAAGAACCCGGACCAACAGCTAAGGTCCCCAAATCTATACTAAGTTGAAATAACGCGGTTGAACTGCATTGACAGCTAGGATGTTGGCTTGGAAGCAGCCATTCATTTAAAGAGTGCGTAACAGCTCACTAGTCGAGCGGTTCGGCATGGATAATAATCGGGCATAAGTATAGTACCGAAGCTATGGATTTATAACTTTTGAGTTATATCTGGTAGGGGAGCATTCTGTTTGCACAGAAGCTAGATCGTGAGATTTGGTGGAGCGGACAGAAAAGAAAATGTAGGCATAAGTAACGATAAAGCGGGCGAGAAACCCGCTCACCGAAAGAATAAGGTTTCCTCAGCCATGCTAATCAGCTGAGGGTTAGTCGGGACCTAACGCGAACCCGAAAGGGGAAGTGGATGGACAATGGGTTAATATTCCCATACTTGCTCACACTAAAAAGGGGACGGAGTGCCGTACTTACTGGAGACTGACGGAATAGTCAAGACCTAGCCTTCGGGCGAAGTTGTTGTAGGGAAAGTGCTTCCAAGAAAAGCCGAAGTGAAGCAACTCGTACCAAAACCGACACAGGTATTCGAGGAGAGAATCCTAAGGTGCTAGAGTGAATCATGGTTAAGGAACTAGGCAAAATAGTCTCGTAACTTCGGAAGAAGGGACGCCAATAGAAATATTGGCCTCAGTAAAGAGGCCCAGGCGACTGTTTATCAAAAACACAGGACTCTGCTAAATCGAAAGATGCTGTATAGGGTCTGACACCTGCCCGGTGCTGGAAGGTTAAGGAAGGTTGTTAGCAGCAATGCGAAGCAATTAACTGAAGCCCCAGTAAACGGCGGCCGTAACTATAACGGTCCTAAGGTAGCGAAATTCCTTGTCGGGTAAGTTCCGACCTGCACGAATGGTGTAACGATCTGGGCACTGTCTCAACCATGAGCTCTGTGAAATTGTAGTCTCGGTGAAGATGCCGAGTACCCGCAATGGGACGAAAAGACCCTGTGAACCTTTACTATAACTTCGTATTGACTTTGAATAAACAATGTGTAGGATAGGTGGGAGGCTTTGAAGCGGGCACGCTAGTGTCAGTGGAGCCAACGTTGAAATACCACCCTTTGTTTATTTGGAGCCTAACTTCCTAACGGAAGAACAGTGCGTGGTGGGTAGTTTGACTGGGGTGGTCGCCTCCAAAAGAGTAACGGAGGCTTTCAAAGGTACCCTCAGCACGCTTGGTAACCGTGCGTAGAGTGTAATGGCATAAGGGTGCTTGACTGTGAGACCTACAAGTCGATCAGGTGCGAAAGCAGGACATAGTGATCCGGTGGTTCCGTATGGAAGGGCCATCGCTCATAGGATAAAAGGTACTCCGGGGATAACAGGCTAGTCTCCCCCAAGAGCTCATATCGACGGGGAGGTTCGGCACCTCGATGTCGGCTCGTCACATCCTGGGGCTGGAGAAGGTCCCAAGGGTTGGGCTGTTCGCCCATTAAAGTGGCACGCGAGCTGGGTTCAGAACGTCGTGAGACAGTTCGGTCTCTATCTATTGCGGGCGTTAGATGTTTGAGAGGGCTTGAATCTAGTACGAGAGGACCGATTTGAACAAACCTCTGGTGTATCAGTTGTTCCGCCAGGAGCACCGCTGAGTAGCTACGTTTGGAAAGGATAAGCACTGAAAGCATATAAGTGCGAAACCTGCCTCAAGATGAGACATCTTTTAAGGGTCGTTGGAGATGACAACGTTGATAGGCTATAGGTGTAAAGGCAGTAATGTCATAGCCGAGTAGTACTAATTACCCGTAGATTTATTGCCTAATTAAGGTACTCGATCGTGCAATACGGTCTTCTCTTTGTGATTGTTTTTATCGCTTTTTTTTATTAGACTATTAGATAATAGACGGATAGATAATAGACCACGGTCTACTACCTACCCCCTAAAATCTAAAACCTAATATAACAATATACTGTACAACCTTTTGTACAAAACAACCTTTAGGGTGGTTTTAGCAGAGGGGCTCACCTGTTCCCATTCCGAACACAGAAGTTAAGCCCTCTAGCGCCGATGGTACTGCTAACGCGGGAGAGTAGGTCGCCGCCAGTCTTTTTCAAAAGCTCATCAATTTATTTTGATGAGCTTTTTTTGTGACCAAATTCCAGATGATGGGTGATCAATGATGGGTGATGGGTGATGGATGACAATAGTAAGTATGTAAGTTAATGATAGTGTGTAGTAGAAATTATTGGATTAACCGAAAAATTTGGGACTAAGAAAAAATTTGGACTAACCTGAAAAAGAAAAATCGCTATCTGTTACTCCACGTAATTATATTCTGAAGTCTTTTATTTTCGCATTGATTCTGCGCGTGCATTTACACTTCTGTTTTTAAAATAATTTAGAATATCATTCTAGTGCAGAGTAATGGTTCTTATTAAAGAAATATAAGATTTTAATCAAGCATTTTCTGTCGCTCTAAACCAATATGCGAGCTTTGTCATATCAATATCTTTGCTAATTTTCTCGTTATAAATTCGTCTTAATCCATTTGTTATTTCATAACGCTTTCGATGTAGGGATATTTCTCAAAAAATATTTTCGCTTTCTGCTTTTAATGTTCAGACCATTTCGCTCTACTTTTATAGAGCAAATAGCGACTTCTCACCAAAAGTTATTTTCTGGTGTTTCCATTTTTCAAAAAGTTCAAGCGTATTGGATTATTTTTAGATTTGCTTTCAGCAATCCATCCATTTTACTTTTCGATCGCTCCCAGCGATGTTTGATATGGATTTCCTGTAAAGTTTATATCGTTAGTTTCTAAATTTAGAAACGATCGATTACCTCTATACTATTTCCTATTTGGTTCCTTTAATAATGGCTATAATAATACCTTTTTTTCAGTTGCTTTTGTTGAATTAAGTATAGTGATAAGTTCACCATCAGATAAAGTCACTTTATCTTAGGAGACTTCTTCTGAAAAGTTTTCGGGAAAAAGTACGTAATCTTCACGATGCCGTTTTTATCTCAGTTTTTGTAATCGCTACTCGATTTTTTTTACTGGCTTGAAATTTCTTGCCATCAATGCCATAAAATTCATCCGTGATTTTTACAGTGAAATACTACCGTATCGGCTGATCTTTTTAAAAACTTCACAAAAATCTTTTGTCATGCTAGTTCCTTAGCGATGAGATTGTTATCTCGCTTAACTATTTGTCTGGAATTTTTATCTGTCCACCTTCTTGTTTTGATATGAAGTTTTACAAATTTCCCACGCAGCGGAAAGTTATCTACAGTATTTTCTGGGAGCAAATCTTTAGAATTTAGATTTTTTTTCTTCAAAAAAGGCATAAGGTGTTCCTTCAATATCCTTTATATTGGTAATATCAAAATGCTTCACTAATAACGCTGATAAAAACAACTTAAGGATGTCGAAACTGTTTAGTATCCTTCAAAAATATTAATTCATTTTAATCTCCCCCAGGTTTGTACCTGATGCTATGTACGGCAATCCAATAACATCGATTTCAGACATCCATTAATTATGAACAAGCCATTATCTGAATTTTTCTATCTTTGATTTTATTATTTTCGCAACTTATTTAAAAACCAATTGCATATTAGCATCTATAATTTTTGTTATGATTTCAGATCGCAATTTGAAGAGGAAAAATTAAGTAACAAACATTTCAATGACTTGATAAAAAAAATTGTCTCAGTAAGTAAGCTGGGATGTGATGTTAATAATAAATAAAAAGAAATGGTTTTTTAGAAATCAAGTTTAAAAACTACAGCGTACTATTATATAGTGTTTTAATTGGGCGGTTCCCTCGCCAACGCTTACAAACATTGTACAATACTTTCCAGCCGCTTCGGGTCGGGCTCTTCGTTTCAATTCCTCGCGCCTTCGCTAAAAGCCCGACGCTTGGCTGTGGGATTTCCACTACGATCCCTCATTCAAACTATTACTCTAATTCCCAAAACCTTACTATATCACCACATTGAGATAAAGTGGATAACTTTAAAACAAAATTATTAGGCTACGAATCAATCCATTAGGTAAGAACTTATACCCAAGTTTTAAATAAGGTTGATTATGTGTTGCGAGATTTAGAAAGTAGGATTACATTTGCACCACTCTAAATAAGGGTAGCGAAGTAGATCAGATAAGTAGAGGGGGAATAGAGTAGAGGGCGAAAGTTTTCAACATTTATTTCAACAAAAGCTTGTAGGTTAGAATAAACTTTCTATCTTTGCAATCCCAAATCGAGAGAGACGGGTAGCGAAGATGAACAGATTGAATGAGTTGAGAGATGTGTTTTAGGAGTTAAAAAAAACTTTTAAAATTTTCTTGAAAACATTTGGTCATTAGAAATAAAGTTTATACTTTTGCACTCGCAATTCGGAACAAACGACAGAAGAGTTTCCGGGTAATGCGAGAAGAATAGAGATCATTGACATAAAATATACAACCAAAAAGTAAGAAAAAATTAGAGCGTCAATAACTTTGAGTGAGTCAGACAAACATACAATGGAGAGTTTGATCCTGGCTCAGGATGAACGCTAGCGGGAGGCCTAACACATGCAAGCCGAGCGGTATAGAATCTTCGGATTCTAGAGAGCGGCGTACGGGTGCGTAACACGTGTGCAACCTACCTTTATCAGGAGAATAGCCTTCCGAAAGGAAGATTAATACTCCATAATATATTAGATGGCATCATTTAATATTGAAAACTCCGGTGGATAGAGATGGGCACGCGCAAGATTAGATAGTTGGTGAGGTAACGGCTCACCAAGTCTGTGATCTTTAGGGGTCCTGAGAGGGAGATCCCCCACACTGGTACTGAGACACGGACCAGACTCCTACGGGAGGCAGCAGTGAGGAATATTGGACAATGGGTGAGAGCCTGATCCAGCCATCCCGCGTGAAGGATGACGGTCCTACGGATTGTAAACTTCTTTTGTACAGGGATAAACCCAGATACGTGTATCTGGCTGAAGGTACTGTACGAATAAGCACCGGCTAACTCCGTGCCAGCAGCCGCGGTAATACGGAGGGTGCAAGCGTTATCCGGATTTATTGGGTTTAAAGGGTCCGCAGGCGGACCGATAAGTCAGTGGTGAAATCTCATAGCTTAACTATGAAACTGCCATTGATACTGTTGGTCTTGAGTAAATTAGAGGTAGCTGGAATAAGTAGTGTAGCGGTGAAATGCATAGATATTACTTAGAACACCAATTGCGAAGGCAGGTTACCATGATTTAACTGACGCTGAGGGACGAAAGCGTGGGGAGCGAACAGGATTAGATACCCTGGTAGTCCACGCCGTAAACGATGCTAACTCGTTTTTGGGGCGCAAGCCTCAGAGACCAAGCGAAAGTGATAAGTTAGCCACCTGGGGAGTACGTTCGCAAGAATGAAACTCAAAGGAATTGACGGGGGCCCGCACAAGCGGTGGATTATGTGGTTTAATTCGATGATACGCGAGGAACCTTACCAAGACTTAAATGGGAAATGACAGGTTTAGAAATAGATCCTTCTTCGGACATTTTTCAAGGTGCTGCATGGTTGTCGTCAGCTCGTGCCGTGAGGTGTTAGGTTAAGTCCTGCAACGAGCGCAACCCCTGTCACTAGTTGCTAACATTAAGTTGAGGACTCTAGTGAGACTGCCTACGCAAGTAGAGAGGAAGGTGGGGACGACGTCAAATCATCACGGCCCTTACGTCTTGGGCCACACACGTAATACAATGGCCGGTACAGAGGGCAGCTACACAGCGATGTGATGCAAATCTCGAAAGCCGGTCTCAGTTCGGATTGGAGTCTGCAACTCGACTCTATGAAGCTGGAATCGCTAGTAATCGCGCATCAGCCATGGCGCGGTGAATACGTTCCCGGGCCTTGTACACACCGCCCGTCAAGCCATGGAAGTCTGGGGTACCTGAAGTCGGTGACCGTAAAAGGAGCTGCCTAGGGTAAAACAGGTAACTAGGGCTAAGTCGTAACAAGGTAGCCGTACCGGAAGGTGCGGCTGGAACATCTCATTTTTGAGACTCTTCGTTAGGAGAGTATAAACAAACAACACGGTACGCAAGTACCAGAGCACTTGCTCAAAGTTAGCTTTAGTTTTTTCACTTTCGGTTGTTATTTATAAAAACATACACCCACTAGGATTAGTAATCAGGGAGGAGAGATAATTAACAATTATTAATTAATAATTATTAATTAAATAGAGTCTCGTAGCTCAGCTGGTTAGAGCGCTACACTGATAATGTAGAGGTCGGCAGTTCGAGCCTGCCCGAGACTACTAATAATAAGACGGGAAGATAATAGAAAAAAGATAAAAGACGATTTATTAGTCTTGACTCTTTGCTCTTTATTCTCTAAGTCTATACTAGCGGGGAATTAGCTCAGTTGGCTAGAGCGCCTGCCTTGCACGCAGGAGGTCAAGGGTTCGACTCCCTTATTCTCCACAATCTATAGCAATATAGAGAGAAGATAGAAAGTTATAGCAATATAACGAGAACAAGTTACAGCAATGTAGCGAAAAAGCTTCTGAAGTGAAGCAAGCATAGAAGATATTTACAATACAGATTAGAATAATGCCGAAAGGAGGCAAGACTTAACTAAGCAATTAGTAAGTTTGATAGGATCGAGACCTATATATTCACAGTTTTGAACTACTGATTTAAAAGTTACGGATGGAGCCAAAAACACATCTGTTCATCAGCGGAACAAAAAGAGATAAGATCATTGACATAAACGATAAG
This sequence comes from Kaistella antarctica, assembly GCF_900109615.1. GTDB lineage: Bacteria > Bacteroidota > Bacteroidia > Flavobacteriales > Weeksellaceae > Kaistella > Kaistella antarctica. Next base: position 10,624 of record NZ_FOIX01000005.1, read on the forward strand.
AACATCACAAAGAGAAAACCGAGCACTTTCGAGTGCCGAGTTTAAATAAAACTAGTTTTGTCACTTAGGTGACGAGACAAACAAACTGAACTAATATATTATTAGGAAAGAAATCGTTAAGGGCGTATGGCGGATGCCTAGGCTTTCAGAGGCGAAGAAAGACGTGGTAAGCTGCGAAAAGCTGCGGGGATCGGCACACACGAATTGATCCGCAGATGTCTGAATGGGGCAACCCGGCTGGTTGAAGACCAGTCACTCTAATTTATTAGAGAGCAAACCCGGAGAACTGAAACATCTAAGTACCCGGAGGAAAAGAAATCGAAGAGATTCCGTAAGTAGTGGCGAGCGAACGCGGATTAGCCCAAAAGTCTTTATATGTTTAGAAGAATGTTCTGGAAAGAACAGCCATAGACGGTGATAGCCCGGTATTTGAAAAGCATACATAGATGATAAATGAGTAGGGCGGGACACGTGAAATCCTGTTTGAATATGGGGGGACCATCCTCCAAGGCTAAATACTCCTGAAAGACCGATAGTGAACAAGTACTGTGAAGGAAAGGTGAAAAGCACTTCGAATAGAAGGGTGAAAGAGAACCTGAAACCGTACGCCTACAAGCGGTCGGAGCCCACAAGTTGGGTGACGGCGTGCCTTTTGCATAATGAGCCTACGAGTTAATTTTACTAGCGAGCTTAAGTACTTCAGGTACGGAGGCGGAGCGAAAGCGAGTCTGAATAGGGCGCTTAGTTAGTAGGATTAGACGCGAAACCTTGTGATCTACCCATGGGCAGGTTGAAGCTTTGGTAACACAAAGTGGAGGACCGAACCGGTTGACGTTGAAAAGTCTTCGGATGACTTGTGGGTAGGGGTGAAAGGCCAATCAAACTGGGAGATAGCTCGTACTCCCCGAAATGCATTTAGGTGCAGCGTTGCGACAAGTTTATTAGAGGTAGAGCTACTGATTGGATGCGGGGGAGTCAAATCCTACCAATTCCTGACAAACTCCGAATGCTAATAAATGTTTCGCAGCAGTGAGGGCATGGGTGCTAAGGTCCATGTCCGAGAGGGAAAGAACCCGGACCAACAGCTAAGGTCCCCAAATCTATACTAAGTTGAAATAACGCGGTTGAACTGCATTGACAGCTAGGATGTTGGCTTGGAAGCAGCCATTCATTTAAAGAGTGCGTAACAGCTCACTAGTCGAGCGGTTCGGCATGGATAATAATCGGGCATAAGTATAGTACCGAAGCTATGGATTTATAACTTTTGAGTTATATCTGGTAGGGGAGCATTCTGTTTGCACAGAAGCTAGATCGTGAGATTTGGTGGAGCGGACAGAAAAGAAAATGTAGGCATAAGTAACGATAAAGCGGGCGAGAAACCCGCTCACCGAAAGAATAAGGTTTCCTCAGCCATGCTAATCAGCTGAGGGTTAGTCGGGACCTAACGCGAACCCGAAAGGGGAAGTGGATGGACAATGGGTTAATATTCCCATACTTGCTCACACTAAAAAGGGGACGGAGTGCCGTACTTACTGGAGACTGACGGAATAGTCAAGACCTAGCCTTCGGGCGAAGTTGTTGTAGGGAAAGTGCTTCCAAGAAAAGCCGAAGTGAAGCAACTCGTACCAAAACCGACACAGGTATTCGAGGAGAGAATCCTAAGGTGCTAGAGTGAATCATGGTTAAGGAACTAGGCAAAATAGTCTCGTAACTTCGGAAGAAGGGACGCCAATAGAAATATTGGCCTCAGTAAAGAGGCCCAGGCGACTGTTTATCAAAAACACAGGACTCTGCTAAATCGAAAGATGCTGTATAGGGTCTGACACCTGCCCGGTGCTGGAAGGTTAAGGAAGGTTGTTAGCAGCAATGCGAAGCAA
>NZ_FOIX01000002.1 GCF_900109615.1 Kaistella antarctica
CGCGGGAGAGTAGGTCGCCGCCAGTCTTTTTTAATCCGCCACGGCGGAGAACAAGCTCATCAATTTATTTTGATGAGCTTTTTTTGTGACCGAAATATAGATGATGAGATGAAAACAACAAATACAATGAAACGATAGACTCAAAAGTGTTTTAATATTATTGCTGATGATTTTAGCATTTCTCTTTCTCTAAATGTACTTTTTCAGTTTTAAACTATGTCGGTAATGACTTTCATCGAGGTCAAAATCAGTTGTTAGAAGTAAACGTATATATTGATAGCTCTAAAATACATGTAATTTTAGATATGGTTAGTGGCTATTTCTCACTTGATATTCAAAAGCAAAAAAAAGTGCGGCACTTGTTTTTCAAAAAAACGGGTAAGAAACTTCTACTGTAAAAATTTCTGATGTTATTAGCAAGAAAGTGAAAGTTATCTTGTTCAGAATTCAGGATATCGAAGAAGTGGTTCTTATCCCTTACACGGAAGGCGCTTATCAAAAATTCACACTTATTTTTTTGTTCAATTTGTAGGATTTGATCAAGTTAATGCCAAAAAAAAATAAGAGGTCACTAAAGTTTTCTTTCGATAAAAAGAACAAAATTTTGAAGGTGAAAGCACCCCAAACTTTAATTTTCAATAACAAGAAATTGGCGTATCAAGTTCAATTTAATCTAATGAATTTTGAAGCTGATTTTAAAAATAATACCGTCGCTTATTCTGGAACGTCTTTTTTTAAAAGAAGGGAATCCAAAGAAAATAAATAAGGTAGATCGGCTGAATGCTTATCGCGGTAGCTTTATGCATTTTTTAAGAAGCGCTTATCGAGATCAAATTGAAAGTCAGGGATTTTGGGTTAATCAGATTGTAAAAATAGACGCAAAGAAATTAAGTCCTCAGAAAAGTTTTTTGGCTTTAATCACCACCAAATTGCCGATGTCTTCTTTTACAAATATTGTGGGTGATAAAAAAATTCTTTCTTTTAAAGATATTCTTCAAGTCAATTACAACAAACATTGTTTTGAAATCAAGAAATCCAAAATTGAAAAAGCCAAGGCTGCAGTTCAGCAAACTTCCTACATTTATGTGGAGGGCAATTCCTTTGAACTTTATCCAGATGGAAATTCTTCGGATCCTGAATCTATGATTTTGCAAGGAAGATTAAACAATAATAAGATGGGAAATTTTTTACCGCTCGATTATGAACCGAAGATGGATTATAGAAAAAAGAGTGAAAATTTTCACTCTTTTTATTTAAACTTAAATATTAAATTACAGAAAATCCTGATTCTAAATCGGCGATAATATCGTCGATATGTTCAATTCCGACACTTAATCGAACTTGCCCTGCACGAATTCCCGCTTTTTCTCTTTCTTCATTCGACAATTGCTCGTGGGTTGTTGAGGCAGGATTAATTATTAAAGTTTTGGAATCGCCAACATTAGCAACATGACTGATTAGTGACAAATGATTAATGAATTTCACCGCGGATTCTTTTCCTCCTTTAATATCGAAACTTAAGACGCCACCAAATCCTCTTTTTAAATATCTCTTGGCATTTTCATGATCTGGAAAACTTGCTAATCCTGGATACAAAACGGTCTCCACTTTTGGATGGTTTTCTAAATATTCTGCAATCGTTTGTGCATTACTTACTGTTCGTTCTAAACGCAGCGACAATGTTTCTAAACCTTGCAATAGTAGGAATGAGTTGAAAGGGGATATGGTCGGACCGAAGTCTCGCATTCCTTCAACTCTAGCTTTAATGACAAAGGCGATATTTCCAAATTGAGAATCGACTCCGAAAACGTCAGTGAAAACCAAGCCGTGATAACTTTCGCAAGGTTCAGATAGTTGTGGAAATTTTCCATTACTCCAATCAAAATTTCCACCATCAATGATAATTCCACCGATTGATGTTCCGTGACCTCCAATCCATTTGGTTGCAGATTCTACCACGATATTTGCTCCGTGTTTCAAGGGTTGAAAAAGATAACCCCCAGCGCCGAAAGTATTGTCGACAATTAAAGGAATACCATGTTTTTTTGCCACCGCAGCAACGGCTTCAAAATCTGGAATATTTAAACTCGGATTTCCGATGGTTTCTAAATAAATGGCTTTGGTATTCTCATCGATAAGTCTTTCAAAACTTTCTGGTTCGTCATCTTCGGCGAATCGGGTTTCGATGCCTAACTTTTTAAAGGAAACTTTAAACTGATTATAACTTCCACCATATAAATAAGGAGAACTCACGAAACTATCACCGTGTTGAAGAATGTTAGTCAATGCTAAAAATTGAGAAGCATGTCCAGAACTCGTTGCCAAAGCTGCAACGCCACCATGCAAGGCTGCCATCCTCTTTTCGAAAACGTCGGTGGTTGGATTCATCAAACGCGTGTAGATATTGCCGAACTCTTTTAACCCAAAAAGATTGGCGGCATGATCTGCATCATTAAACGTGTAACAGGCAGTTTGATAAAGCGGTACGGCTCTCGAGTTGGTGGTTGAATCTACGGTTTGACCGGCGTGAACTTGCAAAGTTTCAAATTTTAAATTGCTCATATTTTAATTAATTGTTATTAATATTGTGCAACTTATCCTTTAAAAACACTTACCGAAAGAACCTAAATAAAGCTCTTTCGATAAATCAAAAGAGCTTAATATATAGAATTTCTATTTTCTAAATTTTAATATCTGACTTATCTTTCCCGCACGAGCGAGTTGAATTTTGCACCTTATTTATTTCTAAACAGGTTGCCAAAGTTTCAAAGGGTCAATTCCCTCCACTTTTCTGAATAAGTTGCGATGTTGTTAAAGAACGTCTTTAGTCTTGCAAATCTATAAAATTAATTCTTAACAAAAAGAAAATATTTTTCAAGATTTTTATTTTTCGATTAAATTGATTGTGTTTCAGTCATTTATTCTTTTGTTCCCCAAGGTGCGGTCGGAGTAGCAATCGTTTTGGTTAAATCGAACTTGACCGTAAATAATCGATCGCTTCCAACACGACGAAGATTGTAAGTGAAACCTTCGTTATCAATGGTAAACCACCAAACATTAGTCGCTGCTTTCGGAATCAGTTGCGCAGTGTAAGCATCTGCGGGAAACATTTGCAAATTTTCTAATCCAACATTTGAACTGGTGCCACCATATTGCGTCGATTTTTCTTCCGTTCCATCTGGATTTCGGTGGTCGTGTTTTAATCTTAAAATTTGATCTGCATTCTTATGTAAAACCCAAGTTCGAGATTGGTCTTCACCCACAAAAAACGGAATTCTAATATCATTTTTCTCACAAGACCGAACGTGCATGACTAATTTCTTTCCTGTAAAACCGTCGCCAGCAACGCCACCAGAAATAATTTCGCCTTCATATGATTTCCCACAATGAGTTTCAAGTTGAGCCCAGAATTTTTCGGACGGTGTTTTTTCTTGCGCCAAAAAATTGACTGGAATTAACAGCAATAAGTAGAGTAGTGGTTTCATGTTTTTTTTGAATAATATTTTTGTTTTATAAAAAGTTAAACATACAAAAATCCCTTCGGTAATAAAACTCAAGGGATATTAGGATATCTTTAAATTTTGCCATTTGATTTTAATCTAAATGCATATTATCAATTAGCCTAACCTCACCAACATTAACCACAATAAAGGCGCGGTAATTTTTATCTTTATAAAAGAAATCAGTTTGCTTTAAGGTCTGTTCATCAGCGATCTCAAAATATTCTAAAGTCATTCCTCGTTGGTCATCAAAAATATCTTTAACACGTTTGTTAATTTCAGCAATTGTAATAATGCGAAACCAATCATTTACTTTCACTAAAGTTTCGTGAATCACTTTACCAGCATCTCTTTGAACAGCATTTAATCTTTCGTTACGGGAGCTCATTGCCAGTCCGTTATCTTCTCGATAGATTTCAACTCCGTGAATTTTAACTGGTAATTTTAATTGTTGCACCAATTTCTCAATGATTGCCAACTGCTGAAAATCTTTTTCTCCAAAATAAGCGTTGTCGGGTTTTACTTGACGCAACAGTTCTTCTACCACGGTTCCGACACCATCGAAATGTCCAGGACGAGACTTTCCTTCCATTTCATTTTCCAGGCCATCAAAATTGTAGGCTTTGCTTTTCAATCCGGCAGGATACAGATCTGCAACTTCAGGAAGATAGACCGCATTCACGATTCCCGTATTTTCTAACAACTTTAAATCGCGATTGGTATCGTGTGGGTATTTTTCTAAATCATCCGGATTATTAAACTGCGTGGGATTTACAAAAATGGAAGATATAACCAAATCATTTTCTTTTTGGGCAGCTTCATATAGGGAAAGGTGACCTTGGTGCAAGGCACCCATGGTGGGAGCAAAGCCAATTCTTTTACCCATTTCTTTTTGCCTTTCGATATAATCTGTAAAGGTTTTCTTGTTTCTAAAAATTTCCATATTTAATTTGATAAGCATTGTAAAAATAGGAAATTCTTAGAAATGTAGATGACATTTTTCTTTATTTTATGAATGATATTTACCATTTTTAGGTAGATAATCTTAATTAATGTTAATTAAAAGTTATTACATTAAAATTTCGTAAATTTGCCTTGTAGAATATTCTGCCCAAAAATTAGAAAGAAAGAAAGAATTTATGCCGAACCAAAAGATTTTATATGTGACGACGGAGCTTTTTCCTTATCAGGAAGATAGCAACATGGCGACTATGGTGAGTAAAATGGCCCTCAAAATGCACCAAGACGGAAATGATGTGAGAGTGTTCATGCCAAGATTTGGCCAAATCAGCGAAAGAAAATTTCAATTGCATGAGGTAATTCGTCTGTCTGGGATGAATATCATAATTAATGACTTGGATCAACCCTTGATTATTAAGGTCGCCTCCTTGCCAGGAGAAAGATTACAAGTCTATTTCATCGATAATGAAGAATATTTCAAAAGAAAGCAATTTTATGTTGATGACGCCGGACAACCTTTTACAGATAATGATGAGCGCGCGATTTTCTTTGCTAGAGGAGTAATCGAAACCATCAAAAAACTGAACTGGGTACCAGATGTAATTCACCTTAATGGGTGGATGGCTTCATTTATCCCTGTTTATTTGAAAACTTTTTACAAAAACGACTCCTATTTTAATGATTCCAAAATTGTGCTTTCTGTGTACAATGAGGAAAATCTAGCATTAAATGAATCTGTAGAAGAAAAAATGAAGTTTGACAATATTACGGGGCTTAAAGCGTTTAAGAAACCAAGTTTTCAGAATTTCGTAATCGAAAGTATGGATATGGTGGACGTAGTGCTTAAAGGTGATGAATTCTTACAAGAGGAACTAGATAGTGCTTTTTCTGCGACCAAGACTACCAAATCTGAATACATAGAAGCCGAAGCAATCAATACTTTATACTAAATCAACTTACATTTAATGACAAGAACTATTCAAGAGTTATTCAAAATTACCGCAACTTTGGTAATTGGGAGTTTAATATTAGTGAATTGTGAACCGGATGCAGATCAATTGGGTTCACAATTTTTTCAAGACGGAGCGAAAGGTACAGAAGCATCTTACCCGATTATCGCTTATAACAACAACAATAACGATTCGATAAGAACAGATGCAGCTCGTCTGCAGAATGCAACATTGGGTGCCTTTACAGAACCTCAATTTGGATTGCAGAAATCTGCTTATGTAACGCAAGTTCGTCTGTCGGGGATTGCCCCAGATTTTGGCACCAATGCGAAGTTGGATTCAGCTGTGCTTGTAATTAAACCGCAATTCGCAGCAGATTCTGTGACTACGGTGACAAATGAAGATTATATTTACCCTATCGGTGCAGTGCCTGCAAAAAAGGTAGTAAGTACATTCCCCGTTATTAAATATGGAGATACTAAAATTAATGGTAAAACAATCTTTAATTTTAAAGTTCATGAAGTTACCGAGTTTTTAGGCGCTAACTCTGATAAAGTTCGCTCAACCAGAGAAGTAACTACCGGCACACAAATCGGTGCAAAAACTTTTGATGGTAAAGTTCATTTTGTAAAAATAACCAAAGATTCAGATAATAGTGTTTTAACCGAACAAGCTGCTGCGATAAGAATCCCTTTGGATAGTGCTTTTTTTGAGAATAAAATCATTAGTAAAGATAAGTCACCAGAGCTTGCTGATGCAGCTTCATTCATCCGATATTTCAAAGGGTTGAAAGTTTCTGTGGATGAAAATGATGGTTATATCTTTAATTTCGATCCTAACAGCGTCGAACTTAATCTCTATTACAAAAATGATGTTGTAACTAATGGAGTCACAACTAGAGAGCAAGTCGTATACTTGATGAATATGGGTTCTCCCAATGCTCATTTTAATCAAATTACTTATGACCGTACAGGAACTCCTGCTGCAGCTGCTTTAGCGACATCAAACCAAATAACTGGTGACGCAAAAATATTTACGCAAGGAATGGGTGGTCCTGGAGTGGGACTTAGAATTCCTGCAGCAGATGTTGCGAATATTAGAAGTCTATTCAACACTAATAAAATTGGGATCGTGTCTGCTAAAATCCGACTCTATACCGATGTTGGAAGTCTGAGCGATAAATATGCAAAACCAACCAGTTTTGTAGTTAGACAAAGAAACTTAACCCCTGAAGCGGGTGAGCCAGAATATCTGGGAAATTTTCTAACAGATATGAGCGCATTGGCTGGGACAGGAATTTACAATTTGGTAAAAGCTTATGATTTAGAAAAGAATCCAGCATATTACGATATAGGTATTACTCAAACGTTCAAGGATATTATAGAGAAGGAAGCAGCAAATTATGATCTGATTTTAAATGTAGGTACTTACACTTCAGATGCAAGTGGAAATTTGCAAGGTGCATTTTTTCCAAATTTAGGTCCGCAAAATTTCAATACCAGAACGTACACGCCGCATAGAGCAGTTTTAATAGGAACAGATCCTTCAAACGCAAATAGCGCAAAGTTAATTTTGACTTACGGACAGAAACAATAATTAAAAGAATAACTAAAAAAAATAAGATAGTGATATGTGTGGAATTGTAGGATATACTGGTTTTCAGGATGCATATGAGGTAGTGATAAACGGACTTCGCAGATTAGAATATAGAGGATATGACAGTGCGGGAATCGTTCTTGATAATAATAACTCTGATTTTACGATATCAAAAACTAAGGGAAAAGTTGATGATTTAGTTGCTATTTCACATGAGCTAAAAGGAACCTCCCATGTAGGAATGGGCCATACGCGCTGGGCAACTCACGGAGTACCGAGTGATAATAACTCACATCCACATCTTTCAAATAATATGAAAATTGCCTTGGTGCATAATGGGATTATCGAAAACTATGATACCCTAAAAATTATGTTAACCGAGAAAGGTTTCGTCTTTCATTCAGAAACTGACACCGAAGTATTGGTGAATCTCATTCAGTACATTATGGATGTGAATGCAGAAATGGATTTTCCAACTGCAGTTCGATATGCTTTAAATGAAGTTTTTGGCGCTTATGCAATCACAGTAATGCATGATGACTTTCCAGGATTGTTGGTAGTAGCGAGATTAGGTTCTCCCTTGGCAATTGGTTTAGGAAATAACGAATATTTTATCGCCTCAGATGCTTCACCTTTTGTAGAGTTTACCAAAGAAGCAGTTTATTTAGAGGAAGGTCATATGGCAACCATTTCATTAGAAGATGGTGTTGACATTAGAAATATAAAGGACAATGTAAAAATCACTCCCGAAGTTAGACAGCTTAAATTAACATTGGAGCAAATTGAAAAAGGAGGATATGAGCATTTTATGCTTAAAGAAATTTTCGAACAACCCAAATCCATTCATGATACGTTACGAGGAAGATTACTGGTTGAAGAGGGAATTATCAAAATGGCGGGAATTTGGGATAACCTGGAAAGATTAAACCAAGCGAAAAAAATTACCATTATTGCTTGTGGAACTTCCTGGCATGCTGGACTTATAGGTGAATATTTAATTGAAGAATTTGCAAGAATTCCTGTGGAAGTAGAATATGCTTCGGAATTTAGATATAGAAATCCAATCATCACGGAAAAAGACATCGTTATTGCGATTTCTCAATCTGGAGAAACTGCAGATACGATGGCAGCTATTAAGTTGGCTAAAGAGAGAGGTGCTTTTGTGTACGGAATTTGTAATGTTGTCGATTCTTCAATTGCAAGAGTAACCGACGCAGGTTCTTACACGCACGCAGGTCCAGAAATCGGAGTGGCTTCTACCAAAGCATTTACAGCTCAATTAACCATTCTTTCCTTAATAGCTTTAAAATTAGGGAAACATAATGGACAACTGAGTAATCAAGAATTTATGCGTCTAATTACTGAACTAGATACCATTCCACAAAAAGTTCAAGAAGCTTTAGAAAGTACGCACGAAATCACCAAAGAGATCGCGAAAAACTTCGTTGATGCACAAAACTTCCTTTATTTAGGGAGAGGATATAATTTCCCTGCTGCTTTAGAAGGTGCTTTAAAATTAAAAGAGATTTCTTACATTCATGCAGAGGGATATCCTGCTGCCGAGATGAAACATGGTCCTATCGCATTGATCGATGAGAATATGCCGATTGTTATTATTGCGCCGAAGCAAGGGCATTATGATAAGATTGTAAGTAACGTTCAAGAAATTAAAGCCAGAAAAGGAAAAGTGATTGCAGTGGTTAACAAAGGAGATACGCAAGTTGCATCTGTTGCTGATTACGTAATTGAAATTCCGGAGACTTCAGAATGCTTCTCACCAATTATTGCTTCCGTACCTTTACAATTGTTATCTTATTATGTTGCAGTGTACAGAGGAAACAATGTTGACCAACCAAGAAATCTTGCAAAATCAGTTACAGTAGAATAAAAAAGCAATCAAAGTGAAATAATACGTACAATTTTACGTTTTGAAAAATAAAACACGATTGTTTTTGTAAAAAAATTATATATTTACCGCTTAATTTTAAATATCAGAATGAAAAGAGTATTCCTTATATTATTGTCAGCTACCGTTGTCATCTCCTGTTCAAAAAGGGGAGGGTCTTCTGCTGGAAAAGGAGGTTCCAAAGGAGAGTTGATCCCTAGAGATAAATCAAAATCCTTTGTTGCTCAAAGACCTTATGGAATGGTTGCGATTCCGGCTGGATCTTTTGTAATGGGTTTGGCTGATCAAGATTTCACCAATACTCCTGAAAAAGCAACGCTAAAAACGGTTACGGTATCATCCTTTTTTATGGATGAAACAGAAATCACCAACGCAGAATACAGGGTTTTCATCAACTATGTTCGCGATAGCGTGGTTCGTTCTTTACTAGCTGAAGCCGCTGGTGATGGCGGCGGAGATACTGGTATTGGAAATTTCGCGTATGCTTCTAAAAAAGCGGGGGATAACAAAAATGCCTATCAAGAATTCATGGAGTCCCAAGGTGGTAGAGATGGCTACGATGAATCTAAGAAATTAGATTGGAGCGTTCCTTTACAATGGAGAACTTCTGATTATCCTGATGCGCAGTATGCGGAGATTTTAGAATCCGTGTATATCCCAACAGCAGAGAGGATTAATAATGAGAGAATTATCGATACCAGAAAGTTGAAGTACGCTTACAACTGGGAAGATATTGAATCTGCAGTTAAAGATAAATCTAGAGGGGAAAAATATTTGAAAAAAGAAAGTATAGCCATTTATCCAGATACGGCAGTTTGGATAAAAGATTTCAATTATGCTTATAACGAACCTTTATATGATGGTTATTTTTGGCATAGTGCTTATAAAAGTTATCCTGTTGTTGGCGTGACTTGGGATCAAGCGAGAGCTTTTTGTAATTTTAAGTCGAAGCTGAAATCTGATTACAACGAATCGCTAAAAAAGAAGCAACAAAAAGCCATGTCGTTCAGACTTCCAACCGAAGCAGAATGGGAATATGCTGCCAGAGGTGGTAAAGAAAATGCAACTTATCCTTGGGGTGGTCCTTATTTACAAGATGACAGAGGCTGTTACTTGGCGAATTTCAAACCAAAAAGAGGTAATTATATTGAAGATGAGAAGAAAGGGACTTATACCTACACTGCTCCGGTAAAGAAGTTTCCTAAAAATGGATTTGGTCTTTATGATATGGCAGGAAACGTTGCGGAGTGGACGGAATCCCCTTACAATAATTCAACGTACCAGTTTGCCTCAACTTTGAATCCTTATTTATCTAATCAAGCTTACAGAGAAGTTAGAAAAACCGTTCGTGGTGGATCTTGGAAAGATATTGGTTATTTATTAATGACTGGATCTAGAGATTACGAGAGAAAAGATTCGGCTAGAAGTTACATCGGCTTCAGAACTGTACAAGATATTGCGGAAGGAACTGCGAAATTTAAGAAAAGAACAAAATAAAACAAAATAACAAACTACTAAAATTCATAACTCATGTTTAAGACAAAAGAAGGAATCTATAATTTCATTTATTCTATCGGTGCTGCAATCGTTATTATCGGTGCGCTTTTCAAATTAACTCACTGGAGTTTAGGACCGCTTACTGGAAACGTTACTCTGGCAATTGGTTTAATTACCGAAGCAATTATCTTTACGATTTTCGCTTTTGATGCTCCGAAATCTGAAGAATCTTATGCTTGGGAAAATGTATATCCAGAATTATTAGATGCTCAAGCATTGGCAAATCCAAAACATGCTACGGGTTCTATGCAATTGGCGGAAGTGAAAGAACTAGAAATTTCTTTGTCAGATAAGTTAGATAAAATGCTTGCTGATGCTAAACTAGATGTTAGTTTATTTGACAGATTAAGAACAGGAATCGATAAGTTCTCTAGTTCTGTAGATCAAATCAACCAAACAGTTGATGTTAGTGGTTCTACTCAAAAATACAACGATCAATTGATGTTGGCTGCAAGTCATCTTGAGAGCATGAATGCCTTATATGCACTTCAATTAGAACACGGAAAGACACAAACTGAATATAGCAAAAAGTATGTTGAAGACATGCAAAGATCTGCGCAACATTCAGAGAAATTCAATGCAGAATTATCAGGATTAACTTCTAACTTAAATAGTCTTAATAGAGTTTACGGCGGAATGCTTAGCGCCATGAAATCATAGTTTTCTTACCATTATTAAAAATTTAAACTATTAACAAAATTTACTAAAAATGGCACAAGGAAAACAGACGCCTCGTCAGAAGATGATTAACTTGATGTATTTGGTGTTCATCGCAATGCTTGCGATGCAGATTGATCAAGAAATCATCCGTTCTTATAATGATACCAATCAAACGTTGACTGATACCCGTCTCTTGGTTGAAAAGAAAAATGATGATATTTTCGAAAAAACTTTAGAAGCAAAAGCTGCTAATACTCCAGATACGTACACGCAACCTTTGCAGGATTATAAAGGTTTAAAAGCGAAAACTAACGATTTGGTTGCCTTTATTGAAAACATCAAATCAACCTTAAAAAAAGAAGCTGATTACGCAGAAGACGTTGATGTTGCGGATAACTTTGCATCTTTAAATAATACAGAACCATCATCTAATTTATTTTTCACAGGTTCAGATGAAAATAAGCCGTCGAAAAATGCGGTAGATTTAAAGGCGAAAATTGAAGCTTTAAAATCTTATATCAAGCAAACTTTCGGGTCTAATTCAGAAATGAAAACGGTGATTGATAGAGCCAATACGCTTTTGATAACCGAGTTTCCGAAGGGACAAACCATTAAAAATAAAAACTGGTTGCAGTATAAATTTTACGGACAGCCTTTAATTGCGGCTCTATCTAATTTAGAAGTTATTCAATCAGAAGCGAGAAATATTCAGTCAGATGCTTTGATGACGATGTTACAAGAAAAAGTTGACGCAGATATTAAATTTGATGCTTATTCAGCCATTGTTTCAGCGCCAGCCTCAGTAGTTCAAGGAGAATCTGCCCAAGGAAAAGTTGCCATTGGTAATTACTCAAGCAATGTTCCAGGTTTAGCAATGCCAGGTTTGACGATTACAAACGGCCAGGGAGTTCGTAATTTAGATACAGGTTCTCTAGGTGATAAATCATTCAGCGGAAAAATATCGTTTACGGATGTAAATGGAAAAGTAATTGAATTACCGTACAACCATACTTATAAAGTAGTCTCAGGCGCACAGGAATTGAAAGCACAAAAAGGTGCTTTGGTTACTGCAGACAAAATGAATGTTCTTTACCGAGGATTACCGAATCCAATTTCGGGCTCGATCTTAGGAGCAGATATGGCTGGAATTTCATTATCAGCACCAGGCGCTTCTGTAAGTGGAGGTGGTGGAAAATGGAATGTAACGCCAGGAGGTGGAAGTACAGTTACTTTAACCATTTCAGGACGTGATCCAAAAGGTGGCACCATTTCACAAGCTTTCCCTTTTAGAATCAAAAATGTTCCGCCACCGGTTGGACAGATTCAAGGAGAATTTGTAGTTTCGATGCCAGCTAGTTCAATTGTTAATCAAAGAGTTTCTGTAGTGATGCCAGATTTTGATTTCCCAGTAAGTTTCTCTGTAAACAGTTTCATGTTTAGAGTACCAGGAAGAGCCGGAATTTTGGTAAATGGAAATTCATTAAGTTCTGTCGGTAATTTAACGAAGGCTTTAAGAGCAGGTGATATTGCTTTTGTATACAACATTAAAGCAACAGCAACGGGCTTAGGTGGACAAGCCTTAAAACAGATTCCACCAGTAGTAATAAACGTTCAATAAAAACGTTATTGATTTGATATTTTATCAGTCATTAGTATAAAAATTTTAGAATGAAAAAGGTCATATTAATAGTACTTGCTTTGAGTTTCAGCGCAGTTGGAGCACAGACTAAGAAAAAAACAAAAAGAAAAGCAAAGCCAAAAACAACTGCGGCTGCGAAGCCTGTTATTGTTGAGCCGGAGCCTGTTATTGAGATGCCCGTAGAAAATATGGGTGCCGCAGTTGATGACACTCCGATTAATTCAATGTCTATTCTTAATGCGAAGTCTCCGGAATCGTTTAGAAAATATAGAGATTTGAACATGATTAAGCAAGGTGATTCTATGGTTTCCAATAAAATTACTCCTTTGGATTATGGATTTATCGAAGATAAAGATATCTTGAAGAGCATGGTCGTTTGGGAGATTATTGATATGAATGATAAAATTAATCAGCCGTATTATCATAATGAAGATGGTTTAGTTTCGCAAAACAAATCTCTTTATCAA
Organism: Kaistella antarctica; assembly: GCF_900109615.1. Taxonomy (GTDB): domain Bacteria; phylum Bacteroidota; class Bacteroidia; order Flavobacteriales; family Weeksellaceae; genus Kaistella; species Kaistella antarctica. The sequence goes on from NZ_FOIX01000002.1 coordinate 13,236, forward strand.
ATCTTGTTTGATGCCATCAATGATGGTCAGATCAAAGAGGTTTATGACGACGAAATGTTCATGACCCGATTAAATCCAGATGCGATTCAATCTCGAATTAAAAACGAGGTGATGAGCAACGCGGGTATCGACCGGATTAACGAAGTTGGTAAATTGTCTGATGACGAAATAAAAGAATTTACCAATGTTTACGAAACCAAAACTGAAAATGTCAAAGTTTTAAAGATTAAAGGAATGTGGTACATCGACCGTAGAGATAGCCAAATGAAATACAGATTACTTGGTATTGCAGCGATGGGTCAAGATCCTTCTTTGATGGGTCAATTTGGACCAGACGGGCAACCACTTGCGACACAAGATGAGCTCATTGACTTGTTCTGGGTTTATTATCCAGATGCAAGAGAGGTGTTGGCAAACTCTGTCGCCTTCAATAACAAGAACCTTTCTTCAGATATCACTTTTGATGATTTATTAAATGCTAGAAGATTTTCAACGATTATATATAAATCAGATAACGGTTTAGGAAATGGTGTTATCAAGGATTATATCCCTAATGACGCTGATGAGCAGTTAGAAGAAAGCGAAAGAATCAAAGCGCAAATCCTGCAAATGGAAAGCGATATGTGGAGTTATTAATTAATTCCGTTTAAATTACACAAAAACCTGAGTACCTTTACTCAGGTTTTTTATTTCTTATTTCTGACTGAAAACCTTATCTTTTAAAGTATACTTATCAATGAAAAATGTAGATTATATTATCGTTGGCGATGGATATGCCGCTTTCTTTTTTGCCCATCAATTAATTTTAAATGGAAAATCCTTAGTTTTGTTTTCGGCCGAAAAGAAAGGTGCTTCGCAAGTTTCGGCGGGAATAGTGAATCCATTAGTTTTAAAGAAGTTTACCACCTTTTGGTTGGCTGCTGAACAAATAGAATTTCTGACCAAAACGGTAGCCGAAATTGAAACTTACACTGGTGAAAATTATTTAATTCATGAAAAAATTCACCGCATTTTTCATGACGAAAATGAAATGAAGCTATGGTCGATGAAAACCGAGACAGAAGAACTAAAGCCTTTCTTAAATCCCACTTTTGAAACGCTTGACACTATTAAAAATCCCTTCGGAACTGGTGAAGTGAATCATTCAGCTCGACTAGATGTCAACGGTTTTTTTAAGGATATTTCGACGTATTTAGAAGAACATGAAATGTTGGTTCGAGAAAAGTTTGACTATAATAAAGTCACTGATTCCACTTATGAAAATATCACTTTTAAAAATATTGTATTTTGTGAAGGAATGGGCGTGCGAGACAATCCTTTCTTTACCGATATTCAAGTCATTGCCAATAAAGGACATCATGCAACAGTTAGACTTTATGAAAAAATGAATCATCAATATACTTTAAAGAAAAAACACTTTCTATTTCCTTTAAATGATGATCTTCACTATTACGGCGGAACTTACGATCCCAATGAAAGAGAAAATGAAATCGATGAATTTAAAACTGAAGAACTGAAAGACGGACTTGCCGCATTTTATCCACATGATTTCGAAGTTGTAGAAGTAAATTACGGTTTTCGCCCCACCGTAAAAGACCGCCGACCAATCATTGGTAATCTTCCAGATCATCAAAATTATTATATTTACAATGGTTTAGGAGCAAGAGGAATTCTCAACGGATGTTATTTCTCCAAAGAATTGTACGAACATATTGAAAACGGTAAACCGTTAATGCCAGAAGTCGATTTAAAAAGATTCAATAAATAAGATTACTTTCTAATCAAACAATAAACGTCGCAGAATTTGCGACGTTTACTTATTCTATTACTGTTCTAATTTTCAACTTTCAACTATCAACTTTCAACTATCAACTATCAACTATCAACTAACTCGTAATCCATTTCCAAAGTTCCTTTGCCGTTGCTTTATTTCCGTACATCAAAATTCCGACTCGGTAGACTTTTCCAGCTAGAAAAATCATGAGCACGGTTGAAAGTAGAAGCAGTGAAACTGAAAGTGCAATTTGCCAAGCTGGAACTCCAAATGGAATTCTCGCAATCATCGCTACGGGCGAGGTAAAAGGAATCATGGATAACCAAAATCCAAGCGGACCTTCGGGATTCTTCATAATTGTAAAACTTCCGTACATTCCCAGCATTAGTGGAATAATGGCAAACATCGTGAACTGTTGCGTTTCCGTTTCGTTATCTACGGCAGATCCAATCGCAGCATACATCGAGCTGTAAAAAATATATCCGAGTAAAAAGAAGATAATAAAAACGCCAATAATCAATGGCACATTCATATCCAAAAGAATATGAGAAACTTCGCCAGCAGTTTGTTGCAAATCGAATTTTTCAATCATTTCCGTCGATTTTTCACCACCCGGAATTTGATCTTTTAAAGCTGAAAATCCGGTATTTAGAAATAAGGCGCCAATAACTGACATTGTAATCCAAATGCTGAACTGGGTCAAAGCAACCAAAGTGACGCCCAGAATTTTCCCCATCATCAATTCAAATGGCTTTACTGAGGAGATAATAATTTCGACCACGCGATTGTTTTTTTCTTCTAAAACACTTCGCATCACCCGAACACCGTAGATGATGATGAACATGAACACCGCGTACATCATGATCATTGCCAAAATAGATTTCACACCGAAAGATAGATCACTGTCAGAGCTCTTGTTATCAACGACATTTTGAGTGTTCAGTTCGAAACTCTCATCCAAATTTTTCATTTGGTCTTCTGAAATACCAAGAGTTTTAATTTTTTCTTTTCTAATAATTTTTGATAAATCGTTCGAAACTTTTAATTTCGTATCGAAACCAATCTTCTTATTGATCAGAAGTTGAGACCCTTTTTGAACCTCATCGTAATTTTGATTGTTCAATTCTGGAATAATCAGTAAACCTTCAATACCATCCATATCCTTCAGCGTTGCAACTAATGATTTCTCATTAACTGCGGGTACAAAAACATATTTAACTTGATTGGTATTTTTAAGATTACCTACAAAAAGTCCGCTTTTATCAACCACGTTAAAAGTGCTTGAGCTTTCATTTGCTTTAAACATAAAAGCAATTAATGCCGCAAAACCAATCATCAGAACCGGCGCTAAAAGCGTCAGCAGAACAAAAGATTTTTTCTTGACTTGCGTTAAGTATTCTCTTTTAGTGATTAGAAATATATTTCTCATGAATATTTTTTAATTGAAATTGTACTACAAATTATAAAACCAAGGCTGCGGATTGACTTTGCTTTCCGCTGACTGCATTAATGAAAACTTCATTCATGCTCGGAATCTTCTCGTCAAACGATCTGATTTTTCCAACTTTCATCAGTTCATTGAGTAATAAATTTTGGTCTCTATCATTTTTCAAATCAAAAGAAACGAGCTGGTTTTCCGTGGAATAATTATGAACCTCAAATTGAGTATGAAACTGTGCAAACTTTTCGTTATCGACGTCTGCCAAAGTAACATTAAAAATATTTTTCTTGAATTGTTCTCTTACATCGAATACTTTTCCGTCTAACACTTTTTTGGCGTTGTCAATCAAAGCGACGTAATCACACATTTCTTCCACACTTTCCATGCGGTGAGTCGAGAGAATAATCGTAGTTCCGTTCTTTTTTAAATTCAGAATTTGATCTTTAATCATATTCGCATTCACCGGATCAAACCCAGAAAATGGTTCATCAAGAATCAATAATTTGGGTTGGTGCAAAACAGTTACGACAAACTGAATTTTCTGCGCCATCCCTTTTGAAAGTTCGCTCAGTTTTTTCTTCCACCACTGGTCAATTTCTAATTGCTCAAACCAATATTTTGCTTGGGTCAACGCATCATTTTTAGTCATGCCTTTCAGCTCACCAAAATACAATAGCTGGTCACCAACCGTCATGTTTTTATACAGACCACGTTCTTCCGGCATGTACCCAATTTGTCGAATATGTTCAGGATTCAGTTTTTTACCATTAATGAAAACATTACCAGAATCGGCTTGCGTAATCTGATTAATGATCCGAATAAAAGTAGTTTTGCCAGCACCATTAGGACCCAAGAGTCCGTAAATACTAGCTTCAGGAACATCTATAGAAAAATCCTCCAACGCCAGTTTCTTACCTGCATTATAGGTTTTAGTTACATTTTCTGCTTTCAGCATTCAGTTAAATTTAATTGATTAGTCCTTTAAATAAGGCAAAAGTTACGGATATTCTTAAAATTTTTCAGGAGCCAGGAACCTGCTTTCTCGGCTCGCTTTTTTACAGATTTTCCCCTCGCTTAAATCCCATTGCAAATCTGTAAAAAGAGCTCAAACAAACCCGTTCAATCAGGGCTAGGAAATTGGGATAAAAAGAAACTAATTTATTAATTGAAGTCGTCTAGTTTTTCGAAATATCTAAGAATAAGTTGATCAGTATTTAACTTGTCTCTTACTAACTCGCAAATTCAAAATCCTTGTAGAACTTATCTGCCTCTGCAATCACGACATCCATCTCTTCTAAAGTGAAAACTTCTAAAAACTTCCGACGGAAATCTTTAAAATGCGGAATCCCACGGAAATAATTTCCATAATGTTGACGCATTTCAATCAAGCCTAATAGTTCACCTTTCCAGTCTTTGCTCCATTCAGCGTGTTGACGAACCGCTTCCAAACGCTGGGTAATGGTAGGTTCTGGCAAAACTTCACCAGTTTTAAAAAAATGCTTGACTTCGTTGAAAATCCAAGGATAACCAATGGCGCCACGACCAATCATAATGCCGTCGCAGTCGTATTTGTTTTTATATTCCCAGGCTTTTTGCGCAGAATCGATATCGCCATTGCCAAAAATCGGAATTTCGATATTTGGATTGTTTTTAACGGCGTGAATGTAATTCCAGTCCGCTTCACCTTTGTACATTTGAGCACGGGTTCTGGCATGAATCGTTAAAGCTTTTACACCAACTTCCTGTAATCTTTCGGCAACCTCCATAATATTGATGCTATCACTATCCCAACCTAAACGGGTTTTCACAGTCACGGGAAGGTGAGTAGAGTTGACAACTGCCTTGGTCAACCGAATCATTAAATCAATATCTTTCAAAACTCCAGCACCAGCGCCTTTGCAAACTACCTTTTTTACCGGACAACCAAAATTAATATCAACGATGTCAGGATTTACAGCCTCCACAATTTTGGCAGAAAGTGCCATCGCTTCTTCATCACCACCGAAAATCTGAATTCCAACCGGTCTCTCATAATCGAAAATATCCAGTTTCTTCATGCTTTTCATGGCATCGCGAATTAAGCCTTCAGAAGAAATGAATTCTGAATACATCATATCTGCACCGTGCATTTTACATAATCTACGAAATGGCGGATCCGAGACATCTTCCATTGGTGCAAGCAACAAGGGGAATTCGGGCAGTTCGATATTGCCAATTTTTATCATGGTACAAAGATATTAATAATGAAAGAAAAAATAAAGGAAAATTATCTTGGAGAAAATTGACTTGAATACAATTGATCTTAGTGATTTATACCACTAATCAAAATCATGATGCGTATCGTCTTTAGAATTTTTAAAGACGAACCACATTCCAATTGTTAAGCCAACAACTCCAGCTACTGCAGTCATTAAGGCTCGTTCTACTTTGTCTGGCTCTATGTTTCCAATATAATTAAAAAGAAATAAGATGATGAAAGTGATTGCGGCAATTATCGCAAATTTTGTACTTTTAATATTCATGATTATAATTTATATCCAATCATTATTCCGCCACGATAGGGTAAGAACTCGCCACTTTTATTCCATTTTCTACCATCATCGTCATAGCGGACGCCTAATTCTTTATGATATCCTTTATAAAAACTTTGGATGGTCCCAACGCCTAAATATAAATCCATATTCCAGCGATCACTTACCTGAAACTGATATCCGACTGTAGCTCCTAACATTAAAGAATAACCGTCTTGATATAAATCTGAAGTAACGTAAGTGGGTGATTCGGGCGTGTATTGGTAGGGTCCATCACTCCAGTAATTGTATTTTTGAATGATGTATTTTGCTCCCGAAATATTAGCGCCTAGATACCAATGTTGAAACGCTTCTTTGAAATAATATCTTCCATCAAATCCAACCATATACACTTGGGCATATTTGCCTGCAAAGGATTTCCAGGGAGAAATAAATACTTCGGCCTGCAAAGTAATCTTTTCTTTTAATTGATATTCTACACCTGCATTTAACATTCCAAGCGGAAGAAAAAGGGCATTGGCTTTTACGTAAACTTTTTTAGAATTGTCGGAATTCTGATTTTGAGCGTTACTCAAAACACCAAATAGGATGGCGAAAACTAGGAATGTATTTTTCAAATCTGTGAATTATTTTAAACTTTCTAAAAGTTGTGTTGCGGAAGTAGCATCTTTTCCTTGCTGTGTTGCAATGGTTTTAGCCATTTCGGCGTAGATTTTTGCATTGGCTTTCTTGCCGGTTTTCGTATAGATCTTTGCAAGAATATAAGTATTCTCCGCAGTTTCAGATTTCATGACAGATTTTTCTGCCCACTCTTCTGCTTTTTTCAAAGACGGCTGATTATTGATATGCTCACTGAACAACCAAGCGGCTTTTAATAATTCTTCAGAGTCAAAATTTTCTGCATTTTTGTAATACATCAACGCTGCTTTTTCATATTCTTTAAAGTTCCCAACATTAGGATAGAAAATAACCTTCATGCGGTTAAGAGCGATTTCTGCCTCTGTTTTACCAACTAAAGGAATTGCGTTTTTATAAAAATATTCGTCATTAATTACGCCAGTTTTTTGATTTAAGGAGCTTTCCATTACTTTGGAAATTTTAATGTTAACGTCAAACTGCTGATAAATATCGTCGGACATTTCTTGAACAATATCTGCTTTTCTATCTTTAAAAATCTGGTAATTTAAATCGCTTGGAGACTTTACGAAATACAATAACATTCCGATATCATCTCTCGTTAATTCTTGCTTTACCTTTCCTTTAAAATATCGCTCGGAGACTTTTTTTGCGAATTCATAATCAGTTTGAGCGTTCTGGCGCATTAAGTTTAATAAAAAGGCAGGGTCACTTTCTCCTTTTTGAAATAGCTCTTTCGGATTGCCTTTCGTGAGTAAAGGATTGTTGGCTTCCTTTGCAATCGCAATAAAATCTTGCTCGCCCATATACCCGTAATTCGTCATGACTACCTCGCCGTCGCCATTCAGAAATAAATAAGAAGGATAGGAACGAACGCCATACTTCATGGCGATTTCGCGACCTTCTCCTTTTTCCATGTCGAATCTGGCATTGATGAAATTAGCGTTGTAATATTCTCTCACGGCTGGAAGTGGGAAAACGTTTTTCTCCATTAATTTACAAGGGCCACACCAGGCGGCGTAGGCATCCATAAATACCAGTTTTTTTTCGCGTTTTGCTTTGGCTAAAACTTCTTTGAACGTAGTGTCTTCAAAATTAATCGATTCTTGAGAAAATGATAACAAGAAAAAAGATAAGAAAAGAGCTATAAGTATTTTTTTCATTATAATAAAATTCGACGCGAAGATAATTATAAAAAAATGATCAGTCGTTTTATTGATCTTTTTTATAGATTAATTAAACTTATTTTAGATTTCATTAACACAAAGAGCAACTGCTTGCTTTAAATGTAGTGTCTCTCTTGAGAAAATAAGTAAGGTTAAATTTGTAAGTCTTTTATTTCTATCCTAATCCTCGGAACAATTGTTCAAATTTTTAGATAAAAAAAACCAGTAAAAAATAAATGCTGAATTTTATTCCAATACTTATCCACCTCAGTTTTGTGGTAGTTTTTATATTATTCATATATAGAGTATTAATTTAATTTTTTTAATCAATAGGAAATTTTCACTTTTGATTTCGGAAAATGTTTTCAAACAATTCTACTAGATGGAAATTTTTCATGCATCATATTTTAATAATTCTCTACAATTAAATTTTTTTCAATGAAATACCGGTATCTGGTAATTTTCAGTAAAGTTTATTGGTAAACATTGCTAAATATTTATTAGATTTGGGAATTAATAAAATAAATTATTTAATATGAAGAAAGTTCTATTATCGTGTTTTCTGGTTGCAGGCTTTGCTGCCAGTGCACAGGTCACTGGTTCCAAAACGATTGGAATTGAATATGCCACCTTGGACGCTGCTTTTGCAGATCTTAATGCACAAGGTGTTGGCGCAGGTGGTGCCACCATCAATGTTCCTGGTGGATACACCGAGAACGCACCGGCAGGTGGGTATTTATTAGGAAGCGCTGCCTTAAATGCTTCACTTTCCAACGCGAACCGATTGGTTATTCAAAAAAGTGGAGGTGGAGTTAATCCATTATTCACCGCGCAAATCGGAACCAAAGTAGTTTCTGCTACCAATGCGGTGGGGGATGCTCTTTTTAATTTTTCTGGGGTTGATTATATGACCGTAGATGGAATTGATTTGCAAGATAATCCTGCAAATTTCGATGCTACTACTTTAATAGAAAGAGGATTCGTATTTTACAATTTAGATGCTACCGATGGAGCTAATAACAATACCATCCAAAATTGTACGATTACTTTTCTTAAAACTGTGAATAATTATGCGACCGGAATTTATTTCGGCCATTACACATATGCTGCGCCAGGAACTCCAGTTGTTCCTACATCTATAGATGGGACTCATAGTAATAACAAAATTTATAGCAATACTATTTCAAAAGGAGTTTTGCAAGCAATCTATTTTGGAGGTTATGGAGCGCCAGCACCGTATACTTTGTATGACCAAAATAATGACATTGGAGGAATGTCTGCAGCTACAGGCAACATGATTACTGATTTTGGTGGTTTAGTTAGTGGTAGTTTTTATATTACAAATACAGCTATTGTCGCGGTTAATCAAAATAACGCAAATGTTTCTTACAACGATATTACTTTTGGTGCTGGTGGTTTAGGAACTATTGGCGTACAAGTAGTTGGGGTTAATTCCACTTTTACTGTTAATAGCAACACGATAAATGCAGCAGGTCAATCTTACAATGCTACACCAAATATTTCTACGCATGCCGGCATTGTGAATCAGTCTGCGGGAGCAATTTTAACGGCCAATTCTAATACTATTAATATTACTTCTGTGCCCTATAACGGGACAAATAATTCTGTATATGGAATATTATCATCTTCAAATGGTAGTTTAACTGCTCAAGAAAATACAGTTATGAATGGATTAAGTCCAGCTTCATTTTTCGGGATTTATTCCGGTGCCTTAGCTAATGTTTCTATTAGCAAAAATATGGTGCATGGGTTAAGTAGTGCCTCTACTACAAGTGGAATTTACTTAATTGGTACTGCGCCTACTGGTAATATTTTTGAAAATAAAATATATGATATCACCTCAAATGGTGCCACAGGTTCTGCTTATGGAATTTATGTAGGTGGTGCAACTAGCGGTACCACAACTAATGTTTACAATAACTTAATTGGAGATATTAAAACCCCTTCAGTTAGTAGCACTAGTACAAGTTTGGCTGGATTATATTTAGCGAGTTCTGGCACACTATCTAATTTGAATGTTTATTATAATACGATTAATTTAAATGGAACATCAACAGGAGCTAATTTCAACTCAGCGGGGATTTATCATTCTAACAGCGCCACTGCTACTACCAATGCATTGGATTTAAGAAATAATATCATCGCCAATAATTCTACTCCTAAAGGTACAGGAAATGCCAGTGCTTTCAGAAGAAGTGCGGCTGGCGTTTCTAACTACGCAGCAACTTCTGATCATAATGACTTTTTTGGTACAACTGCGGTTTACTGGAATGGAACATCAGCAAATACACTAGCAAATTTGCAAACATTAGGAAGAGATGCAAACTCTCTTGATATAAACCCTTCCTTCATTGCAACTTTAGGATCTAGTCCAGACTTTTTAAAAATTAACCCTGCTGATTTAAGCACTCAAACATTAGATAATAAAGGAGCTACAATCGCTGGTTATACTTTAGATTATTCAGGGACAACTAGAGATGCAGCAACGCCAGACATGGGAGCTTACGAATTTATGTATGTTGCACCAACTACAGTTCCAGATTGTACGGTTCTTACTTTGCCAGCAGATTTTGCTACAGGGGTGACACCAAATCCTGCTGTTCTAACTTGGTCCGCAGCTGCTAGAGCAACAAGCTACAAATTAACGATAGGTACCGCAAGCGGACTTTCAGATGTATTGAATGTTACTGGTATTACAGCATTAAACTACTCTGCAACATTAACTGCAAATACTCAATATTTTGTTAAGGTAGTTGCAACCAACAATATTGGTGATGCAGTAGGCTGTACAGAAACTACGTTCACAACAGGTGCTCTAGTGTATTGTGGTCCTATCAATTACAGTAACGTTGAGCCACTTGTAAATGTTGATTTTGCTGGAATTAACAACACAAGTGCAGCGACAGGAGGACCTGCGCATGAGTTTTTCTTAAGCACGATTGGTACTGTTGAACAAGGTCAGCCATACCAGATCAAACTAAACGGAAACACAGATGGTAATTACACCTCTTATTATGTGGTTTTTGTGGACTGGAATCAGAATGGAGTTTTAGATGATGCTGGTGAAGTTTACTTCGCGGATGGATCATTGTTTCAGAAAAATACAGATGGTACGACTAGTACACCAGTTGTTGGAAACATTACCGTTCCTGCAGGTGCAAAATTAGGAAATACCAGAATGAGAATTAAAAAAGAGTACGGTGCGTCTGTCCCTACTTCGACAGGTAATTTTGCAAACCCTTGCGTTAATGGTGGTAGTTTTGGCCAAGCTGAAGATTATACTCTTAATGTTGAAGTATTCTTAGCGGCACAATCTAGTGCAACTAAATCTTCTGTTTCAGTTTATCCAAATCCTTTCCAAGATGTTTTGAAAATTTCAGACATCAAAGGAGTGAAATCAATTTCTGTAAATGATATGTCTGGAAGACTGGTTAAAAATATGAAACCAACTTCAGAACTTCAATTGTCAGAATTAAAAACTGGTTTATATATCGTTACTCTAAATATGGAAGACGGTAGTGTAAAATCATTCAAGACAATTAAAAAATAATAGAAAAACCTATTAATATAGAAACCGTCTCAGCAATGAGGCGGTTTTTTTGTGGAGTAAAACCAAGAACAGGAACTAAATTTTATTGATTTAGAGTTGATATGAATTTCATCTTAAATCGAAAAAAAACTCCGGAAAAGATCCGAAGTTTTAGTTTATGATATGGTCAATAGTTATTCAGGTTTGTATCCATCTTTCAAGGTGACCGTTCTATTGAAAACCAGTTTTTCTGTAGAAGAATCTCGGTCTTTGGTGAAGTATCCGATTCTTTGAAATTGGTAATGATGACCGATTTCGGCTTCTTTTAAACTTGGTTCTGCAAATCCTTTCACGGTTTTTAAACTTTCTGGATTAATGAATTGCAAGAAATCAACATCTTTCTCAGCATCTGGTTGTGGTGTTGTAAACAGTCGATCGTAAATTCTTACTTCAACTGGAATTGCATGTTTGGCTGAAACCCAATGCAAAGTGCCTTTAACTTTTCGCAGACTTTCTTCCGTTCCACTTCCAGATTTACTTTTCTCATCGTAAGTTGCATAAATAGTGGTGATTTCGCCATTCTCATCTTTATCTACGCTTTCTGCTTTGATGATGTACGCAGATTTCAACCGAACTTCGCCGCCTAATTTAAGTCTGAAGAATTTTTTATTTCCTTCTTCTTTAAAGTCTTCCCGCTCGATATACAATTCTCTCGAAAACGGAATTTCTCTCATTCCTGCATTTTCCTGTTCTGGGTTATTTTCTGTTTCCAGTAATTCCTCTTCATGTTCGGGATAGTTGGTAATCACTAATTTCACGGGATCAACAACTGCCATCACTCGAGTCGCAATTTTATTTAAATCTTCACGAACAAAAAATTCAAGCAGTTGAATATCAATTAAGTTTTCTCTTTTGGCAACACCAACTCTATCGATGAAATTTTTAATCGAAGTAGGCGTAAAGCCCAATCTTCGCATTCCAGAAATGGTTGGCATTCTAGGATCGTCCCAGCCAGTAACTGCGTTTTCTGCAACTAATCTTTGTAGTTTTCGTTTAGACGTAATCATGTAAGAGACATTCATTCGTGCAAATTCACGCTGTTTATTTCTTACCAACTCTTTATCATAAACTTGATCCAAATACCAATCGTATAACGGACGGTGATTTTCAAATTCTAAGGAACACAAAGAGTGTGAAATTTGCTCTATATAATCAGACTCACCATGCGCCCAATCGTACATCGGATAAATTTTCCATTGTTCGCCAGTTCGATGATGGGCTCTTTTTAAAATCCGGTACATCACAGGATCACGCATATTCATATTCGGAGAGGTCATGTCAATTTTTGCCCGAAGTGACATTGCACCTTCTTCGAATTCTCCGTTTTTCATTTTATAAAAAAGTTCTAAACTTTCTTCAACTGGGCGATTTCTAAAAGGAGATTCAACGCCATCTTCAAAAGGAGTTTTTCTTTGTTCCGTAATTATGGCTGATGGTTGCTCATCTACGTAAGCTTTACCATCATTAATCATTTGAACAGCCCAATTATATAACTGATCGAAATAATCAGAAGCATACAATTCCTGGTCGTATTTAAAACCCAACCAATCGATATCAGCCTTAATAGAATCTACAAATTCCTGTTCTTCTTTTTCAGGATTGGTATCATCAAAACGCAAATTCACGGGAGCGCCATATTTTTCCCCCATACCAAAATTGATACAGATAGCTTTCGTATGACCGATATGTAAATATCCATTTGGTTCTGGCGGGAAACGAAAACGCAGTTTATTTTGAGGAAAGCCGTTGGCTAAATCTTCTTCTATAATTTGCTCAATAAAATTGAGGGATTTTTTATCTTCTTCCATGGGATTGTTCATTCGGCAAATTTAGTGAAAAGTGTGTAAAAGAAAAAAGCAGAAAATCAGCTCATTTGAGAAGAATTAAATAAGAATAGAAGCACTTTTTAAGCTTAGTTTGTTAATTTGCCATATTATAAAAACATTTACTCAATTTTATGCTGACCCTCTCAGCGAGTTACGTTATTGAGTCTGTCCAATGTCAATAAAGATGCTAATTTATGACTGAATACAGGTGCAAATATTTGTTCAATTATCTAAAAATCTGCATCTTCGTAGTATAATAAAAATTTCTTATCGCTTCATCCAAAAGCTTAACTCCCATTACATTAAAATGCAATTCAATTTTATTGAGAGGTTGTTTTTTTGTATTGTTACTTTTGACATCTTCGCAGTTGTCTGCACAAATCTTTTTCAAGGGTGAAAGTAAACTGACACTTCAAGGTGATGCTAAGATGTACGGAGATACCGTTGTCTATCATCAAAGCAAAAGTGAATCAGCAGAACAACCTTCAAATCACGCTGTAATTTATCTGGTAAATGGTGCCAGTGTAACTGATCTCACTCAACGCTCCAAGACAGAGCTGATCTATATATCTGTACCTGAGAACTCTCCAGCAGAAAAAAGTCCCGTCAAAAAGGATTTAGCTAAAGTTAAAGTTCTGCCGCTTAAGGTTGCCGAGAGGCAGTATCATGTTCCAAAAATCACCTATATTTTTAATCTTCCCACTAGCGATCGTGATTTTCATCAAAAATCGAAGTCAACTGTTTTTGCTTTTTTAGGAAGTACCAATTACTGTAAATCAAAATTCCAATCTTCCGTCTTAGATACAGGTCATAAATTTGTATTTAATTTCCGCACTCAAAAATCGGAATTAGGATGGTACGTGCGTAATAATTCTATTTCTAGAAGTGTAAATTCATTCTACACACGACCGCCGCCGTTTCTGGCGCTATCTTAAATCCTTATTCATTTTAAAAGCTATCACCACAATATTGATTGTTGGCGGTAGTTCACACTTTTTAAATTTAATTTAATGAACAAATTATATCTACTAAAAAACAATTTTAGTTTTAAATTAGGCTTGGTTGCCATTCTCTTAATCTTTAGCAGCAATCAACTTTTTGCAGATGGCTCCAAAGATCTTTTTCCGCTTGGTAAAGCTGGAATTCGAGCTGCGTTGCGATCAAGTACATCAGTTGTAACGAATTATCCATTTCCAACCACCGGAACCCATTACGTTTACGCAAAAGTCGGCGAAAAAATCACTTTAGCTTCAAGCGCTCAACTCGCGGGAAACGTTTCTGCAATTCAATTGTATGATCCTTCCGGAACAATAGTAGTTAATGACGCAACTAATAATGGGTTGATTGCAAATCGTGCTGCAGAATTGGCGGGCCCACAGCTCAGTGGGACACCAACTGGCGGGACATACGCTCCGATTTATTACACGGTTCCTACTGGAGGTACCGGAATTTACCGCGTAGAATTTCTGGCCAGAGGTACTGCTGATGGTGCCGCGGTTACTATTGCCGACGGTCCATTTGTTCAAGCTTCTAATTCGTCCATCATGGCCTGGGACATTTCTGTTATCAATGATTTAGGAACTTTATTTGTAAAAGGACGTGTTTACAGTAACGTCTTTAATTTAAATAATGGAAGTAGTGGTGGAGAAACTAACGGATTTAATGGTCTCATGTATGTTTTAACAAAAGATGGTTATACCTATAGAGTAAATAACAATGGAAATAATGGTTTATATTTTACTTTTTTCGTAAACAATAATGGTTTTGTAAATCCCACTACAAAAATACCGCTCTACAAAAGTTTAAATTTTTCTAATATAACCGGTTCTAACGTACAAGATCCTAGGGTTTCGGACACTACCTCGCAGATTACCCATAAAATATTTTATGCTTTGCCAGCACCAAATTTACCCACAACTGCAAATGGATCTGTTCCAGGAGGATCTACGTGGTTAAATGGCTCAGCGGCCATTGCAAATGTAACTGGTATTTCCCTAACTGGAGTAGAAGGTGTGCCGGGTCAGGTGAGTAATAAAGGTGGTTTTGTTAATTTTACAACGAATGCTCAAGGAAATTATTTAATTACTATTAAAAGTATCGGCCTACCTGCATTTGTAACACGCACCCTTAACGCGGCGGCGACAAATGGACCCAATAAAGTTTTATGGGACGGAAAGGATGGAAACGGAGCTTCTTTACCCTCAGGAACTTTCCCAGCAGAAGTTACGGTTCAGTTTCAGGGAGGTGAAGTACATTTCCCTTTTATTGACATGGAGTATAATCAGAAAGGTTTTATCCTGGAACTTTTGGAGAATGGAAATCTTAATAATGTGGTTACTGATAAAGTTTATTGGAACGATACTGACGTAACAAATGGTACTAATGGTACTAATGCTCCGAGAGGAAGATATTCTGACCCGAAAAATAATAGCCATTTGTCTCCTACAAATAGTCTCGGAATTAAAAGCAATGAGAATGGTCACATATGGGGGCAGGGAGGATCTGGAAGTACCAATTTATTTGGCGATAACAAATCTATCGATACCTGGACTTTTATAGTAGGAGAGAAGGTTACAATTACCACCGCAATCAATGTGCGAATTGCAGATTTACTTATTTCTCAAGTCACTGCAGATAAAACGATTGTCAATCTGGGCGAAACCCTTCTTCTCACGGTTAAAGCTAAAAATAATGGACCCGATCCCGTAACTGGTTCTAAGTTCACATTTACTTTGCCTATTGGTTATGATCGACAAAGTTTAACATTTAATGGTAATGGATGTGGTACG
The DNA here is from genome assembly GCF_900109615.1 of Kaistella antarctica. GTDB lineage: Bacteria > Bacteroidota > Bacteroidia > Flavobacteriales > Weeksellaceae > Kaistella > Kaistella antarctica. The sequence goes on from NZ_FOIX01000002.1 coordinate 29,009, forward strand.
CAAGCGCTTGCAATTTCTTACGATGTGGCTACGAGAACGTATAGTTCTAATCTTAATTTGCCAAATGGTTGCGAGATTACCTACACTTTTACGGTAAAAGTTTCCGCCACTGCACTGACCGGAAATCAAAACTTTAAAGCCACTATTTTACGTCCGAACGATGTAACTGATCCAGATGCAACTAATACTGATATAAACGTTCCGCCAACTGATGCCCAATATGAATGTACCAATAATGGATTGGGTGGCAATTGTAACAATATCAAGTCAACAGATGTTTTTTACCCGCCATGTTATGAAGCGCCAAGTGGTCTAGGCTTGGGAACGGATACCAAAATGGGAATTACCTTATTAAGCAGAGCTGGAAATGATGATGCTGATAAATGGCCAATGGTTCGGAAATCAGGTCACATTGCTTTAGAATCTAACTCTCGAGGTTTTGTAATTACCAGAATCGCAAAAGTAAATCTTGGTTTCATAAATCCTCCACAAGAAGGAATGATGGTGTACGATACTACAGACAAATGTCTGAAATTGTATTCTGATGGCGCTTGGAAATGTTTTTCTCAATCAGCGTGTCCATAATAAGACGTCATTGTTTATTAATGAATTAGAACTTTTAATATTAAAGAAAAAAATAATGAAAAATATATTTTCAATTTTCCTGCTCGCAATTTCGTCTACCGCATTTTCGCAGGTCATTATCGGTGATGCTGTTGGAACCGCAACAACTAAGGCTGCTGTTTTATTGGATTTTGCTGCGGGGCAAAACAAAGGAATCATCCTGCCATATGTTCAGACCTTACCTTCTGGACCTGGCTTGGTCGAAGGAACAATCTTGCTTGATGCCAGAAATCCTTTGAAAGCAAAAGTGTTATACTATAATGGAACTCCAACATGGTTTGATCTCAGCAGCAGAAATGAAGCTGACATTTCCTCCAAATTAACTATTCAGCCGACTACTATTAAAGAAGATGTAAAAGCAAGAGCTATTATCGGAGCAATAACTTCTGAGGCGGATGGGGTGTTAGTTTTGGAATCCTCAACGAAAGCAATGGTGCTTCCGATGGTTGAAAAAACGGCAGATGTTAAGGATCCAGCTCCTGGAATGATGGTTTATGTGAATAAAGCAGGCGGAAAAAGGTTAGCTGTTTTTAATGGCGCTAACTGGACTTTTTGGAAGCCCTAAGAAGTAACGAATAAATTAAAACTATCTATTACAAGTTGTAGAAGAAGGATTAAAAAACTCTTTTTCTGCAACTTTTTTTTTGTTTTTAATTACTTTTAAATATTAGTGCGACTCAGGTTTGTGAGTGGTTTCTCTCTACATTGTTTTGGTTTCTAAAGGTTTAACATTTTTAAATCCTGGAGAAAACACTTGGTTTCGCCAAAAAAATGTAACTTTATTTTCAATAAAAACAACCATAAAAACACAAAGCCATGTCTGTATTTATTTTAAGCAACCGAAGAATCCTGATGGAAAACGGTAAAGAATCTTTTTCGAATGAAGAAATTTCTTTGCCAAATTTTAGAATCGCAAAATGCAATTTCGACGGCTGGAAAGAACCGACGAAAGAAGAATTAAAGAAAAAAAACTACAAGGGAAGAGCTATTTTAAATTACAAAATACTTTCGGAACCGCAGAAAAGCGGTTATCAAGACGTGTTGGAAGTTCTACGAAAAGAGAAAAAATTAGCGGAATCAAAGTTGACCAGCGCCAATCTTGGTGGAACTCAGAAAATGTTTTATGATCTCTACAAAGAAATGTCGGCCACCAAACAAAGAAATGATGTTTTAATTTTCATTCATGGTTATGCGTATGATTTTGATGAAGAGCTACAGTCAATTCTCGAGTTGAAAAAAATGTACATCGATAATCCGTCATCGCCAGTGAATCATATTTTGTTCATTAGCTGGCCAGCTTCGAGCTCTGTTTTTCCGCTCACTTATTTTGATGATAAAGCCTCCAGCATTAATTCTGGAAATTCTCTGCTTCGATTATTTTATTTTTATATCCAGTTTATGAAAGATATTTTCTCTGAGAAAGATCTAGCTCCTTGCCATCAGCGAATTCATATTATTGCGCACAGTATGGGAAACAGACTGTTGCAAAGCATGCTTTACAGTTTGAAAACCGAAAATATAACCCGCGTGATCGATCAGGTAATCTTGCTAAGTGCTGACGTAAGTTTTAGAGTTTTCGAAGAGTCGGAGGAGTCCTTCGTCAAACTTCCGAAACTAGCGAATCGCGTTACGGTTTATGTGAATCGGAAAGATGCCGTTTTAGCCATTTCGCAATTTTCCAAAAATATCCTTTCGCCACGTTTAGGTAAAATGGGTCCCAGTACATTTTCTAAAATTACAGATATCATCTCCGTGGTCGATTGTACGGAGGTAAAAAATGACCTTAAAACATCTTTTAAATTTCAAGTTGGCAGTCATTGGAATTACTTGTCCAGCTCTGAGGTGCAGGGAGATATTATCGCCGTCTTGAATGATATCGATCAAAAATTGATTGCAAAACGCAAAAAGATGGGAGACCAATCCTATTTATTAGCTTAAAAAACTTTATTTTATTATTTTATTTTACACAAAAAACTTTTCACTTCAATTCTATATCCACTTAACTTTTCAAATAAGTTTTGTGAGTAGCCAAAAATATTCTTATTTAAAACTATTGATTATTTTAACCTAGTAGTGTTTTATATAGTATTTTTTACCCAATTACTAGAATGTGGTAAGAAATATTATTCAAAGCTTTGATTAAAAATACCATGAGTTTAAATTTAAATAAATCTCTTTTAATTAAATTGAGATGTATTTTATCCATTTCTATAATCTTTAATTATCTTTTTTTTCGTTTTAAAAAATTAGTGGATTGCTTATTGCTCTTACACTGTTGAAAGACAATAAAAATATTGTTATATAAGGTGTTATACGGTTTTTTATGATGCTTATATTATTTGGAAAATACCGATATGACAAAACTCATTTAACATAATAAATTTATTTCGGTAAAAATGGTGTAGATTGCACCTTCAATTCAAGGGGAGTTTCTCCCATCATCAACACAAATTTTGAAAGGTAAATAACAAGAAAATTTAACTGTATGTTATGCAGCGACGAATAATTTTTTTCACTTTAGCCTTTTTATTATTTTGCTGTCCTGTAATAGGTCAGCAACTAAATAATTACGTCAAGATAACTGATGTTTTCGGGAATGAAAATCCAGTCATAGACTGTGCTTATCCATTAACTGGGAATTGTTTAACACTTAAAACAACGGTCCCGGAATTTTATCAGACCACCTCCTATTCAGTTTCAACTGCAGAATTTTTTCCCTACGTTGCCTTTAACGCAGGAACAGCACTTAAAGTCGATGCTGACGATTCATTCACAAACAAAGTAAAAATTCCGTTTAATTTTTGTTATTTCGGTAATAATTACAGTGAAGTAGTCGTAGGGAGCAACGGCGTAATTACATTTGATACCAATCAATTAGGAAAAATAAATTACCCTAATATCGATTATCAAATTCCTAATATTGCACTTCCGAAAAACATGATCTTCGGGGTTTTCAGCGATTTAGTTTTTTCTAACGATAATGATTCTGAAATTTATTACGCTGTGGTTGGGACTGCGCCCTTTCGGAAATTTATTGTCAACTTCTACAAAGGAAGAATTCTAGGATGTACTGATACCTCAACTTCCCAGATTGTTTTGTCGGAGGGAACCAATACGATTGAGGTTTTTGTGGAAACTAAACCGCTGATTTGTGCGACGGCAAAATTTGAGAATTCTCTCCTGGGAATCATTAACGCCGATGGCTCATTGGGTTATTCGCCCCCTCAAAGAAATACAGGTAATTGGCAGGCACAAAATGAAGGGTGGAAATTTACGCCAGCTGGAGCATTGATCATTCCGGAAATTACGTGGTATGATTCTAATAAAGAGATTATTGGAAACGGTGAAACGGTCAGCGTTTGTCCTGAAAAAGATGAAGATTACTCCGTAGAAGTTAAATATAATATTTGCGGCAATTTGGATTTGATTTTGAAAGATACCTCTTCCGTAACATTTGCGACAGATTACCCAGTCGCCAAAGATTTTACAAAAATTTTCTGTGGGGGAACCTCCTTTAATGTGGATCTTAATACTAACGAATACTTAAAAGAACTTACGCCCAAAAATTCAGATAATTTTGTTTTTAAGTTTTATAATTCGGAAGAAGAAGCAATACTGGGCGGGGATTCGGAAGACACGAGTTTTGTATTAGATGCGAATAAAATTTTTTTCGTGCGCGTGGAAAATCCTGCAGATCCCAATTGTTTTAGGATATCAACCTTGAACCTTCAATTGATTTCAGGAAGTTTACCCACTAGCCTTCCGATTTGTGATATTAATAATGATGGCGTAGAAAGTAATTTTCAACTTTCTAACTTTAATTCAAAATTATTTTCCTTTCCTTTAAATGGAACGGTTCATTATTTTCTATCTCAAGCAAATGCTGATGCGAATTTAAACGAGGTTAAGACCGCTAATTTAACAGATAATTTTCAGCTTTACGTTCGCTACAAAACTGGAAGCTGTAGTCAGACTTTTGGTCCTATTACCATAAAATTTAATCGCGCACCGATCATCAATTCGCCTATAGATTATGAAATTAAATCCTGTGATTATCTGGGTGACGGTACGGAGCCATTTGAATTTAATACTATTCTAGGAGGATTAGTAACCTCAGAGCCAAACGCCACGTTACGATTTTATGCAACATATCAACAAGCATTTGTAGGAACGGGTTCTACATTGACTACGATTAGAGAGGGACTGTATCAGGTTTTTGTGCGCGTAGAAATACCCGGCGGTTGCTTCAGTATTGGTACCATTAATCTTAATATTAAGTTTACAAAAATTTTAGCCAAAGACGATACTATTTATATTTGTTTTGATGGTATTCAAGATGTAGATGTTAATTTGAAGGACTATGCATCTGCCATGTTGTTGCAGTCTCCAATTGGTATTAATACCACATTTTTTCAATCAATGGCTGCTGCAGTAGATCCTAAATCTATTCCCATCTCAAATTTACAAACGATTACTGATAACGGGAATTTAGTTTCAAAAACATTCTACGTGAAATTTTCGGATGGGTCAGATTGCTATGCGGTAAAGGCGATTAAAATTAATCTGGTTCATGTAATCATTAAACAATCAAAGTTTGAAATCTGTGATGTTTATAATGACGGCCAAGAAAATGTGGTAATTTCTACCTTAAGCAAAGACATCCTGGGTGGACAGAGCGGTACTGTCTATTATTTTAAAACTCGCGAGGATGCCAACTCCAACTTTAATCTTAATGCTCTAACAAACTACATTGTTCAAGAGAGAAGTCAACTTTTTGTGAAAATCGTTTCTTATACTTGTTCAGATATATTTCCAATCGACATCGTTCTCACGCCAACGCCTGTGATTAAAGAAGCTGTGAAGATTGTGTTGGATTCCGTGTGTGATAATAACAATGACGGCTTGGAACCATTTGATTTAACGAAATATGAGAAGGAAATTTACAAGGGCGCTAATACCGTCAACTTTCAATATTACACAGGCTATAATCCTACAAATAATTCTTTAACTGGCTTAATAGCAAAACCAAAAGAATTTATAATTCCGAACGCCACCGTTGTTTTCGTAAAAGTTTCTGCCGGCCGTTGTTTTTCTGTGAGTAGGCTAGATATTGCGTTGAGCTTTTTACCAACGATCGTTCTAAAACCTGCAGTACTGAGAAAATGTGATTACAACTTTGATCTCAATGAATCTTTTAATCTGGCAGATGCTCTGCCCCAGTTATTTATTGACAGCGAAAATTCTCTTGCCTTGGCAGATATAAAGGTTACATACTATCTCACAAAAGTTGCCGCAAACCTTGGGGCTCCTGCGGCAAGAATTAGCTCAACGGTCGTAACCAATAAATCAGAAAAGAGTGTTTGGGTGAGATTTACGTCGCCCATGGGCTGTTATTCTGTAGCGCCAATTGAACTTAAGACCTATGTTCCACCGAAAGGAAGAAATTCTGTCATCAGTAATCTATGCGACGACAACCTCGATGGCTTAGTAGATGTTGATTTAACCGACTTTACCGACAAAATGGTTTATACCGCACATCCGGAAAATATTTTCACTTTTTACTATACTAAATCGGAGGCGCAGTCTGAAGCCAATGCTATTAAAAATCCAGAGAAATTCAGCTTCAATCCCTCTGTTACCAGAATTTGGGTGCGGATTCAAGTTATTCCGGGATGTTTTGATACGGCCTTTATTGATCTTAGTTTCGGTACAAAGATTACCATAGACAGGTCCAAACCTTTTATGATTAATGAATGTGATCAAGACAATGACCGCATCGAAAATATTGATCTAACGCGTTTAGAAAAAACGATTTATGCAGGAGCTACATTTGAATATTATCCCACTGTTTTAGACATTAATAAGGGAACCAACAGAATACTTGATCCGCATGAATATGCGTTTACTGAAAATTCGGGACCTCAAAAAATTTATGCGAAGGTTAGCGCAGCGGGCTTTTGTCCAGAAAAAGTTGAAATTAAACTTAGCTTAAAGAAAACTCCAATGTTCAGCTTGCCAGCATATGATTTCTGCCCAGGTGGTTTTGTCGATATTAATCCCGATTTTCCAGCCCTCGATCTTGTAAGTTTCGAATGGATAAATCCCGCAGGAAATGTGGTTTCAACAAGCAAAGAATTGAAAGGAGTAAAAACCGCTGGCATTTATACCTTAACAGTTACCGCTTCAAATAACTGTTTCTTTACTGGTGATGTACTTGTAAAAGAATATGAAGGTCCAGTCATTACCAACCTTATCCCGAATGGGAATTCCTATACCGTCATCGCCACGGGAAGTAGAAAAATACTTTATTCCATTGATGGTATTAATTATCAGGACACCAATGTATTTTATAATCTTCCTCTTGGAGTAACAACTTTCTATGTTAAATTTTTTGACTCCACTTGTTTGCCAACCATCAAAAAAGGTTTGGTTCTCGATATTAAAAACGCTTTCACTCCAAATGACGACGGTATTAATGACACCTGGATCATCGATGATTTGAATGTTTTTGGAGGCGAGAAAACAAATCTAAAAGTGTTCAACCGATTCAAGGAGAAAATATACGAACAGGAAAGTGCAACTCGCCTGGTTTGGGACGGTAAAATCCATGGACGAATCGTTTCTTCAGATTCGTATTGGTATGTTTTGACCATGGCAGATGGTCGAGTTTTTAATGGTTGGGTTTTGTTAAAGAATAGAAATTAATTCTTATAAACTTTCTGACTGGCTAGTTGCAAATTCTCAACTCCATTTTAACTTAGAGAAATTTCAGTTCAATACCTTTGCACCATGAAATTATACGATATCATCATTATCGGTGGCGGACCAATTGGCTTAAACTGCGCCCTGGAAGCACAGAAAGCTGGATTGTCTTACCTGATCATTGAAAAGGGAACAATTGTCAATTCGCTGTACAATTATCCTTTATACATGACTTTCTTCTCCACGGCTGATAAATTAGAAATTGCTGAAATTCCTTTTATCACCACCGCTCCAAAACCTGGTAGGAGAGATGCTTTGGAATACTATCAGGGAATTACCCGTCAGAAAAGCCTTAATATCAACTTGTATGAAAAGGTTTTAAAAGTCAGCCAGGACCAGAATTTCTTGGTGGAAACTTCAAAAGCAACTTATCAAGCTAAAAAGGTAATCATCGCCACAGGTTTCTATGATCTTCCCAATTTAATGAATGTCAAAGGAGAAGATTTACCCAAAGTAAACCATTATTATTCTGAGCCTTATCCTTATGCACAACAGAAGGTTGCCGTTATCGGCTCCAGCAATTCTGCCATCGACGCCACGCTGGAAACCTATCGAAAAGGAGCAGAAGTCACCATGATTATTCGCCATTCTGAGATTTCAAAAAGTGTAAAATATTGGGTAAAACCAGACATCGAAAATCGGATTAAGGAAGGAAGTATCGCTGCTTACTTTAATGCTGAGGTTATAGAAATTACGGCACATGCAATTATTTTTAAAGATGAAAACCAAAAAATCCAGACGATAGAAAATGATTTCGTTCTCGCAATGACTGGCTATTTACCCGATTTTGAATTTCTAAAAAATGCTGGAATCGAATTGATAGGAGATTGCTTAAATCCATTGTATAATGAACAAACGATGGAGACGAATGTTCCTGGTTTGTATTTAGCAGGAGTGGTTTGCGGTGGAAAAGACACGCACCTTTGGTTTATCGAGAACTCCCGTATTCACGCCGAAATTATTGTGAAACATATTTTAGCATCTTCGAATTGATTTCGTGGTAAGGCTGTAATTTATTCAATATATTTGATTGATCTTAAAAAAAAACTTCTTAACCATATCTTATGAATAAAATAATTTTCGCACTCCTGATTTCGGCAACTGTAGGTGCACAGAATTCAGCTGATGACAAAATGAATATTGTGAAAACCAATGTCACCGCGTACGCCTTCCGCAACGTAAACCTCACGTACGAGCGAATTATTAATCAGAAGTTTTCTGTCGCCATTGGCTTTGGATCCATGGGAAAGGGCAGTGTTCCTTTCAGTAAAAGTTACATCAAAGATACCGAGCTTTCAAATGTTGAAGTCTCGCTCACCAATTTCACGATCGAACCCCGAATATATCTGGGTAAGGGCTACGGACATGGTTTTTATCTGGCGCCATATTACCGATACACTTCCTTTAATGCTGATAACATTGTCTTAACTGGAAATTATGGTATGGGCGACGTTCCTCTTAAGATTTCTGGTAAAGCCAGCGGAAACAGTGCGGGATTAATGGTTGGAGCTCAGTGGTTTTTAGGTAAAACCGATAACTGGGTTCTGGATTTCTGGATGGCAGGTGGTCATTATGGCAAAGGCAAAGGAGATTTCAGAGGAACTTCTAACAGAACGTTGAGTCCAGCGGAGCAACAGGAATTAAAGAAAAAAATTGACGGTCTGGATATTCCATTCGTAAAATACACGTCAACAACCGACGCAAATGGCGCCAACATTCTTGTTGACGGACCGTGGGCCGGAGTAAGATCTGGTCTTTCTGTAGGTTATCGTTTTTAAGAAATTTTCTTATTATAGATTGAAGTTCTGACCCTTTAAATAAAAATAAAATTCAACTTTGTCAAAGATTTTAAACTTTGACAAAGTGACTATCTCATCATTAATTCGTCGCCATGCAACACCAATCGGGTTTCTAAATTATTAGTAAACAATCCGCCCGTTCCTAAGCCTTGCGGGATTTTTGGGTTTTTGGTAAAGACATATTGTGCAATCGCATTCAGGCCGAGATTACTTTCTAAAGCAGACGTAATCCACCAGCCGATTTTTTTAGCTTCGGCAAATGAAATCCATTCATCTGTTCCGGAAAACCCACCAACTAAAGAGGGTTTCAAAATAATAAACTGTGGATTGATCTTTTCTAGAAGTTCTTTTTTATCATCGAAATTTAAAACGCCGATCAGTTCTTCATCTAGCGCAATTGGGGTCGGCGTATTTTTACAAAGTTCAGCCATTTCCTCAATATTCCCAGCTTTAATAGGTTGTTCAATCGAATGAATATCTAAATCTGCGAGCTCTTGCAAAACAATTTTCGCTTCTTCAAAAGTAAAGCCTCCGTTTGCATCGACTCTTAATTCGAGATCCTCTTTTCCGAATTTCTCTCTTAGTTGTTTTAAGATTTCTTTCTCAGCTTTCCAGTCTATGCCGATTTTCAGTTTGAGACAGTGAAAACCTTGGTTTAATTTTTCTTCGATTTGCTGCTTCATAAAATCTGCCTCGCCCATCCAGATTAAACCGTTGATTTTTAAAGATGAATATCCTTCTGAAAATTCGCTCGGGAAATAAAGATCTTCGCCGTGTTTCAAATTCAACATCGCCTGTTCGTAACCAAACCAAATCGAGGGAAAGTGCAGCAATTCTTTGCGCAGCGTTTTCTTATTCTCATTGATGTTGTCGCACAGCCATTTCAGCATTTCTTCGTATTCGGGAATATCCTCAAAACTTAATCCTCGGAAAATTCCACATTCGCCGATTCCTTTTTTATCACCGTCAAAAACTTCCAAGAAATAAGTTTCTTTGGTCGTCAAAACTCCACGGGAAGTTCCGCTGGCTTGTTTGAATTCTAGAATATATTGTTTAAAAGTTGCTGTTTTCATAGGTAATTAAATAGAAAAGAAAGTATCAGATTATTTTGTTAAAATCTAATTTCATTAGTGGTAAAAACCTTCCTTTGATAGAAGATTCCCGTTGGTCGTAAGTTATAAATCCAAATTTTTTATAAAAATTTTCGGCGTTTGGATCCGCCTCTAAAATTATATCGCGGGTATTCGATTCTTGCGCTCTTTTCAAAAAATCATTTAATAACAATTGGCCAAATCCTTTGCCGATGAAATTTTGAAGTAAAAATAAATGATCCAGTTTTAAATGAACGTCACTTAATTTAAGACAAGCATAGAACCCAATAATTTCATCACCTAAAACTAATTGATACGTTTCGTTTTCTGAAACGTATTGCGAGCTTATCGTTAGTTCTTTTTCCCAAGTTGACAATTGCTGTGTCGAATAACCCCAAAATGATTTACCATCCATGGTGATCTCTGTCAAGGCAGAATGATCACTTGGCAACGCTCTTACTATCTTTACTGGTTTCATAAAGTGCGAAGTTTTGTCGGAAGAACGATTCACCCTAGCCCCGATAGAAGCGATATCCTTTTTGTTTTTTGAAGAAAAGCAAAAAGATAAAGCGGATAGCGGGAAATAGCTTCAAAAAAAATAATAGAAATTATATGTCGACGAAGTGAAATTGGCTTAAAAAATTAAGATTGTGGATGTGCGTTTTTCATAAACTCCTCTGCCTTTTCCACCATATCATAACTTCCGCAGAAAAAGGGAACTCTTTGATGAAGTTCGGTTGGTTCAATTTCCATAATACGCTGGAAACCATCAGTGCATTTACCGCCGGCTTGTTCTGCCAAAAATGCCATTGGATTACATTCGTATAAAAGTCGCAGTTTTCCGGTGGGTGATTGCGATGTTGAAGGGTAAATATAGATTCCACCTTTAATCATATTTCGGTGAAAATCAGAGACCAAACTTCCGATATAACGGGACGTGTACGGCCGATCTTCTTCTTCTTTCTGACAAAATTTAATATAATCTTTTACCCCTTGTGGAAAATGAACATAATTCCCTTCGTTAATGGAATAAATGTTTCCAGTGCGCGAGAATTGCATATTGGGGTGAGAAAGGTAATATGTTCCCAAACTCGGGTCTAGTGTAAAACCATTTACGCCATTTCCGGTCGTGTAAACAATCATTGTCGATGAGCCATAGACAACATATCCAGCCGCAATTTGATTAACTCCTTTTTGTAAGAAATCTTCGAGCACCACGGGTGTTCCTGGTTCTGAAACCCTTCTGTAAATCGAGAAAATTGTTCCTACAGAAACGTTTACATCAATGTTTGACGAGCCATCTAACGGGTCAATTAACACCACATATTTACTCAAGTGAGCGTTGGAATGCGTATTAATTTCTATAAAATCGTCATTTTCTTCAGAGGCGATTCCACAGACTACTTCTCTTTGAGATAAAGCTTCGATGAAGATTTCATTGGCCAGAACATCTAACTTCTGTTGTTCTTCACCTTGAATGTTTTGATTTCCGACTTTACCAATGATATCGGCGATTCCAGCTTTGTTCACTTGGCGATTAACCACTTTCGACGCCAGCCGAATTGCACTGAGCAGGCGAGAAAGTTCACCAGTGGAATACAAAAAATCTTCTTGTTTGTCGATGATGAATTCACCAAGAGTTTGAAATGACTGCTCTGACATTATTTTATTTTTTGGGTTGTCACAAACTTCGTGAAATTCTTCCGATTTTAAAGCATTTGTTTTGATTAAATGACAAAAATCAGCGATTAATTTATATAAAGTGAGCAGCCATAAAATTTAAGGACCGCAGAAATTCTTTGTTTCTAAAGCTCAATATGAATCCAAGTTTTTTTTATTCGGTGATAATTAATATTTTTGACCCTCAGTATTTTTCACAGAGATGCGCTCTGAGTGAAATAAATTATTGATATCGAGGAGTTTAGATGAAGGTTTTTAAGTTTGGAGGCGCCTCCGTAAAAGATGCACAAAGTGTAAAAAATGTAGCCCTGGTTTTAGAAACGCAGGGTTTTCAGAATTGTCTCCTCGTGGTTTCTGCCATGGGAAAAACGACCAATGCTTTGGAAAAAGTGGTCGAGGCTTTTTTTGCAAAAGAGGATTACCAAACTGAAATCGAAAAAGTAAAACGCACACATTTAGAAATTTGTCAGGATTTATTTGCCGAGAATCATATTGTTTACGCTGACATTTCAACATTTTTTATTGAGGTTGAATCATTTTTAAAGCGCACGAAGTCACCCAATTATAATTTCGTTTATGATCAGGTAGTAAGTTGTGGTGAGATGGTTTCCTCTAAAATATTAAGTGCTTATTTGAATGAAATTCAGTTTGAAAATACTTGGTGCGATGCCCGAGAATTTATAAAAACCGACAGCAACTATCGCGAGGCAAACATCAATTGGGAAGAGACGGAAGAGAAAATGTCTGCACTGAATCAACACCAATGTTATGTGACGCAAGGTTTCATCGGGTCTGATGATAATAATTTCACAGTCACTCTCGGCAGAGAAGGTTCAGATTACTCGGCTGCGATTTTTGCTTATTGTTTAAATGCCGAAACCATGACGATTTGGAAAGATGTTCCAGGCGTTATGACCGCGGATCCCAGAAAGTTTGAAAACGTCTCGTTGCTCACCCATATTTCTTATGAAGATGCGATTGAAATGGCCTATTATGGAGCTTCAGTTATTCACCCAAAAACTTTGCAACCGCTCAAGCAAAAAAACATTCCTTTTTATGTGAAATCATTTTTGGATCCTAAAAGTTCTGGAACCAAAGTAGGAGCGAGCGAGAAAAGAAGTCAGCAGGAATCTTTTATTTTAAAGGAAAATCAGCATTTGATGCGCATTGCAACCCGTGATTTCTCATTTATTGCAGAAGAGCATTTGAGTCAGATATTCGCACATTTAGCCAAATATAAAATCAAAATTTCTTTGATGCAGAATTCTGCAATTTCCTTAGATTTATGTTTGGAAGATATGTACGGTAAAATTGAGGACTTGAAGCAGGAACTACAAAAAGAGTTCAATACCGAGATTATAAAAAATGTTTCGCTTTATACCATAAGAAATGCTAATTTAGAGCAATTGAATAAGTTTTATCAAAATAAAAAAATATTGCTAGAACAGATTTCCCAAAAAACAATACAGGTTATAACCAACTAATTGCCAATGAGTTTAATTTCTAAAAGTGATTTAATAAAAGCGTCCGGTTTAAGTAAACTGGGATTTTTAAAGAATCCTGCAGCGTCGGCAATTATGCGGCTTACCAGAATTGATAAAGTCAATAAATTATACGATGGACTCAAAGATAAAGTCGGAAAAGATTTTTTCGATTCTTTCGTACGCGATCGTGATTTGAAATATATTGTTTTTGAAGAAGACTTAGCACGAATTCCAAAAACGGGTCCTTTTGTTTTGGTTTCTAATCATCCTCTTGGTGGCATTGATGGCGTTTTGATGACTAAAATCCTCACTGAAATTCGCCCCGATTTTAAGATCATGGGTAATTTTTTATTGGAGAAAATTGAACCGATGAAACCTTACGTAATTTCCGTCAATCCCTTTGAAAATAGGAAAGAGCTTAAAAACAGCTCGTCTGGAATGCGCGAGACTTTAAAACATTTAGAAAGTGGTGGTTGTGTCGGTATTTTCCCAGCTGGCGAAGTTTCAAACCGAAATAATGAGTTTGGCGAAATCATGGATAGGAAATGGGAAAAGCCGGCTTTGAAGTTAATAAAGATGGCCAAAGTTCCCGTCGTTCCTATGTATTTCCACGCTAAAAATAGTCGGCTTTTTTATCAGGTTGCAAAGCTTCATCCTGATCTTCAAACGCTTTTATTACCGTCGGAAATGATGTATAAGCGAGAGAAGCCCATTCGCATTCGATTGGGTAAACCCGTATCTGTAAAAGTTTTAGAAGATCATGATACCATTGAAGAGCTAGGTGAATTCTTACAAAAGAAAATTTATCTTTTGAAATCTTATTATGAAAAAAGAAAATCGCTGGCTGATCGTTTAAATATTCCAAATCTAAGACTCAATTTCCCTTTGCTAAAAGAAGAAAATGTGGTACAGAATATTATTGATGAGACGCCCAGACAGGATATCGTCAACGAAATAGAAACGTTGCAAAAAAATGAAAAAATGCTTTTCCGAAATGGAAATTACGAAGTGTTTTTTGCAACGTATGCCGAAATTCCTTCCATCATGCGCGAGATCGGGCGGCAGCGCGAACTTACTTTTAGAAAAATAGGCGAAGGAAGCAACCTGCCTTTCGACCTTGATGTTTATGATGAGCATTATCATCATCTTTTTCTGTGGGACAGCAATGCAAAGAAATTAGTTGGCGCTTACCGCATGGCGCTGGGTGCTGAGGTGATGAAGAAGCACGGTATCGATGGTTTTTACACGAGCTCTCTTTTTGAATTTGACCCGGAGCTTCGTCCCTTTTTCCGCAAAGTAATCGAAATGGGACGGGCCTATATTTCGACAGAATATCAGCAAAAACCTTTGCCGCTTTTTCTTTTGTGGCGTGGGATTGTACATGTTTGTTTAAGAAATCCAGAACATAAGTTTCTGATGGGCGGCGTAAGTATCTCTGATAAATTTTCTGAATTTTCGAAATCGCTCATGATTGAGTTTATGCGGTCGCACTATTACGACTCTGCCGTGGCGCAATATATTCATCCGAAGCACGAGTTTAAAGTAAAATTAAAGGATCGCGATAAACATCTATTTTTTGATGAGGTAGAATCTGATTTAAATAAACTCGATAAGATCATCGATGATTTGGAGCCAGAAATGCGTTTGCCAGTTTTGATTAAGAAATACATCAAGCAGAATGCGAAAGTTATTTCTTTTAATGTAGATCCCAGTTTTAATGATGCAATTGATGGGTTGATGTATATTAGAATTAGTGAATTACCAGAGAGTACCATCAAACCAGTTTTGGAAGAAATGAGTGAACAAATTCGCAAGGAAGAAAATAATGACGCTGATAATCAATAATATTGCGATTATTTAGGAAAATAAGTTGATTTGATTTGGGAGATAAGGATAAAGTTGTTACTTTTGCACCACTCAATTAACGAAAGGTCTCTTAGCTCAGTTGGTAGAGCAATGGATTGAAAATCCATGTGTCCCTGGTTCGATTCCTGGAGAGACCACTTTAATATCAATCACTTACGATTCTCGTAGGTGATTTTTTTTTGGTGTTGCACGAATTATGCACGATTATGATCATAAGTGCTCATAGATTATAGGATAAAAGATTGAAATCCGTCTACAACATAAATATTTTAACTTACATGTTTGTATATTTACGTAATCGACTAAAAACTTTTAGATGCCACCAAAAGAAGATATAGAATACTACAGTGAGTTTTTAATAAAATTAGTAAAAGATCAAGGAATTTTTCTTGCAATTCTTTTTGTGTTATTTTTAATAGCCTTGTATTTTTTGTGGAAATATTTACTAAAAACTATTGAAAGATCCGTAGAAGAATCATCTGATAAAACGCTAAAAATTTATCAATCATCCATTGATAAAGATTTCTTTAAATTTCAGTCATTGCACGAAAATCAAATAGACGCAATTCATAAAGTTTATCAGGATTTTAATGAATTAAATATGCATATAAATTTCCTCCTTAATGGTGAGAATTTTTCAGATCAAGCGGATCCCAATGAATTAATAAGTCACATTATCCTATTGAGACATAATTTTAAGAAAACGTTTTTTAAAAATAAATTATTATTTAATAAAGATCTGTGTATTAAAATCGAGAGATTAATTCCAAAAGTAGACGAATTTATATCAACTTTTCAAAGTGGGTTATTTCCTGAAATGACTTCTGAGCAAAGAAATGAAAACGCAGGACTAAACGATGGATTTATCATATCAGGAATTTGGAGTGGTGGAACTTTTGAAACTTTATTAAATGAGCTCCTCGAAATAAATACTGAAATTGAGGATGAATTTAGAAAGATTGTTGGCACAGACTGAAAATTAAATACAACAATTAAGACATTTTATTCTTTTCATTAATAATAGGATGATGTAACAGTTTAAAATGAAAAAAAATTATAGTGGTGAAACAAATCAATCAAATCATTCATCTAACAAATTCAAAGGAAGTTTTAAAGTCTATTTTAAAGAATGGGTTTTACACTTCCTATGCTAATGAAATATTCGGTAAAGAAAGTATTCTCATACCTATGATCAGTTTCTCTAATATTTTATTTCGCGATATCGGGGAAAGTGAAGTCGTTAATTATGGTAGTTATGGAATCGTGTTCGAAAGAGATTATGCTATTGAGCAGTTTGATTTAAATCCTGTTATTTATGTAAAAAATCAAAGCGAAATGAGTGATGTTTTTTCATATAACTTCGAAACATCTATTATTCCGCAAGTCTTACATGTAGCAAAAAAATTTAGTATTGATAGCAAAGGGGAAACGTTTAGTAACCATATCAGCATTAAGCCAATTAGTGATGAAGTGAAAAATTTATTGGATACTGTCGATGAAAATGTCAATGACGATTTTTTATTATCAATTCAAAAAATTTTTGAAAACTATTACGTTAACACGCTTAAACAAGTTTTACTATTAAAAGCATTCAAAGTTGAAAATAAAGTTGGAGAGTTAAAAATTGCATATAATGAAAGGGAGTGGAGAAAGAGTTTTTTTGATTTAAATCATATAAGACAATTTAAACCTAATGGAACTTTGAATGAAGAATATGAGATGATAATTAACAAACAAAAACCGCATTTTACTGTAGATAATGTTTTACCTATTGAAGTTGGTAACATTAAATATGTTTATGTCGAAACTGATAGTGAAGTTGAAGAAATGCAACACTTTATAAGAGAAAATTTTGATGTTCCTGTTCAAGTTTCAACTTTGTTAGAATTACAAAAAAGTGAGAACTGATAAATGATACAGTTCTCTAATTCCCTCCATGCCAATTTTTTCTAAGACTGCTAAGCGTAAATCATGGACTGCATTTTTTATATTATTTTAAATAGAAAGAATTAAATGAAGAAAATAACTACTTCGACCAATTTAAATTCAAGAATTAGACTTTTCGCAGATTGGTTAAACAATGGTGGGGTTGAAACTATATGGTCAAAAGATTTAATCGAAGATTTAATCAAAGTTAAATTTGATTCAGTTGGGAATGTTGTTGAATCTACCGTTAGTTCAATTGTTAGAGCTGCCGTTTTAGCTTATGAAGCCACACAAATCACACCTCCACCTTCTTCGTTAGAATTTATGACCGAGTATCAAACTACATTACAAAAAGCATTTTTTTTTGAACAGGTTAATATAGATTCAAAAGAAGAGTTTGACGAAATTTTCGAACTAAATAAAAATTCAAAAGGAATATTGTATCGTGGTGTTAGTGAAGCGAAATTTAGAATATATAGTTCTCTTCAACGATATTGGATAAATGAAAAAATTTATGAGAAGGGGATAGACTATAAATCATTTATCGAAAAAATGATCGTGAATGCTAAAAAACAGCAAGGAAAGATACTTGAAAAATTTTTTAAAAAAAATGGGATAAGTCCAAATAATGATATAGCGGTTTTAAGTTTTTTACAGCATTATGGTTGTCCTACGCCATTAGTTGATTGGACAAATAGTTTTATCAATTCTTTATATTTTGCTACAGAAAGCTTTTCTGAAGACAAAGGAGAAGTTAGAGAAATTGAAAAATATTTTAGTGTCTATTACATAGAAGAAAAAGATCTTATATCTACAAGTTTAGTGAGTATCATTGAAAAGGGAATTCATAAAAAGAAAGAACATCTTAAAAATGATTTAGTAAAAAATGGAGAGTTGGATGGTATAAATGAAATAGAAATGAATAAATTTTTTTCCAATAATAGACTTGAGATGGCAACTAAAATGTTATATCAGAGGGGTTTAATTGATTATTTGACCAAAGTCGAAAGACTAATGACCTTTGAACTTACATATTTTTCTGACCTCAATGAGGGAACTGACATTCAATTTTCTCTAAATAATAGTATGAATATAATAAATCAGCAGGGAGTATTTATATGGAATTCAGATCCTTTTAAGCCAATTGAACAAGTAGGTAACGAACAATTAATTGAAAGGACTGATGTTATTTATAGGTTTTCAAAGTGTTATAATATAAATAAGAACTTGGTTGATTATGTTCGAGAAAAAATTAAAAAAGAAGGGATTGATAAAAATTTTATTTATCCTAATCCAAGTTTAATTGCACAAAACTGTTTTAGTGAAACAATAGAAAATTGTTAACTACTTTTTTTAAACTTTATCGTAAATATTCTTAGATCTATCATTCGCCCCTCCAACGAAACGCCTTGCGATAACCTAATTTTTCTGCTTCTACTATTGTTAGAGCGTTAACTCCACCGTTATTAATGTTTTGCGTAATATCATATTTTTGATCGAACGGTAGATGATATATCTTTCCGTCTTTTCCAATATTACATTTTATCCGCGGATAATTTTTTTCGTAAGGGACAATGACAATTTTTATTTTCAATGCATTTGCGAATTCTAAAGCTCTGTCTGTAAGATCAGTGGTAGTTACGAATATCGGTTGTAAATTATTGTCAAATGGGATTCCAATTTCCTCAAATAAAGTACCTTTAAGACCGATAAGGGAGTGATCGTAGTTGTCTAAGTAATATTTCATAGATGTACCGAATAATTGATTTATTGCATTTTCATGAATTTGTATACTTCTCCTCCAATTTTTGCATTGTATCAGCAAGGTTTCACTTCCTTTCTTGCAAATTAAATCAATCCCCAAATCATTAATTCCCTTTTTTATTCCATGATAAATAACTTTATAACCTTTTTTCTCGTAAATGTGACCGATATATCTCTCATAGTCTGCGCCAACCTCCGATTTATTCATCTTCCTCTTTACATAATTATCTAATGCTTTCTGAAGAATTTCAGTTTTTGACAACTGTTTTTTTTCAGTTTCAGAAACAAGTATATCTATTTTATCTTCAGTTTCTTGGGTGGAGTCATCTAAAAATATGTCGTCAGGAGTAGTATCAATCAAATCTTCAACTTCAGGTATTAAGCTTTCAATCTGTTTCAACTGTAGTTCAAGAGACATGTTTCTTTTTCGTAAGTTTCGATTTTCTCGACTAAACATTATTTGTGCATCTGAACATTTGCTTGCAATCTTATGCACGGGCATTACGATCCGTTTCTTATCTAAAAGAAAGTAGAACTCTGCATATTTGTTTGAAAGCCATTCAACAGAATTAAAAGTTTTATCGTACACATTTTGTAAATTTTGTGTAAGTTCTTCTAATTCATTTTTTTTGTAATTAGTCTCAATTTCTATTTGGTCTAATCTGCTTTTTGTTTGAACATCTAATTGATTCTTCTCTAATTGAATTTTTTCTGCAATAACTTTTAAAGATTCAATTTTTGTCAATGTATCGGTATATTTAGAATTTATTTTCACCTCTAAATCTTTGTTGAGTAGTTTTATCTCATTCAATTTTTTTAAGTAATCGGAAAATTTTTCGCTAAAGAATTTCATCAATTTCATCAATTCTATTTTTTATATTTTGATAATTAGCCTTTTTTGTTTCTAACTCATTTTTATAATTCTGTAATAAAATTTCTAAATATTTTCTTTTAAAAACAAGGTCTTTTTTAAGTAATATGTATTCTTTAATTCTGTTAAAGTAAATAATTAATAATACCACAAGAATAATAAATACGCTAAGGATAATACTCTCCGTATTATCGTCGTTGAATTGGAATCCAAAGAATTTCATAACCATATGTAAACCTGCTTTTAGGAAAGCAAGCACACAGAAAAACGTAAAAACTATAAGAATGATTCCAAAAAAAAAGTCTGTTGCGTTATTTCTTCTCATTATATTTTATAAAAATTACATTTAAATTATTTTAACATAGTTAATGACCCTATTAACTTTACTCTTCTCCACAATCCCACTTCCTCCTCAGTCAGTCCATAAATTTCATGCATCATGCGATCTATTTCCTGATCGGTAGAAATTATCTGAGGTTGGATTTGTACTGCTTTATTTCGATTTGTTATTAAATCTTTCTATACAATAATTTACAATATCATCCACTTCTTCTATCTGCCGTGACGATGCATTACCTCTAACAAAAAACTTTTTCCCTTCTCTCTCTTTTAAAAATGCAGGGAAGGATTGTAATGGTCTAACAGTAACTATAAAAACTTCTTTTTCATCAATGGTATGGAAATCACCTGATATATTGTTTACAACCTTATTTCCTAAAAACTGTGAAATCATGTCATCAAATTCTAATCGAAAAAAGTCATTTTCATTCTTATCCTCGCATAAGGAAAAGTCATTTGAGAGACCTGTGACATTTCCATTGTCTTGGACTCCAATCAATAAAAAACCTCCTTGTGTATTTAGAAAAGAAGCAATGGTCTTAGCAATAATTTGTTTAACACCGATTCCTCCTTGTTTAGTCTTGAAATTATAAAGTAGGGAAGGCTTAAACTCGATCTGTTTTCCTTCACCGAGCTTGATTAAATCCGCAGGTGTAAATTGATCAGTTTCAGATGTAGGTTTATTATTCTCAGACTTTTTAGCGTGATCCCACCAATATTCCTCGTCCATTCCCTCCCAATCGATGGGGGTTTTGAGTATTGTATGAGTGCTTGGTTCGAAATAACTTTCTTCCCATTTACCATTACCTAAGTACCCTTCTGCCCATTCATCTCTATCGTAAAATGATATTTCAACTTCTAACTTATTAGTATTATATGAATTTAGAATATATTGTTGATACTCCCAATCTAAGTTGTTCATTATGGCTTCGAAGTTAGTTCCTCTATACTTTATTCCATGAATAAATAAACTATCTCCGTCATCCACATCCTCATTCAAAGATTTATTTATGATCGCGTAAATTCCAATTTCATTTCCAAAATTGTTCATATAAACGTCGTCACCTTCCAAGAAAATTTTCAAAGGTTCTTCATCTTTGTTAGAAAGTTTAGTTCTCTCATCTTCGTGAAGGATCGCTATGAATTGAGCGTAAAATTTAAATGCGTCATTTCGTGCTATAATAGGATTCTGATTTTCAAATTCCCTCGTTTCTTCAAGAAAATTGAATTTTCCGTCATGAACATTCTTTATAATCTTGATCCTTACTTCGTAATGAATATTTGCCATTTTATAATGTTCTGTATGTTAAATTAACCCTTTCTCCACAATCGCAATTTCCTCCTCCGTCAACCCGTAAAGTTCATAAACCATGCGATCTATTTCCTGATCGGTAGAAGTGATTTGAGATTGGATTTGTATTGCTTTGTTTTTCTCTTGGTCAAAGTACTGTTCCCAATCTGCCTTGCGGGAAAGGGTAAGTTCTACCTTTTGTTTTTTCAGTTCTTTTAGGAAATCATCATACGATAATTGATACCAACTTTGTAACTTGTTTGAGAGACTTTCTATGGAAAATTCTCTTTTTAAAGTCCTTTGAAATTTACCTGAAATTTCCACCAATTCTTTGTTTATGCGTAACATTAAATTAGTTTTCTCAACATATAATGTCTGATTCACAGGTGATAATTTTTTTATTGGAAATTCTTTAGCATCTTTTATAAGTATTTTTTGAAATCTATCTTTAAATTCCTCTAAAAATTGCTTCTTGTGGTAGAAAGACATTAGTTTACTATTTATAACGGCTATTAAATATTCTGCTTGATAGCCATCTTTAGGAATTAGATTAAACGCATTCTGAGAGTTGTACAATTCCTCTGTTGTCAAAGCAGCCCATATTCTCTTATCTGACCAATCAATTATTTGCTTTACAAGAATTCTTTTGTCTGTAAAAAATTTTTTCTCTCTTGGTGCACCCAACCATTTACCATAACTTATCCACTCTTTCTCACCCCAAGTAACGTTATATCTTCTTATATCATTTCCTGCTAATAATTTTCTGAAAGTCAAATCTTTTTGCTCGACTGAGTGAAATACTCTATCTTTTATTTGATCTTGCGAGTGACCTTTATATTTGTCATAAGGAGTTAAACCTAAACAAAACTCAACACAGTCAACAAGTTTAAGAGTATCTACTTGGCATCTATTAAGTATTTGGGTATTTAAATTATCTACATTAATGCGAAAGAGGAAATTGTCATCATTTTTCCATTTAAGAGGATCAATAAAAGAATGTAAGTCTGCCGTGATAGAGGAGATTTCACTAATTCTATCAAAACCTTTATAAGCGATTATTTCAACTGAAGATTCAGTACTGATTTCTGCTTTAAATGTTAGGATTATCGTGTCAACTTTCACTTCACCTGAACCACCGCCAAAAGATTCATTGGGAAGCCTAACGATACTTTGGATTGTAGTTTCTTTTAATAGTAATTTTCTTAGATCTTTATAAGATTCTTGAGTAAGTAAAGAAGAAGGAATTATCAATGATGAAACTCCTTCATTATTCAATAAATTTACTGACTTTTCAATAAATGATGAGTATAAATTAATTCTGTTGTTAGCAGTTTTAAATATTTCAAATAAATGTTTAACAATTATTTTATCCAAAGATTTTACATCTACGTATGGGGGATTCCCAACAATTACATCAAAACCACCCTTACTAAAAACCTGAGGGAATTCTCTCTCCCAATTAAATGCTTTGTCGCCGGCAACGTCAGGATCATCAATTAATGAGTTTCCACACTTGATGTTATCATTCAAACTATTCAGTTTCCTGTTGGGTTCTGCGGTTCTTAACCAAAGAGAAAGTTTCGCAATCTCAACGGATTCTTCGTTTAGATCTACTCCAAAAAGATTGTGTTCTAAAATACTCTCAGAATGATAACTGAAAATAATTGGAACGTTGAGTAATTTGGCTTCCAACTCGTCAACATATTGGTGTTCTTCAATCAGAAAATTCAGGGCTTCATTCAGAAACGCACCTGAACCACACGCAGGATCTACAATGGTAATTTGCAATAGCCAACTACGGTATTGATCCAATTTACCCAACAGGTTTTCCTTTGTTTTCTGTTGGCGTTTTTTATCTGTAAAATAATCTTCTTCTACAATTTGAAATTCGGTTTTCTTTTCCTCACAGAGTTTACCCACCGTATTTTCGACAATGTATTTGGTGATGTATTTTGGGGTGTAGAAAACTCCGTCCTTCTTTCTTTTCGTTTTGGACTTGTCGATTTCAGTTCCATCCAACTGCGCCTTAATCTCATCGATTTCATTGAGCGAGTTTTCGAAGATGTGTCCAAGAATATTGACATCAACTTCACTTGCAAAATCGTATTGAGATAATCTAAAAGTGTGTTGGTAAAGTAGGTCATCATCAATCTTAATCTGATCCAAGATCTCATCCTCTTTAAACAAACCGCCATTGTAAGCGAAGACATCGTGATTCTTTCCTTTGAATCCTGTATTCAGATATCCAAAGTACTTTTTATAACGATTATAAAGCGGGTCGTAAGCATCTAAATCTTTCAGTTTATCCCACTGCTCTAAAATCTGTCTTACAGAGTTGGGTGGTAACAAACCTCGATCTTCTCCAAAGAGCAAGAACAGAAGTCTGTCTAATAATTTTTGCGACTTTTGGAAAAGGAGTAGAGGATCGTACTCAGGATTAAGAAGTGTTAAATTTTGGAATAATTCTCTTTTGAAAATAGAGTAGTCCTTGTACAGTTTCTTAGTAACAATATCTTCCTGATTAAGAGATTCATCTTTTAATTTATTAGGGATATCGTTTTTAATGTTGTCGAATGATAGGAGTAGATAGAGTAGATTAAAGTCATCCTTTTGAAGGGTGAAAAGATTGAATTCTACGAACCTTACCGAGTCATCAATATATAATCTAATTTTTTCGAAATTAGACGTTATAACGTACTTGCATCCTGTTTGGTTATTTTTGTAATTAAACGCCTGTTCTTCGACCTTCCCAAGATCCGTGGTATTCGTTCCTTTCAGTTCTATAACACCAACTACGTTTTCATCAATGATAATTGCACCATCCGCCTTTTTACTGTCTTTTATGTTTTTGTATTCGGTTGTAAGATTGAAACCAATTGTTGGGTTTAAGGTGTAACCAAATATTTTGACGAATAAATCTCTCAGAAATCCTTCTTGATACTGTTCCTCTTTAGAATTCCGAATATTTTCTTGAATCTCATGGTTGTGAAAATGTGCACAAAATAAATCCCATTGGATAATGAGATTTTCTTTGTTTTGCGTTTTGAGATATTTGGAAATAATCGTTTTCTGAAACATATTTAAATTTAAACATTAAAATTAAACAATTGGTGAACATTCCGCAACTTAATGTCTAAATGGAGTTAATTTCCACCGTGTAACAGAACAGAGTTGGTTTTAAAGGTGGTTTCTAAATCCATTGAGGCTAAGTAATGTTGTGTAACAGTACTGTTGGAATGACCCAACATTTCAGAGATGATATTAATCGGTGTGTCATTTCGATTTAAAGTGGTTGCATAGCAATCTCTTGCTTTGGATAAATTCATTTCGATCGGTAAGTTTAACTTTTTAGATATGATGACTAAATTTTTATTAATCTTTCCCCGATACTTATGGATTTTGTTGGCGAAATACTGATCTTTATAATCGTCCACCAATTTACCGAGAACAAAAGGACTTGCGGTATTTCCCACTTTATCCAATAATAACTGAAGTCGATCACTCATGGGAACCACGATTTCTTTTTTGTGATTTTTACGGGTGTTTTCGGTTTTCTTTCTATAAAATACAAAATGATCTCCTTTTTTCTGATCCCATCTCAATCTGAACAGGTCTGCGAAATTGATTCCATTACACAGATATAATATTTCCCAAATGTCACGGGCATATTCCTCACCTTTGTTTTCGAAGTCAGAATAATTTAGGAACGTTTGTAATTCAACAGCATCTAACACTTGTTTCTTTGGAAAGGTATTACAGATTTTTAACCCATCTCCCCCAAAAGGATATTTATAATCCGTTGGGATCTTTCCGTTGTTGGAGAAATAATTGATGACTGTTCGCAAGTCTCTAAAGATACCTGCAACGTAGTTATTTGAGTTCCCGTTTTTTAATTTCGTCCGTTGAAATTTTTCTAAGAATTGTTTATTTATCTCAGCAATTGATAATTCCTTGTTATCAGTTGTGAATGCATTTCTTGAATTTCTCATTTTTTGAATCGTTCCTAAGGCTAAGTGAGATCTCTCTTCAATGTATCTGTTAAAAAGACTTATAACGGTTATAGATTCTTCTGCGGTTTCGGGTTGTCCCTTATTAAAGAAACGATCTTTCAATAGTTGACGGTCGAAAGTCTGCATTTCGTTTACAATCTCTTCAGCACGGTTTACTCGCTTCTGACAATCGTTCCTAAATTTAGTGTAATCCTTGTTAGTTGATTTTTTGATAAGAACATCATTATATAATTCCTTACTCATCTTCGTAATGTTTAAAAAACATTTATTTTTCCCCCAATTGACTTCAACTGCGAGATTGTGCTCTCCTTTTTTATCGATATGTCGAGTGTCCAAGACTAATTTACATGTTGCCATACTATTTTAAATTTTTATTTGTGGTAGTTTAATATTCATTTTGGTTTGTTGACCATTCTTTATCCAATCGTCTATTTCTTCTCGATTGAATACTAATTTTTTTCCTATTTTATTAAAAGGTATCTTTTGCTTGTGCACCATTGTATATACTGTTGATATGGTGAGCGGGATATATTCTACAAGGGATTTTATATCCATATATTCTTTGATTTTCATATTGCTTTTTTTTAATGTTAAAAAACAAAGACGTAACGCAATGCTACGCCTTTGTTTAATTTTGGCATAATTATTAAAATGCTTTATTATTAATTTACAAATTCAGACCAACTTCCTTCTAATAAGTTATTATAGGTTTGAGTAAGAAACTCAGCATCTTTACAAATTATGGGAGTTCCTAAATTAGTATGAAAAGTTGTTTCCATAATTTCGATACGGGAATTGACTTCCTCCATAATTACACTGAACGTAATTTCGTTGTCTCTTATAAATTGTAAATCTTCTTGATAAATTTCTCTATACAATAATTCTAATAATCTGAAAAAATGGTAAACAGGGTTGTTATGTTCTGTTATCCCGATCAGGCATTCATTGAATTTTGGATCATATAAGTTGCCCTGTGGTATTTTACTCAATACCGCTAAATAATTTAATTTTTTAAATTTCATAATAATTTTTTTTAATTTTCCCTAATTGGGTTCTTCTCTTTTGAGATACATTCATAATATTTTTGACAACTCCTCTTATGTTGTTGTATATTCAAATGATAACCTTTTAAAACAAGAAAGTCAAATAATATAACAGTAATCAATATTATATTCGTAAATAAATACCACTATAATTATAAATTCATTATATTTTTTGATTGTGAGTCACTGATGGATTGGGCGAAGTTTGTTTTAATCTTTGATTTTTGTTTTTTTATCATTTTTTTTTGAAAAATTTTAAAATCTACTTTACAAATCTGACATAGTTGGAGGTCAGAATAGGAAAATATGTTTTTTACTCTAATCATTAGAGTAAAAAACATGTTATCCTTAAACGTATTTAACTCCATAATACGGTTGGAAATCTACTTGCAATGCTAACGGAATGCTAACAGATAATAATTTTTATTCCTTCCTATTTACTTCTGAATCATTTTCCACTATAATTTCAGTAAGTCGGGTAAACCGCATAGAATCATTAATAAAATAAGTAATGGAAGAAAAGAGATATAAATTATCAGTAACTAAAGATGTTTTCAATATTAAGTTCGAGGGACCTACGAAAATATATTTTGGCAGAGTTGACAATTCACTTCGAACGACAGAAAAAACAATAACGGAATTTTCACAATTGATACTGAGACCATATGCTCATTCGTGGAGTGGTGGAGTATTTAACGGGAAAAGAAGTAAGGCATCATGGTTGGAATCATCAGTAATAGGGTTAGATTTTGACAAGGGGCTACAAACCGTTGAGGAAGTTTATAATAAGTTTAAGGAATTTGATATAACACCAAACGTATGGTATACGACATTTGGAGACTCACCCGAACTGCGCAAATTCAGGGTTGTTCTATTTTTTGATCAGTCTATTAAGGGTCATAAAGTATATGATAAAATCATGAAGAAACTTGAGCAGTTTTTTATCATTGATACAGCCTGTAAGGATGAATCGCGAATATTTTACGGTGGTATTTCTTCGTATATAACCTCTACAGTTCCAATTTCTCTTAGTAAGTTCTTAGTATTTACTAATGTTAAAATTATTTCTAAAGACAATGGATTACCTCGTGGCATTATTAAATTGAAGGAAAATTCTGCTTTAATATCGCAATCCTTATATAATAACTATAGTGATGATGGTTTTAAAGCAGAAAATTCCACCTCTTCTCTTCCTTCCTACTTAAGTGGGAGGAATCTCATTAATTGGGACGAAGACCGAAAGAAAGTAAAAATATTGGATGAATTCCTTTCAGGAGCATGGTTAACCCATCCTGAAATTTTTGGATTGGCGAGTAATCTAAAATATGTTGAGGGTGGACTAAAAAAGATGAGGAACACAATGAAACATTTTAATGATTTGGGAAGGACAGGGTATACCGATGATAATTACAGCACTGTAACCTATATTAGGAATAGTAATTACAAACCCCAACTCATTCACTCATTTTCACCTTATGACGAAGACGAAGATTTGTATGACATTGTTTCCGCTATTAAAAATGTAACGGGCTTCATTAAAATTTTGGACCAACCTGCAAAGATGAAACTTGAGCCTGCAAAGAAGATTTTTGAAAAAAACTTTAATGAGGTTCTAAACAACTCGGAAACAGATACAGTTTACATTTATGCGTTACCTACTGCATTTGGCATAACCCATAAGATAACAGGAGTGGAAAAAGTTATAATTGCACTCCCGACAAATGCGCTTAAGAATGAAGTGGGTGGAAGGATGAGTGTAGATTACACTTTAACTCCTGATTCGATAGTCTTTTCAGATTCATCGATTACCAAGAGAATTGGACACTTATATGACGTTGGATTACCGAATAAGGCAATGGGATTAATTCGTGCTATTGCAGACGGTAGATACTCATCAAATCAAGATGATAAAAACAGTGCCATCAATTATATTTTGCAGTTGGAGGCTTGCGGAAATCTCGATAAATCTGTGTTAACAACACATTCGAGAGTAACAAATTCCGACTCGTTACCGCACGAGACAATTATTTTCGATGAAGATCCATTGAGTGATCTTGTTGAAATTAAAAAAACAACGATAGACGACATTTCACACTTATTCTTTCAATATGAACCCGATAAGAATGTACGAGACTACTTAGTGTCGCTCAGTAATGCTATATACGATACACCAAATTTTCCAATTGATTTGGATGAGATGATTGAAAAATGTAGCATAGCGGGTATCGAGTCAAATGTTTTCTCATTTTTCAAAAGTGATTGCTTCATAAAATTTAATGAGCAGATTCACTACATTATTAAGAAACCATTTCCTATCGGTAAAAAGGTAATAATAATGTCCGCTACTATCCCAATTGAGATATACAAGAAACTATATCCTGAGACTAATTTTAAAATTTTGGATATACGAAATGTTGAACAATTTGGGCATATAAAACAGTATACGTATAGATCATTTTCGAGAGATTCATTGATGAATTACAAGAAGGTGGACAATCTTATTTCAAAAATCGGAAATTCAAAAGTCATAACCTTTAAAGGTCATGTTGATCTATTTCCAACTGCTGAAAAGGAAATATACTTTGGTAATTGCTCGGGGAGTGATAAATTAAAGGGTCAGAATATTACTATCGTAGGAACTCCACACAAAAGCAATATAATGTACTTTTTATTGGGTAAGGCAATGGGCGTTGATTTCGAGATTAATAAATCACCCATGAGTTATCAAAAGATTCAACGCAATGGATTTGAGTTCATGTTTAAATGCTTCGATAATGAGCAGTTGCGGATGATTCAATTATCTTTAATTGAATCAGATCAAATACAAGCAATAGGTCGAGGAAGAGCACTTATAGAACCATGTTTTATTAATGTCTATTCTAATTTCCCTCTATTACTGACAGATGAGTTTGATATGGATAAAATATGTTAAAATGTGGGGTCCTGATGTACTTTTATGGTGCAAATGTGTAAATATTACATAAGTTGGATCCCTTTTTTGTCGGATTTAGATATGGGACCTAAGTATAGTTATTATAATTCAAAAACTAAGCATGTGTTTAGTAATGAGAGGTGCGAGACGGTCCGCTAAAGATAAAAAGGATTTGCTTTGCCTGAGAGATATAGACTCAGCCCTGAAATGGGGTGGTTTTGATCATTTTTCTCTCACAGGAAGAAATTAAGTTGGTTTGCTTAATTGTATTACAGGATTTATACTGATTAATATAAATCCATGTATTAGTAATACAGGAATTATAATCATTATAATAAATCCACTTTCAGATTATAAAATATCATGCTTAATAGCGATTCTTTTTACCTTTTGTACAGTTTTAGTCGATATATCACAAATCTTAGCTGTCTCACGGATTGACCTACTTTTTTTCAAGTATTCTAAACATTTTTTACTTGTAGGTTTTTTCATAAAATCCGCATCTGACAATGTATCTCCTTTTCTTTTCCCCAAAATACCACCGCGAGCTAAAAAAGCAGCTACCCCCTGTGCACTCCTCTCAGCCGTATTTGTACGTTCTAAATCGTAAATACTTGATAATATGGATGTTATAAGTTTGGCGATAGGATTTCTTTTACCATCAGGTCTTGTTTGTAAACCAATATTCTTAATAACCACATTAACTTCCTGTTCTTCCATCCATTCAAGTGTAAGAATGACATCACTTGTATTTCTCCCTAATCTGCTTAGTTCAACTACATGTACCTCATTAATTTTTTTCTTTTCGATCAGTTTAATTAATTCTTTGGCTTGTGGTCGATCCTTAAAATTTACAGTTCCCGAAATTTTATCGAAAAATTCTTTTTCATAAATTTCTTTATCTGCTTCCAACCTGTTTGCGGTTTGAGTGTATTGATTACTTATTCTGTGATAACGTACTTTCATAATGCGTTTAATTTTGTGTACTTATTAATGTAAGGGCATAATTACCACAAATAGTGCAAATTGCCTCACTTTTCCGTTAGATTGTAGCTATATAATTTGCGTACTTTATAACCTTAGTTAATAGTACTACAACGATTAAGCAGAACAAAATAGAAAAGATCTACAGTAAGAATTGCATGAAAGTTTTGAAACTAATTAGGTTTACTTTTACTAAACCACCGCTAAACAAATACGGACATTATAGGAAAATAAATTTAAAAGAATCTATAATGAAAAATTGTGCTTGAGATTTTTAATTTTAAAAGACCGAATAATTTTTTGTATTACATCTTCAAATTTCTGACGTAACTTGTGACTAATATTTGGTATTATAATGTCGAAAATAAAAACATTTATTTATCCAAAATTCTATATTAGACATCTTCCATAATTTTCAATCAGCAAATTAATGACAAAAGCATCATTCAACGGGAAAAAAAAAAAGATACAGCTAAACATTGAAAATTCAAATAGCAGTATTTTAGTATCTGTAGCTTGGCTAACATCGTTAGACTTTCTTGGACAACTTACTGATAAATTAGACGTTGGATGTAAAGTTCAAATTATCATTAGCGACCATTACCAAAATCAAACAGTAAATTATGAAAAGTTTATTGCCAAAGGAGGAGAAGTATTTATTGTTCCCACAAAGAGTGGCAGATTTTTACACGACAAATTCGCACTATTTGATAATAGCAAACTCGTAGCGGGTTCTTACAATTGGACTTACTCCGCAGAATTTCGTAATCACGAATTTGTTATTGAAAGTGTTGATTTGCAACTCATCAAGCAATTTACAATTCGCTTTAATAACTTAAAGAAAATCGTAACCGAATATGATAAATTAAAACTCGTAAGTAATGACAACTTGAATGCTGAAAATAAGGAAGAGGAATTTATTAAACTTGAGGAGGAATTAGAAAAAGAATTTATAACTACAATTAAAGAAGCAAACCTCGCAGGGGCAAAAATCAACTCAACAAATGTAATTTCGTATATCTACAATTATGGGGCAATAGGTGGCGCAAGCCGTCTCATCAGTCATGGTACAGATAAGCTCCATTCAGGATTAATAAAATTGTGGGAAATAAATAGACTTGATATTAGTTTTGAAACGATAGTGTTGAAGGAAAAATATCAAATTTTGTTCGACAAAGACATTCTCGAAAAAGCCCAAAAGCGACTTGATCAGCTTGCGATAAAATAGAATAATTAAAGGGGCAGGAGTAGAATATTACTTTATCTAAATGATTTTAGAATGTAGTTGACGTTTTAGTTATTCAAATGAATTTTTGGGGAGGTCTCATGTTTCGATTATATAAAAATTTTAGTAGTTAATAGTAAACCAAATATATAAATAGATGAAATTAAATCAACAAACACACAAATTAATGTCAGATCTTGAATCTGAATTTCTACCTCGGAGTATCCTTTATGCATATTATCAAACAGTATTGTCAAATTTTCAAGACGTAAAAGGGTTTGGAAACTGTGAGGATTTTCAGTACTGCTCTTTACTTTTAACGATGATGTTGGATGACGAAGGGTTTACTTTTGACGCAGATGAAAGGCAGAAAATCGCATCCATTGCATACTATATCGTATCAAAAGGATTATTCAAAAATATTTATGATGAAAATGGAGGTGAATTTGCAGATGCAAGCAAATCTTCTGAACACGCAAACTTATTGGGGGTTCGGTTATCAATATTGCAAAACACTTCTCAATCAATTAAATATTCATTAAATGATAGCGGAATTATTCCAATTGATGTGCATTGGTCTCCCTATTCAACTTCCAATAATAATGACCAATTTTTGGGAGAAATGAAATTTCATGATGCTTATGTCATTAGTAGAAATTGTGAAACCCCTTTTGGATTATTCATTAATTCAGGCAGCATAGAAGTGTCAGAGATAGAAATGCAAGGTTATTACCACAAAAATGATGAAGAAAAACACGTGATATCTACAAATGGATTCAATAACCACAAGAAGTTTTTTAATTATTTACAAAATAGATTTGAAAATGTGAAAGACTTTGATTTTTCATAAGTAAAGTTGTAAGTATTTTCAGTTATAATTTTGTGTATACATGGGGATCCCGGCCCCGTATCCTACCTCTATTATTGTCTTTTTTCGTATTGTAACAGGGGGGATCCGTAGACCATTACAAATTTTTTTGGCCAAAATTAGGTCGTATTTTTACATTCTCTCTATGAAACGATAAAGTCCAAAAAAAAATTTTAAAATTTTTTTCAGAATAAGAGCTATGAAACTATATAAATCAGACAGTTAGATTCTATAGAAACAAATATATGAGATCTAATTTTTGTAATTTAGTAGAACTTTAAAAACACTAACGTTATGAGAAAACAACTACTTATTTCCATCCTCTTCTTTCAAAGTATTTTGATTTTCAGTCAGATTTCTTCCAAACAAAAAGATTTTACGATTTATTATAATGATAATAATATTGAACTTGATTTCCATTACCCTGTAATTGCAAAGGCATATAGTGGACTCTTTAAGAAAGACGTTCAAATACATTATAATGATAATAATGGTTACAAATACACGATAGTAGATGCAGAACCAAGCACAATAATTACCTTAGACTATCAACTGTTGGATGGTACAAGTGAAACTCCTCAAACTGTATCCATTGCATCCCGATCAAGATCCACAGGGACGATTGACGTTTACTTTAACCATCCCGTTGACACATCGTACGCTCAAGGACAAAACGCAGTTAATCTTGGGAATACCTTAGATGATAAGTTAATTTCGTACATTAATTCAACATCAAGTTCACTTGACATCGCGATCTACAACTCATATTCTCCAAGTTCCACAACGGGAATTGCGGGTGCGATAAATGATGCGTTTGATCGAGGGGTGCAAGTGCGAATAATATATGATGGTAGTACAGGAAGTACAATGATACCATTACTAAATAATTCGATTCCAAGACTCGCGAGTCCGAATAATAGTAGTTATGGTATTATGCACAACAAGTTTTTAATTTTTGACGCAAATAGTACTGATGAAAATAAACCAATCGTTTGGACGGGTTCTACAAATTGGACGGTTGCACAGATTGACGGGCCTGACAAGAATAGTGCAATTGTCATCCAAGACAAATCTTTAGCATTGGGTTATCAAATCGAATTTGAAGAGATGTGGGGATCTTCAACAAGTACACCTATACCATTTAATTCGAGATTCGGTCCTTACAAGATAGATAACACACCTCACACTTATAATATCGGTGGCAAGATAGTAAACAGTTATTTCAGTCCAAGTGATGGTACGACATCCAAAATAATTGATGTTATTAATAGTGCGGATACAGATATTAACGTAGCAACAATGTTAATTACAAGAACTGATATTAGTGGTGCACTGATCAGTAAATACAACAATGGATTAAGTTCCACGCAACTTATAATGGATACTCAAAACCCACAGGGTAACCAAAAGGCATTATTACAGACGGAGATCGGTGCAAACAGAGTAAGAACGGATACTTCAAGAGGAGTTATGCACCATAAATTCATGGTGGTAGATAATTACGACAGTTCATCTGATCCTACAGTGCTTGTTGGATCTCACAATTGGAGTGCTTCCGCTGAAAATAGGAATGATGAAAACACATTAATCATTCACGACTTGAATATTGCCAACCAATATTATCAAGCATTTGCGTCTCTATTCAAACTGTCAGGTGGAGTCATCACAAATCCATTAGCAGTTGTTGAAAACCAATTGGTAAAAAATAACTATATCATCTATCCAAACCCAAGTAACGGAGTTATCAATATTCAAAGTAAAAATATTTTCGTCGGTAATAGTGATGTAAGAATTTATGATGCTACGGGTAAAAAAATAATTCAAGAAACATGGAGCGATTTCAACATAAAAAGTGTTGACCTAACTCTCCAATCAAGTGGCATTTATTTTGTGGTAATTACAAATGCATTGGGAGTTGATTATGTTAAAATTATTAAATATTAATCTATTTTACCTGTTACTTATTATTTCGATTCAGAAGACTCAGGTAGATTTTTATTAGAACTTTTGTCAACAAGTTCCATTATGTTGTCATCTGAACTTTTATCTTGAAGTTCCGCTACTCTTTTCTCAGAATTAGCCATCGCCTCTTTCATAATTATGTCAATATGTTCATCGACCGAGTCGTTCATTTTATCAAGATCAACTTTTCTTTCATCCCATTTATTTTTAATAATTTCTTTTTCTTCTTCCGTATTCGCAACTTTCATTTCTTTTGTTTTCCATTTTTCTAAAAGATCTCTAATATATTGGATGACATATTTCGATAAACCTTTCAGAATTTGAGCAAGAATATCTTTTAAAAAGGGAAGAAGAATTTTTGTAAATAGCCACTGTACGATTTGTTTTTTCATTATAGTTTATTTTTGGTGATAAAAATACAGAAATAAATCAGTATATAAGAGTGAATTTTGAGTGCTAAATTAAATGTAAAGCAATTAATTTGGGATCGTAATTTGGGAATAAAAAATTATCTATTGGTCGTTCAGCCAACCAAGGTTGTTCTGCATCTTTAGATAACACCAATGGCATCCTTTCTTTTTTATTATGGATTTCCGCGATTAATTCATTAAGGTTGGAAGTCAGAATAGAAAAGCTCGTCAAGGTTTCATTATTGTTTTTATCTACCCAAATATAATAAATCCCTCGAAGGGAAAATGGTTATTACCGTTGTCCAAATGAATGAAGTATTTTTCCTTCTTTTCACCTATGGAATTTAACCACTTCCAATCATAAAAACCATTTACTAAGATTAAGCTCCTATTGGAGACAGAGTTTTTGTAACTCTACTTTCTCTTAGAGTTTCTACTCTTGCATTTAATGTCATCTTTCAAACACCTCTGTTTTTTTGCCCAAAACGGTGTAAGTCCCCAATCACCTAACACAACCGCATTTGAATTTTCACTCGTAACGATTGGGGTTTTCGGAAAGGAAGTAGAACAAGCCGTACATTTTTAACTTGTAATCTATTTCATTTATTTTGACTCATATTTAAATAAAAGTTTGCCTTACTTTATATATAAATTTTAACTATTTTTAGCAATAATTAAAAGTTTGCTATAAATTATAAAGATTCCTTCTTATACATTCATGCTTTTAGATTAATAAGTAACAATTTCACAATCAAAAATATAATAATTTATATTTTATATTTTTTAAATATTTTTTAATGAAAGTAAATGACCAATTTATTAATCCTAACAATGCCGAACATTCCTTTGAATGGGTGAATTTAAATTGGGATTCTACCACTTTTTCTATCCGCAATCGATATGATAATATATTAACAGGAAAATTTAACCACATAAGTTCAAGTGAAATCTCCTGGGACAACTTCAGATCAATGATCGAAAAGAGCATTGAAAGAAAACACGTCATAACTCAAGATACTTCTGTTATCTTGAAAAAAATAGCAGATAATATTTAGGAATTCAGATATGGAAAAAGAATTTAGTAATCTTACAAATATAAAGTTTGATTTACTGTACTTAATAAAATTAGTCGCCCCTAAATATGACGATGTGTTAGATGAGGTTAACCAATTGAAATTAAGTCATCCAAAACTTACTAAGATAGAATTAAGTAAAAAATTTGCAAAGAGAATTAGAAACAATTATACATCTGTTGGTATTGCATCTGCATTCCCGAGTATAATTCCTGGGTTAGGAACGGCAGTGCAAGTAGTTGTCGAAGGAACAACTGTAACAGGTGATTTAATGTTAATGTTAAGAGGCATGGCGCGAATGTGTTACGGAGTTGGAATAATTAATGACAAAGATATGACTCAAGGTTTTAATCAAGACCTTATTAGTATCTTAGGAATATGGAGTGGCGTAATAGTAACTGCAAAAATTGCGACAGAAAAACTTGGAACTAAGGTTGCAGTTGCCCAATTTAATAGACATGTAACGGGAAAAATGTTACAAAAAATTAATAAGCGCGTAAGCACTACAATTCTAACAAAATATGGAACGAAAAGAGGCGGTGTAGCACTAGGTAAATTGATTCCATTTGGAGTTGGAGCAGTTATAGGTGGTGGATTTAATTACGTAACTATGAAAAGTTACTCCATAGCGGCGATTAAACATTATGAGTCTGCAGATGATGTGGAATATGTCATTTTAGAGTAAATAAAAACCGAGATTTTATAGTTATTTTCCGAGGAAGATTTTAAATTTAAAAACACGATATAGTACCATAAAAACAGATATAATGGTTGCAACGGGACAATTTTTGGAAATCCAATTAATTTGCCTTAAAAAATAATATTTATTATCCATGATCACAGAACAACTAAAATCCTTTTTTTCAATTCTAAATACAAAAGTTGATTTTGTAAATAACGTAAAAAAAGAATACAGCAAATTTTTGGCTTCAGATTTTAATTCTCTCGATTTCTTAAAGTTCGGAGAAAATAAGGCGTCAGAGATTATTGCGTTTTTTTTAGATCCAAATGAGTCGCATGGTCAAGGAGACTTGTACCTGAATCTTTTTTTAGTAGAGTTAGGAATTGACTTCCGTTATGATAAATTTACAGATGTTATTTCTGTAGTTGAAAAAAACACTGATGATCGACGAAGAATCGACATTTTTGTTAAATCTAAATCACACAAAACTTTATTTGGCATTGAGAACAAGATTTATGTAAGTACTGCCGATCAACTAAATCAAATTAACGATTACTTAGAATTTTTAGATAAGCAAGCGATAGATCATGATTTCACTTTGTTTTATTTAGCACCCCGAGGTAAAACAGTTAGTACTTTAAGTTTTAATGAAGACTTACTTAATCAAAAATATAGTGCAGATTGTCTCAAATTTATTACCTATGAGGATGATATGATCCCTTTGATTCATGAATTTGGTCTTAGAACTGAAAATAACAGAGTACAAGCATTTCTATTTGACTTCGAAAGAAAACTTCAAAAATTATATATGGGAAATAGTGAAATTAATGAAACACAAATAGTGAGAGATTTTATTTGCGAGTCGAGTGCTAATCTTGAAACGTCTTTTGCAATTACGAATAATATTGGTGCCGTAAAATCTGAATTATTAAGAAATTTTGATCAGCAAATGAAAGAAATTTCAGCTGAACTAAATATTCAATTAGATGCTGATCCATATAGATTTACTTTAGAGAAATTAAAAAACTTTAAAGTAGGTGTAAGTTTCGAAGACGGTGGAGTATTCTACGGAATAGTCCGTACTGCTCAAGTCTTGGAAAAGAAACGACTTTTAGAAATTGAAATGCTTTTTCTCTATAACTTAGAGAGTAGCAAGTGGTGGCCAATTTATATTTGGGGTTTTAAAGACATCGAATCAAACTTTTCCTTTTGGCAAGCAATAATAGATGGAAGTATTAAAAAACAAATTAAAGAATTCATTTTAGTGCTCCTCAATAGTTCTTATTCACTAAAAGAAGTTTAATAATAGAACTATAATATTTTTCTTTAAAATTAGAGTGAATTTTATTTTGTATACATAGCAGATAATTCCAAATGAACATATATAAAAGTAGTGATAATAATTATGTAGAGTGAAATCCATTATATGAAACAAATTGAACCAAAAGATGTAGTGGAGTCTTTTACTTTCTACCGAGATGAAAACGATGGAAAAGAACCCACTGAATGGAACCAAGTTACCATGTTTAATAAATTAGGATTTGGTGTTATTGGAATCGATGGTAACTGTGGGGCAATTAATCAAGAGGGGAAAATCATTATTCCCCTGACGTATTCAAACCTAATCGATTTCGCAGAACTTGAAAGCACTCATATACTTGCTTGTGACCAAAATGATAAGTGGGGTTATATTAATTGGAAAAATGAGATATTAATACCTTTTATATTTTCATACGCCTCCGTATTTCAAGACGGATTAGCGACGGTATGCAAGGATGGTAAGTATTTCATCATCGATACTCAAAATGAGATTCTTAAACAAGTAGATGGGCTTAAAAAATTAAAATAATCTTGATTACTTATTTACGATATGAGTGCGGCTTAATCAGATAATAAGTTTAAATTTAAACATACAGTTTTCCAATGATTTCAGAGGATAACGATTTAGTATCTCGATAGTTTTCACCATCAATAATCGATATAAATCCAACCTTGCAGAAGTTTTGAATAGGTTTAAACTCATTTTCAAACTCGAAGATTGGGTTGTGGTAGTATTTTCCGAATTGCGAGTCCTGTTGATCTATTTTAGGGTACAACAAAATACTCTTACTTGATTTCCAATGAAGATTGTAAGTAAACATTTGTTTTAGATCATCGTCAGAAGGATTGCTATTATCAACAATTTTCCACTTTGTATCGATGATAAATGTTTCGTCAGTTTTTAATTCCTTGATAACGATGTCGGGTCGGATTGTTTTGTTCTCCCAAAATAGATCTCGATCCTGCGAACTGATTTCAAATTGATTGTCCACATTATGTTTCTGTAATACTCGGTAGATGTATTCCTCCCAAAGTTTATTCATGTCGAATAGTAGGGTCAACATCTGATCACTACCTGAATTTAGATTTGGTGAATAATTTAGAATAAGCATCTTTGCTATGTCTAATGATTTCTCGTATGGTCGCGATTTTCTATCTAATTTTAGATTTTCAAAGTGCTTACTATTAAATTCTTTATAGGTGAAATTATTAAATTCAAATAGTAAACGTTTCACCTTGTCTTGTAGTTTTTGTGTTACTAAATTATCCAAAATGGTTAACGCTTGAAAGAGAATTTGATGAATCAAGTGGTCTTTGTCATAAACCTGATGTTCACAATAAAACCTTTCTTTGTGAACAATGTTTTTCTCAATATCACGGGAGAAAACCAACTTGCCCTTTAATGCCAATTGGTTGTTTTCAACCCTTCTGTATTTCTTGATTAGTCCCTTCTTAACCAATTGCTCCAAATCATTTAGAAAAATTTCAAAATATACTTCTAAAATGGAATTGTGTTTCTTTTTTAAACCTGTTTCGGATACGGTATCTACTTTTATATATCTGCATACTCTCAACATATTGATTAGAACATTCTGCCATAGTTTTTTACTTGGGTCAGATGAATTATCTGCCTTAGGTAGAATTTCTATTGTCAAGCCACCAACTTGGATCACTCCGACGTACGAATTAAATAGAATTCCATTGTAAACAGGTGTGAAATATTTGTTACCGTTTTTTTCATTGAACTTCACAAGTGATTTAAAATGATTTTCAGAAAAATCACCATCACCAATTTTTAGTTTTTGATACTCAAATACCTGTATGAAATTTTTAGAGTTCATTTATTTCATTGATCATTATAATCATTATAAATAGAATAAAAATCATTGGCGGTCATTTGTTCAATATCTTTGAAGGTGTAAATTTTCTTGTCGGTTAAGAAATCTACATCTTCGTAGCCTTTGAATTTGGACAGGATTTTTTTGTTATCCTGTGCTGAGTTGGTTTCAACGAATTGATCACCTAAAACTAACCCAATTTTACCAAAATCTCCAAAAAAATACTCTTCTAATAAAGGAATAATTTTGTTTTTGAAAGTGATTTTTAAATCTGCAAGGGAGTTGACACCAATGAAATATGAATGACCAATTTGATGATCCTTATCCACTAAAAGTTCTATTCGCTTATTAATTATATCAATCAATTCAATTAGATTAATGTTGGGAGATTCTTGAATAATACCTCCGTTCTCGTGTGCTGTTCTAATTACTTCGGGATCAGATTTCATTTCCGTAAAGGAGAATCTTCGTCTTAAAGCAGTATCCAACGATTCAACACTTCGATCCGCAGTATTCATGGTTCCAATTATGTATAAATTTGGAGGAACACCAAATGATTCTTTGCTATATGGAAGTATTACTTCAATTTTCTCATCATTGCCTAATCTCTTATCATCCTCAATTAACGTAATTAACTCACCGAAAATTGCAGAAATATTACCTCTGTTTATTTCATCGATTATCAGTACATATTTGTTACGTGAAAATTTTTCATTTTCTGAAGGATCATCCTCTTTATATTCAGACAAATTGAACTGAGATTTCATAAATCCAACGATATCCTGCATGTCCTTTTGAAATGCACCCGATGGTCTTGCCTTTTTATTTTGGTAAGTATCTGAAATGTTTTGTTTAGTTATCGTAAAGGAATATTGAGATGGAGTATCTAAAGACGAATATTTTAGTGAATTTTTTGACGATAATCCGTATTCCCACGAGCCTATTTTTAATAGTTCAGCATTGGAAATTTTACTTTTCACTATTTCAATTAATGCTTCCCAACTTTCCTCAAAATTATTAGAAGGAACTGAACTATGGTTTTCTATTGCAGTTGTGCAAATGGTTTTGAAAATACCACTTTGTATTTCGTAAGATAAATCACCCTCTTCATCTCCTTTCATAGATGGTTTTATTCCTTCAATAAAGTCTTCATAACTCATACTTTGGTGGAAGGTTGTAAATTTAATTTGATTGTTTTGAATACCTTGGTCGTAAAGTTTAAGGATTTCCGCACGATCTTTTTTTGTGTTGCCAAATTTTCGATCTTCAATAATTTCAACCGCTAATTTCTTTGTACTGTAGGTTTTTCCTGAACCTGGGCAACCGAAGAGGATTTGATTAAGTGGATGGTTCATTTTGTTTTGGTTTAATTGTGAAATTCTTAATATCTCGTCGAATTGTTCTTTTGTCGCAGTGAAATTTGTTCCCTGATTTCCGACTTTTAATGATGAGAGAATTGAATTCAATTTCAGATCCTTCCACAATAACGGGTTAGCGGAAAAATTTTCAATAATTTTGATTCCTGTACGATCTTTATTAGGATTGAAGTCGGATTTATAAAATTTAATTTCTTCTTGATTATCATCTATAATTCCCACATCAGATGTTACTTCAGCAAGACCGTAGCATCCTGAATTTTCTCCCGTCATCCACAGTATTACTTTGTCTCCAATCTTTATCTTATCCTTATGAGCAGCAACTTGCCAATTAGACAATACGTTAGCATTTAGAGCACCTACAATATCGTAATACTTGGGATTTCCCTGAAAAATCCAATAATTAGTTTTGGTATTTTTTGAAAAATCAAGTCCCAATATTAAAGTCCTAAAATCTTTGTCAAATACCATTCGCTCTATGAAGGGGTTGTTATATTTGAGATAACTTGATCTTACTGTTTTATCAATGACTTCTTTAATTGCAAGGTCTATCTCTTTTTGTTTTTGGTCAAGTAGATCTAAGTCTTTAATATGATTTAGGTAAGAATTAATTGAAGAATCGAATTTTTCAGA
The DNA here is from genome assembly GCF_900109615.1 of Kaistella antarctica. Classification (GTDB taxonomy): domain Bacteria; phylum Bacteroidota; class Bacteroidia; order Flavobacteriales; family Weeksellaceae; genus Kaistella; species Kaistella antarctica. The sequence goes on from NZ_FOIX01000002.1 coordinate 70,862, forward strand.
TTTTTCTCCAAACTGTCCGTCCGAAATTATCTTGAATATTTCATGATTGTTTACCGATTTTAAGCACCAAACGTACTTTTGACCGATGGTAAAATTAAGTTGATTATCAGAAACATTAAAAACACATTTTTGAGTTCCTTTTTTAATACTAAATTCTTCAATTATTTCGTCTAAATAAGAGAAATATATCGCAAGATTATTATTTGTGAAACTATTCAGAATACCATTATAGATACCTTTTACATCTCCTCTATAACCAACATACAGAAGATTTTGAATCATTAAATTGGTGTCATCCCAATCAGGTTTAGGGTAAAATGTTCTATAAGCAGAAACGAAGTCTTCTCTTAGATTGATTACCTCATTAAATTTTGGTAACTGCTCTTGAAGCGTTATGTAACTCTCCTTGCTTGATGATTTTGGATCAAGGTTAAACTCTGAACAAAATTCTTTAAAGAATGAAGATTTGTATAGACTATATTTGTCAGGGTGTCGAAAACCAAGGTAAACTGATATTGTTCTCTCGTCCTGTTGAGCATTGAATTTTTCAACCTTCAGATCGTCTTTTAATAAAACTAAAATTTTTTCTGAGTCCTGTTGGAAAGTATTAATTTTATCTTTTAAGTCAATGTCTTCACAATACAACTTTCGAAACATTTCTCGTGTTTCCTCAGGAAATCTATCTACCGATTTAGATATAAATCCCCATGAGTTTTGATACAATAAATTACCCGTTTTTGCGAACGATTTTTTAAACATCTTAGCGAACTGAGGATCATCTATATTCCAATTTTGTTGAAAGTGATTTATTGCATCATATTTATATCCTTCGTTTGGTTCACCTGTAATTTTTGTAATTGATAAATATCGGTCAATAATTTTATTAACTATTTGTTCGTCCATTATAAAGAATTCTTATGATTTTGGAATGTAAATTCCTCCTGTCCCATTTAAAATTTTATCGTTGAGATCTTTACCAAAGTTGTTTTTGGAGATCTGTGAAAGTTCTCTATAAAGTTTTTTAAACTCATCGGAACTCTTATCTAATTTTGTAAAATACTTTTTAAGTGCAATCTGAGTCTCACCGCCACTACCTGCGGAGTCATAACCTTCGATAGTAGATCCTTTATAGCCAAGATATTTACTCGGTGCAAATAATCCTTCTTTTGGATAGTAATACCAATGAAAGAACGATGAATAATATTTACGAACTTGAGATGGTTCATTTTTATCTACCTCTTGGAACGATGTGAAATTATCTACAATATCTTCCCACGATTCTACGGTAACCTTTTTTGAAACTTTATACTCCTCACCCTCATGTAGTAACTCAAATTTATTTTTAATGATGAAATCTGTGTCTTCACAGCGTATCCAATCAGTATTCTTATAAATTAATATTTCGAACATTCCATCTCCTTCAGTAGTTTTGAACATACAGACTACAATATCATTATCCTTTTTGCCATCAAGTTCCTTCAAATCTTCAATTATAAATTTTTTCGCAACACTCAAATCTTTATGTTCAAAATTTACTCCTTGGAAAGGTTCTAATTTATGATAGTCTTCATAGTCATTATTAACTCCATAGTAATCAAATGTGTAAAATAGGTCGTTCTTTTCCATAATTGTATTTAAAGTATTTTATAAATTTTATATAAAAATAGTTAATTTTCCAACATTAACTATGTCCATAGTGAATTAAAAAAATGATGAATATTCCGCAAACTTAAATATAGAAAAGCACTTTTAATTCGATTGAATTTTCATATTTTCGTTTAATTGTAAAATCATATTTATAACCAATAGTGGTTGCGATTTTTAATTTATAACAATAGTGACTAACGATCTATCTTACCAAGTATATTCCCCGACCTCAGTACTTGGGATTTTTAGCAATGCTTTGAAGTTACCTGCAACAATTAATCTAATATATTTAAAAGGTCGTTATTCTTACGGTGGAGGAAAAGCATATTCTAATTATTATTTCGATTTACTGTATTCAGAGGGAGGCAGTATTTCAATTGCCGTTAAAATGAGTGCCACTCTAAGAAGTAAGATTAATAATGGTGATGTATACACGTTACGTGGCTTTATTGAAAAGAAAGTAAGAAACTCAAGCATAGAACTCGTTTTTGTTGTTGATGAAATAGTATCACAGGATGAGAAACAAATTAGTGAGGAAGACCTTCAACGATTCGATCTTATACGAAGTAAGTTAGAGAAAGGTTCAAGAGATTTAGAAACCTTTATCCGTGAGAAAAAATTAAAAAACGAATCCATCAGAGTTGCAAATATTTTTGGTAATTCCGCCATAGTTCAACGAGATTTTTTGGAAGGTCTTGATGTTTCACAAAATCAATTTGAGATTACAGATTTCACTTGTAATATTACTTCATCAACATCGATACTCGATAAAATAAGAGAGATAAGTCTATTGGATTTTCACATCGTAGGAATTGTACGAGGTGGGGGAGATCAACAAAGTTTCGATGCTTTTAATGACGTTATTTTAGCAGAATATTTTATTCAATCTGATTTACTTACGATCACTGCTATAGGTCATACCGTAGATGAAACACTTATCGATAAATTGGCTGACAAACGATTTCACTTACCTCATGATTACGGTGCAGGATTACATAATATTATTGATAAATTATCTCAGGAAAAATCTAATTCGAGAGCAATACTTATCGATGAAGTGAAAAAGGACATTACTAAACAGTTTACTGAACAGGTAAATACCCTTGGTTCGCAATTGAAAAAGAAAAATGAAGAGTTTGTACAGGCTCAGAAAACTTACAAAGAACAGGTTGAAAATCAAACTAAATCATTCAATACCCAACTGAAGAAGCGTAACGAAGAAGTCGAGAAACTGAAGAAAGATTTATCACAAAAACATACTGAACAAGTACAGACACTTGCAAATCAACTTAAAAAGAAGAATGAAGAATTTGTTGAATCTCAAAAAACTTATAAAGAACAGGTTGAAAATCAGACTAAATCTTTTAATGATCAATTAAAAGCCCGAAATTCTGAGGTTGAAAAATTAAAGAAAGACTTATCGGAGAAACATACTGAACAGGTTAAAACTATCGCTACTCAGTTACAAAAGAAAAATGAAGAATTCCTTGAATCTCAGAAGACCTACAAAGAACAAGTTGAGAATCAGACAAAACTTTTTAATGAGCAGTTAAAAATAAGAAATGAAGAAGTTGATAAACTGAAAAAAGATCTATCAGAAAAACATGCTGAACAGGTAAAAACACTTCAAGAACAGTTAACTAAAAGGAATGATGAGTTTCAAAAGTTCCAAGACTCTTCAACAAAGCAATCACAAGACTTACAAAAGAATTTCCAAGATCAGCAGAAGCAACGGATTGAGGAAATGGAAAACTACAAGAAAGAAATTGCAACTCTTCATGATAAGAATATCCAATCCGCAGTCAATGAACAAACAGCACAACTCAGTGCGAATCTATCCAACTCTGCACAAGAGATTGATGAATTAAAGTTGAACTTGAAAAACAAAGGAGTCAATTATCTTTATATTGTGTTGGCAGTTGTGATGGGATTGCTTATTGGATTAATGATTAATAGGTTATTCTAAAGTTGGAATAATACTATCTCAACTTATATTATATTTCTTTCACGATGCTTATCGGTTTGATCTATCGTTATGTAAATATGTTGCTATAGATTATAGCAACATATTTTTTACAGTTGATATAAATCGTATCTATATTTGCACTATGAAATTACAGGTGAGAATTAAAGAGGGGGTTGCTTTGAAGGTAGGTAACGAACCGCAATCGGTGATCGTAGAATTTGTGGATGATAAAGAAAAACAACGGTTCGAAGTTCTATTTTATGACTTGGATCCATTTCAGTTAGGAATTAGGTTATGGGACATTTGGGAACTAACGATAAAGTGGAAATCTGAAATCTTTACCGATCCCAAAACCGAAGTGAAATCTTACTTCACCCATTTAACTTGTACCAAAGCAAAACCAATTATGCAGATGCAGAAGTGAGTTAAGAATTTCCATTAAATTTGCATTCTTATCAGTATAAACCATCATAGCAAATCTTTAAAAACGTAAAATGAAAACAGAAGAAAAACTAAGTGAAATTGGAAAATTATATCAAGAAATTATAGAACACAGAGTGAGACCTCTCCCGCATGGTATTTGTTATCATGCTGCTGCAAGTTTGAATGAATATTTTTCTAAATTATTATTGGTGTCATCAGTCGTTGTCGGAGATTTAGCACTTCTTAACACATCAGATAAATACGTGGTATATGGAACAAAAATGAATTTTAAGAAGCAGATAAATGTGGGAGACTATCATGCGTGGTGTGAGGTTGAAATCGATGGAGTAAAGTATTTAATTGATCCAAGTATAAAATACAATAGAATTTTTCTCAGAGAAGAGCACAAATTTAAAACCTCAAAGAAAATTTTAGATATTGTGGTTACATCCGATAGGGAGACGTTTCACTGTAAATACAGACAAAATGATCAAAACATTCCGTATTACAAATTTTTTTTAAATCAAATTGAGGATGATAATAGTAGTATCAATTCCATAAGTGACGAACTACTAAGAATACGCCCGATCTTTTAAAGGACGGACTTTTTTTACTACTAAAAATCCTTGCACGATTTCTTGCACGATTAAAATCAAAAGTCATCAAACTGTATCAAAACAGGTCAAAAAACGATTATTTTTATTTTGTATAAGTAATTGATTTATTGGTCTTTAAGAATCGAACCTTATGGATTGAAAATCCATGTGTCCCTGGTTCGATTCCTGGAGAGACCACTTTTTTTAAAAGAACAAAGCGTACAGTTTCAAAACTCTACGCTTTTTTTGTGTCTTTATTTGAGTTTAAAGTCCCACCAAACTCCCAAGTGGTAAGTAAAAATGTATGTATTTTTCAGCAATAGTAAAACAAAGTGCAATTTTAAAATTCGTTTTAAAAGTTTTTATTAAGAACTTCACCTAAGAAAATCTTAAATCTAAATGACATTTCAATTTTTCTTACGGCAACGGTCATTCGCCTTGCGTTTTTGTTGTATCCATTTTGGAAAATTACCGTCTCGTATCGCTTAAATTTTGTAGCGTCTTTATTCATAAATCGTGAATAGTAAAAATCTGAACCCTCACGATATTCTATTTTTTTGGTGCCGGCTAAAATTTCATCGAAAAATTGTTTTTGCAAAATGATGAAGAGTGGCTTGGGCTGAATTTCAGTTTCAGTAGGTTTTTGTAAACCCAATTGCTTTTTTAACTGCTTTCGTCGTTCGATTTCTTCGGGGGTAAGTATTGGTCGAATGTACTCGGTATTTATTTTTCGTCTCATGATCTTTTCCTGAAGTTAGTAAAAATAAAACGATGAGGTCATTACTGGTATTATTACTGTAGATAGCGCTTTACAAACCTAGATCAATTTGGTATATTCGCAGATGAAAATCTATAATACCAGCATGTATGACTAAGAACGTCCTTGGAGACTTTTATAAATTTTTATTAAAACCAAATGATCATCAATTACAATTAAAGTTAAAAGATAAATTTCGATTGATTTTAATCTTAATGGGGTTTGAGATTCTGGTTACTCTTGTTGTAATACTTCCGCTTTTGTATTTGATAGATTTTCTTTCGCCCCTCAAACAAGATCGGATAGACTACTCTGAAACTTTTGTTTATTTACTAGTTTTGTTCGTCTTTGTGGTCCCTCTTATTGAAGAAGTAATCTTTCGGTTATTTTTAAGTTACAGAAGAGTTAATCTTGTTATTTCTAAAGAGAGCTGGACTAAACTCTTTCCGTATCTCGTTTATATTCCGACCTTAATCTTTGGGTTTCTGCATCTTGGTAATTTTAATAATGATAATGCTCTTTTTTATATTCTTTCACCCTTGGTCATCTTATCGCAATTATTCGGCGGGCTTGTTATCTCGTTTATCAGAGTGAGATTAAATTTTTTCTACAGTACTTTCTACCATTTCATATGGAACTTCCTCTTTGCTATCGCAGTGCCATTTTTACTATCGGTTGTATTGAAGCCTTATACAGAACAAACCTCACAGTATAAGATTGTCATAGAAGAATTACCCTTTTTCGTCGAAAATGAGGAACAAACTTTCAACATTGACAGCACCCAGAGCAGAATTAGCTCGGTTCAGTTAAGGCAATATTCCGTGCAGCATTTATTGGATTCGCTTTATTCAAAGGATAAGTATTTCGTTGATGATGTCTTAATTAATCTCGATTTCAAGTCAACAAGAGGCTTGAAGAAAGAAGAGTTTTTAGAGATCCTAAAAAAGGAATATAAAATAAGATAGAACTTTTTTTTAATCTAAGTTGCTGAGGCTGTAGTTTCTCCTTCTAGCAGAGTTTTTTTTCTTTACTCTTTCCTGCACCATATCAGTTAAGTTGATTAATATTCTTTTTATAGTTGAGGTGCTTTTAATTAGACTACATTTGATTGATACATGACACTATGTTCAAATCATCTACATTACTAGCTTCTACCAAATCTTTTTTCGCAGAGATTGGCGATATCGCTTTGTTTGCGGGGCGATTCTTTAGAGAGGTTTTTACGCCACCTTATGAGTTCAAAGAGCTTGTTCGCCAATGTTATAATATTGGGAATCGCTCCTTGCTGCTCGTTATGGTAACTGGATTTATTTTAGGATTGGTATTTACGCTACAATCGCGTCCGACTTTGGAGCAATTTGGTGCAGAATCTTGGATTCCTTCTATGATCAGTATTTCGATTATTAGAGAAATCGGACCAGTTATTATTGCGCTCATCTGTGCGGGAAGAATTGGATCTGGAATCGGGGCCGAGTTAGGTTCGATGCGGGTTACCGAACAAATTGACGCTATGGAAGTTTCAGGAACAAACCCTTTCAAATATTTAGTAGTGACCAGAATTCTTGCGACCACTTTGATGCTACCACTTTTAGTGGTCATCGGAGATACCGTGGCGCTCTTGGGATCGGCAATCGTTGAAAATTTAAAATCTGATGTTTCCTTTACGCTTTATTTTAATCAGGTTTTTAGCGCCATACAGTTTGGCGATATTATTCCGGCAACCATCAAAACTTTTTTCTTTGGTTTTGCGATTGGATTAATTGGCTGTTACAAAGGGTATAACTGTGCAAAAGGAACAGTAGGTGTTGGGGAAGCTTCCAATGCTGCGGTTGTTTACACGTCGATGTTGGTTTTTGTAATTGACTTTATTGCGGTATTTGTAACGGACATTATTTTTGAAATTTAAAAATGAAAACAGAAGAGACCAGACAGCCAGTTTTAGAACTGAAAAATATCACCAAAAGTTTTGGCGACAATCATGTTTTAAAAGGTTTTAATCTTCAGTTGTTTGAAGGCGAGAACTTGACCATTATGGGAAAATCGGGTTCGGGCAAATCGGTGATGGTAAAATGCCTCGTCGGTTTATTGAAGCCAGATGGCGGCAGTATCAGTATTCGTGGCGAAGATATCACTCAGATGGGTCAGAAAGAACTTGATATTCTGCGCACGGAAATAGGTTTTCTTTTTCAAGGAAGTGCCTTGTACGATTCCATGACCGTTCGCGAAAACTTGGAATTTCCGCTGAGAAGACATCAAGATAAAATAGAAAATTTTACGGGTACAGAAGTTTTGGTTGTAGAAGCTTTAGAAGATGTCGGTCTTGCACAAACCATTGATTTAATGCCAGCCGAACTTTCTGGCGGAATGCAAAGAAGAGTGGCGCTTGCGCGAGCTTTAATTTTGAAACCTAAAATATTGATGTATGATGAACCTACAACGGGGTTAGATCCCATCACTTCAAAAGAAATTATAGAACTACTTAGAAATATTCAGGAAAAATATAAAACGTCATCCATTATCATCACGCACGATGTCGATTGTGCCAGAGTGATTTCTAACCGGATGATTTTGTTGGTAGATGGCCTCAATTACGCCGAAGGTACCTACGAGGAACTTTTAAAATCAGAAGATCCACAAGTTCAGGCCTTCTTTAAAAATTAAAATTATGGGAAAATCAGATTCAAGTAAAATAAAGGTCGGTATTTTTGTCGTTGTCGGCACAATACTGTTGGTTACCGCACTCTATTTGGTAGGGAAACAGCAACACCTTTTTAGCAAAAATATTCAGCTTTATGCCGTTTTTACAGATGTTAGTGGCTTGCAATTGGGCAACAATGTTCGGTATTCTGGCGTAAATGTCGGCACCGTGAGCAAAATCGAAATGACGGCTGAAGGTAAAATTACCGTTGAAATGTCAGTAGATGAAAAAGCCGCCCGCTTTATCAAAAAAGATGCGGTGGCAACCATCGCTTCTGATGGATTGGTGGGAAGCATGGTCGTGAACCTCGTGCCTGGAGATAATAAGGCAGCGAAGCCGGTAGCTGCTGGTGATCAGATTGAAATTAAAACCAAAGTCAGTGTTGATGAAATTCTGGAAACCTTTAGCAAAACCAATGAAAGTGCTGCTTTAATCACTTCCGATCTTGCGAAAATTACTCATCAGGTTGTGGGTGGAAAAGGAGCTTTGGGTGCCATCTTAAGTGACTCTTTGCTAGAGAATGATTTACGCCGTTCTATTGCCGCGCTCAAGCGAACTGCCGAAGGAACCAACCGAGCCATGGCGCAAGTAAATGCGGTTATTTCTAAAATAAATTACGACCAAAGTGCCGCTGCAGTTCTTTTAAGTGATCCAAAGTCGCGTAAGCAAATACAAGATGTTTTTACCAATTTGGAAAAATCCAGCCAAGATATTAATAAGGTATCTAAAAGTTTGAATGAGTATGTGACCGAAATTAAAACTGGAAAAGGCTCTTTAAATTATATTACGAAAGATGAAACTTTGGTTAAAAATATTGATTCGACAGTTGTCAACGTTCGAGAAGCGACCGACAAACTGAATCAAAATATGGAAGCCTTGAAACATAACTTTTTATTCCGAGGTTATTTCCGAAAGCTTGAAAAAAAGAAAGCAAAAGAAATAAAAGAAAGTGAAATAAAAGAAAATGAAGTAAAACTGTAAAAACTTTTCTACCCTAAAATAAATCGCCGTGCTGAAACATAAAATAAACCTTACCGGTCTTTTTATCGCGATCACCGTTTTTATTGTTCTTTTATTCTTACCCGTTTTTGATAGTCAAAAAGCCCAATACGCGTTTGCCCTATTGGCGATGGTTGCCATCTTGTGGATTACCGAATCCATCCCTTTGCCTTTAACCAGTTTGTTGATTCCCGTCGGTGCAATCTTTTTGCAGTTGCTCTCTCCCAAAGATGCTTTCACCGAGTTTGCCAATCCCATCTTGTTTTTATTCATGGGTGGCTTTGTGTTGGCAGGAGCTTTATCGTACCATTCCCTCGACAAAATGCTGGCTCAGAAATTAATCAAACTCGCGGGTGGAAATTTCTACCGCTCGGCTATCTTTTTAATGCTTTCAACCGCCCTAACTGCTTTCTTTGTCAGCAATACTTCGTCCACAGCGATGATGATTCCGTTAGCTTTAGGAATGCTTGTGCTCGTCGATAAAGATACCGTCTCGCCAGAGTCTAAATTCCTCATGCTCGGGATAGCTTATTCTGCCAATATCGGAGGGATTGTTACCATTATTTCATCACCACCAAACGCCATTGGCGCCGCCATTTTGAACATTAATTTTCTAACTTGGTTGAAGTACAGTGTTCCCATATTTCTCATCACTTTTCCCGTAATGATCACGGTTTTGACGCTTTATTTTAAACCAGACAGAAAGATGAGTATTGGCGTGATGACTTTTGAAAAAGAAACGGCAGCACCGTTGAAAACACTAATATTCATATTTCTACTCACTGTTATATTATGGATGATGGACGGAATACTTTCGCCACTGCTCCACATCGATAACAGTTTTAACTCTTTAGTGGCCATCTTCGCTATTTTTCTAATTTATATCACCAAAGTGTTGAGTTGGGACAAAATTTTAAAAAGTATCAACTGGGAAATTCTATTGCTTTTTGGTGGTGGTCTTACCTTGGGATTTATCATCGAAGAAAGCGGCCTTGGCGAAATATTGATAGGGAAGATCTCAAGCCTCATCACTTTGGTTCCGATTTATGTCTTCCTCTTGGCAATCGTGATATTCAGTATCATTCTCACCGAGTTTATGAGCAATACCGCCAGTGCCGCCATGATGTTGCCGCTTCTTTTTTCCTTGGCGACTCAACTTGAAATCAATCCAGTACTTTTACTTCTTCCAGCTACCATTGCCGCTTCATTCGGATTTATGATGCCTGCTGGAACACCGCCGAATGCCATGGTTTTCTCCTCAGGTTACGTCCCGCAAAAAGACATGCTGAAAGCTGGTTTAATCGTCAATGTTTTGGTTGCACTTATCGTCACCACCTATTTTTACTTTATATTTTATCATTAAAATGGGTTATTGCGTCAAGTATCTTTTAGGTTAAAAATAATCGGTATTTGTTTAAATGCTTGCAATAAAATCTCAGTTTTATATAGATATCAGTTCTATTGATTTCACCTTAAAATATTTATCTTTGACTATAAGTAACCGTTTCAAAGTTTATTTTAATACGCCTCAATGACTATCACTCAATACATCGACAGCCCCAACCAAAGGTATCAATTGGGCAATGCGACCGACCGTACTTTTCGTGGAGATTTACAGTTGTTAGTAAACCCAAGTTTGTCGTTAAAACCTCCGTCGATGAGGTCGCGAACTTCAAAGTTGAGGCTTCCAACCCCAAATTTGACATCAGCAGCTCTAAGTTTGACGTCCAAAACCCCCAATCTCTCGGTTGCAAACCCTAGACTAGACGCTTCGAACGCTATCGATGACGTCACCAACTCCAACTTATCTATTGTTATCCCCAAGGATGCGGTTGTGAACGCCAAATTTGACGTTCTTAACCACAAAGAAACTAATGACAGAAACAAAACTGGAAAAGTCTACATCAACGAAACTTACTACTTCCATGATGTGTCGGAATTTGCATGAAATTTATACATCGGCGGTTATTATCCTGCCTAAAAATGGCTGAAAGATAGAACGGACAGAACGCTCAAGTTTGAAGATGTTTTGAATTACCAAAAAATAATTGTCCCGCTTTTTGAAACCGATTGGTTGATGAAGAAATCGATACTATAGAAATAAACTAAATTAAAATGAAAAAAATGGCCATACTATTCTTAATTATTGGAATCGCGAGTTTAGCGCTTTCTACTTATTTTTTTACGAGAAAAGAAAATACAAATCGTAGCGTACTTACTGAGCAGCAATCATCTTCAGATGCTCCTTTAAAAAAAGACATTAGTAAAGAAGATTTTGACGAAATCAAAAAACAAAAAGGAAATGATTTTGAAGATTTCATGATTCAGCTTTTAGGTAAAGAGAAAGGAGTTCAATTAGTGAGTAGGAACTCTGATTATCATAAAAACGGAGTATCAGCTTCAGAAAATATGGAGCCTGATTTAAAGTTTAAGTCGAATAGTATTCCTTTTTCTATAGAATGTAAGTGGCGAAAATCATTTTTTAATGAGGAAGTTTTTTTTGCGAAAAATTATCAAATCAGAAACTATAATCAATATCAAATCGACCGAAAACAAAAAGTATTTGTCGCTTTTGGTATAGGTGGGCAGCCAAATTCTCCTGAAAAACTTTTTCTGGTACCATTAGCAAAGCTTTCTGAAGAATATATTGGTGAAAATCAAATCAAAACATACCAAGTGAAAAGTGCCAAAGAAATAATTGAAGTGATTAATAATTAATCTTTTTTGCTCAATATTTGATAGTAATAATTTTCAGCAAATTTTTAATCTAATTTTTAAAACGATGGTTGAAGCAAGCGAATATACTTTTGATTTAGCGAAAATGTTTTTTGGGGATTTCACCGTAATGATTTATTTAGAAATCATTCTTCGCGTCGTCATCATCATGGTTTATACGATCATTATGATCAGGTGGATTGGTAAACGTGTGGTTGGCGGTTTGGGTAGCGCAGATGTACTGTTGATCGTCGCCATGGGAAGTGCCGTCGGTGATGCCATGTTTTATCCAGATATTCCGCTGTCGATTCCAATTACCGTAATTACTTTGATTGCGGCCTTTCAGAAATTATACGTTTATGTTGGAATTAAATATGAAGCAGTCCGAAAAGTAACCGATCCCAAAGTGATGAAGCTGGTAGAAAACGGTCGCCTTTTAAAAGAAAATTTTAAAGAAGACGATATTGATGAAAATGAAGTTTATATGCTATTGAGACAAGAAGGAATACAGTTTTTATCGGAAGTAAAGGGTGCGTATTACGAACAATCTGGCGCACTAAGCGTTTATAAATTTGAAGATCCTGTTTTAGAAAATTCAATATTACCGGAACATATTGAAGCTCTTCAATGCAATAATGAAAAATAATTTCTATTAACCAACATTATTTTATTAATTGGTCTAAAATTAAATTAGCAAAGAACTTCTAAATGACATCGTTCGTTTGTTCACTCTAAAAACACTTCTTCCTCTTTTTTTTCCGAAATTTACCCGATGATTTTAGAAAAAGAAATTCAGTTTATTCTCGCTTTGGACGCTTTGAAAAAAGTGGATCGCAGAAACTTTAACCTCGAGGATTCCCGCCGGGAAAATACCGCCGAACACAGTTGGCAAATTGTTGTGTTTGCGCAAGTACTCTTGCCATACGCAAAAAATACAGATCAGATCGATTTATTAAGAGTGATCAGAATGCTATCCATTCACGATGTCGTAGAAATCGAAGCGGGCGATACTTTTATTTTTGATGAAAGTGGCATGACGGGAAAATATGAGCGTGAATTGCAGGCTGCCAAAAACACTTTCGGTATTTTAGATGAACCTTTAAATTCCGACTTTCTAAATTTATGGATGGAGTTTGAAGCTGAGGAAACGCCTGACGCTATTTTCGCATGTGCTGTAGATCGAATTATGCCTTTCCTGTTGAATGTGTACGGTTCTTCTAAAAGCTGGACTGAAGCTGGAGTGAAAGTTGCGCAGGTAGAAAACGTTGTCGGCACGGCTGTAAAAAAGGCTTCCACTGAATTGGGCGAAGCTTTTGATATTCTTCTAAAGAAAGCATTTGAGGAGGGAAAATTGGTAGATTAGACTTTTGTAATCCTAATGGAAAATGCGAGAACTTATTAGATCTCGCATTATATATTTAAGTTTCCAGAATCTAAAATCTACAATTACATGATTTAAAATCTCTTAAATTCTTTCCAATTCATCACCGCTAATCTTGGTTTTAAAAGTTCCATAGTTCACCGAAACTTTTCCATTCTTCTCGATTTTCTCAATGGTTCCGACGCTTGTTGAGCCAGGGATTCGTACGCGTTGACCAATTTTCATCCAGACTGCGCGTTCTTTTACTCTTTTGTCTTCCAGTTTTTCATTGGTTTCTACAATCTTTTCCTGAACATCTACTTTCTTTAATTGCTGCGTAATTTTTCGTTTGACGACTTGCAGCTTCTTGTTTTCATCTTTATCAGCGCCCAGTTTTCGGAACTTTTCCTGCTCGAGAATTTTGACGAAATCTGCCACAACCAACTTTCTAGTTTTTCCTTTTACATAAGAATCGATGAATCCTTCGATTTTATTTCCAAACTGTAATTTGCGGTGTTCGTCTTCGTAAAGTTTTTGAAAATTAAAAAGTTTTTGCTCCAGCTGATCATTCAGTTTTTCTAAATTCTCTTTTTTATTTTGAGTAGAATCTCTTTTTTCTGCTAAATCAGTTTTGATTTTTTCAACCTCAAATTTTTCCTGTTGTAATTTGACAATTGTTTTGTCGAGGTTCAGAATATCGTGTTCCACTTTTTTCTTCGCAGATTCAATAATGAATTTCGGAATTTTATTTTTCTCGGCAACCTCAAAAGTAAAGGAGCTTCCAGCTTGTCCGACTTCTAATTTATAAAGCGGCTCCAAGGAATTTTCATCAAAAAGCATGGCGGCGTTTGTCGCGTGCGGAAGTTGTTCGATGACCAGTTTAATATTGGTGTAGTGGGTCGTAATAATTGAAAAGCTTTTCTTGTCGTAGAAAAACTCCAGGAAACTTTCAGCCAAGGCGCCACCCAATTCAGGATCAGAACCGGTTCCGAATTCATCGATAAGCAATAAGGTTTTCGAGTTGGCTTCTTTAATGATCGTCGCCATCTTTTTAAGGCGAGAAGAATAAGTTGAAAGATGATTTTCAATGGATTGATTGTCACCAATATCGGTCATTAATTTTTCAAAGAAAAACATTTCAGATCGAGGATGAACGGGAACTAAAATTCCACTTTGAATCATTAGCTGTAATAATCCAACAGTTTTTAAAGTAATCGATTTTCCACCAGCGTTAGGTCCGGAAATACATAGGATGCGATTCTGTTCGGTTAGTGTTAAAGTCTGTGGGAAAATCTTTTTCTGCTCGACTTGATTTCTAATCAGCAACAAAGGATGAAAAGCATTGACTAGTCGCATGGTTCGGTGACGATTGATCTTCGGCAAAATTCCACCAATTTTATGAGCGAATTTAGCTTTTGCCCGCGTAATATCTAAATCGAAAATATATTTTTGATAAGCATAAAGCTGAGGTTGAAATTCTGAAATTTCGAAAGTCAGTTTTCGCAAGATTTTATCGACTTCCTTTTTCTCTTCTTCGATATCTTCTCTTAATTTAAACTGATGCTTAACAACAGACTCAGGTTGAATATAAGTAATTGAACCTGTTTTTGAAAGTCCTAAAACCCGACCCGGAACGCGTTTTTTATAAGCCGACTTTACGGCTAACACTCTTTGATCATCAACAATACTTTCTTTAATGTCATCTAAATAGTCCGTAGAAGTAAGTGCAGTTAATGCTCGGTTAAAGTTTTCTTGAATCGCTTTCTTAGCGTGAGAAATATCACCGCGCAATTGTTTAAGAATCGGTGAAGAATCACTTTTCACTTCGCCAAAACGGTTAAATACTTTGTCGATTTTATCGATGATTTCTTTGCGGTATTCTAAATCTTTAACATCATTATTCAACTCATGAAATAAATCTTCAAAAGCTGGATAGAATTTTTGAAGTCGCGCGATTTGCTCCGTCAGGCTTTTAATTTTCAGGAAAGCCGCATTATCTAATCTGAAATTTTCAATCAACATCAGATTGAGTTCCTCGTCGATATCCTCAAATTCGCTGAAAGGAATCGCGTTATCGCTTTCAAAACTCGATAAATATTCGGCTACTTTCTTTAATGAAATTTCAGCTTCGTCAATATCAAAGGGCCGAATTGCGGCAATTCTTTCTTTCGTTTTCGGTGAAAAAGCAAAGGGGGAAATTTCCGCCAACAGTTCGGGAAATTCGAGTTCGGTTAAATCTTCTTTTTGTATATGCACACGCAAATTTACTTATTTTAGGACAATTGGTATAATAGTTTAAAGACCATCAACACCAAACTGAAAATTAATTTTTAAATGGTGAAATTGATATCTTTGAAAGATGAAGTTTTCTACCGAAAGATTAATTTTAAGATCCCTTACCGAATACGATGCCGCTGAGATTTTTAGAATTAGAAGTAATCCTCAGATCAATCAATTTCTTAATCGAAATCCGCCCAAGAATTCTTTCGAAGCTTTAGATTTTATCTTAAACATTAAAAAGAAAACGGCCAATAAAGAAATTCTTTTCTTGGGAATTGCGCTTAAATCAGAGCCGACATTACTCGGCACACTCTGCCTTTGGAATTTTTCTCAAGATAGAAAGACCGCAGAATTGGGTTACGAATTATTGCCCGATTATCACGGGAAAGGTATTATGGCTGAAGCTGTACATTGTCTTTTAAATTATGGTTTTAAAGATTTAAACTTAAAAAAGATCGAAGCTTTTACTCATAAAAACAATTCGAACTCAATAAAATTACTTCAGAAATGTAAATTTTATCTAAATGAAAATCACCGAGACGAAAAGTTCCCAGAGAATATTATCTTTGAATTAAACGCAATTTAAATAATCGGCAAATCATAGCCTCAACTAATCATCAACTCAACCAATGACCTGGACAGATATTTTAGAACCGATAAAAAACACCGAATATTTCGAAACTCTTTGGAAACAAGTAGAACAGGAATATTCTGCAGATAAATGTTTTCCGCTCAAAGAGCAGATATTCCGCGCTTTAGATTTAACTCCTTTTGAAAAAATAAAGGTTGTGATTATTGGTCAGGATCCTTATCACAATGATGATCAAGCAAATGGTTTGTGTTTTTCTGTCTCGCAGAAGGTGAAAATACCGCCGTCGCTCAAAAATATTCTTAAAGAATTAAAGGATGATTTAGACATTGATCGATCGAATCCAGAACTCGATGATTGGGCTGAGCAGGGTGTTCTGCTGTTGAATGCAACCTTGACCGTTAAAGCGCATTCGCCAAATTCACACAAAGATTTGGGTTGGGAACACTTTACCAATTTCATCATCAAAGAAATCTCGACAAATAAGGAAAATATTGTTTTTGTGTTATGGGGCGCTTTTGCACAAAAAAAAGAGGAACTCATTGATTCCTCTAAACATTGTATTATAAAGTCTGCGCATCCTTCGCCGTTTTCGGTCTATCGCGGTTTTTATGGAAGCAAACCTTTTTCTCAGATTAATGATTATTTAAAATCGATAAATCAGGAACCTATTTCGTGGCAGGACCGCCGCTTTGAGAAGTAGGCTCGTTTGGATTTTCTTTTTCAAATTTGAGCGCAATTTTATAACTTCCCTTTAATGCTTTAAATCCTTTTGCAGAAGTGGTTTCAGGACTTACGGATACCAGTGAAATCTCATAGCCATTAAAGTTTTGTTTAGTAAAATGTCCTTTCTTGGCATCAATGGTTGTGCTTAACTGATAAACTCTGGGTCTTGTGGCAACACCCATAAATTCTACTTCAGCGGTCGCATTACCAGCCCAGATGCATTGTACATCTTTCGGGCAGCGACTATCTTCCACCATTCCTTTGAAAGTGACATTCATCTTATATTCTTTCACATAGATATTTTCTCCTTCTTTTAGATAAACAAGGTTTGATTGATTTGGGTTTGCTGCCTCTTGTTTTGCGACTTTTACAGCTTCGGCATCGGGCGGCATTCCAGTCGACATTTTTGGTTCCGATTTTTTCGGCGTTGTCGAAGTGGTTTTAACAACAGGATTATTTTCACTTTTCGTTGTTTTTTCCGCTTTTTTCACATTTTGATTTTGGCAAGTTGCTAAAGTGAAGATTGTCATCGAGCTTAATAGGAGTCTGTAAATCATTTTTTTAAATTTAAAGGATGTCAATTAAAACCACCAAAAACATTGCCAAGGCTACAATAAAATTAAAACCCGTGCCGTAGAGAAATCCTATGAAAGCTCCTTTGGTTGAGTTCCAGGCTTTTTTCTTATCGGTGGAATCATGCAATAGTTCGCCAACGAAAACTCCTAAAAACATTCCGATTAAAAATCCAAAAGGAATTGGAATGAAGAAGAGTCCCACCAGAGTTCCAACTACTGAACCTACGCTTCCCCACCGCGTACCGCCATATTTCCGATTGGTTCGGGCTGGAATCACATAGTTTAAAATCGTAGATAGGATGGTTAGAAAAACAAAAATCCAGACATAAACCATTGATAAGGGCGCATCGGTTCCGAATTTGTAAATAAGCAATCCACAAATGCTTAGTAATAATCCAGGTAAAATAGGCAAAAATGTTCCTATGATACCAAGAACCAATAATGCGATACTTACCAATTGAATTAAAGTCGTGTCCATGGGTTGCTAAATTTTGTTAAATGTACTTATTAATCTATTAAAGACAATCAGAATTGGTATTTTTGTGGCAATGAATAAAGAACTGACAGGTACTAAAGATTTTTTACAGAATATAAGCGATTATATTCACGTTTTTGTCCGGGAAAACTCGCCCGACAGTTGGGTTCTTTTCTTTCAGATTTTAGCCAAATTAGCGATTTTCCTGGCGCTGATTTATATCGTAGGTTTCATTTTTAAATTCATTATTAATGGCATCTTTAAATTATTTTTTGACAAGGATAAATACCCTGTTTTAAAATCAATTTACGCAGCCAAAATCACCAATTCCTTTTCGCAATTAATGGCGCTGTTATTCAGTAGTTTTGCGGTGGAGTCTTTTTTCTATCGACATCCAAAAAGCCATGGTTTTCTGGAGAGAATGATTGGATTATTGATTGTTATCGTAGTGGCCAATTTGCTTTTTCGTGGGATAACTGCTACCAGGAATTATTTCATCATCAAGAAAGATTATTATAAAATTATCGCGCTAAACGCCGTGTCGCAAACGCTGAATATTTTCGGAATATTCGTGTCTTCGGTCATCGCTATCAGTGTCCTTTTTGGAATCAGCGGGTCTGCAATTGTCGGAAGTTTAGGAGCAATCACCGCCGTTTTAGTCTTGGTTTTTCGAGATACAATTCTAGGTTTTGTTACTGGAATTCACGTGGCGACTTCTAAGAATTTGAAAGTTGGCGACTGGATCGGGATTCCGAAATATAACATGGAAGGTACAATTGTCGATTTAAATCTACTGACTACCAAGATTGAGAATTTTGATAAAACAATGTCCACCATTCCAACCTACGATTTTTTGACTACTGAAATTAAAAACCTTCAAGTGATGTCTGAAAGTAATACTCGGAGGATTAAACGGTCGATCATTTTTAATATTAAATCCTTTAAATTTTTAGATAATGAAGCTGTGGAGCATCTCTCTAAGATTAATTTAATTAATGATTATCTGACGGAAATAAAAAAGGAAATCAATGCAGAACGGATTTCGTTTGACGATTCTGATCTTGGAATCAACGGAAGACAGTTGACAAACATTGGAGTTTTCAGAGTGTACGCTTTGAACTATCTTAAAAATAGCAAGCATCTCGATCAAAATGGAACTTTGATGGTTCGACAGCTTGAAAATACACCGCACGGAATGCCCTTAGAAATTTACTGCTTTACCAACGATTCAGGCTGGGAAGTATATGAAGGAATTATGGCAGATATTTTTGATCATCTGTTGGTTGCTTCCAAAGAATTTGATCTTGAAATAATGCAGTTTAACAAAATTTAGAAAAATGACAAAACTCAGTGTAAATATTAATAAAATTGCAACCCTTCGAAATGCGAGAGGTGGTGAATTACCAAGTGTGACCGAAGCTGCGATTAAGCTCCAGGAATTTGGAGCGCAAGGAATTACCATTCATCCAAGACCCGATCAGCGACATGTGACCAGAAGAGATGTGTATGATTTAAAACCTTTAGTTCATACCGAATTTAATATTGAAGGAAATCCGCACCGATCTTTTATCGATATGGTTTTAGAAGTGAAGCCAGATCAGGTCACACTTGTTCCAGATGGCGAAGATGCGATTACGTCGAATGCTGGGTGGGATTGCGAAAATAATTTAGAGTTTCTAAAATTGGTCATTGCTGAATTTAAAAATGCCGGCATTAGAACCTCCATTTTTTTAGATCCGAACCCAGAAATGGTAAAGTACGCTGCCGAAACTGGCACCGATCGAATTGAATTATACACGGAAGCTTACGCGACTGAATATTCAAAAAATAGAGAAGCGGCGATAAAACCCTACATCGAAACAGCCAAACAAGCTGAAAAATATGGGCTGGGTATAAATGCCGGACACGATTTAAGTTTAGTAAATTTAAAATATTTCGCTGACAATATTCCAAATCTTTTGGAAGTTTCCATCGGGCATGCGTTGATTTCTGAAGCCTTGTACATGGGACTTGAAAATACGGTACAGGCGTATTTGAAACGGTTGGCAAAATGGTAAAATATAATTTGTACTGTATTTTATTCGATTTCTAATTAAATGATGAATAAACATTTTAAAATATTGTTCGGGTTAATTTTCCTTTTATCGCTTTTGAATTGTCAAGTAAATAACGTTTTAATTCCTACCAGAAATTCAACAGACATCAGAAAGTTTAATTGGAAAGAAGGAAATGATGCTATGAAATTAGAAATCACCGGCGAAAATATGCAGCCGAATTTCTTTAAAAATGAGGATAGTTTACAGCGAGACTTTTTAATTAAAAGTTATTATTTTAAAACAGAAAGCGGTCGGAAAATCAATGGATGGTTGTTAAAATCGAAGACCGAGAAGCCAAAAGTTTCTGTCTTTGCGCTGCACGGAAACTCAGGAAATCTTAAATCTCAATATCAGCATTTTACGGAACTGACGAAATATGGTTTTCAGATATTTCTTTTTGATTATCCTGGATTCGGCTACTCTGAAGGAAAAAGTACGAGAGAAAATGCAGTTGAAGATTCCTTTTCCGTCTTTGAATATTTCAAAAATTTAGAGGAAATCAAAAACACTTCAAAAATAATCTACGGACAATCTATTGGTGGTAATTTTTCAATTCCTGTAGCCGCGCAAAATCAAGATGATATTGAAGGATTGGTAATAGAAGGCACTTTCACCAATTTTAAAGATATTGCAAAGCGAAAAGTCCCACTTTTAGGAAATTTAGTAATTAAAGATAATTATGATAACCGATCAAATTTAAAGAATTTTAAAAAGCCAATTTTAATTGTTCACAGCAAAGAAGACAAAACGATTCCAATAGAAATGGGAAAGCAATTGTATGAAAATGCCAATGAACCAAAAGAATTTTTCGAAATAGACCAACCTCACATCACCGGTATTTCTTACTATGGAAAAGAGATCTCGGAAAAAATTTATAAAATGATTCAGTAAGTAATCATTAAATTTGAAAAAATATTATACTTCAGCAATTTATGGACATTCTACACTCAAAAATATACGGACAGGATTTACTGGGAACGCCACTGTTGGTTTTTCATGGTTTGTTTGGAATGCTCAATAACTGGGGAAGTTTTGGTAAAGAAATGGGCGAATTTTTTCCGGTCCATTTAATCGATTTAAGAAACCACGGCAAAAGTTTTCACTCGCCGGAAATGTCGCATGACCATTTAGCGCACGACATTTTGCATTATATGGAATTCCATCAGTTGAATAAAGTCAATTTGTTAGGTCATTCGCTCGGTGGAAAAGCGGTCATGCAGTTTGCCATTAAATATCCCATCAAAGTAGAAAAATTGATCGTGGTCGATATTTCTCCGAAAGCCTATCCGCCGCACCATCAGGGAATTTTGAAAGCTTTAGAAAGTGTTGATTTTAAGACTGCCACTTCAAGACAGGATGTTGAAGAGATATTGTTAGCCTATATTCCAGAGAAATCAGTAGTGCAATTTTTAGCAAAAAATTTGTACTGGACGGATGATAAAAAACTCAACTGGCGCTTCAATTTAAAAACCCTTTCTGAAAAATATACTGAATTCGTTTCTAACGCAGTGAAGTTCGGAGTTTTTTCAGGCGAGACCTTATTTGTTGGTGGTGAGAAATCAAACTATATTTTGCCGCAAGATGAATTTCAGATTAAGCAACAATTTCCAAACGCCTCAGTGGTCACGATAAAAAATGCTGGACATTGGGTTCAGGCAGAAAATAGTGTAGATTTCAATGCTGCTGTTCTTAAATTTTTAAAATCTTAGTTGTGAAGATCCAACTATCAATTATCAATAATTCGTTATGATTTTAGTCACAGGCGCAACCGGTATTCTCGGCAGAGCAGTCGTTTTAGAATTACTAAAGCGTGGCAAAAGCGTTCGTGCAACAAAAAGAACTTCCAGCGATATTGATGAAGTCCGCGCGTCTTTTCGATTTTATACCGATCAAGCAGATGAGCTTTTTAATAAAATTGACTGGATTGATGTTGATTTCCAAGATCTCGAGTCGCTTCAGACTGCCTTAAATTTAGTTACAGAAGTTTATCACTGCGCTGGAAAAGTGAGTTTTCATCCAGATGACCGACGTGCAATGTATCATACGAATATCGTTGGAACGCGGCAATTGCTTTTTGCTTGTGAAAATTCATCGGTGCGGAAGTTCTGTTTTGTAAGTTCAACTGCTGTTTTAGATGGTGTTGACGAAAATGGTGAAGTCACCGAAGATTCTAATTACAATCCAAAAGTAAATCATTCTCCTTATGCGCGATCCAAGCATTTTTCAGAAATGGAAGTGTGGCGCGCGTCTGCAGAAGGTCTCAACACCGTCATCATCAATCCCGGCGTCATTATCGGCAGCGGAAATTGGCAGGCGAGTAGTGGTGAAATGTTTCAGGCATTCGAGCAATATCCGTACGCAATGAGTGGAAGTACCGCGTATGTTGACGTAAGAGATGTTTCAAAAATTGCGATTTCATTAATGGAGAAAAATATTTTCGGTGAGCGGTATATCCTGATTTCAGAAACCAAGAAAATAGTTGAAGTCGCCAACTATGTTCGAGAGAAATTAGGAAAATCAAAGGCTAAAGTCCTACCGACAGCAGTTCTAAAGTTAGGTTACGCCGTCAATGTATTATTCGGATGGCTCTTTCCCAAACTCAGAATGATGAGTAAAGTCAATTTGGAAACCGTAACTTCTCACCCGATCATTTCTAATTCTAAAATTAAGCAGGAGTTAAATTATCAATTTATTCCCGTTATTGAGAGTATCGATTTCCATTTAAAAAATTATATTTCAGATAAAAAGTAGTTATGAATGTTGCAGAATTTTTAAATATAAATACCGCGAAATTTCCCAGAAAGTCCGCCATTGGTTTTAAGAAAAAAGAAAAATGGACAGAAATTTCTTGGTCAGATTTTCGACGGTTAGTTTTTAAAACGGCCAACGCACTTCGGGCAGCCGGCATTTCTGAGCATGATAAAGTGGCCATTTATGCTGATAATTCAGCGGAGTGGATTATCACCGATTTGGCGATTCTGTCATTAGGTGCGGTCACAGTACCCATTTATTCTACCAATAATGAAGAACAATCAGAATATATTCTAAATGAATCTGAGTGCAAAATCATCTTAGTTGGAAATCAGGAACAATATGACGCAGCCTTTAATATTTTAAATAAAAATCAAGTTTTGCAACAGGTTATCGTTGCCAAGAAATCGATTTGGATTCAAAAAGAAAACAGTCAATATTTAGAAGATTTTATTAAAGATGCCAGCGAAGAATTTCAAATAGTTCCTAAAGAAGACGATGATTTGGCAACCATTATTTACACGTCCGGAACCACTGGAGTTCCCAAAGGCGTTATGCTTTCTCACGGAAATTTTCATAAATCCGTCGAGGCGCATTTCGAATTTTTTAAATTTAAAAACTTTGAAAATGAAACCTCTTTAGCCTTTTTACCTTTGACCCATATTTTCGAAAGATCGTGGACCTTGCTTGCCTTGTACGGTGGGTCGAAAGTTTATTTCCTGGAAAACACCAAATTAATTGCGAGCGCTTTGGCCGAAATTAAGCCCACTATTATGTGCGCCGTGCCTCGGTTTTATCAGAAGATTTATGCGAGTGTTAATGAAATGGCAGCGAATAGTTCGCCTTCGAAAAAGAAAATTTACAACTGGGCCCTGGCAACCGGAACTGAAGTGGCAGAGTTTCGCAGATTAAATAAAAGTATTCCTTTCTCCTTAAATCTCAAAAATAAAATTGCTGGCATTATGGTCTTTAATAAGATCAAGAAAAAGATGGGTGGCAAACTATGGTTTATGCCGTGCGGTGGAGCATCGGTATCGGACGACGTGACTCGCTTTTTTGAAGCAATGGGAATTCACATTACCGTCGGTTATGGATTGACGGAAACCACTGCAACCTTAACTTGTTTTCCGTTTCATGATTTTCAACACGGGTCCGCGGGAATTCCTTTGGGTGATACCCAAATTAAAATCGGTGATAATGATGAGATTCTCGCCAAAGGAAGCAGCATTATGAAAGGTTATTATAAAAAGCCGACCGAAACGGCTGAGGTTTTCACCGAAGATGGTTGGTTTAGAACGGGCGATGCAGGACGATTTGATGAAGCCGGAAATTTATTTATTACCGACCGAATCAAGGATTTAATGAAAACTTCAAATGGGAAATATATCACACCGCAACCAATCGAAAACCTCCTTTCCAATAATAATTTCATTAATCAAGCCATGATTGTGGCAGAAGGAAAACCTTTCGTAACCGCGCTTATTATTCCAAATTTCGAGGCTTTGCAAGAATTAATTTCCAAGATGAATATTCAATTTACAACTTGGGAAGAAATCGTTAATCTAGAAAGTATTAAAGAATTTTATCGCGAGAAAATGGAGGAAATCCAGAAAGGACTTTCAGGCTTCGAAAAGGTGAAGAAGTTTGTGTTGATGCCCGCTGAATTTGAAATCGGTACTGGAGAAATCACACCAACTTTAAAAGTGAAAAGAAATGTGGTCTTACAGAAATATGCTGACTTAGTCGATAAAATGTATAATTCTTAACAATACATTGACAGAAAATTAATCCTCACTCAAGTAAATTAGAACTAAAAAATGAACGAATTTTCCGGAAGTCAAAACTTCGAAATCTCTGATCAGAAAGTCACCGAATCTTGTCCGTCGAATATTGCTTTAATTAAATATTGGGGGAAATATGAAACTCAGATTCCAGCAAACCCAAGCATTAGCTACACTTTAAACCTTTGCAAAACCAATACGGAACTTGAGTTTGTAGCCAATGAACCATTTTCTGTTCAAACCTTTTTAGCAGGAAAAGAAGAGTTGAAATTTGCGGGGAAAATTGACAAGTACTTTAGAAATATTGAGCAGTATTTACCTTGGATTTTAAAAGGAAAATATATCATTAAGACAGAAAACACCTTTCCGCACAGTTCTGGTATAGCGAGTTCTGCTTCAGGATTTGGTGCGATTGCAAAATGTTTAATGGCTTTAGATGAAACCTTTGTCGGAAAAGTTAATGACGATACATCCTTGAGAAAAGCCAGTTTCTTGGCGAGATTAGGCAGCGGAAGCGCTTGCAGAAGTTTATACGACGGAATGGTCGTTTGGGGAGAAACGAAAGAAGTTGCCGAGAGTTCAG
This sequence comes from Kaistella antarctica, assembly GCF_900109615.1. Lineage (GTDB taxonomy): Bacteria > Bacteroidota > Bacteroidia > Flavobacteriales > Weeksellaceae > Kaistella > Kaistella antarctica. Next base: position 95,879 of record NZ_FOIX01000002.1, read on the forward strand.
ATTTATTTGCCGTTCGCTATCCAAATGAGGAAATTCACCCGATTTTTAGAAGTTTCAACGATTGGGTTTTATTGATTCATGAAGGAGAAAAATCGGTGAGTTCTACCGTCGGACACGGCTTGATGAATACCAATCCTTACGCGGAAAGAAGATTTCAAGAAGCACATGAGAATTTCGCAATTCTTAAAACGATTTTGAAAGAGGGTAACATGACCGCCTTTATTAAGCTAGTTGAACATGAAGCTTTGACCTTGCACGCCATGATGATGATGAGCGAACCTGCTTTCATTTTAATGAAAACCGGAACGTTGGCGGTGATTAATAAGATTTGGGAATTTCGAAAAGAAACCAGTCTTCCATTATTCTTTACATTAGATGCTGGTGCGAATGTGCATTTGCTTTTCCCGAGCATCAAAGAAGAAGATCAAATTAAGGAATTCATCATCAAAGAACTGGTGCAACACACTCAAAATAATGGTGTTGTAAAAGATGTGATGAGGTTTTAAAAAAAATTGTTATTTTTTGTTGATGCCCAATCGACTCATCGTGTGCAATATAAAAACAACGATAATCCCAACTACTGCTGCGGAAAGCGAAAGAAGGAAAACGGAATTTTCTTCAGCTAGAAATCCTAAATTCCACTCGATCACATATAAATTGATGGCAATAAAGATTACGAAAAGGATTAAGAAAATTTTATAAAACAGTTGCATTTTTTTAGACTTTAAAATTTAACGTACGATGAAAAGAGTTGTGCAAAATTAGCAGTAAACAGCTTGATTGAAATTGCAAGAAGGATAATTCCGAAAACTTTCTGTAAAACTTGCAGGGTTCCATCTCCTAATTTTTTCTCCAGCCAATTCGCTGATTTCAGGACCAAATATACGAAAATTGTGTTGATCACAATACCTACAATAATATTGATATCATGATATTCTGCACGTAGTGAAAGGGTGGTTGTCAAAGTTCCAGCGCCCGCAATCAGAGGAAATGCAATCGGCACAATGGAAGCTGATTTCGATTCTGTATTCTTCTGAATTTCAATACCCAAAATCATTTCTAAAGCAATAACGAAAATTACAAATGCACCAGCAATTGCGAATGAGTTCACATCAACGCCGATGAGTTTAAGGATTTTATTTCCAATAAAAAGAAAAGCAATCATTAAAATTCCAGCTACGATTGAGGCGCGTTCTGCGTCAATCTTTCCAAATTTCTTTTTCAAGCCAACAATAATTGGAATGGAGCCAACAATATCGATGACCGCGAAAAGAATCATCGAGGCAGTAAGGGTTTCTTTTAGAGAGAAAAATTGGAACATTTTTGTAAATTATTAATTTCGCAAAAATATGAAAAATAATTCATTATTTATTAATCTCCGAATATAATGTGTAGATCGAGTTGTAGAGGTCGTCCATCTGCTCATCAGAGGTCAAAGGTGCGAATTTTTCAATCTGAATTTGCTCCGAAAGAACACGGTATTGTTCAGAGAACTGCTGACCTTTTGTTTGTTTTAAAATCGCTCTGAATTCTGAATCGGTATTTGCAGAATGATATTCTTTGGTTTCCCGATTTAATTCAGCGTATGCGATGAAGAAATTTTTGAAATCCTTATTATCTTTTAAAATTTTCAAATATTCGATACTCTCTTCAAAATGGTTGCTAAGGTCTTTCCTGATTAATTCCTCAGTTTCAGCAATATTGGTCGTAGTTTTTGCGAGCAAGACAGGCTTTAATTTTCGCTTATCCTTTTTTCTTAAGACAATTAGAAACAATGATACGAAGGCAGATAACAGCGCAAAGTTGCCCGCGATAACTTTCCAGTTAATGCTGTTCTTGTCTTTAACTTTAAAATTTTGCGTTTGTAAAACTGGGGTGTTTACGGTTTCTAAAACGGTATTGGTATAATCGTTTACCCTTTCTAACGTTGTTTTAGCTTCTGCAATTTGTAGAGGAGTTTTCACATCAATGACCATTTCTTTAGAACCTAAATCCGTGTACTTTTTAGTGTCTGGATCAAAGAACGAAAATTCTTCAAACTTGATAGATACCAAGCCAGCTGTTTTTGGAACAATGATATATTCTGCATTTACAGAACCTGTTAATCCGTCGCGTCTGGTTGAAGTCTGCGAAGTTATTTTGGGCGGAAATGAAATGTAATCGGTGGAGTGCAGAATTTTGGGAAGATGCAAACTTCCTAAATTTCCTGATCCTGCTACTTTTAAAATAAGATGTATTGGCTTATCGATTTCTGGAATTTCTTTTGTGTTGAGATTTTTTAAATCAATTGAAAATTGACCTACGGCATTTTTAAAATGAACAGGCATTCCGATTGGTAATTTTTTCACGTTCAGTTGCGCTCTATTCGATGAAATCCTATTGTCTCTACTAGAACTACCGAAGGAAGCAGAAATCGGACTGATGTCAATCTTACCCGTTTCTGAGGGGAAAATCATGAACACCCCAATCACTTGGGAAGGAACTCCAGCTTTTGATTCAATGGCTGATTTTGCAAAACTTAATGGTTTTAGGTTGGCATTTCGCTGCGAGGGAAAATGCAGTTTACCAACTTTTCGGAAATTATCGTAATCGCGGCTATAAGCACGCAGAACCGCAATCGTGGGTTCGTTTTTATAAACAATTTTATCTTCAATCTCTAAAGTGAGATACAAGTCATTCTTTTCAGAATTGTCAGCAACTGAGCTAGTTTTTTCGTTATCCCGAACATTAATGTCGAAGGGTTCTGTTTTATAAATTTTACCATTCACGGTTACCAAAACAGAACCTATTTTTATTTTACCAGCTTGCTTAGGGCTGAGCACATACTGATAAACCAGTTGATTCATAATATCGCCTTTCTTCGCATCTAAAACTACGGTGTTCCGTTCTGAAGCGCTCCCAATAATATCAAACTTAGAAAGATCGGGCATCATCAGCGGAGTTTGCTGCTCCATGTTTTCTCCGCTAATTTCTAACAAAACGGTTAGATTAAAGCGTTGATTAATTCTTTGATCTTTTAAATCGGAAATAGCTAGAGTAACCTGCCCATAAGTGAATACAGCAGAAAATAGAAATAGGATATAAGAAATTTGTTGTTTCATTACCAATCTTTTTCGTTGCTCTCTGGCATCGAATAAGAATTTTTATTGAGAATTCTCTTTGCGGTTTCTCGTTCTTTATTTCCCACACGATTCAGAATGGCATCTTCTAAATCTTTGGGCATTTTGTTATCGTTACTTTTTTTATTTTCGTTAGGATCTTTTCCGTCACCTTCGCCTTTATTTTGTTGACCTGTGCCAGCTTCTTTCTTTGCCTGATCACCTTTTTCTTGACCTTGATTTTTATCTTTACTGTCGTCGTCGCCACCTCCGCCGCCAGAACCATCTTTATCCTTTTTTTGTTCTTTCTTTTCTTTTTCTTTCAGCATCGCAATTTCGTAATTCTTTCGGATGCTTTCATTGTAGGGATCTTGCTTCAAGGCTTGCTTGTAAAGTTCTGCTGCTTTTTTAGAATTTTCCTGCTTCATAAAAGTGTTTCCTAAATTGTAGAGCGCAGCACTTTTGTCAGGAAGGTTGGCGGAAAGTTTCTCAGCTTTTTCGAATTCTGCTTTTGCTTCGTCGAACATTTTCCTTTTGTACAATGAGTTGCCAAGATTGTAATGAGCCATAAACTCTTTGTCGTCAAGTTGTACAGCTTCCAGATATTTCGAAGAAGAGGATTCGTAATCTTGTTTATCAAATTGTTGGTTCCCTTTGAAAACTAAAGTCTTATAATTTTCCTGGGCAGAAATTAAATTAAATCCAACTGATAAAAAAAACGCCGTAAAAAGTAATTTTAAATTCATCAATGCAAAAATATTCCTTTATATGTTAAAGTCTAGGGATGAAATTGTTAAATTTGGGTTAAAGTCGCCCGAATGTGTTGGTTTTGAATCAAATATTGAAATCGCGTTTTGGATTTAAGAGAAATATCAACAGAAAGAAAAGAAGCGAAACCCCCAAAAAATATTGATAATAGTGAATCGCATTATTTGATTTTACCATGCTTTCTGAGGATGTAGCACTTTTTCGCAAGCCGTCAATAATCTCAGTGGTCGCATTTTCCAAAACGTTTCCATCAACATAAGCGCCATTTGTTTGCGCCGCGATATTTTTTAAAGCTAAATTTTCTCTTTTTGAAATAACGGTTTGCCCACTTTGATCAGTCTTATAACCCATCAATTGCCCGAAAACATATTCAGGAATTGGCGCACCTTCTTCAGAGCCGATTCCAACTGAAATTACAGAGATTCCCTCTTTCATTGCTAATTTTGTAGCGGCTTTTTCATTTCCTTCATTATCTTCGCCATCACTTAGCAACACAACTTGTCGAGCACCTTTGGGAATATTTTTGAACTTATTCACTACGGTTTGCATGGCTATTAAATAATCGGTTCCCTGGATTTTCAAAATGCTGGTTTCTACACCACCAAGATAGGTTTCGGCAGCCTGATAATCCGTCGTCAAAGGCATAATTGAACTCGCTTCTCCGGCAAATACAACCACTCCGATTTTATCGTTCTTCATCTTAGCCATTGTATTGATGATGATGTTTTTGGCTTCATCCAAACGGTTCGGCTCAACATCCTGCGCGTTCATCGAATTAGAAACATCAAGCAGAAAAATTACGTTATTCATTTTCTGCTTTGTTTTTACTTCCTCAGATCCGATGAGTAAATCGACAATGGAAAGAACTAAAAATAGCGTCGCTATTAAATATAAAAACGGTAAAATTTTTGAAAAAGCAGATTTACGCTCAAATAGTTCGTCTTGAAACTTGGCTTCGGCAAAGATGTTTTTCCGGCCCTTTTTCCATTTTAGATAAGTGACCATCAAAATACCCAGAAGCGGCAAAAGCAGCAACAGAAGTAAATACCAACTATTTCCTAAAGTCCAGTTCATCTATTAAAGTATATTATCTAATTATATTTTTGATTTATTTAACTTAAAAATTTATAGAAAACCCAACGCAGCAAAGCATCAAGAAGCAAGACGCCCAAAGCAATCCACAAGAAATTTCGAAAATATTCTTGATAGTTATAGAGTTTTGTGCTTTTCAATTCGGTCTTTTCGAGTTGATTGATTTCATCATAAACGTTTTCCAAACTTTGATTGGTGGTCGCTCGGAAATACTTTCCACCCGTAGTTTGCGCAATTTCACGAAGCACTGGCTCATCGATCTGAACTTCTGATTCTGTAAAAATTAAATCGCCAAAAAGATCTTGAGCAGTCGGCATCAAGGCGTAACCATTGGTGCCAATTCCAACTGTGTAGACTTTAATTCCATTACTGCGAGCCAGTTCAGCACCAACTTGCGTCGGCATTGCATTGGCAATGGTGTTCACGCCATCGGTCATTAAAATAATAATTTTTGATTTCGCTTTGCTATTGACCAAATGCGCAACCGCTACGGAAAGCCCTTCGCCAATGGCAGTTCCTTGAATAAGCTCTCTCGTATTAAGATTGTCTAATTCCTCAATTACAACAGCATGATCAGAAGTTACAGGTACTTTGGTAAAAGCTTCACCGGCATAAGTCACCAAACCAATTCGGTCTCCAGGTCGGCTGGTCACAAATTCTTTTGCAATTTTTTGCAATGCGGTTAATCGATCAGGTTCTAAATCTTTGGCTAACATACTTAACGAAACATCGACTGACAGCATTATATCAATTCCCTTGCTATCATCCTGGTTTTGAGAAATCGTAAATGTTCGTGGTCTTGCCATCGCAATGATTAAGCAAGTAAGAATAAGGTATTTTGAAATTTTTAAAAGAAATAAAACGAAGACGATCGATTTACTTTCCTCCATATTTTGGGTAGAAGGAACAAGGATTCCCGAGCGTTTTTTATTGCGTACATCACGAATGATCAATGGGATGAATACCGCAAAGAGCACTAAGAACCACGGACTGTAAAATTCGAAATTTAAAAAATCTAACGTCATCATTTATACTCCAGTTCTTAATTGTTCTATTTCCAAATCCTTGGAAGAACGTTTCACGAAGGTTTTAAGCTGATCAAAATCGGTCTGCATATCCTGTTGATCCGGGAAAACTTTAGCGAATTTAACTAAATCGCCTCTTAAGAAAATGTCTTCGATAATCTTTTCATTTTCTGGGGAAATGGTGTTGTTCAATTTCATGACATCAATTAAATCATCGGTCAATAGAACATCCGCTGGGATTTTATATTGTTTGGTGATGAAGTTTCTAGAGATGTCTAATAATTCCACATAGAACAGTCGGTAGTTTCCGTCTTCGATGTAATTTTTCTTTTTAAGTTTTTCTAATTCACGTAATGTTTGGTTGGTCATCACAATGGGATCAGAATTTTTTCGTCTGCCATATTTAATGAGCTGATAAATCAAGAAGATTACAGCCAGCACAATTAGCAGTCCTAGAATATACCATTTGTACATTTCCCAGTAATCCTGAACGCCAAGATCGACTTGTTTGTTTTTCATGATATCATTAATTTCGTCACCTTTTTGAGCGGTGTTAATGACTTCAATATCGTACGGAATTGTTTTAAGAACTTTCCCGTTAACTCTAAAATCCAAAGCGGGAATCGTAAATTTACCTTCTTCGAAAACCGCGAATTCGACGACGCGATCGTAAGTGTTCAGCTGTTTATTAATGCTGTCTTTTATTTCTTCAAAGTGGAAAGGAAGTAATTCATTCTTCGGCGCCGAGAGTACATCTTTTGCCTGTAAATCAGAAATCTGAATATGCAAAGTCCCGGCTTCACCAAGTGCTAAAGTCTGCTTGTCGAGCTTAGAACTCAAGGTTTGCGAAAATGAAAATATACTTAGCAGTAAAAATAGTATGAAGGGTAATCTTTTCAAAATTTATCTTTTTCTAAAATATTGATACAAAAATTTAGCGTAATCATCACCTGTATTGATATTAATAAAGCCGGCCGATGAACTTTCAAAATCGTCTGTTACGCTTTTTACTTTTTGTTTTTGTTGTTCGGCAAATTGATATCGCCATCTTGCATTGCTTGTATTGGCCCAAATTTGTTTGCCCGTTTCGGCGTCGGTAAAAAGGGCATAACCTACGTCTGGAATTTCGTTATCTTTTTGGTCGAAAACTCTCAAACCCAATAATTGATGTTTTCTAGCGGCGATTCTCACCATCTTCAAATCGTATTGATCTTCGAAATCGGAGAACATAAAAATTAATGATTTCTTCTTGAAAACCGTCATTGTATACTCCAGTGCTTTATCAATCTTCGCTTCAGCGGGAATATATTCTGCTGATAAAATAGTACTGATAATTGCTAAAATATGTTTTCGTCCTTTTTGCGGTGGAATCACTTTATATATTTTGTCGGCAAACAATATTAAACCAACTTTATCATTATTTCCAGCGGCCGAAAATCCTAAAGTTGCGGCTATTTCTGCCACAAATTCTCGCTTGAGCTGGGTTTGCGTTCCGTAATCCATTGAAGCAGAAATATCGACCAAGAGCATCATGGTCAGTTCCCTTTCTTCCTCCATCACTTTCACAAATGGTTCCCGAAAACGGGCTGTTTTATTCCAGTCGATTCTTCGGATTTCATCACCATCTTGATAGGGACGGACTTCTGAAAAAGTCATTCCTTGCCCCTTGAAAGCGCTGTGATATTGACCCATCAAAGTAGCTTCCGTTTTCTTGCGAGTTCGGATTTCAATTTGTTTTACTTTTCTGATGATGTCTTTAATCTGCATAACTTTGCTAACCTTATTTATTTTCGTTTATGATTGCTGCTAAATTTCCGTCATAACCGACAGTCCGCGACATTAAATTCCCTTCCTTATCAATAACAATTTCTACAGGAACTCCGCTAATCAGATATTTTTTTGAAACTTCATTTTCATGATCAAATAAAACATTTAAATCATACTTATTATCAGCCATAAATTTGGTCACCTTTTTTTCGGTTTCCACAGGTTTTGTTCTTTCCATCGTATTAACGAAAAGGAATACCACTTCTGATTCATCATACTTTTTTACCAATTCCTGCATGTGAGGAAGTGCTGCCCGACAAGGTCCGCACCAAGTTGCCCAGAAATCAAGCACCACAATTTTTCCTTTTAAATCACTCAGTTTAACTTTGTTTCCCTTTAACGTCGTTAATTCAAAATCTTTTGCTTTTAAATCTCCAGAATAAAACTGTAATAATTCCTTTCTTGATTTGTTGGTTGCTGTTTTTTTATTTTCTTCTTTTAATTTTTCAATTTCTACCGTCGGCAAATTTTGAACTTTATAAATGGCCGTAAGCGAATTAAAAAGACTATCAGAAATTTTCTGTTCCTTTAAAAGATGATCGAGATAATTTTTTACAAACTGATCTCCTTTTGCTTTTTGAGCGTACAGCACATATCTTTCTCGATTACTGTCATCAATTAATCGGGAATCAATAATCTTAGATTGTTCATTGAATGCTTCCTGATATTTTTTCTCTTTATATAAAACCAATGCCAGGGCGTCTGTATAGTACGTAAAGCTTTGGTCAAAATCTGATTTCTGTTGATATTTATCTAAATTACTAACTTTTTCGTCAAAGATTTCAAGAGATTTTCTAGCTAGTTTTTCTGCAAATTCTAAATCATTTCCTGCTGAAGTAATATCATCTCCGTCCGCAAATTTCCAGGCACTAGCATTAAATTCCTGCGCTGCGTAAAAATTATTGTTAAACCTATTTGTAAAGTCATCAATTTTTCTCCAATCTTTTGATTCAATTACCTTTTTAAAAATGATACCATTCATTTCATCAGCTATTTGATTAGTGTAGGCGTCTTTTGGATAGTTCTTTTTATAGTCTTCAATATATTGTAAGAGTACCTTTTGCTCTTGCTTATTTGTAGGATCGTTGGCCTCTTTGAAAAACTTTTGAATCAATTTACTTTTTGCAAGTTCACCGTTTGGATATTTCTCTAAAATGATCTTGGACAGCGAGTTTGCTTTGTCGGAGTCTTTAAGATTGAAATCATATAAATTTAAGGCAGCGATTAAGTTTTGTTCACCGCTTTTTGATTCAAAATTTTGGGCTAACTCTTTACTTACTACTATTTCTTTTTTAGGATCAACACTAGAAAGAGCGCTTAGATAGGGATATAGATTTACTGCTTTATCTTTCAGCTTCGGTGATTTTTCAAATAAACGCTCGTATTCTTCCACGAAATATCTTTTGGAATGATTAAGCTTAAATAAATAACCACCTGTGTTATGAAGAAGCATCACCTTATCTAAACTGGCCTGTGCGGGATCAGCATTATTAAGTGCGAGCGGAAATCCTTTGTCAAAATTATTATCAATTAATTCTCCTTTTTTATCAAAAAACGAAACGATAATTGCTCTTATGCTATCTGGGACTTTAACAGTAAACTCATATTTGTTTTGTTTTTTTACTAAGGGTGAATTTTTGTAGCCGTCTATGTATGCATATTTTGCTGCAGCACCATCACTGATATTCATGGCACCTGTTGGTTCATAAACGAAAGTGTTTTCCTCACCTAAAATAATTTTCCCCTTTGGGTAAATTTTAGAATTTTGAGAAGATAAGGCAATGGAAAATAGTGCAAAAAAGAAAGTGATAAAAATTCTCATACAGTTTTCGTTTTAGAATTAATTGAGTCTAAGGCGCTTGAATTTTCCCAAGAATTTTATCCACGATTTCATCAGAAGTAATTTCTTCGGCTTCCGCTTCAAAACTAAGTCCGATACGATGGCGCAATACATCTTTAGCAATTTCCTTCACATCTTCTGGGATTACAAAGGCACGATTTTTTAAGAATGCCATCGCTCGTGCAGCAATTGATAAATTAATCGATGCCCGCGGTGAGGCGCCAAAACTAATGTAATTTTTCAAATCTGGAAGTCCATATTTTTCTGGAAAACGGGTTGCGAAAACCATATCTAAAATATATTTTTCAATTTTCTCATCTAAATATATTTGATTGATTAAATTCTTGGCTTCTGTAATATTATCTAAAGTAATGACGGGACGAATTTCTGGCGAATGTCCGCTGGCAACCATATTCATAATCTTTCTCTCGTCATCAAAATCAGGATAAGTGATGGTACACTTCAACATAAAACGGTCGCTTTGCGCTTCTGGCAAAAGATAAGTTCCTTCCTGATCAATCGGGTTTTGCGTGGCCAAAACTAAAAAGGGCTTGGGTAGTGCCATTGTTTCATCACCGATGGTCACTTGTTTTTCCTGCATGGCTTCTAATAAAGCCGACTGCACTTTTGAGGGCGCGCGGTTAATCTCATCAGCCAATACGAAGTTCGCGAAAATTGGACCGCGCTTTATGGAAAAGTCGTTGTCTTTAATACTATAAATCTGCGTTCCTACGACATCTGCTGGCAGTAAATCCGGAGTAAACTGGATTCTGGAAAAAGCTCCTTGAACTGCATCGGCCAAGGTTTTAATCGCTAAAGTTTTTGCTAAACCTGGCACACCTTCCAACAAGACATGGCCATTGCCAAGAAGACCGATTAATAAACGGTCTACCATGTATTCTTGTCCGATAATTGCTTTGTTGATTTCCTGTTTTAAAAGTGAAAAAAAGTAATTCTGTTCTCTTACTTTTTCTGTTAATTGTCTAATATCTTCAGCTTGATTGAGTTCTGACATATTTTTTGTAGAATTTAGAGTGTAAATTTCCAATAATTACCGACACCAATCAACACAATTAGTGCCAATTCAGAGTTAAAGTTTGTTAAACATTGCAATTCAAAATGAGCTTTTGTAGAAATGTGTTCCCAGATTATAAGATTGGTGTGAATGATTTTCTAATTGAATTAAAATTGAATTTGTTTAATTTCATTTCCAAAGTCATTCATTTACATCGCTGAAACCGTCTTAAATTCTTGTCATTTTCAGTTAATTAACCTATTTTTGAACCTTAAAATAATGGCAAAATGAATTATCATTTTCAGGCACACCGCCAAGTTCGACGAAACCTTTTAGAAATCTTACAAAACACTTCAACCAAAGATTTGTTGTTGATTCCAGATGGCTTTAATAACAATATCTATTGGAACATTGTTCACTGTGTGGCAACTCAGCAGTTACTTCATTACTATTTGAGCGGAAATCCTTTTCGAATTGATAAATACTGGATTGAAACGTATAAAAAAGGAACGCTTCCCAATTTGAATGTGGCGCAATCAGAAATTGATGATTTGGCTTTTCTACTTACGGAAACTTCGAAGGTTTTAATGAAAGATTACGACGATGATTTTTTTCCCGATTATACTTCCTACACGACCAGTTTTGGATTGGATTTAAAAAATATTCAAGATGCCATTATCTTTAACAACATGCACGAAAGTATTCATTTAGGATATGCCATGGCTCAAAAAAGAGCAATTCTTGGCGAGCAATTTTAAAAAAGACCATTCCGATTTCGAGGTGAGGATTAAAAAAAAACCTTGAGCATTTAATTTGAATAACAAATGAAAGACGATTTTATATTTGGGTTACGCCCAGTGATTGAAGCAATTGACGCCGGCAAAACCGTTGATAAAGTATTTTTACAAAATGGGCTGCAAGGCGATCTTTACTATGAATTAAAAGATTTACTGGCAAAATACAAAATAAGACCGAATTTTGTTCCCGTTGAAAAATTAAATCGCTTTACCCGAAAGAATCATCAGGGTGTTGTTGCTTTTATTTCTGATGTTCCCTTTCATTCGATAGAAAATATTTTACCTGAAATTTTTGAATCCGGTAAAACGCCGTTTCTTTTAATTTTAGATCGATTGACCGACGTCAGAAACTTTGGAGCGATTTGCAGAACGGCGGAATGTGCTGGAGTGGATGCGATTATTATTCCTGAAAAAGGTGGAGCACCGATGAACTCTGACGCGATTAAAACTTCGGCGGGTGCCATGTACAACATTACCATCTGTAAAGAGAAAAACTTAGGACACACCGTAGATTTCCTGCAACAATCTGGAGTTCAGGTTTTTTCTGCCACTGAAAAAGCGCAGAAATTATATTATGACGTCGATTTTACACAACCTTGTGCGATTGTGATGGGTAATGAAGAAACAGGAATTTCTAAAGAAGTTTTGCATCATTCAGATGAAAAAATAAAACTTCCGATGGAAGGCAAGACCCAGTCTTTAAATGTTTCGGTAGCGTGCGGTGCTATTCTTTACGAAGCTACTCGGCAACGCTTGAAAATGTAATCTTACTTTAAATTACAATTAACTTTTTAAACCGTTTCTATTTGAAAAGAATTTTTATCTTTAATAAAAATTATAAGCGGTATGCAGAAAAGTACCCTCGTAAAAAGCGAAGTTCGCAGTTACGTTCAAGAAAAGATTAAGCAAAAAATTCAGAAAGTAGAGAATTTTATGGAGTTTACTTTGGAGGCAAGCCGTGAGGTGAAAAAAACTTCTAAGTATGATTCCATTCGTGAAGAAATGCATGAAGAGATTTACCAGATTCAAAAGCAGCTTGCTACCTTAAAGGATTTACAGCGAAATCTATCCAAGATTAAACAAAACACTTCGGATCGAATTCAACATGGTTCCATTGTCTTTACGAATAAGGCGAGATTTTATATTTCGGTTTCTTTGGGAGAGTTTTTCTTTGAAGGAGATCGGTTTTATGCTATTTCTGAAGAAAGTCCAATGGCGAAAATCATGTTCGGTAAAAAGGTTGGCGACTCTTTTACTCTTAATAATATCAGCCAGATTATCGAACAAGTTTCGTAATCTTTAACTAAAATAAAAAATGGAAAAAGTAGAAATACTGAAAAATATCATCGAAGCCAGAAGGAGCACTTTTCCAAAATCGTATTCTACGGAGGAAATTCAACAAAGCGTTCTTACAGAAATTTTAAATTCTGCCAACTTTGCTCCGAATCATAAACGCACAAAACCTTGGCGATTAAAAGTTTTCCGTGGGGAAGAAAAAAATCAGTTGGGCGTAAAATTAGCGGCGATTTATCAGGTAACAGCTGACCCACAAACCTTTCTGGAAAAAAAATACATTGATATCACCGATAAAATAGCGATGTCAGATTCTATCATTACCATTTCTGTTAATTTTAGTGGATTGCTTCCAGAATGGGAAGAAATTGCGGCAACTGCCATGTCTGTTCAGAATATGTATCTTACTGCAACGGCTTACGAAGTCGGTTGTTATTGGAGCACTCCGGGAATGATCAATCATTTGAGAGAATTTCTACAATTAGAAGAAAATCAAAAGTGCATTGGTTTGTTTTATTTAGGAAAAGTTTAAAATATCTGTAACATCAGGTCAATTTTGTACACTTATATTTAAACAAAGAACTAAAAACAATAAAATATGGAAACTTACGGTTACAACAATCCGGAATCTTCGCAGAATCCCAATCCTGGCTACAATCAAGGAAACTATCGCTCCGAGAAAAAATTGGCAGCGGGAATTTTAGCTATTTTATTAGGTGGTTTGGGAATACATAAATTTTATCTTGGATACACCAAAGAAGGAATTATACAGCTGGTCTTAACTTTTGTAACCTGCGGAGCAGCGAGTATCGTTGGTTTGATAGAAGGGATTCTTTATCTCATTATGGCTGATGAACAATTCGACCGAACTTATGTTCAAAATAAGAAAGGTTGGTTTTAAAATACAAAGAACTTCTAAATTTTAGAAGTTCTTTTTTTATATTTAAATTGTTCTAGTGGTTCAATAAAATCGCGGCCTCTTTTGCAGCATAGGTAAAAATCATATCTGCTCCGGCGCGTTTAATGCACGTCAAACTTTCAATAATCGCTTTATCATTATCTAGCCAACCATTTTGGGCGGCTGCTTTTAACATTGCGTATTCGCCACTTACGTTAAAAACTGCAATGGGCAAATCGATTACCTGTCGAGCTTTAGCAACGATATCCAGATACGGCATTCCCGGTTTAATCATGATGATGTCGGCACCTTCTGCAACATCTTTTAAAACTTCGTCGATGGCTTCTCTGGAATTGTGAAAATCCATTTGATAGGTTTTTTTGTCCTTCGGATTTTCTACATCTTCTTTCGGTGCTGAATCTAAAGCATTTCTAAAAGGACCGTAAAATGAACTAGCATATTTCGCAGCGTAACTTAAAATTCCAACATCGGTAAAACCATTTTCTTCTAATCCAGTTCTTATGGCGGCAACTCTTCCGTCCATCATATCGCTTGGGGCAACAATGTCTGCTCCAGCTTCTGCCAATGAAACCGACATTTTAACTAAGGAATCATTCGTCGCATCGTTATCGATTTTTCCTTTGGTAACAATTCCATCATGACCGTAAATGGAATAGGGATCCAAGGCAACATCGGGCATAATAAGCATTTCTGGAACTGCATCTTTTATTGCTTTAATGGTGTTTTGCATTAATCCATTAGGATTCCAAGATTCTTTTCCCGTATTGTCTTTTAAATCTTCCGAAACTTTCATATATAAATTGACCGCTTTCACTCCCAGAGAAAATAACTCGCGACATTCGATCACCGTCAGATCCAATGTTCTTCTGAAAATTCCCGGCATTGATGAAATTGCCTCCTGCTTGTTGACGCCTTCCATTACAAAAATGGGCATTACAAAGTCATTGGTTGTTAAGGTAGTTTCCTGAACGAGCGCTCTGATGGCGGCACTTGCTCTAAGTCTTCGATTTCTGGAATAGATGATCATTTTTTTGGAATGGTATTTGAGTTATCGCTTGCAAATTTAATTATAGTTTTGCGAAAAAACTATTGTATTTCAAATGGAATTTCTTACTTTTGTAAGGATATAGGTTAAAATAAAATCATATAGGTGAAAAAATTATTATTTTCTTTAGTATTAATCGGCAGTTTAACGGTATTCTCAGAAAAGGTTTCTGCGCAGTCTGTTGATAGAGTTTCGATGATGACCAATCAGAAATCTGATGATGGACTGTTGGTTGCATACCCTAATCCAGCTCGAGATTTTATCATTGTAAAGTCAAAAGATACCTCTTTAAAAATAAAGTCAGTTACATTTTATTCCATTTTGGGAATGCAGGTAGCGGAATATCAGATTAATAAAAACTCTGAAGAAATTCGATTAGATAAACTCAGACCAGGGAAGTACTTGATGAGATATGTCCTAAGTGACAATACTCAAAAAGTAACCCAAATCGTAAAACAATAAAATTTAAATCCTTGAAACTTTTTCAAGGATTTTTTTTGCGGTTATTTAGAATTGAAATAGATTGATTAAAATTTCCTTATTTTTGCACCAATGGAAGCACGTGAAAAAATAGTAATTATTGGTGGCGGATTTGCCGGTTTGCAATTAGCAAAATCACTCAATAATAAAAGAAAGAAAGTGATGGTGATCGACAAAGTTAATCACCATATGTTTCAGCCACTTTTTTACCAAGTTGCTTGTGGACGTATAGAACCCAGCAATATTTCCTTTCCTTTCAGAAAAATTTTTCAGCGATCTCGAAATATTCAATTTCGATTAACGGAAGTACAAAGTATTGTTCCCGAACAAAATAAAATTATTACCGACGAAGCCGAATTCACTTATGATAAACTGGTGATCGCGTCTGGGTGCAAAACCAATTTTTTCGGCAATGCTAAAATGGAGCATCTGACCTTTGGAATGAAAAATACCCAAGAGGCAATTGCGATCAGAAATCATGTTTTATTAACTTTCGAAAAATTAATTATTGAAAGAAAACGCAGTGATGACGGCAACTGGAATATCGTTATCGTCGGAAGCGGACCAACGGGCGTGGAATTAGCTGGCGCTTTTGCAGAAATGAAAAAGGATATTCTCCCCCGAGATTATCCTCATATGAATTTTGATGATTTAAAAATTATTCTTATCAGCTCCACGGAAAAGCCGTTAGCGGTTATGAGTGAAGAAGCGCAAGATAAATCTGATGAATATTTGCAGGAATTTGGCGTCGATTTCATGAGAGGCGAGATGGTGACAGATTATGATGGCGATAGAGTGTATATGAAAAGTGGGAAAACCATCGCTTCCAATAACGTAATATGGGCCGCCGGCGTAACCGGAAATATCATTGATGGTTTGCAGCCTGAGGTGATCATCAGAAACAGATTTAAGACCGACCGCTATAATCGAATTCTCGGTCACGATAATATTTTCGCGATTGGAGATATCGCTTACATGGAAACTCCAAAGTATTCAGCTGGCCATCCTCAAGTTGCCAATGTTGCCATCAACCAAGGCAAGAATATGGGAAAAAATTTCCTAAGAAAATCTGAAAAAGATTGGACGGAATATGAGTACAACGATCAGGGAAGTTTGGCAACCATTGGAAAACACCGTGCCGTCGTCGATCTTCCGAATTTTAAATTTCAAGGTTTGCTCGCCTGGTATTTCTGGATGTTTTTACATTTAATGTTAATTTTAAGTGTCCGAAATAAACTGGCGATTTTCTTCAACTGGATGTGGAGTTACATCAATAAAGATTCCTCATTAAGGCTAATTATCATTCCCAACAAAAAGAATAATACCGAACAATGAGAATAGATATAATAAGTGTCTTACCAGAATTAATGGAAAGTCCTTTTCAAACTTCAATTTTGAAAAGAGCAGTGCAGAAGGGTTTGGCGGAAGTTCATTTTCATCAACTGCGGGATTGGAGCATCGGGAAACACCGGCAGATTGATGACGAACCTTATGGCGGTGGAGCTGGAATGATCATGATGATTGAACCGATTGATAAATGTATCTCTGATTTAAAAGCACAGCGGGAATATGATGAAGTCATCTACCTCACGCCCGATGGTGAAACCTTAACCCAAAAAATAGCCAATACACTTTCTATTAAAAATAATCTTATTTTTTTATGTGGTCATTATAAAGGAATAGATCAGAGAGTCCGTGAACTTCATATTACCAAAGAAATTTCGATTGGCGATTATGTTTTAACGGGCGGCGAATTAGCAGCTTGTGTTTTAGCAGACTCTATTATTAGATTGTTACCAGGAGTGTTAAATGATGAACAATCTGCTTTAACCGACAGTTTTCAAGACAATCTTCTTTCACCTCCTATCTTTACTAGACCTGCTGAGTATAAAGGTCTTAAAGTTCCGGATATCTTACTGAGCGGAAATTCTAAAAAAATTGAGGAATGGCAGCATGATCAAGCCCTTCAAATTACTTTAGAAAAAAGACCAGATATTTTACGGTAAATGAAACGTTTTTCAATTATTTCTAGTAAGTTTACATTTATGAAAATAGTAGTTGATAACGATGATGGAAAATAGAGAGGAAAAAGAATTAATTGCTTTCTATAATGTGGAAAACTTGTTTTGTCCAGATATACCGCAGATTCACAAGTTAGACCCAACTGCTTCGGGTATGCAAAATTGGGACGAAAGAAAATATGAGAATAAGCTGACTAAAATAGCACATGTTTTTCAACTGATTCAGGATAGTGAAAATTCGCTGCCTATGTTGATTGGTCTATCTGAAGTTCAGGGTCGTAAACCGTTAGAAGATTTGGTGAAGTTAGATCCCTTCAACTCTACTTACGGAATTGTGCACTACGAATCGATGGATGAAAGAGGAGTAGATGTAGCACTGCTTTACGATAAAAGTAAAATTGAAATTATCTCCTCGGAACCGCTGTCTTATTTTTTTACGGTTGAAGGTCGAAATTCTGAATATTACGATACAACCCGAGATGTTCTTTTTTGCAAAGTAAAGTACGCTGAGACGATTATTAATCTCTTCGTTTTGCATTTGCCTTCCAAAAGGGAAAAAGATGTTAATAAATCCAAGCGAGAATATATCCTCAAAGACTTGCATCACAAAGTTTCAGAAATAAGTTCAACCACCAACGAATCAGTTTTAGTTTGTGGTGATTTTAATGAAAATCCTGATGAAGAGATGATAGCAAATTTTGGTTATGACAATGAATTTAATAAAGTCCTCTTAAATCCGTACGCCGACTTGTTTAAAAATGGAAAATTTTCTACATTTCACTACAAAAATGGCTTGCTTTTTGACCAAATGTTTTTATCGGTAAATTTTTTTAACGCAAACAATCCGCTTGTTTTTAAAGAAGCTAAAGTCTTCAATCATGAGAAATTGAGCAACTGGGATCAGAAATTTAGCGGTCGCCCTTTCAGAACTTATGCTGGGACCAGATACTTGGGTGGATATAGCGACCACTTTCCTATCTTTACTGTATTGTCACGAAATCAGAAACAAGACAAACACGATATATTTTAAACACAAAAACACTAACAATGAAAAATGCAATTAATGCCGAGTATCATTTAGATAAGATCGATAAAGAGATTATCTATATGTTGATGGACAATGCTAAAACATCGCTAGCCCAGATTTCAAAAAATGTGGGAATTTCTACGACAGCAGTTCATCAAAGAATTAAAAAATTAGAAAATGCGGGCGTCATGGAGAATTCTATTTCGTTTCTGAATCCGCGTAAAATTGGTTTTAAGGTGGTCTCTTTTATTGGCGTCTTTCTAGAACAGCCAAGCCATTATCAAGACGCAATTAAAGCACTGAAGGAGATTAATGAAGTGGTAGAAGCACATTACACGACCGGAGATTACACTGTTTTTCTTAAAGTGTTGTGCAGGGATAATGACCATTTAATGGAGATTTTAAATAAAATTCAAAAATTAAAAGGAGTAACCAGAACTGAAACTTTTATTTCTTTAGAACAAAGCATTAGCAGACAACTAAAGGTTTAACCGGAAAATTTAAATTTAAAAAATTATAAAAAATACATTTCGCCAGAAGTGTATTTTTTGTTAAAAGTAATTAGCACAATTTCCCAAAAGTACTCGTCGAATCTGCAGATAATTGGCTATTTTTACATTCCTCAATTAATAAATATCAATTTTCTAATTAAATTTAATTATTCATGCAAAAGACATTAGAAAAAACCCATACGATTCCTATGGAAAATCACCATGAAGTGCGAAATGAAGGATGGCCATTCAATACCAAGTATTTTGATGCGATCAATATCAATCGTAGCGCCGTGGAGAAACGGGTCGCAACCTTAGCGGGACGACGAAGTGTGAAAAAAGAATTTCAAGCAGCCTGGCTACTCAAGGCAATCTCCATGATCGATCTTACCACGCTCGCTGGCGACGACACCCGCGGAAACGTGATGAGACTTTGTGAAAAAGCCAAGAATCCGGTTCGAGAAGATATTCTGCAACGATTAGGCATGCAGGATGCAAAATTGACTACAGGCGCCGTTTGCGTCTATCACAATTTAATTCCCTTTGCCAAAGAAGCTTTGAAAGGAACAAACATTCCAATCGCCGCAGTATCTACTGGCTTTCCAGCTGGTAAAATTTCCCTGGAAGACAAAATCACAGAGATCAAAAAATCTGTAGCTGCCGGAGCCACAGAAATCGACATCGTAATTTCCCGTGATTTGGTTTTAGAATCAAAATGGAAAGAACTGTACGATGAAATTAAATTATGTCGCGCGGCGTGTGGCGATGCTCACATGAAAACAATCTTGGCGACAGGTGAAATTCCTACTTATACCAAAGTAGCAAAAGCATCTTGGGTAGCCATGTTGGCTGGCTCAGATTTTATCAAAACCTCTACGGGGAAAGAATCCGTGAACGCAACTTTAGCCATTAGTTTGGTCATGATCCGTTGCATTCGCGATTACCATGAATTAACTGGCGTGAAAGTCGGTTACAAACCCGCAGGTGGAATTCAAAAAGCAAAGCAAGCGCTTGATTATTTAATCTTAATAAAAGAAGAATTAGGAAACGATTGGTTAACTCCAGATTTGTTCAGATTCGGAGCAAGTTCCCTATTGGGCGACATCGAGCGACAGTTAGAGCATTACGTAACCGGACGATATAGCGCAGGATTCAGACATCCGATGGCATAATTGTCATACTGAGCTTGTAGAAGTACGGTTACTGAGCTTGTCGAAGTACGGTTACTGAGCTTGTCGAAGTACGGTTGCTGAGCTTGTCGAAGTAGGGCGCACCTTTCCGTCTTCCACTCCCGCTTTTTTGTTTCACTTCGTTACACAAAAAGAGCTCTGTTCAAGCCGGGGCGCGGTGGGATCTAAATATAAAGAAAGGTTATAATAAAAAACACTAAGATTTTTAACAGCGCAAATCCACAATCTTTTTTTGCCCTTTTGAAAAACTTAAAAAAATAAAAACTTTTGTGACTTTCGTGGTTCATTAACACATCACCAAATCATCACATTAACACATCATCAAAATGGAAATCAAAGAAATATACGACACCATGGTTTACGGTCCAGCTCCAGAAAGTGCAGCGCCAGCTGTGGAATTTTTAGAAAATCATAACCGACAATTTGAATTGTTCATCGGTGGAGAATGGGTAAAACCCAACTCAAAAAAATATGCCGATTCGAACAATCCATCCAATAAAGAGTTTTTAGCAAAAATTGCCGAAGCCGACGAAACCGATGTTGATAAAGCAGTGAAAGCCGCCAACAAAGCTTTGCCGGAATGGGCCGCTCTCAGTGGTTTCGAACGGGCCAAATACTTATACGCCATCGCCAGACAAATTCAGAAACACTCACGACTGTTTGCCGTTTTGGAAACCTTAGACAACGGAAAACCAATTCGCGAAACTCGTGATATCGATATTCCAATTGTGGCCAGACATTTTTACCACCACGCAGGCTGGGCAAAATTAATGGATACCGAATTCCGGGATTATCAGGAAGTTGGTGTTGTCGGACAAATTATTCCGTGGAACTTCCCTTTAATGATGCTTTCTTGGAAAGTGGCGCCGGCTTTAGCGATGGGAAATACCGTAGTATTAAAACCAGCAGAATTGACTTCTTTAACAGCTTTACTCTTTGCAGAAATCTGTGAAAAAATTGGGTTGCCAAAAGGAGTTGTCAATGTCATCACTGGAAAAGGAACCGAAGCTGGAAACGCTTTGGTCAATCATAAAGATATTCAGAAAATTGCCTTTACAGGTTCTACCAGCGTAGGCAAAATTTTAAGAACAAACATTGCCGGAACAGGAAAGAAAATTTCCTTAGAATTAGGCGGGAAATCACCTTTCATAGTTTTTGAAGATGCTGATCTGGATTCCGCAGTAGAAGGAATTGTTGATGCTATCTGGTTCAACCAAGGACAAGTTTGCTGTGCAGGTTCTCGATTATTAATTCAGGAATCAGTTGCCGAAAAGTTCTACAAAAAATTGCGCACTCGTATGGATAATCTCCGCTTGGGCGATCCCTTAGATAAAGCCGTTGATATGGGTGCGATCATTGATCCAAAGCAATTGAAAACCATTAAAGATATGGTGAAGATCGGTGTGGATGAAGGTTGTACCATGTACCAGCCCAAAAATGGTGTTCCAGAAAATGGCTGGTTTTATCCACCCACTTTATTTACCGATGTTCCGACAAGTGCCGTAATTGCACAGGAAGAAATCTTCGGACCAGTGCTAGTTGCCATGACTTTCCGTTCGCATTCCGAAGCGGTGGCTTTGGCGAATAACACAAGATATGGTTTGGCTTCAAGCGTCTGGACAGAAAATATTAATTTAGCTTTAGATATTGCACCGAAAATTAAAGCTGGAAGCGTTTGGATTAACTGTACCAATCAGTTTGATGCTGCTGCCGGTTTTGGTGGCTATAGAGAATCAGGTTTCGGACGTGAAGGCGGAAGAGAAGGATTGTATGAATACATGAAACCAAGAGTAGAAGCTGAGTTCACTTCAAAACCAATTTTGCCAAAAGCGGAAAAACCGAAAGCAAATCAAAAAGCGAAAAATAGTTTAGCAGATATCGACCGTACGACTAAAATGTATATCGGTGGAAAACAAGCTAGACCTGATGGAGGTTACAGCACAGAAATCAAGAATGCTTATGGTGACTACATTGGCGAAGTTTCAGAAGGAAGCAGAAAAGATATCAGAAATGCAGTTGAAGCCGCACATGCAGAAAAAGCTTGGGGCGGAATGACTGGTCATGCAAGAGCGCAAGTTCTTTATTATATCGCAGAAAATTTAGCAATCCGTTCGGAAGAGTTTGCGGAGAGAATTGTGGAAATGACGAATCAATCTTTAGAATCTGCCCTAGATGAGGTTGAAAAATCAATCGAAAGAATTTATACCTACGCTGCTTATGCTGACAAGTATGATGGAGCAGCCCATTCTACCGTTCAAAGGATGGTAACTTTAGCAATGCCAGAAGCAATTGGGGTGATGGGAGTTGTTTGCCCAGATGAAAATCCATTGTTAGGATTTATCTCTACGGTGATTCCTGCGATTGCGATGGGAAATAGAGTAGTCGTAATCCCTTCTGAAAGACATCCTTTCTCAGCAACCGATTTCTATCAGATTTTAGAAACTTCAGATGTTCCTGCCGGAACGGTAAATATAGTTACAGGAGCAAAAGAAGAATTAGCCATCGAACTTGCCAAACATTATAATGTGGAAGGAATTTGGTATTTCGGAAGTGCAGAAGGAAGTAAGAATATCGAATTGTTATCCACCGATTCCATGAAACGTTCTTGGGTGAATTTTGGAAAATATAGAAACTGGTTGAATCCAAAACATGGTGAAGGTCAGGAATTCTTAAGACATGCTACAGAAATTAAAAATATCTGGATTCCTTACGGGGCTTAGCTACATTTAAGATAATCTAAAAAAGCCACGGAAATTCTCGTGGCTTTTTTATTAGAAAAATCTGCTTGATCCGCGAGATGATTAATGCATTAATGAAGGTTGAAAATTTTATTAAAAAGAAAAATTATTTAGAAATATCAATTTCTAAAATCTCCCATATCCAATTTCAAAGAAAAGAAATTAGAGAAGAAGTTTGAGCCGCCGATTCCCGAATTGGTAATCGCATAATCCAAAGTTAGGCCTTGATATTTAACACCGATTCCAGCGCTGGGCTGAAAAGAAACTTTCCTTTTTAAATTTTCAATGTCGGTAATGGTTTGAAACCTATTTAAACCAACTCTTACAAAAATCATATCCTGAAACTTCAATTCTGCGCCCGCGTAAGGAGTGATACTCGCAAAGTCAGTAGAAATAACTGCGGCCGTCTTCGCGAAATCAACATTGATTCCAACTTCAGGCATTAATTCTAAATCGCGATTAATTTCAATATTACGACTCATTCCCAAATTTAATTTAGGCATCGTTAATTCGAGTTTATCTTTCGGAGCTGGATTAAACTCCTCTCCATTGACCACAGCGGATAGTTCCTTTTGATTGACTGTCCAGAAGTTTACGGTTGTCGTAACATCTTTCATCACGGCACCGTAATTCCAGCCATTATCTGAATGATAAATCGCTCCGATGTCAAATCCAAAACCATAACCGCTCGCAAATTTCCCAACATTTCTATAAACCAGTTTCGCGTTGACACCAACGTCTAATTTCGCGTTTCCACCAGGATTAAAAGCGTAAGAAACTAACGCTGCATAATCAGATTGTGAAAAACTGGTAATTTTATCGTAATCAATATTTCCTTCAGGATCAATTAACTGCGTGGTATTTAAAATATTATCAACACCGAGACGCACGATGGAAATTGCAAAGACGCCTCCTTTATTATCTAAAGGTTTAGCAAAAGCGATGTAATCATATTTAGCAATCGATTCGAAATACTCAGCATGCATCGCAGCTCCCTGCCAATCACGATCGACGCCAAGTAAACCCGCAGGATTCCACATCGGAGAATAGACGTCGTTTTGATTAGAAATTACCGCGCCACCCATGGCTAATCCGCGTGCACCAGCACCGATATTGAGAAATTCGTTCGAATATTTCCGCACAATTTGAGCTTCAGAAAAAACTCCTGAAGTGACTAAGGCGGCGAAGAATAATTTTCTCATCAATTCTGTAATTTTTTTTCGGCTGCGTTTTTGCGAGATTTTAATACGCCATTAACGATAATTGCTGAAATCATCACCAAAGAAGCACCGTAAAAGATCGGACTCATTTGCTCAGATTCTCCAAAGATAAAGAAAGCCAGGATAATCCCATAAACTGGCTCCAAATTTACAGTGATAATTAAGGTAAATGGAGAAATATACTTCATTAAACTGACCGATTCTAACATGGGGAACGCTGTAAATACACTAGCTAATAAAATAACTAACGTCAAATCATGCGTGCTTATTTCATTCAATTGGAAAATTTGTCCCGTCATTAGTAAAAAGGCGGTTAAGATGAGAAAACCCGAAAAAATTTCATAGAAAATAATATTTCCCGAACTAGTTTTTCCAAAAATCTTGCCATTAAAAACAGAAAAAATGGTGCCGAAAAGAGCAGTCAGTATGCCGAAAAAGATGCCTTCTTTATATTGAAATTCTGTTTTGAAAATTAAGCCCATACAAATTACAATCACAATTCCCATGACTACTTCTGAAATATCTATTTTCCTTTTAAAAATAATCGGTTCTAATATCGACGCGAAAAGGGTAGAAAGTGAAAGGCAACTTAATGCAATCGACACATTAGAAACCTTGATGGAATAAAAGAAGCACAGCCAATGAAAAGCCATAAATCCGCCAATTGTGGAGAGTTGAATGAAAAGTTTTTTGGAAACTTTAATGCTTTCCTTTTTAACAAACCGAATGAAAATAAATAAGAAAATGGCTGCGAAAAGCATTCGATAAAATGTTAAGGCTTGCGCATTGGTCTCAATCAGTTTTCCTAAAATTGCGGTAAATCCCCACAGAAATACAATCATATGAAGACGAAAAAGGGCAGAGTTTTTAACCACTATTTAATATTTTAACTTTTGCAAATCTACAAATCCAATTTAGATTTTTAAGAAAGTTTCCAACTTGATTCACCAAAAAAAAACCCTAAAAATTTCTAAAACTTTTAGGGTCTTCAAATAATAAACTACTAAAAAAATAAACTAGGAATAATTCCTAGCATTGATAACGACTATTCAGCTCTTTTATTTTGAATGATTCTATTTAAATTGAGATAATAATTTGCATGACTGAAAATTAATAGGTTTTGAGAGGTTTAGCCGTCGCATTATCTTTAAAAATATTACCTTTATCCCAAATTTTTGCAACTTATGGATTTAGAATTTAATAAAAGAGAAGATCAAAATAAATTAAAGCTCGGTGCGATTAACAGTTTGCTTTCTGAAATTAAGAAAGGAGGCGGTGAGCAGCGTTTACAGAAACAACGAGATGAAGGGAAGTTAACGGCCCGTGAGCGAATTGATTATCTCCTCGATAAAAATTCAGATTCTATAGAGATCGGTGCTTTTGCTGGTTACGAAATGTATGAAGAACACGGTGGTTGCCCAAGTGCAGGTGTTATTGTGAAAATGGGTTATGTTGCGGGCAAGCAATGTTTGGTCGTTGCCAACGATGCCTCTGTAAAAGCCGGTGCTTGGTTTCCGATCACGGCTAAAAAAAATCTTCGTGCGCAGGAAATTTCTATGGAAAATAGATTACCGATTATTTATCTGGTGGATTCTGCAGGGGTGTTTTTACCGATGCAAGACGAAATTTTCCCAGATAAAGAACATTTTGGACGAATCTTCCGCAACAATGCTAAAATGAGTTCCATGGGAATTATTCAAATTTCTGCGGTCATGGGAAGCTGCGTGGCTGGTGGTGCGTACTTGCCGATTATGAGTGATGAAGCGATGATCGTTGATAAAACGGGTTCTATCTTTTTAGCCGGAAGTTATTTAGTGAAGGCTGCCATTGGAGAAACCATTGATAACGAAAGTTTAGGAGGTGCCACAATGCATTGCGAAATTTCGGGCGTGACCGATTATAAAGCCAAAGATGATAAAGACGCTTTGGATCGAATTAAAAATATTATGAAATCAATTGGCGACTACGAAAAAGCTGGTTTCGACCGAACTGAAAGTTTTCCACCAAAACAAAAGATAGAAGATATTTTTGGGCATATGCCAATTTCGAGAGCGGAACAATACGATACTTTTGATATCATCAAATCTTTGGTCGACAATTCTGAATTCGAAGAATACAAAGGAGATTATGGCAAAACAATTATTTGCGCTACCGCCCGAATTGATGGCTGGAGTGTCGGAATCGTTGCAAATCAAAGGAAATTAGTAAAAAATGGAAAAGGAGAAATGCAGTTTGGTGGTGTCATTTACTCTGACTCTGCAGATAAATCGACGAGATTTATAGCGAACTGCAATCAGAGAAAAATTCCTTTATTATTTCTGCAAGATGTAACCGGATTTATGGTAGGTTCAAAATCTGAACAAGGTGGGATCATCAAAGACGGAGCGAAAATGGTGAATGCCGTTTCTAATTCCGTAGTGCCGAAATTTACTGTTATCACAGGGAATTCATACGGTGCTGGAAATTACGCCATGTGCGGAAAAGCGTATGACCCACGATTAATTGTTGCCTGGCCTTGGGCTGATTTGGCGGTGATGGGTGGAAGTCAGGCCGCGAAAGTTTTGGCTCAGATTCAAACTTCGACTTTAAAGAAACAAGGAAAGGAAATCTCGGCAGAAGAAGAGCAGGAGATTTTGGATACCATTTCGAAAAGATATCAGAAACAAACCGAACCAACTTATGCTGCAGCGAGATTATGGACGGATGCAATCATCAATCCAGTAGACACCAGAAAATGGATTTCAATGGGAATCGAAGCAGCGAATCATTCGCCAATTACAGAAAAATTTAATTTAGGAGTGATTCAGGTTTAAGAAATTAAAAACACAAACCTTTTAAAAACACTTATTATGAAAAAATTTATTTTAGTAATTGCCTTGCTATTTTATGCAGGGCTATTTTCCCAATGTAACATCATGGGACCTGATCAAATTCAGGTTGGAGAAAGGCAAAATTATACGGCTGAAATTTCAGCGGATCCTACAGCTAATCATTACGAATGGATTTATCTCGATCAGAAAATGATTCCGCAAAGTGATCTTAATCAAAATATTCTTACTGTTAAAGGATCGGTTCCAGGAAAATCTGTCTTATCTTTAAAAATAAAGGCAGCTGGCAAAACTTTTAATTGTAAGAAGTCAGTTGAGGTCATAGCGCCGCTATCGGTTTCTCTGGATATTAATGCTCAGAAATGTGATATCGAAATAGAAGCTTTTAAAGAAATTAGAGTTTCTAATACCATCGTAGCTTTCGAAGCAATCGCAGCTGACAACAGCTTTACTTATCAATGGACAATTCATTATAGAAATGGCTCTAAAAAAATTTCCAATGACAAGGTAGGAAAGTTCGATTACTCTAATGAAAATGTTATCGATCAGGTAGATCTAGACATTACCGATAAAAAATGCACCAAGAAAATATCAAAAACGTACAATCATAACTTTTGGTATTTTTTCTAGAAAGATTTGATTTATAAAAAAATAAAGTCCACTTCGAAGAGTGGACTTTACTTTTTGTTATAAATCGAATTTTAAGCTTTCACGAACTGTAATTCTCCAGCGATTTTTACGTCGTCAGAAACCATTACACCACCTGCTTCCAGGGCTGCGTTCCAGTTTAAGCCGAAATCACTTCTTTTAATTTTTCCTTCAAATGAAAAACCAGCTTTGGTTTGTCCCCAAGGATCAACATTGATTCCGCCAAAGTCAACATCTAGTTGAATCGGTTTTGTAACGCCATTCATAGTCAAGTGACCCGTAATTTCGTTCTTTAAAGAGTCAGTTTCGAAAGTAATTTGTGGGGTCGCTTCTACATTGAAAAAATCTTCACCTTTCAAATGCGCATCTCGATCTGCACTATTCGTACTGACAGAATCAGTTTGAATGGTTGCGTTAATTTTTGCGTTTTTAAAAGTGTCATCTTCTGCGTGCATTTCTGCCGTGAAGTTGGTGAATGATCCTTTAACATTAGAAATCATCATGTGTCTTACTTTAAAAGTAATTTCGCTGTGACTTTGATCTAAATTCCATTGTGTTGCCATAAGTATATATTTGATGTGTTTTTAATTTTGATAATGCAAAGATATTTCAGGACAAATAGAGAAACATTGATGTAGGTTAAGAACGTATAAATTTTTTACATTTGTCACAAGCACTTTACTATGAAAAATTATTACGCTTTTCTACTGTTTTTCTTTTTTACGAGTCTAAATTTCGCTCAACAAAAAGATTCGATAAAAATCGAAAATCAGCGATTCGATTTTCAATACAAGGAACTGTATGTGCCAGCCGGATTGATGATTTCCGGAATTATCGCAGACGGTCGCGGTAAAGAATCTCTGAAAAACGAAATTGTAGAAGAGCGAAACGAACATATTTTTGGCTTCGAAAATCACTTAGATGATTACGCCCAGTTTTTTCCGTTCGTGGCTATTTATGGCTTTGAAATCGCTGGCATGAAACCCAGAACGGATTATAAAAATCGAACTGCGATTTTAGTCAAAGGACAATTAGTTAATTTGGGTTTGGTTTATATTCTAAAAAAATCTTTAAAAGAAACGCGTCCTGATGGCACTGCTTATTCTTTTCCGTCTGGTCACACGGCTAATGTTTTTGCAGGAGCGACCATGCTCGCTATTGAATATGGTGAGCATCACAAATGGGTTCCTTATGTGGCTTATGGTGTTGCAACGACGGTTGGCGCGATGAGAATGATCAATAACAAACATTATATTTCAGATGTTTTATTTGGTGCAGGTTTAGGAATTCTCTCCATGAAAGCTGCATACTGGACGCATCAATATAAATGGAACCGTGCGAAATCTGACCGCGATCCGCTCACTAATTTGTACACTTATCCAGAGAATTAATTGGTTTAATAGAAATCAATTTAATTTATTAATTTTAGCCATCTTTTAAAAGTGGTTAAAAACCTTTGATTTAAAGGATTCTTTTCTATTTAAAAATATTTATTATATCTAATGAAAATATCTAAACTCTCTTTTCTATTCCTTTTTTCAGGAAGTTTTCTCTTTGCTCAAACTCAAAAATTTACGATTGCTGAAGCGGTAAATGGTTTAAGAAGCAATCTTGCCGTAAAAAATATTTCCCAGTTTTCTTGGGCTGATGATGGTAAATCGTTTTATGAAGGAACCAAAAACGGTTATTTGATGACGGATGTTTCTACTAATAAGGTAGACACCTTGGTTTCATTGCATCAGTTGAACACGACATTGTCTTTGGATAAAAAATTAAAGTCTTTTCCGAGAATTACTTTTGTCAATAAAAACAAAGGATATTTCACTCAAAATTCACAAAACTTTTGGATCGAGCGTTCTGGAAAAGAATGGAAAATTAAAGAAGGACTTACTTTAGATAAAGAAGCTGAGAATTCCCAAATGCTGAATGATCATCAAGATTTTGTTTACACTGTTGGAAATAATCTTTATCTCAATAAAAACGGAAAAGTGGTAGCCATTACAACTGACGGAACTAAAGATATCGTCAATGGAAAGGCAGTTCACCAACAAGAATTTGGTATTGATAAAGGAATTTTTATTTCACCCGACAATTCTAAAATAGCCTTCTACAGAATGGATCAGTCGATGGTGAAAGATTATCCGATTATTGATTGGAGCGTTGTGCCAGCGGTCAATAAAAACATCAAATATCCAATGGCGGGAACGCCTTCGCATCACGTGACTTTGGGCGTTTACGATATTAAAACCAATAAGACGACTTTCCTCAATATCGAAGGTGATCCAGAGCAATATTTGACCGTTGTTACTTGGAATCCAGATTCTAAATCAGTTTTTGTGGGTGTTTTAAATCGTGATCAGAATGATTTAAAAATGAATCAATACAATGCTTCCACCGGAAGTTTTATGAAAATGTTGTTTGAGGAGAAATCTGATAAATATGTCGAGCCACAACAGCCACTATTATTTTTCCCGAATTCAACAACTGATTTTATTTGGCAAAGTCAGCGAACAGGCTACAATCATTTATTCCATTATAATATAGATAAAGGATTGGTCGCGCAGTTGACTAAAGGAGATTGGTTGGTAACCGATATTCTCGGTTTTAATGAAAAGAAAAAAGAAATTTTCTACGTTTCGACGCAGGAATCTCCGATGGAAAGACATCTTTACAAAGTAGACTGGACGAATTTTAAAACTCAGAGATTAGATCAAGGTGCCGGAATGCACTCAGGCGTTTTGAGTAAAGATGGAAATCATTTATATGACACTTATAGCAATGCTACTACGCCAAGAACTATAAATCTCATCAATATGAATACTTTAAAAGTAAAGAATGTATTGACTTCCGAAAACCCTTTAAAATCCTACCAGCGACCAGAAATCAAAAATTTAACTTTGAAAGCAGATGATGGAACTCCATTATACGGGAAAATAATTTTGCCAACTGATTTTGATGCCAACAGAAAATATCCGGTTATTGTTTACTTGTACAACGGTCCACATGCCCAGTTGGTGACAGATAGTTTCCCAGCTTCAGGAAATTTATGGTATGAATTTATGGCTCAAAAAGGATACGTCGTTTTCACAATGGACGGAAGAGGTTCATCGAATCGAGGATTAAAATTTGAACAGGCTATTTTCAGAAACGCAGGAGAAACTGAAATGAAAGATCAGTTGCAGGGCGTTGCCTATTTGAAGTCGTTGCCTTATGTTGATGGCAACAGATTGGGAATTCACGGTTGGAGCTACGGTGGATTTATGACGACCAGTTTTATGTTGAAAAATCCAGAGGTTTTCAAAGTTGGTGTTGCAGGTGGACCTGTGATCGACTGGAATATGTATGAAATTATGTACACCGAAAGATATATGGATTCACCACAGAAAAATCCTGAAGGATATAAACAAGCCAATCTTTTAGACAAAGTTCAAAACCTAAAAGGACATTTATTAATGATTCACGGCGCACAAGATAATGTGGTTGTTTGGCAACATTCAATGAACTTTTTAAAAGCTGCGGTAGATCACGGTGTCCAAATGGATTATTTCGTTTATCCGGGACATGAACATAACGTTTTAGGAAAAGACAGAGTTCATTTAATGCAAAAAGTGACCGACTATTTCGATGAATATTTAAAAAAATAACTGATGAAAATCGAGGCGAATTCTGTAGAAGAGTATTTAAATCAAGTTCCGGAAGAAAGAAAAGCTTCTTTCCGAAAATTGTATGAAACTGTTTCTCAAAAATTGCCTCCTGGTTTTCAGGAGCAGCTCAGCTATGGAATGATTGGCTGGAGCGTTCCACTGGAAACCTATCCTCCAGGTTATCATTGTACGCCTAATACACCTTTGCCGTTTCTGAATTTAGCTTCTCAGAAAAATTTTATTGCGTTGTACCACATGGGCATTTATGCCAATCCAGAATTATTAAACTGGTTCGTAGCAGAATATCCAAAATATTCTCCCCGAAAATTAGACATTGGAAAATCCTGTATGCGCTTCAAGAAAGTTGAAGATATTCCCTTTGATTTAATCGCTGAGTTGTGTCAGAAAATAACTCCAGAAGATTGGATTACTTTGTATGAAAGGGAATTTAAGAAGAAGTAAGCAATTGCTTTTCTGAACTTTCAAAAGACACGATTTTTTCTATACTAATGATAAAAACTATTTTGGTTCAAAAAAACTTATTCCCGAATCACTTTAATCCTACCATCATTCCAAATTCTAATCACCGAAGAACCGGAGTATTCCGAAACTTTATCATGGTTTTCTTCGGCTACAAAATCTACAGCATCAATAATTTCCTGTGAAATATCTGAAAATTTCATTGGTGATTTTTCTCCGCTAAAATTCGCTGAGGTTGAAACCAAAGGTTTATTTAATTTAGTAATAATCTTCTTTAAAAATAAATCATCCACTAACCGAATTCCAATACTTCCGTCTTCAGCCAGGATCTCTTTCGGTAAACCTTTTGGATTATCATAAATTAATGTCACCGGTTTTTCCGATAAATCCATAATTTCCCAGGCCATTTCGGGAACTTCAACCAAGTCTTCCAAACGTTTTGCAGATTCTACCAAAATGATCATCGACTTATTTTTCTCTCTTTTTTTGATTTCAAAAATTTTATTGATGGCTTCAATATTCGTCGCATCGCAGCCGATTCCCCAAATAGTGTCGGTCGGATAGAGAATGGTTCCACCAGCTTTTAAAGTTTCTATGATTTTTTCCATTGATTATTTTGGTTGATATTTTTAGGTTTTAGATGATAAATGATACGGGACTTTAAATCGTTAGCGATTAGGGTTTTTGTTATTTACAATTGTAATAATTAAAAGCGTCATTTTATTTAATAGGAACGGGCTTTAGCCCGTTTATTATATTTTTAATTTCAATTGCCTTTAGCCAAAACTTATTTCTCTGAATTTTGAAAATTATATTTTTCAATAAATTCCAAATACTCTTGGGAAAATGTTTTTTTCAAATGATGCTTTTCCTGATTGATGATATAATTTCTAACCTGATCAATCATCGATTCAGAAATTGAGACTGCAAAATATTCATCTTGCCAATGAAATTTATCTACGGTTAAATTATTTTTATTAATCCAGAAAGAAGATTCACCTTTTATCAACTGAGCAACTTTTTCTATATTTTGGTTTGAACTTAAAGAAATTAAACAATGACAATGATCAGAATATCCATTGACCATATCGATAAATATTCCTTTTTCTGAGGCATTTTGCTTAATATGTTTCCATACTGTAATTCTTAATTCTTTTGAATTAAGGAACGGTTTTCTTTCAAGCGTTGAGAAAACCAAATGAATGTATATTTTTATAAATGGCATAGCTCAGTCAAAAATAATGAATTTTAAGTTTTTGCTAAAGCCGATTGGATTTTTTTCAAATTAAACGGGCTAAAGCCCGTTCCTATTTATCGCAAAAACTTTTAATCATATGTATCGTGTGAAAAATTAATTATAAAATTTGTATATCAAAATATACGTTGCTTCTCTATAATAGGGGCCGGTTTTCCCCGTCTATTATGCGTTACAAAAGAATTGGCTTTAGCCGAATCGTTAAGGATTAATGGAATAAATTTTAATTTAATCAAGTTTACTGCATCACCTCAATCAAACTTCCTCGTTCTTCATCTTTCGTAATGTTTAACGAAACCGGCATTTTCTCTTTCAATTCTTCCACATGAGAAATAATTCCTACAATTCTGTTTTCTTTCTGAAGATTGGTTAAAGTTTCAAAAACCACGTTTACCGATTCCAAATCTTGGGTTCCGAAACCTTCATCGATAAAGAAAAAATTCTTTTCCGCCTTCGCATTTGACTGTACACTTTCGGCAAGCGCCAAAGCCAGACTTAGAGAAACCTGAAACGCTTGACCGCCGGAAAGCGTTTTTACACTTCGGCATTTTCCCTCATTTAGATAGTCGATAATCTCAAAATCATTATTTTCATTCAGTTGCAAACTCAACTGATTTCTCGTCATCCGATGAAACCGAATATTAGCGTGATCACACAATTGTCTTAAATAAATAGAGGAGACAAACTGCACAAAACCTGCTCCTTTAAATAGATTGAACATCAATTTCAGATTGTCTGATCTTTTCTGAAGTTTTGCTAAATCCTTTAATAAAGTTTCTTTTTTCCTAAACTCTTTTTCCAATCTTTCGATTTCAGCATTTGTTTTTATAACGGTGTCATTTGCAACTTTCAATTCCTTTTCAGAATTTTGAAATTGATGTTCAATTTTAGAAAATTCTTCTTCATCAAAAGAAAAATCTTTCAGTTTCAACGTCAATTCGTCGACACTGTTCTTTAAAGTTTCAAATTCGATTCTGAACTTTTGAATTTCATTTCTGGATTCTGTGACCTTAATATCCTGCGCTAAAATAAGTTCAACTTCTTTGAAATCAACGAAATTTTGAGTTATTAAAGACTGACTTAAAAGTTTTTCATTTTCCGAAATCTCTTTTTGTAAGTCACCGATTCTTTTTTCTACATGATCGACACGTGTTTTTTGTGCAGCGAATTTGGGCGAAATTTCCTTCTCCTTTTCAACCAACTGCTTGTAATTTCTTTCTGTTTCAAGATTGCGTTTTGATAATTCCTGCAAAGATGCATCGACTTCATTTATTGATTTTTCCTCAAAATCATTCCAGTTTAAAACTTTAAGATTAGAAAGATTTGAATTAATCTGCGTTTCTTTTTGCGCTTCTTTCAGTTTAAATTCTTCCAAAATTTTGCTGTATTTTTCCAAGGTTTCCCGCTCTTTCTCTTGGTTTTTCTGCTCGGTTGAAATCGATTGACCTAATTCTTCTATTTGCTTTTCGATACTAAAAGACTGTGTGCGTTTCTGCTCAAATTCAGATTCATTTTCGGCCCTAAATTCTTTCCATATAAAATTGCTCTGATGCTTATCAAGTTGAATTTTTATTTGGCTGGATGTTTCCTGTTCCGCTTTCAACTGTTCTTCAAAAGTTTTTTTGCGATAAAGGATTTTCTCAATTTCCCCTGAATTCTTCTGAAGTTCTTTCTGTTGATTTTCCGCATTTTCAAGTTGTTTTAAAATTGAATTCAGTTCAGATTCAACATCTTCGAAAGCGACAATATTCGGATGTTCCAAAGCGCCACAAAGCGGACAAGATTCGCCATCATGCAAGTCATTTGAGAAATGAGCTAATTTCTGTTGAACTTCAAGATGAGTTCTCTTTTCTGAAAGCTCTTTTTTTAGAATTTCTAATGCCTCATTTTTTGCTTTAAAATCTTCATTATAGGTTTCAAAATTAATTTCAAATGGCTTTAAATCAATTGAAATAGTGCTGAGCTTTAAATTCAAATCTGCAGTTTTCTTGAGTTGAACTTGTTCAGCTTCTTTTAATTTTTTGTTTTCTGAAAACCAATTTCCAACCTGAACCAAAAGTTGCGAATCCAATTTTTGAGGTTTCAGAACCTCTAATCTGTCAGAATAATCCTTAATTTTTAAATGAATGTTTTTTCGCTGTTCCTCAACTTCTTTTACTTTTTCAGAACCATGTTTTGTTCGTTCCTTCAGTGTTTTTATTTCTTCCGAAAACTGCAACATCTGTAAAATCAAACTCAAATCATTTGCCTGAATTTTGGATTCATTCAATGCTTCATATTTTGGAAGAATCAATTTTAACTGTTCAGTGAGCGATTTGACTTCAGTTTCAATTTTCTTTAAAAGTTCGTCCTGATTTTCTTTTTCTTTTTTCTGGCCTGAAATTTCTTTTTGCAGTTTATTTCTCTCTAAAACCAACGGATTGAAAATTCTAAAAACTTGGTCAAATAATTCAGTGCTTACCTCTAAAGCATCGATTGCGGATTTTCTCTCAGACAATTTTGTGAAGTCTTCTTTTTTCTGTTTTAGAAACTGAAAGTCTGTTTTTAAATTTTTAAGTTGTTGATAATGTTGATCAATTTTTTTAAAATTATTTTCAGTTTCATTAAAATGAACTTTCTCCAGTTTCAATTTTTCAGTTTGAACTAAAATCTGTTCTTCATTTACCTCTTCAAAACCTTTTAATTCACCTTCCAACTGATCGAGTTCAGATTTGTTTGTAATGTTTAATGCGGAAACATTATTTTGCAAATCAAAACGATGAAGACCAAATATTTCCTTCATCATATTGGTTCGTTCCGTTGCACCGAGTTCGATGAATTCTTTAAACTGACCTTGTGGAATAATGATGGTCCGTTTGAAATTGGCGTAACTCAATCCAATAATTTCTTCCGTACTGGAACTTTCCAGCGGAATCCAGTGCTCGTTTTTCCATTCATATAAAATCACATTTGGAGATTTTACATCTTCGAAATTTTTAGAATTCCTCTTAAATTCCCGGGTTGCCCGAAATTTTTTATTTTCAAAATTCATGAAATCAAACGCGATAAAAGATCGGTTCGATTTCAGATTCATCATGTTGTAAGCACGCTTGTCGCGAGAATTCAGTCTTTCAGTTTCGCCATAAAGTGCAAACGTTATCGCCTCTAAGATTGAAGATTTACCTGAACCAACAGACCCGAAAATTCCAAATAAACCCGCGTCTGTCAATGTTGTAAAATCAATAGTTTGGCGCTCCTGATAAGAATACAAACCTTCTAAAGTCAATTGAATAGGAATCATTTCTTATGCATTTAAAATTTCGTTGAATAAATTGAGTAAGTCTTCATAGGGTTCCTGCGCATTGTTTTTAGATTTAAAATAATCTTTAAACAAACTCTGAATATCCTGATTGAGATTGATATCGTGCAGTTGCTTTTGATTGAATTCCTGATTTTTAACTTTAGGAATAAGATGCACAATTCCGTGATGAGTATTATTGATCACTTTTCTTTCTTCCGCTTTCAAATAAGTTTCACTCTCTAAAGTGAGTTCAACCAAAGTATTCTGGTTTTCAGACAACCATTCAATCGCTTTCTCAACCTGATCAAAATTTTTACGCACCAAGGCTTTGCCATTTTTCAAGGCGATCTTTTCGTAAGAAACCTCTTGGTTAGGATGCGCTTCAATAATCGAAACATATTTCGTTTGTCCAGCTTCACTAAAACTATAACACAGCGGCGAAGACGAATAAACGACTGGTTTTTCTTCCGTTCCAATATTTCGAAAAGCGTGCAAATGTCCCAACGCCGTATATTGAATTTGAGGCGGAATCGTATCCGAATAAATCAAATCAGCATTTCCAATTTTGATGGGTTTTTCACCGTCAGGCTCTTCCAGAATTGGTGCGCCTCTTTTATTCATATACAAATGAGTCAACAGAATATTGACGCCATTTTCATCACAAAATTCGTCCGCAATAGTTGCCCAGTTTTCCGCCAAAACCTGATTGAGTGCTTCTTCTTTATTTTCCCCGAAATACTCTTTTAACCTGATCTCATTGGCAAAAGCGGTATGTACAATCCGAATTGGGAAATCGTGGTTTTTGAGTTTTAATTCAATCATACCTTCCACTGAATTTGAAATTTCAAAATCTTCAAGCTCAAACGGAGTTACTTTTGCTTTCGGATGACCGATTAAAATAATTCCACATTCCCGCGCTAATGGATCCGGAGCATCAATTAAATAGGGAGAATCATGATTTCCGGAAATGGCGATTACGGGACGTTTTCCATTTTGAGACAATCGCTTTAAGGTTTTATAAAAAAGTTCAATCGCCTCAACGCTGGGATTAAAATTATCGAATAAATCTCCCGCTACCAAAACGATATCTACGTTTTGTTCATCGGCAATCTGAACGATTTCGTCCATGACTAGAATTTGTTCTTCCAGGCGTGAAAAACGGTCCAAACGTTTACCCAAATGCCAATCGGCGGTATGCAGAATTTTCATATCTCAAATGTAAGAAACAAAAAGAGGATTTGAAATTTTGTACCTCAAGTTTTACTGAATGTAAACTGACTTCTTTTACAAAAAAGATTGAGGAATTTTTTTCCGAATTGTCAACTGTAAAATCCTTAATTTTACCACTAATTATGGAACAGAAATCAAAAGATCCTTTACACGGAAAACGTCTTGATGCTATTTTGGAAGAATTAGTAGAATATTACGGCGGCTTTGAAAAACTCGGTGAGCAGATCAATATCCGATGCTTTACTGAAAAGCCGAGCATTAATTCTTCTTTGAAGTTTTTGCGAAGAACAGAATGGGCGCGGGCCAAAGTGGAAAGTTTGTATCTGTATGTTTTAAGACAGAAAAAGAAGGAGGAAAGGTTAAGAGAATAATTTTTTAACGCAATGACGCAAAGGTTTAGAATAATTATCGTGCAAAAATAGCCGACGCAATGGCGTTTCACTCAGCAAAGGAAATTGTTTTTTTGCCTATCATTCTAAATAAATCTAATCTAAGAATTCACCCGAAACATAATACCAGCGATTATTCAAGTTTTCAAATAAAGAAAGTTCATGATGTAATTGTGGCTCTCCTTTTTCGTCGGTATAATACGCTTTGAATTCTACTTCGTTTGCCGAAGGTGCTCTCACAATTTCCAATTTCCTCCATTGATTAATTTCTCCCCATTCTTGCAAATCTTCTTTATTGTGGAGTTTTCTTTTTGTAGGTAAAGTAGTTTCCATTAAATAGTCTCCATTTGGAATGGCAACAGCAGAGAATCTTGAACGCATTAAAGTTTCAGCAGTTGGAGCATGTTGCTGTCCGAGGTGAAAAGGTTTGCAACATTTTTCGTACGATTTTCCAGAGCAGCACGGACAATTCATTTTCTTCTATTTTTAATTTTAAGTGAGATTGGGCAAGTACCTTTCTTTAATAATATTCAAATGATGAATATTATGACCTACAATTAATTTCCCAATCGTTTCGACAGAAATCTCATTGTTGTTCGCAATTCCTGTTTTTGGAAGAACGCTTCGACTAAAATTTTCAAAGAAATAAATAGTCGATTTTCTTAAAAAGTCAAACTCTTGGATTAAGCTTTTCAGTGAAATTTCTTCTAGAAAATAATTCTTCGCATAATCTTCTTCATCCCAACCCGCCAATTCTGTTTGGTCATTTCTGGAAAATCGTAAGGCACGATACACAAAAATACGTTCCGCATCGATAAGATGTTGCAACAGCATTTTCAAACTCCATTTGCCTTCTGCATAAGCGAACTCGGATTGCTGTTCAGAAAATTGCTGATAAATTTCCAAAGTTTCTTTTCCCGAATCTTTCAGTTCTTCCACCCAATTTTCGCTGGGAACGAGATCCAGATATCTTTGAATATATTTTTGAAATTCAGTCATGCGATTTATTTAAAAACCTCTAAGCTTTTAAAACTTGAAGGTTTATTAATAATTTTATTTGCCAAAAGCTTTTTCTAAATCAGCGATCAGATCTTCTTTATCTTCAATCCCAACACTTAGTCTTACCAAGTCATCGGTGATTCCTAGTTCAGCGCGTTTTTCTGCAGGAATGGAAGCGTGCGTCATCAAAGCTGGATGATTTGCTAAAGATTCTACACCGCCCAAAGATTCTGCTAAAGTGAATACTTTTAAATGTTCCAAGAACTTAATTGAATCTTCTTTTTTTCCTGATTTAAAAGTGAAAGAAACCATTCCGCCAGGTTCTTTCATTTGTCTTTTTGCTAATTCAAATTGTGGATGAGATTCCAATCCTGGATAAAAAACTTTATCAACCGCCGGATGACTCTCTAAATATTTTGCCACTACTAAGCCGTTTTGAGAATGTCTTTGCATTCTTAAAGCCAAGGTTTTAATCCCTCTTAAAATCAAATAGGAATCGTGTGGTCCTAAAATTCCACCACTGGCAAACTGAATAAAATGTAATTTTTCGCCCAACTCTGCAGTTTTTGCAACTAAAGCACCTGCGATCGCATCAGAATGTCCGCCTAAATATTTCGTTGCAGAATGCATCACAATGTCTGCTCCTAAATCGATTGGTCTTTGAATATAAGGGCTGGCAAAAGTATTATCAACCGCAACTAAAATGTCTTTTCCTTTCACCAAATCCGTAACAGCTTTAATGTCCACTAACTTCATTAAAGGGTTGGTTGGAGTTTCCAGCCAAATCAATTTGGTTTTATCCGTGATCAAATCTGCAATTTTTGAAACGTCATCAAAATTAACAAAGGTGAATTTCAACTGGTATTTTTCAAATAAACGGGTAAACATTCTGTAACTTCCACCGTATAAGTCGTCTACAGAAATAATTTCATCTCCTGGACTTAATAATTTCAAAACACAGTCAATTGCCGCCAAACCAGAGCCGAAAGCCAATCCTCTCGCACCATTTTCAATAGAAGCTAAACTGTCTTCCAAGGCCTGTCGTGTTGGATTTGCCGCACGAGAATATTCGTAACCCGAATGAATTCCGGGAGATTTTTGCGCGAAAGTTGAAGTTAAAAATACAGGAACATTTACAGATCCTGTGGCTGATTCGTGGTGTTGGCCACCGTGGATTACTTTGGTATTGAAATTCATTTTTTTTATCTTTTGATTTAAAAATACGACGTATCGATAAATTTATTTTACATTTTAATCGCCGCTTTTTGCGCAAATTCTTCTGCCATTTGCTCCAGCCAAAAGGCAACATCTTCTTCGCCAGTCGCTCTTTCGTAGGTATTCCCCATCGAAATTAAGATTTGGTGAAGGAACATTTTCATTTGATCCACTGGCATGTCTTTGGTCCAAAGGTCGATTCTTAAAGCTTCCTTTTTCTCATCATCCCAGACCGAAATCATAGTCGCTTTAGTTTCTTGTTTTTCTACGCCGCCATCTTCCGCATTCCAGGTCATTTTTTCTGGTACGTGATTGTCGTCTAATTCAATATCTATGGTGATCTGAGTCTTTTTCATACTATTAATTTGTTAATTTGAAATGTGCTGATTTGGTGATGATTTTA
Source organism: Kaistella antarctica (assembly GCF_900109615.1). Taxonomy (GTDB): domain Bacteria; phylum Bacteroidota; class Bacteroidia; order Flavobacteriales; family Weeksellaceae; genus Kaistella; species Kaistella antarctica. The sequence continues at coordinate 136,136 of NZ_FOIX01000002.1, forward strand.
AAGATCACATCAGTTCTTTGGTTTATAATTACTTTGATTAAAAATTTCCTGAGCGCTCATTTTTAGAAAATCCGCCAGCTTGGTTTCAGGTTTTTCCTGATAGAATTTTTTACAAATTTGCCAGCCACTAAAAATTCCAATTTGCGGTGAAGATTCGTTATCGATTTCGGTGTAGAATTTAGAAAACGGTGCAGGATTGATGAACCGCTCATTTAGTCTTTGGTCATCACTGAAAACCAAATTGTTTTCCACGAAGAAATTCCAAACATTGGCTTCGTTCGCTTTTGCCCACTCGTATTGTTCAGGCGTATAATTCATTTTCAAAGCCTTAGGTTCTTGTGGTAAAAAGGCATCTTGCAAAGTCATCAATTTCCCATAATAAACGATCTGGTCAATGAATTTTTGAGAATCGCCAGTTGGAGTGATAAAATATTCTGCTAAGATTAAAGAAACTTTCGGTAAAATATTTTTTGGATTCATACTTTTCTGAAAGTATTGTTCCATTCCTTTATAATTCGGATTGTTTTCACCCATGAAACCAGTGAGGTCTATAAAAAGCATGTTCTCTTTAGCGTGATAAAAAATCGGATCAGCTGCTCCTTGTAAGGCAGATGAATAAATAAAAACGGTTGGCTCTGTAAAGTCCGGGAAATAATTTTTAATATGTGAAAATAAAGATGCTAATTCAATATTCAATTTTTTTAAATCGATTTTAGAAATCGCTTCGTTATAAACTTTAATTTCTTCAGGATCTTTTCTTCGGTCGGCAAAATCTTCATTCGGAACGGTTCCCTGAAAGAACGGATATTTCTGAGTGAAGCTTTCCAAAGGAACATTGGGATCGTAAAATTCTTTAGAAATATCAACCAGTTCCACTTTTTCAACTGGATTTTTAACGTCTACTTTCCAAAGATTTTCGGAATCTTTTTTACAAGAACTCATTCCCGTTAGGATTGCAATAGAAAACAAGAGATATTTAAAAAACTTCATTATTTTTACATCGATTTTGAAACGCAAAAATAAGGAAAATTAATGGCAAAAATATTCGTTGAAACTCCAAGACTTATTTTAAGAGAAATTATTTCTGAAGATCTGGACCGAATATTTTTATTGGACAGCAACCCTGACGTTATGAGATATATCGGCGTAGAGCCAGTCAAAACAATTGAACAATCGGTGGAAACCATTAATAAAATTCGAAAACAATACCAGGAAAATGGAATTGCACTCTGGGCAGTGATCGAGAAAGAATCGAATCTCTTGATTGGTTGGAGCGGTTTGAAATTGTTAACTGAACCGATCAACGGTTTTGAAAATGTATATGAATTAGGCTATCGTTTTTTACCTGAATTTTGGGGAAAAGGTTACGCCACAGAATCTGGAAAAGCTGTTTTAGAATATGGTTTTCATCAAATGAATTTAGATACGATTTATGCTTGTGTCGATATTGAAAATAGTGGTTCAGATAAAATTTTAAAAGATAAGTTAGGCTTTAAATCAAAAGGCAATTTCGTTGATCAACTAGATAATGCAACTTGTAATTGGTATGAATTAGAGAAGGAAAAATTTAATAAAGATTAAATGCAAACAGATAAAATAACAGATAAAATCGTTGACTGGCTGAAAGAATACGCTACCAACGCTAATGTAAAAGGTTATGTAGTTGGAGTTTCAGGCGGCGTTGATTCTGCCGTTGTTTCTACGTTGTGTGCGATGACAGGTTTAAAAACTTTGTTAATCGAAATGCCGATCCGTCAAAATCAGGATGAAGTGAATCGTGCCTGGGAACACATGGAACATTTGAAAAAACGTTTTGCTAATGTTGAAGCAATTTCTGTAGATCTTAGTCCAGCATTCGAAGAGCTTTATAAAACTTTCGATGTTAAGGATGATGACTTTCCAGCAGAGAAACTAGCGTTTGCCAATACCAGAAGTCGATTAAGAATGTTGACTTTATATCATTACGGACAAATTAATAGTCTGCTCGTTTGCGGAACCGGAAATAAAGTAGAAGATTTTGGCGTCGGATTTTTTACTAAATATGGCGACGGTGGCGTAGATGTTTCGCCAATTGCCGATTTGTATAAAACTGAAGTTTATGCTTTGGCAAAATCCTTAGATTTGGTAGAATCGATTCAAAATGCCATTCCCGCAGATGGATTGTGGGATGAAGTCAGAACTGATGAGCAGCAGATTGGTGCAACTTATCCTGAACTGGAGAAAATTCAGAAAGAGTGGGGAACAAAATCAGAATCAGATTATGCAGGAAGAGATTTGGAGGTTTTCAAAATTTTCCAAAGAATGAATCGTGCTGCTCAACATAAAATTCAACCCATTCCTGTTTGTGATATCCCGGAAGACTGGCGTTAGAAGTCGCTCAACTTTAAAATCAACATTTTCATAACTTTAGATAAAAATTAATGAACAAAGAAAAAATAAAACTTATTCTCTTTTTTTTAATCGGCCTACTGACCGCGTTTTTGGCCATGTATTTTATTAATAATTATAATACTCAACAGAAAACAGAAACTGCAAATAATTCCGAAATTATTATTAATAGCGGAAAGGCAAAAGAGGATAAGAATTTGCAAGTACCAAATTCTTCTGTGAATATTTATGAACTTACGAATGAGAATACCGTCATTAATTTTGTAAAAACTCATCATCAACTTCCTCCTTATTATATCAAAAAAAGTCACGCAAAGAAACAAGGATGGATTGCCTCCAAAGGAAATCTCTGCGATGTTCTTCCCGGAAAAGCAATTGGTGGCGATCACTTCAGCAACCGAGAAAAAACACTTCCCGCCGGAAATAAATATTTCGAAGCGGACGTCAATTACAACTGCGGCAACCGAAATGCCGACCGAATTGTTTTTAATAAAAATGGTGAAGTTTGGCTGACGAAGAATCATTATAAAAGTTTTGAGAAACAATAATTAATAGACTTAGAGAACAAAGAGAAAAGAATAAAGACTTTCACAATCTTTTGACTAATTCCTACAACCTACAACCTACAACCTACCACCTAAAACCCACAACCTAAAAAATATGAACACCGTATATATTGACTTTATAGAAATCGGAGATATGGAAGATTTCTTCGACCAGTTAAAAGAAAAACTGAAATTACCTGAAACTTTTGGTGATAATCTGGATGCGCTTTACGATTCGATTACTGGATTTGTAGAACTTCCGTTTCATCTTGAATTCGTTAACATGAGTGTAGAGCAACTGGATAATTTCGAAGATTTGCTGACGACTTTAGAAGATGCAGATGAAGAACTGGAAGATTTCTCATTTGCGTATTATTTGGAGCAATATGAAGACGGGGATGAATAGTAGAAAAGCTTTCTCGTTCAATATTAACTAATGATGAACATTTTGTCGAACGGTATTTGGAGTCTTTAATTTGAGTAATTTTGAAAGAATAAAAAGTTCACAATGCATAATAAAAAGATTCTTTTAATAGACGATGAGGAAGATATTTTAGAAATCCTTTCCTATAATCTTGAGAAAGAAGGTTATTTGGTAACCACCGCCACAAATGGAAATGATGGAATAGAATTGGCGAAAGAAATAATTCCCGACCTTATTCTGCTCGATGTGATGATGCCCGAAAAAGATGGAATCGAAACGTGTCAGGAACTTCGTTTAATCAAAGAGTTAAAAAATACCTTAATCGTTTTTCTATCTGCCCGCAGTGAAGAGTTTTCTCAACTCGCCGGTTTTGAAGCTGGAGCCAACGATTATGTGGTCAAATTAATAAAGCCAAAAGTACTCACTTCAAAAATCAATGCTCTCCTACAACTCAGTTCCAAAGTTACTCAAGACGCCAAAGTAATTGAGATTGGCGACTTGAAAATCGACAAAGACAACGTAAAAGTAACCAAAGGTGGCCAAAATTTTTTATTACCTAAAAAAGAATTCGATTTGCTTTACCTTTTAGCATCAAACACGGAGAAAGTTTTTAAAAGAGAAGAAATCTTAGAAAGAGTTTGGGGCAACGATGTGGTTGTGGGCGAACGAACAATTGATGTGCATATCCGACGATTGAGAGAAAAACTGGGCATCAATACCATTCAAACCCTGAAAGGCATCGGTTACAAATTAGTTGTGTAGCTTTGGGAAACAAACTTCTGTCTCAATGAAATTCTATAGACTTACTTTTTTAGCATCTGTGTTTTTAACTGCCGTCATGTTGCTGCTGGTCTATGTTTTCGATTCAGCAAAACATTCTTTTTCAGAAACCAACAAGCAATTTTTTCAAACTTTAATTATAAGTGCTTTAATCTTGAGTGTTATTAATTACTTGGTGGTCGATTTTCTCTTTAATTTCTACGGGAAAAGACAGATTCAAAAAATATCAACTATTTTACCTGAGGAAATCAGAGATGAGGAAAGCAACCTTAATTTTAAACAGTTAAGTCAAAAGTTTACAGATCTGAATCTGAAAAACACGACCGAGATCGATATGATGAAAGAAATGGAATTCTATCGGAAAGAATACATTGGCAATATTTCCCACGAAATGAAAACGCCGCTATTTACCATTCAAGGTTATGTAGATACTTTATTAGAAGGTGGCGTTGAAAATTTGGCAATTCGTGATAAATACTTGGAACGAATTGATAAATCGGTCGAGCGGTTATTGAATATTGTTAAAGATTTAGACATGATCAATCAGTTTGAAAGTGGTGAGATTATCTTAAATAAAAGTCGATTTGACCTCAATGAAATGATTCGTGAAATGATAGATGTTCTGGATCTCGAGGCGCAAAAGAAAAACACTAAAATTGTCTTACAAACGACATCGAATCTGATGTTTGTTAACGCAGATCAACAGAAAATTTCGCAGGTTTTACTTAATTTAATATCCAATGCGATTTACTATTCTAATCGAGAAAGCGCCACTGTTACGATAAAAACCAAAGTGGAGAATCACAAGGTCTTAGTCGAAGTTGAAGATAATGGAATGGGTATAAAAGCCGAAATGCTGCCGCGGATTTTCGAACGGTTTTACCGAATAGAGTCGAGTCGAAATAGAAGTGATGGCGGTTCTGGTCTTGGTTTGGCTATTGTAAAACATATTTTGGAAGCGCACGGTGAAAGCATCGCGGTGGAAAGTGTCTATTTGGAAGGCGCGAAATTTAGTTTTTCAGTAGCGAAAGCGATTTAGATCGGGCAAAATGTAAGCAAAACTTTTCAATAAAAAATCCCATAATAATTTTCTTGTCAAAATTCAATTGTTTTATATTTGCAGGCGAAGACTAGAACTAATAATCAATCGTAAAAATTTAAGGTAATAATGGTTTACAAACTCCGAATTATTTTAGACACCAAGGAGAATATTTTCAGAGATGTTGAAATTAAAGACAAACAGTGTCTGTGGAACTTGCATTTAGCAATCAAAAGTGCTTTCGCGCTGACTGGAGATGACCTGTCTATTTTTAATATCTTGGATGAAGATGGAGTGGTCGTGAAGACTGTGCCACTTGAAGATATGAGTGATGATGGCGATGGCGAAATTATGTCGGACGTTTATATCAATGAAGCTTTTGAAAAGCCAGGCGACAAAATTCATTTTCAATATGGATTTATGGATTTGTGGGAATTCTTCTGCGAATTTGTAGAAGTGGTCGATGAAAAATCGGTCATCAATTATCCCGTTACAGTATTCCGTTTTGGGAAAATCCCTTTGAAAGCACCAAGTAAAACGGGAGCCAAGCCAAAGAAAAATGGAGTATTGCCTTTAATAGATGATGATTTCCCAAGTTTTGAGGACGAGTATAAAGCGACCAGTTTTGAAGGAGAAGATGATGATGATTTTGATGACGACGAAGACTTCGATGAATTGGATGAGTTCGATGACGACGAAGATTAATTGATCAATAAATAGAAATAGCCCCGACATCATTCGGGGTTTTTTTATGGAGAAAACTAACTTTTAGGAATATTTTTTACAACTGTTTTATATCATCAATTGTCAATGTGGACCTTGCGTTTACCCAGCAATCTGAATAATAAACAATATATTTGTCTTAAATCTTTACCTATGAAAAGACTGATTCTTTTAGCAATTTTAAGCTTAGGCGTAATTTCCTGTAGCACCCAAACAAATACAAAAAAAATGGATTTACCCACCGCGTGGAAACATACAACCAACATTTACGAAGTTAATGTAAGACAATACACCCAAGAAGGAACTTTCCGGGCTTTCGAAAAAGAAATGCCGCGGCTAAAAGAAATGGGTGTGAAAACGTTGTGGTTCATGCCGATTACACCGATTTCGCAGGAAGTGAAAAAAGGAACGATGGGAAGTCAATATGCAGCCCATGATTATACCGCCATTAATCCAGAATTCGGGACCATGGAAGACTTCAAACATTTGGTTGATGAAGCGCACAAAATGGGTTTTAAAGTCATCATCGACTGGGTCGCAAATCATACCGGTTGGGATCACGTTTGGACCAAATCTCATCCTGAATATTATTTGAAAGATGCCGATGGTAAGTTCCATATTGCTTCTGGAATGGATGATATCATCGAATTAGATTATTCAAATCCTGAAATGAGAACTGCAATGATCGACGCCATGAAATTTTGGGTTCGTGAAGCCAATATTGATGGATTCCGTTGTGATTTAGCAAGTTGGGTTGAAGTTGATTTTTGGGAACAAGCCAGACCAGAAGTGGAAAAAATTAAACCTCTTTTCTTTTTAGGAGAATTCGATGAACTCGATAATCCGGAATATGGAAAAGTATTCGATGCCAGTTACGTCTGGACTTGGATGCACAAAACACAAGAATATAACGAAGGAAAAATTTCTTTTGCAGAGTTAAAGGATTTGTTAACAAAGTATTCTAATATCGGTGATTCTTCCATGAGAGCTTGGTTTACCAGTAATCATGACGAAAATACCTGGAACGGAACCGAGTATGAAAAGTATGGTGATTTAGCTTTACCGTTAGCAGTATTCTCTGTGACTTGGAATGGAGTTCCGCTTCTTTATAATGGACAGGAATTACCTTTGAAAACAAAACGTCTGGAGTTTTTCGAAAAAGATCCAATTCCGTGGACGGGCAAATATGAACTTCAAGATTTCTATAAAACATTACTGACTTTAAAAACCAATAATCCTGCCTTGCGAGGTGGTGATCCTGCCGCTTCCACTCATTTGCTGAAAACTTCTGCTGATGACAAAGTGATGGCATACGTTCGTAAAAATGGAAAAGATGAAGTGTTGACGGTTCTTAATTTTTCCAAAGAAAATGTCTCGTTTACGATTGATGATCTAAATGTTTCCGGAACGTTTAAAAATGTTTTTAGCGGACCAGTGAAAGATTTTTCAAAAGATAAAAGTTTTTACTTACCGATTGGTGGTTACGCAGTAATGGAAAAATAATATATTTTTAAATAAATAGAAAAATCAATAAAAACGGGCATTTGTCCGTTTTTATTTTTGAAAAAAATCAATTAGCTTTAGCAAAAATTTAGTGTAAAGGAAATGAACAAATCCGAAATCCTTCAAATTATTCAAGATAAACTTTCAGCAAAAATTGATAATTTAGAACGACTGATTGCCGAAACCAGAGCTTCAAATAATGAAACCAAGAGTTCAATGGGTGATAAGTTTGAGACGTCGCGGGAGATGGTTCAGCAGGAAATAAACACGCTCCAAATTCAGTTGAATGAAAATAGGAATTCGCGAAATTCTTTAAAGACAATTAACACGAATCTTCATCAAACAATCGGGTTGGGTTCTTTAGTGCAAACAGAGAAAGGATTCTTTTACATCGCAGTTTCCTTGGGTAAAATTATTTCTAATGAAAATAAAATTTTCGTTATTTCTATGGAAAGTCCTTTAGGCAAAGCTTTGTCTGGAAAAAAGATGGGTGATGAAATTTTATTGAACAATATGAAACAAACCGTTAAGACTGTTTGGTAATTAAAAAAAATATGAAAATAAAAACCTTCCTGTTCCTTTCGTTACTTTTCAAATGCATCAATTTTGAAGCACAAAATATTCAGAAAATTGTTGCCTCAATGAAAGGCGGTAATATAAGTTCTATTGAAATTTATACAGAAGAATATGTATTTGTACTCAGCGAAAATGGCTATGTAGGAAGTATTTCTTCCAAACAATTAAATGGAAATCTGGATTACTTTGACAACGAAAGTTTTGAAAAGGAGAAATTCGGAAAACTGAAGAGTTTTGGAGCTATTAAAATCGAATATTGGTTAACCTCGAATGAACGCGATGCGAGATATGGAAAGATCAAAACAATTGGAACGATTGATTTAGATTACTACGACAGCTTCAACTATGAGCCAGAAAATTCGGAAAACTAAAAAGCATTGGCATCATTCCCATTGATTATTGGAAAAAAGATGGATTTGATAAGAAAAGATCGGGAAAACTAAAAAGCATTGGTAATATATTCATCGATTACTACGATTATGAACCAATGAACAACAGTAAATACGGCAAAATTAAAGTTTTCGGACCTGTGAAGTTCGAGTATTGGGAAGATTATTATAGTGATAAAGGTAAACTCGGAAAACTAAAATCCATCACTGGAAATTCGGATAAAATCCTAGTCAAATTGATTATGAATGATTGCGGTCGAAATGGGAGATAAATTCTTTTTAATTAAAAGTTTGTTATTTTTGTAAACTATCAAGTTTTCATTACTCATTATTGATTGCTCATTACTTATAAAACGACATGCAAAATTACCTCAATCTTCTTCAACATATTTTAGATAACGGAACCGATAAAACAGATCGTACCGGAACTGGCACCAGAAGTATTTTTGGTTACCAACTGCGTTACGACCTTTCGAAAGGTTTCCCGATGGTGACCACTAAAAAAGTCCATTTGAAATCAATTATTTATGAATTGCTTTGGTTTTTGAAAGGCGATACGAATATTAAATATCTGAATGATAACGGCGTTTCAATCTGGAACGAGTGGGCCGATGAAAATGGAGATCTTGGTCCTGTTTACGGTGCACAATGGAGAAGTTGGACTGGAGCCGACGGAAAAGTGATCGATCAAATTACAGAAGTTATTGATCAAATTAAAAAAAATCCAGATTCCAGGAGATTAATTGTTTCTGCTTGGAATGCCGCTGAAATCCCGAACATGGCTTTGGCGCCTTGTCACGCATTGTTTCAGTTTTATGTAGCCGATGGGAAACTGTCGTTGCAGTTATATCAAAGAAGTGCAGATGTCTTTTTAGGAGTTCCTTTTAACATCGCAAGTTATGCATTGCTGTTGATGATGGTTGCGCAAGTTTGTGATTTAGAAGTTGGAGATTATGTGCACACTTTCGGTGATGTTCATATTTATAACAATCATTTCGAACAGGTTCATAAGCAACTTTCCAGAACTCCGAAAGCTTTACCAACAATGAAATTGAATCCAGAAATTAAAGATCTTTTCGATTTTGATTTTGAAGATTTTATTTTAGAAAATTATTCACCAGATCCGGGAATTAAAGCGCCGGTTGCGATTTAGTTCACTTTGTCAAAGTTCTAAATCTTTGACAAAGTTTTAAATGTCCTATTTCTGAAAAATGAGAAAACAAAAGTGAAATTAAACCTTCACTTTTTTTTGTAACTTTTTCCATAATTCATCAACCAATCATTCAATGAAATCATTAAAAATCAACCTCGAAGAAAACGCAGATCTCGGCAAATTGACCGAGCTTTTAATTCAAATTAAAGGCATTAAGTCTGTAGAACTCATCAATCATGAAAATGATGAGAGCGATTTGAAAAAGGCGGTTACCAAAAGTAAGGAACAACTGAAAAGTGGCGATTATGAATCGTTCGTGAATGATTTATTCGAAACCTTCGTCAATAAGAAATCTTAATTAGAAATAGTACTTATCAAATGAAAAAACTAATTTTCTCCCTTAGTTTACTCGGGATATTTTGCTCGGGAAATGTTTTTGCACAAACCAATACTTCTGGTAGAACCGAAGTATATCAACAAACGCACACGCTTACGACCGAACTTAAACATACCAAACTCAAAGTAAAGTTCGATTATGAAAAGGAACAAATGAGTGGTGAAGAATGGCTGACTGCTGCGCCTTATTTTTACCCAACAGATTCTTTGGTACTCGACGCGAAAGGAATGCTCATTCATGAAGTTGCTTTGGATAAAAAAGGAAATAAATCTCCGTTGAAATATGAGTATAAAAATGATATGCTCAAAATTAATCTCGATAAAACATACAGTAAAAATCAAGATTACACGGTTTACATTAAATATACCGCTCGCCCAAACGAGGTTACCCAAAAAGGAAGTTCGGCAATCAGCGATGCTAAAGGTTTATATTTTGTAAACGCACAAGGAACTGATCCAGACAAACCGACCCAAATTTGGACACAAGGTGAAACGGAAGCAAGTTCAGCCTGGTTTCCAACCATCGACAAACCGAATCAGAAAACGACGCAGGAAATCTATATGACCGTTCCCGACAAATACGTGACTTTATCAAATGGTTTAATGAAATCTTCCAACAGAGAAAACGGCGGTTTAAGAACTGACCATTGGGTGATGGATAAAAAACATGCGCCCTATTTATTCTTCATGGGAGTTGGTGATTATGTGGTAGTAAAAGATAAATGGCGAAATATTAACGTAGATTATTATGTCGAAAAAGAATATGAACCGTACGCAAAACAAATTTTCGGCAACACGCCCGAAATGCTTGAGTTCTTCTCCAAAAGATTGAATTACGATTATCCTTGGTCAAAATTTGCACAGATGACGGCCAGAGATTACGTTTCCGGTGCGATGGAAAATACGACTGCCGTTCTTCATCAAGAATCTGCCCAGCAAAAACCGGGAGATCTGATTGATGAAAACAGATGGGAAGGTACTATCGCTCATGAATTATTCCACCATTGGTTTGGTGATTTAGTTACCGCAGAAAGTTGGAGCAATTTATCGGTCAACGAATCTTTTGCGAACTATTCTCAATATTTATGGAACGAACATAAGTATGGAAAAGACTTGGCAGACTACGATTTGATGAAGGAGATTAAAGGGTATATGGCCGATCCATCCAACCTAAGCAAAGATTTGGTGCGCTTCAGTTATCACAATCGTGAAGACATGTTTGATGGCGTTTCTTATAATAAAGGTGGCGCGATTCTTCACATGTTACGGAATTATCTCGGTGATGATGCATTTTTTGCTGGCTTAACTGATTATTTGAAAACAAATGAATACGGAACCGGAGAAGCGCATCAGCTTCGATTATCATTAGAAAAAGTTTCAGGCAAAGACTTGAACTGGTTTTTCAACCAATGGTTTTATGGAAGCGGGCATCCAAAATTGTCTTATACCACCAATTTTGAACCAGTAAAAAAACAGGTTACGGTAACCATTAACCAAACTCAAATGGGTCAAAATTATCAGTTTCCGCTAGCGATTGATTTGTACGAAAATGGAAAACCGACGCGTAAAAATGTTTGGGTGAATGCGAAAGAGAAAAATAATTACACTTTCACCGTTTCAAAAAATCCTGACTTGGTTAATATCAATGCCGACGGAGTTTTGCTTGCGGAATTAACGGATACTAAAACTGCTGATCAGTATTTGAGTCAATATCAAAATTCGAAAGAATTCTTGAGCAGATATCTGGCGGTTGATAATGCCACGGAGAATGTGGCTAAAAATCCGGCGTTTTTGAAAGTGTTGGTTGCAGCATTGAAAGATTCGAACTTTAGAATTAGAATGAAAGCTTTGAGTGGATTAGATTTATCGAAGCCTGATCAAGTGAAAGCAGCAATTTCTGAAGTCGAAAAAATGGCTTCGAATGATCCGAAGACATTAGTTCAAGGTGCAGCGATCTCAGCTTTAGCAAAATCAAAAGACAAGAAATATCTTCCTCTTTTTGAAAAAGGTCTGAATGCAGTTTCTAATTCTGTAAAGGCTAATTCTCTCACTGGTATTGCCGCCGTCGATCCAGCAAGAGTTGCGGCTTTGGCTGAAAATATAGACTTAGAAGGTGCGAGCGAAGATTTGATTTCGGAGCTTCTTCCGATTATTGTTAAAAATAAAATTGAAAAACAAATGCCGGCGATTGCATCAACTGCCGCATTTTATCCGTTTATTAAATTTCAAAATCCTGAGTTAGGAACAGCTGCAGAAGAAGGCTTCAACTGGATTATGAGTTCTGATAACTTAAAAGCTACTGAAAACTTAACCAAAATTTTAGGTCAGGCAAAAGGTCAAATAGGAAACAATCCGCAAGCGAAAATGATGATTGTTCAAATTTTACAAGATGGTCTGGCTAAAAAAATGCAGGTTTTAAAAGCAAACCCTTCTAGTAAAACAATTAATGCGCAGATTGATTTAATAAATAAAGCGATTGAGGCTTACAAAAAATAGCATTTATTTATGATACAAAAACGGCTTCAGAATTTGTTCTGAAGCCGTTTTTTGTTTAATGTAAAAATCCCACTCGATTTTTTAAACTGTCCATTCATCATTAATGACCGCGACTAAATATTTTGTTCCGTACAATTCTTCGAACACGAATCGCAGGCTCTTCCAGTCCATTTCGCCATACTCTTCAGAACCCGGAATGTAGTTTTCAGTGAAATCAGCTTTTGGATAAATTTCTTTTAAATTATTAATGGAATTACCTGAACCTTTGAATACATTTTCATGATATTCTGCTCCTTTAAAATCCTTTTTAAAAACCCATTTGGTTAAATAGTCTTTTATCGGCAGCACCAATTTATCTCCAGTTCCATCTTTTTCGCCCCAGGTAAATTTAATATTTGTCGGCACATATTTGATAAATTCTCCTCTGGTGAAATGTTTATCTTGCTTGGGTTGCACATAGCCGTACATTGAGAATCGAATCCCTTTTTCAGGATGAATGTATTTAGAGAATCTCACAAAATCCTTAGTTTTTAAGGTGGAAATAACTTCATTGTTTAAAGTCTCTAATGTTTGTGCCCTATTTAAATCTTCCTTTTCAATTTGATTAGATTCGTTTGCAATTGAGTCTTCAGAATTCAGCATTAATGAATCTGTAGCAGTGACCTGAGAGGAGTTTTTGACTTCTTTGGTGCAATAAACCAAAGATAAAAGTGCTAAAAGGTAAAAGTGTTTTTTCATGGTGCTTTTATTTAAGGATGAAATTAGTTTAAATAAAATTAAGAAATTTTAAATATAAAGTTTAACAAAACTTTAAAAGCGCTGTCGTTTTAGTTTTTTGTAAATTTGAGTAAATGATTTTTCTATGGCATATATTGATTATTATAAAGTTTTAGGCATTGATAAAAAGGCAACTGCTGAAGAAATAAAAAAAGCCTATCGAAAATTAGCGCGGAAATATCACCCTGATGTAAATCCGGGTGATAAAGAATCTGAGCGAAAATTTAAAGAACTCAATGAAGCCAATGAAGTTTTGAGCCATGCAGCGAATAGAACGAAGTACGACCAATACGGTGAAAATTGGAAACATGGCGAGCAGTATGAGAAAGCACATCAGCAACAACGCTCGCACCAAGGTGGAAATTACGGAGGCTTTGGTGGTGCTGATTTTGGTCAAGGCGAAGATTTTTCCGATTTTTTCCAAAGTATGTTTGGGGGCGGTGGCGGTTTTCAGGGATCCTCCAGAGGTCGGGCTTCTGGGAAATTTAAAGGTCAAGACGTGGAAGCAAATTTAAATCTGCATTTAAAAGACGCTGCGAAAACCCATCAGCAAACTTTTGACATCAATGGAAAGAAAGTTCGAATCACAATACCAGCTGGAGTTGCGAACGGGCAAAAGATCAAGTTGAAAGGTCACGGAAATGCTGGTCATAACGGAGGGCCGAACGGAGATTTATTTATTACTTTTAATATAGAAGAAGATCAACAATTCAAAAGAATGGGAAACGATTTAAGCAACGAGCTGGAAATAGATTTATATACAGCGATTCTGGGTGGCGAAACATTAGTGAAAACTTTAGATGGAGCGGTTAATTTAAAAGTAAAGCCAGAAACGCAGAACGGAACGAAAGTTAAATTAAAAGGGAAAGGTTTCCCTATCTATAAAAAAGAAGGAGAGTTTGGTGATTTATATGTGACTTACAACGTGAAAATGCCAACAAATTTAACCGAGGAAGAAAAAGAATTATTTGTTCAACTTAAAAATTTAGCAAAATGAGCGACAGAATATCACGGGAGGAGTTGGTGAGAATTTACAATATTGAGGTCACTTTTTTTGATTCTCTAGAAGAGGCAGGCTTGCTAAAAATAGAAACTGAAAATGAAACGAAGTATTTGCAATATGACGAATTGTCAACTTTTGAAAAGTTTACGAACTGGCATTATGATTTGGAAGTCAACTTAGCTGGACTGGAAGTAATAAGTCATTTACTAAACAAAATTGAAAGGTTGAGAGAAGAAAGTTTCATTGGTAGATAAAACCGTATCTGTAACGATACAGGCGGTACTCCTACAATAACTCAAAGTATCGTATTAATTTTTGAAGATTCCTGAGCTTTTAATTTTTTTATATGAATTTATTTGATTTTATTTGTAATACAATAAAAAAATATTTAACATGAAGAAATTTCTACTTTCGTGCTTTATAGCACTAGGAATCACCTCAAGCGCCCAGTACAATTACATGGGGGATTTTGAAAATCCAGGCTTCAGCCCCACAACTTACAAGCAGTTTGGTGGCGGGTCACAGTTTGCAGGTGCAGCATGTAATGGCGGTTTCGGCGGACAATTGTTGCCCACGGCTGCTATAACTCAAACGGGTTACATGGTTGACCTCAATACGATAGGCCAAACTAACAATGGTCAAAAAATCGATTTCAGCGTAAGCTATAAAAAAGCTAGTGGAGTGGCAGGTACACTTCAGTTGGCTTATTTTCTGTATGACTCGGTTGCTGGTAACTGGCGTATAAATTTGGTTGGTTCGCCGGTCACTTTAGCCACCGCAGCACTTACAACTTGTACCACACTTTCCGCTACTTTACCTTCTGGAACTATTCAAATTGGTGATATCGTTGGATTAGGAGCTTGGTTTGTAAGATCAGGAACTGCAAATGCAGGTATTTTCTTAGATGATATTAATCTTACTCAAGAAGTTGTTTCTACTCCGCCAGGATGTGCTACAATTGTAAGTCCAGCTAATGGTTCGGTAATTTCAGCAGGAACTGCTAATATGGCGTGGAACGCTGTTGCAACTGCAGTTAATTATAAGGTTAAAATAGGAACTACACCAGGTGGAACTGACGTCTTCAACGGAACAGTTGCAGGAACAGATCTTAATATAAGTTTAGCAAAATCAACAATGTATTATGCCTCAGTAGTTCCATCAAACTTAAACGGTGATGCTACAGGATGTACTGAAATATCGTTCACAACAAATACGAGTATTGCTTATTGTGGTGGAATCGTTTCTTCTTCACCAGCAGCAACTTATCCTATTGCGTCTGTAACTTTAAACGGTACAACTCACAGTTCTTCAGCAGCGGTTGGATCACCAGCTTATGAAGATTTTACAGCTGACGTATTTAATGTGAAATCTGGAAGCACTTATACGCTTAGTGCGGTTACAACAGGTTTAGGAACAAACGTTTTCGCAATGACGGTATTTATTGACTGGAATGAAGATGGTGACTTCAATGATGCTGGGGAGAGATACTTCCAAAGTCCATTAGTTTCTGGCACTGGAAATCCAATTAATTTAAGTGGCTCAATTGCTGTTCCAGCTGGTACAACTGTGGGAACGAAGAGAATGAGAGTGAAATATAATTTCCAAGGTTCTTCAACTGTTCCACAATCAATGATTGCAGATCCATGTTCAGATATGACTAACGGTCAAGTTGAAGATTATTCAGTTTCCGTTACCTTGCTTACTGCTGCTCCAGTTTGTACTACAGTTACAAATCCAACCGCTGGTGCGGTGGGTGTACCTACAAATGCGACCATGACTTGGAACCCAGCAACAGATGCAAGTGGATACAAATTATATATCGGAACCACTGCTGGTGGAACTGACGTAGCAAACGGGTTAGTAGTATCTGGTACCTCTTATAATTTAGCTCTTACACCATTTACGATGTACTATGCTAAAGTAGTTCCTTTCAATTCAATCGGTGATGCGGTAGGTTGTACTGAAATTTCATTTACTTCGGGTGATATTTCTTATTGTGCACCGGTGCCGGGTTACACAAACATTGAACCAACTACCAATGTGACTTTTGCAGGTATTGATAACACAACTGACGCAACTGTAGGTGGAACGCCAGCATACGAACAATTCTTAGGTCAAATCGCCCAAGTTAGAAGAGGAGGAACGTATCCTATTTCTATGAATGCAAATACGGATGGAGCATCTTTCAGACACTTCTTTGCAGTATTTATGGACTGGAATCACGATGGTGATTTTGATGATGCAGGTGAGCAGTACTTTACAACGGTTCCAGATTTCAAATTTGTTTTAGGCTCAGATGGAACTGGGGCGCCAGCTACAGGAAACATCGTTATCCCAGCAGATGCAAAACTAGGACAAACTAGAATGAGAGTTAAGTCTGCTTATTATGGAGCCTCAGGACCAAATACGAATCCTAACTTAGCCAACTTTGCAAACGGTTGTTCTACAGTAGGATCTACATTCGGTCAGGTTGAAGATTACACGGTAAATGTTGACGTATCAGCAGCAACATCAAATGTTGATAAAAACAAAGTTTCTGTTTACCCTAACCCTTTCCAAGATGTATTAAAAATATCTGATGTGAAAGGAGTGAAATCAATCTCTGTAAGTGATGTATCTGGAAGACAAGTGAAAAACTTGAAACCAACTGCAGAACTAAACCTTTCAGAATTGAAAACTGGATTGTATATCGTTACCCTAAATATGGAAGACGGAACAGTTAAATCGTTCAAAGCAATTAAAAAATAATAGGATACAAAAACTATTATAATAGGAACCGCCTCGATTGAGGCGGTTTTTTTTTGATCTGTTTTATAGAAATGAGAGCCTAATTTCTAATTTGAATAATCTTAAACTTAACAAAACGTTATGATAGCTACTCGCATTTTTAATATAAGCTCACATTTTAATCTGAGTTTATTTAAAAAAACACCTAATTAATCCTAAAGCAATAATTTAAACTGGAGTTTATCTGCTGATTTTAAATAAATTAGAAAATTAATTATATTGACTTTCAATGCTTTATAAATTTAATTAAAGATTATTCGATAATTACACTACTTTGTATTGCATAATACTAAAATAAATATATATCTTTGTATAGTAAGATTGATTAAGAGGTCTCATTTGATGATTTTGATTTAATGAAATCTTCAGTAGTAATTGTTGAACTAATTAATAACCCTAAATAATGAACACAGAAAACACCAAAGCGCAAATGCGAAAAGGCATTCTGGAATTCTGTATTTTGAGTTTAATTAATGAAAAAGAAATGTACGTTTCCGATCTCATTGACGAACTGAAAAAAGGAAAACTAGATGTGGTCGAAGGAACTCTTTATCCCTTGCTGACCCGATTGAAAAATGGAGAATTTCTTTCCTACCGTTGGGAAGAATCTACTGGCGGACCACCCCGAAAGTATTACCAGTTGACGGAGAAAGGAAAATTATTCCTGACAGAACTGGAAAATACCTGGAACGAACTTACCAGTTCCGTGAATCAAATAACTAAAAACAATAACCTTACGAGCGCTCCTGAAAATTCGTTCGAACCAAAAAACTAAAACGATGAATAAGACACTTTCAATAGGACTTGCCGGTTTCTCTTTCACCATAGAGGAACACGCCTATATCAAACTTAGCGACTACCTTGCAGCACTTAGAAATTCTTTAGATGTTTCCGAAGCTGATGAGGTAATGCACGATATCGAGATTAGAATGGTTGAGATTTTCAAAGATGCTCTCGGAAAGCGCGAAGTCATTAACGACCTTGATGTTGATAGAGTTATTGCACAAATTGGGTCACCAGAGAAAATTGAAGAACAGGAAGAAGCTTACTTCTCCGAAAAAACCTCTAATACCAAAAGAGAACAAAGATCTTCTGCAAATTTTAGTGGACAAAAACAACTGTTCCGTGATCCGGAGCATGAAAAAATCGCCGGTGTTTGTGCAGGTATCGCACATTACGTGGGAATGGATATCAGCGCCATGCGAGCGATCTGGTTGGGAATTGCCGTCTTAGGAGTTTTCACTGCTGCGATTTCTACTTCCTTAATTATTTTAATTTACGTCATTCTTTGGATTGTACTTCCTAGAGCAGAAAATGCCACAGACTTTTTAAAAATGAAAGGCAAACCCATGAACTTCGATAACCTAAAGGAAGAATCGACTAAGATTGTACAGTTTGCCAATGAATCTACCCAGAAAGTGGGGGAACTTTATAATGAAAACAAACCTTATATTAACAAAGCAGGAAACGGACTTTGGGCGGTGGTAAGATATTTTCTAGGCGCTATATTAGGAATGATTGGGCTTTCATTATTGGTTGGTTCATTTGCAATCTTAGGATTTGGTTTTTCTGGTGCACAAAACATCAACTTTTTCAGCAACTTAGGATTTTACCTGCAAGATAGCAACTTAGGGTTCATCGTAATTGCACTATCGTTTCTTAGTGCCTTTATTCCTGGATTAATCTTTTCCTATTTAGCCATAAAGTTATTTTCTCCTAAGACGAAATTCAATAATACTGGATATGTGATCGGTGCTCTGGTTTTTGTTTGGATCGGATTGGTAGCTGCCACAGGTTTTAGTGCGATTAAATTTAAAAGTCAATATAGCGGAACCAATGATGATATTGCCAATGTTGCCATTAATACTACTTCAGATTCTATTCTTATTGATTTGAAAAAAGTCGAAATTCCGCAGAATTTTAAATCCTATTGGGACAATGTTTACTCTGATGGAAAAACAATCTACAAACAAGATTATCCGAGACTTGACGTGACTAGAAAAGACGTGAAAGCACCGTATCTGGAAATTAAAAAACGGGCTGACGGATATAATCTACCAATGAGAGTAAATGTTCCTTTGGAAATTATTAACAATAAAATTACACTGCCTAATTATTTTTCTTATCCTTATACTGATCGTTTCCGGGATTACCGAGTTGATTACGAATTAATTATTCCAAAAAACATGAAAGTGATTTCACTTAATGATGAACGTGGATTTTCAGTTGATGATGATCAGTATAATGATACCAGCAACAGCAGCACGAATACGAATATCAGCGAAGACGATGATTCGGTAACGGTCAATTCGGGTGGTAATTCTATTGTTGTTCCTTCTAGTAATGCAGATTCTATTATTGTCAACGGAAAGAAAGTAGGAAAGAAAGAGGCCGAATTGATCATCAAAAAAATGAGATTCAGCTCGGATGATGTAGAAAATGTTGACATCTCTATAAAAAACGGGAAGAAAGAAATCTCCATCAAAACCAAATAGGTTCACAGAATTCAAATATTTAAAAATTTTAATAAAAATTAACACTGCTGAAATTCGTTTTATAGATTATAATTCATAATTTCGTACGGTTAATTAAACTATCAATAATTAATAACCAAAAAACACAATATTATGGTACAGTTTGTTTTAGAAATAGCGATCAAGATTATAGATTTTGTAAGCAGTTTATTATAGTAAGAATAATAATTAAATATCTTTGTAAAGTATAACCAGTTCACTATGGTTATACTTTTTTGTTTTAAACTCACTTAATATTATTGGTTTTTACGACCAAATTTTCACCATCTATGAAAAAACTATTCGGTAAATTAATGCTCAAACTCGTCGGCTGGAAAGTAGTCTTAGAAGGCGATGTCGATAATCTTGACCGTTGCATTTTAGTCGTTGCACCCCATACGGCAAATGAAGAATACATGTTGGGTAATTTCGCCTACTGGTCTTTGGGGAAGCCGTTAAGAGTGATCATAAAAGATCAACATACCAAAGCCTGGTACGGTTTTATGATTAAGGCAATGGGCGGCGTGGGCATTGATCGTTCCCAGAAAAATAATCTGGTTAAATTTGTGGCAGATTTATTTGAAAAAGAAAACTTCAGTTTGGTGATCACCCCCGAAGGAACCAGAAGTTGGGTGCCAAAATGGCGAAAAGGATTCTACCACATGGCTTTGGCTGCGAAAGTGCCGGTTGTAATTGCCTCGGGAGATTTTAAAGATAAAATTATTTATTTGGGTAAAAAGATTTCTGTAGAGGATATACAAACCCGAACTTATGAAGATATCATGACAGAATTGGAGGAGTATTATACCCACAGAACTCCAAAAGTTCCAGAAAATTGGAATCCAAAAATTTTTTAACTTAATTTTTACGTATGGCTTTCATGGAAAATAAAGAACAGATTTTAGAAAAATTAAATACTTGGGGTGGCGAAACTTTAGGTAAAACTTTAGATATTATATTTACTGATGTAACTGACGATACCCTTACGGCAACCATGCCTGTAACTCCAAAGGTTCATCAACCGTACGGAATTATGCATGGTGGAGCCAGTTGCGTTTTAGCCGAAACTTTGGGATCTTGTTTGTCTGTAATCCACGTCGATACAGAAAAATTCGCGCCTGTCGGAACCAATATTAATTCTAATCATTTGCGCAGTAAAAAAGACGGTATCGTGACTGGAACTGCAAGATTTATCCGCAAAGGAAACACAATGCACGTTTCTGAAATCGAGATCCGGGACGAAAAAGGTGTGCTTATTAATCATACTACCATGACCAACAATATTATTACGCGCTAGATAACAAGATTTCAATGTTATATTTTAGATTTCCTTTTTCCGATGAAATTTTTACTACTGATGATTCTTCTGCTCAAAATGCAGTTTCATTTGTTTCTTTTGATGGTTTAAATGAATTAAATTTTAAAGGGGAAATTAAAGAAGTTCCACGCGATACTTTTTTAGCACAGGGAAATTCAATGAAAACGACTGCGAGTAAGCTTTGTGTTTTCAGACCTGAAACTAAAAAAGATTACGAACAAAAAATAAATAAAGTCATCAACTTTGTGAAAAATGAAAATCTTTCTAAATTGGTTATTTCGAGGAGAAAATTGGTCAGCTATGAAGGTTCAAAACCAAACTTTTCCAAAACCTTTTTAAATCTTTGTGAAGCATATCCAAACGCTTTTGTTTATTTTTTCACTAAAAACAACCAAAGTTGGATGGGAGCTTTTTCAGAAGTCCTAGGGAGTTTCAACAAGAAAACTTTGGAGTTTGAAACCATGAGTTTGGCGGGAACTACGCAAATAGATGAAACTTGGACGCGCAAAGAACTTGCAGAGCAACGCCACGTCACCGATTATATCTCCAATATTTTAAAAGACTATTCGGTTGACGTGACAAAATCTGAAACGTACGATCATCCCTCAGGAAACATCAAACATTTACGAACCGATTTTAAGGCTAAAATTAAAAGCCAAGATTTGGAGAAGATCATTGCAGAATTGCATCCAACGCCGGCGGTTTGTGGTTTCCCGAAAAAATTTTGTCAGCAAGCAATAGCGAAATTTGAAGAGCATCGGCGCAGTTTTTACGCTGGTTATATTAAAGTTGAAACTGCAGAAACGATTCAATATTTTGTTAATTTAAGATGTGCGGAGTTTTTTCAGAATGTAGCTTTAATTTATGTCGGCGGCGGAATTACGGCAGAAAGTTCCTCAGAAAAAGAATGGCAGGAAACTGAATTAAAAGCGGAAGCTATTTTAAAAAATCTTTCTTTTTTCTAAAATCTTAATTAATTCAAAATTCATCATCGTCATTTATCAAGGCGAAATTTTTCCAGACTTTATTTAAACCGTATTTTTGTTTTTTTAGAAAAGATGAAATTATATTATACAATTCTTGGTGCTACGCCGAAAGGTCGGAATATTGAGCAGCATGATGTTTTTTTTGGACTCGCCGAAACTCTGAAAGATTTGGTGCCGCAAATGCAACAATTTTGGCCAGAAGCGAACGGTAAAATTCATATTGATTGTTACCAGGAAGTGCAGTTTGCTGATGGTTACGAAGTCCAGATCGTAGAGAAAACCAACCAAATTTCACAACATCAATTATTTTTCATCAATCTTGGTGGATATCAGTTGGGTAAATTTGAAGAATTTCATCAGCAATATTTAATGGTCGGAAAATCCATGTCGGAAATTATTAAAAGAGTGAAGCAAACCGACTTTTATAAAACCATGGGTTTCAAAAATGCAACCAGTCATATCGATGATAAACATGGTGTTGACATTGATGACATCTTTAAAGTGAATGATATTTTACCTTTAGAAATGAAGGAGAAATATTCTATTGCCTTAAAGAAATCTGATGTTGAAAATCAGGAAAACTTTACGCATATTGGCTATTTAAAAATTGATAAATTAAAGTAAATCATGAAAATTGGAATTTTAGGAGGTGGGCAACTTGGTCGTATGTTGATTCAGGAAGCTTTGAAATACGATGATGAATTCTATATTCTCGATCCCAACGAAGATTGTTCGTGCGCCAATATTTCTTTTTTCACCCAAGGAGATTTCAATAAAAAGGAAGATGTGCTCCAGTTCGGACAAGATAAGGACGTGGTTTCTATCGAAATAGAACACGTTAATGTAGAATCGTTGGAAGAGCTGGAGAAGCAAGGCATAAAAGTAATTCCGAATTCGAATATCATTAAGATTATTCAGCAAAAAATTCATCAGAAGCAGTTTTACAAACACCATCAAATCCCAAGTCCAGATTTTCAAGTGATTCAATCTTTGAAAGAAGAAGTTAGAATTGGTTTTCCCTTTGTTCAAAAATTGAATACGGGAGGTTACGACGGGAAAGGCGTTCAGGTGATTATGTCCGAAAAAGATTTAGAACAAATGTGGGACGAACCATCGGTTTTAGAAAATTTGGTGGATATCGATAAAGAACTTTCTTTGATTATTGCTAAGAATGAGCGGGGAGAAATCAAGAGTTTTCCGGTCACCGAGATGGTTGCCGATCCTAAACTGAATTTACTCGATTTTAATATTTGTCCAACCCAAATTTCGGCCGACGTTCAAACTCAAATTGATATTATTGCTGAAAAGTTTATCATAGCAGCAGATTCCGAAGGTTTATTTGCCATCGAATTATTTTTGGATAAAGGTGGAAAAGTTTGGGTGAATGAAACTGCGCCTCGTTTGCACAATTCTGGACATCAAACACAGGAAGGAAATGTAAATTCTCAGTTTGAGCAATTTTATCGAGTCTTGAAAAATCTTCCTTTGGCAGATACTTCTGCCTCTGGTTTTTCTGGAATGTTAAATTTGGTTGGTGAACAAAATTATACTGGGAAAGTAAAATACGAAGGTTTGGAAAATGTTTTGAAATTACCAAATACGTACGTTCATTTGTATGGGAAAACGGAAACGAAACCTGGTCGAAAAATGGGACATATCAATGTTTTGGCAAATTCTCGCCAGGAACTTTTGCAGCAATTAATTGATGTTAAATCTTTGGTGAAAGTTGTTTCTGTTTAAGGCCAAGAGATCTTCATCTCAGACAATTTTATAAAAAAAGTGATTCTTCTGAAGAAGAGTCACTTAATTATATTTACAAGTTGGTGGCTAAATTTTTGCCATCTCCGCTTTGATTTTGTTTTTCAATCCTTCTGTAGCTACAACCAAAGGCAGTCTTACATAATTTTTCACGATTCCCATTTCTGCTAAAATTGTTTTAATTCCAGCCGGATTTCCTTCCGCGAAAATCATTCTTGTAATTTCAACCATTTTGTTGTGGATTTCATAGGCTTCTTTTACTTTACCGTCAAACGCTAACTGAACCATCGCGGAAAATTCTTTCGGATATCCTTGTCCAATTACGGAAATAACGCCTTGTCCGCCCGCTAAAGTTACTGGAAGTGTAAATTCATCGTCTCCCGAAACCAAGTTGAAATGATCAGGTTTTTGACGTAAAATATCGAAATATTGATTGATATTCGGTCCAGCTTCTTTAATTAAAAATAAATTCGGAAAATCTTTGGCTAATCTTAAAGTCGTGGAAGCTTCGAGATTTTGCCCAGTTCTGGACGGAACATTATAAATGATAATTTGTTTGCCCGTTCCCGCCAACATTTTGTAATGTTGGTAAAGTCCTTCCTGACTTGGTCTGTTGTAATATGGAGAGACTGAGAGTACAGCCTCGAAAGCTGATAAATCAGTCTCCTCGATTTGCCTTTTGACTTCCAAGGTATCGTTTCCACCAATTCCTAAAACCAGTGGTAAACGCTGAGCATTAACCTTGATGATATGCTGAATGACTTGCTTTTTCTCTTCATTGGTAAGGGTTGCTACTTCTGCAGTGGTTCCTAAAACTACTAAATAATTCGTACCGTTATTAATATTGAACTCAACCAGTTTGGTTAGCGAATCAAAATCAACTGATAAATCTTCATTAAAAGGTGTAACCAAAGCGACACCCAAGCCTTTTAAATTCCTCATTTTTATAAAATTAATGTCTCAAAATTACGGAAATTAATACGAGAATTTATTAAAATAGAGGATAAGTTTATATTCATATCTTTATATTTGCAATAATACATTTTAGAACCATGAAGACAAGATATCTGATTTCGGGCTTGGCGCTTTTATCGATAATTTCGTGTAAAACGCCGCTGAATATTGCGAAGGTACAACCCGAGAAAAATATTTCAATTTCCAAAGATTTACCCGAAGATCAAATTTTTAAAAGTATCATTGAACCTTATAAAATGGAATTGGAAGGGAAGATGAACACCAAAATTTCCCACACTTCTGTAGATTTGACCAAACAGGGCGACGATAGTAATTTAGGAAATTTATTGGCCGACTACACATTTGAAGGCGCAGATGACTGGGCAAAGAAAAACGGAATTCCAGGTGGCGTAGACGGCGCGGTAATCAACATTGGTGGAATCCGAACTACAATTGCAGCCGGCGATATCATGACGCGACAGATCTATGAAGTGATGCCGTTTGAAAATGAAGTCATGATCATGAAAATGAAAGGCAGTGATATGCAGGGACTTTTTGATTATTATTTAAAAACGCTCAAGAACAATCCAGTTTCTCATATCGTGATTGAAACTGATAAAGATAAAATCGTCAATCAGCTCATCAACGGAAAGCCAATTGATCCAGCTAAAACATATTACATTGCAACCTCTGATTATTTAGCTCTTGGTGGCGATAATATGGATTACTTTAAAAAAGGCGAAATGATTGCGACAGGAATTAAGTTGCGCGATTTATTTCTGGAGAAGTTTATTGCCAATCCTGAAATTAAAGTCCCGACTGATTCACGCCTTAATTTTAAAAACAAAAAAAATAACAAAACAGATGAATAGGAAACAATTTCTAAAAACTGTCGGCGGTGGAACACTGGCAATGACTTTGGCTCCAAATCTTTTAATGGCTGAGAATTTTTCAGCTTTGAGTGCAGCCTCAGAAAACCAACTGACTATTCTTCATACCAATGATCAACACAGTAGAATTGAACCTTTTGATGCTACATATACCCGCAATCCAAATCAAGGTGGTTTTGCCCGAAGAGCGGCATTAATTCAGAAAATAAGAAGTCAGGAAAGCAATGTTCTTTTACTTGATTCCGGTGATACTTTTCAGGGAACGCCTTACTTCAATTTTTTTGGAGGCGAACTGGAATTTAAATTAATGTCGATGATGGGTTACGATGCTTCTACCATGGGAAATCATGATTTCGATAATGGATTAGCTGGTTTTAAGAAAGTGAGATCTGTGGCAAAGTTTCCTTTTCTTTGTTCCAATTATGACTTTAAAAACACCATTCTGGAAGGGGAAACTGAAAAATATAAGATCTTTAATAAAAATGGAATTAAAGTAGGAATATTTGGAGTCGGAATTAAATTGGCTGGCTTAGTTGGCAAAAAAGATTACGGCGAAACTGAATATCTGGATCCGATTGAAACGGCTCAACATTACTCCGATTTTTTAAAAAATGAAAAGAAATGTGATATGGTGATTTGCCTATCTCATATCGGATATGACTACAGAGACGATACTACCAAAGTTTCCGATAAAATTTTAGCTGCAAATACAACAGGAATCGATTTAATCTTAGGAGGTCATACTCATACTTTTTTACCAGAACCACAATCTTTTTTAAATAAAAGTGGCAAGAACGTTTTGGTCAATCAAGTCGGCTGGGCAGGATTGCTTTTAGGTAAAATCACTTTTTATTTCGATAAAAACAAGAATGTGAAAAATATTTCGTGGAACAATCAAGTTATAGATGATAGCATTTTAGTTTAATCCCATGAAAAAAATACTACCACTTTTACTTTTTGTGTTCTCGATCAATATTTGTGCGCAGAAAATTTCGTCTGCGAAATGGTCAGATTTGTTTTCGTACAATAATGTTTTGTCCATTCGAGAAGATAATGGGAAACTGATTGCTGCTACCGAAAACGGTATATTTTTCTATACGCCCGCCTCAGGAGAAATTACCAAACTTTCTAAAGCAAACGGACTGCATGAGGTGAAAATTTCGGCATTCGATTATAACGCTGAGACGAAAATTGGTTTGGTGGGTTATAAAAATGGATCGATGGATGTTATAACTCCGGAAGGTATTACGTACGTTGTTGATATCCCAATTGCTACAGGGTACAGTGGTGAGAAAAAGATTAATCACATTTCCATCACAGGAAATTTGGCCGTTATTTCGGTAGATTATGGCGTTTCAATTTTCAGGTTAGATAAAAAAGAATTTGGCGATTCGGCTTTCTTTATTAATGCTGGTGTCTATCAGCCGTCGAGAGAAGCAGTCATTAAAGATAATATCGTTTACGCAGCTACTTCAACAGGTTTGAAAACTCACGAAATGAATGTGACTTTTCCGATTTTTACAACGTGGACCACGATTGCAGGTGGTGATCTTAAACAAATATCTAGTGGAAGTGTAATTGCTTATGCCAATGGCAATCAGGTTTTTTACGGAAATGGAACAAGTTTTACAGGAATATCTCAATCGTTTTCAGCAGTTCAGGATGTTTTAGTTACGGCTCAAAATATCATCGTTACAGATGCTACAAAAGCGTATGTATTTGGTTTAACGGGAAATCTCATAAAATCATATGATGCAAATGAAGCGTTAAATACGTCTTTTTTCAGCGATTCTAAGATATATGCTGGGTCGAAATTGGCAGGAATGCTTAACGAAAGTGGAGAAAGTTTAAAAGCAGATGGTCCCTACAATAGTACTTCTTATAAAATAAATACTCAAGGTGCGCAACTTTTGATTTCTTCAGGGGGTCGTATTGATTATAATAATCCCATTTATAATAACTTGGGATATTATCATTTTGATGGGATTAAGTGGAATTATCCTAATTTATTTAAAAACTTTGTAGGTAACTTAAATGTGCTAGATGCTGTAATTAATCCATTAAAATCAGACGAAATTTTCTTTACCAATTATACATTTGATGATGCGAGCAAAGGTATTTATAAAATTGTTAGTGGACAATTGGTGAAAAAATACGCTAGTACAGGAGGAGTCTATAATCGGGTAGTGGGATCCGTTTTTGACGAAAATAATCAATTATTTGTTTCTGTTTGGAGCGGTTCTGATACTTCTGGGAAAATCGGCTTTTACTTGTATAATACAAATTCAGATCAATTTAATTTAGTTTCTGTGGTATCAGCTGGCCTTGTTCAGAAGCCTGTAGTTTCATCTGGATTACTATTTATACCAGCTCCGTTTTTTTCTAGTGGAGGACTGCTGATTTATGATTACAAAAATACCCCCGCTTCTTTAAGTGATGATCGTTTTAAAATCATACGAAAAGGAAATAATCTTCCTGCTGATGGAGTAGTTTCGGTAGCAGTAGATAAAAATGATGATGTTTGGATTGGCGGTCGATCAGGCCTTAGAATATTACAAAATCCATCAGCCGCAATTGATGAAGATAATCCTCAAGCCGAGCCTATTATCATTGAAGAAAATGGTACTGGAGAGGAGCTCTTTAGAGACAGTCATATTCTGCAAATCGAAGTGGACCAAGGAAATCAAAAGTGGATTTCCGTAGACGATGGAGGAGTATTTTATTTGAGTTCAAATGGAGAGAAAACTTTACAGCAGTTTACCAGAGCCAACTCACCTTTACCTACCAATAACGTCACAGACATAAAAGTTGACAGTAAAACAGGGAAAGTATATTTCGTGACTATAGATGGAGTAGTAGTTTATCAAGGTGATGTTTTAGATGTTACTGAAAACTTCGGCGAAGTCTTGGTGTATCCAAATCCCGTGATATACGCTCAATATAAAGGAAATGTTCGCATTCGAGGATTAGCGGCTAAAACAAACCTTAGAATCACCGATGCGGCAGGTAATTTAGTTCATCAGGCAATCGCTAGGGGTGGTTCCTATGAATGGAATCTTGCTAATAATCGTGGTGTACGTGTTGCCTCAGGGATTTATTTTGTTTTGATGACCAATGAAGATGGTACAGATACTTCAACTGCTAAAATAGCTGTTGTGAATTAATGCAGACCCAAACTTGCTTTCTGCTTTCCTATTTAAAGTATGGTGACAATGATGCCATATTGCACTGTTTCTCCTTAGAAAATGGCTTTCATAGTTTTTTTGCTAAGGGGATTTATACTGCTAAAAATAAGAAAAAACCTTACTTATTTCCGCTGAATTTATTAACCATAACTGTTTCTACAATTGTGGCAGAAAATAAAATGTCCCGAATTTCTAAAATTGAATTGGCACCCAATCATTATGATTTCGAGGAGGTGACCATGAACACTATTTTGTTTTTTACAGCAGACTTTTTACACCAAGTTCTGCGCGAAGAAGGGAAAAACCAATTTCTCTTTAATGAGATACAAATACTCAGAAAAGAAATCAGTCTCCAGAATTACGATGCTTACTTGGTTTTCATATTTAAATTTCTTCAAATTTCCGGAATTGCGCCAATGTATGAGAATAGAAAATTTTTAAATCCAGAAAGTGGCCTCTTCGAAAATGAAATTTCGCACCCTTTTTTTACAGAAAATATTTCTAATATGTGGAAAAGTTTTACTAACACGGTTGAAGGATATCAAATACGCCTTAATCGAACTGATAGGAGTTCATTTCTCGACTCCCTGATGATTTACTGTCGAATTCACATCAGCGGCTTTTACACGCCAAATTCATTGGCGGTAATTCGTCAAATTTTTGAATAGTATATTCTTTGCACAAAAAAAGTTCCTCATTATAAGGAACTTTATCTTCTCTACTAAAACGTAATTTTTAACGAGGAGTCGTTTTATAAACTTGAAAGTTAAATACAAAACTTCTATTTCTGAAAACAATACCACTGTAATCGAAGTGGGCGTCACGAGCAAAGGCTGCGCGCGATGGCACAATAATTACGCCTTGTAAAGTATAATTGCTTTCATCGGAGATATCGTACGCTTTAAATTTCTGTAACGCTTCTTTAAATCCTTCAATTTCGTAAAAACTTCTTTGCTTTGCCAATCCTTCTTTGGCATTATCCAAAATAGATTGTTTTACATAATAGTACGGCGGATCTAATTCAGGAATTCCTGAGCCTGAAATCGTGTTTCTAAAAATATATGGTGAATTAAATGCTACCTTACCTTCGTTCTCTGTCGCAACATAGGTCGTCGTATTGTTCATTAATCGAATAATATCTGAATTGCCTATACTTGTTCCAGGATTAGGTTGATTACTTGGTTTCATTACATAAATAACCCCAGATGGAAGAGTAATTGGATTCAAGCTGGCCAATTTTACATTCGTGGTATCGGTCGCTACATAATCCTTAATGTTTCCTCTGGCATCTAAATAATGGGTTTGCAAAAACTGTTCTGCGGCCTGATTATCGTAAGTATTTTGGGTTTCTATGGATACTTCAGGTACAATTTCCTCATTATCATCTTTTCTACATGAAGTAATTGCAATTGAAGCCAAGGCAAGAAACAAAAATGTCTTTTTCATATTTAATATTATCATTAAATTGCTAAAATTATTTAATCCAGCAAAAGTATAAATAAAATATGAGAATCGATAAGTTTTTATGGTGCGTTCGCTTTTATAAAACCAGAAGCATTGCTGCAGGCGAAATAAAAAAGAACAGAGTGTCGCTTGCAGGGCAAACTGTAAAATCATCCAGAGAGGTGAAATGCGGCGATTTAATCAAGATTAGAAAAAACCAAATAGATTATCAAATTAAGATTGTTCAAATTCCCAAAAGTCGGATTGGGGCAAAACTGGTTCCCCTTCACATCCAAGATAAGACTGACAAGGAACAATACGAAATAATGAAATTACGTCAACTAAGTCAGGAGCATTACCGTAACAAAGGCGAGGGTAGACCAACTAAAAAAGATCGCCGCGATCTCGATGACTATGTTGACGGAGATAGCAGCGCAGATATGGCCGATGGAGACTGGGATTTATTCTTTAGTGATGTAGATGATTCGAAAGCGGATTAAGAAGCGTCATAATTTCCGCTGCAATTTCTTCTGGCGTTTTAGAATCGGTACTTACCGTATATTTTGCTTGTCCGTAAAAAACTTGTCTTTCAAATAAATGTTTGGCGATAAATTCTGGTAAATCTTCATCAGCTATTTTGGCGATTAACGGGCGCTTTTGTTTTTGCTTCAATAATCTTCCAGCTAATGTTCCCACAGAAGTTCTTAAATAAACACTTTCGCTTTGGGAAGTTATGAGGTCGATATTATTATAATACGATGGAGTGCCGCCGCCTAAACTTAAAATACACTCTTTTTCGTTGTTTAAAATTTCTTCTAAAAGAGCTCTTTCTTCTTTTCGAAAGTAGATTTCGCCCCTTTTTTCGAATATTTCAGGAATACTCATGTTATTTTTCAAAATTATTTCCTTGTCTAAATCAATTAGTTTTAGGTGCGTTTTTTGACTCAAAACTTTGGAAATGTGAGATTTGCCACTGCCCATATAGCCGATAAGTGAAATGATCATATTTTTATTTTGGACAAAGTTCGAAAAAAATTTTGAGAATTTAAAAAAATAAGTATCTTTGCACCACTCTAAAACGAGAATACAATTCTGCAGATTTAGTGGTGACCGACTCGGTAGCTCAGCTGGTAGAGCAATACACTTTTAATGTATGGGTCCTGGGTTCGAATCCCAGCCGGGTCACTAGCGAAAAAACTCCGCCTCGTTTGTTAACGACGAGACGGTTTTTTTTTGCCTGCGTGGTGAAATTGGTAGACACGCCATCTTGAGGGGGTGGTTTCCTATGGATGTGCTGGTTCGAGTCCAGTCGCAGGCACAGCGCACATGAGCAATTAGTAATGTTTTCATGAGTAATTTAAAATTACTTATTACTGATAACTCATTAATTATTTAAAAAAGACCGACTCGGTAGCTCAGCTGGTAGAGCAATACACTTTTAATGTATGGGTCCTGGGTTCGAATCCCAGCCGGGTCACTAAAATTACTTCTTCGGAAGTAATTTTTTTTTTCATATTAATATTTGTGATTTGGTTTTCAAAAGTCTTCGTATAAAGAAGACTTTTGATGTTTTGGATGGTGAAATAATTTAAGAATTTTAAAAATATTTACATAAAAGGTTTCATTTCATCCTCAATCTTTTTCCGTAGATCCATTAGTTTAATGGCGTACTTCTCCATTTGCATATCTTGTTCGGTAGTTGGGGTGAATTTTGGAACTTCAACTGAGTTTCCTTCATCATCAACCGCCACGAAGACAATGATACAATGGGTTTTCTTTTCGAAATCCTTTCTTTTAATATTTCTTGAAAATACATTGATTGCAATATGCATACTTGTTTTACCGGTATAAATCACTTCTGCTTCCACTTTTACAATATGTCCGATTTTTATGGGAGAATAAAACCGAATTCCACCAACATAAACCGTAACACAATAACTGGAAGACCACGAACTCGCACAGGCGTAACCAGCTTGATCAATCCATTTCATTACGCTTCCACCGTGCACGTTTCCCCCATAATTCACATCACTCGGTTCCGATATAAATTGGAAAGTTGTTTTATTGCTCATATCTTTAATTTAAGATTGAAATTTAATGATTTTAAATTGAAGTGTACTTTAAATTAAACCTGAAAATAAACCGACTTGAATGATTACAATTTTTCGTGCTTTTCTTTAAAAATATTTTTTAAAAGAAGTGCTTTTTAAATAAAAATGAAATTTTAACAATCTTTAACAGCAGCACCGCATAGATTTTGAATGCTGATGTCTGCTTAAGAAAATCTGAAGCAAATCAATAAACATTAAAAAATAAAACAATGGGATTAGGATCATTTCTAAAAAACGTGGGTGAGAAAATATTTGGGGGCGGAGAAACTCCAGAAGAGCAAGCCCAAAAAGTAAAGAACCACGTAGCAAAATACGGTTTTGATACATCAGGTATCGCATTCACCGTGAAAGACGACAAAGTAACCATCAGTGGAGAAGCCAAAGATTGGGAGCAAAAAGGAAAAATTTATGTAGCTGCAGGTAACGTAGAAGGAATCGACGGCGTGACCGACAATATGACCGTAAAAGCTGTTTTAGCAGAAGCGGTTTCTCCAGTTGCAATGCCACAGGTGAAATATCATACGGTACAAAGTGGTGAATCACTATCTAAAATTTCTAAAGAAGTTTACGGAGACGCCAATGCCTACAACAAAATCTTCGAAGCAAATAAACCAATGCTTTCAGATCCAGATAAAATTTATCCAGGTCAAGTTTTGGTTATTCCTCAATAATCATTTAAGAGTATTTTTCAAAATTAATCCGGTTCTTTTAGAATCGGATTCTTTATGTTTGTAAGTATGAAAAAAGTGCTTTATTTAAAGACCTGCGGAACTTGTATCAAGATTTTAAAGAGGTTTGATCTCTCCGCGTGGGAACTGCGTGAACTAAAAAGTGCACCGATTACAGAAGAAGAGTTAGCGCAAATGTATGAACAGACAAATTCCTACGAAGCACTATTCAGCCGACGATCCACTCAAATTAAAGCGCGAAATATCGATTTGAAAACTTTAGAAGAAAATGATTTTAAACACTTGATTTTAGATCATTATTCATTTTTGAAAAGACCAGTCTTCCTGACCGATGAAAAAATTTTTGTTGGTAATGATAAGAAGAATATTGAGAATTTAGAAAACTTTTTTAAAGTCAAATAGTGAGGTTTTTATTACTGCTTTTTTTCTCAACTAATCTCAGTTCTCAAACAGTTTATAAAACGCCATCGGGATTGAAGTATCATCTCTCAAATTGTCGGATGGTTAAGAATGTTTCTTCTCATTTAAATATAGATAAAGCAATTCAAAATGGTCTGTCTCCTTGCAAAATTTGTCGTCCGCCTTTTCGTCAAACTTTAGGAGTTATTTCTAAACCGAAGAAAACCGCTGGCATTAGTTCACAAAATAGATGTATTGCTAGTACCAAAGCTGGGACTCGTTGCAAGAGAAACACGAAAATAGGCAATGATCGCTGCTTTCAACATTGACCCTAAAAAAAATCGTCTCACCATTTTCTGATGAGACGATTTCCATTTTATTTATTTAGATTTCCTTTCCAGCAAATTGTAAACGCTTATACTTACAACTGCTCCCAGAAGATAATAGCCCGCGGTCATCCACTTCTTTTTATCGGTGTTCGTTGCTTTGTTATTTCCTAA
Source organism: Kaistella antarctica (assembly GCF_900109615.1). GTDB lineage: Bacteria > Bacteroidota > Bacteroidia > Flavobacteriales > Weeksellaceae > Kaistella > Kaistella antarctica. The sequence continues at coordinate 169,861 of NZ_FOIX01000002.1, forward strand.
CAGTTGATCTGCCAAACCAATCGTTCCAGCTGCTCCTAAGAGTCCAGTTCCTAAAGTCTTACTAATAATTTGCGACGTATTTGTCGACGTAGCTAAGGTTGAAAATAGCAGAGCGTTAGATAAAATGTTTCCGCCCATCGCCGCAGCGTAAACTTGCTCCTCATCGGAAATGTTTACATCTACTTTTTCTAAGGAGGTTTGCACTGCTTTTTCCCCAACTTGATCTAAGTTAGGAGCACCAGTAACATATTTTTTAAAAATTTGATGCACGCCTGTGAGTGCTAAAGAACCTGCTAATCCTGCGATACTTCTGTTAATAAGTGACATAATGTTTAAATTTTTAGTGTATTAAAAAGACTGCGAAAACGATGCCAACCAAAAAAAGCAAGCGAATGAACACTTGCTTTTTGATATTTAAGTTTTCGCTTTTCTAAACGAAAGGAGTTTTTACAATTTTTGCGGGAACATTTTTATTTCTAATCTGAATAAAGATATCAGAATCGATTTTGTTGTGACCAGTCGCCACATAAGCCAATCCAATTCCAATTCCTTTCATCGGACTCATCGTTCCCGAAGTCACTTTTCCAATCTCATTTCCTTCTGCATCAACCACCAAATAATCATGTCTTGGGATGGCTCTTTCCTGCATTTCAAAACCGACTAATTTCTTCGTAATTCCCTCTTCTTTCTGTTTTGCAAAACGTTCTTTGTCCACAAAATTCTTGTCGAATTTCGTAATCCAACCCAGTCCAGCTTCAAGCGGAGAAGTCGTATCGTCAATGTCATTTCCGTATAAACAAAACCCTTTTTCCAAACGCAAAGTGTCTCTGGAAGCCAATCCACACGGAGCAATGCCAAATTCTTCACCTGCTTCAATAATGGCGTCCCACAGTTTTACGGCATCTTCATTCTGAAAATAAATTTCGAAACCGCCACTGCCCGTGTAACCGGTATTGGAAATAATAACATCTGAAACTCCCGCAATTGTTCCCATTGAAAAATGGTAGTAAGGCAGTTCAGCAAGATTAATATCTGTAATTTTTTGCAAAGTCTCCGTTGCTTTCGGACCTTGAATTGCCAGTAAAGACATTTCATCAGAAGCATTGGTTAATTTTGCTCCAAATTGTTCATTATGTTTTGAAATATGCGCCCAGTCTTTATCAATATTTGAAGCATTTACCACCACGAAATATTTTTCATCAGACATTTTATAAACGATCAAATCATCTACGATTCCACCGTCTCCATTGGGCAAACAGGTATATTGTGCTTTTCCATCTTCGAGGGTGTCAACATTATTCGTCCCAACATATTGTAACAAATCTTTTGCAGCAGGGCCTTCTACGAAAAACTGACCCATGTGTGAAACATCAAAAACGCCCACTTTTTCACGAACTGCAAAATGCTCTTGGGTTACGCCCGCATATTGAACTGGCATTTCAAAACCTGCAAAAGGCACCATTTTCGCACCAAGCGACACATGCGTATCAAATAAAGGAGTTCTTTTCATATTATCTTTTTATTAATTTATTTTATCAGGAGCAACACCATTTTCGCTTCCTTGAAAATCCGGTCCCGCTATCCGTTATATCCACTCACCGCTTTCGCGAACTCGTGGGATGCCACTTCTATCGGGGCTAGAATTTCTTTTAGTTTATTTTTTTGAAAGATATTTTTTAGAGGAATTGAGTTTTTTATTAATTAATTATTTGAGTTTAAAAAATTACCATCAGCCATCAACCATCAACTATCAACTATCAGCCATCACCTAAAGCCTGTCCTTATATTCTCCCAAAATTATCTTAAACCATTCCGTAAAATGTTCTGGATTTGATTCCATTTCCTGGTCGAGAGCTTCCATGGTGATATAGCGTATTTCAGAAACCTCTTCTGCGTTTAAAGAGAATTCACCGTCATAATTACCGGTAAAAACGTGGTCTAATTCATGTTCCCATAATTTTCCGCCCACATCGGCTTTGTAGATGAAGTGAAACTTTGGACTTAACTCCATTGCTTCAATTCCCAGCTCTTCTTTTAATCTTCGTTGTGCTGCTTCTAAATAAGTTTCGCCAGCGCGAGGGTGCGAGCAAACCGCATTGGTCCATTGATTGGGCGAGTGGTATTTTTCGGCGGCTCTTTTCTGCAAAAGAACTTCTCCTTTTTCATTAAACAAAAACACCGAAAAGGCACGATGCAGCAATCCGTTTTCGTGGGCCTGCAATTTATCCATCAAACCCAGAACTTCATCATTTTCTGAGATTAAAACTACTTGTTCTTCCATCTTCACAAAATTAACATTAATATATCTATTGAGAAAACTTTTAACTTCAATTTAACCTTATCAAATGGGGAAGTTGTAACCCTCATTCCTAGGAAAATGGCGGAGCTTACCCGCGCTTTTTCTTGTGCTTTAATGCTGGTAAACTGCCATCATCAAAAGGAAAAACCGTGTTCCATAACGATAGAGAATATTTAATAGACTGTAAATCAATGAATTTTTGTAATTTTGCCCCTTAAATTTTTGATGATGGAGTTAGAATACAATGATCATTTGAGCCCAATGCTGAAAGGAGAAATGAAGAATTATTTGATTGATATTGATGGTACGATCACCGACGATGTTCCCAATGAAGAACCCGAAAGAATGGTGACTTGTGAACCGTATTTAGATGCTTTAGAAACCATTAACCGATGGTACGATCAAGGACATATTATTTGTTTCTTCACTTCTAGAACTGAAAATTTGAAACAACTTACTATCGACTGGCTCGATAAACACGGCTTCAAATATCACAGTGTATTATGTGGGAAGCCGCGCGGTGGAAATTACCACTGGATTGATAATCACCTGGTGAAAGCAACCCGCTACAAAGGTAAGTTTACGGACATGGTCGAAAAACAAGTGACCATTGAAGTTTTTAATGATTAATACAAAGGATGAAGATATTAGCAAATGACGGTTTAGATCAATCAGGAATTGATGCTTTAACAGAAAAAGGATTCGAAGTAATTACGACTAAAGTTCCCCAGGAATTCTTAGCAGATTTTATTAATGGACATCAAATAAGAACGCTTCTGGTCCGCAGTGCCACGCTCGTTAGAAAAGAGTTGATTGATTCTTGCCCAAGTTTAGATATCATAGGTCGTGGTGGCGTTGGAATGGACAATATTGACGTGGATTACGCGCGTTCAAAAAACATTCACGTGATCAACACACCGGCTGCATCCTCAGCTTCCGTTGCGGAATTGGTTTTTGCGCATTTGTTTAGTGGGGCCAGATTTCTGCAAGATTCAAATCGGAAAATGCCATTAGTTGGTGATACTCAATTTAACGAATTAAAGAAATCATACGAGAAAGGAATTGAGCTTCGTGGAAAAACCATCGGCATCATCGGCATGGGCAGAATCGGGCAAGAAGTTGGCAGGATTGCCTTGGGCCTAGGAATGCGCGTAATTGCCGCAGACAGTAATATCGGGCGAGCCAGTATTAAGGTCAAGTTTTACAACAACCAATTCATTAACGTCGATATCGAAACAGAACCGTTGGAGGATGTGTTAAAGCATGCCGATTTTATTACCCTTCATGTTCCCGCTCAAATTGATGGCTGCATGATTGGTGCGAAAGAGCTAGCTAAAATGAAAGATGGCGCCGTAATTGTGAATTGCAGCAGAGGTGGCGTCATAGATGAGCACGATTTGATCAATGCCTTAGATTCGGGAAAACTTTCTTTCGCAGCTTTAGACGTTTTCAATAATGAACCACATCCCTCAAAAGCAATTCTAAACCATCCGAAGATTTCCTTAACTCCACATACCGGAGCCTCAACGGTGGAAGCGCAAGATAGAATCGGACTTTCTTTAGCCGAGCAAATTTGCAGTATTTTACAAACTCATTAATACAATCAATATTTTATAAACATAAAAAGACGCCCTGAAATGTGCGTCTTTGTTATTGATGAGCGAATAGCGTTATCTGTTTTTCAGCAAATCTCTGATTTCAGCAAGTAATTCTTCTTGCGTCGGTCCAGCTACTACTTCTACGACAGGAACAGGTTTTTTCAATTTACTGGCTGCTCTGATGATAATGAATAAAACAATCGCGATACACAGGAAGCTGATAACTGCCGACAGGAAGTTTCCATACGTAACACCATTCCAGGCAAGTTTCGAGATGTTTTCGGCACCTGCAGCTTTCAAAGCTGGATTTAGTAGAAGCGGCGTAATAACATCTTCAACCAATGACGATACAATTTTGCCAAAAGCAGCGCCGATGATAACAGCAACAGCCAAATCAATCACGTTTCCTTTTAAAGCAAATTCTTTAAAATCTTGAACAATTCCCATAGTTTTAAGTTTTAGTGGTTAATTATGTTAAAATTAGAGTTTATTTTTAAACTAACCTTATCTAAATAAATAAATTTCTTGCTGTGACTAAAAATACAAATTAACGGATTGATATAAATGTTTATTTTGGAGTAATTTTAAGCAACGAAATAAATTGAAATTAATGAAAATTTTCACCAGCGACCAGATTAAAAAATGGGATGAATTTACGATGAGAAGTAACGGTATTTCTTCCTTAGAATTAATGGAACGAGCCGCACATTCTTGCGCTAAGTGGTTTGTACAGAATTATTTTGAAATTAATTCCTTCGCAATTTTTTGCGGTGCAGGTAATAATGGTGGTGATGGATTTGCAATCGCGCGACTGCTTTATAAAAAAGGTTTCGAAGTTATCTTGTTTGCCGATGAAAGTCAAGTGTATTCAGAAAGTGCAGCAATCAATCAAAAAAAATGTAAAGATATTTCAGGTCTGGAAATCTTGAAGTTTGAAAATGCAAATAATTTTATTTTTAAAGAAAATACAATAATTGTTGATGCGCTGTTCGGAATTGGCCTCAACCGTCCTATTCAAGGCAAATTTGCCCATTTGATTCAATTTTTAAATGATTTAAATCATCTTAAGATTTCTATTGATATTCCATCAGGTTTAATGGCTGACGAAATGATTGCAGACCAAGCTGTTGTTTTTAAAGCAAATGACACACTCACTTTTCAATCTTGGAAGAAATCAATGTTGCATCCCGAAACGGGTATTTATTGTGGCAATATTCATGTCCGCGATATATCTTTGAGCGAAGAGTTCAATTCCCTAGAACCTAGTAATGAATTGGTAATTGATGAAAAGATTATAGGAGAAATTTACCAACCACGAAATGAATTTTCACATAAAGGGACTTATGGAAAGGCTACAGTCGTTGCAGGAAGTTATGGCAAAATAGGAGCAGTAGTTTTAGCTACCAAAGCTGCCTTGAAATCGGGTAGTGGACTGACTTTTATTCTTGCTCCAAAATGCGGCTATGAAATTTTACAGATTAGCTGTCCGGAAGCGATGTTTATTTCTGGCGGTGAAAATGAAGTCGTTAATTTTAGTATCGAAGAAAATTCTACTTTAGGCATCGGTCCAGGTTTAGGAACTCATTCCGACACCGAGAAATCATTTTTAAATTTTTTAAAAACTTGTAAAAATCCTTTAGTCATTGATGCTGACGCTTTAAATATACTTTCTAAAAATCCCGACTATTTAAAGTTGATTCCAAAAAGTTCAATAATCACTCCGCATCCAAAAGAATTTGCGCGACTTTTTGGACCAACAGAAAACTCATTTGCGCGATTAGATCTTGCCCGTGAAAAAGCCCACGAATTACAAATTTACATTGTTTTAAAGGATCATCATACTCAAGTGATAACACCTGACAATAGAGTTTTTTATAATATTACTGGGAATTCTGGGATGGCAAAAGGAGGAAGCGGCGATGCTCTATTAGGAATAATCACCTCGCTATTAGCCCAAAGTTATTCACCAGAAAACGCAGCAATTTTTGGTGCTTGGCTGCACGGAAAAGCTGGGGATTTTGCGGCGGAAGAATTTTCCAAAGAAGCCATGTTGCCTTCAGATCTCATTGACCAGATTGGTAACGTTTTTAAATATTTAAATAAAAAAGTCCTTCCGAAAAATCGAAAGGACTAAGTTCTTAGGTGATTTCAAAAACCTATTCTGGTTTCTCGTTTTCTTCTTCAGTTAATGGTCGATTTTTCGAGGTGAGCATAATTACAAATCCAGCCAACATAAACGGAATTGAAAGGACTTGTCCTGTGTTCAATCCTGCAATCTGAATGAATTCGTCGCCCTGTGGTTCTTTCAGGAATTCTACAAAGAAGCGAATTGCCCAAAGTAGGATAAAGAATAAACCGAACAACCAACCTTGCTGATATTTTTTACGCGTATATCGATACAAAATCCAAAGCAAAATGAAGAGTAAGAAATAACCGCCTGCTTCAAATAACTGAGTTGGATAGCGCGGAACGATTGCGCCGTATTCAGAACTTTGTTGTGTAAATAAAATAGCGAACGGAGAATTTTCTGGGGCTGGTTTTCCGATAATTTCAGAATTAAAAAAGTTTCCCATTCTTACGAAAGCGCCGCCTAGAGCAACTGGAATTCCAATTCTGTCATAGACCCAAAAAGGATTTTTCTTGATGATTTTAATACTGTAATACAGAGTAGTGAAAATTAGAGCAATAGTAGCGCCATGACTCGCCAAGCCAGAAAACCCTGTAAATTCAAGTTGAGGTTTTGTTCGAATAGGTAAGAACACCGACCAAAAATCTTCTCGAAAAAGTTCGGGTTGATAAAAAACAACGTGTCCGATCCGCGCTCCCAAAATAGTTCCTATTAAAGTCCAAGTGAAAAGAGGTTCTACATATTTTACGTTAACATTGTCTATCGTATAGATTTTGGTCATGATATAATAACCTAAACCAAATGCGAAAATAAACATCAAGCTATAATAGTGCAGGGTAAAAGGACCAAGTGGAATACCAGTGGACGGATCCCAAGTCGAGTATAAAAAAGTCAGCATAGTATTTAATTCAAAAATTTAAAATTCTAATTAATGTTCACATTTTGGTGGCACCGGGTCATAACCGTCGCCGCCCCACGGATGGCATCTGGCAATTCTTTTCGATCCTAACCACAAACCTTTTAATGGACCATGAACTTTCAAAGCCTCTATCATATAATGAGAGCAGGTCGGTTCGTATCGACAGTTTTTTGGCAACAATGGTGAGATAAACCACTGATAAATTTTTACCAGGATGACCAAAGGAAATGTAATGATTTTGTTGAACATTGCGTTGCAAAAATAACCATTTAGTTTAAATTCGCTTTATGTTTGGATTAAAAGTTGTTTTCAACAATCTGCTTACCTTTGTTCTTTCAATGTGTGCGCTAAAGCTTAATCATAAAAACCCTTCAATTCTTTTACTTTGAATTCTAATTCACCACTTGCCGAAAAACTACGACCAAAAACATTAGATCAAGTTTTGGGGCAGGAGCATTTAACCGGAAAAAACGGACCGATTCGTAAAATGTTAGAGAATGATACTTTAAATTCTCTCATCTTTTGGGGACCGCCGGGAACGGGAAAAACCACTTTAGCAGAAATTATTTCAGAAACTTCAGGACGAAAGTTTTATAAACTTTCTGCTGTTTCCAGTGGAGTAAAAGACATCAGAGAAATTATTGAAGATGCCAAAAAGCAAAATCTTTTTTCTGGCAAATCGCCAATATTATTTATTGATGAGATTCACCGGTTTAATAAATCACAACAGGATTCTTTGCTGCATGCCGTAGAAAAAGGATGGGTTGTTTTAATGGGCGCCACCACTGAAAATCCAAGTTTTGAAGTGGTTTCGGCGTTGCTTTCCCGATCGCAGGTTTATATTTTGAAGAGTTTGGATTATGAAAGGTTGGAAGAACTCATTAATATTTCTTTGAAGAAATATAATCAAGATTCGAATACGGATTTCAGCATTAAAGATAATGAAGCATTAATTCAATATTCTGGCGGCGACGCTCGTAAGTTGATTAACGCCGTAGAAAATGTCTTGAATCAATTTAAAAATTCTGATAAGAAGGAAATTAATAATGAAGATGTGTTGTCGGTTTTACAGGAAACCATGGCGTTGTATGATAAAAATGGCGAACAGCATTACGATATCATTTCTGCTTTCATTAAATCCATGCGGGGTTCTGATCCAAATGGTGCGGTGTATTGGCTAGCTAGAATGTTGGTCGGTGGTGAAGATATTAAATTCATTGCGAGACGAATGTTGATTTTAGCTTCAGAAGATATCGGCTTGGCAAATCCGAACGCTTTGGTTATGGCGACCAACTGTTTTCAGGCAATTAATGTGATTGGAAATCCGGAAGCCAGAATTATTTTGAGTCAGACTGCGGTTTATTTAGCAGTTTCTCCGAAAAGTAATTCCACCTATATGGCAATTAATGATGCGATTTCTAATGTTAAAAAATCTGGAAATCTTCCAGTTCCTCTACATTTAAGAAATGCTCCAACCAAATTAATGAAGGATTTAAATTACGGAAAAGATTATGATTACGCACATTCTCACGAAGGTAATTTTGTGGATTTAGAATTTCTACCCGAAGAATTAAAAGGAACTTCCTTCTACAAACCCGGAAATAATTCTACGGAAAATAAAATTGCTGAGCAGCTTAAAAAGAAGTGGAAGGATAAATATTGATTTTACTGAAATTTAAGATTAACTTTCCAGCAAATACTCATTGTAATGTCCCAGGAATTTTACCGTCGCGCCAATTGATTTCAGTTCTTCCAACGCATTTTTTGATAAAACGGGATGCCATTCATTAGCAATATTCATAAAGAAAAAATAATTTCCTAAACCGGTTTTTAAAGTTCGGCTTTCTATTTTTGAAAGGTTCATTTGTCGCCAGGCAAAAACCGAAAGCACTTGATGCAATCCGCCTGCGTGATCTTCGGGAAGTGTTATGAGCAGAGAGGTCTTTTCCGAAGTCTTCGGATAATCAAGTTCTAAAAGACTTTTATTCTTTGAAATAACAATAAACTTGGTGTGATTCTGCTCGAAATCCTGAATATTAGAATTGATGATTTTTAAACCGTACAATTTCGCCGCATACGAATTGGCGATGGCTGCCCATTTTTCGTGAGGGTTTTCAGCAACTAATTTAGCCGCCGCCGCAGTCGAACTAAAATCACGGGTTTCAATATTTTTATAATGATCATGTCGAAAGTGAAAAGTTTGAGCCAGCGCTTGCGGATGCGAAATCACCGTTTCGAAATTTTCATTATTTGGATGAATCATTAAATGGTGGGCAATCGGCATTACTACTTCTGCTTCTATACAAATGTTTTCAAAATCGTAGAGATAATCCAAGGTCATCGACACCGTTCCTTCAATCGAGTTTTCTAAGGGAACCACAGCTTTGTCGACGTCGCCATTAAGCACGGCATTAAAACAATCGATGATGCTTGATTGTGGAAACAACTCGTTATTGGGGAAAATTTGGGAGCAGGCTAACTGCGTAAAACTGGCGTGTGGACCGAGGAAGGCGATTTTCATTTGGTAAAAGTAAAAAAGACCATTGAATAGCGGACTATTTTTAAGTTTATTTTAAAAGAGTTTAAATCTTTTACTAAAGGAAAAATCCGTCCCATTTTTTAGCGGGGCGGATTTCAGGCTCTAAATATTAAAAAGAGTTTATTTTTACAGAATCACTTATAATTCATTCTGCAAGGTGGCAGATGAGGTAAATTCTGGCATTCCATAAATGTGTGATTTCGCGCGGAGTTGTACAATTTTTTTAATGTAGTTTAGATCTTTCGCTTCTTCGAGGGTCATGTCTTTAAACTCGTAAATTTTTACGACTTTATTGTCATTAAAAGATTGAGTAACGTTTTTCAATTCTTCCTCGCTTGTTACAGAAACACTCGTGATCAGATGATCGGGAGCTATTTTTGCTTCTGCTCTTGGAGTTCCGAAAAGTTTATCCCAGAAATTCTTTTTCAGCTCCGGCGCATTTTCTTTGTCGGTTCTGTAAATGATATAATCCTGGTTTTTGATTCCTGATTTTTCTATTCCTGCAGAAACTTCTTTGATGTTTTCCTGGCTTGGAAAAAGACCAACAATCGTGTAATTCATGATAAAGTGTTTTAGTTGTTAAATTCTATGCAAATATAGCAATGAATTATTCATTAAAATCAATTTTTTATTTAATTAACAAAAACTTGACAAAAATCAGGCTTAAATTTATTAATATCGCAATTAAGAACGATTCAATTTAAGTAATGTTTACAATTGATTATATTTACGACTCTCAAATTTAAATCTTTAGAAATATGAATATCCTGTTGGCATCGACTTCTACCTTATATGGTGGAAAATATTTAGAATATATCAAATCAGAAATTGCAGAACTTTTTACTGGAATTGACGAAATTGTTTTTATCCCGTTCGCTAGACCTGGTGGAGTTTCACATGAAGATTACACCCATAAAGTAAAAGAGTTTTTTGCGAAGCTAAATATTAAAGTAAAAGGACTGCATGAATTTGATAATCCAAAGTCCGCACTTTATGATGCAAAAGGTTTTTTCACAGGCGGCGGGAATACTTTTTTACTGGTGAAAACTTTGCATGAGTTGGATCTTATGTTTGCTTTAAAAGAAAATGTGCAAAATGGGAAACCCTATTTAGGGACTAGTGCCGGATCGAATATCGGCGGGCTAAATATGAAAACGACCAATGATATGCCGATTGTTTATCCACCGAGTTTTGAATGTATGGGCTTGGTTCCTTTTAACCTTAATCCACATTATTTAGATCCAAACCCTGATTTGAAACATAATGGAGAAACGCGGGAAACCCGAATTCAAGAATTTTTAACCCAAAATGATACGAAGGTAGTTGGCCTTCGAGAAGGAAACTGGATCAGAAAAATCGGAAATCGAATTACCGTAGAAGGAAAAGAAACCACCAGAATTTTTGAAAACGATAAAGAACCGTATGAAATAATGTCGGGAACGGAATTGTAAGAAATTGCTTAAACTAAAAAAGTCACCTTTTTCGTTGTTTAAAATATATCGAATCGATCAAAAAACTGCCTAACATTTATTAAAAGTAAAATTTGAAATTAAGTTGTTTGAGAAGATCCTAGTATACTTAATTTAAAGGTTATTTAATTTAAACTTTCCAATTTTTTTCGATGAGCTTCATCAAAAAATCGGGACACTTTACGATTTTATTTCTTTTGGAATCCAAGAAAAATAAAGTAGTTTTTGCCTCCGTGATTTTCTGTTTAGATTCATTATAAATTTCATATTCAAATTCTACTCTCGCTCCTGGAATTTTTTTTATAAAAGTATGAATTTCGAGACTTTCATCGTAATAGGCTGGCTTTAAATATTTAATGGAAAAATCGGCGACCGGCAACCAAAATCCTTGCTGCTCAATCGCTTCATAAGACATACCGAGCTCGCGGAAAAGTTCAACTCTACCAACCTCAAGATAGGTAGCATAATTGCCATAATAGACGTATTTCATGGGGTCGGTTTCAGCGTAACGAACTCTTATTGTGTGTGTTGTGTGTATCATCTTAAGTATTAAATTAGTCATACAAATATATTTTTAATTAATCAATAGCACAATGATTTTTTTTTGACGATTAAAAATTCCATCTTTGTCTTCCCGTCAAATTTAACAAGCGAAGGAGAAATTGCAGCAAGAAAATGAATGAAAATTTAACTATAATTTGGGAAAAATGTCTGACGTTTATGAGAGATAATCTCAACGCGGCTGAGGACAATACTGACCTTAAAAAACTCGAGAATTCTTTTGACTTATTGTTTGATAATGTGCAACCTGTATCATTAAATAACAATAATTTAACCTTACTGGTGCCGAGTGATTTTTACAAAGAATATATAGAAGATAATTATTTATCATTGCTCTCTGCTGCCCTGAAAAAAAATATTGGAAAAGGCGTAAAACTTTGGTATTCGGTGATGGAAAATAAACCAGCCGGACAAGAAAAACCAATTACCATGAATATGAAAGGTAAAAGTGTTGCGACTCCAAAGATGCAAGAAACTTTGCCGCCTTCGTTCTCAGCAAATGTGATTAATCCATTTGTGGTTCCGGGAATGAAAAAAATTCATATCGATTCTAATTTAAAAGCTGACTTTTCATTTGATAATTATGTAGAAGGAGAATGCAACAAATTTGCATCTACGGTCGCTAAATCAATTGCCAAAAGACCAGGCGCAACCGCCTTCAATCCTCTATTTTTATACGGAGGTTACGGAGTTGGGAAAACGCACTTAGGTCATGCAGTTGGGTTAGAAGTTAAACATGCTTATCCTGAGAAGGTCGTTCTTTATTTATCATCTGAGAAATTTATTCAGCAGTTTGTATCAGCTGCGAAAGCGCACAAGCAGACAGAATTTGCGAATTTCTATCAAATGGTTGATGTTTTAATCATTGATGATATTCAGTTTTTATCTGGAAAAAAATCTACCCAAGACAGTTTCTTCCACATTTTCGATTATCTGCACCAAAACGGAAAACAGATTATTTTAACTTCTGATAAAGCGCCGGTTGATATTTTAGATATTCAGGATCGTATTGTTTCTCGTTTCAAATGGGGACTTTCGGCAGAAATTAAATCTCCGGATTTTGATACGAGACGAAAAATTATAGTTGATAAGTTAAGCCGCGACGGAATCGTGCTGACAGAAGATATGTTGGATTATCTGGCGTCAGAAGTAAAAACCAACGTTCGCGAACTGATCGGAGTGATCAATTCAGTGATTGCGTATTCGACCATCTACAAGTCTGATTTGTCATTAGAGCTTTTGAAAGAAACCATTAGTAAGATTGCCGCTAATCAGAAAAAAGTGATCAATATTCCTTACATTCAAGATGTTGTTTGCGAGTATTTCGGAATTGAAAGAGAGCAACTGCTTTCTAAAACTCGTAAAAGAGAAATCGCGTTACCAAGACAGTTGGCCATGTATTTTGCAAAAGAGTTTACCAACGCTACTTTCAATAAGATCGGTGAGGAAATGGGCGGGAAAGACCATTCAACCGTAATGTACGCTTGTGATACGATTAAAGATGTTTCGAAAATCGATAAGGAGATTAAGAAATATGTAAAAGAATTAACAGAGAAAATTAAACAGTAAAATTTTCTGCAAACCAATATACAAAAGGAGTTTTTTTAAAATTCCTTTTTTTATTTGTATTTTGCATCATTATAAAAAGTTACTATGAAAATTTTAATGGTTTGCCTCGGCAATATATGCAGAAGTCCTTTGGCAGAAGGAATCTTACAATCTAAACTTCCTGAAAACTTTATCGTAGAATCGGCTGGAACGATTGATATGCACGAAGGAAAAAATCCGGATCATCGGTCAATTGAAACCGGGTATAAGTACAAAGTCGATATTTCTAAGCAACAGTCAAGACATTTCTCTGAAAATGATTTCAAAGAGTTTGATCATATTTTTTGCATGGATCAAAACAATGTGCAAGATGTTTTATCTTTAGCAAAAACAGAAAGTGATCGAAATAAAGTTTCTTTAATTCTAGAAAACAATCAAGAAGTTCCTGATCCTTACTGGAGTGAAATGGATGCTTTTGATAAAGTTTATCATATGCTAGACAAAGCTTGCGACAGAATTACTGATGATTTATTGAGCCAAGCCAAAAGTAAAAAAAGCCAAGTTTAAAGATTCAAACACGGCTCAACTTAAAAACCCCACCAATAGAATATGTTATTCCTTATCCCCGCTTATATTTCAGAAAACTCACCAATCGATTATTTCGCACCGGCGATTAAAGAATATATTTTAAAAACGGATTACTTCTTTGTCGAAAATGAAAAAACGGCTAGGAAAATCATTAAGTTTTTTGCTCCAGAAAAAAAGCAGTCAGATTTAAAATTATTTCTACTCGACAAAAATACGGAACGAAAAGATTTACAAGATGCGCAAATGTTGATGGTTAAAGGGCAGGATTTCGGTTTGCTCTCAGAAGCTGGTTTGCCGTGCATCGCAGATCCCGGAAATTTAATGGTGAAATGGTGTCATGAAAATGCAGTGAAAGTCGTGCCGATTAATGGACCTTCATCGATTATCTTGGCCTTAGTTGCAAGTGGATTTAATGGACAGGAATTTACTTTCCATGGCTATTTGCCGATTGATAAAGCAGATAAGAAAGCGAAAATTAAATGGTTGGATAATCAGGTTCAAACAACTGGATATTCGCAGATTTTTATGGAAACGCCGTATCGTAATAATCAGTTGTTTGATGATTTATGCAAGGTTCTTCCGCCGCAAGCAAAATTGTGTATTGCTGCCAATATTAATGATCCGCAAGATGAATTTATCAGAACATTGACGATTAAAGATTGGATCAAAAACAAACCGGAACTTCATAAGATGCCCGCTGTTTTTGTTTTGGGTGTTTAAACTTTAACAACCGTTAACAAGGCATTTGCATCATTGTTGTCTAGTCTAAACTTAACATTAAAAAATTTAAAATTATGTCAGATAAAAAGTTAGCAGGAATTTGGATGGATTCAGAAAATGCAACCGTAGTGAAAAATCATGATATCGAATCCGCTTACAAGTTTTTCCTTTGTAATCCTGTAAAAAGAGAGGTACAGCATGGTAATTCAAGTGAGAAGAATGCCAACAATGTAGAGCAAACCAATACGGCGAAGTTCTTCAAGGATTTGGAAAATTTAATTACAAATACACAAGAGTTGTATTTGACTGGAACAGGAACTATTCAAGAGCAGTTTAAAAATCATCTTGCTGAAACAGCTCAATTTAAAAATGTGAAAGTAACTCTTGATACCGATCAAAAGATGAGTGACGAACACTTTTTAGAAAAAGTAAAAGCGCATTTCAATGCTTAATAGTGCTCATTAAAAATTTAGACCGAAAATTAATTTTCGGTTTTTTTAGGTCTAATATTTAATATTTAATTTTTTCAAAATAAAATGCAGCAACCAAATCGGACCAACTAATAGAAATTGTAGATCTTTTAAAAAGCTTGGTTTTTTACCTTCAATTTTATGACCGTAAAATTGTCCAATCCAAGACAGAATGAAAACGCCTAAAAAGTTAAGCCAGGATTGGTGTTCAAATTGTACGTTGACTAAATAAATCAGATGCTCCATTAGCAACATTAGAACAATCATTATTAAACTTATTTTCCATGATAACCTGAAATAAAATAAGGTGATGATAAGAAGTACAAAAATACTTACGATACTGATGCAAGCGAAATAAGCAAAGCAAAAATGCGGTGCAGGAATTAACGAAATAAATCCTAAAATCGACCAGAATATTAAGGGCACGCAAAGCCAGTGAATTAATTTATTCGTTTGATTCTGATGACTTTCAGCGTATTCGTTAAAGAGTTGGTCAATCTTTCTCATAGTTATAAGTTTTTCGTCAAACTAAATTAATCAATCTTTTTATTAATGAAAAGCTTTTGCATCCTATTTTGAAAAATTGCCTCTTACTCAATATTTCCCTATTTTTGGCGAAATTTAATTGTAATGAAAGATTTAATGGGACAGGCAATCTGGGATTTTTACCACGATGAGAGTCCTGAAAATTTGCTAACAGAAACTTCTATTTCGGAGATGGATGATTTGCCCATCGATTATCTCTTCAGAGATTTTGAGGAAATGAATTTGGTGGAACAAAAAGCTTTAGAATTATCTAAAGGAAAAGTTCTAGACATTGGAGCGGGCGCTGGATCCCACAGTTTGTATTTGCAAGATGAAAAAGGTTTGGAGGTTTTAGCTTTAGATTTCTCTCCCAAATCGATAGCGGTTTGCAAATTACGCGGCGTGAAAAATACGGTTTGTGCAGATATCTTAGAATTTTCGGAGGAGACTTTCGATACCATTTTACTCTTAATGAATGGAACCGGAATTTTTCAATCGCTTGATAAGATTGATTCATATTTAGAAAAATTACATTCTCTATTAAATGAAAACGGACAAATCTTAATTGACAGCACCGATATTCTTTACATGTACGACAAAGCTGATGATGGTGGCGTTATGGTTCCGGCAGATCATTACTATGGCGAAGTTGATTATTTTGTTCATTACAAACTCGATACCGAAAAACCAATAAAATGGCTTTATTTAGATTTTGAAACTTTGACAAGAGCCGTTGAAAATAATGGTTTTATAATTGAGAAAATATTGCAGGAAGATGATTCTTTTTTGGCGAGATTAACAAAAAAAGACCTGAAGTAAAATTCAGGTCTTTTTATATATGAAGTGTTTGAATTGAATATTAACCAATTTCCACACCGTTCTCAACTTGTACATCTGGAGTGACAAAGACTAATTTGCCGTTTGCGTCATTGGTTAAAAGCAACATTCCCTGAGATTCGATTCCGCGGATTTTACGTGGCGCAAGATTTAATAAAATCATAACTTGTTTTCCCACACATTCTTCCGGAGTGAAACTTTCAGCAACTCCAGAAACAACCGTTCTTACGTCAACTCCAGTATCAACAGAAAATTTTAATAATTTATCTGCTTTCTCTACTTTTTCTGCAGTTAGAATTGTAGCAGTTCTTAAATCTATTTTGATAAAATCATCAAATTGAATTTCTTCTTTCATTGGGCTGGCTTTAGGATTTGTTTTTTTATTGGACTCTTTGGTATTTTCTAATTTCTGAATTTGAAATTCAATGGTTTCATCTTCAATTTTTGAGAATAATAATTCCGCTGGATTTATTTGATGTCCAGTTTTAATCAATACTTTTTCTTTTTTAATGTCTTTCCAGGTTAGTTGAGAAACATTAAACATTTTCTGTAATTTTTCTGCACTGAAAGGAAGGAAGGGTTCACAGATTTGAGCCAATCCAACTGCGATTTGTGCCGCAATAAATAAAGAGCTTGCTGCTTTTTCTGGATTGTCTTTAATCGTTTTCCAAGGTTCTTCAATTTGAAGATATTGATTTCCGAAACGTGCTAAATTCATCATTGCAGTTAACGCATTTCTGAATTCGTAATGCTCTAAGAAATTTTCAACTTCAGTCGCAGCTTTGGTAATCTCGTTTAATTCTTCTGCATTTTCATTTCCAGCCGGAACAACTCCGTCGTAATACTTATGAATTAAAACTGCAACCCTGTTAATAAAGTTTCCGAAAATCCCGACCAATTCTGAATTGTTTTTGGTTTGGAAATCTTTCCAGGTAAAGTTATTGTCTTTGGTTTCTGGCGCTGAAGAAAGTAGGGCATAACGCAAAACATCTTGCTGTCCTGGGAATTCCTCAATATATTCATGTGCCCAAACTGCCCAATTACGGGAAGTTGAAATTTTGTCGTTTTCTAAATTCAAAAATTCAAAAGCGGGAACATTGGTTGGCATAATGTAATCGCCATGGGCTTTCATCATCGCTGGGAAAATAATACAATGGAAAACAATATTGTCTTTTCCGATAAAATGAACCAAGTCAGAGTTTTCATTTTGCCAGTAATCTTTCCAGTCTTTTCCATTTTTTTCTGCCCATTCCTGGGTGAAAGAAATATAACCAATCGGTGCATCAAACCAAACATAAAGCACTTTTCCGTCAGCGCCAGGAAGAGGAACGGGAACGCCCCAATTTAAATCTCGGGTCATTGCTCTTGGTTTCAAACCATCAGTTAACCACGATTTAACTTGTCCGTAAACATTCGGTTTCCAGTCGTCTTTATGTCCTTCGATAATCCATTCGTTTAAGAAATTTTCATATTCATTTAAAGGAAGATACCAGTTTTTGGTTTCCTTTAAAATCGGAACATTTCCACTTAACATTGATTTTGGATTAATCAACTCTGACGGCGAAAGGGTAGAGCCGCATTTTTCGCACTGATCACCGTAAGCGTTTTCATTGCTACAATTTGGACAAGTTCCTACGATATATCGGTCCGCAAGAAATTCATTGGCTTGCTCATCAAAGTACTGTTCTGAAACTTCTTCAATAAACTTTCCTTTATTATATAGTGTTTTAAAAAAGTCCTGACTTACATCGTGGTGTCTTTTCGAAGTTGTTCTCGAATATTCATCAAAAGAAATTCCTAAATCTGCGAAAGATTTCTTGATAATTTCATGGTATTTATCAACAATATCCTGCGGACTAACGCCTTCTTTCTTTGCGCGAATGGTGATCGGAATACCGTGTTCATCGGAACCGCATATAAAAGCAACGTCGCGTCCCATTCGTCTTTGAAATCTTGCATAAACATCTGCGGGAATATAAACTCCGGCTAAATGGCCAATGTGTACGGGTCCATTTGCGTAGGGCAAGGCAGCCGTAATCAACTTTCTATTTGACATCTATTTATCTAATTTTTTGCAAATATAAGTGTTATCGAACGGACAGGAAAATTTAGATCTGGTTCAAAATCGTGATTGTTTCGTTTCTTAAAATCAGATTATACCAAATTACACCCGTATTGTGTTAAACATACGTTTGAGTTATTCATAATTTTTGACAATTATCAAAAAATAAGGCTAAAT
The DNA here is from genome assembly GCF_900109615.1 of Kaistella antarctica. Taxonomy (GTDB): domain Bacteria; phylum Bacteroidota; class Bacteroidia; order Flavobacteriales; family Weeksellaceae; genus Kaistella; species Kaistella antarctica. Next base: position 188,301 of record NZ_FOIX01000002.1, read on the forward strand.
AATAAAAGGTTGGTTATTAGGATTTTAAGTTGTAGGTTATCATAATATTAATGATACTTATCACGAATAATTAACATTAGGCCTAATTAAATTATGAAACGTGAAAAAAATGTTAAATTGCATCGCTACTTCTAACGGAGGGCATAGATTGAATATTAATCCATAAATTTTATTTTTGTGAGAAACTATACGAAAGTTTTAAAAATTGCACCAGCCTTCTTATTGCTTGGAGCAATGTTAGACGCACAAACAACCGACTCCTTAAAAACTGCCGACATTGAGCAAGTTGTTTTGATTGGTTATGGAAAACAGAAGAAAGAAGATCTTACGGGATCTATCGCTTCTATTACTTCCAAAGATTTTAACCCTGGTTCTACCTCCGCGGATCAATTGATTCAAGGTAAAGCGCCTGGTGTTACCGTTACAGGAAACGGTGGAAATCCTGGGTCAGGAGCAACCATTCGTATTCGAGGTGGTGCTTCCTTAACTGCAAGTAATGATCCTTTAATTGTAATCGACGGAATCCCAATGGATTTTGGAGGAATTGCGGGAGCTTCAAATGCCTTAGCCTTGATCAATCCAAATGATATCGAATCGTTTGATGTTTTGAAAGATGCTTCTGCTGCAGCTATTTATGGTAACAGAGCCTCGAATGGGGTAATCTTAATTACCACTAAAAAAGGTTCATCAGGTAGAGTGAAAGTGAACTTCTCTACTTCAGCCTCGGTTTCGACCAAAATGGGAATTCAAGATGTTTTGACTGCTGAAGAGTTCAGAAAATTCGTAATTGAAAACTCAAAGCAACAGAAATATGTTGACATGTTAGGAACTTCCAATACCAACTGGCAAGACCTAATTTATCAGCAAGCTTGGGGAACAGACAATAACCTTGCGATCTCTGGGGGAATTAAAAAATTGCCTTACCGTTTATCTTTAGGATATAACGAACAAAATGGTATTGTAAGAACGAATGAATTCAGAAGAACTTCAGCCGCTTTAAATTTAACGCCGAAATTCTTTAATAATCATTTGAGTGTTACCGCTAACTTAAAAGGATCCATGACAGAGAATCGTTTCCCTGCTGGAGTTATTGGCGCTGCACAATTTTTCGATCCTACCCAATCAGTATATGACTATTCTGATAGAGGAGATAAAGTGAACAACTATTGGGAATGGTGGTTGAATGATACTAACCTTAATACGAATGCAACCAAAAATCCACTTGGTTCATTATATGGTAGAAGAGATGTATCTACCGTATTCCGTGGGATTGGTAATTTACATTTAGATTACAAATTTCATTTTCTACCAGAATTGCATTTCAATGTAATTGGTGGTTATGATTACCAGAAAGGTACTGGTGCCGTTACAGAATATCCTGGTTATGCAGGAGTTTATCAAGGAAACCTAAGTACCCGTAGAGATTATTCTCAGGAAAAAACAAATAAATTGTTAGAGACTTATTTAAATTATGTTAAAACAATTTCATCAATCGATACCAAGATTGATTTATTAGCAGGGTATTCTTACCAACAGTTTCATGATAAAACGCCATCAGCGCTTACTTATTTTGGGGATACTACCAAGCCACCAGCAGGTAATAATGATTACGAAGGGAAGCTTACTTTACTAGGTTTTTATGGTAGAGGAATTTTCACCATTGCTAATAAGTATATCTTAACAGGATCGGTAAGAAGAGATGCTACTTCGAGATTTTATAACGGAATTGATTTGAAAAACAACTGGGGAACATTTTATGCAGCCTCTGGAGCTTGGAAAATTAAGAACGAAAGTTTCCTAAAAGATTCTAGCGTATTTTCAGATTTGAAATTAAGAGCAGGATGGGGAGAAACGGGACAACAAGAAGTTGGAAGTTATTATAACTCTTACGCCTCTTATGGAGTATCTACCACGACTGCACAATACGGTTTCGGAGATCAATTCTATTTTATGTATCGACCAACTCAGTACAATCCTAACCTAACTTGGGAAACAACAGAAACGATTAATGCAGGATTGGATTTTGGATTCTGGAGAAACAGAGTTACTGGATCAATCGACTGGTTTAAGAAAAACACGAGAAATCTATTAGCGAACGTTCAAGTTCCAGCGGGTGAATTCAGTAATAAGAACTTCAAAAATATTGGTCAAATGGAGACTGATGGATTTGAATTCTTAATTAATGTAAACCCAGTAAAAACGGAAGACTTCACTTGGGATTTCAGTTTCAACGTGGCTCACTACAATCCGAAAGTAACTCAATTTGATGATGTAGCAGATGGTTATATCATTGAACAAGGTGGAATTTCTGGAGGAGTTGGTAATAACGTACAAGCACACAGTGTAGGATATACGCCTTTTAGTTTCTTAGTGTATCAACAACTTTATGATGCTGCTGGAAAACCAATGGACGGCGTTTATGTTGACAGAAACGGTGATGGTAAAGTTGATAAAGCAGATAAATATTTCTACCAATCAACTACACCAGATGCTACTTTCGGATTCTCAACTAAGTTCCAATATAAAAACTGGGATTTATCGACCTCACTGAGAGCAGTATTAGGAAATTATGTTTATAATAACTTTGCTTCGCAATCAAATACTCAAAGTATTGCAACCAATGATTATTTGCAAAATATCTCCAGCACAACAGCGAATTACGGATTTAAATCTCCGCAATACTGGAGTGATGCCTTTGTAGAAGATGCTTCATTCTTGAGAATGGATAACTTAACTTTAGGCTATAACTTCGGAGATGTCTTCAATAAAGGAAGTAATCTTAGAGTATATGGTATGGCACAAAACGTATTCGTAGTTACTGATTATTCAGGTGTGGATCCAGAGATTTTTGGTAATATTGATAATGGATTTTATCAAAGACCACAAGTATATTCATTAGGATTAAACTTTCAATTTTAATAATTAAGAACAATGAAAAATTTCAAAATAAAAAATATTTCCCTAGCGCTTGCCTTATTAGGCGGTTCTTTCATGATGAATTCTTGTATTGATGATTTAAAACAAGAACCCATCACTGAAATTACGGCCGCAAGTCTCTACAAAGATTTTGGCAATTACAAAAACCTTTTGGCTAAGTTATATGGTGGTTTAGCGATCGCTGGTCAAGAAGGTGGAGATGGTAATGGTGATATTGCAGATATCGACGGTGGTTTCTCCAACTACTTTAGATTAATGTACTACATGCAAGAAATTACGACAGATGAAGCGGTAATTGGGTGGAATGACGGTACTTTACCTGAGTTCCATAAAATGTCTTGGACTCCTGCGAATGAATTCAACAACGCCATGTATTATAGATTATATACAGAAATTGCTTTCTGTAATGAATTTATTAAAAATACAACAGACGAAATGCTTTCTTCGAATGGAATTTCAGGCAGTAATGCAGATGAGGCCAAAGTAATGAGAGCGGAAGCAAGATTCTTGAGAGCACAAACCTACTATCATTTGTTAGATTTATATGGAAACGTTCCTTTTGTAGATGAAACTACTTTAGGTACCGTACCAAAACAAATGGCTAGAGCTGAACTTTTCAAGTATGTTGAAAGCGAATTATTGGCATCTGCAGCAGATTTGAAACCTGCGAAATCTAATGAATACGGACGCTTAGACCAAGGAGCTGCTTATACACTTCTTGCAAGATTGTATCTGAATGCGAAAGTATATACAGGAACAGAAAGAAATGCTGACGTTATTGCTAATACTCAAAAAGTAATTAGCGCTGGTTATGCTTTGAACTCGAAGTATGAGAATTTATTCTTAGCGGATAATAATCTTAACAATCCAGAAAATATTTTCTCGATTGTTTATGATGGAGCCAGAACGCAAACCAATGGTGGAACTACCTTTATGGTACACGCTGCAATTGGTGGAACAATGAATCCCGTAGACTTCGGAGTGAATGGTGGTTGGGGTGGTATTAGAACTACCAAAGCTTTCGTACAGAAATTTGAGCCTGCAGATTTAAGAGGTCGTTTCTATAAAGATGGTCAAACCTTAGAAATCAATGATCTAGGTAACTTTAATGATGGTTATGCTTTTATTAAATATAAAAACATAAAAAGCAACGGAGCTGCTGGAGTTGATACCAACTGGGTTGAAGCTGATTTATCTATTTACCGTTTAGCAGATGTATACTTAATGTATGCAGAAGCAGTCCTTAGAGGTGGCGGTGGTAATATGGCTACAGCTGTAGGATACATTAATGCTTTACGAACTAGAGCAAATGCCTCTCCTGTTTCATTCATCGACTTAAACTTCATCTTAGACGAAAGATCTAGAGAAATGTCTTGGGAGAATACGAGAAGAACCGATTTAATTCGTTACGGTAGATTTACTTCAGCAACATACTTATGGCCTTGGAAAGGGAATGCAAAAGATGGTATCGCTGTTGGTGAGCACCGTAATTTATTCCCAATTCCGAACAATGATTTAGTTGTAAATCCGAATCTGGAACAAAACCCTGGTTATTAATTTTTAATAAAGAAAACAATGAAAAATAATATATTTAAACATCTATTTTTGGCTGTTACCCTTATCTTAGGTTTATCATCGTGCGAAGATCGCGATATAGTGACCGTAGATAATGTTGCCTCGCCAATCGTGATGGATCTTTCAGCGAACAGTTTAATTTTAGATAAAAACTTTCCTGGCAATCCTGCGCTTACCGTAACGTGGCAATCTGCAGCATATTCAGTACCTACAGAAATTTCGTACAGAATCGAAATTGCTGGTGACAAAGAATTTGCTAAACCTTACACTTTAGCAACGGTAATGGGTTCAGAAAGAGCAGCTGCTTTTAGCATGTTGCAAATGAATGATGCCGCTGCCGGAATTGGTTTAGCGCCAAGTGTAGCCGGTAAAATGTTTATGAGAGTAGTCTCTTACTTAGGATCTGGGCAATCATTAGCATCAACTTCTAATACGACCTCATTGATGGTTACGCCTTATGTATTGACTTATCCAAGTTTTTACATTGTTGGGGCAGCTTCATATGTTGGCTGGACTCCAGAAAAAGCACAAGTTTTTTATAAAAAAGATAACCTTTCTTATATCTATACCAACTTGCAGGGTGGCGAAAATTTCAGATTCCTAGGACAATTGGCTTGGGATGGTAAAAACTACGCGTTGAACACGACTGGTACAAAACCAGAAAACCAATATTTTAACCAGTGGAGTACTAATTTAAGCAAACCAGATGGTGATGATGAAAACATCAAATTCACTGGTACAACTGGAGTTTATAAAGTAACAATTAATGCAACTTTAGGAGTTCAAACGATTGAAGCAAAACCTTCAGTAATTCCAACTTATGATTTCCCAACAATTTATGTGGTAGGGAACATCGCAGGTAACGGATGGAGTGAAGGAAATGCAATCCCGATGACTACTATTGGTGATGGTGTTTACGAATTCACTTCAACACTTGCTGGCGATACTGAGTTTAAAATTTTAGGACAACAATCTTGGGGTGATCTAGACTGGGGAAATATCTCTGGAAATGGTAACACAGGTTTCATTGGCCCGAAAGGAGATAATGGAAACATTAAATTTGTGGGTGACGGTGGTTCTTATAAAATCACAGTAAACCTTAAAGGTGGAATTTACAAGATTATCAAATTGTAATTTTTTAATCCTAAACTTTTAATTATTAATTAAAACAAAATGAAAAATATTTTAAAATTATTGATGGTATTCTTGTTGCCATTGCTTCTACTAAATGCGTGTAGAAACGACGCAGATAGAGACTGGACCTCGCCGGAACCGTCTTTCAAATTGTATGATACAACATTGGGAGCTACCGTTCTTTACCCAACTATGGATAATAATCCATTTATCCTGACGTGGGATAATGCAGTGGGTGGGACAGGTGGTTACTCAGTGGTAATCTCTGCAACTCCAGACTTTAAAAGTAAAGTGGAATTGGCGAAATCAGAAACCAATACCTTGAAAACAACAGTTGGTGCTTTGAATACTGCCATGCTTCAAGCAGGTTTAAGTCCGTATTCTTCGCAGAATGCGTACGTACGAATAGAGCGTGGAACCGAGGTTTCAAACACGATTTCTTTTGCGGTAACGGTTTATCCAGGTGATGCACCCGTAATTACCAATCCAACTACTGGATCAAGTTTAGTTTTAGATGCTGCAAACCCAACGGTAACTGCAACTACGATCAAGTGGGCTGATTATACGTATGGCGTTAAGGTGAACTACAAAGTAGAAATGGCAGCTGCCGGATCTACACAATTTGTACTAGTCGGTAACACGCAAACTGTGAAAGAATTAGCAGTGTCGAACTTTGACATGAATGAAGTAGCTTCAAAAATTGAGTTACCAGTTAACGTAGCGTCCAATGTTGATGTTCGCGTAACTGCAACTTCAGAATCTACTGGCGGAACTATTATCAAGACTTCCAAAGTGGTTACTTTTAAATTAACGGCTTACCAACCAGATTTTAAATCACTTTACCTTGTAGGTGGTGGTACTGCGGTTGGCTGGGATGCTGGTAAAGCACAGCTTTTGTTTCAAAATCAAAACATCTCAGAAATCTATACTTATTTAGAAAACAACGGAGAGTTCATATTTTTAGGACAACAAGATTGGGGTCCAAACAAATACGGCTTGAATACTGATGGGATTAATGGTGAGGTGAAATATTTCGCTACTTGGTCTACTAACTTAGAAAAATCAGGTGCCGAGAATATTAAGTTTACAGGAAACTCAGGAATGTATAAAATCACGATTGATCAAAACACAAAATCAATTGTTGTGACGCCTTCTACAGTTCCTACGATACCATCTAGCGTTTACTTAGTGGGTTCAATTCAAGGTTGGAATGCAGGTTCTGCAATTCTGATGGATCAAGTTGATGATGGTGAGTTTGAATATACGATCGCAATTCCAGCGGACGGTGAATTCAAGTTTATTGGTCAACAAGATTGGTCTGGTTTAGAGTGGGGGAATATTCACACTGGTGGAAATTCTGGTTACCTAGGTCCAAATGGAGATAACAACAATATCAAATTTGTTGGGACAGGTGGCATGTATAAAATTACAGCCAACGTTAAATTAGGTACTTACAAAGTTACTCCTCAGTAATAAAATAAGTCTTTATAAAACTAAACTGTTGCATTTTTGCAACAGTTTTTTTATTTTTTACTGATAAAGGTGTCCCAATTAATTGGCTATCACTCGCAATTTCTTTAAATTTAATGATTGCAAATAATCCTTATGAAAAATATTAAAATATCGGTACTTTTCCTCTTAATGGGAAGTTTCGCTCTCAATGCTCAATCATTAAAATCTCCCGATGGAAAGTTTGAAATGAACTTCCAATTAAAAGCTGGCGTCCCTTATTATGATTTAAAATATCAGGGCAAAACCGTGGTTGAAGATTCTAAACTAGGCCTAAGATTATTAAAAGATGGCGATATTAAATTCGCTTCAGAAATTGAAACATTAGCCGGAAAAGGAAAAGATTTAGATAACGGCTTTACCAAAACCGCTGAAAAATACGATTCCAAAAATGAATCCTGGGATCCAATCATGGGCGAGAAGAAATCGTATCTCAACCATTACAATGAACTGGCGGTGACTTTAAATCAAACAACAAATGACCGACATATGATTGTCAAATTTCGTTTGTTTAATGATGGTCTAGGATTTCGCTATGAATTCCCCGAGCAAAAAAATCTGAATTATTTCATTATTAAAGAAGAAGATACCGAAATTGATTTACCCACCGATATGAAAGCTTGGTGGATTGCTGGTGATTACGATTCTCAAGAATACCAAACCCAAACGACCAACCTTTCCGAGGTTCCTGGCAGATGGCCCACTTCCTACGATGGAAATGCTTCGCAGACTTTAGTTAAAAATGCGGTACAGACGCCATTGATGTTAAAGAAAGAAGGCAAAGATCAATTGTATATGAATATTGCTGAAGCTGCGGTAATCAATTATCCAGCCTCTCATTTAGAATTAGACGCGGCGAATTTCAAATTTAAAACGCACTTAACTCCAGATGCTCAAGGTGCCAAAGGATATATTCAAACGCCCGCAGTTTCGCCTTGGCGCACCATTATTGTATCGCCTAAAGCAGAAGAAGTAATGGCGTCCAAAATGCTTTTTAATTTAAATGAACCAACGCATTACAAAGACACTTCGTATATTAAACCCACAAAATACATGGGCGTTTGGTGGGAAATGATTATCGGAAAATCGCAGTGGGCGTATTCTACCGCGAATAACGTGCACATCGGAAAAACCGATTTTACCAAATTAACGCCTAACGGAAAACACGCCGCCAGCAATACCAAAGTAAAAGAATACATCGACTTTGCTTCGGCCAATGGTTTCGATGCTTTATTAATTGAAGGTTGGAACACTGGCTGGGAAGATTGGTTCGGTCACAGCAAAGAATTTGTTTTCGATTTCATCACGCCTTATCCAGATTTCGATATTAAAATGTTGAACGATTATGCGCATTCAAAAAATCTAACCTTGATGATGCATCACGAAACTTCAGGATCTGCAACCAACTATGAAAGATGGGCAGATGAAGCATTTAAATTGATGAACAAATACGATTACAAATCCGTGAAGACAGGTTATGTTGGGAATATCATTCCACGTGGTGAACATCATTATTCGCAATGGACGATCAATCATTATTTAAGAATTGCCGAAAAAGCCAATGATTACAAAATCATGGTAAACTCGCACGAATCCGTTCGTCCTTCCGGTTTAAGCCGTACGTATCCAAACTGGATTGCCGCAGAAGCAGCACGTGGAACAGAATTCGAAGCCTTTGGTGGAAACAATCCGGATCATCAAACGATTTTACCGTTTACTAGATTCATGGGTGGACCAATGGATTACACGCCTGGAATTTTCCAAACCAAACTCGACTACTATTTTCCGGGCGATACCCGGTTTGTGAAAACAACGTTGGCGAAACAGTTGGCCTTATACGTGGTCATGTATTCGCCGCTTCAAATGGCCGCAGATTTACCAGAGAATTACGCCAAACACATGGATGCTTTTCAGTTCATCAAAGATGTTGCTTTAGATTGGGATGATACCAAAATTTTGTCGGCAGAACCTGGAGATTATATTCACACCGCGCGTAAAACGAAAGGAAAAGACGAATGGTTCGTAGGTGGAATCACCGATGAAAATGCACGAACGTATACGGTCGATTTCTCTTTCCTTCCAAAAGGTAAAAAGTATGAAGCCACCGTCTATGCTGATGGCGACGATGCCGATTACATCAACAATCCGCAATCTTATAAAATTTATAAAAAAACGGTAACAAGCAAATCGAAACTTCCCATGAAATTGGTAAGAAGTGGAGGTTATGCCATCTCAGTGAAACCTATTTAGTTTAAAAAATTGATCAACAGATTGCAATAAGTTTCAATGATACATAAATTGAAAGTCTTTAATCAGCAGAACATTTTTTTGATTCTCTTATTATTGATGGTGGTTTTGGGCAAAGTTCTTCCCTACGAAGAATCCTATCAGCAGGTTTTTAGTCTCAGTAGTTTTATCGATTGGGGAATCGCCGGAATTTTTTTGTTGTATGGACTCAAGCTAAACATTAAAGAAGTTAAGCAGGATATTGCCAATTGGAAATTGCATCTCGTGGTGCAGCTGGCGACTTTTATTCTGTTTCCACTTTTAGTTTTGCTTTTTTATGGCTTTGCGATCGGTACTGCGTATTACGCTTTGTGGCTGTCCATCTTTTTCCTGGCGAGTTTGCCGTCCACGGTATCATCGTCGGTCGTAATGGTTTCGATTGCGAAAGGTAATGTGACGTCGGCGATTTTTAACGCGTCAATGTCTGGAATTATCGGAATTATAATGACGCCTTTGCTGATGGGATTTTTCTTACAGCAAAGTGGTGAAAGTGGCGCAAATCAATCGGAGATTTTTTATCAACTGTTGCTTAAAGTTTTATTGCCCATTATTTTAGGTTTGCTTTTAAATCCAGTCTTTAAAAATTTCGTTCAAAAACATCGCAATCTTATTGCACAATTTGATAAACTCATTATTTTACTTATCGTGTATGAAAGTTTTTCCGAGGCTTTTTTGCAAAATGTTTTCACGGCCGTTCCAACTTTGGTTTTCATCATTCTCGTCGTCAGTGTTATCGCTCTCTTTTTTGCCGTCTTTGAAATTCTTGAGTTCGTCACCACCAAAATGAAATTCTCTCGGGAAGATAAAATTACGGCCAAGTTCTGCGGATCCAAAAAGTCGCTCGTTCATGGTAGTTTATTCGTGTTGATTCTGGAAATTCCTGACGATCAGAAAGTGCTTTTTCTTTTACCCGTCATGATTTTCCACAGCTTTCAATTGTTTTATGTGAGCTGGCTGGCAAGTAGATTAGCAAAAACCGCCCCAATAAATAGTTAATAAAAATGAAGATTTTCTTTAGGAGCTTAATCCCGTTTTCCTCTGTACCTGCCTGCCGGCAGGCACGGTCTTTTGCTCTTCGTCCCTCATCACAAAAGGATGCCGCTCCAACCGGGGCTATGTATTACGCTTTTAACCTTGACAAGTTTAATAAGTTCCAACATCCAATATTAATCTGCCAATATTGACAGCAAGAATTGAGTTAATAATTTAAATTTAAAATTAATGAAATTGGCGCTCGCGCCATCCAAAAAAATAAATCATGAAAAAGTTATCCCTTCTGTTCCTGTTCCTATCCACTTTTGTATTTGCTCAAATTCAAAAAGTAGAACCCGCTTTCTGGTGGAAAGGAATGAAAAATCCTGACCTTCAAATCTTGGTCTATGGAAAAGATATTGCAAAATATCACCTGGAACTTTCTGATAATATTAAAGTAAAAGATTTGACCAAAACAGAGAATCCGAATTATGTGTTCATCACCATTAACACCGATGAAATTAAAAAGTCTTCTTTTAAAATCAATTTTAAAAATGGAAAGAAAACGGTCGATTCTTACATTTACGAACTTAAAACTAGAAAAGCCGGATCTGCTGAAAGAAATTCATTTTCCTCTAAAGATGTCATGTATTTAATAATGCCAGATCGATTTGCAAATGGCGATGTCTCCAACGATTCGCAACCTCATTTAATTGAAAAAGCAAACCGCAATTTACCCAGCGGACGCCACGGTGGCGATTTGCGTGGCATCATTAATAATTTAGATTACCTGGAAAACTTAGGAGTTACCGCACTTTGGTTAACTCCCGCAAATGAGGACAATGAAAAACAAACTTCTTATCACGGTTACGCTCAAACAGATTTATATAAAATCGATGGCCGTTACGGAACCAATCAAGAATATCTGGAACTTTCCCAAAAACTTCAACAGCGCGGAATGATGCTGATTCAAGATTATGTCACCAACCATTGGGGAATTTATCATTGGCTGATTCAGGATTTACCGACCCAAGATTGGATTCATCAGTTCAAAGATGGCGAAGGAAAATACGGTTTCAAAAGATCGAATTACCGAACAACTTCTCAGTTCGATACCAACGTCGCGGAAATTGATAAACAAGAAGCCTTAAACGGTTGGTTTGATACGACGATGCCAGATCTCAATCAAAGAAATCCGTTGGTTTTAAAATACCTGACGCAGAACGCAATTTGGTGGATTGAATACGCAGAACTAGGCGGTTTGCGAGTTGATACTTATCCGTACAATGATAAAGTAGCCATGGCGAAATGGGCCAAAGCAATTACCGATGAATATCCAAAGTTCAATATTGTAGGTGAAGCATGGATGTACAATCCGGCTCATGTTTCTTACTGGCAAAAGGATTCTAAAATTGCCGAAATCGATAACTATAATTCTAACCTTCCGTCCGTTATGGATTTCACACTTTTCACGGATTTGCCGAATGCTTTGAAAGAAGAAGAAAGCTGGGATCAGGGAATGATTAAAATATATAATTCTTTTGGGAATGATTTTTTGTACCCCGACATCAACAATATTTTGGTCTTTTTTGAAAACCACGATACGCAAAGGTTCAATGAAATTTTTAATGGAGATATTCGCTACTACAAAATGGCGATGTCTTTAGTCGCCACGGTTCGTGGAATTCCACAAATTTACTACGGTTCAGAAATCGGCATGAAAGGCAACAAAGACAAAGGTGGTGACGCTGATATCCGCCGTGATTTTCCCGGTGGTTGGAAAGGTGATTCGCAAAGTGCTTTTGATCCCAAAACTCAAACCTTAGAACAGAAAGAATTTCATGATTTCACGCAGAAACTTTTAAACTGGCGAAAAGGGAAAGAAGTGATTCACACTGGAAAAACCAAACATTACATGCCGAAAGAAAAGGTTTATGTTTACTTTAGATATAATGATAAAGAAAAAGTGATGGTCGTCATTAATAACAATGAAAAAGAGCAAACTTTTGATTTAAATCGTTTCGCTGAATCCTTAGCTGGAATTTCTAAAGGAAGCGATGTTATCTCGGGTAAAGAAATTTCTGTTTCTACCCAAAATAAATTGACTGTTTCAGGAAAATCTTCATTAATTTTAGATCTTCAATAAAAGATATAGATACAGTTTTATATCTGTAGCAGAAATATCAACCACAAAACTTTCAAATATGACACATCTTAATTCCTTTGGCACACATAAAGAACTGATAAGTAAGTATGGCGAAGAAAATGCTCATTTAATATGGGTTATGGGATTGTATATAGATTCTCCCGATTTGGATCAATTAGCTGTAGAAAGCTTAACCGATGGAAGTGATGATAAAAAAATTGATTTTATTAAACTTGACGTGGAAAATAAAAAATTGATAGTTGTACAAGCATCGTATTCTAAAAGTGGAGCAATCTATAAAGCAAAAGCTAATAAGGCATCTGATTTAAATACAGCATTTGCATGGTTACTATCAGGAGATTTGGATGTTATTCGGGATGATGAAAACGGAAAATATCTGAATTCTCTTAAACAGACGGCAGAAGAGATAAGAAACGCATTGAAAGAAAACGAAATTGAAGAAGTAGATATTTTATATGTACATAATCTTGCGGAATCTCAAAACGTGCTAAATGAACTAAATACTGTCAAACAAAACTTAATTAAAATTTTACAGAATGATGAAATCAATGTGAATGCTCGAGAATTAGGAATTGAAAATATTGAAAAACTGTATAGATTAAAAGAAACAGCAATCGTAGTAAAAGATCAAATCTTACTTCCGGAAAAAATGAAATATGAGGAAGTTAATGAAATGTGGAAATCTGCAATTTTTAGTGTCTCAGGCGCCTGGTTAAAGTCACTTTATAATTCGTATGAAATGGATTTGTTTTCAGCAAACTATCGAAATTTTTTAGGAATAAGCAAAAGAGGCAGGAAAAGAATAAATCACGGTATCAAAAATACGACTGAGAATGAACCACAAAACTTCTGGGCTTTCAACAATGGTATTACAATATTAACAACAAAATATCTCGCAAATCCTGAAGATGAAAACGAAACAATTCTAGAAGGAATTTCGATTATTAATGGGGCTCAGACTACTGGTTCAATTGCACATTCAGAATCTGATCAACTTGATAATGTAAAAGTTCTTTGTAGGGTTATTGAATCATCCGATGAAAAAACAATTAGTTCGATTATTGAGTTCAATAACACACAAAATGAAATTACAACTTGGGATAAATATAGTAAAAACCCTGAACAGGAAAGAATAGCAGAAGAATTTAGCAAGTTGGGATATAATTATTCTTTCAAACGTGGTTTTGAAAATAATTCCGCGTTGAGTATTGAAGTAGTTGCGCAACCTGTTTCAGCATTACATGGTAATTATTTAGATGCGGGAAGTGGAAAAAATAATATTTTCGAAAAATCGAGTCTTTATGATGATGCTTTTCATGGTACAAAATCTAAACATTTGCTGTTAGCGTATTGTTTATTAAAAGCTATAGATGCAAGATTTTATGATTTAAAAGTGAAAAATAATTCAGGATTATGTACTGAAGATGAAATTAAACAATTATCACTTTCAAAATTTTTAAGATTTAAATATTATATACTTTCCTTAATTGGGGACACATTTGAAACAATATTGGGACAAGGCGCGGACAAAAAAAATATTTCTTTCGCAAACGGAATAGCCACTTTCGAACATAATACTATTTTGGAATTAATTGAAAAATGTAAACCACTAGCTACGTTGATTATTACATACGTTTCAAAAACTATAGGGATTAACTTCACGGAAATTATGTACAATAAAGAGGAATATAATAGAGTTAAAGACGCTTTGAAAAATACTATTGATACTATTAAATTGACCACACCAGAAAATAATCCCTTTACTACATTTGCAACTTTAATAGCACCGAAAGGCTAAGGATAAAGCTTTAAACCAAATTTATTGAACCCTTTTTAATTTTAAAATTTAATTCGAATGAAAAAGAATATCGCATTTACCGTAATCACATTTCTCCTGATTTTCTCCAATTCCCTTTTCTCGCAGAAAAAAGGTTTTTATGAAAATGTTCAGAAAAAGCATGTGAGCAAAGTTTTAGATGATTTGAATTTGTATGCGTCCACCGCAGACTTTAAAAATTACTTTGATCTCTATGCCGAAGAATCGACCTTCATCGGAACGGACGCCAATGAAGTCTGGAATAAGAAAGAATTCATGGACTATTCTAAACCGCATTTCGATAAAGGGAAAGCCTGGAGTTTTACTTCTTTAAAAAGAAACATTACGTTCAGCGCTGACGGAAAATATGCCTGGTTCGATGAGTTACTCGATACTCAAATGAAAATCTGTCGCGGAAGTGGCGTTCTGGAAAAAATAGGAACACAATGGAAAATCAGACAGTATGTTTTGTCAATGACGATTCCTAACGACGTAAACAAAGAAATTATTAAAATAAAAACTCCAATTGAGGAAGCATTAATTCAAAAATTAAAATAACATCAATGATATCAAAACAAACCGATACCGTTTTTACCAAAAGAGTAAAACCTAAACTGTCGATTCCTCAGATTATCAATATGAGTATGGGTTTCCTCGGAATCCAGCTGGCTTTTGGTTTACAAAATGGAAATGCGAGTAGAATATTTGCAAATCTAGGCGCCAATGTGGAAGACCTGTCTTTATTTTGGTTGGTCGCACCCATCATGGGTTTAATCGTTCAACCTCTAATTGGCCATTTTGGCGATAATACCTGGTCTGAAAAGTGGGGAAGAAGAAAACCTTATTTTTTGGTAGGTGCCGTTTTGTGCGCCGTAGGTTTGGTTTTACTTCCGAATGCTCCCTCAATGTCTCATCTTTTAGCGGGGAATGCTTTAATTTTAGCAGTGATTTTCATGGCAATGATGGATGGATCCATTAACGTTGCCATGGAACCGTTCCGTGCTTTGGTCGGAGATATGTTGCCGAAATATCAGGGAACTTTAGGCTTTTCAATCCAGACGATATTGATTGGTATTGGTGCCGTGATTGGATCTTATCTGCCAAGTGTGCTTACTAATTTTGGAATTTCCAACGTAGCACCAGAAGGATTTGTGCCCAACAATGTCATCTATTCATTTTATGTGGGTGCCGTCATTTTAATTTTATCAATATTATATACCATTTTTACAACCAAAGAATATTCCCCAAAAGATTTCGCAGATTTTGCCGGAAATGATGAGGTTGTAGAGCCTTCAAAATTCAGTGATATTTTTACCGATTTTGCGAAGATTCCTTCCAAGATGAAAAAATTGGGTGTCGTCCAATTTTTCTCCTGGTTTGCCTTGTTCACCATGTGGGTTTTTACGACCAGTGCTTTAGCTACGCATCATTTTGGACTTTCGCCTGAAGACACCCAATCAGTCGGATTTAGTAACGCCGGTGAATTAACTGGAAGACTTTTCGGGATGTATAATTTCTGGGCGATTCCTTTTGCCTTTTTATTAACGCCATTGGCAATTAAGATTGGTAAGAAACAGACTCACGCCTTGGCTTTACTTTGCGGAGGATTAGGTTTAATTTCGATGTTCTTAATTAAAGATACCAGCTTGCTTTGGATTTCTATGATCGGGTTAGGATTCGCCTGGGCGAGTATATTAGCAATGCCTTACGCGATGTTAATCGATGCAATTCCACAACATAAAATGGGAATTTATATGGGGATTTTCAATTTCTTTATTGTAATGCCACAGATTATTAATGGTCTTTTCGGCGGAATGATTGTTTCCAAAGTTTTTGGAAATATGGCCATTGATTATGTCGTAGTTGGTGGAGTCTGTATGTTGATTGCAGCCGCCGTTACCATGTTTTTAATTAAAAATGATGAAGACGAAACTCCGAAAGAGATTGCGGAAGAAATTAAAACCGTTCATTTTTAAACCGTAGATTTAAAATATAATTAACAAAACCTCAAATCTAATTTGAGGTTTTTACTTTTCTGTCAAGGCTTCTCTGATTTGTTTCAACGCTTTAGTCATATGACTTTCGATGGTTTTGGTAGAGATATTGAGTTGCTCGGCAATCTCTTTATATTTCATCCCATTAATTTTACTCAGGATAAAAACCTCGCGACATTTCGGCGGTAAATTGTCAATTTCTTTTCGAATTTTATCTAATAAAACTTGATTGTCCTGTTCATCTTCAATTTCGTCAATGGCTTCAATAACTGCATCTTCAATATTCTGGAATTTACTGCTCTTTCGAATATGCATTAAGTATTCGTGATAAGAAACTTTATATAAATAGGATTTTAAGGAAGTGGTTAAAATAATCTTTTCGCGCTGCTCCCAAACTTTTACCATGGTTTGCTGCGCCATTTCTTCAGAAAGGTTTTGGTTTCGGGACATTTTAAAAATGAACTGGGTGAGTTTGGCAAAATATTCCTCATAAACTACTTTAAAGGCAGTTTGAGAATTATCTTTAATGGCGTCAAATAGCCGTTTGTCATCTACAATACCAAACAAAATCGAAAATAATTTAAAATAAAATTAAAAAAAATAGAAAAAGAGTAGGGGATTGCTAATTACTATGCATCATACTATAAAGCAAAAGTAATCCTTATGAATCAAAATTCTGAAATTTTTACCATTATTAGCAATTATTTCTTCGATGAAATCTCGATTGAAGAGCAGGAAATATTGAATGAGTGGTTGAAAAGTCCTGAGAATAAAGCGGTTTTTAAAGATTTTGCAAAAGCGAATTATCTCTACACTGCAGAGCCCAATTATAAGATTGTAAAACTGCCAAGCCGGATCAATGTTTTTGCCAGGAAGGCGATGAGATATGCAGCGTTACTTTTACTTATTGTGGCTGTTGGGATTTACTGGAAATTGAGTACGAATAAAATGTCGACTCCAAATTCTGAATTCATCAGTGTTGCAGTAAACGGTGAATATCAAGTTCTGAAAAATCCTGAATCGAATAGTATTTTAACCGATGAAAATAAAGTTCAGTTAGCAAGTTTAGAAAACGGCACGCTTCGTTTGATGGCTAACCAATCAGATTCAAACTTAATCATTAATGTTCCAAATGGTAAAAATCTTAAAGTGATTTTGTCTGACGGGTCTGAAGTTTTACTAAACGCTGGAACTCAAATTTCTTTAGAAAATGATTTTGTAAAAAGCGATTCTCGTAAAGTAACTTTAATTGGAGAAGCATTTTTTGAAGTTACTAAAGATTCGGCGCATCCTTTTTATGTGATCACCGATCAGTTTACAACTAAAGTATTAGGAACCAAGTTTAATATTTCCTCTTATAAAAATCAACGGGAAACGTTTGTCAATCTTGTGGAAGGAAAAATTGAAGTCAGCGGTAAACAAATCGCGGCGAAAGAGATTTTAACTCCCGGTCAAAAAATCACTTTTAATCCTAGCAATAAAATTTCCGTGGTAGCACCCGCAAAACCAGAACAGGATATGGACTGGCTCAATAAAGAAATTGCTTTCGACAATAGTACTACCGAAGAAGTCCTCAGTAAGATCGAGCGCGTGTACGGACTTGAAATTGTTCGCAACCGCGTGGAAGTTGAAAACTTTCATTTCTCCGGAACCTTTAAAATTGAAAATCTAGATCAAATTACCCACAGTTTAGAAATCCTGCTGAATTGCAAAATTCAAAAAGATGGAAGTAAGCTGATATTAATTTCAAAAAATTAAAACAAACAAACCAGTAAACATGAAGAAAGTTAATCATGGCAAAAAGACATTTCTCAATGTCCGCTTAGTTATTGCCGCCAGTTTTTTATTGTTCGGTCTTTCAAACGCTCAGATTGCTGGGTCAGGTGAATCGGTAACTATAGAAAGCGCGTTCAAAACAATTGAACTGAAAACAGGTTACAGCATTTTTTACAAAAAAGAATTACTGAGTGCCGATACTAAAATTAATCTTGAAAATCAGGATGATAACATTCAAAATTATTTAGCGGAACTCACCAAAAAAACGGGATTAAAATTCACCGTTATTGGGAAGCAAATTATTGCCAGCGAAATTACTGCAATGAAAGTTTCGGGAAAAATTACTGAACCAAATGGCCAGATTGCTGTAAATGCTACTGTTGAGAATCTTAACCGTTCATCCTCAACTGTAACTGATGACTACGGAAATTATGAGGTATCTGCTAAGCTAGGTGATATCCTTCAAATTTCTAAAGGAGCTCTTTCAGAGAAAGTAACCGTACAATCCAATACCATGGATTTTGTTCTTGAACCACTTTTGACTGACGCTGCGAACGAAGCTGCCATTGAGGGAATTTTAATCACAGGTTACCAGAGAATTGATCCGAATAAAGCGGCCGCTTCTTATACAAGTGTGAACATGGAAAATTTTCAGAAACGAGGAAATAGCGATATTTTAAGTTCGTTAGAAGGTTTAACTCCAGCTTTGACGGTTTATTCTGATCCTTCAAACCCAGGTTCTAAATTATTTAACTTAAGAGGTGTTGCAACCCTTTCTGGAAATACAAAACCATTAATCGTTGTTGATGGATTTCAATATGATGGAGATTTAAACACCATCAATCCTTATGAAGTTGAAAGTATTACTTTATTAAAAGATGCTGCTTCTGCTTCAGTTTATGGTGCCAAATCAAGCAACGGTGTAATTGTTATTACGACCAAAAAAGGAAAGAAAGGTAAAACGGTTTTCCGTTACACCACCAACTATTCGATCAGTGAGAAAACCGATTTGAATTACGCTATGAATCGTGCAAGCTCTTCACAATTAGTCGATGCACAAAGTGTTTACCCTAAAAGTGAAATCGCGAATGGTGGAAATTTATATGATTATGAAAGTGAATTTAATGATCCTTATAATTATTTAGGAAATTTATTCGCTGGGTCAAAAAATCAAGTTTATTTATTGTATGCTGATTTGCAACAAGGTAGAATTACGCAGGAACAGCTGGATGCAAAATTAAATATTTTGCGCGGTCGTGATAATACCAATGATATCGCGAAACTTTATTTGCAAACGCCAATGGTTTCTCAGCATAACATTTCTGCTGCTGGCGGTGGTGATAATTTCAAATACCGAACTTCTTTAAATTATACTAAAGAATACGGTAACATTCAAGGATCGTCCAACGATAAAGGACTTTTTGATTTCGTAAGTGAAATTAATTTAAGCCCAAGATTAACGCTGGATTTGCAAACTAATTTATCCTTGAGTCAGGAGAAAGCAACGCCGATTGATTTTTACAGTACGAATCCGAATGATTTAACTTCTATTTTCAAAATAAGTTCTTACCAAAATTTCTACGGTGCGAACAATGAAGCGTTGTCTGTTTTCAAACCAGTTAATTACGATACAAGCTACAGTTATGGTGGGAAAGAACCTTACGAAATTCAAAGGTTGAAAGAATTAGGCCTTTATGATGAAACTTTTTCTCCCGTAAATGATTTCAATAAATATTCGAATAATTCAGAAAACTGGTCTTCAAGAGTTCAAGGTTTGTTTAATTATAAACTAACCTCCGATTTGAAATTGAAATTTGGTGGACAGTTCATGAAAAGCAGCCTCAACAATCAAAGAATTGCTGATGGAGATTCCAACGAAATGGCAGGTTTGCTGAACAACACAACGGCCCTTTTAGACTATACGGGTGGTGTGAAGAAAATGTATCTTCCAGTTGGGGGTCGTAAAATCGAAAGTCAAACTGATATTACCAATTACTTACTGAGAGTTCAGTTGGATTATGACAAAAAATTTGGAGATCATTACCTCAACGCGATTGTGGGTGGTGAGGTTCAAAGCAATCATGTTAAAGGGACGGTGAGCGATTTATTCGGTTATAGCAGAACCAGCAATACTTTTGTGCAGGCAGATAAAATGTTTTTGAATTCTCTAATTTTCGATACTTATAATCCAGGTGGTTATACCGATGGAGTTAATTTCTTCGATGAACTCATTGACAACACGGACCGATTTGTTTCGATGTACGCCAATGCTAATTATTCCTTTAAAAATAAATATATCTTAACGGGAAGTGCTAGAATCGATCAATCGAACTTCTTTGGTACCGATCCGCAGTACCGTTACAAACCGTTCTGGTCTGTAGCTGCGAAATGGCGTGCTGGTCAAGAAGATTTTATGGGAAGTGGTGAGCGGACTTTAGATCTAAGAGCATCTTACGGTGTTAACGGAAATATCGCCAACAAATACGGACCTTACGATGTAGGCCGAATTGTACAAGGATATATTACGGATTACAACGCTGGACTTGCGATTGAAAATTATAAAGTAAATGATTTGAGATGGGAACGTACCGATATTTTAAATTTAGGTGCAGATGTTTCGCTCTTCAAAAAGAGATTGAATTTGGCTTTGGATTATTATAAAAAAGATTCTCATGATTTGCTTTCAATCATCGATGCTGACCCAACTTTAGGTGCTTCACCAATTATTAAAAATACAGCGTCGATCGTTAATGACGGTTACGAAGCTTTACTAACTTCCAGAAATGTTGATACCAATGATTTCCGTTGGGACACGCAATTTAACTTTAGATATAATAAAGGAAAAGTAACCGAGGCTTATACAGAAGATTCTGGCGTAAGACAGATTTTAGGAAAGATTCAGAATATCAAAGGGTTTGAACCGAATTCTATTATGGTACTTGATTACGCAGGTGTTGATAATGAAGGTTATGGTTTAATTAGAAAGAAAGATGGATCATTAGTACAAATCACCGATCGGATCTATCGTGAAGTATTCTCTAAAGAAGATTTGGTTTCTGGTGGAACAACGTTACCAAAATACACGTCTTCAATTAATAACAATTTCTATTATAAAGGATTTGGACTATCGTTTATGTTCATTTATCAAGGTGGTTTCTCTTTGTTGAAAGACGGTTACAACGGTGAAGCTTTAATGGATGAGGTTTCTTTAGTCAATGCAGAAGCAGGTAACGCTTGGACACAACCTGGTGATGAATTGAACACCAATATTCCAAGAATCAACAGTACATTCCCGGTTTCTTACATCGCTTCATCAACCAAGAATATCATTGATGGGGATTTCGTTAGACTTCGTGATGTGATTGTGAGTTACACCATTCCGATGGAAATGAGCAAAAACTTTGGGTTCTCAGAATTTACTGTTAATCTTCGTGCGAACAACTTGTATTTATGGACTAAGAATAAAGAAGGAATCGATCCTGAATCTCATGGTTTAGGTTTCAGATATTACAAAATTCCAAAAACGGTTAGTTTAGGTCTTAACGTTAGTTTTTAATCAAAATAAATTATTTAAAAAATGAAAAAATATATAGTACTACTGGCAAGTTCTCTGCTTCTGTTTTCTTGTAGAGAGTATCTGGATGTTGTTCCGAAAGGATATATAATTCCGACTTCTGTAGCTGATTATGAATTGTTATTGATTGGTGGAGATGGCGGACCCAACTTTACCAGAAATGAAGAAATCTTGCATTTAACCAATGACAACTTTTATCTTTCTTCAAATGAGGTTGGGAATGTAAATAATAATCTAAACACCAACTTCGCTCTTTATTCTTGGAGTAATTTTAGATTTTCTGATCCCACTCTTTCCAACAGTGCTTGGAATGATGCTTACAAAAACATCTACACTTTTAATAAAATCATCAACGAAATCGATGCAGCCACTTTAGAAGTTGGCGATACCGAAGAAGCAAGATTGAAAGTAAAAGCACAAGCCCTTTACGGTAGAGCTTACGAATATTTGTTTTTGGTTAATACGTTCTGTAAACAATACACCAAAGCGTCTGCGGGTACAGATTACGGAGTTCCATTGGTTTTAAAAGCTGATGTTACCCAAACCTTACCTTCCCGCGGAACGGTGGCCGAAGTGTACACTCAGATCATTGGAGATTTGCAATTAGCCTTACCGAATTTACCAGCTAAAGCGAAGATTCTTGTTTTGCCAAGTTCAGGCTCAGGATATGCACTTTTGGCGAGAACTTATTTGTATCAAAGTGATTATGAAAATGCCAAGAAATATGCTGAATTGGCCCTGGAGAAAAAATCTCAGATCGTAGATTATACCCAACCTGATTTCTCCAACTTTACTTTATCAATGAAAAATAATGAGCAATATGCCATTCATTACATGTCCCAACCCGGGAATGGTTATTTAAGCGCTGATGCCATGGAGTTATTTCCAGAAGATGGAACCATGGACAAAAGGTTGTTCGAACAGTTCATCGAAAATCCTATAATAGAAGCTGGTGAAGTGATCGGGTTTCAATATTTAATGGGCTCTTACGATTATGAATTCAAAGGAACAACTTCTACTTCGGTCCCAGAAATGATGATCACCCTTGCAGAATCACAAGCGAGATTAGGGAATGCTGGAGCAGCGATTGCAATTGTTAACGATATTAGAAATAATAGAATTGAGGGAAATGTAGAAGTTTCTGAAGCAGATTTCCCAACGCCAAATTCATTGTTGAAATTTATTTTAGAGGAACGTCGTCGGGAAATGATTTATTCAAACACGCGTCTTTTCGATTTGAAACGTCAGAATTTAGAACCAGCTTTTGCGAAAACAACGTTGCATAAGATTGAAGGTAAAAATCCTTTAAGTTTTACGGCTCAAGCAAATTCTAATCAACTCGTAATTCCAATTCCGGCGCAAGTTTTAAAATTTAATCCAGGAATGCCTCAAAACCAATAACCTTTAATTATTAAAAATTTATAATGAAAAATAGTACCAAAACATTTCTACTGACCATCATGGCGTTTTTCGTAGCGTCTTGTTCCAAAGAAAAATCGGAGTATCAGTTAACTGCCACTCTTCCAAAAGAGGTTAAAGTAGATTCTCTTTATCTTTTAGATTATAAAGGAGAGAAAATTAAAGGCGTTGTTGCCGACAAAGAGGGAAAATTTGTTTTCACAGGAAAAGCTGCAGAAGCTGCTCCGGCCGGAATTTCTAATGAAAAAGCACATCTTTATATTCCCTTTATTTTGGAAAATGCAGATATCGCCATCGATGTGAAAGACACCGATATGAACACGGATATCAAAGGTGGCGAAATCCACAACATCGTTTATGGATATGAAAAAGATCCTAAATACGCAAAATTAAATTTGGAACGTCGTAAAGTTTCCAAAGAACAGTTTACGGATTTAGATATGACCGATGAGAAGAAAGTAGAAGAGGCGAGAAAAATCGTCAACACAGTAGGTGATCAGGTGTATAAAATCAAAAATGACTATCTGAAAAAAGTGGTTGCAGATGATAATCCACCGATGGCGAAAGCGATTGCATCAACCATGATTAGTGATAGAGATTATACGGCAGAGAAAATATTGGCGAGACTGGCGAAGTATAAAAAAGAAATCGGAAAAAGCGACTACATCACCTACTACGAAAAAATGATGAATGAGTTTAAGGAGATGCAGGATAACGCCGAAAATGTGACCGTTGGAAGTACGTACAAAGATATTATCGGGAAAGACAGAAATGGAAAAGACATTAAATTGTCTGATCTGGTAGCGAAAAACAAATACACCATCCTAGAATTCTGGGCAAGCTGGTGTGGACCATGTCGTGGTGAAATCCCGAATTTGAAAAAAGCTTACGCTAAATACAATTCTAAAGGTCTCGAAATTATGTCGGTTTCTTTAGATTCTAAAAATGATGCCTGGATTAAGGCTTTAGATGACGAAAAAACCATCTGGCCGAATGTAATTGTCGATGGTGAGTTTCGAAATCCTCAGGTCGTAAATTATGGTATTACAGGAATTCCGGCGAGTTACCTAATCGATCAAGATGGAAAAATTGTCGCTTCTAATTATGATCTTCGGGAGTTCGATTTAGACCGAACGCTTTCCAAATTTATCAAGTAAAATATCTTTAAAGGCTGCCGGCTGATTACTATTCTGATTGTCAAATATCAAATTTTTTTAAGGTTAATACGTTAGTTCGGCAGTTTTATTTTAAATAAGTTCCTTCGCAATATGAAAAAGTTTTTTCTCTTATTTCTCGGATTTTTAAGTATTCTTTTTACAGCTCAAGTTAAAGATCCTGTTAAAATCGATTACAGCATTCAGCCATTGGGCGATAATGTTTATGAAGCAGTTTTCAAAGCAACCATCGATGATACCTGGCATTTGTATTCCAAAGATTTGCCGCCAAATTCTGGTATTCCAACCGAGATAAAAATTTCTGGTGACGATGTTGAATTGATTGGTGGCGTAGAAGAAGTCGGTGAGAAACACGATGAATATTCGAAAGCCTTCAAAGCGCGGATTATTTATTTCTCCAATCAAGTTGATTTTAAACAAAAATTTAAAATCAAGAATCCGGAGAAATTAGCCAAAATCGATGCTGAGATTTATTACCAAACTTGTGATGATAAGATCTGTTTAGCACCGAATACCTTGTCTTTTGAGAAATCAATCGAGAATGGAAAAGTCTTAGAAACTGAAACGGATGTCGCTGCAGATACAGCAGAAGGAATAGATTCTAATTCAATTAAAGTCGCTTCATTAGATATTGAAAATACTTTAACCGATTGTGGAATTGCCTCAGAAACTCCGTCTGAAAATTACTGGTCTTACTTATTATTAGGTTTTATTGGAGGTTTAATCGCCTTGTTAACGCCGTGCGTTTTCCCAATGATTCCCTTAACGGTTTCCTTCTTTACAAAAGGTTCCAAAGACAAATCAAAAGGAAAAAGAGATGCCTTTATCTACGGATTTTTCATCCTCTTAATTTTCGTTTTGTTAAGTGTTCCTTTTCACGTTATTGATGGAATTGCTGGAAACATATTTAATGAAATCTCAACTTCAGTTTGGTTGAACATCGCGTTTTTCGTGATCTTCTTATTCTTTGCTGGAAGTTTCTTTGGATATTATGACATCACTTTGCCGAGTTCAATCGCCAATAAATCGTCCAAAGCAGAAGACGCTGGTGGAATTATCGGAATCTTTTTCATGGCCTTAACTTTAGTGATTGTTTCATTCTCTTGTACAGGACCAATCTTGGGAAGTTTGCTCGGAAGCGCCGTTACAGGCTCTTCAAATGTTCCAATGTTGTTGACTTTTGCTCTCGCAGGTTTCGGCGTAAGTTGGGCAATCGTTTTCGGACTGTTGGCCTTATTTCCACAAGCACTTCAAAGTTTACCAAAATCTGGTGGCTGGATGAATACGGTGAAAGTAGTTTTAGGGTTCATCGAATTAGGTTTGGCTTTAAAGTTTTTATCAAAAGCAGATTTAGTGACGAAAACGTTCTTACTGAAAAGAGAATTGTTCATCGCACTTTGGATCTTGATTACCATCGGATTGGTATTATACTTATTCGGTATTATTAAATTTCCTCACGATGATAAAAAAGCAAAAATTTCTCCGCTAAGAAAATTGTTCGGAGTTTTAGGTATTGCCTTTTTAGTCTATTTAATTCAAGGTTTAATTCCGTCAGAAAGACCAAGACTAACAATGTTATCAGGAATTTTACCTCCTGTAAATGTGAGTTATTTCCATAACGAAGAAGATGGTATTTTCGGAATGCATCCAGAAAACGATTATTTCAAAGCGTTAGCGTTAGCCAAGAAAGAAAACAAACTAATCCTCGTCGATTTCACCGGTTACGGTTGTGAAAACTGCCGTAAAATGGAAGAGTTCGTTTGGAATGAACCGGATATTTTACCTCTGCTACAAGAAGAATTCATCTTGGCGTCACTTTATGTTGATGACAAAGAAGCACTTCCTGAAGACGAACAAAAATCAATCGACATGGGCGGTGGCAAAATGAAGAAAATTAAAACCATTGGCGATAAATGGAGCATGTTCCAGCAAGTCAACTTTAATAATAATTCACAACCTCATTATGTTTTGGTTACGCCAGACGGACAAATTATCAACAAACCAGTTTCAGGCTACATGCCAAAAGAAGATTTCAAAGCCTTCCTACAATGTGGTTTAGAGTACTTCAAGAAAAATAAAAAATAAAAAATAAAAAATTTTAACGCAAAGACGCAGAGGTTTTTTTTACAAAAATGCTGTTTTGCATACGTTTTTAAGTTCGCCAAGGCGTTTCACTCAGCAAAGAAAAAAAATAAAAATAGACTAATATCCATTTTGAAAATAAGCAGGAAATTTTCCTGCGAACTTGGCTAAGTGAAACGCCGTTGCGATCGTAATTTAAGCATCGCATCTCTCAAAAACCCTTGCGCCTTCGCGTTAAAAAAAATCCCCATTAAAACGGATTTCAATAATTAGAATTAAAAATAAAAAATAAATAGAAAGTTAAATGAAAAGAATTAAATGTTTATTTATTCTGTTGTGTGCCCTGGGAACTTCGGTTCTCAGTAACGCGCAGGAGCATGTGTGGAAAACAGAAACGTCAAACGGTTACACCTATAAATATGTGACCAATGATCCAATGCAAGCGCGTTTCTACACTTTAAAAAATGGCTTAAGTGTCATTTTAAGTCCAACCAATAAAGAACCTCGAGTTCAGGCTTTTATCGCGATCAAAGCCGGTAGCAAAACTGATCCTTCGACCAACACAGGTTTAGCGCATTATCTGGAACACTTGATGTTTAAAGGAACCGACAAATATGGTGCCCTGGATTATGCCAAAGAAAAACCTGAATTAGATAAAATCGATGCCTTATACGAAACGTTCAATAAGACGAAAGATGAGGTGAAAAGAAAAGCCATCTATCATCAAATTGATTCTATTTCTGGCGTGGCTTCAAAATATTCCATCGCCAATGAATATGATAAAATGATGACTTCGATTGGAGCACAGGGAACAAACGCTTTCACCAGTTTTGAGAAAACCGTTTATACCGATGATGTACCTGGAAACTCATTAGATAAATACATGGCCGTGCAAGCGGAGCGTTTTAGAAATCCGGTTTTCCGTATTTTTCATACCGAACTGGAAGCCGTTTATGAAGAGAAAAACCGAAGTTTAGATAATGACGGAGCGCGTGCTTTTGAAACCATGTTAGCCAACCTTTTCAAAAACCATAATTACGGACAGCAAAGTACAATTGGTACCATCGAAGATTTAAAGAATCCATCTTTAGTGGAGATTCGTAAATATTACGACAAATACTATGTTCCTAATAATATGGGCTTGGTGCTTTCGGGAGATTTTAATCCTGATGAAGTGATTAAAAAAATCGACCAGGATTTTTCATTTTTAAAGAATAAAGAAATTGTTCCGTACACTTTTCAGCCTGAGCAAGAGATCACCACTCCGATTGTAAAAGAAGTTACGGGTCCTGATGCTGAGAAAATAATGATTGGTTATCGTTTGCCAAATAATAAAAGCAAAGATATTTTGATTGCTGGTTTGGTCGGTCAAATTTTAAGCAACGGAAAAGCCGGATTGCTCGATTTGAATTTAGTGAAGAAACAAAAATTGCTTTGGGCTTCTGTGAGCGTAATGCCATTGATCGATTACGGAATGTTTGTTGTTTCCGCGGCACCAACTTCGGGACAAACTTTAGATGAAGTGAAAACTTTATTGTTCCAAGAAATCGACCGTTTAAAAGCCGGAAATTTCGACCAAGAATTGTTGACGTCAATTGTCAATAATATGAAGAAGAGCGAAATTATGGAAAGCGAACATTACAGTTCTCGTGCAGATGCTTTGATGGAAGCCTTTAGCGACGAACTAGATTGGAGAGATCAAGTTGCGGGTGTGGAAGATATTTCTAAAATCACCAAACAGCAAGTTGTAGATTTTGCCAATAAATATTTTGCGAATAATTATGTTGCAGTTTTAAAGAAAAAAGGCGAAAGTCCTGCCTCGGCACAAATTGAGAAGCCAGCGATTACGCCAGTTGAAACCAACGCTGATCAACAAAGTAGTTTTGTGAAAATGATTGACGAACTTCCTTCCACCAAGGTGAGTCCAGTCTTTTTAGATTATGACAAAGACATTCAGCGTTCAAAAATTGGTAAAGCAGAAATCCTGTACGTTCCGAATAAAGACAATCAATTGTACAGACTTCGTTACCGATATAAAATCGGAAAAAACAACGATCTGAAACAAGATCTAGCCGCGAAATATTTGTCTTTCCTAGGAACCGACAAAAAATCTTCGGAAGATATTTCTAAGCAATTTTACGAAATCGCCAGTAGTTTTAGCATTTACACCGCTGAAGATTTTACGCTGGTAACCATTGAAGGTTTGCAGGAAAACTTTGATAAAGCCGTGAAATTATATGAAGATTTAATTTTGAATGCGAAGCCAGATGAAGAAGCCTTGACCGCTTTGAAAGCCAGACTTTCTAAGTCTAGAGCCGATATGAAGAATAACAAAGGCGCCATTCTTCAAGGATTGACTAGTTACGCGATGTACGGAAAAGACAATAAGTTTAACTACAACTTTTCTGATGAAGCCTTGAATAAAGTAACTTCAAAAGAATTATTAGAATCGATTAAAAAACTGAATAGTTACGATCAAACGATTATGTATTACGGTCCAGAAAGTTTAAAAAAATTGACTTCAACTTTGAAAAAACTGCATCCAGTTCCGAAGAAATTTGCAACGCCAATTGCACCAAAAGTATTTTTTCAAAAACAGACTGATAAAAATGAAGTGTTGTTTGCAGACTATGAAATGGTTCAGGCAGAAACGCAGTGGACAAGAACTGGCGGAAACTATGACCCGAAAATGCAACCTGTTGTAACCGTTTTCAATAATTATTTCGGCGGTGGAATGGGAACCGTTGTGATTCAAACGATCCGTGAAAGTAAAGCCTTGGCTTACAGTACGTATGCGATGTTTGTGACGCCGCGAAAAGTAGAAGACAAATATTTCGTGACGGCTTATGTTGGTTCGCAATCTGATAAATTTAAAGATGCTACCAACGCGATGAACGAGTTGTTGAACGACTTTCCACAACTTCCAGAAAATCTTGCTTTAGCCAAAACGCAAACCAAAAAGGATATTGAAAATGAAAGAATCACCCAGGATAATATTCTTTTCGATTATTTAGGTGCGCGAGATTTAGGCTTGAAAACAGATATCAGAAAAGAGATTTATGAGCAAGCAGGCGCAGTAAGTTTCACCAACCTGAATGATTTCTTCAAAAAGAATATCGCTGGGAAACCTTATATCTATTCAGTTGTTGCTTCAGAGAAAAATCTTACGGAAGCCGATTTGAAAAAATTAGGAGACTACGAGAAATTATCATTGACGGAAATATTCGGTTATTAATAGTTAAGTGTTTTAAACACGATTTTATCATCAATTAATTAGTTTTTGTTGTTATTAAAGGAGTTCGGTATTGTACCGGACTCCTTTTTTATTTTTTAAAATTGATACGAATTTGGTTCTAATCGGTTTCTAACTTCCTAATTTGTGTTCGATTATTTATATATTATCAATTGTAAAAAATTGTAATTTTTCAATAGCATCGGGCTTTAGCCCGATTTGGGAATAGGTGAGGTGAATTGGCTTTAGCCGAAACTTATAGTAGATTTTGTCTAAAGCCAATTTACACTGAAATCTCGTAAAAGCTCGAGAGCCCATTCCTATTGATTATTTTAAATTAATAATTGGATTCAGGTTCTTATCTTAAATCAATGTTTTTAAATTGTTGTCGATGTATTTTTGTGTGATAGTTAAAAGCCAAGTAAAAACAGTTTTATTGCGAACCTCGCTAAGTGAAACGCCTTTGCGATCGTAATTTTAAGAAGTATTATAAATAAAATCTTTGCGACTTTGCGTTAGAAATATTTCTATAAACAGATATACACACAACAGATATGAAAACAGTTTACCACAAATCAGATTCCAGAGGTTTTGCAGATCACGGTTGGTTAAAATCTCACCATACCTTTAGTTTCGCAAACTATCACAATCCTGACAGAATGCACTTCGGAGTTTTACGTGTTCTTAATGATGATCAGGTTGATTCAGGAATGGGTTTCGGGACGCATCCGCATCGTGACATGGAAATTATCTCCATTCCCTTGGAAGGTGGTTTAGAACACAAGGATTCTATAGGAACAACGTCGGTGATTAGAAAAGGAGAAATTCAGGTGATGAGCGCTGGAACGGGTGTGCAACATAGCGAGTACAATAAAAACAAAGAAGAACTCGTGAAGTTTTTGCAGATTTGGATTGTTCCAAACAAAAAGAATGTAGAACCTCGTTACGATCAAATCAGTATTAAAGAAGGCGAAAGTTTAAATCATTTCCAGCAGATTCTTTCACCAAATCCAGATGATGAAGGAGTTTGGATTCACCAAAACGCCTGGTTTAATTTAGCTAAATTCGAAAAAGGAAATTCAAAAGAATATCAATTACACGATTCAAAAAATGGAGTTTATATTTTCGTTTTAAAAGGTTCCGCTAAAGTAGGTGACCAAAATTTAGAAACCAGAGACGGCTTCGGAATCTGGGAAACTGATTCCTTTATGTTAGAAGCAACAGAAGATTCCGAAATATTATTAATGGAAATTCCCATGGATTTTCCAAAGATTTAATTTTTCCTTTAAATCGAATAAAAACAAAAACGGGTTGCAGTAATTGCAACCCGTTTTTGTTTTATATTTTAAAATCTTATTTCTTCACCAGAGAATACACTTTCTTTCCGCCAGTTACAATTGCAAACATTGCTAAACCTGCCACAATTCCGAAAAGCGCATGTTTTGCCATTTCGGTAACTTTCGGTAAAAACTGATGAACCAATTCAATATTGTGATCAAAAATTCCACCTGAGACCAATAATAGCGCAATCGTTCCGATAATCGATAAGGCTTTAATAATAATAGGAAGAGCCTTTACTAAAAAATTCCCCAGGAAATTGAAAAATCCTTTTCCGTGCGAATTTTTGATAAGCTTATAGCCCGCATCGTCCATTCGAACGATTACTGCTACAATTCCATACACTCCGACCGTTGCTAAAATGGCGACCACAGAAACCGTCAATATTTGGATGGCTAAATCTTTCTCTAAAACAGAACCCAAAGCAATAATTACAATTTCTAAGGATAAAATAAAATCAGTGGTAATGGCAGACTTTACTTTAATTTTTTCGGCCTCAGCGTCATCTTTTATTTCTTCAACAACTGCTTCATGTGGATCTTTTTTATGAAATAAATATTCGATTATTTTCTCAACTCCTTCATAAGCCAAATAAAGTCCACCCAAAATCAGAATGAATTTAATCGCTGGCGGATAAATAAACTGCAATAAAAAAGCAATCGGAATGATAATCAACTTGTTGATAAATGATCCTTTTGTAATCGACCACAGAACGGGAATTTCACGGGAAGATAAAAAACCGGTAGCTTTCTCAGCATTTACGGCAAGATCGTCGCCCAATATTCCGGCCGTTTGTTTGGTCGCTATTTTTGAAGCAACTGCAACATCATCCATTAAAGCCGCTATATCATCTAATATTGCGAAAAATCCTGAAGCCATATTTTTTGTTTGTCGCAAAAATAGAAAATTCCAGAAGATATTATCAAGATTAATTCAATTTCGTTTAAAATTTACTACGATAAAATTGTGGAAAAATTATCATTTATAATTTTAATGTCAGCTTAAAAAATCTTATTTTCGCAGAACTAAATTTTTAAAAGTGAAACTGCATTTATTACATTCACCAAAAGAAATATTCCAAGATTTTGGAAATGTAATCGACGCTGAAAAATAAAGAAAAAGCCGACGGTCAAAATGACTGTCGGCTTTTTTATTTTACTTAAATTCAAGATGTTTTTAGAATCCCAATATTAAAGAAGCAAAAATGAGCAATACTTATAAATCCGCCGGTGTCGATAAAGAAGAAGGTTATAAAACGATTGACAAAATAAAAACTGCGGTGGCAACAACGCACAACAAAAATGTTTTAAATAATCTCGGCAGTTTCGGAGCATTCTACGAAATCGCTGGGTACAAAAATCCGGTCTTGGTAAGTGGAACTGATGGCGTAGGAACCAAATTGAAAGTCGCTTTAGATTCTAAAAGATACGATTCAATCGGCGTAGATTGTTTTGCGATGTGTGCCAATGACATTATTTGCCATGGTGCAAAACCTTTGTTTTTCCTGGATTATTTAGCCTGTGGAAAACTAGACGCTGATATCGCAGCCGAGATTGTGATGGGAATGGTGAAAGCTTGTAAAGACAATAATTGCGCTTTGATCGGTGGTGAAACGGCAGAAATGCCTGGGATGTACAAACCAGGCGATTACGACGTGGCAGGTTTTTGTGTCGGAATTGTTGAAAAGGAAGATATTATTGACGGTTCAGGAATCAAACCGGGCTGTAAAATTATCGCCTTGCCAAGTTCAGGATTTCACTCGAATGGATTTTCTTTAGTACGAAAAATATTCACAGACTTTAATGAAGAGTTTGAAGGAAGACCTTTGTACGAAACGCTTCTTGTCCCCACAGAATTATATTATCAGCCGATTCATAAGATTTTAGAAGAAGTTGCGCTGTGCGGAATCGCTCATATTACTGGTGGCGGAATTATTGAAAATATCCCGCGCATTATTCCTGAAAATATGTGTGCAACAATTGATGCGTCAAAAATTAAAATTCCATCTGTGATGTTGGAATTAGAAAAGCGCGGAAACATTGACCGTTTGGAAATGTATGGAACCTTCAACATGGGAATCGGAATGGTGGTCGTGGTTGATGAGAAACACGCTGAAAAAGTATTAAATCTTGTCGACAATGCGTACGAGATCGGAGTAGTAACGGAAGGTCCAGAAAAAATAAGTTTAGTTTAATATTTTAAAATATCGATAACCAATAAGCAAATGGCTCATTACCCATTGCTCATTGCTTATTATGTATTGTCAGAATAAATGAAGAATATCGTAGTTTTAGTTTCCGGTGGCGGAACCAACTTACAAAGAATTATAGACTGTATTGACAGTGGACAAATCCCGAATGCCAATATTTCTTTAGTTGTTGCCGACCGCGATTGTTTTGGATTGGACCGTGCAAAAAACCACGGCATTCCAACACAATTGATTCCAAGTGGGAAATCATTCTCGTCAGAATTAAAACAAATTCTTCCGGAGAACACTAATCTAATTGTCCTTGCTGGGTTTTTATCTATTTTAAATAAAGAGTTCTGCGATTCTTTTTCAGGAAAGATTGTCAATATTCATCCATCCTTATTACCAAAATTTGGTGGAAAAGGAATGTGGGGACATCATGTTCATGAAGCTGTTTTAGCTGCCAATGAAAAAGAAAGTGGAGCAACCGTACACTACGTTACCTCCGGAATTGATGAAGGCGAAATCATTCTTCAAAAATCATTTGAGATTTCAGAAGATGAAACTTTAGAAACCTTAGCGGAAAAAATTCATGCAGTCGAATATGAAATTTTTCCCAGAGCGATAAATAAAGTGCTGGGAATTCCCCTCTAGTAAGAGGGGTGTCCGTAGGACGGGGTGTGTACTTAATATTATGGATAAAAAACTATTAACATATATTGACGGAGTTGAAATTTTTCGAAGAAAAATAGAAGTGCTTCCAAAGAATAAGGAACTTTTAGCCAGATCGAGAAGCTTAAGAAAGGGATACATATTGTCAGAAGTTATATTTTGGAAACAGGTTCGAAAAAATGAATTTCATCAAATAGATTTTGACCGACAAAGAATAATTGGAAATTATATAGTTGATTTCTATATTAAATCTTTAGGAATTGTGATAGAGATAGATGGTTCAAGTCATAATTATAAAGAAGAATATGATGGAAAAAGGCAACAGTTTTTGGAATCATTAGATTTGAAAGTTTATAGAATCTCAGATTTTAGAGTTAAGAATGATTTATTAAATGTGATGAAAGAGCTGGAAGATTATATTATTGAATATTTTTCATAATCAAATCTAACACCCCGCCTTCGGCACCCCTCTTTCAAAAAGAGGGGAATTGAAAAAGAACTTGAAATAAACTAATAAATAGTAAAAAAGAAAGAAAGATGTCAAAAAAAAGAGCGCTGATCTCCGTTTCCGATAAATCCGGACTCGTAGATTTTGCAAAGTTTTTAGAAGCCAACAATTACGAATTAATTTCCACGGGCGGAACTTTTAAACATTTAAAAGACGCTGGTTTAAATCCAATTCAAATTGAGGAGGTCACCGATTTTCCTGAAATGTTGGACGGTCGTGTAAAAACTTTACACCCGAAAGTTCATGGCGGATTGCTTGCAGTTCGTTCCAATGAAGAACATATGAATACGGTGAAGCAACACGAAATCGGTTTAATTGATATGGTTGTCGTTAATCTTTATCCATTTTTCGCTCATGCAAATACGGATATTTCTTTAGAAGATAAAGTAGAATTTATCGATATCGGCGGACCTTCAATGTTGCGTTCTGGCGCCAAGAACTTTCAGTCTGTTGCGGTAATTACCAATGTTGAAGATTATGCTTTGGTTCAAAAAGAAATGGAAGAATCGGGCGACACGACTTTAGAAACGCGTAAAAAATTAGCCGGAAAAGTATTTAATTTGACTTCTGCTTATGATGCGGCGATTGCTCAAATGCTTTTAGATGAAGATTATCCACAATATTTAAAGGCTTCTTATCAGAAGGTTTCAGATTTGAGATATGGCGAAAACCCACATCAAACAGCGGCCTATTATACGTCCACAACCGAAAATGGTGCGATGAAAGATTTCGAAATTTTAGGAGGAAAAGAATTGTCCTTCAATAATCTTCGAGATATGGATTTATGTTGGAAAGTCGTGAATGAATTTAAAGAGCAGATGGCTTGTTGCGCAGTGAAACATTCTACACCTTGCGGAGTCGCCATCGGAACAACGGCCGTAGGAACGTATAAGAAAACCTTCGAATGTGATCCAGTTTCGATCTTCGGCGGTATTATCGGAATGAACTTTAAAGTAGATTTAGCCACGGCTGAAGAATTGAGCAAAACATTTTTAGAAATTGTAATGGCTCCAAATTTCGATGACGATGCGATTGAATTTTTAAAGAAGAAAAAAAATCTTAGAATCATTAAAATTAAAAACCCAGTGACCGATCAGCAAACTTGGGTGAAAATTGATGGTGGAATGTTAGTTCAGGATAATGACAATCAGTTTTCTGAGGACATTAAAACGGTGACTGTGGCTCAGCCAACAACTGAACAGGAAAAGGCTTTATTATTCGCGCAACGCGTTGTGAAATATGTGAAGTCCAACGCAATAGTAGTTTCCAATGGCTATCAGGCTTTAGGAATTGGCGGCGGACAAGTCAACAGAATTTGGGCAACCGAACACGCCGTGGAAAGAGCAAAAGCAAAATTCGACGGAGATCTAGTTTTAGCTTCAGACGCCTTTTTCCCTTTCCGAGATGTCGTTGATTTCTGTGCCAAAGAAGGTATCAAAGCCATCATCCAACCCGGCGGAAGTATGCGCGACGAGGACAGCATAGAAGCAGCAAACGAACATGGGATTCCTATGATGTTTACCAACATGAGACATTTTCTGCATTGATTTTGCTATACCAAAAGAGAATAAAAATTATTTGCAACTAAATTTGAAATCAGTTTTCAAATGAGTATTTTTGTAAAACGCAAATAAACGAGTGAAAGCGCAGCAAAAGAAATACTTAAGTCACAGCTAAGGTCATGCGATTTCATAACATCAATATAAATAACAAATAGCTACATATGAAAATATTAATCGTAGGAAACGGCGCCAGAGAATCTGCCATCGCACTGAAATTGAATAGCGATCGCAGGGTTAGAAAATTGTTTTTCGCCAAAGGAAATGCAACTACAGAACTGTTGGGCCAAAATGTCTATGACGATAGCATTGAAGGATTACGGGATTTCGTGATCAAAGAAAGAATCGATTTAACCATTGTAGGTCCAGAAGCTCCGTTGGTTGCTGGGATTGTAGATGAGTTTAAAAAACATAATCTTAAAATTTTCGGACCGAGAAAAAGAACTGCAGAGTTGGAAGGCAGCAAAGCGTTTTCTAAAAAATTCATGCAGACTCACAATATCAAAACGGCGAAAGCAGTCGTATTTGAAGCGTATCAAAATGCAATCGACTACGTAAGAACCCAAGAATTTCCTTTAGTAATCAAAGCGAGCGGACTAGCTGGTGGAAAAGGAGTGGTGATCGCTGACGATTTAGCTGAAGCAGAAACCACGATTCACCGATTTATGATTGATAGAATCTTCGGCGATGCTGGGATTCAGTTGGTCATTGAGGAGTATCTTAAAGGCTTTGAAGCCTCGATTATTGCCTTCTCCAACGGTGACAAATTATTTCCATGTATTCCGGTGAAGGACTACAAAAAAGCCGGCAGCGGCGATTTAGGCCCTAATACGGGTGGAATGGGCAGCGTGGCGCCAAGTCCGGAATTTACCGAGGAACATCAGAAAGATTTTGAAGAAAACATCTTAAAGCCAACGCTAAAAGGTCTTCATTCTCAAAATATCCGTTTCAAAGGTTTCATCTTTTTTGGTCTAATGGTCACTGATAACGGAACCTATTTGCTAGAATACAATATGCGTCTAGGCGATCCTGAAACTCAGGTAATTATGGCGTTGCTAGAAAATAATCTGTACGACGTTATCATGGATTGTTTAGATGGAAAAGATATCGAATTGAAGTTCAGCGATAAGAAAGCGGTTTGTCTGGTGATGTGTTCTGGAGGTTATCCTCGTCAAATCGAAACTGGATTTACCATCAGAAATACGGATAAAGTAACTAGTCAGCTTCTTTTCGCAGGTGCCAAAATGAAAGGAGATCAGATTATCACCAATGGTGGCCGCGTTTTAAGTTTGGTTGCAACTGGCGATACTTTCGACGAAGCTCGTGAGAAAGTATACCACGATGCCAATTTAATTCATTACGATTACGAATATTACAGAGACGATATCGGTAAATTTTAATTGATAAGGCGTGGTTTCCCACGTCTTTTTTTCTATTGTTTTTTGAAGCCGGGAACCTGCTCTACGTTGCAATTCCTCAGTCGGCGCTCTCCGCCAAAGGCGGCTCTCGCCTCCTTCCGGGATTTTCACTGCGATCAGGGCTAGGGTTTCGGGATTAAAAGAAAATTGGTTTACAAATAGGAAAAAGGAAAGAGCCAGTAAAAAGAGCCAAGTAAAAAGTAAAAAGGCCACTTTAAATCTATTTGGGGTTAATAACAGACTGTAAATTTTAAATCAAAATCAAAGTCTATTATCTATCGTCTATTCATCTATTATCTAAAATAAAAAACATCCAACATATATGCAAAACGGAATTATCATCCTCGATTTTGGATCACAATACAATCAACTTATCGGACGAAGAATTCGCGAAATGGGTGTTTACTCAGAAGTTCTGCCTTTCAACACGCCACTGTCAGAAATTATGGAACGCGAACCATCTGGAATTATTCTTTCTGGCGGTCCAAGTTCGGTAAATGCAGAAAATGCAAACTTAGTTGACAAAGAATTATTCGAACAAAATATTCCTGTCTTGGGAATTTGTTATGGAATGCAGTTAACTACTCATTTATTAGGTGGAAAAGTGAAGAAAGGAGAAAAAGGCGAATACGGAAAAGCCAAACTTCAAATCCAGAAATCAAATACTTTGCTTTCTGGGGTTAGTCGTTTCTCAACCGTTTGGATGAGCCATTTCGACGAAGTTGAAACTTTGCCTGAAGGTTTTGTCATCAACGGAATGACCGATGTTATCTCAGCGATCTCAAACGAAAACAAGAAAATCTATTGCGTGCAGTTTCACCCTGAAGTTTCGCACACAGAAGAAGGTGCCAGAATGATGGAGAACTTTGTCTTCAATGTTTGCAAATCACCAAAAAACTGGAAACTCACCAACTATATTGAAGAAACAATCGCAGACATCAAAGAAAGAGTAGGCGACCAAAAAGTAATCCTCGGACTTTCCGGTGGAGTAGATTCATCAGTTGCGGCGGTTTTAATTCACAAAGCGATTGGCGATCAGTTGCAGTGTATCTTCGTCGATACGGGACTTTTAAGAAAGGACGAAGGTAAAAAAGTAATGGAAAATTACGGTGAACATTTTAACTTAAAAATTAAAATGATTGACGCTGCCGAAAGATTCTTATCTAAACTCGATGGAGTTTCTGATCCAGAAGCAAAACGTAAAGCCATCGGAAACGAATTCGTGGTAGTTTTCGATGAAGAATCTAAGAAAATCGAAGGCGCAAAATTCTTAGCGCAAGGAACTATTTATCCAGATGTGATTGAAAGTCAGTCTGTAAAAGGTCCATCTTCTGTGATTAAATCTCACCACAATGTGGGCGGACTTCCCGAGGAAATGGATTTTGAATTACTGGAACCTTTGCGTGAACTCTTTAAAGATGAGGTTCGTAAAGTAGGAGAGGAATTAGGAATTCCACATCATTTGGTTCATCGTCATCCTTTTCCTGGCCCAGGCTTAGGAATCAGAATTTTGGGTGCAGTCGATGAAGAGAAAGTTAGAATCCTTCAAGAAGCAGACGATATTTTCATCGAAGAATTATATAAGAATGATTTGTACGATAAGGTTTCCCAGGCGTTCGTCGTTTTACTTCCAGTAAAATCTGTAGGAGTGATGGGAGACGAAAGGACATACGAATATACAGCAGTTGTTCGGTCTGCTAACACGACCGATTTTATGACCGCAACTTGGAGCCGACTTCCGTATGAGTTTTTGGATACCATTTCCAATAGAATTATCAATGAAGTACGTGGAATCAACCGCGTTGCTTATGATATTTCCAGCAAACCACCAGCAACGATTGAGTGGGAATAATCTGAATATTTCACAAAAATAGTCAATGATAAATGTTCCCCTTTTTTAAATAATTGGGGAATGCTTTTTGAGAGTAATTGTAAAACTTTTTTATGTTCGATAAACAGCAGAGAAAACTAAAACGTTCTGCAAAATTAATTTCCATTTTTAGCAAATATGGGTTCAAAGATATTTTAGCCCGAATGAATCTTGCGAAAAACAATGAACCATCCATTGACGAAAATGAAATCATTTTTACCAATTCTGTGTACGAAAGAATCAGAATGGCGATAGAGGAATTGGGTCCGACGTTTGTGAAACTAGGTCAGACTTTTTCCACCCGTGAAGATTTATTACCGCCAGAATTAATTATCGAATTACAAAAACTTCAGGATAAAGTAGAAGAAGTTGATTTAAATCTGGAAGAAATTTTAGAACAAGAATTTAATATTTCACCGTATGAACATTTTAGCGAAATTCAGAAAAAACCAATGGCGACGGCTTC
Source organism: Kaistella antarctica (assembly GCF_900109615.1). Taxonomy (GTDB): domain Bacteria; phylum Bacteroidota; class Bacteroidia; order Flavobacteriales; family Weeksellaceae; genus Kaistella; species Kaistella antarctica. The sequence goes on from NZ_FOIX01000002.1 coordinate 227,968, forward strand.
AATTGCGCAAGTTTATAAAGCAGTTTTGAATGATGGTTCAGAAGTAATTCTGAAAGTGAAGAAACCAAATGTTCAGGAAAATATTCAGGATGATTTGTTATTAATTCACGATTTGGTCAAAGTGATTACGACTTATTCGGAAATGGGAGAACGCCTCAATTTAAAAAGCGCAATTTCAACTTTTGAAAAATCATTGCTGGAAGAAATTTCTTTAACCAACGAGAAGAATAATATTCAGCAATTTGCTCTCAATTTTAAGAACAATAAAGAAACGTACGTTCCGAAAGTGTATGAGGAGTTTTGCAGCAACAATATCCTTTGTATGGAATTTGTGGATGGCATCAAAATTACCAATAAAGAAGCGCTTTTAGAAAATGGTATTGATCCTGTAAAAATTTCGGAAGTTGGATTAAGAGTTTTTGTTTCTCAGATTCTAGATTATGGATTTTTCCACGCTGATCCGCATGCTGGAAATATTTTAGTCAAGAAAGATGGGAAAGTGGTCTTTATTGATTTTGGTGCAGTCGGAACAATTCAGCCGAATGAAAAAGAAATTCTGGAACAGATGATTGTGGCTTTCGTTTCTAAGAATGCTCCTAAGATCGTCATGAGTTTGAAGAAGATGGCGGTGAGTTATGAGATTCCCGACGACAAAGCCTTTTTAAATAATGTTGAAGAAGTCCTTAATTTTGTTCACAGTACGTCATTAGAAAAAATAGATGTTCCAGTCTTGGTCGGAAAAATGGTTAATACTTTAAAGATTAACCGCCTTAACATGCCGGATTATTTATACTTGCTTTTAAAAGGGATTAGTTTAATTGAAGGTGTGGGAAGATCTATTAATCCCGACTTAGATGTTGTAAAAAGTCTGCAACCTTTTACGAAGAAAATTCTCTTTAATAAAATATCTCCAAAAAAATTAGTGAAATCTGGCTCTCAGAAATTGATGGCTTTGAGTGAAAATATGGAGGAAATTCCAAAAGAATTACGGTCGCTTTTGCAAAAGTTGGATGAAAATAAATTTACGGTCGCCACTGAAAACAAAAGTATTGAGAAGACGCACCAACTCATTAAGTCGAGTATGGTCAATCTTATTTTAGCGATGGTTTTATGTGCTAATATTATTTCAACGGCGATTATCTGGAATGTAGAAAGTAGTAATAATGTTGGCGGAATTCCCGTTTTGATTATCACAAGTCTCCTATTCTCCATTTTTCTGGTGCTAGCTCTTTTCTTAAGATTAATGAAAAGATAATTTCAAATTGCTGCTAAAGTAAAATGTAGAAGTTCTCAATTTTACTCCACTTTAATTCCGTGCTTTCTTAATCTGACTTTGGAGTAGGGAATTTCGATTTTTAAAGTATCAGGATATTCGAAGTGTTGGACTTCATTTTTGTTAAAATTGTATTTCATCATAAAGGGAACTTTCTCATACGTGTTTCCGAGTAAAACGGCAACCGAATCTCCTTTCCAATAAGCATCTTCGATCCAGTAAGATGGTCCAAAGAAAGCAACTTGCCTGGCTTCTTTCTTTTTGTAATCGACCAGAACAACTTGTTGATCAGCTTCAAATCCTGCGCTACCATCGGGTTGCAAAAACCATTGATAACTGTCGAAATCTAAATATTTATTTTTACTTTTATTAAAAATGAGAAAAGGCTTATAGATTTCGTTAAATCCTTTTTCATTCAAAATCGTAACCGACGAATTCTGAAAAGATATCGGTGAAGTTTGTTTTAGATTAAATAAAGCCGAAGTGAAATCAGTATTTTCTTTTTGATAATATTGAAACCACGGAAGTAAGTCGATCGAATCATTCGCTGTAGATGTGGTAGTATTTTCAACTTTCGGTGTTTCTACATCTTTTTCCGGATTCATTTTTACCTTTTTCTCACAGGAAAAAAATAGAAGCAGTGCTAAAAATAGTAAACGTCTCATTCTTCCAAAATACAACATATTATAATCCTATCAAAAAAACTATCTTTGCAAAATGGAAAAAATGACCTTTGCCAATTTCGATCTTCCGGAAAAAATTCTTAATGTTTTAGCAGATGAAAATTTATTTGAGCCGACACCGATTCAATTAAAGACATTGAGCCCGATTCTTTCAGGCCGAGATGTGATGGGAATTGCCCAAACCGGAACCGGAAAAACATTGGCTTATCTCCTTCCAGTCCTTAAAACTTGGAAATATAATAAGACAGGAAATCCAACAGTGCTTATTTTGGTGCCAACACGTGAGTTGGTAGTACAAGTAGCAGGAATTGTTGAGAATCTGACCAAAGATATTACCGCCAGAGTAATCGGTATTTATGGTGGGAAAAATATAAAAACTCAAAAATTACTTTTTGCTGACGGCTGCGATATATTGGTCGGAACTCCAGGTAGAGTAATGGATTTGGCGATTGACAATGCAATTTCTTTAAAAGAAGTTTCGAAGTTAATCATCGATGAATTTGACGAAATGCTGAATTTGGGTTTTAAAGCACAATTGACGCATATTTTCCAGATGATGAAAGAGAAGAGACAAAATATTCTTTTTTCTGCAACCATGACTGAAGCTGTTGATGCTTTATTGTACGAATATTTTTCTGGTCCAATGGAAATTTCCCTGGCGAAATCAGGAACGCCGCTGGAGAAAATTGAACAGATTGGTTATAAGGTAGAAAACTTTAATACTAAAATAAATCTTCTTGAACATCTCTTAAAAACAGATGAAGACTTTTCGAAAGTGCTTATTTTCTGTAATAATAAAAAACACGCCGATTTATTATACACTAAAATTGAGGAATTATTTCCAGATCAATTTGACGTTATTCACTCGAATAAATCACAGAATTACCGTTTGAATGCGATGCGTAGTTTTGAAAAACAAGAAGTTCGCGGATTAATTACCACAGATATTATGGCGCGTGGTTTAGATATCTCGGATATTACCCACGTTATCAATTTTGAAATTCCAGAAGTTCCGGAACAGTATATCCACAGAATTGGTCGTACCGGTCGTGCTGATAAAAATGGTATCGCGGTTTCGTTCGTTACTAAGAATGAAGATTCGCAGTTATTGGATATTGAAGTTTTAATGGACAAGGCAGTCATCATTAAAGATTTCCCGGCGGTAGTTAAAATTAATCCAGTAAAAATTGCTTCTGAGAAAGACGAGGTGGTGATGAAAAATGCACACACCGTAAAATTAGAAGAAGGTGGCGGAGCATTCCACGAGAAAAAAGATAAAAACAAAAAAGAAAACTGGGGTGGACCACACGCTAGAAAGATTCCGAAAAAAGTGGGATCGAATAGAGCTCACGAAAAAGCAAAATCAGTAGCGAAGAGAAAGAAATAATTCTCTCATTAGTGATTTTTCAAAACAAGAAATAAAAAAAGCAACTCAATTTGAGTTGCTTTAATTTTGTCTGGAAAAGTGATTATTTTCTTAAACCAAGTTCCGCGATAATTGCTCTGTAACGATTAATATCTTTTTTCTTAAGATAATCTAAAAGCGATTTTCTTTTACCTACTAAAAGTACCAAAGAACGCTCAGTTGCGTAATCTTTATGATTAGCTTTTAGGTGTTTAGATAAATGATTGATTCTGAAAGTGAAAAGGGCTACTTGTCCTTCTGCGCTTCCTGTGTCTGAGTCAGACTTTCCATGTTTTGCGAAGATTTCTTTCTTCGTGTCGGTTGTTAAGTACATTCCAATATTATTTTAATGATTATTATGTAACGGGTGCAAAAATACAATTAATTATTCAATCTTAAAAGTACTTTTGATTTTATACATAAAATCATTACGAATAAATGTTAAAAAAATCTTAATATTTTGCCGGGTATGTTGTTGGATGGCAGTATCTTTGCATAACACAAAGTCATGAAAAATCTTTATTTATTCGGAACACGCTTTACGGTATTGTTACTGCTCACAACCTTTTGTACGGCATGTGCCCAAATTAGCTCCATTGATAAAGATTCTAAAACCTATCAAATTCTATACTTTAACCCTGAAGTTTTCCCCGATATTGAAGAAATTATAGAGCCTACTTATTCGGCGTTTTTCTCCGCTTTATCAGATAAACTCAGTACTTCCCGAAACAATAAATTGCTTCGCGTAGATTATAATATTCCCTTTGATGAGCCTGAAACAAGCTTGATCGCTGAGTTTTGTACCAATAATAATGCGCAGTATGCCGTTGTTCCCAAGGTAAAATACTTTAAGGTAGGATTTGGAAAATACGTTTTTTCTAACCAGGTAATTGTCAGCATGAAAGTGTACAATGAATCTGGTGAATTACTCGCCGAAACTTCATACGATACCTACAGAAAAAGTGGTCGGCTTTTGGGTTCTGCCGAGAACTCCATAAAAATCGGAACGAATGGAGCGCTGAAAAATCTCAATAAAATTCTTCGTAAAAATTACCGGTCTACAACCAATACTTCGAGTGAATTTGAAATGTTCCCGACCGAGCAATTTTCATTTAATTAAAGTTTTTCACATTCTGGATATTGCTTAAAACTCAATTGTGACTTACTTATTCTGCACTTTGTCTTGGCCAGGTAAAAGCCTTCCACACAATTATCAAAGTAAATATTGATTCTACGATTGCTAGAAATACATAGAAGCCGTACCAGCCTCTCAAGGAATCAAACGCGATAAAAATCATCATTACGGTGAATAATGAACCAAATATGATATTCAGTATTTTGTTAAAGTTAGGTTTTAAAATCAGCGATAAGAAAATCATTATCGGCGGAATCGCTAAAACCAATGAGGCTGTAAAAAGTATTAAAGGATTGTTCAAGGCATTTTCTCCACTCCTTAAACTCTCTATTTTACCTGGAGTGTACAATTCAAAATAATCTCCATATAAGTAACAAAGGGTCGTTGCAGTCCAGAGAGCGGCGAGTGTAATTTTAATATTAATCTCAAAATCAACGAGTTCTTGCTTCTTTAAATTTGAATTTTTTATATATTCTGAAGTTTTAACTTTTAGATTAGACGATTTTCAATTACCCATTGTTACAGTTTTAGATAAATTTATAACAATTACTAAAGAAGAAATCCAGGTCATATGCTCTTAATCCATTCAAACATCAGTCTCAAAAAATATTGGTGAAGGTGGATTTATTTGAAAAATCTTGAGAAGCATTTATTTCTTTCCTAATTTTTCCGCCAATCTTTCCGCCAAATCTTCAATGTCTTCTTTACGAGCCAATTGCTCCATACAACTTTCCGGAATAGAATCAAACCCGTATAGTAAGCCAGCAGGTCCACCTGTAATTGCGGCAGTCGTGTCGGTGTCTTCTCCTAAGTTGACGGCTTTCAAAATCGCATCTTTATAATTTTCGGTCGTCAGTAAACACCAAATACTTGCTTCCAAAGAATGAAGAACATAGCCGCTGCTCAAAATTTTATGTTCTGCTAATTCTGAAATGTCGTCTTTTAATAGTCGGTCGAATAAGGAGATTTCGTGCGGATTGATTGAAAGTGAATTTAAAAAGCCTGGGATTTCCGTTTGTAGCTTTTGATAAATTTCAAACTTGTCTTTTCCTAACAAAATCTCTCTGGAAAATTCAAGATAGTAAAAACAGGAAATCACCGAGCGAATGTGACCATGCGTTATTGAAGAAACTTTTTTTGTGATTTCATACCGTTCTGAAATCGGTAAATCTTTAATGTAAAATAGAAGTGGTAAAATACGCATCAAGGAGCCATTTCCGTTGGATGAAGCGTCGGTATTTCCAGCGAATTCTGGTTGTTCACCGTTGGAAATTTGGTTAATTGCTTCTCTCGTTGCAATGCCGATATCGAAAACTTCACCGCGGGCGGTCCAGAAATTCTCATGATACCATTTTACAAAATTCCCTCCGATTCTGTTTAAGTCGAAATCATGGGTGAGCGCTTCTGCCAAACAAAAAGTCATCGAGCTGTCATCTGAAAAAGTTCCGGGAGGTAAATTATAAGTGCCGTAACCAATCATGTCGGTCACTGGTTTTTGAAGAATCGTTTCTCTGCTTCGAAATTCTACTGGAACCCCAAGTGCATCGCCGATCGCAACGCCGAAAAGGCCAGATTTGATATTGTAGTTTAAGTCTTCCATATTATTGATACTGTACTCAAATATAAAAAACTTTAATCTCAATTGGTAATTTAGGAGATAATTTAAAAGTGTTTGATGTAGAAATTATTTCTTTCTAGAAATAAGTTTATAGATCCAAGTTCCGAGAAAGTAGAATGCTGATAAATAGGCGATGAGCACCAAACCTCCCACAATCCATCCGATCGTACCCATCATGAATACAAAGGTGAAAAAGAAACCGCTTAGACTGTCAATGGGATTGAAAGAGATGGCGACATTGTCTGGTTTAGATAGTAAATCAATTGCTAAAATTGACCCTGCGAATCCTATTATTACGGAAAGTAGACCGGAAAGTATTTTGTTTTGATTTTTCATATCATAATCGGTTGATTCTTTTGAATTTACATCTCCGTCCAATTTTGCGCTAAAATCGTTTAATTTTTTGAGCTTATTAAAATAAGACTGGAATTCTACTTTTTTAATCTGAACGTTTTGTAATCATATTCATAGCGAAGATTATTGTTCCTAACCAGCTCATCCTTATCGCCAGGTTTGAGTAAAATAGAATCTGACTCAAATGAAAAGGTAATAATCTTTTTATTCTCCTTGATGCGCAAAATATCAAGTAAGGGAATTTCCATGCTTTTGCTTTCGATATCGATGTTACCTAGATATTTTAAACGGTCGTTTTGTAGCAAATAAGCTTCCGCCCCAAAGTAGTATTCATACGCTAACTGACATACAATAAGGATGTTTTCGTTTGCATCATTTTTGTAAAAATAAGGTTGGTTGAGATAAACTTCACCAACTCCTTTTGATTTAGAAATGATTTCATTTTTATTATTCAAAATTAATAATCTCCGGCCCTGATCTCTTTCTGTATCAGGAGCAACCATTATTCCATCAACCGGTTTGTAATATCCTTCTGCAATCTTGACATTTTTCAATTGATATGAAGCCAGAATTTCAAAACCGGGAATGTTGAGATTAGTTAAAGTATCCGCTTTGAATTGGTGATATTTTACGTTGTTCTCAGTGACCAGATCATTGCGGTTGACGGTACTTACTGACGTTGAAGATAAATTCTCCTTTTCATTCTCAGAAATAGGTGGTTTTTCTTGACAAGCAAAAGTTGAAAGTAAACAAAAAGTTAAAAGTTTATTCATGGAGAAATTATTTAAAATTTGCAGAACCAATTTATTATTTTTAAGGCTTATTTTATTGATAGAAGTTATCATTTTTAAAGTAGACCATTTTTAGGTTTGCTTCTTTTTAAAAATCCAGAAATTGATTAAAGTTCCTATAAGTAATCCTGCAAACAGGAAGATTTCAAAATGGGTATCATCAAAGCTCATCCATGCGATATGATCTAAACTGGTATATTCTGCCAGTCGTAATTTTTCCTGCAGGGAAGCAAGTGCAAACCGCAAATATAAAATTCGAAGAAGCCAAGATATAATGCCGAAACCTATTATGATGCTGCTTATAAAGAGGCTTTCCTTGGGTGAACTAATTCTGGCGAACTTATTTACCCGAAGAAGCAACAGCGGAATTACTCCGATTGCAACAACGAACAAAATTGTTTCAACCAATCTAACTTTTGGATTTTCAAAATAACTTAAAGAAAGACTCGCATCTGACACTAGGGAAACCGACAGATCAAAAAATTGCTTTGTGAATACAAATGCCAAAAAAGCAAGCGTGAGCGCTGCAAAGAAATATTTAAAATATGCATTTCTCATTCTACTACTTATGAACTGCGTTTACTTTTTAAATCAACTGCCGCAATTCAGATGAAATCGTGGAATATTTGTGGCGCTTTCATCTTTATCCAATCCCTCAAAAAAAACGTGATCGCCCAATTCTTTGGTGGTCATTTGCTGATGCAGCTTATATAATAATTCTAAAGCGGTAAAGTTTTTGCCGTTATCCGCTCTGAATCGAGCCTCAACCTCAGCTTGAAATAATCCGTCTTCACTGTTTTCTTCATCCTCAAAAAAATCATCAGTTTCTAAAAGGGTTTCGTTTTCTGCCAAACTATCTCTATCAATCCAAACCGTGTAGGAAATATCAACGAGTCCACGCGTGATAACAATTTCTTCAGGTTTCCAGGAGGCTTTTTCTTTGAGAATTAGGTTTTGATATTGATGTACTTTGGCATTAAAATCATCGATTGATTTGTATTCAATATCGTTAAAAGTCCAAACGACTTGGTTTAATAATCCCATTTTTTATGTTTTAAATTTGTAATTGGAAGCAAGAGCTTTTTAATAATTTTGCAAGTCGAAGTGCTTTAAAACCTGAATTTTTGGCAAAGGTTTTAGCGGCATTTTCTTTTCTCTTTTATTTAAGATTTTCTCTGACCCCAGATTTTTGTCAACATCGATTTTATTACCAGTGCGTAAATTATACTCAGTCTCGGTCGTTGTGTTTTTACCGTCCCAGGTGCTTTTTGAAATATGGATTAATTCAAAATTTCCCTTTTGATATTTAAAGGAATAACTGGCCATTCCGCCTTTTATTTCTGAGATCATATTTATAATACCTTCTTCAATTTCGAAGGTGGGAATTTGATACTCTGAAGTTTGGTTTTTCCCTCCATTTGGGTACATTGCTTCAATGATTTGGGTGGTAGATACCACTCGTTTTAATTTTCCGTCGGGTTGAGAAAGAAAAATTTGCAATTGGATGGATCTTCGTTGATCAATGGTATCTATGCTTACAATGATTTTGTCGTCAATTCTGTCATTGTTCAAATCTCCCTTTTTCTCTTGGAGTTGTAAAGTAAAAGAATCTTTAACGGTGGAACTTTGGGCATTTATTTGCGTCGTAAAAATCAGCAGGAATAGCAAAATAAAAAATGGTGACGTTTTCATACTTATTTTTATTTATTATAAATTTTATTCATTTTTCGGAAGGTTAATTACCTTAAAATTTTAGTCTTCTCATTTAGTGTTCATTTCTCGAGCATTTTAAAACTTCACTTTTTCAAAATATTTTCCTTTAAATTGATAGTGGATTTTTTCGCCAGTTACTTTTGAGTTCTCAAGAATTAGTGGAATACTAATTACTTTATTTTTTTCATCATATTCAATTTTGTAATTGCCTACTTCTCTGTCTCTGTTGGTTCTTGAGGTTAAATCAACCTCATAGCCGATTTGATTTCTAATGCCTGTTTTCGTTTTAATTAATTTGGCATTTTCGTTCAGTTTAGCATCTTCAATTGAAAATATTTTAATGGTATGGTAAGATAGTCCTGAACTTAAAATCGAGGTGCCCAATGTGATGTAGAATTTTTTGTTGCCAGAATTAATATCATTAATTTGATAATAAAAACATCCTGCATCCTTTTCATCATACTTTGGACTGTTTTTAGAAAATACTTTCTGATTTACCTTATATTGATAAATATTTTTGAAAAAACGCATGGTGCCACCAGTTCCATCATCCCAGGAGTAGATTCGGAAAAGCCCATCTTCAGAGGTAGCGATGTGTAATCCATTGTTCTTTAATAATTCAAAATTATAGTTGATGGTTTCCGGTAAAGTTGAGGTGTATTTTAGAAGCAATTTCTCAAACTTCATATTTGACGTGTAGAGTGAATCAAAAGAATGTTTGTCGGTTCGATCATTGGAGCTCCAATAATCAATTTTCTGAAAACTTTCGTTTAATATATTTTCAACGGTTTTTAAGCTTTGCGCAAACGCGAATGTGGAAAATAACGTCAAAATTAGAATCGTGAATTTTACTTTCATTATTTGTTTTATTATTTAATTAGATGATTCATCTATTTTAACTAAACCAGTTTTTAAATTGATGGACATTTACATTATTATTTTTTTGAAATATTTATCTTTGTCAAGTTGCGCAGGATGATCCCTTTTTTCTGTTGTATTTTTTAATGTTATTTTGATTATTCGTGATTGACATATTTTGATTGGAGCTGCAATATCTTATTCCAGGTTTTATTATCATAAGCGTTCCTCTTAGAAATGTCTTTTCCGTCCAAATTTAAGATGATGGTCTGATCGACACCATCTACAGGCTGTTTTGACTCTTTTTCTATCGCTTTTTTAAAATTCTCGATATCAATATAGTTAAATATTTTTTCTGATTCTGCATTTGGAATTGCTTTCTTTGACTCGATTTTTTTATTTTCTGAGGCCATCATATCTGATTGAAAAATCACGGAATCTTTCGAAATTATAAAATGAGAAACGTAACCTAATTGTCCGCCGGCACTGTTAATTTCGATTGATTTTATATTTTCTTTTTGCACGCTTTCAGGATTTTCTTTAGGAGAAGTTGCAGTTGAATTCTTTTCGCCGCAGCTGTTGAGTAAAAGAAAGGAGACGAGTAGTAATTTGTTCATTGTTTTGAGTTTGATTGTTGACTTTATAAATATAGGAGTTTTTGGACTTCTAAAATATTCTCTGGTAAAGTTAAATTAGATTGACTTATTGAACATATTTCAAAATCCTGTGAATAAAATTCTGCTCTTTATTCTAGCCCCGAGCGAAGTGGAAATCCTTTTTTTTCCTAAAAAAAAGATTGCAACGAAGAGCGGGACCGAAATTTTAAAAAAATATAAACTTGTTGCTCCCAAAAAATAAAATTTCAAATAATTGATTTCCAATTAAATAAACGATACAAACGGATACAAACGATATTAAGCGGTTCCTTACCGACTAATTTTTGAAAGCTGGTGAAACTTTGCAACAGAGATTCGAGACAGATCAGTGAGACTCGTTTCTAATGTCTAATTATAAAATTTAATACCATGTCACTAAGAAACAAAATTACCTTAATCGGTAGAACAGGAAAAGACGTTGAAATCGTACAATTCGAGAACGGGAAATTAGCTAAAGTAAGTTTAGCAACCAGCGATTACTACACCAACGCTTTGGGCGAAAAAGTAGAAGAAACGCAATGGCACAATTTGGTTTGCAACGGAAAATTAGCAGACTTGATGGAAAAGTATGTGGAAAAAGGCAAAGAAATCGCCGTGGAAGGAAAAGTCGTATACCGAAATTACGACGATAAAGAAGGTCAGAAACGATATATAACTGAAGTTCGGGTCGATCAACTGGTGTTATTGGGAAGTAAATAGAGGGCGAGAAGAGCATGCTGGATTTTATCCCATGGAATTCAGCTTGCTCAAGTCCTCCCATTAATATTAAAAACACACTATCATGAAAGTCAAGATTTTTAAAATAAGATTGTCAGACGAATTTATTTACGCTGACCAAAAAGTGCTCGATCGTTTTCTGCAGGAAAATAATGTGCTGAAATACGAGACCGCCTTTGTGAAAGAGGATGAAAGTTATTGGTCGGTTGTTTTGTATTTTGAAGAGTCGAAAGTACAAGTCAGCGAACCAAAAACAGAACGATATAGCGCAACGCAAGAAGATCTCAGTCAGGATGAAATGAAGATTATGAATTCGCTGAAATTATGGCGCTCCGAAAAAGCCAGGGAGAAAAGTTTGCCTGTTTATCTGATTGCCACCAACAAAGAATTATTTTCTATTGCCAAATATAAACCGGCGAAAAAAGAAGAATTGCTTGATATCAAAGGTTTCGGCAAATATAAAATTGAAAATTACGGTGAAGAAATCATTGAGATTTTAGAAACAGTTTAAAAACACAAACTCTATATATTTTTATTAAAGCCGGAGAATTATTCTTCGGCTTTTTTTTGCTTTGAAAATTGTTAGTAAATACTTTTTACGGTAGTATTTCACCAAGTTTTTTTAAATTTATAAAATGGAAACTATTATTAGAAAAATTCAGAAGTCAGATAATACATTATTAGCAGAAATAATACGCAGTTGCTTTGATGATTTTAAGGTTCCGACTGCAGGAACTGTATATGAAGATCCAACGACAGATCATTTATCTGAATTGTTTAAAGAAGAATATTCAGCCTTGTTCGTAGCTGAAGTTGATGGCGAATTATGCGGTTGTTGTGGGATTTTTCCAACCGAAGGTTTACCTGAAAAATGTGGCGAACTCGTTAAGTTTTATATCTCAAAGGATTTTCGAGGTAAAGGACTGGGAAAGAAGTTAATGGAAGAAAGCATTGAGTTTGCAAAAAAGTCGGGATATCAATCGATTTACATAGAAAGTTTACCTGAATTTTCAACAGCAGTTTCTATCTACGAAAAACAAGGTTTTAAATATCTGGAGAAACCATTGGGCAATTCTGGACATAGTGGTTGCAACCTTTGGATGATCAAGCATCTTTAAAGATTTAGATGAATAATTTTGTATTTTTGCAGCCTGACGCAAGTATATTGCCTGCCTAATTACTCATTATTTATTTTTGATTACCCATAACTATGAAGCCCAGTTTAGCAAAAGGAACCCGAGATTTTTCTGCCGAAGAAGTTTACCGAAGAAAATTCATCATCAACATTTTACAGAAAAATTTTGAACTTTTTGGTTTTCAGCCATTAGAAACTCCGAGTTTCGAAAACCTATCTACTTTAACCGGAAAGTATGGTGAAGAAGGAGATCGTTTGATTTTTAAGATTTTGAATTCTGGTGATTATGCTTCGAAGACAAAAGACGAAGATTGGTCGGCTAAAAATTCGCAGAAACTGATTTCGCAAATTTCGGAAAAGGCGTTGCGTTACGACCTAACCGTTCCTTTCGCAAGATACGTGGCAATGAATCATGGACAAATGACTTTCCCTTTTAAGCGGTATCAAATCCAGCCCGTTTGGCGCGCGGATCGTCCACAGAAAGGAAGGTTTCGTGAATTCTATCAATGTGACGCGGATGTTGTTGGAAGTGTGAGTTTGTGGCAAGAAGTAGAATTGGTTCAATTGTATTTAAAGTCGTTCGCGGAATTAAATGTGAAAGTTGTTCTTCATTTAAACAATAGAAAAATTCTTTCTGGCTTAGCAGAATTTGCAGGAATTTCTGATCAGTTAATTGACTTTACAGTTGCACTCGACAAACTGGACAAAGTTGGTAAAGAAGGCGTTGTTAAAGAATTGTTAGAAAAAAATATCAATCAGGAATCAATTGATAAACTGGATTTCCTTTTTACGCAAAGTGAAAATGCTCTCGAGAATTTAACTCAATTAAAAGAGAAATTCCAAGGAAATGAAATCGGAACAAGTGGAGTAGAAGAGTTAGAGTTTGTACTTAATCAATCTTTCGAATTAGGGATTTCTGAAGAAAGTTTAAAATTCGATATCACTTTAGCCAGAGGACTTGATTATTATACAGGAGCCATTTTCGAAGTAAAAGCAACAGAAGTTGCAATGGGTTCGATTGGTGGCGGTGGTCGCTACGATAATTTGACCGAAGTTTTCGGAGTGAAAGATATTCCCGGAATTGGAATTTCATTTGGATTGGATCGAATTTATTTGGTGATGGAAGAACTTAGTTTGTTTCCGGAAGATTCTGTAAAAACAGTTCAATATCTGTTCGCCAATTATGGTGAAACCGAATCTTTGGCCGCGATGAAAATTATAGGTCAACTTCGCGCGAAAGGAATTTCTGCAGAGCTCTATCCGGAATCTGCAAAATTGAAAAAACAATTTACCTACGCTGAAAAGAAAGGCATTCCAAACTTGATTTTCTATGGCGACCAGGAAATTTCAGAAGGAAAAATAACCGTTAAGAATTTGAAAACGGGCGAACAGAAAACCATAGCAGCTAATCTGTTTTTAGATGGAGAATAATTACGATTTTTTAGGAACCATTTTTTTAACGATTGTTTTTCTATTAGCTATTAGTTTTGTAATTTTTCTTTTGGTTTGCAGATGGAAAATTTTTACTAAAGCAGGAAGAGAAGGTTGGGAAAGTTTGATTCCTATTTATAATATTATAATCTACTTAGATATTGTTAAAAAACCAATTTGGTGGATTTTTCTTTTTCTGATCCCTTTTTATAATATTTATATTGCAATAGTGTTGAATATTAGATTGGCCAAATTCTTCGGAAAAGATGATTTGTTTGGTATAGGATTAACTTTTTTTAATTTTATTTTCGAACCTATTTTAGCTTTCGGAAATTCAACTTATAATCCTGAAGCTTTACCTGATGAAAGAAATTCAGATAAATGGAGTTAAATTTAACAACTGAAATTTAAGCTTCATCTAAGTAAAATTAACAAGAAAAAAATGTGGTGGATTTACGCTTTACTATCAGCTTTCTTTGCTGCACTAACCGCGATTTTCGCGAAAGTCGGCGTAGAAAATGTAAACTCGAATTTAGCTACTGCCATACGAACGGTTGTTGTTTTGGTGATGATTTGGATGATTGTTTTCTTCCGAGAGGAATATAAAGCAATCGGTCAATTATCTTCCCGAAACTGGATTTTTCTTGGAATCTCAGGAGTAGCCACAGGATTTTCCTGGATCTTTTATTTTAAAGCCTTACAAATGGGCGAAGTTTCAAAAGTTGCCGGAATCGATAAACTTAGTTTGGCGCTAACCATTATTTTTGCAGTGGTATTTTTAGGTGAAAACTTAACCTGGAAAACTGCTGTTGGCGCAGGGTTAATTATCGCTGGCACTTTATTTTTAATCTGGAAATAATGGAAAACTAATCTTCCCAGCCGCAAAGATCTTTATCTAAAGTCTGTGCTTTTTGAATAGTTACCTTGATGATTTGCGCTTTGCAATTAGACAATCCTCTGCAGTTTTTTGAGTAATGGTATTTTTTTCCGCCGCTGCTGTTACAAATATAAACATCGGTTTTTGTGACCACAGTTCCTTGCCAATTTAAAATAACGACTAAAAAGAGGAGTAAAGATTTTTTCATTGATAGCAAATTAAATTTAGATGGATTAATTAGTTTTCTACTCTTCTAAGTTATTGGGTGCAAATATAAATAATACGTGTCAAACTCTGTGACCCAAAATCGTTCACCCAAAATTTGTTTTAAATTTCTATTTTTACGGAAAACCTCCCATGGAAAACTATCTTGACATTAATCGCAAATTATGGAATGCAAAAGTAGATTCGCATCTTAAATCTGATTTCTATTTTGTAGATGAATTTTTAAAAGGAAGAACTTCTTTAAACTCAACAGAATTAAATCTTTTAGGAGATATCAAAAACAAAAAAATCCTGCATCTTCAATGTCATTTCGGGCAGGATTCTATTTCGCTTTCTCGATTAGGCGCAAAAGTGACAGGAATTGATTTGTCTGATAAATCTATTGAAGCGGCGAAATATCTTGCTGAAAAATGCGGAACAGATACCCAATTCATCGTTTCAGATGTTTACGATTTACTGAATGTTTTGGACGAGAAATTTGACATCGTTTACACCAGTTACGGAACAATTGGCTGGCTTCCTGATTTGAAAAAATGGGCCGAGATTATCAATCATTTTCTAAAACCTACTGGTAAATTAATCTTTGTGGAATTCCATCCCGTCGTTTGGATGTACGATAACGACTTCACATATGTGCAATACAGTTATTTCAATGACGGTGTAATTGTAGAAACCAACGAAGGTACTTACGCCGATCGATCTGCAGATTTGGCAAATCAAGAAGTTAATTGGAATCACCCAATTTCCGAAGTTCTGACGGCTTTGCTAAGTGAGAGTCTGCACCTGGAATCCTTTCAAGAATACAATTGGTCCCCGTATCCATGTTTTAAGCATATTGAAGAAATAGAAAAAGGGAAATATCAAATTCCGCAGTTTGGAAATAAGATTCCACTTGTTTACTCCCTTGTCGCTGAGAAAAAATAAAAGCCAAGACTCTTGGTTTGAACTCACAAAAATGTGTATCATTGCAAATCTAAAATTTAGAGTTCAAAATCTAAATTTTTAGAGAAACGGGGGATTAGCTCATCTGGCTAGAGCGCAACACTGGCAGTGTTGAGGTGGTCGGTTCGATCCCGATATCCTCCACATTTACAAATTAGAAACTCCTGATTATCAGGAGTTTCTTGTTTTTTAAAAAATTACTTGTCTTGTATTTGTCTTGCAAAAGATAAATTCTTCTAAAAATTCTACAAATTTCCATTTTAGATTTTACAAACAATTAGTAAAATCAAACAGCTTTCAAATTAGCAATTTTCGATTTCAAATTCTTAATTGACTACTTCAAATTTAAAAAATTATTTTTTTAAATATTTACCCATTTTATAGGATTGTATTTCCTTAACATCCTTTAACATTTCCTTCAAACCACCTAACTCTTTTTTAATAGTATTTAATCCACAAGTACAATGGGATAGTTAAAGTTGTAGCAGAAAGAATTCCAAAGCATAAAATTCTGGAGTTTCCAGTCTAATTTTGTCGTGTTCAAATCAAAGAAATAGTTGAATTCTCAACTTTTCAATTAATCACAAAATACAAAATTATACTATTATGCAAATTACTTTCGAAACATTACCAATGGCAATTGAAATCCTCATCAAAGAGGTAAGAAGTTTAAAAACGGATATTGATAAAAATAATTCTAAAGACAACGAAGGGAAAGTTGTTGATCGTTTAGAAGCACGAAGAATTCTTGGAACGCATGGGAAAAGATTGTCTGAAGCACGTTTTGCCCAACTGAAAAATGAAGGACGAATTACCACTTACGGTTTTGGTGGCAAACATTTTTACAACGTGGAAGAATTAGAAAGTCTGAAGCGTAAATAATTCTGTGAACAAAATCTGTTCATCCATTAAAAGGAAATTGATGATGTGAAATTTCATCAAATGTTTCAAGTTCCTTTTAACTATTCCGTAAATCATTAAAATTCTAAAAAATGTCCCAACATAACCCCTATTTACGAGTAGGAACAACCTACTACAAAACCATAGAAAAACCATTGATTTCTGGTGATAAAATTTCCATATTAGTTCGATGGAATCGAGAAACTATAATTAGCGATCACGGAAAAACCTACGTTTCTAAAGTACCGAAATATGATGGATTTTGCTGTATTCCCAGTCATCTCAATTATCAAAAAGTAATAGAGGAATTTTACAATATGTATAATGAAATTCCCAATCAACCTGATGATGATAAAGCAGATTTACATTCCATCAAAGAACAGATCCCTTTTTCCCTGGATTTTATGGAACATATTTTTGGTGAACAAATAGAGTTGGGATTAGACTACTTGAAGATTCTACTGCTATATCCGACACAAATCCTTCCGATACTTTGTTTAGTCAGTAAAGAAAGAGTAACCGGAAAATCGACCTTTATCAAATGGCTAAAAGCAATTTTTGGTTTGAACATGACTTACATCAAAGGAGACTCGTTCGGAAGTCAATTTAATGCAGATTGGACTTCAATGTTGATCGTTGCCATTGACGAAGTTTTCTTTGATAAAAAGGAAATTACTGAACGATTAAAATATCTTTCCACAACAGACAAGGATAAAAAAGAAGCCAAAGGAAAAGACCGGGAAGAAATCGATTTTTTCGCCAAGTTTATTCTTTGTTCTAACAATGAAGATAATTTTATTCAGATTGATGAAAATGAAGTCCGTTTCTGGATTATCAAAATTAAATCGATTAAATCTGAAAGGACAGAATTTCTGCGTGATCTAAATTCTGAAATTCCTTATTTCTTAAACTACTTGATTCAAAGACCATTTTACAGCCAAAAGAAAACAAGAATGTGGTTCACTCATGCCGAACTCAGAACCCAGGCACTTCAGAAATTAGTTTGGAAAAATAATAACAAACTAGAATCCCGAATCATTGAATTATTGTTTGAGTTTTTTGAAAGCGTGGAAGATCAGGAAATCTATGTTATTCCTCAAGACATTCTGAATATGCTCAACAAAATGTTTAAAAGCAGTTACTGGACAATTAACGACGTGAGAAAATTACTTAAGGAAGTTTGGAATCTCGAACCTCAGAGTAATTCCTTAGCCTACGTAAAATATGACATGGATTACGGCGGCACTTTTTATCAACAGAATAAAACAGGAAGGTATTTTACGATAGAAAGAAATTTTATTTCTCAAAAATTTGATGAAATGATGAATTAATTGATAATGAAAAGAAAATCAACTACTTACTATTCATCAAAGTACTCATCAAATTTGAAAACCTTCCTTTTTGATGAGAGAATGATGAGCAAATAAAATCGTGTTTGATGAGATGATGAGTGTTTGATGAGAGTTTAACTTATTATAATATAAATAAATACAAGTGTTGCTCATCACTTCATCAAATATCTACTAAAACCAAACCCGGAAAATTACAACAATGAATTGCAAACAATTTAATACAATATTGTTGGAAGAAGTCCTGCTTTCTCTCGGACACCTTCCCACAAAACAAACGGAAAAAGAAGCGTGGTTTCTCAATCCGTTCGTGAAAGAAAACCACGCCTCTTTTAAACTGAATAAACGACTCAATATTTGGTATTTATTTTCAGAGGGAATCGGCGGAAACAACATCGATTTTATGAAGAGATATTTAAATACTTCGATAAGCGAGGTTTTAGATTGGGCAGAAAATCAAAATTTTTCTTCTTTTCAACATCAAAGAATTGCAAACCGAATATTAGAAAATCTTGATAAAACTTATGATATAACTGAAGTGAAAAATATTCAACATCCTGCACTTTTTGAATATTTGAGAGAAAGGAGAGTAGAAAATCAAACTGAATTTTTAAATGAAATTCATTACCGAATGAACGATAAAAATTATTTTGGAATAGGTTTTAAAAATAATTCTGATGGTTATGAAATCCGGAACGCTTATTCTAAAATCTGTTTGGGTAAAAAAGACATTTCAACCATAAATGACGGCTCCAACTCAATCCGAATATTCGAAGGCTTCTTTGATTTTCTTTCATTTAAAAATGTAGAAAAATTTTTAGATAAAGAACCTTCAGATTATCTCATTTTGAATTCAGTTTCGATGGTAAATAAAATAAAAAATGACCTAGGTAATTATCAAAATATTGAACTTTATTTTGATAATGATGGAGCAGGAAATCATGCCGTTGAAATGATAAAAAGTAAAAACGAAAAGGCAGAAGATTGTCGGATTTTATATTCAAGTTTTAAAGATTTGAATGAATGGCTGATTCATGAATATCCATCAAATGAAGTAAAAATTCATCATAAATCTGCATTTAAAAGATGAAAGATTCCAAAATTTATGAATCAGACTTATTTGAAAAGATTTTTGAATTAAATTCAAATAATAAAATTGGTGCAACTACGATAACTGTTTTTACATTCATTCTGTACAAATGTGAAGATCCTCGAAAAGAAATTGTTTTGTCTGATTACGAAATGGCGAGAGAACTTGGGCTTTCTAGACAGACGGTAATCACTGCAAAAAAGAAACTAAAACTTTTGGGAATATTAAATTATGAAAGAAATCCTGGTTTTCCGAATCGTTTAATTTTGAATAAAAATGAATTACCAAAAAAAATTACTAAAAGAGTTGAAATAGAAAAAATTCTGGTTGAAAAAATAATTTCAATTCCAGAACCGAAAATTATTGTAAATACTTCATTTTCCAGAGATCCGACTTTAACTCAGTTTTTAGATTTTGCGAAAAGTTTACCAGATTATTCCGAAAAATTAGATGATATATTGATTGAGAAATTTAATACTTGGGAAAAAGCGGATTGGAAAAATACAATCGGAAGACCGATAATAAATTGGAAGTCTGTTCTAGAAAAAAATATGGTAATGTTTGAATTGCATCATTCCTTGGAAAATAATTCTGCACTGAAAATTCCAAATATAAAAAGACCGAAAGTAGACTAAAATAAGGTAGACTAAATAAAATTTCTTAATTCTTAAAAAAGCACTAGCAAGATGTGTCTTTGTGCATACAAAATTTACATTTTATACTACCCAAGACTTTCTTGCCTTTTCGTTGAAAAGGGTAAAAAAACTTCGGAACTCGTTTTTTTTAAGTATATATTTCAGATAATGAGTTTGGCAGATAGTTTTAAAGTTCTGATTTGTTATTATAAAAATTATATTCGAATAAAATAAATATAGCGACTTTGAAATAATTTTTGAAAGAGCATACAAAAATTGATGACGTTAATGTTCTTTTTTTGTTTTATGCCAGTCGTCCTTTAGACAGCAATGGTGAAAAACTGGTTATAATAGAGAAATTGCTGACTTTGCTTTCCCCAATACCGAATCAGAACCACTGGTAATAAATTTTGATGATCATCTATACCAAACATTAATTTAGCATTCATAAGTGGCGAATAATGATTCTCTTTAAAAATAGTTTTTACAAAATGATTGTCGTTGAATAACTACTTTCGGTGTAATTTAAAACAGTTTTCCCGTTCATTATGGTGTACCAGGAATTGATATATAAATTTTTTAATTAACTTTGTACTCATATCCAATAAATCTGGTGTCACATTATTACAAAATAATATCATTTTTATTCGTTTTGGGAATATTCCTGATGCCGGTTTCTTCGTATGCGTGTGCCACCAAAGTAAAAAAAGTGCATAGTACCGAAAAAACGGATATTAAATCTACTGCGACATTTTCTAAAATCGATAATTCCTGCGAAAGCGGAACCTGTGAAGAAAAATGTTGTCACGACGATTCCAAAAATTGTGCTCACAACAGTTGCAATGGAAACTGCAGTTCAACTTCTTGTACAACAGGTGGCTTTACCTTTCTGGGTAATCTGCCATTTTATGGAGTGAAAAATAATTTGCTTTTTTCATTATTAAAAAAAGATAGTTTCCACTATTTAAACTCAGATTATTCTTTCGGATTTCAGTCTATTTGGCAACCGCCGAAAATAGGATAAATTTCCTTGTACAGCCGTACGTGCGTTCTTTCGGGAACACCATAATTTCATCTCATATTCTAGTATAGGAAGATATTCAACTATTTATTTTGATAAACTCTTTCATTGTACTATTAAGAGTAATCTGAAGAAGCATTGCTTCATCATAGGCTGTCATCGAAATCTCAAATCCATCTATCAAACTTTTACGTTGTAACAACCTATTTGTATTTCACCAGATTGGGTTCGCGAATATGGTCGGCAATTCGTAAAAAGTCGTGATGTGGTCTCTATTAAACTTCATAAACATAAAATTAATTTTTAAAATTCAATCAAAATGAAAACACTATTTTCAACAGTATTCGCCGTTTCTGTACTTTTTCTTACCTCTTGTAACGATAAAAAAGAAACCACAACAGAAACCATGATGTCTCCAGACATGCAAGGGATGAACCATAATAGTTCGGATAGTTCTGATATGCAGAACATGCAATCAATGGGAAACACCGACACTCCTGTTCCAGTAACTAATGCACCTAAAACTTCAAAAACAGATTTTTCTAATTTGTTTGCTAATTATCAGCAAATGGCAGACGCTTTATCTTCTGATGACGATAAAAAAGCCGTGACGGTCGCGACCACTATGTTGGCTTCTTTAAGTAAAGTAGATAAAACCACAATTCCTGCCGACCAGAAAAAAGAGTATGCGGATCTCGAAGCAGACATGAAAGAGCACGTGGAACATATCAAAGATAATGGAGGAAATATAGAACATCAGCGCGAGCATATGGAAATGCTGAGCAAAGATTTCTATGACCTGGCAAAAACTTTTGGTACAGCGAAACCGATCTATAAAATATTCTGTCCAATGTACAACGACAACAAAGGTGCGTATTGGCTAAGTTCTTCGAAAGAGGTGAAAAATCCTTACTACGGTAAAGGAATGCTTACCTGTGGCGAAGTACAGGAGGAAATTAAGTAAAATGCTACAGGATTATGATTCAAAATTTAATAAGATTATCTCTTAAAAACAGATACTTTGTACTGCTGATTGCCGCAGGTCTGTTTATCTGGGGTATTTTTGCCGTTCGAAATAATCCGATTGATGCGATTCCTGATTTGAGTGAAAATCAGGTAATCGTTTTCACCGAGTGGATGGGAAGAAGTCCGCAGATCATCGAAGATCAGGTTACTTTTCCTTTGGTCAGCAATCTGCAGGGGATTCCAAAAATTAAAAACATCCGGGCGTCCTCCATGTTTGGGATGAGTTTCGTGTACGTTATTTTCGATGATGATGTCGATATTTATTGGGCAAGAACCCGAGTGATGGAAAGGCTCAACTACGCACAGCGATTACTTCCGCAGGATGTTACCCCAACCCTTGGACCCGACGGAACTGGCGTAGGTCATGTTTACTGGTATCATTTAGACGCACCAGATATGGATCTCGGAGATCAGCGTGCTTTACAGGATTGGTATATCAAATTTGCTCTTCAAACAGTGCCGGGCGTTTCAGAAGTCGCCTCTTTTGGTGGATTTGAAAAACAGTATCAACTGGTGATTGATCCAGTGAAATTGCAGTATTACAATATTTCCTTATTAGACGTGATGAAGGCCGTGAAAACCAATAACAATGACGTCGGCGGTCGGAAATTCGAGATGGCAGATATGGCCTATATCATTCGTGGTCTTGGTTACATTAAAAATATTGAAGATATCGAAAGCATTTCCGTGGGCAATAATCAGGGTATTCCAGTTCGTGTGAAAGATGTTGCCTCCGTTCAAATGGGTGGCGATCTGCGGACGGGTATTTTTGATGTTGACGGCAAAGGCGAAGTAGTGGGTGGAATTATCGTCGCACGCTATGGTGAGAATGCTGATAAAGTCATTAATGATGTTAAGGAGAAAATGAAAGAGGTGGAAAAAGGTCTGCCAGAAGGGGTTACTCTAAAAACATCTTACGATCGAAGCACGCTTATAGAAGCAGCAATTGATAATATTAAAACCAAATTGGTTGAAGAAATGATTGTAGTAGCGATTATTGTTATTGTTTTTCTTTTCCACTGGCGCAGTGCGTTTAGTATTATTATTCAAATTCCGATCACTATTGCTATTGCGTTCATTTTGCTCAATGCTTTCGGACTTTCCTCCAATATCATGTCACTTACGGGAATTGCCTTAGCAATTGGGGTGATCGTAGATAACGGAATTATCATGTCTGAAAATGCCTACAAAAATCTGTCGGATTGGCAGAATCATAACCAAAACAAAAACTCCTAATCATGAAGACCGATTGGTTTAAAAATATATTCCGGAAAAAAAGCGAAAAGCCGGATCGTTATAAAAAAATCCCCGAAGATATTCGGATGAGTATCATTGAGAAATCGTGCAAACAAGTATCAAGAGGAGTATTTTTTTCTACAGTGATTATTGTGGTTTCATTTCTCCCTGTATTTATGCTGACGGGACAAGAAGGAAAATTGTTCCATCCACTGGCTTATACGAAGACTTTCATCCTCATCGTTGATGCGTTTTTGGTCCTAACTTTGGCGCCAGTGCTCATTTCTTTTTTTATGAAAGGAAAGTTCAAAGATGACAACACAAACCCGATTAATAGAGGTTTGGAAAGGTTTTACGAACCTTTGATCAGATGGTGTATAAAATGGAGAAAAACAACGCTGGGCATCAATATTCTTGCACTGGTTATCAGTATTCCGATGATGCTCAATCTCGGTCGGGAATTTATGCCGCCTTTAGATGAAGGTTCCATTCTTTTTATGCCGGTAACGCTGCCCGATATTTCGAACTCGGAAGCCAAAAGATTATTACAGGTTCAGGATAAAATTATTAAAAGTGTTCCAGAGGTTGATCACGTTTTAGGGAAAGCCGGGAGAGCAAATACGGCTACCGATAATTCTCCGATCTCTATGATTGAAACCATTATTCTTTTGAAACCTCAAAATGAATGGCGGGATGGAACAACCAAAGAAGGCTTGATTAATGAATTGAATGCGAAACTTCAGATTCCGGGCGTGACGAACGGCTGGACCATGCCAATTGTCAATCGGATCAATATGCTTTCCACCGGAATTAGAACTGATGTTGGTGTTAAAGTGTATGGTGAAAATTTAGACAGTATTTATGCCTTGTCTCAACAAATTAAAAATGAATTGGTTGGAATTGATGGTATCAAAGACATGTTCGTCGAACCAATTACTGGTGGTAAATACATCGATATTGAAGTGAAAAGAGAGGAGATCGGCAGGTATGGTTTAAGTGTAGATGATGTTAATGCCGTCGTAGAAAGCGCTTTGGGTGGAATGAAACTCACCACAACCATCGAAGGAAGACAACGTTTTTCCGTGAATGCACGTTACGGTCAGGACTTTCGGAATAATATCGAATCGCTCCGCAGATTGCCTTTGCAGACCATGAAATTTGGGTCCATTCCTTTAAGTAGCGTCGCAGATATCCAACTCTCAGAAGGTCCTCCCATGATTAATTCAGAAAACGCCATGTTGCGTGGTGCTGTTTTATTCAATGTTCGCGACCGGGATTTAGGAAGTACCGTAGAAGAAGCCAAGAAAAGGATCGATACCAAAATGGCGAAAATGCCAAAAGGATATTACGTCGAATGGAGCGGTCAATACGAGAATCTTATCCGCGGTGAGCAAACTTTGAAAATGATCATGCCACTGGTTCTGATCGTGATTTTCCTCTCCATGTATTTTGCCTTTAATTCTTATCGCGAAGCCTTTTTCAATCTGATCAGTATTCCGTTTGCCTTAATCGGCGGAGTTTTTATGATTTCGATTTGGGGCGTAAATCTTTCTGTCGCTGTTGCCGTCGGATTTATCGCACTTTTCGGGCTCGCCGTAGAAACGGGAATTGTGATGGTCATTTACCTCAACGATGCCATGGTGCAATTGGTGGCTAAAAATGGAAATTCGCGGGAAACCATCACCGACGAAGAATTGCGTGAGTACGTTATTTTCGGTGCGGCGAAAAGGTTGCGACCAAAAATAATGACCGTTTGTGTAACCTTATTTGGATTAGTCCCGATTCTCTGGAGTCATGGTGTTGGTAGCGATATGATGAAACCAATTGTTTTGCCTATGGTAGGTGGCGTTTTCACCTCTGCTATTCATATTCTTTTGGTAACGCCGATCATTTTTTTAATGCAGAAAGAATGGGAATTGAATAAACTGGGGAAAATAGATGTGCTTGATGCTTCCCATTAAAACTTTAATGATAATTAAAATGAAGAAAATAACACTCCTACTCATAATTTCAATTTTTTCTGGCAAAATGGGAGCACAGCAAATGCCTTTGTCTGAAATTTTAGACAGTATTGCCGCGAACAATCCGGTGGTAAAAATGTATGATGCAGAAGTAAGATCAATGGATGCAGCCGCCAAAGGTTCCAGAAGTTGGATGCCGCCGACGGTTGGTGCAGGTATGTTAATGACGCCTTACAATCCACAACGGTGGAGCAGAGATGGCGATATGCTGGGAATGGGCTCTTTTGCAGTTTCGGTAGAACAGATGATCCCGAATAAAAAGAAACTCGATGCCAATGAAAATCTAATGCTTGCGATGTCATCTGTTGAAAGAGAAAAATTGTCTGCCACTTTGAATGAAAATTTTCAGGATGCCAAAAAATTGTACTACGACTGGATCGTTTTGGACAAGAAAATAAAAGTGGTTAAGGATAATAAAAATATGCTCGACTTCATGATTCGCAATGCAGAAATTCGGTATAAAAACGGACTCGGAAAAATTTCCGCCTACTATAAAGCCAAAGCAGCCCTCGGTTCAGCCGATAATATGCAACTCATGTATGATAATGATATCAAGGTGAAAAGAATCCGCTTGAATGCTTTGATGGGAAGAAACGCAATGGAAGACCTGGAAGTGCAGCCTGATTTTACTTTAAATGAATATGGACTGGAACTCTTGGATCCAGAACTTTTTTATCAAAACAGAAGCGACCTGCGTGGTATTGACAAAGAAATTAATATTTCCAAATTGAAACAGAATCTGGAAAAACAAAATGTGCGACCCGAATTTGGCGTAAAATTCGAAAACATGTTCGGATTTGGAGGAAAGCCTATGGAGTTTACATTGATGGTGATGGCGAAAATTCCGCTGGTTCCGTGGGCTAGAAAAATGTACGACGCCAATATCGCAAGTCTACAGATCAAAGAACAAGCGCTGCTTGCCAAAAAAGCAGTGATGGTGAATGAATACAGCGGTCGAGGTTATGGTATGCGCAACGAATTGGAACTGAATAAAAAACAGATTCAATTGTATGAAAATACCATTATTCCGGCTTTGAAAAATAATTACAAATTAATGCAGTTGGGCTACGAGCAAAATACAGAGGATCTTTTCACGCTTTATGACGCCTGGGAAAAACTCAACACCACACAGTTAGAATACTTTGATATTCTGACAAAAGCGCTCCAGGCTCAAACCGAATTAGACCGTTTACTTGAAAGAAGATGAAAAAACTAATACTATTCACGGTGATGCTGTTCACTTTATCAGCGTGTGAAAAATTAAAGTTCTGGGAAGACACCAATTCGCAAGCAGCAGAATTGCATACTTATACGTGCCCGATGCATCCTGAAATAAATTCGGATAAACCTGGGCAGTGCCCGAAATGCGGAATGGATCTGGTGCTGAAAGATGTGCCTGCCGAAAAAGAACAAGGCATTAAACTGGAAGACCTTTTACAGCCTACCAATAATTATGTGGTTTCTCAGTTGCCCGTTATTCGTTTAGCGAAGGAAAATATTCCAACCACCGTCGCGGCTTTAGGAATTGTAGATTACGACACGCGGCAGATCGGAACTATTTCTTCCCGTATTGCCGGAAGGATCGAGAAACTATACGTCAGGTATAAATTCCAGAAAGTTTCCAAAGGTCAACGTATTTTAGATATTTACAGCCCGGAACTTCTTACAGCACAGCAAAATCATTTGTTCCTGTTGAAAAATGATCGATCGAACTCAATGATGATTAATGCCTCCCGTCAAAAATTATTGCTTTTGGGAATGCCGTCTTCTCAGATTCAGAGCATCAGCAGGAAAGGTAAACCAGATCTGAGTGTTCCTGTCTTTAGTAATTACAGTGGATATATACAGGCAGCCGGAGGAATGACGAATTCATCTCAACCAGATGATGTGATGCAGGCGAGTTCAGTTACGGCAGAATTACCGCTCAAAGAAGGCATGTATCTGCAAAAAGGAGAAAATATTTTCACCGTGTACAATCCCAGCCGAAGTTGGGCGCTGCTCAATATTTTTGCCGAAGATATTGCTTTGGTGAGCAAAGGACAGTCGGTTGCAGTTATTCCTCAAAATGATCCTTCGAGTCGGTTTAAAGGAACTGTTGATTTTATTGAACCCTTTTTTCGCCCCGAAAGTAAAACGGTTACCGCACGAGTTTATTTTGACAATAGCGTAGCAAAAATACCGATCGGTACTCAGGTTAACGCCGAAATTGCAAGTCATTCCAAAGTAGCCGACTGGCTTCCAAAAACAGCCGTAGTTTCTTTGGGTATGGATAAAATTGTCTTTAAAAAAGCACCTGGTGGTTTCACGGCACACAAAGTTGGAACTGGCGCTATTGTTAAAGATAAAATTGAAATTACAAGCGGGCTAAAACCCGAAGATGAAGTTGCAGAAAATGGCCAATACCTTATGGATAGCGAAAGTTTCATTAAAGTAACTCAATAAAAAAAGGAAGAAATGAAATATAATATTTTAATAATGGCGCTTTTAATTTTTCTTTTTTCCTGTAAAAAAGAAGAAGATCCACACGCGAACCACGATATCTATTACACCTGTTCCATGCATCCACAAATTGTGGCAGATAAACCAGGAAAATGTCCTATTTGTCACATGGATCTGGTGCCTGTGGAAAAGAAAAAAAATGCAGACCCGAACGCTCTTGTTCTGAATGATGAACAGATAAAATTGGGCAATATAAAAACGATGAGTCTCGCTAATGATGACCTTTCGGACAAACTGACGCTCACCGGAACCCTTAATTTTGATCAGTATAAAATGCATTCCGTCAGTTCCCGCGTCATGGGCAGAGTGGAAAAATTGTATTACAAAAATATTGGAGAATACGTTCCGCAAGGTTCACCATTAATTGAAATTTACAGTGAAGAACTGAATAATTCAAAGCAGGAATATCTTTTGGCTTTAGAGCGTCAACATCTTTTTAAAGGAAATACCTCCATCGATTTTGATCAGTTGCTCCAAAGTTCTCGCAATAAACTTTCGTTGTGGGGAATGACTAAAGGTCAGATCAGCCAGTTGGAAAGAACCCGAAAAGCACCGCTGACCACAACAGTTTTCAGCACTGGCTCTGGATATATCACGGATTTAAATATTTCAGAAGGTGCCTATGTTTCAGAAGGAGGAACGATTTTAACGCTCGCCGATCTTTCTACGCTTTGGGCTGAGGCACAGGTGTATTCGTCCCAAATGGCATTAATCCATCGGGATACGAAAGTCACTGTTTCAATTCCTGATCTGGACAATTTGAAAATTGACGGAACAATCGATTTTACCAATCCTGAAATTAATTCCGCCAGCAGGATCAATCTGGTGCGGGTCTCTATTCCTAATAAAGACAAATTGCTGAAACCCGGCATGCCTGTTTATGTTTTGGTAGAAAACGAATCTCGTAAAACGCTCACCTTACCAACTGATGCGGTCATTCGTGATGGAAAAATGGCGACGGTTTGGGTAAAAACCGCAAAAAACACTTTCGTCAATAAAATGGTGAAAACTGGCTTGGAAACCGATGACCGTATTGAAATTTTGTCGGGAATAAAAGAGGATGATGAAGTGGTGGTTTCAGGAACTTATCTGCTCAACAGCGAATATATTTTCCAAAAAGGCGCTGATCCGATGGCAGGTCATGAGATGTAGATGGTGTTACAGAATATAGAATATTAAAAAATGAAAAAACTTTTGATTATATTCATTTCAGCAGTCATTCTGATTTTAGTCGTGCAGGTTATTCCTGTGCACAGAAATGAATCGCCAATTCCTGGAGGTAAGAGTTTTGTAAACCAATTTAATGTTCCTAATAACGTCAACCGAATCCTGGAGAGATCCTGTTACGATTGTCACAGCAACCAGACCAATTATCCTTGGTATGGAAACATTCAACCTACTGCCTTACTCTTAGATAATCATATTTCGGAGGGTAAAAAGAAACTTAATTTTGATGAATTTCAGGACTATGGCAAACGGAGACTCCGTACTAAATATACCGAAATAGTAAAACAGATCGAGCAAGACAAAATGCCTATAACCTCTTATCTCTGGCTTCATCCTGAGGCTCGAATTTCGGAGACGGAGAAAAAATTATTGATCCAATACTTTCAAATACAATAAGCGATGATAAAGAATTTCTACATAAAAAATATGGTTTGTGACCGGTGCATCAAAGTCTTGCGTGAGGAGTTGCAGAATTGTGGTATCGAAGTATTACACATCGAATTGGGGGAAATACAATTGTCTATGCAAAACATAGAGGATGAAACAAACCTTCATTCAATTTTAGAAAAAAATGGATTTTCTCTTATAGAAAGTCCAGAAAAACAACTCGTAGAACAGATTAAAATAGAACTCATCAAACTGCTTGACGATCTGCCTTTAGAATTGAACCAAAACCTTTCTATTTATCTTGAAGATGTAGTGCACACCGAATATTCTAAAATAAGCAAACTGTTTTCAACAACTGAAGGCATAACGATTGAGAAATATTTCATAAAATTAAAAATTGAAAAAGTAAAGGAACTTATTCAAAATCAGGAATATAACTTTACGGAAATCAGTCAGTTACTTAATTATAGCAATGTGAATTACCTGAGCAGACAATTCGCAAGTGAAACCGGAATGAGTTTGACTTTTTATAAATCAAATAACGCGAATAATAGAAATCCACTAGACCGAATTATGTAGATTTAAACCAATATTATGACACAAAAAAAATCAAAGTCGCCGTATCATTACATAGTTATCAATGCTCCAGTTTTAGGAGGAAGGAAGGTCTAAACTAATCACAGCGTAAGCCTTTTTAAATCTAGGAAAACAGTCTTTTTAACAAACTTTCTAATCTTAATACTTGGTAATATGTTTGAGATGACGGAAGTGAAATGGAAAATGATCACAGACCATTCAAACCTTATTATATTAAAAACAATTTAAATTTTATTACAATGAAAAAAATAATTTTCACAGCCCTATTTTCAGTATTTACCGTTTTAAATTTGTCGGCTCAAAAAAGCGATGCTGCAGTTTCTAAACTTTATGAAAACTATTTGGGAATTAAAACTGCCTTGGCTACAGACAATTCAGATGCAGCCTCGAAAGCCGCTAATACTTTTATTAAATCGGCCTCAATGGTGGATTACAAAGTTTTATCTGAAGGTAATCTGGATGTTTTGCGAAAAGACGCAACGAAAATCGCAGAAAGCCGCAGCATCGAAACACAGAGAGAATCGTTCAATGGTCTGTCAAACAATATGATAGCCTTAACGAAACAATTTAAAATGGCCGACCAATCCGTTTTTGTTCAATATTGCCCAATGGCGGAAGCGTCATGGTTGAGTGCTGAAAAAGAAATTAGAAATCCTTATTACGGTGCCTCCATGTTGAAATGTGGAAGCGTGAAATCAGAAATTAAGTAAACTGATTATTTACGGCCAATTCCAGATTATCAGAATTTGATAATTTTAACTGTACCTAAATTTTATCTGTAAATACATCCACTTACTCTAAGACCAATAATCTAGAACTTTTAAGATTTGATTGTTGGTCAAAGGGGTTTTAAAGAATCAATTCACTATAAATCAATTAAATATAATGAAACACATTTATCATATCCATGGAATGACTTGCGGCGGCTGTCGCAGTCACGTAGAAAAAACACTTTCCGAGGTAGAAGGCGTTTCAAAAGTTAATGTTGATTTAGAGAAATCAGAAACGACGATCGAAATGGAATCTCATATTCCGCTCGAGAAATTTCAAGAAGCCCTGAAAAAAGATGGCGATAGATATACGATCCATAATCCTGGCGAACATCAGCATATTGAAACAAAAGCAGAAAAGCCTAAAGTAAAAGGCAACGGAACTTTCTACTGTCCAATGCATTGCGAAGGGGAGAAAACGTACGATAAAGCAGGTGATTGTCCGGTTTGCGGGATGGATCTGGTGGAAGAACAAAAATTGAGTAGTTCAAATTCTGAACAATGGACTTGTCCGATGCATCCGGAAATTATCAGAGATGAACCGGGCGCATGTCCCATTTGTGGGATGGATCTGGTGCCGATGGAACCTGATATTTCAGCCGAAGAAAAGACCTATAAGAAATTACTCAGCAAATTATGGATCGCTGGTATTTTTACGCTACCCATTTTTATAATGGCAATGAGTGAAATGATTCCCAACAATCCGCTCTATAATTTGATGGAACAGAAATATTGGAATTGGGTGCAATTCGCCTTATCGATTCCAGTCGTTTTCTACGCAACCTGGATGTTTTTTGAACGTGCCTACAAAAGTATCAAAACCTGGAATCTCAATATGTTCACGTTGATCGGAATTGGCGCAGGAGCCGCGTTCCTTTTCAGTGTTTTTGGAATGTTTTTTCCAGATATCTTCCCGGAACAATTTAAATCTCACACTGGAGCAGTTCATGTTTATTTTGAGGCTGCCACGGTGATTCTGACTTTAGTTTTACTAGGACAAGTTTTGGAAGCCAGAGCGCACAGCAAAACAAATTCCGCCGTAAAGGAATTATTAAAACTCGCACCCAACCGTGCCATCAGAGTTAAAGACGGAGTTGAAGAAGAAGTAACGATCGAACAAATCGTGCTAGGTGATATCCTTCGGGTAAAACCAGGCGAAAAAATCCCTGTCGATGGTGCAATTACAGAAGGTGAAACTTCGGTGGACGAATCGATGATCACGGGGGAACCAATTCCGGTAACCAAAACAATAGATGATAAAGTAAGCAGTGGAACCATCAATGGTAACCAATCATTTTTAATGAAAGCTGAGAAAGTTGGGTCAGATACTTTGCTCTCTCAAATTGTCGAAATGGTAAATAACGCCAGTCGCAGCCGGGCACCTATTCAAAAATTAGCCGACACGGTTTCAGGTTATTTTGTGCCGATCGTCGTGCTTGTTTCAATTATCACCTTCGTTGTTTGGGCAGTCTTTGGCCCACAACCAGTTTATGTTTATGCATTCGTCAATGCAATTGCGGTTCTCATTATCGCTTGTCCTTGTGCTTTAGGCTTAGCCACGCCAATGTCTGTAATGGTCGGTGTTGGTAAAGGTGCTCAAAATGGGGTGCTTATAAAAAACGCTGAAGCATTAGAAAAAATGGATAAAGTAGATACTTTGATTATCGATAAGACTGGAACGATAACGGAGGGAAAACCAACTGTTGAGAAAATAGGAGTTTTCGGAGATCAATTTACAGAAAAAGAAGTTTTGCAGTTCATCGTGTCTTTAAACAAAACGAGCGAACATCCATTAGCAGATGCTACCGTAAAGTATGGAAAGGAGCAAAACACGGAAATTATAAATGCTGAAAATTTCAGTGCAGTGACAGGAAAAGGTGTCGAGGGAAAGGTCAACGGAAAGAAAGTGGATTTGGGTAATGCCAAGATGATGGAATATGCCAAGGCTGAAATCACCTCCGAAATGGAAACAGAAGCCCAAAATTTTCAAAAGCAAGGAAAAACGGTTTCTTATTTATCTGTTGATGGAAAAGTTTCCGGCTACGTGGTTATCGGTGACAAAATAAAACCGACCAGTGCAAAGGCAATTAAAGAATTAATGGAAAAAGGCATAGATGTGATCATGCTCACCGGAGACAATCACGATACTGCTCAAGCGGTCGCTAAAGAATTAAATCTTGTCCATTTTAAAGCCGGCATGTTGCCTGAACATAAACTTCAGGAAGTAGAAAAACTTCAAAAAAGCGGAAAGATCGTGGCAATGGCTGGAGATGGAATTAATGATGCACCTGCTTTAGCCAAAAGTGATGTGGGAATCGCCATGGGAACAGGAACCGATGTCGCGATTGAAAGCGCAATGATTACGTTGGTACAAGGTGATCTCCATGGAATTGTAAAAGCAAGAAACTTAAGCGACGCCGTGATGAAGAACATCAAGCAAAATTTATTTTTCGCTTTAGGTTATAATATTTTAGGAATTCCAATTGCAGCGGGCGTTTTGTTTCCAGTCTTCGGAATCCTGTTATCACCGATGATTGCAGCCTTAGCAATGAGTTTCAGTTCCGTGTCGGTAATCGGGAATTCGCTGCGTTTAAAAAACATTAAAATTTAAAAATAAACTTATGGAAAATTCAATGGATCACTCAAAAAGTAACGTTTACACCACTTTTGTATTAATGCTTGCAGCCTCATTTGTGGCGATGTACATTACCATGTATCTCAATACCTATGAACTGGATCATGTTTATTTCAGCATGACTCGATTTTACATGGTTTGTCTCGGAATTTCCGCAATGGCTTTGATCATGTTCTTTTTTATGCGCAAAATGTATAAAAATAAGCAGAAAAACCTTGGAATAATAGTGGGAAGTATAGGTTTGTTTTTCGCTGCACTCGGTTTGGTTCGTACGCAAAGTCCTATTATCGGTGATGTACTTTGGATGAAAGGAATGATTCCTCACCACTCAATCGCCATACTAACTAGTGAACGAGCAGATATCAAAGATCCTGAAGTGAAGAAGTTGGCAAATGACATCATCAAGGCTCAAAAAAAAGAAATTGAAGATATGAAAACAATGATTAAACGATTAGAAAATGCAAAATAAAATACCCAACTTTTTAAGATTTTGCACGATGCTTTTTTTGGTTGTGTCAGTTCAGGCATTTTCTCAGGACCATTCCATGCATATGGAGAAAAAATCAGATTTAAAAAATGAGGCCACCGGAAAAATATCATTTGGTGGAAAAACGGTTCGCTATGATCTGTATGTAAGAGACACCCTCGTAAATTTTAGTGGAAAACCCGCACGAGCAATTGCGACAAATGGAAAATTACAGGCACCAACTTTATATTTTAAAGAAGGCGACACGGCTGAAATTTATCTTCATAATCAATTGAAAGAAAACACCGGCCTTCACTGGCATGGAGTAATTTTACCCAATGAAATGGATGGCGTTCCGTACTTGACTACGAAAGAAGTGAAACCAGGTGAAACCCATTTGTATAAATTCCGTATTTCCCAGAATGGAACCTATTGGTATCATTCTCATGAAGGAACCCAGGAACAGATCGGGATGAATGGAATTTTAGTTTTTAATAAAAGAGACGGTCAGCCAAGCAAAAAGTTTGCTGCAGATATTCCGGTTATTTTGGGAGAGTGGACTGATGAAAATCCGAAACAGATCATGCGAAGATTGCACATGGATCAAACCGATTATTGGGCTATCAAGAAAGGAACGACGCAGAGTTATTCCGAAGCCATTGGAAAAGGACATTTCGGTACCAAACTTTTGAATGAATGGAAACGAATGGAAGCCATGGATGTGAGTGATGTTTATTACAATAACTTTCTCATCAACGGCGCAGTTTCTACTGATTAAATCACCGTTATTGGAAGTGATGGTAACGAAGTAGAACCTGTAGAAGTGGATCGTCTGATTGTCGGAGTTTCGGAAACCTACGATATTGAAGTAACCGTTCCTGAAAATAAAAGTTTTGAATTCCGCGCAACTTCGGAAGATAGACAAGGTCACGCCTCACTTTATTTGGGAGATGGCGCAAAAGTAGATGCTCCAAATTTACCGAAACTGATGCTTTTTGAAGGAATGAAAATGATGAACGGTATGATGAAAATGAGTGGAGACATGAAACCGATGAGTATGACCATGGGAAATCAGGTCATGGATATGAACGAGGTTATGTACCCAGAATTGTCCGAAAGCCAGCGGTTGAAATCCATGCAGCACATGATGGAAATGATGGGAACGAAATCCGACATGAAAATGAAGGATGGAAAAATGCAAATGGATCACAGCAAGATGGACATGAAATCCGACATGAAAACGAAGGATGGAAAAATGGAAATGGATCACAGTAAGATGGATATGAAATCCGACATGAAAATGAAGGATGATAAAATGGAAATGGATCACAGCAAGATGGACGTGAAATCCGATATGAAAATGGAGGACGGAAAAATGGACATGGATCACAGCAACCATGATATGGGAACTGCAGATGAAAAAATAATTAAGCGTCTTAACTATAATATGTTGAAATCTCCTTTCAAAACAATTTTGCCTAATGATAATGTAAAGGATTTGAAGTTTACTCTGGAAGGTAACATGCGTAATTATCTCTGGACTTTAGATAATAAAACGGTTGCTGAAAGTGATAAGATCTTAATAAAAAAAGGAGAAGTTGTTAGAATTACGATGTACAATAATTCGATGATGCGTCATCCGATGCACCTTCACGGTCATGATTTCCGCGTAGTTAATGCTAAAGGGGAATATGCACCTTTGAAAAATGTGATTGACATTGCACCTATGGAAACTGTGACGATAGAATTTGCCGCAAACCAAGACGGTGACTGGTTTTTCCACTGTCATATTTTATATCACATGATGAGCGGAATGGGAAGAGTTTTCAGTTATGAAAATTCGGCTCCCAATCCACAATTACCTGATAAAGAAGCATCTTACAAGCAGTTTATAAGCAAGAACCGAATGATCAACACCACAGCAATGTTGGATGTAGCATCTAATAAATTTCATTTTGAAAATATGACGATGTTAGGAGCGAGATGGTTAAATGTGAATGAATTACACAGTAATTATGATTTTACCCATTACGAAGGAAGTGTGAAAGTTGGAAGATTTTTAGGAAAATACCAATGGGCAATGCCTTATGTAGGTTTCAGAAGTAATAAAACACACGATATGGCAAAAACCTGGTTCGGGCAAAATGTAATGCCAGAGAATCAAAATGTAGCCATTGCTGGACTTAGATATCTTCTTCCTTTCTTAGTAATTGCCGATGCAAACATTGATCACAATGGGAAAGTACGTTTGGAATTGAGTCGTGAAAGAATTAAAATTTCACCTAGAATCCGTGGAAACTTTGCCGTAAATTCAGACAAAGAATTTGATTTCGGACTGAAATATGTGGTACAGAAATGGGTTTCAATTTCTACCAATTACGACAGTGAATATGGTTTTGGAGCAGGACTTACTTTTATGTACTGATAAAAATTGTAGAGTTCGAGATAGTAGTTGCCTCAATTCCAAAACGAACCTTAGCGGTGTGGATTTTCGCTATTTATAATTAAATAGCGTCTTCGACAAAACCATAAAAGAAGCCGACTCATTTTGTAATGAGACGGTTTCTTCTTTTTAAAATGTAATTGTTCAAATGAGGTTATAATAGCAATATTCGCTGTTCTTGAATCAAAAATGATCTTTGAAAGTTTCATTTCACACGCAGTTACTATTTAGCATGCGCTACAAGTTATAATGGCAACATTTCTTTAACTTCATTCAAGTTGAATCACGAACTATCTGAAAATTTATTAAAAGATGTGCTGCAGAATTTTTAATAAATCTTTTATAAACTAATAATTAACTTTTCTACGAGCAAAAAGATCTGATTATTGGATATTAAAGTTTAGCAAGTTTAACCTCTTGTATTCAAGAAGGAAAGGAAGTTGAGTAAGTAGGCGCCTATATCACTTCATTCAATATGTTAAAGCAGTAATTGATTTTGCCGCATATATATACCAAATTTGCGACAAAATTATTAGAAATTAGTGACGTAAAGCTTTAACATTAAAATAGATGGGGAATTTGACAGGCGAGTAGGGGGTTCGCTACTTACTGGTGAAAATTTTCCAATAATGTAGATTAATATTTTAAAGAATTTAAATATCATCACATATGAAATTTCCTTTTGAATTAATAATATTTGTATTAACATATGATTTCCTATTTATCCTCCGAATACTCGCATAAGCATATAAAAATGTACAAAAATTTCGCACAATTTACCAAAGATAAACGCAAAGAAGCCAACCTCACAAATCGAATTTTTTGAAAAAGCTGGTGTTGCTTTAACTGCGGTTAGAAAAATAGTGTAGGGAAAGGATAATTAAGTTTAGCAAAGCGAATCACGTACTATTGATGTTTGGCAATTAACTATTTCCAATAAGCTTAAGAGAAATTGAGAAATGAGACAAGGAAAATATTTTGCCAAAACTATTGGCGGAAGAAATTATCGAAACACCAGATGGAGAGAATATGAAAATATAAAATGATGATTAGTTTTCGATTAAATGTTTTCATCAGGACTATATTTTTGTCATTAAAATTATACACAAGTTCTCAAACCGAACAGGTTGGATGTAAATGATTTTTATCAAATACAAAAATTAAAATTAATTACACCGAATCTAAACTCGAGCACAGAAGAATTTTGTCACAAATATTTACTAAATTTGTGACAGATTTATTTTTAAATAGCAATGAAAACATCTAAAAGTCAAATAGAAACAAAGATTTTAAAATCTTCACGTGGCGAAATTTTTTTCGCTGATGATTTCTCAAATTACGGTTCATCTGAAAATATTCGTCAGGTGCTTTCACGTTTGGAGAAAGAAGATATTTTGTATCGATTGGCGCAAGGTATTTATTTGAAACCCAAAAAAGATGCGCTGTTAGGAACAATTTATCCTAATATTGAAGAAGTAGCCAAAGAAATTGCAAAACGAGATAAAGCGAGAATTGCACCTACAGGTGTTATGGCATTGTATCTATTAGGTTTAACGACTCAAATTCCTTTAAAAGCAGTGTATTTAACAGATGGTTCTCAACGAGAAATCAAGATTGGAAAACGCACGATTAAATTTAAGAAAACAGTCCCTAAAAGTTTTGCGATTAAAGATGAATTGCTGCATTTAATTGTTCAGTCATTCAAAGAGGTAGGGCAAAAAGATATTTCAGAACTATTTTTAAAGCAGATTAAAAATGCGGTTCAGCAATTAGAAAAAACTGTCGTAGAATCACAGTTAAGATATGCTGCTGTTTGGATTCAAAAACAAATAACGAACCTTTATCAAAAAGATATTGATTAATTTAGAAAAAAAACAAGTTTCAGATTTTAAAACTAATCTGTATCACAATAGATTTACATAATTTTACAATAGAAAAGTTTTGAAATGGTGGGAAGCAGATTATAAAACCATGCAAGAATATACGATTGTTGATGAAAATTCAAAGTGAAATGGCTTCTCTTTGTTTAAATATATCTTAAGGTTTTTTCATATTTTTGGATAGGGTCTATTTTCCCACAAGCTGATGTATTTTTGATCAACGTCTTTTCTAAATTTAAAAGATTTCCAGCATAGGATTTTTGGTAGACAAATTTTCAAAATTTCATCTTCATCAAAATATAACTTATGTTTTTCAAAAATAATTGCTTGGTCGATAATTCCCGAATTTTTTAATTTTTGCGCGGTTTTTACACTTACGTTGAGAAGAGTAGCTAAACCCTTTATTCCCTTAACTTTTTTAATGATGAAGACTTGCTTTTTTGTTGTTCTAAAGAGATAAGAAATTGCTTCAAGAGGCGCCATTTTATTGCATTCACTTTTTAAAACTGAAATGTATTTTTTGGACAAAGTTTTATCAGATAAATAATTTTGAATATTGGTAATCTCTTTATTATCTAATGTTCTTATTAACTCGATAATCTCACTATTCAAACCGTCGAATGCTTTCATGAAAGTATTTATTTAAGATTTTTAAATATTTGCAAAGCTCTTTCAATTGGTTTGGCTTTTATATATTGTAACAACATAGCTTCGGTGCTATGTCCACTGAAATACATAATATCGGAGGTTGGCCAAATTCCATAGTGATTGGTGCAGAAGCTTCTACGGGCTGTATGTCCTGCAATTAAATCTTTCTTTGGATAATAGCCTGGAACTCCACGCCATATTCCACTTTCTTCATCTTTTGGATCTACTAATACTTTTATTCTTTTTACTCCTAAAATTGTTTGTGTAATTTTTGATTTTTCACAAACAAGTTTAATATAATCATTGAATTTTTGATCAGAAATTCTTCGCGGAAAATCACCATTTCTCTTCTCAAGTATTCTTAAAACTCTACTGCTCAAAGGTAAAAGCATTTGCTTTCGTGTTTTTTTCTGTATGAAATTGATAAGAGTAACACCATTGATCGTTTTGAGCATTTTTTTATCGAACCGTAAATAATCAGAAATTCTTTGACCAGTTTCATAACCAATTAGGAATAAATCTCGCGCATTGTCCAAATATTCTGGTAAATCATTATTCTTTTCAATCTCTTCTATTTCGTCAGGCGTTAGGTAAGCTTCCAAAATTTCCTCAGGATTGTCACGATTATCTGTGAAAGGATTTTTTATTTTTTCTAACTTGTATTTTACACGTTCAAGTTTGTCAAAAATTTCTAAGTCAAGTTCGCTAGAGGCGTAGTAACAGATCGTACGTAAAAAAGTAAGATCTCGAGAGATTGTCCCAGAAGCGTATTGTTTCTCATTTGACCATTTTATAAATTCATCTCGAAAATTGGTATTTATATCCGTAACTTTTAATTTGATGTTTAGATCATTTTCATATCGCTCCAATTTACTTTTAACAACGCCCATTTTCTTTACAGTATTTGGAGCCAAATTAGATTTGTAATTTTTATAATGATCAAGAACTGCAATAAGATTGTTTCCTACTATTTTTACTTGATATTTCTTCTTTTTGAAGCCTGGATGTAAATATTCGCTGATGATATCCTTAAACCATTCTTTGGTTAACGTTTCTGGGTTTTCAATCGCTCTAAATTGATCTATCACTAAGTTTCTGATGGTATTTTCTTCTGCATCTAAATCTGAAGCTACCTTTCTTTTATCTAAATTTTTAGAGTTTTTTTCCTTTTCTCTTAAAATCGGGTCTTTATATGTCTTGCAAAAGTACTCTTTGTCAACAAAAAATCTTCTATCTTCTAAAAGTGCGTCAAAGTAGATATCTTTTGATTTTTCGCCAAAGTCAATCCTATACTGAAATCGCACGGTTAAATAGCCTTTATTTTTTGTAGATCTGTATTTATAATGGAGTGTTGACATCGCAAGACAAGTTGTAAAAATTTGTCTTGTAAATGTATAATTAAATGAAATAGTATGAAAATGTTAAAAATACAAATTCTTTAAAATGCTGATAATCAATAATATAATTATTTTCGATTTCGTTAAATTTCATTAAATACCGCAAAAGTGGGGCGATATCCTCCACAACCACTTATTTTTGAATAGGTGGTTTTTTTATGCTTTTTTTTGGCGCACATTTCTCTCGTCCTGCAAGACGAGAGGGCGCAATTACCGGTATTAGAAAAACTTTGCGGAGAATTTGAATATTCTTTTAAAACCGCAAAAGAGGCAAAAGTTTTATTTAGAATCAATTCACAAGGTTGCAAAAGCTCTATAGAATAAGACTTTTCTTATGTATTCTTTTGACAATCTAAATTTCAGATTTATCTTTTGTCCGTTTTGCGGTAAAAAGATTGACAGTTTTTATTTTAAAGTATTCCCGTAGTACCGAGAAAAAGTTTCAATCCTTTCAACAAATTAATCTGATTCTTCGTTCGATCTAAATTCTGGGAATCATATTTTACAGAATAATAAATATCTTGATTAAGATAATCCGTCAGAAAACGAACCGCCTGAATATAAATAATCAATTGTGCTGCATAATCCAGATTTTCTAATTCGATTGGACTTAAAGTATCTTTTAAATAAAATAGAAATCCCTCTTTTACCGCAGCAAAAGTTTCAGAATTAAAATTTTCTTTCATAGAACCATCGTCTTCGTCAGTATTATTCGTGTAAGAACGAATCATATCGCCAAAATCGTAAAGAATCGTTCCATTCATCATGGTATCCAAATCAATCACAGCAATCGCTTTATTTTCTTTGTTGAAAAGAATATTACTGATTTTTGGATCTGCGTGAATAACTCGAATTGGTAAAGAATTATTGTTCTGCAATTCAATCCATTTATCCGGAAGGGAGAGATGGTCCAAAATAAAATTGATTTCATTTTCCGCTATTTTCTTTCTTACAGTTTTCTGCTTTAATGCCGTTTTAAAATCAGTAATCCGCTTTTCAAAATTAATAAAATCCGGAAGTGTTTCCTCTAAAACGATTGTTTCATGATTGATGATTTTATAAAACTCACTCAAACATTTTGTGGCTTCAAAAGCAATTTCCGTAGAAGAAGGTTTTAAAAAAGTAACCGATTTTTCCAGATATTCCAACATTCTCCAGGCTTCATTATTCTGTTCCAAAAGCAAATCATTCGATAAAGTCGGAATTAATTTCACCGTCTTTCTTGAATAATCCGATTTTTCTAAAACTTCATTAATCTTCAAATGATTTTTTTGAATTCCTTTTGGATTTTTAAAAATCTGGGTAGTGATTTTCTGTAAAATGAATTTTTTGTCCGCCGTTTCTACCAGATAGGTATTATTGATCAAACCATTCTCAATCGGAGTTATTGACAATATTTCTACTGAACCTAAAAAATGTTCGACTATTATTTTTGGATCCATAAATCTTCGGTATAAATGTTATCCTTAATTTTCTGCTTTAAAAATTCCTGAAGTTCGGCTTTGTCTTCCGCGTAGGTTACACCTTTCCATTGTTCTGGCGAAACTTCAACAGAAACTTCTACTGCTTTATTTTGAATTAAAGAATCAATCACCGCAGGCAAATAAATTTCGGCAGTTTTTTCAGGTTGCTTGTTAATGAATTGAGTAAAGTCCATTTTCAAATAATTGAAAATAGATGGATTCAAAATCCAGAAATTCATCGAAACTAAAATATTTGGTGCTAAATCGTGTTTGACGTTTTCTTTGTCACTGTAAAATATAGAGTTTTCTTCTTCAAAAATATTTGTCAGTTCATGAATTGAAACCAATTTATTTTCGTCATTAACTACACATTTTCCGCGCGAAACACTTCCATTTTTGCTCAACGTATTTTTTAAAGGATAAAGAATTGCCGCATAATTATTAGCATTAATTTTTCCTTCATCAATTAATGTTGCAGCAATTTTATAAACCTCAGATCCGTAATAATCATCAGCATTAATGACGACGAAATTTTCTCTCACTACTTTTTCAGCACACAATACCGCATGAGCAGTCCCCCAAGGTTTTGTTCTCTGTTTTAGTAAGTTATCATCAGAAACAAAGTCTTTTTTATCCTGAATAATCCAGTGAAATCCTACATTTTTAGAACTAAGAATTCCTGAAAGTCTTTCAATGTAACTTTCCGTAATCGATTCATTAATAATGAAAACTATTTTGTTGAACCCCGCTTTTATAGCATCGAAAATAGAATATTCGAGCAAGGTTGCGTTGTTTGGCAAAATGCCATCAATTTGTTTTAAACCTTGATAGCGACTGCCTAAACCGCCCGCTAAAATGACGATTGATTTTTTAGAATTCTCCATCAAATCCGAATACTGGTTTTCTGGTTTTCCATTTTCCTTTGGTGAAATCTGGGATTTCTACGACCGTATTTTTCGCAATTGATTCTTCACTCAATGGCGTGATTGCATACCAGGTTGCCAAATCATAAACGTCCATCGGGAATTCTACATTTCGTTTGATACATTCGATAAAAGTATTGATCACGAAGAAATCCATACCGCCATGTCCGGCGCCTGCAGTTTTCGATTCGTAGTTCGTCCAAAGTGGATGATCGTTTTCTTTCAACCATTTTTCGCTATTGTCCCATTTATGCGAATGATTCATCAATCCTTCAAAATAAATATGTCCCTGACTAAATCCGCCCGAGCCGAAATCCTGCCAAATCCCTCTCGTTCCCTGAACTTTGAAACCGAGATTATAAGGTCGTTGCAAGCTTGTATCATGGGTTAGTAAAATAGTTTCTCCATTTGAGCAAGCAATTTGAGTCGTCACCACGTCGCCCATTTTGAATTCAATTTTTGCATTTGGATGATCTTCTCCACCTTTTGGATGGTTCACGATATAGTTATGCAAACCTCTGGCTTTGCTGGAAAAAGAAGACAATCTCGTGAGTCGGTTTCCACGGTTCACATCGAACATAATTCCAACTGGACCAATTCCGTGGGTTGGATATAATTCGCCATTTCTTTTGATATTATGTTCCGTTCTCCATTGCGCTTCACTGAATCCTTTTTCGCCAAACTCAACGCCAGAATTATAAGGAGTTACACCATCATTAAATAAAACACCTCTTAAATCGTGAAGATAACCGCCTTGTCCATGGATCAATTCGCCGAACATTCCTTTTCGAACCATATTTAAAATCGCCATGACATCTCTTCGATAACAAACGTTCTCCATCGCGAAAATTGGAACTTTTGTTTCTTCGTAGGCTTCAACATAATCCCAGCAGTCTTGTAGTTTTAGCGCTCCACCAACTTCCATGCCCACAATTTTCTTGGCTTTCATGGATTCGATTCCCTGAATTTTATGCCATTCCCAAGGCGTGGAAATTATCACCGCATCTAGATTTTTCATCTTTAAAAGATTTCGGTAATCGTAATCTCCGTCAGAAAATTCTTTGGCTTGAGGTCTTCCGCTTTTAACCAAAATATCTTGTGCTCCTTTCAGCATTATTTTTTGAGGATCAGCGAAAGCAACAATTTCGACATCGTCTCGTTTCGCAAGAACATCGAGGTGGTTTTGTCCACGCATTCCAACTCCAATTAAACCAACACGTACTTTTTTTGCGAAGGGTTCACGGCCTTCATAGGCGAATAAGGAATTGGGAACGATGAGTGCACCAAATCCTAAAGCAGACATTCTTAGAAAGTTCTTTCGACTGATATGATCCATAATTTCATTTTTTACTTGTTACAAACTTAAAAAAAATTTGGAGATTGGAGGGAATCACATAAGTACTTTTAACTGCTATAATCTTATTTATCGGTAGTTGATTTATTTTAAAAAAAATCGCCAATTCCTTTATATAATATTTAAAGAAATTGGCGAATCATCTATCTAATTTTAAGTTTAACTCAAGCCCGTTATTTTTCCGTTTTTATCAATGAACATTCCTTCTGCAGCGGGAATACTCGGCAAACCAGGCATTCTCATCATATCACCCAAAATCGGAATAATGAATCCTGCTCCAGCGGCAAATTCAAATTCACGAACCGTAATTTTAAAATTAGTTGGTCGTCCGATTTTCGTTTCATCGTCGGTTAAAGACTTCGGTGTTTTGGCCATACAGATCGGAACTTTATCAAAACCTAAATCATAAATTGTCTTCAATTGATTTTTTGCTTTTTGGGAATAAACCACACTTTCTGCGCCGTAAACTTCTTTCGCAATGGTTTTAATTTTATGTTCAACAGAATCTTCCACATGATACAAAGGTTGGAAATCGTTGCCACAATATTCCGCACACCGAACAACTTCTTCCGCCAGTTCAGTCATCCCGGCTCCACCTTTTGTAAATTCGTCGGCCAGAATTGCTTTCACTTTTAATTTTTCACATTCGCTGATAATGTAATCAATTTCCTCCTGGGAGTCCGTGGCAAAATGGTTGATTGCCACTA
This sequence comes from Kaistella antarctica, assembly GCF_900109615.1. Taxonomy (GTDB): domain Bacteria; phylum Bacteroidota; class Bacteroidia; order Flavobacteriales; family Weeksellaceae; genus Kaistella; species Kaistella antarctica. The sequence goes on from NZ_FOIX01000002.1 coordinate 272,455, forward strand.
TTGGTTTGAAGCCAAACTTAACTCCGTTTTCAATATGTTTTTCTAAATTTTCAAATCCATTTTTTAGGAACGATAAATTCGGAATTTCGTATTCACCTTTTTTCGCGCCACCGTGATAACGCAAAGCCCGAATCGTCGCGACAATTACATATGCATCAGGTTTCATTTTTCCGTAATGACACTTTATATGCAGGAATTTCTCAGCACCTAAATCAGCACCGAATCCTGCTTCGGTCACGACATAATCTGCTAATGAAAGTCCAGTTTTTGTGGCGATAATGGTATTGGTTCCTTGGGCGATATTCGCAAATGGTCCGCCATGAAGAATCGCTGGATTGCCTTCTAAAGTTTGAACCAGATTCGGTTTAATGGCATCTTTTAATAAAATGGCCATCGCATTTTCAGCTTTCAAATCTCTGGCGAAAACTGGTTGTTTATCAAAAGTAAAACCGACAAATATATTTCCTAACCGATTTTTCAAATCTTCGAAATCACTGCTCAAACATAATATTGCCATTACTTCACTTGCGGGTGTAATGTTGAAACCTTCTTCGCGCGTAATTCCATTAGTAGAACCTCCTAATCCAACCACAATATGTCGAAGGGAACGGTCATTCATGTCCATCACTCTTTTCCACGTAATTGTTCTTGAATCAATATTTAAAGTGAATTTTTTATTCTGTAAATTATTATCGATTAAAGCAGAAAGTAAATTATTGGCTTTTTCAATGGCTGAAAAATCTCCCGTAAAATGAAGATTGATATCAACCATCGGAATGAGTTGTGCATAACCACCACCAGCCGCGCCACCTTTGACTCCGAAAACTGGACCAAGCGAAGGTTCTCTTAAAACCGCAATCGATTTTTTACCAATCTTACATAAACCGTCATTTAAACCAACAGAAACCGTGGTTTTTCCTTCACCAGCGGGAGTCGGATTAATGGCAGTAACTAAAATTAGTTTCGCTTTTTTAATCTTTTCTTCATCAATGTAATGTAAAGGAATCTTGGCTTTGTACTTTCCGTAATATTCTAAGTCATCATGATCGATTCCTACTTTATCAGCAATGTTCTTGATCAATTGAATATTCGCAGATTCTGCAATTTCTAGATCGGTGGGGAAACTCATATTTTAATGTTTTTAATAAAGTAAATTTAATGAAAATCAACTTTTAAAGAAAATTTTTGGTCGTGCGTTATGTCACTATTAAAAGCTTTGTGTAGATCACAAATTAAAACTCTTAATTTATTATACTATAAAAAATCCGTATTTTTGCAGAATTCCAAAAATTGAAATTTTGGAACATTTACAAATGAAAGATCAGAAAGAATATATAGAAGTTTACGGCGCTCGTGAACATAATTTAAAAAATATCGATGTTAAAATTCCCCGCAATGAACTGGTTGTAATCACCGGACTTTCAGGCAGTGGGAAATCGTCTTTGGCCTTCGATACTATCTTTGCCGAAGGTCAGCGAAGATATATCGAAACTTTTTCGGCGTATGCCAGACAATTTTTAGGCGGTTTAGAAAGACCTGATGTTGATAAAATCGATGGCCTTTCTCCAGTGATTGCCATCGAACAGAAGACGACCAATAAAAATCCACGGTCGACCGTTGGAACCGTGACGGAATTGTATGACTTTTTACGGCTGCTTTTTGCCCGAGTTTCAGATGCTTATTCTTTAACGACCGGACAAAGATTAGTTAGTTACACCGGGGAGCAGATTTTAGAGGCCGTCAAAAATAATTACAAAGGAGAAAAAGTAATGTTGTTGGCGCCAGTCGTCAGTTCCCGAAAAGGTCACTACCACGAGCTGTTTGTGCAAATGGCCAAGAAAGGATATGGTCAGGCGAGAATTGACGACGAGATTCAAAGTATTGAATACGATTTAAAACTCGATCGATATAAAATGCACGATATTGATATCGTTATTGATCGTTGGATTATCGGTGAAAGTGCTTCGGAAGCTAGAATGGAGCAGTCACTAAAAACTGCTTTGAACATGGGCGAAGGAGTGATTGGAATTCAAAGATTAGAAAGTAAGAATATTGAATATTTTTCTAAAAATCTAATGGATGCCGATACGGGATATTCATTGGCTTTACCAGAACCGAATACGTTTTCGTTTAACTCTCCGAAAGGCAGTTGTCCTTATTGCAAAGGTTTGGGTACTGTAAAGAAAGTAAACACGGACTATTTCGTTGAAAACCCGAAACTGTCGATTAATCAAGGTGGTTTACTTCCGTTAGAAGATATTAAATCCAACAAATGGATTTTGGGTCAAATTAAAAATATTCTAGAAATCTACGGCCTTACTTTAGCCACGCCGATGAAAGATATTCCAAAAGAGGCGCTGGATTTTATTTACAATGGCTGTCATAAAGAAATCAATAAAGATTTAAAGCATGCCGGAATCAATAAGAAAATCAAAGTTAATTTTGATGGTTTAGTGGCGTCGATTAACGAAATGATCGATGATAAAGAAAGTTACGAAGCGACTTTGTTAGAGCGGCATTTCACGACGGAAGAAACTTGTCCGGAATGTCATGGAACTCGTTTGCAACCTTCTAGTTTAAGTTTTAAAATCGATGGCAAAAACATTGCGGAAATCAATGCATTGTCTCTACTTGATTTGAAGGAATGGTTGATTCAGGTTGAAGATAAATTCAATAAGAACAATAAAATCATTGCGCACGAAATTCTAAAAGAAATCAAAACCAGATTGCAGTTTTTGCTCGATGTTGGTTTAGATTATTTGAGTTTGAGCCGAAGTTCAAGAACGCTTTCTGGTGGCGAATCTCAACGGATTCGTTTGGCTACGCAGATCGGTTCACAACTCGTAAATGTACTTTATATTTTAGATGAACCTTCGATTGGTCTGCATCAAAGAGATAACGAAAGATTGATCGCTTCTTTGAAAAATTTACGGGACATCGGGAATTCTGTAATTGTTGTGGAACATGACAAAGACATGATTATGGAAGCCGATGAGGTTCTAGATATCGGTCCGCGCGCTGGGAAATTTGGTGGAGAAGTCCTTTGGCAAGGGAAGCCTCAAGATTTATTGAAGGCTGATACCATCACCGCAGATTATTTGACGGGGAAACGGAAAATTGAAATTCCGGAGGTTCGAAGAGAAGGAAATGGGAAATCATTGGTTTTAAAAGGAGCGACCGGAAATAATCTTAAAAATGTGAATTTAGAAGTGCCGCTTGGAAAACTCGTTGTCGTAACGGGAATTTCAGGAAGTGGAAAATCTTCTTTGATCAATGGAACTTTATATCCGATTTTAAATCAGCATTTTTATAGAGCGGTGAAAGATCCATTGCCGTACAAAAAATTGGATGGAATTGATAACATCGACAAAATTGTTGATGTTGATCAAACTCCGATCGGTAGAACTCCACGTTCAAATCCTGCAACTTACACAGGAATGTTTACGGATATTCGGAATCTTTTTGCAGAACTGCCAGAGTCTAAAATCCGAGGTTATAAAGCAGGACGATTTTCGTTCAATGTAAAAGGCGGACGTTGTGAAACTTGCCAAGGTGGAGGTTTAAAAGTCATTGAAATGAATTTCTTACCCGATGTTTATGTTCACTGTGAAACCTGTAATGGGAAAAGATTTAACCGCGAAACTTTAGAAGTTCGTTACAAAGGAAAATCTATTTCTGATGTGTTAGAAATGACCATTGATGAAGCCACAGAATTCTTCCAGCCGATTCCAAAGATTTATGCCAGAGTCAAAACCATGCAAGATGTTGGTTTAGGATATATCACCATGGGTCAGCAATCGACAACATTGAGTGGAGGAGAAGCTCAGCGAATAAAACTGGCGACCGAATTGTCTAAAAGACAAACCGGAAATACTCTGTATATTCTCGATGAACCAACAACAGGATTGCATTTCGAAGATGTAAAAGTCTTGATGGACGCTATCAATAAATTGATCGATTTAGGAAATTCATTCATTATTATTGAACACAATTTAGATGTCATCAAACTGGCTGATCATATCATCGACATCGGACCAGAAGGTGGATTCCGTGGTGGAGAAATTATCGCAAAGGGAACACCTGAGGAAGTATCAAGATCGAAGAAATCTTTGACAGCGAAGTTTTTGAGAAGAGAATTAAATTAGAAGAAAAATATTTTTAAAAATCAAAAACCGAATGTGATGTTCGGTTTTTTTATTTTCTTTTACTTTGTAGCATTAAACTTCAACTGATGAATCCTTTTCTAGATGTCGCTTTACGCAGTCTTGCCGTTTATCTTTTTATGTTTGCAGGAATTCGGATCTTCGGAAAGAATCAGTTGTCGCAGCTCAATGCCGGCGATATTGTGTTGCTTCTCTTAATTTCTAATGCGGTGCAGAATGCCATGGTCGGTTCTAATGTTAGTTTAGAAGGTGGTTTGGTTGCCGCTCTGGTTTTATTTACCGCCAATTTCATCGTCAAAAAAGTAATCTTTAAAAATCCTAAAATAAAAAGTCTGATAGAATCTGATCCGGTTATTTTAATCAAAGATGGAATCGTCGATAATATTAAAATGAAGGAACAGGAAATTGATTTTGATGAACTTGAAGAAGCTGTTCGAGAACATGGCGTTGAAAAAATAGCGGAGGTGAAATTAGCGGTTCTGGAAGTCGATGGAAATATCAGTGTAATTTCAATGGATAAGGATAATAGCGTTACAAGTTTCACGCGCCACCGTCGGAAGTTCCCCCGAAAAAGTCATAAATATTAATCAGAAAATTTTAAGATATAAAACAATGAATTACGAAATACGACCAATGCGTCCAGAAGATGGTGAGAAAGTTTTAGAAATATTTCAGCAAGGAATCAACGGCGGAAATGCGACTTTCGATAAAGTGGCACCGACTTGGGAAGCCTGGGACACCAAGCATTTTAATCTTTGCCGTTTTGTTTTAGAAGACGAAAATAATGAAGTGGTTGGCTGGTGTGCTTTGCAGCCGATTAGCAATCGCGATTGTTTTAAAGGCGTGGCTGAAGTAAGTATTTATTTGGATGGTTCAGTTCAGGGAAAAGGGTTGGGAACGGTCATGATGAAAAAGTTAATTCTGGATAGTGAAGAAAATGAGTTCTGGACTTTACAAGCTGGGATTTTTCCAGAGAATTTCGTGAGCGTAAAAATTCACGAGAAGCATGGATTTAGAGTAGTCGGGATCCGCGAGAAAATAGGAGAGATGAATGGAAAGTGGCGAGATATCATTTTATTAGAACGAAGAAGTAGAGTGGTCGGAATTTAATTTTTAGTCATTTTGTATTTATTGCCTAGAAAAAGCAGAAATTTGCAGACTGAAGAATTTGAGTTAATCAGAATCTTTTAAAACCTTTTCCTTAATTTTATTCAATGCCGAAAGAATTTCAATTTCAAGTATCGCCAGAAGCTGCTGCCAATGAAGAGCTGTTAACACAACAAGTAGCAAAAAACTTGAAAATCAGTTCGAAAGATATTCAGAAAGTAGTCGTCCTGAAACGCTCTTTTGATGCCCGGCAAAAATCTGTGAAAGTTAATGTTAAAGGAAATGCATTTTTAGTTGATGAAGATTATATTCCTGCTACAATTGAATTGCCAGACTATCCCAATGTTGCCAACAAGAAAGAAGTGATCGTCGTTGGCGCGGGTCCAGCGGGATTGTTTGCAGCTTTACAACTCATCGAATTGGGATTAAAACCCATTGTTTTAGAACGTGGAAAAGATGTTCGTGGTCGCCGTCGTGATTTGAAAGCGATTAATGTAGATGGAATCGTGAATGAAGATTCGAATTACTGCTTTGGTGAAGGTGGCGCCGGAACGTACTCTGATGGAAAATTATATTCGCGTTCCAAAAAGCGTGGCGATATCGATCGGATTTTAGAGCTCTTTGTTGCTTATGGAGCGACGCCTGATATCATGGTAGATGCTCATCCACATATTGGAACGAATAAATTGCCACAGATCATTCAGGATATTCGGGAAAAGATTACCGCTTGTGGCGGCGAAGTTTTATTTGAAACTCGCGTTACTGATTTTCTGATTAAAAGTAATGAAATACAAGGTGTCGTTCTTCAAAATGGAAATATCATTTCGGCGAATAAAGTGATCTTAGCAACCGGACATTCCGCGCGTGATATTTTTGAATTACTTCACAAAAAGAATATTTTGATTGAAGCAAAACCTTTTGCTTTGGGAGTTCGAGCGGAGCATCCACAGGAATTGATTGATCAAATTCAGTATTCGTGCGATTACCGTGGCGAATATTTACCACCAGCGCCCTATTCCGTTGTGAAACAAGTGAACGGTCGTGGAATGTATTCTTTCTGTATGTGTCCAGGTGGTGTAATTGCGCCGTGTGCAACAAGTCCAGGAGAAATAGTTACGAACGGTTGGTCACCTTCTAAAAGAGATCAATCCACCGCTAATTCCGGAATTGTAGTTGAGTTGAAGTTAGAAGATTTTAAACCTTACCACCAATTCGGACCCTTAGCTGGAATGGAATTTCAGAAAGCGATTGAACAAAAAGCTTGGCGATTAGCAGGGGAAACTCAAAAAGCACCAGCGCAAAGAATGGTTGATTTTACCCAAAGTAAAATTTCCCAAGATATTCCAAAGACCTCTTATGTTCCCGGAACGACTTCTGTGGAAATGGGCGAAGTTTTCCCAGGCTTTTTAAGTCAAATTATGCGTCAAGGTTTTACCGAGTTTGGAAAATCGATGAAAGGTTATATGACGAACGATGCAATTTTACACGCACCGGAAAGTAGAACTTCTTCACCAGTCAGGATTCCGAGAGATCATAATTCCTTGGAGCACCTTCAAATTAAAGGTTTATATCCTTGTGGCGAAGGAGCAGGTTATGCGGGTGGAATTATTTCTGCGGCGATTGATGGAGAGAAATGTGCCTTGAAAGTTGCAGAAAGTTTATCATCAATTGTATCCTAATGACAACTGATTTTATTAATTTTTTAGTTTGGCACTGTAATGGAAATGCAGCTAATAACTTTTAAATTTAATAAAATGAATAATTTATCGAAAATACTTTTAGGTGCAGGGTTAGCGGTAACGCTGGCTTCTTGCGGTGCGATACAGGATCCGTACGGAAATAACAACGGAAACAATTATCCAAACAATGGTAATAATTATCCAAACAACGGTTCGAACAACGGAACTGTTTACAGAGCTAACGATGGCCAAGTTTATAGAAGAGGCGAAGTTTATAGAGATCGAAATGGCAATGTATATCAGAATGGCCGCGTAGTTCAAACTGGTGATGTTTATGGCAGACCTGGTATTTTATCTAAAAACGGAAATCAAACCGTTTACTATCCAAATCAAAATAAGAGAAATTTACCACCAGGACAAGCTAAAAAAATCTACGGGGGGAACGCCAAGGATTATGCGAAAGGTCAGCAGAATAAGAGAAATAATCAGTGGAAAAAATATGATGATGATAATGATGACCGCAATGATGACCGAAGAAAAAGACAATACAAAGAGTACAAAAAGCAAAATAACAGCAAGTACAATAAAAAAGGAAAAGATCGTGATGACGATTAAAATAAAAAAGGCGGGAAATAATTTTCCCGCCTTTCTTCTTCACTTTTACTAAATACTACTTATCGATAGAACCCAGAACCTTTTGTGCAAAAGAATTTAGGGCATCTCTTTCTGCCATTCCGTTCGCAACATTTGCATGCACTTCTAAGGCACCACAGATATTGGTAATTAATTCTCCAGCGACATTCAAATCTTCTTCAGTTGTTCCTCTGAATTCTGAAAACGCTTCGATAACTTCTAGAGTTTTCTCTAAATTTTCAACAGTCTGCGTTTGATAAAACTGTCTGATTACAGGTAATTTCATTTCTAATTTTTATTTTTTAATGGTGAAATGTTATCGCCTACTTTTCATCGGTGGTCATGAGAAAACCGATAAAGGCGATTTCATTAGTTCAATTCTTTAAAAAGATTAATAAGACTTTCTGCCTGATTCGATTGAACTTGATTCACCAATTCCCCTTTGCTGAAAATCGCAAACGTAGGTAAATTATCTACTTTGGCTAATTTTCTGCTTTCAGGTAATTTTTCAGCATCAACATATAGAAAAGGAATATCTTCATTTTCCGCTGCCAATTTTTTGAATTTAGGTTTCATGATTCGACAGTTTCCACACCACGTCGCGCCGTATTGCACTACAACTTTATCATTGTCTGCTACGATTTGCTGCAACGTATCTTCTGCTAATTCTGTATACATAATTCTTTTTTAGTTGTTTTGAGACGCTAAATATTCTGCCGTCGAAGTTCTGTTTGCTTTCATCGCATCTTTTCCTTCTTCCCAATTTGCAGGACAAACTTCACCATGTTTTTGTACATGCGTGTAAGCGTCGATTAATCTGATAAATTCTTTTACATTTCTACCTAATGGCATATCGTTGACCGCTTCGTGGAATATTTTTCCAGTCTCGTCGATCAGATAAGTTGCTCTATATGTTACGTTAGACCCAGTGTAAGCTTCGTTACCCTCTTCATCGAAATCAAAATCTTGATCTACGATTCCTAAGATATTCGCTAACTGTCTGTGCGTATCTGCTAAGATTGGGTACGTAACTCCTTCTATTCCGCCGTTATCTTTTGGCGTATTCAGCCAAGCAAAATGTACTTCGTTGGTATCGCATGAAGCACCAATTACTTTAGTATTTCTTTTTTCGAATTCACCTAGAGCTTCTTGAAAAGCGTGTAATTCTGTTGGGCAAACAAAAGTAAAATCTTTTGGGTACCAGAATAAAAGAACTTTTTGTTCGTTTTTGGTTGCTTCTTCAAAAATGTTGATTTTTAAATCATCACCCATTTCAGACATTGCGTCGATGGCGATATTGGGGAATTTGTTTCCTACTAATGACATAATATATTTTTTTTAAGTTTTCTAGTGCAAAAGTACAATGTTTCTATCAATCACAAACCTGATTTCGATTTATAAAATCTATAACACTGAAAGATTATTCAGATTTAAATATAATGTTATAAATTCACAAACCAAAATTTGCCTAATGAAAAAAGTACTGATTATTATCATTGTCGCTTTTATACTGATTCAGTTTTTTCCGATAAATAAGAATAACCCAATTGCTACGCCGCAGTTAGATTTTTTAAAAATTAAAAATACGCCTGAGAGCACTGCCAATTTGATTAGAAATGCGTGCTATGACTGTCACAGCAATGACTCAAAGTATCCTTGGTATTCTAATGTTCAACCTTTAGGTTGGTTTTTAGAAAACCATATTAAAGAAGGACGAAAAGAATTAAATTTTTCTACTTTTGCAACTTATCAAAAGAAAAAACAAGTAAAGAAATTGGAAGAGGCTGTAGAAATGATTGAAAATAGTGAAATGCCTCTGGACTCTTATATCATTGCCCATTCTGAAGCAAAGTTAACAGTGGCTGAGCAAAGAGAACTGATAGATTATTTTAAACTGGTTTCAAAGGATGTTCGAATTATGAATGATTTACCAGATACATTTGAAAATTCTTCTAATAAAAATTAAAAATGAGTACAGTTGATTCTACAAAATATTATGTCTTCTATGATGGAGAATGTGGTTTCTGTGATTTTTGGGTTCATTGGATTTTAAAAAAAGATGCGAAAAATAATTTTCTGTTTGCTTCCTTACAATCAGATTTTGGTCAACAATTTTTGAGTGAAAGAAATTTAGAATTAAAAAATCTGGATACTCTTTATCTGTGGAAACCAGAAAGATTTTATTTGCAAAAGTCGGAGGCCGTTTTTAAGATTACCGAAATTATTGGTGGAACCTATAAACTGATTTCTTATTTAAAATTTCTACCGACAGCGCTGGGTGATTTTTTCTACGATCGAGTAGCGGCAAACCGAAAAAAGTTGGCGTCTGAGGCTTGTGAAATTCCAACTGCGGAAGAACGGAAAAAGTTTATCTCTTAGAAAATAGATTGGTTCGCTGAAAGATTAAAAATCGAATTTATGTAATTGCATTTTCAATAGGAACGAGCTTTAGCCCGTTTAAATAGTGAGGTTTTCCAGTGGCTTTAGCCGAAACCTATTGCTTCACGTTTAAATTTTAATTCTCAACATTAAAATCCTAAATCTTGTTTTTAAAATGGATTTCAATTCTTGATCGGGTCTGCGTGAGGAAGTAGGCGGAAATCCTTTTCTATCAGATTTTCTTTTAAAATATCATCTTTCTAAAAAAAGATTGGGAGCCGAAGACCGACCCGAGTGGAAGGGAAAGCGCTGTTAGGGCTTCAAGCCCTAGCAGCGCTCAGGAATAGCAATGAAGGGGCACGCCCAAAAAAATATTCAGACAACTAAAACTATTAACCTTAACAAATTCTTATATTTGCAACTATGGAATATAATACGAGCAAAACGCACCTGGAAATGCCGGAATACGGCCGAATTATACAGCAACTTGTGGAACGTTGCAAGGAACTTGAAGATAGAGACGAACGCAATGAAATGGCGGTGGCTATTGTAGATTTTATGGGTCAAAGAAATCCGCAGCTTCGCGATGAATCAAACTATAAACACAAGCTTTGGGACCATCTTTTTATTTTATCGAAATATGATTTAGATGTTGATTCTCCCTATCATATTCCGACTCAGGAAGAACTGAAAGTGAAGCCGAAAAGAATGGAGTATCCCAAATTACAGGGTGATTTTAAATTCTACGGAAAGAGTATTTTACAGTTAATTGATAAAGCGATTGAGCTGGAAGCTGGCGATGAGAAAGATGCGCTGATTCAGGTGATTGCTAATAATATGAAAAAATCCTACAACGTTTATAATAAAGAACATGTTCAGGATGAGGTTATTTTCCGTCATTTAAAAGATTTGTCTGAAAACCGTTTGGACCTAACTATTCTGGATTCTTTGGAAAAAAGTAAGATTTATTACGCGACAAATAGAACCAACAAATCGAACCCGAGAAATAATCCGAAGACCCAAAATACCAGAAAGAATTTTCAGAATAATAAAAACCGGAAATAACAATGAGCGGAAGTTTTCAAATTAGAGGAGGGAAAAAACTGCATGGTGAAATTACGCCACAAGGTGCCAAGAATGAGGCGCTACAGATTTTATGTGCCGTATTACTGACCGATGAAGTAGTTCGGGTTAAAAATATTCCAGACATTCATGATGTTAATAGACTGATTGAAATTCTGGGAGATTTCGGCGTAAAAGTGACCAAGAATGGTCATGGTGATTATTCCTTTCAGGCAGATTCTGTCAACTTTGATTATATTAAATCTGAAGATTTTAAACAAGACGGTGCGAGACTTCGTGGGTCTGTCATGCTTTTGGGTCCGATGCTCGCCAGATATGGGGAAGCATATATGCCAACTCCGGGAGGCGATAAAATCGGCAGACGCCGATTGGATACGCATTTCCAAGGATTGGTCGAATTGGGCGCAGAATTTCACTACGATGAAAAAGAGTTTTTTTATACGCTAAAAGCAAAAGAACTTCAAGGCAAATTTATTTTGTTGGAAGAAGCATCCGTAACTGGAACCGCAAATATTGTAATGGCGGCCGTGCTGGCAAAAGGCAAAACCAGAATTTACAATGCAGCGTGCGAACCTTATCTTCAGCAACTGTGTAAAATGCTCAACAGAATGGGCGCTAACATTACCGGAATTGGATCTAATTTATTGACCATTGAAGGAGTTACTACTTTGCAAGGAACAGAACATACCATGCTTCCTGATATGGTGGAGATCGGTTCCTGGATTGGCTTAGCAGCCATGACGAAATCTGAAATTACCATCAAAAACGTTAATTGGAAAGAACTTGGAGTAATTCCTAATACCTTTAAAAAATTAGGGATTGACCTGGAGTTGAGAGGTGATGATATTTTTGTGCCCGCGCAGGAAAATTATAAAATTCAGAAATTTATCGATGGTTCAATTCTTACGATTTCAGATGCGCCATGGCCTGGGTTTACGCCCGATTTACTATCAATTATTTTAGTTGTCGCCACACAAGCAAGAGGAACAGTATTGGTTCACCAAAAAATGTTTGAGTCTCGTTTGTTTTTCGTTGATAAGTTGATTGATATGGGCGCACAGATTATTTTGTGTGATCCGCACAGAGCAACAGTCGTTGGTTTAAACCACGAATCTCCACTTCGTGGGACTACGATGATTTCACCAGATATTAGAGCAGGGAATGCCTTATTGATCGCTGCGCTTTCCGCAGAAGGAACTTCTATTATTCATAACATCGAACAAATCGACCGCGGATACGAAAATATCGATGGAAGACTGCGAGCAATTGGAGCTGATATCGAAAGAATCTAAATATTTAGCGTCGACACCTGAATAGGGAAGAGACAGTTTGATATTCTATAAAATAAAGACAACCATTTCGTTTTGAAATGGTTGTCTTTATTTATAAGTAACTTTATTTTTACTTCCAAAAAATGTCGTCGTAATCCGGTTCTTTTAATTCTGGATGAGCCAGTTTTAAAATATCTGCCAATTGTTGGTCAGTGGCTTGTCTTTCAATTTCGGGAAATATCTGTCTTTCTTCTGTCCGGATGTGAAGTTCAAGCAGAGCACGAAACTCTTCTATCTGCTCTGGTGTTTCAAACCCATCTTCAATCATTTTCTGAAAAATTCGGTGTTGGGAAATTGCTTCTTTAATTAAAGGATGTTCCTCGCCTAAAACTTTAAAAATAGTCTCTTCTTCTTCCGCAAAATGAGGTTTTAAATTTTGCAGATAAAATAAGCCGATATATTTTGACATCCGTTCTACCGAAATTTCTTTTTTTAATCCTTCTTTTAATTTCCAACAGAGCAGCAATCCAAAATGATGGTCGCGACTCAATTGTACTAAGGCTTCATGTCTTTTCATATTTTTTTATTAATATTTATAGGGTGAATTATTTTAGAAAATTGGTTGAAATTTTTTATAAAAGTTATTTATTTTTCACCATTCTTAAATAGGTATAAATTTAAAGAAAATTACTGAAATCACCTTATAAACAGATTTTCATACTTCTGCAAATTTAGGTTTAACAAAAATCACCCTTCGTTTGTTATATAGACTTTCATTTCCATTTGCAGTTTGTTACCCTTTGATTTCTTAAATTGCAGCAAATTCTAGGTCATGTCATTACAAATCATCAATCTTACTAAAAGGTTTGGGGAGCAAATCGCGCTGAATAATATTAACATTGAAATTAATACGAATGAGATTATCGGTTTGCTCGGGCCCAATGGAGCTGGGAAATCAACTTTAATGAAATCCATTGTCGGAGCGCTGAAAATTGAGGAAGGACAAATTATTTTTGACGGCAAGGATATTGGTGAAAATGAGATTGAAGCCAAGAAAAACATGGGTTTTCTACCAGAGAATAATCCACTCTACAACGAAATGTATGTGAAAGAATATTTAAGTTTCGTTGCAGATATTCATCAAGTTTCACAACAGCGAATTGACGAAGTAATTGACCTCGTAGGAATTACTCCAGAAAAATCTAAAAAAATTAGTCAGCTTTCAAAAGGGTATCGACAAAGAGTTGGTCTGGCGCAAGCAATCTTACATTCCCCAGATTTATTAATTTTAGATGAACCCACAAATGGACTCGATCCCAATCAAATCATTGAAATTAGAAATGTGATCAAGGAAATCGGGAAAGAAAAAACAGTCATTCTATCGACGCACATTATGCAGGAAGTTGAAGCGCTGTGTTCGCGGGTGATTCTAATTCATCAAGGAAACATTCTGCAACATTCCAATATTGAAGAATTCAAAGGCAAATACAGCAGCTTAGAAGAAGCATTTGCCAGTTATACGCATTAAACAAAAAGGCCCGAATGTTAAATTCGGGCCTTTTTAATATATTTAGTTTCTTAAATCTTTTCGATATTATCAGTCAAAGCATCGATAAAGTTTTTCAAAGGTTTCTCTACCATCATTTTAATAAACGGATTGAATTTACCTTCAAATAACAACTGAACTTCAGTTTGATTTTCATTGATGGGATTCATCATTCCGTTCAAAGCAAAATCTAAACTAGAGCTTGCAGATTTCAACGTCACTTGATTATCTGTAACTTCATCAATCACCAAGGCGATTTCTGGCATCCCTTTTAAGCTGAATTTAAAACCGTTTTCACGCACTTCAAAACTCTGCAAAGAATCCGGCATTAGTTGTCGGTATCCTTCTGGTGAATTTAATAGTTCAACCAACTCCTTTCCAGATTTATTTACGATAATCTTACGTCCTTCTAAATTCATTTTTATATTTTTGTATTAATTAAAACGTTGCAAATGTATAAAGTTTTTGTGAATGAAAAAAAATTATCGATTACTAAAACGTCCGCAGAGGTGGAAAAGAGTTTTCGATATGAAGGCGTTGCAACTTTAGAAATTGCGGTGGATCTTTTAGAAAATACTTCTTGCCCAGAAGTCAATATCTACGGTGATAATTTAACCGATATTTGGGAAGACTTTACACTAATGTTCAGAGTTATAGAGGCTGCGGGTGGCGTCGTGCGAAATCGATCGCAGGAAATTTTATTTATCCGCCGACTGGGCAGATGGGATTTGGCGAAAGGAAAAATAGAAAAAGGTGAATCTTTAGAAAATGCTGCCTTACGCGAAATAGAGGAAGAAACTGGCCTCAAAGAGTTAATCTTAGAAGAATTCATCAACACCACTTTTCATATTTATACGGAAAGAAATGGTGAGAAAATACTTAAAACAACTTATTGGTTCAAAGTAAGTTATGTAGGAGATTCCGACCCAGTTCCGCAAATTGAAGAAGGAATTTCAGAAGTTTCCTGGAAAAGTGAAGACCAGATTATTGCCGAAGTAATGCCCATGACTTTTGAAAATATTAAACTGATCCTTCAGGAATTTTGGGCTAAAAATTAAACGATAAAATTTGTAATCTGTTCCAGAGCAATTCCCCGCGAAGCTTTGAGCAAAATATTTTTTGAGTTAATTTTATTTAGCTTCAAATAGGCGATGAGCTCCTGTGAACTTTGGTAAGCTTTAGAAATAGTATTGATGTTTTTAAATTCAGATCCAACGGTAATAATTTCGTCAAAATTTAAAGAATTTGCAAGATCTAGAATCGCTTCATGTTCTTTTTCAGACTCATCTCCCAACTCTAACATATCTCCAATGATGATGGTTTTCGAACCCTCAAACTGACTGAAATTTTTTAAAGATTCCGTCATCGAACTTGGGTTGGCATTGTAAGTATCCATTATAAAAGTTTTCCCGTTTTTTTCAACGACTTGCGAGCGCATATTGGTCGGTTCATAATTTTCAATGGCCATTTTAATTTGGTTGAATTTTAAACCAAATTGAAAGCCTAAACTGGCGGCAGCACAAAGATTAGTGAAGTTGTAATTTCCGGTCAATTTTGATAATGCTTGATTTCCTTGATAACTCAAACCTACTAAATTATCTTTTGAAAATTCATCAAATTGATAATCGGAAGAAGCTGTTCCAAAAGTAATTTTCGGCTCGTAATCTTTTGTTTTTTCCAGTTGAATTGGGTCGCTTTCATTTACTAAAATTGTTTGCGAATTGCTTTTCAAATAATCATACAACTCTGACTTTCCTTTAATGACACCTTCAAAACCACCGAAGCCTTCAAGGTGTGCTTTACCAAAATTAGTAATATATCCGAAATTCGGTTGTGCTAGCTCGCAAAGTATTTCGATTTCTTGCTGATGATTTGCCCCCATTTCAATCACTGCAATTTCATGCTCTGGTTTGATCGACAGTAGAGTTAAGGGAACTCCAATATGATTATTCAGATTCCCAACGGTATATTGAATGTTATATTTCTGGGAAAGAACAGCATGGATGATTTCCTTGGTTGTTGTTTTACCATTACTTCCCGTCAAACCAATAATTGGAATGCTGAGTTGATTTCGGTGATGTTTGGCCAACTGCTGCAAAAATATTAAAGTTGAAGGAACGTAAAATATATTTTCCTTCTCATTTTCAAACTTCTTATTTTCTACAATTACGGCTAGGGCTCCTTTCTTAATGGCATTTTCTGCCAATGTAGCGGCGTCAAAATTTTCTCCCGAAAATGCAAAAAACAAATCGTTCTCTTCAATTTTTCTGCTATCAATCGTTACTTTGGCGCACTTTAAAAAGAGCGGATAAAAAGAAAGTACATTCATAGGTCAAAAATAAAAAATCCTTCTGCAATTACAGAAGGATTATGAAATATTTTAATAAAAAGTTTTATCTTTTGCTTCGTCCTTTTCCAGTTGATTTAGCATCTTGCGATACTCGGAAACCGACCCATCCGTAAGCTTTTCCTTCATCACGGAATCTTCTTTGTCCTGGATCAAGCCAATAAGGGCCATCAAGCCAAGAACCACCTTTAATTACTCGAACTTCATCTGATAATCTGGTTGTTCTTGAAGTTTTATCTTTCTGAAGAACTACGCGTCCTCTTCCGTCAACAATAAATCTTTTTTCTTTAGAGTTATACATGTTATAACCAACCGTAGAACTGTCTTCTGCTCTACCATAACCTGCGTCAAGGGAAGATTGGAAGTCACCATCTCTAAAGTTTTTGTCATTGGAAACAATCTCTCTTTCATATTGACCAGGAAGACCTTTGTACACTAATCGACCATCTGCCAAAGTATCGTATTTAACTTCGTCTATCTTCTTAAATGTTCCGTCAGCATTTTTTACAACTTCTCTGGCAACATTTCCTCTATAGTAGTTAAAGTCGCTTGCTTCTTGATCAATGATCGGTCTGTAAACGTCAGCCGTCCATTCAGATACGTTACCGAACATTCCGAAAATTCCTAAATTATTGGAAGGGAATTGTTTCACATCAGCAGTAGTCGGGGCACCGTCATTCTTCCAACCTGGAACACCGGAGTAATCTCCGCTTCCTTGTTTGAAATTTTCTAGATACATTCCACGATCTCTACCTTTTTTTCCTTTCAACTGCTGAATTTGCGGTTGCTTGTTGGTGAAAAGGTTATATTCTCTTTCTTTCTGCATACCTAAGGCTGCAAATTCCCATTCTACTTCTGTTGGAAGACGGAATTTTTGAACCACACCTGAAGTTGCATTACGGTTCGCAGCGATGATTCTTTCGTTTTTGGTTTTTATTCCAGTTTTCTGCTGTAAACGTTGCTTGTTAATGTAAGCATCCATTTCTGGATCATTCCCTTTAAATTTATCTAAACTAAAGGCGCTTGCTCCTTGATTATTTGAATCATTTGCATAATAATCTTTAGAAATAACTCCTTGTTCCATTAATGCTTTTTCGTTGGCACGGTCGGTCAACCAATCGCAATATCTTGAAGCTTGTAACCAAGAAACCCCAACTACTGGATAGTAATCATATTCCGGTGAGCGGAAGTAGGTTTCGGCAAAATCGTTCCTAGAAAGTTTATTGTTCCATACCAATGTATCAGGAAGTGCTCCTGTGTAAATTTCTTTAAAACTTGGGTCTGAAGGAGGGAAAACATATTTTAACCAAGTCACGTATTCTCTGTACTCATAATTGGTGATTTCGGTTTCACCGATGAAAAAAGAACTGACTTGCATTCTTTTTGGAGTATTATTCCAATCATGCATTACGTCGTCTTTCACCAATCCCATGGTAAATGTTCCGCCTTCCACATAGACCATTCCTGGCCAACCTTTTTGTTTTTGTTGCTTGCCGGTGAAGAACCAACCTTTTTGGTCGTTTGGTTTCCAGCCTGTTTTACTTGTAAAACGTTTCGTACCACCTCCTTTTTTGGAACCACCACCACCACAGCTCATTAAAATAAGTGTGGAGCTTAACGCCATTATTGTAAACAACTTTAGTCTATTCATAGTAAATATAGAATTTATCAATGTACAAAGAAAAATGAAATTATCTAATAAATCAAATTAAAAGATTGATTTTTTGAAAAACGACAACAAATTAATTTTATTGTATCATATTATTACTTAATTATTTTCGTTTAATTTGTAATCGGCAAATTTTAAAGCAAATGAAACAAATTTTAACATTCTTTTTAATATTACTTTTCGGTACTTTTTCTTATTCACAATCCATTAAAATAAATTGGGAAGGAAGCACCGTGATCGATTACGGAAGTAGCAAAGTTACTGTTCCTTTTTTTAAGAACGATAGTTTTGCCTACGAAGAGGGTGGAGTATATCTCAGAATGGTTGAAAAATACGTAGGTTCAAACCGGACGGTCAGCAATTTAATCTGGGAAAAGATCACCTCAAAAGAACTTTTTGACTTAAATGATTACCGTCTTCCTACCGAAGATCATTCGGAAATAAGTTATT
Organism: Kaistella antarctica; assembly: GCF_900109615.1. Lineage (GTDB taxonomy): Bacteria > Bacteroidota > Bacteroidia > Flavobacteriales > Weeksellaceae > Kaistella > Kaistella antarctica. The sequence continues at coordinate 290,782 of NZ_FOIX01000002.1, forward strand.
ACACCAATCCTTACACCCAAGAAAGAACGACCAATATCAGAGTTTCTACTTTGAAATTTGAAAAGGGCGCGATTTACCGTCTAAACTCTTTCACCCTAATTAATGATCAAAAGCCGGAGGAAAATAGAAATTGGTCCACTAAAATTGGAACGACTGAAAATCCTTTAAAACAAGGAAACTTTTATAAAATTAAAGTTGATAAATCTGGAGTTTTTAAAATCACTGCTAAATTCTTGCGAGACAATGGAATGAATCCAGCTAATATTAATCCTAAAAATTTTAGAATTTACGGTAATGGCGGTTTGATGTTACCCGAGCATAATCAAGATCAGCGGTTTGATGCTCTGCAACAAAATGCCATACAAGTTGTAGGCGAAGAGGATGGCGTTTGGAATGATAGTGATTACGCCTTATTTTATGCACAAGGACCCAACGGATATAATGTCTACAAAAGCGCTAATGGTACAGGAAAAAGGAGAATAGATACACGAGGCGATAAATCAAATAACTTTATCAATATTTATGAAGATTTTGCTTACTACTTTATCAATTTTGATAAAGGGGCAGGACTTAGAATTCAAGAAGTAGATCAAGCAACTAATACTACCGTAATCACTCGTTATGATGAATACCAATACATTAACGAAGAGAAATTTAATTTAATGAAAATTGGCCGAATCTGGACTGGCGACGCTTTTAACGGTAATAAAACAGTCACTTTCACCACCAAATCGCCGATTCAACAGACGGATGTTATTCTATATCGAACGCGATATATTGCATTTCAGTCACAAGGAAACAAAATGACCGTCAATCTCAACAATGTTAATCCCGTTACTTTCTCGGTTTCACCGGATGATAGACGAGAATATCTGCCTGCAATTTATACGAGTTCTGTAAGCAACTTATCGGGCAACCAACTCTCTTTTAATTATGCCCCAAATACAGGTAGTAACCCTAACGGTAAATTTTATTTTGATTATGCTGAAGTTCAATACAAAGAAGATTTGAAATTCAACAACAGTCAAATGAATTTTAGAAGTTATGGTATTGCAGAGGAAAGTAACAATATTTACACTTTTAATCTGGCTGATGCTTCTTCCGTAGAGCAGGTTTGGCAAGTTTCGGATATTACGAACGTTGTTAGAAAAGTGAACAAATCAGGAAACTCTGCAAATTTTACTTTCGGTTACTTAGCTAATAGCAATCTTTTCGTCAATGAATTTGTCGCTTTTAAAAGCAGTGACGCTTTTGAACCAGCATTTGTTGCAAAAACAGATAATCAGGATTTAGCAGGTTTGCAGAATATTGATTATTTAATGATTACGGTTCCAGAAATGATGGGACATGCGCAGCGTTTAGCTAATTTCTATCAGGATAAATATTCTGTGGCCGTGGTTGATATCAATAAAATCTACAATGAATTCAGCAGTGGAAGCAAAGATATTACGGCCTTCCGAGATTTTGCAACTAAATTAAATTCGCCAGCAGGAAAGTTGAAATATCTTTTTATTTTAGGAGATACTTCTTATGATTTTAAAGGAAAAAATCACCCTGGATCTGCCGTAGTGCCGAGTTACCAAAGTGAAGAAAGCGGTAATTATGCAGATTCCTATGTAACCGATGATTACTTTGTCATGACTGAGCCGCAGGCTTTAACTGCCGTTACTGTTTCTGCGACATTGCCCAACTTGCCAGTTGGGCGATTACCTGCAGCTAATGTTTCTGAAGCAAAATTATTGATCGATAAAGCCTTAGCTTATAACAACGGACTTCAGGGTCAATCTTCTCCTTTTGGAGAGTGGCGTATGAAAATGGACTTCGTAGTTGACGATGATGCCGATAACCAAGTTCCGTTTCACAACACGATGAATAATGCAATGTTGATGGCGAATATGGAAACTGGTTATACTACAACGAACACAACAACACTTTACGAAAATAAAAAACCAGAATATAACATTCGTAAACTTTATTTAGATGCCTTCCCTGCGCAGACTTCGGCGGGAGGACAAAGATATCCACAGGTTAACCAGGCGATTTTGAATGATGTAGGCAACAGTCTTTACCTCTTCTATTTCGGCCATGGCGGAATTAATGGTTGGGCACAAGAACGAGTTTTAACAATTGACCAAATTCAAAACTTTAATAACTATAATAATATTTATTCGCGTTTTCCTTTAGTTTCAACAATTACGTGTGAATTCACATTATGGGATGATCCCGGAACTTTTTCGGCGGGAGAACAAGTGATGAAATCAAAAACGGGTGGATCGGCAATAATGATTACCTCCAGCCGTGCAATCGGCGTGGGTTATGGCGAACAGTTTACTACCATTTTTACCAAGCATCTGTTTGAGTTGGTTGATGATGATTTTATAAATCTTGGTGATGCTTTGTTAAAAGCTAAGGTGGAGAAAGGAACCTCTAACGATCACTTGAAAGTAAACTATTTGGGAGATCCCGCTACAAAGTTAAGCCGCCCGAAAAGATTAATTGCTATCGATAATATTGAAATTAACGGTGTAGATGCTGGAGCAAATCCTAATATGCGTGCTCTAGATTTTGTGAAAATAAAAGGTCATATCAAAAAAAGCGATAGTGGGCCAGTAGATGAAACCTTTAGCGGAAGAGTTGCGGTCAATATTTTTGATAAAAGACTTAATAAGGAAACTTTGAACAACGATAAAATTCCTAAAATGACTCCGGTTTTAAAGTACAGCGAGGAAGGAAGCCCAATCGTAAAATCTTCTGGTGTCGCTACCAACGGTGTTTTTACTGTTGAGTTTTATGTTCCAAAAGATATTAATTATGAACCAGGGACAGGTCGCGTTTTGTTGTATGCCGATAACAAAGTTTTTGATGTGTTCGATAACCAACCGCAAAAAATTGGTGGAATCAACCCAGACGGAATTACTGATGGCGAAGCTCCAAAAGTGAAATTATACATGAACAATACCAATTTTGCTGATGGTGGAATCACGGATCAGAACCCACTACTCCTAGCGTGTGTCACTGATAATAAAGGAATTAATTCGACAGGCTCCGGTATCGGCCACGATGTTACCGTTATTTTGGATGGCAAAATTATCGATACCGTTGTGCTGAACGATTTCTATTTTTCTGGAGACGCAAATGGATGTGCGAGTCCTTCCTTAGCAGATTATCAAAAAGGAAACGTAACTTACCCCTTTAGAAATTTAGCACCAGGCGAACATCAGCTAACTTTTAAAGTTTGGGACATTAACAATAATTCCACAACTGAAACGTTAAACTTTATAGTTAAGGACGAAAGCGACCAAAATTTAATCGTTAAAAAATTGTTAAATTGGCCGAATCCTTTTACTAATAAAACATACGTTCAGTTTGAGCATAATTGTAATGATGTTTTAGATGTGAATGTTCAGGTCTATACCATCACAGGAAAATTGGTCAAAACGATCAGTACTACGGTAACTGCAGAACCATATTTACAAGGTTTCAGAACACCGAGAACGGCGATTGAGTGGGATGGTAATGATGATTTCGGTGATGCAGTTGGAAAAGGAACTTATATATTTAAAATTTTTGCCAGAAGCCAAAATCAGGATAAATGTAAAGGAAGTGCAACTGCGGTTGAAAAAATGGTTTTATTAAAATAAAATATTAATGATAAAAATTGACTTTATGACATTGACTAAAAAATTATTTTTAGGAGTAGGATTAGGATTGGGCACGTTAGCCTATTCTCAGGCTGGCAATATTCAGCCAGTTCTTACAGGTGCGCCATTTCTAAGGATATCGCCGGACGCGAGAGCTGGAGGAATGGGTGATCAAGGGGTTGCTACAACCACCGATGCTTTTTCACAGTTTTGGAATGCTGCGAAATATCCTTTCAGCAAAACTACTTCTGCGGTTGGGATTAACTATACTCCGTATATGAGCAAGCTCACCAATGATGTGTTTTTACTTTATGGTGCGTATCATCAGTTTTTAGGAGACGAAGAAAGAGCTACAATCTCTGCCAGTATTTACTACTTTAACATGGGTTCAGTTGACCTTACGAAATTAGTAGGATCTGAGGTCGTTCAGGAAGGAACTGCAAAACCGAATGAGTTTTCAATTGACGTTGCTTATGCCTTAAAACTAACCGACTATTATTCTATGGCAGTAACGGGTAGGTTTATCCGTTCTGATTTGTCTGGAGGATTCAACTCTGACAACACGCTTAAAGCAGCAAACTCTTTTGCTGTAGATGTTTCTGGGTATTTTATGTCAGAAAAGCATACCAGTATTAACGATTTTGAAGGTCGTGTAAAAGGTGGTTTTGCCATTCAAAACTTAGGTCCAAGATTAGATTATACAGGTGATGATGAATCAAGATCTTATCTTCCGACATTGGCGAGAGTTGGTGCAGGATACGATTTGTTCTTGGATGATTTAAACAGAGTTGGAGTTAACTTTGAAGCCTCAAAACTTTTGGTTCCTGGTCCAGATGGAAGCGGAAACGTTCCTAATGTTGGCGTAATGCAGGGAATTGGAAAATCATTCAGTAATGAAAAAAGCATGATGTTTAGTGGTGCTGTTGAATATGAATATGACAATGCGTTTGCAGTTAGAGGTGGTTATTTCCACGAAAGTATAGAACAAGGTGCCAGACAATATGCAACCGTAGGAGTTGGGTTGAAATACCAGTCTTTCGGCTTAGATATGTCTTACTTGATCAATACTTCAAAAATTAATTCTGCTTTAGATAACACGCTTCGTTTCGGTTTAACCTGGAATATCGGTGAAGAATCTTCGAACGCTCAGGATTATTAACAAATAATAATATACGATAGAAAAGTCCCAAATTTTTTGGGGCTTTTTTTTGACCTTAAAAGTTTAAATTTGCAAAATGAAATACGCAACCGAATTAAAAAAATTTGCAAGCAGCCAATCTATTTATTCGGCGGTCCGTATTTCGTTGGCCATTGTTTTACCAAGTGTTATTTTAGCGCACTTTGGTTTACTCAAGGAGTATTTCCTTTTTCCCTTGGCCACCAGTTTTATTGGCTTAACCGATCAGGCTGGACCTTTCGTGAGACGAAGAAATGCATTGATTTTAGCGATTGTCTCCTTTTTCACAGTCGCCCTAATCGCCAGCTTATTAAAGAGTTTTCCATTTTTAATCTATCCAGAAATTATTTTGTTCTCCAAATTCTTCACCATGATTGGGGTGTATGGACAACGACTTGCCGCCGTTGGCTCCTTATCTCTGGTCGTTTTGGCGATTTTTATCGATGGTCATTTAACAGGTAGCAATATCATGAAAAGCTCCTTGATCTTCTTAGCTGGATCAATTTTTTACCTGCTCATTTTTTTAGTCGTTTCAAAAATTCAGCCTTACAAATTGGCTGGACAGATGATTGGTGAAAATTATTTACGATTGGGTAATTACCTTTCCTTAAAGTCAAAGTTTTATTTTAAAAACCCAGATTTTGAAGCTTTAAATTCACAAATCATCTCGCAGCAGATTTCCATTAAAAACTTACAGGAGGAAACCCGTGAAACCGTCTTTGAAACCAGAAAAATCGTCAATGAATCCACCACGACCAGTCGTTTACTGATGTTAATGTTTCTGGATTCGATCGATCTTCATGAGAAATTGATGACCTCTGAAAGTGATTACCGAAAGGTGCAGGAAAATTTTGGAAGTACAGATTTTCTAAATTCAATCGGTGAATATTTACAAAAACTGTCAGAAGAAATGGTCAATATCGGAATTGCCCTGCAGAGTAACAGAAAGGCGAGACCGATCGAAAATATTGACTTGATGTTGGAGAAAATATTTAATGAGTATTTTGATTTACGTAATAAAAAACTGACGCCAGAAAACTTAGAAGATTTCATGACACTCCGTTTTATTTTGAACAGAATCACTTCTATATCAGATGATGTTAAAACGATTTATAAAGTTTTTAGCCAAGATGAAAAGTTAGCCAAGAGTTTATCCACAGAATTAGATTTCCGGAAATTTGTAACCGCTGAAGAAAAACTTAGCGTTAAAGTCTTTCTTTCCAATTTCTCTTTAAAATCTAGTTTATTCCGACACGCCATTAGAATTGCTATTGCTTTAGTAATTGGTTACTGGATTTCAAGTTTCGAATTTCTCGGCATTGGTCACGCCTACTGGATTCTCATTACCATCGTTGCGATATTAAAACCAGCTTACGCAACGACAAAACACCGCAATTTACTTCGATTGTACGGCACGATCTCTGGAGCGATTATCGCATATGGGCTTCTCTATTTTATTTCTGACCAGATCATTTTGTTCGTCTTATTTTTAACGGCAATGATTTTATGTTTCAGTTTTTTAAAAACAAAATATGCCTGGGCCGTATTTTTCATGACGATTTACGTCTTTTTGGCTTTCAATATTTTAAATCCGGGAAATGTAAACTTGATTTTTAAAGATAGAATCTTGGATACCGTAATCGCCGGTGCTGTTGCATTTGTTGTTTCTTATTTCGTTTTGCCGGTTTGGGAACATACCCAAAATTTAAAATTAATGCAGAAATCGGCTTTGAGTAATCTCAATTATTTTTCAGCGGCTATGGCCTTTTTTAGAAATGAAAATATGGAGCCTGAAGCTTATAAGCTAGCTAGAAAGGCTGCAGTCATTGATTTGGCTAACTTGTCAGATAATTTTCAGCGAATGATTTCTGATCCAAAAAACCAGCAGAAAAAGCTCGAGCATTTCCATCAATTTGTAAATACTTCTCATTTGATTACAGCTTATATTGCCTCTTTTTCACAATATTCTGAAGCTTCAAAAGTATATCCCGAAATTGACTTTGAAAGTTGGGATTTGAAAATCTCTGCTGAATTAGGCAGAACAGATTTGCTTTTGAATCAAAAAGATTTGCATCATACGATCTTACAGGAAAGTAAAATTCAGCCGATGGATACGGTGGAAAAATTATTGGAAAACCGTAAAAAAGAACTCGCCGAAAACGAATTTTTTGACAGACGTGATCCAAATAGGATTAGCCATTTAACTAAACTTAAAAATTTGAAGGAGATTTTGGAATTGATTTACGACGTGGCAAAAGAGCAACGCAAAGTCGCGGAAAAGTTAGAGCCAGAAGATCAGTCTACAATGGTGAAACAGTAATTTTCAAAAAACTCTACGCGTGCTTTGTACAAATCAGAAACGTTCTCATCATGAACTCTACATTGAATATTGAAGGGAAAATCTAAACTGAAAGGTTTTACCTCATAATGTTTTTTCAGCGACCAGTAATTCGAATGATGGATTTTGTATAAACTTTCTTTCAGCGACCAAATGATCGTGAGATAAGCAATTTCCTTATCTTTTTCAATAAAATTACTTTCTTCTTCCAGCAAAAATTTATGCTGAATTCTTTTAATCTTTGAATTAAAAGGTTCGATGTCAATTCCAACTTTATTCTTAGAAATAGCCAGGGCTGCAAACGGAAAAGAATGCGTCACCGAAATTTCATAATCTTTGGGAGATAAATACGGGATTCTTTCGTTATAAAGAATTTTGTGATCAGGCAAAACCGATTTCAAAATTTTCCGAACCAAAAGCAATTCTTTCAATTTGGTTGGATGATAATCTTTAATCTTTTCGAAATTTTCTTTTTCAACCAAAATGTCTGGATCCAGATCTTCGTCTTCACTATATTTCCAAAGGAGAATGGTCGCTTGGTCATCGGAATAATCTCGGTAGAGTGGCATTAATAAATATTAGATCGTAAAAATACGCAATTCTTTAAACAAATAAAATGTGCTAGAATTCTTTTATTTCATACTAATTGTAGCTGAATTTTCGATGCTAATAGATTAAAGAGATAACACCTATTTCATAAATGATTTAAATATAAATAAAGACATTTCGTATCTTCGCTTCAAACTTATTTAAATAGATGGAAACTACAACACAATACCTTCCTTATAAAGTTAAGGATATCTCATTAGCTGAATATGGGAGAAAAGAAATTAATTTAGCAGAAGCAGAAATGCCAGGATTAATGGCAATTAGAGAAGAATACGGTCCGTCTCAACCATTGAAAGGTGCCAGAATCGCGGGTTGTCTTCACATGACCATTCAAACTGCAGTTTTAATTGAAACTCTAGTTGCTTTGGGTGCAGATGTTACTTGGTCTTCTTGTAATATTTTCTCTACCCAAGATCACGCCGCAGCAGCAATTGCCGCAGCTGGAATTCCAGTTTATGCTTGGAAAGGAATGAACGAGGAAGAATTCGACTGGTGCATTGAGCAAACGGTATTTTTTGGTGAAGACAGAAAACCATTAAATCTCATCTTAGATGATGGTGGCGATTTAACCAACTTGGTATTTGATAAATATCCAGAATTAACAGCAGGAATTAAAGGACTTTCCGAAGAAACTACGACTGGAGTTCATAGATTATACGAAAGAATGCAGAACGGAACTTTGGTAATGCCTGCAATCAACGTGAATGATTCGGTTACCAAATCTAAATTCGATAACAAATACGGATGTAGAGAATCTGCAGTAGATGCAGTGAGAAGAGCAACTGATTTAATGTTAGCTGGTAAAAGAGTGGTTGTTTGTGGTTACGGTGACGTTGGTAAAGGTACTGCGGCTTCTTTTAAAGGTGCTGGATCAATTGTTACGGTTACTGAAATTGACCCGATCTGCGCCTTGCAAGCGGCAATGGATGGTTTCGAAGTTAAAAAACTAGATACCGTAGTTGCCAATGCAGATATCGTGATTACGACAACAGGTAACTTTAATATTGTTAAAGGCGAGCATTTCAAAAAAATGAAAGATAAAACGGTAGTTTGTAATATCGGACATTTTGATAATGAATTGGAAATGACTTGGCTAAATGAAAACTATGGTGACACCAAATATGAAGTAAAACCGCAAGTTGACGTTTATACAATTGACGGAAAAGAAATTATCATTTTGGCAGAAGGTCGTTTGGTGAACCTTGGTTGCGCAACAGGACACCCAAGTTTTGTAATGAGTAATTCATTTACCAACCAGACTTTAGCACAAATCGAATTGTGGACGAATTCTGAAGCTTACGGAAATGAAGTTTATATGTTGCCAAAACATTTAGATGAGAAAGTTGCCTTTTTACACCTTCAAAAATTAGGCGTAGAATTAGAAACTTTATCTCCTGAACAAGCCAAGTATATTGGTGTTGAAGTGGAAGGTCCTTACAAACCAGAATACTACAGATACTAAGATAAAAGTTGAAAAACTTTCAATAATAATTGAAAAACTCTCTGATTACTCAGAGAGTTTTTTTACTTTTCAGCAGCAATCATTTGAAATAGAAGCTCATGCTTTTCCCCTAATTTTCTCTTCAATCTTTGTTTTGATTTCTTCACAGCTTCAATGGTTATACCCAGCAAACCAGCAATTTCTGAGTTCGTAAAACCTAATTTCTGCAGCAAAATAATTCTGAGATTAGAGTCGGTAATTTCTGGAAAGTTTTGCAGCACATTTCCATAAAACTGAGCATGTTCTCGCTGAAACTGATTTTTGAAATTGCGCCAGTTCTCTTCGGTCATTAAATGAGATTTTAATAAATCATCTAATTTTACGCGATTATTTTGGTTAGCGGAAGACGTTGACCCTTTAATGTTCTCAATTTCGCCGTAAAGTTTTTGAATCTGAATGTTTTTCTCCTTAAAAAATTCAATGTGTGTATCAAGAGTTCGGTGGGCGTCTAAAAGTTTTTTCTCGTTGTTCAATTTAGCGCTTTCGTACGCTACAATTTTTTCATCTATTTCGACCTGCTTTTTCTGTTCTCTTCTTTTTGCGGCATAAGAAATTAATACTAATGCTATAATTAATAGTCCTGAAACCGAAAAAATTATATTTTTTAGAAGAGATTCGTGAGAAAGTTTTTTATTCGTAAGGTCGATATCTTTCTGAAGTTTTCTTTTTTGCACCATCCATCTAGATTGATTGAGCGGGAGCGCACCATCGCTTTTATTGAGCGAATCTTCAAGTATTTCTATTCGCCTTCTTATTCCCAACTCATCAACCTGTGTACCCTCAAGCTGTAGAATATTTAATTTTAATTTTAAAATTGCAAGTTCATTAATTTTAAAATACGGTTTTGATTTTGCAATCAGGTCTGCTTTTTCAATTGATTTTTTTGCCTCATCGATCTGCATATTTGCCGAATACAATCTTGTTAACAGAGTATAGGCGTACATCGTATTTTGCACATCTTTATTTTGTTCAGAAATCCGAATATCTTCCAAAGCAAGTTTAATGGCCTTCTCGTAGTCCTTATTTTTTTCATAAATCTGAGCTAAATTCCCTAAGGTCTTCGCATATCGAATCTGATCGCCAATTGACTGCGACAAACTCGAAGCTTGGCTGATATGTTTCTCAGCTTCTTCCAAATTTCCAGTTTTCAAATAATTAAGACCTAAATTGTCAAGAATTGCGGCATACTCAGCTGTGTTTGGTTCGCTATATTTTAGGGCTTTATGTAAATTTTTGATCGCTTCGGGATGGTCGCCAATAGTATCCAGATAAAAACCAATCTTGGTAAAAGAATGCCCAGGAAACAGTAATTGTTTAGGATCATTTTGCTCGATCATATCGATTACAGACATGAAAACAGGTAAAGCATCAGTCATTTGCCTAAAATTGTACAAGTATTCTGCATAGCTCAACGCCGCCCAGACCTCAAGCGGTTTTGATTTTAGTGTCTTGGCATTTCTAATTGACTTTTTGAAATGAAAATCACTTTTCGGATTGAGTCGGTCAAACGTTTTGGCGTAAGAGTTACCAAGCAAAACATTATAAATAATAACATCGCTCGCGGTGCTGCGGTCTTTAAGTGGTTGTAAAAAATTTTTTATGAAAATCGTATCCGTATTTTGTCTGTCGTGCTGATTGATAATCTTTTCAAGATCAGATCTTTTATTTCCGGAAGAGTTTGAATGTATTATCTGCGCTTGCAAAGAAAGGGCAAACCAGAATAGATATAAAATAAGGAATTTTTTTTTGACCATTGAATTGATAAAACTACAGAAGGAAATATATCAGTTGAAGAAAAAAGAGACTTTTTGTTCTTCCTAATAGTAAAGTTATTTAAAAATATGAGATAATTGAATATCGAAAATAAATTTTCAACCGAAATATAAAATTGATGTGAAATTCTCTGTTTGCAGCCTTTTTGACTAGAAAACAGAAAAGTTTAGCAACCGCTCTGATAAGCCATTTTCTTTTTTTTAGTCCTATTCTATATTGTCCACCCTTTGTCCACCCCTAGGATTAGGCTCTTTTTGTTTGAAGAGATACATTTGTTATAACAAAAAATAATAACCATTGAAACTTTTAACATCGCAGATGCATTGAAGCTTCAATAAAAACTAAAAACACAAATGATTTATTTTCTCCTACTGCTTTGGCGGAAGGAGTTTTTTTTGTAATCATTTTGAAAAAATCAAGCTAATTATTTTGCTAGATCTTATGAGCAATTATTTTTAATTTAAAAATGGTTGGGCTTGTCTAGATTTATAATTGTAATTAAATCCTTCACTTAAATGTTTTCCGCTAAAAATGGATGAAAAAGACTTCATGCCGATATTTCGACAATGAAATTAAAGTGAGCGACAGAATTCGCACTTGTGACCGTTGAGATTGAAGTCGAGATGCTCTATGGAGTTTTAAATTCAAACACAAAAAAAACTTCACAATAAATTGTGAAGTTTCAGTGAGCGCGACAGGATTCGAACCTGTGACCGTCTGCTTAGAAGGCAGATGCTCTATCCAGCTGAGCTACGCACCCTAAGAAGGGATTTTTTCAAACTTATCGTTGGGAAGATAAGTTCTTTTAAAAAAGAAAACTCTCGAAAGAGTTTTCTATAAAGTCGGGGCGGCAGGATTCGAACCTGCGACCTCCTGGTCCCAAACCAGGCGCGATGACCGGACTACGCTACGCCCCGAGAATACGTTGACGAAAGTTGCGGAGAGTGAGGGATTCGAACCCTCGGTACCGTTTCCAGTACGCATGTTTAGCAAACATGTCCTTTCGGCCACTCAGGCAACTCTCCAGTGCAATATTTATAAGAGCTTCTGTTCTGTAATTGCGAGTGCAAATATAAAAGAGTTTTCCTTATAAACCAAAAATAATTCCTAAAAATAATTCGTATTTTTGACTTTAATTTTAAAATATTTCGAACCATATGCGTAAGACATTATCTATCATATCCTTAGGTTTTTTAATTATTTCCTGTGGAACGCAAAAAAATACACAAACAGTCGTAGCAAAACCAACATTGCCTAAAGTTTCACCTGCAAAGCCTGTGGTTTCTGATCAAAAGCCGAAAGTTCAACGGGAGCATGGAGTCGATTTTTTCAAGGATAACATCGCAGATGTTTCGAAAAATGACAATACTGCGAGTTATGGTTCGATCGTTTCTGCAAATCCCGCCACATATAAAGTGGTAAAAACTTTTTATCCCTCGGTTGGGCAAAATTTCAGACAGAAATATATTATTTTACATTATACTGCTTTAGATGATGATAAATCGGTGATGGTCCTGACGCAGCAGTCGGTCAGCGCACATTATTTGGTGAACGATTTGGGAGACAATGAAATTTATCAATTGGTTGACGAAAACAAAAGAGCCTATCATGCCGGAATTAGTGCCTGGCGAAAAGATAAGATGCTCAATGATACTTCGATTGGGATTGAAATCGTAAATGCTGGTTATAAAACTGACGCCAGTGGAACAAAGATTTTCCCCGAATATTCTGACGCGCAAGTGAGAAAAGTTGCTGCCTTAGTAAAAGATCTTGCTAATCGCTATATGGTTCCTGCGACGAATATTTTAGGGCATTCTGATATCGCACCAACGCGTAAACAAGATCCAGGACCAAAATTTCCCTGGAAGAAATTATACGATGAATATCAAGTTGGAATGTGGTATGACGAAGGCACCAAACAAAATTTCTACGATTCGGCGGTTTTAGAAGATTACGCGATGCAAATGTCGGTTCCTTCTTTTCTGTTTAAAATACAAACAGCATTGCGGGATTTTGGATACGACCTGAATCCAAATGGTGCTTATGATGATGCGACAAAGAAGACGATTGAAACCTTTCAATATCATTTCCGGCCGCAAAATTATTCTGGAATGATGGATGCAGAAACTTGGGCAATTTTACAAGCTTTAGATCAAAAGTATCCAAATAAATAAATATCTTTACGATTCAGAAAGTGGGCGACAAAAAATCGCTCATTTTTTACATCCCTTTTGAATCAATTTAATCAGTTCAGTAAATAATCTTAACTTCTCAACAAATTATTTTTATGGAAAATTTCAGAAATGAAAGCGATTTATTAGGAACTCTGCAAGTTCCTGTCGATGCATACTATGGGGTTCAAACCCAAAGAGCGATTGATAACTTTAAAATTTCAGGACAGACTCTTTCTTCGTATCCACATTTTATTAAAGGTTTGGCAATTGTAAAAAAAGCAGCCGCAAAAACCAATTATGAATTAGGTTTACTCGATGAAAATATCTATAGGTTGATCGCAGAAACATGCGATGAATTGACTGCCGGAAAACTACATGAAGAATTCCCAATCGATATGATTCAGGGTGGAGCCGGAACTTCGGTGAATATGAATGCCAACGAAGTAATTGCCAACAGAGTTTTAGAAAAACTAGGAAAAGAAAAAGGAGATTATCAATTTTGTTCTCCAAACGATCATATCAATCTTTCGCAATCGACCAATGATGCTTATCCAACTTCCTTAAAAATGGCTTTGCTATCGATGAATGTTGAGTTGGTTGTAAAATTGAAAAAAATTGTTGAGGCATTTCGTGAAAAAGGAAAAGAGCTTACGCCCGTGATTAAAATGGGACGAACGCAATTGCAAGACGCAGTTCCCATGAGTATGGGACAGGAATTCGAAGCCTATGCTGCTACTTTAGAAGAAGATATTTCTAAATTAAACGCCAATGCCAATCTTTTTGTGGAGGTTAATATGGGTGCAACAGCGATTGGAACTGGTTTAAATGCTCCTGTGGGTTATGCGAATCTTTGTGCTAAAAACTTAGCGCAACTAACCGGTTTTGGAGTCGTGTCTGCACCAAACTTGGTTGAAGCTACACCAGACACGGGATCTTATGTGATTTACTCTTCCGCTTTAAAAAGATTAGCCGTGAAACTTTCGAAGATCTGTAACGATTTGCGTTTGCTTTCCTCAGGACCAAGAGCTGGGTTTTTTGAAATCAATCTTCCAGCCATGCAGCCAGGATCTTCAATAATGCCAGGAAAAGTAAATCCTGTAATTCCAGAAGTGGTAAATCAAGTTTGTTTTAAAGTAATTGGAAACGATTTGACGGTAACTTTTGCCGCAGAAGCTGGACAGTTGCAATTAAACGTGATGGAGCCTGTACTTTCCCATTCGATAATGGAAAGCATGATTTTCTTAGGGAATGCAATGGATACGTTAAGAGAAAAATGTGTCGTCGGAATTACAGCAAACAAAGAAGCATGTCTGAATATGGTGAGAAACAGCATTGGAATCGTTACCGCGCTTAATCCATATATAGGTTATAAGAACTCAACAGAGATTGCGAAAGAAGCCTTGGAAACGGGTAGAAGCGTTTACGATTTAGTTTTAGAACGTAAAATTTTATCTGAAGAAAGACTCAATGAAATTCTTGATCCGGAAAACATGTTGAAACCACATCACCCGATGTAACTTTTACCGATAAAAGCTGACTTATCACTCATAATCGGATAATTTAAATTAATTAATGAAGAAAATTTTAACAACAATAGCAATGATCGGAGCATTCATGCTGGCTGACGCGCAGAAATTTGAAACTAGAAAAGCAACTGACAATAGTGGCTATCAATACGAAACCGTTATTAATGATAAAACTGGCGTTAGAGTTTACACTTTAAAAAATGGCCTAAAAGTTTTCCTTGCGAAAAATGATGATGCTCCCAAAATTCAAACTTATATTCCTGTAAGAACCGGAAGTAATAATGATCCCGCTGATAATACTGGTTTAGCGCATTATTTGGAGCATATGATGTTCAAAGGAACTTCCAACCTAGCAAGTGCAAATTGGGCCCAAGAAAAGCCTCTTTTAGATCAGATCTCCAGCTTATACGAGCAGCATAAAGTAGAACAGGATCCAGAAAAAAAGAAAGCGCTTTACAAAAAAATCGATGAAGTTTCTCAGGAGGCAAGTAAGTTTGCGATCGCAAATGAATACGACAAAGCAATTTCTTCCCTTGGAGCTTCAGGAACAAATGCGCACACTTGGTTGGATGAAACGGTTTATAAAAATAACATTCCCAACAACGAATTGGAAAAATGGTTAAAAGTTGAGAAAGAAAGATTTTCTGAATTAACTTTGAGATTATTCCATACTGAACTGGAAGCAGTTTATGAAGAATTCAACCGTGCTCAGGATAACGACGGACGTTTGGTGAATTACGAATTGATGGATGCGCTTTTCCCTAAACATCCAAACGGTCAGCAAACCACGATTGGGAAATCGGAGCATTTGAAAAACCCATCAATGGTGGCGATTCATAAATATTTTGATGAATATTATGTGCCGAACAATTATGCGATGGTTTTAGTTGGAGATTTAGATTTCGACAAAACGATCAAATTGGTGGATCAGTATTTTGGAACTTTTCAATATAAAGAATTACCAAAAAAGCAAATCATCACCGAAGCACCAATGACAAAAATTGTAGAAAGAACCGTAAAAAGTCCTTCTACGCCAAGGTTACAAATGTCTTGGAGATCTGATTCTTACGGAACTCAAAACGCAAGATTGGCTGATATCGTCGGAAATATTCTCACCAATTCGGGAGATTCTGGACTGATTGATTTAAACATTAATCAAAAGCAGAAAGCTTTAAGAGCGATGGCTTACGAATCTGCGTTTAAAAATTACGGTAGTTTTTCCTTAATTATTGTCCCTAAAAATGATCAAACATTTGACGAGGCCAAAAAATTAATGTTGGAGCAAATCGATTTAGTGAAAAAAGGAGAATTCCAGGATTGGTTGATTCCAGCGATCATTAATGACATGAAAATCCAGCGTATGAAAACCTACGAAACTGCCGATGGTTTAGCCAGCAGTTTGTACGGAACCTATATTAGCGACAGAACTTGGGAACAAGAACTGAATGAGATTAATGAATACGAGAAGATCACCAAAGCAGACGTGGTGAAATTTGCCAACGAATTCTTTAAAGATAATTACGTTATCATTAAAAAAGAAAAAGGAGTTAATGATAAATTAGTTCGCGTTGAAAATCCAGGTATTACGCCAATTAAATTAAATAGAGAAGAACAATCTCCATTTTTGAAAGGAATTTTAGCGGAGAAATCATCTGATATTAAGCCAGAATTCGTTGATTATGCGAAAGTGCTGAAAACGGATAAAATCGGTGACAAAAAAGTAAGTTTCGTGCATAACAAATACAATGATATCGCGCAGACGCATTTTGTATTTCCTTTTGGAAGCGATAATGATAAAGAATTAGGATTAGCAACTCAAGTTCTACAATATTTGGGAACGGATCAATTATCTGCGGAAGAACTGAAAAAGGAATTCTTTAAACTAGGTATTTCTAATGATTTCAGAACTTCGGATGATCAATTGAGAATCTCTTTAAGTGGTTTAGAGGAAAATATGCCGAAAGCAATCGAGTTATTGAAAAACTGGATGCAGAACGCAAAACCTGATCAGAAAGTTTATGCAGAAAATGTAAAAACTATTTTGGAAGGTCGTGAAGTTGCGAAAAAAGACAAAGGGAGAATTATGGCTGCCTTGTCTAACTACGCAAAATATGGGAAGGTTTCTCGTTTCACCGACGTTCTTTCGAAAGCTCAGTTAGAAGCGATTAACTCTGTGGATATGACCAACAAAGTGCAGAACTTATTGAAAATGCCTTATGAGATTTTCTTTTACGGACAAGATTTCAATGCTTTTAAAAAGTATGCGAAACCTTTTGTAGAGAAGGAAACAATGCAAGTTGCGGCAAAACAGAAATATCCTGAACCAGCAACAGCAGGAAACGTGTATTTCACGAATTACGATATGGTTCAAACGGAGATGGCGAAAGTGGCAAAAGGACCAAATGTAAATCTTGCCAACCTCGGAAAAATCAGTGTTTTCAATGAATATTTCGGACGAGGATTATCTTCGATTGTTTTCCAAGAAATTCGTGAGAGTAAGAGTTTAGCGTATTCTGCGTATGTTTCTTATGCGTCAAGTAATGAATTGAATCGTCCGGATTATGTGACGACTTACATCGGAACGCAAGCGAATAAACTTCCGCAAGCTGTTACTGCAATGGATGAATTGATGGCGAATCTTCCACAAATTCCAGCACAATTTAACAATGCTAAAAATGCAGCGTTAAAGCAGATTGCTTCTGGTAGAATCAACAGAACGAATATTTATTTCAATCAGTTAAATCTGAAAAAATTAGGCGTTGACTACGATTTAAGAAAAGATATTTATAAAGAAATCGAAAAATTATCTTTGGCAGATCTAACTAATTTCTACAATTCTGAAATGAAACCAATGAAATACAATACGGCGATCATTGGGAAAAAAGAGAACTTAGATATGGTTGCTCTCAATAAAATTGGGAAATTCCAGGAAGTGACTTTAGAAGAAATCTTCGGATATTAATTTTAAATCAATTCAAATTATTAAAAGTGGAACTTCGGTTTCACTTTTTTTTGTTTCATACTAAAATTAAATAAAATTTGTTTTAAGAAGGTGAGATATTGTATCAAATATTTAGTCACCTTGTGTTGTGTTCAATTCCCCTATTGGTTTCAGGCTCAGGAATCTATAGTGTTCAGCAACGACCAATTCAGCGGAATCAATTCAGTCATCATTTCGCCAACGCAATCTTTTCTAAATCCAAATCCCTGGGATGTCAATTTGTTGGCCGCAGATGTTTTTATTCAAAACGATTATGGATATATTTCGCAGCAGAGTTTTGTAGGATTAAAAAGTGCAGAAATAGAATCATCCAACATCAAGAAAAATCGAACGGGTGAAAATACACCCAACGTCTTTGATTTTTATAATAAAGAGATTGGCAATTATCATTTTAGTTCAGATGTTTTGGGACCTTCTTTTCAGTTAAAAATTAAGATGAAGGAAAAGGATTGGTCTGCAGGATTATTTTCCAGATTGCGAACTCAAAGTTCCGCCTTAAAAGTTGATAATTATTTAAGATTCGGAAATCAGGATTTGTTAGAGCCAGAATTGTACACTTTAAAACCTCTAAAAATCAGTTTCATGAACTGGTCTGAAATCGGGTTAAATGTCGCGACAGAAATCTTTCCTTATTCAGCCTATCAGTGGATTATTGGCGGGAACCTTAAATATGCAATCGGCTTAGATGCTTTAAATTTAGAAAGCAAGTCGCCATTTCAATTGTCCAGAACTTCTATCGATATTAATGGGATTAGCGAGAAGTCAATCGTAGCTTCTAACTATGAAATTGCTGCCAGTTTTGCGACCAATTATAATTTCGAAACTGAGAAATATGAATATCAGCAGCGTGGAAAAGGATTAGGTTTAGATTTTGGGTTAACTCTTGTCGATCCAAGTTCAGATGCTGAAAATTATAATTTTAAAGCAAGTTTTAATGTGTTCGATGTTGGTTTTATTAATTTTCAAGGAGAAAATCATTTACTGAAAGGTTCGCCAATACAGCTTGAAAATAATCCGACGCTCAAGAATACAAAATTTAAAAGTCCACAGCAATTTTTGCAACTTTTAAGCAAGGAAGTTTATGGAGATGAAAACGCTTCGTTGCAAGGAACCGATTTTAAAATGGGTTTGCCGACTAGCGTTCATTTGAATCTGAGCAAGAACATTAGAGAACATCATTATCTTAATGCTAAATGGATTCAGCGAATTCCGATGTTCGAAAATTCTCTTAAACGGTCTAATATTTTCAATGTGTCTTACACGATTCAAAAGGCGGTCATCGGCTATGGAGGTTCGGTTTCTTTGTATGAATATAAAAGTTTGCAATTTGGTGCTTACCTCAGAATTGGGCCGCTAATTTTGGGAAGTGAAAATATATTTCCTTTAATTGTTAAACAGAAAAAATTACATTCTGGTGATTTCTATATCGCGTTAAAAGTATATCCTTTTTGGGATAATGACATGAAGCGCCATCGACGCAAAGATTGTTACTGTAAATGATATCGAGTAGTCTTTTAGAGTTTCTCAGAATCAGATTCCCAGTTTTTAATATTATTTTGAAGGTGCGTTTTGATCACCACATATTCTTCCTCGTCTCTGATGATTCGATCCCTAAATCTTGGCTGCCATTCAAAATAGGCGAAATCATTTTCATTGGCCCATCTTTTTAATCTCCCTTTGAATCTGTTAACAAAAGAGGAAATAGATTTTGGTACAAGAGGCATCAATCCTTTTTCTGGGATTTTAAAATCATTGTCTTCTCTGAAAATGGTCGCTATAAAATGGACATGATTAGGCATTATCACATATTCTTCAATAGTCAAATGTTCCAATTTTAGATTTGCCTTTTTTAATAACTCTTCTGCAAAAAATCCTATATCCGTAAAATACATTTCATTGTTTGATATTTCACCGAAATGATTTTTTTTGCCTTTTGTAACGATGGTTATGAAGTAGGAATTATTGGAGGAATAATCAAAGCCAGGAAGGCGGTATTGTTTGTGATATTTGTACTTCATAGCTGTAGGAGAACGCCTCAAAGGCGTGTTCAGGTATTTGTTAAATAAATACGTTTTTGACTTCTTTAACAAATTTATAAAATTTAATACAAAATAAAGTTTATGAAAAAACCTACAAATACATCCTCATATTAAAACGCAAGAACGCGCCTTTAAGGCGCGTTCCTACAACTAAAATATTTAAATAAAAATTATTTCACAATTTTCATTTCCTTTATCAACCATTTTGCATCTGCATATTTGTCAACGATAAAAAGAATATATTTCGTGTCCACCATAATATTTCTACTAAAACGCGGATCGAAATTAATGTCACTCATCGTTCCTTCCCACTGTCGGTCGAAATTCAATCCAATTAAATTTCCGTGAGCATCCAAAGTTGGACTTCCTGAGTTTCCACCAGTCGTATGATTGGTCGCCGTAAAGTTGACTGGAACATCGCCCGTTTTGTCTTTGTACATCCCATAATCCTTCGCATTATAAAGATTGACCAATTTCGCTGGAACATCAAATTCATAATCTCCCGGAACATATTTTTCCATCACGCCTTCTAAGTGCGTTTGGTAACCGTAAGAAACCGCATCTCTCGGATTTGAACCTTTCACCTGTCCGTAAGTTACCCGAAGCGTAGAGTTGGCATCTGGGAAGAATTTACGGTCTTTATCAGTTTCCATTTGTTGCGCCATGAATTTCTTCTGAAGCACATCAATTTGGTTTTGAAGTTCAGAATATTTTCCTTCACTCGTACTCATGTAAGAATCTTTCATCGCCGAAGCCCACTGAATAATCGGATCACTTTTTAGATTTTTAATCAACTGAGCTGGGTTCGCAAATACTTTGTCGATATCTGTTACCGCCGTTGCTCCGTTAAAAGTTCCTCTTCCTGTAACAACAGATTTTTTAGACCAATTTTCAACAGTGGCCAAATTTTTATTAGCATCTTTTAGTTGACTGAAATTTGCCGGTAGAAATTTCTCAGGAGTTTTTTCAGCATAAAGTGCCAGCAATTGAGCCGTTACTTTTGCATCCAATTCACCGTTGTAATTTTGATAAGTACCCGATAACCTGTTTTTGAAAGCGGTTAAGGTTTGATCATTAATTTTACCAGCTTCATAACTGTTCATGAAATTGATATACTGATTGGCTAAGGAAAGCGTTTCTGCATTTCTGGTAACCTCTGAATAGTAAGAACGGTTAAGCGAATAAGGTGATTGCTCATTATACAAAGTATTTAGTTGATCAATCGTCGTCTTAATCTGTGGGTTTTTTGCAATTAAAGTTTGCTCATATCTTTTCTTTTTCCCAACGGCATCAGATTTTTTCAAACCTTCCACTTCTCCGATCCATTTTTTATGGTAATTCGCTACAGAAGCATATTTCGAGGCGTATTTGATTCTGGTTTCCGCATCGGTCCGCATTTTCTCATTTAAAATTTTCAAGGCAACCGCTCTCACTTCAATCATAGCTGGATCGGTTTCCAACATGACCTTTTCTACTGCGATAGCGGGTAAATATTCGGTCGTTCTTCCTGGGAATCCAAAAACGAAAGTAAAATCGTTTTCTTGTTTATCTTTAATGGAAACGGGTAAGAAATGTTTTGGTTTGTAAGGAATGTTATCTTTTGAATATTCAGCAGGTTTATTGTTTTTATCTGCATAAATACGGAACAAAGAAAAATCTCCCGTATGTCTCGGCCAAACCCAGTTATCGGTATCAGATCCGAATTTCCCGATGGAACTTGGTGGTGCGCCAACCAACCTTACGTCTTTATAGGTATCGATAACGTGTGCGTAATATTTATTTCCGTAATAAACTGGTTTGATAACCACTTTTTGCCATGGTTCCAATTTGAATCCAGCTTTTACAGTTTCGATATTTTGATTGATTAATGCTTGTGAAGCTTTCTCATCCAAGTTTTGCGTTCCTGCTAAAACTTGCGCAGTTATTTCTTTAATATCGGCGATAAAATCTACCGTAACTCCTGGATTAGACAATTCTCCGTTCATATCTTTCGCCCAAAAACCATTGCTTAAATAATCATTTTGGACCGAAGAATGTCTTTGAATTTGACCGTAACCACAGTGATGATTGGTTAGTAAAAGTCCTTGTGGTGAAATTATTTCTGCCGTACAACCCCCATTAAACTGTACCACCGCATCTTTAATACTCGGTTTTGAAGGATCGAAAATCTGTTTTGCAGAAATTTTCATCCCCAAATCTTTCATTTCCTTTTCATTAAGTTCTGTGGGAATCCACATTCCACCGTACTGTTGCGCAAAAGCCATCACCGCCGGAAAAAGTATTGCCGATAGCAAAATGTTCTTTCTATTCATTTTAAAAATTTGCCTTAAAAATAAGAAAAATAATAGGATTATGTCTTATAACTAGAGTGAAAAAGATTTCTCGGATCCTTTACAGTCAGTTCTAGAAAGCAATCTTTTTAGTATAGAATTTAATAAGTGGATTTTGAGACAAATTCAAATGGAATATTTTTTGATTAAAAATTTTTCTTAAAATGATTGCCGATGTTACCTGTAAATCTCCTCCAGCTTTTTATCATTTCGCTTCCGGTCGCGTGTATTGCTTGGACGGTAACTCACGAAGAGATTTTTCGGGAACCGAGAGATTATTGTGTCACGAAATCAAAGGAATGCCGGTCGTTGTTCCAAAGGAAATTTTACTATTTATTTACTTGCGAATATTGCTTTAGCCATTACATCACCGCCGTAATTATTTACATCACGGGATTTAAATTGCTTTTCGATGATTGGCGAGGTTATTTTATTTCCTTTTTTGCCGTCGTTTTTATCGCTAATATTTATATGACTTTATTTGGTCTTCTCAGACAGAATCTAAAAGCTGAAAAAATAGAAGCGAAGTTAAAGGACAATGAGTTGCAAGAAGTGAAAGAAAAATCGGAGGATAAATAACTGGAAATTTATATTTCTGAAGTTTCGTTTTTTACGATTTCCGCTTTCTGCGCTAATTCCTTCGGATCTTCTTCCGTATCATAATACAACCATTCGATTGCCCGTGGAAACTCTTGCGACCAATAAAACTCCTGATGTTTTCCTTCGTGATTAATGCTCGTTTTAAACTCAAACTGCATGGAGGTAGAATCTTCCCAACCTTCCATCGTTTGCTGGAAAAGATGAATTCTTTCGGTCATTTCCGATCCTTCATGTTCTCCGCCGTACAGGTAAACTTTAATATCGTAAGGATTTTTAAAGTTCATCTGCGGGAAATTATTCTCCGGATTCAACCAAAGCGACGGTGAAAAAATCATCAACTTCGAATAAACTTCTGGATATAGAAATCCACTGTAAATACTAATCAATCCACCCAGCGAACTGCCTCCAATTCCGGTGAATTCTCGTTCGGGTTTTGTTCGATAAACGGAATCAACATAAGGTTTCAAAGTGTCTGCCAGAAACCGCACATATTTTTTTCCCTCTGCATTTTCGGTGATGGAATTGTAATCTAAAACATATTCTTTAATCCGATCATCGCTGCCATTTTCAATCGCAATAATAATTACATCGCCGCGACCATATTCCGCTAAAATTGACATTTTTTTATCGATTTCCCAGTTTCCAAAAGCCGAACCTTCATTAAAAAGATTTTGAGCATCTTGTAGATAAAGAACAGGATAATCCTTTTTTGTTTGATGATAATTGTAGGGTAGAAGTGCCCAGATTTTACGGGTTTTATTAAGCTGCGGTATGAAGAATTTCTCCGAGATAATTTCAACAATCGGGAAAAACTCTTGTTTAAAAGGTCCCCAATTCACCCGCCATCGTTCGACTTCATCCTCGCTATCTAAATCATTTTTCGCAATTTTCCGATTTGGCGTAATATTACCAAGTCGATCAATTTCGACATTTCCCCAACCGCCACGCGTAAATTTATACTCAATGAATTCCGGCAGTTTTTCGTCGTCAATATCAATGGAATAAGTACTCTCCTCAATTTCAGTCAATTCAAATACTAAATCACGAGGATTCCATTTATTAAAGTTTCCTGTAATAAAAACGGGTCTTTCGTCGGCTTCCTTTGATTTTAATGTAAATCTCATGAGGGTTTTTCTATTTTTAAAAAGCTAAAAGTAGGAAATTTATTCAAAATAAGATTTCTGTATCTCTGGTGATATTAAATTTAATGTTAAGTCAATGATAAGAACTCTCGAACATATATCACCTCTCGCAAGTTTTAAAGGATATGATTCTCCTTTTAGCTTTATTTTAAATATATTTGAGGTAGAAAAAGCGATTACGCCTTTTTTTATTTTTTTCAGTAAAAACCTCACTTAGAAAACTCCCCAAATCATGCAAACTGTGTTTCCTCATTCTTTGTTTACCGACCAAGATATTTATCTTTTCCGAGAAGGTAATCACTATAAATTGTATGAAAAATTTGGTGCTCATTCAATTGAACTTGAGGGAGTAGAAGGTGTTTATTTTGCCGTTTGGGCTCCACACGCCGAAGAAGTTTCCGTGATTGGTGATTTTAATGAATGGCATTCTGAAACCCATAAATTATTACCACGCTGGGACGAATCTGGAATTTGGGAAGGATTTATCGCTGGCCTTAAATGGGGCGATGTTTACAAATATGGAATCAGAACCAACAAAGGAGTTTTACTCGAAAAAGGAGATCCTTTTGCTTTAAGTTGGGAGCAGAGTCTTCAAGCCAGTTCCTTGGTTTCTACCACTTGGTTTGAATGGAATGATAAGAACTGGATGGCTGATCGATATAAAAGCAACACGATTGAAGCGCCGATGTCGGTTTACGAAATGCATCTCGCGTCCTGGATGCGAGGCGTTGATGATCCAGAAAAATTCTTTACTTACAGAGAAATTGCGGAGCGACTAGTTCCCTACATCAAAGAAATGGGTTTTACGCATGTAGAATTTATGCCGGTGATGGAATATCCGTACGATCCAAGTTGGGGTTATCAGATAACAGGGTTTTTTGCCGCCACTTCTCGATTTGGTTCACCTCAGGATTTAATGTTTTTAATCAATGAATTGCACAATAATCAAATCGGCGTCATTTTAGATTGGGTACCTTCTCATTTTCCTGGAGATGCCAACGGTTTGCATTTCTTTGATGGAACTTATTTATACGAACATGAAGATCCTCGCAAAGGTTTTCACCCCGAATGGAAATCCCATATTTTTAATTATGGCCGACCGGAAGTAAAATCTTTTTTAATCAGTAACGCCCTATTTTGGTTGGATCGATATCATGCTGATGGACTTCGGGTAGATGCCGTGACGTCAATGTTGCATTTGGATTATGCTCGAAATGAAGGTGAATGGGAACCGAATATTGAAGGCGGAAATGTCAATTTAGAAGCTAAGCAGTTTTTACAAGACTTTAACAAAGCAGTCTATAAAGAATTTCCGCATGTAATGACTATTGCTGAAGAAAGTTCAGATTTTCCGATGCTCACCAAACCGGTTTACGATGGCGGAATTGGGTTCGGCATGAAGTGGATGATGGGTTGGATGCACGATACTTTAAAATATTTTAAAGAAAATCCCACGGAAAGAAAATACCATCACAACAAATTGACTTTCGGCTCCATGTACGTTTATAATGAAAATTATATGATGCCGCTTTCTCATGATGAAGTCGTTCACGGAAAAGCAAGTATGATTTATAAAATGCCCGGCGATGAATGGCAGAAATTCGCAAATCTTCGCGCTTTATATCTGTACATGTTCACCCATCCGGGAGCGAAATTATTATTCATGGGTAATGAATTCGCGCAAACGCACGAATGGGATTTTACCCAAAGTCTTGATTGGCACTTGCTAAAATATCCAGTGCATAAAGGAATGCAGGACTTTGTCAAAAAATTAAATCATTTATATAGAAACGAAACGGCACTTTACGAAAACAATTTTTCACCAGACGGAATGGAATGGGTTGAAGCCAACGATGCTGACAATTCCATTTTTATCTATCTTCGAAAAGGAAAAAGTGAAGATGATGTTTTGATGGTTATTTTAAATTTAACACCCAACGTATTTGATTATAAAATCGGTGTCGATGAAGGCACAAATTGGGAAGTTATTCTAAATTCTGACGACGCCCAATTCTCAGGAAGTGGCGTCAACGCAGAAATCATCGATGAAGAAGATGATGAATGGATGTACAAACCAAACGCTATCATTCTGAAATTACCACCACTTTCAGGTGTTGTTTTAAGACAGAAAAAAAAGATGAAGAAATTAGCTGAACCTAAAAAGGCAATTGCCAAGAAATTGACTGCGCCAAAAAAAGCGGTTTCTAAAATAATAGAGACTGATGAAAAACCTTCAACTAAAAAACCTTCAATTGTAAAAAAGGAAAAGACTCCCGCCG
Source organism: Kaistella antarctica (assembly GCF_900109615.1). Taxonomy (GTDB): domain Bacteria; phylum Bacteroidota; class Bacteroidia; order Flavobacteriales; family Weeksellaceae; genus Kaistella; species Kaistella antarctica. The sequence goes on from NZ_FOIX01000002.1 coordinate 316,912, forward strand.
TCAAAAAGAAATCAAAATCGTAAGATCCAACATAAAAACCGAATTTTAATATGAGAATTTTCAACCTTTCTTTCGAATGTTATCCTGTTGCAAAAGTTGGCGGGCTGGCCGATGTTGTCGGAGCCTTGCCCAAATATTTGAATAAAATCGAAGGAGTTGAAGCCAGCGTTATTATGCCTTGGTACAATAAACCTTTCGTGCATGAGCACAGTTTCGAACTGGTTTTTGATGGTTGGATTCATCAGCACAATCAAACTTTTCAAGTGATGGTGATGAAGGAAACGTCGAATGTTTTAGGTTTCGATTTATATCTCGTGAAGATCCCAGGACTTTTAGATCGCGATAATCCGTATGGTTATTGGGATGAAAGCCAGCAGTTTTTAGCTTTTCAACATGGCGTTTTGCATTGGTTAACCGCCATGCAGATTCGTCCGGATGTTTTGCATTGTCATGATTATCACACGGGTTTAGTTCCTTTTATGATTGAAAGCTGTCCTGAATTTAGTTTTTTAAAAGGCGTAAAAACCATCGGTACCATTCATAATGGCGAATATCAAGGACAGATGCGATGGGACATGGCCAATTACTTCCCTTGGTTTGACGGCGGAAAATGGGGCTTACTTGATTGGAACGGTTATATCAATCCCTTAGCATCCATGATTAAATGTTGCCACGCTTTCAATGCGGTCTCAAGTGGATATATGGATGAATTGTTTGAAAGTTTCCGCGGCTTGGAAACCTTGGTTCGGCAAGAACACGCCAAAGCAAACGGAATTATCAACGGCATCGATACTGAAATTTGGGATCCCGAAATCGATCCTTTTTTAGCCTTTAATTATGGAAAACAAGATGCAGCAGCTGGCAAGCTGAAAAACAAAAAAGAACTGTGCGAAGAGTATGGTCTCAATCCTGACTTGCCATTATTCAGTTTTATTGGAAGATTTGCCGGAGAAAAAGGTGCAGATTTTCTACCTGAAATTGTAGAAAAAAGTATTCAGGAAACCTATGGTGCTTTAAATATTATTATTTTAGGCTCCGGTGATAAAAGCATTGAAAATCAATTGGCCGAGCTGTCTTATAAATACTCCAACTTCGCGGTGGATTTAGGTTACAAAGAATACCTGTCGCACAAGATTTACGCTTCGTCCGATTTTTTATTAATGCCTTCTAGAGTTGAACCTTGTGGATTAAATCAAATGTATGCCATGCGTTACGGAACGGTCCCAATCGTTCGTTATATTGGGGGTTTACGCGATACCGTCGAAGACATTTCAACAGGTGGAAGCGGAATTAACTTTGGTGAAGCGAGCGCCAGTGCGACTGTTCACGCAATGCATCGCGCTTTGCATATTTATAATCAAGAGGGTTTAATGAGTCAGTTGGTTCAGTCGAATATGAACTTCGATTTCTCCTGGGAAAAATCCGCCCAAAAATATCTGGACTTATATAACAAATAATGTTTTTTCATTTTCGTCCGAAACCTTTGTTAATGGTATTGTTATTGTAAAGTACCTGCTCACTTAAAAAACAACCATGTTTCCACTTTCTCAGAAAAGATTTTTCAATCTTATTATTTTGTTATTGCTTACTTCCTTCGTTATCCACTGTAAAAAGGAAGTCAATATTTCTCCCCAAATTCAAATTAAAAAAGACTCGTTAGCAACTGTCAAAAAAGATTCTTTAATTCAAGATTCCATTAAAAAAAACACAGTCATTTATAGCTCGTTTATTTTCCCAAAAAACAAACGTGATTCCGCTATGGGAGTCTTTAATAAAGAGTTTTCCAAAGAAGAGCAATCAGTAATTTTGGCTATAAATCGTCTTGACATGAAAAACAAATGGCGAGCAGACACCTTAATGATTCCAGATAAAATCGATGAGACATTGATGGCTTATTCGCCGTTCCCACGATCATTAACTCAACTGAAGGATGTTGAAAAGATTGTATTTTTCTCCTATCCGATTCAGGCTTACGCACTTTATGAAAAAGGAAATCTCGTAAAATGGGGGCCAACAAGTATGGGGCACAAAACCGCTCAGACAAAACGGGGTTTAATGTTTACCAACTGGAAAAAAGAACTGGCAATTTCTACTGTAGACAGCGACTGGAAACTCCCTTATAATTTCAATGTTCATAATACTTTAGGCATCGGTTGGCATCAATATGATCTGCCAGGATATCCAGCTTCTCATTCGTGTTTAAGACTTTCTCTGGATGACGCAAAATATCTTTACAACTGGGCTGATCAATGGATTTTAAATAAAGGTGGCGCAACTGTAAAAGCCAACGGAACGCCCGTAATTGTCTTTGGTGATTACAAATGGGGTGGCAAAAAGCCTTGGAAAAACTTAAGTGAAGATGGAAAATCGAATAATATTTCGATCGAAGAAATGACCAAGGTTATTGAACCTAATCTTGCGAAAATTTTAGAGGAGCAAGCCAAGAGAGCAGAAGTAACTCAGGTCGTTTCGACGCCAGCAGCCTGATAACGTTCAAATTGCTGCACAGATTCTTCCGCAAATTCTCTTAATTGTTTCATTTCTTTCTTCGCTTTCCATCGACCGATTCTGGCGACCGAAAAAGTGAGACCCAAAAGTAGAAGCATAACTATCGAGGCGGTAAAAGCCCACGGGTAATCATTGCTTTTGATCTGTTTTTCTACGTACCAAATGGTGATGGCGAACATCAACAAAATCCCAAAAATAAAATTAAGAAACATGAAAAAAGTCCAAACTGCCGCAGCGGGACCGAAGATTCCGCGAATCACCGTTTTGTTTTCTTCAGAGTCAATTTCTGTTCGCAACGATAGATTGGGTTTCCAGTAATATTCTTGCGGAGTTCGAACCGTTATTAAAGATACTTCTTGATTGATATTTCCTTCGAAATTTTCAGTACGTTCTTTTAGAAATTTTTTCAGATAAGCAATATATTCTTCCCGCGAAATGTCGGTATAAATTTTAAATCTCGGTCTGGAGCGAATATGGTCGATAGTGTTTGCTTCAATTTGCATTTTGGTAGGGAATAGGATCTTGTAAAGTAAGGGTAAAATTTAGAATCTGACCATCTCGCTGTACTTTAATATTAATTTTTTTGCCATCTTCTTCTTTAAAATAATTATTAATTTTCTCCATGGTCAAATCACCAATTGGCCTTTTATTAATAGTGAGGAGTTCATCATTTTTTCGAATTCCCGCCACGAAACAGGGAGAATCTTTCCTGCAGCCTGCTACTGAAAACCTTGGCTTAAGTACAAAATTGTATTGAAAATTCTCTGGTAACTTACGGTTTTCACTTTCTCCTGAATAAGCCATGTTTTTCTTGGTTTCAATCCTGACTAAATCTTTTTCCCAAAGCATTCCAACTTGTTGAATGTCGAGACCGCTGCTGTTGAAAGAAAAAGGATCTTGATAATTCCTGTTCTTTTTCAAAAAAATTCTTTGATCGGGATAATCGAAAATCACCGTAAACCGACGGAGGATATCACTGCCAATGGAACCTTTTCTATTAGGTACTAATTTTAAATTCTGAATCGAATACTCATCCGGCATCGCCGTAAGCGGTTGCTCAAAACTAAATTTACCCAGATATAGACAGTGAATTCTGCTTCTTTTGCCAAAGATATCACCATTAAATCCACGTCCTAAATAATCATCAATATTGGGTCGGTTGTATTCAAAATTATCAATAAGTTTCGGGAAAAGCCACACGGCGTCGCTATTGCCTAGGTCTAGTAGCATTTTCGAGCTTACCTTTTCATTGTTCATTTCCACTTCCGCGATCATGTATGGTTTGTTGCCTTCGATGGTAATGGGAAATTCCGTAAAAGTTTTCTGTCGTTGATTAAATTTTTTATCCTCATTAAAAACGGTTATTTTTTTGGACGTAAAATTGATTTCAATTCGATGATTTTTAAAAAATTGGTAACCCATAATTCCATTGACGGGAATGCCTACATGCGAAGAAAAATTAATGCTTTCATCTAAAATAATAAAAATGGTATGTTCGAAATCTTTGTAATCCTTGCCAATGTTGACGATGTTATTTTCAGATTTTAAACCTTCAATATGAACGCTCTCACCCAAACCAGAAAACTTAATTTTTTCTATTTCATTAAAGTTAACTTCTTTATTATCCAGGCTGAACAAAATTGTTTCATTAACGCCAGAATCCAGTAGAAAAGTCAAATCTACTCCATTAATATTGACGGGTATAAAAACCAGATTGTTGATGAGTTTAAAAGGAATCACCGTTTTTTTTGGATTCGAAATTTCAAATCCCTTTTGTGCCGAAGAAAACGCAAAAATTACAAAAAAGAATAGGCGCAGAAATTTCATCTAATGAAGGTACAATTTTCTGTGGATTGGGATCATTTTTTTATGCGTAAATTACTACGACTAGAATTAAATAATCCTAAATTTGTTAGATGCTACACGAAGAAAAAAAAGAAAAATTCCGCCAATTGGTTGAGAATAAATTTCAGATTTATAACTCGCTTTTTATGAGTTTGCCTTATGATAAAATGTCGAATATTGGCATGTTGCTTCCTTTTCTGTATGAAGAAAGTAAAGTCGGCTATCAGGCCGGAAAAAGTCCCGAAGAAATTGTAGAAGAATTTTTCAGCAAACACACCGAACTTACAACCGAAGAGCAAAAAACCGAATTACTGTTTAAAATTATTCAGTATATCGAGCGGCAAGTCGTTTTGTATGATAGTATCGAAGACGCTGCTTTCCCACAATTGCATTCCGAAAGTGATGCTGGTACGGTGTTGCAGGTTCATGAGCGCGCTTTGCAGGAACATCAGCTTGAAGCTACCCGAAATAAGTTAAAAGATTTCGCCATAAAAGTTGTTTTTACCGCTCATCCCACGCAGTTCTATCCCAATTCCGTTCAGCGGATTTTGCATGACTTACGCACGGCAATTACCGATGATTCAATCACCGAAATCGATATGCTGTTGCAACAACTCGGCAAAACGCCTTTCCTAAATAAAGAAAAACCGAGCCCATTAGATGAAGCTTTAAGCATCATTTTTTATCTGAGATATGTCTATTACGACACCATTGGTGAATTATATAAAAAGGTGAAAAATACTTTCGGTACGCCCACTTTTACACCGGCTCAAGATATTATTCAAATGGGATTTTGGCCCGGTGGAGATCGTGATGGCAATCCGTTTGTAACAGCCGAAATTACGCAACAAGTCGCGCAGGAATTGCATCTTTCTATTTTGAAATCTTATTACGCTCATTTAAAGAAATTACGAAGAAGATTGAGTTTCCGTGGAGTTTCTAAAATCTTAGATGGACTGAGTGACGATTTGTATGAAGCGATTTTTAAAGAAGACCAAGATATTTCTTCGGAAGAAATTTTAATTAAAGTTAAAGAAGCAGAAAAAATTCTGATTGAACAGCACAACGGACTTTTTAAAAATCTATTGGAGGATTTTAAAGATCGGGTGAAGATTTTCGGAACTCATTTCGCGACTTTAGATATTCGCCAAGACAGTCGAATTCATCAGGAAGTTATTGACGAGATTATTGCTAAAAATTCAGATTTAAATATTGAAACAATTACAGATCAAGAGAAACTCGACTGGCTTTTAAAAACTGACGTCGTGCTTGACCCTAATAATTTTCAGGGCATAACCAAAGATACTTTACAGAACATTTACAATGTAAAAGGGATCCAGGAGAAAAATGGGGAGCGTGGCATGCATCGCTACATTATTTCTAATTCTGAAGCCACTAAAGATGTGTTGAATGTATTTGCTTTATTTAAACTGTGTGGTTATCCGGAAGCTGAAATCAATATCGATATTGTTCCCCTTTTTGAAACCATGGAAGGTTTGGATCTCGCGGAAAATGTAATGAAGGACCTCTACGAATTGCCAGTCTATAAAAAACATTTAGAGAGACGAAAAGGTGCACAAACCATTATGCTTGGGTTTTCTGATGGAACAAAAGATGGTGGCTATCTAAAAGCCAACTGGGAAATTTATGAAACCAAAGAACAGTTGACGAGTATTTCTGACCGATATCAAATTAAAGTAATTTTCTTCGATGGTCGTGGTGGACCGCCAGCTAGAGGTGGTGGAAAGACCCATGATTTCTATGCTTCTCAAGGAAAAACAATCGCCAATCATCAAATTGAATTAACCGTTCAGGGACAAACAATCACTAGTGTCTTCGGGAATAAAGATCAAGCGAAATACAATTTCGAACAACTGCTGACCGCCGGAATTGAAAATGACGTCTTTAAAAATGCCAAAAAAGATTTGAATGGCAGCGAGCGAAAACTCTTAGAAGAACTGGCTGAAATCAGCTATCAGAAATATTCTGATTTGAAAGCACATCCAAGATTTGTTCCCTATCTGCAGGAAATGAGCACGCTAGAATATTACGGAAAAACCAATATTGGAAGTCGTCCAACCAAACGTGGCGCTGGCGGAGAATTAAAATTTGAAGATTTGCGTGCGATTCCATTTGTTGGTTCTTGGAGTCAACTCAAGCAAAATGTTCCTGGGTTTTTCGGGTTTGGGTTTGCCTTGCACGAGTTGAAAAATCAAGGGCGATTTGACGAGGTTAAAAGTTTATATAAGGGATCTGATTTCTTCAAAACATTGGTTTTAAACTCGATGATGAGCATGAATAAATCTTACTTTCCGCTGACTTCTTATATGAAAAAGAATCAGCGATTTGGTGAATTCTGGACCATTCTTTCAGACGAATATAATCTATCTAAAGAGATGATGCTGGAACTCACAGGATTTCAGGAATTGATGGAAGAAGAACCACTTTCGCAACTGTCGGTGAAAATTCGGGAGAAAATAGTACTTCCACTTTTGAGTATTCAACAATATGCTCTAATTAAAATTCAGAAAGAAGAAGGCAATCGGGAAGCATACGAAAAACTCGTCATGCGATCACTCTTCGGAAATATTAATGCAAGTCGAAATTCAGCTTAAACAAAAAGACCTTCAGAAATGAAGGTCTTTTTTTATGGTGTAAAATGAATGTAATTATTCTTTAATTATTTTTTCGATGTATTGGTTATTGTCCGTTTGTACTTTTATGAAATAAACGCCACTCGACAATTTTTCAATATTATTGATTTTCTCATTTTTTATGGATTGTACTTTCCGTCCTAAAGTATCATACAATTCCACCGAAATAATTTTCTCATCAGTTTTAATGGTGAATGTATTCACTACAGGATTTGGATAGATTTTTAAGTAAGATTTATTTGCAGTATTGACTGTTGATAAAGTCGTATTAAAAGCTTTACCAAAATTCAAAATTCCATATCCTTTTTGTGGATCTGTATTCGGGTAAAGGGAAGCATTTTGTCGGAGAATAGTGCTGATTTCGTCCACTTGTTTTGTCGGCGTGGCCTGGATTAAGCAGGCGATTCCACCTGCGGCAAGTGGCGTGGCAAATGAGGTTCCACTGCTCGATGTTACGGAATTGTTGTAACCCATATAGGTGGAACTTCCTCTGGCGCTTGCATCAGGTTTTATATGTCCGACTGCGTTGGGACCAAAAGAAGAAAAAGAAGAACTTGCTCCTGTAGCCGTCACGCCTCCAATCGTAAATACTTTTTGGTTATCTGCGGGAGTGATGATATAATGCCACGGTTTCAGCGCTTCATTTCCCGCGGCTGCAATGACGAAAATTCCTTTCTCTGTGGCAATTTGCGCTGCTCTGGCGATGAAAGAAGTCGTTCCAGTCATATCTGAGTATAGCAAATTATAACGCGAATCATCGAAATCATAATAACCTAGCGAAGTCGTAATTACATCAACGCCTTTGCGATCTGCTTCTTCTGCAGCTTCTGACCAGTACAATTGCTCTTCAGGAAATTCGTTACCGGCATCTTCAGTGGCGTATAAATAAAAATCGGCATCGGGAGCGGTGCCCACAAAACTGTTTTCAACATAACCTGCAATCACTCCCAAACAGTAGGAACCATGGTTATTGAGTTGCATACTGTAAAAATCGTTGCTTTTATCAATGAAATTATAACCACCTTTTATTTGTCCACTATTTCTAATTCTCGCATAAACAGAGCCTGTATCTACGGTCGGAAATCCTGTATCAATAACCGCAATGGTAACGCCTGTTCCCGTAAAACCAGCAATATGCAAAGGACGAAGATTGACCTGATTAATTTGTGCTAAACCAGAGCCATAATTAAAAGTTGTTTTGCCTAAAGTCTTATTAAACTCCTCAAACTTATTCACTTTTTCACCGGTAGTTTTTCCGCCAGTTGGATGTTTGATAAAGCGCTCCACCGATTGTACATAAGATTTCGACTGCAAATCTAAAATCTGCGCTGCGGTCGCATTGACGGCGACCCCATTCATCCATTTGGAATAGTCATCGACCGTGAATCCTAAATTTTTAATGTTCTGAATGTAAGTCGCTTCAATCGGCGCATCTTGATCGTTCAGAGCAATTCCATATTTAGCTCGTCGATCCAAAGATTTCTGCGTCAATTCAGAAATTGGATTTGCGTAAAAGGCGGCTTTGTTGGGTTTATCATTAAAGAATACAAAAACTAGTTCGGTCTGGGCGCTGGTAAAAACAAAAAGGAAGAGGACAAGTGTAAGTAGAAACTTTTTCATTTTGTGGATTTATTAAAGTGTAACAAAATTAATTAAAATGTGGCTGTTTGATAGCGTAATCTTGAAAATATTTTTAATCATGTAAATCAATCCTTATTTCAGTTTAATTTTAATAATGGTGATCGTTTGATTTGAGTTAAAATGAAAGTCCTTTCAAAAGTTATTTTATAAATGTTGTGCTGCAATTTTATTTAAATAAATGAAAGCGCTACCTTTAATGCTAAAGGAAACATTAACCCTATTTAATTTTTTAAAAAACTTAATTTTAGTAAATTTGAGAAAATATTTTTTCTATGAAATCGCTACTACCATTTTCTGTAAAAAACAGGTGTAAAAATAGGCGATTGCATATGATCAATAAAATACAATAAAATTTTCATATGAAAAAGATTCAGATGGTTGACCTTCAAAGTCAATATTACAAAATAAAACCTGATGTTGATAACGCAGTGCTAAATGTGATGAACACGGCGGCCTTTATCAACGGTCCTGAAGTTAAATTTTTTCAGTCCGAATTAGAAACGTACCTCGATGTAAAACATGTGATTCCTTGCGCCAACGGAACCGATGCTTTGCAAATTGCACTCATGGCTTTGAATTTAAAGGAAGGCGATGAGGTAATCACAGCGGATTTCACTTTTGCAGCCACCGTAGAAGTTATTCATTTATTAAAATTAAAAGCAGTTTTAGTCGATGTTGATTATGATACTTTTACTATGGATACGGAGAAGCTGAAAGCAGCGATCACTCCCAAAACAAAAGCGATAATTCCAGTTCATCTTTTTGGACAATGTTCCAACATGGAAGAAATTTTAAATATTGCCGAACAACATGATATTCACCTTATTGAAGATAATGCCCAAGCCATTGGGTCTGAATTTACTTTTTCAGACGGAACAGTAAAGAAATCTGGAACCATGGGAATTATGGGCACGACTTCTTTTTTTCCTTCTAAAAATTTAGGATGTTACGGTGATGGTGGAGCCATTTTCACCAATGATGATGAACTTGCTCATAAAATCAGAGGTATCGTGAATCACGGAATGTATGAACGATATTACCACGATGAGGTTGGTGTAAATTCCCGTTTAGATAGTATTCAAGCGACGGTTTTAAGAAAGAAACTAACGCTGCTTGACACTTACAATGAAGCGAGAAGAAAGGCAGCCGATTATTATGATGACGCTTTCGCTGATTGTGCAGAAATTCTAACGCCGAAAAGAGCGGATTATTCTTCGCATGTTTTTCATCAATATACTTTGAGAATTTTAGGCGGAAAAAGAAATGATTTGCAAAAATTCTTAACCGAGAAAGAAGTTCCGGCGATGATTTATTATCCAGTGGCTTTAAGAAAGCAGAAAGCATATTTCCAGGATAGCAATGATGTTGATTTTGTGAATACCGACAAGCTTTTAGAAGAAGTTATTTCATTGCCAATGCATACTGAATTAGATGATGAGCAGTTGAAATATATTTCTGACGCGGTGTTGGAGTTTATGAATAAGTAGGTTTGAATCTACTTTGTCAAAGTTAAGAACTTTGACAAAGTTTAAAAATGGAAATAAGAGAAGACATCTTGGAAGCCGATTATCTCTATCATATTTTTAATAGAGGAATTAATTCTAATTTAATCTTTTTAGACAATGAAAATATGTCATTTTTTCTGAAGAAAACGGAACAATATGTTTTACCTTTTTTCGTAATTTATGGATATTGTCTGATGCCAAATCATTTCCATTTTATTTTAAGACCTAAATCCAATGTTGAAATAAGTTCAAAAATCAATACTTCTATCAAAGGTCTGCATTGTGAGGAATCTATTTACAGCAAGTCATTAGCTAGATTATTCAGCAGCTATACACAGGCATTTAATAAAGTTTATCGTAGAAGCGGTCCTTTATTGGAGTCGCCTTTTAAGAGAATTAGAGTTACTTCTGAAGAATATCTGAGAAATTTGATTATTTACATTCATCAAAATCCTGAAGATTTTCAGAACTATAAATTCTCATCTTATAAAGCAGTTATTTCTAATGTTGAAACTTCAATTTCGAGGAATGAGATTCTTGCAATATTTGATAATAAAGAAAATTTTAAAATTTGTCATCAAAAAAAGATTGACAGTAGCCTATTTGAAATTAAAATCTAAAAAACTTTGTCAAAGTCTTAAACTTTGACAAAGTAATAAATAAAAAAATATGACAATACTCGTTACCGGCGGTCTCGGTTACATTGGTTCCCACACGGTGGTAGAACTTTTACAAAATGGATTTCAGGTTATCATCGTTGATGATATGTCCAATTCGGAGAAATTTATTCTCGATAATATTGAAAAAGTAGCAGGGAAAAGACCAGTTTTCTTTCCCTTTGATTTAAGACGAAAGGAATTGCTTGCGCAAGTTTTTGATGCTTATGAAATCGATGGGTGCATTAATTTTGCAGCCTTCAAAGCAGTAGGAGAGAGTCAGGAAAAACCGTTGGATTATTATGAAAATAATTTATTTTCCTTAATTAATATCCTTCAGGAATTTAAAAATAGAAATATTTCAAACTTCATTTTTAGTTCATCGTGCACGGTTTATGGTCAGGCAGATCAACAGCCGATTGATGAAGATACTCCGCTGAAAACTCCAGAGTCTTCCTATGGAAAGACCAAACAGATGGGCGAAGAGATTCTAAAAGATTTCGCCACGGCATATAAAAAGAAAGTTTCATTGCTTCGATATTTTAATCCGATTGGATCTCATCCATCCGCTTTATTAGGAGAATTGCCAATTGGCATTCCTAATAATTTAGTGCCTTACGTGACGCAAACTGCCTCTGGAATTCGCGAGCAGTTATCGATCTGGGGAAATGATTATGATACGCCAGATGGAACGGCAGTTCGTGATTATATTTACGTCGTAGATTTAGCAAAAGCGCACGTGAAAGCCTTGCAGAAATTGATGGCTGAAACTTCAGAAACTGTAATCGATATTTATAATCTGGGAACCGGAAAAGGTTCATCCGTTTTAGAAGTCGTAGAATCTTTCGAAAGAGCCAACGATGTGAAAGTGCCGTATAAAATTTGTGATCGACGTGATGGCGATATTACCGTCGCTTACGCCAATGCTGATAAAGCAGAACGGGAATTGGGTTGGAAAGCTGAAACTTCTTTAGATGAAGCTTTACGCACCACTTGGGAATGGCAGAAATATCTGGAAAGCAGAAAATAAAATTTTAATTAAAAAACACAAAAAATCCTGAAACTTACATTTCAGGATTTTCTATTTAGCATAAATTCAATCATCGATCATCCATTAATCATGGATTTACATTGGTGGACCTTGATCGTCACCACCTTGACTATTGGAGTTAATATCTTTTTTACGTTTCGGTGTATCTATTTTTTCACCTTGTTTGAATCGGTAAGTTAAAGAAACATTAAAACTTCTTGGGCTCCAACGCATGTAAGAATCCCTCTCATAACCTGGACCGAAACTCGTGGTATTTCTACCTCTTGTTCCCAGAATATCTTGGATGTTGAAAGCAATTGTCCCATTGTTATTCCAGATCGTCTTATTCGCTCCGAAATTTAAAACATACATGTCTTTACTTTCACTAGAAGCCGTTTTTTGACCACCTCTGTAAAAACCTTGAACTTGCATGCTCAACGTTTTGTCAATTTTAAAACTGTTGGTTAGTCTTAATCTGGTTGAAAATCCTTCTCCATCAAAAGAAAGCGGTTCAACCATTCTGTTGGGGTCAAAGTAAGAACCTTCTGATTTGTAACCGAAAAGATCGGCACTTGCCATAATTTTATACCAAGGGAAAAGATCTGCAGTTAAGTTTAAATCTAAACCGTAGCTCGTTTCATTCCCGACGTTGTAAGGACTTGTAATTAAAACATCAGATCCGATTGCCTGACTCAACAACACAAACTTCACATCGTCTGTTGTTTTTCTATAGTACAACGTTGGATTAATGGTGAATTTTTTCTTCTGAATTGCATATCCTAATTCAAATGAATCAATGTACGATGGATCTAGATCTTCATTACCACGGAACAAATTCTGACGGTTTGCCAAAGAAGTCGGGTAAGGAATCAAGAACCAAGAACGCGGTCTATTGATTCTTCTGGAGTAATTCAATAATAATTGATTATTCGAACTACCTAAATCATAACTCAAAAATACACTTGGGAAAAAGCCAGTATAATCCTTCTTTTTATTAGAAGTGTTTCCGCTTAAACTTTGATATTCAATATTGATTTGCGCGTTTTCTGCTCTCAAACCTACTTGATAACCAAGTTTGTCAAATTTGCTTTTAAATTGTGCGTAACCCGCGTTGATGGTTTCATCATATACGGTATTTCCACTGTACTCGTCTACAATTCCGTAATTTAAGTTAAAACCAGTTTCCTTATTTAAGAAATCGTAATCATTGGTATTATTATCTATTCGATAACCGGCTTCAATTTTTGATTTCTCACCAATTGGCAATTCGTAATCAACTTTTCCTATAATCGATTTGTTAACCGTATTGTTGTTTCCTAAAGTTCCATATTGAAAATACGACTGATCGAATTCTCTGGAATCTTCAGTTGATTCATTGTTGCTTTTTTGTAAACTTAATGATAAAGCGATGTTGTGTCCAGCGTCATTAAATTTATGATCCAATCCTACATCACCTTGAAGAGAAAGATTGGTGCTGGTTCCTAAAGCTGCTGTTTGCGAATAATTATTTAAAATTCGAGAAGCATCATAGTTGATATTGTCAACTTTGTTTTTGCTTTCACTCGAAAAATTTCTAACCATTCCTGATAGGTTGATCGACGTTTTTTCCGTTAAATCAACTGCGAAACCTGCCGTAGCATTATAGAAATTGCTTTCGCTTTTGTTTTTTGAATTCTGTTCGAAATATCTGGTTGTTGCTCCTGTAGCAGTGTTGAAGAATCGCGTATCGCTGTCGCTTTTCCCTTCTCCTTCTCGGTAACCACCGCCGCCATTTAAAAACCAGGTCCAGCTTCCTTTTTTCCAGCTAAGGTTGGTGTTCAAATTGGTACTTGGTAGATATCCTAAACTTCCGGTAACGCTACCGTTGAAGCCCATTCCTTTCGATTTCTTTAAAATAATATTTAAGATACCCGCGGTTCCACTGGCTTCAAATTTAGAAGATGGATTCGTAATCACCTCAATTCTTTCGATTTGATCTGCGGGAATAGATTGTAATCCATTTGCGCCACTATCGATCCCCAACATCGAAGAGGGTTTTCCATTAATTAAAAACTTTACATTCGAGTTCCCACGCATAGAAACAGTACCATCGGTTTCCACAGATACTGACGGAACATTCGCTAAAACATCTTGTAAATTCCCACCCTTACTAAGGAGATCCGTGGACGGATCGTACACTTTTTTATCTAATTCTACACGGTACGGTTTTACAGCATTCGCCGTAATCACTACGCCTTCGATGTCTTTGGTTCTGCCATTTGTTGCAGAACTTTCAGAGGTTACGGTAAAGTTTCCAAGATTTCCACCCGCGGAAATTTGTTTGTTTAGATTTGATTTTTTAAAGTCAATCGCGTCAATCGTAATATCGTAATTTCCTGGAGTCAAAGCCAGTTGGTAATTCCCTTTATCATCTGTTAACGTTGCATCACTGAAAAGTTTATTCGCTTTGTTGCTGAAGGTTACTGAGGCATAAGGAACAGCGTTTTTTTGCTGATCAACAATTTTTCCGCTTACATTTACTTTCTGCTGGGCAAACGCTAAACTCGCGGCACCCAAAACGAAGGCAAGTCCTAAGGTCCTTTTTTTAATAATTGATGAAATCTCAATTTTGTTCGTCATAATTTTAGTTTAAGCTCTTCTGATTGCTATTTTTAACAGAAGTTAAAATTTTATATTATTTTTTGATGGTATTAAGAAAAATATAAGATTTATATTTTCTTTTTTACTTTCTATTTTGTAATGTTTTTAGAATTCAGCCAAGCTTGATATTCTTTGGCATTCTCATTATGTTCCGCCGCATTTGCCGTGAATTTATGAAGTCCAAATCTTTTCGGATCTGCACACATATAAATAAACTCATTGCTTTCTGCATTTAAAACTGCGTCAACCGAATTTTTATCAACCATACAAATTGGTCCTGGTGGAATCCCAGCAGAGAAATAAGTATTGTAAGGTGAAGGTTCGCGAAGGTGTTTGAAGAAAACTCTTTTCAAAGGTTCATCTTGAAAATTATTGGCTTTACTGACCGCGTAAATCACGGTTGGATCACTTTGCAGTTTCATTCCTTTTCGGTGACGGTTTAAATATAAGCCAGCCACGGTTTTCATCTCATCGGGTTTGCCGCCCGTTTCTTTATAAACTAAAGAAGCCAAGGCATATATTTGATCGCGGCTTAATCCTAAACTTTGTTCTTTCGCTTTTCTTTCGGCAGTCCAGAAGCCATTATAATCGTCTTCAAATTTCTTAAAGAATTCTTTTGGCGTTACGGTCCAGAAAAAGTTGTAAGAATCGATGAAGAAATATTTTTTTAAATCTTCTGCGTTGTTTAATCCTTTGTCAGTTGCGATTTTATTTAAATCGGTGGCGAATCGTAGTGAATCAAGTTCTGTTTTTAAAGCAACTCTCCCAACCATTTGATAAACGGTAAAGAAATCTCCAATTCTAAAGGTGTTTTCAGTTTGGTTGCCGGCTTTAATCATGTTGACTAAATCGGTGTTATTCGTTCCTGATTTAATTCGGTATCGTCCAGCGCTGAAATATTTATCCATGCTTTTGCTTTTTGCAACTTCAGCAAACTGCTTCTTATTATTAAGATAAGGTGAAATGGAATCTAAAATAGAATTGAAATTAGCAGAGTGCGGGATCAAAACGTAGCCTTCTTTTTCTACGTTGTTTCCGTAATATTTTTGGTAATATTGGTAGCCAAAAAAACTTCCGACTGCAAAGATCAGAAATACGATGATTAAGACAATTCCGCTTTTTTTCATATTTAAAGTAAGAACTTTTTATAAATTGATTTTTCCTTTGAACACTTGTTTCGCCGGACCTTCTAACCAAATGTTTTTGAAAGTTTCACCTTCCTGGTCGGCATAGACTTTCAACTTTCCGCCTAAAACATTTACGTTAACTGAAGGTTGATTTTTATCTTTTAGAAAAACCAGCGCCGAGGCTGTTGCTCCTGTTCCACAACTGAAAGTTTCATCTTCAACGCCTCTTTCGTACGTTCTGATGAAGATTTCGTTTTCAGAAATTTCTTCCACAAAATTCACATTGATTCCTTCCTGACTATAAGACGCAGAATTTCTGATTTTGTTACCGTTTTCGAAAACTTTATATTGATCTACCTTTTCTACAAAGGTTACGTAGTGCGGCGAACCCGTATTTAATTCGAAACTTCCCTCTGTATTTTTAATCGAATCCACGTCGATCATTTTTAATTTAATGATGCCGTTATGAATTTCGGCTTCGTGTAAACCGTCAATTGCCGTAAAGGTGGTTTGATCTTCGAAGACGTCTAGGAAATGAGCGAAGGCAACAAGACATCTGCCACCGTTTCCGCACATGGTGCTTTCGTTTCCATCTGAATTATAATAAACCATTTTAAAATCAGCCGCGGAATCGTTTTCTAATAAAATCAATCCATCAGCGCCAATTCCAAATCTTCGGTCGCATAATTTTTCGATGATTTCTCTGTCTTTTAAAAACTGTAGATCTCGATTATCGATCATCACGAAATCGTTTCCAGTTCCTTGATACTTGTAAAATTCGATGGTGTTTTGCATAAAATAAAAAGGTTTTTACCCTTGTGATTTTGGGAGAGCAAAGATACTCAAATCTTAATCAATCGCGGAAAGCGGAAATAGATTAAATCATTTACTGTTATGCAATTTTTGGCCTTTTTTCCACTCGATATAACCAATAATTGCCATCGCGGTAAAAACCAAATATTGAATTGAGGTTATTCCCAACCCTTTATAGATCATCATTGGGATACAAATTAAGTCGCCCACGATCCAGAAAATCCAGTTTTCGATTTTACGTTTGGCCATCAACCACATTCCAACCAAGAAAATTGCGGTCGTCAAAATATCTAACCAATTGGCCCAATCTAAATGGTAAAGCCCGAGCTCCACATTTTCCATCGAAAAATGATTGTCGATAAACGGTTTATAATAGTAAACGATCGTTACCAAAATCAAACTGACAAAAAATAAAATCCCAGAAAAAATCCATTCTTTTTTAGTAGCCCAGGAAACTTCAACATGGATGTGATCTTCTGAACTCTTAGACCAGAGAAACCAACCGTAGATGCTCATGACGGTATAATAAAAATTAATCATCATATCGCCGAGCAGACCAAAATTGTAGAGAATATAAACATAAAGGGCCGTAGAAATAATTCCGGTTGGATAGACCCAAATGTTTTTTTTAATGGAAAAGTAAACGCTCAAGATACCGAAAATTGTCGCAACAACTTCGAGAACAATTTGAAAAAGATCATATGATTCGTAAGGTTGCAGAAAGAGTTCGTAGAAATTCATGAGTTCAAAGATAATAATTTCGATAAATAAAAGGGAGTGTGACTTGGGTCACAGAGATTCTTACAAACGCGGCTTATCTTTAAATAAAATTAAGCGTCATGATTAAAGTTTTAACAGTAGGAAGCATCGCATTGTTATTCACGCAATGTACCAATAAGATAGTTCAACCTGAAGTTTCGGTTAATAATATGGCAGTTGCGAAACAGACTATCAGTTCTGATTCACTGCACGCTTTTGCAACTGAAACCAAGAAACTATTAATGAAAAATGTGGGCGAGCAAATGAAGATAGGCGGACCCGAATCGGCGTTGGAGTTTTGCAATATCCAGGCAATGCCTTTAACAAAATCAATGTCAGATAAACATGGTTTGGTGATTTCCAGAGTTTCTGATAAAAGAAGAAATCCGAAAAATATTGCCAATTCAGAAGAATTGAAATTGATTGAGCAATATAAAAAACAATTGTTAGCAGGTGAGCTTTTAAAACCAGTTCGCACCGAAACTCATTACTACGAGCCTTTGGTTACGAATGCGATGTGTTTGCAATGTCATGGTGAACCAGGGAAAAATGTACAGCCAAAAGTAGCAGCGAAAATTGCAGACTTGTATCCGAATGATTTAGCCATGGATTACCAAGAAAACGAAGTCCGCGGACTGATCAGTATTAAAACGAATTAGTTAAGTTCCTTATTTTTATTTGTTAAGAAAGACCGTCGCATGGTGCGACGGTTTTCTTTTATATAGGATTTTTCCTCAATTCTTTAAAACTAAGTGGAAATATCTTCATCTGTATTTTATATATTTACTTTAAGAAATCTACTATGAAAAAAAGCTTTGTAACTATTGTTCTTTTATTTGCATTTGTACATTCGTATGCGCAGGCAGAAGGCAAATTTAGAGTCGGGCTAGATTTAGGCTATGCAATACCTGCTGGAGGAGGAGCTGGAATATCTTTTTCAATAGAACCGAAATATAACATCAAAGACAATATGAATGTTGGTTTAAGGATTGGTGTAGCTGGCAGTACCCGCGATTTATTATCTTTCTCAAATAGTAGTAATCGCAAGGCTTCTGCAACTACCTCTTATGTTGCAACCTATGATTATTATTTTAATAATGGCGTTGGCTCATTAGTGCCATATCTCGGAAGTGGATTAGGATACTTCAACTTTGCCACTATAGAAACCTTCTCTTCATCTGATACAGGTGCAGATGTTGGGGGCAAATTTGGCGGTCTCATCAGAGGTGGAATTGAATGGAATAAGTTGCGGGTAGGCTTAGAATATAACATAGTTCCCAAGTCTGAACTTCAGACTTTCAATGGTGAGTCCTCAGGTACATCTCCAAATTCATACGTGGGAATCACGGTCGGCTTTTTTATCGGAGGTGGAAAATGGGGTAATTGATGAATTTCTTAAGTGCTTTCACATTCACGCAAATTTTTTGAAATATTTATAAAATGGACTAACCTTTTAGGAGTTAGAGAAGTTTTTGTTCGGCTTCTAAGCTCGAAATAAAGAAAATACCCACAAAATTAATTGCAGGGATCTTTGATTTTTAAAGTTTTCGGTTAAACGCCACAAGAACCACCTTCATTACTAACTCCCATCTTTCCTAAAATCTTATCGAGCAAACACCAATTCGTCATTGAGGATTGTAGTAAATTAATTCCGACAAATCCAGTCAGCCACAGCCAATTCTGGTTGATGTAGATGGATAAAAGGATGCTTGCTAAGATCATAGTTCCCGCAAATGCGTGTATTATTCTGTTTCTCATAATTAATTTTTATAGTAGTTGATATTTTTTAAAATTGTTGTTCTAAAGCGATGAGTGCAATATGAACTTTGGAAAGTGTTTCCTGTCCAGCATTAAATTCCTCGATCTTTTTAATAATTAAAGGCGTGTTTTCTTCGGGTACAAAAACGGTGAACAATAAGGAATCGATTTCAGAATAAGCAGAGGCAAACCAGTTACTGCTGCTCGTGCTTCGTTCGTAATTTTTAAATCCTTTGACTTCATTATAAGTAAATGATTTCGAACCCGATTTTACGAGGATACTTTTGACTTCACTTTCAAATTCCTTAATTGCGGTGATCAATAAGAGTTTCATTTTTGTTTAGTTTTAAAATTCTCTGCCGAAATAATTTCCGACAGAGAATTGAGTTAATTAATCCTGAAGGTCTTCTTTAATGACAATCGGTTCTGGTTCCACAGGTTCATTGTGTGCCCATTTATCTTTTTCAGACATATAATAAATCAATGGAATTACAACCAACGTCAATAGCGTAGAAACGATTGCTCCAAATACCAATGAGATGGCCAATCCCTGGAAAATCGGGTCGAATAAAATCACGACTGCTCCAATTACCACTGCTCCGGTGGTTAATAAAATCGGAGTTGTTCTCACTGCTCCTGCTTCGATGATCGCTCTTTTTATGGGTGCTCCTTCTTTTAAACGAATTTCAATAAAGTCAATCAAAAGAATCGAGTTCCTCACCATAATTCCGGCTAAGGCAATCATTCCAATAAATGATGTTGCCGTAAAGAAAGCGCCCAACAACCAGTGTCCGAGTACAATACCAACCAACGAAAGTGGAATAGGGATCATCATCATAATTGGCGTTTTGAAGTTTTGGAACCAACCCACAATCAACATATAAATAATCAGAATCACCACTAAGAATGCTACGCCCAAATCGCGGAAAACTTCTAGAGTAATTTGCCATTCACCATCCCATTTCACGGTGTAATCTGATTCATCTTTCGGCGCATTCATATACAATTCGTTCAAGGCATATCCCGCTGGAAGTTTGATGTTTTTCAGTTTTTCATCCATTCCCAAAATCGCGTACGCTGGACTTTCTAAGCCTCCCGCCATATCTGCCAGAATGTAAACCACACGTTTTTGGTCTTTTCTGTAAATTGATTTTTCTAAAGTTTCTCGTTGAACTTTTACAATATCACTGATCGGAACCATTCCTGCCTGACCTTTCACTTTTAAATCGGTCAGGTTAGAAATACTGGTTTTATCACCATCGCTCAGCTTCATTACAATATCAACCGCATCATTTGATTTTGGATCAAATAGATTTCCGATGGAATGTTCACCTAATAAATAAGTCAGATTTCCAACAACTTGTTGAGGTGCAACACCATTCAACATTGCTTTTTCTTTATCGGCTACGATTTTAAATTCTGTCTGCGGAGATTCAACCATCCAATCCACATCGACAACATCGTCGGTATTGATGAGGATTTTCTGCACTTCATCTGCAATCCGAACTTGCTCTTCGTAATCTGGTCCGTAAACTTCAGCAACAATTGTTGATAAGACTGGTGGTCCAGGCGGAACTTCTACGATCTTTACATTAGCGCCATATTTTTTAGCAATCTTGTGAATTTCTGGACGAATTATCTTCGCCACATCGTGACTTTGATTATCCCGATCTTCTTTATGCAAAAGATTCACTTGAATATCCGCCGTATTGCTACTTCCACGCATATCGTAATGACGAACTAAACCATTAAAAGTAATAGGAGAGGCCGAACCAATATAAGATTGATAATTTACTACTTCCGGGACGGTTTTCAGATATTGTGCAATGTCTTGCGTTACAGCTGCAGTTCTTTCTAAAGTCGTTCCATCAGGCATATCGATTACGACCTGCACTTCATTTTTATTATCAAATGGAAGCATTTTTACAGCTACCCATTTAGCCGCAAAGGCAAACATAGAAATCATTAATAAAACGCCCGTAATGCCGAGCATGGTCCATCTTTTCTTGCCACTATCTAATAATGGTTGTTCTACTTTTTTGTAGAGTTTATAAATGAAACCAGTTTCTAAACCTTGCTCTTCTTTGTGTTCCTCACTGTCTTTTACTTTTAATAAATGAAATCCTAAATAAGGCGTAATCGTCAAAGCAATAAAGAGTGAAAGTAGCATCGCAATCGAAGCTCCAATCGGCATCGGAGACATATAAGGACCCATCATTCCAGATACGAATGCCATCGGTAAAATCGCTGCAATTACCGTAAATGTTGCTAAAATAGTTGGATTTCCTACTTCATTAATAGCGAAAATAGCGGCTTCCTTAAAGGGCAGTTTCTTCATATGGAAATGCCGGTGCATATTCTCCGCTATAATAATGCTGTCATCGACGACGATTCCTACTACGAAAACCAAGGCGAAAAGCGTAATTCTGTTCAGCGTGTAACCCAACATATAATAAGCGAACAGCGTGAGTGCAAAGGTCAATGGAACCGAGAAGAATACGACAAGTCCACCTCTCCATCCCATGGCTAACATTACCAGAAGTGTTACAGCAATAATCGCAATTCCCAAGTGGCTCATTAATTCAGATACTTTGTGAGAAGCCGTTTCACCGTAATTTCGGGTCACTTCTACATGAACATCATTCGGAATTAAAGTTTTCTTTAAGGATTCAACCTGATCCAAAATTTCTTCGGAAATATGCATCGCATCGGCGCCTTTAACTTTAGAAATAGAAAGCGTTACGGCTGGATATTCCGATAAAAAACTTTTGCCCTTTTCAGTGGCATTTCCGTAGCCGAAATTGACATAATTCTTTGTTGAAGAAGGTCCGTCTTCAATTTTAGCCACTTGTTTTAAATAAACCGGCATATTTTGAGAAGTACCGATCACCAGGTTCCCAACATCTTCAGCAGAATTTAAAAACTCTCCTGTTGTTACTAAATATTCTGCATCATTGCTTACGAAACTTCCAGATTGGGAACTGCCGTTATTGGCTTTAATCATTTGCATAATTCCCAAAGCATCAACATTGGATTCCGCCATCTTATCTTTGTCAACAATCACTTGCAACTGTCGGCTTCTTCCACCGATTACGTTTGTCAATGAAACATCTTTGATTTTTTTGACTTCCGAAGCGAGTTCTTCCGTCATTTGTCTTAATTGAAAATCGCTGTATTTTTCGCTCCAAAGTGTCAATCCCAACATTGGAACATCGTCGATCGAACGGGTTTTAATCAAGGGCTCGTAAACACCTTCTGGAAAGATGTTTTTATTTTTCATCATTTCATCGTAGAGTTTCACGTACGAACGTTCCGTGTCTTCACCCACGTAAAACTGAACGATGATCATGGCTTTACCATTCATTGCCATGCTGTGAACGTGCTCAACTCCTTTGATGTTGGAGATTATTTTTTCCAAAGGTTTCACCACACGATTTTCTACTTCCGTAGGATTTGCTCCCGGATAACCGACCATTACGTCCGCCATTGGTACAATAATCTGTGGTTCCTCTTCTCTCGGTATTAATGTGGAACTGTACATCCCAATCGCCATCAATGCGACCATCAACAGAATTGATAGTTTTGAATTGATGAAGACTTCGGCAATACGTCCTGATATTCCTTGTTGCATAATTATTAGTTTAATTTAACAATGAAGCAATTTACCAGTATAACAAATTTTATTAGAACTGATTGGTAGACTGTTACATTATTATATTGGTACATTATTTAGTTACTTTTGCTCCGTTAAAGAGTTTTCCTTGTGCCGAAACGATGTAAGGTTCTTTGGCATTAAGTCCAGATAGAATTTCCACTTGATCCCCGAAACTTTTACCAGTTTTCACCCAACGAAGAATCGCCGTATTGTTAGAACTTATCGTGTAAACTCCCGTTAATTGACCTTTCTCTACCAAAGCTGATTTGGGAATCATCACGCCTTCCTGAAAATCCTGATTCGTTTTTCCTGTATTTTTAAAAGGAAATTGCACATTCACAAACATTCCGGATAATAAATTGGCACTGTTTGAAACATTGACTTTCACCATATATTGACCACCTGTGTTCGCGGAAGAACGGCTGATTTCTCCTACAGTTCCGGCAACTTCTTCATTGTTGGATTTCAGGGTAATCTTAACCGGCATTCCTTGTTTGATGAGCGTAATGTTTTGTTCCGAAACTAAAACCTGCGCCTGCAAAGCCGACGGCGATTCGATGGTTAACAAAGGCATTCCGGGACTTGCCATATCGCCTTGTTCAGCGTATTTTTCCGTAATTACTCCCGAGATTGGTGCTGTAATGTTGGTATAGCGATACTGAGAATTGACTTCGCTTTTCATGGCTTGTGCGGCTTGTAAACCAGCTTGAGCCATTTCGTAACGCGCTCGCATATCGTCCAATTCTTTTTGAGAAGCACTTTGGTTTTTAAATAAATTCGAAAAACGATCGTAATCTTTTTTCGCAATATTGTAACTCGCCTGTGCCTGAGAGATCTGCGCGTTGGCTTGTCCGCCTTTTGCCTGAATATCTGTTGAATTGATGCTTACCAATAATTGTCCAGCACGAACATTTTGTCCAACTTCGGCTTTCATTCCGGTAATGTATCCCATCATTCTGGTGCTGACATTTACTGAATTTTTCGCCACTAATTTTCCACTTGCAGAAGCGTATGCACCCTCAGAATTATTTCCAGATTGATTCACCGTTACTTGAATCGGTGTTTGATTGAGCGTTGTATTTTTTTCGTCTGACGAACAACTGCTCATCGATAATCCTAATAAGAGGACGGAGTAAACTAATATTTTCATGTTGATTTATTTTTAAGATGATAGATTAAAAGATGATAGATAATAGACTGATAGATAATAGATGTTTAGAGTTTGGTCTATTATCTATTCGTCTATTATCTATTTGTCTCATTGCTACTTCAAAAATTTAAAGTATTCCAGCGCTGAATTATATTCGAAAATCGCCTGTTGATATTCCAGTTCTTTTTGAGACATTTGAGTTTCTGCGGAAAGTAAATCAGATGATTTTTCTAAACCTTGATCGTATCTGTTTTTACGGATTCTGTAGGCTTCCGCACTTTGATCCCAGGATAATTTGGTTAAAGAAACTTTTTTATCTGCATCTAAAACCTGTCGGTATGATTTATTGAGTTCTAACTGTTTTTGTTTTTGATATTGCTGAATTTCAGTTTGTGCTTTAGATAGATCTGCTTTGTAAACTTCTTTTTCAATTTTGGCTTTATAACCATCAAACACATTCCAGGATAATTGCAATCCGACTAAATAACCGTTGCCATTGAATTTATAGACTTTGTTGTCATTTAATTCAAAACTTCCAAAGACATTTAATTTTGGTAGAAACTTCGCGTCGGCAGATTTCACCAGATAATCATACGCTTCCAAAGATTTCTCGTAGGCTTGAAGATCTTTTCTGTTTCCGTTGAGTTTTGGATTTTGCTCTAAAATATTTTCCTGATAAGAAAATTCATCCATCGGTTTGAAGACTTTATTTTCCGAATCTTCATTCAATAAAAAGTAAACATAATCAGAAGCATTTCTAACATTCGATTTCGCGTATTGAATTTGACTCTCAATTTCAGAAACTCGAACATTTATATATAAAACTTCAGATTTTTGAATCATTCCGTTTTTGTAATAATTATCGATGACTTTTTTATTGGCGAGTGTGGTGTTTTTTGCTTCTTCCAAAACTTTCACAACCTTGTACGCCATTTGTAATTGCAAATAGGCTTTATTCAAATCAAACTGAAGATATTCTTTGGTTCGTTCTGCTTTAATTTTTAAAACATCAACTTTTACTTCGCCCGCTTTCTTTTGGTAGACTGCATCTTTATTAAAAATCGATTGCTGAACTTCTAATTTCGTAGCGAAATTGAAAATGTTATCAGGTTTATTTAATTGTGATGGATCAAAATCCATCATCGTAATTCTGGATTGGTTGAGTTTTGTACCAAATGCCATCAACGGACTGTTGGTCGCAGTTCCTGTGTAAGACGCAGTTACGTTTGGCAAATACATTGCGCGTGTTTGCAATAAACCGGCTTGTGCAGAATTCACTTCATCATTCGCTAATTTCACGGAGAGATTTTGTCCTTCAATTCTACTTTCTAAATCTCTTTTAGAAATCTGAATGGTATCCTGTCCGAAAAATTTGGTTGATATAAATAGTAGAAATAATACTTTCCTCATGTCTTTTTAATTTGATGACAAAAGTATCGCAGTAAACAATCGTACACAGTGACAAAGGTTACATAGCATGAGGCTATGAGAAAAAATATAAGAATTGCGTTTTTCGTAATCGCCCAAGCACAATTAATTAATAATAAATTTTAGTGCTACTAAAAACACTATTTTTACATTGAATAACTAAAAAAAATAATATGACAACTCTTTTACTTGTAGCACAAATTATTGTAGCAGCCTCCGTTTTTTACGTTTGGATTTTCCGGTATGATGTAATCATCAAAGAATTCAAGCAATTCGGATTGAGTGATTTAACGAGAACTTTTGTAGGAGCAGCAAAAATTTCCGTAGCAACTTTATTAGTTGCGGGAATTTGGTTTCCAACCTTAATTGGGATTTCCGCCATTATAATGGGATTATTTATGGTAGCTGCACAATTTTTCCATTTTAAAATTAAAAATCCCTTCATCAAACATTTGCCATCACTCGTATTACTGATTCTTTGCATCTTCATCGCATTAGTTTCAATGGAGATTATTTAAATATGAATTATTTATTAATTGCCTGTGTTCTTTTTTCAAGCCTCGCTTTTGCGGGCTATTCTATTTCCTATTTTATTTCACCAAATATGAAAAAGGAATTCGAGCGATTTGACTTAAAGGGTTTTGGAATTTATGTAATCATCTTGGAAATGCTGGGCGCCGCGGGTTTACTCGTCGGTTTATTTTATCAACCCCTTCTATTGCTGTCATCTGCTGGACTTGCCGTACTAATGTTTTTTGGCGTCTTAACGAGAATTAAAACAAAGGACAGTTTATTGATCTCTACACCTGCTTTATTTTTTATGTTTATAAATGCCTTTATATTTTACTTAGCATTTAATAAATAAAAATATTAGAAAATTTATAGAATATTTGAACACGAAAAAACCTCGAATTTTCGAGGTTTTAAAATATAGAATATAATGATGTGTTTAGATTTTACCGTTCAAACTTCCCCAACCGCCACCATTGTGAACGTCGGTATAGCCATTGTTTAAAAGCATCGTTTTCGCAGACCCGCTTCTCATTCCAGAAGCGCAACACGTAATAATGCTTTTGTTTTTATCTTTTAATTTTGAAAGATTATTCTGAAGCTGATCCAAAGGTATATTAATCGAACCTTTAATATGACCGCCCGCAAATTCACCTTTGCTGCGAACATCGATGATAATCGCACCTTTTTTTACCAGATCTGCGTAATCTGTTTTTTTGAATCCGAAAAGATTGTTAATGGTATCTAACATAATTTTGTGTATTTGATTGATTTAATACGGCAAATTTAGGTTGGGAAATTGAAGCGCACCGTAACCTATGTTACAGAAGCTCAATTTTATTTCACCGCAAAAGCGATAAACGACAAATGTTAAAAAATAGATTTTCAAAAGAGGGTAAAAAGTAAATTCTTAATTACGATTGCAATTTGCCAACTTTTGATCTGCTAAAATTTTAATTAAACCTTTTGATTCTTTGCGATAAATTTATTTTGAAAGAATCATAGAAGTTCAATTTTGTTTCGGGAAATGATCAATAATTTTTCCTTTTCCATTTGTTTAAGAACTCTACTCGTGGCTTCCCGCGTAATTCCCAATTCATCAGCCAATTGTTGATGCGTTACCGAAATTTCTTTTGAATTATACAACTGGGTTTTCTGCTTGATAAGGTGCAAAAGTCGAGCATCAATCTTTTGAAAAGCCACAGAGTTGACGACATCCAATAATTCTTCAAAGCGTTTCTGATACAGATTGAAGATGAAATCCGTCCAGTCTGGGTATTTCTTCACCCATTCTTTGGCTTTGTCTGCAGGAATCAACATTAACTCTGCATCTTCTTCTACGATAGCTTTGATCTTCGCCGTTTCATTTTTAATCCCAGACAGAATGGAAACGATGCAACTTTCGCCAGGAGTTAGATAATAGAGGAGGATTTCACGACCATCTTCTTCGGTTCTAATGACTTTAATACTTCCCGAAATTACCACTGGAATATTTTTGATATAAGAATCCATATTAACGATGGTTTCTCCGGCAGAAAAATGTTTTAGATTGCCGGAATCTTCAATTTCTTTCACTAAATCCGACTGGAAAATGTCTTTTAAAATCATTAAACAAAGTTAGCGATTAAATTAGTTTTCGATTCTCTTCAGG
Source organism: Kaistella antarctica (assembly GCF_900109615.1). Classification (GTDB taxonomy): domain Bacteria; phylum Bacteroidota; class Bacteroidia; order Flavobacteriales; family Weeksellaceae; genus Kaistella; species Kaistella antarctica. Next base: position 344,242 of record NZ_FOIX01000002.1, read on the forward strand.
CACGAGAAATGGCAAAGATTAGTTTTTACTACGCTTTTTTCATTTTAAGTTTTACATCTTTTACATGAAACACAGTGTTTTAACTCATTGCAAAGTGTTTTACCAAAAAGAAATTGCCGAAAAATAGTTAATCATTACTAAATTTTTATATTTTTGGGAATCTTAAACAAATAAAAAATGTCAAATCTTTGGAGAACCAAACCCCTGAGTCAACTTATGTCAGAATCTGACGAGACTTCGGATGGATTGAAAAAAACATTGTCTGCTGCGTCTCTCGTTGCGTTGGGAATCGGTGCAATTATTGGCGCTGGACTTTTCTCAATTACTGGAATCGCAGCTGCCAATTATGCCGGACCTGGAATCATGATTTCCTTTATCATCGCAGCTATTGGCTGTGCGTTCGCAGGTTTATGTTATGCGGAATTCGCCTCAATGATTCCTGTGGCTGGGAGCGCATATACTTATTCTTACGCTACGATGGGCGAATTTATCGCCTGGATTATCGGTTGGGATTTGGTGCTTGAATATGCAGTTGGATCTGCGACTGTAGCTTCAAGTTGGTCGGGATATCTCAGTAAATTCATGTCGAGTTTTGGAGTTTCGCTTCCCCATAGTTTAATGATGACGCCGTTTGACAGTTATACGGTAGACGGAGTAATGCATAGTGGCTTGATTAATCTACCAGCCGTTTTTATCGTAACCGTCATGTCACTGGTTTTAATTAAAGGAACCAGTGAATCAGCTTTTGTAAATACCTTAATTGTGATTCTTAAAGTTGCCATCGTAATTATATTCATTGTTGTAGGTTGGAAATACGTAAAAGCAGAAAATCTTACGCCACTTATTCCAGCAAATACCGGTAAGTTCGGAGAATATGGCTGGTCCGGAATTATTAGGGCCGCGGCCGTCGTCTTCTTTGCCTATATTGGTTTCGATGCGGTTTCAACGGCTGCACAGGAAACCAAAAACCCGAAAAAGGCAATGCCCATCGGAATTATGGGTTCGCTTCTGATTTGTACTGTTCTTTATATAATTTTCGCTTACGTAATGGTAGGTGTTGTTAATTACAAAGCCTTTACCGCTGGTGGCGGTGGCGATCATTTAGCGCCGGTTGCAATTGCGATTGAAGCGATGGGTGACGTTGTGAATGGGACCGTTGTTCCTGCTTACCCTTGGTTGAATACCACGATTATTTTAGCGATTCTCTTAGGATATGCTTCGGTGATTTTAGTAATGTTAATGGGACAAAGCCGGGTATTCTATTCGATGAGTAAAGATGGTCTATTGCCAAAAGTGTTTAGCGAAGTTCACCCGAAATTTAGAACTCCTTATAAGTCAAACCTTTTCTTCTTGGTTTTCGTGAGTTTATTTGCGGCCTTTGTACCGGGAAGAGTAGTAGGAGAAATGACCAGTATTGGAACTCTGTTCGCCTTTATTTTAGTTTGTGCGGGAGTTTTGGTGATGCGCAGAACGCAGCCAGACGCGCCACGTGCGTTTAGAACGCCACTCGTTCCCTTAATTCCAGTATTAGGAATTCTGGTATGTTTAGGAATGATGGTTTTCTTACCATTTGATACCTGGATTCGTTTGGTATGTTGGATGATGATCGGCCTGGATGTTTACCTATATCGCGGAATTAAAAACTCCTTCTTAGGAAAAGCAAATAATACGACCAATGATCCTAAAAACTACAGTGTAACTGCCATTTCTGGTGTTTTCTTAACGGTGCTTTTAGCCGTATTGGCTTACTTGCATCATCAAAATGCTGAGGTTGATGACAGCGGATTAATCATGTTCTCAGTAGTGATGATTATAGCGCACACTATCTTATACGGATATTATATGATTAAGTATAGAAAATAATTTTTAAATAAAACATAAAGTTTCCCGTCAATTATGGCGGGAAATTTTTATTTTTGAATACATTTAAATGATATGAATAGACTAAAGTGTTTCCTCTTTCTTGTCCTCTTTTCAAATTTTTACTTCGCTCAGAAGGTTGAATTTCAAACATTATTAAAGGATGATATTTCCATTCGTGCCCTTCAGCTTTATGATGGAAAAGTTTGGTACTCGGGCACCGATTCAAAATTCGGTTTTGTCAGTTTAAAAGATTCAGCTAACAAAAAGCAGCTGAGATTATCTGATGAAAAGTTAGAGTTCCGGACTTTAGCGCAGGACAGTAAATACTTTTACACGATTAATATTTTGAGTCCAGCTTTCTTATTTAAAATTAATAAAAAGAACCTCAATTTTTCAATTCAAAAAACAGTCAGTACAAAAACCGCTTTCTTTGATGCCTTCATTTTTGATAAATTCAATAGAGGAATTGCAATTAGTGATCCCAATGAAGCTGGTAGTGCAAATCCTTTAATTTTTTATTCTGGCAGACCTTCGAAAGATAAGGTTGGTTTCCCAAAATATTTTCCCGGAGAAGCCCATTTTGCAGCGAGTAATACGAACATTTCTACGAAAGATGGTAAAGGGTGGATTGCAACGGGCGGTATGAGAGCCAGAATTTTTAAATTTTCCTGGAACAATCCCTTTACGTGGGTAGCATTCGAAACTCCTTTCATTCAAGGAACGGCCTCAACAGGAATTTATTCCATCGATTTCTACGATAAAAACTTCGGCATCGCCGTTGGCGGAGATTACACTAAGCAAGCCGAAAACATCAACAATATCGCGACGACAAACGATGGCGGAAAAACCTGGCAAATTCAAGCTTCTGGAAAAAATGGCGGTTATAAAACCTGCGTCAAGTTTCGTCCGAAATCGAAAGGAAAAGACATCATCGCCGTGGGAGACCAGAACATCGAATTTTCAAATGACTACGGAAAAACCTGGAAAACTATTTCCGAGGAAAAAGGTTTATATGTGTGCAACTGGGTTGACGAAAACACTTTAGTGTTTGGCGGAAAAAATAGGATTGTTAAAATGAAAATAGCTGCCGATTTTTAGTGATCTTTTTATTTGAATCAGACTCTGTAAACTGCCAAAACTCATCTTCCATATTCACAACTTCTATGTCATTATTCGACCACTCCTAACTTATTTTGTATTTTTGCAAAACGAAATTTCAAAATGAATTTCAGAAATCTTTGTAATAATTAGTAAGAAATGAATTCTTTAATCGATAAATATAATATTCCGGGACCTCGATATACTTCTTATCCAACCGTTCCTTTTTGGGAAGACAATAGTTTCTCTAGTGATCATTGGCAACAATCTGTTCTAAAAACTTTCAACGCGACCAATGATTCGGAAGGGATTTCAATTTATATTCACTTACCATTTTGTGAGCAACTGTGTACATTTTGTGCCTGCCACAAACGGATTACCAAACAACATTCGGTAGAAACTCCCTATTTAGAATCTGTTTTAAAAGAGTTCGATTTATATATTAAGTTATTCGGTAGAACTCCAAAAATCAAAGAACTTCATTTAGGTGGCGGCACACCCACTTTTTTCTCTCCTGAGAACTTACGCCTTTTGTTAGAAGGTATTTTTGCGAAATCAGAAATTGCTGAAAATCCAGAATTTTCTTTTGAAGGTCATCCCAACAATACGACCAAAGAACATTTGCAGACTTTATATGATCTAGGTTTTCGCCGGGCAAGTTTTGGCGTACAGGATTATGATCCCAAAGTTCAGAAAGCAATAAATCGAATTCAGCCTTTTGAAAATGTAAAAAATGTAACGGAATGGGCCAGAGAAATTGGTTACAAAGGAGTTTCACATGATTTGGTTTTCGGTCTACCATTTCACACTTGGGAGAAAATGGAATATACAATTCGTAAAACTTTAGAACTAAAACCAGATCGTTTGGCGTTCTATTCTTACGCGCACGTGCCTTGGATTAAAGGCGTTGGACAACGTGGTTTCGACGAAAATGATTTGCCAAGCGGCGAAGAAAAAAGACGACTGTACGAAAATGGAAAAAGATTATTGGAGGAATTAGGATACATTGAAGTGGGGATGGATCACTTTGCTTTGGAACATGACGATCTTTATCAGTCAATGGTTTCTGGCGATATTCACCGAAACTTTATGGGATATTCTTCCAGCAAAACGCAATTGATGGTTGGTCTGGGCATGTCGTCAATTTCGGATTCCTGGTATGCTTTTGCACAAAATGAAAAAAGCGTAGAAGAATATCAGAGAATCGTAGATCAGGGAATTATTCCAGTCGTGAAAGGTCACGTTTTAAATGAAGAAGATTTGGTTATCAGACAGCATATCCTAAATTTAATGTGCCGCTTAGAAACTTCTTGGGATTTACAAACCAGTTTCCCCGAAATTGAAAACGCTTTAGAATCCTTAAAAGAAATGGAAGCTGATGGCTTGGTAGAAATTTCCGAAAACACTATAAAAATCACTGACAAAGGCCGCGCCTTTACACGAAATGTCGCCATGACATTTGACTTAAGAATGATGCGAAACAAACCTGAAACCAGGATTTTTTCAATGACAATATAATAGAAAGCGACTTTAACGAGTCGCTTTTTTTTTTGCTTTAAAATTGATTCGAAGTTTCCCGCAAAGTTTAAAACTTGATTGTTTTGGTTGGTCTCGCTGAGATTTTACTATCTTTATAAAAGAACTTCTATTTGATAGAATTCTCTTCAACGCAATCAATTTTTAATTACTTTAATAGAATTCTTTATGACAATAATGAACAGCACCGTGGCTGATATTCCCGAAATTTTTAGACTGTATAAATTAGCGACTGATTATCAGAAAATCACTTTTCCCGGAAATCTCTGGCCAGAATTTGACCAAGATTTTATTAAGACTGAAGTTCTTGAAAACAGACAGTTTAAATTAGTCATTGATGATCAAATCGCCTGCATTTGGGCGATCACTTATAACGACGTGCAAATCTGGGAAGAAAAGGAAAATGATGATTCTATTTATCTTCACCGAATTGCCACAAATCCTGATTTTAGAGGAAATAACTTTGTACAGATCATTGCGAACTGGTCAAAAGCTTTTGCCAAAGAAGAACATAAAAAATTTATTAGGATGGATACTTGCGGACAAAATGATCGCCTAATCAACCATTATAAAAATTGCGGCTTTAATTTTCTAGGGATGAAAAAGTTAAAAAATTCTGCGGGATTACAAGCTCATTATCAAGATGCTGACGTTTGCTATTTTGAGATCCAACTATAAAAGATGTTTATAACTAAAAGCAAGAGATTGTTTTATGTCCTATTCTAAAATATAATTTAATTCTAAACTTAATGATTGATTTTATAGGTGACATCCACGGGCATGCAGATAAATTGGAAGAATTACTCCAGAAGTTGGGTTATTCAAAACCAAATAACTTCTACGTTCATTCCAATCCAAATAGAACCGTTTTGTTCGTTGGTGATTATATCGATAGAGGTCCGAAAATCAGAGAGACTTTAGAAATCGTAAAATCAATGGTTGACAATGGATCTGCGATCGCGTTGATGGGAAATCACGAATACAACGCACTTTGTTTTCATTACCAGGAAACTGATGGTGGCCATCTGCGCAAACATTTGATTAAAAATATTGTGCAACATTACAAAACGCTTAAGCAATTTCAAAATCGACAGGTGGAATATGAAGCATATCTGGAATGGTTTAAAACGTTGCCGCTCTTTTACGAGACTAAGGAATTTAGAGCCGTTCATGCCTGCTGGGATGAAAAAACAATTGATTTTCTGAAGACGAAATTAGTGAACAATCGCTTGACAGATGATTTAATTATTGAGTCGGTAAAAAAAGGAACAGAGCTAAATGAAGCCATCGAACAAACTTTAAAAGGAAAAGAAATTGAATTGCCGCAAGGGTTATCGTTCGACGATAAAGATGGCACAAACCGAAATGAAATCAGAATTAAATGGTGGGAAGATCCTGCGGAAATGACTTATAGAGCAATCAGTGTTGAACCTTTGGAAAATCTCCCTGAAACTAAAATAGATTTAAGTCTTTTGAAAAGTAAAGACTTTTATAATGAAGAGCAGAAACCTGTTTTCTTTGGTCATTATTGGCTGAAAGGTAAACCACTTTTGAAAAGAGAAAATATTTGCTGTTTAGATTATAGTGTTGCAAAAGAAGGTTATTTGGTGGCGTATAGTTTTGACGGAGAACACCATTTAACCGATAGCAACTTAACTTTTGTTTCCAATTCTAAAAAGGATTTAGCTTTTTCTCGTAAAGTTTAAATCTCTTTAAGTTCTGAAGTAATTTTCTAAAATATAAAAAAGCAAAAATGCAGAACCTTGACAATTATCTCGACACTCATTACATTCATCGCAGCAATTGGTTACGGGCGGCAGTTCTTGGGGCGAATGATGGAATAATTTCAGTTTCCAGTTTAGCAATTGGAGTCGCGGCGGCCAGTTCCACGACCTATCCTGTTGTTTTGGCAACGGTTGCTGCGTTGGTAGCCGGTGCTTTGTCCATGGCGGCGGGAGAATACGTTTCGGTTAGTTCTCAGACCGATATCGAAACTGCGGATATTGAACGGGAAAGACAGGAGCTTTTAGAAATGCCCGAGGAAGAACTAAAGATGCTGGCGAAAATTTATGAACAAAGAGGTTTGAAAAAAGAAACTGCTATGCAGGTGGCACTCGAAATGACAGCGTCAGATGCTTTAGGAGCGCATGTTCGTGATGAGTTGGGGATTAACGAAATCAGTCAGGCAAATCCGATTCAGGCGGCCTTGGCTTCTGGAAGCGCGTTTATCGCCGGTGGAATTTTGCCTCTTTTGGTCGTTCTTTTTGCGCCACTCAAAGGAATGGAGTACTGGCTCTATGGTTTCACGATTATTTCTCTGATTTTATTAGGAGCGTTGGCTGCAAAGACAGGCGGTTCCAGCATTGCAAAAGCTATTTTGAGAGTGACGGTTTGGGGAACAATTGCGATGGGATTATCAGCCTTGGTCGGCTATCTTTTTGGCATTAATGTTTAAATGTGGTGAAAGTTTTCGATCAGAATCTTTTTATTAATCGTGATTTTTAAAAACAACTCTAAACAAATTTGACCAAGAATTGAAAATTTTTATTGATGATGGTTGAGGGAAACTTAAAAGAGATCGCAAAGCTTTTTCTGAAACTGGGAATTATAGGTTTCGGCGGTCCAGCGGCACATATTGCGATGATGCGCGATGAAGTAGTCGTGAAAAGAAAATGGTTTACAGAACAGCATTTCTTAGACTTAATCGGCGCTACCAATTTAATTCCGGGTCCGAATAGTACGGAAATGGCTATCCATATCGGTCACGAAAAAGGCGGTTGGAAAGGGTTGATTATCGCCGGACTTTGTTTTATTTTACCTGCCGTTTTGATCACTGGCATTTTTGCTTGGCTTTATAAAGAGTTTGGACAACTCCCCGAAGTTCAACCATTTATTTACGGAATAAAACCGGCAATTATCGCAATCATTTTAAGCGCCGTTTATCCTTTAGCAAAAAAATCTTTGAAATCAATAGAGTTAGGGATTATCGGACTCGCGGTTCTAATTGGCTCACTCTTAAATTTCTACGAAATATATCTGATGTTTGGCGCCGGATTTATCGCCTTATTTCTGGCCTACTTTAGAAATAATAAATTAAAAAACATTAATAGTTTTCTACCGTTTACCTTTCTTGAAATCTTAAATGCCGGTTTTCTGTCGGCTACCAATTCAAAGCTCTTTTGGATATTTTTGAAAATTGGCGCTATACTTTACGGGAGCGGTTATGTTCTTTTTGCTTTTATAGATACCGAACTGGTTTCAACTGGAATTATTACTCGCCAACAATTAATAGATGCCATCGCCGTCGGACAGTTCACGCCAGGTCCCGTTTTTTCTTCAGTAACATTTATCGGTTACCAAATCAATGGACTGTCTGGAGCGGCAATTTCGACGATCGCTATTTTTCTGCCTTCATTTGTGTTTGTGGCTTTCCTGAATCCTCTGGTTAAAAAGATGCGAAGTTCAGCACTGTTTTCAGCTTTCTTAGATGCTGTAAATGTGGCTTCAGTTGCGATTATCATTTCGGTCTGTTTTGCTATGGGTAAAGATTCGATTACCGACTGGCGTACAATTTTGATTGCCATATTAAGTATTACCTTAACCTGTAGATTTAGAAGAATTAATAGTGCCTTTATTGTTTTAGGTGGTTCAATTGTAGGGTATTTGTTAACCTTATTTTAAAGACGAAAACTCTAAAATGTTTTAAATTTTTTTGCGACTCACTATTTCTGTGTTCTTCTTAAATACTATTTTAAAGTGGTTTTAAAACTAATTACTAAACTTCCCGGTAATTATCTTATTTGTGGAAGTGGTTAATTAGTAATAACTTGTGTCGTAAACTTATACTATGAAAACACGATTTCCTTTTTACGCTTCCCTTATTGCCTTTGTTTTATATTCTTGTAAAACCGTAAACACTTCTTCAACTGTGGTTAAAGATGATGGCAAAATAACAGTCACTTTTGTTCAAATTAATGATGTCTACGAGATTGCTCCCATGCAAGGCGGCAAAGTCGGTGGTGTCGCGCGCGTAGCAACTTTAAAAAAACAGGAGCTCGCCAAAAACCCCAATACTATTATGGTGATGGGCGGAGATTTTTTAAGTCCATCCGTTTACAATAGTTTGAAACATGAAGGCAAACGAATTCGCGGCAAACAGATGGTTGAATCTTTGAATGCTGCCGGTTTAGATTTAGCCGTGTTTGGTAATCATGAATTCGACATTAAAGAAGATGAACTTCAAGACAGAATCAATGAATCAACCTTTAAATGGATTGCTTCGAACACTTTTCATCAAACAAAATCTAGCGTCGCTCCTTTTGTAAAAACGAATTCTTCGGGGAAAGAAGCCTTTCCTGAAACTTATATCATGGACGTTCAAGATAAAGACGGCACCAAAGCAAAAATCGGTTTTATCGGACTGACCTTACCTTTTAATAAAGCAGATTATGTAAGCTATACCGATGAATTGGAAGTTGCTGAAAAATTATACAATCAGTTAAAGCTTTCTTGCGATGCTGTTGTGGCGATTACTCATCTTGCCGTGGAACAAGACAGTGTTTTGGCCCGACGTGTTCCAGGTCTCGCCTTGATTATGGGTGGTCATGAACACGATATGCAGTTCAAAAAAGTGGGCGATATCTATATTACTAAAGCGCACGCGAACGCCAAGTCGGCTTATGTAAATTATCTAACAATTGACGTGAAAAATAAAACCACATCGGTTGTTCCTGAATTGCGAATGATTGATGCTGAAATTACCGAAGATCCCGCCACCGCTTTGGTGGTAAAAAAATGGATGGACATTGGTGAAAAGAATTACGAAGCGCTCGGATTTAATGCGCAGCGCGTCATCCGGGAAGGGGGCGAACCTTTAGATGGTCGCGAAGAAATGATTCGAAGTGGAAAAACTAATCTAACTCGTATCGCAGTTGCAGCCATGGAAAAAGCCGCTCCAACTGCGGACGTCGTGTTGCTTAATTCTGGGTCAATTCGCGTCGATGATATTCTTCAAATGCCCATTACTGAGTATGATATCATTCGAACTTTACCCTATGGCGGATCGATTATGGAAGTTGATATGAAAGGAAGTTTATTGATTAAAACTTTAGAAGCTGGCCGTAATAATGTGGGTTCTGGCGGCTTTCTCCAGTATTCTTCTGCGGTTAACTATAATCCTGAAACCAAAGTTTGGAGTTTGAAAAACAGTCCTATTATTCCAACTAAATCTTACCATGTTGCCCTGGCCGATTTTTTAATGACAGGTGGCGAAGCTAACATGAGCTTTTTGAATAAAGATAATCCAGATATCATTAAGATTTATCCTACGCCAACCAGTTCTGCTGATCTGAGATCTGATTCAAGATTGGCGATCATTAAATATATGGCAGAACTTGGAAAGTAGTTTTTATTCTCGAAGATAAAGTGTTTCACTTTTAAAAGAAATCTATAAAGCTTCTCTGAAGCTTTTGAATCGTACAGTTTTATTCTGTGCGATTTTTTTATTTTCAAAAAATGAAATGTTTATTTCTCTTATTTCGTCTTTTTATTTAAATTTACTAAAGGAAATAGTTTTTAATTGGTTTGATTTTTAGCACGTTACCACTGGTGAATTTAAAATCTATCTGCAAAAAAGTAGTTGTGTTGACAAAAATTGAATCCTTTTAATCGAACTTCAAAAACACACACACAAATGAGCCACACTCCACCAATTTTCATTAATCATGGCAAGAATTCATCGGCTTTTCTTACGCTTGACAAGCCGACTAGTTTAGTTGTTTTCGTGCATGGATTTAACGGAAAAGCGACCGGAACTTGGGACGATTTCCCTGCCTTAATCAGAAGCAAAAATGATTTTTCCAACGCTGATGTTATCTTTTATGGTTACGACAGTATGAAAGGACAAGCCAATAACAATGCGCTTAAATTTTACAATTTTCTGACGTCGGTTTGTGAAAACAGTCCAAATAATTTAGGTTTTAACCGCGATAGTATAAATGACCAATTTCGATACGAAAATGTAGTGGTGATCGCACACTCTTTAGGCGCGATCGTAGTTCGTAGAGCTTTGCTCACAGCGAAAAATGAAAATAAATCCTGGTTGGAAAACTTTAAAATGATTTTGTTTGCTCCTGCTCATTGCGGCGCTAGAGTTCAGAAAATAATTTTGGAAAGTCTGCCCATCGTTGGTCGCTTGTTGGCAGGTTTGGTATTGGTGAAAATACCAATCATCGATGATCTGGGACCGCAATCTCAAGCAATCCTCAATCTAATTTCAGATTCAAAAAGTTATTTGGGTAAAGATAGCGGCCAGTTTACAATTGCACATAAAGTAATTTGGGCAGACAATGAAATTGTAGTTCACAACGACCAGTTCTGCAGTGATCCTGCGCCCATTTTGATTGACAAAAAGTCCCACACTTCAGTTTGTAAACCAACTGCAACTTATCTTGATCCGTACGAAATTGTAATTAATGCTTTATAAAGATTTATTATGGATATTAAAGATGTGAATTTTGAGATTATTACAAAGCAATATCGTGAAAAAGGGCCTGCCGCAAAAGGTTTTGAAACACTAAGTGCTCTCATGAAAGATGACGAATTACTGAGTTTGCGAATTCTATTGAGAAATCATCTCCAAAGCCCGATTGAAACTACCTTAGAGGTTGACGAAAGAGACAACATCGACTTTCTAATTGACTATTATAGCATTTTAGAGATCGGTTTGATTGCGAACTATTTTCCAAATCCACTTCCAGCTGAAGTTGAGAGAGAGATTGAATTTATTTTAAAAAATAAATTTGTTAACCAATATTTTACGCAATATTATCCGTTAATCTTACCTCAAATTTTGATGAAGCAAGTTTTAGAAAGTAACGGCGAAATGTATTTCCAGCGTCAAAGTGTAGAGAATTCTGCGGGTTTGTTTGATCGTTTTCTAATGCTTAACCAAGTTAAAAGGAACGATGAAGATATCAACCAGTTTCTTTGGTTTTTAGATGATGGCTGGACGGGAGGTTATTCTATCACTGACTTTTGGAAAGTGCTAAAGGATCGAGATCTTATTAAAGACAAGTTAGATCTTGCTAATAACAATCCTTTAAATAGCTCGTTGTGGGGTTTCATTAAATATACTCAGTTTCTGGCAGATTTTGCCGACTTATTGCGAGATAGCCGAGAAGATGCGCTCCTACAATCCTCTTTCTGGCACTATCAATCCTATTGGTTTGAGCACATGAAAAATGGACTTGGCGACATCGTAGAAATCGGTCTTAAAAATATAAGTGAATCAGTGATAAATTTGAATGAGGCTGAAATTATCAAAGACAAAGGTTCTTTCCTGAATTCGAAAAAAGAAATAGATGAATGGCAAGAGAGCAGTTTAGAATTAGAAGGAGTGGAAGAAGATATCACCTATTTGCTGAATCAAGAATTGGGGGAGCCGCTCAGGAAATTTTACTCTCAAAGTGAATAGAAATGCTTTTTAATGATTAAAATTTTTTATTAAAACTTACCCGATACCCCGAAGGTCGTCAATTATCATTAGTTAATTTTAAGAAATAATTAGATTGATAAATTTTATTTAATTTTTTTTAAAGCTACAGTTTTGTTGCTGAGAAATAGGGTGATTACAAAACCTATACTCAGTAATGTGATTCCAGTTAGGTAGGTTCTCGGTCCAATTAGCTCCGGATTTGTGGCATAAAAATCACGAATATAAGCGGCGACTTGCGGACCTATAATTCCACCAAACGACCACGCTGTAAGGATGACTCCATAAATAATGGGCATCAATTTTTCCTGAAAAACATCTAGAATATAAGAGGGCATTGCACCAAATCCACCGCCATAACAGAAGAGAATGTAGCAAACCAATGCTCCGAAAATGTATGGATTCGTGGTAAACATCAGAAAAATAAAAACGATGATCTGAGAGCCCAAAATCAAACGAAAAACTTGTATTCTTCCCAATCGATCTGAAAGACCACCCCAAATAAATCTCCCTATTCCATTAAATAAAGAGCTGATTGCGATTAAAGTTCCGCCAGCAACTGCTAGGTTTTCAGCACTCATTGTCGGGGATTTCTGCCCCAGTAAATCTTGAATCATCGGTGACTGCATGCTGATAAACATAATTCCGGCTGAAATATTTAAAAAAAAGACGAGCCACATTCCGATGAATTGAGTAGAAAGTAAACTTTGTTTTAAGGTCAATTCATTTTTAATATTGTGGTCGAAATCACTGTTGTCAGGAATGACATATCCTTTCGGAACAATTCCATTTGGCGGATTCTTCATCGATATAGCCGTGGGAATTCCAATCGCAAAAAGAACAATAGAAATATACACGAAAACCTCAACCATATTTTCTTCTGCCAATTGTATAAAAATGGGCGCAATTATATTTGACATTAGCAAAGCACCAAGTCCAAATCCCATGACCACCATTCCTGTGACCAAACCTTTCTTATCTGGAAACCATTCTGAGACCGTTGCGACTGGAGTTACATATCCCAAGCCTAATCCAATTCCCCCAACCATGCCAAATCCAACATAGAAAAGAGGTAGACTGCCAACTGACATTGCGTAGGCACTTATTAAATATCCCAAACTGTAAAGTGTTGCGCCAATGGTCGCTAATTTTTGCGGACCGAATTTTGGCAAAATCAGTCCACCTATTGCTGCTGATAAACCCAGAAATAGAATAGCGATACTAAAGATCCACATGGTTTGAACATTAGACCAGCCATATTCAGCCATAATTGGTTTTTGAAAAAAGCTCCAGGCATAAACCGTTCCCAGCACAACTTGCAGGAGCATTCCCATGATAGCGATCAACCAACGGTTCGAGTTTTTGGTCTGCATCAAAAAAGCTTTTAGTTCGATATTAAATTACAAATTTAAAATTACCTCTAATTGAGGCAAAACGATTGTTCTAGCGTATGATTTTAGGCATGTTAACATTCTTCTGAGACAAGATTTTTTTTTAGATATTCCGTAAATATTGTAGAAGAGGTCGTTAGGATTCGTAAATACTTTTTTCGTTCTTTGCAATTAGAAATGTTTGTACAGGAATTATCAATATTCCGGTCAAGAAAATCACCTCAATTATGTCAACAGAAAAAAATACTCAAGAAAAAGTAAGACTTCATATTCGCAATAAAAACCGTGAGAGATACGATCTGGAAGCTTTGGTTACTGCAGTGCCAGAACTCAAAGAATATATTAAGCCCAGCAAAAGTGGAGAAGATTCGGTTGACTTTGCCAATCCTGTGGCAGTTAAATTGTTGAATAAAGCTTTGTTGAGTCATTATTACGACGTAAAAAACTGGGACTTCCCAGAAGAAAACCTGGTTCCGCCAATTCCCGGCAGAGCGGATTATATTCATTACATGGCCGATTTATTGGGTCAAACTAATTTCGGTGAAATTCCCATGGGCGATAAAATTAAATGTTTGGATATTGGAGTAGGCGCGAATTGTATTTATCCAATCGTTGGCGTTACCGAATATGGCTGGAGTTTTATAGGTTCAGATGTCGATCCAAAATCAATTGAATCTGCCACCAATATTGTCAATTCAAATCCTTCTCTGGAAGGAAAAGTTGAATGCAGATTGCAGGAAAATAGTACGGCCATTTTTGAAGGTATTTTAAACACGGATGAGAAAATTGACTTTTCGATTTGCAATCCACCCTTTCATTCCTCGACCGAAGAAGCGGAAAAAAGCAGCCGACGAAAAGTTAAGAATTTATCCGGAAAAAAAGTCGTACGACCTGAACTCAATTTTGCGGGAATAAGCAACGAACTCATCTGTGAAGGTGGCGAACATACCTTCATTCACAACATGATTAAAGAAAGTGAGCAATTTGGTAAAAATTGTTATTGGTTTTCGACTTTGGTTTCTAAAAAATCAAACCTAAAAGGTATTTACAAAGTTTTGAACGACATGGAAGCTACCGGAATCAAAACCATTCCGATTGGAACGGGTAATAAATCAAGCCGAATTATTGCGTGGTCTTTCTTATCTAAAGAGGAGCAAAAAGAGTGGCGCGAAAAGAGATGGAGAACGGCGGAAGAGAAGTCAGAAGCAGTTAGTGAATAATTAGATCACATTCAGTTTATTAAATATGATCAAGTAAAAACCTGACGTAAAATTGCAAGAGATCAATAAAATACATTCGTTTTCATGGTAATAATAATCGGCGCAGGTTTATCTGGTTTACTCACCGCTTTCCGTCTCAAAAAGCAAGGAATACCATTTAAAATATTAGAAGCTAGAAATAGAATTGGCGGGAGAATCAACACCGTCTTGGAATCAAATAATACGCCTGTTGAAATGGGTGCGACTTGGTTTCAAAATAATCATCAAAATTTAATTGCGCTTTTAAAAGAATTAGGTTTGAATGGTTTTGAACAATTTATGGACGAAACTGTTTTGTTTCAGCAGCAAGCTAATTCTCCCATTCAGTTGATGGAAATTGGCAAGCAAGCTCCCAGTTACAGAATTGCTGGCGGGACTTCCAATTTAATAAATGCTTTATTTCAAACTCTGAGAGATGATGAAGTCTTGCTCAACCAAACCGTTACTAAAATTATTTTTAAAGAAGATTCTATTCAAGTTTATGGCAATGAAATTTTTGCGGCCAGTCAAGTTGTTTTAGCCATTCCACCAAAATTATGGGCAAACAAGATTTTGTTTGAGCCGAATCTCGCCAGGGATTTGATGGATGTTGCTCAACAAACGCACACTTGGATGGAAGATTCGATTAAAGTTGCGTTGACTTATAAAGAACCTTTTTGGCAGGACGATGATCAACCAGGAACTTTCTTTAGCAACGCCGGTCCAATCACAGAATTTTATGATCACTGCAATATCGAACGGACAAAGTTTGCACTTTGTGGATTTATAAATTCAGCCTTTAAAAATTTCCCTCATGAAGAGCGACAAAATCTGGTTATCAATCAACTCAAATCAGTTTTTGGTCAGAAAGTAGAATCGTTTTTAGATTACGAAGAAGGTGTTTGGAGTGAAGAGGAGTATACTTTTGCTCGGTCTGAGTATGATGTTTTCCCACATCAAAATAATGGCAACACAATTTTCAACCAACCCCTTTTTAACGATCGATTGTTTATTTCAAGTTCTGAAGTTTCAGCTGAAAGTCCGGGATATATGGAAGGTGCTGTTTATGCTGGAAATGTAATAGCAGAAAAATTGATTTCATTCATTAAATAAAAATGGCTTCCCAATTTGGCAAACCATTTTTTTATAGTAATAAGTTTGATTAAGAAGTAAATCCTTCCATCACTCTCAACGAAGCCAGAGCTTTATCAACAGAAAGTTTCTGTTTAACAACGGTATCTCTAACGTCTTGTGGTAAAACTGCATCTTCTAAAACATCACCATATTCTTCTGAGAAAGCTTCTTCACCACGAATACATTCATCGTAGATTGCTTGGTCTCCCGTTGCAAAAGCATCTCTAATAGAAATCCAAGTGCGGTGTAAATCACCAGCGAGGCTTGTTCCTTTGTCTGGTTCGCCACCATATTTAGAAATCAAACCTTTGATTTCATGTCCGAAATCGTATCTGTTTTTAGATTGATTTTCGAAATACCCTCTCAATGAAGTGTGCTCAATTTTTTCAGCTGCTTCTTTATATCCTTTCTCTGCGTCGTAATTTTTTGTTAGTAAATCGTTTAAAATGCTAACTACTTTGTCATTTTCCATTTTATATAATTTTAATGTTGTTGATGATTTTAATACAGAAAACATTCCATTAAATCAAAAATAGTAAGATTTAACACAGTTTAACATCTGTCGACGTTCAACTAAAAAAATGGAGTCGTGGTAGAAAAAGAATAATAATTTGAGCGATTAATTTTTTAGCTGCATTTTTTAGTACTTTAGTTTTTTCCTTTCTAAATTTTATTTAAAGGCAAAACCTAAATATTAAAAATATCTTTCCCAATGCAAACTGCAAAAGATAAACTTCTCTATATTCTTTATTGGACGGCCATTTTCGTTGTGTCTGGATCTATGTTGGTCTATGGAGTTGCAAAACCAATCCAGTTTCAAAATTTCTCAGGTGCAGCCAATTTAAATCTTTCAGCAGGTCATCAATTGATGTGGACTTTCTACAGCTATACAAAGGCTTATCCCATTATTATTGGAGTTTTTGAAATAATTGGCGCGATTGCAATATTATTTAACCGAACCAGAATTTTCGGCTGCATCTTTTTGACCATTATTTTGAGTAATATTATTATTCAAGATTATTTGTATGAGGTCTTTGCTTTAGGTACTGCCGTTTTTTATCAACTTTTGGTTTTACTAATTCTTCTTTTCGATTTCGATAAATTGAAAATAATCATGAAAGTGTTGTTTAAATCTCGCCCAAAGAATCGCCATTTAATTTTACTAATTATTGCTTTGATTCTTTCATTGGGCATCAAGTTTTTTGAAGGAAAACTATTAAGCTTTTTCCTGTAAATAAATCTCGCCGAAATTCGTAAGATTATAATGCTATAAAAGCGATTTATATTAATAAAAATTGTATTTTTCCAACCTAATTTTCTATTTATATAATGAAATGAGAGGCATCTTTGCTTTTTGATTAACATTATTAAATCAGCCATTACATAAAAACAAATTTAAAAATATTTAATACTCACCTTTACCTCAATAAAAATTTTATGAAAAAAACAATTTTACTTTTTGCTGTTCTTTTGTCTTTGGTTGCATTTGCGCAAATTAGATTTGAAAAAGCTTACTATATTGATAACTCAGATAACAGAGTTGAATGTTTGATTAAAAACGTCGACTGGAAAAATAACCCAGACTTCTTTAATTATCAATTAGGCGAAAATGCCGAAATCAGAACGGCCACGGTAAAAGAGGTCAAAGTATTTGAAATTTATAATCAGTCGAAGTTTATTCGAAGCATAGTAGATTTTGACAAATCGAGTATCAATATCAGAAATTTAAGTGAAAGTAAAGAACCAGAATTTGTTCAGCGACAGTTGTTTTTAAAGCAGTTGGTTACTGGTGCCGCAAATTTATACAAATATGAAGAAGGCAACGATGCTAAGTTTTTTTATCAAAAAGGATCTGAGGAAATTAAACCATTAATTTATAAACCTTTTCAGCTTGAGCTTTATCAAATTGCGTATAACGAATCGTACAAACAACAACTAAGCGCTGCATTAAATTGTGGAGGCATGAATAATAATCAAACAAATTCTCTAAAATATAAAGAGAAAGATATGGTAGAGATCTTTTCCAAGTATAACGAGTGCTCTGATCCTAATTATATTACTGCGGCTCCAATTAAAAAAGGAGGAACGATACATTTATCCGTTCGCCCAAGGGTCAGTCTTTCTTCGCTGCAATTAACGAATTCTATGACTAGAGACGTCTTCGAATTTGGTGATAATACAGGTTTGGGTGTAGGAGTTGAACTGGAATATGTGTTACCGTTCAACAAGAGTAAGTGGGCGATTATTTTAGAACCTACTTACCGAACTTATAAGGCAGAAACAGTGATTGAACCGTTTTATATGGCTGGAATGAAATTATTTGCTTTTGCAGATTATCAGTCGATTGAAGTGCCGATTGGAATTCGTCATTATATGTACATCGATTCCAACTCTAGAATATTCCTTAATGCTCAATATGTATTCGATCTGAATTTAGGTTCCTCGCTGGAAGTGAAACGTGCTGATGGTTTTGTAACTCAGAATATTGATGTAGATGCATTTTCAAATTTTGCGATTGGTGCTGGTTACAGTTACAAATCTAAATATGGCGCCGAAATCAGATATTTTACGAATCGAAATATTGTAAAAGGATATCCTAATTTCAGTACTTCTTACAGTAATGTGTCGCTAATCTTGAGTTACACTATTTTCTAATGATTTAAAATATCACCTCCACCGCGCAAACTGTTTTTAAAGTAAATTGTTTTAAATTTTTATGAGAAGGTTAAAACTTAAAATTGCAGCATTTTTTTATTTATTTTAGTTTTGTTTTTATTAACTCTTCTAAAACTGAATGTTGTTGATGATCTTCCGGTGTGGTCTGAGACCAAATTAACTTTAAATAAATTGCCTTTTGTCTCTATAGCAAGCGGAGTCTTAACATTTTCTCTAATTTTGTTCTTTGAAAAGAGATTCGATTTTTGGGCGGGTTTTAATTTTGTGTGGATCTTTACTTTGGTTTTTGTTGTAAATCTCTATTTTATAACTGATCGCCATTATGAACTTGTAGATTATGGTTTTTCGGAACAATTGCACAATTATAGAACCAAAAAATACCGTGAGGGAAATTGGATTAATACCCAATTTATAGTTGGTGAGGATACTTTGTATTTCAATCAAAATCCAGAGTTGCATGCGGTTTACAGCGGTGATTATGTTTTGTATAAAAGCAGATTTCAAAAGTTTTACTATTTGAAGTCATCTAGTCAGAAATAATCGGATCAGCTGAATTAAATCGTACTTTAGAGCGAGCTATAATTCTACTTAAACGATCTCATTAAATAAATTCGCAAAAAAATGTGGTGGCACTATCTTCTGGTTTTTCTAGGTGCGTTGTTATTTGACATCGTTCCCTTTCCGTTTCTACCGGCATTTACCATCATGATGCTTCTTCAGATTATTTTTGATTTGAATGTTTGGGCCGTGATTGTAATTGGCGTGGCTGGGTCTGTTTTGGGACGATATTTACTTCTCTTGTATGCCCCCTTAATCGCTGGCAAATATTTAACATCATCAAAAAATAAAGACATTCAGTTCTTGGGAGATAAAATAAATGAGAACAAATGGAAAGGTCAACTCTTTATTCTGGCTTATTCACTATTGCCGCTTCCCACCACACCTCTTTTTCTGGGAGCTGGCATTTCAAAGTTGAAACCGAAATTTATTATTCCCGCGTTTATTGTGGGAAAGTTTACGAGTGATACATTTGCTTTGTTCTTTGGGAAATATGCCTCAGATAATTTTGAAAACATTATCGATAATACTTTGTCCTGGCAGTCCATTGCGAGTTTGGTTCTGAGTGTAGTTCTTCTTTTTAGTCTTTTTTTTATTGATTGGCGAACTTTAATTCAAAACAAGAAATTAGTCTTTAAATTTAAAATTTGGAAGTAGATTTTATTTAAAAGTTTCAGCTTGAATTTTGAAATATCTTCTATTGATTCAGTTGGCCTTCTCTTTACGCTTTCAGATCACAATTCATCGTTGAAAGTAAATGAGTAATTTTGCCGCTCCTTAATAATTGTCATTACAAAACGAAGAAGAACATGTCGCAAACATACACTCAAGATCAAACTTTTAATAAACTCAATTTTACACAGCAACCTTTACCCAAAGGAGAATACGAAAACTGTTTTTTCACCAATTGCAATTTTGAAGAGACCAACCTTACGGAATACAAATTTGTGAATTGTGATTTTCAGGATTGTAACTGGAGTTTAGCGATGCTTCACGGTACGGTTTTGCGGGAAGTTAAGTTTAAAGACTGCAAAATGCTCGGACTTCAATTTGAGAATTGTAATGATTTCGGTCTTTCCTTCTCGTTTGAAAATTGTCAGTTGAATCACTCTACTTTTTTTCAGATGAACATTAAGAAGACCATATTCAGAAATTGTCAGTTAAGAGAAATTGACTTTTCAGAAACCAACTTGACGAACGTTATTTTTGACAATTGTGATCTTGCTCAAGCTATTTTTGTTAACGCTATTTTAGAAAAAGCAGATTTTCGAACCGCCTACAATTATTCCATCGATCCAGAAAATAACCGTCTGAAAAAAGCCAAATTCTCCGTTTTGGGAATTTCAGGACTGCTGGACAAGTATGATATTGTAATTCAAAATTAAGAACTTCAATTTATTTTAAAATTAAACAAGCGTTTAATAAGCTCATTCTCATTTAATTATGCCTTTTGGAGGAAAAACATTCTAAATTTTCCTATATTTTAAGTTTAAGTAGCACACTAATTGCAACTACCGATTATAGAATTATCAGTTTAAGTTCTGAATATCGATAATTCTGCAATTAACTTTTATTATTAACACTAAATTTAAAATTATTATGAAAAAGCAAACGCTATTATTAATCGCCTTTATTTCAGTAATTCTGATGTCATGTTCAGCTAACATGATGGGCGACAATTCCAAACTGTACAGTAACACTTGGGAATTAGAATATATTACGGGACCAAGAATTACGTTCCAAGGATTATTTCCGGATGATAAACCAGAAATTAAGTTGGACAAGTCGACCAATATGGTAATGGGTACAACTGGTTGTAACGGTTATAACACCAGCTACACAATGACCGGAAATAAGATTTCCTTCAAGGTTCCAGTAGCTTCTACCATGAGATATTGTGGCGATGGTGAAGCTGTATTTTTAAAAACAATGCAAGACGTAACCAATTACAGAATGACTGCAGACGGAAAATTAGAACTTTTGATGAATGACGTTGTAATGATGAGATTCAAATAAGGAATTTCATTCCCAATTCATATTAAATATCTTTTTTCATTAGATATCAAAAAGCAGGATTAATTTCCTGCTTTTTTTGGTTTAAAAAGTAATTTATTTTTTCTCACTAAATAATTGTTAGACTAGTCTAACTTTTGTAGTTTTGCAGATGTAACTTAAAAGTTTATTTATGAGAAAAGGATTTTTATCTTTTGGATGTGTGCTGATGGCGAGTTTTTACTTCGCCCAGAACTCATCGATTACCGGACAAATTACCGGAGAAGGAATAGCAAAAAATGCTGTTGGTGTTTATTTAGAAGGAACTGATTACTCGACATTTTCAGATAGTTTGGGAGTTTACAGTTTTAATGATCTTCCAGCAGACCAATACAAAATGAGAGTTAAACTCAGCAATTTTCAGCCATTTTATAAAAATGTGGTTTTGAAAGAAGGTGAAAATCTGTCCATCGATGTCAACATGAAACCTTTTGATAGAGGATCGGATATCGAAGATGTAGTGGTCACTGGAACTTTGAAAGCCGTGCGCCGATCAGAAAGTCCAGTTGCGGTGGAAGTTTATTCGCCCGCTTATTTTAAGAAAAATCCAACACCCAACATTTTCGATGCCTTGCAAAATGTCAATGGCGTAAGACCGCAATTGAATTGTAATATTTGTTCTACGGGAGATATCCATATCAATGGCTTAGAAGGTCCTTACACCATGATTTTAATTGATGGGATGCCGATCGTAAGTTCGCTTGGAACAGTTTATGGAATGTCTGGAATTCCGAATTCGCTGGTAGAAAGAATTGAAATTGTAAAAGGTCCAGCTTCGTCTCTTTACGGAAGTGAAGCCGTTGGCGGACTGATCAACGTGATCACCAAAAACCCACAAAATGCACCCTTGTTTAGCGCTGATCTTTTTTCAACAACTTGGGGCGAATATAATCTAGATGTTGGTTTTAAATTTAACGCGGGTAAAAAAGCGCAAGTATTGACGGGAATTAACTACTTTAATTATCAAAATAAAATAGATAACAACAACGATAACTTCACCGATGTCACTTTACAAGACCGCATTTCCGTTTTTCAAAAGTGGAACTTCAAACGAAAAGAAAATCGTTTATTCACTGTAGCTGCGCGCTATATGTATGAGGACCGTTGGGGTGGTGACGTTCGTTACAACAAATCCTATCGCGGAGGTGACGAAATCTACGCAGAAAGCATCTATACCAATCGTGCTGAACTTTTCGGAAACTATCAGTTACCTGTAAAGGACAAAATGTTTTTTGGATTTTCCTTTGTGAATCACGATCAAGATAGCCGTTATGGAACAACTTCTTATATCGCCAATCAAAAAATAGCTTTTGGTCAACTGACTTGGGATAAGAAAATAGGGAACCACGATTTGCTTGCAGGAGCAGCTTTGCGTTACACTTTCTATGATGATAACACTGCTGGAACTTCTACTATTTTAGGTGAAAATGAACCCGAAAACACTTGGCTTCCAGGAATTTTCGTGCAAGATGAAATCGCTTTAGCTGAAGATCATAAATTGCTTTTAGGATTTAGATATGATTATAACAACATCCACGGAAGTATTTTCACACCGCGTTTGGCGTACAAATGGTCTGTAAATAAAAACAACATTTTTAGATTAAATGCGGGCACAGGATTTAGAGTCGTGAATCTTTTTACTGAAGATCATGCTGCCTTAACTGGAGCTCGGGATATTGTGATTCTAAATGATTTAAAACCGGAACAATCCTACAACGTCAACCTTAATTATATTAAAAAAATGTACTTCAGCACGGGTGGTAATATCACTTTGGACGCCAGTGCATTCTACACCTATTTCACCAACAGAATTGTTCCTGATTACGAAAGCAATACGTCGCAAATTATTTACGACAACATTGATGGCAATGCGATTAGTAAGGGTTTTAGTTTAAATGCGGACCTTAATTTTGCCAATGGTTTGAAATTTATTTTGGGTGGAACTTTAATGGAAAATACCATTACCACCAACGGATTTACGGAGCATCAGATTTTGACCGAAAAATTCATGGGAACCTGGGCGGTATCGTATAAAATCAGACCTTGGAATACCAGTATTGATTACACAGGGAATATATACGGTCCTATGCGTTTGCCGTTATTGGGTGATTTAGATCCCAGAAAACCATATTCGCCGTGGTGGAGTATTCAGAATATTCAGTTTACTTACGAAGGTTTCAAACAGTTTGAAGTTTATGCTGGCGTGAAAAACATTCTCAACTGGACGCCTAATAAAGGGAATCCATTTATTATATCGAGAACAAATGATCCCTTCGATCAGCAAGTTCAATTTGATTCTAACGGACAAGCAATCGCGACGCCAGATAATCCTTATGCTTTAACTTTCGATCCTAATTATGTGTACGCACCCAATCAAGGAATTCGCGGATTTTTAGGAGTTAGATTTAATATTAAATAGAAAATGAACTCAGCAAATTCGTATCAATCAAGTTTTTTTTTAGTGTTATTACTATGTTCAATGATGGCTTTTTCTCAAACAAAAAGCCATCCTCTTGAATCCATAGGACAAATGCAGAAAACTGAAAGGAGGAACTTGGTAGTTTTCCTCCACACCGACTGGTGCAACTACTGTAAAGGCATGGAAAATTCTACGTTCAAGAATAAAAATGTTCAAGACCTGCTTACAAACAATTTCTATTTTGCGGAATTGAATGGTGAGGAAAAACAAGATATTAATTTTTCAGGAGCAATTTTTAAATACCAGCCGACTGGCGTAAAAACCGGGTTTCATGAACTGGCGGCTTCTTTGGGAAATATCGATGGTCAAGTTTCTTATCCGTCTTTAGTAATATTAAGTCCAGAAAATGAAATTATTTTTCAATTAAACGGTTTTATGTCTGCTAAAGAAATTATAGAGGTTTTGACTAAAATTAATAAAGGCTAAAGTGAGTTTACTTAACATTAGCTTTAAATTAAGATTACTTTAACTTTCAATTTTTCGTCATTGAAAATATTTTCGCTAATTTTGAATCAATATAAATAATTGAAATTATGGCAGATATTACATTACACGGCGATTCGGTGCAAACCATCGGTAACTTGCCGGAAGTAGGAAGTACAGTAAAAAACTTTAAATTAGTTAATGTTGATTTAAAAGAAAAAACAAACGAAGATTTTTCTGGTAAAAAGAAAATCTTTAATATTTTTCCGAGCATTGATACAGGAGTTTGTCAAGCGGCAGCAAGAAAATTTAATGAGAAAGCTGCAGATTTAGACAACACAGTTGTTATTAATGTTTCTAAAGATTTACCGTTTGCTTTAAACCGTTTCTGTGCGGCAGAAGGTTTAGATCATGTGGTAAGTTTATCAGATTACCGCGGAACTTTTGGCGATGATTACGGTGTTAAAATTGCCGATTCTCCCATGGCTGGTCTTTTAAGCAGAGCAGTTATTGTAACAGATGAATACGGTAAAGTTCTTTATAACGAACAAGTTCCTGAGATTGCGCAAGAACCAAATTACGATAAAGCTTTAGACGCTTTAAAATAATGTCTTAAAAATATAATTTTAACCTTGTCGAAAATTTTAAATTTGACAAGGTTTTTTTAGCTTTAATGCAGAAATTGATCACCGAAAGTTTAATGAAATGAGAATTGAAATGGTTAGATTTCCTGTTGAAAAAACTAAATTAAAGTCCTATTACTACTTTTAAATTAAAAATAAATGAGTTTAATCACAATTGAAATTACAATCCTAAAATCGGTAACCAAAGTTTGGGAATTTTTTACAGAGCCTGATCACATCACCCAATGGAATTTTGCAAGCGACGAATGGACTTGCTCAAGCGCACAAAATGATTTGCAAGTTGGAGGCGTTTTTAATTACCGGATGGAAATGAAAGACGACGATTTTGGGTTTGACTATAAAGGAAGCTACGATGAAATTATTCCTCTGCAAAAAATTAAGTACCATTTAGACGATGGCAGAAAGGTAGAAGTCTTATTTGAAAAAGTGGATGAAAACACGACGCAGGTGACACAAGCTTTCGAACCAGATCCCCAGCAACCAGAGTTAATGCAACGAGAAGGTTGGTATTCGATTCTTGATAATTTCCACAAACATGTCGAAAATAATTAGGTGCTAAATTCTATGCTTTTGAGGGTTTTAAAAAATTAATCCGTATTTTTAGAAAAAATAATTATGAACATGGAGCCGATAACGATAAACATTACTATTCTGAAACCCATTGAAAAGGTTTGGGACTATTTCTATAATCCAAAACATATTGTGAAATGGAATTTTACCACGCCTAATTGGCATTGCCCTAAAGCAGAAATCGATTTCAAGGAAGGTGGTTCGTTTGATTATCGCCTCGAGTATAAAGATAAAAGTTTTGGCTATAATTTTTCTGGTGAAATTGTCGAAATTAGAGATTTAAATCACGTGAAGACGACGCTAACTGACGGTAGAAAAGTGGAAGTTTCATTTAATAAGATTGATGAAAGTACCACAGAAGTAGTACAGGTTTTTGAACCAGAACAACAATACAGCCGCGAAATGCAACGCGTTGGATGGTATGCGATTTTAGACCGTTTTCACAAATATGTAGAGAATAATTAATATGTTATAGGTTATTACTTCTTATCTCAGCAAAACACATTACGATGAATAATAATATATTTCCGTGTCTTTGGTTTGATAGCAATGGCAAAGAAGCCGCTGATTTTTACTGCGAACTTTTCGGTGGAACAATATCGGCCGATACGCCAGTTGTTTTGAATATTGAATTGTTTGGCCAGAAATTAATGTTTTTAAACGGCGGCCCGCAGTTTGAAAAAAACGCCTCGGTTTCCTTTACAATTCTTTGCGAAACAGAAGAGGAGCTTCAGAAATACTGGACGCAACTCAGCAAAAATGGAAACGTTTTAACAGAACTCAGCGAAGATACGCGGTCAAAAAGATACGGCTGGGTTCGGGATCAGTTCGGTGTTACATGGCAACTAAACTTTAGCGGAAATCAAGACGACCAAAAGATAATTCCAACCTTGATGTTTGTTCATCAAAACAATGGCAAAGCAAAACAAGCCAGGGAGTTTTATACTTCTATTTTCCCCAATTCATCAATTGGTGGAGTTTTAAATCATAACACTGGAGGCGGAAACCAAAATGCAGAAGTTGGTGGAAATTTACAGCGCGCAGATTTTAAGATTGATCATTATTCCATGATTTGCATGGAAAATTCTCACGAATATCAATTCAATTTTAATGAAGGAATATCTATGGTCGTGATGACTGATGATCAAAAAGAAACTGACCATTTATGGAATTCTTTAATACAAAATGGCGGGAAACCTTCCATGTGCGGCTGGCTCAAAGATCAATTCGGCCTCAGTTGGCAAATTGTACCGAAAAGATTGTTAGAATTAATGAACGATTTCGAGCAACCAGATAAAGCTCAGAATGTGGTCATAGCCATGTTGAGTATGGAGAAAATTATAATTGCTGATTTAGAGGAAGCTTATAATTCGCCATTATAATGTTTAATCTTGGTTAAGTAGGAGAGTTAAAATTAATTTAGTAAACTAAAATTATGGAAACTTCAAGTTATGAAATAAGGATCAATGCACCGATCCAAAAAGTGTGGGATCTACTGTGGCATCCAGAAACTTATTCAATATGGACGCAGTTTTTTGCACCTGGATCCCAAATGAAAACTGATTGGGAAATTGGAGGTAAAACCTATTTTATTGACAAAGCTGGAGATGGAATGGTTTCCACCATTGAAAGTTTAAATGAGCCCACTGAAGTTGTCTTCAAGCATTTGGGAACGGTAAAAGATGGTGTAGAAGATGTTGAAAGTAAAGAAGTTAAAGAATGGAGTGGAGCCGAAGAGAAATATTTCCTGCGAGCGATAGATGAAAACACCACAGAAGTTCGGGCGATTACGCACATCGATGGTGAGCACCAAGAATATATGAATAATGGTTTTAACCAAGGTTTTGCGATGCTCAAAAATCTGGCAGAAAATTAATGAAGCTTCTATCAATCATTGCCATAACATTTATTGTATCATTAGTTGCGACGAAATTAATTGAAGGTTTTTGGAATTTTCTATTTTCTGGAAACTTGGCCATGGCCGTCTTTATCATTTTTACAGGTCTTGCTCATTTCAAATATCAGAGGGGAATGGCAATGATGATTCCTGATTTCTTTCCAGCTAAATTGTTTCTTGTGTACTTAACGGGGATTCTCGAAATAGCGGCCGGGGTTGGTCTAATGATTCCTGCGCTTCGAGAAATTACCGCCATCTTACTCATTTTATTTTTTGTTATCATATTTTTCGCAAACATTCATTCTTCCAAGAAAAATATCAACCTATTCAAAGCTGATTTTACGGGACCTGGCTTGGGTTATTTGTATAAAGAACGACTGCCAATGCAGATCATCCTGATTGCTTGGACGTGGTTTTTTGGAATTTATTTAGCATGAGTTCCAAAGGTTTAAAAACTTTTATTTTCTTACTTTTGCGGTACAAATTGCGCAGGTGAACCAGGCTTCCAGATTCGAATGAAAAATTACTATTATTTTCTCGGTGTTAAAGAAAATGCTTCTGAAGAAGACATCAAAAAAGCCTATCGTAAGTTATCTTTAAAGTATCATCCCGATAAAAACCCCGATGATGATTTTTTCGAAAGCCGCTTTATGGAAAGCAAGGAAGCCTACGAAATGTTGATTGATGCTGAGAAACGCAGAATCTACGACGATAACTTAAGTCATGAACAAAGAAGTTACCGACCCAATCTTCCACCGACCATTAAATCTTTTGCCGTTAATAAAGTTCGGGTGCAGAAAGGGGAAGAAGTAATCATTACGTGGCAAACTCAAAATGCTGATATCGTAAAAGTTTTGCCGTTTGGTCTGCAGAAAGGATATGGCGAAAAAGTAATCAGAATTACAGAATTCAAAGACGGTCAGTTTCAACTGTTACTGCACGTTACCAATTCGCTCTTGAATAAAACGGTGGTAAAGGCCTTAGTGATTACCGAAATTTTTGAAAATAAAAGTGAGGAGTTTAGAAGTGACGTTGAAAATCTTTTTAAACCAGAAAAACCAACTGTAAATAATCCGGAAGGAATCCCCAGAAGTATACGGATTTTGTTGTTCCTAACTTTTCTTGCCATTATACTTGCGGCAATATTTCAGAACAGATAATTGGAAATTGTTTAAATTAGTTTAAACCATTTTCAGTCGTCCC
Organism: Kaistella antarctica; assembly: GCF_900109615.1. Lineage (GTDB taxonomy): Bacteria > Bacteroidota > Bacteroidia > Flavobacteriales > Weeksellaceae > Kaistella > Kaistella antarctica. The sequence continues at coordinate 372,496 of NZ_FOIX01000002.1, forward strand.
GGGCATTTCTTACATCTTTTTCCTTTCTTGAATTTCTTACAGCAATTCTTTTTAACACAAAAAATATCCTCCTTGATTTCACTAAAAGGCATCAATGGAGAAACTTTAAAAGGGATAATGTGACCATTCATGGTGCAAATATAAATTTAATTTAGAATAAATCAAAATAAGCTTTTCGTTTTTTGCTAATTGGTTAGGTTTTATTGTTTTACTTTAAAGGGTTCCTTCAAATCTAGGTCACTCTACACTCATCGAAGTGATCTATCATCATAATAAAATGAGAATTATCAATTGTGGTAATGCCTAAAAATTTGTATTTTTACGGACCTTTGTTTAGGAAATAAATCTAGTAAATATATATGAATACCACCCAATTTGTTAATCGGCACATTTCTATGAATGAAGCCGATACGCAAGCAATGTTAGAGAAAGTAGGCGTTGCAAGTATGGAAGAATTGATTGATCAAACTATTCCAGATTCTATTCGCTTAAAGCAGGAACTCGACATTTCAGAACCACTTTCGGAGCAAGAAATGTTAGCGCATTCAAAAGATTTAGCGGCCAAAAATCTGATGTTCGATAACTATATCGGCTTCGGCTACCACAACACTATTTTACCCAGCGTGATCCAACGAAATATTTTGGAAAATCCATCTTGGTACACGGCCTATACTCCTTACCAAGCAGAAATTGCTCAAGGAAGATTAGAAGCACTTTTAAATTTCCAGACCGTTGTTTGCGATTTGACAGGTTTTAAATTAGCGAATGCCTCACTTTTGGATGAATCAACTGCGGCCGCGGAAGCGATGCACATGTTTTTCGAAAGCCGAACTAAACCTCAGAAAAAAGGAGATTCCAAAAAATTCTTCGTTTCAGATTTAGTATTTCCTCAAACAGTTGCTGTTTTGAAAACAAAAGCGGAAGGTTTAGGAATCGATATTATTATTGGCAATCACAAAACACATCAGTTCAACGATTCTTATTTTGGAGTTTTACTACAATATCCAGGAAAGAACGGAATCATTCTAGACTATTCTGAAAACATTCAATATTACAAAGAATTTGACTTACAAGTTGTTGTAGCCTGCGAACCACTGACTTTAGTAAAATTAAAATCCCCGGCAGATATGGGTGCAGATTGTGCCGTCGGAACCACGCAACGATTCGGTATTCCGATGGGTTATGGTGGTCCTCACGCAGCATTTTTCGCTTGTAAAGAAGAATACAAACGGGATCTTCCGGGTAGAATTATCGGCGTTTCTCAAGATGCTTACGGAAAGAGAGCCTTAAGAATGGCTCTTCAAACCAGAGAGCAGCATATCAAAAGAGAAAAAGCAACTTCAAACATTTGTACCGCGCAAGTTCTTTTAGCGGTAATGGCTGGAATGTATGCCGTTTATCATGGATCGAAAGGACTCAACTTTATCGCAGATCAAATTCATTTTAAAGCTATCGCTTTGCACGAGGGTTTGAAAACTTTGGGATACGACATTGTTGAAGAAGCAATTTTCGACACCGTGAAATTTCGAATTCACGAGGACGATAAAAATAGATTGATGCGCACGATGCGTGAGAGAAAAATTAATCTGAATTATTTCTCAGATGGAATTGTAAGCATTTCTTTAAACGAAACGTCGACTGTTGCTAAAGTTCAATATCTTTTTGATGCTTTCGCCGGATTCTTAGACAAACAAAGTTTTAAATTAATTTTTAGAGAAGACATTCAAATTCCAGAAGAGTTTTTAAGAACTGATGAAATTCTGAAAGAAGAAGTTTTCAACAGATATCACACGGAAACAGAATTGATGCGCTACATCAAGCGTTTAGAAAAGAAAGATCTTTCCCTTACGCAATCGATGATTTCACTTGGTTCATGTACGATGAAACTGAATGCTGCTACTCAAATGTTACCTTTATCTTGGGCAGAATGGGGAAGTGTTCATCCCTTCGTACCAACCGAACAAGCTGGCGGATATCAAACACTCATCAAAGAACTTGAAAAAGATTTAGCAGAAATCACTGGTTTTGCCGGAACTTCTTTGCAACCAAATTCTGGTGCACAAGGGGAATATGCTGGTTTAATGGTGATTCGTGAATATCATAAATCGCGTGGTGAAGGCCATCGTAATATCGCCTTGATTCCACAATCTGCGCATGGAACAAATCCTGCGTCTGCAGTAATTGCCGGAATGAAAGTAGTGGTGGTGAAAAATATTGAAAGCGGTGAAATCGATTTCGAAGATTTGAAAGCTAAAGCCGAACAACACAGTGATAATCTTGCTGCGGTGATGATTACCTATCCTTCAACTTACGGTTTCTTTGATGACAACATTATTGAAATTACCGATTTAATTCACGCTCACGGTGGACAAATTTATATGGACGGCGCGAATATGAATGCCCAGGTTGGTTTCACTTCTCCTGGAAATATCGGTGCTGATGTTTGTCACTTGAACTTGCACAAAACCTTTGCAATTCCCCACGGTGGAGGTGGTCCTGGGGTTGGCCCAATTTGCGTGGCGGAACATTTGGTGAAATTTTTACCGAGCAATCCAAACATTAAAATCGGAACAAAAGAATCAATTGATGCCATTTCTGGAGCGCCGTACGGCTCTTCTTTGGTCTTAAATATTTCTTATGCTTACATTAAAATGCTGGGAACTTATGGTCTGAAAAAAGCGACCGAGCATGCAATATTAAACGCCAACTATTTGAAAGAAGTTTTAGGTGAACATTTTCCAGTTCTTTATTCGAATAATAATGCACGAGTTGCCCACGAATGCATCATCGATTTCCGTCAGTTTAAACCACTCGGAATTGAAGTTGCTGATATCGCTAAACGTTTGATGGATTACGGTTATCACGCTCCGACAGTAAGTTTTCCGGTTGCGGGAACTTTAATGATTGAGCCTACTGAATCTGAAAGTAAATCTGAATTAGATCGTTTCGCAGAAGCTTTAATTTCAATCAAAAGAGAAATTGATGAAATCGCGGAAGGAAAATACGATACAGAAAATAACGTTCTGAAAAATGCGCCACACACTGAACAAGTAGTAATTTCCGACGATTGGAATCGACCTTACAGCCGTGAAAAAGCTGCCTATCCTTTAGATTGGGTTCGTGATCACAAATTCTTCGCTTCTGTTTCTCGTGTTGACGAGGCTTACGGAGATCGAAATTTGATTTGTACGTGCGCACCGATTGAAAGTTATATGTAATCAAAAATTCATAAATACAAAATTCCTGAAGGTCACCTTCAGGAATTTTTTTGGCTTTGTTATAATATTGTTATAACTTTGGTTAAATCATTTTTATGAAAATTAAATTAAGGAAGATCGGAAATTCGTCTGGAATTATCTTAAGCAAAAGAATCTTGGAGCAGCTTAATATTGAAGAAGAAGATGAATTAAAGTTAGCGGTAAAAGACGGCAAAATTTTGATTGAAAAAATATCAGCGACAAGAGAGAACTGGGAACACAAGTTTTTGAAAGCGGGATCTTTACAAGATACTGATCACGAAATGACTTTTTCTACTGAGTTTGATGAAAAAGAATGGACATGGTAACCAGATTCGAAATCTATTTTGTAGAATTCGATCCGACAAAAGGTTCAGAAAATAATAAAACAAGACCTGGAGTAATTCTGTCGCCTGATGAAATGAATAATGCTTTAAACACAGTAATAATAGCTCCTTTAACATCAACACTTAAAAATTATCCGTCCAGAATTGATTGTAAAGTAGAAAGTAAAAAGGGTCAAATTGCGTTAGATCAACTTCGATGCGTTGACAAATCTCGCCTTAAAAAGAGATTAGCAATACTTTCAGAAAATGAACAAACTGAGGTTTTAGAGGTGTTACGACAAATGTTTTCAAAATAATACAATTACTTATTGGGGCAGCTATTTCCGCCTTCCACTCCCAATCTTTTTTATCCAGCGCTTTCGCCAATGCAAAAAAGGATTTCCGTTCAAGTCGGGCTGCAGATTTTCGCTTCTTTCAAAATGATCTGTTAAAAAAAAGTATATTCCAATCTTTGCGAACGTAATTTTAAACCAAAGATAATCGGAGTTCATGCGCTCATTGAAGTCTTGTAAACTATATTCTTTTTTATATTATTTCACCAATTACCAATTACCCATTTCTCATTACTCATCAACCATCAACTATCAATCATCAATCCCTCACATCCCAAACTCCACCGTATACTTCTTATCAAACTTCCATTTTCCATCTACAAATTCGGCAGAGAGTGTTCCGTCTCCAGATGGATCAGAGAAATCAGTGAAGTAAACTTCATCATAATTTTTATACGTTCTCATCTTGCTGTATTTTCCTGGGAAGAAATGATCGAGAACATCATCTTTAATCGGTGCTTTTTCAGTCGTATTGTAAACTAAAACTTTTATATTTTTCGGATTGATGGCTTTGAAATAATCACAGTTGCTCAAGATTTCTACGAAGGAATATCGAGTCGCAGTGGTCGGATGATCAACCAGTGTTTCATACATCGCTGTAAATTTTTCGGTTCCTGATTTATGTTTTGGATTCGGATCGTCAAAGTCAGCTATTCCATCGCCATCGGTATCCGCAGAATTTGGATTTAAGCCGATAAAGTTTTCAAATAAATCATTGAAACCATCTTGGTCACTATCTTTTTTAATATCTTCCAATTTGATGGAAAACTGAACGCCATCTTTAATTACTTCGTATTTTGGCAACATCGGAATTCGTGATAATCTTTGAATATCAACCAAAGTTCCCGCCATAACAAATTGATTGTTCTCTAAAAATTTTTGATCTTTCCCATAAAAATCGCGCAAATAAACATTTTGAGTTAAGCCTAAAAAGTAAGGTTTAAAATCAGCTTTGTTTTTCTCAATTAACCACAACCCATATTTATTTTTGGCTAAAGCGTAATTTTCTTGAATCGATAAATAATTAAACTCTGGTAAAGCTTTGATCCATTCATTGACCTTTTTTTGATACTCTGGCGAATCAAAATAGTTTTTCTCTGTCGCCTGCAACTCCTCCGTAGTTGTTAAATCATAATTAAATTTTTGAAAACCAGTCAAATCTGTCATTTGGATATGAGATGGTAAATTCTTGAGGATTTCTTCATGAGTAGGGAGTGCAGCAGGCTTTACAACATCTTCATAATTAATTCCTTCGTTTAGAATAAAGCATTGTTCCTCCGTAGTTTGTTTAGGTTTTTCAGCACTTTCTGGCTTTTTAGTACAAGACAATAGAAACAAGGGCAATAGTAAAAAATGAACTTTCATATCAAAAACTTTTATTACTTAAAATTAAGCTTTATTTTTGGGTTAATATTATGATATTAAACAGTCTATTTACGCATCAGCGAACGGGAAACCACCCAGCAACTTCTGCTTCGCGCACTGATTTTCAAAGAGATTTTGACCGAATCATTTTTTCTGCTTCCTTTCGAAGATTACAGAATAAAACCCAGGTTTTTCCGCTTCCGGGAAGTGTGTTTGTGCACAACCGTTTGACGCATTCTCTTGAAGTTTCTTCAGTTGGCAGAAGTTTGGGATCTGCCGTAGGAGACTTCATTTTTGATAAGTTTAAAAATGACTTAGATGAAAATGCGCAGAATTTCTATCAGCATAACTTACACAACGTAATAGCTGCAGCTTGCCTTTGTCACGATGTTGGAAACCCGGCTTTTGGACATTCTGGTGAGGATGCAATTGCCAGCTACTTTCATAAAAATGAAAAGGATTTAAAAGGAAAATTCAACGAAAAAGAATGGGCTGATTTAGTAAATTTCGAAGGGAATGCAAATGCCATCAGAGTTTTGACTCATCAGCAAACTGGAAAAGATGAAGGTGGAACGCAATTGACTTACACTACTTTGGCGAGTATTGCTAAATATCCGTGTGAAGCGATTGCCAAGGAAAAAGGCATAATTCATCGTAAGAAGTTTGGCTTTTTTCAAAATGAAAAAGACACTTTTCTAAATATTGCGAAGTCAGTAAATCTAAAGCAAGAAAGCGAACAACCGACTATTTTTAAACGTCATCCATTTGTTTGGTTGGTAGAAGCAGCTGATGATATATGTTACAACATCATCGATATGGAAGATGCTCATCGCTTGGGCATTGTCTCCACCAACGATTGTGAGAATTTATTTTTTGAACTCATTAAATCAGAAAACGGAAATACAAAAAGAGTAGAAGATAAACTGGCAATTTTAACCAATTCAAACGAACGAATTTCTTATCTGAGAGCGAAAGTAATTAATGCTTTAATTAATAAATCAATTCAGATTTATCAAGACCGTTTTACGGACATTTTAGATGGAAGTTTAGATAAAGCACTTCTCGATATTTTTAAAATTGATAATCCATCTTTACAGGAAATTGAAAATTTTTCGATTGATAAAATATACAATCATAAAAACGTAATTGAAATCGAAAATGCAGGTTACAACGTAATGTATGAATTGCTGAACCATTTCATTCCCCCAATCTTAACCGAGAAATCGCAGCGTAAATCTTACGATAAAATGGCTCTGAAACTTTTACCAAAACAATTTCTTTACGAAGAGGGAAGTGATTATCAAAAAGTCTTAGGCGTCATCGATTTTGTCTCTGGTATGACCGATAATTTCGCCACCGATCTCTATCGAAAAATCAAAGGAATTGATATTGGAATGACGATGTAATTCTAAAAATTAGAGTATCTTTATAACCGATCAGTAAACTAAATTACTGACTTTATTTTAACCTTATAAAATTAAACCATGACGACCTATTTAGGAATTATAGTCTTTGTCGGACTAATTATTTTATTTGCTTCCTTCTTTACGGTGAAGCAGGCAACAGCCGCAATTGTAGAACGTTTAGGTAAGTTTCACGTGGTGCGCCAATCGGGACTGCATTTGAAAATTCCCTTCATCGATCAAGTTGCTAAAAGAATGAACTTAAGAATTCAGCAGTTAGATGTTATTATTGACACCAAAACTTTGGATAACGTATTTATCAGAATGAAAGTTTCTGTGCAGTATCAAGTTATTGCCTCACAAGTTGCCGACTCATTTTACCGTTTGGAAAATCCGGAAAACCAAATTACCTCCTATGTTTTTGACGTCGTAAGAGCGGAAGTTCCAAAGTTAAAATTAGATGACGTCTTCGTAAGAAAAGATGACGTTGCGATTGCGGTGAAAGGTGAACTTCAGGAAGCGATGCAAAGTTACGGGTACGATATCATCAAAGCGTTGGTAACAGATATCGATCCAGACGAGCAAGTGAAACACGCGATGAACAGAATTAATGCAGCTGAACGTGAAAAAACTGCCGCAGAATATGAATCTGAAGCACAAAAAATTAGAATTGTTGCCGTAGCAAAAGCAGAAGCAGAATCAAAAAAATTACAAGGTCAAGGTATTGCCGATCAGCGAAGAGAAATCGCAGCTGGTTTGGTAGAATCTGTGAAAATGCTGAATGAAGCGAACATTAATGCGCAAGAAGCTTCGGCTTTGATCGTTGTAACACAGCATTATGACACGCTACAAGCGATCGGTTCTACGAATAAGAGCAGCTTAGTATTGTTGCCAAACTCTCCTAATTCTGCCAGTACTTTATTAAATGATTTAATGGTTTCAATGGCTGCAACCCAGCAAATGGAGCATATTAAATAATTTAATTTACAAATATTGTCTTTTAAAAAGCCGTCTCAATTTTGAGGCGGCTTTACTTTTTTGGCTTCATAAATTTATAAAATGAAATTCTGTACGTACTTTTAATTCAATGCATTTTTATTTACAATTAATCTTAAAACTTTTTTAATTATTTTTGCATCACTTATGATCAACAGCGACCAAATAAAAGACGTGCAAGCCAGAATTGGAGAATTGTATAAACACTTACAAATCGACCGAAATAAAATTGAAATTTCTAACGACGAAGAAAAAACGATGTCACCCGAATTTTGGGACCATCCGAAAAATGCCGAAATTTTCATGAAGCAACTTCGGTCTAAGAAAAAATGGGTAAATGATTATGAGGAAATTTTTTCTCGTTTTGAAGATATTCAAGTTTTGATGGATTTTGCTAAAGAAGATCCAGATTCTGAAAAAGAATTAAATGAGTCATTTCCAATTCTGGTCGAAAAAATTGAAGCGATAGAATTTAAAAATATGCTCTCTAATGAAGGTGATGAGCTTTCTGCAATCCTTCAAATCACTGCGGGCGCTGGTGGTACAGAAAGTTGCGACTGGGCCTCGATGCTGATGCGGATGTACACGATGTGGGCGGAAAATCAGGGTTACAAATTGCGAGAATTGAACTATCAGGAAGGAGAAGTTGCGGGTGTGAAAACAGTGACTTTAGAAATTGAGGGCGAATTTGCTTTCGGTTATTTACGCGGAGAAAATGGCGTTCACCGTTTGGTCAGAATTTCGCCTTTTGATTCGAATGCGAAAAGACACACCAGTTTTGTGTCGGTTTACGTTTACCCTTTGATTGATGATACCATCGAAATTAATATTAATCCTGCCGATATTTCCTTTGAAACCATGCGCTCAAGTGGTGCGGGTGGACAGAACGTAAATAAAGTAGAAACCGCTGTGCGACTGCGTCACGCCCCAACCGGAATCATTATTGAAAATTCTGAATCCCGTTCGCAACTTCAGAATAAAGAAAAAGCCATGCAGTTATTGAAATCTAGGTTGTATGAAATGGAACTGGAGGAGCGTCTGAAAGCCCGAACAGAAATCGAAGCTGGAAAAATGAAAATCGAGTGGGGAAGCCAGATTAGGAATTACGTGATGCATCCTTACAAATTGGTTAAAGATGTGCGATCTGGTCACGAGACCTCCGATGTTGATGGCGTGATGAATGGTGACTTGACTCCATTTCTAAAAGCATTTCTTATGGCCGATGGAACAGCGGTTGCTGACGATGATTTCACCTTATAAACTTTAAGAAACTTTAACAAATACTTAATATTGATAGACGCAGTCTTTTATTATCTTTGCATCCATGGAAAATTTCGAAAGTTGGAAGGATCTTTTAAATCCTGAATTTTATATACAGATGGGCGGTTTTTGGCTCATTCTCTTTATTATCTTCGCAGAAACTGGTTTATTTGTAGGGTTTTTCCTGCCAGGTGACAGTCTGCTCTTTGTTTCCGGAATTTATGCCGTAGAAATTATTTCAGAAACTTTCGGTTCAACTGGAAGCGATCTATTAGACACCACTATTTTAGCAACCGCCGTGGCAATTGCAGCCGTTATTGGAAATGAAATTGGATATTGGTTTGGTTTAAAAGCAGGACCTGCTCTTTATAAAAGAGAAGACTCTTTCCTTTTTAAGAAAAAGTATCTTTTTCAAGCACATGATTTTTTTGAGCAACATGGCGCTCTAGCAGTAATCATGGCGAGATTCTTACCTATTGTAAGAACCTTTACGCCAATTGTTGCGGGAATTGTGAAGATGGATAAAACCCGATTTTTAATCGATAACGTGATCGGTGCTTTCCTCTGGTCGTTTTCTTTAATTTTCGCGGGACATTATCTAGATGCTTTATTTAAAACTCAATTTGATATTGAATTAAAGGCTCATTTAGAAATGATCATTATTATCATCGTATTGATTACGACCGTTCCTATTATTGCGAAATTTTTCTTTGGAAAAAAGAAAGAAGAGGTTGAAGACGAAATTGATACACACGGATAAGATAAATCTTATTAAAATATATAACAGCATTCTGCAAAGAATGCTGTTTTTGTTTTAAGTCAAAATTTTTTATGATTATTTAAAAGTAGATGAAGTAAAATTACTTCGTAGAACTCTTGATCCGCTCCACAAGCATTGTAATTATTCTGCGATTAAAATCTTTAGCTTGCGTGACGTAAACCGCCAGTTCTTCGTTGGTGAAGAGACCAACAGTTATTCCGATAAAGGTGTTTTTAAGAACCATATCTTTCTGAAGACTTTGTTCCATAAAAGCTCTTTTCTTCGCTCCCGACAAGGTTTCGTAATCTGCCTTCTGTCGCGTTGCGTAAGAATTGAACAAAGTCAGATATAGATCGTTCTGTAATTTCAAGATAGGCCGCAAAGTTTGGTTTTGAAAATTTTCCACTTCTGTACTAGTTTCCAAAATCGGAATATCTACAGTCGGTCTCAGGTCTAATTTAGTGATCATTTGTATTCGTGGTCTAAAGTATTATTTAAGATGCAAATTTAAAAGATTTTATGCATTATTGATTTCAATTCTTGTGAGAAAACAGTTTTAAAGTTTGTTAAAAATATTCTTAATTATAATTCCTATTTTTCTAAAGTCTCTTTTACTTATTCCTTATACATTTCGGTAAACAAAGTATTAAGCGATTCTGAATAAGTGGGATGTGAAAATATGGTCGTGGCTAAATCTTTGGCGGGAATCTTCCCGTGCATCGCCATTTGAATCACCGAGGCAATTTCTCCACCTTCGCTGCAAACGATTGCTGCGCCTAAGATTAGTCCACTATCTTTGTCCACAATTGCTTTCCAAAGTCCTTGTGGTTTTCCAGTTTCAATACCTCTCGTAATTCTTTTGCCTTCAATTTTTATGACTTTAAAATTCAGTCCTTTTTTTGTTGCTTGATCTTCAGATAAACCAACCCTCCCTAATTGTGGATCCGTAAACATGGTGTAAGGAACAATTCTTCCTTTCGTAGAAGCATTTCCTTTGTGCAAAAGGTTGGTTCGAAGAATCACGAAATCATTGTAAGCAATGTGTGTAAATTGTGGACCGCCATTAATATCTCCTAAAGCATAAACGCCGTCAATATTGGTTTCCAGTTTTTCATTTACTTTTATATATCCCTTTTCGTCGAGTTTTATGCCGGCCGCTTCTATGTTGAGACCGTCTGCGTTAGATTCTCGACCGGTTGCAACCAGAAGATGCGTTCCTGTAACAGTGTCCTTTTTATCTTTATTGCTAAAAGTGATCGTAATTCCATGACTGGATTTTTCTACCAATTCTACAGAGGAATTTAAAAAGAACCGAAGCCCTTCAGCCTCCAAAAGCTCTTGCAATGATTCGGCAATATCTCGGTCTTCGCCAGACATAATTTGCGCCGAAGTTTCAATGATCGTCACTTCACTTCCGAATCGACTGTACATTTGGCCCAATTCTAATCCGATATAACCCGCGCCGATGACAATTAGTTGTTTGGGAATTTCTTCCAAAGCGAGAATGCCGCTGGAGTCGTACCATTGCACTTCATCCAAACCTTTAATTTTTGGAACGGCTGGTCGGGATCCAGCATCAATAAATATATGAGGAGCGGTGAATTGTTGTGTAGACCCATTTTCATTTCTAACACTCACTGTTTTTTCCCCGCTGAAAGAAGCTGTTCCATAAACCAATTCCAAGTTTTCTGCGTCGGCAGTTCTTTTGGAGCAAACCTTCTTTGGAATCCGCAACAATTTTATCTTTTCTCTTCTGCGTGGTGTCGAAATCTATTTTAAAATCAGAGACTGAAATCCCATGTATTTCAGAAGTATTAATGGCGTGCATTACTTTCGCAGAAGCGATTAGTGTTTTCGTTGGCGTACAACCCACATTGAGGCAGGCGCCCCCGAGCTCCGCTTCTGACTTTTCAATCATGACTGTTTTCCAGCCAGCTTCTGATAATTTTTCCGACAGCGGTTTGGCGGCTTGTCCGGAGCCAATTATAATCGCGTCTTTTTTGATCATTGGTCTATTTTTAAATTTTAGTTTAACAACAAACTGAATCCATTAAATTCAGTCTGGTAACGAACCAAGGTACAAAATTTAAAGATGTTTCCGCTTAAACTTAGCTTGGGTTAAGCATTGATAAAAATAGAACATGTTTTGAATCAATTTTATTTAACAATTTTCTTCAAATTGAATTACTTTAAATTTCTATCTAAGTGTTCACCTCAATTAAATACTATATCGTAATATTGCAATATAGAAATGGCAATATGGGCACGAGTAAAACACACCACTTTTCAGCAGACCAGAATGAAATGGCAAAGATTGCAAAAGCTTTAGCACATCCTGCTAGGATTGCAATTTTAGAACATCTTTTAAAAGTAAATGAATGCATTTGTGGCGATATTGTTTCCGAACTTCCGCTGGCACAACCAACCGTTTCCCAACATTTAAAAGAAATGAAAAATGCAGGAATTATTAAAGGCGCCATCGCGGGTAACTCCGTCTGTTATTGCCTTGATGAAAATACGATTGAAAAACTTCACCTCTATTTTAAAGGAATTTCAGAAAAGTTATCCGAAAGAATCTCTTGCTGTTAATTTTCAAAAACGTTTCATCTATAATCTATAATCTATCATTTATCATCTATCATCCATCATCCATCATCCAACACCTAACATCATGAAAACCAACGAAGAAATCAAAGAAATGGTAAAGCAAAAATACAGTGAAATCGCTTTACAAGACAAAGAAACAAATGCCTCTTCTTGTTGTGGAAGTGGCGGTTGTACGACGGAAGTATATAATGTAATGAGCGACGAATACGATCATTTGGAAGGCTACAGCGCTGAGGCTGATTTGAAATTAGGTTGCGGATTACCGACTGAATTTGCCAAAATAAAATCTGGCAATACAGTGGTAGATTTAGGAAGTGGCGCGGGAAATGACTGTTTCATAGCAAGGCATGAAACGGGCGAAACTGGAAAAGTAATCGGAATCGACTTCACACCAGAAATGATTGACAAAGCCAGATTGAATGCTGATAAACTAAACTACAATAATGTTGAATTTCGATTGGGCGAAATTGAAAATATTCCTACCATGAGTAATATTGCTGATGTGGTGGTAAGTAATTGTGTGATGAATTTGGTTCCTAATAAGCCTAAAGCATTTAGCGAGGTTCACCGAATTTTGAAACTAGGCGGACATTTCAGTATATCAGATATTGTCTTGACTGGCGAGCTTCCTGAGAAAATAAAGAATGCGGCCGAAATGTATGCAGGTTGTGTGGCGAGTGCAATTCAAAAAGAAGATTATTTAAATATTATTAAAAATGCTGGATTTAAAAATATTACTCTTCAAAAGGAAAAACCAATCATTATTCCGAATGATATTTTGAAAAACTATTTGAACGAACAAGAGATCGAAATGTACAATTCTAATAAGAATATTATTTTCAGTATAACGGTTTATGCGGAGAAACTGAACGAATGCTCTAATCCAACCTGTTGTTAATTTTTTTCGATTTTAGATATAAAAAAAAGCAAGAGAAAATTCTTGCTTTTTGCTTTTGCGTTCATTTAATTATTACTTTTTCTTTGCCTTGGTGAAAAAATAACCGATTGCAACGCCAACCGCCATCATCATCACCGTTTTTGTTTTTCGGGAAGGAACAGGAAGCGCCATTTCACCATAAATTTTCAGTGGATCTTTAGATGGATAATTGACGTTTCCATCCGTATTGGTGCCTGCATTGGGTTTCATCGCCAATCGCAAAGCTGCCGAGGCGGTGTTGATAATCGCTTTTGGAAATAATCCGTACAACACTTTCATCACTTGGGCATAACCATCTGTAATAATACTTTTTTTTGGGTTTTTTGCTGCTGCAACCATTTGTGCTGCTAACTCGCGTGGATCAACCGAGAACGGTGGAATTTTAAAATCTAAACCAGAATATTTTGCCGAATGCGAATTTCCAGTTGATCTTTGAATTCCCGGATATAATCCAACAATGTGAATATTGGGTTCATCAGAAACTTCGCCTTGCAACCCCTCAACCATTCCACGAATTCCAAATTTTGTACTCGAATATGCCGTGGAATAGGGAGCTGGCATCCATCCGCCAATAGAAACATTGTTAATTAATATTCCTTCTTTCTGTTTTTTAAAGATGGGTAAAATGGTGTGAGCGCCATGTAAAAATCCTAATAAATTAGTTTTTACTAGTTGATCCATCGTTTCAATAGGGATTTCTTCAAACTTACCGCTTGCCATAACGCCGGCGTTGTTTACCCAGATATCGATTCTACCATTGAACTGTAGCGCCTGTTCCGCCAAATGCCGAACTTGTTGTGCATCAGAAACATCGGTTTGAACGCCTAAGGCAACGACTTCTAAATCGTGACATAAAGCAACGGTTTCATCTAAACCTTCCTGACCTCGGGCTGCTACTACGACGTTGCATCCTTCTAAAGCAAATGCCTCGGCCGCAGCTCGACCGACGCCGCTTGTTCCACCGGTAATGACTACTGTTTTGCCGCGTAATTCTCCGTATGTTTCTTCTTGATTTTCCATAATGATAGATTGTAAATGTTAATGATGAAATAGTACCATCAATTACTGTGCAATTGATTTTAAAATAGAATTTAAATAAGCTTTTAGAAATAATGCTGTAAATAATTGCCGTTTTTTTGGAAGAGAATCGCTGTAATTTATCTAAATTTGAAATTCAACCATTAATCTGAAACAGAAATAATATGTCAAAAATTTTATCAATTTTAACCTTCCTATTTTTCTCTTTGATTTATTCTCAGGAATTCAATATCATTACTTTAAAAGATTCACTTTCACAACCTAGTACTAGTGAAGTGTTTGAATTCCTCAACGATAAAACTCCTTTGGATGATTTCACCTTTGTTGCAACGGTAAGTTGTACAGGTGATAAAAAATTCTTTTCAAATGTTTATGAAATCGCAAAGTTTCATTCACGAAATTTAGGAGCAAATTGTTTCAAACTTAATAAGACAAAAGACAATGGAGGAATGATTACTATCTTTCTGGATTTATATTTCGGGACCAACGAAGAGTTGATTGCCAACATTAAAAGAGAAGAAGAAAACAAAATCTATATTTTTGGTAGCGATAATTTTAATGAAAAAAAGAAGAGGTATTACAAAGAAAATGGGACGCTCAGAATTTTAGAGCCTAATCAGTTCAATGTGATTCCCTACACTTTAAATTCTACCGTTAAACTGGCGAAAAAAGAGTTCATGGCAATTCCAGTAACCGTGAAACAATCAAAAAATTTCAGATCAATTTTTTTAAATACAGATGGCTGGGGACAAACGGACAATAGAAATTACGCAACGGATATTTTCGACAAAACCATGATTTATGATCTGAATATTCTTTACCAATTTGATAAAAATCTAGGTTATGTTTTATTAGCGATTAAAAATCCGCTCTAATTAATTGTTCATTTCCGCAGTGTGTTTTCGTTACCCTTTTTATGATTTTTGAAATCTATTATTTCATTAGTAGCCGACGTTCTTTCCCTTAAAGTCTTTATGAAGGCTATCTTATTCACGATAATTCAATAAAGTATTTAACTTTTTAGCAGTATCCACACGCTTTACAAAGCCACCTTTATGAAAATTTAAAAATGAGGTGTTAAATAATTCTTAATTATATTGAAAATCATTATATTTGCCGACTATAATTTTAATGTTGTAAACTATTAACGATGCAAGGAAAAGGACTTATTAAGCTGGTTGCGATTATTTTGGGACTTATTTGTCTTAATGAATTGTTACCAACATGGTATGCTGGTAAGGTTGAAAGACAAGCCACTGCTATTGCGGGAGACAACCCCGAAAAATATAACAAGGAAATTGCCCGTCTTTCTAAAGACACTCTAAATCTTGGTTTTACAAAATTGTATTACTCAAGAGCTCAAGAAAGACAAATGAAATTAGGTCTGGATTTGAAAGGAGGGATTAACGTGCTATTGGAAATCAACCAGAGAGATTTGGTAAATGATTTAACTCAGTATTCTACCAATCCAATTCTATTAGAAGCCTTGGAGCGTACGGACAAAGCACAGAAAACTGCTGCCGGTACCTACATCAATAACTTTTTCAAGGAATTCGATGCCGTAAACTTGGAAAAAGGAACCAACCTTAAATTGGCTGATCCCGAACTTTTCGGCAACACCAACCTTACAGAAATTAAATTCAACACCTCCGATGATGAGGTTAGAAATATTATTCGCCAGAAAATAAACTCCGCTGAAGGCTCTGCTTATGAAGTAATCAGAACGCGTATTGACAAAATGGGAGTAACCCAACCGAATGTTCAGCGTGTACCGGGAACTGGCCGTATTTCTGTGGAAATGCCAGGAAGTAAAGATATCGACCGTGTAAAGAAAATGTTGGCGACTTCTGCAAAATTACAGTTCTGGGAAGTACAAACTATTCAGGAAGTGATTCCTTACTTAGAACAATTATCAACGGTAGTTTCTGCAAAAAGTGATTCGATAGGTGTTGCGAAAAACACTGATTTAATGAAAATGCTTCAGTTGAACTCATTGAAATCAAGTGGTGTTGGTAACATTAAACTTTCGGATACCGCAGCCATTAATAAAATTTTAAGTTCAGACATTGCTAAAAATCTTCGTCCGTCTAACATTAAATATACCCAGTTCATGTGGGGATATAAGCCAGAATCGAATGACGCTAATAATTTAGTGCTTTACGCAATCCGTGGAAATATCAACCAAAAAGCCCCAGTTGATGGTGCGGTAGAATCTGCCAGAGTCAACTATGACGAAATGGGTAGAGTGGTTGTAGACATGCAAATGGATTCGCAAGGTTCTAGAGAATGGAAAGCCATGACTGCTAAAAACGTCAACAAATCGGTAGCGGTTTCTTTGGATAATGTAGTTTATACGGCACCAAATGTTGTTAACGAAATTCCAAACGGAAGAACGCAGATTTCTGGAAACTTCTCTCAAGAGGAAGCACAGGATTTGGTAAATGTACTTGGTGCAGGTAAACTTCCAGCAAGTGCGAAAGTAGTACAGGCCGATGTTGTAGGACCTTCACTTGGGCAACAATCCATCGACGCAGGGATGCTTTCATTCTTAATCGCCTTTTTGGTAATCGTTTGCTATATTATTTTCTATTATGGTGGGGCAGGTGTTTACGCAGTAATTGCAATGATCATCAACTTATTCTACATTTTCGGAATCATGGATTCTGTTGATGCGACTTTAACTTTGCCTGGTATTGCAGGGATTGTGTTATCGATGGCGATGGCGGTCGATACCAACGTAATTATTTATGAACGGACCAAAGAAGAACTCTTCGCTGGTAAAAACATTCTCGAAGCCTACAAAGATGGTTTCAAACATGCACTTTCGGCAATTATTGATGGTCACTCGACTACGATTTTGACTGCAGTTGTGTTGTACATATTCGGAACGGGTCCAATTAAAGGATTCGCCGTAACCTTAATCATCGGTATATTAATGACTTTCTTTACGTCGGTATTATTATCTAGAGTAATGATTTTCGCACGATTAAATAAAGGAAAAGGTCTTTCTGTTTGGACGCCTTTAACCAAGAATTTATTCAGAAATGTTTGGATCGACTTTATCGGTAAAAGAAAATATGCTTACATGATTTCTGCGGTTCTTACTGTTGGAAGTTTAGTTTCCATTTACGTTAATGGATTCAAATATGGTATTGACTTTACAGGTGGTCGTAACTACGTTGTGAAATTTGATAAACCAGTTGATGCTACCAAAACCGAAGAATCTTTAATTAAGATTTTTAAAACCGAAGATGGAAAATTATCAGCCGTTGAAGTAAAAACGTTTGGTACTGGAAATCAGCTGAAAATATCTACCGATTATTTAATTGATGATGAATCGTTGAAAGCCGATCAAACCATCGAGCAAAAACTATATGAAGGGTTGAAGCAATCTCTTCCAGCAGACATGACTCTACAAGAGTTTAAAGCTGCGGATGCTTCTCATGCGGGAATTGTGTCCTCTACGAAAGTAGGGCCAACCGTTGCCGACGACATCAAGAGAGGCGGAATGTTCGCTGTAATTGCGGCGCTTGCCGGTATTTTCCTCTACATTTTGGTGCGATTTACCAAATGGCAGTTCTCTTTAGGAGCAGTTGTGGGGCTTGCGCATGATGCGATTATTATTCTAGGAGTTTACTCGTTGCTGCATAAATACATGCCGTTCAACATGGAGATTAACCAGGATTTCATTGCCGCAATCTTAACGGTTCTTGGTTATTCCATTAATGATACCGTGATTGTATTCGATAGGATTCGGGAATATTTGAGAGAGAAAAAATCACTCACTTTGGCCGGGCTATTTGATGACTCGATTTCAAGTACATTGGGAAGAACGTTCAATACGTCATTCACCACTATTTTGGTAATTCTTGCCATCTTCATTTTCGGTGGGGAAAACCTAAAAGGATTTATGTTCGCGCTCTTAATTGGAATTGGATTTGGAACTTATTCCTCCATTTTCATCTCGTCGGCCATTGCTTACGATTTCTTGAAAGGAAAAGGAAAAGAAGAAAAATTGCACGGTCGAACAACAACCGACATCGCAGTTCCAGAAGAAAGAGTGTAAAAAACTTTCTTTAAAATATCAAATGTCCTTCGAAAGAGGGACATTTTTTTGTTTAAAATAGATGACTAATTTTTTTAATTTGGGCAGACAATTCCGCCTTAATTTACCCTGAGCTTGCCGAAGGGCTCCCACTTTTTTTACTCCACTGCGTTGCGCAAAAAAGAGCTTCGTTCGAGTTGGGCTGCAAAGCCATAAATACTCAACCGTTTCATGAATTTTAAGTCTTGAAATATTAAAAAACCTGTGTTTTATATTTCCTCTGAGCGCATAGAAATACGGTTTAACATTTTAAAGAAAAACCTACTACTTTTACATCCTTCCCTTTGCTGAACGAAGTGCCTTTGCGACCGATTTTGCAGAAGTCATTCTATTATCTTGCGTCCTTTGCGTTAAAGTAATTCTTAACTTTTATCTTTCAACGTTATCCCTTAAAAAAACTACAAAAAAACTATCTTTACACCCGCAATGAAAAAAAAGCAAAAATCTGCCGCTATTGGGTTCATCTTCATCACCTTGTTAATAGATATTACAGGGTGGGGAATCGTGATTCCAGTTGTACCAAAATTGATTCAAGAGTTAGTTGGCACCAATGATTTAAGCGTTGCCGCACAATATGGTGGTTGGATCAGTTTTGCTTATGCTGGAACCCAATTTATCTTCGCTTCCGTTTTAGGAGGGTTAAGCGATAAGTTTGGTCGGCGACCGATTATCCTTCTATCTCTATTAGGATTCTCTATGAATTTTTTCATACAAGCAATTGCACCCACAATTATGTGGCTTTTTGTCGGTAGAATTCTGTCTGGCGTAAGCGGTGCGAGCATTACCACCGCAAGCGCCTACATCGCTGACATCTCAAATGATGAAGACCGCGCAAAAAACTTCGGAATGATTGGGGCTGCTTTCGGCTTAGGATTTATTATCGGCCCTGTCATCGGGGGATTTCTTGGACAGTACGGCGCGCGAGTTCCTTTCTACGCTGCTTCTGCTTTGTGTTTGGTTAATTTCCTTTACGGTTGGTTTATTCTGCCAGAAAGTCTCGACAAAGAAAACCGTCGACCGTTCAATTGGCGACGCGCGAATCCTGTCGGATCATTATTGCAACTGAAAAAACATCCTGAAATTTTAGGCTTAATTTCAACTCTAGTTTTAGTATATATTGCCGGACATGCCGTGCAAACCAACTGGACTTTCTTCACTATGTACAAATTTGGCTGGACCGAAAAAGTGGTTGGGCTTTCCTTAGGATTCGTCGGTTTGATGGCGGCTTTGGTTCAAGGATATTTGATTAGGTTCATTCAACCGAAACTCGGAAATGAGAGAACCATTGTTTATGGCTTAGCTCTTTACGCGGTTGGTTTAATTCTCTTCGCTTTTGCCAGTGAAAGTTGGATGATGTTCGCTTTTCTAATTCCTTACGGTTTGGGTGGCATTGCGGGACCAGCCTTGCAATCAGTCATCTCAGCGCAAGTTCCGAAAAATGAACAGGGAGAATTACAGGGAGCTTTAGCAAGTTTAATTAGTTTTACTGCGATTATTGGTCCACCTTTAATGACCAACATCTTTTATTATTTCACCCATGATTCTGCGCCTTTTATCTTTCCGGGAGCACCGTTTTTCCTCGGATTTATTTTAATGGCAATCAGTGTAATTTTAGTGAATCGTCTTTTTCCCCGGAAGAAAAAGATCTAGTTCAACACTATTCAGCTAGAAATTTGATGATACTTTAAGAATAAATTAATTTTAAAAATGAAAAACCATATCATAATCTTTTGTAATTTTACGCCATGGAGTTAAGTATAGGTGAAATGCTCATGGTTGCTTTGGTAATCGTTGTCTTATTCGGTCCGAATAAATTGCCGCAAATTGCGCGTGATCTGGGACAAGGAGTGCGCAAGATGCGTGGCGCCATGGAAGACGTGAAAACGGAAATCCTGAAAGAAACAGATAATCCAGTCTCTGAGATTAAAAGAGAAATCGAAAAAGTAAAGAAGGCTGCTATGGATTTTAATCCAATGGCTGATCTTGAAAAAGAGGCAATGGCCAACCGCGACGAGCCGAAAGTTAATTTGTCCGAAAGCGAAACGCACGAAGGACCTGTAAGCCGTTAATATGCACGAACTGATTCAGGAAGATAAATCTATTTTTCTTTTTCTCAACAATTTGGGTAGCACGCCGTTTGACCAATTGTGGATCATGATTTCTGCAACCTGGATCTGGGTTCCCCTTTACGTCATCTTTCTTTACCTCTTATTCAAAACGTTTAAATTTCGAAGTTTAATTTTCATTTTAATCTTCATCGCTTTAGGCGTAACCGTTTCCGACCAGTTAGCTGGAATCTTTAAAACGGGAATCCTTCGCCTGAGACCTTGTCACGACCCTACTCTTACAGGATTGATGCGGGCTGTAAAATGCGGCGGACAGTATGGTTTTTATTCCAGTCACGCGGCTAACACTTTTTTCATTGCGACTTTTATGTCATTGCTTTTGTATAAAAAATTCAAATTCCTGCCTTACTTTTTATTCGTTTGGGCAATCGTTGTTTCGTACAGCCGTATATATTTAGGTGTCCATTTTCCTTTGGATATTTTAATGGGCTCTTTAATGGGCTTTTTCACCGGCGGGTTCTTTGCAACCTTAGCTTTAAAGGTTATTCATAAACAGAACAATTCAGCTTCTACTGCCAAGAATTGATTTAATTCCGCAAAAGTGTCTTTTCCACTCTATCTTTTTTGCAGCATTGAATTTCCGCAGGAAATCTTAATGATCTTAACTCCTTAACCAAAATCTTAATGGTTAAAATTTAATTCTTATTTTTCACATATTCACATATTCACATATTCACATATTCACATATTCACATCCACACATTCTCAAAACGATATAATCTTCAATTTGAAAATGTCACTCCTCCTATCTTTTTTATATCTTTGCTTCTATGTCAGAAAATAACGATAAACGTCTTTTCCTCATCGATGCGTATGCGATGATTTTCCGTGGATATTATGCTTTAATAAGAAGTCCGCGAGTGACCAGTACAGGGATCGATACCTCCGCTATATTTGGATTTACCAACTCTTTAATTGAATTAATCCGTCGTGAAAAACCGACACACTTGGCCGTCGTTTTCGATGTCGGACAAGCCAGCGTTCGAACTGCCGATTACGCTGATTATAAAGCCAACCGAAATGAAACGCCCGAAGCTATAAAATTGGCCATTCCGTATATTCATCGGATTTTAGACGCGATGCATGTTCCTATTTTAGGCTTAGAAGGTTATGAAGCTGATGATTTAATTGGAACCTTATCTGTAAAAGCGGAAAAGGAAGGTTACGAAGTTTTCATGGTAACGCCCGATAAAGACTTTGCCCAATTGGTTACAGACAGAGTTAAGATTTATAAACCAGGCTTAAAAGGTGCAGAATTTGAGATTCTCGGCGTTGAAGAAGTAAAAGCGAAATATGAAATTGAAGATCCGAAACAAGTCATTGATTTTCTTGCCATGATGGGAGATGCGGTAGATAATATTCCCGGCTTGGAAGGTGTTGGAGAAAAAACGGCGAAGAAATTTTTAAAAGAATACGGAAGCATTGAAAATCTACTGGCGAATACAGCAGATTTAAAAGGAAAATTAAAAGAGAAAGTTGAAAATTCAGCTGAACGTGGGATTCTTTCCAAGAAGTTAGCGACCATCATTTGTGATGCTCCGATTGAGTTTCATCAGGAACAATATGATCTAGATACGCCAGATTTCGAAAAAGTAAAAGAAGTTTTTGATGAAATTGAGTTCCGTCGGTTATATGAAAATTTATTCAGAGCATTTTCTTCCACAAATGAAAATGGAACTTCCAGCAGTAAGCCTTCTCTTTCAAATCCACAACCAGTAATTACGGCGAATCAGTCGCTGCAGTTGGATTTGTTTGCCAACTTTGAAGAATTAGACCAGGCGACGACGACGAAGGAAACCGTTTTTGATAATGATCATTTATACCAATATATCGATTCTCCAAAAGCGCAGTATATGTTGGTTCGAAATCTGATGCAACAACAAGCCGTTTCTTTCGATACCGAAACCACTTCTTTAAATGAGATGGAAGCCGAATTAATCGGACTAAGTTTTTCTTATAAAAACGGCTTAGCTTATTATATTCCCTTATCCGAAAATCGCGACGAAGTGTTAGAAACGCTGGAGATTTTCCGGCCGTTTTTTGAGAAAAAGGATATTTTAAAAATTGGACATAATATAAAGTTTGATTACAAAATTTTAAAACTCTACGGAATTTCGGTTCAAGGTTTACTCTTTGACACCATGATTGCCCATTATTTACTCAATCCAGATGGCCGACATGTGATGGAATATCTATCTGAAATGTATTTGAATTACAAGCCGATTTCACTAGAATCTTTAGTAGGTAAAAAAGGGAAAAACCAAAGTAGTTTACGTTCGATTTCTTTAGCGGAACAAACCGAATATGCAAGTGAAGATGCCGATTTAGCTTTTCGGCTTTATCAAGTTTTTGCACCTCAATTGAAAATAGAAAACTTAGAGGATCTCTTTTTTAAAGTCGAAATGCCTTTAATGAAAGTTCTTGCCAAGATGGAACTGGAAGGAATTGCCCTCGACAAAAAATGGTTGGCCCAAGAAAGTATCGATTTAGAAAACGATTTGCGTCAGTTAGAGAAAACAATTTTCGAATTGTCAGGTGAAAAATTTAATATGAATTCTCCGAAACAGTTGGGTGAAGTTTTATTTGAAAAAATGCAGCTGGATCCGAAAGCCAAGAAAACGAAATCTGGGCAATACGCCACAGGCGAGGATATTCTGCAAAAGCTATCTTCCAAACACGAAATTATTCAGCATATATTGGAATACCGCACGTATCAGAAATTGAAATCTACTTACGTTGATGCCTTGCCATTACAAATTGATAAAGACGATCATCGCGTACATACCAATTTCTCGCAAACTACAGCAGCGACCGGGCGTTTGTCAAGTTTAAATCCGAATTTACAGAATATTCCAATCCGAACTTTACGCGGACAGCAAATTCGAGGAGCATTTGTTGCAAACCCTGGAAATAAATTGATTGCGGCAGATTATTCTCAAATTGAATTGCGCTTAATTGCGGCAATTTCTGAAGAGGAGAATATGATTAAAGCCTTTCAGGATGGGGAAGACATTCACGCTTCCACAGCTTCTAAATTATTTAATATTCCTTTAGAAGAAGTAACCAAAACGCAACGTTCCCAAGCAAAAACAGTCAACTTTGGAATTCTGTACGGACAAGGTGCCTTTGGTTTAGCAGAACAAACCGGACTGTCCAGAAAAGAAGCCAAGGAAATGATTGAGTCTTATTTTGAAACTTATCCCAAGTTGAAGAAATACATGGCAAATCAAGTCGTAAAAGCGCAGGAAATGGGTTATGTCGAAACCATATTAAATCGTAAGAGACATTTAAAAGATATTAATTCAGCCAACTTTGTAGTTAAAGCGCATGCAGAAAGAAACGCCGTTAACGCTCCAATTCAAGGAAGTGCTGCCGACGTCATTAAACTGGCAATGATTAAAATCGATGAGCAATTGACCGAACAAAATTTAAAAACGAAAATGCTATTGCAGGTTCATGATGAATTGGTGTTTGAAGCACCAGAAGAAGAATTAGAAACTGTGACCGCTTTAATTAAAAAAGAAATGGAATCGGCGTATGAAACTACGGTTCCTTTGTTGGTCGAGGTTGGAGTAGGAGATAATTGGTTGGAAGCGCATTAAGATCTAATAAATTTCTGATACATTTTGAAATTCCTCATCATCATTCCCACGCACAACGAAGAGAAGAACATTCTCTTCACTTTGAAATCTTTGCAACAACAATTGTTTCAAGATTTTTTCTGCGTAATTGTTAATGATGGATCTACAGACAAAACCCAACAAATTGTGGAGGAATTTATTGGAGGTAATTTAAAATTTAAAATTCAAAATTTAGAATCATCAACGCACGAACCAGGAGCAAAAGTAGTTCGTACCTTTAATAAAGGATTAGAATCTGTTGATATAAAAGAATATGATATCATTTGTAAATTTGATGCAGATATTATTTTTCCCTCGAATTATCTAAAGAAAGTTAATCAAGTTTATGAAGCCAATGAACAAGCAGGAATGGTTTCTGGCTTGGTGAAAATTAGGAAATCAATTTTTGAAAAGGCTTTGGCTTTTGATTTTAAAGATGCCAAACAGCAATGGAAATTTGAAAACTTATCTTCGAAAAATCATGTTCGGGGACCGATTAAATCTTATCGAAAGGAATGCTTCGAGGCTATGAATGGATTACGTCCGGTTTTAGGTTGGGACAATATCGATGTGATGTTAGCTAAAAAAAATGGCTGGGAAACAGTCACGATTAAAGATTTGTGGGTGAAACATCTCCGTCCAACCGCTTTTCAATACAAAAATCAGAAAGCTGAAAAGTTGGGTGAATACTTTTATAATATTGGACTGAACTTACCATTGACAATGATTTCATCTGCTAAATCATCTCTAAAAAATAAATCAGTTTGCGAGTTTGTCACCACAATAAAATCATTTTTAAAACAGAAAGGAGATCGATCATTGTCAAAAGAAGAAATAAAATATATCAGAAATTTAAGATGGACACAGATGTTCAATAGAAAATAAATAGTCATGAAAAAATTAATTTCCATTTTATCGGTTTGTTTGTCAGTCGTTTTGATTGCGCAAAAAAACGCAGATCTTATTATCACTAATGCAAAAATCTATACCGTCAATAAAAATTTTGATATTGCACAATCCATGGCGATTTCAAACGGGAAGATTATTGCCGTTGGAAAGTCTGCGGACATTCTTAAAAATTACACGTCTTCAAAAATTCAAGACATACAGGGAAAAACTGTATTTCCGGGTCTGATTGATGCGCACTGTCATTTTACAGGATACGCGACCGATAAATGGAAATGTGAATTATGGGGAACTAAATCTTGGGATGAAATCGTGACCAAAATTTCTGAATATTCGAAAACCGCCCCAAAAGAATGGCTGTACGGAAGAAGTTGGGATCAAAATGATTGGCCAGTTAAAGAATTTCCTAATAAAGAAAAACTGGATCAATTATTTCCAAACCGTCCCGTTTATTTAAAAAGAATTGATGGACATGCTGCCGTTGCAAATCAAAAAGCACTTGACATTGCTGGGATTACAAAAGATTCAAAAATTTTGGGTGGTGAAATTGAAGTTAAAAATGGTAAACTGACGGGCATTTTAGTTGATAACGCCATGTTGTTGGTTGAAAAACACATTCCGGAAATTGAGGATAACGAGGCTATTCAGTATTTTGCAGATTTACAGAAAGAATGTTTTTCTTACGGATTAACTTCTCTTCACGATTGCGGAATTACAGAAAGAACTTTGGGACTTTTAGAAAAAGCTCAAACACAAAATCAATTACAAATGAAAATTTTTGCACTGATGGAAGACAATCCTGATTACTATGATCGCTGGGTAAAGAAAGGAAGATACACCAATAAAAACATTACAGTTGGCGGGTTTAAAGTTTATTCTGATGGTGCATTAGGTTCGCGGGGAGCTAATTTAATTCATGATTATTCAGATAAAAAAGGATGGAGAGGATTTCTTTTAAGCGAAAGAACTCATTTCGAAAATTTAGCAAAGAAACTAAAGAATAGCGATTTGCAAATGTGTACGCATGCCATCGGAGATTCTGCAAATAGAACAATATTACAAATTTATGGAGATGTTTTAGGGACGAAAAATGATCGACGATGGAGAATTGAACACGCGCAAATTGTCGATAAAAACGATTTCGATTTATTTGGTAAGTATGCAATTATACCTTCTGTACAGCCGACTCATGCAACTTCAGATATGTATTGGGCGGAAGATCGGTTAGGAAAAGACCGTTTAAAATTTTCTTACGCGTACGAAGATTTATTGAAACAAAATGGTTGGCTACCTTTGGGAACCGACTTTCCGGTGGAGGAAATTAGTCCGCTAAAAACCTTCTATTCTGCGGTAGCTAGAAAAGATTCGAAACATTATCCTTCAAATGGATTTCAAAAAGAAAATGCTTTGAGCAGAGAACAGGCGATTCGTGGAATGACGATCTGGGCGGCAAAAGCTGCCTTCCAAGAAAATGAAATAGGAAGTTTGGAAGTAGGAAAGTCGGCAGATTTTATAATTGTCGATCAAGATTTAATGACCATTCCAGAAGTGAAAATTTTGGATACTAAAGTTTTGGAAACGTTCAGCAACGGCCAAAAAGTTTTCTAGCTCAACTTCATTGTGAAAAAAGTCGCCTACATAGAACTCGATACTCACGCAGAAATTGCGCAGAATTTCATGGAGTTAATGCATGATTCAAAGGAGTTTGACGTTGATTACTATTTTTCCGAAGGAATTATTAAACAAATCGGTCAACATCATTCCAATATTCATTTAAGTGAAAGTACGGAATTGTTGAACCATTTGAATGAGCAAAAATATGATTTGATCATCATCGGAACGGCTCATCGGTATTTCAATTTATTTAAGGTAATTGCGGAGAAATACAACACTTCAATCATTGTTCATAATCTGAAATTTACTGAGATATCGCGATTTATGTTGTTTAAAAATATCTTTAAAAAAGACTTTAAATATCGGTTGAAGCTTTGGTTGAAAGAAGAATTATTGTCCGCTCAAGATGTTTTTAAAAAGGCAAAAAATCTATTGGTTTTAGATGAAGGTTTAGTTCACGATAAAGTTACGTATCTACCCATTTTTTTCAATCAATACCACGAGCAGAACAAGTCGGGGATATTGACAATTGTAATTCCCGGTGCGGTATCGCAGCAAAGAAGAGATTACAAAAAAGTACTTCAAGAGCTGACTAACCATCAGCAACGTAATTCTGATAGATTGGTTCAAGTTATCTTTTTAGGAAAAGCGCAGGGAAAAGAACTTCGCTGGCTACAGCGTTTTGAACTGGAAAAATCTACAAATATTTCGATTAAATTTTTTAAGGAGAAAGTTTCACAAAACATTTTCGATGACTGGATGAATAAAGCTGACGTTTTGTGGTGCCCAATTCAAAGGGAGACTGAGTTCTTCAGCAATAAAGAAATCTACGGTGAAACCAAAATGAGTGGTAATATTGGTGATGCAATCAAGTATGGAATAATCGCCTTCTTTCCAGAAAGTTATCAATCAAATTTTGAGTTTATCATTAATGCAAATCAAAATTTTGGTCAAGAAATTTTTGGTATCAATCTAGAGAAATCTTATGATTTTCAAAAGGAATTTAACCGAAATAGAATAAGCAATCAACTTGAAAAAACCTTGACATCTTTACTTTAAATTTTAAAATTTAAAGAGGCTTTTAAAGAATTTCTTATTCAAATAATTTTCAATTGGAAAAATTTTCATCACATGATTGGCTCCGAAAATAACGAGTAGCACAAAACCTGGTTTGTACAAGAGATTGAGCAAGTTGCTTTTTGTTACTGGAAACATAATCGCTAGTGTAATCGCCAATGTGCAGATGATCAGAACATACATCATCTCGATTGTCAATGGAAATACCTTGAACTTGACGTAATTAAAATAAATTTTAATCATATTGAATAAAGTCAGCGAAATCGCTGTGGCCATTGCAATTCCAATAATTCCAAACTGTGTTTTTGTTAAAAATAGATAGTTGAGTACAATAGTTGTGATCGCTAAAAACAGCATGATTACAATGTTGAATCGATAATGTTTGGAGAGTGAAATGATGTGACCATTAAATCCTGTGGCTAAATCGAAAATCATGGCGATTCCTAGAATCCAAACAACAGGTTCAGCTTGCCGTAATTGTTCGCCGTTTTTGATGAAAGTAGTTAGATAGGGGAAGCCAACTAAGATGCACGAAAAAAGAACTGCTCCCAGAAAAAATAAGGTTAATGATGTTTTTTTATGGAATCGGTCGAGCTCTTCAAATTCTCCTTCAGCAATCGTTTTGTTGATAATCGGCGCAGATATATTGAACAATCCCATTTGTGGAATCAGCGTGAACGAGAGAATAGATAAGATGATGCTGTAAACCCCATTCTCCTCAAAATTCAAAAACTCTCCAATCATAAAATTGTCTACTCTGAAGGCGATATAATTTCCAATATTTCCTAAAAAACCGTAGAAACTGTAGTTAAGAACTTCTTTCCAGAGCCGATCTGTCCGGATATAATCGGTACTAAAATCGGGTTTGATTTTTTCGAGCTTGTTGGCGTAAAAAATATAGCCGACAAATGATAAAATAAACATTCCCAGGAAAAATCCATAGGACCCTTTTTCCGAAACACCTAAAAAGAAGAAGAGCGAGAAGGCGCCGAGATTTGCAATTTTCGGGAAGATATTCTCAAAAATGTTGGGAACAACAATCCTTTTGAAGTTAGATATGTATTTATTAAAAATGGCCGATAGACCCATTACCAGAATTAATGGTAGAATTAAAAGTTTCATTTTCCACAACTGCAAACTTTTAAACTGAGGAAAAAAATGGAAGAAAAGAAAGAATAAAACGCAGAATAATAGGAAATTAAATAAAATCCCAACCAAAGAAAGCCACAGGAAATTTTGATTCTTACCATCTTTTTGGGTTTGATGGAAAAACTTAACGTTAGAAAAAGAAAGTCCAAAAACTACGATGGGCAAAAGCATTTCGGCCGTCGGCATAATGTAGCGTAACTTTCCGTAGAACTCCATATCGTACGGGAAAATGAAGATCGCTGAAATGGTTCCGAGTAAAAAACCGAAATATCCGATTAAAGAATATTTAAAACCCTGACGTGCTACAACGCTCATTGTTTAGTGGTTTTGAAGGAATTGACGAATTTTTTGAGGACGAAATTTTGACCCATATTTTTATGATGATGGAAAATAGTTTTAAAATAGAGTTCGGTAGTAAATTTCTAAATCATCCAATTTATTTTCAAATTCAAGAAAGCAAAGATAGTAAAATATGTTAAATAAATGTTAAAATGATGACATAGAACGAAATTGTTTGAGGTTAAGAAGGTTTTGTTTTACATTTAACAATTAATGAAAAAACGTCTATATAGTAGATTTAGACTTCATTATTTTATCTAAATATTATGAAAAAAATTCTTCTTCTCGTCGGCTTCAGTTTGTTGACTTCTTGCGTTGCTGTTAAAAATACCCAAGAAAAACCTTTCATTTGGGAAGGAGCCAATGTTTATTTCCTTTTAACCGACCGCTTTAAAAATGGTGATCCTGCAAATGACATTAATTTTAACAGAACAGAGAAGGCGGCCGTTCTACGAGGTTTCGAAGGTGGCGATCTGAGAGGAGTTATTCAGAAAATTGACGATAATTATTTTTCTAATTTAGGTATCAATGCGATTTGGATGACGCCTGTCGTGGAGCAAATTCACGGTGCAACCAATGAAGGAACGGGAAATACCTATGGTTTTCATGGTTATTGGACCAAAGACTGGACGGCACTCGATCCCAATTTCGGAACAAAAAACGACCTCAAAGAATTGGTGGAAAAAGCCCATAAAAAAGGAATCCGTATTGTTTTAGATGCAGTCATTAATCATACGGGTCCAGTTACAGAAATGGATGCAGTTTACCCAAATTCCTGGGTGCGGACTTCTCCAACTTGCAATTATCAAAATTACCAAAACACGACCGCTTGTACTTTGGTAGCAAATCTTCCCGATATTCTAACCGAATCAAATGAAGCGGCAGAACTTCCACAAATGCTTGTTGACAAGTGGAAGAAGGAAGGAAAGTATGAGGTCGAAATGAAATCACTCGAGGCCTTTTTTGCAAGAACAGGTTATCCTCGTGCGCCGAAATATTACATTATGAAATGGCTCGCCGATTATGTCCAAGAGTACGGAATTGACGGTTATCGGGTTGATACGGTTAAACATACCAATGAAGATGTTTGGAAAGATTTCCAAAAAATATGTCAGGAATCTTTTGATATTTACAAAAGAAACAATCCAACTATAGTACTCGACAATAATTTATTTTTCACCGTTGGCGAAGTTTATGGCTACGGAATTTCACAAAAACAGAATTACGATTTTGGTGATAGAAAAGTGAATTACTATCAGAACGGATTTAAGTCGTTGATCAATTTTGATTTTAAAGGAGATGCCAACAAATCATATGAAGAATTATTTTCTCAGTATTCAAACCAGTTAAATTCTGATCTGAATGGCAAAACGGTGATGAATTACTTGACTTCCCATGATGATGGTTCGCCATTTGACAAAGACCGAGAAAGAACCTACGAAGCAGGAACTAAATTACTATTATCGCCCGGAATTTCCCAGGTTTATTATGGAGATGAAACGGCAAGAACTTTAACAGTTTCAGGTGCAGAAGGTGATGCTAATCTTCGTTCAAATATGAACTGGAGCGAGGTAGAGAATAATCCAATCACTTTACAGTTGCTTACGCATTATCAGAAATTAGGAAAATTCAGAGCGAATCATCCCGCAGTTGGGGCTGGAGTTCACCAAATGATTTCTAACAAACCTTATTACTTTTCCAGAATTTTGACGAAAGGAAATTTCACCGATAAAGTAATCATCGGCCTTGATATAAAGGAGAAATTGAAAGAAGTGAATGTAGCAGGAGTTTTTGCGGAAGGAGATCAGGTAAGAGATTTTTACTCAGCAGCAACAATGCCTGTGATTAAGGGGAAGGTTTCCTTTTCTTCGAATTCAAACATTGTTCTTTTAGAAAAAATAAATTAAAATGAGAAAGTTTACAATATTCGTCTTAGCCTTATTTTCAGGAATAGTTTTTTCTCAAAAGGTTCCTGAAATCAACAAAGTAGAATTTTCAAATGAGGCTTTAAATCAAAAAATCACTTCCCTAGAAGGTAAGAAGTTTTCTATTTCTGAGGTGATTAAAAAACATGAAGGCAGAATTCTTATCATTGATTTTTGGGCGAGTTGGTGCCAAGACTGTATCTTGGCGCTTCCGGCTACAAAAGAGTTAAAGGAGAAAAATCCTGAACTCGATTTCGTTTATTTTTCTCTAGATCGATCATATGAACAATGGAAAAGAGGTTTGGCAAAATATAATATTACCGATCAGGAAAACTATTGGTTTGATGAAGGCTGGAAAAATAGTTTCAATAATTACATTGATTTGAACTGGGTGCCGCGATTTATGGTCATCGATCAGACTGGAAAAATCGCTAAGTATTATTCAATTCATCCTAGTGATCCAGAGATTCAGAAGACGATTAATGAACTCAAGCTGAAAACTCTTTAACTAAAAGGCAATTCCAAAAAATCATTTAAAGGTTTAATGCTTTTGAATATTTTTGCAAAAGTTTTAGAGGCATTTTTATCCAGGAGCTGTTCATCAGAAATCGGATGACTCACCGTAAAACTTTTTAGTTTAAGATATTCTGCCATTGGATGTTCTTTGTCGTAACCGGTCGGAACTCTTTGCAATTTATGCTCTACACTCAAGCCACGAAAATAATTTCTAAAATCTTTTTGATTTAAAATTTTCAGAAAATCTTCACCACTCGCGGCTATTTCTTTTCTAATTTCTTTTAGATCTGCGGGTTCAGGCTGATAAATTCCACCTGCCACAAATGATTTTCCAGGTTCGATATGTAAATAGTAGCCAGATGTTTTCTTGCCTTTCTTCATTCCTAAACTTGCACCGAAATGTTTTTTGTAAGGTGTTTTATTTTTAGAAAACCGAATATCTCGATAAATTCTGAAGATCGCTTTCTTGGGATCAATCTTTAAAATCTCTTCATCAAATGCTGAAATCTCCTGAATTAAACTTTCGATGAATAGTTCTACGTCATCTTTTCCTGCCAAGTAAAGATCTTTATTTTCATTAAACCATTCTCGGTTATTGTTTTTCTCTAAGGTTTTTAGAAATTGAAGGGTAGAGGGATGAATTGATGAAGTCATTTTTGTGGAATTTAGTCAAATTTAAAAAAAATAAAAACAACTTAAAAACGCACCCTTTCATTATTAACATTAATTTAATAAACAGCCCTTATAATTATCAAAAACAAAAACGTATCTTTGCACCCAATTTATAGACGATCTTTTACATGAATTTATTTACGGAGACCAATCTAAGCCCTGAAGTTTTACAGGCAGTTGGCGAACTGGGCTTTGTAAGCCCAACAGAAATCCAAAAACAGACTATTCCTTTTATCTCTACAGATACACGCGATCTAATCGCACTTGCGCAGACGGGGACAGGCAAAACAGCAGCGTTTACGCTTCCGATTTTGGATATGATTGACGACGGGAGTCGCAAAATCCAATTATTGGTGCTTTGTCCAACCAGAGAACTTTGTTTGCAAATTACCAAAGACATTATCAATTACTCGAAATACTTGAAAAACATCAAAACTACAGCGGTTTATGGTGGTAGCAGTATTACTGACCAAATCAGATCTCTTCGCGAGAAACCACAAATTATTGTGGGAACTCCAGGAAGGGTTATTGACTTGATTAACAGAAAGGTCCTTGACTTTTCGGCAATTCAGTGGTTAATTCTTGATGAAGCTGATGAAATGTTATCAATGGGTTTCAAAGAAGATTTGGCAACAATTCTACGTGAAACTCCAGAAACGAAACAAACTCTTTTGTTCTCGGCGACGATGAATAAAGAGGTTGAACGAATTTCTAAAAATTATTTAACGAACCCGCACCGTATTGTGGTTGGTTCTTTAAATGAGGTTAAGAAAAATATCAAGCACGAATATTACGTGGTTGGTTACAGAAACAAAAAAGAAGCTTTGAAAAGATTGATTGATGCAAATCCAAATCAATACTCGATTCTTTTCTGTCGTACCCGTATGGAAACTCAGGAAGTCGCAGACTTTTTGATGCAAAATGGTTATGCTGCTGATGCACTTCACGGTGATTTATCGCAGGCACAACGTGATACGGTGATGAAAAAATTCCGTTTGAAAAATATCGATATTTTAGTTGCGACTGATGTTGCGGCGAGAGGTTTAGATGTTGATTCATTAACACACGTTATTCACTTCTCTTTACCAGATGATCCAGAAGTATTTGTTCACCGTAGTGGTCGTACAGGTCGTGCTGGGAAAGATGGGATTTCAATTTCTTTAATTAAACCTGAAGAATCAAGAAAATTAAAGCAGATTAAACAATCTACTAAGATTGAAATCGTAGAGAAGAAAATTCCAACTGGAAAAGTAATTATCGAAGCTCAGGTTGCTGGTGTTTTTGAAAAATTATTTACGGAACATGAAAATCTTGTTGAATTCGACGATGAGTTGATTCCCGATTTATCCGCTTTTACCAAAGAAGAATTGGTTCACCAAATGCTACAATTGCAGTTGAGAGACATGGCGCTTTATTATAAAGATAAAGACGATTTGGTTGATCAAAAATTCAGCGAAGATAGAGGAGGCGACCGAGGTAGAGATCGTGGCAGAGACCGCGATGGTAGAGGGAGAGACCGCGATAGAGGCGACCGAAGAGATAGCGGAAGCAGAGACGGCGGAAACCGATTCAGCAATAACCGCGATGGTGGAAGCCGTGATTTCGGACGTGACGGTGGAAACCGTGATTCTAGAGATAGAGATGGTGGAAACAGAGGTGAATCTAGAGATAGAAAACCAAGAAGAAATAGTGAAGACATGGTTCGATTTTTCTTTAATTTAGGAAAAAGAGACAATTTGAAAAAAATTGACATGTTGGAAATCATCAACAAATCAACTGAAAAATCTAGAAAAAGACCAGATATCGGTAATATCGAGATTTTAGAAAAATTCTCTTTCTTTGAAGTGGAAAAATCATTTAAAGACGAAGTTCTTAAAGGATTAGAAACTCAGAAATTTAAAGGTAAAGACATGAGAGCTGAAGAATCTAACTAATTTTTTCAAATTCATATCTCATTTATACAATCCCACTTTTTTAGTGGGATTTTTTGTTATAAAATCATTTATTTTAGACAATGTACGCTAAGATGTATATATTTAACATTACAGGAGATAGATTGATGAATTTCAATATTTTGCATAACTTTGATAAAAATAATAAAATGGAAAATCTCATCGTAATTCCTGAAAATGAAAAACAACTGTCATTAGTAAAAGAATTGCTGCAGGAAATGAAAATAAAATACAAAATCGAAAAGTCTTCCAAGCTAGAGGTGAAAGACGTTTTGGCTTTGAAGATTGAAAAAGCTCGTGAGGAAATGGAAAAAGGAGAATTGGTCACAGTTGATCCACATCATCTATGGGAAAGTATATAATTCAGCTTTCGAAAAGAGCTCTAAGAGATTTACAAGCAGTAAAAAAATCAGGTCGCAAACTTGATATGAAAAAGTTAGAAATTCTACTCCTTGAATTAGAAATTCATCCAAAAACTGGAACAGGTTCACCTGAAAAATTACGCTATTATGACGGAGAAGTGTGGAGTAGGGAAGTCAATAAAAAAGACAGATTGGTGTATGAGATTTTCGAAAAAGATTTGTTAGTTATTGTAATTCAGTCATTAGGTCATTATGATGATCGATGATTTAAATCTGTTAATGATTTTTTAACCACTTTCTTGAGATAAACGAGTTCCATCAATATTGATGGGATTTTTTGTTAGCAACTATCTTACAATGTTAATAAAACTTAACACGAAAACGAGAAACCTATCACTCTTTTTCGGAAATTTGCAAGACTAATTAAAAAATGAACAAAAATGGGAATCGGAAATATTTTTAAAATCTTCCAGCCGAAAGACAAAGTGTTTTTTGTACTGTTTGAAAAAGTTGCAGAAGAACTTGTAGCGATGTCAAAAGAGTTTCACGAAAGCTTGCTAGATTTTGATATCAATGACGATACCATGTTGCAGCACATGAGTGATTACGAGCACCGTATGGATGATCTAACTCACGAGATTTTTGTACAGTTAGGAGAAAACTTTATTACCCCATTTGATCGGGAAGACATTAGTCACTTGGCGAGCGGTTTAGATGATATTGCTGACTTTATGTACGCCTCTGCGAAATACATCTATTTGTACAAAGCACCACTTGATCCTGCTTATACCGAATTCACCTTGTTAATTTATAAATCTTGTATCGAAGTTCAATTGGCTTTGAAAAACCTAAATGGCTTCAAAGATCCGAAAGCGGTGAAAGAATCTTGTATCAAGATCAACTCCTTTGAAAATATTGCTGATGATGTTTTAAGTCAGGCGATTGTAAAATTATTTGAAACCAATGATGCACTTTTAATCATTAAAGTAAAATCAGTTTTAGAATATTTAGAAACTGTTACCGATAAGGCAGAAGATGTGGCCAACACTATTGACAGTATTTTAATTAAATACGCTTAATCTATTCCCTAATTTAGTATAAAAGATCAGAATGGATTTACCAATTCTACTCATCATCATCATTGTTCTAGCCTTAATTTTTGACTATATCAATGGGTTTCACGATGCCGCAAATTCAATTGCGACTATTGTTTCAACAAAAGTTCTTACTCCATTTCAAGCCGTAGTTTGGGCTGCAGTCTGGAATTTTGCGGCGTTCTTTATAGCAGCTTATGTCATTGGGGAATTTAAGATTGGTAATACGATAGCCAAATCCGTCAATGTTGACTTTATCAACTTGGAAGTGATTTTTGCCGGCTTAATCGCTGCCATTGCTTGGAATTTATTAACCTGGTGGTTTGGGATTCCTTCGTCTTCCTCGCACACTCTGATTGGTGGGTTTTTGGGTGCAGCCTTAATGTATGCCTTGGTCCAAGACTATCATGTAGTGGCAGTAGCGCAGCCAGATTTGTCTACAATCGATAAATTGAGTCTCGCCTTCAAGCAACTCTTTACCCAAAACGTAGTTAAATATGAGAAGGTGGTTCCAATATTTCTATTTATTTTCATGGCCCCTTTAATTGGATCAGTGATCTCGATTATCATCACTTTGTTCATTGTTAATGTATCCAAAAAAACAAGTCCCAGAAAAGCGGATAATGTTTTTAAGAAATTACAATTGTTTTCTTCCGCCTTATTCAGTTTAGGACATGGTTTGAACGATGCGCAAAAAGTGATGGGAATCATCGGTGCAGCTGTTATTTTTCACCATACCAAAACTTTGCAGGATCCTGCATATCTTACTTTAGACAGTTCGCATCAGTTTAATTACTTTGTAGATCACTATTTCTGGGTACCTTTTGTTTCATTCCTAATGATTTCACTAGGAACATTAAGCGGTGGTTGGAAAATCGTAAAAACTATGGGAACGAGAATCACCAAAGTAACTCCCTTAGAAGGCGTTGCCGCGGAAACTTCGGGGGCCATAACCCTTTTCATCTCAGAACATTTCGGTATTCCTGTTTCTACCACGCACACCATTACTGGTGCAATCATTGGAGTAGGCGTTACCAAAAGAGTTTCTGCCGTACGATGGGGAATCACCATCAGCCTCTTATGGGCCTGGATTTTAACCATACCAATTTCTGCTTTTGTGGCAGGGGTAACTTATTTATTGGTGGTGTTTTTAAGATAGTCTTATTAAATAAATTAGAAAAGCCACTTCGAGAGAAGTGGCTTTTTTTGTAAGACTTATAATAGGAAAAGAATTATTTTAAATCGTATTTTTGCACAAACAAGAAATTTATGCAGTTTTTAGATGAGTATCAGGACATGGTTGCCACCGCAATCGATAAATATATTTTCAAAGATAAACCGGAGGAATTGTATGCGCCGATGAATTATATTATTTCACATGGTGGAAAAAGACTTCGTCCGATGATGGTTTTGATGGCTTGTGAAATGTTTGATGGAGATTTACAAAAAGCTTTAAAGCCTGCCTTAGCAATCGAATTTTTCCATAATTTTACGCTTATTCATGATGATATTATGGATGAGGCACCACTTCGCCGTGGGAAAGCTACGATTCATACCCTACATGGAATCAATACCGGAATTCTTTCTGGCGATGCACTCATGTTTAAAGCCATCAAGTTCTTTGAAGATTTAGAACCAAATTTATACAAAGCGTGCATGCGCGTTTTCATTCATACGGGCTTGTTGCTTTGTGAAGGACAGCAGTATGACATCAATTTCGAGACACAGGATGAAGTTACTTTCAATGATTATATCCGAATGATCACCTACAAAACTGGAATTTTGAGTGCCTCTTCTTTTGAGATTGGTGCGCTCATCGCCGGTGCTGATTTTAAAGATGCCAAAGCCATTTTTAATTTCGGAAAACACGTCGGAATCGCTTTCCAGATAATGGATGATTATTTAGATGTCTTTGGAAATCAAGAGCAGTTTGGTAAAAAACATGCTGGAGATATATATGAAAACAAGAAAACGGTTCTCTATCTTTTAGCCAAAGAGCACGGAACTGAGGAAGAGCAAAAAGAACTTGATTTCTGGTATTCCAAAAAAACCGATAACGTGGATAAAGTGTACAGTGTTGAAAAGATTTTCCGTCGCACCAGAGTCGATGAAAAAACATTGCATTTAATTCAGGAACATAATGATTTAGCGCAACAATATTTAAATAAAGTAAGCGTGTCCGACGAGAAGAAAAAACCATTTA
The DNA here is from genome assembly GCF_900109615.1 of Kaistella antarctica. Classification (GTDB taxonomy): domain Bacteria; phylum Bacteroidota; class Bacteroidia; order Flavobacteriales; family Weeksellaceae; genus Kaistella; species Kaistella antarctica. The sequence continues at coordinate 410,437 of NZ_FOIX01000002.1, forward strand.
TCGAATTAGCAAACTACTTGTTAAGAAGAGAAAGCTAGTAGATGTGCGAATTAATTGAGGTGACGATGTGACGAAATGAAAGTCGCTGTTGAAAACATGTTGCTTAATTAAGCACTCAATTTCTACATCAAAAAATCATCTAATTGTCACATCACCAAATCACCAAATCATCTCATCTTCATACCACCAATGAAATTTAGAACTGAAGTCAAAATCCCAAATTCCGAGAAGAAAATTGAAGTAGAAGATCGCATCTTTTCCATCGGCTCTTGTTTCGCAACGGAGATGACGGCCCTGCTTCAAAATGGGCAGTTACAAACTTTTAATAATCCCTTTGGAACTTTATTTAATCCGTTTTCCATCAATGCTGCCGTCAAAAAACTTCATGATGCAGACTTTTACGGAGAGGGAGATTTGATTAGTTTTAATGACGAAGTGATTTCATTGGATCATCACACTTCCTTTACGACCCGTTTTGTTCATCAGACTTTAGATAAAATTAATTTCCAAATTGAAAAAGGAAATCAGTTTTTGCAAAAAACCAATTTGATTTTGATTACGTACGGAACTTCTTATGTATATGAATTTTTGCCGAAGAAAAAACTGGTTTCAAACTGTCACAAAATTCCGGGTAAATATTTTGAAAAAAGATTATTGACCAATTTAGAATTAACGGATTCCATTTACGAAACCATCGTTAACCTTAAAGATATTGCCAAAGCCGACGTTCAGATTTTGTTCACCGTTTCGCCAGTACGTCATACCAAAGATGGAATGGTCGAAAATAATCTGAGCAAATCGAAGCTGATTACGGCAATTCACGAAATTTTACCGCAATTTGAAAACTGTCATTATTTGCCCGTGTATGAAATATTGATGGATGATCTGCGGGATTATCGGTTTTACAAAGAAGATTTAATTCATCCCAACAGTCAGGCGATTAATTATATCTGGGAAAAATTTGGGAATGCTTATTTTTCAGATGAAACCATGGATTTTATTGAAGAAAATTTTAAAATAGCGAAATCATTAGACCATAAAACCGCTGATGAGACCGATCCAAAATACCAGCAGTTTCTGGAAAAGTTAAAAGAGAGAATTTCGGTGCAGCAATCCAAAGTGAAGCATCATATTTTTTAAAATAATTTGGGCAGCTATTTCCAGCTTCCGTTCCCGCTTTTTTTATTGGTGGCTTCGACAAGCTCAGCCACCAATAAAAAAGAGCTCCACTCAAGCTGGGCTGCAATGCAGTTTTAACTTCAAAAATCTGTTATTACTTGTAGCAATGAACCATCAACCATCAACCATCAACCATCAATTAAAATGATCGATACACATACTCATTTATATTCAGAAGAATTTGACGAAGACCGCAAAGAAATGATCCAGAGAGCTATTTCAAAAGGAGTTTCTAAATTCTATCTTCCAGCCATCAATTCTGAAACGCATGAAAAAATGCTCGCCTTGGAAAGTGAATATCCAGCGCAGATTATTTCCATGATGGGCCTTCATCCTTGTTACGTAAAGCCAGAAACGTGGGAATTGGAATTGAAATTGGTCGAAGATCATTTAAACCAAAGATCCTTTGCCGCCATCGGCGAAATCGGTATTGATTTGCATTGGGACAAAACCACTTTGAATATTCAGGTTAAAGCTTTTGAACAGCAGATTGATTGGGCAATTGAAAGAGACTTGCCCATTGTAATTCATACTAGAGAAAGTTTTGATGAAGTTTTCGAGGTTTTAGATCGAAAAAAACATCCGAAATTACGCGGAATTTTTCATTGTTTTTCTGGTGATTTAGACCAGGCGAAACGAGCCATCGATTTAAATTTTATTTTAGGAATCGGTGGAGTAGTTACCTTTAAAAATGGAAAAATCGATCAATTCTTAAACGAAATTCCTTTAGATAAAATTGTCTTAGAAACCGACTCTCCTTATCTCGCACCCGTTCCACATCGCGGAAAAAGAAACGAAAGTTCTTATCTGAATTTGGTTGTTGGGAAACTTGTGAATATCTATAACAAAGACTATTCCGAAATCGATAGGATTACTACAGCTAACGCAAATCGGATTTTTAATAGGTAAAGAAAGATCATGAAAGAGAAATTCGACAGCATAAGATTTTATCATCCCGAAGAAGTGAATCCTGCCATACGCTTTATCATGCGCCATCCAATGATGAAGCTTCTTCTGAATTACAGTCTTCCCAATATTTCAGATGAAGAAATACCGCAAATTGTGGGCGATATCCATTCTATCGAAGATTTTCAGAAAGTCATTATTTACCCAAGTATCAAGAATGTTTTGAAAGCAAGTTCTGACGGATTTACTATTTCCGGCGCAGAAAATTTGAATAAAACGGAATCTTATCTTTTTATTTCCAATCACCGAGATATTCTTTTAGACACCAGTTTGTTAAATTTTGCTTTGGTAGAGAAAGGATTAAACCTTACAGCATCGGTCATCGGAGATAATTTGGTGCAAAGGGATTTATACCTTATTTTGGCAAAACTAAACCGGAATTTTTTTGTAAAACGGAGTGCCACGCCACGAGAACTTTTAGAAAATAGCAAACTTTTATCTGAATATATTTTCCAGTTATTAACCAGTGAAAATCGCTCGGTATGGATTGCGCAGCGGGAAGGTCGTGCTAAAGATGGTAATGATTTCACCCAAGCTGCCGTTTTGAAAATGATTTCTATGTTCGATGCGCAATGTAAACCTTGTCAATATTTTAAAAAATTAAAAGTAGTTCCTGTTTCTATTTCGTATGAATTAGACCCAACCGATAAATTGAAAGTTGAAAAAATGTGCGCAGATGATCTTAATCAAGAAAAGCACAAGAACGAAGATTTGCTTAATATTATGACGGGAGTTTCTGGCCAAAAGAAAAGGATCCACTTACATTTTGGCAAGATAGAAGATGAAATTTATACGGATATTGAAAACTCGGTTTCCAATTCTAATAAGCAAATACAGAAGGTCGCAGAGGTTTTAACGAAAAAAATTGTCGAGGGTTACAAACTTTGGCCAAGTAATTACATTGCTGCAGATTTACTGAAAAATAGCTCCCTGTATTCGAAATATTATACTGAAAAGGAAAAGCAATTCTTTATCAAAAGGATGAATTTAAGCATTGTTAAAAATAATCAATGTATGAATCAAGCGCTTTTGGAAATGTATGCAAATCCTGTTTTTAACAAACGAAATCTATAAAAAATGCCACGACTTCAAAAATGATTAATTCGTGAGTTCGTGGCAAATGTTATTTAGTGACAAGCTATTTTCCTCTCGAAAAATTACTCTTATTGTTAGGCTTCTTACTATGACTGCTGCTTGAATTTCCTTGCGGCGGTCTTGGTCTGAAAGGCTTGTTATTAGAATCTCTTTTCTCCGCAACTAAATTTTCAGTATGGAAAGGATGTTCTTTTTCAACTGGAATTTTTTTACCAATTAATTTCTCGGTATTTTTCAGATTCAGCAAATCTAAACCATCAACGAAAGAGATTGAACTTCCTTCTGAACCTGCTCTTCCAGTTCTACCGATTCGGTGAACGTACGTTTCAGAAACATCAGATAATTCGAAATTCACTACGTATTTTAATTCATCGATATCGATTCCTCTGGCCGCAATATCAGTCGCAACCAAGATTCTTGTTTTTCCAGATTTAAAATTTGTTAAAGCGTTCTGTCTTTGATTTTGAGACTTATTTCCGTGAATCGCTTCTGCAGAAATTTTATGACTTTGCAATTTACGGGCGATTTTGTCAGCGCCGTGCTTGGTTCTCGAGAATACCAAAACAGATTCCTTAATATCTTGCTGTAGAATGTGCGTCAACAAATCGAGTTTGTTGTCTTTATCAACGAAATATACTTTCTGTTGAATGGTATCAGCCGTTGCAGAAACAGGCGCTACTTCAACCTGAATTGGGTTGGTAAGCATTGAACTGGCCAGCTTATTAATTTCTTCTGGGAACGTAGCCGAGAAGAATAATGTTTGTCTTTTTGCGGGTAGTAATTTGATGATTCTCTTTACATCGTGTACAAATCCCATATCGAGCATTCTGTCGGCTTCGTCTAAAACGAAAACTTCTAGATTCTTCAATGAAATAATTCCTTGGGAGATAAAATCCAATAATCTTCCTGGAGTTGCTACCAAAATATCAACGCCTCTTCTGAGGGAGTTTTCCTGTGCAGCTTGTTTTACACCACCGAAAACTACGAGATGTCTCAGTTTTAAATGTCTTCCGTACGATTTAAAACTCTCATCAATTTGAATTGCTAATTCACGCGTAGGCGTAAGAATCAAAACTTTGATGTGGTTGTTTTTTTGGTTTTTCAGGGCTAAGTTTTGCAAAATAGGAATTGCAAAGGCGGCCGTTTTTCCGGTTCCTGTTTGGGCAGTTCCTAATAAATCTCTGCCTTGTAAGATATGTGGAATCGATTTTTGTTGAATAGGTGTTGGTTGGGTGTAACCCTCTTCCGTAAGCGCTTTTGCGATAGGATCAATTAAGTTTAAGTCGGTAAAATTCAAGTGAAATGTTTTTAATTAAAATGAAACTCGTGTCATTCTATATATGTAACGAAGAAAATGAAGTAAAAAACTTTTTGAGTTTTCAGTTCCGCAGGAAGCGGATTCATCTAGAATGACTACGTTCATAAAAAAACCTTCTGATAAGAAGGGTTTTCGTTTTGCAAATATAGTTTAATTATCTTTAGTAATGTATATTTATGAATTATTCAATTTTCGTCCAAGCTTGATTGGTTTTTAAATCTTCAAAAAACTGATAGACCTTCTCTAAATTAGGTGTTCCATGTTTTCCGTAATCTTCAATTTTTTTAATTGTTCCATCCTGAAACTTCAATGTTAAATGCGAAGTCGGTAAATCGGAAACGTTTTCATTTCCATAATAATCTTTCAAATCTTTCGGTTCTAAAGAGTTTAACATTGAAACGAGTCGATTGTACTGCTCCTCAGTGATTGTTCCTTTAAAAATCCCTTCCTTTTCTTGAGAATCTCTATCCTGAGAAAAATTAAATCGTTCTGCTTCAAAAATTGCTGTTCGATCACTATTAATTTTCATTTTAAAAATAGGGCAGAACCCGTAACAGGCGCCAGCTTCATATTCAATAAGGTCATATTTCGCTGCATTTTTGTTTGTAGAGCAATTAATTAGTAGCATAATGGCGATTAAACTTAATAAATATTTCATAGGATTATTTTTAAAGGTCATTTCAACTACTATTCCAAAAAAATAGACTTACTAAAAGTAAATCTATTTAATTAAATATTGACAAATAATATTATCCGTGTAATTGTTTCCAAATCGCGTCTTTCAATTCTATTAATCCTTCTTGGGTAACAGCTGAAAAGAAAATTGGTTGTTTGTTTTCTGGGAATTCTTTTGCAATCTCCGCTTTCAATTCATCATCTAACAAATCAGCTTTAGAAACAGAAATTATAAAATCTTTATCTAAAAGCTCTGGATTGTATTGTTGTAATTCGTTTTCCAGAATTTTAAACTCTTCAAAATGACTTTCTGAATCTGCCGGGATTAAAAATAGTAGAATTGAGTTTCTTTCAATATGACGTAAAAATCGATGTCCAAGACCTTTTCCTTCTGCGGCACCTTCAATGATTCCTGGAATATCTGCCATTACAAATGACTTATAATTCCGGTAATCTACAATTCCTAAATTGGGTGTCAAAGTTGTAAAAGCGTAGTTCGCAATCTTTGGTTTCGCGGCTGAAACGGCTGCCAATAAAGTTGATTTTCCAGCGTTTGGAAATCCTACCAAACCAACATCTGCCAAAAGTTTTAATTCAAAGGTAACATAGCCTTCTTCACCTGGAAGTCCTGGTTGTGCGTATCTTGGCGTTTGATTAGTGGAGGATTTGAAATGCTCATTTCCTTTACCGCCTTTACCTCCTTTTTTTAGAATGATCTCTTGACCATGCTCTAAAATTTCAGCAACGATTTCTCCTTCTTCATTTTTAGCAATGGTTCCCAACGGAACTTCAATATAAATATCTTCACCATAAGCGCCGGTTAACTGGTTTTTACTTCCATTTTTACCTCGGTCTGCTTTCACATGTCGCGTGTAGCGCAAGGGTAGCAGCGTCCACTCGTGCGAATCTCCTTTTAAAATTATGTGACCACCGCGTCCACCATCTCCACCATCAGGTCCACCTTTGGGAACATATTTTTCACGGTTAAGGTGCGCTGATCCAGCGCCACCATGACCACTTGTACAATGGATTCTTACGTAATCTACGAAATTTGACATAATGTATTTCTTAGGTATTAGGAGAGAAAACGAAAAAGCAACCCAATTCAACAGATTGCTTTACTGCTCTCGAAATAGCTGTTTTTATTTTATTTTTTCTATTTCCGCAAATAGTTTGGCAGAGATTTCTTCAATTGCTCCAACTCCGTTCACTTCCACATACTTGCCTTGTTTTTTATATAATTCGGCAACCTCTGCGGTCTTTGCGTAATACTCTTTAATTCTGTTGCTGATAATTTCTTTGTTAGAGTCATCAGTCCGGCCACTTGTTTCTCCTCTTTTCAAAAGTCGTTCTACTAAAACGGTATCTTCAACAATTAATGAAAGGCAAACGTTAATATCACTGTTCAAAACTTCTTTGACTATATTTTCTAAGGCTTCAGTCTGTGTGGCAGTTCTTGGAAATCCGTCGAAAATAAATCCTTGCGCCTCACATGGTTTTTTCAATTCGTCGGTCAACATATCGATGGTTACTTGGTCGGGAACCAATTCACCTTTATCGATGAATGATTTTGCCAATTGGCCGAGTTCAGTGTTGTTTTTAATATTAAACCGAAATAAGTCACCGGTAGAAATTTGTTTCAAATTAAATTTTTCAATTAAATTCTGCGCTTGCGTACCTTTTCCGCTTCCTGGAGGACCGAAGAGAACAATGTTTATCATTATATTATTATCAGATTAATTTTTAGTGATTGATTCTGCCTTCAGATAATTGATATAAATCTGGTAGATTTCTTCCCAACTCATCATAATCAAGACCGTATCCTAAAACGAATTTGTTAGGGATTTCTTTAGCGACGTAATCAATTTTAAATTCTTTTTTGTAGACATCTGGCTTTAACAACAGCGATGCAACTTTCAAAGATTTTGGACGTTGGGTATTTTTAAAATAAGCGAATATGCTTTCAATTGTATTTCCCGTATCTACAATGTCTTCCATTAAAATAATATGGCGACCTTCCACTTCTTTGGTTAAGTCCATTTTTTTATAGACAATTCCAGTAGATTCTAATCCTCCTACATAAGAACTCATTTGAATAAAGGCGATCTCACATTGACCTGGGTAATGCTTTAAAAAATCAGAAAAAAACATAATTACACCGTTGAGGACGCCTATGAAAACAGGAACTTCATCTTTGTAATCCTCATAAACTTTCTCAGCAAGATCTTTTATGAGTTTTTGAATTTCGTCGTTTTTAAGATAAGGAACGAACTCTTTGTCGTGGATTTTAACTATTTCCATATGTTTTTCTAAAGTGCAAATTTAAGGAAATAATTCGGAAGTGAATAAGGTTAATCCCGACCATATATATCGGTGCTGAATATTTCATGTCTAAATTTTGTTCAAGATTATTATTAAAACTATTTTTGTAGAAATCTAATAAAAAAAGTAAAATATGGCAACTTACGTTGTAGTTGGTCTTCAATATGGCGACGAAGGCAAGGGAAAAATTACAGATGTTCTTTCTGCGAAATCAGATTATGTCGTTCGCTTTCAAGGTGGAGATAATGCAGGACATACCGTTTACGCTGGTGAGGAAAAATTTGTTTTGCACTTGCTTCCATCGGGAGTATTGCAGTGTAAAGGCAAGTGTATTATTGCAAATGGAGTCGTTGTAAATCCGAAAGCATTCTTAAAAGAAATAGGACAAATCGAAGAAAAAGGAATGCGGACTGATCATGTCTTTATTAGCAGAAGAGCTCATGTCATTATGCCGTATCATATTTTACTCGATACATATCGCGAAGAAGAAGAAGGAGGAACGCAAATTGGAACGACCAAAAAAGGAATCGGACCGTGTTACGAAGACAAGATTGCAAGAGTCGGAATTCGCATGGTGGATTTATTAAATCCTGAAGTTCTGGCTGAGAAAATCAAGAAAAATTTAAAGACTAAAAATTCCCTTTTCGAAAAATATTTTGAAAAACCGAAATTAGATTTTGATGAAATTTACAATGAGTTTTTGGCACTTGGTGAAACATTGAAAGACAGAATTGTCGATACTGAAGTGGAATTGAATCAAGCCGTTCATGATGGTAAAAATATTTTATTTGAAGGAGCGCAAGCTGCTATGTTAGATATTGATTTCGGAACCTATCCTTATGTAACCTCGTCTTCACCAACAACTGGCGGAGTTTGTTCTGGCGCTGGAGTTCCCCCAACAAGTCTTGAAAACTTAATCGGCGTAGCGAAAGCTTACACAACCAGAGTTGGAAATGGACCATTTCCTACAGAACTCAACGATGAGATTGGGGAAGAAATGAGAAAAGTAGGTAGAGAATTCGGTGCAACAACGGGTAGACCTAGAAGATGTGGATGGCTGGATTTAGTTTCATTAAAACACGCCACCATGATTAATGGAATTAACAATCTAGTGATTACTAAACTTGATGTTTTATCTGGAATGCCTACTTTAAAAATTGCTACAAAATATAAAACAGAAGACGGAAAAATCATCGACTATTTCACTTCATCAACAACGAAATTATACAATTACGAACCGATGTATGAAGAGTTAGAAGGTTGGACCGAAGATATTACCAACGCAAGAACTTATGACGAACTTCCAGATAACGCGAAGAAATATATTGAGTTTATTGAAAAGCATTTAGGAATTAATGTTTATCTCGTTTCGGTTGGTCCGGAAAGAACACAGAATATTATTCGAAAAGAATTATTCTAAAAAATCAAAAAGCTGTGAAAATTATTTCACAGCTTTTATTTTGATTTTTTTTCTAAGAATATTTTAAATAGGCTTTCTCAAGTTTTTGGTCGTATTTATTGAGTTGATAACTTTTACCATTGTATTTCTCAGCCACTTTTGGCCAGTTCTTTTTGCGGAGATCATTCATGATGTTATTGACTTCTAAGAATTTTCCAAAAGCTTTTAAATGCTCGCCTTCACTGAGATACATTTTATCAACAAAATCCTGCACAGAAGAATACCCTAAACTGAGGGCATGATAACCCATAATTTGAAAACTTCCCCAAGATGCTGAGGCCAAGGCCGCTTCTTTAATTGCCGCTTTGTTCCCAATTTCCATCGCTTCATTTAGTCGGTCGTATTCTTTTACACCGCCTTGGTAAAAAGATTTAGTCCATTTTGGGTAAAGAACATTTCGGTTTTCAGGAGTTAAAATATTTTCTGGGTTGATGCCTCTTTTTAAAAGTTGTTGCCAGAAAACGTGACCTTCGAAGAGAATTTTAGGTTTTCCATTCAGCAGAAATCCTTTGCCAGAACTTTCTACTTCATTAACCGCCTTTACTGCGGCGAGTTCAAGATTATAATGTTGTGCAAACGATTTTAAATCTTGTTCGCTCAAAAACAAATCATTGGTAGAAAATATCTCTTTCTTTTTCTCAAATAAAACTTGCCAAGTTTTCATCCCGACGATTCCGTCACTTACTAAATTGTTTTTTTTCTGAAAATCTTTTACGGCAGTGTCAACTTCAACGCTGAACGAGTCGGAGATTTTAACTGGGTATCCAATTTTATAGAGTAATTCGCAAAGTGTATAAACTTCTGGAGCTTTTGCCCGATATTTTAAAGTAGTCATGTTTTTAGGTTTAAGTATTTTTTAAGAAGAAGGGATTTTCGGCATTTTTTCGCAAACCATTCCAATCAAAAAAAATGATTTGAATTTTATTTCTTGTCTTTGGAGTTTATATTCAAAGGTTTGGGGGTTCGTATTTGGAATGCTGATTTTGGTATCGAAGATGCCATATTCATCTGCTCTCAAGCTTATTTTGTACTCACCAACGGGAATGTTTTGAGATATTAATCCATCCTCATTCGTCTCAATGTTAAAGACCCGATTCAGTTCACTATTGCTATTAGTACCAACGATTGAAATGCTGCATTTGTAAACGGCTGCGTTATTTTTAGTATCAATAATTCTAAAATTAATAGTTGCAACATTTCTAATCACTGGCAAGTTGATCGGAATAAATAATGAAGAAATTAAGTTAACATTTGCAACTAAAAACGGTCTGGTAGTAGCAGGTGCAACCGGCGTCGCTGTATTAACTGAACGAATTGGATGACTGACGGGAGTTCTTTCTGTTCGTATTGTAGTAAGGATTGGCGTAGAAGTTAAGATAGACCCCATCTTCATGCGATCCACCGCCACGGTTGATGAAATAACTGCTCCTTCTTTTGGTTTTGTTCGCTCAAAGAGATGGCGCTTGTTTTCATTTAAATTAATGAATTGAGGGAGGGTTTTTTTCGAAAGATAAGAAAGCTGATCAGATTGCACGGTTCGCTTATCAGTAACCACTTTTAGAAATTTTTCGTTGTTATTTTGATTAACAAATAGCTGCTGTTTCATCACGATAGGACCGAAAAAAATAAGTTTATTAGGATCATTTACTTCGCCGGCACTTACAGAAGGATCTAAAATAATTTTTAAATTTTTAATGAGCATCATTGTTTTAGGAATTGCGGGCAACCTGAAATTGTCAGAAATGGTTTGTCCATCAGAGATTGGTTTCGTTTCTTTCCATGAGAAATAATTAGAAAGCATAAAGTTTTTATTAAACCAAGATCTCTTTAAATGCACAAAACTATAATCGAGTTCAATTCCGCTAACTCCTTTTTCGTCATAGTCGATTGATAAAATTTCAGTGGGTAAATTCTCATTAGAGTTTTTCGCAACCAGATATAAATCATCCAGTTGCTGTTTACTCAGCTTTAAATTATTCCACCCAGATTCATTTTCCATAAAGTCGTAAGGAACAAAGTTGATATCATGAATGGATGAATTCGTTACTACATCTGTTTTTTCTGCAGCGTCAAAGGTGAATTTTGCTTCTTGCGACATGGCGAGAAATAGATCCGCATCTGAATTAGCATTTATTTTTACAATCTCTTTCTCGATGAGATTTTTGGAACCGCGAACTTTCCATTCTGACAAGGCTAATTCTTTTTGATTCGACAAACTTAAAAGTTGATCACGCCAGTTGTTTTTCTCGTCATCTGAGTCTAAATCATCAAAAAGCAATAGATGATCAGAGATTTTTTGCAATGCATCATCGTAATTGGTTCTATATTTTTTATAGTTTTTAAATTCTTTGGTATCGGCATTTTTGGAATCATTTAAAACTGAACTTGATTCGATGGATACTTTATCGAAACTTTCTTCAAAATCTTTAACATTACTAAATTGTAAGATGTCGCGATAGATATCAAACAAAGCGGTATTTGCATTTAAATCCCAAAAATAATTGGAAATCGGAACGGAATTAAGCTCATAAGAAATGTTCTGTTTTTTGATAATTGATTCTACTTTTTTCTGTTGATCATCAAGTAATGCCAAAGGTCTTAGAAGCTCTAAATCTTCGTTTTCATACATTCGCAAGGAAGGACAAATCATCGGTAAATCATTGACCATGGATCCTCGAGATAAATAGATATCCCTGATTTTTTGGTAAACGGCAATATAGTATTTCATGTTTTTAGTTTTAAAAATACCAGCAGAAATCAATTAATTTCTGCTCGTATTGATTGAGATTATACTTTTCCGCTTACGAATTTTTTAATGCTCTTATCTGTATCTGGAGACAAAGGCAAGATTCTGCATTTATAGCCAATAATAGAAATGTCGGGACTGCTCATTAAGCCATCATCAAAATTAGCTTTCGTATCTACACTCGTATTGTCATAAGAGTATTTTGCACTTGAATTAAAGAAGGGTCCAAAACTAAAACCTCCGCCAGCATCGAAATGGGTTTTGATTTGTTGATAGCTCGAAGATTTTTTATTAAACTTAAACTTTACATCTTTTACCATAATTAACTCTGTGATGATCGATGAGATCAAGCCTTTGCCGGCACCATCGCTGAGAATATCTTTGTTGATTTTCTGAGGGGAGTTTTCTGCGAATCTCCAATATTTAGATTCCAAAAAGCCTTGGTTGATCCACCCTCTCGCTACAGCTACTTTTCCGATTCTAAAACTGAAACTTACATCTTCCATCGAAAAACTGGAGTTGACGCTATCTCGTGTGAAATTAGAACCAGCATTCCCTTTTACAAACAGCGCATTAAATCCGGCTTTTATTGAGGCAGCATGCGCACTTTTATCATAATTGCTAATGCTTTCTACACTTTTAGAATCAAATGTTGTCCAGCCATCAGATAGTTTTATGGTTTCTGCCGGAACTGGTGAAGAGACCGAATAATCGGTGTAATCTATAATTTTTGTACGCAGATTATTTCGATATTCTTTCTCCAGTCTTTTCTTTAGCGTTAAAATGCTTTTAGCCTCAACCTCACTGATGTAATTTTGTATTTTCTCTACTGCTTCTTTAAAACCTAGAGCAACCCATGCTTTAAGCGCCATGTCTTCTCTTTTTTTCATGTTCTTTCCGTCGATCGAGATTTGCGCAGAAGCATCAGAGTCACCATTGTCAGCAGCAATCCGAACTGCATTATTAGCTTCCACCACTTCTTCATATTTTATCGCGTATTCCAGATACTTTTTATACATCGGTGAAATAAAAGTCTGCGTAATTTTTTTAGAATTGGTATCACTTTCAATTTCATCAGGATCGAATTCTGGATTTTTGAGGATTTTTTCTTTAAAAAGTTTATCTCGCATTTTCCCCAATTTTGTTTCAATTTTAGGATCGATTTCGGAATCAGCAACTTCACACCAATCCATCAAATCTCCATAACCTTTGGATACTGACTTTCCCGTTGGATTAAAAATCGCCATCGCTCTGCCTTTTCCGCCTGGTAGTAATGGTGGAGCACCATCATGAATCTCATCAGTTATCACAGCGAATTGTTCCATTTTTAAATAGTTTCCATTTTTGGTGGAGGAAACCATATCACTATATTCTACCATATTAAACTGCGGTTTTCCGTTGGCGTCGAGCAATTGATTTCCATCTTTGTCCAAAATAGCTTTTGGTTTTGGTGGGATTCCGAATATTCCATTAATCGCAAAATCGAAAGAATTAGACATTAAAACTTTACCTATGGGATCAAACGCAATGAAATTGTTGGGTCCGAGACTTTCTGGATTTTTGTTCGTTAACTCGTCATAGACTTTTGCAATCAGTTTGGCCATAAAATCTTTCGTTAAATCTTGTTGTGTGGGCATGGTTCTTTTATTAATTTTTGTGCTTACTCTATTCAGTTTTCAGCGTTCCCTGTTAAATTATTTCAGCAAAATTACTAGGGGAGGCGGGTTATCTTTCAGTAGTATTCACCCATTTTAAAACGTCTTTTAGCGGTATTTTAAAACCGTGATTAAACCCTATGATCAAAATAAGCGTTGAATTTTTGCAATGAAAAAAACCTCAATAATGATCTATTTTAAGAAATATTCTTTTTAACTGTTTTATTAGTTTGTTATGAATTGAATAGTTTATTTTAAAAATAGTTACTATAATGGTTTGTTATTTGATAAGTTTTTATCTATTGATAAATATGTTTATTTAAATTGTAATTCAATTGTGGTAAACAATAACCAACTAAAAAAGTTTACTGATGAAAAATTTACTCCAAAACAACGAGTTTCAGCTCGATGAAATTCTGTTTGAAAATCGAAACAAATCTTATGGTGCTTATGCTCTGAGACATCAAGCCGACCATATTTTAACAAAAGCAATGTTTCTTGGAATTGGTGTTTTTGCGATGATCGCGGTTACGCCATTAATCATCAATGCGTTTCATTCAACTGAAAAAATAATTATCACTGAAGTCCCGCCAACAATAATTATGAAAGATGTTGAAAGAACAGAGAAGACACCGAAGGATATTCAAGCAGCTCCGCCAGTTCAAACCCCTGTGAATACCTTAGACTCTACAGTTCCTACTCCGACAAAAAATACAGAGAACGAAAAAGTGATGCCCAAACAATCTGATTATGACAATGCTGTAATCGGAACGCGCGATATCGTGGGTGAACCACCAGTTATCAGATATAGTCCGCCAGTTGTAAATACTGGTCCAGGAACAGTAACTATTGCTCCACCGGCTCCAGTTGATAACACGCCAAAAACAGAAGTTGATGTTCAAGCTAATTTTATGGGCGGAATCAATGCTTTCCGAACCAAAGTGGTGAATCAGTTTGATACTTCGATCATGGAAGGAAGTGGCGAAGTTGCGAAAACAACTGTCGTGTTCATCGTTGAACGAGATGGCTCTATCAGCGAAGTAAAAGCTACTGGACCGAACGCTGATTTTAACAAAGAAGCAATAAAAACCATAAAATCTGTAAAAGGTAAATGGGCGCCGGCAAAACTGAACGGTCAGAATGTAAGAAGCTATTTCAAGTTTCCAATTTCAATGCAATTTGAGTGATACCATCATTTATATTTCGGTAATTCTAGTTATCCACAAAAAACCTTGTTTTGTGGATAATTTTTTTTGGGCTTAATCCAATGATAGCTAATTCTTTAACTTTAATTATGAGATTAGAGATCCTTTAAAAATCAGAAAAAAGTGTATTTTTGGAGATTAAATTTTATATAATGGGTAAAATCATAGGAGTTGCAAATCAAAAAGGGGGCGTAGGTAAAACGACTACTGCCGTAAACCTCGCTGCTGCACTGGGAGTTTTGGAAAAAAAGATTCTTTTAATTGATGCAGATCCGCAGGCTAATGCAACTTCGGGTTTAGGAATTGAGGATGCGACTTATTCTACCTATCACTTGTTAGAACATAGCATAGCAGTGGAGCAATGTATTCAGAAAACGGCGTCTCCGAATTTAGACATTATTCCGTCGCATATCGATTTGGTCGCAGCCGAAATTGAATTGGTTGATCGTGAAAATCGGGAGTATATGCTTAAAAAGGCCTTAGCTTCCATTAAAGATAATTACGATTACATCATTATTGACTGTGCACCAAGTTTAGGTTTAATTACCATTAATGCCTTAACCGCCGCAGACTCCGTGATTATTCCGATTCAATGTGAATACTTCGCTTTGGAAGGTTTAGGTAAATTATTGAATACCATTAAAAATGTTCAAAAAATTCATAATAAAGATTTAGATATTGAAGGTTTGCTTTTAACCATGTTCGATTCCCGTTTAAGATTATCAAATCAAGTGGTAGAAGAAGTTCATCTTCATTTCCCAGAAATGGTTTTTGAAACAATTATCAGCCGGAATGTTCGTTTAAGTGAAGCACCAAGTTTTGGTGAAAGCATCTTAAACTACGATGCCGAAAGCAAAGGAGCGATTCAGTATCTTCAGTTGGCAGAAGAAGTTTTGCTGAAAAATGAAAATTTAATTAATAATTAGAAAATGATTTTAGAGGTTTTTTTTAAATAAAACTTTTAAAATTTCGAAAATATTTTAAGAATGAAAGATAAGAAAAGAGCGATGGGTCGGGGATTAGGTGCGATTTTGAGCGCTGAATCCAAAGCGTCTGTCAACTCCGCCACAGATGAAGGTGCCGACAAATTTGTTGGCAATATTATGGAAGTCTCTTTAGATGACATTGATCCAAATACCACGCAACCCAGGACTTATTTCGATGAGAAAGCGCTGAATGACTTGGCGCAATCCATTAAATCTTTAGGGGTTATTCAACCCATTACTTTACGAAAAGAGGGGAACAGATTTGAAATTATTTCCGGCGAAAGAAGATTTCGCGCTAGTAAAATTGCAGGTTTGAAAAGTGTTCCAGCATATATCCGCTTGGTTAATGATCAGGAACTGCTCGAAATGGCTTTAGTTGAAAATATTCAAAGAGAAGATTTAGATGCCATCGAAATTGCTTTAACCTATCAGCGGTTACTCGAGGAAATCGGCATGACTCAAGAGAATTTGAGCCAAAGAGTTGGCAAAGAAAGATCAACAATTACGAACTCAATTCGATTATTACGTTTGAATCCTGATGTTCAGAATGCTATTAGAAGTGGCCAAATATCTGCTGGTCACGGTCGCGCGATTATCAGCGTAGAAGAATCAGAAAAGCAGAACGAACTTTTCAGTAAGATTGTAAAACATAGTTTAAGTGTTCGCCAGGCAGAGCAGGAAGCGACCCTACTTAAAAATCCGAAAACTGAGGTTACCAAAACGAAAACTCAGCTGCCTAATCATTTCAAAAAAGCCGAAAAAAACTTAGCGGATATTTTAGATCTGAAAGTAGAAATAAAAACTGCGGCCAACGGGAAGAAAGGGAAAATCGTTCTGGATTTTAAAAACGAAGAAGAATTAGAGAAAATTCTGTCACACTTTAACTGATGCAAAAATTCACTGTTTTAATTTTCATTTTATTTTCACCATTCTTTTTCGCACAGATTAGTCCGAAAGATACCATTCGCGTGGAAAATTATCCCACAGATTCGATTTCTACGAAACAAATCCCTTCTGAAATTGAAGTGTTTGCTGATATTAAGGAAGCAAATGCGCCAGTTCAAACCATGAAATTTAATCCAACCAAAGCTGGTTTGTATTCTGCAATTTTACCAGGATTAGGACAGTACTATAATAAAAAGTATTGGAAGATTCCAATCGTTTTGGGTGGAATAGGAACTGGAGTTGGGATTACCCTTTGGAATCAAAAACAATACAACCGTTACCGAGACGCTTTTGTAGCACAATTAAATGGACAGGAACATGAGTTCTCAAATATTCCTGGCGTTACCAAAGAAGTTTTAGGACGAACGCAAGATCGAGTCAAAAGACAGCGCGATTACGCCATTGCCATTACAAGTTTGGTTTATATTCTAGGGATCGTAGATGCCGTTGTAGATGCGCATTTGTACGAAGGGAGAAAAGATCCTGATTTAGCCTTAAAGCCAACGGTGATTTTTGATGAATTCGGAAAGACCAATTCTAAAGCAGGTTTAAGTTTGAGTTATAATTTTTAATACTATGAAAATAGCACTTGTTGGTTACGGAAAAATGGGTCATATCATTGATCAAATTGCCACGAAAAAAGGGCATGAAGTTGTTGCGAGATTAAATGAAACTCCAACGCTTGAGAATCTGAACAATCCTGATGTGGTCATCGAATTTTCTAATCCTGAAGTTGCTTTTAATAATATTAAGGTCTGCCTCGAAAATAAAATCCCAGTCATTTGCGGAACCACAGGCTGGTTGGATCGTAAAGCTGAAATTGAAGAAATCGCAGTTGAAAATAATTCAGCTTTTTTATATGGATCTAATTTTTCTTTAGGGGTCAATTTGTTTTTCGCTTTAAATGAGAAGTTGGCAAATCTGATGAAAGATTTTTCCGAGTATAATATTCAACTCGAAGAAATTCATCACACCCACAAAAAAGACGCTCCGAGTGGAACAGCAATTTCTCTTGCCGAAGGAATTATTAAAAATAATGAACGATTCGATGCTTGGAAACTCGAGGAAACATTAAATGAAGAACTAGGAATTTTCGCCATACGACAAGATGAGGTTCCCGGAACGCATAGCGTCTACTATAAAAGTGAGGTCGATGAAATTGAAATTAAACACACCGCTTTCAACAGAAATGGGTTTGCAGTAGGCGCCATAATTGCTGCCGAGTGGATCATCGGAAAATCTGGAAACTTCACTATGAACGATGTCCTTTTTAATAAGCAATAAGCAATTACTCATTGCACATTACTAATTACTCATGTTCTGTAACATTTTTCAAATAAACTAAACTAATAGCGATAAGAATTACATTATGAATTACTTTCTTACTTATTTCATTTACGTTTTAATTCTCTCTGTAATCATGGGGATTTCTACGTGGAAGCTTTTCAAAAAAATGGGTTATAATCCGCTTTTTGCTTTTGTTCCTTTTTATAATTACTTCATTATTTTAAAAGAGACGCAGCATTCAAAATGGTGGGCTGCATTATCCTATATCCCTATTATCGGTCCGATTATGATGACTGCTTTCCATGTGTTTTTAATGAAGCATTTCGGGAAAAAATCCTTTGTTCAAGTTTTGCTAACCATCTTCCTGCCGTTCATTTACATGGCGGTGGTGAATTATTCTAAAGATACCGAGGTTGAAGTAGCAGACGATCTTTATTTAACAGAAGACGAATTAGTAGCGAAAGAGAAAGATACTTTTGCAGGTTCAATCACTTTCGCCGTCGTGTTTGCCACGATTATTCACGTCTTTTTCACGCAACCTTTTGGAATCCCTACCGGTTCTATGGAAAGAACGTTACTCGTAGGAGATTTCCTGTTTGTAAACAAGTGGACTTACGGTTTTAGAATGCCAATGCGTCCGGTCGCGCTTCCTTTCCTGCAAGGAACGATTATGGATACGGGTGAAAAAGGAAATCCTAAAGACGATCCGAAATCTTATGTAGATGCGATAAAGCTTCCTTACACCAGACTTTTACAACTAAAGAAACCGCAGAAAAACGACATCGTCGTTTTCAACTATCCGCAAGATTCAGTGCATGTTGCGATTGATCGAAAAGATCCTTACGTAAAAAGGTGTGTCGCTGTTGCGGGAGATGTTCTCGAAATGAAAGCCGGGCGACTTTTCATTAATGGAAAGCCAGAACAGATTTTAGGTGATCAGCAAATGCAGCATAAATTTATTGCTACCACCGGAAGTCAATTAGACATTCCAGCATTGTACAAAATTTATGGTTTTTTACCGGTACAGGAGCGTCAAACGCAAACAGGATTTGAATATGATTTTCAAGGTTTGACGGACAAAACAGCCAAAGAAATTAAAGAACTTCCGCAAATTATCGAAATCAAAGAACATATCTGGGACAAAGATGTTGCTGCTGTTCAATTTAAAGCAAATGCCGCCAGAGACGCTTACACCAAAAATATCGACAGCACTCAATCGATTTTTCCAGTCAACAAAAAATGGAATCAAGATTGGTATGGCCCGTTAAGAATTCCGAAAAAAGGCGATGTGGTTAATTTAAATCAGGAAACATTGCCAGAGTATCAGTGGATTATTTCAGAATACGAACATCATCATCTGGAAAATAAAAACGGCAAAATATTTATCGACGGCAAAGAAGCCACGCAATATACCATTCAGCAAGACTATTACATGATGATTGGTGACAACCGCGATGCGTCGTTAGATGCCAGGTTTTTTGGCTTCGTTCCAGAAGAAAATATCGTCGGTTCGCCCATGTTTACTTGGATGAGCGTTCAAGGACTATTTACCGATGGTGGCTCGACTTACCAGGCAGATAAAAAAGTCCGTTGGGACAGAATGTTCAAAGCAACCAATACCGGTGAGTTGCACAAAACTTCGTATTGGTGGGTTGCCGCCTTAATATTAATTTTGTTTTTCGGTTGGGATTTCATCATGAAACTCTTCAAAAAGAAAGAAGAAGAAATTTAGTTTTTTCAGGAGCTACATCCAGCTTTCCGCTCTATCTTTTTTTCGTCGTTCCTCCTCAAAAAAGGATGCCGCTTCAATCTGGGCTAGAAAGTAGGATTTAAATAAAAATTGTTCAATAATATTTGAATTGTCTATCTTCTTTCAGCGCGACGATCTTTTATCTAATCTGTAAGTTAACAATAATGCAAGTTCTATTACCCATATTTTATCTTCCACCAATTTCCTGGTTTGCCGTTTTTCTGAAAGACGATGCTGAAATAATTTTTGAGCAATATGAGAATTTTCCAAAACAAACGTATCGTAACCGTGCAAACATTTACGGAGCTAACGGGAAATTATCATTAATCATTCCTATGAATCACAATGGAACGAGATTGTTGAAAGAGATTCAAACTTCTAATCGTGAAAAGTGGCAGCACATTCATTGGAAATCTATAAAAACTGCCTACCAAACTTCTCCGTATTTTGAATATTATGAAGATCAGTTAGAAGGTATTTTCACCTTTAAAACTACATCCTTAATTGATTTTAGTCTGAATGCTTTAAAAATAATTCAAAAATTATTAAAAACAGAAAAGGCATATTCTTTGAATAACGAGTTCTTCAAAGAACCGACGCAACTTAATTACAGAGATCAGTTGTCTGCAAAAACAGTGACAGATTTTGGGATGGAGGAATATTATCAGTCGTTTTCTGATAAATATGGTTATTTAAAAGATCTGTCTATAATAGATCTTCTTTGTAACAAAGGCCCGGAAGCTTTGACCTATATTAAGAATATCAAAATAAAATAAAAATCAATATGAATAAAATATTAATTGCAGCTTGTTTTATGACAAGCTTCGCTTCGTTTGCCCAAAAAGCAGAAGTACCCTTAGATCCTATGCAAGACAAAAATTTGATGACTTGGTATCATCAGGATTTTGCATCTTCTAATACCTACGGTGTTAACACTCAAAATGCATATAAATATTTAGAGTCTAAAGGTTTAAAAATTAAACCTGTGATCGTCGGAGTTTTAGACAGTGGCGTAGATGTCGAGCATCCAGGCTTGATTAAAAATATGTGGCGAAACGTCAACGAAGTTCCCAACAACGGAAAAGACGATGACGGAAATGGCTACATCGATGATATTTACGGCTGGAATTTCAGCGGTGGAAAAAATGGAGACATCGACGTTGACAATATGGAAGTGACGCGGGTCGTTAAAAAATACCAGTCTGTTTTCGAAGGGCCAAATTCTACCCAGAACAAATCCAATCAAGCAAAAATGCCTGAAGATTTCAACATGTACATGACGGCGAAAGAAATTTTCACCAAAAAAAGTGTCGAAGCAAAACAGAACTACGAAACTTATAAGAGAATCCAAGAAATGATTCCAACTATGGTCGGAATGCTTAATGGTCAAAACTTAACCCAAGAAGTAGTTTCCGCAATTAAGCCGACAACTTCGGAGCAGGCAATGGCCGCTTCAGTTTTAGGTCAAATTAGCAGAGACCCTTCTATTACAGGGAAAGGTCCGGCTGAAGTTAAAAAGTTTTTAGAAGCGCAGATGAAGGAAGCTTTAGATTACTATGAGCCGCAAGCTTTGAAACAATATAATTTAGATTTTGATCCTAGAGCCTCAATCGTTGGCGATAACTATGATAATTATTCTGAAAAAAATTACGGAAATAACCATTACAAAGGTCCAGATGCGCAGCATGGAACTCACGTTGCTGGTATTATAGCTGGTCTTCCGCACGGTGATGAAGTACAATATGGTGTAGGGTATAAAACCGCGAAGATCATGACCGTTCGCGCCGTTCCCAACGGTGACGAACGAGATAAAGATATTGCCAACGCTATTCGATACGCAGTGGATAACGGCGCGAAAATTTTGAACATGAGTTTTGGCAAACCAGTTTCGCCAGGAAAAGATGTAGTTTGGGATGCTTTCAAATACGCTGAATCAAAAGGAGTTCTTCTCGTTAAAGCAGCCGGAAATGAAAACGAAAATATTGCAGAGAATGTTTATTTCCCGACCAATTATAAAACTATTGATGATGCCAAACCTTTCATTAATAATATGATTGTTGTTGGTGCATCTACGAACGACAATGAATTTTTGAGAGCAAGTTTCTCTAACTATAATAAAAAGATGGTAAATGTATTTGCGCCTGGTGATAAAATTTACTCTACGGTTCCCGATGGAAAGTATGAATATCTACAAGGTACGTCGATGGCGTCGCCCGTAGTTGCAGGTGCAGCCTCGGTATTGTTGGCGTATATGCCGAATTTAACGCCAGCTCAAATGATTGAAGCCTTAGTCAAAACTTCAAATAAATCAACAGTCAATGCGATGATTAGCTCAAATACCGATAATAGATTCGATTTAATGTCGGAAGCTGGTGGCGTAATTGATTTACGGAAGGCTGCTGAATATGCCTACACCAACTTTTATAGATCTTCTAATGTGAAAACGGATTCGAGTCCAATGAAATCTTCTCCAATTAAGAAAAAACCAATTATGAAGAAAGTGTATAAAAAATAATAAGATTCATTCAAAAACCCGATTAATCGGGTTTTTTTGATAAATGCTTTTACTTGGCACGGTTTTTTGTACTTCTTAAATAATTAAATTGAACTACTATGAAAAATTTATTATTAGCAGGAATTATTGGAGCAGCCATGACTGTTTCATGTTCAACAGCAAAAACGGCTCAAACTGATAGAGCTGAATTTTTGAAGTTAAAAGGTGACTGGCAAATTACCAGCGTTAATTACGACAAAAATTACAAAGTAAAACCATTTGACGAAGGTGCAGATGCTCAATGTTTCGTTGGAAGCCAGTGGAGATTAATTCCAAATAACTGGTCTGGTTCTTATACATTAAATGGCGGTGGAAGTTGTCCAAGTGTTATTCAACCAATTAAGTTTGAAGTAACAAACAGCAACGAATTTAAATTCAAAAAAATGTTAGAAGGTTCGAAAGCTAAAGCGGTAACTGTTGGTTATTCTTTAAACTTAATTAGCCAGACAGCAGACCAATTCAGTTTAGAACAAAACGTTCCTTCTGGAAACGAAAATGTGAGAGTTGTTTACAATTTCGAAAGAACAGGAATTAAATAATTATAAATATATTTAAAAGAAAATATTATGAAAATTTTTAATAAAACAGGTATAGCAGCTTTATTTATTTCAGCATCAATGCTGACAATGACAAGTTGTGAAGCAGTAAAGAATTCAAATAATCAGCAAAAAGGAACCGTAATCGGAACTGCAGCAGGTGCAATTATTGGTGGTGTTCTTGGTAATAACTTAGGTAAAGGTAAGAATGCACCACTGGGAGCAGTTCTTGGTGGAGTAGTTGGTGGCGTTGCCGGAAATGTTATCGGTAACAAAATGGATAAACAAGCCAAACAAATTAAAGAAACCTTACCAGGTGCTGAGGTAGAAAGAGTTGGTGAAGGGATCAGAATTACCATGAAAGAAAATATGGTGAATTTCGGATTCGATTCTTCTAACTTGACCGAAAGCGCTAAAATGAACTTAGATAAATTATCTGCCGTTTTAATCGATAATCCTGATACCAATATAAATATCTACGGTCATACGGACAGCAAAGGTGCTGACAGTTATAACCTTTCTCTTTCTGAAAGAAGAGCTGGTGCGGTAAGAAGTTATTTATTATCAAAAGGAGTTTCTTCGAGCAGAATGATTGCGATGGGCGTTGGTGAAGCTGATCCAATTGCATCAAATAGTACCGATGATGGTAGAGCTCAAAATAGAAGAGTTGAATTTGCAATTACTGCAAATGAAAATATGATTAACGAAGCTGCTAACAATCAGTAATCAACTATCATATTAAGATTTTTAAAATCCGCTTCGGCGGATTTTTTCTATTTAAAATTCACTAATTTTACGGCTTGATTTAATATAAATGATGAAATATGTAAAACTCCTTCGCATCGAGCAGTGGGTCAAGAATCTTTTTGTTTTTTTACCGCTGTTTTTTTCAGGAAATATTATGCATTTTGATCTTTTGATGAAGAGTATTTTTGCGTTTGTACTGTTCTCGTTAACTGCAAGTAGTATTTATATTATCAATGATTATTCAGACATCGAATCCGATAGAAAACATCCGGAGAAAAAAGACCGTCCCTTGGCAAGTGGTGCGATTTCGAAATCAACAGCCCAAATCATTTTAGTGATTTTACTTTCGTTGATTTCTGTTTTAATGTTTCTAAGCAGTGAGTTTTTATTAGATAATCTTTGGAAATTTACCAGCATTATTGCATTTTATTTCGTGATGAACTTGGCCTATACTTTTAAGTTAAAACACGTCGCCATTGTAGATGTGATGATTATTTCAATCGGTTTTGTCCTGCGGGTTTTAGCAGGAGGTTATGCCACGGGAATTTTAATTTCGCAATGGGCAATTTTGCTCACCTTTGTTTTAGCCTTAGTTTTAGCAATTGGTAAAAGGAGAGGAGAATTAATAAATGCCCAAATTTCTGGTCGTACGCGAAAATCGCTTGATGGCTATAACGTACAATTCGCAGACATTGCACTTTCAATTAGTTGCGCTTTAGCGATTGTTTGCTATTTGATGTTTACCCTTTCACCAGAAGTTCAGCAGCGATTTCACCCCAGAGTCTTCTACACGGTAATATTTGTTGTTTTTGCTTTTTTGCGGTATTTGCAACAGACTTTGGTTTATAATAAAACCGAATCGCCGACCAAAATTATTTATAAAGATCACTACATTCAAGTCACTTTAGTACTTTGGTTGGTCGCATTTTTATTACAAATTTATTTCAAGAAATGAAACCAAATTATAAACAGTCTGTAACGAGCTGGGGAAATTTTCCGGTGGTGGAAAAAGAAATGAAGTCCGAAGATTCATCTGCTAAAATTAAAGAGTATGTTCGCACGCACCACGACATTATACCTCGCGGTAATGGCAGAAGTTACGGTGATTCAGCTTTATCTGAAAATATATTTTCGACAAAACGGCTTAATAAATTTATCAGTTTCGACCGTTTGAACGGAGTGATAGAATGTGAATCCGGAGTTTTGCTTTCTGAGGTTTTAGAGGTAATTGTTCCGCAAGGATACTTTTTATTTGTCACTCCAGGAACTAAATTTATTACAGTTGGTGGAGCAATCGCGTCTGATGTTCATGGGAAAAATCACCATGCAGATGGTTGTTTTTCAGAATGCCTTATTGAGTTTTCCTTATTGAACGAAAAAGGGGAGATTCTTACTTGTTCGCGGACAGAAAATTCAGCTAAATTTTGGTCAACAATTGGTGGAATGGGCTTAACTGGAATTATCCTTTCATCAAAATTCAAACTAAAAAATATTGAAAGCAGCTATATACGTCAGGAAAGCATCAAAGCTGATAACTTGGATGAAATTTTTAACTTGTTTGACGAAAGTGAATCTTGGACGTACAATGTTGCCTGGATTGATTGTCTTCAAAAAGATAAAAATTTAGGACGAAGTATCATGATGCGTGGCGAGCATGCCTTCAAGCACGAGTTGCCAAAAAAACTGCAAGACAATCCTTTAAAAGTGCAACTTAATAATAGCCCATCGATTCCCTTTTATTTTCCAAATTTTGTTTTGAATAATCTGACCGTTAAATTATTTAACCTCTTATATTACTTTAAACAAAACAAAAAAGAAGTAAAGAATTTTGTGCACTATGAATCGTTTTTCTATCCTCTGGACATAATCAACGATTGGAACCGTATTTATGGAAAGAGAGGTTTTATTCAATATCAAATGGTGATTCCAAAAGAAAGAGGTAAAGAAGGAATGAGAAAAATACTTGAAACCATTGCACAAAGTGGAAACGGCTCTTTTCTCGCTGTTTTAAAATTATTTGGAAAAGCCAATCCAGAAGCTTACAATTCCTTTCCAATAGAAGGTTACACGCTGGCTTTGGATTTTAAAGTTAATTCTAAACTGCCAAAATTGGTAGAAAAATTAGATGCAATTGTTGAAGAATTTGACGGCAGAATTTACTTAACTAAAGATTCAATGAGCAAGTCATCGCTGACCAACTATTTGAAAAATGTTCAGAATTCGAAGTTCGTTTCAATGCAGCAAAAACGAATTCAAAATAGCTAATATTTTTTTAAAGTTTTAAAAAGTTCGAAATTCTATCCCGCAATTACAGTACAAAATATGATCGTATTAGGAAGCAATTCAGAAGTCGCCCAAGCGTTTGTTGAAAAAACTTTAAACGAAGGTGAAAAGTTTTCAAAAATATTTCTGTTCACCTCAAATAAAGAAACGACCGAGAAGTTTGCGAAACATCTTGAAGTAAAATTTGTTCAGCAATCTGAGATTATAGAACTTGATTTATTAAAACAGATCGAATTTACTTCTCTTGATGGAATTAATTCCGACCTGCTCTTTTGTGCCACGGGATATCTTGGTGACGGAACTGAAGAAGGCCTTTACGATAACAGAAATACTGAAAAGATTATCGATATCAATTATGCAAAATTGGTCCCAGTTCTTAATTTCTTCGCCGGCAAAATGGAAAGACAGAGATCAGGAACTATGATTGTCCTTTCCTCTGTGGCAGGCGACCGTGGTCGACAAAGTAATTTTATTTACGGCAGTGCAAAAGCCGCTCTAACTGCTTATTTAAGTGGATTGCGAAACTATCTGTTCAAAAAGAAAGTTCATGTTCTAACCATAAAACCCGGCTTTATGGCAACCAAAATGACAGAAGGTTTACCTTTAAATCCTAAATTAACGGCAAGTCCGAAACAAGCTGCTGACGGAATTTATAAAGCTTATAAACAGAAGAAAAACGTTGCGTACGTTTTACCCGTTTGGAGAATCATTATGCTAATTATCAAAAATATTCCTGAGTTTATATTTAAGAAATTAAAACTTTAAATCATTTAAAAACAATTAGTCATTACCTAATGAAAAAATTATACTGTTTTGATTTCGATGGAACCTTAACCTATAAAGACACTATGTTTTTGTATCTTAAATTTTACAATTCGACAAAATTTAATTTGCAGTTCATCAAACATACGCCACTCTTTATCTTATTGAAATTGAAATTGATCGATGCTGAGAAAGTGAAGAAAAGTTTCATATCTTCTATACTAAAAGGAGAGTCAAGATCGAAAATCGAAAAAAAATCAGAACAGTTTTTTACACGATATTATCCCGAAATTTTTAGAGAAAATGCCTTAGATTTCATTAAAAATATCGACCCTTTACAAACGGATTGTTATATTGTGTCTGCCTCATTGGATGTCTGGGTAAAACCTTTTGCGGAGAAATTTGGAATGAATCTTTTGGCAACACAAGGCGAGTTTAAAGATGATCTATTCACAGGTGAATTTTTAGGAAAAAACTGCAATGGTGGTGAAAAAGTGAAACGTATTGAAGAAGCAATTTCAGATAAGAAATATGATAAATCAATCGCGTTCGGTGACACTTCCGGCGATAAGGAAATGTTGGATTGGGCAAATGAAGGTCAGTTTAAATTTTTTCATTAATTTTAAACTCTGAAAAAATCTAATAAAGTAAAAGTAAAAATGAATAAAATTTATTTGGATAATGCTGCGACTACGCCGCTCTCCGAGGAGGTTATTGATGCCATGGTCGATGTATTGAAAAATAATTATGGTAACCCATCTTCTACACACAGTCTTGGCCAGGAAGCAAAAATACTTATTGAAAACGTTAGAAGAGATGTTGCTGATTACCTGAAAGTAACTCCCGCGGAAATTATTTTCACTTCGTGCGGAACCGAATCGAATAACATGATTATAAAATCTTGCGTCGATCATTTAGAAGTTGAGCGAATTATTACGTCGCCCATCGAACACAAATGTGTGGCAGAAACGGTTTTAGAAATGAAGAAAAGAAAAGGTATTGAGGTTGTATATCTTCGTCCTGATAAAAAAGGAGACATTAGCTTGCAGCAGCTAGAAGATGCATTGAAGAGTTCTGACAAGAAAACGTTGGTGACTTTAATGCATGCCAATAATGAAATCGGAAACATAATAGATCTCAAGAAAGTAGCCCAAATGTGTAAGGCGCATAATGCCTTATTACATTCCGATACGGTACAGTCGATGGCGCATATGGATTTGGATTTCTCAGATATTCCCGTTGATTTTGCCTCGTGTAGTGCTCATAAATTCCACGGACCAAAAGGAAGTGGATTTGCCTTCATTAGAAAAGCTTCCGGATTAAAGGGGATAATTACTGGCGGTCCACAAGAACGAAGCTTACGAGCGGGAACCGAAAATGTTTGTGGAATTGTTGGTCTCGGAAAAGCCTTGGAAATTTATTTAAAAAATATGACCGCTTATGCTAATCACATTAAAGAGATTAAACAATACGCAATTGACCAACTTTCTGAAAAAATAACAGATGTAAAATTCAACGGTAGAAGTGCCGAAATGGACAGCAGTTTATACACGGTCTTGAGCGTATTGCTTCCTTTTAAAGATCCGATGATTGGATTAAAACTGGATATGAAAGGAATCGCCATCTCACAAGGCAGCGCTTGTTCCTCGGGGGCCGCTAAGCCTTCTATGGTAATGATGATGGTTTTAGAGGAAGAGGAGATGGATCTTACAACTCCTTTACGAGTTTCTTTCAGCCACTTTACCACAAAAGAAGATATTGATGCCTTGGTAGAAGCCGTTGCAGAAATAGCAGAATCTTTTCAAATAGAAAAAGCAAATATTGAACATAGATAGACAAGGAGTAAAATTGGCAAGAAAGTTGTAAATTTGGTAACTCGAAATTAATTTAAAAATTATATAAAATGGCATTAGAAATTACAGATCAATCATTTCAGGAAATGGTTTTGAATTCAGATAAACCCGTATTGGTAGATTTTTGGGCGGTATGGTGTGGACCTTGTCGTACACTGGGACCAATCATCGAAGAAGTTGCGGTAGATTTTGAAGGAAGAGCGATTGTAGGAAAAGTAGATGTAGACAACAACCAACAAGTTTCTGTAGACTACGGAATCAGAAATATTCCTACTGTTTTGATTTTCAAAAATGGAGAAGTGGTAGATAAAATTGTAGGGGTTGCTTCAAAAGAAGTGATTGCTGAAAAACTATCTGCACATTTATAAAAATAACTTGCTTGAAAATGAGTGCTTTCCTGATTAGGAGAGCATTTTTTTTGCATATTGTTTGCAGTGTCTGATTAAAATTGTACTTTTGCACTCACCAAAAAGAAAGACGTTCTTTAAAAACTAATGATCCGGTAGTTCAGCTGGTTAGAATGCCGCCCTGTCACGGCGGAGGTCGCGGGTTCGAATCCCGTCCGGATCGCTTTTTTATTTACTATTCGTAGTCCATAAAAATACTATAAAGTTTATCAATACTTTTAAAAAATTGATCCGGTAGTTCAGCTGGTTAGAATGCCGCCCTGTCACGGCGGAGGTCGCGGGTTCGAATCCCGTCCGGATCGCAAAATCTCTCAAATCAGTTTGGGAGATTTTTTTTTGATGAAATATTACGTTTACATACTATATTCCGAAAGTCTAGATGTTTACTACAAAGGTTTTTCAACCGATGTAGAAAAACGGTTGGAGTATCATTTAAACTCCCAACATAAATTTACTTCCAAAACAAAAGACTGGGTGATTGTTAATGTTCAAGAATTTGAAGAAAAACAAGAAGCATTACAAGAAGAAAACAGATTAAAGAAACTTAATCGAAAATCTATAGGAAAGTTAATTGGTTAGAATGCCGCCCTTTCATCTCGTCAGCAGCTGACGAGACGGGTTCGAATCATCTCGTTGGAGGCCGAGACCAATCTCTCAAATCAGTTTGGGAGATTTTTTTTTGATGAAACAATACGTGTAAATTCTTTACTTGGCGACCAAAATTGATTACAATGGTTTTTCTACCGATTTAAAAAAATAATTAATACTCGCCTACAGTCTATTAGACAAATTATTAATTTTAACTATCAAATCTTAAATCATAATTAATATTTAGATTTTCTTGCAGTACTAAATCCATCTTTTCTTTGGCAATTCTTTTGCTCTTCAATCAAGGTCAAAAGACCTTTTGTTTTCCCTACCTTATCCCACAAAATATATAAATAAGAGTTCTTATCATCATCTATTATTTTGATTTGAGTAGGAAAAGAAGTAATATTGTTAGACGACATTTATTTAGTAAACTATCAAAATATACCATATGAAACCTAGTGTTATTTCAATTGTTCTTGGCGGCGGAAGAGGAACGAGATTGTCACCTTTAACCAATACGCGCTCAAAACCTGCTGTTCCGATTGCAGGAAAATATCGATTGGTTGATATTCCTATTTCGAATTGTTTAAATTCAGGCTTCAACCGAATTTTAGTGCTTACCCAATTTAATTCTGCGTCGCTAAATTCCCATATCAAGAATTCTTTCCACTTCGATATTTTCAGCAAAGGTTTTGTCGATATTTTAGCTGCTGAGCAAAATATTGAAAGCGATGAGTGGTACCAAGGTACGGCAGATGCAGTTCGCCAGTCGATGAAACATTTGGATAAATATGATTACGAATATATTTTGATTCTGTCCGGAGATCAATTGTATCAAATGGATTTCCGTGAGATGATCGACTTTCACTGTCGCAACAAAGGTGATATTACCATCGCAACGATTCCTGTAAATGCGCACGATGCAACTGGATTTGGAATTTTAAAATCTGACGAAGAAGGAAATGTTACCTCGTTTACTGAAAAACCTTCAGGTGACATGTTAAATGATTGGAAATCTGAAGTATCTGAGAAAAATAAAGCAGAAGGTAAAGAATATCTTGCCTCTATGGGAATCTACGTCTTCAATAAAAGTGGATTGAAGAAAATGTTTGATGAAGATGCTGGTGATGATTTCGGTGGCGAGCTAATTCCTAATGGTATTGGAAAATACAAAACTTTAAGTTTTCAATACGATGGATACTGGACTGACATCGGAACCATACAGTCATTCTTTGACGCCAATTTAGATCTTACGCAAGATTTTCCGAAATTCAACCTGTTTAGCAAATATCCAATTTATACCAGAGCGAGAATGCTGCCGCCTACCAAAATCCTAGGCTCTTACGTGAGCAAAGCAATTTTTGGTGACGGGTCTATAATAATGGCAGATAAAATTGAAAACTCAATTGTCGGGAACAGAAGTCGCGTAGACAGAGGGAGTACCATCATGAATTCTTATATGATGGGCGCCGATTTCTACCAGGACACCAAAGAAATCATCTCTAATGATGATAATGGAATTCCAAATTTAGGGGTCGGGAAATACTGCTATATCGAAAGAGCGATTCTCGATAAAAACTGTAGAATTGGAAATAATGTAAAAATCATTGGTGGACAAAATTTACCAGATGGTGATTTTGAAAACCACTCGATTAAGGATGGAATTGTCATCGTAAAGAAGAATGCTATAATTCAGCCTGGAACTCAGATTTCTTAAAAAATACTTGAGTCAAATAATTCAACACGGTAATATTATATTATCGTGTTTTTTTTGCTCAGCTTTTTCCGTATTTTTGCCGCATGCGTTGGATGAAATTTGGAGTTATTATACTAGTTTTTTTGGTAGGAGCTTATGCTTTATCTATGTTTTTTGTGGAAGAAAATAAAAATTTTACCATCGAGAAAGAAATTAACTATCCCATCGATAAAGTATTTCCACAATTCAACAATCTGCAGAATTTCACAAGCTGGAACGCATTTTTTGCTGACAACAAAAATTTGTCGGTTCAGTATTTTACGCCTTATGAAGGATTAGGGAGTGCGATGTCTTATGTTGATGAAAAAGATGATGATGTTTTTGGAGACGTTTTTATTAGATATGAAAATCCTGAAAAGACTTTGAAACTTCAATTGTTTGAAGGTAAAAAAAATACGCCCTACAATATTGATCTTAAATTTATTCCTAAAAATGATAAAACCAAAATAATTTGGTATATCCATACTCCAAAACAGTCGCTACTCAAGAGATCTCTCAACTTAATTTCGGAAGATTATTGGGTGAATAACATCGATAAAAGTATGAAAAATCTTTATCAACTGTTAGGGAAGAAAGTAGATAAAGAGATTCAACGTGAAAATCTTAAATTCGATTCACTCATCGTAGAGCAACAGGATCAACAATTGCTCTTGGGAATAAATGTCAGTACTAAAAACATTAAGGATGCCCTTTTCAGAAACATTGTTATTAACCATAACAAGGTAGCGAACTTTGTAAAAATGGATTTACACAAAAAGAATGACGAATATGGTGAGCCTATTTTAATTACTGATGCTGATAACTTCAAGGATAAAGAGGTTTCCTATTTTTACGGAATTCCACTTTCTAAACAGGAAAAAATTACGGACAATAATTTCAGTTTCAGAACATTAAATCCTTCTAAACAATATGTAATTTTTTACAAAGGAAATTACGCGGGTAGGGTGCAGGCTATTCAGCAACTTCTAGCAAAGGCAAAACGGGATACGATGCGAATGGGCGATTTACAACAGACCTTTTTAGAAGAACCATTCACAGAGAGTAATACCGTTATGAAGTTATCATTACCCGTTTACAAATAAATTGCAACCAAGCGCTTTTTAACCCTTTTTTGGCTTTATTACTCCACTTATTTTTGTTAAATTTGTTCTGTAAATAAAAATAAACAGATAATTTGTAAATAATGGACAAATTTTCATTCCTAAACGCTGCTCATTCGCAGTTAATAGAAGACTTATATCAACAATACTTAAAATTCCCTGATTCAGTAGAGCCATCCTGGAAAGCATTTTTTCAAGGATTTGATTTCGCTTTAGAAGGTTATGGTGATGATTTTGGGGATAACTCTAATTCTACGAGCGTTTCTAAACCGGCAGCTCTAGCTTCTCAAGCTTCTGCCAATGGGCAAATTCCGGAAGATATTCAAAAAGAGTTTCAAGTTCTCAATTTAATCGAAGCCTACAGGCATCGTGGGCATCTATTTACGAACACCAATCCGGTAAGAGAAAATAGACATTTTGAACCTACTTTAGATATCGAAAATTTTGGTCTAACCAAAGCAGACCTCTCTAGAAAGTTTAATTCTGCCACAACTACTGGACTAGTTTCTGCGGTTACTTTACAGGAACTTATTGCCCATCTCGATAAGATTTATTGCAAATCAATCGGCGTGGAATATATGCACATCAATAATATTGCTGAACGTAAATTCATCAGAGAATGGTTGCAGGTTAATGAAAATCATCCGCAGTTAAATGCTGATGAGAAAATCGAGATTTTAGAAAAACTGAACCAAGCTGTTGCATTTGAAAACTATCTTCATACTAAATTTGTAGGACAGAAAAGATTCTCATTAGAAGGAGGTGAATCACTAATTCCTGCCTTGGATCAATTAATTACCAGATCATCACAATTAGGAGTTGATGAGG
This sequence comes from Kaistella antarctica, assembly GCF_900109615.1. Lineage (GTDB taxonomy): Bacteria > Bacteroidota > Bacteroidia > Flavobacteriales > Weeksellaceae > Kaistella > Kaistella antarctica. The sequence goes on from NZ_FOIX01000002.1 coordinate 443,442, forward strand.
TGGTATTGGGAATGGCGCACAGAGGAAGATTAAATGTTTTAACCAATATTTTCGGCAAATCTTACAAACAGATTTTCTCAGAATTTGAAGGAAAAGAATTTGAAGAAGATGTATTCTCAGGTGATGTTAAATACCACTTAGGTTCTTCTAAGGTTATAAAAACACAAAATGGGGAAGAGGTTTCGATCAATTTAACGCCAAATCCTTCGCATTTAGAAACCGTCGCTGCTTTGGTAGAAGGTATCTGTCGTGCAAAAGTTGACGATACTTACAAAGACTTTAAAAAAGTTTTACCAATCATCATTCATGGTGATGGCGCAATTGCGGGACAAGGAATAGTATATGAAGTTGCTCAAATGATGACTTTGGAAGGCTATAGAACTGGCGGGACCGTTCATATTGTGGTTAATAATCAAGTTTCATTCACCACTAATTTCTTAGATGCTCGCTCTTCTATCTATTGTACCGATGTTGCAAAAGTAACTTCGTCTCCTGTTATGCACGTGAATTCAGATGATGTGGAAGCGGTTGTACATGCCATTCGGTTTGCCGCAGATTTCAGGGCAGAATTTGGAAAAGACGTATATATCGATTTATTGGGATATAGAAAATACGGACACAACGAAGGTGATGAACCTCGATTTACACAACCGAATTTATATAAAAGAATTTCAAAGCATTCGAATCCAAGAGAGATTTATAAAGAGCAGTTGATGAAAGAAGGAGTTCTTTCTGATGAAGTTTTAAAGGAGATGGAAGTATCTTTCAGAAAACTTTTAGATGCTGATTATGATGCGTCTAAAGAAATAGAAAAGAACACCATGGATCTTTTTATGGCCAGCTATTGGAAGAATTTACCAATGTCGCCAAAAGGAGCTGTCCTGAAAGCGGTTGACACTTCATTTGAAGCCACTGCATTAAAAGATTTGGCAATCAAAATGTCAACTTTACCTGCTGATAAAAAGTTTATAACGAAGGTTACCCGTCTTTTCGAAAATAGAATTAAAGCTATTGAAGGAAATACAATTGATTGGGCGATCGGGGAGTGGTTAGCTTATGCAACTTTACTTACAGAGGGAAATAACATCCGAATTTCGGGAGAAGATGTCGAAAGAGGAACCTTCTCTCACCGTCACGCTTTAGTAAAAACTGAAGACACCGAGGAAGAATATATTCCACTAAGACATGTGTCAGACAGTCGTTTCGATATCTACAATTCGCACCTTTCAGAATATGGCGTGCTAGGTTTCGATTATGGTTACGCCATGGCTTCACCGAATACTTTAACCATTTGGGAAGCACAGTTTGGTGATTTTGTTAATGGTGCTCAAATCATCATCGACCAATATTTGGTTGCTGCTGAAGAAAAATGGAAAATTCAAGTGGGATTGGTTATGCTACTTCCTCACGGATATGAAGGACAAGGAGCTGAACACTCTTCAGCCAGATTAGAAAGATTCTTAGGCCTTTGTGCCAATGAAAATATGGTGGTTGCCAATGCGACAACTCCTGCAAATTACTTTCATTTATTAAGAAGACAAATGAAATGGAATTTCAGAAAACCATTAATCGTAATGACGCCGAAATCATTATTGCGTCATCCTAAGGTAGTTTCAACAATCGAAGATTTGGCAACCGGACAATTCCAACCAATCATTGATGATGTAATTGCAAATGCAGAAAAAATTGATAAATTAGTGCTGTGTTCTGGTAAAATATACTATGAACTTTTGGCTAAAAAAGAAGAACTGAATTGCGACAATATCGCTTTGGTTAGAATGGAACAATTGTATCCGCTTCAACAAGATAAAATTGATGAGGTTTTTGCGAAATATAGCAACAGAAAACATTTGCTTTGGGTTCAAGAAGAGCCAGAAAATATGGGAGCTTGGGGTTATATCTTGAGAAACTTTAGAGATACTGGAATTCAGGTTATTGCTGCTGTGCCAAGTGGATCACCAGCACCAGGAAGCCATAAAATGTTTGAGAATAATCAGAACAGCGTTATCAATAGAGTATTTGATCGAAATGATGCTCCGGCAAAAAGACCAGTTACTGCATAGAAAATAATAATTGTAATACAAAAAATAAAAAATAGATCCGATGTCAATATTAGAAATGAAAGTCCCTTCACCGGGAGAATCCATCACAGAAGTTGAAATTGCGACGTGGTTAGTAAAAGACGGCGATTTTGTAGAGAAAGATCAACCCATCGCAGAAGTAGATTCTGATAAAGCAACGCTTGAATTGCCTGCTGAAGACAGCGGAATCATTACACTTAAAGCAGAAGAAGGTGAAGTGGTACAAGTTGGACAAGTAGTTTGCTTGATCGACACCTCAGCTTCAAAACCTGAAGGTTCAGCTCCTGCAGCAAAAGCGCAAGTAAAAGCCGCCGAACCTGCAAAAGTGGAAGCTCCAAAAGCCGAAGCAAAACCTGCAGCAACCTATGCAACAGGAACACCTTCGCCAGCGGCTAAGAAAATTCTAGACGAAAAAGGGATTGAAACTTCTGCAGTTTCTGGATCTGGCAAAGATGGTCGTATTACCAAACAAGACGCTGATGTTGCCTCAGTTCCAGCAATGGGCGGAACTTCTGCCACAACTGGTTCTAGAGGGTCAAGCACCACCAAACTTTCTGTCTTAAGAAGAAAAGTTGCAGCAAGATTGGTCATGGTGAAAAATGAAACGGCAATGTTAACAACTTTTAATGAAGTGGATATGTCGGAGATTTTTAGAATCAGAAAATTATATAAAGAAGAATTTATCCAGAAACACGGTGTTGGTTTAGGGTTTATGTCCTTTTTTACCAAAGCGGTTACCAGAGCACTTCAAATGTATCCAGATGTTAACGCTTCAATCGATGGAGATTTCAAAATTAATTATGATTTCTGCGATATTTCAATTGCTGTTTCAGGTCCAAAAGGATTGATGGTTCCGGTGTTGAGAAATGCGGAAGACATGTCTTTCAGAGGAATTGAAAGCAACATTAAATCTTTAGCAGAAAAAGTAAGAGATGGTAAAATTACCGTTGACGAAATGACTGGTGGAACATTCACCTTAACCAATGGTGGTACTTTCGGATCCATGTTGTCTACGCCAATTATCAATCCGCCACAGTCCGCGATTTTAGGAATGCATAACATTCTTCAAAGACCTATGGCTATTGATGGACAAGTTGTAATTCGTCCTATGATGTATGTGGCGGTTTCATACGACCATAGAATTATCGACGGTAAAGAATCTGTAGGATTTCTGGTTGCAGTAAAAGAAGCAATCGACAATCCTGTTGAGTTTCTACTTGGAGGTGATGAAAGAAAAGGATTGGAACTTTAATTAAAAATAAAAATTTCAGCCAATATATAGATCCCGCCTACAAAGGCGGGATTTTTGCATTGATGCCTTCAAAATTTCATCCATGTTTTCATCCACTACTTTCGATATTAAGGTTTCAGTTGTGCCGCAATATGATATTAAAAATAGTTTTCCGGCGGAGAATCGTTTTGTGTTTCGGTATAATATCAGTGTCGAAAATCTAAGTCAAGATTCGATTAAACTGATGAGTAGAAAATGGTTGATATTCGATTTAGGCTTTGGCTTCACGGAGGTTTCTGGCGATGGCGTCATTGGTTTAACTCCGACTATAGAACCTGGTGAAACTTTCACCTATTTTTCAAATGTTTTGCTCCGTTCTGGAGTTGGGAATATGGCTGGAACATTCTATTGTCAGAACCTTCTCATTAATGAAACCTTAGAAATAGAAGTTCCCAAATTCAATTTAGTTGCGGAGGTCCTGAGCAATTAAAGAATTTTAAGAATATTTTTATGGCAACTTAATCCGCCTTCCATTCCCGCTATTTTTTGCCAAGGCTTTTGGCCAGCTCAAAAAAATGAGCTCCACTCAAACAACGAAGTTGTTCGACGATTCAAATGAAAATAACATTGAATTGTGAGTCAATTCGGGTTGCAAGTCAGGTTCAGAATTTAAATCAAGAATAATTTACAATATTTTCAAATTCTTCTTCATCACTTCATGAACTTCATCAGTTCTGGTGAGCATCAATTGATTGAACCCGAGTAAAGAAATTTTGGCACAAACTTCCGCATCAGCGCCAGCTCTGTGATGAGTGAACTGAATGTTGTGCTGTTCTGCCAAACTCTTTAAACCATATTTAGGCAATCCTTTCCACGATTTTTTTGCAATCGAAATGCTGCATAAATAATTGAGTTTTGGTTTAAAGAAACCGTAATAATCCAGACAACTTCGCAAAACTCCCGCATCAAACCCTGCATTGTGGGCGATCATTAAATTTCCGTACATCAAATCTTGTGCTTCGTGCCAAATCTCATCAAAGGTTGGTGCGTCCTGAACATCTTCTGGGGTAATGCCATGAACTGCAATATTAAAATGATTAAAATAAGGGAAGCTCGGAGGTTTAATGAGCCAAGTTTTCGTACTCACAATTTCACCGTTTTCCACCACGCAAATTCCCATTTCACAAGCAGAATTTCGATCTGAAGTAGCCGTTTCAAAGTCGATGGCACAGAAATCAATCATGTGATTTGATATTTAAAATTAAGAGTATGTTTTTAAATTGAATCATTCGTCTTTTAATATTTTTTTTATTTCCTCTACAAATTCAGCATAATTAATTAAATCATCATGACTTGCACCAGCTATTTCAATAAATCTTTTTTCGATGGACGATTGTGATTGTTCAAAGACGTCAAATAATTTTTTACCTGATTTCAACGGAATTATTTTATCCTTTGTTCCATGAAAATGATAGAGCGGAACTTCAACTTTGGAAATATTTTCATTAGATAAAAAATGATACGTCATAGTTGGCGCAACGCGATCGGTTACTTTCTTCGGCAACCAACGATTCACAATATCTTGCAAGTTATAAAAGGTGGCTTCTAAAATCACAGCCTTTGGCTTATTTTCAGCGGCCACTTTAATGGCAAAAGCGCCGCCCAAACTTCTTCCGTAAACAATTGTTTTTTCTTCGCCATACTGTTCTCTGGCAAAATCGTAGAAAAATTGGGCGTCGGAGTAAAGGAAATCTTCATTTCGTGGCCCCGAACTTTTACCATAGCCACGATAATCCATCACCAAAACATCATAACCAAATTGAGTATATTCATTAGCGATCTTTCCCCATCGATGAAGGTTGTCTGCATTCCCATGAAAATACAAGATTACCCCTTTTGGTTTTTTTATTTTAAAATGAAGCACATTAATTTTCCCCTCAAATGGGGTTTCCCACAAATACTCTACGAAATTGTTTTCAAAGTCAAAAGCATGATTTTCAGGTAAAACTACTGGTAAAAAAACTACTTTTTCTTGTAGATATTTTAGAATTTCTGACATATAAAAAATTTAACAACACTGTTTTTTCTGCCGTTATTTATAAAGTTACTCATTTAACTTTGTGAAAAGGATTCTATTCTAGAAATCAATATCTTATCAACGCGCTGCCTGTCTTTGTCGATAATTTCTAACTCTAGATCTTCTATTTGGATTTTGTCTCCAACTTCGGTGGAACCGTTGTGAGCATTTAGAAAAAAGCCAACTAACGTGGTATAGTTATCTTTATTTTCAAATTCATAATCTAATTGAAAATATTTAATAAACTCTACGATTGGAAACTGCGCGTCAGCCAGCCAGGAATTTTCATTTCGTTGGATAATCCGATAGTCGAAATTATCATTGGTCGCCGTATTCCCTACCAATGCGTCTAACACATCATGCATCGTTACGATTCCAACAGTGTTCCCATATTCATCGATGACAATTCCGTAGTGATTTTTTTCTTTTTTAAAAATTTCTAATACTTTGTACGCAAAATAATTTTCATTAAGAAAAACAGGTTGTCTTAAGTGTTTTTTTAAATTAAAAGTAGAAAGATTTTCAATAGGAAACATATCTTTCAACAGGACAATTCCTAAAATGTCATCTAAATTATTTCCCGTTGTAACTGGATACGCATTATGTTTTTCGTTTCTTATTTTCTCTAAAATATTTTCTAAACTATCATTAATGTTAAAATAGGTAATGGCGGTTCTGTGCGTTAGAAGCGTATTCACTTTTCGATCGCCCAATTCAAAGACTCTTTCTACAATGCTATGTTCAATTTGGTCGATTTCTCCTTCCAAAGCGCTTTCTCTAACGATAGATTTTATTTCTTCTTCGGTAATAATACTGTCTGAGGTATTTTTTATTCCCAAAAGTTTTAGCAATAAATTATTGGAGGTAGTTAAAAGAAGAACGAACGGCGAGGTCACTTTAGATAAAATATCCATTGGTTTTGCGAGCAACGTAATAATCCGCTCCGGAAAAGTCATTGCAATTCTTTTCGGCAAAAGTTCACCGAGTAAAATAGAAAGATAAGTGATGAAAATAACGATCCCAATCGTTGATAAAGTTTTCGAATAAGGTGAAATAATCGCAAATTGATCCAGGAAATTTTTGAAATCAGTCGTCAGATTTTCACCAGAATAAACTCCCAGCAAAATCCCGATTAACGTAATTCCGATTTGGACGGTAGATAAAAACTTGGTTGGGTTTTCTGAAAGTTCAACCGCTTTCTTGGCTGAACTACTGCCTTTTCTGGCTGCGTTTTCTAATTTAAATTTCCGGGAAGAAACAAGTGACATTTCCGACATTGCAAAAACTCCATTGAGTAGAACGAGTAAAATAATGATTATTAATTCCATCAAAAATTTTTAATTATCACAAAGATAATTTTTTTGAGGTTATCATTTTAATTTTTACTTGCGATGCGAATAGCCCAAACTTGTTGTTTCAGCATCGATGAGAATCTTTCGGTCTTCAAAAATTTCTTCCATCACGCGATGGTAATGTTCAAACTGATGAATGTCGATATGGCCAGCTTTCAAAATAACATATAATATGGTGCGTTCTGGATTAATCTCAGATAGATCAATAGCAGTTTTAATGGGCACTAAACGGTCCTCGCTGCCATGAATAATCTTGATTGGACAGCGAACATTCTTTAAATATTGAAAAGTAGGAATGTTATAACGCAGAAAAGGTTTTGCTGGCATAAACGGCATATAGCGATGAATTGTCCGCAGCAAGGAATACAGAGGGGAAGTCAAAATTAATAAATGCGGATTATTTTTTGAAGCAAGTCTAGCCGCAAATCCCGCGCCGAGTGATCGTCCGTAAACTACAATTTGATCCTCGCTAAATTCTTCTTTCACAATATTGTAGATGAATTGGGAATCTCTTTTCATAGCTTCAACTGTCCGTTTACCCGTGCTTTTTCCAAAACCTCGATAGTCCATCATCACCACTTCATAGCCCAGTCGCGTAAAATCGATCGCAAATTTTCCCCAACCTTTAATGCTTTTCGTATTCCCTTTTAAATATATAACCACGCCTTTCGGATCATCAACTTGAAAATGAAGATAACTGATATTCGCTCCTTTTTCAGTTTCGACAAATTTTTCTTCGGCTTTTAAATGATCATAAGCGAATTTAAAATCGGCCGGAAGTTTTTCAGGTTGAAAAAAGAATCTGTGTTGAAAGAAATAGATTAAGATCCCAATCACCAAAATTACGATGACGATGATTGCGGCGATTAAATAGAGATCGATCTTCATAGCCTAAATTTATATAAATTTAAGTCAGGAATAAGGAAATCAACATTTAATTAAAGGAAGTTTTTAAAAACCAACCATTTTGCCTGATAGAAATTTTTGATTTGGTTTTTCTGACGAAGCTGAAGGGTTTTTGGAATCTGTGCGTAAAATGAAAAATGCGCTCGCAAAACGGCCCAGAAATGGGGCATTCCATTTTTGTACCCAAAGTAAATGCCAGCAAAACCGTCTAATATCAAACGAAAGGGAAGGAGCCACACTAAAGTTATCAACGGCATATTTTTTAGAATCATCGAAAAATTATTTCGAATATTTAAGAATGTTTTTTGTGGACTTTGTTTATTTAATGTTCCGCCACCGACGTGATAGACCGTAGATTTAGAGGTGTAGTAAATCTTTTTGCCGGCATTTTTTAAACGCCAGCATAAATCGATTTCTTCTTGATGGGCAAAAAATCTGGCATCAAAGCCATTCTGATTCCAAAAATCTTCAGCTCGAATAAAAAAGCAACATCCAGACGCCCACATAATCTCGACTTCATCATCATATTGCCCTTGGTCTTTTTCAATATGTTCGAAAACTCTTCCTCTACAATAAGGATAACCGAGATTATCAAGAAAACCACCGGCAGCGCCTGCAAATTCAAAATGATTTCGTTGATTATAATCCAAAATTTTAGGTTGAATTGCGGCAATGTTTTTATTGTTTTCAAATAACGATAGAATCGGAGCGAGCCAATTCTCAGTAACTTCTACATCAGAATTCAAGAGACAATAAAATTCTTGATCGATGTGTCTTAAACCTTCATTATAGCCGCCCGCAAATCCGTGATTTTTTTCATTCATAATGATTTGAACGGTGGGGAAATGATTTCTTAAAAAAGAGACGGAATCGTCAGTCGAGCAATTGTCAATCACATAAATAGCTGCATCGTTGGAATGTTGAATCACGTTGGGAAGAAATTTTTCTAACCAACTTTTACCATTCCAGTTTAATATGACGATTGCTAAATTCAAGGTTCAATTATAAAAAATAGGGGAGCGTTTTTAGCCCATTATTTTAATGGCATTTTGATATTTCCATTTTCTATGTGACCAAAGATAGTTGTCTGGTCGTTTGTTAATGGTGTTTTCCAAATGCTGATGAAATTTTTTCACGACTTCATGTTCTACAAATTTTTCCCCATCAGGTCTTATTCGGTAATAATTTACCTGGTAGAATCCGCGTTTCACTTTTTTCATGTCACAATAGACAAAAGCCAGATCCATTCGCGTTGAAAGTTTATCGTACCCTACAAAAACTGGTGTTTTTTGGTTGAGGAAATTGAGGCCAAATGTTACCTCTGAAGAGTGCGGCGTTTGATCTGCTACAAATAAATAAATGGAATTTCCATCATTTGGATTTCTAAATATATGACGGACAACTTCTTTGGCTTCTAACGGCTGGTTTCCAAAATGAGTTCTTAATTCTCTGATTTTTTGTTCCCAAAAACCACTCTGAACTTTTCGATAAACGGGATAACTGTTTACTTGCGGAACGACAGTCGCCAAGGCATTAAACCATTCCCAGTTGAAAACATGACCTGCTAAAAGAATAATATTTTTCTTTTCAGCGTTGGCTTCATGGTAGACGTCTTGATTAATATGTTGTACTCTAACACGCAATTCATTGGATGAAATCGTAAATGATTTAAAGGTTTCTACAATGTAATCACAAAAATTTCGATAAAATTTCTTCTCAATTTTTTTAAGTTCTGCGGCTGATTTTGTCGGAAATGAATTTTGAAGATTTGTAAAAACCACTTTTCGTCTGTAGCCAACAAGATGGTAGATTACAAAAAAGATGAAATCTGAAAATACGTACAAAATTCCCAATGGAAGTTTTGAAAAAAGTAGTAAAAATTTAAATATAAAATTCATAAACAGAGTGCAAATTTAGTGATTATAAACTTTACGGTTCATTCTATTTTTATTAATTTGCGGGGAATAACATGATCTATCCAAAATGAAAAATAGCCAATTTAAAGTTTTAGCCTTCTCTTCTTTATTAATTACAAGTTTAGCGTGTTCGCAGAAAACAGATGCAATTAAATCTACAGAAGTGCAGTCCGACAAAACCGTTTTAGTCGAAACCGATAGTACCGCGATTTTAGCAGCCAAGAAAAAAGCCGCGGCGGAAGAGAAAGCGAAACTTCCGAAGCCTTATAATGACAAAGAAAACGCTGAAGAAAAAATTGCTCAGTTGGTAAAACAAGCGCAGGCTGAAAATAAAAATATCATGCTGCAAGCTGGTGGAAACTGGTGTATTTGGTGTTTGCGATTTAATCAGTTTGTTCAGACCACTCCAGAACTTAAAAATATCGTAGACGAAAATTATATTTATTACCACTTAAATTATTCGCCGGAAAATAAAAATGAGAAAGTTTTTGCGAAGTATGATCATCCAGGTGTAAAGTTTGGTTATCCCGTTTTCGTTGTTTTAGATAAAAACGGAAAAATGATTCATACCCAAGACAGCGCCGTTTTGGAAGAAGGAAAAGAATACAGCATTGAGAAAGTAAAAGCATTCTTTCAGGAATGGGCGCCAAAATCATAAGACAAAAAAAGTCTCGTCGCAATGACGAGACTTTGTTTTTACAAAAGTTTCTTAATCCAGCTCAGTTTTTTCTCAGAATAAGGTGGATATTTTAAATCAGGTTCGCCCCAAGTTGCTCTATCAAGAATAGATTTCATATGAGAAAATGCCTGGAATCCGTACTTCCCATGGTAGTTTCCAATGCCAGAATTTCCCACGCCACCAAATGGCAGATGATCATTACTTAAATGCATCACCACATCATTAATACAGCCACCACCAAAAGAAACTTTAGAGGTAAAGCTTTCTTTCTCATCAGAATTGCTGGTGAATAAATAGGCCGCAAGTGGTTTGTCGTGCGCACTTATTTGAAGTAACGCCTCATTAAAATTCTTGAAAGTGAGTATAGGCAATATGGGTCCGAAAATTTCCTCCTGCATCACGGCATCGTCCCAAGTTACGTTATGTAATAACGTAGGTTCTATATAATTTTTAGAAGAATCGGTCTTCCCACCATAGAATATTTTTTCTTGATCGATTAAATTTATTAATCGATTATAATTCTTTTCATTAATGATTCTGGTATATTGTTCAGCATCGATACCATAATTGAATTTTTGGATGTACGATTTCAAAGAATCTAAAAAGCTATCTTTTACCTTTTCATCAACTAAAATATAATCTGGTGCCACGCAGGTTTGTCCCGCATTTAAAAACTTTCCCCAAACAATTCTTTTAGCGGCAACTTCGAAATTGGCTGAAGAGGTTACGATCGCCGGACTTTTTCCACCCAGCTCTAAAGTTACGGGAGTTAAATGTTTTGCAGCAGCTTCGTAAACGATTTTACCCACTGTTGAACTCCCTGTAAAAAATATTTTGTCGAATTTTAATTTTAGTATTTCAGTAATTTCTTCTACACCACCTTCTACCACGTATAAGTATTCTTTTGGAAAATTTTCATTAATAATTTTAGCCATGACTTTCATGGAGTTCTCAGCGATTTCGCTTGGCTTCAAAATGCAGGTGTTTCCGGCGGCCAACGCGGCAATCATTGGTGAGAATGAAAGTTGATAAGGATAATTCCAAGCACCGATTACCAAAGTGCATCCAAGCGGTTCGGGATAAATTTTGCTTGAACCGAGTTGGTTTGCTAGATTGGTGCCAACCCTTTTTGGTTTTGCTAAAGAATTAAGATTTTTTAAGTAATAGTCGATATCTTTTAAAACGAAGGAGATTTCAGTCGTGAAAGTGTCAAATTTTGATTTGCCGAAATCTGCGTAAATAGCTTCATATAATAAACTCTCATTTTTTTGGATGACCTCTTTCAATTTTTCCAGATACATTTTGCGAAATTTAATATTTTTGGTTTTCTGTGTATTGAAAAATTCCCGTTGATCACTTAAAATATCTTGAAAATTCATTACTTTTAATTATTAATTTAATGTAAGTTTAGCGTTAAGTTATTAATAATAGTAATAACCTTTTGGATGCCTCAAAATTGATAACAACTATCAATCCAAACAAATTTATCATTAAATAATTAAATTACCTTAAAATGGATTTTAAAAATAAAATAGTATTGATCACAGGCGGCTGCTCTGGAATCGGCAAAATTATGGGCCGGAAATCTTTAGAAAGAGGTTGCGAAAAACTAGTGATATGGGATATTAATGAAGAAGGTTTAGCCACAACTAAACAAGAGTTTTCCAAGCTTGGTGGTGAAGTTTCTACTTTTAAAATCGACCTCTCCAATTTGGATGAAATTAAAATTATGGCTCAACGCGTTAGAACTGAAGTCTGTTCAATTGATATTCTCATTAACAATGCGGGAATTGTTGTGGGCAAGTACTTCCACGAGCACACCCACGAGCAAATTGTTAAAAGCATGTCTATCAACACTACCGCTTTAATGCATACGACTTTGGAATTTTTGCCAGGAATGATTGCTAAAAATTCTGGTGCGATTTGTAATATCGCTTCCTCGGCTGGCTTAATTTCTAATCCGAAAATGTCGGTATATGCTTCTTCAAAGTGGGCCGTTGTTGGTTGGGGCGATAGCGTTCGCTTGGAAATGCAACAGTTAAAGAAAAATGTTTCGGTAACGACCATTATGCCGTTCTTTATTAATACAGGTATGTTCGATGGAGTGAAGTCGAAAGTGATTCCAATTTTAGAACCTGAACGAACTTCAGAAAGAATGATTAAGGCCATTGAGAAGGAAACGAAAATGTTTGCACTGCCTCTTCCTTATTGGTTTATCCGACTTTCGCAAGGACTTTTACCGATACCAGCTTTTGATTGGGTGATGGATAATGTGTTTGGCGTTTATGATACCATGAAAGAATTTATCGGTCGGAAATAAATTTTATGGCTGAAATATTTTCCTTAAATTTGTGCGAGTAAAAATTAAAAAAGAAAGAATGAATTCCTACAAAAATCCTCTTGAAGAACGCTATTCAAGCGAGGAAATGCTTTATAATTTTTCTCCCAACAACAAGTTCAGAAACTGGCGAAAATTATGGATTGCCTTAGCCGAAATTGAAAAGGATTTAGGTCTTGATATTTCCGATGAGCAAATTACGCAACTCAAAGAAAACGCGGAAGAAATTGATTATGTCAAAGCTGCTGAATACGAGAAGAAATTCCGTCACGATGTGATGGCGCATGTTCATACGTATGGCGATGCTGCACCTCTGGCAAAAGGAATTATTCATCTTGGAGCAACTTCAGCTTTTGTTGGCGATAATACAGACTTAATTCAGATGCGAGACGGCCTATTGTTGATCAGAAAACAATTGGTCAATGTAATGAAGAATCTTGCTGATTTTGCCATTCAATATAAAGATTTACCTACTCTCGGTTTTACGCATTATCAACCTGCACAATTAACTACCGTTGGAAAACGGGCCACTTTATGGTTGCAGTCTTTGGTTTTAGATTTTGAAGAATTAGAATTTTTCATTGAAACTTTAAGATTTAGAGGCGTAAAAGGAACGACCGGAACTGCCGCAAGTTTTTTAGAGTTGTTTGATGGTGATTATACCAAAGTAAAACATTTAGATAAAGAATTATCGAGTCGTTTTGGTTTTGATAAAGTATTCGGAGTTTCAGGACAAACGTACGATCGAAAAATTGATGCAAAAGTGGTCGCATTGCTTTCTAACATTGCACAATCTGCTCATAAGTTTTCAAACGATTTAAGGCTTTTACAAAATTTAAAAGAAATAGAAGAACCTTTCGAGAAAAGTCAAATTGGCTCTTCTGCGATGGCTTACAAACGAAATCCAATGCGTTCTGAAAGAATCGGTGCTTTGGCGAAATTTGTAATGTCACTTTCGTCGAGTTCCGCAATGGTTGCGTCAACACAATGGTTTGAAAGAACTTTGGATGATTCTGCAAACAAGAGATTAACCATTCCACAATCGTTTCTAGCGGTGGATGCGATTCTTTTGATTTGGAATAATATCATGAACGGAATTGTAGTTTATGAAAATAGAATTCAGAAGCATATCATGGATGAACTTCCTTTTATGGCGACCGAATATATCATTATGGAAGAAGTGAAATCAGGCGGTGACCGTCAGGAAATTCACGAAACGATCCGTGTTCACTCTATGGAAGCCAGTAAAAAGGTCAAAGAAGAAGGCAAGGAAAATGATTTGATTGCCAGAATCATGAATGACACTTCAATGAAAATGGATAAATCAAAAATTAGAGAAGTGCTCGACCCCAAAAACTTCATTGGTTTCGCGCCAATACAAACGGAAGAGTTTATCGAAAATGAGGTAAACCCAATCTTGAAAAAGTACGCCGACTTAATCGGGTTAAAAGCCGACCTTAAAGTATAACTTATTAATGCAGTCTTTTTGGCTGCATTTTTTATTAAGCTCCAGCGGAGCGAAATATTTGTAGAAAAAATGAAAAAAAGAATCTTCGTAGAAAAAAAAGGAATTTTCGATGTTGAAAGTCCTCTAGTTTTTAATGAAATCCAAAATATTGTTCCAACTATTAAAGATGTAAAAGTCTATAATGTGTATGATGTTTTCGGCGTTAATGATAATGAGTTTTCAAAAGTCATCAACAATACTTTTGTAGATACGGTGACCGATATTTTGCATGAAGAAAATCCAGCGAAAAGCATTCATTTCGCGACCGAATATTTACCGGGACAATACGATCAGCGTGCAGATTCAGCACAACAATGTATCGCTTTATTAACTGAAAATGAGAAGGGTAAAGTAAGAAGTGGAAAACTCATCGAATTATTCGGAGTCTCTGAATCTGCTGTAGAAGCCATTAAAAATCATTTGATCAACAAAGTTGAATCGCAGGTAAAAGATTTATCGAAATTAGAAATCCCAGCGGAAGAAACTCCTGATCCAGTTATTATTCATGAAGGTTTCAATGATTTTTCTGCGGAAGAATTAAAAGCATTTTATGATAATCACGGTTTTGCTTTAGACATTGATGACTTAGAATTTATTCAAAATTATTTTAAAACCGAAAATAGAAATCCAACAGAAACAGAATTGAAAGTTCTCGACACCTATTGGAGTGACCATTGCCGACATACGACTTTCGAAACTGAACTGACTGATATTCAGTTTAATGACTCTTTTAAATCGACTTTAGAAACCATTTTTAATGATTATTTAGAGAAAAGAAAATTCTTAGGTAGAGAAGCGAAACCAGTTTCGTTAATGGATTTAGCGACGGTTTGTGCAAGATATTTCCATAAGACAGGTAAACTGGAAAATCTGGTTGTTTCCGATGAAATAAATGCCTGCACAATTGAAATAGAAGCCGAATTCGATGGTAAGAAAGAACCTTGGTATTTGCTATTTAAAAATGAAACCCATAATCACCCCACGGAAATTGAACCTTTTGGTGGTGCCTCAACTTGTTTAGGTGGCGCAATTCGTGATCCTTTGTCCGGACGTGCTTTCGTCTATCAGGCGATGCGTTTGTCTGGAGCAGCCAATGTTTTAGAACCAATTTCTGAAACTTTGCAAGGTAAACTTCCACAACGAACTATTACGAAGCAAGCTGCAAGCGGTTATTCTTCTTATGGAAATCAGATTGGTTTAGCCACAACTTTGGTTAATGAAATTTACCACGATGGCTACAAAGCAAAACGCATGGAAGTTGGTTTCGTCGTTGGTGCCGTCAAAAAAGATTGGGTTAAAAGAGAGCAGCCTCAAAATGGTGATCTCGTTATTTTATTAGGTGGCGCAACCGGAAGAGACGGAGTGGGCGGTGCAAGTGGAAGTTCTAAAGTTCAGGATGAAACCTCGATTCATACTTTGTCAACCGAAGTTCAGAAAGGAAATGCGGTTGAAGAACGTAAAATTCAAAGACTCTTTAGAAATCCGGAAGTCACGACTTTGATTAAAAAATCAAATGATTTTGGAGCAGGTGGAGTTTCTGTGGCGATTGGCGAAATTGCTGATTCACTGGAAATTAACCTCGATATCCTTCCTTTAAAATATGAAGGTTTAAATGGAACTGAATTGGCGATTTCTGAATCACAAGAAAGAATGGCAGTTGTTATTGAAGCAAAAGACAAAGACAAATTCATCAGATTCTGCGAAAAGGAAAATATAAAAGCCGTAGAAGTTGCCAAGGTTACTGATTCTGGTAGAATGCAAATGTTCTGGCAAGGAAATAAAATCGTTGATTTAAGCCGAGCATTTTTGGATACGAACGGTTGTGCAAAAACACAGCATGCGGAAGTGTCTCATTTACAACTAGTTGAAAATCAAATTATAAAGTTCACTGAAGAAAATTTTTTCAAGATTCTTTCGAGTAAAAATGTCGCTTCTCAAAAAGGATTGGCAGAAATGTTCGATGCTTCTGTTGGCGGAACTTCTGTCGCGATGCCATTTGGAGGAAAACACCAATTGACCGAAATGGAAGGAAGCGTACAAACGCTGCCTATTTTAAACGCTAAAAACATTGAAACAGTGTCATTGGCAAGTTGGGGATTTGATGCCGAAATATCGTCTCAAAACTCTTTGGTTGGCGCTGCGAATGCCGTGGTTGAAAGTGTTGCTAAGATTGTTGCCATGGGTGGAGATTATAAAAATATCCGTTTGAGTTTCCAGGAGTATTTTGAGAAGTTAGGAAATCAGCCTGAAAAGTGGGGGAAACCTTTGGCTTCTTTGCTTGGAGCGTATGATGCGCAGATGAAATTCGAATTGGCTGCGATTGGTGGGAAAGATTCAATGAGTGGAAGTTTTCAGGATATTCACGTTCCACCGACCTTGATTTCTTTTGCTTGTGCGAACGGAGAAAAGAAAAATATCATTTCGCCAGAGTTCAAAAAAGCGGGAAATAAATTGTACTTATTCAACCATATTTCACAAGAAAATGGAATGCCGAATTATGAAGATTTGAAACAGATTTTCGAATTTGTATTTGAGAATATAAAGGCGAAAAAGATTGTTTCGGTAAAGATTATTAAAGAGGGTGGAATTGCAGTTGCCTTAGCAAAAATGAGTTTTGGTAATCACCTCGGAGCAGAAATTAAAGTTGATGAAGATTTACTTCTAACCAAGAATATTGGAAGTTTAATTTTAGAAAGTCCAGAGGATTTAGAAAATGATTTACTTCAAGTTATTGGTGAAGTCAACAATTCGAATAATCTGAAAATCAGTGATTTTAAATACGATATCAAAATATTACTTGAAGTATGGAAAGGAACTTTTGAAGAACTTTTTCCAACCAAAGAAAAAGCAAAAATGGTGGTTGAAATTGGGTCAAAATTGAATTCAATTCAGCCGCGAACGATTCATATCTTAAAACATAACTTAGCAAAACCGAAAGTTTTTGCACCGATTTTTCCGGGAACCAATTGTGAATATGAAACTCAAAATGCCTTTAGAAAAGAAGGCGCAGAAGTTTCAGGGTTGCCATTAATTAATCTCAATCATCAACTTTTAAATGAAAGTTTAGATGCCTGGATTTCGGAAATTAATCAGTCTCAAATTTTAGTTTTATCAGGTGGTTTTTCTGCGGGAGATGAACCGGATGGTTCGGCAAAATTCATCGTCAATGTTTTGAAAAACGAGAAGATGAAAAATGCGGTTCATCAATTATTGGAACGGGACGGAATGATTCTCGGAATCTGTAACGGTTTCCAAGCGTTAGTTAAATCAGGTTTGTTGCCTTACGGAGAGATTCGGGATTTAGATGCAGATTCGCCGACTTTAGCGCATAACGCAATTGGGCGTCATATTTCTCAAATGGTTGATGTGAAAGTGATTAATGAGGATTCTCCTTGGTTGAAAGGAATGAGAGATCAGGTATATACAATTCCGATTTCACACGGTGAAGGGAGATTTATGGCTTCAGAAAAAGTGATTCAGGAATTGTACGAAAATGGTCAGATTGCAACTCAATACATTGATCACGACGGAAACATCTCACACGGAATGCCGTTCAATCCAAACAACTCACTGTTCGGAATTGAAGGTCTTACTTCAAAATCAGGAAAAATATTTGGAAGAATGGGACATCCGGAACGATATTCCGAAGGTTTAATGAAGAATATTCCAACTGCGAATTATCATAATATCTTTAAAAATGGAGTTGAGTATTTTAAATAATATCTATCCAATTTTACAGAAACAGTCAATTAATTATAAGTCATTTTACTTATATTGATCAAATATTAGTGAATTGACTTATAATTTAGTTTAAATTTTAACAAAAAATTATAAGGTGTTTACCTTATATTTGGGGTTTATAAGGATTATTGCTTATATTTGTCACATGATTGCGATTATCACCGGAGATATTATTAATTCTCAGAACTCAGATGTTGAAACATGGCTTCCAAAGTTGAAAGATTTAATGGGAACATGGTCAACAACTCCCGAAAATTGGGAAGTGTATCGAGGAGATGAGTTTCAGTTAAAATGCAGTGTAGATCAAGTGTTTCACAAAGCGATTCTTCTAAAATCATTGATCAGAACCTTTGAAAACTTAGATGTTCGCTTGGCAATTGGTATCGGAAATGAAGTCTTTCATTCTGAAAAAATAACTGAATCAAACGGCTCTGCTTATGTCAATTCAGGTCGCTTACTGACAGATATCAAAACTCAGGGAAGAACATTAGCCATACAAACGGAAAATGAAAAAGTAAATCTAGATCTGAATATCCTTTTCAAATGGGCTTCCATCGATTTTGATAATTGGACTGTCGCAACTGCCGAAATTATTCATCAGTTATTGTGCAATTCAGAACTCACGCAAGATGACCTCGCCAAAGAATTGAATATTACACAATCTTCAGTTAGTCAAAGGCTTAAACGAGCAAACTTCGATTTGATACAAGAGACCGATCAATTCTTTAGAAAAAAAATAGCAGAATTATAAATGATTTTCATCCCTCTCATATTGGCGCATTTATTAGGAGATTTTATTCTTCAGCCCAATTCTTGGGTGGCTGATAAAGAGAAGAAAAAGGGTGGCAGTATTTATTTATACCTACATATACTTCTGCACACCATTCTTGCCTTTGTGTTTTTGTGGGATCGAAATTTATGGTGGATTGCTTTAATTATAGGCATTACCCATTTTTTGATTGATTGTGCAAAACTTCAATTTCAGAATTCGAAAACTAAAAGAACCTGGTTTTTTATCGATCAAATTGCGCATGTTTTGGTGATTGCAGCATTATCGATTTTCTATTTTCCGTATTTCAGATGGGATGATTTATTTAATCCGAGAACATTACAACTCATCACAGCATTGGTTTTTCTCACGGTTCCATCTTCCATTCTAATAAAAACGGTAATCTCAATCTGGACTCCTGTTACCATAGAACACAGCAAGTTACAAACAGAATCTCTCGTAAATGCTGGAAAATATATTGGTATTCTTGAAAGGCTTTTGGTATTCGTTTTTATCCTCGTGGATCATTGGGAAGGCGTTGGATTTATGATTGCTGCAAAGTCGGTTTTCAGGTTCAGTGATTTAGCTGAAGCAAAACAGAGAAAACTTACAGAATATGTATTGATAGGAACTTTGCTAAGTTTTGGCATCGCAGTTCTTACCGGAATTCTGATAAAAATTTAATAGAAAGTAAAATTTAATAAAAAGTAAAAATGACAAAAGGAGCAATGCTTTATGAAGGAAAGGCAAAGCAAGTTTTTGAAACTGATAATCCCAATGAGGTGATTGTTCGTTTTAAAGATGATGCAACCGCTTTCAATGCACAGAAAAAAGGCAATTTCGATTTAAAAGGGGAAATGAATAACGCCATTACCACTTTGATTTTTGAATATCTGAACACGAAAGGAGTTCCGACACACTTTATTAATAAGGTGGACGAAAGAGAACAATTGGTTAAGAAAGTACAAATTATCCCATTGGAAGTAATCGTGCGAAATTATTCGGCTGGAAGTATGGCGCAAAGATTAGGCGTTGAAGAAGGAATAAAATCTCCGGTAACTATTTTTGAAATATGCTATAAAAGAGATGACCTTGGAGATCCACTAATCAACGATCATCACGCCGTTTTCCTCGGTGCCGCAACTTATGAGGAATTGGATGAGATGTATAAATTAACGTCCAATATTAATGATATTTTAATCGAGCTATTTGATCAAATGAATATTATCTTAGTTGATTTTAAAATTGAATTGGGTAAAGATCCAGAAGGTAAAATTATCTTGGCTGATGAAATTTCGCCAGATACTTGCAGACTTTGGGATAAAGATACGATGAAGAAACTCGACAAAGACCGTTTCAGACGTGATTTGGGCGAAGTGACTGAAGCGTATGTAGAAATTTATGAACGATTGAAAAAAGTTTTAAACAAATAAAAAAAATCTTATTCCCTCTGCATTGGAGAGGGTTTGGGTGAGGATAAAAATGAAAGATTTAAATCAACACAGAGAAGATTATTTAAACCAGTTTAAGGAAAATACATACGGTCGAAATCTTCTTAAAAAAGACGATCCTTTTGACGCTCCGTCTGAGGAATGCGGGATTTTCGGATTGTATTCTGATACCGATGTCGATACCTTTTCAATGTCGCAGTTCGGGTTATTTGCTTTGCAGCACCGTGGTCAGGAAGCGTGTGGAATTTCGGTAATGAAGCAGGGAAAAATCTTCAATATTAAAGATGAAGGTTTGGTACTCGATGTTTACAAAGAAATTCGGGATCCAGAAACCTTTACAGGGAATTCGGCAATTGGACATACGAGATATACCACAGCAGGCGACAAGAAGAAATATAATTTCCAACCATTTTTCGCAAAGAATGAATATGATCAAACGATTCTGTCGATTGCACATAACGGAAATTTAACGAATGCTGCAGAATTGAAGAAAGAACTGGAAGCGGAAGGAGTTGTTTTTAGAGCAACCTCTGACTCTGAAGTAATTCTTCGTCTGATTCAGAAGCATTTGGATTTAGGGCTCCGAGCTGCCATCAAAACGACGATGGAAAGGATTGAAGGAGCTTACTCCGTGGTTGGAATGACCAGAAATAAGTTCTTTGCTTTCCGTGATTTTCATGGAATTCGTCCCTTGGTTTTGGGAGCGATTGATGAGAAAACTTATGTTGTGGCTTCAGAATCTGTAGCCTTAGATGCCGTTGGAGCACAATATGTTCGCGATATTTTACCTGGAGAAATTATTTACACTAATGAAAATGAAACGGGATTACAAAGTTTCATGGCCAAAGAAAATTGCGAGAAAAGAACTTGTGCTTTCGAATATATTTATTTTGCACGTCCCGATTCCATTATGGAAGGAATTAACGTTCACGAGATCCGGGAGAAATCTGGAATGAAAATTTGGGAACAAGCTCCGGTTGAAGCAGATATTGTAATAGGCGTTCCGGATTCTGGAGTTCCTGCTGCGATTGGTTTTTCAATTGCGTCAGGTATTCCGTTTCGTCCGGTTTTAATTAAGAACAGATATATTGGTCGAAGCTTTATCGTTCCAACTCAGGAAATGCGGGAGCGAATTGTGAATCTTAAATTGAATCCCATTATTTCTGAAATTAAAGGAAAGAGAGTAGTCATCATCGATGATTCTATCGTTCGTGGAACCACTTCAAAACGATTAGTGAAAATTTTGAAAGATGCTGGGGTTAAGGAAATCCACTTCCGAAGTGTTTCTCCGCCGATTATTGCACCTTGTTACTTGGGAATTGATACGCCAGTGAAAGATGATTTAATTGCCGCAAATATGAGTGTAGAAGAACTTCGGGTTTACCTGGGAGTTGATACCTTAGAGTTTTTAAGTATGGAAAATCTAAAAAACATTTTGGGAAGTTCCGATCATTGTTTTGGTTGTTTTACGGAAGAGTATCCCGTTCCCGCGGGGCCCAGTCCAGACTATACAGATCAATAAAAGCAAAAAGGTTGGGAATTAATTCCCAACCTTTTTTATAATGAAGTGTGTTTAATATGAAGAGTTGATGCTTAGAATTTGTAAGCTAAACCAACTTGGAATACGTTGTTTCTTACTTTATCACCAGAGATTCTATCTTTAGCAACATCAGTTAATCCAGCAACATATCTAGCAGTCAAACCAACGTTTGGTGTGAAGTAATATCCTGCTCCCAAACCTAATCCGAAGTTAAATCCGTTCAAATCATCTTTGTAGTTAGAAGATTCATTAATAGTTGTGTTTGCAGTTTCGTTTGTAAATTTGTTTTTAGCACTCACTAACAAACCGAATTCTGGACCAGCTTCTAAATAAAATCCTGGAGTAGCATTATATTGAAACATAACTGGTACTGTGATATAATCTAAATGCTTTGATCTTGCGTAAGTGCTAGAACCAATTTTTTGGTTGTATTTGTCACCCATTTGTGAATACATTAATTCTGGTTGGATGCTGAAATTCGCTGCTAAGGGTGCATTCATAAATACTCCTGCATTGAAGCCAATTTTTGATTTTTGATCGCTCAATGAAGCGTCATCTGATAGAGAGGAAACGTTCATTCCTGCTTTAACTCCGAACTGTTGTGCAAATGCTAATGAACTCATTGCCACTGCTGCACCTAAAAATAACTTTTTCATAATCTTAAATTTTTCTAATTAATTTTGCGTAATTGATAATTTAACTGCTTCGACTTTAATAATTTTATTTTTTTAAATTCTAAAATCGCTCAATACTGATTATCGTTACATTTTTAAATCTGTTTTACGATTGGGGTACTTTCAAATGCTGTGCCAAAACCACTCACGAACTGGAAAATTTAAACAATGGTTTAAATAGTATATATTGTAATTAACTCATTGTCAATTATTTAAACTAAAATAAAAATTCCTATACCGAAGAAGTATAGGAATTGAGTTTTACAGCGAAAGTTTGTTTTTATTCCAAATTTTGATAATAAAACAATGAACTTCTAATATTTTCTACGCTCACGGAACAATCAAATTTACAATTTCCAATACTGGTTAGTAAGGAGAAGTTGATATTTCCAAACGAATTTTTTTTATCATTTTTCATTAAATTAATAATGTCATCAGTCGGAAACTGTCTGATGTCAAGGTTTGGATAAAATTGTTGGATATTAGAAATGATGACATCTGCAATCTCCTCCGATGTAAGATTATTCAGATAAGAGATTCTGGTCTCACAAATCATGCCCATGGCAACCGCTTCTCCATGCATAATTGGATTTCCGTTTAAAAGAAATAAACTTTCAACCGCATGTCCAATCGTATGGCCGAAATTTAAAGTTTTCCGGACATTTTGTTCAGTGAAATCCTGTTCAACCACTTTTTGCTTAATATTCATCGATGTTTGGATGAGCGGAAAAATATTTTCAGCAGTTAATTCTTTGATGGCAATTAAATCAGCCCAATGCTTCTCATCAGCAATCAAGCCGTGTTTCAGCATTTCTGCAAAACCACTTCTCAGTTCTTCAAAGGGCAATGTATTTAGGAATTCAGGAAAAACAAAGATCTGTTTCGGTTGTGCGAAAGTTCCAATAATATTCTTTAAAAATTGATGATCGATCCCGGTTTTCCCACCAATGGATGCATCACACATTCCTAAAAGGGTCGTCGGAATATTAATGAAAGGAATACCTCTTTTATAAGTTGAGGCGATGAAGCCGCCCATATCGGTGATCACGCCGCCGCCTAAATTGATCAATAAAGCTTTACGGTCTATTGCAAATTCAGTCAATATTTCCCAAAGATGAGCTGCGGTTGCCAAAGTTTTTAATTCTTCCCCAGCTTCAATTTCAATGATTTCCAAGGGAATATCAGTTTCTAAATTCCCTAGTAGCCTGGGAAGGCAATGTTCATGGGTGTTTTCATCAACCAGAATTAATAGTTTCGTTGGTTTTAAAGTGGTTAAAAAATAGTTGAGTTGCGAAAAATCTTGATCTAAAATTGAAATCATTGGTACTGAAATTTATCACAAAATTAAACTTTAATTTAGCTTTATCAATTCAGAGAGTTATATTAAATTTGTTGAACTTTAAAATCGACCATGAGTATTTTCAATAACACCCAAATTGCCTTTGCAGACAAGACAGATTCTCAATTGAAGAAAGCCTATTGGATGTTCAAAGCCATTGAACAACCTTTGCTAACCAATGTAGGAATTTCAGCCTTAAACTTTACGGTTAAGAATAATTTTCCCTTCGTTACTGAAATTGTGAAGCAGACTTTGTTTGAACAATTTTGCGGCGGCGAGACACATGAAGAGAGTATGAAAGTTGTGAAGCAGATGTTTAAGCATCATGTGGGAAGTATTTTCGATTATGCGATTGAAGGTAAAGCGGAAGAGAAGGTTTTTGATGATACTTGCACCGAAATCAAGCAGAACATCAAATTTGCCGAAGGAAATCCAGCAATTCCATTTGTCGTTTTTAAACCAACAGGTTTCGGTCGAATTGAAATTTATGAAGAAATTGGTAAAAAGGTAGAATTGACTACTTCTCAAAAAGAAGAGTGGGCGCGTGTTGTAAAAAGATATGAAGAAGTATGTCAAATGGCTTTTGACCGGAATGTCGTGATCATGATTGATGCTGAAGAAAGTTGGATGCAAGATTCGACTGATAATTTGGTCAATGAGATGATGGCGAAATTTAACAAAGAAAAAGCCATCGTTTGGAATACCATTCAAATGTACAGAACTGGTCGATTGGAATATTTGGCACAAGATTTAGAAAGAGCCAAAGAAAAAAACTATTTTCTTGGTTATAAATTCGTACGTGGAGCGTACATGGAAAAAGAAAGAGCGCGCGCTGCAGCTATGAATTATCCCGATCCAATTCAGCCAACCAAGCAAGCATCCGATAATAATTATAATGCCGCCATTGATTTTGTTTTGAATAATCTGGACAAAGTTTCTGGCTTTTTCGGAACGCACAACGAGAAATCTACGGAATTAGTTATGGATAAGATGAAAGCAATGGGTTTGCCACATGATCACCGTCAAATTCATTTTGGTCAATTGTACGGAATGAGTGATAATATCACTTATTATTTAGGTGCTGAAAAATATAATGTTTGTAAGTATCTACCTTACGGACCGGTGAAAGATGTAGTTCCTTATTTAACCAGAAGAGCTCAGGAAAACACTTCTGTAGCTGGACAAACTGGTCGAGAGTTAGGTTTGATTCAAAAGGAATTAGATAGAAGAAAAGGAAGATAATTTTAAACAGAATCTTTTGTTTAAATTCTACAATAATAAAAATCAATAGAAACGGGCTTTAGCCCGTTTTTTAATGGGAGCAAGCAATTGGCTTTAGCCAGAATTTATTTCTAAATTTGTAAATCATATTTCAGAGAATCATAAATCACCACATCATCACGCCAACATTCGCCCAAGTCATCCTTCCCTTA
This sequence comes from Kaistella antarctica, assembly GCF_900109615.1. GTDB lineage: Bacteria > Bacteroidota > Bacteroidia > Flavobacteriales > Weeksellaceae > Kaistella > Kaistella antarctica. The sequence continues at coordinate 468,476 of NZ_FOIX01000002.1, forward strand.
AATTTAAAAGGAACTTTCACCTACAAAGTTCCCGAGGAACTCTTGAATTCCATTCAGGTTGGAATGCGGGTTTTGGTTTCTTTTCGAGGTAAAAAAATATATACCGGAATCGTTTTCGAGATGCACCATCAGCAACCCGAAACTTTTGTGCCGAAAGAAATCATCAATATTTTAGATGACGCTCCAATTTTGCCGAAAGAACAAATTGAGTTTTGGAATTGGCTGTCCGATTACTATATGGGTAATCTTGGTGAGATTTATCGCTTCTCATTTCCAGGTTCTTTGAAATTGGAAAGTGAAACTTATTTAAAGTTAAAACCCAACATCCTTATCGATTTTGAGAATTTAGATGTCAACGAAATGTACTTGATTCAGGCCTTAGAAGTTCGACAGCTCATCAACATTACTGAAATTGAAGCTTTCATTACGAAAAAAGATATTGTAAAAACGATTAAATCTCTGATCGATTTACAGTATATTGAAATTGACGAAAAGATCGCAGAAAAATACAAAGCCAAAGAAGTTGCCTATTTAAAAATCAATGAGGAGAAACTTCAAAACACGCATTTACCGGAAATTCTCTTATCACTAAAACGTTCGCCCAAACAACAGGAATTATTTCTTTTACTTCTGGAAAAACAGACCGAGCATCCTGAAAAACCGATTAAGAAATCGGAAGTTTTAGAAGAAGGGAATTTTGCCCACGCTCAATTGAAGTCTTTGGTAGAAAAGGATTTGGTGCAGGAATTTTATCTTCAGAAAGACCGACTGGAAAGTTATGAAGGCGAAACGGAAGAATTAGAAAAACTTAGTGACGTTCAACTTCAAGCAAAAACTGAAATTGATGAAGCTTTTGAAGAAGGTAAGAATGTGTTGCTACACGGCGTGACCTCGTCAGGCAAAACCCATCTTTATTTAGAGAAAATTGATGAGACCGTGGCTGATGGAAAAAACGTTTTATTTCTACTCCCAGAGATTTCTTTAACCAAGCAAATCGTGCAGCGTTTAGAGAAAAACTACGGAAAACAATTGGGTTTTTATCACCAAAAATTAACCGATTTCGAAAAGGTAGAAGTTTGGCGCAGAATTAAAAATAACGATATTAAAATTCTGATCGGAACACGGAACGCTTTGTTTTTACCGTATGAAAATTTAGGCTTAATCGTCGTTGACGAAGAACATGACTCTAGTTACAAACCACGAGAGATTTCTCCTTTTTTTAACGCTAAAGATGCGTCTCAGGTTTTAGCGAAATTTTATAAAGCCAATGTAATTCTTGGTTCAGCGACTCCGTCTGTAGAATCTTATTACGCAGCAAATAAAGAAAAACTTAAATATGTTTATTTAGCCGAACGTTTTGGGAATGTGAAAATTCCGGAGTTTGAACTCATTAATTTTAAAGAAGCGCAGGATACAAAGAAATTAGTGGGCAGTTTTTCTCTCCATTTAATTGATGAAATTAGAAAAGAACTCGATCAGAAAAAACAAACTATGATTCTGCATAACCGCCGTGGTTATGCGAATGTGGTCGAATGTGAAACTTGCGGTTACGTTAATTATTGTTCGAATTGTGACGTTGTAATGACTTATCATAAATACAATAATGAAATGAAATGCCATTATTGCGGACAAAAAGCAGCGAAACCAAAAACATGTCCCCAATGTCAGTCGGAAAATTTGAATGTTCGCGGCGTTGGTGTAGAACAAATTCACGAAGAAGTTTCTAAGATTTTCCCCGACTCTGAAGTCGATCGGATGGATGTAGATTCGATGCGCAGAAAATTCGCGTATGAGAAATTATACGAAAAGATTGAGGACGGCGAAACTGATATCATTGTCGGTACTCAAATGATTTCTAAAGGTTTAGATTTCGATAATATTGAATTGGTCGCCATTCCAAAAGCGGACTCCTTATTATACGTACAGGATTTTCGAGCCGAAGAAAGAGCCTTTCAACTGATTACTCAAGTTTCCGGTAGAGCTGGCAGAATGTCTGGAAATGGAAAAGTTTTAATTCAAACTTATAATCCGCAGCATTCTATTTTTCAGTTGCTGAAAGATCATGACACGCCCAAAATCTACGAACATCTGTTGACGGAAAGGAAGAAATTTCTTTATCCGCCTTTCGTTAAATTAATTATGATCGAATTAAAGCATCGGAGGGAAGATAAAGTAAATCGCGCCTCGCAATTTCTAGGATCGATTCTTAGAAAATATTTGCCAGAGGAATGCATACTCGGCCCGGAAAAATCTCCCATCGGAAAGCTCAATTTAATGTATCAGTATCAGCTTTTATTAAAGTTGCCGCGAGGTAAAAAATATGCTGATTACAAAAATTTGGTTTCTAAAAGTTTAGAAGAGTTTGATGAGATTACCGGTTACCTTTCCATTAAAAAGATGATTTTTGTTGATTTTTAACAAAGTTTAACAGTTCTTTCATGATTTTATAATTGTTAAATCACTGTCCTTCAACAATATTTTATACTTTTGGATGTTTAAAAGATATGATTTGCAAAAGTCTGTATTTTTAAGCAAGCTTATAATCGATAATCAAATAATAAATTTAAATGATTAACATCAAAAAAATCCTAGTTTCTTCTGCAATTTCAGTATCCTCATTTGTCTTTGCGCAGGGAACTTTCACTTCTTCAAATTATCCTCAATCCTACGAAAGTCAAAATTCTGGTATATCAAGAGAGTCTGCTGAAAAACTTCTTAGCGCGAAAGAACTTGTTGATATCAAATTAAATTCCATGATGAATGATCCTGTTTTGCGAAATGCAAATTGGGGTTTTGTAGTTTATGATCCAAAAACAAAGAAAATTATCAGCTCTTATAATGAGAATGCCTCATTAATCCCAGCTTCTACAACAAAGCTTTTAACTACAGAAACAGCGATGAATCTTTTAGGTGAAAACTTTAGATGGATTACGCAATTAGAATATTCTGGCGCAATTGAAGATGGTGTTCTTAATGGAAATTTATACATTGTTGGAAGTGGAGATCCGTCTTTAGGAACTAATAAAGCAGGCGCCAATTCGTACCGTGGAATTATTTCTGATTTTATGTCAGCGATTTCTGACAAAGGAATTAAAAAAGTAAATGGCGATATCATTATTCAAACGGGCGTTTTTAAATTAAATAAATCACAGCTTTTACCAGAAAGTATTGTTTGGTTAGAAAACGGGAATTATTATTTACCTGTTGGAACGACTTATGAAATCAGTCCAAGTAATGAAAAGCTGATTGCGAAGAAAGCAAATCCCTTTTCTGAAAACAAAAATTACTATTACATCTCGCCTTACATTGGCCAAATGGTCTACGCCGATAAATTTGAAGGAGGCTTTTTAACCACAAAATTACCAGATGCACCAGCTTATTTAGCCAATAACTTAAGATTAACTATGATTAAAAGTGGTTTGCCGGTAGTTGGAAAAGTGATTACGAAAGTTACCGATCCGAGTCCTGAAAAAAGGGAAGTGATTACCAATTATCAATCGCCAACTCTAGCTGAAATTGTAATGTACACGAATCAACATAGCGATAATGCCTTGGCAGAAGCGACTTTGAGAATGGTTGGTTTTCAAAAGCTGGGTAATCAAACTTTAGAAGCAGGTAGAATGGTCGTTAATAATCATTTAAAATCAGTCGGTTTTGATACTGATGGTTTAAATTACTATGATGGCAGCGGACTTTCGAGAAGTAATGTAGTTACGCCAATTTCTCAAGTGAAGTATTTAGCCAATCTGATGAACGAAAAATACTATAAATCATTCTATGAAAGTTTGCCGATTGGTGGACAAACAGGGACTTTAAAAAGAATGTTTAACGGTAGTGGAAACGGACAAGTATTTGCAAAAACAGGAACTTTAAATAAAGTGAAAACATTGGCAGGTTACATGAAAACGAACACAGGTAAAACCCTGGTTTTTTCACTCCTCATTAATAATTACGCTGGTTCTGTAGATCAAGTTAAAAGCAAAATGGAGCAGATCCTCGAGCCGACATTAAGTTTATAATTATTTCTTTAATAATATGATAAGCCTTTCAATAGATATTGAAAGGTTTTTTTTACCTTTATCGGTAAATAATTGAATCAATGAAACAATTCTATGTACTTGCCTTAATGTTGTCTTTCGTGCAAATCTTTGGTCAAAACGAAGAGGCTGATAGAAAGAGCATTATTAAAAGTGAATCGCAGCAGTATGCGAAAATGCTGAATTACAACGTGAATCCAAACACCTTGAATTACGATTTAAAATACCAAAGATTGGAAATGGATCTAGATCCAGCTGAGTATTTTGTGAATGGTACGGTTACAAGTCATTTCGTTCCCAACCAAAATATCTCCAGCATCTATTTTGATTTTTCTAATGTTTTGACAGTTTCTGAGGTGAAATATCATGGAGCAAGTCTACCTTTTACTCAGTTATCTACCAAGGAATTAAAAATTGATTTTCCGACGGCACTTGCTGCGGCCACGTTAGATTCTCTTTCAATTAAATACTCAGGTGCGCCCGACAGCTCTGGAAGTGCGGGTGATGCATTTTCAACTTCTACACAAGGTGGCACTCCGGTTTTATTCACCCTTTCTGAACCCTATGGCGCTCAGGAATGGTTTCCGACGAAACAGAGCATGAATGATAAAATTGATAAAGTGGATATCAAGATTACAACGCCGTTCCAATATAATGTGGCTTCTAATGGAAAATTATTTTCTGAGACCATCTTACCAGGAAATAAAAAATTGACTTTCTGGCAAACCAATTATCCAATTCCTGCATACTTAGTGGCTTTGGGAATTACCAATTACACAAAGTTTAATGATGTGATGGGTACGCCACCATTTCCTTTCGTCAACTACGTTTATCCTTCCACGGCAGCTAATGCAACGACCATGGCGAATATTAACTGGACTAAGGATATCATGAATGTTTTTGAAGAATACTTTGGACCTTATCCTTATCGAAACGAAAAATATGGGCACATGCAATTCGGTTGGGGCGGTGGAATGGAACACGCCACCATGTCGTCAATGGGCGGTTTTAGCAAAGGTTTAATAGCCCACGAACTCGCTCACCAATGGTTTGGCGATAAAGTGACCACGGGCGCTTGGAATGATATCTGGCTTAATGAAGGTTTTGCAACCTACGGTGCGCATCTTGCCAATGAAAAACTACTAATGACCAACGCTCAATTTAAATCTTTTCTGGCTGATGAAATAAGTTACATAACCAATTCTACCAGCGGAAGCGTTTATGTCGCTGATGCTAATCTAGGAAATACCAATGCCGTTTTTAGCGGCAGATTATCTTATTCCAAGGGTGGTTTTGTCGTACGAATGATGAAATGGGTTTTGGGCGATGTGGCTTTTTATCAAGCTTTGAAAGAATATCATTCCCGTCCGAATCTTGCCTATAATTACGTGAGAACCGATGATTTAAAAAATTCGTTGCTTCAATCCACAGGTAAAGATTTTACTGAATTTTTTAACGATTGGATTTATGGGCAGGGCTATCCGTCTTATCAAATTAAATGGAACCAAACTGCAGATAAAGTTATTCGCTTTAAAGTCGGTCAAACTCAAAGTCATCCTTCAGTGAGTTTCTACGAAATGCCTTTGCCAATTAAAATTACCGGAACTGGCGGCCAAGTAGTTTATCTTGCCTTAGATCATACCTCTGATGGGCAAGGATTTGCTGAAGCGCTTACTTTTAATGTGGCTTCTGTACAGTTCAATTATGATAATCAAATGATTACCAAAGGTTCTACGGTAACGAAAGACACGGGAATTCTTGCCGTAAATGATACTGCTAAAAATGAAATGAGAATCTATCCTAATCCTGTTAAAGACCAACTTTCTATCGAGGGAATATCCAAAGATGAGAAGTATGAAATTTATAGTGTTGATGGAAAAAGAGTAAATAAGGGAACGATTTCTAATGGTAATACAATCAATGTAAACGCTCTTCCAAAGGGAGTTTATCTTTTAAAAATTGCAGATAAGAATTTGAAATTTATTAAAGAATAGTTGTTTAAGTTTAACCTTATGTTAACAATAACAACCTTACAAAAGCACTCGAAAGAGGGCTTTTTTTCGTAAATTAGCAACTCAAAATAATTAAATATGATTTCTAAAAATTATCTGGAAAATTTACAGACCGAACTTCAAAATATTAAAAATGATGGCTTGTTCAAAACCGAACGAATCATTACTTCACAGCAATCTGCAGTCATTGAAGCCAACGGAAAAACACTCTTGAATTTTTGTGCCAATAACTATTTGGGATTGTCGAATAATAAAGAAGTAATGAAAGCTTCCCAAGACATGATCGAAAGCCACGGCTACGGAATGTCTTCGGTACGTTTTATCTGTGGAACTCAGGATATTCATAAAGAATTAGAAGCTAAGATTTCTAAATTTCTAGGATTAGAAGACACGATTTTATATGCCGCGTGTTTCGATGCAAACGGCGGCGTTTTCGAACCATTATTTACGGACCAGGATGCCATTATTTCTGATGAATTAAACCATGCTTCCATTATTGATGGCGTTCGTTTGTGTAAAGCAGCGAGATACCGGTACAAGAATAATAATATGGCAGATTTGGAAGCGCAATTGATTGAAGCTTCCAAAAAAGACCACCGATTTAGAATCATCGTGACGGATGGTGTTTTCTCAATGGATGGAATTGTCGCTGACTTAAAAGGACTTTGCGATTTGGCTGATAAATATGACTGTTTAGTAATGGTCGACGATTCTCACGCCACAGGATTCATCGGTAAAACTGGCCGTGGAACGCACGAAGCTAATGACGTCATGGGAAGAGTAGATATCATTACTTCTACTTTAGGAAAAGCTCTCGGTGGTGCCTTGGGTGGATTTACGTCAGGTAAAAAAGAAATCATCGACATGTTAAGACAGCGTTCAAGACCCTATTTATTCTCGAATTCTTTGGCTCCAGGAATCGTTGGTGCCGCGATAAAAGTTTTAGATATGATTTCTGATGATACCACTTTGAGAGATCAAGTGATGGAAAATGCAGAATATTTTAGAAAAGAAATGAAAGCCAGAGGTTTTGATATTCCTGATGGTGAGGCAGCGATTGTACCAGTAATGTTATACGACGCACCTTTAGCCCAAAAAATGGCCGAACATTTAATGGAGGAAGGAATTTACGTCATCGGATTTTTCTTCCCAGTTGTACCAAAAGGGAAGGCGAGAATTAGAGTTCAACTTTCTTCGGCCCATACCAGAGAACACTTAGACAAAGCGATTGCGGAGTTTGAAAAAGTCGGAAAAGATTTGGGAGTGATTTAGAAACTTCTTTTGAATTATATTTAAAACCTTCTGTAATGGAAGGTTTTTTTAGGTCTTAAAAGTTTAGGAAGCAACAAAAAATAAGTATGTTCGCACGGTATTAATTTTATTGAAATGTTTACAAAGCAAGAAGCACAGCAAATTAGAAAAGAATTCTGGATCGCCTTTGGAAAGAGTTTTCCAAGAAAGTGGATTTTATACCATACCAAAATTAAAGATTTCTCTTTTAAATTTAATGCTGATCCCAAAAAGGCTGAGGTTTCTTTAGATATAGAAATTACTGATGAACTCTTTCGGAATGCCTATTTCGAAAAAATTTGGTCGCTGGAATCTATATTAGAGGAAGAAGTTGGCACCATTCAAAAAGATGAATATTACACTTTAGAAAACGGAAAAGTGATTTCTCGATTTTGGATTACCAAAGAAAACGTTTCTATTTATAATAAAAATACGTGGCAAGAAATCTTTGAATTTTTTATAGAAAAAATGGACGGATTTGAACGCGTGTATTACGAATATGAAGATTTTATTAAAGATGTGTAAGGAACCTTATCCGAATTTACGGATAGATTTTAAACCTTCACTATTAAGAATTTCTATTTGCTCGTCGGTATATTTAATGTAACCTTCGGTTGTAAAATCGTTCAGACATTTATTCACGTTTTCTCTTGAATATCCTAGAACCTCACTGATCTCTTTCTGTTTTAAAAATTGTAGGCAACCTTTTTCATTGTAGTGCAATAGGAAATCTGCCAGCGCACCATTGATTTTGAGAGCCTTGTAGCTTAAAAGATTTTTTGTTAGCGCGGTTACATTTTTAGAAGATTCGTTATAAACATCTACCAGGAATTTCGAATTGGTTGTAACAAATTTTTTGAAAACATTTTTTTCAAATTGAATAACTTGAGTTCCTTTCACGCCATAAGCTGAGAAAAAAACCGGATCCTCATTAAACAAATAACGCAATCCTATAAAATCCTTCTCGCCATACAGATCCATGAGGCGGCATTTATCGTCTTTTATTTTCACTTCTCCTTTGATAATATAAAAAACAGAAAACAGAAGACTTTCATTTTTAATGAACATTTCTTCCTGATCAAATTTCAGGAGCGACGCATTCGAGTTTAGAACCGCCTTTTCCCGATCGGTTAAGTGATCAAAAATAGGATTTTCTAAATATTCGTATGGTACAATCATCGTTTCTTAATAAGGGGCCAATATACGGTGATTAAAATAAAAAAATTATCGCGCCAAGGTGAGATAAATCAACAAAATAAAAGTTCACACGCACCTGTGAGGAAACTAACAACTGACTGAAATATACTTCATATCGGAAAAATTTGAATCCGATCTATTCCATCGCACCTTTACATAAATAAAAACAAGCACATGGAATACGCAGTATACTTACAACTATTAGTGGTTTTGGCCGCTATATTTATAGGAGCCAAAGTAGGTGGGATTGGTTTAGGTATTTTTGGAATGTTGGGAATGTCTGTATTGGTGTTCTTATTTGGTCTACCTCCAGGAGAAGCACCGATAGAAGTAATGTTAATGATTGTTGCCGTAATTACTGCGGCCTCAGCGTTACAAGCAGCCGGCGGACTAGAATATCTTGTTAAAGTAGCTGAGAAGATTTTAAGGAAAAATCCTGACTCTATAACTTTTCTTGCCCCTATTGTATGTTATGTTTTTACGTTTTTAGCGGGTACCGGTCACATTGCTTATTCTTTATTACCGATTATCGCTGAGATTGCTACAGAGAGCAAAGTGCGTCCCGAACGTCCTTTAAGTATCTCTGTTATCGCCTCTCAACAAGCCATTACCGCAAGTCCTATATCTGCAGCAACTGCAGCTCTTTTAAGTACGAGCCTTTTAGGCGGTCAAGGTATTGAAATGATCGACATTTTGATGGTCTGTGTGCCTGCAACAATCATTGGGGTTTTAGTAGGTGCCTTTGTAGTAAATTTTGTAGGCGTGGATTTAGAAAAAGATCCAGTGTATCTTAAAAGATTGCAAGAAGGTTTAATAAAACACCACGAACCTTCTACAGGTGTCGATAATCAAGCTGGTTACAAACCGCTGATCGCTGTGGTTCTCTTCTTAATGGGAGTTTTCTCTGTAGTTCTTTTCGGTTCAATACCTAGTTTAAGACCCTCTTTTAATATCGATGGTGAAATCGTGAACGTTACTATGGCGCAGATTATACAAATCATTATGATGTCTACGGCTGGAATGATACTTATTTTCTCTAAAGCCGATGTAACAAAAGCAGTCAATGGAAGTATTTTCATCGCCGGGATGCAAGCAGTTATTGCGATTTTTGGAATTGCGTGGATGGGTGATACTTTCTTCAATGGTAATTTGGCATTCTTTAAAGACAATATTCAAACAGTAGTTACTGCATATCCTTTCTTATTCGCCTTTGCTTTATTTGTAATGTCAATCCTTTTGTTCAGCCAAGCTGCAACAGTTAGAACGCTATATCCTTTAGGATTGGCCTTGGGAATTCCTCCACTAGCTTTACTAGCAATGTTCCCAGCAGTGAATGGTTATTTCTTCCTTCCTAATTATCCTACCGTAGTTGCCGCGATTAACTTCGACCGGACTGGAACGACAAGGATCGGTAAATATGTGATCAATCACTCCTTTCAGATCCCAGGAATTGTTTCCACCCTTGTAGCGATAAGCGTTGGGTATCTCATTATCAGTTTTATGTAATTAAAAAATAAAAAATAATTTATAAATTTTTAAAATCATTATTATGAAAACAATCACAAACTTAATGCTCGCAGTCTTATTGACGATGTCTGCGGCTATTTCCGCTCAAAATGCGAAGATCAGAATTATTGCTACCGGTGGTACGATTGCCGGAGTAAGTAAATCAACTACAGAATCAAATTACACCGCCGGTGAACTTGGAATCTATCAACTATTGCAAGCCGTTCCTGAGGTAAAAACGGTAGCGAATGTTACTGGAGAACAATTGGTAAAAATCGGTTCTCAAGATATGAATGATGACGTTTGGTTGAAACTTGCAAAAAGAATCAATGTACTATTAAATGAAGAAGGTTATGACGGAATTGTAATTACTCATGGTACCGATACGATGGAAGAAACAGCTTACTTTTTGAATCTTACAGTTCATAGCCAAAAACCAGTTGTATTAGTTGGATCAATGCGTCCAGCAAATGCGATGAGTGCAGACGGACCTTTAAACTTATACAATGCAGTAGTTGTTGCAGCAAGCCCGGAATCTAAAGGAAGAGGAGTTATGGTTGCAATGAATGATATCATTTTAGATGCACACGATGTTGCGAAAACAAGCACATTGGATGTAGCAACATTTAAAGGAGCTAATTACGGTTCACTTGGTTATATTCATAATGGTAAAGTGAACTACAACAGAATGCCAGGCAACAAACACACATACCAATCAGTATTCAATGTTGATAAAATGAACAAATTGCCAACAGTGGGAATCGTTTATAGTTATTCAAACGTATCAGACTTACCCATGAAAGCCTTCATCAATGCGAAGTTTGATGGTATTGTACACGCAGGCGTTGGTAACGGAAACTTCTACCACACTATTTTCGACTTAGCAATTGACGCACAGAAAAAAGGAATTCAAATCGTTCGTTCTTCTAGAATCCCTACAGGAGCAACAACTCTAGACGCTGAAATCGATGACGCAAAATATAATTTCGTAGCCTCTCAAACTCTTAATCCACAAAAAGCCAGAATTCTATTAATGCTTTCGTTAACAAAAACTAAAGATTGGAAACAAATTCAGCAATATTTTAATGAATATTAATTGTAACACTTACAAAAGTCATTGAATAGATAAAATTAATTAGCAATGAAAAAATATATAACAACCTTAGCCGCCTGCGTTTTCTCACTGGGAGTTTATGCTCAGCAAAATCCTACTACAACTCCTGTTGAAGATAAGATTGAATCTTTAGAAAGTCACAACAAACAACTTAATATATTCTTCAATTTCCAGGCGAGTTTAGATGCTATAGCGACGGAAGGTCAAGATACAGAAGTGGCATTTAAAGCAAGACAATTGCGTTTGGAGATCAAAGGTGATCTTAATGAAAAAATCTTCTATAGGTTCCGTCATCGTTTGAATAAATCAACTGCCGCGCAATCTTTAGATAATCTTGCAAAAGCAACCGACATTATGTATGTTGGATATAGAGCTACTGATAAATTTACGATTGTCGCTGGTAAACAGTCTCAAGCGTGGGGAACATTCGAATTTGATATCAACCCGATGAGTATTTACGAATATTCAGACTTTATAGAAAACATGGATAACTTTATGTTGGGTGCCAACTTTATCTATCAAGCTACCAAAACGCAAGAGTTACAATTTCAGATTACCGACAGCCGAAATTCAAAAATGGAAGATATTTATGGTGATTTATCTTCACAAGGTATCGAGGCATCTGCGAGTCCTTTAACCTATATTCTGAATTGGAATGGTAGTTTCTTAAATAACCAGTTTCAAACAAGATGGGCTTACGGAATTCAAACTCAAGCAAAAGACAAGTACTCTAACATGATCACGCTGGGTAATAAATTAAACCTTAGCAAATTTCAACTGGCTTTCGATTATATGAGAGCTGATGAAGATATTGACCGATTGGGTTACGCTACAATGGATGGTGCAGATTATTTAGCTGCGAATGATATGAAAGTTTTTGAAGATGTTACTTCTAACACGTTCATCCTAAAAGCAGATTATCAACCAATGCCACAGTGGAATATTTTCGCAAAAGGATTATACGAAACCACTTCGGTGAACAACGTACCAACTTATGACGATAATTTCAGAAAAGCGTACGGTTATTTCGGAGGTGTAGAATATATGCCGTTCAAAGATCAGGACTTAAAGGTTTTCTTAGCCTACATCGGCAGAAAGTATGAATTTACAGATGCTCTTCCTGCTCTGAAAGATTACAACACCAACCGAGTTAGTCTAGGATTGATGTACAGAATTAAAGCTTATTAAATTTAAAATAATTAAGAAGTGAGAAAGAATTACTTAAAAATTCTTTCCGCTTCTTATCATTTATTAATTTCTTTAAAAATTTAGAAGAATATTAAAATCAGAAATTCAGTAATAATTGAATTTTAAAATTTATTACAATGGAAAATTATAGATTAGAATCCGACTTACTCGGAGAATTACAAGTTCCTAAAGACGCTTATTATGGAGTTCAAACTCAAAGAGCGGTAGACAATTTCTACATCACCGGTAACAAAATGGGTGAGTATCCAGAATTTGTAAAAGCGATTGCTTATGTGAAACTTGCCGCTGCGCAAACCAATCATGAACTGGGTCTTTTAGATGATAAAATGATGGCTGCAATTTCTCAGGCTTGTCACGAAATTATCGACGGACAGTTTCACGATCAGTTTCCCGTAGATATGATTCAAGGTGGTGCCGGAACATCGGTGAATATGAATGCTAATGAAGTTATTGCCAACCGTGCCTTAGAAATAATGGGCTACGAAAAAGGAGATTATCAACATTGTTACCCGAATGATCATTTGAATCTTTCGCAGTCTACAAATGATGTATATCCGACCACGGTTCGACTTACTGTCATCAGAATGAATCAGATCTTGGTGAAACATTTAGCTGAACTGAACAATTCATTCCGACAAAAAGGAACTGAGTTTAGCGATGTTATTAAAATGGGTCGCACGCAATTGCAGGATGCAGTTCCGATGACTTTGGGTCAAGAATTTGGAGCCTTTGCGGCAACTTTAGATGAAGAAATTACTTTGTTGAATAATATTTCTAATTTATTTTTAGAAATAAATATGGGTGGCACTGCAATTGGAACTGGAATTAATGCACCAAAAGGATATCCGATACTTTGTGCAGAAAAATTGGCCAAGTTAACGGGTGAAGATTTCGTATCTGCTCCAAATCTTGTGGAAGCTACACCAGATACAGGTTCTTATTTAATTTACTCTTCCGCCTTGAAACGTTTGGCGGTGAAACTCTCGAAAATATGTAATGATTTGAGATTGCTATCTTCAGGACCAAGAACAGGTCTTAATGAAATTAATCTTCCTGCCATGCAGCCAGGTTCATCCATTATGCCAGGAAAAGTAAATCCTGTCATTCCAGAAGTAGTTAATCAAGTTTGCTTTAAAGTAATCGGTAATGATTTGACAGTAACTTTCGCAGCTGAAGCAGGACAATTGCAATTAAATGTAATGGAGCCCGTGCTTTGTGCGTCGATTGTTGAATCAATGATCTACTTGCAAAGAGCTATGGACACTTTGAGAACCAAATGTATTGATGGAATTACCGCTAACCGCGACGTTTGTAAAAACTTAGTGATGAACAGCATCGGTATCGTAACTGCGTTGAATCCTTACATTGGATACAAAGCCAGTACGAAAATCGCTCAACAAGCAATGGAAACCGGTAAAACTGTGTATGAATTAGTGTTAGAACAAAACATTCTTTCGAAAGAAAAATTAGATGATATTCTAGATCCGAAAAATATGTTGAGTGCTCACGATGCAGTGAACTAGATATTTAACTTTAATAATGGAGCCTAGGATTTAATGTTTGCTTTTAGATTTTTTGTTAAAAGTGTATTCCAAATTGTTTTTTTTCATAACAAAATCCTTAGCTCCGTTATTTATTATTCATTCATTGGAAACTAATGTTTCACAAAAATGAAAATAAAAAAAACCTTCAAGATTATATCCTTGAAGGTTTTTTGATTTAGCCGAATTTTCTCTTTCGCCACCAGTAGAAGAATCCTCCCAACAATCCGATTATTGCTAAGGGTAATAATAAATTCAGCCATTGCCAATAACTTTGTTCCTCATCAATTCTTTGTCGGTCGAGTAATCTGGCTTCGATATTTCGGTTTCTAAGTTCCATTAAATTAGAATCGTCTAAAAGAAAATCGAGAGCGTTTCTCAGAAATTGTTCATTGCCATAAGCTTGTTTAGTCAATAAATCTTCGCCGAGTGGAAGCGCGTTTCCTTTGTAAATTTGGTTTCTTCCTATATCACCATCCGCGATGATGATCATTTTATTTTCAGGACTTTCAGCTTTAAAGTTCGGATAAATATTTTTCTCACTTCTTGTTGAATATGCAGAAGTAAACTTGCCTTCTAAACTGACTGCAAAAATTTTCGGTTCTGTCGGCTTGTTTGAACTATTAATTGAATCTGCTTGTACAATTTCGGATAGCGCAACATAATCCGGAACTTGTTTAGTCGTCGTTCTGTCGCTGGATTCAAATAAAACCTTAGTCTTAATGTCTTTTCGTCCTAAGGTATCAATCGATGTTGGAAATTCAAACTTTACAGGATTGATATTTTTGGTAATGGGATTTTTATTTTCAGCAATTCCTAATGGAAAATAAGGCCAGAGAAAACTGCTGTATTGTGGATTTCCCGCAACTTCACCCGATACAATTCTGATGAGTGCCGATTTTTTGAAATCTTTAACCAAGCCGGCATTTAATCGAATTCCATAATTAAAAAAGAAATCCGTCAGATTTGTTTCCATGGGAAAAGCCATGATTTTTTTGGCCTGAAAAAGCGTATCCATTTCTGCATTCACAGCATCGATCATCCACAAAGTTTTTCCGCCATTCATAATGTATTGGTCCAGAATTACTTTCTCGCTTTCACTAAAAGCTTTCCGCGGTTTCGCAATGACCAAAGCATCCATGTGTTGGAGTTGAGGTACATCTTCGTATGTGAGTTCAGTTTGATTCTTAGGAATAATAGGTCCCGCATTATAATTTTCTAAAGCCATTTCCATAAAACCCTGAAATTCGTCTGGGCGAAGTTCATCTTGATTGATGAGGATTCCAATAGTTTTTTTGCGATCGGCCGTTATTCTTTTAATATTGGAAACAAAATTATATTCTAAGTTCTCAATCGATTTGCGCAACTGTTCAGAAGCATCAATGCCGGACAGATTAACAATTAAAGGTATTGAAGTTCCCTGAGAATTATATTTAATGGCAGCGTACGGAAACATGACTATTTCAGAAATTTTACCTTCTTTCATATCGGGCAAAATCGAAGGTTGAATTCCCATGGCAGCTAAAGTATCTTTCGACATCTTAGTCTTGATCGGATCGATAAATTTGTAGTCGATGTTCGGATTAACCTTTCGAAATTCTTCAAGCATAAATTTGGTCTCATTCTGCAACTGGCGAAAAGTTGCCGGGAAATCACCATCTAAATAAACATCGAAAGTCATAGGTTTTTCAACCGATTTTAAAACTTTAAGGGTCGCCTCAGAAAGCGTATATCTCTTTTCTTGCGTTAAATCAAAACGTTTCGCAAAAATTCCCATTAACAATAGGAAAGCGAAAATAATTTGGATGATGATTTTTTTGTTCATTTTTAAAAGCAATAAAAACTGAATTATTTTTTCTTTTCGACAAAAACTTTAGCCAGGAACAAACAAATCCCGATCACGACAATAAAATACAAAACGTCTCTGGAATCGATTAATCCTCTAGTGAAAGCGAGAAAATGTTGATAAAAGCCGATATTAGAAATGATATAATCTGCACCTCCTAACAATTTATAACTCGCCAATTGTTCGATTCCGAAATATAAAAAGAACGATAAGAAGACGCCGAGCAAATACGCCATAATTTGATTTTGCGACAGTGATGAGGCTAAAATTCCCACGGCAGAAAATGCCGCAATTAATAGAACCAATCCAAAGTAACTTCCCAGCGTTGCGCCCAAATCAATGTTTCCTTCTGGAATGCCTAAAACGTAAACGGTGTACAAATAAACCAGTGAAGGCAACAAGCATAAAATTCCGACCAACCAAACAGCTAGAAATTTACCAATAACAATTTCCGATATTTTGATGGGTTGCGAAAATAACCACTGTAACGTGCCAGACTGTTGTTCTTCTGCCAAAGTTTTCATGGCAATTGCTGGAATGATAAACATCAACAACCAGGGAACTAATACGAAATAACTCTGTAAAGTAGCCGATCCAATATCGAAAATATTCGAATCGTTTTCAAAGAAAAATAAGAACAGCGTTCCTATTAAACTGAATGCTCCGATAATCAACCAGGCGCTCCAGTTTCCGAAATAAGTCCAAAGTTCTTTTTTAAATAGTGCAAACATATATTAGATTGAGGTTGAGGTTTCAGATGCGAGTTTCAAGGTTCGAAGATTCACCATGGACATTCACAATTACTCATTGCTTATTACCAATTACTTACTTTTCTTATTCACCAATTTCACCGTCATCATAATCAGAGCAACCAAAACGATAAACCCTACAATTAATTGCCACCAAAATATAATAACCATTGATTTTAAAATCACAGTAAAGACGATTAGGAATAAAATAAAGGTTGCGATTTCATTGGATTGTCGAAGTTTTAGATTGGCGATTGGCAGAATGTTTCCATCAAGATTTTTAATTTGCAGAACCTTTTTCCAGCACCAATAATGATAAGCCGCAAGTCCAATTAAGAAAGTCAATTTCAAATGAAACCAGGGCGTTTTCATTAAGCCAAAATTAAGGATAATCAATGCCACACCAGTAACCAGCATGATCACACCAGCCGGAACGGTGATGATATTCCATAATCTTCTGGCCATAAAAACGTATTGTTCGCGCAAAACCTGTTTTTTATTTTCCTCAAATTCATCGGTATCTTTATAATAGACGAAAAGCCGAACCAAGTAAAAAATACCTGCGAAATAACTAACCATGAATATGATATGAACGGCTTTGAGAATGGTATAAAGCATGTTAAAATTTTAGTTGCAAAGATAATAGAATTATCTCATCATTTTTGAAAAGTTGGTATCAGAGCTATTTTTAAATGTGTTAAAATTCCTATATTTAGGGCTTATCCCGATTTTTTTTGGTTTTTTTGTAAAATAATAAATTAAATAGTAAATATTATGAAAAGAGTTTTCCAATTGTTGTTCAGTTTGGTAATCTTCGCTTTTGGGTTTTCACAAAATTTGAAGCCGATTGCCAAAAAAGTAAATGATTCTAAAATTGCAAATAAATCATTTGTGAAGTATAACTTATTTACGGTTGATCAATCTGCCCAAAAAATGGCACTGTACAAAGCTGCCGCAGAAGATATTACCGTGATGAAATTAAATAAATCTGAGAGCAGCAGAATCGCTTCTGAACGACCAGATGCTTTAGAAATGACCTTCCCTTTCGAAGGGAAGATGATTACGGTGGAATTAGTGAAGAATAATTTCTTCACCCATGATTTTAAAGTTAATACTGACAAAGGTTATTCAAATTATAGCGCTGGTGCTTATTACCAAGGAATTGTAAAGGGTGATAATGAATCATTAGTCGCCTTTAGTTTCTTTAATGATGATGTGGTAGGAGTGACATCTATTAAAGATATTGGAAACATTGTTATTGGAAAAGCAAAAAATTCTGAAGATTTTGTTTCTTATAACGACGAAAAATTAAAAGGAGCGAATCCGTTTTCTTGCTCTGCTGATCAGTTGGTCGAAAATCAGAATGTAGGAACCACTTTCGATCCGGTTACTATGACAGCCCCACAAACTTCAAATTGTGTTCGTATTTATTATGAAGCAGGTTACGGCCCGTACACTCAAAATGGTTCCAACGTTACCACGACTGGAAACTGGGTAACTGCAATGCACAATAATATCTCAACACTTTATGCAAACGACGGAATTACGGTAGCGCTAAGTGAAATATATGTTTGGACTTCTGTAGATCCTTACACTGGTACACCGAATGAAATCTTATCAAAATTCAGAGCAGGTCGTCCTTCTTTTAATGGAGATGTTGCACAGTTAATTAGAAATCCGGCTACCACGAGTATTGCCTATTTAGATGTTTTGTGTACTGCTTCTAACTATTCTTATTCAGGAGTGAACTTTTCGTATGCTAATGTGCCTACCTATTCTTGGAATATCATGGCGATGACCCACGAAATCGGACATAACTTAGGATCTCCACATACTCACGCTTGTCGTTGGAATGGAGACAATACCGCCATTGATGGCTGTGGCCCAGCGTCTGGAAATGATGAAGGTTGTAATGCTCCGTTACCAGGAAAGGGCGGAACAATTATGAGTTACTGCCATTTAGTTGGGAGCGTTGGAGTTAATTTTTCTAATGGTTTTGGTCCACAACCTGCGGCCTTAATTATTAATAAAATCAATTCCAAAGGTTGTTTAGGCACAAACTGTGTTACCTCTTGCGCGATTACCGTAGCTGGTTTAAATTTAGGAACGATAACTAAAACCTCTCTTACGGCAACTATTGCCGACAACACGGGGACAAGCTGGAAATATAGACTTTCAAAACCGGATGGCACTATCGTCGATGCAGGAGTTACTACCAACAAGGTTCTTAATTTTACTGGCTTAGCTGAAGGTGCTTATTATTTATTAGCGGTAGGAACTGATTGTACAGGTCCAGAAACATTCGCCTATGAAAAATTATTTCTAACTGATGCAGATTGGTGCTCAGGAGTCAAATTTACAGATAGTGGAGGTGAAAATGGTAAATACTTAAATGGTCAACCGCTTATTAAAACTTTTTATCCAACAAATTCTACTGATAAATTGAAGATGACGTTCACTGAATTTGCGACGGAGCAAGGTGCCGACTATGTGATTGTTTATGACGGTCCAAACATTGGCTCTACCAGATTTCCAGGAGCTACCAATATAAGTGGAAACACGATTCCGGGTCCTTTCGAATCGACTCATGCTACGGGAGCAATTACTTTTAGATTTACACCCAATGCAAATAACAATGCCGCGGGTTGGGTTGCAACTTTCGAATGTAAATCTTTGGCAACGGGAGAAAATTCATTGAAGAATGGAATTTCTATTTCACCTACTGGTGCTAAAGGATTCTTTACCATTGTTTCCAAAGATCAAATCTTGTCTTATCAAATTTTTGATGCCTCTGGGAAAATGGTTAAAACTTTAACTAAAGCTTCGGGCTTAGAGCAGAAGGTAGATCTTTCAACCGCGCCTGTCGGAACTTATATCGTGAATATCGTAACCGCAAAAGAAACGGTGACCAAGAAAATAATTAAAAAATAAATAGTTTAATACTTACAAATAGAATAGCCGGCAATTAATGCCGGCTATTTTTATTTAAAGTTATTCTTTATTGAAATTCGATGTAGATGCTTTCGCCAACCTTCAACCCGAACAAAGTTCTGGCGCCACTTTCTCCATTTCCTTTATAGATGGTTAATTCCAGCAAACCAGCGTCATTAAAAACGGCTGCAGCTTTACCATGAAATTCCTGTTCCTTGTCCCAGTCATTGACCAAATCGGTATACTGATTATGAATTCTGGACAAGGCTAAATTTCTAAATTTTACAATAAAACTTTCAAACCCAACACTGCTTTTTTCAAAATTCTTTTTAGAGATATTCGAAACTACATTTCCAAAATTGTCGATATACATAATTTCCCCAATCAGCATTTTTTCACTTTCATTAAAAACGGCGCGCGGAAAAGAAAGTTGTTTTGGAGTTTTAAATTTCCGCCCAATTACTTCTGGCAATCCGCCATTTTGAAGATGCACTGCAACTGGGGCGAATATGTCGCTAGAAGTAAATCTTACTTCGTCATCAAAACGATTATTAAAAGTAATTTCATAGACGGCTTCGGGTTTGAGATCGTAGAATATCAAACTTAAAAGGCCGTTATCTGCGGCGATGAAAAAGTGATCATCTGCTTTATACAGAATGCATTTTCTTTCTTTGGTGAAAAAACTGTCGACGGAAATAATATGAACGGTTCCTTTAGGGAAAAATGAATAGGCATTTCTGACAATATAGGCAGTTTGCAAAAGATTGTAAGCCTGAATTTGATGCGTAATATCGACAATGGTTACCTCTTCTTTCAGTTTTAAAATGGCACCTTTCACCGCAGCAACTCTGTGGTCGACCAATCCGTAATCTGAAGTAAAAGTAATAACTGCCATCTATTTTTTTAGGAAATACAAATTTAGCTTAAATAAAATATTTTAACCACCATTGTGGAAAAGTTAACCAACTATTTGAAATAAAAGCAATACATTTAATAAAATTAAAAATAAAACTCTGTTGATATATGTTTGAACTGAAATACGAAATTGAAGGCATTGATGCCAAAACTTTTTATGGTGTTAATAATCAATATTTTAATTTATTAAAGTCCAAATTTCCCACCTTGAAGATCACAGGAAGAGATCATTTTGTCTTTGCCTTAGGAACTCAGGAGATTTTGGATATCTTAAAAATTAAGCTGGACGATGTGGTGAGTTTTATTTCGTCAAACAATTCTATTACTTTAAAAGATTTCGATAATATCTTAAACCTGAAAGACGATGCTGAAAAACAGATGGTTTTTGATCAGGACATTATCGTCAAAGGAATCGGTGGTAAAATTATTAAAGCTAAAACAACCAATTTAAAAAAGTTGGTAAAAGCCTGTGACACCAAAGATATGGTTTTCGCGATCGGACCTGCGGGTACTGGAAAAACGTATACGAGTGTTGCTTTAGCCGTTCGAGCGCTTCGCGATAAAGAAGTCAAGCGCATTATTCTAACCAGACCTGCCGTTGAAGCAGGAGAGAGTTTAGGTTTTCTTCCGGGAGATTTAAAGGAAAAACTCGATCCTTATTTGCAACCACTTTATGATGCACTTCGCGATATGATTCCACACGAAAAGTTAGAAGGATATATTGAAAAGAGGGTGATTGAAGTAGCACCACTCGCATTTATGAGAGGCCGTACTTTAGATGAGGCTTTTGTGATTCTGGATGAAGCTCAAAATACCACGCATTCCCAAATGAAAATGTTTCTGACCCGAATGGGAATGAATGCAAAGTTCATTATTAATGGTGATCCCAGCCAGGTTGATTTACCAATGCGGCAAAAATCTGGTTTAAAGGAATCGATGAGAATTCTCGAAGAAGTTAATGAAATAGGTTTTGTTTTCCTCACCGAAGAAGATGTTGTTAGACATCCTATCGTTAGGAAAATTATTAATGCTTATGGAAAAGAAGAAAAAAGACAGCGTGAAGAATAACTTACTAACAATTTTATTTTGAGAGATAAATTGTCTTCGTGTGAGTAACCATAACGTTCTCTTAAAAAACTGACGATAATTTGTTAATAATTTGTTAATAACTAAAAATTTATTATATATTTGTTCATAATTTTAAATTTAAAACTATGAAAAAAGTATTGTTAGTTAGTGCAATCGCACTTTTTGGAGCAGTAAATGCTCAAACATTCGGCGTGAAAGCAGGAATGAATATTTCTAATCTATCAAATTCTGAGGATACAAAGGCTTTAGTTGGTTTTCATGCTGGACTATTCATGAATGCTCCGCTTGCTGCCAACTTCAGTATTCAACCAGAAGTGCTGTATAATACTAAAGGTGCAAAATCAGATGGTATGGATCTATCTTTACATTTAGATTATATTTCTGTTCCTGTAATGTTTCAGTACAATGCAACTCCACAGTTTTATTTAGAAGCTGGTCCAGAATTCAGTTTTATGATTAATTCAAAAGCAAAAGCGGGCGGTGTTTCTGCAGACGTTGATGAACTAGTAGAAAAATTTGATATCGGCCTAGGTTTAGGTGCTGGATATTATTTTACGCCAAACATTGGAGTTAGTGCAAGATATGTAGCTGGTTTCAGCGACGTGGTAAAAAATAATCCAGATGACGCTGTGAAAAATGGCGTTTTCCAAATTGGTTTAGCTTATAAATTTAGCAAATAACTAAATTTTTATTTTCAAAATTTAAAAAATAATTTAGACCGCTCTTAAGAGCGGTTTTTTTGTATGATAAAAATCAATATTATTTCATTTTAATAATATTGTAATTTTACCGCTGAAATTTTAAAAAAAAATTATGAAGAAATTATTTTTAGTAGGAGCCTTTGCTCTTTTTACAGGTGTTAGCGCTCAGCAAACTAAATTTGGTGCAACCGCTGGAATGCTTACTGGATTTGCAAAAGTTAAAACGCCAATGGGTTCTGACTCAGATTCTCAAACTGGTTTTTACGCCGGTTTTTTTGCAGAAATTTCTGCTGGAAATAATTTCAGAATTCAGCCAGGAATAAACTATGCAAATATTGATAACTCAAGTGCTCTGCAAGTTCCAATCATGGTAAAGTATTATGTAGATCCGAAATTTAATTTACAGTTTGGTCCTCAATTTCTTTTTGATCTAGAAAAAAATATTCTTCCTGACTATTATAATTCTACCAATGTGGCGTTGGCTTTAGGTGGTGCTTACGAATTTACACCGAAGCTTTTTGTTGAAACTAGATATTCAGTTCAGTTAAATAATCATTTGAAAAATGCTCCGAGCGGTTATTCGGTAAAAGCAAATTATCTTAATTTAGGCTTGGGATACAAATTTTAATATTTTTAAATAATAATAGAAAAAAACCTGAGAAATTATTCTCAGGTTTTTGCTTTAAGAGTAAGACTTTATTTTATCTTCTAAAAAAATCACCACTGCGTATTCAGGCACCTTTTGATTGTTTTCGGCCATATTAAATGATATTTTTGCAAAAATTAAATTTATGAAAAGAGTTCTTATCGTATTCTCGATTGTATTTTTCAGCGTGGTGAATGGCCAAATCAGGTTTGGAGTAAATGGGGGTTTTTCCTCTGCCGTTGTTTCCAGCAAATTCGAAAATTTGACACAAGGTTACTATGTCGGCTTATTCTCGGAAATCGGACTGCCAGGTTTTTTAAAAGTGCAACCCGCTTTGAATTATGTGAGGATTAATAAAGATTCATATCTGCAAGTTCCCGTTATGATGAAATTTTATTTTGTTCCCAAAATCAATATTCAGGCAGGTCCTCAATTTGCCTTTCGAATGAATGATTCATCTACTACTACCAAAAATAATTTTGGAGCTGCGGTCGGTTTAGGGGCAGACTTATTTTCGGGATTGTTAATTGAAGCGAGATATGCATTTCAATTAAACGAAGCTTTTAAAAGTCCCGCTGGTGAAAAATTACAATTCAACATTTTTAATGTCGGATTAGGTCTTCGATTTTAACGTTCGTGCTCTATTTTAAGCATAATGTCATCGTTAAAAAAATTTAGCACCAAATTTTACTAAATAAGATCAAACTTATTTTTAAAGACTTAGATCTTCCTGAACTGCTCTTACAGACGTAGTTACTCGACAATTAAGATAAGAGGAGAAGCATAACAAAAGATACTTTCTAGGAAGTATCTTTTGTTTTGGGCGTAATATTTGTATTTAATTTAACATAATCATCATTACTGTTAATAAAAAACAAACATTAAAAATTATTGTTATGAAAAAGCTATTAATTACAGGAGCTGTAGCTCTTATGGCAATGAGCGCAAATGCACAATTGCAAAAAGGAAATTACATGGTCGGTGGAGAATTCGCTGCTGCCAACTTCGGACTGAACCAAGGAGCTGGATATAACTTTCAGATTACTCCCCAAGCTGCCTTTTTTGTGCAAGACAACTGGGCGGTTGGGCCTTACGTGAAATTAGGATTTTCTGGAGCTAAAGGTTCTCCAACCACTTTTGGATATGGAGTAGGAGCGTTATCCAGATACTATTTTTCACCGGGTGAACAAGGGATCGACAGCTTATTAAAGCATGGTAGATTCTTTGTGGAGGGTAATGCCGGAATCGGTGGTACGACTATATCTGACGGCGGTGCTTCTGCAAATGGTTTAGATCTAGGAATCGGACCGGGATACACTTACTTTATTACTCAAAACATCGGTCTTGATGCTTCTGTGAAGTTAAATGGAAATTTAGGTTTTGGAAATAGAGGAACTACCTCTGCGATTGATTTTAGATTAGGCCTGAACATCTTTTTACCATCTCGTAAAGCGATGAGCAACATTAAAACTGAATAATTGAAGCCAAAATTTTAGAAAATTGACTTGCTTGTTTTTTCAAGAGGTCTCTTTTCGATTTTTTAATAATGATGAACTGTCTTACTAAGGTGAGGCAGTTTTTTTATTTTTTGCCGATCGCTATAAAACAGAAATATTGATGTACAAATATTCCTATAATAAAAAAACCTGCACTAATTAATGCAGGTTCATGTTTTTTTCTTAGAATATTTATCTTCCGAACAAATTACCACCCGGCATTCCACCTCCTTTTGGCATTCCTTTGCTCATCATCTCCATCATTTGCTTTCCTTGTGGTCCTTGCATCATTTTCATCATTTTTCCCATTTGGTCGAACTGTTTCATCAAAGCATTTACATCTTCAATTTTTCTGCCGGCACCTTTTGCAATTCTGCCTTTTCTTTGAGTGTTAATAATAGAAGGTCGTCTTCTTTCCTCTGGAGTCATCGAATGAATAATCGCTTCGATATGTTTAAAGGCGTCGTCATCAATGTCTACATCTTTAATGGCTTTCCCAACACCTGGAATCATGCCCATTAAATCTTTCATGTTACCCATTTTTTTGATTTGATTGATCTGTTTTAAGAAATCATCAAACCCAAATTCATTTTTGGCAATTTTTTTATGAAGTTTTTTAGCTTCTTCTTCATCAAATTGTTCTTGTGCTCTTTCTACTAAGGAAACAACATCACCCATTCCCAGGATTCGATCCGCCATTCTTTCCGGGTAGAAAACATCCAGTGCTTCCATTTTTTCTCCCGTCGAAATAAACTTAATTGGTTTTTCAACAACTGAACGAATCGTCAAGGCAGCTCCACCTCGAGTATCACCATCTAATTTCGTAAGAACAACACCGTCAAAATTCAAAGCATCATTAAAAGCTTTTGCTGTATTCACGGCATCTTGTCCCGTCATTGAATCTACAACGAAAAGCGTTTCTTCAGGTTTAATGAAATAATGAATGGATTTAATCTCATTCATCATCGCTTCATCAATCGCCAAACGTCCCGCGGTATCGACAATTACCACATCGTGACCATTTTCTTTCGCAAACTTCACCGCGTTTTCTGCAATAGAGGAAGGATTAAGCGCACCTTCTTCAGTATAAACTGGGATTCCAACTTGTCCTCCCAAAACTTTTAACTGCTCAACAGCAGCCGGACGATACACGTCACATGCTACCAATAACGGTTTTTTATTTCTTTTTTGCTTTAAGTAATTCGCTAGTTTTCCCGAGAAAGTTGTTTTACCAGAACCTTGAAGACCCGCAATTAGAATGACACTCGGTTTGCCCGACAGATTAATTCCTTCATGCGTACTGCCCATTAATTGCACCAATTCGTCATGAACGATTTTAGTCATTAGCTGACCTGGTGATAAACTGGTGAGTACATTTTGTCCCAGCGCTTTGTCTTGAACTCGCTTCGTAAGATCTTTCGCTACCTTATAGTTAACATCGGCATCAACCAAGGCACGGCGAATTTCCTTTACCGTTTCGGCAACGTTGATTTCTGAAATTTTCCCGCGTCCTGAAATATTCTGGAGCGCTTTGTCTAATTTATCCTGTAAGCTATTGAACATAATTTTTCTTTAAGAGTTGCAAAAATAAGGAATTTCGTTCAATTAATGTAAAGTTGCTTATTTTTGCACCATGAATATTGTAAATATAGTTTTATTACTCCTTTCAGCTTCGCTTTTAAATGTTATTCTGTTTTATTTTTTCAAAAAATATTTGATGAAGACTGAAAATCCTGCCATGCTATTTTTAGTGATTAATATTTTTAAAGACATTATTTGGGTGGGGTATTGGATTATCAATTTAGAAACAAATCAGACCAATTTTCTATTTCTGATAGGAATCTTTTTGGTGACTTCTTTTGCCTTATACTTTAAAGTAATACGATTCTTAAACCGCTCCTAAAAATTAACTGATAAAAATCAATTTTTTGTATTGGTAAGTTTTAATAAATTCAATATATTTGCAAACCGATAAATTTGACCTATGAACAAGAGAATTTCTTCTTTATTTTTCGTTTTATTTCTAACGCTTTCAGGTGTTTTCACTTATGCACAGCAAGAAGTTGAAGCCATATCTACCAAAACTTTAGAACAAACAATTGTAGAGGACAATAACAAATTCAATGCGAAGGAGATGATCATGAGCCACATTAACGACGCAAATGAGTGGCATGTCTTAACTTTGAACGAGGGAACTCCAGAAGAAAAGCATATTTCTATTCCGCTTCCTATTATTATTAAAGACAAAAACGGACTTCATACTTTTATGTCAAGTTCTATTGCGCACGGTCATGAACATGACGGTTTTACTTTAAAAGATGGTATCGTCGTATCGACCCAAGGTCTTGAACAAGCTAAATTATTCTCGGTAATGAGCGGCAAACATACGCTAGAAAATGCTTTTTATGATTTCTCTATTACAAAGAACGTAGCTGCGATATTTATTTCAATCATCTTTATTTTGTTCCTATTTATTGGGATGGCAAGAAATTATGGTAAATCTTTAGTGCCAAGAGGCGCTGGAAAATTTATGGAACCAATCATCTTATTTATTAGAGATGAAGTTGCAATTCCTAATATTGGTGCGAAAAAGTATAAAAAATACATGCCTTATTTATTAACCATCTTTTTCTTCATTTGGATTAATAATATGTTTGGTTTAATTCCTTTTGCGCCATTTGGTTATAACTTAACTGGGAACATAGCAATTACAGCAGTGTTAGCAATCATCACTTTATTAATCACTGTATTCAGCGCCAACAAAGATTATTGGAAACATATCTTTATGCCACCAGTTCCTTTATTGTTGTACCCAATCATGGTTCCAATTGAAATTATTGGAGTGTTTACAAAACCTTTCGCATTAATGATGAGACTTTTTGCAAACATTACGGCAGGTCACATTATGGTCTTGGCAATTATGTCTTTGATTTTCATCTTTAAAACTCCACTTTTAGGATTCGCTTCAGTTCCATTAGGATTATTTATTGGAATGTTAGAGATTTTAGTTGGAGCGTTACAAGCTTATATATTTACAGTTCTTTCGGCTTTATTTATTGGTATGGCAGTTCAGGAGCACGAACACGAAGGAGCACATTAATTAATTTAGAATATTTTTAACCTATATATTTTTTTATTATGGAAATTATTTCACAAGGAACTGGACTTATTTACGTTGGAATCGGATTAGCAGTATTAGGCGTTGGTCTAGGTATTGGTAAAATCGGTGGACATGCAATGGATGCTATTGCAAGACAACCAGAGCAAGCAGGTAAAATTCAGGGAGCAATGCTTATTGCTGCTGGTCTTATCGAGGGAGCTGGTTTGATCGCGATCATCTTTGGAGCGTTCGTTAAATAAGAAACTTCAGAAAATTATTCTTAGCAGCGCGGTTGGCTCTGCTAAGAGTTTTTAAAATTCCATATAGAAAAAAAATTACAAAAAATTACAATTATGATAGAACCGGGAATTGGCTTATTGTTTTGGATGACTTTAACCTTTTTAATACTTATGTTTTTATTGGCAAAGTTCGCCTGGAAACCAATTTTGAGTGCGGTTAACGAAAGAGAAGTTACGATTGTAGATTCTCTTAACCAAGCTACATTAGCCAGACAAGAAGTTGAAAATTTAAAAGCTGAAAATGAAATCATCATTCGTGATGCTAAAATCGAACGGGATCATATTCTAAAAGAAGCAAGAGACATCAGAGACAGAATTGTAGGTGAGGCAAAAGGTCTTGCTCAAGCAGAAGGTGATAAAATGATTGAATCTGCAAGACAAACAATCGTTGCTGAAAAATCTGCTGCCGTTTCAGAAATCAAAAGTCAAATCGGTACTTTATCTGTAAGCATCGCAGAATCTATTTTGAAACAAAAATTAGATAATGATGGTGCCCAAGACGCTTTGGTAGCAAATATCCTTAATACTTCTAACTTAAACTAGTATGCGTACAAGTAAAGTTGCAAAACGGTATGCACAAGGTCTTCTCAATTTCACACAGGAAGCAGGAACGTCGGCTGCTGTGTTTATGGAAATCAGAGATATGGTGAACACCATCGAAAAATCAAAGGAGTTGCAGAGCTTTTTTAATTCCCCGATTATTGAGGTGAAGAAAAAAATTAGCGTTTCAGCAGAAATCTTTAAAAGCTTTTCTCCCTTGACCCGGAATTTAATTCAGTTGGTCATCAAACATGGTAGAGAAAAAGAGTTGAGCGGAATCGGTCAAGAATTCATTAATAAAGTGGAAGACTTGAACGGCGTCCAAAGAATCACCTTGACTTCTGCGACGGAACTTTCTGAAGACAATATTCAAAGTATTTTGAAATCGACGAATCTCGTTAATCATCAAAATAAATTTGATTTAAAATCAATTATCAATCCTGAAATTTTAGGAGGATATATTTTACGTGTTGGCGATCAGCAAATAGACGAATCGGTGAAAGCTAAATTAGGCCGATTGAACAAAGAATTTCAATTAAATTAAGACAAAAACAACCATAAAATGGCAGAAATAAATCCAGCAGAAGTATCTGCAATTCTAAAACAGCAGCTAGCTAACTTCGAGACGCAATCAAATGTAGAAGAAGTAGGAACGGTACTAACCATCGGTGATGGTATCGCTTTAGTGTACGGTTTAGAAAATGTTCAGTACGGTGAATTGGTAAAATTCCAAAGCGGTGTTGAAGGAATCGTTCTTAACCTTGCGGAAGATAATGTTGGGGTCGCTCTTTTGGGTGAATCAAAATTAGTAAGAGAAGGTGATACGGTTAATAGAACTGAAAGAATTTCATCAATCAGAGTTGGTGAAGGAATGTTGGGTAGAGTAGTTGATACTTTAGGAAATCCAATCGATGGTAAAGGACCGATTACAGGGGAGACTTATGAAATGCCTTTGGAGAGAAAAGCTCCAGGAGTAATTTTCCGTCAGCCAGTAACTGAACCGTTACAAACTGGTATTGTTGCGATTGACTCCATGATTCCAATCGGAAGAGGACAAAGAGAGTTAATTATTGGTGACCGTCAAACAGGGAAAACTGTTGTAGCGATCGACACCATTATCAATCAAAGAGAATTTTATGATGCAGGCGAGCCTGTATTCTGTATATATGTAGCAATTGGACAAAAAGGTTCAACGGTTGCACAAATTGTAAAAACATTAGAAGATAAAGGAGCTTTAGCGTACACTGTTATTGTTGCAGCAAACGCTTCAGACCCAACACCATTGCAGGTTTACGCTCCTATGGCCGGAGCAGCCATTGGTGAATTCTTCCGTGAT
This sequence comes from Kaistella antarctica, assembly GCF_900109615.1. Classification (GTDB taxonomy): domain Bacteria; phylum Bacteroidota; class Bacteroidia; order Flavobacteriales; family Weeksellaceae; genus Kaistella; species Kaistella antarctica. The sequence continues at coordinate 498,030 of NZ_FOIX01000002.1, forward strand.
ACTGGTCGTCCAGCGTTGATCATTTATGATGATTTATCTAAACAAGCAGTTGCATACCGTGAGCTTTCTTTACTATTGAGAAGACCACCGGGCCGTGAAGCTTATCCAGGTGATGTGTTCTACCTTCACTCCAGATTATTAGAACGTGCAGCTAAAATCATTAATGATGATACGATTGCAGCACAGATGAACGATCTACCAGATTCATTGAGACCTTTGGTAAAAGGAGGAGGTTCTTTAACCGCACTTCCAATTATCGAAACTCAGGCTGGTGACGTTTCAGCTTATATTCCAACTAACGTAATTTCGATTACTGATGGACAGATTTTCTTGGAAACAGATTTATTTAACTCAGGAGTTCGTCCAGCAATTAACGTAGGTATTTCGGTATCTCGTGTTGGAGGTAATGCTCAGATTAAATCAATGAAGAAAGTTTCTGGAACTTTAAAATTAGATCAGGCACAATATAAAGAGTTAGAAGCATTTGCTAAATTCGGTTCTGACTTAGATGCTTCAACGCAAGCAGTTATTTCTAAAGGAGAAAGAAACGTGGAAATCTTGAAACAACCAGTAAATTCTCCACTTCCTGTGGATAGCCAAGTTGCGATGATTTATGCAGGAACAGAAAATTTGTTGAGAAATATCCCGATCAACAAAGTAAAAGAATTTCAAATAGAATATGTTGCTTTCTTAAGATCAAAACATCCTGAAACAATGGCAGCCATTAAATCTGGAAAAATTGACAAAGGAATTACAGATATTCTTAAGCAAGCCGCTACAGAATTAGCGTCGAAATACAACTAAAAAATATTCAATTTTCAGTATTCAAGATTTTTAATTTTGAATACTGAATTTTAATCATTGACTTCAAAGAATGGCAAATTTAAAGGAAATACGCGGGAGGATTACTTCAATCTCTTCGACAATGCAAATCACCAGTGCGATGAAAATGGTTTCGGCAGCGAAACTAAAGAAAGCAACTGATGCTATTGTCATGTTGAGACCTTACTCAGAAAAGCTACAGGAAATTATAGAAAATGTAAGTTCTACCGTAGATTTAGAAGGGGTGTCTAGTTATACTGAAGAAAGAGAAGTGAAGAAAGTTCTTTACATCGTTGTTACTTCTAATAAAGGTCTTGCCGGTGCATTTAATTCTTCTATAATTAAAGAATTAAATCATTCGATAGCTGACTCTGCGCACGAAATAGAAATTCTTACCGTTGGTAAAAAAGTTTATGATGCAGTACGTCGTAACAAAAAAGTGTATGACAATCAAAGTGCTATTTTTGATGGGATGAGTTTCGAGGTCGTTTCTAATTTTGTTGAAAATGTGATGAGAGATTTCCGTGAAGGAAGTTTTGATAAAGTATTTGTGATTTATAATAAGTTTATTAATGCTGCGACGCAAGAAGTGCATAAAGAACAGGTGTTACCAATTGCTTTAACTGAGAAAGCTGAAGTTCCCAATACCGATTATATCTTCGAACCAAATGCTAAAGATATTTTAGAAGTATTAATGCCGAAATCGATTAAAACTCAGGTTTACAAAGCGATTTTAGATTCAGTAGCTTCTGAACACGGCGCAAGAATGACGGCGATGCACAAAGCAACCGACAATGCAGAAGCGTTGAGGAATGATCTAAAGATCTTTTATAACAAAGCCAGACAAGCTGCCATTACCAATGAAATTTTGGAAATCGTAGGTGGTGCCGAAGCGTTGAAGAATTCTTAGAAGAAATTTTTGTAAAGAATATAAAGACTGTGAATTATCACAGTCTTTTTTTATAGGGTGTTTACACCTTATGTATTAGGGTGATTTCACCCGTCTTAATTATGGAGTATTGATGTAAATTTGGTTTTAAATTTAACAATCAAAATCATGAAAAAACTTTATTTTTTAGCAGTAAGTTTACTTGCACTTAGCAGTATTTTAAATGCCCAAACTTATCAAAACATCGTTCCCACAACACTTGTAGATGCAATATCGCGAAGTGGAGGATGCGGATATAATACTCAGCCTGGTATGAATATCTCCTCTATAACCGTTCCTTTAATTGGAACTATTGTAGATCCTACGAAGATAACTTTGAATGTTTCTCTAAAGGCCGCTTGGTTAGGTGATATTTCTGTCGAGCTTGTATCTCCTACTGGAGAGGCCATTACATTAATACGCCGAATCGGCGCGATTTTCAATTCTAGTTGTGGCGATTCTTCAAGCTTTATTCCTGGTAATGTTTTATCTTTTAACGCTGCTAATACAACCCTAATTGACGCAGAGGCTATTTCAAATGGTTTTCCGATTCCTCCTGGTAATTATGCCCCAACTTACAGCATTGCAACCTATCCGAAACTGAATCCGGGAAATTTAACTACATTTTTAACTGGAAAACAACTTAGTGGTGAATGGAGATTATACATTTACGATTATGGACAAGGAGAAGCAACTGGTATTAATTCTTGGCAAATTATCATTGGAAGTGGTGCGACAATGAAAACAATAGAATCTGGGGTTTTCGGTAATGACATCTCTCTAAAACAAAATCCTGTCCAAGATCAATTGCTCTTTAATGTTCAAAAAGATTTTAAAAATTTAGTTTTTGAAATTTATGACCCAAGTGGAAAAATGATTAAAAAAGAAAACATGTTAAACAGCAGAAAAGATTTTAATATTGATGTTAGAACTTTATCTCCAGGTATGTATCTTTTAATTCCTGTAAAAGATGGAGAAAGACAACAAACCATTAAGTTTATTAAAAAGTAATCTTTATTTCTATTATATTTAAAGCATCTGATTTTTCAGATGCTTTTTTGTAATATTCAAAGAACACTGAAATATTTAAGATGGTATTTAGGGTGTATACACCGTTGTAAAATAGGTGATTATACTTAATAGTTTTTAACTAAATAGAATAAATTTGTTTCTAATTTAAAAACTTAATATTATGAAAAAGCTAAATTTTCTCGCAATTTGTTTTATTGCAATGTGCAGTTTTACGCAAGCGCAAACGTATCAAAATAATACACCAACAGATCCAGGAGATGCACTTCCTAGATTAAGTGGTTGTGGATTCGGTACTCAACCCGGCGTTCAAATGAATGAAATCACCGTTCCAATTACTGGAACAATTGCTGATCCAACTAAAATTACTATTGATTTAGGTATTGCTGCTATGTGGTTAGGTGATGTCGTGATAGATATTATTGCACCAAACGGCCAGGCTATTACTTTAATTAGAAGATTAGGTGCAAGTACAAATGCAGGATGCGGAAGTTCTAAAGCTTTTGCTGCAGCTAATATTTTAAGTTTCAATTCTGCAAATGCAACTGTAATTGATATTGGAGCGGCCGCAGCAATTATTCCTGCAGGAAATTACGCTCCATCACATGGAACCGCTCCGTACCCACCTTACAATCCTGTTGCAATGGGCCCTTTCCTTACTGGTAAATCAATCTCGGGAAAATGGAGAATTATTGCTTATGATTACGGACAAGGTGATCCAACGAATGTGGCTAGTTGGAAAATTACGTTTGCTCCAGGAGCTTTATTAAAATCTAATGAAGGTGGTGTATTTAGCAATGATATTTCATTACAACAAAATCCTGTTCATGATCAACTTCTTTTAAACGTACAAAAAGATTTTAAAAATTTAGTTTTTGAAATTTATGACCCAAGTGGAAAAATGATTAAAAAAGAAAACATGTTAAACAGCAGAAAAGATTTTAATATTGATGTACGAACTCTGTCTCCCGGAATGTATTTATTGATTCCAGTTAAAGATGGTGAAAGACAACAAACGATTAAGTTTATTAAAAAGTAATTTCTATTAATTTTATTTTAAAGCATCTGATTTTCAGGTGCTTTTATTTTTGCGCAATGCACAGCAAATAGAAATACATGCGATTATAATTATTTTATTTACGTATCTTTGTCGCAATATTTTTTAAATTTCTAAATGGATTCTGACATATTTAAGCTAGTATTAGCTGTATTCTTAGTAGTATTGAATGGTTTTTTCGTAGCCGCAGAATTCTCAATCGTAAAAGTTCGTTACTCCCAAATTCAACTAAAAGCCGCCGAAGGAGATTCGATGGCAAAACAGGCGGAACACATCATAAAGCATTTAGATGAATATCTTTCAGCCACGCAGTTAGGAATTACCCTCGCCTCTCTAGGTTTAGGTTTCGTAGGTGAAAGTGCACTACATCATATTTTCGAAAATCTATTTAGTTATTTTGAATTATCCGTTGCCGCAGCTACCGTAACAACGATTTCCTTGGTTTCAAGTTTCCTGTTAATTACCGTGATGCACATCGTATTTGGAGAACTTATTCCTAAATCAATTGCGATAAGAAAATCAGAATCAACAGCCATGTTTATCGCGGCTCCTTTGCGTATTTTCTACACCGTCTTCAAGCCATTTATTTGGTCCATGAATCACATGTCGAATGCCTTTTTGAGATTAATTAAAATTCATCCTGCTTCTGAGCAAGAGATTCACTCCACTGAAGAATTGCAATTGCTGGTTAAGCAATCTGCTGATTCAGGAGAGATTCAAGAGGAGAACTATGAAATTATTAAAAACGCGTTTGATTTTACAGATCACTCTGCCAAACAGATTATGATTCCACGTCAGAATATTTCTTCAATCGATATTGAAGAACCTGTAGAGGATATGATTAATAAAATTATGGAAGGCGGTTATTCAAGGCTTCCAGTTTATCAAGATTCGATTGATAATATTGTCGGAATATTTTATGCTAAAGAAATTATTCGAGAATATGTAAAGAGAAAAGGCGAGCTTGACCATGACGACTTAAAGGAATTGATGCGTGATCCATTTTTTGTCGTTGGAAGTAAAAAGATTTCCGATCTATTAAAAGTTTTCCAACAGAAAAAACAACACTTAGCTGTAGTAATCGATGAGTTTGGCGGAACGGAAGGAATTGTGACCCTTGAAGATATTTTAGAAGAATTAGTGGGTGAAATTCAGGACGAAGAAGATGAAGAAGAAAGAATTGTTGACAAAGTAGGAGAGAATGTTTTCTGGGTGAAGGCTACACAACCTTTGGATGAAATCAATGAAAATCTGCCGAAGATGTTTCCCTTATCAGATGATGGTGAATACAATACATTAGCTGGTTTTATTCTGCATGAATTAGAAGAAATTCCCGAAGAAAATCAGGAGTTTAATATTAATGATTACCACGTAAAAATTCTGAAAATGCAGAACAAGAGCGTGGATTTGGTAGAGCTTACTTACGAAGAGCCGAGCATTTTAAATGATATTGCCACCGACTTGGGCGAAATTTAATTTGAGGAATAATCGTTTTTAAAATTAAAGAAATGGGTTTATATTATAACATTCCAGCGAATGTAAAGGATTACGAAAATCCACAGCGGGAATACGAAGAAGATGTTGCAGTCCTTGAAAAAGAAGACGAGGTTTATAAAATAATTCTGTGGAATGACGATGTCAATACTTTCGATTATGTGATTGATGCGTTAGTCGAAATTTGCGAACACACTTTAGAGCAAGCCGAACAATGCACCTTTTTAGTTCACTACAAAGGTAAATGCACCGTAAAAACCGGAAGTTTAGAAAAACTAAAACCCATGCACGAGAAATTACTTTCGAGAAGTTTAACTTCAGAAATAGTTTAAACCAAAGTTTCGGATTTCGAAACTTTTATTTTGTAAAAAATATGAGTACAGTATTATTAATCATTATTGCAGCCACTGCGATTATCAGTTACATTGCTTTCAGCAACCATGCGATGTTCGAAAAATACAAGTTCAATGTTGGTGCAATTTTGCGCAACAAAGAATATGTGCGTTTAATTTCTGCCGGTTTTTTACACGCCGATTTAATGCATTTGCTGCTGAATATGTATGTTCTTTACATGTTCAGTCAACCGATTTTTGAGACATTTGGTACCGTTGGATTTCTGATTATTTATTTCGGATCCATACTATTAGGCAATTTATTTTCGCTCTATCTCTACAAAAATCAATCTTGGTATTCGGCGATTGGCGCGAGTGGCGGAGTTTCGGGAATTATTTTTGCAAGTGTCGCTTTGTATCCAGATGTTATACAAATCGGCATTATATTTCTACCGCCAGAATTCAGTGTGCCTGGTTATATTTTCGGATTGCTATATTTCGGTTATTCGGTTTATATGATGCTTAATCCTAAGCAAAATGACAATATCGGACATGCCGCGCATTTGGGAGGCGCTTTCTTTGGATTAATTTACACCGTTGCCATGTTTCCGATGGTGGCTGTGGACAATGCTTTATTTTTAGGAATTATGTCACTTCCCTTGATTTATATGGCGTATCAAGTGTTCTATAAAAAGAAAATTGGCTAGTAGTTTTGGGAGCACCAGGATTTTCGCTTCTTAGAAAACCGGTCCCGCTTTCCACTATATCTTTTTTTCGTCGTTCCTCCTCAAAAAAGGATACCGTTCCAATCGGAGGCTAGAAGTTCAGGTGGTTTTTCTTTTCACTAGAGAAAAAAAGAATATCTTATTAAAAGAATATTTCAGTAGGTACCGGCTTCAGCCCCTTTATAGATTAGAACATTTTAAATGGCTTCAGTCAAAACTTATTGGTAAAAAACTATTTGGCGCTCGACACTATTATCGGGATAATTGGGAAGTAGTAAATGTAGTTTTATCGGTTTCATGACTCATCAATTTTACTTTTCATCGCTCGCTTCACTCAACTGTCAACTGTCAACTTTCAACTCTCAACTATTTTCACTTTCCTCCCCAAACAAATCTTTCATTCCCTGACAAATCCTTCATCAACGTGGCTTTATTTAAAATATCAGTAAAAAGTTCCAACGTTTCCTTTCCTAACTTCTGATTAATTTCCAGAAATACCAATCCGTCTTCAGCTAAATAATTTTCGCAATCATCGGCAATTTTTTCATAGAAAATCAAAGCATTAGAAGTGGGAGAGAACAACGCCATTTTCGGTTCAAACGCTTTCACAGAATCTCCGATCTCCTTTTCTTCCTCCATCCCGATATAAGGCGGGTTAGAAATAATCACATCATAAACTTCAGTCAAATTCTCTGTTAAATAATTCTGATGAATAAAGTTAATTTCAACTTCATGAAAATCAGCATTTCTCTGCGCAGTTTTTAAAGCATTATCAGAAAACTCAATCGCCGAAACTTGTGCTTCAGGAAAATGTTTCTTTAACACAATCGGAATAATTCCAGATCCAGTTCCAATATCTAAAATTTTGAATTCCTTCTTGGATAATGCTGAACTTTTAATTTGTTCAATCGCCAGTTCCAACAATTCTTCTGTTTCAGGCCTTGGAATTAAAACGTGTTCATCAACGAAAAATCTTAAACCATAAAATTCCGTTTCACCTAAAATCTGTTGATAAGGTTTTCCTGTTCTCAAATCCGCGATGATACTTTGAAGTTCAAGAAATTGAGTTTTTTTAATTTCGTTAGTCATCACTTTACGCAATTCAATTTTATTTAAATCAGTGAGATATTCTAAGAAAATTTCCACCAAAATAGAACTTTCAGCCTCGGTGTAATTTTCAGAAATCTCTTTTTTAAAGTAAATTTTACAATCTTGATACGTCATTTTTAGAGGTAATATTTCAGAATTTTAAATATAATTCCTTTTTTTTGAAATTGAATAATTACTAGTCAAAATATCTTGCTGAAAGCGCTGTTAAAAAGCAAAATTTTTGAAAACGAAACAGAAATTTAAATAATTTCACTATTTTTGAAAAAATTGGTAAATGAACATGAAGAAGTATTTGATGTTGACTTTTTTCGCTTTGGTAATTGTTTCTTGCGGTTCCGCAAAAAAAGTGGTAAAAAGAGAAATTCCTACAAAGACCGTCAAGAAAGTTGATAATCTAAAAACCCTCGACTCCTATTATTCCGGAAAAAACTCAGCTGAAGTTGCTGAGATTTTGAAAGATGCACAAAAGTATTTAGGCGCACCTTACAAATATGCCGGAAATACTTCCGCCGGATTCGACTGTTCTGGGTTGGTATGCAAAGTGTTTGATGAAAATAACACCAAACTCGCTCGCCGCTCCGAAGATCAATCCAATCAAGGAAAATCTATTTCAATTAAGGAAGCCAAACCAGGTGACTTGGTTTTCTTTGCCACCGCTGGTGGAAGCCGAGTAACTCACGTGGGAATTGTCCACGATATCGGGAACAACGGCGAAGTTAAATTTATTCATTCCTCCACCTCAAAAGGCGTCATCATTTCTTCACTTAACGAGAAATATTGGAACAATGCCTACCTTTTCGCGAGAAGAGTTTTGTAAATTTGGGTTCCTTTAAAATTAAAAAAATCAAACGAATAATATGTTACAACAAACTATAGAAAATATCTGGGACAACAGAGAATTGTTAAAAGATGCCGAAAGCCAAGCTTCAATTCGCGAAGTCATCCGACAATTAGATTTAGGAGAACTTAGAGTTGCTGAGCCAACTGACGACGGTTGGAAAGTGAATGAGTGGGTAAAGAAAGCCGTTGTGATGTATTTTCCAATGCAGAAAATGGAGACGATTGAGGTGGGACCTTTTGAGTTCCATGATAAAATGCCTTTGAAAAGAAATTATGCTGAAAAAGGAGTGCGCGTTGTTCCGCCTGCTGTTGCGAGAGAAGGCGCTTACATTGCTCCGGGCGTAATTTTGATGCCATCGTATGTGAATATTGGTGCTTATGTAGATTCGGGAACAATGGTCGATACTTGGGCAACTGTTGGTAGTTGTGCTCAAATTGGAAAAGACGTTCACTTGAGTGGTGGAGTAGGAATTGGTGGAGTTTTAGAACCTTTGCAAGCAGCTCCAGTAATCATTGAAGATAACGTTTTCGTTGGTTCAAGATGTATTGTTGTAGAAGGCGTTCACGTAGAAAGAGAAGCGGTTCTCGGAGCGAATGTTGTTCTTACTGCGTCTACGAAAATCATTGACGTTACAGGTGAATCTCTAGTTGAAATTAAAGGTAGAGTTCCAGCTCGTTCGGTTGTGATTCCAGGAAGTTATACCAAACAGTTTCCAGCCGGAGAATTTCAAGTTCCATGTGCTTTAATTATTGGACAGAGAAAAGAATCTACTGATAAAAAAACCTCTCTAAACGATGCTTTGAGAGAAAATAATGTAGCAGTTTAATATTTCTATAATGATTTGGGCAGCTTGATCCGTCCTCCGTTCCCGCTTTTTTTACTACTGGCTTCGACAAGCTCAGCCACCAACAAAAAAGAGCTCCACTCAGGCCGGGCTGCAAGATTTTTTACTTTTTCAAAAGTTTCAAATAATATCAAAAAGTAGCATATTTTGAAAGCTAAATTTTTAAAATTCATATCAAATCCCAAATATATTTTTGGGATTTATCTTCTTGTTTCCATCTTGTCTGCAGTCGCAAAATATCGCGGTGGACCGGCAAAGTATAATAATTACATGATTTTTAAAAATGTATTTACCAATACTTTAGCCGAAAAAAATATTTATCTTTTATATCCCGACTTCCATTTTGATTCCAATCATTATGGCGTTTTATTTAGTGTTCTAATTGCACCTTTCGCGATAATGCCAGATTGGTTGGGTATGGTTTTATGGAATGTTGCTAATACTTTGGTTTTCCTTTTTGCGATTCATAAACTCCCATTTTCTAATCCTAAAAAAGCTTTTTTTGCTTGGTTGTGTTTGCAGGAATTTATTACGGCCGCGGTGAGTTTACAGTTTAATATTGCTTTGACAGGCTTGCTGATTTTATCCGCAGTTTATATTTACGAAAGAAAAGAAACCCAGTCAGCGATTACTATCTTAATCGGTTTTTTCGTAAAACTCTACGGAGTAGCTGGACTTTCCGCTTTCTTTTTTATTAAGAATAAATGGAAGTTCATTCTTTCTTTAGTAGGATTTGGACTGGTGTTTTTGATTCTCCCAATGTTACTTTCAAGTCCACATTTTGGAATCCAATCGTATGCAGATTGGTTTCAATCTTTGTCGGAAAAGAATGCTTCAAATCAAGTTTTAGGAAACCGACAGGATTATTCCTTGATGGGAATTGTAAGAAGAGTTTCTGGGAATGCCGACATTTCTAACCTTGCATTTTTACTTCCTGGAATCGCGGTTTTCGGCTTACCTTATTTGAGAATTAATCAATACAAACATCTTCCTTTCCAATTGATGATTCTCGCATCAACGCTTTTATTCATCGTGCTTTTTAGTTCAGGCTCCGAATCTCCAACATTCATAATTGCTGTAGCTGGAGTCATGATTTGGTTTCTGATGCAAAAAGAGAAGTCTCCTTTAATTATCGGAATGTTGATCTTCGTAATCATCTTAACTTGTTTCTCTTTTTCAGATTTATTTCCGAAATTCATCAAGGACAATTACATTATGAAATATTCCCTAAAAGCGCTACCTTGTTGCGTCGTTTGGTTCCGCGTGATCTACGAATTGATGACCAACGATTTCGAAAAAGACTACCAATTAGATTAATCATTCCGTGAAGAAAATTTCCATCGTCATTCCCGCGCATAACGAAGAGGACAATGTTGCTTTGATTCATCAACGCATCAAAGAAGTTTTCCTAAAACTGGACACCTATAAATTCGAAATCATCTTCGTCAATGATGGGAGTCGCGATCAGACTCAAGCGAAATTGGAGCAATTAGCCAATCAATTTGAGGAAGTTAAATTCATAGAATTTTCCCGTAATTTCGGACATCAACCTGCTGTAAAAGCTGGTATGGATTGTTCGAACGGAAATGCCGTAATATCCATGGATGCTGATTTACAACATCCACCAGAATTGATTCCGGACCTGATCAAGAAGTGGGAAGAAGGTGCTGATATTGTCTACACCATCCGAACTTATCCCAAACAAATCTCCATTTTTAAAAGAAAAACGTCAATTCTATTTTACCATTTCCTATCCAGTATTTCCGATGTAAATCTCGTAGAAGGTGGCGGTTCAGATTTTCGATTAATGGATGCTTCCGTAGTTGATGTGGTTAGAGAAATGAACGAAACCGATATTTTCTTGCGAGGTTTATCTACGTGGGTAGGTTTTCGTCAGATCGGCGTTCCTTATGTCGCTGCCGAAAGAGCTTCAGGTGAAAGCAGTTATAACCTCAGTAAAATGCTTCGTTTTGCCTTTACTGGGATTACGGCTTTCAGTGTGAAACCCCTTTATTTAGCGGCGTATCTTGGATTTATCTTTTCCGTTTTTGCTGTTTTAGGATATGCGATTTATGTGATTCATTCTTTTGTAACCCAAACTGAAATTTCTGGTTGGGCGTCTTTAATTATGACCGTCGTATTTTTCGGTGGTTTACAATTGATTATTATGGGAATTATTGGGATGTATTTGGGTAAAATTTTCAAGCAGGTAAAAGAACGCCCGAACTATATTATTCGGTCGAAAAATTTTTAATAATAAAATAAGTGATGTTTCGCGATTTTATTAACAGTATTATTAATGATTTAACATTTTTTTTATCGTAGTATATTTATAATCTTTATTTATTTTTGTGAAATTTAAAAATTTAAAAATGAAAAAATTAGTATTGTTTTCTTCACTATTTATGACATGCTTCGGTTATGCGCAAATTACATTAGAAAAAGCCTTTCCAAATAATGAAAATATCATAACCTATCAAGATGGTGATCAACTATACTATGTCAGTACTGTTCAGGGAAGCAATGTAATTACTATCTATAATCAGGATTATACCGTTTTTAAAACTGTCAATTCTCAAATCCCCTCTAATTACAATATATATTTAATAAACTCCAACATTTATCCTGGTTACTCCGTTTCTAAATATTTATTTAATGCTGATGCGAAAATGGAATTTTTTGTATCAGGAAGTTATTATGTTTCCGATACTGCTAGTTATATTTTTCAAAGTAAAATTGTGAATGAAGATGGTATTATTGTAAAGGATTTTGGAGATATAAGTATTGGTTCATTTTATCCTTACACAGATCCTGTTGCCAATAAAAATAAAATGGTAGTTCATAAATATGGTTTGCTTAATAATGTGGCGTGGTCTACGGATGAAATCTATTCATTGCCAACATCATCATTAACTACAAAAGAAATTAATAATTTAACTGGTAGCAAATTATCTGCGTTTCCTATCCCAACAAGTAGCAGATTAAATATCCTAAATCCCAGAAATGGCAATTATTTAGTAGAAATTACGGACGTTTCTGGTAAAATAGTAAAAACTAAAGCGTTTGGTAACGAAAATCAAATAAATATTCTTGTTGCAGATTTACCAACGGGTGTTTATTTTTATAAAATAGGGAACCAAAGTTCAAAATTTATAAAAGATTAATATCTTGAAAATATAGCAAGATTTAGAACCTTGATTTTCTATGAAGATATCTTACGACGGAAAACGCTTCTTCAATAACAGTTCGGGTTTAGGCAACTATTCCCGAGATTTGGTGCGAATTGTGGCGACTTATTTTCCAGAAAATGATTATGTCTTAATTAATGAAAATCAAACCGAAAAAGGGAAGGAGATAGTAGCGTTACCTCAAGTTTCTTTTGTTGAAACTTCCAAAGGAAGTTGGTCGAGGCAATTGAAAATGGGCAAAGATGCGCAACTGATTAATGCCGATATTTTTCACGGACTTTCTGGTGAGTTGCCTTTAATTTGGAAAGAAAGTCCCATTAAAAAAATCGTGACCATTCATGATTTAATTTTCATGAGATTTCCCCAATATTATTCGTTCTTTGATCGCAAAATCCATTTCTGGAAGTTCAAAAAAGCGGTTGAACAAGCCGATTTAATCATTGCGATTTCTGACCAAACGAAGCGCGATATTATTCAGTATTTAAAAGTTCCGGAAGAGAAAATTCGGGTGATTTATCAAGGATGTCATCATGCTTTTAAGGAAAATCAAAGTGAAGAGTTTTTAACTTCAACTAAAGAAAAGTATAATCTTCCAAAACGATTTATTCTGAATGTTGGAACGATTGAAGAGCGGAAAAATTTATTGAATATCGTTAAAGCTATTAATGGAACTAAAATTCCGCTAGTTGTCATTGGTAAAAAAACTAAATACTTTAATAAGGTCAAAAAATATTTAGTTAAAAATAAATTAGAAAATCAAGTTCAGTTCCTGGAAAACGTTTCGATAGAAGAATTGGCAGCGATTTATAAACTGGCCGATCTATTTGTTTATCCAAGTTTGTTTGAAGGTTTCGGAATTCCAGTGATTGAAGCTCTTTTTTCGGAAACTCCTGTAATTACAAGCAATGTAAGTTGTCTCCCAGAAGCTGGAGGTCCCGATGCTGCCTATATTGATCCAACTAATTTTGAAGACATTAAAGCTAAGATTAGCTTTCTTTGGAACAATGAATCGGAAAGGAAACGAAGAGCTAGAAAAGGAGTGCAATTCGTTCAAAAATTTAAGGATGAATCGATTGCGAAAGAGATGATGAATGCTTATCAAAGTTTGCTTAAAAATTAAGAACAATCAAAATAATTTTATTAAAATACCTAAATGATATGATTAAAATTTCATCAGTTTTATTTATACTATTATCTTCATTCCTTTTTGGTCAAAATGCGGCTCAGCTTGAATCTCAAAGAGTTGCAGAGCAAAATTACAAAATGCAAGTTTCTAACGGTGCTTACGAAAAAGCAATTGATGAAATGAGCAATAGCGTGCGAAAAAGTTCGCGGGAAAAAATAAACCAAATTGATGATGATTTTGAATTTAATTTCGCAGAAAAAACAAAAATTGAATCTAAAATAAATTCCATTTTAGAAAAGAAAAATGCTGTTAAAAATAAGTTAAGCAAGGCAAAATCTGATATTGATAAAAATGATTTTCTTCAAAAGCTGGATAGCCTGAATATCGATTTGGAGAAATTGAAAAGTAAGTTGGCGCAGAATGAAGCCGAATTAAAGATTCTTCAGGAATCGTACAGAAATCTCACTAAATAGATTTGTGGAAAATATATTTTAAAATGTAAGCTTGACAGTTTATCTAATTATTTCTGAGCTCACAGAAACTACTTTTTACAAAATATTAAATTTTACAAACTGTTTATCAGTGTTTTAAGTCCATATTAATATTTTTTCTTGCAGGTTTAGTTTTTTATTAGATATATTTGCAGAGTTAAAACAACATGAAAAATACAACCGCTTTATTCCATCATCATCATCTCATCTAAAGACGAGTTGATTTAATGTGGTCCAAAGTGACTTAAAATAATAAAAAACCGTCTGAGCAAAGACGGTTTTTTTTGTATTCAAAATAAAAGCATTTGTTCAGACCCAATCTCAAAACTGAACATGAATAAATTAAAAATTGCAATACAAAAAAGCGGACGTTTAAGTGAAAAGTCCCTCGAACTTTTAAAAGAATGTGGAATTAAAATTCCTGATTTTAAAAGCAAACTCAAAAATTCAGCTACCAATTTCCCTTTGGAAATTCTCTTTCTTCGAGATGATGATATTCCAAAATATGTAGAACAAGGCATTGTCGATATTGGAATTATTGGCGAAAACGAAGTGTTGGAACAAGGTAAAAATGTGGACTTAGTAAGAAAGTTAGGTTTTGCAAATTGTCGCCTTTCGTTAGCAATCCCAAAAGAGGTAGAATATACAGATCTGAGTTTTTTCGATCAGAAAAAAATTGCGACTTCCTATCCTTCAATTGTTAAAAATTACTTTGAAAAAAACAATATCAAGGCTGAAATCGTAGAGATTTCTGGAAGTGTGGAAATTGCACCAAGTATTGGTTTAGCAGATACCATCGCCGATTTAGTCAGTTCTGGAAGTACCCTTTTACACAATGGTTTGAAAGAAGTGGAGCAGGTTTTGAAAAGTGAAGCCGTTTTAATTTCCAGCAAAAATCTTCCTGATGACATTTCAATCATTCTTGAATCCTTTCTTTTCCGAATTCAAGCCGTTATTAATTCCCGTGAGAACAAATACATTTTGTTGAACGCTCCGAACGATTCCATCGAAAAAATAATTGAAATTTTACCAGGCATGAAATCGCCCACCGTTTTACCTTTAGCAAAAACTGGCTGGAGTAGTATTCACTCTGTTGTTCGGGAGAATGAATTCTGGAAAATTATTGATGAGTTGAAAAAGTACGGAGCAGAAGGAATACTCGTGATCCCAATTGAAAAAATGGTAATGTAATGATAATGAATAATATATCTAAATATCCAGTACGAGATTCGTGGGAAATTTTGTTAGAAAGACCAACGCTTGAGAAAAAGAACTTAAGAAATACTGTTCAGAAAATATTTTTGAAAGTTAGAAATGAAGGTGATTCTGCTTTAAAGGAATTTTCAACCAAGTTTGATCATGTTACAATTGAAAACTTCTTAGTTTCTGCAGAAGAAATAGAATTGGCAATCACTGAAGTTCCGGCAGAATTGAAAAAGGCAATTAATCAAGCTAAAGAAAACATCTTTAAATTTCACCTTGTTCAAAAAGCAGAAGCGGAGGAAATTGAAACCACAGCAGGAGTTGTTTGCTGGCGAGAATCCAGAGCGATTGAAAAAGTGGGTTTATACATTCCAGGCGGAACAGCACCACTTTTCTCAACGGTTTTAATGTTGGCTGTTCCCGCTCAAATTGCAGACTGTAAAGAATTGATTCTTTGTTCACCGCCACAAAAAGATGGCTCCATTAATCCTGCGATATTATACACCGCGAAATTATGTGGAATTACAAAAATTTTCAAAGTAGGCGGAGCTCAAGCAATTGCTGCTTTAACTTTCGGCACAGAAAGTATTTTGAAAGTTGATAAAATTTTCGGACCTGGAAATCAATATGTCACCCAAGCGAAACAGTTGGCGATGGAATATAATGTCGCCATTGATTTACCGGCGGGACCGAGCGAAGTTTTAGTGATTGCTGATGAAACGGCTATTCCAGAATTTTGTGCCGCAGATTTGCTTTCCCAAGCGGAACATGGAATCGACTCACAAGTGATTTTTATTTCTACAGATGAAGAAGTGTTTAATGAAACTTTAAAAGAAATTGAACAGCAATTAGCTGAACTTCCAAGAAATGAAATTGCAAAGTCAGCTTTAGAAAATAGCCGTTTTATATTATTGAAATCAATTGATGAAGCGCTTGAAATGAGTAATTTTTACGCACCAGAACATTTAATTTTATCCGTGGAAAACCCGAGAAATTATATTTCTAAAACCACCAATGCTGGTTCTATTTTCCTCGGAAATTACACGCCAGAGTCTGCGGGAGATTATGCAAGTGGAACAAATCACACTCTGCCAACCAACGGTTTTGCTAAGAATTATAGTGGCGTTTCGCTCGACAGTTTTGTGAAGAAAATTACCATTCAGGAAATTTCAAAAACGGGACTGAAGAATATTGGAAAAACAATCGAAATTATGGCAGCTGCCGAAGGTTTGGATGCTCACAAAAATGCAGTTTCACTTCGCTTAAAATCATTACAAAATGGAATTTAATTTAAATACAATGATTCGACCGCATTTAGCTGGAGTGAAATCGTACCAAACTTTGCGTGACTTTTTCTTAAATCAAAAGGTCGTCTTCTTGGATGCGAATGAAAATCCGTTCGGGGATTTTAATCGCTATCCAGATGGTGATCCGATTCAATTAAAAAAGAAACTAGCTGAAATTAATCTAGCAAAGACGGAGAATTTATTCTTAGGAAATGGAAGCGATGAACTGATTGATTTAACTATGCGTATTTTTTGTGAACCAGCGAAGGATTCGATTATGATTATGAATCCAAGTTTTGTAATGTACGAGATTTATGCAAAGATGAATAATCTTCAAGTTGAAAAATTACAACTGAATTCAGATTTTGAATTAGAAAAGGGTAAATTTTTAGATACAATTTCGAAAAGCCAAGCTAAAGTTTTATTTCTGTGTACACCAAATAATCCAACCGGCAATTCGATTGACGATCTAGAATTTTACATTCAAAATTTTAATGGAATAGTAGTCGTTGATGAAGCGTATATTGAGTTTTCTCCAGAAGATTCTGCGGTCAAATTATTAAATAAATATCCAAACTTAATTGTACTAAAGACTTTATCAAAGGCTTTTGGAATGGCAGGTTTACGAATTGGAGTTGGTTTTGCCTCACCTGAAATTGCGAATTTGTTCATCCAACTTAAACCTCCTTACAATATTAGTTCAGAAAGTCAAAAATTGGCTTTGGAGCAATTGAATCAAGTGGAAGAAATCCAAAATAACATCGGTTTCATTCTGGAAGAAAAGAAAAAATTGAAAAAAGGTTTAGATCAAATTAATGGGGTCGTAAAAATATATCCTTCCGATGCGAATTTTTTCCTGATTGAATTTAAAGATGCACAACTGATCTATCAGAAATTATTAGACAAAAATATTTTGACAAGTTTGAGGCATCCAAGTTTAAAAAACTGCCTTCGAATAAGTGTCGGAACTGCTCAAGAAAATTCAGAACTATTAAAAGTATTATCAGAAATAAACTAATCATGAAAAAAGTATTATTCATTGACCGCGACGGAACAATAATTATTGAACCGCCGACAGATTTACAGGTAGATTCTTTAGAAAAATTAGAATTTTATCTAAAAGTGATTCAGAATTTAGCTAAGATTGTCAAGGAACTTGATTACGAATTAGTAATGGTGACGAATCAAGACGGTTTGGGAACAGATTCTTTTCCGGAAGAAGATTTCAGAATTCCACAGGAAAAAATGCTGAAAACATTAGCCAATGAAAATATTGTTTTCTCAGATATTTTAGTTGATAATAGTTTTGAATCTGAAAATTCGCACAATAGAAAACCACGAACCGGATTGCTTCAAAAATATATTTATGGAAATTACGATTTGAAAAACTCCTTTGTTATCGGTGATCGAAAAACAGATGTTGAGTTGGCAAAAAATTTAGGAACACAATCAATTTTTATTGCAGATCAACAATTTGATGAAGCCACTTTAACGACAAACAATTGGGACGAGATCTATCAATATCTAAAGCAAATTCCACGTAAAACGAAAGTCAACCGAAAAACAAAAGAAACGGAAATTACCGTTGAACTAAATCTGGACGGAAGTGGAAAATCGAATATCAATACAGGTTTGGCGTTCTTTGATCACATGCTGGAACAAATCTCAAAACATGGCAATTTTGATTTAGAAGTTTTGGTAAATGGTGATCTTCAGGTTGATGAACACCACACGATTGAAGATACGGCTTTGGTTTTGGGAACCTGTTTTGAACAAGCTTTAGGTTCAAAGAAAGGAATTGAACGGTATGCTTTTGCTTTGCCGATGGACGATTGTTTAGCGCAAGTCGCTCTGGATTTTGGTGGACGGAACTGGTTGGTTTGGAAAGTCGATTTTAAAAGAGAAAAAATTGGTGATGTTCCGACAGAATTATTTTATCACTTCTTTAAATCATTCACTGATACTGGGAAATGTAATTTAAATATTCAATGTGAAGGTGAAAATGAGCACCACAAAGTTGAATCAATCTTTAAAGCATTTGCTAAAGTTTTACGGGATGCAGTGAGGCGAGATGACAATAATTTTTCCATCCCAAGTACCAAAGGAATATTATGATAGCGATAATTGATTATGTAGCTGGCAATGTAAAATCCGTTGAAAATGCTGTGAGAAAGTTAGGTTATGAAATCTTAATAACTTCAAATCCTAAAGAAATTAAAAATGCTGAAAAAGTTATTTTCCCCGGAGTTGGTGAAGCGTCAACAGCGATGAATTATTTGAAATCTTTAAAATTGGAAGAATTAATTCCAACTTTGAAACAACCTTTTTTAGGAATTTGTTTAGGACAGCAATTATTATGTGACTTCTCAGAAGAAGGAAATACAAAATGTCTCGGGATTTTCGATCTAAAAGTAAAACAATTTCCCGCCACAGATATTGTTCCGCACATGGGTTGGAATAATTTGCAGAAAATGAAAAGTCCACTTTTTAATGGAATTTCAGATGATGATAATTTCTATTTTGTCCATAGTTATTATTGTGAAATTGGCGAAAACACGACTTCTGAATGTGATTATATTTTACCTTTCTCTGCAACATTGCAAAAAGATAACTTTTACGGAACTCAATTTCACACAGAAAAATCTGGCGACGTTGGCTCAAAAATTCTAGAAAACTTTTTAAAATTAAAATAATTTAACCACAAAAGTCACAAAAGTAGAGGTGAAATTTTATCTCTTTAAAGTTTGCAAAAGGTATGACTATAACAATTACACTTATATGAACTTTTGAGTTCTTTAAGAATTAAAAAACCTTTGTGCCTTTTGTGGTTTAAAAAATAATATAAAATGAAAATATTTCCAGCCATCGATATTATCGACGGGAAATGTGTTCGCCTTTCTAAAGGAGATTACGATACGAAAATAATATATCACGAAAATCCTTTGGACATTGCGAAAGAGTATGAAGCGAATGGAATTCAATATCTGCACTTGGTCGATTTAGACGGCGCGAAAGCGAAAACCATTAAAAATTTAAAAACCTTAGAAATTCTAGCTTCTCAAACCAATTTAATTATCGATTTTGGTGGTGGAATCAAAACACGAGAAAGTTTAGAAAGTGCTTTCAACGCCGGAGCAAGTCAAGTGACCATTGGAAGTATAGCTGTCGAAAATCCAGAAATGTGTACAGAGTGGATCAAAGAATTTGGTGCAGAAAGATTAATTTTAGGCGCGGATTGTTTAGACCGAAAAGTAAAAACTTCAGGTTGGTTAGAAAATTCAAATTTGGACGTAATTGGCTTTATTCAATCGTATCAAAAGAAGGGAATAAAAGACGTGATTTGCACCGATATTTCAAAAGACGGAATGTTGGCTGGACCTTCATTCGAACTATACCAAGAGATTTTAGATCAAAGCCAAGTTTCCTTAATCTCAAGTGGCGGAATTTCTTCGATGAAAGATCTGGAGGATTTAAAAGATCTCGGTTGTTCCGGCGCGATTATCGGAAAAGCTTTGTACGAAGGCAAAATTACTTTGAAAGAACTTCAAAAACTTTTATAAAATGTTAAAAAAAAGAATCATTCCGTGTTTGGATATCAAAGATGGAAAAACGGTAAAAGGAATTCAATTTGAAGATTTAAGAATTGCGGGAGATCCAGTGGAACTTGCCAAAAAATATGTGAAAGATGGCGCCGATGAACTGGTTTTCCTGGACATTACGGCAACTTTAGAAGGACGAAAAACTTTAATAGAATTGGTAGAAAAACTCAGTTTAGAAATCAATATTCCTTTTACCATCGGCGGCGGAATTTCCTCCGTTCAAGATGTTGAAGCGCTGTTAAAAGCCGGAGCCGATAAAGTTTCCATCAATTCTGCCGCAGTGAGAAGACCAGAATTGGTTAGGGAAATTGCCCAACAATTCGGCAATCAATGTGTCGTTGTTGCGATTGATACCAAAAACATTGACGGTGAAGATTACGTTTTTATCAATGGTGGAAAAATTCAAACAGAATTGAAAACAATCGATTGGGTAAAAACCGTCGCAGATCTAGGAGCCGGAGAAATCTTGCTGACATCCATGGATTTTGACGGAACGAAAAACGGATTTGATATCAGAATGCTTCAGAATATTTCAAAAGTTTGTCAACTCCCGATCATTGCTTCAGGTGGCGCTGGAAAGATGGGAGATTTTACCGAAGTCTTTACCAGAACAAATGTTACCGGAGCTTTAGCGGCGAGTATTTTTCACTTTAATGAAATTAAAATATCAGACTTAAAAGAAAATTTAAAACAAAACAAAATATCCATACGATGAATTTAGATTTTGAAAAAGGAAATGGTTTAGTTCCTGTTATTATTCAGGATGATCGAACACAGCAGGTTTTAATGTTGGGTTACATGAACGAAGAAGCCTTAGAATTAACTCAAAAAGATGGACGCGTTCATTTCTTCAGCCGTACCAAAAATATAATTTGGCTCAAAGGCGAAACCTCCGAAAATTACCTTTATGTAAAAAGCATCAAACATGATTGCGATTCAGATGCTTTATTGATTCAGGCAAAACCAGCTGGGAATGTTTGTCATACCGGAACGTTCAGTTGTTTCGAAGAGAAAAATTCGAAAGGTTTTATATATGAATTAGAAGAAACAATTTCAGAACGAATTGATCAAAAAGTTGAAAAATCTTATACGTACGATTTATATCAAAGAGGCATCAATAAAATGGCTCAGAAAGTAGGAGAGGAAGCCGTAGAATTGGTCATCGAAGCGAAAGATGACAATGGCAATTTGTTTAAAGATGAAGCCGCAGATTTACTCTATCACTTCTTGATCTTATTAAAAGCGAAATCATTTTCATTGATGGACATCGAGGAAGTATTGATGGAAAGAAATCGGAAATAAAAATGAAGTTTTCTTGAAGCCACGAATGCACGAATAATACTTTCTGTAAATGATTTTCTTTGAAATTGCAATTAGTAAAATTAAGATTTTTTAAAGATTGAGGATTAATGTTCAATTAAGTTAAAAATATTGATTTTTAAACTTTCTGTTCTCTTAGAATTGTTAAAATCACTTTAATCTCTTGTGACTTTTGTGGTTTCAAAATTGTCGCGGAAATCATTCGTGAATTCGTGGCAGAAAAAATTACTTTTTAATCATCAATTTTCTCGTCACCTTTTGATCCTCAACCATCATCGTTCCCAGATAAATACCAGAACTCAGTTTCGAAACATCAATTCGCTTTTCATTCTTCGTCTGGATTAAAGTTCGTCCAGTAAGATCAGTGATTGTAAAAGTGTAATCTTTCTGGTTCAGATTAATCATCTCAATTTGAATATAATCATTGGCTGGATTCGGATAAATTTTCAAAGATTCCAACATCTCTTCAGGCGGACAATCAACAGCTAAAGTCGTAGTTTGAGCCACCGCGAAATGCTGAACTGCACCAAGAGCTGCTTTGCCGACATTGTAAACAAAAACCGGATCCATATTCATATAAGTATCTGCTGCAGTATGTGGTTTTGTACTTTCTCGGAATTCATAAAAACCTGTGATGACTTCACCATTGGACTGGAACGGCATATAATCCGACCCGTAGGCATAGTAAAGATTCGTTTGCAGTGGCGAATACAAACCAACGCAGTTCATCAGCTCTTGTGTAACAGACGAAGACGCCGCGTTATTGGTCGCTGGATTATTATTGGTGTCTCTCTCACAAGTTATCGTGTTATTCACTTGTCCAGCCACGCCGCCAACCTGATCAATATTAAAGACCAGTTTGATATCCATTTTTGGACTCGTCGAGTTCACTACCGTGTTGACATAATTCTGACTTCCCAGTAATCCTTGTTCCTCGCCGGTAAAATTGATGAACTTAATAGAATATTCAGTCGGAATATCTTTCAGAATTCTAGCCATTTCCAGAATCACAGAAACACCACTGCCATTGTCATTAACACCCGGACCAGCAATTGTATCATAATGTCCACAAATAATAATAAAGGTGTTCGGATAAGTGGTGCCGGTCTTGGTAACGATTATATTCTTGGTTTGATTACCTCCGTACGAAAAAGCGTTTTCGCTAATATCCAGATCACCATATCCAAGATAAAGGTATTTACTTTTCAACCAACTGAAAGCATTATTATTACTGACCGTTCCGGTCTTTTTCACACCTAATGTTGCAAATTCCGTCAGGTAGCTATTGATGTTGGTCTGACTCATCAGATTCGCTCTGTCCTGATACGCTTGCGTAAAATTTTGACTGAACACAGAAACGGAGAATAGAAGTGCAGCAAAGAAACCTAGTTTTTTCATAGTATTGTAAGTGGAGTAAAAATACCAAAAAATCTCACACCTAATGGTATGAGATTTAATATTGATAACAAAAAATGTTTTATTTATTTTACTTGATCTACGATTGCTTTGAACGCTTCAGGATGATTCATTGCTAAATCAGCTAAAACTTTTCTGTTCAACTCAATGTTGTTCGTTTTAAGAGCGCCCATAAACTGGGAGTAAGACAATCCGTGTTCTCTTGCACCAGCGTTGATACGCATGATCCAAAGAGCTCTGAAACTTCTTTTCTTTTCTTTTCTACCGCGGTAAGCATATTGCATTGCTTTTTGTACGGCGTTTTTTGCAACTGTCCAAACGTTCTTTCTTCTACCGAAATAACCTTTGGCCAATTTAATAACTTTTTTTCTGCGAGCTCTAGAAGCTACTGCATTTACTGATCTTGGCATAATTTAAATTTGTTTTTTTGAAAAGGGCGGCAAGTTATTTCATTGCACTTTTCTGCACCGTTTCAGGGTTAAATTTTCTGAATTTGTTAATTCTTATAAACCGATTGATTTATAAAAACTATTTTAAAGCTAATTGACGTAAAACGCTCTTTTTGTCCACTTCGGCAACGTAAGAAGTTTGCGTAAGATTTCTCTTTTGCTTCGTTTCTTTTTTCGTTAAGATGTGGCTTTTATAAGCACCTTTTCTTTTAATCTTTCCGGTTCCGGTAAGCTTAAAACGCTTCTTAGCACCTGATTTAGTTTTTAATTTTGGCATTTTTGCTTAATTTATATATTTGTTATCAATATCGTTTCTCATCATGTGCATCCACTTTACAGTATTGTACACATTTTTCAGACTGCAAAAGTACAAAATTTCAGTCAATTATAAAAAGATATTGCAATCTAATATTATTAAAGATTTGGGCGTGCCCTTCAGTTATTCATTCCGTCTTGTCTAAAGACCAGACTCCATTCACTCCTTCAGGTCGGGCTATCCACTCATACTCCTCACGCTAACGCTTTTCCCACCGCTTGTTCCGGGGTAACCGTTTCTATCCCTCACGCAGAAGGGAATGTATTTTAAAAACGCAGTATCAGTCAAGAAAGCAAAATTTAATTAGACTCAAGCAACCTATTGAGCAAATTTAGGAATGATTTATATTTGATTGTTTTCCGAAATGAAATAACTTTATCCTATGAAAGTCAAAATTCCATCACTCCTATTTTTACTACTTCTCGTTCTTCACTCCTGCGAAAACAAAACGCAAAAAGCAACGGAATCAAAATCGAGCGCCGTCCAAAAAGTAGGACGAGTGGAAACTAGTAAAATCGACACTACAAGTATGGTTGCTCCTTTTGAAGTAATTACCGATTTTGTAGAAGTGGAGAATGATCCGTACGAACCAGAAATTATTTATCCAGAAACAGGAAACACTGCTGCAGATTTCCTTCCCAATTTAAATATTTATAAAATTCAATACCAAGCAAAAGGAGACTTAAATAAAGATGGTCGAGATGACCTCGTGGTGGTGCTGGTCCACAAAGAATCTAAGATAGCAGATCGGCCGATGCTTATATTACTTCAGAATAAAGAAAAATCTTATCGTTTAGACAAAATTTCTAATAAGGTATTTCCAGTAGAATATAATGAAGCTGACTATAAACATTTTGACACTGAAGATATTAGTGTGGAGGACGGTCAACTCTATATTAATCTTTATAGCATCGGTCCCAGCGGCAATATTTTTGCCTCCTTCAAATGCAGGGGAAATGATTTCGTCTTAGATAACTTGGAGGGTAATTTTAGAGGCGCGGGTGGAAGTTCTATAATTACTTATAATTCTTCTACAGGAGAAATTTCAACAGTTGATACCAATACGATGGAAGAGGATATGCCTTCTAAATCTCACACCTCAAAATCTAAACAAAAAAGATATCTCTTCGAAAACACTTCTATCACTAATTTTTTTCTAGAGGATAATTAAAAGTACAAGCGCCGAAGTTAGGAGTTTTATACTGATTTTCGAATATAATTTTGCGCTCGCTTAACAGTTTAATTCTACCAGTCGGGCGATCCACTTTTAATCCTCGCGCCAGCGCATCTTTCTACCGCTCGTTCCGGGATAACCGTTTCTACCACTCACGCCTGAGGAAAAATTAAAACAAAATATTTATAATTCAAGAATAATTTTTTTTTTCACAGAATACTAAATATTTTTAAACGTAATTTAGAACTAGCGTATATTTACGAGTTGTGCGATATGCTAAAACAAGGACTTACAAATATAAAAAATCATCAACACCAATGAAAAATTATTTATTACTCTTATTTTTTACTACTAACTTTTTAGCTTGTTCACAAACGCCAGATAAAGAATATAAAAAATATTGGGAAAATGGAAAATTAAATGAGGTAGGACTACTTGATGATGATGGGAATAAGACTGGGGAATTTACGTATTATTATGAGGACGGAGCTCTTCACGCGAAAGTAAACTATTCAAAAGGAATTGCAAATGGAGAAAGCATTAACTATCATTATAGAGGTGGAAAAATTTGGGACGAAGGAAAATATGAGAAGGGTGAAAAAACCGGTGAATGGAAAGGTTATTATAAAACGGGAGAATTAAAGTCTGTTCTGAATTACGTAAATGGAAAGAAATTTGGCGAGTGCAAATATTATTATGAAAATGGAAAACTATGGCAGATTGGCCAATTTGACAAAGAACAAAAAGGTTTATGGAAACACTTTTATGAAAATGGTGAGTTGAAAGGAATGGGAAACCATGTAAACGGAAATGAAATTGGTGAATGGAAATGGTATTTTGAAAATGGACAATTAGAAGAAATTGGGAATTATGAAAAAGGGAAAGAAGTAGGCGAATGGAAATATTACGATGACAAAGGTAATCATATTGAAACGATAAAAAACTAAAAGAACATCACACAACAAGGTATCTATACAAGAGGGCCTGAAGTTTTCATCGAAGATTTTAGCGATTAACTAAGTTTTTAGCAAGTATAAAAATAATCATGGAACATACAGGAGTTGTTGGAATGGGAATGTTAGCTGCATGGAGAAATTCAGGTCTAGGAACGGAACTTATGAAACATTCAATTAATTGGGCAAAAGAAAATGCAATTTTAGAACTGTTATGGCTGCAAGTTTATTGCGAAAATGAAATAGGTGTAAATCTATACTGGAAAATGAATTTTAAAGAAAATAGAATTATTAAGAATTACTTTAAACGTAACGGAAAATACTATGATAATTTGACGATGAGTTTATCCCTAAAATAAAAAATTGAACACACAACAAAGTATTTTTTTTTTGCATATCTAAAATACCTATCAGAAAAATTTATTCAAAAATTTCCGATACGAACAGTCTCACAACTTTACACGGTAATATATTTATTTTTAAATGCTCGATCAAATAATTTTCTAACGCAAAAAAAAAGAGACTCCCAGAGAGCCTCTTTACTATTTTATAATTCAAAGTTGATTTCGCTAATTTCTAAAAAGTATTTCTACTTCCTTCAGAATCCATATCTGATTCCATGCCATCACTTGCCGTGTCATAAAATCGGTCTCCATCCGTGAAATAAAGATTGTTCTTCGCTTTACTGATAATTCTGGCGCGTTCTTTTTCGCTTAACTCAGTCGATTTTCCAGTGGCAGCTGTATCTGGATATCTTTCTTTAGTGAATTCATTCACATTAATTGCTCCTTCATCATCCATAATTTCTCTGGCTTTTTCTGCACGGTCCATGTCATCGGTATAAACGGTTATGATATTGCTTTTGCTACCTGCGTAACTGTACTTGCTTCGGTCATCTTCATTATCTCCGAAAAGCCAGTTCCAGAATCCTGTAGTTTTTTCATCTTCTTTGTAATTATAATTACTGGAAGGTTGATCTCCCAGGACAGAAGTCGAGTAGCGGGAAACATGGTAATCTTCGGCTGGAAAACCAGCACTGTTTAATTGGGTTACAACGGTATCTAAATCTTCATTGTTGGGGAACATTCCCACGATGGTGTACGACATAATTTAATTTTTAATATTAATAATTGTGATTTGGTAGTTAACATAACATCAAAAATGATGACAAAATCAATGTTCAGCATAAATTTTACAACTTTTTAACATCATGTAAATTGATCGTGTCGCCACAGATTTTTGGAAAGCATCAGATTATTAAAAGAAAAAAAAGAGACTCTAAAAAGAATCTCTTTAATATTGTATAAAAGTGGTGTGATAATCACCTCACTAAATCGTCAAATTTACTTCGCCGGTTTTTTCGGGCTCATCATCATAATCATTCTCTTACCTTCTAATTTAGGCAATTGATCAACTTTTCCAACGTGCTCTAATTCCTGTGCTAATTTAAGAAGAAGGATTTCTCCCTGATCTTTAAAGATGATCGAACGTCCTTTAAAGAAAACATACGTTTTCAATTTGGAACCTTCTTCTAAGAATTTTTCAGCGTGTTTCTTTTTGAAATCATAATCATGCTCATCGGTTTGTGGACCGAATCTGATTTCTTTAACAACAACTTTAACTTGTTTAGATTTTAGTTCTTTCTGTTTCTTCTTTTGCTCATAAAGAAACTTTTTATAATCCAGAATTCTGGAAATAAAAGGTTCTGCTTTATCTGAAATAACCACCAAATCCAATTCCTGATCTTTTGCTATTTCAAGAGCTTTTTCTAGCGGATAAACGCCGGGTTCCACATTATCACCTACTAAACGTACTTCTCTTGCCCGAATCTTTTGATTAATCTGGTGCAAATCTTCTTGAACACGTCTCTGTGGACCTCTACCTCTGTAATGAAATTTTTGTGCTATGGTGTCTTTTTTTAATTGGTTAAATTCTAATTTGTAATTTTTGCTTCTTTTTTGAAGTAAGTGATGAAGTCATCAACGGTCATTGTTCCCAGATCTCCTTCGCCTCTTCGACGTACAGAAATCGTTCCGTTTTCCTCTTCATTCTCGCCGACGATTAACATAAAAGGTAGTTTTTGGAGTTCCGCATCACGGATTTTACGACCAGTCTTCTCGTTTCGCTCATCAATCAGTCCGCAAATATCGTGATTTTCCAGCAATTGTGAAACTTTTTTTGCATAATCCGTATATTTTTCACTAATCGGCAAAATCGTAAACTGATCTGGTGCCAACCAAAGTGGAAAATCTCCAGCTGTATTTTCTAATAAAATCGCTATAAATCGTTCCATAGAGCCAAATGGCGCGCGGTGAATCATCACAGGTCGGTGCTTCTCATTATCGCTTCCAATGTAAGTAAGGTCGAATCTTTCCGGTAAATTATAATCTACCTGAATGGTTCCTAACTGCCATTTGCGACCCAAGGCGTCTTTCACCATGAAATCAAGTTTTGGACCGTAGAAAGCTGCTTCACCATATTCGATGACGTAGTTTAAGTTCTTCTTTTTAGCGGCCTCAATAATGGCATCTTCTGCTTTTTTCCAGTTCTCATCAGAACCGATATATTTTTCTTTATTCTCGGGATCTCTTAACGAAACCTGAGTTACAAAATCTTCAAATCCTAAAGATTTGAAAACATACAACGTTAAATCAATAACATTTTCAAATTCTGCCATCAGCTGATCTGGGGTACAGAAAATGTGAGCATCATCTTGAGTAAAGCCACGAACTCTGGTTAAACCATGAAGTTCGCCTGATTGCTCATATCTATAAACTGTTCCAAATTCTGCAAATCTTTTTGGCAAATCTTTGTAAGACCATTGACCAACTTTGTAGATTTCACAATGGTGTGGACAGTTCATTGGTTTCAACATAAACTCTTCGCCTTCGTTTGGAGTTTTTATAGGTTGAAAACTATCAGCTCCATATTTGTCCCAGTGTCCAGAAGTTACATATAATTCTTTGGCTCCAATGTGCGGCGTCATTACGAATTCGTATCCAGATTTTTTCTGTGCTGCGGAAAGAAAGTCTTCTAATTTTTTTCTTAAAGCGGTTCCTTTTGGCAACCATAATGGTAAACCAGCACCAACTTTTTCAGAGAAAGCAAAGATTCCTAATTCTTTACCGAGTTTTCGGTGGTCACGGCGTTTTGCTTCTTCTAATCGTTCTAAATATTCAGTTAAATCTTTCTGTTTCGGGAACGTAATTCCGTAAACTCTGGTTAACTGTTTGTTTTTTTCATCGCCTCTCCAATATGCACCGGCAGCGTTAAGTACTTTGGCTGCTTTTACAATTCCTGTAGCAGGAATATGACCACCTCGACATAAGTCGGTGAAGTTGTCATGCGTGCAGAAAGTAATTTCACCATCGTTTAGATTAGAAATTAATTCTGTCTTGTAAGGATTGTCTGCGTATTCTTTTAAAGCGTCTGCTTTTGAAACTGGATACAACGAGAACGTTGAATTCTTTTTCGCATTCTCCAGCATTTTCTTTTCTATTTTTTCGAAATATTTTTCAGATAAAACCTCATCGCCGAAATCAACGTCGTAGTAGAATCCTTGTTCGATTGCTGGCCCGATCGTTAATTTTGCCTCTGGATAAAACTCCATGATAGCTTGCGCCAACAGGTGAGCAGAGGAGTGCCAAAATGCTTTCTTACCCAAATCATCATTCCAGGTTAGAAGTTGAACCGTAGAATCGGTCGTGATCGGCGTGGTGATTTCAACCTGTGTTCCGTTGACAATTGCGGAAATGGTGTTTCTCGCCAAACCTTCACTGATTGACTTTGCTACTTCGAGCGGAGTTACCGCGCTTTCAAATTCTTTGATGCTTCCATCGGGAAGAGTAATTTTAATCATTTTGACCTAAAAATTTTAAGAAGCAAAAATACGGATTTTCTCTGAAATATTGTTTTAGTTTTCGGGATATTGTGTCGAAAACTTTTGAGCAATGGCAGTTTATTGATAATGTTGAAGATTTTTTCTTTTTAAAAGTAGCAAGCAGGAAGTTCTAGCCCTGGTTGAAATGGAAATCCTTTTTTTGGGCTCGGTGAGGAACGAGCCGAGACCGAAAAAAGATTGCAATGGAAAACAGGTGAGGTTTAAATGATAGACGAAACTCTTGTTGCTCCTAAAAAGAATCGCCCCAAGATGTTGGCTTGAGACGACTTTATGTCATACGTAACTAAATATGCATAAAGTTATATTTTAATTAAAGTGTTAATTTTAAAATCAAAGATCTAAATGGAATTGGGTTGTGATTATAAATAAAAATTTCCCTTCTTAAAATAAAGAAAGGAAATAACGTTCAAGCTGAATATACTAATTTATAATGACCGACTTTTAAAAAGTCACTCATTTTTAAGGTTGAGTTTTTTTGTTGCTTTTCTTTTTTTAGCTAGAATTAGCGAAGAATGCAACTGTATTTTACGAGTTGCTTTCTCTAGAGAAATTCCTGGCGCTTTGTTGATAACGGCACCAAATTTCTTCAAAATGTTTTTTGCTTTGTGTGCACGGTTTAAGTTCGGCGTATAAACAGAGATTTCATTTTGATCAATAAAGTGATCTTCTATTAAAGATTCGGGGTAAATTTTTGTATTCATTGCGAAACCAACGAATTCTCTTATGTATCCAGCTTTTGTTAATTGCGCAGCAGCCGAAGTTGCTTCGTCGATGGTTGGAAAGATTCCAATAATATTGTAAGTCATGGCTGTAATGTTTGAAGTTAAACTAATCATATGCTTGACATAGGGTAAGCAAATTTCATGACATTCGACGACTATTTTACAGCTTTAATATTTCTTTAACACCAAAAAAAAACAGTGAAAATTAATTTTCACTGTTTTGGTCGGTATTATCTGTCTTTCCGTCAGGATTCAATTTTGAAGTTTTTTTGATTTGTTTTTCTAAAATTTTATCATCTTTCACCTTTCCACTGGCTGCAGGAATATTTGGGAAATCTTGATTTTCTTTTTTCACCTGAGCTTCTTTATTTTTTTTATTCTTATCCATAATATCTGATTAAAGTGTTGATAAATCGAGTTGACCAGTTTGATCTTCAATTTTATAATTTAAAGCTTTTGCCAAAACAAAAATTTGATTCAGATTTTCTAAAAGTTGCTTACGACCTTCATTTCTAAGTTTATTTTGATTAACGGTTTTATAGGCATTGTCCTTGGCTGACTTTGTAATTTTTTGAAAATCTTTATCACTAAATCGATTGAAGAAAGAATCATCCATCGATTGAATTTCTACGCTCGGAATAATACGAATATCGGCATTAGGCAATTCTTTGATAATCAGCTTTTTGTTAATAGAATCTACTTTTATTTCCATCTTCGATAGATCGTAAGTTACCTGCGCATTAGTTTTGGTAAAGGTAATAATCTCTTTTTCAGTCGATGGCAAGAGGGAACTTCCTAAGAGTTGCGAAGTGATTTTGGTTTTCTGCATGCTCGAGAAATCCTGTTCCATCACCACCATCTTATTCATCTTTCTAATTTGGTTGGTAATAATATAATAATCAGTCTGAACCTTATCTTCTGCCTTTTTAGTGACAGCATTCCAAAGTAGGAAAACGAACACCATTGCGACTACGCCGCCGATAAATGATAATATTATTTGTTTATTTTTCAATTTATTTTATTAAATCTTTCAATGAACTTGTGTCTTTCTTAAGTATTTGAAGCAAGTCTCTTTCCAGATATCCTGTCGAGGGACTTTCAATAATCCTGCCAATTTCCTTACCATATTTCTCTACGATAATGGTTGGAACCCTTTGAATATTAAGTGGACCTTCTTCGCCATTTGGAGCCTCTTTTTTACGATTCACCGCAATCATTTTTAATTTCGCATCTGGGTATTTTAATTCCTCCAAGATCTTGAAAAACCGTGGAACTTCGCGATGGCTGTCTTCGCACCAGGTTCCCATGACCATGGTAATGTTGTACGAACTAAGTTTTAACTTTTTTAATTCCGTAATCGTTTTTTGATCAAGTGCGTATTCATCATGTTCTTTCAAATACCATTCACTGTAAGGTTCTTGTAAAAGCTGATTTTTGGTTTGGTGTCCTAAAAGCATTTTTCCGTCGTTTGTTGTTTCTACTTCGCGGTTGATTACTATTTTTTGTGATTGACAAGATTGCAACGTAAAAAGTAGCGTAGAAGCGGTTAATATTATTTTGGTCAAATTTTTCATCAGGCGTAAAGTATAATTAGAAATGGATTGTTAATTTTCTAGAATCGTTTTTAAATCAGCAGGTGAATAGTATTTGTTTTTAAGAACCTTTTGATCTGAACTTCGATGAACATTAATTTTATCCCCCGATTTCTGAGCGTAAGCTTCTTCTCCTTTTTCTTTATAAAAAGCAATGGTATCATTAGCTTCCTGTTGAGTTGCGCAAGCCTTTGACATATTGGAACGTTGGACTTCATTAAAAAGAGTGACAAACTTTTCACCCAAACCGAATTCTAAAACGGCGCCGCTCAAAACGTACTGTAAATCACACAAAGCATCAGCAATCTCGACCAAATCATTATCTGCAATGGCTTCTTTCAGTTCATTTAATTCTTCCTGCAACAGCGATATTCTTAAATTACAACGATCTGCACTGGGAATTGTAGGCTTGTCTAATATAGGTGCGTTAAATGTTTTGTGAAATTCTGCCACTTGATTTAGGGAATCAATTTTATCCATTCGATTTTTAATTTAAACAAAGATAAACATTCAGATGAGAAATTTATAGTGCTTTCATTTCTAACTAGGAAAATAGAAAAAGCCCGGAAAGTTCCAGGCTCTTCAATTTACTTAATGATTTATTACTTTGAAATTTCTCTTCCAATAACCAATCTCTGGATTTCAGAAGTTCCTTCTCCAATCGTACACAGTTTAGAATCTCTGTAATATTTTTCAGCTGGGAAATCTTTGGTGTAACCATAACCTCCGAAAATCTGAACTGCGTTATTAGCAATTCTAACACATGCTTCAGACGCGTATAATTTTGCCATTGCGCCTTCCTTGGTCATTGGCTGTTTTGCATTTTTTAAATTAGATGCACGCTGAATCAATAACTCTGACGCGTCGATTTCGGTGGCCATATCTGCAAGCATAAAATTAATCGCCTGGAATTCATTAATCGCTTTTCCGAATTGATGTCTTTCTTTTGAATATTTTAATGCTGCTTTGTAAGCACCTTTTGCAATTCCTAAACTTAAGGCAGCAATCGAAATTCGACCGCCGTCTAAAATTTTCATGGCTTGTTTGAAACCTGAACCAACTTCTCCTAAACGGTTTGCATCTGGAACTCTTACGCTGTCAAAAATAAGCTCTGCAGTTTCTGAAGCTCGCATTCCTAATTTATTCTCTTTTTTCCCTGAGGTAAAACCTGCCATTCCTTTTTCCAAAACAAATGCAGTCGAGTTATTTCTTGCTCCAATTTCTCCCGTTCTGGTCATTACGACCGCGATATCTCCTGAAATTGCATGCGTGATAAAGTTTTTCGCACCGGAGATAATCCAGTCATCACCATCTTTCACAGCAGTAGTACTCATCCCTCCAGAGTCAGATCCAGTATTATGTTCTGTTAGTCCCCAAGCTCCGATCACTTTACCAGAAGCCAATTGTGGCAACCAGCGGTGTCTTTGTTCTTCATCACCAAATTCGTAAATATGGTTAGTACACAAAGAATTGTGCGCCGCAATCGAAAGTCCGATTGAGGGATCAACCTGTGAAATTTCATCCAGAATAGTTACATATTCGTGGTAGCCTAGGCCTGACCCACCATATTCTTCAGGAACAACAATTCCCATAAAACCCATATCTCCTAATTGGTGAAATAATTCAACTGGAAAAGTCTGGCTTTCATCCCAATCCATAATATTCGGACGGATGTTTTTCTCTGCAAAATCCCGGGCGGTTTCTGCAATCATATTTAGATTGTGAGTAAGTTCGCTATTCATATTTAATATTTGTTTTCAAAGATATAGAAAATGTACAAAAAGCTAAAATTATTTACACTAATATCTATTAAATAAGATGTTATGAATAAGAAATTGGTCTGTTTTTATAGCTTAAAAGATTTTAGAAATTGAAAAATATTTTTAATGACGGATTTATGTAAAAGCATAATAATGTAATTTAGCAAGAAATTCACACAATGCAAAAATTTCTATCTATTCTTCTCTTTTTACCGCTTCTCCTCTTTTCTCAGGCACCCGCAAATTATTATAACGGTACGGATGGTCTTAACGGATACGATTTAAAATCGAAATTACATGACATTGTTTCAATCAAGACAATCACTTGGCATTATGGCGATCTTCCCAAATTTTATGGGCAAACAGACCTTGATCAATATTACGATTACGATATTTCCAACACTACTTTTTTACTAGATATCTACAGTAACAATCCGGAGGGAAATACTGCCTATCACTATACCAAAGAAAACCTTATCAGTTCTGCAGGAGCCGAAGGTTTGGGTTACAATAGGGAACACATGATGCCACAAAGTAGCTTTAACAGTAACTACCCGATGTATTCAGATCTTTTTTTTGTAATCCCGACGGATGCCAGAATTAATCAACTTCGCAGTAATTATCCTTACGGAATTGCGGGAACAACCAATTATTACACCTTTACCAACAGTTCTAAAATCAGCAAAAACGCCACCCCAAATTCTGGGTATACTGGCAGAGTCTATGAACCGATTGCGGAATTTCGGGGTGATATTGCCAGAAGTTTACTGTATTACGTTGTACGTTATGAAGGTAAATTAAATTCTTTTAATTTTTATAATGGTACTTCGCCGGCAAACGACACCAGTCCTTTGGATGGTTCAGAAGAGAAGGCCTTCGAAAATTGGTATGTGGAGCTGCTATTGAAATGGCACAATGAAGATCCGGTGTCTCAAAGAGAAATCGACAGAAATAATATGGTGTACACGATTCAGAAAAATCGAAATCCTTTTATTGATCGTCCAGAGTGGGTCAATGCAATTTGGTTGCAAGGTCCTCTTGTAGCTGTTCCTCAAGCTCCACAAAATTTAAACAGTACGCAAACGAGTGCTTATTTTGCTAATCTTAGTTGGACTCAAGCTATGGATCAAACTGTTTTAGGATATAAAATTTATCAAAATGGGATCTACATTGGATACAGTAAAACACCAAACTATATCGTCGATCATCTAACTCCCTCCACGCTTTATCAGTTTACAGTTAAGGCTTACTATCGCGATTATACAGAATCGGCAGAGAGTAGTTTATTATCCATCACGACCTTAGCTCAGGATATTTATGCGAAAGATTTATTAATTACTAAATATTTAGAAGGAATTGAGGATAATAAAGCACTCGAAATCACTAACACAACGGGACACGCCGTTGATTTAAATAAGTATCGAATCAGTATTCAGTTTTATAATAGTGTAAATGGTAATTATTATTTTGTAGCTCCGTT
This sequence comes from Kaistella antarctica, assembly GCF_900109615.1. GTDB lineage: Bacteria > Bacteroidota > Bacteroidia > Flavobacteriales > Weeksellaceae > Kaistella > Kaistella antarctica. The sequence goes on from NZ_FOIX01000002.1 coordinate 533,188, forward strand.
TGAATTAGAGGGTGTCGTAGAAAACAATTCAACTTTTGTTATTCTTAATCCGAATTCCAATTTTTCTTGCATTACCAATGATCAGGCACGGTTCGTTTCAGCGGCACCACAAATGACCTTTACTGGCAGTAATTATTTAGAACTACGATATCTTTCAAGTACTGTAGATGCGATAGGAACGCGAGGTATAGATAATTACACAACGTTGGGGAACCTGTCTCTTTACCGTTCCTCAGCGATAACTGAACCCAATTACACTTTCAATCTGGCAGAATGGCAATCCTATCCGACTGACTATTGCGAAAATTTAGGAGTGTTATCGGCAGCAGAATTTAATGTTTCTGCAAAGGAAGACTTTACTATTTATCCAAATCCTTTGGTTGGAAATACTTTATTTGTTAAAGGAAGGCACCTTGAAAAAGTTCAGAACGCCTCATTTCTTGATTTGTCCGGAAAACAAATTTTAAAAATTAAGGATCCCTTTAAAAGTGGAAATTCGATTGAAGTACCAAGACTTCTTCCTGGCGTTTACATTTTACAACTCGATAATCAAACTCTGAAGTTTATAAAAAAGTAAAAGTTTTAGTCTTATGAAGAATCAGTTTCTTAGGAAGCTGATTTTTTATTTAAGATATAATCTCATTTTTTGCTCAGCTTCAGGTTTAATATTCATGGTTCGAAAAAACCGATTTTCATTTGAATAGGTGATTCGGTAATAAATGATTTTATCGGCGTAATATTTAAAATAAGGATGGCTTTTCAACCACGATTCGGGTGCATCCATGAAAGTGTATTTTTGAACATTGTTTACGAACAGAGGAGCGGTCGCAATCAGTTGTTCGGCTATGTTTTTGTCAACATTATAAGTTTCTATAATTTGTTTGGTGTTTAGAAAGCCGCCCAGTTTATTTCGGAACCCTATATAGCTTGCAGCTGCTTTTTCATCAAACCCAAATTCGATCAACTGTTGGAAAGTTATTTCGTTTAAATCGGTTCGTCTGAAATCGGTTTTTGCTTCTGCACCAATGATGTTTTTGGAACTTTGGTTTTGGGTACTTGTACTGCGAGGAGCACTTTCTGAACTTTTCCCAGCAAAATTTTCAGGTTTTAAGATGATGTATGGTTTTAACTGTTCAAATTTTTCAGGCGAAATTACAAAGCACTTCGCAATATCTTCCAAACTTTTGAAACTCCCCTTTAAATTTCTGTCTCTATAATTAATGATTACTTGTGCTTGTTTTTCTGAAAATCCGAGCGCTTTCCAACCTTCAAGATTGGTTGAGTTTGGATCAAAAGGTTCGTAAATAATAGCTTGCTTTGAAATAGCTTGCTTACTATCTGGAAATGATTTTTTATCAACATTGTTTTCAGTTGCACTTTCAGGAAGTAAGATGTAAGGCGCGAGCTTTTTATAGTTTTCTTCGCTGATCATATAGCATTCTCTGAACTTTTCTTTGCTAATGAAACTTCCACCTAAGTAACTTTTATATTTTAAAATAGAAGTTGCTTGCCGTTCTGTGAAGCCTAAATTTACAAAATCTTTCACGCTGTAATTGTCAGGATTAAATTTACCAGGAATATTCAATCCCTTATTCTGAGGAACATTATATTGATAGGATGTTTTTCTCGGGCTGTAATTATTGTTATAATTCCGACTATAATTTTGATATGAATTTCTTTTCGTTGCCCCATTTGGCAGAAGAATGTAAGGTTCAATCTCATTATATTTTTCAGGAGAAATTGAATAACATTTTTTAAGCTGCTCTTTTGAAATGAAATTTCCTCCAACTACCGATTTGTATTTTAGAATCGTAGCAACTTGTCGTTCAGAAAATCCCAGATTTATCCACTCTTGTTCAGTCAGATCATTAGGATTGAATTCTTTTAGATTTGCTCTCTTAGTCGAAAGGTTTTCTGCTTCTAAACTTTCTTTGAATGAAAGCGGACTATGTTCTGGCGTTTTATTAGAATTAAAAAAGTATAATCCGGTAATTAGAAATAAACCAGATGTTGCAAAACCTAAGAAATAATTTTTTGCTGCAGAAAGTGGTACGTTGAATCTCATGGCGGTAATTTTGAGTAAAGTTATACGCAAAACATTTCGCCAAAAAGGTAAAAACACCTAATTTATATACGGAAAAGACCCTTTTTTATTCGGGTCTTTCCACGAGTGATTCTTTTAATTTCTGTAATTCGGCTTTCACAAACTTCAGCCGGTCAATCATAGAGACCGTTTCGGAGATTTTCGAATTAGTAGTTAGAGCAATCCTGGCGCCGTCGAGCGTGTAGCCTTTTTCTTTTACCAGATGATAGATTATTTTTAGATTTTTAATATCTTCTGGGGTGAAATAGCGGTTTCCTTTTTTGTTTTTTTTCGGTTTTATGATCGGAAATTCCTTCTCCCAATAGCGAATCAGCGAGGCATTGACGTCAAAAGCTTTCGAGACTTCGCCAATGGAATAATAGAGTTTATCTGGTAAATTTAATTTCATTTGAAAGAGGTCAAAAACAAAAATACGTAAAAATTAAGACTTTTTAAATAGAATTTTGATCATGCCTAATTAGTAAGCAATCTCAATTTTTAGCTTTTTATTTTTCATTCTTTGGCCTTCTAATTTTTTCAAAAAGGCAACTACTTTTTGTCGGTTTACAGCCACATAAGAAGTCGTGTCTTTTACTTCTATCAAACCAATATCTTCTTTTTCCAGTTCTCCTTTTTTAATTAAAAAACCGACGATATCTACTTTGTTTACTTTGTCTTTTTTCCCTGCACTTATATAGATGGTAAGAAAAGGTGTTCTTGCCGGCATTTTATAGTCCTGGGTTAACACTTCTTCGGGCGTATTTTTTTTAATGAAAGGGAAGTTTTCATCTTCAGTCATTATTAAATAAACAAAACCTTTGGCGTTCATTCTGGCCGTCCGTCCATTTCTGTGGATGAAAGCATCTTCTTTCGGTGGCAATTGATAATGTACAATCGATTCAACTTCAGGAATATCTAATCCTCTGGAAGCCAAATCTGTTGTAATTAAAATACGTGAAGAATCATTTTTGAATTTAAGAAGAGCGCGTTCTCTTTCATCCTGTTCCATTCCGCCGTGGAAGGTTTCCCGGGAGATTCCTTTGTCTTTTAATAATTCTGAAATACGGTCTACCGCATCACGGTGGTTGCAGAAAATCAGCGTTCTCTTATTTCCTATTTTACAAAGCAACGTAAACAAAGTATCTAACTTTTCTTCAGAAGTAGTCATTACTTTTCGAAGTTGAAAGTCTGGTTTAATTTCCAGAACTTTTAAGAAATCAACTTTTTCTGGTCGGCTTACTCCTGTAAATTCTGGAATTTCCGGCATTGCAGTGGCTGAAGTCAACATTCTTTGCTTCAAATTCGGCATTTCATTAATAATGAAACTCATGTCTTCATGAAAACCAAATTCTAATGATTTATCAAACTCATCTAAAACCATTGTTTCAATTGTTGTCGGATCGAAATTGTCGTTTTTCAAATGGTAAGCAATTCTACCTGGTGTTCCTATCAATAAAGCTGGCGCTTGAATTAAATTGTTAACTTCTATTTTTTTATCATGACCGCCATAACAATAGGTTACTTTGTAATCAGTGCCCATGCTTTTGAAAACCTGCTCGATTTGCAAAGCCAATTCTCGGGATGGAACAATGATAATGGCTTGGATTCCGGCTGTTCTCGTATTTAAATTACGAAGAATAGGGAAGAGGAAACCAAGTGTTTTCCCTGAACCAGTCGGGGAAAGTAGAATAACATCTTTGTTATCTTCAGTAGCTTTATAGGTAGTTTTTTGCATTTGATTCATGTCCTGAATCTGCAAGTTTTGGTAGATTGTCTGTAAGTCCATTTTGCAAAGGTAAGGGAATGCATTTGTTAATGACTTTAATTATAATAAAATACTCGAGAAATTTCACTAATAATGATAGGTAGTATGAAATAAAACCGTATTTTTGCACCACTTTTTGTGGAAGCATTTGGCTAAGGTAAAACATTAACAACTAACATCTTCTGTATTTTTCAAACAACCACATTCAGCCAGATATTGAAAGGTAAAGAATACAAATTATTTTTATTATGTCAGAAACGACAGACAAAGCAGAGGTTCTTTTGAACCAAAACGTAGCTCCAGAACAATTTGATTGGGATTCATTTGAATCAGGTCTTGATGCAGAATCTAGACAAGAGAAAAGTGATCTAGAAGAAATCTACAACGGATCTCTTAACAATCTTCAGGACAACGACGTACTTATCGGTAGAGTTGTAAGACTTACAGACAAAGAAGCGATTGTTGACATCAACTTTAAATCTGAAGGAGTTATTTCTTTAAACGAATTCCGTTACAACCCGAATCTTGCCGCTGGTGATGAGGTTGAAGTAATGGTTGACAGAAGAGAAGACAAATCAGGACAATTACAATTATCTCACAGAAAAGCAAGAATCTTGAAAGCTTGGGATAGAGTTAACGAACTTCACGAAACTGGAGAAATCGTAAACGGTTTTGTAAAATCAAGAACAAAAGGAGGTATGATCGTTGACGTTCATGGTATCGAAGCATTCTTACCAGGATCACAAATCGACGTGAAACCAATTAAAGATTACGATCAGTTCGTAGGTAAAACAATGGAATTTAAAGTTGTGAAAATCAACCCAGAATTTAAGAATGTTGTAGTATCTCACAAAGCGTTAATCGAAGCAGATATCGAAGGTCAGAAAAAAGAGATCATCGCTCAATTAGAAAAAGGTCAAGTATTAGAAGGTACTGTTAAGAATATTACTTCTTACGGTGTATTCGTTGACTTAGGAGGTGTAGATGGATTAATCCATATTACAGATCTTTCTTGGAGCAGAGTTAATCACCCATCAGAAATCCTAGAAGACGGACAGACTGTGAAAGTGGTAATCCTTGATTTTGATGACGAGAAAACAAGAATCCAATTGGGTATGAAGCAATTAGAAGCTCATCCTTGGGATGCTCTTTCTGCTGACATGAAAGTTGGTGATAAAGTAAAAGGTAAAGTAGTTGTACTTGCTGATTACGGTGCATTCGTAGAAGTTGCTCCAGGTGTTGAAGGTCTAATCCACGTTTCAGAAATGTCTTGGTCAACTCACTTAAGAAGTGCAGGTGATTTCGTAAAAGTAGGAGATATGGTAGAAGCTGAAGTTTTAACTTTAGACAGAGAAGACCGTAAAATCTCTTTAGGAATGAAGCAATTAAGCCAAGATCCTTGGTCTAATATCGAAGCTAAATATCCAGTAAGTTCAGAGCACACAGGAACAGTTCGTAACTTTACTAACTTCGGTGTATTCGTAGAATTAGAAGAAGGTATTGACGGATTAATCTATATTTCTGATCTTTCTTGGACTAAGAAAATCAAGCATCCATCAGAATTCTGTGCAGTTGGAGATCAATTGAAAGTTGTAGTTCTAGAATTAGATACAGCAGCTAGAAGATTATCTTTAGGTCACAAACAATTACAAGAGAATCCTTGGGATAAATTTGAAACTAAATATGCTGAAGGTACTGTACATGCAGGACAAGCAACTGAAGTTTTCGATAAAGGAGCTCAAGTTCAGTTCGAAGATGTAGAAGTTGAAGCATTCTGTCCATCAAGATTATTAGAGAAGGAAGACGGATCTAAAATCAAGAAAGGAGATAATTCAGATTTCAAAGTAATCGAATTCAACAAAGAATTCAAAAGAGTAGTAGTTTCTCATACAGGAATCTTCAGAGACGAAGAAAAGAAAAATGTAAGAGAGCAAACTTCTAATCAATCATCTAACAAATCAACAGGTTCTTCTCAAAATGAAGAAAAATCAACGCTTGGTGACTTAGACGTATTAGCAGAATTGAAAAAGAAAATGGAAGGTAAATAATCCTTGATTTTCATTATATAATTAACGCCTCAGTTTACTGGGGCGTTTTTTTTTGTTTTAAAAAATGAAGTCAAAAATATATTTATAATTAATGATTTTATTTAAAATTAAAAACCAGAATAATAGAATAACAACCACGAACTTTAGTGTCTTAATTAACATCTCGTCACCTTAAATGTTTTTTTTGTGTTAAAAATGCAAAACATATCGATATTTTTTATACATTCGACGGCAAATAAATTATATATATGAAAAATAGAAATTTACCTTTGAAAATTGCGGCTGTTTGCTTCCTCTTCTCTTTTGGGAGCGCAAATGCGCAAGATTTTAAGACCCTTATTCAGAATCACATTTCAGCCAAGATTGATTTCATGAAATCTGATTTAAAGAACTTTGAAATCATTAATGAAGATTTTTCCAGCTCATTAAAAGGAGATGTAGTAAAGATTCAGCAATCCTATGATGGGATTCCAGTTTACAATTCATTGGGAACCGCTTTAATTAAGAGTAAGTCTGTTACTTATTTGGATGAGAGTTTCACGAAAAATTACGTTACTGCGAGCAATAAAAAGTCGGCGGCATTTAACAGCACCGTCTTTACGAATGTTGCTTCTACTTTAGGTTTGAAGAATTCAAGTCAATACCAATTGATAGGAATTAAGGACGCTGATTTTCCAGCGGGAAACAGTGTGAAAAATCGCTTGATCTATTTCCTGACTGAGAACAATAATTTGAAATTGTGCTACGAGTTTATTTTTGAGGAAAAAGGAACTTCCAACTATTGGGATATCTTGGCAGATGCTACGACTGGAGAAATTTTGAGCAAAGAAAACTTAACGGTTTCTTGTAATTTTAAGCATGACGCTTTTAAACATGATTATTCTGCACACACCCCTCTAGGGTTTGATGACGATTTCGGTAGTACAGAAAGTACAACAGCAACAGCAGTTGGTCCTATGGCTGCAGAAAATGCCTCGTACCGTGTTTTTGCCTTGCCGATAGAGAGCCCAAGTCATGGAGCAAGAACTTTAGTTACTAATCCTTGGTTTCTAGATGCTTCACCCGACGGCTGGCATACGGCATTGGGCGGAAGTTATTCCGGAGTTTTTACAACCACCCAAGGAAATAACGTTCGGGCCTACGATGACAAAGGAAATCTAAATGCACCGGGCGCTTATGCTGATGGTGGACCAAGTAGAAATTTCGATTTTCCGTTTGTCGTCAATGCGACAAGTACTAATCTTAATGCCGCAACTACGAATTTATTTTATATCAACAATAAAATTCATGATATTTTCTATCGTGTAGGTTTCACTGAAACAGCTAGAAATTTTCAGGCTTGGAACTATGGAAAAGGACCTGGTCAAAATGACTACGTAATGGCGGAAGCACAAGATGGTGGCGGAACCAACAATGCTAATTTTTCTACACCAAGTGATGGCGCTAGACCAAGAATGCAAATGTATCTGTGGGATCCGGGCGTAATCGAACGTTTTTTCTACAATAGCCCTGCAGAAGCAGTTGGCCGAAACGTAGAAGCTTTGGTTTCATCTACCTTCGGCCCAGAATTAGACAAAACTGGCGTTACGGCAGATGCTGTTTTATCACCAGTTTTAGACGGCTGTGCGCCTTTGCCGGCAGCTTCACTTACAGGTAAAATAGGAGTTATTCAGAGAGGTGACTGTAATTTCACAGATAAAGTTAAAAATGCACAAGTTGCAGGTGCTGTAGCTGCGATTATTTACAGCATGCCAGATTCTACCGTTACGGCGGGTATGGGCGGCGAAGATCCTACAGTTACCATTCCATCAGTATTAATTCCTTACACCGAAGGAGTTTATTTAAAAGGACTTTTGGCTGGAGCGACTCCTGTTAACATCACTTTAAAATATGATCAAGATGCACAGCCTACCAGAGATGGTAGTTTTGATAATGGAATCGTAGTTCACGAATATGGACATGGAATTTCTAACAGAAATACTGGTAACGGTTACAGCTGTTTAAGTAGCAATAATTCAAAAGAGCAAATGGGAGAAGGTTGGTCTGATTTCTTTGCTTTAATGCTAACCAACAGACCGGGAGATAATGCATCTGTTCCGAGAGGAATCGGAACGTACGCAACTTCTGAAGCCGTAAACGGAGGTGGAATTAGACCTGCACAGTATTCACCAGATTTCGCAGTTAATCCATTCAAATATGGTAATACCAATGGTATGGAATATACCAATGCAAATGGAATTTTAGTTCCAGATGTACACTCCATCGGATTTGTATGGTCAACGATGCTGTGGGATCTTCATTGGAAATACGTAGAAAAATATGGTTATAGTTCTGATGTTTCAGCCAACGCAACCAATGGTAGTACAAGGGTGCTTCAATTAGTAATGAACGGTTTGAAACTTCAAGCTTGTAGTCCTTCATTTATTGATGGTCGGAATGCCATATTAGCTGCAGAGGCTAACAATACAGAAACAGGTGGTGCAGACAGATGTATGATCTGGAAAGTATTTGCAAACAGAGGTCTTGGGGTTAATGCTTCAGCTGGAGTAAAAACAAATATCAATGATCAGGTAGCTGACGAAACCGTTCCGGCAGATTGTCTACTAGCAACTAATGAAGCAGACTCAAACAAATCAATGAGTATTTATCCTAATCCTGCGAAGAATGAATTCTTCATCAAGTCAGCGAAAAGTATCTTAGGAAAAGTAGCTGTTGAGGTTTATGACGCTTCTGGAAAATTAGTTTCTAGTCAGAAAATTGCGCCTACAGATGCTGTTAACACACAATCGCTTCCAAATGGCGTTTATGTTGTAAAAGTAACTGGTTTAGGAGTTCAGTATTCTTCTAAATTAATGATTAAGAAATAATTTTTAAATCATATTTTTTAAACCGTCTTGTTCATTCAAGGCGGTTTTTTTGTTTTTGGATGATAAGCTCAGTTTAATTAAACACCATTTTTTCACAGAAAATATTTAACTTTATTAAAACTTAAAATTATGAAAAAAGTCTACTTCATCATATTTTCAATCGTATCTTTTCTCTGTTATTGCCAATCTTACAGTAGCTTATTAAAAAATGCAGATTGGACGATTATGAAAATCCAAAATAATGGAATAGAATATTTGCCTCCATTTCCCTTTGTACAATCAGGTAAAGCTGATTTTAAGTATGATAATACTAACGGATTTAAATCCTCTTTTTACAATAGTGCAGTCGGGACCGTAGATTTTGCTCCTAATAATGGGACCTACTTTAATTCCCAAATTGCAGGCATTACTCTTGCAGAATATGGCGGAGAGAATTCCCAACAAGTCAATCAATTTGATTTAATGACAACCTCCTTTTACTCTGGATTCAACCCAACGGATCAATTTATTTTTGAATACGAAGAAATTTTTTCTGCTAAAAATCTTACCGTTACTAATCCACTTGGAAATAAAATTTTCTACTCAAATCTAATTTTAGAAAGTATCGAAGTCTCTTTAAATAAAGAAATATTCCTATATCCAAATCCGGCAAAAAATGAATTCTTTCTGAAATCTTCAAACAAAGATCTAGGAAAAGTAAGTGTCGAGATTTATGACCAATCAGGGAAATTAGTTTCTAGGCAGAAACGTTCTTTTAAAAATCCGGTAAGAATTGGATCTCTTCCATCGGGAGTTTATTTCGTGAAAATTTCTGGTTCAGATTTTAATTATTCTTCTCAATTAATAGTGACAAAATAATGCTGAATTTTCCAATTAAATCCAATAGAATTATTTCAAACCATTTTTTAGAATTGGGCTTAAATGATTTTAAGTCAGCCGCAGAATATATTCAGTTTTTACCTTATAAAAGAAACTCGGTTAAAGAAAATGAGCTTTGTGTTTTCAAGGATTTGGGAGGAACTTGCAGTACCAAACATTCCCTATTAAAGAATCTTGCTATTGAAAATCATTTTTCTCAATTAAAATTAATGCTCGGAATATTTATGATGAATGAAAACAATACTCCTAAGATGACAGAGGTTTTAAAAAAGTATGGTTTGCGAGAATTACCCGAAGCTCATAATTATTTAAAATATAAAAATGAAATTTTTGACTTCACCAGAAAAAATTTTTCACCAGAAAATTTTATTAATGATTTGATAGAAGAAATAGAAATTCAACCTTCGCAAATCACTGACTTCAAAGTAGCATATCATCGAAACTTTCTTATCAATTACTTGAAAGATAATCCGAATATTCCTTATAGTCTAGAAGATTTCTGGAAGATAAGAGAGAAATGTATTTTCGTTTTACAGCAATAAAAAACCCATCAAAATTAATTGATGGGTTTTTCTAATATCGTAATCGGAATTACTTTTTGTAAGAAGCGTCTTTGATTCTCGCTTTTTTACCTCTAAGTTGTTTGAAGTAGAAAATTCTTGCTCTTCTAACTTTTCCTCTTCTGTCGATTTCAATTTTTTGTAGCGCTGGCATGTTCATTGGGAAAACTCTCTGAACTCCAACATCACCACTCATTTTTCTAATGGTGAAAGTTTTTGTACCGCCTGTTCCTCTAATTTGAAGAACCACACCTTTAAAGAACTGGGTTCTGGTTTTAGCACCCTCTCTAATTTCGTAATACACAGTGATGGTATCACCTGCTTTGAATTTTGGGAAGTCCTTTTTTGCGATGTACTTGTCTTGTACGTACTGTAATAAATCCATTTTATTGTAATAAAATTTGTTTTGTCAAGCTAAGCAACGTTCACGCCTTTCGTCAGAGGTTGGTTAACAGGTTGCAAAAATACTACATTTTTTCATTCTTACAAACATTTTATTTACATTATTTTAAAAGTTTTCATCGTCTTCCTAATAAACAAATATATCTATTTCTCTTTGCGCCCTTTGCTAAGTGAAACGCCCTTGCGCCCGCAATTATAAACATTATAGTGCATTAAACTTTGCGTCTTTGCGTTAAAAAAGAATCTCTTTCAATCAAAAACTTTTAAAACAATAAGCTGTATATGGTCATACCCGTATGAACTAACTTTAAATAATGATATTTAATAATATATTCGAATATTTCCATTTAAGTCATATCTTTGTTTTCAGATCTAAAACTTGAAACTCACATTTAAATTCCGTTTTTTGCTCTTCTAAAGATAACCTATGAATTCTGAAAACCAATGGCCATTATACATCAGTATTGTTCTGGTGGTTTATATGTGCATAATTTTATTCTTCGTCATCCGTGGTGCGACGAAAGCGAAAAGCATCAGCGATTATGCGATTGGCAACGTAGGTTTTCCCTCTTGGATTGTGGGACTTTCCCTCGCCGCGTCGATGACAAGTGCCGCCACTTTTGTAATCAATCCCGGATTTATCGCACTCTATGGTTTTGGTGGAATTCTTTCCATGGCGATCGTTTTACCAATTGCAGCTTTCGCATCTTTGATTTTCTTTACTAAAGGCTTTGCCAAATACGGTAAGTTGATCAAAGCAAAAACAATGGCAGAATGGATTGGCAATCGGTTCAATAATAAATCTTACAAGTTTTTCTTTGCTGTTGTAGCTATGTTGCTCATCACTTTTATTGTTTTAATTAATGTTGGTTTAACGCAGGTTATTTCGAAATCAATCGAGGTTGAGCCAATTTACGTCTTGCTTGGAATTACTGTTTTTGTGTTCGGTTATATGATGTTTGGTGGCGCTAATTCAATGGTTTATACCAATACTGTTCAAGCTCTAATTATGGTTGTTGTTGCCTTAATGATGATCTTCTCGGGCGTCGATTTATTTGAAGGTGGATTCAGTGGTTTTGTTGGGAAACTAAATGCGATCGATCCAAACCTTACCACCACTTTTAATACAACAAGTCCGCTTTATCGGGATTTCTTTGAAGTCGTTATCTGTCAAGCAATCGTTGGAGTGGCGATAGTTTGTCAGCCGCATATCATGACCAAATCTTTGATGCTCAAAAATCCGGAAAAAGTAAATTCTTATTTGTTTTTTGCCATTGGAGCAATGGTGATATTTTTTATTATTGTCCTTGCGGGATTGTATGCGAGAATAATGTTTCCCGATTTAATGAACGACGGAACCAAAATGAGAATGGATGAAATTATTCCCAATTATGTCGTCAAAAGATTTTCTGCCGCGGCTGGTATCATCGTCATTGTGGGTTTGATCTCTGCAGGTTTATCAACTTTAGAAGGTTTGATTCAGTCATTATCAATCACCGTAACTTCAGATATTTTAGAACCTTTATTTGGTGAAAAAGTTTCCAATAATGGGTTGGCGATTAATAAAATAGTCATTGTATTTTTGGCTATTGTTAGTTTTTATCTTTCGTGGAATCAAATAAAATCACCGAATTTGAGCGTCGGAATCTTTGGTCAAATGGGCGTTTATGGTTATTTTGCTGCGGCATTTGTTCCTGTATTATTTGGAACTTTTGTGAAAAATGTAAAATCTTCGACCGTATTTACTGCGTCGATCGTTGCGATTATGGTTCACTTCGGAATATTCTATTTAAAGTTAACTCCGTACATGAAAGGACCTGTTGGAAATCCAGGCGTTTCTGCCGCGATTGCCATTGTTTCATCCGTTGTTGTCGCAGTAGTTTTACATACCTTTAATAAAAATAAAGCAAGTATTGCATGAGTGTTTTAGATTGGATTGCGAAATGGGCAGATTATTCGCCCCAAAAAATTGCCGTTGCTGATTTAGAAAGCGGCGAGGAGTTTACGTTTCGCGAACTTCATTTTCGAGCCAATGAAATGGTCCATCTTTTAAAAGAAGACTATAAAGAAGGCGACAGAATTGCAGTCCTTATGGAACATTCTATTAATCTGGTTGCACTCTTTTCCGCTTGTCAACGTCTGGGTTTAATTTTAGTTCCATTGAATTATAAACTTTCCGCACCAGAAATTTTAAACCAACTAAAAGATTGTGAGCCTTCGTTGGTTATTTACAGTGAGTTTTTTTCCTCACCAATCTCTTTACTTAAAGATTCTTTTGAAGCAATTACGCTGGCAGATTTTAATCATCAGGTTTCAAAATTTGCAGGGCTAGATTTACCGCTGTTGAATGAAATTAATGAAGAACTTCCGATTTTTCTTTTCTATACTTCTGGCACAACTGCCGAACCGAAAGGCGTCATGTATACCAACAAAATGTTGTTTTGGAACAGTCTCAACACCACCATGCAACTTGGGATTTCTGATGACGATATCACGTTGTCGATTTTACCGCCGTACCATACTTCTGGCTGGAATATTTTCGTGACTCCTTTGCTTCATAATGGCGGCAAAATTTTAATTCTGAGTAAATTCAACGCGGATAAAATTCTGCATCTTTTACAAACTCAGAAAGTGACTTTGATGATGGCGCTTCCAACCATTTTGCAAATGATTTCGAAGTGTGAAGGTTTTTTAACTGCTAATCTTTGTGATCTGCGATTTATCATTTCCGGAGGTGAAGCCATCAGCAAAAATATAATTGAGCTCTGGAAAAAAGAAAAGAAAGTAGATATTCGTCCAGGTTATGGTTTGACGGAAGCGGGTCCGAGCATTACTTCATTGCATCAGGATTTTACCTTAACCAAATCGAATTCGATTGGCAAGCCTAACTTTTACATAGAATTGGATGTGGTCGATGAGAAAGGAAATTCTTTAAAAAGCAATCAGCCAGGCGAGTTAAGAATCAGAGGAAATATTATCACGCCTGGTTATTGGAATAATTCAGTTGCGACGAAAGCAAAAATCAAAAATTCGTGGTTTCATACGGGAGATTTAGCGTACCGAGATGAAGATGGATTTTACTATTTGAAAGGTAGAATTGATGATATGTACATATCTGGTGGTGAAAATATTTTTCCGCAGGAAATTGAAAACGTGCTCAATCAACATGAATTCATTTTACGGTCGTTAGTCATTCCGATGAAAGATGATGTCTGGGGCAAAAAAGGTGTTGCTTTTCTGGAAACGAAAGATGAAGTTTCGGAAGTGATAATCCGCGAATTTCTAAAAGATAAACTGGCTCGGTTTAAACATCCCAAAGAATTTATCTTCCTGAAAGATTTTCCCGTAACCGGTTTTGGTAAAATTTCCCGTAAAGATTTAAAGAGAATATATCAACATCAAAAACTTAAAAGTAATTCTTAATTGTCCTTTTCAATTTTAAAAAAGAGATTCCACCTAAAAAAAAATTAACATCGATATCGATATGAAAAATATTGTTCTGCTTTTACTCAGCCTATTTTTTTTGCAATGCACGGTTCAAAACACAAAGACAAACACCAACTCGATGAAAGACACCCTTTTACAATATCATTTTCCCACCAAGTATCTTCAATTAAAAGAGGGTGAAATTGCGTATCAAAAAGAAGGAAAGGGTAAACGAGTTCTTATTTTCGTTCACGGTCTTAGCAGCAATTCCGACGCTTGGTATCGGAACATCGAAGAACTTAAAAAAGATTTTACTTGTATTGCCATCGATTTACCAGGTTATGGCAGATCCTTTAAAGATGCGGATGAATTTACCGCTACGTATTTCGCGGAGATTTTAAAAGAATTTACCGAGAAATTAAATATAAAGAAATTCACATTAGTTGGACATTCCATGGGCGGACAAGCTTCCATTAAATTTGCGTCAAAGTATCCTGAGAAATTAGAAAAACTGATTTTAATTGCCCCGGCTGGCATTGAAGAGTTTAATGAGTTTGAAGGAAATGCCATGAAAATGGTGATGAATCCCACAATGATTATGTCGACTTCCGAAGAGCAGATCGAAAGAAATTATGCCTTGAATTTTCACAAAATGCCGACGGAAGCGCAACAGATGATTCAGGATCGAAAAAATATTGTGAAAGCTTCAGATTTTGAAGCGCATGCAATCGCCATTCAAAAAAGTGTAAGTGGAATGTTGGATGATAAAGTGAAAGATGATTTACCCAAAATTAAAACGCCGACTTTAATACTGTTTGCCAAAAATGATATGCTTATCCCGAACAAATATTTACATCCAACATTGACGATTGACGCTTTGTCAAAAACGGCTCAAGAGTCTATTAAAAGTAGTAAAGTCGTCATGATTGATGAAGCGGGTCATTTCCTTCAATTTGAAAAACCAACCGAAGTCAACAAAGAGATTAAAGAATTTATGCGCACTAAATAATGAAACCAAAATTAAAAGTTTTTGAAGATTTTTCTAAAGCGCTTTTGCCTCATGAAGCGAAATATCTGCAGAGTTTAGGGAATTTTCAGGAAGAAGATAAACGTGAAATTTTTCAGAATTTAATCCATAATTCCCTCGAACCGGAAGATGAAAAGTCTTTCAATACAGAGTTCGATAAACGAAAATACCATCATATAAAAACTTGGGCTGAGAAAAAACTCAGCCTTCGTGACGTTGATCAAGTGGCTGAATGGTTGCTTGATTTTAATAAAAAGTTAGTGCTGGATTTAATCACTTCAGCCGAAGAAAAAGTGCTGATTGATTACGTTAAAAACTACAAAGGCATTACTTTCAATTTTCAAATTCTGTATCAAACCATTCGGGATTATCGTTCTTATTTACTGATCAGAATGCGGTACGATGATCATATTATCATCTCCGATTTTCTTGAGAATTACAAAGAATCTTACCATCGAGCCAAGGAAATAGAGGAGAAACTCTATCAGGCAACCATTGAAATTACCGATCAATTTACGCGTACTTCCGAAACTTCTATTCACTGGGAAAAGTGGTTGAAAAAAGTATTTGAAACCGAAACCATCAATGGAAATAATCGCTATAAAGCTTTTATTTTATTGGCCTTTATGTACAATACTACCGGAAATTTAAAACAGCTCCAAACTATTTTCGACCAGATTGATGGTTTTTTTAGTCAGGGAAATTTGTATTGCCGAAGACTTTTATACAACTATTATTCAAGTCGGGTTTTGCTTCATTCTAAACAACGAAAATATGACGAAGCTATTTATTTTGGTAAACTTTCATTGAGACAAACCAATGAGGATACTTTGATGTATGTCAATAATTTGGTGTCTATTTACCTACGTCTTAATCAGCACAGAGATGCTCTGGATTTATTGGAGTCCTATCAGTCAGTTTACGAAAAGACGCAAAATAGTCTTCAGCGAATCATTTATATTTCTTACTATTTGCGGGCTTTAAATGAATTAAATTTAAATAAGAAAGCTGAAAATATCGGTATCTATTTTCTTCAAAAATATGAATCGGAAATCTTGAAATTAAGGTGGCATCATTTCTTTACTTCTTATCTGAATGTGCTGTATAAA
The DNA here is from genome assembly GCF_900109615.1 of Kaistella antarctica. GTDB lineage: Bacteria > Bacteroidota > Bacteroidia > Flavobacteriales > Weeksellaceae > Kaistella > Kaistella antarctica. The sequence goes on from NZ_FOIX01000002.1 coordinate 549,354, forward strand.
AATGAAAATTACGCGACGATTTTACAACTCGATAAAAAGTTTAGTCTTACCGAATTAGAGCATCTGCGTAAAAAATCTGAAAACTTTTTGCCTAATCTCCTTTGGGTTATTACGAGCGCCTCCTTTTTAGAAAATAAGATTTCAAAAGAAAAGTACTACAATACTTTAACTGAAAGTTTGACCACTGTGAAGGTTACAGAAAGCAACCAACATCTTCTGCAAGATAACGCCGATTTACTCACGAAAAATCTCCCAGAACTGAAATTATTTTTTAAGTCATATCTTAATTGAATTCCCTTTCTATAAGGGTTTGTGCCTATCTTATTTAGCAATTTTTCATTTAGTAAACAAAGTCATATCTCTAAACTTATTATTTTGTTAATTTTCGTTAATGAACTTCGCTTATCATTGTAGAGATAATTAAAAAAATTAATAGCATTATGAAAAAATCAGTCATTTTAGCATCTTTCTTAAGCGTCGTTTTTACGAGTGCACAAGTTGCTGATACCGTGAGAGTGAGAGAGATCGACGAGGTTACCGTTTCCGCCAGTAAAAAATTGCAGAAAGTGATTGATGTTCCTGCGACGGTAAATATCATTACCGCCAAAGATATTGCACAATTTACCAGCTTCAATGTTGGGGAACTTGCTGCAAGACAGAAAGGAGTTGATTTCGTACGAGCTGGTGTTTTAGGAACCGGAATTAATATTCGTGGTTTTAACTCAGCCTTTAATTCTAAAAATTTACAAATTACCGACGATCGTGTTTCGACCTTAATTGCAACTGGACTTCCTTTTGGAACATTCAGCACGGTTATTAAAGAAGATATCGAAAGAGTTGAAATCCTTCTCGGACCAAACGGAACTTTATACGGACCCAATGCCCATAATGGATTGGTGAATACTTTAAGTAAAAATCCGTTCCGCTCGCAAGGAACAACCATTGCTTTAGGTATTGGAAACCAAAATGTGTTTACAGCCAGACTTCGTCATGCTCAAGCTTTAACGCCGAAACTTGCGTTCAAAATTGCGGCGGAACATACGCAGGGAACGGAATTTAAATATACCGATTCAGTTTATGTTAACAATAAAGGATACGGTGAATTAGATTTAGACCGAGATTTTAACAGTACTAAATTCAATGGTCAGTTGAATTATAAAGTCGGGTCATTATCGGAATTAGTCGCTTATTACGGACATAGTAATAATAACAATATTGGAGTTACCAGTGCAGGTCGTAATGCGATTAAAGACTGGAATATCGATGAGCTACAATTAAAATTTATTCATCCAAGATTTTTCTTGAATTCTTACTATCAGTGGAGTAATACCGAAGATACCTACGCGATGAACCAGAGAACACAGAATTATGTGTCGTTCATTAATGCTGGTTTTTCAGATGCGGTAGCAAAAGAAAGATCTTTCAATGAGCAATGGTTTGGTCCGTCGCAAACGGTGGGTCTTGCTTTGCAGAGAGGTTCAAGATTTAAAGATGATTCGAAAAGATTCGTAGCAGAAGGGCAGTACAATAATACTTGGGGCGCCTTTACTTTAATTGGAGGTGCGCAATTTCAGCGTGACATGGCGTTTACAAAAAATACGTACATGTTAGATTTTGATGGACCTATCAACGTGAACCAAGTTGGTGTTTATGGACAAGCAGAATACAAAATGAATGGGTGGGGATTCCTGGCAGCGTTGAGAGTTGATAACCATGATTATTACGGAACCAACCTGTTACCTAAAGCAGCAATTACCAAAAAATTAGGCGACGGAACTTTCAGATTAACGTATGGTAAAGGAATGGCAGTGCCATCATTATTAAATTTAGAAGGTTATTTGTTTGGAGGGTTAATTCTAGGAAACGGTCTTGGATTTACCTTATCAGACGGTACGAAAATCAAACCTTTAGAAGTTGAAACCATCAATTCATTTGAAGTTGGGTACAAAGGTGACATTGCCAAGAAATTCTACATGGATGTAAATGCCTACTATAATTTATCTGAAAATTTCATCAGTCCATTAACGCAATTAGCAACGAACGGAAGAACGATTACACAAAGAGGAGATCAGGCGATTTCTTCGATTGCCGGAGCAAATCCAGGTTTCGTTTTAACTTATTCTAACTTTGGAAAGGTGGATACTTATGGTGTTGATTTAGGTTTCAGTTATTATCTTACCGATGCTTTAAAAGCGGTTGTAAACTACTCTTATTTCGGACGTAAATTGGATAAAGAGGATATGAACAATGATGGTAATAAAGATGGTAAAGTACTCGATACCGATTTACCAATCAACACGCCGACTAACAAATTAGCGATTGGTTTAAATTATTCAACCCCAACTTTCTTCGGCGCGGTTTACGGAAGGTATGTACAGAAATATGATTTCTTTTCGGGAGTTTCTACCTCGGCAAAAACGCAGGATTTAGATGGTAATGGTACCATTGATATTACAGAAAACGCTTATTATGCTGCGGGCAGAACTTGGAACTACGGACAATTAGGTGGTTTCACCGTTGACATGAACGCCGGTTATAACTTCAGCAATGGAATGACCATTGGCGCCAACGTTACCAATTTATTCGATGTTGATATCAGAGAATTTGCAGGGTCGCCTTTCATCAAAAGATTGGTTTCTGTGGAATTTAAATACAATTTCGACTTCTTCAAAAATAAAAATAATTAAATTTTTCATCAATGGCTTTAACAACCATTAATGGGATTGATTTAGATTATGCAGATGTTGGTAAAGGAGAAGTCGTTGTACTACTGCATGGTTTAGGCTCAACAAAAAAAGACTGGGATCTTCAGATCCCGGTTTTATCCCAGAAGTTTAGAGTGATTGCACCTGATTTTCGAGCCCACGGAAATTCTGAAAGGGTTCCAAAACAACAAGGTGTAGAAATAATGACGGAAGATATTTTTCAGTTGTTGAAATTTTTAAAAATTAAAAAAGCAAGTTTTGTAGGTTTTTCAATGGGCGGCGCAGTGTGCTTTAACATGGCTTATTTGCATCCCGAAATGGTCGAGAAATTAGTTATTGTCAATTCTGGACCCGACTTTAATAATGCGAAAGATTCTGGAATTGATATTCTCGCTGAACGAACTAAAATTATTAAAGAGCAAGGATTTGAAGCCTTAGCCGAAACCATTTCGAAAGGAATGTTTCCTGAAGAGAGCCAAGAGAAATGGCGAAAAGAATTCCACCAGAGAATTATCGATAATGATGAAGATGCCTATCTTAATACGTTCGGTTCTTTAATGGAGTGGGGTTTAGATGATAAAGTTTCAGAAATTAAACATCCGACTTTAATTCTTGCATCAGATATGGACTACACTTCTGTAGATTACAAAAAAGCATACTCCAGTAAAATGAAAAATGCTAAATTAGTAGTCATCGAAAATTCCCGTCATGGAATCGTTTTAGATCAAGCAGAAAAACTGAATCAAGAATTACTAAAATTTTTATAAAATGAGCCGTAATGTTTTAATAACAGGAAGTACCAGCGGAATCGGTTTAGGAATCGCCGAAGCTTTTGCTAAGAATGGTGACAACATTGTTTTTAATGGACTGGAAGAAAATGGCGCAGAAATCGCAAAATCAATCGGAGAGAAGTACGGTGTAAAAACCGTTTTCAAAAACTCAAACTTAATGACTCCAGAAGGTGTTCAGGAATTGGTAGATTTCGCTTATGCTGAAATGGGTTCTGTTGAAGTTCTTGTCAATAATGCCGGAATTCAGCACGTTTCTCCCATTGAAGATTTTCCGATTGAAAAATACCAGCAGATCATTGCCTTAAATATGAATTCCGTATTCTATGCCACAAAAGCGGTTTTCAAGAAAATGAAAGACCAAAAGTTCGGGAGGATTATTAATGTTTCTTCAGTTCATGGAATTCGCGCTTCTGAATTTAAATCGGCTTACGTGACCGCAAAGCATGGAGTAGTGGGCTTGACCAAAGTTTTGGCTTTGGAAGGTGCTCCTTTTAATGTGACTTGCAATGCGATTTGTCCAGGTTATGTGAAAACACCTTTGGTCGAAGGTCAAATTAAAGATCAGGCAAAAGCACATAATATGAGCGAAGAAGAAGTGGTAGAAAACGTGATGTTGCAAAAACAAGCTGTAAAAAGTTTTGTTCCGATTGAGAAATTAGGAGAAATTGCCGTATTTTTAGCTGCAGAAAATGCAACCACCGTTTCCGGTTCCACATTTACGTTGGATGGAGGTTGGAGTGCACAATAAAAGTTAAGATTATGATTGATAAAAGAGTAAAAAATGCCAAAGAAGCCATCGCTGGAATCAGTGATGGAATGACTTTAATCGTCGGTGGATTCGGCCTTTGTGGCATTCCTGAAAATTCAATTAATGCTTTGGTAGAAAGCAATGTTACGGATTTAACGTGCATTTCAAACAATGCCGGAGTTGATGATTTTGGTTTGGGTTTACTTTTACAGAAAAAACAGATCAAGAAAATGATCGCTTCTTACGTCGGCGAAAATGCAGAATTCGAAAGACAAATGCTTTCCGGTGAACTCGATGTAGAATTAACGCCACAAGGAACTTTAGCCGAAAAATGCCGCGCAGCCCAACATGGAATTCCGGCTTTTTATACTCCTGCAGGTTACGGAACAGAGGTAGCAGAAGGAAAAGAAACCAAAGAATTTGATGGTAAAATGCATATTTTAGAACACGCTTTCAAAGCAGATTATTCCATCGTAAAAGCTTGGAAAGGTGATCACGCTGGAAATCTAATTTTCAAAGGAACGGCAAGGAACTTCAATGCTCCAATGGCAGGAAGTGGCAATATAACCATCGCCGAAGTGGAGGAATTAGTAGAGCCAGGACAACTTGATCCGAATGAAATTCACATTCCGGGAATTATGGTTCAAAGAATTTTCCAGGGAGAGAAATTTGAGAAAAGAATTGAACAGAGAACGGTTCGAAAAAGACCTTAGAAATTTTTGGATTGAATGACTTTTAATAATGATAAAGAAGCATTTCTCGAGAGGGAAATGTTTTTTTTAGGCTGGAAGTAAGCTATTTCATTTCAGTCGAATAATGCTATTAATTTTTTTTCCACCGTTCATCTTACTTGGATTTTGGCGCGCATCAAAAACATCAGTAATTATGATATAAGAATCTTCAACTTTATAGATTATTTTATAATTTCCACTCAAAATATATCTATATTCTTTTTCCAACATTTCGAGAAGTAGTTCTTTTTGACCAGAAGAAGGATGATTTACGAGCTGTTTTGTAGTGTTTAGAATTTGGCTCTGAATTTTATGCTACTTTTCTATTGACTTTAAAAGCATAAAAATCAAAAGTGACTTTCAAATTTTCTATAGCAAAATCGGTCCATATTATTTCCATTATTTACCAATCAGCAGAAATTTCCTCTAAATCATTTAGAGTTTTATATTTCCCGCTTTTGAAATCTTCTTCAGATTTCTTAATTCTTACTATCAATTCGTCTTCCGTAAACGGCTTTAAATCAGCGTCATTTTGTTTTTTACTAAGAATGAAATTTTCTATTTTCCTAAGAAAATTTTCGTCTTGCAATTGTGCGAGATAGGAAATTAAATTTAATTTTCGAGTTTGTAAATCCATAACTGAATTAATTTATTTCAAATGTACAAATTCCTTTCTAAATTTTAAATCGAGAAAAAGAAATAAGAGAGTTGCATAGAGAACCCTGAGAAGCGTAATTTAAAATTTATTTAAATTTTTATTTCTAAACATGCAAACTCCAGCAAAAAACATCGCAATAAAACTTGAAATCCAAAGATAAAACCCAGCTCCAAGTTTTGTGATTTCTGTAGTTGCGCCACTTTCACCATCTATAATAGAATCAAGTGTTGTGAAATAGAGGCCAAGAATTACAGATAAACCTACTAGTATAACTCCAACTTTTTCTTTATTGAGTATCAAAAATCCACCAAAAAGAAAGAGGGGATTTGCTAACCAGATAATCGTTGGGATTAATCCGCCACCTAAGATTGCCATCCATCCCAACAATACCATAAACAGTGAATTGGAGTAGACATCAGCTTCCTTATTGGCAACGTAAAAAGGGGTGAAAAATAAGCATAGTATATAAAGCACCATGCTCGCTACAACCAACAAAAATTGCGGACTTCTTATTTTTTCTTTTAACATCATTGATTACTTTCTATTATTAATTTAATAATCAAATATAACCAATCAAAAGAAAGTATTTCAGTAAACTTGAAGAATCAATTCATTACATCTTTCGCTCCCCAATCTGCTGACGCCACATCGCATAATACAATCCTTTATCGTCCAACAGATCATTATGAGAACCCATTTCAATCACCTTTCCGCGTTCCAAAACATAAATTCGATCGGCATGCATAATGGTGCTCAATCGGTGCGCGATTAATATGGTGATCTGGGCTTTTTCGGCAGAAATTTCTCTGATCGTAGTCGTAATCGCTTCTTCCGTAATACTATCCAACGCAGACGTTGCTTCATCGAAAATAAGCAAATGTGGTTTTCTTAACAAAGCTCTGGCGATCGCTATTCTTTGTTTTTCGCCACCACTTAATTTGAATCCACCCTCACCAATGACGGTATCTAATCCTTCTTCTGCTCTTTCAATCAAGGCCGTCGCGCTTGATTTTCTTAACGCCATACTCAAGTCCTGATCCGTTGCTTCTGGATTGACAAAAAGTAAATTTTCTTTAATGGTTCCTGCGAAAAGTTGCGTATCCTGTGTCACAAAACCTATCTGATTTCTCAATTCATCAATATCGAATTCATTTCCATTAATATGGTTGTAATAGATTGAGCCTTCATTCGGACGGTATAATCCAACCAGTAATTTTACCAACGTACTTTTTCCAGCGCCACTCGGTCCTACGAAGGCGATCGTTTCCCCATTTTTAACCTCAAAAGAAATATTGTTCAAAGCTTTGTAACTCGCAGATTGATGTTTAAAATCAACATTCGAGAATTTTAAACTGTTGATCGCGCCAATTTTCTTCGGGTTAATCGGTTTCTCTTCTGTTGGCTTTTTCATCAAAGTATCGAAGTTAAACAACGAAGCTTCCGCTTCCCGATAAGAAATAATGATATTTCCGATCTCCTGCATCGGCCCGAAAATAAAGAATCCATAAAACATTAGCGAAAGATATTGCCCCGGCGTCACGATGTTTTTAAAAATTAAAAAGAGCAAAGTCAACGTGATCATTTGTTGCAGAAAATTCACCAAGGTTCCTTGAATAAAACTTAATGAACGAATGCTTTTCACCTTTCTCAATTCCAAGCCTAAAATTTTGTAGGTGTTACTATTCAGTCGTTTGACTTCCTGCTGAGTCAGACCCAAACTTTTCACAATTTCAATATTTCGTAAACTTTCGGTCGTACTCCCCGCCAAACTGGTCGTCTGCGCAACTATGTTTTTCTGAATCTTTTTAATTCTCTTACTTAATAAATTAGTGATAAAGGCGATGAAAAATATTCCCACCACATAAACCGGCATGATCGCCCAGTGTAGTTGAATTGCGTAAACAGAAACGAAAATAATACTGACCAAAATTCCAAAGAAAATATTAATGAAATTGTTGATGAATTTTACCGAATCTTCTCTTACTTTCGTTAAAATCGATAAGGTTTCACCACTTCTCTGATCTTCAAATTCCTGAAAAGGCAACGCCATGGAATGCTGCAAACCATCGGTGAAAATATTGGCTCCAAATTTTTGGGTAATAACACTTGAGGTGTAATCTTGAAAAGCTTTTGCAATCCGACTGACCATCGCAACTCCGATAAGCAATCCTATAAAATAAAAAGCGCCGTGATACATCGTGGTGCCGTATAAATATTCCTCCAAACTTCTGCTTAAGAGTTTTTCTTTATCAAAAAAATTAGGATTCGTGACCAATTGATCCAGGATCTTTCCTGTAATCGCAGGCCCAAACAAAGAAAAAACCTGATTGATGGTGGCCAAAGCCAAAGCCAAAATCAGCAACCATTTATGTGGTTTTAAATATCGGAATAGTGTTTTCATTTTTAAAAATAGTAGGCTGCAAAATTAGAGATATTAATCGGTTTGGTTAGGTCATACTATAGATTGTCTCAATACCATTTGTATAGGAATTGAAAAAGCAATAAATTGCAGTTCAAGTTTACATTATGCTTACAAAAGAACAAATCGCGCAGCGCATCTCCAAAGAAGTAAAAGATGGCTATTACGTCAACCTCGGAATTGGTATTCCGACCTTGGTTGCTAATTTCGTTTCTCCCGATCTTTCTGTGGAATTTCAAAGTGAAAACGGTGTTCTCGGAATGGGACCTTTTCCTTTCGAAGGAGAAGAAGACCCAGACTTGATTAATGCGGGAAAGCAAACCATCACTACGCTTCCAGGTGCTTCCTTTTTTGATTCTGCGTTCAGTTTCGGAATGATCCGAAGTAAAAAGGTAGATCTCACTATTCTTGGAGCGATGGAAGTTTCTGAAAAAGGAGATATCGCCAACTGGAAGATTCCCGGTAAAATGGTGAAAGGAATGGGTGGAGCGATGGATTTAGTTGCATCAGCTGAAAATATTATCGTGGCAATGATGCACGTGAATAAAGCGGGAGAAAGTAAAATTTTGAAAAACTGTACGCTTCCTTTAACTGGAGTAGGCTGCGTGAAAAAAGTAGTCACTGAAATGGCAGTTTTAGAAGTCACCCCAAACGGTTTTAAACTTTTGGAAAGAGCGCCTGGGGTTTCTGTTGAGGATATTGTAAAATCTACGGAAGCTGATTTAATCATCGAAGGAGAAATCCCTGAAATGCAGTTTTAGCATCAAATCATTTGATATACAAAGAAATCCTTTTCAGTTTTGAAAAGGATTTTTTTGATCTCGCAGATTCAGCAGATTTAAAATTGGAACGAATTCGATCTGCGTTATCAGCTAAATCTTCGGGATAATTTATTTTATTGAGATCCTTCCTTCGTCAGAATGACAAAAACATATCTTCCGATCTTGCAGGAAAAATAATCAGAAAATAATTACTTCAAAATTTCTTTCAAAAACATCAAAGTATGATTCCAAGCTCTCATCGCCATCACTGGATTATAATCTTTTGATTCCGGATTTGTAAAAGTATGTTTAGAATTTGCATAGGTAATGATTTGCCAATCTGCTTTTCCATCCTCCATTTCCTTCACCAGTTGCGCATAATCTGCGGCAGAAACACTCTCATCATTAGCCGGATGTTCCACCAGAATTTTCGTGGAAAGCATTTGATTTGGTCTGGCTGCATCTTTACCTAAACCTCCATGGATCGACACCACGCCGGCAACTGGCATATTGGCTCGAGCAGTTTCCAAAGCACCGCTTCCCCCAAAACAATACCCTATAACCGCAATTTTTTCTGGATTAGCGCCACTTTTTTTCAGTTGATCCAAAGCAAGAGAAATCCGTTTCTGATACGCTTCGAAGTTCTGTTTGTAATATCCAGCCGCTTTTCCAGCAGAAGCATTATCGGTCGGAATGTTTCCTTCTCCATAAATATCAGCGATGAAAGCAATGTAACCTTGTTTTTCTAATTCTGCCGCAGCCATTTTTGCTTCCTCATCAATACCTTTCCAAGCCGGTAAAATCAAAACTCCCGGCAGTTTTTTTCCTGCATTGGAAGTCATCAAGCCGTTAAGTTTTTGTGTTCCGTCTTGATAAGAAACTTTGTTGAGTTTTTGACTGAAAACATTACTTGACGCCAAAAAGAGTCCTGCTAAAAAAAGTGATCGTATCATTATTTGTTATTTTTATTTTAGGTTAAAATTACACACAAAGTTCCTTACGTTACCAGAAAAATTTAAAATGATTTTCATTGATTTTATTAATGATTGGAAAGAGAATTGTAAAAGTAAAACAGTAAATAGAATGACCAAGGCAATTATTAGAGTTAAATTAAATTACGCTCTAAATTAAATTTGTAATTTTAAACCTCTTAAAAAATAATCATGTCAAAATTTGAAATACAAAAATCACCATTCATTGTTCCCACCACCGATGGAAAACTCATCGAAGAGATCTGGGGAAACTCAACCGATCATTCAAATATCTCAATTGCGCACATGGTGGCACCGCCACACTGGAGCGAACCTTTTCAAACGCCAGAATTTGATGAGTTCACTTACATTATCAATGGAAAAAAGCAATTTGAAATTGATGGAGAAATTGTCGTTTTAGAAACTGGTCAAAGCATTATAATTGAAAAGGGAGCGCGCGTAAAATATAGCAATCCGTTTGAAGATCCTTGCGATTATTTAGCGATTTGCCTTCCTGCTTTTTCGATGGATTTAGTTAATAGGGAAGAGTAGGATATTGTCATTGTTAACGCAGCAACGCGAAGTGAAAAATCTCTTATTTCGAAAAGGTTTTTCACTTCTATTTATTAAAATAAACTCTGAAAGTTCCTCGCCTCTAGAGAGGGATTTAGGTTGAGGGCAATTAAAACTCAACTCCCAACTCTCCAAGTTCCCTTTCCAAATCGGTATCTTCTTTAATATGAACACACATAAATCCCAGACTTTGTGCAACTTCAATGTTTTTCGCGTTATCATCAATAAACACCGATTCTTCAGCTTTAATTTGGTAACGTTCCAATAAGACGTTCCATATTATTGGATTAGGTTTAATCAATTTTTCAGTTCCAGAAACTACGATTTTCCCATCAAATATTTGGAAGAAATCATAATTTTCTAAAGCGTAGGGAAAAGTTTCTGCTGACCAATTCGTCAAACCGAAAAGTTCATATTCTGAATGTTCGAGTTTTCTTAAAACAGCAACGTTAGCAGGAATATCAGACTTTAACATGGTCGTCCAGTTATCATAATAAGCCCGAATTTCCATTTCCCAATCTGGATGTTTTGCCACCTGAATTTCCGTTCCTTCTGCTAAAGTCCGGCCGCGATCTTGTTCGCCATTCCAGTCATCGGTCACGATCTTTTTTAGAAAATGCTCCATCTTTTCATCATCCTTAAAATGATCCTTGAAAAAATAGCGCGGATTCCAATCCATCACCACGCCGCCGAAGTCGAAAATAATATTTTTAATCATTAAATACGTTTATTTTAATGTTGTTCTTGTTTCCTTTTATCGATTTTAATTTGCCTGACTTATATGGATAAAAGTTATCATGATAAGTGAAAGTGACGTTTCCAATAGACTTTATCTTTCCTTCTTCATGGGAATTAAATTGATCATAATACGTGAATTTTACGTCACCAATTGATTTTACATTTCCTTTTTGATAGGAATAAAAACCGTCATAATAATCGAAGTTGAATTTATTAACGGTCTTCAATTTACCACTGCTGTAATCGTAAAAATTATCGTAATACTCGAGATTATCATCTTTTGAATACGAAGATTTAGGATCTCTGTAGTCGATTTCTGTATCATTTTGAAAAGTGGCATTCGTATTATTGTTCAGCAGTCTTTTATCGCCTGAATGCAAATTTATTTGAAGCAAATTTCCTTTGGTATCAATAGAAATTGAAACATCATTTAAAACTAAATTGACAATCGATTTAATACCATTTTGGTCAATAAAAATTTCTCTGATTTCTTGTGCCTGAATCGTTGAGAAACCACCTAAAAGTAAGAGGAGAGAAAGTTTTTTCATGATTATTTGTTCGAGTTAAAAATCAAATTGGCAAAATTCATACCTATTATCGACATACTTGGCAAAAATATGCTGCAATCCATTACTTAAAATAATTTCTTCTGCCTCCAAAATTGAATTATATCTCGCTGTTTGCTCAAAGGTTTTTTCTGTCAGTTTAATATGGGGCGCTTTACATTCCACCAAAATTTTAGCCGCCGTTTTTTCAGTAACCAGCAGATCAATTCGCTTCGTCGTTCCGTTCAGAACTAGTTTCTTCTCTAAAATTAAAGAGGACAAATTTCGACCCTTAACAAAGTGAAAATAATGCACCCAATGTTGTCGCACCCATTCTTCGGGCGTGAGCAGGAACCATGACTTTCGACCCAAATCATAAATAAAAAACTTATCTTTGTCTCTCTTGATTTGAAAGTCAAAATCCTCCTTAAAATTCAGTTTCGGCAGTTCCATTTATGAAAGAATTAGATTTAATCCTCAAAAATATCAAAAATAAAGAGCTTTTACCTATTTATTTTTTTCATGGTGAAGAACCTTTTTTTATGGACGTGGCTTTGAAGTCATTTGAAAACGATGTTTTAGAGGAAGATGAAAAGGCTTTTAATCAAACGGTCGTTTATGGAAAAGACACCACTTTTTCCGAAGTGCTTTCTCTCGCAAGGCAGTTTCCCATGATGGGCGACAAGCAGGTGATCATCATAAAAGAAGCTCAAGATATTACCCTGACAGATCCCGAAAGTAAAGCTTTGCTCGCCTATGTTGAAAATCCGGCAGAATCCACCCTTTTAGTTATCGCTTATAAGTACAAAAAAGTAGATGCTCGAAAAGCATTTGCCAAAATTTTGACCAAAAAGAAAATGATTTTTCTAAGTGAAAAAATCAGGGATTACAATATTGCCAAGTGGATCGATGGTGAAATCAAAGCAATTGGACTCAAGGCTAAACCCAATATTCCGACTTTGCTGGGCGAGTATTTAGGGACCGATTTATCGCGGATTTCCAACGAGTTGCAGAAATTGAAAATGATTTTAAAAGAAGGCGAATTGCTGGATGAAAAAATCATTGAAACGAATATCGGAATCAGCAAAGATTTTAACGTTTTTGAACTGATCAAAGCTCTTGGAAAAAAGGACGAAATCAATGCTTTCAAAATCGCTCACTATATGGGTAAATCAAAAACGCACACTTTGGTCATGACGATTGGAAATCTGTATAACTTTTTCTCCAACCTCATTATTTTTCAGACCATGAAAGGCGAGTCGCCCCAAAATCAGGCCGCCGCTATGGGAATAGCTCCTTTTTTCCTGACGCAGTTTGCAGACGCATCCCGCTTCTATTCTCTGAAACATTGCACGCGGGCCATTTCTATTTTACGCGAAATTGATCTGAAAAGCAAAGGTTTGGGCGCCATTAATATGACCGATAATGATTTGCTGACGGAGCTGGTTTACAAAATTTTACATATTGATCAGTATAAAGTAAAGGTTTAAAAATTTATTTTTTTGGGCGACTATTTCCGCCCTCCATTCCCGCTTTTTTGCTCCACTACGTTCCGCAAAAAGAGCTCCATTCAGGTCAGGTCGCAGGCATTGCACCCATTCATCGATATTGCTAAAAATAAAAGAATTCATCCATGAAAAAACTACTTTATTTTTCTTTGTTCCTATTTTTTTTATCTTGTAAAACGACGGCTATTTCCGCTGCCGAAGATTTGCACCAACCAACAAAAGCCGTTGATTATTTTGACGCTACACGCGATCGAAAAATTCCAGTCGCCTTTTATTATCAAAAAAGTTTGAACCTGAAGAAAACTCCTGTACTTATTTTTAGTCATGGATATGGCAGGAATAATCCCGACAGCAATTTAGATTATCACTATTTGCTCAGCAATTTAGCACAAAACGGCTATTTTGTAGCCAGTATTCAGCATGAACTGCCAACCGATGATTTGGTTCCAGTTGAAGGGAAGCCGCAAGTGGTACGACGTCCGAACTGGGATCGAGGTGCCGAAAATATAGCGTTTGTGCTTCAACAGTTAAAAATAGATTTTCCATATTTAGATTATCAGAAAGTGGCGATTTCCGGACATTCGAATGGGGGAGATATGAGTGTTTTATTTGCAGAAAAACACCCTGATAAAGTTTGGAAACTGATTACTTTAGATCAGAGAAGATATCCTTTTCCACACCTTTCAAAACCGAAGATTTACTCGCTGCGTTCCAGCGACCAACCTGCCGATGAAGGCGTTTCGCCAACTTTAGTAGAGCAGAAAAAGTTAGGTATGACGATCATTAAACTTCCGAATACCATTCATAACGATATGGATAAAAGCGGAACCTTAGACCAGAAAAAGGAAATTCTAACTTACATTTTAAAATTTCTAGATGAATACTAAAACAAGAGAATTGACAAAATTCATCGCTAAAAGCTTCGTTACCCCAAAATAAATCACGATTTTTGAAAACTTTAAAATAGTACTTATAAATTTAATTTTCAATAATGGAAGACAATATTTTAGACTGTGTGATTGTAGGATCTGGACCAGCTGGGTTTACGGCCGCAATCTACGCTGCTAGAGCTGACTTAAAACCTGAATTATTCACTGGTCTGGAGCCAGGAGGACAACTAACTACAACAACCGAAGTTGATAATTTCCCAGGTTATCCTGATGGAGTTACAGGTCCGCAAATGATGATGGATTTGCAAAAACAAGCCGAAAGATTTGAAACTAAAGTTCATTATGAAATGATCACCAAAGCTGAATTCTCTGAGGAAGTTGGCGGTGTTCATAAGTTATGGGCGGGTAACAGAGAAATATTGGCTAAGTCGGTTATTATTTCAACCGGAGCCACGGCAAAATATTTAGGTCTTGATGATGAGAAAAAATATATGGGTGGTGGAGTTTCTGCTTGTGCAACATGTGACGGATTTTTCTACAAAGGAAAAGATGTAATCGTTGTTGGAGCTGGAGATACCGCGGCAGAAGAAGCAACCTATTTAGCAAAATTGGTCAATAAAGTAACCATCTTGGTACGTAAGGATTACATGCGTGCGTCCAAAGCGATGATTCACCGAGTGAATAATACGGCTAATATCGAAGTGAGATTCAACCATGAATTGATCGGTATTGAAGGAGAAAATAATTTAGTCGAAAGAGGAGTAGTGATCAATAATCTAACTCAGGAAACTTGTACCATCGGCGTTCACGGAATATTTATCGCCATTGGTCACAAACCCAACACAGAAGTATTTGCAGGGCAAATTGATTTGGACGAAAACGGATATATCAATACGATTGCCGGGACCTCAAAAACAAATTTACCAGGTGTTTTTGCTGTAGGTGATGTTCAAGACAGCCATTATCGACAAGCAATCACCGCTGCCGGAAGCGGATGTATGGGCGCCATGGATTCAGAAAAATATCTGGGAGAGTTAGTATAGGCAGAAGAACCAAGTGAAAAGAGCCAAGTAAACAGTAAAAGAAATTTAGTTTTTATCATCCAAACCTTATTTTGATAACTTATTTTCTAATACCTAATACCTAATACCTAACAACCAATCAGAAACCTCATCTACATATTCATAGGAGGCGGATTAGGAAGCGTACTGCGCTTCCTAATTTCGAATTATACCCAAAAGGTTTGGAATGTGAATTCATTTCCGATGGGGACTTTTGTGGTAAATATTATTGGGTGTTTTTTGATAGGCGTTCTTACCTCTTACTTTATCAAGGTTGACAATTCCTTAAAGTTCCTTTTCATTACTGGTTTTTGTGGTGGGTTTACGACCTTCTCCACTTTTTCCGCTGAGAACCTTTCTTTATGGCAAAGTGGAAACTATTCCATCTTGTTAATCTATATTGCTTTGAGTGTATTAGTGGGCTTATTGGCTGTATATCTTGGTTTACAGCTGGTGAAGAATTAATTTTCGCTTTGATAATGAAGCCTTTAAATTTTTTTTCGAAAATAATTTGGTCACTATCGAAAAGGTCTTTATATTTGCACCACTGAAAAAGAGAAATCTATTTTAGTTGGAGAACTGGCAGAGTGGTCGATTGCGGCAGTCTTGAAAACTGTTGACTGTAACAGGTCCTGGGGTTCGAATCCCTAGTTCTCCGCCCAACAATAAGATAACCCGTTGTATTACAGCGGGTTATTTTTTTTGTAAAAAATTATTTTAGGTTTTACCATTTTCACTTCTGTATAATTCTCATTTAATAACGATTTGAGAGTAATTCAATATATAATTAGCGGCTTAATTTATATTTTTTCCAAATTTTCAATTATAATGTAGAAATCCCTCTTAACTACTTTCAATGCAAGCTGCCTTATTGATGATTTGGCGTATTAAGACATTCCTAATTTGAGTTGGATTAAGGAAATGCAGGAGCACCTAGAATCTTCTCTCGAAGATCATGTTAAGTTGCAAACAAATAGTAGCTTTCGAAGAAAATGAATAGTTAAAAGGAAATTATTTTTTAAATCAATTGCAACATTGTATTAATATAGAAATCACTCTTAATTAAACATAGAAATCTTTTAATTCGCTAACCTCAAATATGTTTGTTTTGATAAAAACTTTCTAGAAATCTCCTAACTAATAAAATCTGTTGCTATCCGGAATTTTAGATATCTAAATTTTCAAACGGCAAGTAATGTAGATTAAAGTTGACTGACTTTATTTCTAAGGTAGGATGGACAGGATCGATATCTTCGTTAAAAATATTTAGCAGTGATAATATTTAATTAGTTCATAGATTTTTTAAATATAAAATTGAAAATTATTCATTTATCTTTATCACTACAAAATTTGAGAATTAAAATTGCAGTCTAGCGCACATTGCCAAGAAAAAGATGAAAAAAAACAAAATTATTAAAAGTGATTTGTCTAATATAGCAATTATCGGAAGCGGACCGACCGCGCTGTATTTACTAAAATACATTACAGACAATATCGCCGACCTAAAGAAAGAAATTTCTAACATTACAATATTCGAAAAGGAAGAAATTTTAGGAATGGGAATGCCTTATTATCCCAAAACTACTGATATCTACAATCTTGCAAATATTTCATCCGAGGAAATCCCGATGATTCAAGAGTCCTTCGGAGATTGGCTTCGAAGACAAGAGCCAAATCTGTTGAGGAAACTAAATATTGTTGATTTTCCTATTGATGATTCCGAAGTTTACAGTCGAGTCTCTTTAGGTCATTATTTTGAGGAACAGTTTAAGAAGCTAATAGCCATTCTTGAATTAGAAGGCATTGTAATTTTTCAAAAAGTCAACTGTGAAGTTTCGGATATATCTAAATCTTTGTACGATGAATTGACAATTACCGACTGCAAAGGAGAAAGATACAATTACTCTACGGTCATCATTGCAAACGGTCATGAGTGGAAAGGAGAGGATAAGCCGCAAGCTGGCTATTACGTGTCGCCGTGGCCAATTCATAAATTACTTCCGAAAAAAAATGATTCCTATAATTTTCCGATTGGTACACTTGGCGCATCATTAAGCGCTTTTGATGTCGTAACAAGTTTAGCTCATCGACATGGGAAATTTAGCAAGGTTAATGGCAAGTTATTATTTGAATTACATGAAGCTAATCCAGATTTCAAAATTATATTACACTCTGCCGAAGGTTGGCTGCCTCATCTGCAATATGAGCAGAAAGAGCCTATCAGAGAAATATACCGTCATTTCTCTAGATCTCAATTGTTAGGTATAATTGATGAAGACGGTTTGATGAGCATTGAAAACTATTTTAATGATTTATGCCGACCGGCCTTATTAGAATCTTTCCGAAAAGATCGATTGACTCACGTTGTAGATAAACTACAGGACTTAAAATTCAGTTTTAAAGATCTAGTTGCATTGATGTCAGACAAGCATGATTATGTTAACTCCTTTCAGGGAATGAAGGAAGAAATGATACCCGCGAGGAATTCAATAGAGCATAAAATTCCAATATACTGGATGGAAACTTTGGATGATTTAATGTACAGCCTAAATTATCACGGGGAACTCTTGTCAGCAGAAGATCATCTTTTTTTTCATAAAGAAATCATGTCATTCCTGATGAATGTTATAGCAGCATTACCTTTGCAATCTGCGGAAATTCTATTGGCACTTTATGACGCGAATTGTATTAAACTAAAAGCGGGATTCGTTAGTTTTCCTGAAGATGCTTTCAATGATGGAGTAACAAAAATTATCGTAGAATCGCCGGCCGGTGAGAAAGAAGAATTAACTTATCAACTTTTCGTGAATTGTGGCGGTGGTAAGAAGCTGGAACTAGCTGATTTTCCATTTCAATCATTGGTAGACGAGGGTATAGTTCGGGCAGCATCAGCTCGTTTCAATAATGCAGCAGACTACAAGAGCCAGACTAAATCAGTAGATAAGAGCTCTATATTGTCAACTGATAATGGTCCCGAATTAAAACTTTCAGGTATTCAAATTGATTCTAGTTATCGAACAATAAGCAAGTCGGGAGAGGCTAATAACTTCCTGTACGATATTAATTTCACCCATACTAATGGATTAAGACCCTATTCTTACGGCCTTCAAGCTTGCAGCGCCACAAGTTTAATTTTAGTGGAATCCTGGATAGCACAAATTATAGAGGGAAATGATGTGAGTGAGGAAATTGAAACAATTACTGAATTGTATGAAGATATTGATGGCTTATAAAATTAATTGATCGTTTTAAAAGGCTCCATAATTCTATTTCCTGTTGAGAACTTAGGCTATTATCTGGTGACTCTTTAATAATGATTTAAGCCATCATTTACATTAACTGTTAAACTTAATAATTTTTTATTTTCCGAACACTTTAGATGGGATATCAATAAAATCATGAAACCAGACCAACCACAACAGATTAAAAAGGCTGAGGATAATCATAGAGTAGAACGACCAACTCAAACTGGGTTTTCAAGTCCAGCGACACACTATAATGAACCTAGAATAGATTTGAATTCAGTTCTTGTTCGTAATTCGGAAGCCACATTTTATATCCGCGTTATTGATGATGCGGCGGCAGCCTTGGGAATTGATAGGGAAGATGTTCTCATCGTTGATAAATCTTTAACACCGAAAACTAATCAGTTGGCTGTTGTGATTTTAGACGGTACTTTTCAAATTGTTAGAATGAGTGATGATTTTGAGGACGAGGTAAATATTTGGGGCGTGATCACTTATATTATAAAATCAGTGTTATGATAGCGCTTGTCGATTGCAATAGCTTTTATGCGTCCTGCGAACTGGTTTTCCGGCCTGATTTACGAGGTAAACCAGTAATTGTCCTTAGCAATAACGATGGCTGTGTAATTGCCGCAAATAAAGAAGCAAAGGCTTTGGCTGAGATGCCAATGTTTCAGCCGATTTTTAAGATTAAAAAGTTTCTAGATGACCACCAGGTTACTTATTTTTCCTCCAATTATACCCTTTATAGTGATATGTCTAATAGGGTAATGAACACACTCAGGTTGTTCTCTCCCTTAGTCGAAGAGTATAGCATTGATGAAAGTTTTGTTGATTTATCACATTCTTCAACAACAGCTTTCCATAGTATTGGAACAATAATAAAAAGTACGGTTGAAAAAAACACAGGTATTCCAGTCGGCGTTGGGATTGCAAAAACAAAGTCGTTGGCAAAACTTGCCAATAAATTTGCCAAGAAAATTCCAGAGCATAAGGATGTATATGTTGTGGATACAGAAGAAAAAAGAAAACATTTGCTTCGGAGTTTAAAGGTGAAAGATATTTGGGGCATAGGAAAACAGCATGCTGAGAAATTGCAAAAAAATAACATACAAACTGCCTTAGAGTTTGCGAATATGCCGATGGCTTGGGTTAGAAAAGAAATGACCGTTATTGGTGAGCGACTTTGGAGAGAATTAAATAACGAACCGTGCTTGCATTTAATCGCACTGCCTGAGGCGAAACAAGGAATTGGTACAGCAAAATCCTTTGGTAAAAAGCTTACGGATTATAGTCTGATAGAAGAAGCTTGCAGTTATTATGTGGCAGAAGTAGCAGATTTATTAAGGCAACAAAAAAGCTCCGCTTCGAAGATTGAAGTCTCAATTCAGACTAATTATCAAAATGTACAAGACCATCAATATCAAAATAAAATTATAATCACTTTAGATAGTCCTTCGAACAGTACCATAAAGTTGACTAAAGAAGCTTTGAAAGGACTCAAGCAAATTTATAAACCAGGCTATCGTTATAAAAAAGTAGGCGTCAATTTATTACAGTTGGTTCCTGACAATGAGATTCAAACTAATTTATTTGAAATCAAAAATAAAACTGAAAGTAAAGAAATTACAGATGTAATTGACGCTCTAAATAACAAGTTTGGCAAGAATAAGGTAAAAATTGCGACGGTTGGTAATCGTGAAAAAGAATGGGCGCTAATTAAAGAACATCGCAGTCCGCGGTTTACGACACAGTGGGATGAACTTTTAACAATTGGAAGAAAAAGCTAATCTAAGTGGAGATTAAATCCATATCTCTGTGTACAAAAGCATTTTATGCTTTAATATCGATGTCTATTTGATGGAAAAGGAAGGGAATTCTCCACGAGTAAATTATAAAATCGACTGATTGGAATTGTAATTCAGGACAATTGTTGGGGCGTTCTCCTCATGCAAATCTTGCAACCCATTTCTAGAAAGTCGCATTAAAACTGCGGTACATTCTTCCCTTGGAAGCGGGAAATAGCACGGTGACTGCTCTAAAGAAATTGACATTTACTTGGCGGGATATTATGAATATTAGCGTGGGAAAATATAAGCGTCAATCTTGGTGAGCATCTTAGTATGAATATTACAAAATAGCATCAACGTGCCTTTTATTTGAAATAGAATTAATTCCCCCTTATCTTTTTTCACTAAAAATTTTCAGATTCTAATTTTTCTTAAATAATTTTCAAAATTGTAGTAGAATTACTACAAAGATTTTAATAAAGTGGTTTTATCTTTGAGATATCAAAAGCGTAAGACTTTAGATGAAACAAAAATAATTCAACAATCAAATAACAATTTAAAATTTAGAAATCATGGCAGCAAACAATTCAAGAGGCGTTCTGAAATTCAATGGAGGAGCAGAACAAAAAGTGTTAAAATTAAACTATAGTGTATCAAGATCTACCGACGTTTCCGGACGGGTAGCTTCAGATCCTTCAAATGCTTTAATTAAAATTACCATCGAGGCGACAGAAGATGCGCACGTACTGGAAAGTTTATTAAACGGTAAATACAAACCAACAACTGGTGAAATTACTTTCAATAAATCCCACGAAGAAGGAACTTTGATCAACCTAAAATGGAACAACGGCTACGTAATCCAGCATGAAGTTGATTTCGACGCGATCGATTCAGACAATATGTTGATTTCTTTCGTAGTGAGTGCAGAGAAAATCGACTACGGTACGTCTGCTTATGAAGGAGTTTGGCCTGGTAAATAGAGATAAAATGTAAACATTACTATACATTTTAAAACTACATTAAAAATTCCTGATAGAGGTGCAGTATGCAGATTTTATCGGGAATTTTTTTTTAAAATCCATTTTCATTCATAGTACTTTTCAGGACAAAAGAAATTTAATTTATTAATGTTAAAGCAATCATTTTTTTATTAAAGGATTAACATTTTAATAAAGAATAGTTTTTATGTTTGATAAATCTTTTGATTAAGAACAATTTAAGTGTCTGTTTTTAAGATTAAAGGTTTAATTTTAGTACATCAATTTTTGCGAAAAAAATGGGAAACGTATTAATTAGGTAAAAATTTACCTAATATTTGTTATCAACTATCAACTATCAACTATCAACTATCAACCATCAACCATCAACCATCAACCATCAATCATCATTCACCTAACACCCAATAATTATGGCAAAAACAAACGGAACTTCAGCACCTACTTTCAAGCCTGATAATAGTGCGAAATCGATTTCTGCCAGTCAGGTTTTTGGAATCAACAGACTCGTGAAACTTTTGGTGGTAATCGAAGGAAAAGTCATTTCCCATTACAAACATTTCAATTTAAGCCAACACAGTGGAAAACATCATCGCTTTGAAATCGTTTTAGCGTATGATTCTTTGGGAAATCGCGAGAATCAAAACTTAGAATCCTCCAATGAGTTTTTAGGAAAAAGACTTACCATTGTTCAAAAATATAAAGATATTCCAGACAGTCCAGAGCGAACATTTGTAGGCGTCATCACTGAAGTTGGTTATTTGCAGGATCAAAGTGGACTCGGAAATATTGTGCTTTCAGGTTACAGTCCGACAATCCTATTGGACGCTGCGCCACATACCCAAAGTTTTGGTGGAGCGCAACCCGTGAACATGAGTATCATTGCCAATCAACTGATTAAAGAAGGTATAAATACTGGCAGTTATGATGTTAGAGTAGATGCGAATGATTACTCAGAAATTATCTACAGTTCTCAATACAATGAAACGCATTACAACTATCTGGCAAGAATGGCCGAAGCGTACGGTGAGCAGTTTTATTATGACGGTGAAGTCTTGCATTTTGGCAAATTGCCTGCTCAAAATCAACCGTTATCCCTGATTTATGGCAGCAACGTCAATGATATTAAAATAGAAATAAAAGCAGTTCACACCAAACCTCAGTTTTACGGCTACAACAGCAGTCAGAATGCTAAACTGACTTCGGGTGCAACTCCGGCAAAACATAAAAGTGATCTGGCGAATATTGCTTACAAAAAAAATGATTCTGAAAGCGCAATCTTTAAAACACCAGCTTTACAGATAGCTCCAATTCGTGCGACGACCGATAAAGATGTGGTGAATTCTCAAACAAGCGCAGCAGGAAGTAAAGCTGTGGAAGTATTGCATGTAAGTGGAACCACCACAATCCCATTTTTATATCCAGGTTGTGTAGCAGATCTGGAAATGCGCAAAGAAGACAGCAATCAGACTTCCTATTTTACACGATTAATGATTGTTGAAACTATGCACGATGTCGATACACTCGGACATTACAAAGGCACGTTCAAAGCTATTGCGAGTGATACAGGATTTTTACCAAAACCAGAATTCACAACGCCAATCGCACAACCACAACTAGCCACGGTTATTTCCAACACCGATCCCTCAGGACAAGGCAGAGTAACGGTAAAATTCGACTGGCAATTGCACGACACCACAGATTTTATCCGAATGATGAGTCCGGATGCAGGCGGAACGGATCAGGTTTCTCAGAATAGAGGTTATGTTGCCATCCCAGAAGTTGGTGACCAGGTGATGGTGGGTTTTGTACACAATCATCCTGATAGACCTTTTGTGATGGGTGGAATGTTTCATGGCCAGGTTGGATTGGGAGGTGGAGCGGATAACCGCGTGAAATCTATCCAAACCAGAAGTGGGCACCGCATTGTTTTTACAGAAGATGAAAGCATTATTATAAGTGATAAATCTGGAAATGAAATTCATTTAGATACTACGGGAAGCAACATTAATATTACCGCGCCTGAAACGATGACGCTGAATTGTAAGAATATGAATATTAACGTTGCGGAAAATATGTCGGCTTTCGTAGGAAATAACCAGAGTACAACAGTTGGTCAAAATCAAAGTAATTCTGTAGGTATGAATCAAACAGAAAGCGTGGGAATGATGAAAAATCTTTCAGTTGGTGCTAGTTTTATGACCAATGTTGTAGGTAATTTAATGGAATTTGTAAAAGGAAACAGAGAATCTAAAGCGAAAGAAGTTAAAGAGCAATCAAAGATGCGACAGATTGTTTCGGAAGAAAATAATGATATCCATTCGAAAAAGACGTTCAATAACAATAGCGGTGAAAATTCTAAAATGCATTAAGATATGTCGATTACAAGAATAACAGGAGGAGAGCACAGGACAGAAATCGAAGGAAGCTGGACTGTTTACACTGATGAGTTTGAGGCCTATGCTGGAAACATTAGTCATTTTACTGCTAAAAATGGGACTTTAATCGGCAATCCCGAAAAAGCACCTGAAGATTTGTCAGATAATGCATACCTCCCAGTTATCATCATCAATGAATCTACAGAAGAATACTACGATGTACAAACTTTAAAAAGCACATGGAATTTGAGCAATCTTGTAGAACCTTCTCATAGAAAACCTTTCGTAAAGAATGTGAAATTTAAAACTTTAGATAAAATTATACCAATTAATTTTGATGTAAGAAAAGGAAATCCGACAGCAAATGATTCTGATGGAGGACATATTACGGCAATTTCTTTCAATAGTAAAAATGAAAACCTGGGCAAAGTTATTTTTGAAAATTTAAAATATGATGATCATTTTGTTTTTGAATGGGATAAAACAAAAGATATTGCGCAAGTAGATTTTTACGCTGATGACAATGACTCTTTCTTTGATGGAGGTGTAGAAAATGTGTTTTGTGGAGCTGTGAAATATAAAAAAAGTAGGATATGGGAAATTTGGGAAGCATATCCTAAGGGTGATCAAATCACGCGTGATGAACTTTTTGAAAAAGTAGGAGGCTATTTAAAAAGATGGTATGATGAAATCAAAGCATTACCCAAAAATGATAAAAGGTATATTAGTTTAGATAATACCTGCGCCATGAGAATGAGTTGGGCCCTTAACCATTCTAATAATTTAGTTCCGGAAAAAAATGAAGGTGCATATAAAACCTTCAAAGGAAGAAATAATTTAAATTATTTTATCACCGTTGATAATATTAGAAAATATCTATTGGAGACCATTTCGAAACAGCCAATAAAAGTTGATAGATTAACGGAAAATGAAGTTTTATTTATTGAAACTGAATGTGGCTGGGATGATGCAACAGGACATGTTGACATCATGGTAGATCGTGTTTATGGAACTGATTACCACTTAGAATGTCAAACGGTAGTAGGTTGGACAGATATTGATTAATTACAAAATAAAATATTATGAATTTCAGCAATAAATTATTAATAATAATAATATTTTTCTTCATAATTCTTGGATGTAAAAAAGAAAATACAACTGCCAATATTCACAAAACTATAGATGAGCAAAAACTTGAAATAGATGTAAATTACATAAAAGATATTGACACATCTTCAGTAGGCATTTTAGTTAGAAAAAAGAATAAAACACAGGAGGATAAGTTACTTATTTTAAAAAATACTGCTTTTTGTCTATGTTACAGCAAAGAAGAACAATTTGTTTTACAAGTAAATCCTGATAATTACAATGTAATAGGAGATAATACCATACAGGCCTATGTACAAAATAGTGATATTGAAACACAATTACTTATTAGAAATAAAGAACTGAATAAACTAGTTGACAATTGGCATAAAAAAGTTTACAGAACTAAACCGAAAGAAGAAAAATCTGATCAAAAATCTTTTCTAATTATTATGAAATGTCTCGATTTCTATAATAGTAAAGAACTTAAAGATTACATAGATTCCCTTAGAATTAATAAGACCATTTAAAAATCACTTTAAGGATTGCTTGCTCGCGATTTCAAACGCTAAATTTTCAATTGCACAACCGCAATTAGCCACCGTAATATCCAACACTGATCCGTCAGGGCAAGGACGCGTGACCGTTCGCTTCGATTGGCAAATGCACGACACGACCAATTTTATCCGTATGATGCCTCCAGACGCAGGTGGAACGGATCAGGTGTCACAGAATCGTGGTTATGTTGCAATCCCCGAAGTGGGTGATCAAGTGATGGTCGGATTTGTACACAATCATCCGGATCGTCCTTTCGTCATGGGTGGTATGTTTCATGGACAGGTTGGATTAGGTGGTGGAGCGGATAACCGTGTGAAATCCATTCAAACCAGAAGTGGACATCGAATCGTTTTTACGGAAGACGAAAGCATAATTATCACTGATAAATCCGGAAATGAAATCCATTTAGATACGACGGGAAGTAATATTAATATTACGGCACCAGAGACGATGACGCTGAATTGTAAGAATATGAATATCAATGTAGGGGAAAATATGACCACGAATGTGGGTATGAATGCAAGTGAAATGATTGGAATGAATAATACTCAAATGGTTGGCATGAACACTACCCAAAGTATTGGTGCGATGAAAATGACTTCTGTCTTGGGAGATGCAAGCACATTTATTACTGGAAAATTAATGGAAATTATTGAAGGTGATGTGCATAGTGAGACGAAACAGGGAAAGACTGTAGTCAACTCAGAAGGCGGCATTGAAACTAACTCTAATGCATCTATTAATAGACATGCCCAGGAAGAAGTGCAACATAATAGCGGAGAGAAATCTAAAGCACACTAAAGATGAGTAGGACAAGAATTGTAAAAGGCAAAATCACAGAGATTATTGAAAAAGATTACAATATGTATTCTGAAAGTAACATTGTGGATAATGCAGCAGAAATTATATCTGATAAAGGAGTAGCAAAAGGAGAAAGTTATGGAAATCCTGATAATCCTCCTTCCACTCAGATTAAAGCAAAATGTCTTGTTGAATTTAGACCACATGGAAATTGGAAAGGGGAATTTGGTTTTGATTGGATTAGAACGGGTGATAGCGGTTTGGTAGGTGATAAAAATTGGGTGAAAGATATTTTAGGAAAACATTATACGAACTCGCATCTAAATGTAGTTACAACTGACACAAACAGCTGGACCAATTTTTTTAAAAAATGGCCTTCGATGTTTAATAATCTTATAAATAGTTTTAAAAAATTACAGATTAATTGGAAATCAACAAAAGGAAATCCTTTCTTCTATCATGTTCCAGTAATAGCAATTGTTCATAATGAAAATATTGCAAAACTTAGCTTAAAAATTGAAATTCAAACAGCTCCAAAAAAACTTGAAATTAAGTCCCAAAAAGAAAAAACAGGCTTGATTTTTAATAAGACTGAATTACCAATCAAGAATGGCAAGTATAATCTATATAATTTTTTGACTGTAAAAGCTTCAAAGCCTCTAAAAGAAGATGTATACGTTGATGTTTTAGCAGATAACGAAATTTGTGGTCAATTTAAAATTTTAGCAAACGATACTGCTCATATAAAAAAAATTAATGTGATTATTGTCCCTGTTAAGACTAAGCTAGGAGCAGTTCCAAAAATAGGAAAGATGGTTTCAGATGGCGATTCTTTTTTCAGACAAAATTTAATTCAATCTTTAATAAAGCCTAATATTAGATATTTGATAAAACCTTTAGATGTTTCCACAAATAATACATTTAAAAATAGATATTCTAGGAGTGGCGTTATTTTTAGTGACGATGGTAGTCAAGATGGAAGCTTTATTCCAATATTAGATTATCTTGATGCCGAATTAAATAGAGCCTATCCTGGAAGATATACAAATTTCTATAAATTATACTTTTTATTGGACGCTTATCCTGATCCAATAGATTCAAATTTAGTAACACAAGGTTTTGCAGATAAACTTTTTACGAATCATGTTATATTTTTCTATGATCATGATCGTTCAACAATATCACATGAAACATTGCATGCAATGGGATTACCACATACTTTTGATGGAAAGAAATCAAACTATACATATAAAGCTCAAAAAACTGATAATATCATGGATTACTGTCATTGGTCTACGGATTTGAATGGTAATCCAAGAACACCTGTCGAAGGAAAAATTTTGTTTGGTTGGCAATGGCAAATTGTCAATAACACAATAAAAATCAAATAAACCTATTATGATTAACAAAGTTTTTATTTTAGCAATTATCTTATTTTGTCATGCTTGTTCGGGGCAGAATGAAAAAAAAATTAATACAGTAACAAAAAGTGAAAAAATGAGAAAATTTGATATTGAAAATTTTAAAAAAAAATGGAATAAAGGAGGTGCTTTCTTTTTATTACCTGATGGTAGTAAAGTTGAACAATATGAGTCAGATAATGGTTTTGATGAATATATTAAAAAACCTGCACCAAGTTTTCTTTCAGAATATAATACTTATTATAAAGAAGGTAATTTAAAATCATCTACAACGACCTTTTCAAACGTAGCTCTTGGAAAATATATTGAATACGACAAAAATCAAAAAATTATTAGTGAAAAAAACGAAGATGCGAAGTTTAAAAAAATAAAGTATACTGATATTCTTGATTTTTTGGAAAAAAAGCATCATTTGGATTTAAAAACAGGTAAAGGTTGGTATTTGGATAATGGAGAATCCGCAATTGAAGTAAATTTTAATGAAACTAATTCTTTGTGGACAATTCGTTCTGCTAAAGGTATTGTTACACACTCAAAAAGTAGTCCCTCAGGACAAGGTCTAAAAGCAAATTTCTACTATGAAATTGATGGAAATTCTGGAAAAGTCTTGAAAGATTAACAAAATTTGAATCCTTTAAAAAGGTAATTTTAGGTATATAAATACACTAACAAATTTAAATATTTAAAATCTCTATGTCGTAATCCTAAAAGTTGGTGATCAAGTGATGGTTGGTTTTGTGCACAATCATCCTGACCGGCCTTTTGTGATGGGTGGAATGTTTCACGGACAGGTTGGATTGGTGGTGGAGCGGATAACCGTGTGAATCTATTCAAACCAGAAGCGGACACCGTATTGTTTTCACAGAAGATGAAAGCATCATTATCACCGACAAATCTGGAAACGAAATTCATTTAGATACGACAGGAAGTAATATTAATATTACGGCACCGGAAACGATGACGCTGAATTGCAAGAATATGAATATTAATGTGGGAGAAAATATGACTACTAATGTTGGAATGAATTCAAGTGAAATGATACGCATGAAAAATACTCAAACAGTAGGCATGAATGCGACTCAAAGTATTGGTGCGATGAAGATGACATCTGTTTTGGGAGATGCAAGTATGTTTATCACTGGAAAATTGATGGAGATTATTGAAGGTGATGTGCATAGTGAGACGAAGCAGGGAAAGACTACGGTTAATTCTGACAAAGGGATTGAAACGAGTTCACAATCATCGATCAATAGACATGCCCAGGAAGAAGTGCAACATAATAGTGGAGAGAATCTAAAAACTATTAATTTTTTCACAGATGAGCAGGACAAGAATAGTAAAAGGAAAAATTACGGAGATTATCGGGAAAGATTACAACATCTATTCTGAAAGTAGCATTGTTGATAATGCAGCAGAGATCATCTCGGATAAGGGAGTAAAAAAAGGAGAAAGTTATGGTAGTCCTGAAAACCCACCCACCACAACAAAATTAATAGATACAATAGTTGAATTTAGAACTAAACAAGATGGGAGTTACAAGGTCAATTTGGTTTTGATTGGCTTCGTATAGACGATAATCATTTTACTGCAGAATATGCATATTTCGATTGTTTAGAAAATGGTTATGAAGCACCAAATGGGAAGGCACCTCATAGAGATGACAATACAGAATATGAATCTAAAGCTGAAGCATTCAAAGCTTTAGAAAAAGAATATTTACAATTACCCATAAATAGAACAGCTACACCATCAATTGCTAAATATTATGTTCCGTGGCTTAATCTCTATCCGGAATCGTTGAGTGCCGCATCTACTTCCACAGTTAAACCGCCTTTTGAAGCCGAATTACGTATTCTAGTTGATGTGCAGAATGAAGAACCAGATCAAATCAGAATTATTTTCGACAAAAATAACTTCACAATTGATGGTAAAGATGGCACAGATGCAAGTCCTGTATTAATTACAGACAAGGCAATTGGAGCAAAAAGAGGTACAGGACAAACAATTGTAATTAAATGCATTCATGAATTTTCTAAGAGACAGGAAATTTTGCTGTACGATTATCCAAAAGATTCTTTATCGAAACCATTACCAGAACAGTTGACTTTAAGAAAAATAGTGGGGAAAATAGTTTTAGAACCCAATAATAATTCACCAAAATCTGCTAAAACTGCAGCGGTTAAAAACAGAAAAGAATTGAAAGTGGTGTTGGTGAGAGTGCAGACAGAAATTATTACTGGTTTTGAAAATATTGGCTCGTTCAATATTGGCGACGAAATGGAGACCTTGCATAATGGATCGTATCAAAGCTTAATTGGGACGGAAATTATTGATAAAGATTCATCTGGAAATGATTATATTATAAATGTGAGAAATAATATTAATTTTAAGCAGAAATATAATCAAATAGGTGTAGCTATCGGATCAACTTATATTACAACAGATAATAAAATAAAAGCCAATGCACATAATGCCCTGAAAACTTTATTTAATACACAGACTCATAATGCCTTCGCCAATAATTTGTTTATGTTTTCTTTTGATGAACCAGGTGACAGGTTTTTAGGAGTTACAGAAGGCATTGGCAAGAAAAGTTTAATTCTGGTCAAAGCAAGAAACAACAGAACCATGCCTCATGAAGCATTGCATTGTTTAGGGTTATACCACACGCACAGAGATGCCGCAATTGTCTATTTAAATAATCTAACTCCTGTTTCATCCACTGTTTTTAATGAAGATTATCGTAATAATAATAACTGCATATATGTGGGAACAGATAATAGTTTGTGGATGTTTAACGGAACATCATATGTTATCTATGTCTTTCATGAAGATATGAAACCAGCTAAAAAATTTGTTTATCACCACGCTCATTTAGCATCTCTTTTAGCTACGGATAATTTAATGAGTTATAATGGGATTTTACGGAAAAACACTTGGCATTGGCAATGGAAAATTTTTCAAAAAGAATGTATAAAATGAAAAAATTATTTTTAATACTCCTTTTAAGCATAATTTTTAATGATTGCGGAGGACAAGAGAAAAAGCTAAGTGATAATTTAATACAAAAATCAATGAAAATATTTGATATACAGAAATTTAGAGAAAATAATCCAAACGAAAATGTTAAAGAATATAACTCAGAAAATAACGACGAAATTCAACAATTTAAAGGGGGAATTAATAATAATGGATTTATAGAAAACTAAGAAAGAAAAATTCGCCTATTGAAATTTATTCTGAATTCTATAATAATCTATCATTAAAAACAACTACAAGACTGTTTTACCTTTTCCCCATCGGTAATACGAAAGAATATGACCCAAATGGTAATTTGATAAATGAAACAAATAACGATGAAAAATATTCTTTCAGCGTTGAACAACTTTGTGAACTTATCAAAGAAGAATATGGTGTGGATTTAATGGTAAGATCCAATCCTAATAAAGATGAATTACTATATACTGTAAGCAGACAGTATATAACCAATTTAGGAAAGAACTGCTATATAGTAACTTTTTATAGTGAGTTACCTGACGAAGGTGAGTTTTATGCAAGAAAAAATGTCTATGTAGATGGTACATCAGGAAAAATATTAGCAGAAGAACCAATATTTATAACTTTAAAAGGGGGCAATAAAATACCAAAATCTAAAACATCATTTCCGCAGAAAAAGTGATTAAATGAAAGCTATTTTCTTATTATTTGTTTTTATATGTGGGCTTGTTTTTTGTAAGTCGCAACATAATAATGTCATCTTAAAAAATGTAACAACTGAACATTTAAAAATAGGAGATCAAAAAAAGGAAATTACAAAAATGAGCGTGGAGATTTTGTACAGCAATTTAAAACAAACAATACAGGTAAGGATTATCTGCAAAATATTAGTTCTAACACAAGTCCGGTTGAAGTTTTGAAATAATTTCATCAAAATTGGTTGTATTAATTTAGAGTCTAGTTAGAGTTAAGCACATAAGCCTAATAAAGTCAATCTATTTTGCATCAAAACAGCGTTATGGAAACCCAATAAATACTTTTGAATTGAATTTTTTGCGATTAGAAATATCCAGGATAACTATTGCCAAATATTTGCCTATCCAACTCTTTTTGCTAACAATGGTACCATCTAAAAATATTCCTAGCTTTTTCCCGACCTACTTCTCCAGTGTAAATTCCTTTCTTTGAACTTTTGTTTTGCTGCAGACCAAATTAAATTCTTCGATGGAGTCAAATTTCAACTGCTCGATAATTTTATATTCATAAAAGACTTTGAAGGAATCGCTCTTAAAAACCCACGGGTCGACCGAGATCACATCTTCGCTTTTATAATAGGTTTGATTCATATCTCCATCAGGACTTTCAGATATTTCCATTTTTCGTCCTTCGGGTTGAATTTGATCCATGCAGATCAGGAGTGAAAAGGCGTCGCACCATTCTACAAATCGATATAAACGATCTGCATATTTCTTATCAATATTTAAATGTTTGAGGATTTCCGTCCTGTTTTTGGCTTGATCTTTTAAGAAAGTATCCAAAGATTTATCCTGATTCTTATCAAAATCCTCGAAGATGAAGTTGATGTGCATGGAGGTTAATAAAGCATTTAATTGACTCTTCGAGGTGGCAATTTCCATCACGGATTGTTTCTGCTTAACGCTGGTTTTTTTAGGGTCGTCTCCAACCGTAAAATCTCTGGGTGCGCCCATTTCTGTCAAATTCTTATCTTGTAGTGTTTCTGCAGCACCGTCATCATGTTCTGCAATAGCAATCAAAGTTGGAACCATGATTTCATTCGGAAGATCGATTTTATATTGATAAGCGATCATAGCAGCAAGAAGGCCATGAGAGCGCTGAGTGATGATCTTCCAACCTTTTTCGTGAGACTTAACAATCATATTTTTACGAGGTTTAAATTACTTTATTTCATGACAAACGTAGATTTTTGACTATCAAATAGTTGACCAATTTATAAAATTTCAAAGTGTGTTTTTTTTGACTTCAATCGCGTAATATTAAAAAAGTCTTTTAAGATTGAGCCATAATCGTTATCATCCAAACTCCTATCGTTTGCTTATATCGCATTTTTTAAAACCATTTTTAAGCTGGTTTGATATTCGGAATATTAAACTTTATATCTCAATTAAATGGAGAGAAACGTACCGGAAGTTATTTTATAAATTAGATGAATATCTTAATATTTAAAAAGTTTTAAAATTTAAAATATTCTTTAGAAAAACAAATTGAATTTCTAAAAGGCTAGAACATTATAAAAGGATTCCCTAATTTTATAAAAAAATAAAATGCTGGTTTTCCAAGTTAATTCGATTCCACTAAAAGACGTCATTATCAGTTTGGCTGAATCTTTTGAGGTGAAATATCAACATCGGTGCGGCGAGTATTTCGTATCTATTCCGAAACATATTGGAGAGGGTGAAATTAGAGGGATTAATTTTGAGAACGGTCTTGGTTTAATTATTTATAAAGCAAAATTCAAAGAGGACATTCGCCTGGAGTTTACTTTAGATGAGGTTCACCCCGCAAAGTTTCTGTATTCTCTTCAAGGTTCTGTTTCTCATGAATTTGCCAACAATCCTAAAAAGAATTCAATTGAAGAGTTTAGATGTGCCATCGTCGCCAGCGAACGTAATAATGGTCATATTATTCAGTTTGAAAAAAACATTCTGCACGAAGTCGTCAGTGTAGAGATTGACCGCAGTGTTTTTAGTGTAAAAGAGAACTGCGAACTTGCCGCGTGGACGTCAGAACTTAAAAATGTTATTACGGACGTGAAAGGCATCAACCAGTTTTATCACGTAGACAATTGTGGCATTTTTTATAAAAATATCTTACAGAATATCGATGATTATAAAGATTTGCTCATTGCCCATAAGGTTAATCTCCAGGCGATTACGCTAGAAATGTTTGTTCAGCAAGTTGTTCAGTTTGATGATGACAGCTTAACAACAGAAGATCGAAGTATTCTGAGAATTCAAGAACTGAAACGTGTTGAAGAAGCCGGCAATTATATCCGAGAAAACATCAACGGTGATCTCTCCGTAAAAAATATTTCACGCACGACAGGATTAAATCCGAATAAATTACAAAATGGATTTAGGTATTTGTTTTCTACAACTTTAAATGAATATGTGACCGACACTCGACTTGAGCAAGCCAGAATACTCCTGCAAAATGACGAATATAATGTCAATGCAGTAGTCGCTGCGATTGGTTTGGAAAGCAGCAGTTATTTTTCTAAAATTTTCAAGAAAAAGTATGGCATCACTCCGAAGCAATATAAAAAAGTGAATTTCTAAAGGTCCATTTTTTATTAAATAATCGCTATCCAATTATTTTTTAGCCCAATCAACTTATCGGGTATTGTCTAAGCAATATTCTTTGTAAATTTATTCATCTTCAAAAAACTGATCTTGATTTACAAAATACCTTCTGAATATTCTCCCTTAGCAGACGCTGTAAAAGAATCCATTCCGCATGCCTTGAAAGAAGCATCTGAAACCGATTCACCAAACTCGTTTCCTGAAAAAACTTTGCAAATTTTAAAAAATTCAAATCTGCTGACGGCCTGTATTTCATCTGATTTTGGGGGTAAGAATTTAGGCTTAAAAGTAGAATCTAACCACGCTTTGCTCACCATTTTAAAATTAATAGGGTCTGGAAATTTAGTGGTTGGTCGAATTATCGAAGGTCATTTTAATGCGCAGTTTCTCATTGATCGATTCGGCACTTTGGAACAGAAGAAAAGATTCGCAAAGGACAGTTTCGACGGAAAGTTATTTGGAGTCTGGAACACGCAGGCTGAAGATGGAGTTACCTTGAAATTTGAAAAAGGCCGTTATTTTTTAAATGGTTCGAAAACTTTTGCGACCGGTAGCGATTATGTTTTCCGACCGATTGTTACGGCGGCTCAAAAAAAAGGATCGTGGCAAATGTGCGTCGTCAATCTTGATGAAGTTGCTGTGCAAACTCATTCTGACTGGTGGAATCCCATGGGTATGAAAGCAACCCGAAGTTATAAAGTGACTTTCAAAAACACTCCAATTCCCGCAGATAATTTGGTAGGGAAAAATGGCGATTATTATGAACAACCGATGTTTAGTGGTGGTTCAGTTCGTTTTTCGGCGGTTCAGTTGGGTGCCGCGGAAACGCTATTAGCGGAGACCATTCTTTATCTGCAAAAATTGAAAAGAACTGAAGATCATTTTCAAAAAGTGAGAATTGGACAAATGAGAATTCTGATCAATTCAGGAAATCATTGGCTAAAATCGGCCGCAGATTATATGGATCTTTTTATGGGCGACCCTTCTGCTAAAAATTCTGCCTTACTTTTAGATCAGAGCAATATGGTTAGAACTGCTATTGATGAAATTTGCACCGAAATAATGATACTTTGTCAGCAATGTATTGGCGCAAGAGGACTCAATAAACCTCATCATTTCGAAAGAATTATACGAGATTTAACGACGTATTTGCGCCAGCCTGCACCAGATCACTGCCTGTTAGAAGTCGGAAGATTTGCACTGGGAGATCAACCTCAGGAGCAACGTTCCTTAATAAAAATTTTAAAAAAATGGATGAATTTAAAATAGAAAATATTCCGTTAGCGCCGGAACATTGTGTGATGGGATTGGGCACCACCTTAATAGTAGCGCCGCATGCAGATGATGAAAGTCTGGCTTGCGGTGGCGTTATTTCTTTATTGCGAAAATACAATCAAACCGTTTATATCCTGCTGCTCAGTGACGGAACGCTTTCACATCCCAACAGCCTAGAATATCCGTCCGAAAAATTGAGAAATCTTCGGGAGAATGAATTGATGACCGCTGCCCGAGCGTTAGGTGTTCCCGTTGAAAATATTATTTTTTGTAGGTATAAAGATCGCCACGTACCAGGACTTCAAAATCCTGATTTTAACGAAGCGGTTTCGAATATGAATAAGATCATTAGTATTATCAGTCCTCAAAGTATTTTTGTGCCCTGGCGAAAGGATCCGCATCCTGATCATATCGCCGCTTCTGAATTATTTAAAAATTCGAAGATAGGTGGTGCGAAAATTTATCAATATGCGGTTTGGCTCGAACAAATAGGATCTGTCGAAGATTTCCCATCCGCAGATGAAACCATTCCTTTTAAATTAGATATTTCCAGTGTTTTAGCTAAAAAGCAAACCGCCATTTCCGCGCATCAATCTCAGATTTCAGATTTGATTAATGATGACCCAGAAGGATTTAAGCTGTCTTCAGAAATGTTGGACCATTTTAAGAAACCCTACGAACTATTTTATATTTCAAAATAATGGAAAAAAAAGAAACCCTAAAAGCTGATTATTTCGCTGATGTGTATGCCGCAAACGATGATCCCTGGAATTTCGAAACCAGTGCTTATGAAGCCCAGAAATACAGTGCTACCCTACAGGCTTTACCCAGAAACCAGTACAGGAATGCTTTGGAAATCGGTTGTTCCATCGGTGTTCTCACTAAAATGCTGGCGGAGAAATGCCACCATCTTTTAGCGACTGATATTTCAGAAAAGGCATTAGATTTTGCGAAAATAAAATGTAAAGATTTAGAGAACGTCAACTTTCAATTACTCCATTTTCCTGATGAACTTCCCAATGATCAATTTAATTTAATCCTGATTTCAGAAGTTGCTTATTATTTATCAGCAGAAGACTGGAAAAAAGCCATTCATAAAATGTATGAGATGTTACCAGAGAAAGGAGAAATAGTGCTGGTTCATTGGCTTCCTGTTGTTCCCGATTATCCACAAACTGGCAATCAAGTTCATTATGCTTTTAGAAAAGAAATGGAGTCGAAAATGGAAAATGTATTTAAAACCAGAACAGATCAATACCGGATCGATGTGTGGAGAAAATTTTAAAGGATTTATTTTTGTAGAATTGTTTTTAAATTTGTGATCGCTTCATCAATGTCAACTGGTTGAAATTGCTCTCTCCAACTGTGTTCATTTAAATGCTTAATCTCTTGAAACCATTCACCGAAATAATTGCTGGTAGCGTAACTTGATAATAAATTCTCATCAAATTTGATTTGATTATCGAGGGCTTTAAACTCATCCTCCAATAATGTTTTTTCTGAATTATGTCGGTGCCACAAGTCTTTCAATTGTTTTTCTATTTGCAATCTATATAAAATCGATTCGCTGGACTCCACTAAAAAATGGTCTTTTTGAACATCGATATTCTTCCAGATATTCAGCTGGTGTGATAATCCAATGTCCGTTCTGCCAACACATCGTGCAGAAGTTTTTACGACGACGTTATTGCTATGTCGCACCTTTGCATCAACCGCCAGTAAGCGATCATAAAAAGCACAGTCTTCCAAATTTTTAACCACGGGAACGCCGCCAGATTTTTGATAACAATCGGTCGTCACTGCAAAACTTCCATTAAAATGTTGATGATGGCCACCTTTTCGGTAATCAAAGTTTTCTAAAACTTCAGCTTCTAATTCTGCAACCAGAAGTTGATATTCTTCATCTTTTTTATGAAAGAAACAAATGCCATTATCCAGACATTCAAATTCATTTTCTTTTAGCAAAATTCTACCGCCAACTGCCTCAGCTCCGTTTTTTATTTCTGCTAAATTTTGTGCAACCCAATCCTGAGAGACAATCGTGTCGCCATCAGTTGTTAAAATCAGACCACCGCCATTAATACTTAATCTGGTATACGCTAAATCCATCAAAGTTTTGCGTACAAAACCAATATTCGCTTGATCAGCTTCAAGAACAACTTCCTCTAAATGAAGATTTATTTTTTTATTTTTTTGCTTAAATTTTTTGATCAAATCAACGGTTCCATCGAAACAATTATTAGCCAAAATCAAAACTTCGTAGAGATCACAATTGATTTTATTTCCAGCTAAATCGACCTGATCTTTAAGGGAAATCAGTAAATCTTCAATATAGGTTTCTTCATCCTTCACCGGAATTACGATAGATACTAATGTTGAAGATAATATGGGAACGTTCGAAAATAATGTTGACTGAAAATGTGTATGCATGAATATCTTGGTATTGATTGAAAAGAGCGACCAGAAGTCGCTCTCTCAAAAATTTTATTTGACTGAAAATTTTAAAAATCTTGAGACCCGAGAATTCTATAATTCATAAGGTTTCAATTATTTACAGGTCCTTTCAAAATCTTAGAATGTGATTCATTTCAAATAAAAAAAAATTAAGGTGTTAAGCAGGTATTTCATTATTCATCTCTCTGTTCCAGAAGCGATGCTTTTTAATATCTTCCACAAACTCATTTAAGGTAGTAGCAGATGAAACGCCGTCCGCTTTGTTCGCAGATTGACCTATTGATTTCTCTACTAATTCCTGACCATTACCATCGGAGGCAATTGGTTTACAATGTTTAAATGCTTCCGCTACGAAATGGATAGCATCGGCGTTTGCACTAAGCGTTTTTACACTATCGCCGCCGGGAATATAAACGGCATCGAAAACAACAGAAGCTGCAGTCAGCAAACTATCATCAATCGGATATTGGTCCCCAGATTTCGTCGTTAAAAATCCATGTCGTGGCGCTATGATTGCGACCATGGCGCCAAGATCACACAATTCTTTTTTAACTTTAGTAAAGGCTTCATCATTCACACCATCAGCGGTTAAAATCGCGACCCGTCTTGCGACGATATCCGTTGGTAACTTTGTTGCCATGCTTAAAGAAGGTGCATCCTTAATTGAAAGTTTTTCTTTAAAAGAATGGTAATGTTCTAAATCACCATCTGCGGGAATACTACCTGTAATTGGTTGCGGTAATTTTGCTGGCGTTAAACCTAATTTCTGACCGACAATGTTTGCCAAACCTTCGTCAATTTCTAAAAGCATATTAACCATTCTTTGGCGAATCGGCACTATTTTCACTTTTCCTAATTCAAAAGCGAAGGCATCTTGAATATGTCGTTTTTCATCTTCAGTCATACTTCTATAAAATAATTCTGGC
The DNA here is from genome assembly GCF_900109615.1 of Kaistella antarctica. Lineage (GTDB taxonomy): Bacteria > Bacteroidota > Bacteroidia > Flavobacteriales > Weeksellaceae > Kaistella > Kaistella antarctica. The sequence goes on from NZ_FOIX01000002.1 coordinate 587,720, forward strand.
TGGCTGAAATGATCGAAAAAGCTTTTACTTCTTCTTCTGATTTTGTTGGAATCAATTCTTTCTTCGAACGAGGTAAATCCGCCCTCTGAAATCATCGCCTGAAAAGGACAGCCGCCACCCATTGAATTCGGGTTGTACGCAACTCTTCCTTTATTAATCTGCATGCGGTGCATTCCGTCTCGCTGATTATTCGTCACTTCACCAATAGATTTATTGATTGGGATTTCATGAAAGTTAGGTCCGCCCAATCTTGAAATCTGCGTATCGGTATAAGAGAATAATCTTCCTTGTAACAATGGATCATTCGTAAAGTCGATTCCGGGAACTAAATGTCCAGGGTGAAAAGCAACTTGCTCTGTTTCAGCAAAGAAATTATCTGGGTTTCTGTTCAAAGTCATTTTCCCGATAATCTCAACGGGAACCATTTCTTCTGGAATTAGTTTCGTGGGGTCTAAAAGATCGAATGGGTATTTATGTTCATCTTCCTGCGCTACAATTTGAACGCCTAACTCCCATTCAGGAAAATGGCCTTCGTCAATCGCTTCCCACAAATCTCTTCTATGGAAATCGGTGTCTTTACCGGCAATTCTTTGCGCTTCGTCCCAAGCTAAACCTAAAACTCCTTGTTTCGGTTTCCAGTGGAATTTTACAAAGTGAGATTTTCCTTCATCATTGATAAAACGGAACGTATGAATTCCGAAACCTTCCATTGTTCTTAAACTTCTAGGAATAGCACGGTCACTCATTAACCACATGACGTTGTGCATGGCTTCAGGCATTAGGGAAATGAAATCCCAAAAAGTATCGTGAGCCGAAGAAGCCTGTGGTATTTCATTATGCGGTTCTGGTTTTACGGCATGAACCAAGTCTGGAAATTTGGTTGCGTCCTGAATGAAAAAGACCGGCATATTATTTCCAACCAAATCATAATTTCCTTCTTGTGTATAGAATTTCACGGCAAAACCACGAACATCTCTTGGAACGTCTGTGGAACCTCTGAAACCAGCCACCGTTGAAAACCTTGCAAAGACTGGAGTTTTAATGGAAGTATCATTTAAAAATTTCGCTTTGGTATACTTGCCCATCGGTTTGTAAAGTTCAAAAACACCATGCGCTCCCGAACCTCTCGCATGAACAATTCTTTCTGGAATTCTTTCGTGATCAAAATGGGTAATTTTCTCACGAAGAATAAAATCTTCGAGTAAGGTTGCACCTCTTTCTCCTGTCTTTAAGGAATTTTGATCATCATTTATTTTTAATCCTTGATCAGTCGTCATGAATTCACCCTGATTATCAGTCGTGAATTTTCCGAGTTGTTCCTGTTTTGGATTCGCTCCGTTTTCAAACGGTTCGCTTTCATTTATTTTCATAATGTTTTTTTTAATGGTGAATCAATTTTAAACTGCATTCAAATCTTTCGATTGAAGTTTCCCGTCAACGGCTTGCGAGTTCAAATTGGTGTCGGCGATATAACTCAATAACATATCTGATTTCTTTTCTTCGCCTAAAGTTTTTAAAAGTAAATCTAATACCGCCCTTTCGTTCAAGGTTTTTGCAAAAGCGGCTAAGGTTCCGTAAGTCGCAATTTCGTAATGTTCTACTTTTTGGGCACTGGCGATAATTCCAGCATCACGAACCGGACCTTCTGCGGTCTCTTCCATAATTTCTGCACCCTCTTTGATGATTCCATCTATGGCGTGACATTGTTTCGCTTCTGCTTTCAAACCCATCAATTCAAAAGCTTTTTCTAACCTAACGACTTGTTCTTTGGTTTGCGCCAAATGATCTTTAATAGCCGTTTTCAATTTCTGATCGGTTGCCTGATCAAACATTTTCGGTAAGGTTTTTACCAACGCATTTTCTGCATAATAAATATCCTTTAAACCGTCAATAAAATACGCTTTAAGACTGCTCGCTACTTGAGATTCTTGTTTCGAATCTCCCTTTTTTTTCTTTGGTTCCATTGTAATATATTTTAATAATTAAGCTATTCACGAATACAAATTAAATTCCAAACTAGAATATATTTTGTGTTTTAAAAATGGCAAAAGCTTATTCATTATTTAAAGTAACCTCTTTTTTATGACGAAATCGGCATATTAGTTGATATAAATTTATTTGCATCTATAATAATTTTTTTAAGGGCATTTTTCCTTTTATTTACTTCTACTTTTACCAATCAGAAAGAATATAAGTTATGAAATTATTAAAAAACACCGGTCTCCATTCTCATTATGATATGATTGTATTCTGTCATTTGCGCTGGGATTTTGTTTACCAACGGCCACAACATTTAATCAGCAGATTATCAAAAGATTTCAAAATTTTAGTGGTAGAAGAACCCATAGGAAGGGCAGATTCCAAAGAGCTGGAAGGATTAGTAGTAAGCGACTCGATACATATCCTGCAACCTACTATTGATCAAATGCAAGAGGTAGGAGCGTTCCTGAAGAAGATATTGAAAGCTCAGATTTTTCCCGTCGGCTGGTTTTATTCGCCCGCATTTATAGAGGTTCTCAATTATTTAGATTTTGGCGTAATCGTTTATGATTGTATGGATGAACTTTCTCTTTTTAAAGGAGCTTCACCAGAATTGATTGAGCAGGAAAAATATTTGTTATCTGCCGCTGACGTGGTTTATACAGGCGGGAAATCTCTTTATGAAGCAAAAAAGGAAAAGCATCATAACGTCTATTGTTTCCCAAGTTCGGTTGATCGGGAGCATTTTGAAAGCAATGGTCAAAATTCGCAACTTACAGCAGACATAGAATCAATTCCCAAACCGATTGTTGGTTATTATGGAGTAATTGATGAACGGATTGATCTCGATTTATTAGAAATGAGCGCTTTGAAAATGCCCGAAGTTTCTTTTGTGATGATCGGCCCTATTTGTAAAATCGGAGAAGAAGATTTACCGAGAGCGAAGAATATTTTCTATTTAGGAATGAAAACCTATACGGAACTTCCGGTTTATTTAAATGAATTTGATTTCGCAATGATGCCTTTTGCTTTGAATGATTCTACAAAATTTATCAGCCCCACCAAAACATTAGAATACATGTGCGCAGATAAGCCGATTATTTCGACAAAGATTAAAGATGTTGTTCGCGATTACAGCAACTGCATCAATTTAATTGAAGATGAAAGTGACTTTCATACTGCCGTTATGCATCCGAAAAACGATTATAAACATATCTACCAGAAAATTTTAGAACAAACCTCCTGGGATATTACAGCCTCCAAGATGTCTCAAATAATAAAAGAAATAGCATGACCAATTTTGATATATTAATTATCGGTGCTGGGATATCTGGCGCTGTGCTGGCAGAACGATATGCTTCCGCCGGAAAGCAAGTTCTCATTATAGAAAAGAGAGACCACATCGCTGGCAACTGCTTCGACTATTACGATGAAAATAAAATTTTAACTTCTAAATATGGAGCGCATTTATTTCACACGAACGATCATGCTGTGTGGAAATATGTTAATCAGTTTGCGGATTGGTACACGTGGGAACATAAAGTGGTTGCTAAAGTTGATGAGCATTTGGTGCCCATTCCGGTAAATATTACCACCGTTAATAAGTTGTTCAATGCCGAAATTTCGTCAGAAAAAGAAATGCAACAATGGTTATCTGAGAACAGAATCAGTTATAATCCACCGAAAAATGGAGAAGAGGCGGTTCTAAATAGAGTTGGTGAAGTTTTATATGATAAAATGTTTAAGCATTACACTAAAAAACAGTGGGATAAATATCCGGCGGAACTTCACGCATCAGTTTTAGAGCGTATTCCAGTGAGAGATAATTATGATGACCGATACTTTTCAGATATTCACCAAGCTTTGCCAAAAGGTGGATACACCAAAATGTTTAAAAATATTTTAGATCATCCGAACATTACTGTTTTACTTAATACCGACTATTTTGAGGTGGAAGATCAAATATCGGGATACGAGAAATTATTCTATACCGGACCAATCGATCGCTTCTTTAGATTTAATAAAAATCTTACTGAAAAATTAGAATATCGATCGATCAATTTTGTTAGAGAAGAGATTGATCAGGAGTATTTTCAAGAAAACTCGGTGGTTAATTATCCAGGTAAAGAAGTTGATTTCACAAGGATTGTGGAATATAAACACTTCGGAAATCAGAAATCAGCAACAACCAGTATTGTTAAAGAATTTACAGTGGATGAAGGAGAACCTTACTATCCAGTTCCGAACGAAAAAAATCAAACGATTTATGCTCAATATAAAAAAGAAGCCGATCAATTGCTAGATGTTCATTTTGTAGGAAGATTGGCCAATTACAAGTACTTCAATATGGATCAAGCTTTTAGAAATGCCTTGGATCTTTTTGAAAGTTTAGAAATAAAACTCCCTAAACAACACCAACGTGCAGAATCCATTTAGTTCTTTTTTCTTAGGAGGTTTCGAATGTGCAGATCACATCAATCGTTCGGGTGAACGCGTGAATCTTTTAGTAACCACACAGCATCATTTAAGGGTAGAAGAAGATTATCAACTGCTGATCGATATTGGAATTTGCTCTGTACGAGAAGGAATTTGCTGGAGTTCTGTTGAAATAAGTCCGGGTGTTTTTGATTTTAGTGAAGTATTAAACAGAATAAAAATCGCGGACAGACTTGGCGTTCAGCAAATTTGGGATATGATTCATTTTGGATATCCCGATGACTTGTTCCCAACGCATCCTAAATTCTGTGAACGTTTTACCCAACTGTGCGTCGCATTTGTAAAATTCTATAAGGCACATTCAACACAACCTCTGATGATTGTACCGATTAATGAAATCAGTTTTTTATCCTGGTTTTCGGGTGATGTTAGAGGAACAGTTCCCTTCTTAGAAAAAAGCGGATGGGATCTGAAATATCATCTGTGTAAAGCGGCGATTCTCGGGATTAAGGCGATTAAAGAAAAAGATCCCTCTGCCATTATAATTTTAGTAGAGCCTTTGGTTAAAGTTCATCAAAATGGAGAACTCTCTGACGAGCAACTTTTTAAAATCAACGAATACCAGTTTGAAGCTGCCGATATGATTTCAGGTAGGATTTGTCCGGAACTGGGCGGAAATACTGATTTATTTGACATTTTGGGCGTCAATTATTATTGGAACTGTCAATGGATTGAAGGTGGCGAAACCGTCTATTGGCCTGATTCTATCAATGCTAGAGTGCCATTACGAAAGCTTTTATTTGGTGCTTTCCTGCGATATGAAAAACCCATCTTTATTTCAGAAACTGGGCATTTTGGTGCGGGACGAGTAGAATGGTTGCAGGAAATTGCGACCGAATGCCAGGCTGTGATCAAAGCCGGAATTCCATTTTGGGGAGTTTGCATTTATCCCGTCACTGACCGACCGAATTGGGACGACCTTTCTGAGTACAGCAATTGCGGGATTTTCGATCTAGATGAGGAAGCTAACCGACTTCCTCATTTGGAATATATAGTTGAACTCAAACATCAACAGCTAAATTTTATTAATGAAGGATCTAGAAAATTAGTCTAATACTATCATCTAAATGGAAAAATCAATGAAAAAAGTAGGCATTACATTTAGTGCCTTTGATCTTCTGCACGCCGGACACATTCGCATGTTAGCAGAAGCAAAAGAGCAATGCGATTATCTTATTGTAGGATTACAGACCGATCCAACGATAGACCGACCAGAAAAAAATCAACCAACTCAAACGGTGGTTGAACGGTATATCCAACTCCAGGGTTGCAAATTTGTGGACGAAATAATTCCTTACACGACGGAAAAAGATTTGGAAGATATTTTACGACTTTATACGATCGATGTTCGGATTTTAGGTGACGAGTATAGAGAGAAACTTTTTACTGGCAGGGAATATTGCGAAAGCGCTGGGATTCGTCTTTACTTTAATGAACGTCGTCATCGATTTTCGAGTACTAATTTACGCTTAGAAGTTTTTAAAAAAGAAAACTTAAAAGAGAATCAGGTTCAAAATATTAAATAATACTTGCGGCGAAAAATAATCCACAAAAAAAGAGAACCATTAATATGATTCTCTTTACTTAGTAGCGGAGACACGACTCGAACGTGCGACCTCCGGGTTATGAGCCCGACGAGCTACCTACTGCTCTACCCCGCGTTATTGTGGTGCAAAAGTACACAAATTATTGGATGATGTTCTAAAAATATTTAGAAAATTCTTTTTTGATTGAGAATCAAGATGATGGAGTAGAGGTTCGACTAGATTTACTTTGGAATTCAGAGAATGTTTTGGAAGGATTAAGTTTAATACTTATAAATTCGCACTCTTTTCAAAACTTCTGTTTAGTTTTGGTTAAGTTTGTTTTTTTAAATCAATGATCAAGTATATTCAGGATAAAGCGCACTACACTGAAGTTCTCAACAAATGCAAAACGGTGAAACGCAGTCTGTGGATTGGAACAGCGGATATCAAAGATGTTTATGTGAAGGATGGACTTGCCGGCTCGAAACCTTTTTTGGGCGTGCTGAATGACCTGTTGAAAAGTGGTGTAGAAATCCGTTTGCTTTATGCTAAAGATCCCGGCCCTAATTTTCGGGAAGATTTTGATAAGTATCCCTTACTTGCGAAACACCTCGAACAAGCCCTTTGTCCGCGCGTACATTTTAAAATGTTTGTTTTTGATTCCCGCGAAATCTATCTCGGTTCGGCCAATCTTACTGGCGCGGGGATAGGAATGAAAGGCGAATATAACAGAAACTTTGAGGCTGGTATCCTAACCGATCATGCCGAATTAGTTGAACCTGCCATTTCGCAGTTTGATGAAGTTTGGAACGGTTCCCAATGCACAAAATGTGGCCGCAAGAAATATTGTCCGTTGCCTATTGCAAACTACTAATATTTCTCATTAATCTATTTGAAAGCATTTCCCGAAAGTTTTAGAATATAATGAGGAAGAGTAAATGATCATTCATACTTTTGTATAAATAGAAATTGTATTTAAATTTAAAACTAAACCTTTATGCAAATTTACTCAGACAATTTCGGTCGCGTCATTTACTTAACCGTCACTTCGCAAGCCATCAGATTGGATCTTCAAGATTTAAGTTCAGATTTCAAATACGAAAGATCCGCCACAGTGCTCGATGTTGCCGCAGTTTGCAAAGCATTAAAAATTGATTATAAAGAGTTGGAAGCCAAACTCCTTTTGCTGCTCGAAAATCAAATGACCGCTTTTGATCTCTTCACCGAGTTCTTGGATAACAATGAAATCTATTTTGATTATTATTCTGGTTAAGACAATTTCTGAAGTTTTCAAACGAATTACTTTACAAATGTGTCGCTAAAAATAAAATGCGGAATATAATTTCTGCACTTTATTCTCAAATTTCTACCTTTACGTTGACCGTTCTTCAACCTATTTTCTTGACCAAACTTAAAAATAGCTTATGGATCATAATTCTGAAAACCAAAAAAGTTTTAAAAATAAATTTTGGATTGCCACGGGAATTCTACTTTTGGCAATTCTGGTTACCTACTTATTTACAACGCTTTTAAATCTGTTCCTCTTGGTTCTTGCTGGTGCCTTGATGGCTATTTATTTTCACGGCTGTGCAGATTTTCTTAAACGGAAATTAAAAATGGGTTCACCATACGCACTTATTCTTTCGGTAGTTCTTAACGTCGTGGTAATCGGACTTTTCTTTTGGTTTGTAGGTGACCGTTTAAATTCGCAGCTGGATGAACTTTCAACCAAACTCCCCCAAACGCTAGAAAACGCGAAGAGCTGGCTTTCTGAAAAACCCTTAGGACAAAAAATTCTTAGTTATACAACGAACTCTTTGGATTCAGGTAAAGCTGGTTCGGTCATCAAAACTTTTTTCTCTTCAACTTTTGGAATTTTAAGTGATTTTTATATTGTGATTTTACTGGGTATGTTTTTTACAGCAAGTCCCGCAATTTACCGCAAAGGAATTATTCATTTAGTACCAACGAAAGGAAAGGCGACGGCCGAAAAGTTATGGGATGAAATTCATCACGTCCTTAAAAATTGGTTAAAAGGTCAAATTTTTGGCTTCTTTTTCATCGCCATATTAACTGGATTAGGTTTGTGGCTCCTGGGGATGCCATTGGTTTTAACGCTGGCTTTAGTCGCAGGATTATTAAATTTCATCCCAAATTTCGGACCTTTAATAGCTCTTATTCCAGCTGCGTTGCTGGGGTTGATGCAAGGACCCAACACTGCTTTATTGGTCGTTGGATTGTTTACTTTAATTCAAATTATTCAGAGCACATTGACCCAACCTTTAATTCAGAAAAAAATGGTGAGTGTACCACCAGCGTTACTGGTTTTTGGACAAGTTGCCATGGGTGTTGTTGCAGGCTTTTGGGGTGTTTTATTGGCGACGCCGTTGGTAGCAATCGTGATGACTGTGATTAATAGATTGTACGTGGAAAAACAAGGAGATCAAGCTGAATAATTAACAACATTGATAGTCTGCAGAATTCATAGATAGTAAAAATTACAAATCATCAGCAAATCCACCTAATAAATGATTACAAGGCCAAATTAAAAATAACTTTTAGAAATTTTTGGTTTGTTTTGGTGCTAATTTATCTGGACGAATTTAGCTTGATTGTAAAATATAACATACTCAAGATCATAATTTTGAACCTCTTATCGACGAATATAAAATACCGATTGAGCGCTTCTTTTTTAAACTTTTAAAAGAATTTTTTCAAATAATTTTTGTGACTTTTGTGGTTTCATCACTAAAAGAAATAATCTAATTTAAAACGGCAAATCAATACTTTCCGGCTTCACAAAATCCTTTGAATACGGATTCTCCAGAAAACTTAAAAAAGGTTTTTGAAACTGAATAATATCTTCCCGTTGGATTCCATAAACCGACCAATAATTGGTGAGCAATTGGGCAAAAACTTCTTCATCCCAAAAGCCGAAAACAGGTCTGTTAGCGTTTGCTGTAATGGGAATTGCTTCTATGGTAATTCCGTTCTCTGCGTTTTCAATTTTGTATTCCGGTTTGTATTGCAAAATGTAATCGGAGTAATGAAATCTGGCAAATAACTCTTCAAACTGTACAGGGTGCAAAACATGACCTTCCATTTTTTGAAGGATTTCTTTTTGCTTTTCGCCGATGATTCCGTTATCCTGCAAACACGCAATTAAGCCAAAACCATTCACGCCAAACTGAAAGAGTAAATTGACGGTATCGTCACGATAGCTGAAAATATCTGCTGAGTATTTTAAAGGAAACACCGCAATAGTCCACGGTTTCTGGCCTACAAAGGAAATAGGTTCTACAATCGATTGCAACATTAAATGAAAGTTTCCAAAGCGTTCTCGCAGAGTAGGAGACAAGTTAAAGGGTTCTCTTAGTCGCATCATGCGTGCACTTTCGTAGCGCATTTCATAATACAACATTCCGTAAACCATTCTGCCAGTCCAAAGAAAAAGTTCCTGTTCGTCAAGCGCCTTAATTCCTTCGTAGCCATTTTGATAGGCAGCCTGAAACTTTATTTCCAATTCTTCAAAGGCTTTTTTTACGCGTGGAGAACACGGCAATTGTAAATCAGCGTAAGTATAAGACTTCGATTTGTCCATCATTTCAATTCGATCGGTGCCAAATTTAAAATGGTCCATCAACCGATCTGGATAAACAGTCATTTTTTCGGTGGTTAAATCACCGGTTAGAAAACAAAATTGATCATCGAATATTAAATCCTGGAACGGATTGTAGAGCGCTAGTGACATAAATAAGTAGAAAATTAAGTTGGAAACTTTTTGCAAAGATAACCATTAACTTGCGCTTTTTATTTGGAAAATAAGATAGAAATGACTTTTAAAAACAGAACTGATAACAGAAATTTTGGAGAGTAAAAATTACTATTTTAATATCTCTCGAAATGAAGGGTCTTTCCAATCCACTGCCATTTCCAGTATCCACGAACAATTAATTCGCCATTATCCTTTATTTCTGCATAAGAATCCCAGGTTCGCCCACTGGAGGCATCGTAAATTTTCCCTTTCTCCCATCTCTGGTTAGCGGCATTGAAATGAAGACCATCTAAAACCTGCATTCCAATGATTTTACGATTTCTTAATTTTTCATTGGGATTACGCGTATCTGTGGCGGCGTGCATCGGTTTGCCACTTCCTAACTTCACATCGTACCAAATTACTTTGGCTTTAAACGTTCCTGATTCTTTATAAACCTGAACTTTTACACTCTTATCAGTGGCCATCCAATTTCCTAAAATATCATCTATTTTTGTTTGACCTGTTACCGTGCAACATAGAAATAGTAGAAAGAAGATTGAGGATTTAAACATCATAATTAGATTCTGTAAAAGATTAGTTAAATAGTATTGCGTTGCTTTAAAAGATTGATCAGTATTCTAAAGCGTGACGGACTGTTGGTTAGCGATAGCTAATGTTGACAACGAGTTTCGACTTAGCCAAAACCATACCATAGAAGTATCAGAAAGTTAATATGGTATCCATACCATAAAGAATGCTATAGAAGAAATAAGAATAAATGAAAATGAACGTTCATTCTTTTTTTGTATCTTTGCACTATCAAAAAATAAATCAACATGAAAGTAATATTTTGGGTGATCGTAAGTATCCTTCTGGCAGTTTTAATGATGGTCGCTGGAATTCAGCATATTTGGAATCCTGATTTCTACTTGCCATTTGTTCCAGCCTCGTTACCATATCCCGTGGCAATCGTTTATGGATCGGGAATAATAGAATTACTGTTGGGAGTAGTGACCTTATTTTTAAATCATAAATACACCAAGTATGGCTTATTAGGTATTTTTGCTTTGATGGTCATTTTCTTACCACTGCATATTATTGATGCTTTGAAAGATCAACCTGTAATTGGTAGCCCAACTTTGGCGTACATCCGATTAGTATTTCAATTCGTCTTAATTTGGTTGGCTTGGGGTTCTTACAAATTTACCTCGCGGGCTAAATAAAATTGAAGAATGATCAAAAAAGAAAAAATTACCGATAAGAAAAGTGCGCTGCTTCAAGCGACGCTGACTTTGGTCAACAACCATGGCTTTCACAATACGCCGATGTCGAAAATTGCCAAACTCGCTGGAGTTTCGCCTGCTACGATTTATCTTTATTTTGAAAACAAACAAGATTTGATTAATACGCTTTATTTAGAAGTGAAAGAATCGTTTAGCGTCTGCGCTTTTGAAGGTTACCATGAAGAAATGTCTGTGAAGAAAGGCTTTGAACTCATTTGGTTTAATATTGCCAACTACAAATTAAATCAAATCAACGAAGCGACATTTTTATCGCAGTGCGACAACAGTCCGATGATTGATGAAGCGATTAGAATAGAAGGATTGAAACATTTACAACCCTTATTGAATCTTTGGGAAAAAGGAAAAAAAGAAGGAATTATCAAGCCGCTTTCTGACTATATTTTATATGCATTTACCATTTATCCCTTATCTTTTTTATTGGAAATGCAAGATCGTGACATCTATACTTTAAATGAAAATGTAAAAACGAAAACATTCCAGGCAGCTTGGGATGCCATTAGAATGTAATATTTTTTCAATTAAAAAAGAATGAACGTTCAGTAATTAGGAGGTGTTAAAGCCGATCTCTTGATCAAAAACAAATATTAAATTTAAAAATTATTAAAATGAATAAAACAATCATACTCAACAGCCGTCCAGTTGGGAAACCTCAACTTTCCGATTTTAAAATAGTTGATGAAGAAATGCCTCACATTAAAGACGGGGAAATTCTTTTGAAAACTAAATTCGTCTCAGTCGATCCTTATTTAAGAGGAAGAATGAGCGATGCAAAATCTTACGTTCCACCTTTTGAACTTCAAAAAGCCATGACTTCTGGAATCGTAGCAGAAGTAATGGAATCTCAAAATGATAAATTCAAAGTGGGAGATTTTTTATCAGGAATGTTGCCTTGGAGAGAATTTCAAACTTCTACCGGTGAGAATCTTTTAAAAATAGATGATCAACTGGCGCCACTTTCTAACTATTTAGGCGTTTTAGGAATGACGGGTTTAACCGCTTACTTCGGCCTGACCGAAATTGGAAAACCAAAAAAAGGAGAAACTTTGGTGGTCTCTGGAGCGGCTGGAGCCGTCGGAAGTATCGTAGGACAAATTGGCAAAATATTGGGTTGCCGCGTAATTGGAATTGCTGGAACAGATGAAAAAGTAGAACTGCTGAAATCGGAATTCGGTTTTGATGAAGCCATTAATTATAATACAACAAAGGATATGACCAAAGCCATTGCAGAGGTTTGTCCCGATGGCGTTGATGTTTACTATGACAATGTAGGCGGATCTATTTCAGATGGTGTTCATGCCAATATTAATCGATTGGGCAGAATTGTTGTGTGTGGAGCAATTTCTATTTATAATGAAACTAAAATTCCGCAAGGTCCACGGGTCGAACATTTCTTAATTCGAAAAAGCGCTTTGATGCAAGGTTTTGTCGTCAGCAATTATATCGACAAACTTCCGGAAGGAATGAAACAATTATCGCAATGGTTAGCTGAAGGGAAACTTAATTCTACCGAAACCATCGTGGAAGGTTTTGAAAATATACCGCAAGCTTTTCTGGATCTTTTTGAAGGAAAAAACACAGGAAAAATGATCGTAAAAATATAATCACAAAATACATCTTATGAATAATTTTAAATACAGAAATCCAACCAAAATATTGTTTGGTAAAGGTCAGATAGAAAATTTGTCCACAGAAATTCCAGCAAACTCAAAAGTACTAATGCTCTATGGCGGCGGAAGTATTATGAAAAATGGAATTTACGAACAAGTTATAAAAGCACTTTCAGGATATGAAGTTGTAGAATTTGGTGGAATTCCTGCCAATCCAGAATACAGCGTTTTGTTAGACGCGTTGAAAGTCATTAAAGATGAAAAGATAACTTATCTTTTAGCAGTTGGTGGCGGTTCTGTAATTGATGGAACAAAATTTTTATCCGCCGCAGCTTTATATGAAGGTGAAACGCCTTGGGATTTATTGACGAACAAAAAACCAGTGACTGAAGGAATGCCTTTCGCCACGGTTTTAACACTTCCTGCCACAGGTTCAGAAATGAATTCAGGTTCCGTAATCACAAGAGCTGAAACCAAAGAAAAATTAGCTTTTGGCGGGCCAGGTTTGTTCCCAATTTTCTCTGTGCTTGATCCAGAAGTTATTCAGTCAATCCCACAACGTCAACTAGCAAACGGAATTGCTGATGCCTTTACCCACGTTCTGGAACAATACATGACCTATCCGATTGGCGCAAAATTGCAGGATCGTTTTGCTGAAAGCATCATCCAGACTTTGGTAGAAGTAGCTCCGGCAATTATGAAAGATCCGTCCGATTATGAAGCAGCTTCTAATTTTATGTGGAGTTGTACCCTGGCTTTGAATGGATTAATCCAACAAGGAGTTCCTGGAGATTGGGCAGTTCACTCCATGGGTCACGAATTGACAGCACTTTATGGAATTGATCACGCCAGAACTTTGGCCATCTTAGCTGGAAATCATTATCGTTATAATTTCGAAACCAAGAAAGAGAAATTAGCGCAATATGCAGAACGCGTTTGGAATATTACCGAAGGAACTTTAGAAGAAAAAGCACACGCGGGAATTAACAAAACCGACGAGTTTTTCAAATCGTTAGGGATCGATATTAAGTTATCTGACTACACCGAAGATTATTCAGAAACTGGAAGCATCGTTGCAAAACGTTTTACCGAAAGAGGTTGGGGCGGTTTAGGAGAACACAAATCTTTGACGCCAACTGATGCTCAGAAAATTATCGAAATGAGCTACTAGAAAGTATATCTTTAAAAATTAAAACACTCAAAAAAATAGATATGAAAATATTATTTGTCTTAACATCGCACGATCAATTAGGAAACACCGGCGAAAAAACTGGTTTTTGGATCGAAGAATTTGCAAGTCCTTATTACTATTTAGTGGACAAAGGAGTTGACGTAACTTTAGCTTCCCCAAAAGGTGGACAACCGCCGATTGATCCTACAAGCGATAAGCCAGAAAATCAAACTGAATCTACAAAAAGATTTAAAGCGGATGCAGCATTACAGGAAAAATTAAGCAAAACGCATCAACTTTCTGAGGTTTCATCAGATGATTACGATGCGGTATTTTATCCAGGCGGTCACGGACCATTATGGGATTTGGCCGAAAGTGAAGTGTCAGTAAAACTGATTGAAAGTTTTTACAATTCCGATAAACCAGTTTCTTTTGTTTGTCATGCTCCCGCAGCTTTGAAACAGGTAAAAAACACGAATGGAGAACCTTTGGTGAAAGGAAAAAAAGTAACTGGCTTTACCAATACAGAAGAAGATTTGGTTCAATTAACAGATGTTGTTCCGTTTTTAGTGGAAGATATGTTTAAAGAAAATGGCGGAATCTACAGTAAGAAAGGAGATTTCGAAGAATATGCAATCGAAGACGGTTTATTGATCACTGGTCAAAATCCAGCCTCATCTGAAAAAGTAGCTGAAATGTTATTGAAGAAACTTCAAAAATAAGTTTGTTTTAATTAATTCTAAAAAGTTCCAAAGTGGTTTTCTGCTTTGGGACTTTTTTTTAGAGTAATCTGATTTTTTAAACCGCGAATGTTGCACTAGCTTTCTGCTATAATCCATTACAATCTTCAAGTGAGCATATAGAGGAATATTTTTAGGCTATTGCAAACTTTTGATTCACTTCTTTTTTGTATTGATCTTTTGCCACTTTTGCGGTTAAAGAATGAATGTTTTTAAAAGCTTACAAATTCTTTTTGCTAAATTCTTTTTTCATAAATTAGAACATGAATGAAAATATTTTAGGATTGGTCGCGGGTGGAATTACGTCGGTGGCGATGTTGCCGCAACTCATCAAAGTTTTAAAAAACAAAGACGTCGAAGATTTATCGTGGCTGATGATTGGTACCTTGATCGTCGGTTTGTCACTGTGGGTTTGGTATGGAATCTTAAAAGAGGAACTGCCCATTATTTTATCTAATGCATTTGCGGTCTTGGTCAATATTTGTCTCCTGATTGCTTTCTTCACTTATAAAAAGAAGAATAAAAAATAGGGTATTTTCGGACTTAAAAATATACTCAAAATCCTTAAAAATAATAAATGCGACTCACTAAAATCACATTTATTATTATATTAAAAAGAGGGTGTAAGTAATGCTATTCTTTCAAATCGACTATCTCCAAATCTTTCGTGGCAGGTCCGTTTAAAACTTTACCATCAATATCGAATCGGGCGCCATGACAAGGACAATCCCAAGACTTTTCTGTTTTATTCCAGCTGACATTTGCACCCATGTGCGTACACGCGCTTTTCACAGCATGCAATGTTCCACTGTCGTCGCGGTAAATCGAAACCGTATTTCCCTCGTAAGAGACGGTTTTTCCTTCGCCTGATTTTATTTCTTCTAAACTCTTTATTTTTTCCGCAGTAAATTTATCAACGATAAGATGAAATACTGCGTCGGAACTTTCTTTTAAAGTATCCAAAATTCCTGCTTTTACATTCAATCGAGAAGGATCAAAGAGTTGCTCATATTTATTTTTCTTACCATTAATGAGGTCAGAAATCATCATGGCCGAAAGTGTTCCGAAGGTCATTCCATTACCATCATAAGCGGTTGCCCAGTAAATATGTTGGTCGCCCGGACTTTTTCCAATAAAAGGCAAACCGTCCGTTGGCGTGTAAAACTGGGAAGACCAGCGATGCGTAATTTCTTCTACGTCAAAATAATCGCGGACATATTCTTCTAAGTTTTGAAATCGTTCTTCTGGATTTTCTTCTTGTCCGGTTTTGTGATCTTCACCTCCCGCAATAATATATTTTTTACCGTCGATTTCTTGAGTTCTGTAGTAATGATAAGGTTCACATAAATCTGCAGCCTGTGCTTTCGGATATTCGTCGGATTGCAATGTAAAGGCTACAACGTAACTTCGATAAGGTGCGGCTAAGAAATTCATTCGATTAATATTTGGAACAACGTGAGTCGCCCAAATGAAATCCTGAGTTTGATAATTAGACTGTTCAGTTTTTACTTCAACGAGCTGATCTTTTTCGGAAACATCAGTTACTTTTTGCCCCAAAGAAATCGTTCCACCCATTTTTAAAAACTCTTCGCTAAGGGCTTTAATATATTTTAAAGGATGAAATTGCGCCTGCCCGTCTATCTTAATAATTTTGTCAAATGGAATCGGAAAGGGATTAGCAGAAACACGCTCCGCAGGAAGACCTACTTTTACCGTAGCTTCATATAAATGATCCAGTTTTTCTGTTTGTTTTTTATCTAATGAAAAGACGTACGACGCTCGATCTTCAAAGTCACACTCAATCTGATGGTCTGCAATGATCTTTTTTATTTGCGAGATGACTTCTGGACCAGTTTGCGCTAAAAGTTTTGCATCATCTTCTCCGAAATCTTTAATCACTTGATCATATTGGGCATCGTAAAAAGTATTGATATGGGCTGTAGTTCCGCCTGTAGAGCCAAATCCAATATTATCTGCTTCTAGAATTAAACAATTCTTTCCAGCTTTTTGAAGAAGATAACCTGCGGTAAGACCCGTGATTCCGGCGCCTGCAATAATTACCTCGTATGTTTTTTCTTGATTTTCATTGGTAGCATTAGACATTTGAACGTCTTGCCATAAACTTTTATTTTCACCATCTCTTTTCATAAAAATAATTTAATTTGTTAAAGTATTGTCTAATGATTTTTAGAATGAGCAATTTTTACGCCTTACTGATTTCAATTCTATAGTTTAGATTTGATTATGAATGTTTTGTGATTTTTTTCCTTATTTAAAGTTAAAGTGAGCTTGAATCATTCAATCATTATTAAAGTTTCCTTTACTGAAGAGGTTCTTTTCCGATTTGAAATCTAATGATATTCGAGCAATCTGATGTTTTAAAATTTTTCCCGAAATTTGATTGACTTTAATAAAAATAAAAATGATACAAAAAACATATAAAAATCAACCAATCGTTACCCTGAATAATGGAGTTGATATTCCAGCCTTGGGTTTCGGCGTTTGGCAAATGGAAGATTTAAAAGAGTGTGAAAATGCGGTAATCAAAGCCATTCAAACAGGTTATCGAATGATTGATACCGCGGCGATTTACATGAATGAAACGGCAGTTGGAGCTGCTATTAAAAATAGTGGTGTAGATCGGGATGAATTATTTATCACCTCGAAACTTTGGGTTCAGGATCACGGTTACGAAAAAGCTAAACTGGCTTTTCAAAAAACGCTGGACCGATTGCAGTTGGATTATCTTGACCTTTATTTAATTCACTGGCCGTTCGGAGATTTCTTGGGCGCTTGGAAAACCTTAGAGGAATTGTATCAAGAAGGAAAGATTAAAGGGATTGGCGTCTGTAACTTCACCATTGAAAAATTAGAAGAATTAAAAGCCCATTCAACCGTGATGCCAGTCATTAATCAAATTGAATTGCACCCGATTTTCCAGCAAAAAGAACTTCAGATATATAACAGTGAAAACAAGATTGTGACACAACCTTGGAGTCCGCTAGGGAATGGCAACGCAGATTTGTTAAATAATGAAACCTTAAAAAATATTGCTGAAAGACATGATAAAACGGTGGCGCAAGTCATTTTAAGATGGCATTTACAAGAAGGTTTTGTCGTCATTCCCAAATCAGTAACTCCCTCCAGAATTGAACAAAACTTCAACGTTTTTGATTTTGAATTATCAGAAGATGAAATGAATACCGTCCGTTCTTTAGATACCAATAAAAGAATATTTTTTGACCCCCAAGATGCTGAGTGGGAACAAAAAATGCTGAATTCTGTGGCAGATATTTAATTGAAAATATTTTACTTAACAGTCAGTATTGTAACTAATAAAAGCAAAACTCCTTACAAGCAAAGGAGTTTTTTATATACATAATTCATTCATATTAATTAGAGAAAACACCATCTAAAATTGTGTTTAGATTGGCATCGGAATAAAATTAAATGCGTTAAAAAATTTCTCTCTGCGAAGCCGGCAATAAACTTTATCTTACGAAATATAGATAATCGTACTTGTTTGAAAGTTTTTAGATTTTGGGGAAGTTTTTTAACCAGAGTTTCTACGTCTTGACCTTTTGATAGTTTATTCAAGGACTAGCTATTTAGCAAAATCAGTCTGGGAATCGAATAGAAAAGCTACAAAAAAGATACCTATAAACGCTGTTGCAAGAAAATTATTAAGTCTAATGCATATTCGATGAAAAAATGATGACGGTTTTAAATCAAATTAAAAAAAAAAAACTAGACAGGGTTGCGCTTTCCTACACGGGATGAAAACAAAACTCTTCTTAAAGTAGTCTATGTAAATATCAAAAAATATTTTAAAACTAATTTTGTGGCTTTTGTAGTTAAAAATAAATGTAAAAAACCTCACGTTTCCGCAAGGTTCAATTATCAATTTATTGTACGATTTCAAACATCAATCGTCCAAACATCCTACATCTTCTCATTCTTAATTTCCTCCACAATCTCCGGATTCAAAAGGGTAGAAGTATCACCGAAATTGGCAAAATCACCTTCCGCAATTTTACGCAAAATACGGCGCATGATTTTCCCGGAACGGGTTTTTGGCAGCGCAGAAACAAATTGAATTTTATCCAGTTTCGCGATCGGTCCAATCGTATCGGAAATCACACCATTGATTTCTTTTCTCAAATTATCTCTATCGCGGTCTTCACCACTGTCTTTCAACATGACGAAACCGTACAGCGCACTTCCTTTTACATCGTGCGGATAACCAACAATCGCAGATTCTGCCACCGCTGGATGTTGATTGACACTGTCTTCAATCGGTGCTGTTCCGAGGTTATGACCAGAAACAATAATCACGTCATCAACTCGACCCGTGATTCTGTAATAGCCAACTTCATCTCTCAATGCGCCATCTCCAGTAAAATATTTTCCCGGAAATGCCGTGAAATAAGTTTCTTTATATCGTTGGTGATCGCCCCAAATTGTTCGGGCAATTCCAGGCCACGGAAATCGAATGCATAGATTTCCATCCACCTGATTTCCGGTAATTTCATTACGTTTATCATCCATCAAAACGGGCTGAATTCCTGGTAATGGTAAAGTCGCGTAAGTCGGTTTTGTCGGAGTGATAAATGGCAATGGCGAAATCATAATTCCTCCAGTTTCTGTCTGCCACCAAGTATCGACAATCGGACATTTTTTCTTGCCGACGTGATCATTGTACCAGTGCCAGGCTTCATCATTAATTGGTTCACCCACGGAGCCAATCACTCTTAAACTCGACAAATCGTGCTTCTCCACCCAGTCGTAAGATTCTTTTGCCAAGGCACGAATCGCCGTTGGTGCCGTGTAAAATTGCGTTATTTTATGTTTTTCAATCACTTCCCAAAAACGATCTGGCTCCGGATAAGTAGGTACTCCTTCAAAAATAACGGTCGTCGCTCCGTTTGCAAGCGGTCCGTACAAAATATAAGAATGTCCTGTAATCCAGCCGATATCTGCGGTACACCAATAAATATCGTTCTCTTTATAATTGAAAACATTCTTAAAGGTATACGCTGTAAATACCATGAAACCTGCCGTTGTATGCAACATTCCTTTCGGTTTTCCAGTCGAGCCAGAAGTATACAAAATAAACAAAGGATCTTCCGCATCCATGATCACGGAAATAAAATCAGACGGCGCTTGGTCATAAAGTGGCGCCAACCAAAGATCTCTTCCTTCCTTCATTTTCACTTCGCCACCCGTCCTTTTTACAACCAAAACTTTTTCAACAGTTGGACATTTTTCAACGGCTTCATCAATAATTCCTTTCAAATCAATTGATTTCGCACCACGGAAACTTCCATCAGAGCAAACGATCACTTTCGCACCGCAATCGTTCACTCTCGACTCAACTGCATTCGCCGAAAATCCTGCAAAAATAACGGAGTGAACTGCACCTAATCTTGCACAAGCCAACATCGTCACTGCCAATTCTGGAATCATTGGCAAATAAATACAAACTCGGTCGCCTTTCTCCACACCTAAATCACGCAGCACATTGGCCATCTTGCAAACACGGTCGCGTAAGTCCTTGTACGAAATATGCTGCGCCTCTTCTTTCGGATCATTCGGTTCAAAAATAATCGCCGTTTTATCACCACGCTCATTTAAATGCCGGTCAATACAGTTTTTCGTAATATTTAGTTTCGCATTTTTAAACCACTCAATCTTCGCATTTTCCATATCGTAGGAAACCACTTTCGACCAACGTTGGTACCACACGAAATTCTCATCAGCCACTTTATCCCAAAATTTCTTCGGGTTTTTAATCGATTTTTTGTACTGTTTAAAATAGTCCGGCAAATCGTCTATCACATAATTTTTCATAATATATTATTTTTTTTATTTCTAATTTTATTTCGGAGCCAAGAACCTGCTATCCGCTCATACTCCTCACGCCAAGGCTTTCCCAAAGCTTGTTCCGGGGTAACCGCTACTATCAGGGCTAGTTACGACCCGTTTTATTTATGCCAATTTTCGTTTAAATATAAATTCATTTTTTTCATTAATAGATTCATAGGGCTACATTCTATGCTATTGATTACGCCACTTCGTGGCTGGATGAAGGATTTCGATTTTCCTCATTAATTCATCTTTGATGAATCTTAATTTTACTTAATTTCTTAATGGTTAAATTTTTCAATGGTTTTATTTACCAAAAATCCTTTGCTAAGTGAAACGCCTTTGCGTCCGTAATTCTATGCAATATGTTTATAAATTCTTTGCGTCTTTGCGTTAAAGTATTTCCTTACAAATTCACACAACAATTTACAAATACTTCTTTTTATACTCATCCATTTTCAACTGCAATTCCTCCACAACACTTTCATCATCAATCGTCGACGGCATTTGATATTCCTTTGCATCCAGCATCGTCCGAATTAATTTCCTCAAAATTTTACCCGAGCGAGTTTTCGGTAGTCTATTCACTACCAAAGCATTTTTCATACTCGCCACCGGACCAATTTTCTCACGCACTAAATCAACAAGTTCTTTTTCCAATATTTTTTCATCGGCTTGTGACCCAGATTTTAAAACCGCAATCGCAAAAGGAATTTGACCCTTCAAATCATCATCGATTCCAACCACGCAACATTCAGCAACTTCTTTATGTGCTGCCACCACTTCTTCCATTTCCGCTGTAGAAAGTCGATGTCCGGCAACATTAATCACATCATCAACTCTTCCGGTCACGAAAACGTAACCATCTTCATCTTTAATTGCGCCGTCGCCCGAAAAATAATAGCCCGGAAATTTTGCTAAATATCCAAACTTAAAACGTTCCGGATCGCCCCAAATTCCCATCATCGCTCCAGGCGCTAAAGGAAGTTTGATGACCAAATAACCTTCATGATGCGATTCCAGTTCATACCCTTCTTCACTAAAAATTTTGATATCATATCCCGGAATTGGTTTTCCAGCGGAGGCTCTTTTGATTTTAACGTCTTCGACTCCAGGCATTAATCCTAACATTGCCCAGCCAGATTCTGTTTGCCACCAATGGTCGATGGCGGGAACTCCCACAAATTCTTCAAACCAATCAAGAGTTGCAACATCGCATCTTTCGCCAGCGAGGAATTGGGTTCTTAATGATGATAAATCATATTTTTTAATGAGTTGTCCTTCTGGATCCTCTTTCTTAATCGCTCTAATTGCGGTCGGTGCGGTAAACATGGCGACTACTTTATGCTCTTCGATCACCCGCCAAAATGTTCCGGCATCTGGCGTTCCGACTGGTTTCCCTTCAAAAATTATGGTGGTATTCCTATTAATTAAAGGTCCATAAACGGAGTAACTATGTCCTACTGCCCAACCAATATCGGATGCCGCCCAGAAAGTTTCCCCTTCTTTAACGCCATAAATATTTTTCATCGAAAACTTCATCGCAACAGCATGTCCACCATTATCGCGAACAACGCCTTTCGGTTTTCCTGTCGTTCCAGATGTGTACAAAATGTAGAGTGGATGCATAGATTCTACGGGAACACAATCGGCTGGTTCAGACTCAGTCATCAACTTTTCGAAATCAACCAATGAAGAATCATTTTTAAAATCGACACGGTTTCCTAAAAGTTTTCGATCAAATGCCACGATATGTTCTGGTTGATGTTCCGACATCGTAATTGCTTCTTTCACAAAAGGCAAGTACGGAATTCTACGAGAAACTTCCATCCCAGAACTCGCAGTAATAATTGCTTTCGGATTACAGTCATCAATTCTGATCGCTAATTCCTGCGGTGCAAATCCCCCAAAAACAACAGAATGCGTGACGCCTAATCTTGCGCAAGCCAGCATGGCAAATACGGATTCTGGAATCATCGGCATATAAATAATGGCCGTGTCGCCTTTTTTTAAACCTAATTTTTTAAGCCCTCCAGCAAATTTTGAAACGTGTTCTAAAAATTGACTGTATGTATATTTAAAGATTCTATTGGTCACGGGTGAATCATAGATAATTGCAGTTTGATCACCAAATCCATCATTAACATGTTTATCAACCGCCAAAAAACAGGTGTTCAATTCACCGTCTGCAAACCAAGTCGGATAAGTTTCACCATCGTCGGTTAGGATTAGTGTTGGCTTTTTAAACCACTCGATTTTATCTGCCTGTTCCGCCCAAAATTTTTCTTTGTGAGCGATACTTTCTTTAAACATTTCATTTGCGTTCATGATATTTAGGTTTTAGGTAGTGGGTTTTAGGTTGTTGGCTTATAGTCTGAAGTCTGAGTTTTATTTTTGCTAATTATCTTTTCCTCATTATTTATCAGCCAAAAGTTCTTCTACTCGTTCGGTCAATTTTTTAATGGAGTAGGGTTTTGTGATATAATCATCAGCATCTAAATCCATCCCTTTTTTAATATCGGCTTCTCCAGTTTTTGCAGAGAGGAGAATGATTTTAATTCCAGAAAGGTTTTTATCTTTCTTAATTTCAGCAAGTGTAGTATATCCATCAACGATGGGCATCATAATATCCAGTAAAATCAGGTCGGGAGTTTCAGTTTTTAAGAGTTCTAGAACTTCAGATCCATCTCTGGCAATAAATACTTCATAACCCGCTTTGCGAAAGGCATATTCTAAGGTCATGATGATCTTATGTTCGTCGTCGGCGATTAATATCTTTTTCATAGTTCTATCTTTTTGGCCGCAGGTTTCGCCTACGGTTATTGTTGTTAAACGCTGCGCGTTTCTACTTTTTTGAGCGACCGCGAAGCGGTCGAATTTCTTTGCCGTATGTGAAACTTACGGACAAGATTTATAAAAAATATTTTTCATCAAATTCAATTTCATTTTCAAGCAATAATCTTCGGTATTCAGATTCAAAGTCTTCAGCATGGTGATGTTTTTTTTGATTTTTAATATATGTAATGATCATCTCCTTATCTCTGATGCAGTAGGTAAATGCGCCATAACCTTCTTGCCATTCTTCGAAGGCGGGAAATAAACCACTTTGTTTCATCCAAATATTACTCGCAACTTTAATGTCTTTTACCAGATCGCTCAGTCGAACGGTTGGATGCAAACTCGTGAAAATATGGAGATGATCTGGCATTCCATTAATTCGATATAATTTACATTTTTTGTTCTTAATAATTCCCCAGATGTATTTGTACAATTCCTCTTCGTGGTCAGAATTGATGTTTGGTTTTCTATGTTTTGTAGAAAATACGATGTGATAATATATTTGGGTGTAGGTTGACATTTTTTATCCGTGATTTTCTGTATCATTTCCGTAAGTTTCACATACGGCTATTATTGTTGAACTCTTCGAGTTCTTTATTTTGTATTTTTCCGCACGTTTCACGTACGGTTATCATTGTTGAACTCTTCGAGTTCCTTTACCTTTACAATAGGTAAATAAATTTCAAATGTGACTCCGATTTCCTTATTTTTCACCTCAATATCACCATTTTGTGCAATCATGATTTTCTTGCAAATTGCTAAACCTAAACCACTTCCAACGGGTTTACGAAGGTTTTGATTTTTAGATTGATAAAATTTATCAAAGACGAATTCCAAGTCTTCTGTCGGGATGGTTTTACCAGTATTGAAGATGGAGATTTTCAACTGATTGTCTTTCTCCTGAAATTTCGTTTGAATCATTCCTTGATCGTTGGTGAATTTCAAGGCATTTCCTAAAATGTTTTGAAACACTTGAATCATTCTTTGTTCGTCATATTCAAAAGTTTCATTTTCTAAAAGATGAACTTCTGAATGGTGAAGATGTCGTTGATCGAAAAGATGAATTAAAGGCTTTAAGGCTTTTTTAAAGGTCTGATTAATATTATTTTCTTTAATATTCAATGAGATGATACCCGTTTCCAGTTTGTCTAAATAAAGGATATCATTAATAATTTCGCTTAATCGGTCTGATTCAGAGATAATGTTTTCTAGGAAATCCTTCTTCAATTCTGCAGGCATATCATCATCATCAAGTAGAATTTCGCTGGTAGCCCGAATTGCGGTAAGCGGGGTTCGAAGTTCATGCGCCACGCTGTCTAGGAAATCATCTTTTTGTTGGTCTTTTACAATTAAATGTTCGTTCGCATTTTGCAATTGATCAGACAGTTTCAGCAACTGTGAAGATTGTTCACTTAATTGTTTATTGATCGAAATGTTTTCCTTCGATTCTTCTAAAATTTTCAATACTTCTGGGAGCGATATTTTATCTTCTTTGGTTACACCTTCAATTAAAATTTTTGCAGAGGCCGTACCAATTCTACCACTTAACAGGTTTTCCGAAAACTTAATGAAACGGGAATCTGCAGTATCATTTTCATCGGTAATTTTATACTTTAAATTAAAAATTTTGAGTGCCTGCTGCGTTTTTTTCTCACCCAGAAATTGAACTAAAATCTTTTGAATGTCTGAGATATTTGCCGTTCCTTTCCAGATGTAAGCGTTTTCGTGATTTTGAATATAATCATTGATATCGACATAAATCTCAGCGTAATTTCTTTCACGATAATCCGAAACTGTACTTGCAGAAATAATGGTGAACAAAAGCCCATTAACCAAAATACTCCAGAAGAAAATCTGTGGAATCGGTGCTAAATAAGGAATATTAAAAAAACTAAAAAATGCACTGTTATAGAAACTGCTTTGCTGATAAAAGTCTGAAAAACTTGGTAATACTAAACCTAAATAACAAATCAGTCCACCCGCAATGATTCCTGTAATCGCACCTAAATATTTACCGCGTCGCCAGAAAATCGCCCCAAAAAATGAGGGTGCCAATTGCGCAATTAATACAAAAGAAACCAAGCCAATGCTGTATAAACTTTTTCCTAAGATCAAATATTTATAAAAAATAAAACTGATCAAAATCAATAAGAAAATACTGATTTTTCTAATGTTAACAATGTTTTTATTGTTGTCTGTTTCAGAACTTAATTTAAATTGATCGAGCCAGCCGTAAGGAATGATGATATTATTTGAAAGCATAATCGACAATGAAATACTCGAAATAATAATCATTGAAATACACGCGCTTAAACCTCCAAAAAAGACCATTGTTGAGATGATCGTATTTCCAAATTTTTGTGGAATGAGAATAGAATAGAGTTCTGGATTGACGTTCTCACCAAAAAATAAAATCTTTCCGCCCCACGCAATGGGGAAGACGAAAAAGTTAAAGATTAAAAGATAGAGTGGGAACAACCAAATTGCCGTTCTGATGTGTTTCTCTTTTCTGTTTTCGATAATCGCGGTGTGAAATTGTCTTGGTAAAAGAAAAATTGCTGACATCGAAAGCATTGAAAGCAAGAACCAATTGAATCCACCTTCTAAACCATTAAAGGAATTCTTTGCTGCAAAGTCTGGTAGTTTTTCGGCTTGTTTATAAATATCTTCAAAACCATTAAAAACCCCATAAACCACGAATATTCCGAGGATGATGAAGAAAATTAATTTTAAGAAACTTTCAACTGCGATGGCTGAAATAATTCCTAATCTTTTTTCTGAGGCATCGACATATTTTGTTCCGTAATACGCTGAGAATAGAGCAATTATTAATACGACATATGTTGCTGAATCAAAAAACATATTTGAAGTTTGATCTGTTTCCGTCATCAAATGGAAGGTTTCAGAAATCGCTTTGATCTGCAGACCGATATACGGAATGATCGCAAACATACACATCAGCGCAATAATCGCACTTAAGGAGCGACTGTTTCCATATCTTAAAGAAATAAAATCTGCAATGCTACTGATCTTATTGACGCGAGAAATTCGGATAATTTTTGAATTAATATAAATCCAAGACGGAATAATTATAATGGGACCAATGTAAATCGCCATATACTCCAACCCTTGATTTGCTGCCACACCGATACTTCCGTAATACGTCCATGCCGAGCAGTAAACCGCCAATGACAATGCATAAACGTATGGATTATTGACCCAAAAACTGCTTCTTCTTTTCTCCGCGAAATATGCGATGAAGAACAGAAGACCCAGATAGAGTACAACCAGTGCAAAAAGCAAATAACTATTCATCGAATTTTTTAAAGATAATAAACGAAGTGATACACGATGCTGCCCAAACTAAGAAGATGTAAGCGTAAATGATCGGTAAGCCAATTAGGTTTTGCGAACTATTGAACAAAAGCAAAACCGGCGCATTGAATAAAATAAACAATGCGATACTTAAAATAACCAGTTTTTGTTGATGTCTTTTTTTCATTTCTAAACTAAATATAAAAACAACGGGAAACGAATTTCCCGTTATTTTTTAATCTTGAATTTTGACTATATATTTTTATCCGCGTACTCTCCTGTAAAGGAATACCAACCGAAGATCCCCAAGCCACCGACGATAATCGGCATTAAAACGGTGAGGATAATCCAACCGAAAACATTGTCGTCTTGTTTATCGGACATTATTTTTGGAATTCCGAACATCGTTAAACCGTAGTAGGCGACTACCAGTGCTAAAAGTATCCAGACAATTCCTAATATTTTTTTTACTTGATCCATTTTTTTTGTTTTTTAAAGTTATAATAATTTTAAAGATAATTTGTAAAAGGTATTATTTAAACTGCAGGATTTTCGACCGGTGTTTCTTCTACAAATTCATCCTCTGATAAACTTTTGTTTTTGGTTTTTAAGTAGATAGTTCCGATGACTAAACAGACTCCGGCAACTACAATCGGATACCATAATCCTTCGAGATACCATTCAGAATGTCCAGCATCTTTTCCAGAGGTGACGAGATAAGTTGCGACTGCGGGAAGCAATCCTCCAAATATTCCGTTACCAATGTGATAAGGCAATGACATTGAAGTGTATCGAATTTTCAATGGGAACATTTCTACTAGGAAGGCTGCAATTGGCCCATAAACCATCGTTACAAAAACAACTTGAATAAATACAAGCAAGATGAGTAACCATCGGGTATCCGGATTGACCGTAATTGCTTCTTTGATAAGTGCTGCTTGCGGTTTTCCTTCGATCATGATTGGTCCTGCTGCGGCCCAATGAATGATACTGTCTCTTTTCATTAAAGTTCCGTCTGTAAATACTTTTTCCTGATGGTAAGTAATCATACTGTCCGCCGGAATTTTTGCGTGAACTTTTGCCGTTCTTTTTTCTGTTAAACCATTTTTCTCAATGACTTTACTTTCAATGTTTACTGAGTTGTACATCGCTTTGTAGATCGGTCGGTAAGCGATTATCGCCAGCAACATCCCAATCATCATAATAGGTTTACGACCCACTTTATCAGACAGCCAACCAAATAATACAAATAGCGGAGTCGCCACGAAGAGTGCCAAAGCCATCATCGTATCTACTTGTGCAGATTCAATATTCATTACTTTCTGCATAAAACTCATGGCGTAGAATTGTCCGGTGTACCAGATAACTCCTTGTCCCATTACGGCTCCAAATAAAGCAAGTAAAACGAATTTGAAATTGAATTTGTTTCCGAAACTTTCTTTCAAAGGATTTTTTGAAGTTTTACCTTCTTTTTTCGCTTTGGCAAACAAAGGCGATTCTGCCATATTCCGACGGATAACATAAGATACACCTACCATTAAAATTGAAATCCAGAATGGAATTCTCCAACCCCAACTGTCAAATTCTTCTGCCGAAAGTGAGGTTTTGGTTACCAAAATCACGATCAATGAAATGAATAAACCTGAAGTTGCAGTCGTTTGAATCCAGGAGGTCCAGTATCCACGTCGATGAGGTTGGGAATATTCGGCGACATACGTTGCGGCGCCTCCATATTCTCCACCTAAGGCTAAACCTTGTAAAAGTCTTAAGATTAAAACCAAAACTGGTGCAGCGTAGCCAATCGTTTCATATTCTGGGACACAACCAATTAAGAAGGTGGAGAATCCCATGATCAAAAGCGTTACCAAGAAGGTGTATTTCCGGCCGATGATATCACCCAATCGACCAAAGAATAAAGCTCCGAAAGGTCGAACTACAAATCCTGCAGCAAATGTTGCCAAGGTAGACAAGAAGGCCGCAGTTGGATTATCTGCCGGGAAAAATTTAGTGGCTAAAACCACGGCTAAGCTTCCGAAAATATAGAAGTCATACCACTCAATCAGCGTCCCGAGTGAGGAAGCCATGATGACGCCCCAAATCGTTTTATTTTTCTTTTTCTCTGCAACATAAGTATCATGCTCCTGCTGGGTTTTGAACTTTTTGGCCATAATTTATTTGTTTTTGTTTTTTAAAATTTTGCTTAGAACAATAAGTGAGAATTATTTCTTTTAATTAAAATGAATACATCACTCTAACCATTGCACGGAAATTACCAACATCTTTCATGTTGTTTTGGGCTGTGGCTTCAGGACTTATATCGCCCCATTTTGCGGCAGTATATTCGAGTTCAGGAGAAACATTAAACTTGTTTTGTTTAAAGTCGACTCTTGCAGACGCACGCCAAACGGCATCCAAAACTCTCGCCCCAGAAACACCTCTGATATAAAGATTTTTGTAGCCAGCATCAACACCAGAATTCTTCGTATAACCAAAGAAAACTCCCGGCGCCACTTTTGGATTTGCACTCGCAACATCAATCCAAAACGCAGAAGTTTTGGTTGGTTTATAAGATTCCTGTCCGTTCGGTTCTGTGTATCCAGCGAAACCACCGAGCATTACCAAATGATGCAGATTTCCGCCTGTGATTCCGTAAAGTTTAGTAATGATTTTATCGTTGGCATATTTAAAATAACCGAAATACATATCAGAATTCACCGTTTGATCTGATACTAAACCGCCAGATTCAATAACAGGTTTCAGAGACTGGTATTCAGCGCCAAGTCCGGTCGTAACTGTTTTTGTTTTATATTGTAATTGTCCGTGAAAAGTCGGAATCGAAGAATTGAAAGTCGCGCTGTTGACAGAAGCACCAACCGCATTTGCAGTTTGGAATTCGCGGTCCTTATAGGCTACAAGAGTTAAAGTTAATTCGGGAGTCAGTTTCTGAGCAACTTTAATTTGACCTGCCCAACCAAATGGATTGAATACAATCCCCGTGTTAAAGTTGGCAACACCCGGAAATACATCAGTGATAAAAGAAGGATACCAAGTTTGTCCGAAAGTAAGTGCAGTTTTTGGCCAGGTTAGTGTCGCGGTCGCGTGTCGAAGTCTCATTAATCCCGTACTTCCACTTCCTGCTGAGGTTTTGTTGAGTTCAGTGTTACCGAAGAAATCTGCTTCGATATTTCCGGTGGCTTTCGCTCCCCAAACATCTGGACCTTTAAATCTGATCCCGACTCGAGACGTAATCGCTAGAAAGTTACTTCCTCCCGCGGCATTAATATCTTCTCCATTTGCATCTAATTTCTCATCAAGTGGATAAAGATTGAGATGGAATTCCCGAGAGTAGGCAGATTGTCTGCTGTCAAAATTATATTCAGTGCGAACCCAGCCATATAATGAGGCATCCCATTCTTTGGGTTTATTTTTTTCGGCTTCTAACGCTTCAATTCTTTTTAAAAGATCTTCGTTGGTAGGAGTTTCTTGTGCGATGATCCAATTTGAAAAGAATAAAGAAGAAACGATTCCTAATAAAACAGTAGTTTTCTTCATGAATTAATATGTTTTAGTTTGTTTTCTTGTCGAAACGAAATTGAAACTAAAATTTTAATTGAAGAAATTTAATATATATCAGTGTAATGAGTATATATCAAAGAATGAAAGAACGTTGATGTTACTAGAGAACTATCTTTTGGAGAATGATGAGAATGAGTTAAAAGTGATAGGATATAAATTAGTGCTATTCTTTATATTGCATATCAAATAGATAGATATAATTCAAAATTTTATTTTTTAAATCTTTCCCATTTAATCATCATGTATTTATCTCCGAATTCCGTAATCACTAAGCCAGAGCCTTTCAGGTTTTCTTCCTTTGACATGTATTCAATCAACTCCGTTTGTTTAAAGACTTTATAGACAGGATGAAAATCAGAATGTGGGGGCCGCGTGATATTATATTTTTTGATCCAGGAACTTACGGTGTTGTGAGAAACGCCAATAATGCGTTCAATCTCCCGATAACTTAAACCTTCTAAATAAAGTTGTAAGGCTTTAGTGACTACATAATCATCGATTTGCTTACCTAATTTTTTGACGGTGAAATAATATTTGCAGTCTTTGCAAAGAAACCTTTGCCGTTCGTTGATAATACCACTTTTCACAATGTTTTTCTGATTGCATTTCGGGCAGCAATTAGGCATAACTATATCTTTTTAGCAAATATATAATAAATTAGCAATGTTTTAAATTTAGTGCTTATAGTTTTATTTAATTATTGTGACTTTTGAAATAAAATTCTATCTTTGCACCTAATGAAAAGAAGATTTCCATTAGACGATTTACATAAAGGCAGCAATGCCGATATTCACGATATTTATTAATACAACGAAGTCATTTTGGCTTCGTTTTTTTTTGATTTAAAAACTAAAATTATGCTCAGAACCGCCGATTTATCCGTAGAAAAAATTAACAA
The DNA here is from genome assembly GCF_900109615.1 of Kaistella antarctica. Classification (GTDB taxonomy): domain Bacteria; phylum Bacteroidota; class Bacteroidia; order Flavobacteriales; family Weeksellaceae; genus Kaistella; species Kaistella antarctica. Next base: position 618,793 of record NZ_FOIX01000002.1, read on the forward strand.
ATTGCTTCAGGAAGCCGATGAGTTTTCCAAAGGTAAAGTGTTGAAAGCCAAAAAAGAAATCTATGTTTCCAATCTTTTTTTTGAAGACAGTACCAGAACAAAAACAAGTTTTGATGTTGCCGAGAGAAAGTTAGGTTTAAATGTTGTTCCTTTTGACATCTCAGCAAGTTCCGTTAATAAAGGGGAATCACTTTATGACACTGTGAAAACGATGAAAAGTTTGGGAATTGATCTTTGTGTGATCCGTCATAAAAAAGAGAAATTCTATGATGAGTTCAAGGAAATTGATATCGCAATCATCAATGGAGGAGATGGAACTGGAAATCATCCCTCTCAAAACATTTTAGATTTAATGACCATTCAGCAGGAATTTGGAAAGTTTAAAGGTTTAAAAGTTGGAATTGTTGGAGATGTAAAACACAGTCGCGTTGCGAATTCAAATGCTGAAGTTCTAAGAAAACTTGGTGCTAAAGTTTACTTCTCCGGTCCGGAACAATGGTTTAATGAGGGGACAATCATTAATGGAACTTATTTAAATATCGATGATTTAATTAAAGAAGTTGATGTTTTGATGTTATTGAGAATTCAGTACGAAAGACATGAAAGCGACGAGAAATTAAACGTTTCACCAGAGAAATACCATCGCAAATTTGGATTAACCAAAGACCGCGAAAAAGCGATGAAAAAAGAAGCCATCATTATGCATCCAGCACCCATCAACAGAGGAGTCGAGATTGATGATGAATTGGTAGAATGCAAAAGATCGAGAATTTTCAAACAAATGGAAAACGGTGTTTTCGCCCGAATGGCCATTTTAAAAACAGCTTTAGAAGCAAAAGGCTTTGAGTTCGAGTAAATAGAAAAGAGCCAAGTACAAAGTAAAAAGAACCACTTATTACAAGATATATGTTTTATTAAATAAGGTTTCGCGTCAACAGAGCTACGTCAAAAAAAGTGAAAGAATTTTTGACGAGTGATAAAAAAGTAGAAATAAAAAGTAAAAATGAAAAAGAAACTAATATTAGAATCCGGCGAAGTCTTCCACGGCAAAGCTTTCGGAGCCGATCGGGATATTGAGGGCGAAGTCGTTTTCAATACCGGAATGACCGGTTATCAGGAATTGATATCCGATCTTTCCTACTGCGGACAAATCGTTTGTATGACCTATCCACTCATCGGAAATTACGGAATTAACCGCGACGATTACGAAAGTATTGAACCTGCGATTAAAGGTTTAATCGTAAAAGAAGTGTGTGATTTTCCTTCCAATTTCAGAACACAAATGGATCTGGATGAATTTTTCAAAAAAAGAAATCTTTCCGGAATCTCTGGAATTGATACCAGAAGATTAACGAGAGTTCTTCGGAATTCTGGGGTGGTAAAAGGAAAAATAGTAAATGAACATGCTGATGAAAGTGCAGTAATTGCAGATTTAAAAACTTCAGTTTTATCGACCGACCAAGTTGCTCAGGTTTCTACCAAAACATCGTATGCAAATCCAGGAAGAGGTTTGAAAGTAGTTTTAGTTGATTACGGTTCAAAACTCGGAATTTTACGTGAACTTGCTCAAAGAGATTGCGATGTCATTGTAGTTTCTCAGGATACCACAGCAGAAGAAATTCTATTGATCAATCCTGATGGAATCATGCTTTCCAACGGTCCTGGTGATCCGGAAGATGTAAAAGGTGCCATCGAAATGATTCAGAACCTCTTAGGTAAAATCCCAATTTTTGGAATATGTTTAGGACATCAGTTGATCGCTTTGGCGAGTGGTGCAAAAACTTTTAAATTGAAATTTGGACATCGTGGTGGAAATCATCCGGTTTTAGATTTAAAGAAAAATAAAGTCGCAATTACTTCGCAAAATCACGGTTACGCTGTTGATCAGGAATCTTTAAATAATACTGATTTAGAAGAAACGCACATTGCTTTAAATGATAGAACAAACGAAGGTTTGAAACATAAAATTCATCCTTGTTTCTCTGTACAATATCACCCAGAAGCAAGTCCAGGACCAGAAGATGCGAATTATTTGTTCGACGAATTTATTGAAATGATGGAAGAATTTAAATCTAAAAAATTATCTAAGTAAAGATGGCAAAACGTACAGATATAAAAACAATTTTAGTTATCGGAAGTGGTCCAATCATCATCGGACAAGCCGCAGAATTTGATTACGCAGGAACTCAAGCCTGTTTATCTTTAAGAGAAGAAGGCTACAAAGTTATCCTTATCAATTCCAATCCGGCAACAATTATGACCGATGTGGAGATTGCAGATAAAGTTTATATAGAACCAATCTCTTTAGAATTTGTAAGCAGAATTATTCGCAAAGAAAGACCAGATGCTCTTTTGCCAACTTTGGGCGGACAAACCGGTTTAAATATGGCCGTAGAATTAGAAAATTCCGGAATTCTGGAAGAATGTAAAGTAGAAGTTTTAGGAACCAAACTTTCAGCCATTAATCAGGCAGAAGATAGAGATTTGTTCCGCAACTTGATGCACGAATTAAATGAACCCGTTCCAGATTCTGATATTGTAAATGATGTTGAAGGTGCATTAAAATTTGCCGAAAAAATAGGATTCCCACTAATCGTTCGTCCCGCTTTTACTATGGGTGGAACAGGTGGTGGAATTGCACATACGGTAGAAGAGTTAAAAGAAATCACCAGTTTTGGGTTGAAATATAGTCCGGTTCGTCAGTGTTTGGTTGAGAGATCAATCGCAGGTTTCAAGGAAATCGAATACGAAGTAATGCGTGACAAAAACGACAATGCAATTGTGGTTTGTAATATGGAAAACATCGATCCGGTGGGAATTCATACCGGAGATTCGATTGTAGTTGCTCCTTCACAAACACTTTCGGACCGAGAATATCAGATGTTGAGAAACTCTTCGTTAAAAATTATCCGCGCTCTAGGAATTGAAGGTGGATGTAATGTTCAGTTGGCTTTAGATCCAAATTCTTACGACTATTATATCATCGAAGTAAATCCAAGAGTTTCGCGCTCATCGGCTTTAGCGAGTAAAGCAACCGGTTATCCAATTGCGAAAATTGCGGCTAAAATCGCCGTTGGTTTGACTTTAGATGAAATCATGAATCCGGTTACGGGAAAAACCTACGCATGTTTTGAACCGGCTTTGGATTATGTCGTAACTAAATTTCCACGTTTCCCTTTTGATAAATTTGAAACGGCTGACCGACGTCTTTCAACTCAAATGAAAGCAACTGGAGAAGTAATGGCAATCGGACGTAATTTCGAAGAATCTTTGCAGAAAGCAATCCGTTCTTTGGAAACCGGTTTAAGACATATCGGTTTGAAAACCAAAGACGCCGCAGCCTTAACTGATGAAGAAATAGAAAGAAGAATCAGAGTTTGTGATGATGAACGTTTGTTCATTATTGGTGACGCTTTGCGAAGAGGTTACGACTGGGAAAAAATAGTAGAGTGGAGCAAGATTGATAAATTCTTCATCTGGAAAATTAAAAAACTCATCGATTTCGAAAAGGTAATTGCTGAAAATAAATTTGATAAAGAAACTTTACTTGAAGCCAAGAAATTAGGTTTTTCAGATATGAGTATCGCGACATTATGGAATTCTACTCAAAAAGAAATTTTTGAATTCCGGAAAAATAATCGAGTAATGCCAGTTTATAAAATGGTTGATACTTGCGCGGCAGAATTTGAAAGTGAAACACCATATTTCTATGGAACTTACGAGGAAGAAAACGAAAGTGTTCCTTCTGATAAAGAAAAAATCATCGTTCTTGGTTCTGGCCCAATCAGAATTGGTCAGGGAGTAGAATTTGATTACGCCACGGTTCATTCGGTTTGGGCGATTAAAGAAATGGGCTACGAAGCGATTATCATTAATAATAATCCGGAAACCGTTTCTACAGATTTTTCGATTTCCGATAAATTATACTTCGAGCCGATTACGGAAGAAGATGTGATGAACATCATCGAACTTGAAAAGCCCAAAGGCGTTGTCGTACAGTTTGGTGGACAAACCGCCATTAATTTAGCCGATAAATTAGCCGCACACGGCGTACAGATTTTGGGAACTTCACTTGAAGATTTAGACCGCGCAGAAAATAGAAATAAATTTGAAGCCGCGCTTCGGGAAATGGGAATTCCGCAACCTTTAGGGAAAACCTGTTTTACGAAAGAAGAAGCCTTGGTGATTGCGAATGATATCGGTTTCCCGGTTTTGGTTCGTCCGAGTTATGTTTTGGGAGGAAGAGCAATGGAAATTGTTTATGATGAAACGGAACTCGCTCATTACATGAAGAACGCGGTTAAAGAAAATTCAGAACATCCAATTCTAATCGACCGATATTTAACTGGAAAAGAAGTTGAAGTTGACGCGATCTGCGATGGTGAAACGGTCGTGATTCCAGGAATAATGGAGCATATCGAAAGAGCAGGAGTTCACTCCGGAGATTCGATTGCGGTTTATCCGCCCCAAAATATTAATGATGAGCAAATTGCTACTTTAGTTGATTATACCGAAAGATTAGCAAAAGGTTTGAATGTGATTGGTTTAATGAATATTCAATATGTTTTGTACCAAGGCGGCGTTTACGTGATTGAGGTGAATCCAAGATCGAGTAGAACCGTTCCATTCTTATCGAAGATTACCGAGATCCCGATGGCCAATTTAGCCACCAAAGTAATTCTTGGAAAAAAATTAAAAGACTTAGGTTACAAAAACGGCTTAGCTCCAGTGAAAGAAGGAGTTTATGTAAAAGTTCCCGTCTTCTCTTTTTCAAAATTAACCAGAGTTGATATTTCCCTCGGACCAGAAATGAAATCTACCGGAGAAGTGATGGGGAAAGACACGACGCTGGAAAAGGCTTTATACAAAGGTTTGATCGGAGCCGGAAGAAAAATGCCTTTGCACGGCGCAATTCTTTTCACCGTTGCCGATAAACATAAAGAAGAAGCTTGCGAACTCGCCCGAAGATTTCAGGAAATTGGTTTTAAGATTTGGGCAACTGAAGGAACAGCCAATTACTTTACAGAACATGGCGTACGCACCAAAGTCGGTTATAAGATTGAAGAGAATCCAGAAATCAATTTGATCGATTTAATTCAAACCGGAAAAGTTCAATACATCGTGAATACCATGACCAAAGGAAAACAATCCGAAAGAGACGGTTTCCAGATCCGAAGAACTTCAGTAGAAAATGGAGTTCCTTGTTTGACTTCGATGGATACGGTAGAAGCGATTTTAAAAGTGATTGAAAGTATGAGTTTTAAAATGGAGCCGATGTAAACTGACTCAGTTAAAGAGTTCTGTTTTTCGAATCTAAAAAAAAGGTTTTCCAGTTCGGAAAACTTTTTTTATTATTGGTCACCAAAACCGATTAATGACGATTATCGCAATTAATATAAATTTCAGGCGACGTTTTATCCATAAATGCGACTGATGAACATCCAAAAGATTCCGACGTAAATCCGAAGATGATCGGCGGTTTATTTTTGAAAAGACTGCCGGTCCATTGCGAATTGAAGCCGTCTTCTGTTTCCAAGCCACTGATAGCGGTAAATTCTTGGCCCTCGCCATCATTCAAATAGGTCTTTTCAAAGACAATGTTTTTATCATGGTCGACAACCATTAATTGTCGCCTAGTGATGGCTTCTTCAGCCTTATAATCTTGAAGATAGTAGGTCAGTTTATTATTTCTAAACTCGTATATATTTCCTTTGATGAGCTTTGAATTACTGAAAATTTTATTGGTGTAATCATTTGGTTTTATTATTTTCCAATGTATTGGGACCATTTCATTTTCAATAAATGGATTTTCACGACCGAAAGAGGCAACCGTGTGATTGTTTTTTTCAAAGATATCTTCCCATTTTTTCTGAGCTTCGAGTTGGAATCCGAGCATGTAATAGTATTCGTAAATGTCTTCTCCTTCACTGGCATACGGCGTCAGATAGGCGACAGACTTTAATTTGTTGATGGAAATTGTCGTCAGTTTATTTAAATCATAATTATATATGTAAACAGAGTCGTTTTCAGTAAGTTGCAACGCGTTCAACATTTTCTTTCGATAATTATCATCAAGATCAAAATGTCTCAACTTCTCAAATGACATTTTTTTCTGATTTTTTATAATGTCAGCCGGAATTGAAAGGGAATCGGTATAGAGATCTGAAACTGAAATGAAGGCATCCATCAGGTCGTTTCGTTGATACAGAGTGACTGTAAATAGCGTAAGACTATCTGATTTTTTGGTTGGAAGTTTCTCTTGAAAATTGACGTTAATTTTCGTTGTAGCTGTCGTTTTAGATTTCAAGTTTTCATCCTTTTTACAACTTATCATTAAAGCCGTAAACGTCAATAGGAGAAATAGTCTTTTAAATTTCATCATTATATTTATTTTTTTTCCTCATTTGAAATTACAAGTTATTGAAATACCGCAAATAAATGTCAATCGGTCGCTAAAATTGAAATGGTTACAATTTTTTCAAACCTTCTGCTTTAAAGGAGAAGGAATTTTTTTTAAAATTTAATAGAGATAGAAACCTTCAATGCTTTTAGGCGTTTGAAGGGTTTTTAATGTCTAATTTTACGTATAATTTTAGAGCACAACAATATGAGTTTTCTTACCGCCGAATGGAATAATTTAGCCATGATCAACTACGTAATCGATCCAAAAATTTTGGAAGAATATGTTCCGCCTGGAACTGTACTTGATTTTTTTGAGGGTAAATGCTACATCAGTTTTATTGGATTTCTGTTTGAAAACGTAAAGGTTTTAGGACTGAAAATTCCGTTTCATACCGATTTTGAAGAAGTCAATTTGAGATTTTACGTAAGACGTTTTGAAAATGGAGCCTGGAAAAGAGGTGCCGTTTTCATCAGTGAAATTGTCCCCAAGTTCGCGATTTCATTTGTCGCAAATACTTTCTACAATGAACATTATGAGACTTATCCGATGAAACATACTTTGAAAGTTAATGATGATTCGCGGGAGTTTATTTACCAATGGAAAGTCAATGATAAGTGGAACACCATTAATGTGGAAACGGATAAAAACTCAATTCCAATCGAAGTTGGTTCCGAAGCTGAATTTATTACGGAACATTATTTCGGCTATAATAAAGTGAGCGAAACTGAAACGATCGAATATCAGGTAACGCATCCAAGATGGCAGCAATATGAAGTGACTAGAAACACTTCTGAGATTCATTTTGAAGAAGTCTATGGGAAAGAATTCGCTTTCATTAAAGATTTAAAACCCGCTTCAGTATTTCTCGCGGTAGGTTCCAAAATAAGCATTGAAGACAAACGTAATATCAAGTTGTAATTAAAAGAAGGCGAGTCTTTAACGGATTTTTTATCAGCAGATTGATATTGCCTGCAAAAATTTTAATATTTACCTTGTATCAAAATATTTAAATGGATTTTTGGGAGCGACGCCTTTATTACCTACAACTTTTAGCAGAACATCTGCTGCTTTCCTTGGGTTCACTTCTGGCAGTGACTTTCCTTGGAATTCTCATTGGCATTTTTGTTTTTTATTCGTCAAAAAGCCGAAAAATAATTCTGCCGCTCATCAATTTTCTCTACACGATTCCTTCCATTGCGATGTTTGGTTTACTAATTCCGCTCGTTGGAATTGGATTAAAAAACGCTTTAATTGTTTTAATTATTTATGGATTACTTCCTATTGTCAGAAGTGCTTTCAGTGGTTTGAAAGAAGTTCCTACTCAGTTGGTGGAGGCCGCTCAAGGTTTAGGTTCAACTCCGATACAGGTTTTCAAAAACATTTATTTTCCGCTGGCTTTACCTTCCATTTTATCTGGCTTAAGAATAACCGTCGTTATGATCGTTTCATTAACAGGTTTGGCTGCTTTGATTGGTGCAGGAGGACTTGGGCAAGCAATTTTCCGCGGATTAAATACCATGAATACGGGTTTAATTGTCACAGGTTCACTAGGGATTTCGCTCTTTGCAATTTTAGGTGATCAGTGGATTGGCCAATTTGAAAAGGATGAAAGTCTGTTAAGAGTAATTTCTAGAAACGCTACAAAACGTCAGAGAAATAGGATTATATTTCCGAGCATCGTCGTTCTAATATTATCGATTGCAGCCGTAATTTACCTGAATCCTTTAAATTCAAAAAATTCAGATTCCCTTGTGGTCGCCTCAAAACCCACCAGTGAACAATTTATATTAGGTGAAATCATTGCTCAAACGATTGAGGATAATACCGATATCATAGTCGTTCGGAAATTTGGAATTGGCGGTGGAACTACAAATATTCATCCCGCCATGATTTCGGGGGATTTAGATATTTATGTTGAATATACAGGCACAGCGTGGCTCAATGTTTTAGAAGAAAAATTACCACCAAACAATCAAATTAAATTTGAAAATTTAAATACCATTTATCAGGAAAAATTTAAATTGAAGTGGCTGGGTTTACTCGGATTCAATAATACGTATGGCTTAGCAATCTCTAAAAGTCATACTCAGATTTCAACCTATTCTGAACTTGCAGAAAAATGTTCAGACTTTACTTTCGGTGCCGAATTCGATTTTTTTGAAAGAAGTGATGCTTTTCCCGGCTTGAAAGAAAAGTATCCCTTTCAGTTTAAAAAATTAGAAGAGATGGACATTAACCTTCGCTACCAAGCTTTTGAACAAGGTAAAATTGACGCAGTTGATGTTTTCACAACTGATGCTCAAATCAAAAATTTAAATTTAAAAGTTTTAAAGGACGATAAAAATTATTTTCCAAGCTATGAGGCGGGAATTGTTGCGCGACAAGAGATTTTAGAAAAACATCCTGAAATTGAAAAATTGCTATTTAATTTAAAAGATAAAATTTCGACCGAAAAAATGCAGGAATTAAATTACGCTGTCGAGGTGGAGAAAAAAAGTCCTGCCGAAGTCGCGAAAAATTTCTTGAACAATTTAAAAAATGAAGATGAAAGAAAATAAGATTATTTCAGTCGAACAGATTAATTTTAATTACGGCGCTCAACCGATCTTCCAAAATTTTTCAACCGATTTTGAAAAAGGAAGTTTCACTTGTATTTTGGGAGAAAGTGGAAGTGGGAAATCAACTTTATTGCGAATCATTAACGGTTTAATTATTCCTCAAAAAGGATTGGTGAAAATTGAGGGAGAGATTTTATCGAAAGATAATTTAATTCAGAAAAGATTAGAAATGGGTTATGTACTGCAGGGAAACTCATTATTTCCGCATCTTACCGTGTATCAGAACATGATTTACTGTTTAAAATTACTAAATAAATCGAATGATTTTTGCCTGGAGAAAATTCAGGAATTACTTCCGTTGGTCGGATTAAAGGAAGATTTGCTTCAAAAGTTCCCAGACGAAATAAGTGGTGGACAAAAGCAAAGAGTTGGGATCATTCGCGCCATCGCCCATGACCCGAAGATTGTGTTAATGGACGAACCTTTTTCGGCCCTGGACAGTGAAACGCGTGACAAATTGCAAATATTGGTAAAAGAGATTCATCAGAAATTGAAAACTACTTTTGTAATGGTCACGCACTCGAAAGAAGAAGCTGAGATTTTAGGAACAAACATTTTACAGTTGTAATTTTTTATTAAAGTATTTACGACGAGGCTGCTCATTTTAAAGCTCGGAACTTTCATATAATTCAAATTCTATTTAAGACTTCGTGAAATCGTTGAATTGCAGAATATTAGCATAATAGTACGAATATAAATTAAAAGAGCCTTTAATTTTATAAAATTCTTAATGTTTGTTAAAGTTTTACGTTAATAGTCATTGTGGCATTTTAATTGAATTTCTCAGTTTAATAAAAAATTAACATTAAAATTTTACTATTATGGAAAATCAAAGTTACAGACCAGAGTACAGACCAGATTACGTGTCAAAAGTTTTTAGAACGAGAGATGATGCAGATAGAGCTTACAACGAATTGAGAGATCAAGGATACACAGAGCATGAAATTAACGTAATGATGTCTGATAATACAAGAGACACTCACTTTGTGAAAAATGCTGATCACGACACTGCCTTAGGAGATAAAGTTGCTGACAATGCAGGAACAGGTTCGCTTATCGGTGGAGGTATTGGTGCTGTTGTAGGTGCAATTGCCGCAATTGGTTCTAATGTCTTATTACCAGGTTTAGGATTAATTATTGCTGGACCATTAGCAGCCGGACTTGTAGGAGCTGGAGCTGGAGCAGCAACAGGTGGATTGATCGGAGCTTTGACAGGAATGGGAGTTCCAGAAGAAGAAGCAACAAGATACAGAGATGATATCAAAGATGGCGGAATTTACATGGGTTACAAACCTAAAAATGAGAATGATGCGCGTTCAACTTACGACAGATGGTACACTGATGATTCTAGTACATACACTAGATAATCAGATTCAAGTTATAAATAGAAAATCCGTCTCGATAATTCGAGACGGATTTTCTTATGTAATTTTTTGGTATTAGATTGTGCCCATCACATACATTTCTTCCATAGTTGGGGTTGAATTTCCGCCCTCTTTTTCCAAAGTAACCGCGAAGGCTTGTGCATTGTCAACCGACTTCATTTCTTGAACCGTAGAATCAGCTTTTGCAGAATACATTCCCATATCTACTGGTTTACCATCTACAATTGCCCAAAGTTGATATTGTTTACCACTTGGTGCAGCCGGTAAGTTTTTCATTTCTAAAAAAACTTTCTTAGAAGTATGCCAATACACATCAGCTAACATTTCAGGATGGCTTTCAACACCTTTTAATTCTATTCTTTTTGAATTCATGATGATAGAATTCATTTCTTCCAAATTTGAAACTTTAGTTGAAAGTTCGGTATTGTTTTTTGCAATCTTCTCTAACTCCGCACTTTTCGATCCTACTTCATAACCCATATATCCCAAGCCAAATAATACAGCGACCGAGGCTGCTTTCATCCAAATGGGCATTGAGAAGTTATTTTCCTTATTAGCTTTTTCCAATTTTAATGGAACTATTCTTCCTGTCCCTTCCACTGTTCTATTGAAATCTATTTTTTTCAAAATCTCATCTTTCAAATGAACCGGCGGTGAAATCGCTTGGCTGGTTGCCAATTGTTCGAAAATCTGCTGTACTTCAAAAACTGCTTGCATTACTTCGGCATTATTTTTCATCACACATTCCAAGATCGAAGATTCCTCCGGAGAAATATTCCCCGTTACGTAAGCTTCGATGACGCCTGATGATATGTAAGTTTTTATATCCACTTTTATTTAAATAAAAAAAATAAAAAGATAAATTTAAATTCCTTTAAAATTTCTCTCAATTCTATTAATGCAGCTCTGGTTCTTGTTTTTACGGTGCCGAGTGGAATTTGTAATTCCTCAGCGATTTCTTCTTGGGTTAGCCCTCCGAAATAGGCTTTGTTAATAATTACTTTATAATCATCTCGCAACGTATTCACTCGGTTCTGCACTTCGTTAAATTCATGAGACTGTTCCGTAGAAAGTCCTATACCATCACTTACGAAATCGGGAATGCTTTGGTTTTGTAAATCGTTTTGAAAAGATTTTGATTTTAAGCGATCGATCGCCGAATTTCTTGCGATGTTCAGCATCCAAGTGTATAATGAAGCTTTTGTAGCATCGAAACTTTTTACAGAATTCCAGATTTTTACAAATACATCCTGCAAAACCTCATTGGCTTCTACCTCATACCGAACGATTCTGATGATGACTCCATAGAGTGCACCCGAATAATTTTTGTACAAATAATTAAACCCTTTTTCATCTCTACTTAATAGTAAAGACAAAATTTGATCTGGTGAAAGGGTTTCTTTAATCAATTGTTTTATTCGTCCTCAAAAGTAGTTTTTTTATTTAAGATATAAAACCAAAATCTGAAGTTCTCCGTATATGCCATTATAATCATTAATAATATGAAACATTTAATCAAAATATCAGCAGTCTTTCTCTTAGGAACTTTGGGTTTTCAAAATATGAATGCGCAGAAAATTCAGAAGGTGAATGGTAAAAACATCGTCAATCCTTTTTATTCCAGAACCGAAACTAAGATTTTAAAAGTAAAGAATTCAGAATGGAAAAAAGTTTTGAACGACAATCTTTATATGGTTTCGCGCTTAAACGAAACTGAAATGGCGAACACCGGAAAGTACAATAAATTCGATGGTTTAGGAACTTATTACTGTGGAGCGTGTGGAAATGCCCTTTTCAAATCTGATGCAAAGTTCGCCAGTACTTGCGGATGGCCAAGTTTTTTCCAGACCATTCGTCCAAAATCGGTGATTTATAAAAAAGATGTCTCCTATAATATGGTCAGAACCGAAGTTCGATGTGGCAGATGCGACGCTCATTTAGGACATTTATTTGATGATGGTCCGACCGCAAATAAAAAGAGATATTGTATGAACTCCATTTCACTTGAATTTGAACCCCTAGCAAAAAATTCAAAATAATTTAAATAAAATAAATCCAAATCGAGTTTGCGCTCGTAGATGATATTAACACAAATCTATTATATAACATTAAACAATTTAAAAGATGAACTATTCAAAAATTACCACAGCAGCCTTAGCGCTAACCTTAGCTTTTGGTTTTGCAACACAATCTTGTGCACCGATGAACAACATGGCTCAAGAAAAAACAGTAATGGTTGGCGGAGCAGCAATGTACCCGACTAAAAATATCGTAGAAAATGCGATGAATTCAAAAGACCATACTACTTTAGTAGCCGCTGTAAAAGCCGCTGGACTGGTAGAAACTTTACAAAGCAAAGGACCTTTCACGGTTTTTGCTCCAACCAATGCAGCCTTTGATAAATTACCGGCAGGAACGGTAGGAACGCTGGTAATGCCAGAAAACAAAGCGATGCTTACCAATATTCTTACCTACCACGTTGTTCCAGGCAGAATTTCAGGAATGGATCTGATGAATTGGATCAAAAAGGATGGTGGAAAATACATGGCCAAAACAGTTCAGGGAGAAGAATTAACTTTCTGGATGAAAGGTCAAAAGTTATACGTTACGGATGCAAAAAATAATTCAGCCCAAATTACCATTGCAGACGTTAACCAATCAAATGGCGTAATTCATGTGATCGACACGGTTTTAATGCCATAGTTTCATAGTTTTATTTTTAATGGTAGCCACTTAAACTTCGGTTTGGGTGGCTTTTTATTTATACGTTAATTCGTTAATTTTTATATCTTTAGTCCTTCTAAAAAACCACTTTATTAATATCTAAAATTAATTGATATGAAAAAAATACTCTTTACTGCACTTTTATCCTGGTCCTTTTTGGGATTCTCTCAGTATAATGTTCCAATCGCTAGTCCGCGTCAGAAAGTAGAACAGCAATTCTCGATGACTAAAATCTCTGTTGATTACAGCCGTCCGGGCGTGAAGGGAAGAAAGGTTTTTGGGGAACTCGTTCCTTATGGAAAAGTTTGGCGTGCCGGAGCAAATTCGGCCACGAAAATTACTTTTGAACAAAATGTGAATTTTGGTGGAAAAGACGTGATGGCGGGAACTTATGGTTTATTCGTTGTTCCGATGGAAAAAGAATGGAAGGTGATTCTAAACAAAGATGCGAATCAGTGGGGCGCTTATACGTATGATGAAAAGCTAAACATTGCAGAAGTCATGGTTCCCGTTCAAAAATTAGGCGAAAAGCAAGAGTGGTTTGAAGTCGCTGTAAATCCTATGGATATTCATTCTGCCGAAATTATTATCAAATGGGATATGACCAAAGTAGTAATTCCGGTAAAAGAAGCCAAACCAGAGGTAGTCACTAAAATCATCGATAAACTCAATGAAATTAAGCAGATTGAAAAAGATGCTGCCCCTAAAAAATAATTTGAAAGTGGACTTTGGTTCACTTTTTTTTGTGATCATAATTTTTATTGGGGCGTCTTAATCCGTCTTCCACTCCCAATCTTTTTTGAGGCAAAAAAGGATTTCCGTTCAAGCCGGGACGCAAGCTCCGGAATAATTATCAAAATTTGTTTTCAAATTTCTTCAACCAATCTTACTGTATAAAATAGTTGTTTTCTTAAATTCACCATTCACCATTCACCATTCACCATTCACCATTCACAATCCAAATGTATCTTTCATCTTTCATCTTTCAGCGAAGCGGTCTTTCATCTAATTAAAATACTTGTCAATTTTTCGGTTGCAGAATAATTTTCCGTCACCTATTTTTACTTTAAATTTACAACATGCAACTTTCAGCCGACATTATGTATCAAGCTTCATTCGATAAAAATCCTGATTTTGAAGGAGTTTTTTGGATGGGTGTGAAAACGACCGGAATATTTTGCCGACCAACTTGCACCGCACGCAAACCTAAACCCGAAAATGTAGAATTTTTCCAGTCGGCAAAAGACGCAATCTTAAAAGGATATCGACCTTGTAAAGTTTGTAAACCCTTAGAAAACCCAAACGAAACTCCCGATTATATTCAAAAAATTTTAGAAGAGCTTCGCGAAGATTCGTCTTTAAAATTCACAGATGTTGGTTTGGTGGAGCGTGGAGTAGAACCAGCGAACGTGAGAAGATGGTTTCAGAAAAACCACGGCCTGACCTTCCAAGCATTTCAAAGAATGTTCAGATTGAATACTGCATTTAAGAAAATACAACAAGGAGAAAACATTATGGAAACTGCTTACGAAAGCGGATTCGAAAGCTTAAGTGGTTTTAATGAAAGTTTCAAATCGATTTTTGGTGTTTCGCCAAAAAATTCGAAAACTCAAAGAATAATTGATTTAAAAAGAATCGAAACGCCGATTGGAACGATGTACGCCGCTGCAGTTGAAGAAGGAATTTGCATGCTGGAATTCACTGATCGCAAAATGCTCGAAAACGAATTTACAGATTTAGCAAAATCATTAAATGCAACAATCGTTCAAGGTGAAAATCCTCATTTTCAAACTTTAGAAAAAGAACTTTCAGAATATTTCGAAGGTAACAGAACGGAATTTACGGTTCCACTTTCACCAGTTGGAACAGATTTTCAAAAAAGTGTCTGGAATGTCTTACTCAAAATTCCTTATGGTGAAACCTGGACGTATCGCAAGCAATCTGAAGTTTTAGGCGATGCGAAAAAAGTGCGCGCTGTTGCAAATGCCAACGGAATGAATAAGATTTCGATTCTCATTCCGTGTCACCGAGTGATTGGTAGCAACGGAACATTAACCGGTTACGGCGGCGGAATTTGGCGCAAACAAAAACTGTTAGAATTGGAGAAAGCCATTCTTTTTTAAAATTATTAATTTACTTTTATGAATCCAGCAGATTTAAAAAATATAGCCCGACTTTGGTTCAAAGCCTTTAACGAACATGATTTAGAAAGTTTGCTAAAATTGTACGATGACCAAACAGAACATTTCAGTCCAAAATTAAAAGTTCGTGAGCCTGAGACAAACGGTTTAATAAAAGGAAAAGAGGCACTGAGAAATTGGTGGCAAGATTGTTTTGACCGATTGCCGACGTTACAATATCAAGTCAGTAAACTAACCGCCGATTCTGAACAGGTTTTTATGGAATATACCCGAAAAGTGGAAGGTGAAAATGATATGGAAATCGGTGAAGTTCTAGAAATTAAGAATGGTAAAATTGTTTTTTCAAGGGTCTATCACGGTTGATTTCTGTCTAGGCTTTGCTGCTAACTCTGCAAAATTCGAAATGCCTAATTTTCAAATTATATATTAATAGAAACTGAAACTTATTTTATCTTTGAAAAAACAACACCAATGAATTTCTCTATCCAGCTAGCTTTAGAAAATGAAAATATCAAATTAGTTCCCTTACAGGAAAGCGATTTCGAGCGACTTTATAAGGTTGCCTCAGATCCAGAAGTTTGGTCGATGCATCCCAATAAAGAAAGATACAAACGAGAAGTTTTTCAAAATTTCTTCACCGGCGCGATCGAAAGTAAAGGAGCTTTTTTAGTTGTTGATAAAAACTCGGACGAGGTTTTAGGAAGTACCAGATTCTACGATTTTAATGAAAATGATAAAAGTGTCTTAATTGGATATACTTTTTATGGCACCAAATCCTGGGGGAAAAATATCAATGCAAGTGTTAAAAAAATGATGCTGGATTATATTTTTCAATTTGTGGATCAGGTTATTTTTCATGTCGGAAAAGACAATATCCGGTCAGTAAAAGCGATGACGAAACTGGGTGCAAAAAATATAGGTGAAGAAGAAGTCGCCTATTTTGGAGAACCGTCAAAAATGAACGTTGTTTTTCAGATCAAAGAAGAAGACTGGAAATTAAAGCAGAATTTACATTAGTATTTTTTTAATTAAAATTCACCAAAATTAAAACTGATGATTAAAGTAGGAACAGTTGTACAATGGAAGTGGGGAAGCGGCACAGCCAAAGGAAAAGTGAATGAAGTCTTTACTGAAGATATTACAAAATTCATCAAAGGATCAGAAATTACCCGAAAGGCTACACCAGAAAACAAGGCTTATTACATCGCGCAAGAAGATGGTGACAAAGTTTTGAAAAGTGCAACTGAAATTGAACGCGCAGATTAAGAACGCCTTTTAAGATTTACTTTTTAATCTTTCTCCAACTTTTGAATCAGATTAATCGCCCGCGTCCATTTTTGATAAATTTCAACTGGTTTTGGATATTCGGTAATATCGAACTCCCACGGAATTAAAACTTCAATATTATTTTTATTTTGCAATTCTGGAATCCATTTTCTAATGTAATCCTGCGAATTGTATTTGTTAGATTGGTGAACGGGATTTGTGTAATAAATTTCAAATGCCTGCATGTGCCAGTTCATCCAATTTGAACTAACGTCATAATCGATTAACTTACTTTCAAAATAGGCCGCGCCCCAAGTCCAGTCTATTTTTAAATCATACACAAAATAACTGGCGCAGTTCACTCGTCCGCGATTACTCATGTATCCGGTTTCATTTAATTGCCTCATATGTGCATCTATAAAAGGAATTCCAGTAGTTCCATTGCACCATCTCTTAAATTTCGCTGGATCATTTTCAAAGTCTACTTCTTTATCTTTATACCCTTTGGTTTTAAAAATTTCATCGCCAAATCGCATCCCTTTAAACGTAAAATAATCCCGCCAAACCAATTCAAAAATCAACCACCACGTACTTTGATTTTTTTTAATAAGCTGTTCATATTCCTTGACGACCTCAAAAATAGTTCGAGGAGAGATACATCCTAGAGCCAGGTAGGGCGAAAACTTAGAACTGTAATCCAAACCTTCAGATTTATTTCTGGACCAGCGATAGCCCGTTAAAAGTTCAGATTTGAATGTGTAATATTGTAATCTTTCTAAAGCTAAAGTTTCTCCACCTTCAAGAAAAGGCGATGCTTCATTATATTCTTTCTTCGTAAATCCGTAATTGCTGTAAGAGGGAAATTTAGTGCTTTTTGCATGCTTGCAACTTTTTAAATTTTGAGGGACAGGAAAGGTTCGTCGGGGTTCCGCTTCTTGCCCAGCTGGGATTCTATACGCTTTACTTGTTAAAGGAATATTCGCAATATCAAAAGGAATATCTCGTTTGTGATAAAGAGTTTTTCCCCAGAATAAATGGTAATTGATGGCTGGCAGTAAGTTTTTAAGCTGATTGATTAATGACAATTCCTCACTTGCGTATTCTTCTTCCGCGTAGATTTCAGTAATCTCAAAATCTTCTATTAATTTTGGCAACAGTTGCAGCGAAGATTCTGACCCAATCACTAAATGTCCACCCAGATTTTCTAAATTATGCTGTAGATCAGTTATTGATTGTTCTAGAAATTTAAATCGGTTAATATCTGCTTTTCTAAATCCCAGGTCTATATTTTCAAAAAGCGATTGTTCGATGCTGTAGCAAAAAACAAGCTCATCGCAATCTTTGGTGGCAACAAAAAGAGCTTCGTTGTCTTGTAATCGGAGATCATTTTTAAACCAAACTAAACCTCTTTTCATTTTGTGGTCATTTATTATTAAAGCTAAACAAATGTTGTGACTAAAATATCTTTTAAAACTTCATTCTCTGAATCCGAACCGCATTTAAA
Organism: Kaistella antarctica; assembly: GCF_900109615.1. Taxonomy (GTDB): domain Bacteria; phylum Bacteroidota; class Bacteroidia; order Flavobacteriales; family Weeksellaceae; genus Kaistella; species Kaistella antarctica. The sequence continues at coordinate 636,834 of NZ_FOIX01000002.1, forward strand.
ATCGCCAATAAGGCGACCCCAACATCTGCGAAAACAGCTTCCCACATGGTTGCTAAGCCACCAGCGCCCAAAATTAAAACTGCCGCTTTCACCACGAATGCCAAGGTGATGTTTTGCCACACAATCTTTTTTGTTTGCTTCCCAATGTTGATGGCCATTGGGATTTTGCTCGGCATGTCATCCTGAATCACCACATCCGCAGTTTCCACGGTAGCATCACTGCCGAGGCCACCCATCGCAATCCCAACATCACTCAAGGCAACTACGGGCGCATCATTTACACCATCACCAACAAAAGCTACCGTTTGATTTTTGGCTTTTATTTCCTGTAATTTTTTTACTTTATCTTCTGGAAGCAGATCTCCAAAAGCATTCTGAATTCCCAGTTCTTGGGCAACATATTGAACCACGGCGTTTTTATCGCCGCTCAACATGGTGGTTTTTATTCCCAGACTTTTTAATTTCTCGATGGTCAATTTTGCATCTTCTTTAATGCGGTCTGCTACCGTTAAATAACCTACAAATTTTTCATCGTACGAAATGGCAATTAGGGTGTAAACAATTTTGGTAACCTCTGGATCATAAGAGATTCCGAACTGATCCATTAATTTTAAATTACCAACTAATAAATTCTTTCCATTAATGGTCGCTTTCAAGCCATGTCCGGCAATTTCTTCCACATCATCTAATTGTAGTTGCGTGTTTACTTCACCCACATATTCATGAATTGCAGTCGCAATCGGATGGGTACTTTTACTCTCCAAAGCGTTGACCATTTCCAGAATTTCGCTCTGGTTAAAATCATTATTAAAGATAACTTCCTGAACTTTAAAAACACCTTCGGTCATGGTTCCCGTTTTGTCCATCACTACGTTTTGAATGTTGGCGATAACATCTAAAAAATTACTTCCTTTAAATAAAATTCCATTTTTACTCGCAGCGCCGATTCCGCCGAAATATCCAAGCGGAATACTGATGACCAAAGCACACGGACAGGAAATGACCAGAAATACCAGCGCGCGATAAAGCCAGTCGGCGAAAATGTATTCTGCCACGAAAAAGTAAGGAACAAGGGTAATCGCGATGGCCAGATAAACCACGATAGGAGTATAAACTTTGGCGAATTTGCGAATGAAGAGTTCTGTCGGTGCTTTTTGAGAAGTTGCGTTTTGAACCATTTCCAAAATTTTACTCAATTTACTATCGGTAAATGCGGTGGTTACTTTGATTTGAGCGAGGGTGTTCAAATTGATCATTCCTGCCAAAACTATTTCTCCTTTTGTCTTAGTGTCAGGTTTACTTTCGCCCGTTAACGCTGCCGTATTAAATGAGGCGTTCTCAGAAAGAAGTTCACCGTCTAAACCTAATTTTTCCCCAGATTTTAATTGAATAATTTCACCGATTTGTACAGTTTCGGCTTTTCTAATTTCTGGTTTATTGTCCCGAAGAACCGTAACTTCATCGGGTCGCTGATCTAATAAACTTTTGATATTTGCTTTCGCGCGAGATACCGCGATGGTTTGAAAGACTTCGCCCACAGAATAAAATAACATTACCGCGACCCCTTCTGGATATTCGCCAATTCCAAAGGCACCAACCGTTGCAATTCCCATCAGAAAAAACTCGGAGAAGAAAGCTCCTTGTTTGATGCTTACAAAGGCTTCTTTTAAAACAGGAAGTCCCACGGGAAGATACGCGATTGCATACCAACCGATTCTGATCCAGTCTTTAAACCAATCAGGTTTCAGCAAATAGTCGAAATAAAGAGCGACCATCAATAATGTAAAAGAAATAATACTTGGTAAAAATATTTTCAGCTTACTGCCTTCCATAGTATCGTGATCATGTCCGTCGTGATCGCCATGGTCGTGGTCGTGAAGATCTGTTCCCGCATCAGCGTGAGATTTATTTTTCTTTATTAATTCTTCAGCGCCGGCGTTGGTGTAGATTTTTTCTTCTTCGGTACAACAGATTCTTTTTCCCTGCGCGTTATAAATATGTTGATGTTCCATTTATTATTGGGTAGTCGTGTTAATGATTTTTATCTTTTTTTTTCAACGATTTGGTGGTCAAATTTAATACCACGCTTCTTAAAAGTTGGCTAGCCTTTAAATTAAAGTCTGCATTAAAGATAATTAGTTTTAACGAAAATCAGTTGATGACTATTGATTGTTAAGTTTTCATCTAAGTTCACACGAAAAGATGAGAACTGACAATTGGAAATTTTTCGTTGTAGGTAACTTAAGTAAACGTAAGGATTTACCATTACTTTCGAAATAGGTGGAAGAAAAAAAATTAGATGACAGAAATCTAGACGCAGATGCAATGATATTTCTAGAGCTTTGTTTTATGGGAATAAGGAAGGCTGGAAATCAAATTTGGTTTATTTCGCGCTGCAGTCCTGAAACATTTCTGCACCAAAATAGAAAATAAAAAGCCACGCAATTCCTTTTACAGTGAAAAAGATAAGGCCGCCGATTCCGACGCGCTTGAACCATTTCTTAAACTTTGAATTTTGATCTTCTGGTTGTAAATTTTCCATGATGAACTTTTCTCAAAATTAAGATTATTAAATCAGCTAATAAAATTTAAGGGTAAAAATCATATCGATAATTAGAATCACTTTTTATGCTATTCATCGCATTTACAATATTGTTTTCTATTTCTTAAAATCCTTTAAAATTCAATTAAACTAAGTTAAAATTTTTCTGATTTCAGCAATTTTACTATCTTTAAGGTCAATTCAAAATAATATTATGTCCCAAAAAATTCAGGATTTTGGAATCGAAAAATCCCTTGCTAACTTAGGAATTACAAAAGAAAATAAAGGCGTCTCCTCAGGCGGGAAATATTTTGCCAGCGGTGATTTACTTGAGAGCTATTCACCCACAGATGGAAAACTCATCGCAACAGTACAAACAGCCAATGCAAGTGATTACGATCAAGTCATTGACACTGCGAAAAGTGCTTATCTAGAATTTCGCCAAATACCAGCTCCCAAAAGAGGTGAATTGGTTCGTCAGTTCGGTTTGAAATTACGAGAATATAAAGATGATTTAGGAAAATTGGTCTCCTACGAAATGGGGAAATCTTTGCAAGAAGGTTTAGGTGAAGTTCAGGAAATGATCGATATCTGCGATTTTGCAGTCGGCTTATCCAGACAACTTCATGGGTACACCATGCATTCTGAAAGACCTGGACATCGCATGTACGAACAATATCATCCGCTTGGGATTGTAGGAATTATATCCGCTTTCAATTTCCCAGTTGCAGTTTGGTCGTGGAATACAGCACTTGCCTGGATTTGCGGAAACGTGACCATCTGGAAGCCTTCAGAAAAAGCACCCCTTTGTGGAATTGCTTGTCAAAACATTATTATTGAAGTTTTAAAAGAAAACAATCTTCCAGAAGGAATTTCGACCATGATTGTTGGCGATTACACCATTGGAGATCGAATGGTCAACGATAAAAATGTTGCTTTGATTTCTTTCACAGGTTCTACCAAAGTTGGAAGATTGGTGGGAACTAATGTGGCTAAAAGATTCGGTAAATCGATTTTGGAATTAGGCGGAAATAATGCGATTATTTTTACAGAAAATGCGGATTTGAATATGTCCATTATCGGAGCAGTATTTGGCGCAGTTGGAACTGCCGGACAAAGATGTACGTCAACACGAAGATTGATTATTCACGAATCTATTTTTGAAGAAGTGAAGAATCGTTTGGTAAAAGCCTACGGACAAATTAAAATCGGGAATCCTTTAGATGAAAATAATCATGTTGGCCCTTTGATTGACAAACAAGCTGTTGAGCAATATTTGGATTCCATCGAAAAATGTAAAAAAGAAGGCGGAAAATTCGTTGTTGAAGGCGGAGTTTTGGAAGGTGAAAATTTCGACTCCGGTTGCTACGTAAAACCATGTATCGCAGAGGTTGAAAATTCGTACGAAATTGTGCAGCATGAAACTTTTGCACCGATCCTTTATATAATGAAATACAAAACTCTGGACGAAGCAATCGCTATGCAGAACAATGTTCCTCAAGGTTTAAGTTCTGCGATTATGACCACAGATATGCGTCAGGCGGAATTGTTCCTTTCTCAACTTGGTTCTGATTGTGGAATCGCGAATGTGAATATCGGGACTTCTGGGGCGGAAATCGGTGGTGCATTCGGTGGTGAAAAAGAAACTGGGGGAGGCAGAGAATCCGGTTCCGATGTCTGGAAATACTATATGAGAAGACAAACGAATACCATTAATTATACTGATAGTTTGCCTTTAGCGCAAGGAATTAAATTTGATTTGTAAAAAATAAAAAGTTTGTAAAATTGTCAGTCTGAGCTTGTCGAAGACTTTTTCACAAATGATTATCTACTATGTATACATATTAAAATGTTCTGACAATTCTTATTATACAGGAATTACTAACGATTTGTTAAGAAGAGTTGATGAACATAATGATGGAATAAACCCTACATGTTATACATATAACACAAGACCTGTCGAGTTGGTGTTTTCTTCTGAATTTATAGATGTTAATCTGGCGATTTCATTTGAAAAGCAAGTAAAGGGTTGGAGCAGAAAAAAAAAAGAGGCGATAATACGTGGAGATTGGAATTTATTACCAGAATTATCTAAGAATAAAATGAAAATATAATGAAGGCTTCGACAAGCTCAGCCTGACAAAAATTAAAAGTAATTATAAAACTAAAAAATATGAATAACGCAATTGCATCTCATCCAGAACCGACCAATACGGTAAAAGAAACGCTATCAAGACACATGCTTGCTGACGGTTTCGATTTCGTAATGGATTTTGATAAGTCACACGGTTCCTGGATTCATGACCGAATTACCGGAAAAAATTACCTCGATATGTTTTCGATGTTCGCTTCGGCGTCCATCGGTTATAATCATCCTTATTTAATGGAGAGATCCGCCTGGCTTGGAAAAATGGCGGTAAATAAACCGACTTTAGCTGACGTTTATTCGCAGGAATTCGCAGATTTCATGACCGTTTTCGAAAGAGTTGCTATTCCCAAAGAATTACAATATTGTTTCTTTATTGAAGGTGGAACAATGGGTGTAGAAAACGCCATGAAAGCCTGTTTTGACTGGAAAACCAGAAAGAACTTTGAAAAAGGACTTGATTTAGAAGCTGGGATTTGTATCCATTTCAAGCAAGCGTTCCATGGTAGAAGTGGTTATACATTGAGTTTAACCAATACTTCTGATCCTAGAAAATATCAGTATTTTCCCAAATTCGATTGGCCTAGAATTTTAAATCCTCATCTAAATTTCCCGATTACTGAAGAGAATTTAGAAGAAACGATTAAACATGAAAATTTAGCGCTTTTAAATATTACCGAAGCGATTCTTTCCAATCCGAATAAAGTGGCGTGCATCATTATCGAACCGATTCAGGCAGAGGGTGGCGACAATCATTTCCGTGATGAGTTTTTCGTGGGTTTAAGAAATATATGCGATGAGAATGAAGTTCTTCTGATATTTGATGAAGTACAGACTGGTATTGGTCTAACAGGAAAAATGTGGGCTTTCGAACATTTCAGTGTACAGCCAGATATTATTTCTTTTGGTAAAAAAGCACAGGTTTGTGGAGTATTAGCTAACAAAGAAAAATTTGATGAAATTCCAAACAACGTCTTTAGAGAAAGCTCCAGAATCAATTCTACTTTTGGTGGAAACTTTATTGATATTTTGCGATTTCAATTAATTTTAGAAGTCATTGAACAAGAAAACTTGGTAGAAAATGCTAGAGTTGTGGGAGAGTATTTAGTTTTAGGCTTACAAGGTTTAGCACAGACATATCCCAACATAATTACAAACCCAAGAGGTCGAGGTTTAATGTGTGCGATGGATTTACCTACTGGGCCAGAACGTGATCATTTGCAGGCATTATTGTACGAAGAAAATGTTATTATTTTGTCTTGTGGAGATCGTTCAATTCGCTTCCGTCCGCATTTAAATGTGAGTACTGAAGAAATTCAAATGGCGCTTGATAAGATTGAGGTTTGTCTTGCTAAGATGTAATTATAGAAATGAATTCAAATGGTTTTTCTTTAAAAAGTTTTTAAATTCTTAAAATATTCTAGTCGTAACTAAAGAAAATATAATTTTTTTTTGTAGCTTTAAGATTCGAAAATGAAAAGAATTATGGAAAGAGAAACGAGAGTAGCGGTTTTTGAAAGTGAAAATCCTTCAGAAATACAACTGGTAAAATCAAAATTAGAAGCACAGAAAATAACCAGTTTTTTAAACGACAATTACATGTCCTTCACCACCACACCCACTGCAAATACAGTAAAAGTGATGGTTAATCTGACAGACGAAAAAAAAGCATTTGCTGTTATTGATAAGATGCTAAAAGAAACTGAATTTAATCCAAGTACTAACTAAAACTGAGTTCATATATTTTAAATTTTACTTTTTTACAGAAATCGAAGTCACTTGTGGCTTCGATTTTTTTTATTAAGAGAAAGGCTTATTGGTGAGATGAAAAATTATTTGATGATTAAAACTTTGACCTAATTTCAATCTACCTTCTTTCTATAATTTGTCCTTCATCATTTTAATAAATACGGAGGGTTTCAACTCGAACTTCCTACGGAAGTTATCTGAAAAATTTTCTGCACTCGAAAATCCAGCAATGTTAGCCAGTTCTTTTACATCCATATTAATGTATTTTACATCAGTTTTCAAATGATCAATAATATAGTCTAACCGAAGATCGCTAATGTACAGCGCAAAATTTTTACCTTTATAGGTGTTGATAATTTTTGAAAAATACGTCGAGTTCGTTCCCAAGTCTTCACTTAATGATTTTTGCGAGATCTGTGGATCCAGAAATTTATTGTCATTTTCAAAGATTTCTAGTTGCTTTAAAATGTTTTCGACAAAAATAGGATTGAGCCCCGAAATTTTATTATAAAAATCATAATCGAACTTCTGTTGATGCTGATAATCACTGGCATCTAAAAGTAATTCTTCATCAGGGACATCGTCGGTCTTTTGTTGCGCAAGAATTTCGTCAAATCTCTTTTTGTATTTTTGTTTTTCTTGATGAATTCGGAATGCAAAGAATACAAAAGCAAAGGCAAGAACTATTACGAGCGTTATAAAAAATATTCTTTGCGTGTGAAGTGAACTTTCAATTTCGTTTTTCTCTGCAATTAATTTTTTGGTGTCGTATTCTTTGACAATCCTTTGGTAGAGATATTTATAATTTTTTTCGTAAGATTTGTCAAGAAACATCAGTTTGTCAATATATTCCAATTGTTTCTTTGTGTTTCCCGTAGACTTATAATATTTAATTAGGATCTCGTAGGCAGATCGAAAATTTGGATCGAGTTTTTTTGTTTTATTATAATGTTTATCAATTTCCTCTAAGTATTTAACAGCTAATTTTTCTTTACCGGTATACCAATAAGAAAGACCTAAATAGTAAACTTCAGTATTATGTTGCCATTGATCATTGTATAATCGAATTGCTTCAGACAATTTTGAAATAGCGGTTGTATAATCTTTTGAATAATACGCGTTAGTTCCTTCAGACGAAACAAAATACGGAACATACTGATCAAGTTTATTTTTTTCAAGATACTCGAATGCCTCAGTCAAAAGCGTTTTATTTTCCTTGAACTTACCCAATTTTGTATTAGAATCGATAAGACTCATGAGTGAGTAGATGTAATACATTTCGTAATTTTTTCCGAAAGAATTTTTGTTTTGCAAATTTTCTTTAAAAAATTTCAGGCAGATTACCAGTTCTTTATTTGCATCATCATATTGCCCAAGATAAATTTTGTTTTGAGCAATTATATAAATTGTTTTATTAAAAATATAAATATTACCGGATTCTTGTGATAATTTATTAGCTACCAAGATGTCATCTAGCGCTTTTTCATAAAACTCTTCAGACATATTGATATTACCACGATTAAGGTAGCCTTCAACTATTATTTTTTTTGTATCAGACTTTTTACTAATTAACAGCGCGCTATCAGCGTATTTAATATTTAAAGGATAAAGGCTTGCAATGCTGGCATATCGATAAGCGTAAAATAGAGCTTCATTGTTTTGATCTGTTTTAGATTTTTTAATGTAGAAATTAATCAGTTCCCACATCTTTGCGGGATCAGTATTACTGTACTCATCTATCTTTCTTTCAATTTCTTCATTGGTTAAATCTGAGTAAACAACGGTTTGCGCGTGAAAATTTGTAAAAAGATTGACGAAAAGTAGAAAAAGAATAATGAAATGATATTTCAAAGTCATGAAATCTTAATAAAATGATTATTAGTGAGATAAGTTATTTTTGTTCATTAGTTTTACAATAATACTGCAATTTTTTTTAAATAACTGCATATAATTTACAATAACCTTGCGATTTTTTATAAACTAACGGTTGTTTTTTTTGCTTCATACTTCCTAAGTAGAATACATTTGTAAAAAATAAAACATATGAAAAAATTAGCGTTTATCTCAGCAGTAGTTTTCACTACATTAACGATACAATCTTGCAGACAGGCTGACGAAGTATTATCTCCAGAAGAAGCAGCAACTTTGCAAAGAGTACAGGACTCTTCAGCCACATCATTACAAATGGATAATGCTAATTCTGTAAATACAAATCAAAATAATAACACAGCTTCTTTTGTTGATGGAGAAATTTTACCTCCACCAAAAAAGTAAGCTTTTAATAAGAATTTTTTTTTCATCATTTGTGTTGGTTCTTTCGCGAATTTATTCGCGAAAGAATCTTTTTAAAAAAAATAAGAAATAGCGATTTGATCATGTCTTCTTTTTAAAAAAAATTATCCAGCGCAAGAACGAAACTGCTCATAATTGATAAAATTTTTAATTAAATAAAATCTTAACAAAAAACTAAACTGACTTTTTATATTTCACTTTTATATTTTACGCAAATCGGAATAAATTAAATTTTCTTCCGATTTTTTATTATTTAAAAATTTATAAAATGTATTGATGGTCACTAAAATTAACAGATATGGAAATACGAAAAAGGGCGACCAAAAATAAATAATCTGCAATTCTTCCGCATTTTATTTCTAGTTTTTCTTCTACGATTCCAACTGCCATGTGAAACAACTTATAGATAGGCAAATGTTAGCAAGTCGGCGATTTCGTCGATGAAGGTACGGTCGCTTATATTCGTTATCTCCAAAGAGATCAGGATGACTAATCAAAACCCTAATAACACTGAATATAAATTAAATATCTGGGTCAATTTTTTAATTAATTTAGATTAGTTTTAACGAAAAAATAGATATTATCAAATTTATAAAATATAAAAGAAAAAAATGTAATATTATCAAAATAAATAATTACTGTTTTCTAGATTCAAATCAATTATTTATATTTGTACAAATTCAGATTTTATGGAAACTACCTATATTGAAACGCAGCAGATATCTTTTCAGGACTTCAAGAACCAAATCTTAGAAGATTATAAATTGGGAAGGATAAGTCGGGAGATGTCATATCTCGGCAGACGAGAAGTGCTGACCGGAAAGGCTAAATTCGGTATTTTCGGCGATGGTAAAGAATTACCACAGTTGGCAATGGCAAAGGTTTTTAAAGATGGTGATTTCCGATCTGGATATTATCGTGATCAAACCTTCGCTTTCGCTATTGGTGCTGTAACTGTTGAAAGTTTCTTCGCTCAATTGTACGCAGATACGAGTATTGAACGCGAGCCCGCTTCTGCAGGACGTCAAATGAATGGTCATTATGCGACCAGAAGTTTGAACGAAGACGGAAGTTGGAAAAACTTAATGCAGCAAAAAAACATCTCTTCTGATATTTCTCCAACAGCCGGACAAATGCCTCGGTTATTAGGATTAGCCATGGCTTCCAAAGTATATAAATCTGTAAAATTTGAAGGTTCAGAAAAGTTTTCGAATAATGGAAATGAAGTTGCTTTCGGAACAATTGGAGATGCCTCGACGGCAGAAGGACATTTTTGGGAAACTTTAAATGCTGCTTGTGCTTTACAAGTTCCAATGATCACTTCGATTTGGGATGATGGTTACGGGATTTCTGTTCCTACTCACAACCAAAGAGCAAAAGCGGATATTGCAGAAATGCTGTCCGGTTTCCAAAGAAAAGAAGGCGAAAATCAAGGATGTGAAATTATTCAAGTAAAAGCTTGGGATTATCCGTCGCTTTTGGACGCTTATGCAAAAGCCGAGCATTTTGCAAGAACAGAAAGTGTTCCGGTTGTCGTTCACGTTATTGAAGTCACTCAACCACAAGGTCATTCAACTTCCGGATCCCACGAAAGATATAAAAATGAAGACCGATTGAAATGGGAAGGTGAATTCGACGGATTACTGAAATTTAAAGAATGGATCCTCGATTATTCAATTGAAATAGAAGGTAAAGAGCAACAGCTAACGACCGCTGAAGAATTAGAAAAAATTGAAGAGGAGGCCAAGAAGTTTGTTAAGAACGGTCAGAAAAAAGCTTGGGAAGATTATCAAAAATCAATTCAAGATTTAAGAGAGTCTGTCCTTCCTTTTGTAGAAACTTTAAAAGCACAAAATACTGAAGTGGCTGCAGAATTGGAAAAATTCAAGGCAGTGGTTACGGTGGCGAAGAAAGATATTTTTCATTTGATTAGAAAATCATTATTGCTTACCAGAACAAATCAATCGGCAGAAAGACAAAACCTTCAAAGTAAATTCGAAGAAGTTTTCACCGTTGAAAAAGAGAATTATTCCTCTCATTTATATTCGCAATCCGACTGGAAAGCGACGAACGTTAAAGAAGTTGCGCCCATTTTTTCTGACTCGTCAGAAACCGTTGACGGTAGAGTTGTAGTGAGAAATAACTTCGATAAAATCTTTGGCAAATATCCTGAAACTTTAATCTTTGGTGAAGATGCCGGAAATATTGGTGATGTAAATCAAGGTTTAGAAGGACTTCAAGAAAAGTATGGCGAGTTAAGAATCGCAGATACCGGAATTCGGGAAGCAACGATTCTTGGACAAGGAATCGGAATGGCCATGCGTGGATTAAGACCGATTGCAGAAATTCAATATTTAGATTATATTCTTTACTGTCTGCAAGGAATGAGCGACGATTTGGCAACTGTTCAATACAGAACAAGAGGTGGACAAAAAGCACCGTTAATCATCAGAACTCGTGGACACCGATTAGAAGGAGTTTGGCATTCAGGTTCACCGATGGCCGGAATTCTTAATCTTTCAAAAGGGATTTTAGTTCTAGTACCTCGTAACTTAACGATTGCTGCAGGATTTTATAATACCATGCTTCAAGCGGATGAACCAGCATTAATTATTGAATGTCTAAACGGTTACCGTTTGAAAGAAAAGCAACCTGATAACTTAGGAGAATTCACGATTCCAGTTGGGAAAATTGAAGTGACCAAAGAAGGTTCAGATGTTACTTTAGTTACTTACGGTTCCACTTGGAGACTAGTAACGGAAGCTGCTGCCGAATTGGAGAAAATCGGAATCTCCGCAGAAGTAATTGATATTCAATCGTTAATTCCATTTGATTTAAGTCATGAGATTTCTGAAAGTGTAAAGAAAACAAATAGATTGGTAATCATCGATGAAGATGTTGAAGGTGGTGCATCTGCCTTTATTCTTCAGCAGATTTTAGAGAAACAAAAAGCCTTTAGATATTTAGATTCTGATCCATTAACAATTTCTGCCGAAAATCACCGTCCACCGTATGGAAGTGATGGAGATTACTTCAGCAAACCAAGTGTTGATGATATGGTCGAAAAGGTTTACGCCCTGTTTACAGAAACAAATCCAGAAAAATTTCCGAAGATTTAATTCAAAAATATAAAGCAAACTTCGGTTTGCTTTTTTTATGCACACTTCTTGCATGGCTCGTTCAAATTTTATTGATATGAAAAATATATTGTTACCCATAGCTTTTGCAGCGCTGGTTGTTTCTTGTCAGAAAACTGAGGCTGCCGTTGCCGAACCTACAATTGATCACGTGGATCATAAGCATGAGAAAATCTTTCCGGTAAATGAAATGGTTACTTTGATGGACGATATGATGGTGAAAATGCATGATCAAACACCGAGTAGAAATAATAATGCAGATTTTGCGATCATGATGATTGCCCACCATGTCGGTGCCGTGGAAATGTCAGAACTACTTCTTAAAAAAGGAAAAGATCCTGTATTAAAATCGTTTGCTGAGAAAGTAATCGCTGCTCAAAACACAGAAATTGAGCAGATGAAGAACTTTCAAAATACCCGCGAAATTTCTACAGATTACGAAACATTTCAGCAAGCCTTAAATCAGTCCATGGCGGCGATGATGGATAAAAATATTAAAGTTCACGACGATATCGACAAAGATTACGCGCAGCAGATGATTCCGCATCATAAGAGTGCCGTGGAAATGGCAGAAGTGTATTTAAAATTTGGTAAACAACCTGACTTATGGAAACTTTCTAAAAGTATTGTTAGTGAGCAGAAGAAAGAGATTGCTGAACTTGAAATGTGGCTGCAGAAAAATTAAAATTAAATTTGAAACAGATAACCACTTTCCATACAAAAATCATCCAAACTTCCTCAAAAATTTTCCGTAAATTCGCATCAAATTTTTAAATAATGAACTACGATATTATTGTCATTGGGAGTGGACCTGGTGGTTACGTTACGGCAATCAGAGCCGCACAATTAGGTTTTAAAACTGCCATTATTGAAAAAGAAAGCTTGGGCGGAATTTGCTTGAACTGGGGTTGTATCCCAACCAAAGCTTTGCTTAAATCTGCACACGTTTTTAAATATTTACAACAAGCCGAACAATACGGTTTAAATAAAGTAGAAAATCCTGGTTTTGATTTTTCAAAAGTCATCCAGAGAAGTAGAGGAGTTGCCACGAAAATGAGTGGTGGAATTGCATTCTTGATGAAGAAAAATAAGATTGACGTCATCATGGGAACTGCCAAAATTCAAAAAGGTAAAAAAGTTTCTGTAACCGATAAAGATGGAAAAGCAACTGAATATTCAGGGGAACATATCATTATCGCAACTGGAGCTCGTTCGAGAGAATTGCCAAATATTCCACAAGATGGAAAAAAAATAATCGGATACCGTCAAGCGATGGTTCTTCCAGAGCAACCTAAATCGATGATCGTTGTTGGTTCAGGTGCGATCGGAATTGAGTTCGCTGATTTCTATAACACGATGGGAACGAAAGTAACTGTGGTAGAATTCATGCCAAATATTCTTCCTGTGGAAGATGAAGATACCTCAAAACACGTGGAGAAATCTTTGAAAAAATCAGGGATTGAAATCATGACCAACGCTTCCGTAGAATCTGTGGATACTTCTGGAAACGGCGTAAAAGCTACCGTGGAAACAGCAACTGGAAACATCACTTTAGAAGCAGATATTTTACTTTCAGCGGTTGGAATCGCTTCTAATATTGAAGGTCAAGGTTTCGAAGAAGTAGGAATTCAGACTGATAAAGGAAAAGTTTTGGTGAACGAATGGTACGAAACTTCTGTTCCGGGCTATTATGCAATTGGTGATATTTTGGCGACCCAAGCTTTAGCGCACGTTGCGTCTGCAGAAGGAATTACGTGTGTTGAAAAAATCAAAGGACTTCACGTAGAAAAAATCGATTACGGAAATATTCCGGGTTGTACATATGCTCATCCAGAAGTGGCATCTGTTGGTTTAACCGAGAAGCAAGCGAAGGAAAAAGGTTACGAATTGAAAGTAGGTAAGTTCCCGTTCTCGGCTTCCGGAAAAGCAACAGCAAACGGTGATACCGATGGTTTCATCAAAGTGATTTTCGATGCCAAATACGGCGAATGGCTGGGTTGTCATATGGTCGGCGACGGCGTTACCGATATGATTGCAGAAGCAGTTGTAGCGCGTAAATTAGAAACAACCGGTCACGAAGTTTTAAAATCAATTCACCCGCATCCAACCATCTCCGAAGCAGTGATGGAAGCAGTTGCTGCCGCTTACGGCGAAGTGATTCACATCTAAAATATTCGAAATATTGATATACAAAACTCCAGTGATTTGCTGGAGTTTTTTTATTTTGAATTTTTTTGTTAATTAACCTTTTACTGCATTAACAGTTTCGAGTTGGTCTCCACGAAAAGTTTGCATTTTATGTTCTCCATTAATATCAAACCAATCACAGTACCAATTGTGACGTGTAGAATCATATCGTCTGATAGTCATGGTTGGTCCTCCTGATTTTAGCTGTACCAAATCACCTGATTTAAATTTTTCGCTTTCCATTGTTTATATTTTTATGTATTCAAATATAGAAAATTTTAAATATAAATTTGATGGTTCTGCAACTCTAAATAAAACGATTTCACTTTATTTATAATCCCAAAAAATTTATTGTTTCCATCTTTAGTTAACAATTTTTCCATATTATAGTCAGAGCTATTTCTGTTGTATTGTACTCCATCCAAGGAATTTTCCTCTATGTTAAAAAGTGAAGAATCGTCACCAATCATTTCCTTAACTGCACGTATGGAGAAATCATCTAACATTGTTTTTGGTTTAACATTTATGATCGAGATTAGCCTTCCAATATCAAATTTAATAAGCTTACCATCCTTTTCGCAAATCACAGAATAAATCCATCTTCCGTTAGGATTAGAAGGGTTTGACTTTCCAGTTTTAGCAAATCCAAATATTTTATCACCCTTAAAATTATACTCATTGTCAAAAGGAAATGCCACAGGTATTTGTTCAATCAGACTTTTACTAAGTTTTATTCCATCAACTTTCATAATATTTATTTGAATTGTTGACTGATTAGCAAAGATTATTTTCTTATCCATATTTTTGGTTTTTGTAAAAATATCAAACATTTCCCAGTAAAAAAAGTTGGATTTTATCTGGTAGAACAAATTCTATTTAATTCCTTTGAAAACGCAAAAATTACATGCTGCGCAAAGTCTCCGATTTGAGCTATTTAAGACAAATACTCTTATCAATCTGCATAAAAATTGAATGTAGAAATGATATTCGAGGTGTCAGAAATGGCATTTGAGGCTGCAGAAATGGTACTTGAAGGTGCAGAAATAATAAAACAACATTGCGGAATCATTTCCTTAATTGATAATCTAAGCATTTCAGCAATTTCATAAGATAATTGCAATAAAAAACCTTTAAAAGGACAAAAAACGCAAAATTTAAGTTTCAATTTATGTGGAAGCATTTCTCCTTAAATGAATTCGAAGTATAAAAGTTTTAAAAAACGAATTTCCAACACTTTGCTTTTCAATAATTTAACATCAAAAATAAATTTTTAAAACCAACATTTCCTACATTTGTGTAAACTAAAAACACAAAACCATGAGATTCTTCGATTTTCATTGCCACCCGATTTTGAAACAATTATTCAGTGACTCACCCAATATTGATTCTCTGATTTACAAAAGCGATGTCGCTTTTCTACCCCGATTCATGTCGGATCTTCCGAATATAATTGAGTCCCAGATACATCAATCCCAACTCGCGCAGTTTAATGAAGAAGTGGTTGTTGGCGCTGTTCTTTATAGTCCCGAACGGTATGTTGCAAAAGCAGTCATTCCTTTAATTCCGTATTTAAAGTCAAGTTCGCGTTATAAACTTTCTACAACGCTTTTAGCGAAAATTGAAAATAATCAATACAAAGCTTTCAGCGATTTCCTAATGAACAGAACTTTGCAACCATATCTCGACGCAAAAACTTCTTTCAATATTCTCACAAAAGACAGTTTCAAAACGGGACTTCCGAAAAATAAAGTCAATATTTTCTTTATTATTGAAGGTTGCCATTCTGTGGCAGATGACAATAATTTCTGCGACGCGACTCACAAATATAATCCCGATACCATTTTAAAAAACTTGGATAAAGTTCTGGCAAAAGTGAATGTGCTTGCGGTTAATATTACGCATTTGCAACAATCCAGTCTTTGCAATCACGCTTTTGGAATGCAGATTTCTAATTCTACGGATTTTCTTCCAACAGGAAATGGTTTCGAAAATGATGGACGAAAAGTCGTGCAAGGTTTATTTGACCGGAAAATTTGTGTCGATGTAAAACACCTAAGTTATAAATCGCGTAAAGATTTAATGACCGAAATAGATACCGGAAAGTTTAAAAACAAACAACCTTTAGTTTGCACGCATGCTGGATTCATCGGAACTTCTTTTAAAAACTGGCCAGGTTACATGCAAGTCAAAAAACCACTTTCAGGTGCGATTTATGTGGAGCACACCAAACCTTTTGACTCTGAAAAAATGCTGACCAGACCAGGGTTTCCAACCTTTAATTCATCCACCATTAATTTATTCGATGAAGAAATCTCCTGGATCGTAAAAAATGGGGGAGTGATTGGAGTTTCTTTGGACAGACGAATTTTAGGATATGTTGATCGCAACGATGAAAAACCAACCGGACAAGATTCAACCTCTGACCGAATTGTGGATAAAGAATATTTCAGCAAAACAGAATGGGCCGCTTTGGGAATTAAGAATCAGGATATTGGCAAAAGCATTGATGATGATTTTAGTTTAACGATGGCAGAACTGGAAGAATGTACCGAACAATCGATTCCACAGCGTGATGAATATTTTTATGATCACTTTTTAAATCACCTCTATCATTATTTGAAAGTTTGCAAAGCCAACGGAATTGATCTCAAAAAAGCCCAGAAACAAATTACGGTAGGCAGCGATTACGACGGTTTGATTAATCCTTTTCTCAATATTTCAACCGTTGATAAAATGGCGAATCTCAAGAGTTATGTACGAATGAATTTCGGTTATTTCCTAAACTCGATGGAGGATTCTAAAAAATGGTCGCACGAATTAAACACCGATACTTTCGTCGAAGATCTTTTTTACAATAATGGAATCGCTTTCGTAAAATCTCGATTTAATTAAGACCAATTATAAATATTACGATGGCGAGGATCAATTTCGGCGGTCAAAACTAAGATTATTTTAACATTTACAGTCATCGTTAAAAATTATCGTTAACGATATTAGATGAATCATATTTAAGTCTATCTTCGAGCAAATTAATTTAAAATTTAAACATTGATTATGAAATTAGTAAAAACAATTTGTGCCTTTTTGGTTGTAGGAGTACTAGCGGCTTCTTGTGAGAAAAAAGAAGCAGTCACAACAGACATGACTGATTCGTCAGCAGCACCGATGGATACTACAGTAGTAGTTACAACACCAAACATTGTAGAAGTAGCATCTGGAAACGCAGACTTCTCAACATTGGTAGCGGCAGTAAAAGCAGCAGGATTAGTTGAAACGTTGAGTGGAGACGGTCCTTTCACCGTTTTTGCACCAACCAACGCTGCCTTTGATAAACTTCCTGCCGGAACGGTAGATGGTTTATTGAAACCTGAAAGTATGGATAAACTGAAATCAGTTTTGACATATCACGTTGTAGCAGGGAAATTTGACGCTGCTGCAGTAATTGACGCTATCAACAAGAACAACGGAAAATATACCGTTACAACCGTTCAAGGTGGAAAAATCGACTTAAGTTTAAAAGGCGATAAAGTTATGTTAACGGATGCTAACGGAGGAACAGCGGAAGTTGTGATGGCTGACGTACCAGCTTCTAATGGAGTAATTCATGCAATTGATACGGTAGTGATGCCTAAATAAGGTTTCAAACCTCTCATTTATAAACCGTTGTAGCAATACAACGGTTTTTTTTTGAAAATTCACCACAACTTTTTTTATTGTTATTTAAATAATCGGTCTTTTAAACAGTCTTTGAATTTCTAACTCGAGTTGCGTAAAGTTTTCTGGCTTTAGTAATTACAGGTAAATCAAATTTTAAAGTCTTGGTTTTTATTTCCCAAATAGTTCTATCTTAACATCAAATTATTATCTATGCACCTGAAATCTTTTATTCCGGTTTTTTTGTTGACTGGCGCAGCGTTTTTTGCTCAAACCAAGAATGATATCATCGTTCCTAATGAGAATCTGATAACCGAAAATATTCCCGCGATTCCGAAAAGTTTAAACGAAAAAATTAAGAAATACACCGAAAGCAGAAGTGCGAACTTTACCGCAATTCATCCTAATGGAAAAGAGCTGATCATGGTGACCAGATTTGCTTCTACCAATCAATTGCACCATTTAACGCAACCTTTAGGCAACCGTAAACAAATTACCTTTTTTGATGAACCTGTGAATTCTGCAGATTTTGAACCAACAGAAGGAAAATATTTAGTCTATTCAAAAGACATTGGCGGAAATGAATTCGGTCAACTTTTTAAATTAGATTTGAATTCGATGGAATCCACGCTGCTAACAGATGGCGGAAGATCCCAAAACGGCGGTATGCGCTGGAAGAAAGATGGCTCAGGTTTCTACTTTTCTTCAACCAAAAGAAATGGCGGCGACCGGGATATTTATTTCATGAATCCGTTAAAACCGAACGAAACCAAATTGATTTTGGAAGTGAAAGGCGGCGGTTGGGGAATTTCTGATATATCTGAAGATGGCAAAAAACTCATCATTGGCGAATATGTTTCTGCAAATGAATCACATCTTTATTTATTCGATACGGAAACCAAAAAACTGGAACCGATTACCGATCGAAATGAAAAACAGATTGTTCAAAGCAGTGCTAAGTTCGCTAAGAACTCCGATGAGATCTGGTATGTAACCGATCGTGATAATGAGTTTAAGAGATTGGCTTTAATGAATTTGAAAACGAAAAAAATCAATTATTTCACAACGGAGATTCCGTGGGAAGTTTCGGGTTTATCTTTATCGAAAGACAAATCAAAAATCGCTTTTGAAATTAATGAAAGTGGCTTGAATAAATTATATCTGATGGATACTTCTACCAAGAAATATTCGGAGATTAAAGGTTTAGCAGTTGGATTGATTAACGGAACTGCCTTTACCAAAGATGGTAAATCATTATTTTTTGCACAATCTACTTACGATTCTTCCTCTGATATTTACAAATTGGATTTAGCCACCAATAAAATCGAAAGATGGACTGACAGCGAGCAAGGAGAAATGCCGAAAGCTGATATGTCAAAACCAAAATTAATTGAATGGACCAGTTTTGACAAGATGAAAATCTCTGGATTCTATTATCCAGTTTCTAAAAAGTTCACTGGGAAAAGACCAGTTCTAATTAATATTCATGGTGGTCCGGAAGGACAATCGATGGCGTCTTCTTTGGGTTCTAATAATTATTACACCAATGAAATGGGCGTGGCTTTGATTTACCCGAATGTTCGTGGGTCTTCAGGTTTCGGTAAAACTTATATTGCCAGTGACAACGGTTTCAATAGAATGAATTCTGTGAAAGACATCGACTCTTTATTAGATTGGATTGCCAAACAACCAGAACTCGATAAAGACCGAATTATGATCATGGGCGGAAGTTATGGAGGTTTTATGACTTTGGCAACGGCTTATGAATACGCAGACCGAATCAGATGTTCGGTTGATGTAGTTGGAATTTCTGACTTTAACACCTTCCTAAAAAATACCGAAGAATACCGACGTGATTTAAGAAGAGCAGAGTATGGTGATGAACGCGATCCGAAAATGAGTGAATTTTTCACCAAGATTGCACCTTTAAATAATACCGATAAAATTAAAAAACCAATGTTCATTATTCAGGGAACAAACGATCCAAGAGTTCCTGTGACTGAAGCGATGCAAATGCGTGATAAACTAAAAGCACAAGGAAATACCGTTTGGTATTTAGAAGCTAAAAATGAAGGTCACGGTTTCCGTAAAAAAGAAAACGTAGATTATCAAAGGCTGGCTGTTATTAAGTTTATGCAAGAGTATCTCTTAAATTAGTAACTGCAGCATTGCAATATTACAACAGGAAACCACAGATTATGTCTGTGGTTTCTTATTTTTGTCTAACTTATTTAAAATGGAAAAATATAATTTAGGTTTGGTTCTTTCCGGCGGTGGAACAAAAGGCCTTGCGCATGCAGGCGTTTTAAAATTTCTGGCTGAGAAAAATATCAACGTAGACGTATTGTCGTGCTGTAGCGCAGGCGCGATTGTTGGCGCTCTGCACGGCGTCGGAAAATCTGGAGAGGAAATATTGGATTTTTTTAAATCGGTCTATTTCTTTAACTGGCGACATTTTGCGTTCAATAAACCGGGCTTAGTTTCTTCCAGAATTTTTTCAAATTATTTGTATCCTATTTTTGAAGACATGACCATTGGAGAATTGGATATTAATTTGAAAATAATCGCTACCGAATTGGTTTCAGGCGAGCAGAAAATTTTTGAAGGCAGTGACAAAATTGTCGATGCCGTGATCGCCTCTTGCTCCATTCCTGGAATTACGGTGCCTTATATTGTTGGCGACAAAATGTATAGTGACGGAGGCGTTTTAAATAATTTTCCAGCAGATATCATTCATCTGGACTGTAAAAAGCTAATTGGCGTTTATGTTTCGCCTCCGCAAGATGTTGAAATTGGAGATCTTAACACTATAAAAGCCGTCACAACCAGAGCTTATGAATTAATGTCGCACCGCACAGAAATTCATAAATTTTCTTACTGTGACTGGATTATTACGTCTAAAAAATTAGCCAACTATGGAACTTTTGAAAGAAATGCAGAGCGATTAGAAGAGAATTTTGAGATAGGTTATCAAGCAGCAAAGTCTTCTTACGATGAAAGTATTTTCAAAACAGATATTTAAAATAAATTAAAACTCCAACCACCACTGAAGCCATCGTCATTATAAATACAGAGCCGGCTGCCATGTCTTTAATGATTTTAATTCTCTCGTCATACTCTGGCTGAATAATATCGCATATTTTTTCGACACAAGTATTCAAAATCTCTAAACTTAAAACGGCAAAACAGACCACCAAAATAATAGCTGCATCTACGGTAGAGACCCTTAAATAAACAATAAGGAAAAGGTTAACCAGCAAAGCGAAAACTTCAATTTGAAAATTACGTTCAGACTTTAGCATCCAAACTGCGCCTTTAATGGCGTTCCAAAAACTTTTATGAATCGGCGGTTTCCTCATTACCAGTTTTTATCAATCATATAAATTAATTGCCCCATCGTTACCGCTCCTAAAAGCAATTCTCTTCTGTTGACTTTATCAAAAGTATCTTCCTCGGAATGATGGATGTCGAAATATCTCTGCGAATCAGGGATTAGTCCTGCTAACGGAACACCTAGCGGTTCCATGGGTTCTATATCTGTCCCGGCATACTCTAACTCAAAATTATGAATTCCGTACGGCAAAAATAATGTTCTCCAAGATTGAATTTGTTCGCGCTTTGTACGATCCATTAATAATGAAATTCCGCGCGGCGTAAATCCGCCACCATCACTTTCAATGGCAAATAAATGTTTCTCATTATTTTTCTTGATGTTTTCAGCATATTGTTTTCCGCCTTTTACGCCGTTTTCTTCATTGGCAAAACAAACAACTCGAATCGTGTGGTTATTTTTGATTCCGAGGTTTTTAAAGGTTCTCAAGACTTCAATACTTTGAACGATTCCGGCGCCGTCATCTTGCGCACCTTCGCCCACATCCCAAGAATCTAAATGTCCACCAACCACGATGACGCTTTTATCTTTCTTGCCCGTAATTTCTCCAATCACTGAATGAGAAAGTTTCTCTCCTTTCATGGCCGCATTAGAATTTAATTTAGCAAATACTTTTTGTGTTTTTAAAGTTTTCTCCAGTTCATCAGCACTTTTTGGTCCAATAGCAACAGCTGGGATTTTAGTCGTATCATCTTCTGCATAACGCATCGCTCCAGTATGTGGAACGTCATCAAACGCAGAAGAAAGCGAACGGATAAGGACGGCTTTTGCACCTCTTTTTCCGGCCCAAGAAGCAGTGGCTCTACGGTAAATTGAGGCATCACCGTAAGCCTGACCTGTCATAATAAATTTTTGGTTGAAGGCATAATTAAAGAATATAATCTTCCCTTTTATGGCAGCATCAGGAAGTTGATCGAACTCTTCTTTATTTTTCACAAATACAATTTCTCCCTCTAAATCTTTTCCTTTTGTTCCTTCAGAATTCCCCAAGGAAAGCATTCTCAACGTTTTCCATATTCCGTTTCCTTCTTTTATTTGAAGGGATTCTTTGCCACGTTCCCAAACAGGAACCATCACTTCTTCTTTCCAGACTTTGTCGGCACCCGCTTCTCTTAATTTTAAAACAGCCCAATCGACGGATTTTTCATAAGCTGCGGAACCACTTAATCGATGTCCGATGTTTTGAGTCAGATCTCTTAAATTTTCATACGCTGTTCCATTAACCAACATTTCATCAGAAATATTTTTGAATTGAATAGAATCAGAATTTTGCTGGGAAAATAAAAATCCGCCCAAAAAGAGCGGAAGTATTTTTATAATTGAATAATTCATAGGATTTAAATTGATGACTCAAATTTAAAAAAAAATTAATAACAAAAGTACAATTATTGCTTCATATCGTACATAACTAAAGCTGTGACTAATTTGGGTTCGATATATGTACATTTCGGCGGCATAATCGTTTTATTATCGGACACTTTTAACAAGTCATTGAAACTTACGGGATAAATTCCAAAACCTACTTTAAATTTACCGGAATCTACGTTTTCTTTAATGTCATTAATCCCTGCAATAGAAGAAGTTCCTTTGATATAGGTGATTGCCTCAGTTTCTTTTGGATCGGCTATTCCTAAGATATCTTTGAAAATATACTCCTCCAACAATAAATGGTCAAGGTCATTCAGTTCGCTCTGTTGCTTTCTTAATTCATGTTTAACGTGCAAAGAATAAAACTTTCCACCCAAATACATGGAGATATGAAATTTCTGGGAAGGGTAGTAGGGTTGTTCCCCTTTTTCATGAAGAAGAAAATTCTTTTCAATTTCGGCTATAAATTCCTTTTCACTTAGTCCGTTCAAATCGGCTAGAAGTCTGTTATAATCATGAATTTTGATGGATTGGTTAGAGACTACATAGCTAAAAACATAATTGTATAATTCGGTGCCAGAGTGCTTCTTATTTTTGTTTTTTTGGTTTTCTGCGTTAAGAGCAGCAGATCCAATCCGATGGTGACCGTCGGCGATATAAAAGGAATCGATTTGCTCAAGAACTTCTTTGAACTGAAGCATCTTCAATCGATTGTCGATTTGCCAAACTTTATGTCTGGTTCCGTTTTCATCTAAATAATTCAAGACAGGAACATTTTTCTCTTCATGGTTCATCAGCATTTCCACTTTCGGATTTGCCATATAAGTCAGCAAAACGGGCTCCGCCTGAACATCAACTTTATCTAAATAATAGGCCAGCTTTTCTTTACGATAAGTGAGCGTAGATTCATGCTTTTTTATTTTTCCATTTTTAAAATCCTCCACACTAACCAAGCCTAAAAGGCCGCGGAATATGGTTTTATTCGCTAAAATTTGGGAATATAGATAATAGGAAGAATTATCTCGAATTAATTTCCGATCATCTAAAAGTTCTTCAAAATTCGTTCTGATCTTTCGAAGATTTCGGTCGATATCTTTCGATTTACTTACCACGTAAGGTTTGATCATTTGGATATACGACGAGTCGATTTGAGATTTTTTTTGAATTTCTTCCTGCGTGAAATTATCCAAGGGGTGCGTAGGAAAAATATCCACATAATCCTCGCTCGGACGAATTCCTCGGAATGGTTTAAATGTCGGCATATGTTAGGATAATTTCTTTTTAATGGCTATAATTTGCTCTGCAAGTTCCCTGCCAATTTTCTGTTGTGCATCTTGCGTGTTGCCACCTAAATGAGGCGAAAGCGATAAGTATGGATTCATTAAAATTGCCAATTCTGGATTGGGTTCTTTTTCGAAAACATCCAGCGCCGCACCGGCAACTTTTCCATTGTCAATGGCTTCGAGCAAAGTAACTTCATTGATGACTCCGCCCCTTGCAGTGTTGACGATGAAAACTCCGTCTTTCATCATTTCAAACTGTGCTGAATCAATAATATATTCCTTTGTTTTCGGGGTATTGATACTTAGAAAATCAACGTCTTTCAAAAACTCTTTGGTATCGTTGGTCGAAGTAATCTTAAATTCAATTTCTTGTCCATCAAAGAAATTGATTGAAACTGTTTCTGTTTTTGCATTTCTGGTCAGAACTTTCACTTTCATTCCGAGAGAAATACCGATCTTAATTACCTCTTGGCCAATTCCACCAAATCCAATTACTCCCAAGGTTTTCCCTTCCAATTCAACGGCCTTTGAAAATGACTTTTTCAAGTCTTTGAAATGAGTTTCACCTTCAAGCGGCATTAGTCGGTTGGACTCATGTAGAAATCGCGCCAAAGAAAAGAAGTGACCGAAGACCAATTCTGCCACGGAGCGACATGATGCGTTTGGCGTATTGATTACATATTTTCCTTTTTCAATTGCATATTCAACATCAATATTATCCATGCCAACCCCACCGCGACCGATGATTTTCAACTCTGGACAAGCGTCGATAATATCTTTTCTGACTTTGGTAGCGCTTCTAACCAACAAGACATCTACTTGATTTTCATTAATGAATTTAATGAGATGTTCCTGTGAGACTTTTGCTTCTAAAATTTCGATTCCTGCTTCAGTTAGCAGTTGTTCTCCGGCTTTAGAAAGACCGTCATTAGCAAGAACTATCATTAATTTAAATTTTTCATTACGTCAACTAAAACTTGAACACTTTCGATGGGCAGAGCATTATACATGCTTGCACGATAACCGCCAACACTTCTATGTCCGTTCAGACCACTAATTCCGGCAGCTTTCCAGGCGTTATCGAATTCCTCTTTTCTTGTGTCATCAAGTAACTTGAAAGTAGCATTCATTAAGGAGCGATCTTCTCCATTACAAAAAGTTTCAAATAATGCATTTCGATCGATTTCGTCATAAAGCAACTTTGCCTTGGCTTCATTTTGAACTTCTGCCGCAGCGATCCCACCATTTTTATCTAAATGTTGTAACGTTAAAAGTGAGGCGTAAACCGGGAAAACGGGTGGAGTATTATACATGGATTCTTTAGCAATGTGCAAAGAATAATCTAACATTGAAGGAATGTCTCTTCCTGTTTTTCCTAGTATTTCTTTTTTCACAACGACTAAAGTTGCTCCAGCTGGACCCATGTTTTTTTGAGCGCCGGCATAGATTAGATCAAATTGTGAAAAATCAATTACACGACTAAAAATATCTGAACTCATATCACAAACCAATAAAGTATTTACTTTCGGAAATTCTCTCATTTGAGTTCCGTAAATGGTATTGTTAGAGGTGCAGTGAAAATAATCGTAATCACTTCCTACCGTGTACTTTTTTGGAATGAAAGAATAATTGTCTTCTTTTGAAGACCCAACTACATCAACCGTTCCTAATTTTTTTCCTTCTTTAATGGCACCTGCCGCCCAAGTTCCAGTATCTGTATAAGCAGCTTTTCCGTTTCCGGTTTTCATTAAATTAAAGGGAACCATTGCAAACTGCAAACTGGCGCCACCACCTAAATATAAAACTTCATAATCATCGCCCAACTTCATCAATCGCTTTACAATCGCTCTGGCTTCGTCCATTACGGCTACGAAATCTTTGCTACGGTGAGAAATCTCTAATAAAGATAACCCGCTTCCATTAAAATCGAGAATTGCTTCAGCCGATTTTTGGAAAACTTCCTGTGGTAAGATGCAGGGACCTGCACTGAAGTTGTGTTTTTTACTCATACTTTTTGGTTTTTATAAGGATGGAAGAAAAGTCGTCGTGAATTTTGAATTGGAATAATTTTAAAAACGGGGTAAAAAAAACGCTCACAATTGGTGAGCGGGTTTCTTTATTCTCCGTGCAAAAAGGCTTTTTTCTCGAGTAAACTTTCCTCTGATTCCACATGATCTTCATCTGGAATACAGCAGTCTACGGGACAAACCGCGGCACATTGCGGTTCTTCATGGAAGCCCATACATTCGGTACACTTATCGGTGACAATGAAATATACATCGTCGCTTACGGGTTCTTGTGGGGAATCGGCGTCAATCGCTAAGCCTGATTTCATTACTACTTTTCCTTTAAGTGCAGTTCCATCTGAGGCTTTCCAATCAACCGCACCTTCATAGATTGCGTTGTTTGGACATTCTGGCTCACAAGCGCCACAATTAATACATTCGTCTGTTATTTTAATAGCCATTGCTACTTTATTTTTTTAAATTTGTACAAAATTACTAAAAATACCTCAATTTCCCATACAATGAACATAGAAAAACAAATTTCAGGCCTTTGTAAATTAAGTCTTTATATCAAAGAATTTTTACAAAAAGGTGGCGAAAATTTTAATGAAAGTGATGAGGAATTTAACGCAATCTTGCGAAAATCTGAAATTGAAAATTCCTGGTTTACTCTTGAAAATCAAAAAATCAGTTTGACTAAATGGGCGAATTTACTGACTGAAAAGAACATAAAAAATTGGCTTTCAAAATATGATATTGGCAAATCTCCCAAAAAAGTAGGATTAATCTTGGCTGGAAATATTCCCTTGGTCGGATTTCATGATGTAATTTCAGTAATTTTAAGTCAGCATATTCCGGTGATAAAATTATCGTCAAAGGATAAAACAATGTTACCTTTTTTACTGAGTAAATGGAACGAGTTTTCAGAAGGAAATATCAACTATGAATTTGCGGAGAGATTAAAAGATTTTGATGCAGTCATTGCAACTGGAAGCAATAATACCGCCAGATACTTAGAGTACTATTTTAAAGATTCTTTGACTATTATTCGTAAAAACAGAACATCAGTTACCATCTTAAAAGGTGATGAAACGGTGGCGGAATTGCAACTTTTAGCAGAGGATATTTTCCGCTATTTTGGATTAGGCTGTCGTAATGTTACCAGACTTTTTATTCCGCATGATTTTTTAATCGATAAAATATTTGAAAGTTTCCTGAATTTTAAAGAAGTCATTAATCATAACAAATACGCCAACAATTACGAGTATAATCGCGCGATTTACTTATTAAATCAAGACCGATTTTGGGATAATAATTTTGTAATGCTCAAAGAAGATGACGCTTTATTTTCGCCGCTTGCCGTGTTGAATTTCAGCCGTTACAATAATATTGAGGAGGTTCAAGATTTTATTAGTGAGAATGAACTGAATATTCAGGCGATTGTAGCCAACCCAGATTTAGGATTTGATTCCATCAACTTCGGAGAAGCGCAAAACCCTGGTTTAGATACTTACGCTGATAACGTTGACACGATGAAGTTTTTAGAAGTGATTTAAAAGCTTAAAACCTCGACTTTTTCGGATTTAAATACGTTTTAAAAATCATCACATTTTCGCCGAATTTATTTAAGATTCTCTCGGTGATATTGGTGAATTCAATTTCAACGAAATCCTGGCGTTTCTCTTCATCTGCAAAAATCAAAAGAAGATTGGTGTTTTTCCCTTCAGCAATCATCTCACTTTCAACTTCTGACAAGATGTATTTCTCAGCATCAATTAAATTTTCAACCATTTGATGAAGATCGGATTCTAAGTATAAATCCCATTCTTTACTGATGCTTTCTGTGGTATGAAAAGTGATGCTTAAAACGCTCATTTATTTAACTTTTATTGTGATTTTTCGACGAAATTATAGCGCAAAAATCGGGATTTTTTTCGTAATTTAGCACGTTATTAAAATTAGAATTGTAAGAAAAGTCAAGTGTAATTATAACTGCTTGATTTTCATTTTATTAAAATATTATGCATACAGAAGGAGAAAGGTTAATTCCAATCAACATTGTTGATGAAATGAAATCCTCTTATATCGATTATTCGATGTCGGTAATTGTTTCCAGAGCGTTACCCGATGTAAGAGATGGCTTAAAGCCGGTTCACAGACGAGTTCTTTACGGAATGTACGGATTGAACGTTTTTTCAAACAGAAAACATTTAAAATCAGCCAGAATCGTTGGAGATGTACTCGGTAAATATCACCCACATGGTGACACTTCCGTTTACGATGCCATGGTAAGAATGGCGCAGCCTTGGAGTTTGCGTTATCAACTGGTAGATGGGCAGGGTAACTTTGGGTCTGTAGATGGCGATCCGCCCGCAGCAATGCGTTATACGGAAGCACGAATGAAAAAGATTTCTGATGAAATTTTAGCAGATCTTGATAAAGATACCGTTGACTTTCAAAATAACTTTGATGATTCGATGACGGAACCGACCGTGATGCCGACGAAAATCCCTAATCTTTTGGTAAATGGAACTTCTGGTATTGCAGTGGGAATGGCGACGAATATGGCGCCGCATAACTTGTCAGAATCCATTGATGGGATCTGTGCCTATATCGACAATCCAGATATTACAATTGATGAGTTAATGCAATTCATCATCGCGCCTGATTTCCCAACTGGTGGAATCATTTATGGTTACGATGGTGTTCGTGAGGCCTTACACACCGGACGAGGAAGAGTAGTTCTTCGTGCGAAAGTTGGGTTTGAAGAAATTGGAAACAGAAATGCAATTATCGTAACCGAGATTCCTTATCAGGTTAACAAAGCCGATATGATTGCAAGAACGGCCGAACTTGTTAAAGATGATAAAATCCCGGGAATCTATGAGATCCGTGATGAGTCAGACAGACAAGGAATGCGTGTGGTTTATGAACTTAAAAACGATGCGATACCGAATGTAGTCTTGAACATGCTTTATAAATATACCGCATTACAAACTTCATTTAGTGTTAATAATATTGCCTTGGTGAAAGGCCGTCCGGTACAGTTAAATGTTAAAGATTTAATTCTTCATTTCGTAGATCATAGACATGAGGTAATTGTTCGTAGAACAAAATACGATTTAAGAAAAGCCAGAGAAAGAGCCCATATTCTTGAAGGTTTCATGAAAGTGATTGGAACCCAAGATTCTTTAGATAGAGCAATTGCAATCATTCGAAACAGTACTAATCCTGCCGAAGCAAAAGAAGGATTAATGGCTGAATTCGAGCTTTCTGATATTCAAGCACAAGCAATCTTAGATTTAAGATTGGCTCGTTTGACTGGAATGGAACTCGACAAAATCCGGGCAGAATACGACGAAATAATGGCGTTAATTAATGACTTGGAAGATATCTTAGCCAATGAGCCAAGAAGATACCAAATCATTAAAGACGAAATGTTAGAAATGAAAGAAAAGTACGGTGACGAAAGACGGACGGAAATTGATTATTCAGGTGGCGAAATGTCAATTGAAGATTTAATTCCAGACGAAAAAGTAGTACTTACTATTTCTCATGCAGGTTATATTAAAAGAACTTCACTTTCAGAATATAAAGTACAAAGTAGAGGTGGCGTCGGAAACCGTGCAGCAACAACCCGAGATGAAGATTTCTTGGAATATATTGTCGCAGCAACCAATCACCAGTACATGCTTTTCTTCACCGAAAAAGGGAAGTGTTTCTGGTTAAGAGTATTTGAAATTCCAGAAGGTTCAAAAATATCGAAAGGTAGAGCAGTTCAGAATTTAATTAACATTGAACCAGATGATAAGATTAAAGCTTACATCAGGACTAATGATTTAAAGGATAAGGAATATATCAACCAAATGAATGTGGTGATGATTACCAAAAACGGAACCATCAAGAAAACATCATTGGAAGCGTATTCAAGACCGAGAACAAATGGAGTAAATGCCATTGAAATCAGAGAAAATGATCAACTTTTAGGAGCAAGATTAACCGACGGAAATTCCGAGATTATGATTGCTACCAAAGACGGAAAATGTATTCGTTTCCCAGAAGAGAAAGCGAGAGCGGTAGGACGTGGTTCCATCGGTGTTCGCGGTATTTCTCTAGCAGAAGGTGACGAAGTTATTGGTATGATAGTTGTGAATGACGTGGAGAATGAAACGGTTTTAGTAGTTTCTGAGCGTGGTTACGGAAAACGTACAGCAGTACAAGATTACCGAATTACCAACCGTGGCGGAAAAGGAGTTATCACTCTAAACGTTACTGAGAAAACTGGAAATCTTATTGCGATTCAAATGGTAACTGACGATGATGGTTTAATGATCATCAACAAATCAGGTGTCGCAATTAGAATGGGCATGGACGAAATGCGCGTGATGGGTCGTAATACTCAAGGAGTGAAAGTAATCAATTTGAAAAAGAATGATGAAATTGCCGCAATCGCTAAAGTAGAAATGGACAAAGAAGTAATCGTTGATGAAGAAATAGATGAACTGGCAACAGATTTACCAACAGAAAATGTAGATTCAGATCGTCCAGAATTTAGTGATCAGGAACAGACTGGCAATAATGCTTTTACCAATATCGGCGACCCTGAAGTCCTCAAGAAAATTGAAGACGAAGAGGCTGCGCAAAACGATTCAGAAGAAAATGAAAATTCAGACGAAGAGCCTGAGGAATAATAAATAACCAAATTTTTAATTAAAATAAAATGAAAAAAATATTTTTAAGCGCCGCAATGCTAACAGTTGCTATCGCATTTGGACAAAAAAAAGAAATCGCAGCAGCCGTAAAGGCGATTGATGCTGGAGATATGGCTACGACTAACGCACAGATTGCACAGGCAGAAAGCGCGATGGGCAATAAAACTTTTATGCTAGAACCGGCTCTTTTAGAGCAGTATTATTACGCTAAAGGTTTATCGTTAATGAAATCAGGTAAGACCTTAGAAGGCGCTTCCTATTTAGCGAAGATTAATGATCTTGCGAAGAATAAAATCTACGCCGGAAAAGACGCTTCGAAAAATAAAGTATATTACGTTGGAAAAGCTGCAGCAGACGAATCAGGAATTCAAGGTTTAAAGGAAGAATCTTACGTTCCTGCTTTAACGAACAAACTTTCCGCAGCAGTTAATCCTGTTCTTCAGGCTGCCAATAAACAGGCTTTCGAAGCATTCGAAAAAGAAAATTTTGAAGTAGCCGGAAAGAAATTCCAGGAAACCTATAATTTGTTAAAAGCTTTAGGCAGCGACGATCAAACGTTACTTCTAAACGCTGCTGTTGCCTACTCCAAAGGTGGGAAAACTGATGATGCAATTTCGATGTACAATGAATTAATTAATTCAGGATATACAGGTGTTGGAAAAACGTATACTGCGAAAAATAAAAAGTCTGGAGCAGTCGAAAGTTTACCCAAAACGGATTATGAAATTTTCCAGAAGATGGGTGCTTCTTCAGAATACACCGATTTCAAAATTGAAACTTCACCAAGTATTGAGAAACAACTTTATGTAACCAATGCTAATAATCTATACGCTGCGAAACGTTACGATGAAGCAATCGCGTTGGCAGATAAAGGTTTAAAGAAATTCCCCAATGATGATGTCTTGACAAATGTTAAAGGATTATCTTATTTTAACTCAGGAAAATCTTCTGAATTCATTGACATTCTTAAACTACAAGTTGCCAAAAATCCGAAGGATTATGAAAGCTGGTTCAACTTAGGAATTATGCAGAAAAATGATCCTGCCTTAGCAAAAGATGCTAAATCCTCTTTTGAGAAAGCAGTAGAAGTAAAAGCTGATTATATTCCAGCTTATCAAAATCTTGCATTTTTAGTAATGGGAGACGATGCAAAAGCGATTGATGATTATAACGCCTCACGAAAAGCAGGCAAAATTGAAGCGGCCAACAAAATTATGGAAGACAGAAGAGCGAGATTAGCTGCTGCTGTGCCGTATGCTGAGAAATGGTATCAATATGACTCGAATAATATCGAGGCAGTTGGTTTGTTGAAAGGATTGTATATGTCGACCAAAAACGAGGCAAAACATCAAGAGTTTAAAGCCAAAGAAGAAGCGATGAAAGCTGCTCAAAAATAAAATCTAATTAACTAGATTTAGTCAAAGTATATCGAATTCATTTTCGATATACTTTTTTTTTGAAGTAGTTTGAAGAATCATTTAGTAAAACTTTAAGACTCATCTTTTTTACGAACCGCTATTTCTTTGTAAATTCACGATTAAATTTTATAATATGACTTCATCAGAAAAAATAATGGCGCTTCGCCAAAAAATGTCAGAAAATAATATCGATGCCTTTATTGTCTATTCTGCCGATCCGCATATGAGTGAATATTTACCAGATGAGTGGCAAGAAAGAACTTGGCTTTCTGGTTTTACGGGTTCTGCTGGGTTCGTCGTTATTACCAAAGATAAAGGTGGACTGTGGACAGACGGACGGTATTTCGTACAAGCGCCCATTGAATTAAAAGATTCTGGGATTGATTTATTCAAAGACGGAATGGAGGGAACGCCCAATTACATCGACTGGATTAATACTGAAATTCCAACCGAGGGCACCGTGGCTGTAAATGCAATTGCAACTTCACACGCCAACTGGGAACTTTTGCTGGAGAAACTAGCCGCGAAAGGAAACAAATTAGTAGATCTACCTTTATTAAAAGAGATCTGGACGGATAGAAATACGAACGCTCAGAAAAATCCAGTTTTCGTACATCCAATCGAGAGAGCTGGGAAATCAGTTGTTGATAAGTTGGCAGACATTCGAAATAAAATGACGGACTTAGATGCTTCCGTTCATATCATCTCAAGTTTAGATGATGTTGCCTGGACGCTTAATTTACGTGGCTCCGATGTTCAGTCGAATCCCGTGTTTTTAGGCTATATTATTTTAACAAAAAATGAAACGAAACTCTTTGTCGATTTAGAAAAACTCGACGTTGATTCTAGAAAGCAAATGGATGACGCCTGGGTTAAGATGTTTCCGTACGAAAAGTTTTTCAGCGAATTAAATGATATTAAAGACGAAAAAATATTAATTTCCCCAAATAGCAATCAGTCTATTTTTGAAGCTTTAAAAGAAAGCAATACTTTTATTAAAGCTGCAGTTCCAGGAAATTTAATGAAAGCCATTAAAAACGAAACCGAATTGCAAGGGTTCAGAACCGTGATGCAGAGAGATGGAGTAGCGATGGTAAAATTCCTTTATTGGTTGACCCATCAAGCTGGAAAAGAAAGCTTGACCGAATATTCGATTGGTGAAAAACTAAGAGGTTTCCGTTCAGAAGGTAAAAACTTTGTGGGAGAAAGCTTCGGAAGTATCGTCGGCTACAAAGAGAACGGTGCGATTATGCACTATTCCGCGAAAAGCGAAGGCAGTAAAGAAGTCACGAATCAAGACACGATTTTAGTGGATTCAGGTGGTCAATATTTAGAAGGAACTACAGACATCACGCGTACTTTCGCTTTGGGAACCGCGACCGCCGAATTTAAAGAAGATTGTACTTTGGCCTTAAAAGGTTTAATTCAATTATCGATGGTCAAGTTTCCGAAAGGAACTCGTGGCGTTCAGTTAGATGGTTTTGCAAGGCTAGCGTTGTGGAAAGAAGGCAAGGATTACAACCACGGAACCGGTCACGGTGTGGGTAGTTTTATGAATGTACACGAAGGTCCGCAGAATATTCGCAAAGACATGAATATGCAGGAATTGATTCCAGGTATGGTCTTGTCAAATGAGCCAGGTTTCTATTACGAGAATCATTATGGAATTCGTCATGAAAATTTAATCGCGGTAACCGAGAAAGAAACGACCGATTTTGGAACGTTCTACGAATTTGAAACTTTAACGATTTGTCCGTTCGACCGCAACGTCATCAACACGGATTTGTTGACTCAACCAGAAAAAGACTGGATGAATAAATACCACGATTGGTGCAAAGAAAAATTAGAAAACGATCTCCAAGGCGAAGTCAAAGACTGGTTCCTGGAACAGGTTCAACCATTGTAAATATTTAAAGTGTAGATTTTTCTACACTTTTTTTATTAGAGCGTGTCCCAAGGGCCGGGCTATTCATTGCAATCTTTTTGTTTTGCCTGACCAAGTCCGAGCGAATCGTTGAGGCGTGTTCCTGCAAAACAAAAAGGATTTCCATTGCTATCCCTCACGCAAACCGTTATTCAATTGAGGAGAACTTTTTAATTAGCTCAAAACATATTTTTGACCAGCTCAAAGCTCTAAAAAGACGTTTATTTTTTCGACCAATTCATCTCGTGTAATTTTTTAATCTCCTCCAATAGTTCACCTTCCGCCGGACCGCGAACTTCCACATTTTTTATAATATCTTCAACAGGCAAGAAGTTAATTGGGGCCGCTGGAAGATCAAACTTCTTTTGCCATTCGCCGAGCTGTTTGGCGGAACTCAAATAAACCAAGGTACCCAAACCGACCCAACCATGCGCCGCAGAACACATCGGGCAATGTTCACCGGTAGTGTACATTGTCGTTTTTGCACAATCTTCCTTCGATAAATTCTCGGCTGCCCAATAAGCCAAATCAATCTCTGGGTGTGCTAAAATGGTTTTTTCGTTCACGCGGTTTCTCGCGTCAGCGATAATTTCGCCAGCTTGGTTTACTAAGACAGAACCGAAAGCTTCATCTCCCGCTGCTACTGATTCTTTAGCAAGTTCTAGGCATCTGCGTAAATATTTTTCGTCAGTCGTCGTAATGTTGTTTTTCATTTTTTTTTAGTTTTGATTAAAAGCAAACCATGTTGCATTTAGGAATATAAATCAGCAGCCACGCGATACGTATTGGTATGTGCGTTGATAATTGTTTTTATGTCTGGCGAGTAACCACCGCCCATACTACACTGAACGGGAATTTGAAATTTTTCACAATTGGAAAAAACAATTTCATCGCGCGTCTTACAACCTTCCAAAGTGCAATTTAAATTTCCGAGTTTGTCCGATTCTAAAATGTCAACGCCACTCAAGTAAAAGATAAAATCAGGTTTTTCCTGGTTGATCAGCTTTGGTACATATTTATTAACGATAGTTAGATATTCATCGTCAGAAGTCCCTGTAGCCAATCCAATATCCAGCTTAGAAGTTTCTTTTTTGAAGGGATAATTAGTCTGGCCATGCACGGAGAAAGTAAATACGTTTGGATTATCTTGAAATATTTCGGCCGTTCCATTTCCTTGATGAACATCTAAATCAATGATTAGAATTTTTGTCGCTAAACGATGATTTAATAAATAAGTGGCAGCAATTGCCTGATCATTCAACATGCAAAAACCTTCCCCGCGATAGGTGAAAGCGTGATGAGTTCCGCCCGCAATATTAAAGGCAACACCATTATTCAAAGCGCTTTCACAACCTGTAATCGTTCCTTGCGAAATTCTCAACTCTCTCTCCACCAGTTCTGCGCTAAGCGGAAAACCTATTTTGCGCACCGCTTTTACATCCAAAGTTAAATTGAGTAACTGGTCAACATAATCTTTTTCGTGAACCGCATAGATGTGTTTCAAATCTGCAGGTTCTGGCGTGAAGAAATCACTTTCCTCCGCAATTCCCTCCAATAACAACTGTTGAGGCAATAACTCATATTTCAACATCGGAAATTTATGCCCTTCCGGCAAAGGATGTTTGTAAATGGAATGGTAGGCGATGGGAAGCATTGATTTCTTTTTTTAAGAATATAAAATTTTGACGTGAAAGAGGTCAAATATTAAATAGATTTATCGACAACTTTGGTAATAGGTACGGCGATCTATCTTTAATTAACAACAATGAATTGAAAGTTTAAGGAATATTTCTCTTCATTAAACTAGATGAATAACGAATTGATTCGCCTTGTTATCAGCTAATTACTTCCAAAGCCTTCCAATAAAATTCAAAGCGTTCTGACTGCTTATTTTTTTCATCTGCTCAGCTCCAAATTGCTGCTCCAAAATTTTATTAATTTCCGGATAACAAGCTGCGTTGTCATGTTCTTTAAAATAGAATGGAATTCTGGACTTGTCGGGATTGTCTTTGGTGTAAAAATAATCAGCGCCGTAACATATCGCATTTTCACCTCCTAATTTCAATCCATGAGCAGCATGTTCCTGAAGAGCTTCTGCTTTTTCGGGATTGACGAACGCTCGGACAAAATTCAGTCCGATTAATCCTTGTTGATGAATAATTTCCTGAGCAACATCATCTGGTAAATTCCGGGCGTGCTCAAACACCAGACGGTAATTAGAATGGCTCGCTATAATCGGAACCGTGATATTTTCTTTAGAAACATAATTCAAAATATCATAAGCCAAAGCATCGCTGGTATGGGAGAAATCGATGGCAATGTTTTTTTTATCCATATAATCGATCAACGCTTTTCCATCGTCTTTTAAGCCAGCTGTTGAATAGTTACCACCACCAAATCTGTTTTCGGCATGATGGGTAAAACCAATGTACAATATCGATCCAACATTTTCAATAATCTGCTCTAGGTTTTTGAAACCGTCTTTTAATGGCATGTTTTCGTCACAAAAAGCCGATCCATTTTCTACCGCGGCCAACATTCCAATATTTTCACTGGTCTCAAATGTTGTTAAATGGTGTTTTTCAAAACGGTACAATTCATTTTCATCGCTATTTAACTGTTGGAAAATTTCGCTTTGCTTTAAGCCAAATTCATGACTTTTTTCTTCGGTCGCTGCAAAAATCGCCATGATTTGCAGTTTAACATTTCCTTCTTTTAAAAAAGGAATTGCGCAACCGACATCTTCTGTCTTGTAGATGGTCGTATTAGGGCGTGTCAGGTAAGTGAGTAAATCACAATGAAGGTCAATAATAGGATTTTTCATAATATTTAGAGTAGTTTATCAGAATTGCTGTTCGTGTTGATACGGACGCAGATTGTTAAAATTTTAATGGACTAAAATACCACTTTTGAAGCGAGTAAACGAATCAAAAATTGATTTTGAATTTGTCAAAAATGTTTGAAAGAAAGAATATGGGAATCTCTCTAATCCTTCATTTTATTTCACCGCCAATAAATTCTTCGCTCGGTGCAAATTAATTTGCTTAAAAATCACATAAATCTAAAAGATCAATTCGTCAATTAATTCAAGATAGTGAAATGGTGCTTTATAAAATCATATTATTTCCAGTGGGATTTTTCTATGGAATTAAATTTCAATTTTTTTTACGGATCCATTTCTTAGGTCATATAAATACGACATTGTTTATAACAACGGATCTTGTCATTCTGAACGGAATGGAGCAAAGCGAAATGTAGTGAAGAATCTCTTTTTTACTTTCTCTTTTCTTGAGAAGAAGGGTACTGTGTTTATTTCTAAAGAATTTTCGATATTAGTTTGAACTATTTTTAAGGAGAACTTTATGTTTATCGCCTGTAAGCAGGCGCAGTCCTGTTTACTTTTCTTCTCATAATTTGAGTTTAATACTTCCTCCCTTCTCATAGGACATACATTAGGATTAATAACCTTCTTGCAACTTCAGTTATCACTGTCTTTTTTGCTGGATTTTAATCTTTCAGATTATTGTAAATATTCTTTATTATCTAATTAATCTGCTGGTACACGAACATATACAATGCGTATCTGATAAAACTATTTCTTTTATTTGAGGTTCTTATTTTTCCTATTAGATTAACAGAATGATTTTGCTGAATATCTAAGCCTGCGTAACTGGCAAATGATTTATTGTTAGTTATCAGAGCGAAGGCATTGGTTTCAGCAACTATGTAAATTACAGTTATAAAACTCCCTAAATACTCTTCAGATTCGTAGAAATTTAGAGATAGAGAATCTTTCTTTTTATGCTATATTAAAACTTAATTACATGAGTCAAAATATTTCTTTTGTTTATTAGCTTTATTCTCTAAAGTAACAGATATTTGTAGTATTGCAAACATATGAGAAGATTAAATTAATTTAAAAAATCTGTGTTCCTCAATTCCCACACCTACCACAGCCTTCGTTACGGCACTTTATCGGTTGAAGAACTGGTGAAGCAAGCCGTCGATTCCGGTGCAAAAGAATTGGTGTTGACTGATATCAATACGGTCACAGCGATTTATGATTTCAAAAAAGAATGTGAGAAATTCAACATCAAACCAATTGTTGGCGTAGAAATTCGAAAGGAAAACCAACTCCTTTATATCACCATTGCCAAAGATGAAACAGGAATTGCCGAGATCAACCGTTTGCTGACCAATCATAATTGCGACGGCGCAGAACTTCCCCAAGTTTCTCCGGATTTTCAAAAAGTATTTGTGATTTATCCGCTTCAAAATATTCCCGAAGTTTTAAAAGAAAATGAGTTTATTGGAATTCGCTCAGAAGAATTAAATCTTTTGATTCGTCCAGAGTGGAAACAGTTTTTAGATAAAATGGTCGTGTTGCATCCAATTACTTTTAAAACAAAAAAAGAATTTAATCTTCACCGGATTTTAAGAGCCATTGATCTGAATACTTTGATTTCGAAACTTTCGGAAAGTGATTGCTGTTCTTCAAAGGAAGTTTTTGAATCTGTTGAAACGATTTTAGAGAAGTTTAAAAGATATCCGAAGATGATTCAGAATACGCAACATATTCTAGATACTTGTGAATTTAATTTTGATTTTAAAACATCAAAAAATAAAATCTATTTCACCGAAAATAAAGAAAGCGATGATTTACTTTTAAGAAAACTGGCTTACCAAGGTTTGGAGAAACGATATCCCGAAAGAACGCAAATCGCTATCGACCGAATTGAAAAAGAATTAAAAGTTGTTACTGAAATGAATTTCGCTGGCTACTTTTTAATTACTTTGGATATTGTGCAATACAGTATGAGTCGTGGTTTTCTGCATGTTGGACGTGGAAGTGGAGCGAACAGTATTGTGAGTTATTGCCTCGGAATTACAGAGATTTGTCCTATTGAACTCAATCTTTATTTCGAACGTTTTCTAAATGTCCGGCGTAGAAATCCGCCTGATTTTGATATCGACTGGAGTTGGCGGGAACGCGACGAAATTTTGAAATATATTTTCGAACGCTACGGAAAAGAGCATGTCGCATTTTGTGGAACGAATGTCGAATTTAAGTATCGCTCCATTTTCCGGGAAGTTGGGAAAGCCTTTGGGTTGCCCAAAGAAGAACTCGATGTTCTGGCGAAAAATCCCATGGCAACGCACGATGATAATAAAGTCGTCAAACTCGTTCAGAAATACGGAATGTTGCTGGAGAAATTCCCGAATCAACGCAGCATGCATTCCTGTGGAATTATTATTTCCCAGGAACCAATCACCAATTATACCGCCTTAGAAATGCCTCCGAAAGGTTTCCCCATCGTACAGTTTGATATGAATGTGGCGGAAGATATCGGTTTTGAAAAGTTTGATATTCTTTCCCAGCGCGGATTGGGAACGATCAAGGATACTTTGGATCTCGTCAAGAAAAATCAGGGAGTTGAGATTGATATTCACAACACGACAATTTTTAAAAATGATAAAAATTGTAATGATTATTTAAGCATCGGAAAAACAATTGGGTGTTTTTATATTGAAAGTCCCGCCATGCGGGGATTGTTGCGACGTTTGAAATGTGAAGATTATAAAACTTTGGTTGCGGCGTCTTCGATTATTCGTCCGGGTGTGGCGAAAAGTGGAATGATGAAGGAATATATTTTCCGACATAATAATCCTACAAAGTTTGAATATTTCCACGATGTTTTTAAAGAACAACTCGGCGAAACGTATGGAATTATGGTTTATCAGGAAGATGTGATTAAAATTGCTTTACATTTTGGTGGTGTTTCTGCAGATGATGGCGATGTGTTACGACGGGCGATGAGTGGGAAAAGTAGGTCGATAGAAAAGTTGCAGGAAGTGCGTGACCATTTTTTTGAATCTTGTGCCAGACAAGGGCATCCCGAACAATTATCCAAGGAAGTGTATCGTCAGATCGAATCGTTTGCGGGTTATTCTTTTTGCAAAGCACACTCTGCGTCGTATGCGGTGGAGAGTTATCAGAGTTTGTATTTAAAGGTTTATTATCCGATTGAGTTTATGGTTTCTGCCATTAATAACGGTGGTGGTTTTTATCGTACGGAAGTTTATGTTCACGAATGCCGAATGGGTGGTGGAAAAATTCACAATCCATGTGTGAATAAAAGTTTGTTTGAAACTACGGTTTATGGTGAAGATGTTTTTCTGGGCTTAATGCATATTGAAAAACTCGACAGTAAACTCGTGCATTTCATTCCGAATGAAAGGGAAGAAAATGGTGATTATACTTCTTTGGAAAATTTCATTAAACGTGTTCCGGTCGGAATTGAAACATTACAGACTTTAATTTTTGTGGGTGCTTTTCGTTTTACCGGAAAACCAAAAAATGAATTGTTGATTGAAGCACGGTTGCTGATGATTCATTTCAAACCGGAATATCGCTTGCCGACTTTTTTTGAAACTCCGGTGCAGGAATACCAACTTCCAGTGTTGAAAAGAAATCGATTTGAGGATGCTTTTGATGAAATAGAAATTCTGGGATTTTCTGTTTCCTGCAGTCCTTTTGATTTGTTGCAAACGAAATACCGCAGTATCATCATGGCAAGACATTTACCGCAACATCATAAACGTCAAGTGAGAATGTTGGCCTATTTAATTTCCCGAAAACATGTTCCAACCAAGAAAGGAACCATGTTTTTCGGAACCTGGATTGATGAAGAGGGAAACTTTTTCGACACGGCACATTTCCCGGATAATCTGCAAAAATATCCTTTTCAGGGTGGCGGTTGTTATTTGTTGTTGGGAATGGTAGAAGTTGATTTTCATTTTCCGACGATTACAATTTTTAAGATGGCGAAAATGCCTTTCATTCCAGATCCGAGATATGCGGAAGATCAAGAGAAGAGTTATGAAGTCCATAAAAAAATCAATGAAGATGTGAGCATGACGACGAGAAACCCTTATCCGCAAGAACATGAGATTGGATTGCCGCGGAATAAAATGGTGGTAGAGAAATGATAACGTATAAAATATTTTAATAATTTTTCCACTCTTAAAATGATCAGTACGAAGAATATTATTGTTTTATAACGACTTTGAGGATAATTTTTAAATTTGTTTAAAACTTATATGCAATGAAATCTACACGGGAAATTTTCAAAAATAATCCTTCTTTACTTCAAGAGCCGCAAGTGATTGAACTTTTGGAATATTGCGGGGAACTGGAAACCGAAATTATAGAATATAAATTTGAGAAATCGAACAGCAAAGAATTAGCAATGATCGACATGCTGCAGGAAGTGATAAAAGGATGCAGTGACTTGGAAAAAGAACAAATGGAACATGACCGTTTCGGATATGAAGCGCCGCAATATCAGGAAGCCATTTTAAATTTAAAAAGATATATTTTGAACCGTTGCAGGGATGAAAAAATCTGGCTTTAAGAGGTGTGATGTTACCTCTAAATTATTATGTTTTTTTTGTTAATTCAGATTTTCATAAATGATACTCTTTATCATAAAATCGTTTTTTCGAGCGATTCTCCTGTAATAAAACTTTCTATTACAAATTTTAAAATCCCATCTGCAGCCCGACTTAAGTGGAGCTCATTTTTTTTAGCGTTGGAAAAAGCTCGGACAAAAAATAGCGGGAACGGAAGGCGGATAGGTCTGCCCAAATTAAATATGAAATAAAGCGGACATGAAATTTTCATTCATCATTTGAATTTTTGAAATTTCAGATAAAAGATAAAAGATAAAAGATAAAAGATAAAAGATAAATGCAACATCATCCGCAGCTCAATCTTTTCCATTATAAACTGCTTTTTCAACAAATCGACTTCAATTTTAATTGAATGTTCTTATCATTTCTTTTACCCGTTACAATGGTGGTTATTCATTTTAAATTCTATAATGCTGACGAATTCATATTTTTTTCTTTAACTTTAAAATTTTATATGAAATTTTTAGCTAAAATTGATATAATTAGGTAATCTAGATTTGATGCAATTTATTGAAGTCTCCACGTTTTGTAATTTTTTTTTATGTTGAAAGTAATTCTCATCGATGATGAGCCAAGTGCGATAAAAAGTTTGAAGTGGGATATTGCCAATTCTTGTCCAGATGTACAGGTGCTGGCAAGTTTTACCAAGCCCAGAGAGGCTCTGGAATATTTGGAAGATCATGATCCCGACGTGGTGTTTTTGGATATTGAAATGCCGAAAATGGACGGGTTTCAATTTTTAGAAAAGATGGCCGATCGTGCCTTTAGGGTCGTTTTCGTCACGGCGTATAATCAGTATGCGATACAGGCGATTAATAACAGCGCGGCAGGTTACCTAATGAAACCAATAGACGCTGATGATCTGGTAACTCTTGTTGCAAAACTAAGAGCGGGGAAATTAAAGGTTAATAATAAGGAGGTTGTAGAAGATAAAGCCGTAAATCCCCGAACGGAAAAAAGGGTAGCTTTACCCATCGCGGGCCGGTTAGTTTTGGTGAGTATCGAGGATATTATCTATTGCGAAAGTAATGGTAACCAGTGCAAAATCCATTTGGTAGATGGCAGTTTGCTGCTCGTTAAAAAAATATTGAAACATCTTATTCTTATGTTGCCAGTT
Source organism: Kaistella antarctica (assembly GCF_900109615.1). GTDB lineage: Bacteria > Bacteroidota > Bacteroidia > Flavobacteriales > Weeksellaceae > Kaistella > Kaistella antarctica. The sequence continues at coordinate 679,233 of NZ_FOIX01000002.1, forward strand.
TCAGATTTTGTGCGCGTACACAATAGTTACGTAGTAAACTTGAGCAGAATAGCGGAATATATTCAGACTGAAAACTATCTGGTTCTGTATAATCAAAAGAAAATTCCAGTCGCACGGAATAGAAAACCTGACCTGCTGGCTAAATTGTAGCGTATGGATCTTGGACCCAATCCTTTCTTCTTACAATTGATTGCAATTATTTTGACGATCCTGGGGTTTGGTACGGCACTTATTGGGTATAATGTTAAGGAAAGAAGTTTTTGGTACTACTCAATCTATGCCTTTTTACTATTGACTTTTCTTCTTATCAGTGATCTTTATCGTTATGATCGAACTTATGCCATAAGATATCCCCACTTTTTCAGTTTTCAGTGGAATTTGCAGGTTTTTTATAACGCAGCTTATTTTCTTTTTTATTTAAATATTTTAGATTTTAAAAAGCATCAGCCTAAGATTTATAGACTGATTTTAAGAATCGTGTACACCATTGTAATCATTGGCAATATTATCTTTTTGCTCGGTATTTTCAATGTGATCAACAAATGGTTTTTCCCCAGAACATATATCTACGCAATCGTTCCGCTCTTGGTTATTTTGGCAATTTATACTTTGATTAAAACTTCTGAACTGCCTGGCCAGCTTAAGTATTATTTTATGTTCGGCGGCGTTTTCTATATCATATTTTCAATTATCTCTCTCTTTTTCCCATTGTTAAAGTGGAACTTCTTTTACCTCGACTCGTTTGATATTTTTAATATCGGCATTTTGGGAGAACAGATTGCTTTTGCTTGTGGATTTGCCTATAAAATAAAATTGATGAGTTTGCAGATTATTAAAAAATCCGAAGAAAATGCAAGCATTAAGGAAAGACAAAATATAGTGCTGCAGGAGAAATTAAAAGAAAAGGAACTGGAGATTCTCACGGTGACTGCCGACGCAGAAGAGCAGCGAGTACAACGGTTGCAGACTGAACACGAAGACCAAATCAATCACTTGCACCTGGTTTCTTTGCAGAGCCAAATGAATCCCCATTTCATATTCAATGCGCTGAATTCTATAAAATCCTACCTCATCGATAATGATCAACAAAGTGCTATTTCATTCCTGACTAAATTTTCTAAGCTGATCAGAAATATACTCATGAGTTCTCGCGTAGAAAAAATTTCGTTAAAGGAAGAATTAGATCTGGTGCAGATTTACGTTGATATTGAGAATCTCCGGTTTGAAAATCAAGTGCAGTTTCAGATTTTGAATCCTTACCGTATTCCACTTGACGCTATTTTTTTGCCGCCCATGATCTTACAACCATTTGTGGAAAATGCTTTAGGACACGGTCTCTTACATAAAGAAGGCGAAAAATATTTGACTTTACTTTTCTCTTTAGCCGAAAACACCCAAATTCTAAAAATTACAGATAATGGCGTAGGTCGAAAAAAAGCTGCCTATTACTCTCGAGGCATCACTTTCAAAAATGAATCTGTTGGTTTAAAGATTACCTCGGAGCGCTTAGAACATTTTAATAATCAGTATAACGTACAGTATTCTTACACCATTTCTGATTTAGAAAATGAAGTGGGCGAATCTTTGGGAACAGAAGTTATGGTGATTTTTGGTGAAGGTCAGTAATTATATTAACCTAATGGTATAATCAATTCTTTTAAATTAAAGTTAAAAGTAGTTGATAATCAATTCAAAGCTGGCAATCGATTCTAAGCAAAAAACCCCGAATTACTCGGGGTTCATTATTGATAATCTGTCGATGAAAGGTTATTGTTTCATGATTTTTTTGGTGGTAGTTCCCTTGTCAGAACTAATGTTCAGCAAGTACATTCCTTTCGCATATAATGATAAGTTCAATTTTACTTCCTTACCATTGGCTTTTGAGGATTGCATTAATCGCCCATTCATATCGTAAAGCGAAAGTGTTTCTTTACCGTATAAACCATTTACTGTTAAAAAATCTGAGACTGGATTTGGGAAGAGTTTCAAATTCGCGAAATCTTCATTGGCAGTTGCAAGAACACACGTTCCTAAAGAGTCGCCCGTAATTGTCCAGTTTTTATTGTTGATCAAGTGATTTCTGTTGCTCACCACCTCAGCACTGTACGATCTTCCATCGGCACCCAAATTGATGTTTTGCGGAGTCTTATTATTGGTTGCCCAACCTTTCAGTGTTTTGCTGTAATTAATACATCCCATTCCGCTTGTGATATTGAACATCGTTTCAGCATCTGTAAGTTGAGATAGATCCCAACTCCCCAGATTTTGGTCGAAAGCGGTCGCACTTGCAAACATATTGCGCATATCAGTAACTTTCGACGTATTCCATTGCGAAAGATCTTGGTTAAAATTTTCAGTTCCGAAAAACATTTGTCTCATATTGGTAACTTTACCGGTATCCCAGGCGCCTATATTCTGATTAAAGGCTTTTGCAAGCAAAAACATCGACTCCATGTCGGTTACGTTTGAAGTACTCCATGAACTGATGTTTCCGTTAAAACTGGTAGCCTCATAAAACATACCGTTCATTCCAATAACATTACTTACATTCCAATTATTTAGATTTTGGTTAAATTGTATTGTGCGTCCAAATAACCGATCCATTGATGTTACTTTACTCACATCCCAGTTGGAGATATTTTCATTAAAATTCAAAGCGTAGGTAAACGCAAGCGTCATGTCAGTTACATTACTTACATCCCATTGATTCATATTCGGAACGGTCGAAATTCCCGATCTTTCAAAAGAGCCAAACATTGAAGTTACTTTACTGAAATCGGGGATATCAGTAGCAGTAATACTTAAATTAGTAGTTTCACTAAATGCACCTGACAAAGTTGCCCAAGTAGCAGCTCCCCATTGGGTAATTTTAGACAACTTCTTCTGATTATTACTGGTACTCCCTCTAAAATAAAGAGAGAATCCAGATTGTCCAACTGGGAAAATCCGAACCTGGTAAATTCCAGCTTGTCCAAAATCAATAGTAGTGGAGTTTACACCGTAACCATTATCTTTTCTGCTGGCATCATTAAGATCTACCCACGAATAAGTATAATTTCCCTGTGCAGGAATGATAATTGTGTTGGTTCCTTGAGTATTCCATTCTGTTACGAAGTCAATAGGACAAGCAGTTGCACTTTGGCTATCACCAGAAATGGTCCAACCTCTGCTATTAATTAGATGATTTCTTGCTTTTACTACTTCGGAACTATATGTTGGTAAATCCTGATTTGCAAAATTTAAATTGGTAGGGGTGTTTGCATCATTTGCAGCCCAGCCCGCCAAAGTTTTACTGTAATTCTGACAACCCATGGTTGCAGAAAACATAGCTTTAGCATACATTAGAGAAGTGATTTTCCAAGTTCCGAGATTCTGACTAAAAGCTGACGCTGACTTAAACATATTGTCCATTCTTATTACTTTGCTCACATCCCATTTACCAATGTCTTGATTAAAATGAGTATTTTCATAAAACATCTCTTGCATATCTTTTACTTTGCTGACGTTCCAATTACTAATATCACCATTAAATTTTGAACTTTTAAAGGCAGCAGACATATCGGTTATATTTCTAACGTCCCAATTGTTAATATTGGGAATATCTTGTACACCAGAAAAGGCAAACATGCTAAACATATCTTCCACTAGCCGCAAGTCGGGTACATCTGTGGCGGTAATTTTTAAATTTGAAGTTGCCCCGAAAGCTGCGTAGAAAGTTGACCATTTCATTGTTCCCCATTGTGTGATCTTCAATAATTTTTTTGGATCGCCATTGCCAAATCCGAATGTAAACAAATTGAGAGGAGTAGCACCCGTCGGCTTCATTTTTACCTCGTAGTTTCCAGGGGTTGGAAAATTAATGGTGGTATTACCATTTGCTGAACCCGATCCTGTAGAAACACCTCCTACACGTTTCCAGGTGTAATCATAACTTCCTTCGGCAAGGATTCTAATTTGGTTATTGGCAGAAGTTCCAAAATTATCGGTTTTCCACTCGGTAATAAGTTCGGCTTGTGCAGAAATAGAAATGCTGAAAAATAAAAAGGCAAAAAGCAGCAGGCAAGTTTTTGCTGAATTTCCTATTTTGCTTTTTGGATGATTACGCGTCGCACTTGATTTTAGATCCAATTGATTCTTTTTCTTAAAATTAATAAATAATTGTTTCATAAATAGATTTTTTTTAAGTTTTACTAGGTGTTTTTATCGTTATAGGATAACAAAGCTTGATTTAATTTTTCAGATAAACAAGCGATTGAGTACGGTTGGTAGGATATTCAAAATGGTTGGTAGCATATTCAAAATGGTTGGTAAATCGCTACATTTTTAATTCTACCAAAACAGTGACTTTCGCAATTCTTACAATCAGTAACTGCTTTTTTTAAATTTGAAAACGACCGACAACCTGCATTAAATAAAAAACCCCGATTGCTCGGGATTCATATTTATCATCTTGCGATGAAGGGTTATTGTTTTATAATCTTTTTGGTCGTACTTCCTTTTTCTGAAGTGATGGTTACTAAATACATTCCTTTAGCATAGGTTGAAAAATTTAATTTTAATTCTTTTCCATTTGCTTTGGAAGTTTGCATTAAGCGGCCAGTTGTATCATAAACTGTAAGTGTTTCTTTACCCTCAAGTCCATCTATTGTTAAATAGTCTTTTACTGGATTCGGGAATAGTTTCAGATTGGTAAAATCTGCACGTGTGGTTATAAGCGCACAAGTTCCTAAAGCGTCGCCAGTGATTGTCCATCCTCTGTTATTAATCAGATAATTTCTGGCAGCGACCGCCTCAGGACTATAAATTAATTGAAAGGCGCCCAAGGTTATGTTGATCGGTGTATGGCTATCATTTGCAGCCCAGCCCATAAGAGTTTTACTATAATTTTCACAGCTCATGTTTGCACCGAACATATCATCGGCGGTGGTTACATTGCTTATATTCCAAGACCCAAGATTTTGATTAAACTGATAAGCGCCATAAAACATTCCCCGTGCATTTTCTAGACTGCTTACGTCCCAACCGCTGATGTTTTGATTAAAAGTACCAATTCCATAAAACATCCAATTCATTTGTGTAACGCCACTTACATTCCAATTACTGATGTCATCATTAAATTTTGAAAAATGAAAGAGGGAGTTCATATTGGTGACATTAGCAACATTCCAATTATTGATATTCGATATGGTGGGCACATTAGAATAACTAAAACTATATGACATATCATTTACAAGTAATAAATCTGGAACGTCAGTTGCGGTAATTTCAAGATTTTTTGTGCCAGTAAATGCATTTTCAAAAGTGGACCATTTGGTCGTTCCCCATTTTGTTATTTTGACTATTTTTTTAGAATCTCCACCTTCATGCTCAAATTTAATCGCATGAAAAGGAATCGCACCTGTTGGTTTTATTTTTACTTCATAATTTCCCGGAACCGCAAAAGTAATCGTTGTTGCACCATTTGCGTTTCCAGATCCTGTATTCGCGCCGCCAATAAGTTTCCAAGTATAATTAAATGTTCCTTCCGCTTGAATCGTAATTTGCTTATTGGTTGATGTACCAGGATTGTCGGTTTTCCATTCGGTAATGAATTCATTTTGAGCCGAAGCAAAACTGCTAAAAAAGAAAAGCAGAAATAGCATTAGGCAGGTCTTTATAGTTGTCAACACTATCTTTTCAGGTTGAACATTGGTCACAATAGATGTCACATCGAACCAATTTTGTTCTTTAAAATAGGTAAATAAATAATTCATAAGTAGATTTTTTTTAAGTTTAAATGGATATTTTATTTTTTGTAGAATAACAAAGCTTGGTTTAAATCTTCATATAACCAAGTGATTGAGTAGGGTTGGTAGGATATTCGAAATGGTTAGTAGGATATTCAAAATGGTTGGTAAATCGCTGCATTTTTAATTTTACCAAAACAGTGACTTTCGCAATTCTTGCAATCAGAAACTGATTTTTTTAAATTTGAAAACGACCGACAACCTTCATTAAATAAAAAACCCCGATTGCTCGAGGTTTCCTATTGATCATCTTGCGATGAAGGGTTATTGTTTTATAATCTTTTTGGTCGTACCTCCTTTTTCCGATGTGATCGTCAGCAAATACATTCCTTTAGCATATGTTGAAAAATTCAACTTTAATTCTTTTCCGTTTGCTCTAGAAGTTTGCAGTAAGCGGCCACTCAGATCGTAAAGCGCCACGGTTTCTTTACCCTCAAGTCCATCTATTGTTAAGTAGTCTTTTACTGGATTCGGGAATAGTTTTAGGCTTGTGAAGTCTGCATTTACAGTTGCAAGCGCACAAGTTCCTAAAGCGTCTTCAGTAATGTTCCAGTTTAAATTATTTATCAAATGATTTCGATCACTCACTACTTCCGGACTATACGTTAATCCTTCTGCGCCCGAAGTGATGTTTTGCGGAGTATTGGTATTATTCGCCCAACCTTTTAGGGTTTTACTATAATTGAGGCAGCTAAGTCCCGTACCATCAAAAATACCTTGAGCAGAGGTTAGTGCATTCAGATTCCAACTACCAATATTCTGATCGAAAGCGCTGGCACCAATGAACGCCTCCGTCATATCAGTAACTTTGGACGTATCCCATTGTGAAATATCTTGATTAAAAGCTTTTGCACCCATAAATAGATGCGATATATTTTTTACTTTGGAAGTATTCCAGCTTCCAATATTTTGATTAAACTTTACGGAATGAGCAAACATTGCGTACATATCCTCAACATTTTCCACATTCCAATTGCTTATATCCTGATTAAAATCGGGCAGTTCTCCAAACATGGAAGACATCCTTTGGACCTTTGATACATCCCAACTGGAAACGTTGTCATTAAAATTAGTTCTTCCAAATAGATAATACATATTGGTTACCTGGCTTACATCCCATAAATTGATATTAGGAACCGTAGATATTCCCGATTCAAAAAAACTTCGGTCCATAGAAGTTACCTTCCTTAAATCCGGAATGTCTGTGGCGGTAATACTTAAATTTTCTGCTTTTTCAAAGGCATAATTGAAGTAAGTCCACTGGTGTGCTCCCCATTGCTTGAGTTTCATAAGTTTCTTTCGATTATCTAAAGGGGTCATGTCAACCCGCATAAAAAACTGATTTGTTCCAAGGGGAAAAATCCTTAATTCGTAGATTCCTGCTTGTCCAAAATCAATCGTAGTAAATCCTGATCCATTACCTTTACCTTTTCTAGTGGCATTATTAAGATCAACCCATGAATAGGTATAATCTCCAATCGCAGGGATTTCAATCGTATTGCTACCCTGAGTATTCCATTCCGTAACCAAGTCAATTGGGCAGGCAGTGGCACTCTGGCTATCATTTAAAATATTCCAGCCTCTGTCATCAATTAAATAATCCCTGGCACTAATTACTTCAGGACTATATTTTAAGGAGGAAGCACCCAAAGTAATATTGATTGGTGTGCGAGCGTCATCAGCAGCCCAGCCACCCAAAGTTTTACTGTAATTTTGGCAACTCATGTTTCCTTTAAACATACTGGCGGCATTGGTAACTTTACTAATATTCCAAGCGCCCAGGTTTTGATCAAACGCGAAGGCCTGGAAAAACATGTTTTTGAGTGTTGTTACTTCGCTGACATTCCACCTGCTGATGTCTTGGTTGAAATATGAATTGTCAGAGAACATACCTTCCATCGTAGTTACTTGCCTAACGTTCCAGTTACCGATGTCTGAGTTGAAATCTGACAGAGCAAATGTAAAACTCATATTGGTCACATAGTAAACATTCCAGTCATTGATATTCGGAATGGTAGATACTTTTGAGGAATAAAAAGCATAGGACATATCGGTAACTGCTGTTAAAAGTGGAACGTCAGTAGCCGTAATCGCAAGATTGCTTGTATTAGTAAATGCTCGTTCGAAGGTAGACCAAGTCACAGTTCCCCATTGCGTTATTTTTAACAGTTTTCTGGCGTCACTCGCTCCATTTGTAAACTGGATGGCACGGAAGGTGTTTGCTCCTGTGGGCGTTATTTTCACCACATAGTTCCCGGCGACGGGAAAAGTAATCGTCGTAGAGCCGTTTCCTGTACCAGTTCCAGTTGTCGCGCCACCAATAAGTTTCCAGGTATAATTAAACGTTCCCACTGCTGGAATGGTAATTTGCTTATTTGTTGAAGTACCAGGATTGTCGGTTTTCCATTCGGTAATGAATTCATTTTGAGCCGAAGCAAAACTGCTAAAAAAGAAAAGTACAAATAGCATTAGGCAGGTCTTTGTAGTTGTCAAGACTTTCTTTTCAGGTTGAACATTGGTCACATTAGATGGCTCATCGAACCAATTTTGTTTTTTAAAAGAGATAAATAAATAATTCATACATAGATTTTTTTAAAGTTTAAATGGATATTTTATTTGTTGTAGAGTAACAAAGCTTGACTTAAATCTTCAGATAACCAAGCGATTGAGTAGGGTTGGTAGGATATTCGAAATGGTTGGTCAGTTTTTCAAGATGGTTGGTAAATCAGCCTTTTTTCATTGTTGTCCAATTTTCAGCTTTCTTACCAATCTTCTTTATTTTGTAATATTTTTTAATCAAAGCCAATTCTCTTGTATGAGGAAAATTTAAAAATTAAACCTATATTTAACTTCCAAAAAATAGTTCATGAAAAACGCTAAGTATTTTATACTTCCACTGGCTTTTGCGCTCTTGCAAAGTTGTGCCGCCAATCTATCTTATTCGGGTTCACCCTTTCAAAAATCATATCAGTCAATTACCTCAGCTGAACTGAAAACGCATCTGTACATCGTGGCTTCTGATGAAATGGAAGGAAGAGATACAGGGAGTGAAGGCCAGAAAAAGGCCGGCAAATATTTGATTGAGCAGTATCAAAAAATGGGAGTTTCTCATCCAAAATCGATGACTTCCTTTCACCAAATTGTTCCGACTGAAGCCTTGAAGGGAAGAAGAGGAAATTTGCCGCAGTCAGAAAATATTTTAGCATACATCGAAGGGTCAGAAAAGCCGGAAGAAGTGATTGTTATTTCTGCACATTACGATCATATTGGAATGTCGGATGGTCAGATTTTTAATGGTGCTGATGATGATGGTAGCGGAACAGTTGCCCTTTTAGAAATTGCTGAAGCCTTTCAAATGGCGAAGAAATCAGGAAATGGTCCGAAAAGATCGATCTTGTTTTTACATGTGACAGGCGAAGAGCACGGACTTCTCGGTTCACTTTATTACGCTAACAATCCAATTTTTCCGATGGCAAATACCGTGGCGAATTTAAATATTGATATGATTGGAAGATGCGATCCCGGAAATTGTGATAAAGAATACGTTTATGTGATTGGGTCGGAAATGTTGAGTTCTGATTTAAAGAAAATTAGCGAAAAAGCAAATGCATCGACGACCAGTTTAGAATTAAATTATAAATACGATGATCCTAATGATAAAGACCGTTTGTACTATCGATCAGATCATTACAACTTTGCGAAAAATGGAATTCCTGTTATTTTCTACTTCGATGGGATTCATGAAGATTATCATAAACCCAGCGATACGCCTGATAAAATAGATTACGTTTCCTTGCAAAAACGCACCCAATTGGTATTTGCAACTGCGTGGGAATTGGCGAACAGAAAGGATCGAATTGTGGTGGATAAAAAAGTGAAATAGTAAGATTTTTATTTTCCAATAATTAAAGAGAATCAAGTTTTACTTGGTTCTTTTTATTTTTTACTTGGATCTTAAAATGTGACTTCACTGGGAATCGAACGCGGATCTAAAGTTTAGGAAACTTTTGTTCTATCCGTTGAACTATGAAGCCGAATTTGAATTCAAATCTAACTTTTTGATGATGCTATTGATCTAACTTTTTTAAAAAATCATTAGCATTTTTTAAGTGATTATCTTTCTTTTCAGCGTCCATTTTTTGCAAAGAATAATACATCATCGACACTCGCGGATTCGTTTTGAAGAATTCTTTTTGAGTCTCAACGAACCGCCAGAATAAACCATCCCAAATTTTTTCCCAGTCACCACCGCCGTAATCACTCATTTTTTTAATGTAGTTGGAGCCACTGAGATAAGGTTTCGTCGCAAACGTTCCACTATCTGCAAACTGACTCATGCCATAAATATTGGGAACCATGATCCAATCATACGCATCGATGAACAGTTCCATAAACCAGTGATAAACCTCGTCGGGATCAAACTCACAAAGCAACATGAAATTTCCTAAAACCATCAGTCGCTCGATATGATGACAATACGCGTTTTTCAAAACTTTTTTGATGGTGTCGTCGATTGGTGGAATTCCAGTGGTTCCGTCGTAGAAACTTTTTGGAATCTTTCGGGAGAAGTTGAAGTAATTCTGCGTTCGAGAAAAGCGACCTTTAAAAAGATACATTCCGTGCATGAATTCGCGCCAGCCAATAATCTGTCGGACAAAACCTTCCACCGAATTCATTGGGATTTGATTTTCCTTGGCGAAGATTAAAGTTTGATTGATAACGTCAACAGGCTGCAAAAGTCCAGCGTTTAGCAAGGGAGAAAGCAGACTGTGATTGAGATAGGCTTCCTTCTGAACAATCGCATCCTCATAAATACCAAAATCGTGAAATCGATAATCAAAAAACTGGTCGAGCCATTTTTGCGCTTCTTGATGAGTAAGCGGATAGATTGGATTTTCGGGTAATTCGCCAGGATTATTTTTAAAGTTGGCTTGTGTATATTTGACGGCTTCTGTCCAAATATCGGAATTCTCTGGAAAATAAATGGGCGGCGGCGTTTTCGTTTTTGGATATTTCTTTCGATTCTCTGCGTCAAAAGTCCATTGATCGCCGTCTGGTTTTCCTTCACTATTTACTAAAATGTTCAGCCTAATTCTTTCTTTTTTATAAAAGGCAGTTTGAAAATAGAATTTTTTTTCTGAATTAAAAAATTCTTCTAAGTCATTCTTGTTATTAATGAACTGAGGGGAATAAAGAGTAGTCAGTTTGATATTTTCGGTCACTTTTTTCAACCTTTGTTCGAGCCAATCGTCGGTCGGCGCTACAACTCTTATTTCCGTAATTTTCTTACTTTCTATTTCGGTCTGAAAATTTCGAATATCGTCTAATTCATTTCCGCTCTCGATGTAAATGACCTTCGCACCTTTTTTTTCTAAATAGGTTTGAAAATATTTCATGGAAGCCCGATGAAAAGCAATCTTCTGTTTGTGAAATTTAAATTCTTTAAAAAATAAATGCTCCTCAATCAAATAAACAGTTGCATCTTTTGAAAGCAATGGATGATTTTCAAATAATTGATTTGGGAAAATAAGATTTGCCGTTTTTGCCATGGATCTTTCGAGTTTATCTGGATTCAAATTCGAGTTGTAATTCTTTTTTAATCTTTTTCCAATAAGAAAAGAAGGAACCGAAATCTCCTTCTAAAGTTGGAAGCGATTTCCGAGGTTCTCTGGTTCCAAGAAAATGATTATTAGTCGGATGTTCTTTGTAATAAATGTTTTCCTTCGAGATTATTTGATTTAATGCTGAAAACTCTCCAACGAAAATTTTTAAGTCGGGAATGTTTTTAGACAATTCGAAGGCGAAATCAAGCACTTTCTTGGACACAGGATGTTTTTCAAAGAAGGAAGGTTCTAACAGAAGCACTCTTTGGAAATCTTCATCATCATACCAATTCGGATCTAAGTTATAGTAAGTGAAGAGTAACGTTTTTCTACTATCTAAAGACGAAGTTTCAAAATCTCCTAAATCTGTGTGGAGCGAAAACTTTGCATTTTCCTTTAAAATTTCTGGAGTTTTCAAAGTTTCAAGTTCAGAATACTCAACATCTAAAAAAGTGTTTTTTTGAGTTCCACCGAAATATTTATTGAGGTTGTCTTGATTGGCAAAATATTTTTTAGAGGAGAAACTCCCGGCAACCCATTGCCAACTTAAATGATTGCTGGCTAAATCTCCATCCAACAAATTACTGTAGAGCCATTTCGCGGGTTCGGACCAATGACAATGCGCAATATTACAACAAACAGAAGCCAGATACATTCGCAAATGATTGTGCAGATAGCCAGTTTCATAAAGAGTTTTCAACGCATCATCTAAAATCTGAATTCCAGTTTCACCCTTTAAAATCGCCGTTGGAATTCCGTGATTTTCTACTTGTTCCTGAGGTTGTATCAAGTCGGTAAAGATTTCGTCTCCTTTTTGCTTCCAGACATTTTGAAAGAAATCGCGCCAGGCTAATTCCTGAACCAATCGTTCAACCTCGAACCACGCCAGATCTAAAGTTTTCAGATGTTCAAAAATATCGCGCGTAGAAATAACTCCGCGGGAAATATAAGGGCTTAATTTGGTGACGGCACCATCCGCAAAATTTCTGGTCGATCCGTATTTTATCGGATCAATTTCAGCAATTCTATTTTGGATGGATTTGAAGTTAGTGGGATAATCGATGATAGTAATTTTAATACGAAAATACGATAATCATTAAATTTTTAGAGGATTTTCAGATTAAATTTAAAGTCATTCAAAGTGATGCTTTTAGAAAGGATTAATTTTATCTTTATGGATCTGACAATCTGGTTGATTTAAAAAAAAAGCCGTTAACAAATTGTCAACGGCTGGTAATAAGGGTTTATGATTTACTTCCTTGGAATCCGTGGTTGTGTTGGATCAAAAATAATAAGGCAAAATTCGCAGCCCAGATAAAATCTCTCAGTACGGTTGCAATTTTGAGTTCCACAGTTTACGGATATGATAATTAAATCCTCTCCAGAGGTGGGTGGTGCAAAATTGATAGTTCCATTTGGTGAAGTCCCTGAGTCAATCTGTACGCCATTTTTAAGTCTTCTCCATGAGTAGGTAGCACTACAATTTTGGCTGCAACTATAGTTTAAATTTACCGTAGCCATACTTTTTGCGGTTAAGTGCAATAAGGGAGAAGATGTAATAGAGGTCATATTATTCGGTTGAAAGATATGATCTGCTGTCACGGTGGTTGGTCCATTCTTCGTAATTCCGACACAGCAATTTTTTTCAACGATCAGCATGAACTCGCAAGTATTGCAAATAACACCGCCGCATTTACCTATATATTTAATCTTGTAGACACCGGGAAGATTAAAGATTTGATTATATGGCATTGGCTGGTTGATAACATTAATATAATTTCCGCTTTGCGTCGTGATTGTTACTAAAGACTGAGATTCACAATTAGTCATATTAGGATTGCATTTAAATAGAGCATTAAATGTTCTGTTTTGGCCTTCCATGATGCGGTAGGTTTCATCGCACTTAATGTTCAGTACACCGTAAGAAGGTATTAAATTATCCAGACTGTTTCCTGAAATTACTTCTTTGTTGTGGTCGTAAATCTCTTTTAGATCCGATTTTCTTTTTGAGACTTCAGTTTGTTTAGTGGCTAATGTATGAGGAGAATCATGGATTAGGCTCCAAGTCATTTGTTGGCGATCCCAGAAACTTCCGGTACAACAATTGTCGGTGCTTGGTGCTACAAAATTTTCGCAAACATTACAATCCGCATCTTTAACGGAAACCTTCAAAGCAAATTTGTCTAAAATCAATTCGCAGCAGTCCGGAATGATGGAATTTGGTAAGGTAAGCTGGAAAGGAATTGTATAAGTTCCAGGGGCCAACATCACTCCTAAATTCCAAATTAATTCTTGTGGCAGATTATCAACTGGAGTAGCAGAAGGTATTGAACTTCCTGTAAAGTCATCCCAAATTAAAGTTCCTACAGTTTGCGTTGTATTTAGTGGAAATATTCCACCACGACTCAGTGCCGGAGTTTTGCAATCTTTACACTCTTTTTTATTAAAATGATATTGCAGATCTGAAATATTAATCTGAATTTCCTGTACAGGTTTCAGGGTAGTAATCGTCACGTAGCCCGTTTTGGTGACATATGGTGTGCCTGGATTTACGACTGTACCTGGATTTAGCGTCATTGTTTCACTTTTGATCATTGTCGGGCAAGGCTTGCAAGGCGGTGGTGCTACAATAAGGCAAACTTTATCTGATTCGATTATTTCCAAAGGATATTCTGCACCGGTTTCATCCTGATACATTGTTTTCAAAGCGACACTGTTGCAAATTTGATCACCAGGTTTTGCCGTTGCTGGAATTACGACCTGCATTTCAAAAGCATAACTGGTGAAAGGCAGAATAGGACCTGGAATATTGACCAGCATTGTATTTTTCGGACCGGGCGAAAAAATGCCGCTCACATCACATGAAAATGCTGATAATGCTGCAGACCAATTCGCTGGTATATTGTTTATCCCCGGCGCTGAATTGCTGTAATTTGCTGCTGAGGCTAAGGAGCTTGGCGAAAAAATCCCATTGGGCATTACCGAGAATTGGCTGCCTCGTGGCGTACAATTTCTGATTGTTTTATCTCCAATTTCAGGTAATCGATCCAATATCTGAATGGATGATATCGGTGTGTTCCCAGAATTATTAATGGTAATTTGGTAGGTTGCTATACTGCCAGGAAGTGCACTTCCAGAGGTGCTGAAAATAATATCCTCGCTACCTTTAACTTTTTTACTGATCTCGGCTTTTGCATCCTGACAAATAAGAACCTGGTACAAGCAGATGTTTCTTAACGAGAGATTATCACCAGAAATTTTAGGGTTTAGGCTGTGTAGACCATTACCTGCGGTAGAATTGAGCGTCGCGTCAAAACACACGGTGTGATCTGGCCCGGTTGCAATACTGCTTGGGAGTGTAATTACTCCAGATAACGTACTGCTGATTCCCGTGGTAAGTCCATCATACGTAACCGTGGAAGGGATTAGATTTAAATAGGTTGGTAATCCCAAATTTAAAATTCCATTAGTAAGAGGACCCGATCCATTATTCCTAAATTTTAAACAAAAATGTAAAGTTTCACCCGCGCGATGGCAGAGGCTGTTGTTATAGGTTGAGCCGGTACAAATCATATTCGGCAAACCCGACGGATCAGCAAATGAGCATGATGCCGTTGAGAAATTTCGGAGGTTATAAGTGCAATTGCAATCCGCAGGATCAGGAATACCCGTATAGTTTCCAGAAGTACTGAAATTGTACGGACTAATGGCTGCTGGCAAACATGAAGGCGTAGCACCAGAGTATGTAAATGTCATGAAAAAAGATTGGCCAGGTTGCAGATTCGAAATCGTATAATCCATTTTCTTTATGGACCCAATCACTACGGTATTTATAATCGGCGTAGAGGTGAAGGGTATGCTGGAAGATGCAATCATAGCACAATCAAAAGTTTTATAAGAACCTGAAATAGGTGTTGACTGATTAGTACTATGTGTGAAACCAGTATAATTCAAATTTGGCAGATTGGTAGTTAGATTCGCATTAATCGCGCTTTTACCAAAATTTGTTACTACTGCCACATAAGAATTCCCACTTGAGGCAGTACAACTTAAACTTGCCTGACTATTTTGTGGTACCACATTGTAGGTAGTGCTATAGATTTTAATATTTGGAAAATAATTCCCGCAATTGTCTCCATTTAAAATAGCAGTACAAGTTACAGGTCCTGCTGTAAATGTTGGAGTTCCGGTAACTGGATTGCAGGGAAGTTGTACCGTTACAGTTACGTTTTTATTGTTGAATAAGGGTGAAGCCAGTGTAACAGTATTTCCAGCAAGTGTCCCGCCGCTACTGCCGATTACCGTTCCTACTGAGCTGGATAGGGTTAAGGTGGGATTAATAATTCTATAGCATGAACTTCTGGTAATATTAACGTTAAAAGTAACTTGATTCAATTTACAATTATAAGCAGAAACATACATAGATCCGCCCCAATCATTAATTACATTTAGATTTGTTCCGCAGGGTGTTGTTGCAATAGTTGTTGCTCCAGGAGCGCTGATTGTTCCAGAAAAGTTGGCGATATTCGTTACGCCAAAACAAGTTTGTGGGCAGATGGCAGTAAAATGAAGTTGAATAGCACCAGTTTGATTTAAGCCAGAAGTTGCCGCAAATGTATAGGTTACTTTACTTGATGCACCAGAACCTCCTAACACGGGTGCAGCTAGACCGAATCCTGTACTGTTAAGAAACGTAACTTTAGTCGCATCATAATTCACAACAACTGTTATATTTCCTGTAATATTGCTATATCCATATGCAGCATTAATATTGATAGACGTGCCGCTAATTACTGCTGCGGGGCACCCTATGGAGAGACTTACATTGGATGATTGTGCGCTTAGCTGTGTTGCAAAAAGCAAAAGAAAAAATAAGCTTCCGATATATTTTATTAAGTTTTTCATGTTTTTATTTTTTTAGTAGGTGTAACAAACAAGACGTTCGCAAACTTTACATTCGATATCGGTAAATTTGTAGCGAATGCAAATCTCGCCATGCCGTTCACAGCAACTCAGGGTTGAAGTTCCGGGTAAAGCCACCGTTAGATTTAATTGTAGATTACCTTTGTTATTAGAACTCCAAGAGAGAATTTTAGACGGAAAAACACCACTCATGTTTCCTGCTCCCGCATTTATACCAGGCCCAGAGTTCCAACTTAAATTATTAGCATTGATAAAAGTGTACACTTCATTTTCATTTTCCCGGCAAACTTTGCAAGCTGCATCCATTTCATTTTCATGCATGTAAACCACCTCTGCTTCGATTTTGCTAATGTTTTTCGGGTTGATGCTGAACTGCTGCGAAATCCCTAGATTGTCACCAGGCAATAAAGTAGTGGTCTTGGTTAATTCCTGAATATTGCTATTTCGGGTGTCATCGCAATAATTACAGTAACAGCAAGGAAGTTTTATAGTATCCTGACAGGCGATTATATGTTGCGGTCCGGTCGGACACATCCAGTTTACATCGTACGTGATTCGTAATTCCTTGTCGCAGGTTTCGCCTTCAAGTTCAAAATTGAAAGGGATAAATGTTCCTATGGGCATTAATGACAAGGGTGAAAGTGAAGTAGAAAAGGAACTTGCTGTGATAGGTAAACCGGTGACATTATCTTTAAAAGTAACATTACTCATTGTGGGATTTGGTGTTGCTATACCGTTTGGATTCAAAAATTTAATTTTCGCGTACACCTTCACTTTTTTATCTTTTACACAAACTGCGCTATCAATCACAAATTGATAATCAGCTGCGCAAGATGTACTAATGCGGTAGGTCTCGATGTTACTAAAACCCCCATTTTCAAATGTGGCACAGGTTGAATTTTGTATAATTTCTTTGTTATTTTTTGAAGGTTTCATTTTACCTTCCATAACCTGAATCTGGATTTCAACTGTTCCCTCTTCTTTTTTCTTGAATTCTTCTAACGAAATAGAACCGTTGAATCCTGCAGGATATACTTTCTCATGAATGATATTTTTCTTTTCAGAACTAATATCCCAAACTTTCACTTTGTATTCTGCGGCAATATTATTTGAGGGTATAAATGGAATATTTAATTTCCCTTTATTTAAGTGAATTGCCTCATCACCGTAATCATTTAGTAATTTTGGGGCAGTGTAAGTTTTACATTTTTTATCCTGAGTTTCTTTTTTATCCTCTTTTGAGCCATCATTATTAGTTGAAATTTGTTGTTTAATATTGCTTCTTGATCTGTTAATATTTGCTTTGGCAGGAGTAGGATTTTCTCCAGACCCATTTTTTCCACCAAAGGAATAACTTAAACCCACACTTGCACTGAAGGCATTGTACGAGGTTTGTTTAACGTCATCAGTTACTTTCGTTCCCAAATCTACTTGCTGCTGCTCATACTGTCCTTCTTGATTAGTTTTTCCAAAAGGAACTAAAGTAGTCACCTGAGTGTTAATTTTCGGTCCGAAAATATAAGCACCGTCTGCAAAAACGCCGAAGTTTTTTGCGAATAAATATTGTAGTCTTATTTTGGGCGTAATTGCTAAACCACTTGTTTTCGTTTCCGGCAAAGACCATAAAGTATATTCTTTTGGTTTTCCATTAATCTCGCTGGTCTGAATTGCACTTAACTCATTTTGGGTCATGGAAAAATATTCTGCCAAAACCATTGGCGAAAAAATAAATCGCTCGCTAAAATTGAAATTGACCTGAGGTCCGCCGCCAAGCCTAAATCCTGTTTGTTGCGAAGTAGAGTTACGGTAGGAAACCTCCGAAGCTGTTTGGCCAATGATATTGAATGGCGCAGGTAATAAAATATCTGGTTCACCTCCTGCTCCAAAGTTGTAAGTACTACCAAGGTTAAAGCCGAAATTTCCGCCTTTCACTGTTCCATCCCATCCTTTTCGGAAAAGGGAAAACGGAATAAAAACATCTCCCGAAACACCCGAGGAATTTAGTACATAGGCCTCTTTTGTGGCTGAATTTACCATGGTGTTGTTGTAGCCAAGAGAAAAACTGCCTCCTTTAACAACGCCGTCCCAACCTTTTTTTTGGTTAACCTGAGCCTGCAAAATGCAAGAGGAGCTCAGAATGTAGAACATTAAAATTTTTTGAAGTGTTTTCATAATCCTGGGTTTAAATTGATTTTCATCATTTGTTTTTACAAAGATTATTTTTTTAGACCCAAAAAAAAATCCCTAAAAATAGGGATGAGGTAGAACAAAGTTTTAAAAATCTAGGTGTTTTTATAATACCAGGCGATGGCTTCGCCCAAAGAGGAAATATGAAGTTTTTCGTAAATGTGTTTTGTATGAGAATTTACAGTAGAGTAACTCACTCCCAATTGGTCGGCAACCATTTTGTAACTGTTTCCCTGCGCCAAAGATTTTAAAACTTCCTGTTCTTTAACCGTTAAGATATCTAGATTCTTTTTGGGTGAAAAGTAATCCAGAACGCACTTCGCAATCGCAGGATTCATGGCGGCTCCACCTTGGTAAACTTCTTCTATGGCTTGGAGAATTTTGGTCGGACTGTCTGATTTTAGAATATAACCACTTGCTCCGTTCGAGATGCTTTCAAAAATTTTATCGCTATCATCAAAGGCAGTTTGTATGAGCACTTTAATATGTGGAAATTTCGATTTAATGATTTTCAAACCTTCTATACCATCTACGATTGGCATATTGATGTCCATTAGCACGACATCTGGCGTAAATTTTATCATTTCCACAAGCACATTTTCGCAGTTTTCTGCATCACCGAGATATTCTAAATGGTCACTCAATGAAATAAGCGCCTGCAAACTGTGCAAACGTTCTCTACTATCATCATATGCAAATATCCGGATCATACTGCTGGTAAAATCATTTCACAAAGTTAGTAGGAAAATCACTGTTTTTACTACCTAATTATAGGGAAGATGAAAACTAACTTTGAACCGGTGTTGTGTGTAATTTTTAAATTTCCGCCTAGTTCTTCAGCCCTTCTCTTCATATTCATAACTCCATTACCTTTTCTGTCCAGGTCCGAAAATCCGATTCCATCATCTTCAATTTCTAAAAAATAATGGTCCTCAGTCTTCTGTAGTATCAAGCAAACCTCCTGCGCCTGGCTGTGTTTCAATATATTATTAAGTGCTTCTTTACAAATTAAAATAATGTTTTTCCTGGCTGAAAAATCGGTGATTTGAGCGTCTATAGATTGATCGATTAAAATTTCATAATGAATGTCTGAGCTTCCTAAAATCTCGCTGGTTATTTTTTTAATTCGGGTACTTAGGGACATGAATTCATCTTTCGATGATTTTAAACTCCAAACAATATCGCCGATGTTTTCCGAAATGTTTTTTGCTTGGGATTCTATTTTCTTTAAAATTAACTTAGTTTCTGCGGGATTTTTATCAAATATCTTTTGGGCTACAGCACTGTTGATTTGCAAGCTGCTTAAAGACGCGCCGACATCATCATGCAAATCGGCAGTGATTTTTTCTCTTTGATTCTGCAAATCTTTTTCGTGGTGAAATTTCCTCTTCCGACGAATTGACCGATCGTGGTTGATTACATAAAATAGTACAGATGATGTTAGAAATGATAATATTATCCAAAACCAGATGGCTTTATAGAAAGGAGTTTCGATGTCGAACGTTATTTTTAGAATTTGATTATTTACATAATTATTCTGATCGACAGTTCTAATCTGTATTTTATTAATCCCATTATTGAGTTGAAGATTTAGAAAATTCCCTTCGATTTCAGAAAACTGATCATCATTGAGAGCGAACTGAAAGTTTTTAAAATGCCCCGTGATATCGACTCCAGCCAACTCCAGGGAAATATTATTTTCATCACTTTTTAAGTGATATATTGAATCTAATACAACAGACTTTTCATTGATTTTTACAGATATTAAATAAGGTTTAATCTTTTGATGTGACCGTATATTTCTAACTGGAATTTTCGAAATACCATTATCAGTGGCGGCATAAACCGTATCTTTTTTAAAATGTAAAAAGTTAATCACATTAGAAGTTAGACCATCTGATGTGGTTAGTTTTGACACAGAACATTTATCCAGATTTTTATAATCTAGAATATAAACTCCGGATTTTGAAGCCATCCAAAGTTGCTCTTCGATATCCAGTAAATTAGAAATATTGTTAGGAAATCTTTTATCATCTATATATTCTTTAAGAATTTTATGATTATCAACTAAAAATAGATTTCCTTTAAAAGTACTGATCCAAATTTCTGAGCCCTTACCAGGTTTAAAATGTTGTATTTTATCATTCTTAAATAAACGGTTGGGAACAATTAACTGATGTTGGTGATCATTAATGTTATAATGATAAAGTCCATCGTCCGCAGAAAAATAGAATGAGCCGTCATTAATTCTTTGTACGTCCAGTATTCGCTCGGCTGAAAAATTTAGAATTTCATAACGTTCCGTTTGAATATTAAACTTTAGTAAACCACTGGTTGTGCCTAAAATTAATTCGTTCTCATTAAGTTTGGTTGATGATTTCAGACTCAGTAAATTTCCTAATTCATTATAGAATCTAATTTTTCTCTGAAAGTTAATTTGCAAAGCAAGATCAGAGACCACGAAAGTTTTTCCGGAAAGAAAATGAATGTTTCTAATCCAAACGTTATTATCTTTATTTTCGGCAAAATTGTATTTGGTTTCTGTTTTACCCTTCTTTTCATAAATTTCCCCTTGATAATTTCCGGCGAAGATTTGCCCGTCTTCTGATACTTTTACACATAAAAAATTGGTAATCGCATTTTTCGAATAGGTTTCTTTTTTAATAGGCTCACTGCTATAATAAATTAATCCATTATTTACCGTCGTTACCCAAACATTATTCTTACTATCAATATAGGCGGTATTTACGTTAAAATCTGTTTTGATAACCGAATTAATACGGAGACTTTTTTCATCGTAAATATAAATATTTCCCGTATTGGATATTACGCTCAGTTTACTCGCCGAAAATTTAAACCACTTTATTTTTTCTGGAACATCCACTTGCTGTATTTGATATTGCAGAGGATGTAGGTTATTGATTTTAATTTTGGTCACTGATCCTTCAGAAAAACGATATAGTTTTCCGTTGGTATTGTGTTGTAGATATAATTTCTTGTAGTCTCCAAATAGTACTGTTCCCAGAGTTTTAGAATTTTGAACAAGTTTTACGGCTACATTACTTTTGTTTCCAACAATTTGTTTTTTATGCTGAATCGTCACGAATTCATCATTTAAATAAAGATGAGATATATATTGTGTTCTTTCTTTTTCACTAATAATTAATTTATCAATGATCTTTCCCTCGCTGAAAGTAAAGTTACCGAGGTGGTTCTGAAAAAATAGATCATTTTTCCGAATGGAATAATACACGTTGAACATTGAGTTGCTCAACTTTACAACGTGTTTATCATAGTCTAAATTTATAAACTTATTGCGTTTTTCATCAAAGTAACTTGGCGCTTGTTTGTAACAGTTTACCCAAATCGTTCCGTCATTTTGCTTGAAGACGTGAATCACATCATTAGAAGGTAGGCCATCTTTAGTTGAATAATTGATAAATCTTTTACCATCAAATCGTGCGATTCCGTTATCGGTTGCGACCCAAAGAAAGCCATTATTATCCTGAATAACTTCGTAAACCAAATTACTCGGAAGTCCGTCTTTGGTCGTGAACGTGTTCGCTTGATTATAGGTTTGAGCATAAAAATTTAATCCGAAAATCAGAAACAGGAAATAGAAGTGATGTCGAAGTAGAGTTTTTATAATATTAATCTTATTAATAAACTAAATTAATTAAATTATCGCTTTACTTTTATAAAAATTATAAAAGATTTAATGTTTCCTTATCAAATGTGAAATCTAGAAAAAAAGAAACACCAAAAAAGCCAACTTCGAAAAGTTGGCTTCAGTTATTTTTTAAGAAGAGTTTGGAATTATCCAACCTCTAACTTTTCACTTGTAGTTTCTTACAATTTCTCAATCAAATATCTTCCAGTGTGCGATTCTTTATTTTTCACTAAATCTTCCGGAGTTCCTGCAAAAACAATTTCGCCACCATATTTTCCGGCTTCTGGTCCGATATCGATAATATAATCTGCCGTTTTAATAATGTCAGGTTGATGTTCAATCACGATTACAGAATGTCCGAGTTCTATCAAGGCTTGCAGCGATTTCAATAATTTAGTAATGTCGTGAAAATGAAGTCCTGTGGAAGGTTCATCAAAAATAAATAATGATTTATCGGTCGTTGCGCCTTTAACTAAAAACGAAGCCAATTTTACTCTTTGCGCTTCACCGCCGGAAAGGGTAGAGGAACTTTGTCCCAGTTGCAAATAGCCCAACCCAACCTCCTGCAAAGGTTTTAACTTGGTTACAATTTTAGGTTGCTCATTGTCTTTAAAGAATTCCAACGCTTCATCAACAGTCATGTGAAGGATATCTGAAATGTTCTTTTCGTCAAATTTAATTTCAAGGATTTCATTTTTAAAACGCGCCCCTTTACAAGTTTCACATTCCAGTTCAATATCTGCCATAAACTGCATGGAGACGGTAATTACACCTTCACCTTTACAGTCATCACAACGTCCGCCATCAACATTAAAGGAGAAGTGCTTCGGCATCAAACCTTGCATTTTTGCTAATTTCTGTTTTGAAAACAATTCCCGAATATCATCGTAAGCTTTTAAATAAGTCACAGGATTCGACCTCGAAGATTTACCAATCGGATTTTGGTCGATCAACTCAATATTTTTAATGAGTTTCATTGGAAAATCTACAGAATCGTAATCTCCTTTTTTTCCGCCCATTCCAAGTTGAATCTGAATGTCATTGGTCAGAATCTCTTTCATTAAAGTAGATTTCCCACTTCCAGAAACTCCTGAAATAACCACCAAACATTCTAACGGAATATCAACATTGACATTCTTTAAGTTGTTCTGACGCGCACCTTTAATGTGAATCCATTCTTTCGGTTTACGGCGGGTTTCTGGAACTTTAATTTCTAATCTTCCAGTCAGATATTTAGACGTTAAAGTATCTGCACTTTCCAGTTCATCAAAATGTCCGGCAAAGACCAATTCTCCACCAAGATATCCCGCTTCTGGCCCTATGTCAATAATGTAATCTGCGGCTTTCATGACGTCTTCATCGTGTTCTACGACAATTACGGTATTTCCTAAATCCCGTAAACTTTTTAAAACTTGAATTAAATTTTCGGTGTCTCGGGAATGCAAACCAATCGAAGGTTCATCTAAAATATAAATAGAACCAACCAACGAACTTCCAAGTGAAGTCGCCAAGTTAATCCTTTGACTTTCACCACCAGAAAGCGTATTCGAAGTTCTGTTAATCGTCAAATATCCCAGTCCAACTTTATCCAAAAATTCTAAACGCGTTGTAATTTCATACAGCAAACGTTTTGCAATTTCTGCATCGTGTTTGTTGAGTTTCATTGACTTTATCAACGGTAAGAACTCATCTAAAGGCAAATCAATCACCGACTGAATATTATGTCCGTCAATTTTTACCCATTTTGTTTCTTCACGCAATCGCAAACCTTCACAGGACGGACAAAGTGTTTTCCCACGGTATCTGGAAAGCATAACACGGTACTGAATTTTATATAAATTTTCCTCCAGCATTTTGAAGAAATTATTAATAGAAGGGAAGGTTTTCGTACCATCACCTTTCCATAAATAATTTTTCTGGTCTTTCGTTAGTTGATGATAAGGTTTATGAATAGGGAAGTCTTTCGCCTTTTTAATGAAATCTCTTTTCCATTCGCTCATGCTTTCGCCTTTCCAACTGGCCACCGTTTCTTCAAAAACGGATAAATTCTTATTGGGTATCACCAGATCTTCATCAATGCCAATCACTTTTCCGTAACCTTCACATTCCGGACAAGCGCCGTAAGGATTATTAAAACTGAAAAAATGAACATTCGGTTCCATAAATTCCAGTCCGTCCATTTCGAACTTATTGGAGAAATCGGTAATTTTTCCGGTTTCAATGTTTTTTAAAGAACAATAACCATGACCTTCGTAAAAAGCCATTTGGATAGAATCTGCTAATCTTTGAAGAAAACTTTCATCAGCGTCATAACTGAAACGATCAATGACCAACTGAATTTCCATATCCGCTTCGGGTACAAAACCGAAACTTTCTAAATCCTCGATTCCAGCTACATTTCCGTTGACTTCTAATCTTGTAAAACCAGAAAGTTTCAAAGTATTGATTTGTTCTGTAAATTTTTCAACTTCAAATTTTAAAGGAGTTCTCAAAAGGAACGTCTGATTTTCATTTGTTTCAATGAAATTAATAACGTCGGTTACCGAATCTTTTTTGACTTCATTTCCTGAAACTGGTGAAAAAGTACGCCCAACTCTGGCGAAAAATAGTTTTAAATAATCGTAAACTTCGGTTGAAGTTCCAACAGTGGAACGTGGATTGGACGAAATTACTTTCTGCTGAATCGCAATAGAAGGTGCCAAACCTTTGATATCATCAATTTTTGGCTTTTCTAATTTTCCTAAAAATTGGCGAGCGTACGAACTTAAACTCTCGACATACCGGCGCTGTCCTTCAGCATAAATGGTGTCAAAAGCGAGCGAAGATTTTCCACTTCCAGAAACTCCCGTAATTACGATGAGTTTGTTTTTAGGAATCAGAACGTCAATATGTTTCAGATTATTAAGGTGCGCATTTTTTACAAAAAGTTGTTTCTTAATATCGATATCTGTGGGTGTAGTCATTATATAATTTAAGGGCTACAAATTTACGGATTTTTTGAGAGAAATTTCCTGCAGATTATTTGGATTTCTAGATAAATTTCGCAATATTTGGTTCAACAAATAAATGTAGTAATATCATGAGAAAAATTCTAAATGATTTAATTACACATTTGATGAAAATAAGATAAGTTTAACTCTAATCTTTAAAGGAATGCAACGCTTCGGTGTTGCATTTTTTATTGGATTAATACAAAATAATTTCTTAAAATAATACTTGTTTTTCTGCGAATTTCTTAAATATATTTGCTGCTGAAAAATCGTACAATGTCCATTAATAAAGATAAATTAAATTTATTGGCCATTGTAAATTCAGTAAAATAATAACTAAGAATTAATTAAATGAAGAAAGTAATCCTAAGTGTTTTGTTATTAGGACTCTCACTACAAATTTCTGCGCAGGAAAAAGAAAGTTCAATTCCTGAAGTGACTGTTCAAGGGAAATTTTTAGAACTTCCGATAAAGAAAGTCAATGAGAATATTACTGTCGTTTCAAAAGAAGAAATAGAAAATTCGCCATCTAAAAGTGTCGAAGAGCTGTTAGCAGAATTTACGGGATTTGATATCAGAAGACGTGGGGGAAATGGAGTACAAGCTGATATTTCTCTTCGTGGCAGCAGTTTCGAACAGGTTTTAATTTTGGTAAATGGTGTTCGAATGAATGATTCTCAGACAGGTCATAACTCGATGAGTCTTCCATTTGATCTCGCTTCAGTTGAAAAAATTGAAATTATTAAAGGTCCAGCAGCCAGAAGATTTGGACAAAATGCTTACGCTGGAGTTGTGAATATTATTACCAAAGTAAGTTCTGAAGAAAAGGTAATTGTTTCGGCCAGTGGCGGAGATTATAAAACCTACTCTTTAGGCTTAGGAGCTAATTTTGGAAATGAAAAATTCTCTAATTTTATTCAAGTAGGTTCTACAAGTTCTGAGGGTTACCGACATAACACCGATTATAAAATCAACAATATTTTCTATCAAAATCAATTCAAGATTAATGACGGACAAATAAAATTTCAAGCTGGAATTCAAGAAAAAAAGTTTGGAGCAAATGGCTTTTATTCTTCGCCCACGGCAACGGAACAGTATGAAGAAACGCAGGCTTCGATCGTAAGTTTAGGGTATGAACAAAAATTTAATCAGTTTAATTTAAATTCAACTATTTATTGGAGAAGAGGTCAGGATTTATATTTATTCAATAGAGAAAAACCGGAAGTCTACCGAAATATGCATATCGGAAATAATGTAGGTGCAGAATTGAATGGTTCGTATACATCGACTTTAGGAACGACTGGATTGGGAGTTGAATTCAGAAAAGAATTTTTGGCAAGTAATAATCTAGGACATCGTGAAAGGTTTTTAACGCAGATTTTCTTAGAACATCATTTCTCTTTGATTCAAAATAAATTACAGATTTCTCCTGGAATTTCCTGGGCCAATTATGACAGTGTGGGAGATTTTTTCTATCCAGGGTTAGATATCGGATTTGACTTTAATGAAAACCATAAAATCTATGGAAACGTCGCCAAAGTAAACCGAATCCCAACCTTCACTGATTTGTTTTATGTAAGCAAAACCGAAATCGGAAATCCTGATTTGAAACCTGAGAATGCAATTTCTTCAGAATTGGGTTATCGTTTTCAGAAGAATAATTTTTTAGGTAAAGTGAGTGTTTTCAACAGAACTTCAGACAATTCAATCGATTGGGTGAAAGAAACTCAAGATGGAATTTGGTCCGCCGAAAACATAGGAAAAATTGAAACCAATGGAGTAGAGGTGGAATTTGGTCAGCGTTTCAATTCCTTCGTGAAATCTTATTCTTTAGGATATACTTATTTAGACAGCAAAGCAAAAGAACCGCAGAATCTAATTTCCAGATACGTTATGGAAAATTTAAAGCATCAATTCGTTGCTAAATTGGAAACTCGATTCTTCAAAAACATTACTAATCAATTGATTTACAAATATAATGAACGAGTAACGACGGGAAGCTACCAATTGCTGGATGGTAAGTTAGGCTATGATTTAAAAGATCTGAATCTTTATGTTTTAATTAATAATATCACCAATGCTAATTACACCGAAACCTTTGGTGTACCAATGCCTAAGCGATGGTTTCATGTAGGATTTACGTTGAATCTAAGTCTTTAAAAGGTGATTTATGTTGGTTTGAAGTATAACCTATACTCGCCCAATTATCATAATTTTGTGGGATGATTAGGCGTCTTTGGATTTTGTCCGCATCTTTTTTTATGATGAATCTTTCGGGACAACAGGGTAATATTTCTAGTTACAATCTCGTAACGATGAACTATAGATTTACTCCGAATTGGTTTCTACTAGCTGAAGGGGAACTACGCGGAAATTCTGATTTTTATTATCCTGATTATTACGAATATAAAGTTGGAATAGGGTATCGAATCGCTCCAAATCATAAACCTTTGATTGGAATTGGTAGAGACGGCAATTATAAAAATCATTCAATGCAAAGAGAAGAGTTGCGTATATGGTTCCAAGATATCTATGATTTTAAAGCCGGTAGATTCAAATTTGAAAATCGCTTTCGGGCAGAGAAAAGCTGGTTATACCAGCCGAAAGAAAATAAAAATAGCCAGAGAATTCGCCTCAGATATCGACTGAATATCTCCACGCCTCTTAATACAGAGAAAGTACAACCAGGAACTATTTCAGCAAATATTCACGATGAGGTTTTTGCCACTACTACGGCAAGTCCGGTTTCATTCTGGAATAGGATTTACGGAGGTCTTGGATACCAAGTCGACAAAAACGTCTCCATTTCTGCAGGGTATATGTGGCAGCGGGATTTTGCAGTGAAAGGCAATATCGACCGCCATTATCTTTACACAGGTTTGTCCATCAATGTTTCCTCTCCGCTAGTTGCTCACAAATCCGTGAAATAATTGAATAAGTACTTAGCGACGAAATTTTATAAATTTCGGCTGACTTCAAGACAGAGCGCTGTCGGTAGTGTTTTTTATACCTGCTTTTTCCATTTAAATAAAAAGGAAATTTTCTTTATTTTTGTCACATGCTAAATAGAATTTTTTTACTGCTAATGTTGTGTTCAGGATTGAAATTTTCCGCTCAAAAGAAAAATATCTCCAGTTATAACGTGATTAATGTGAGTTATAAATGGAGCAGTAAATTTTTTGTTTACGCAGAAGGCCAGGTTCGTGGGACTGCAGATTTTACTTATCCAGATTATTATGAACTTAAGGGTGGACTTGGTTATGAATTAACAGATCAGCACAAACCGCTAATTGGTATTGGTCGGTATGTTAACTATAAAAATCATAGTTTGGATAAGGAAGAATTTCGCCTTTGGTTACAGGATTCTTATGAGTTCCAAGCCGGAAAGTTCGAATTTGAAAATCGTGTTCGAGCCGAGAAGAGCTGGTTTTATGCACCTTTAACAGATGAACATTCTGATCGAATTAGGTTGCGCTATCGATTGAATATTTCGGTTCCTTTAAATTCTGAAAAAATTAAACCAGGAACCATTTCTGCAAATGTTTATGATGAAGTTTTTTTCGTCACCACGGAAAAACCGCTGTTCGCACGCAATAGAGTTTATGGTGGATTTAGTTACCAAATCGATAAAAATTTCGGTCTAGCATCTGGTTATTTGTGGCAGCGCGAATTCGCTTTAACTGGTAATAAAAATCTGCATTTTTTATATCTCGCTTTGTCTCTTAAATTGGATAGCAGCAAATCAAAGAAAGAGTAATTAGAATTCGCTAAGTGATGTTGGTAACTTTTTGATTGAAAAGGTTTTTATCACCCAAAATATTGCATTTTTTAGGGTTTAATTTATATATTTGTGAAATTAATAATAATTGATTTTTATGAAATTTATTGTTTCAAGTAGTGAATTACAGAAAGCCCTTCAAACCGTGAGCGGAGTTATTTCCAACTCACAGTCAAGGCCAATTTTGGAAAACTTTTTGTTTGAAATTGAAAAAGATATCCTGAAAATTACCGCTTCTGATGGCGAGACGACTTTGATTACTTCTTTGGAGGTGAAGTCTGACGTTGAAGGTAAGATTGCAGTTCCCGCAAAAATATTTCAAGAATTTGTGAAAACTTACGGTGACCAACCTTTAACGCTTTCTGTGAAAGACGCTGAAGATGGAAACGGAAAATTGCTCGAAATTTTGGATGAGAAAGATAACTTCGCGGTGGCCTTAGATCACGCAGAAGATTATCCAGAAATCCCTGAATTTGATGCAGCTCAAAGTGTAACAATTTCTGCAGGTATTTTATCTGAAGCTTTAAATAATACTTTATTTGCGACCAGTAATGATTCTCTTCGTCCAGTGATGACAGGAGTTTTATTCCAGTTCAAAGAAGATGAAACCAATTTCGTTTCTACCGATTCGCACCGTTTGGTGGTTTATAAAAGAACCGACTTAATGAATGCTGAACCCGTAGAATTTATTATGCCTAAAAAACCTTTGGCAATTTTCAAAAGCATTTTAGCTTCTTCTAACGAAGATGTTTCTATTGAGTTTAATGAAAATATGGCGAAGTTCACTTTCGGAAATAACATCTGGATTTGTCGTTTGATTGATGGTAAATATCCAAATTATTCAGCGGTTATTCCAAAAGAAAATCCAAATGTCTTGACGATTAATAGAAGCCTTTTATTGAATTCAATCAGAAGAGCTTCGATCATGTCGAACAAATCTACGAACCAAGTTCGTTTCAAATTATCCGGAAACATTCTTCATTTACACGCGGAGGATACTGAGTTTGCTAACAAAGCAGATATGCAGATTCCGTGTGATTACAATGGTGAAGATATCAATATTGGTTTCAGTTCTAAATTTTTAACAGAAATGTTATCGGTGCTTTCTGCTGATGATATTACGATGAAAATGTCGCAACCAAACAGACCCGGAATTATAGAGCCAGTTGATGGTTTAGAAGATCAGGAAAAATTACTGATGCTTTCAATGCCGGTTATCGGAATGTAAGAACATCCCTTTAAATAATTGTACTAAATATTAATTGAGATTCAAAGTTTTTGAATCTCAATTTTTTTTTAAACTCCAAAATCACGATATTTGCACCTTTCCAATTTCAATATCTTTATTAAAGAAATGGGAAATATAACATCTGAAATTTACGACAGAAATGAAAATCTCACACAACTGGCTTCAAGAATATATTAAAACTGATTTAAAATCGGAAAAGATTGGCGAATTTCTGACCGATATTGGTTTGGAAGTAGAAGGAATCGATCCTTTTGAATCGGTTAAAGGAAGTCTGGAAGGAATTGTTGTGGGGAAAGTTTTGACTTGCGAACAGCATTCAAATGCTGATAAATTAAAAGTTACGACCGTTGATGTTGGAGCTGGAAAGATCTTAAATATAGTTTGTGGTGCTCCCAATATTGCGGCTGGACAAACTGTTCCTGTCGCAGTAGTTGGCACTAAGATCTACGGAAAAGATGGAAGCTCTTTCGATATTAAAGAAGCCAAAATCCGAGGTGAAGTTTCGCAGGGAATGATCTGCGCAGAAGACGAAATGGGTCTGAGTGACGATCACGGC
The DNA here is from genome assembly GCF_900109615.1 of Kaistella antarctica. GTDB lineage: Bacteria > Bacteroidota > Bacteroidia > Flavobacteriales > Weeksellaceae > Kaistella > Kaistella antarctica. Next base: position 709,975 of record NZ_FOIX01000002.1, read on the forward strand.
GGAATCATGATTTTGGATGAAACTAAATATGAAGTTGGTAAAAATTTCGCGGATTATTTTGATTTGACGAACGATAAAGTTTATGAAATTGGTTTAACGCCAAACAGAACTGATGCAATGTCGCATTATGGTGTTGCCAGAGATTTGAATGCTTATTTAAGTACGCATCAACTTCCTGCTGATTTCGTAAAAGTTATTTCACACCCTTTAAATAATGAAGGAACGACTGATTTTCAGATTGAAGTGGAAGATTCCGAATTATGTCCAAGATATATTGGTGCCATCATAGAAAATGTGGAGGTGAAAACTTCGCCAGACTGGTTGAAAAACCGGTTGAAAGCAATTGGATTAAGTCCGATTAATAATATTGTTGATATTACAAATTATATTCTTCACGCATTTGGTCAGCCACTTCATGCATTTGACGCTGATAAAATTGCTGGTAAAAAAGTAAAAGTTGGCGTGAGTGAAAAAGGATCAAAATTCACAACGTTAGATGGAGTTGAAAGAACTTTGAACGGAACTGAAATCATGATTAAAGACGGCGAAAATAACCCAATGTGTATTGCGGGAGTTTTCGGTGGACAAAGCTCAGGCGTTTCAGAAAATACCAAAACCATCTTTTTAGAAAGTGCTTATTTTAATCCGATTGGAATTAGAAAAGGCGCCAAACTTCATGCTTTGAATACCGATGCTTCTTTCCGTTTCGAACGTGGCGTAGATCCTAATTTAACGAGAACTGCTTTGACGCACGCGGTGCAAATGATTTCAGAAATCGCTGGTGGAAAAATGGTTGGGGAACTTTTGGAACATTATCCTACAAAAATTGAAGACCATTATATCATTCTTCGTTTTTCGAAAGTCGAGCAGATTTTAGGAACAAAAATTCATCATGAGAAAATTAAAGAAATTCTGAAGTCCTTAGAAATCACGATTTTAAATGATATTCAAAACGGATTAGAACTTTCCGTTCCGGCTTATCGTGCTGATGTGACGAGAGAAATCGATGTGATCGAAGAGATTTTAAGAATCTACGGTTACAATAAGATTGATTCTCCGCAAAAAATTTCTTTTACCCCAGTTAAATTAAGTTTTGATGATCAAGATGCTTTAGAGAACTCTTGGGCAAGAACTTTACAAAGTAATGGTTTCAACGAAGTAATGAATAATTCTTTAACTTCTGTAAAAGATGAAACTGATGCTGTCAAACTATTAAATCCTTTAAGTGGAGATTTGTCCTTTATGAGAAAGTCTTTACTGGAAGGACTTTTGGAAAATGCAGATTATAATATTAAAAGGAAAAATCAAAATATTAAGTTCTTTGAATTCGGTAAAATCTACCACAAAAAACAAACGTATTTAGAGAGAAAACAACTGGCAATTTTAGTGTCAGGAAGAGATGAAGCAGAAAACTGGTTGCAGCCAAAATCCGTGACAGATTTCTACCATTTGAAATCTTATGTGAAAGTTCTTTTGAATATTTTGCCAGTTTCGATTGAAGAGAAGTATTTAGAAGACGTGCGTTTTTCTGATGCAATTGAATTATTAGTGAAGGGAAAAACCGTGGCGAGACTAGGAAAAGTTTCTCCAGAATCATTGAAGGATGCCGACATCGACCAGGAATGTTTCTACGCCGAGATTGAGTTGGAAGTTGCTCAGAGTTTTAGAACCAAAGAGAATTTGAAATTTAAAGATATTCCAAAATTCAATAAAACCAGAAAAGATTTGGCTTTGTTGATTGATAAAAACGTGACGTATGCTGATCTTTATAAAGCAGCCAGAAGCAATCCTTCCAAATATTTGAAAAACATTAATCTGTTTGATGTGTATGAAGGTAAGAATCTTCCGGAAGGTAAAAAGTCGTACGCCATGAGTTTTGAATTATTAAACGAAGAAAAAACTTTAGAAGATAAAGATATTACGGAAGTGATGAATTCTTTAATTAAAACGTTCCAGAAAGAATTTTCTGCGGAGCTAAGATCTTAGACTAATCCTTTAATAAAATACAAAAAGCATTTCTGAAAAGAGATGCTTTTCTGTTTTTGGGTAAGAGATTAAATCCTGCTGCAAGTCATTAAATCAATATAATTACTTAAATTTACGGTATTAAAATTTTAAAAATGAAAGCAATTCACTTCCCACAGAAGAATATTTTCAGAAATATTTCCTTAGCCATTTTTACAGCTGCTACAATTGTTTCGTGTTCAACAATTGCGACTTCAAAATCGAAAGTAGGCGCTCCACAGCCTAACATTGTTGATACGCAATGGACCTTAGCTGATAACGTAAAAGGTAAAAAAGCGACTTTGGTTATTGAATCTGCGAGAATTACGGGCAATGGCGGTTGTAACAATTATTTCGGCGAGCTGATGATCGACCGTACGGTTGGTAATTTTTCAACTAAGAATATCGGCGCTACCAAAATGGCCTGCGACAATATGAGTGAAGAAACAAACTATTTCAGCATGTTGGGTGCTGCTACCAAATATGTGGTGAACGGAACAACTCTGGAATTGTACAAGGACAAACTTTTACTGTTGAAGTTTACCAAGTTATAGATTTAACTATAACCTATTTCACATAAAAAAAGGAACTCTAATTGGAGTTCCTTTTTTATTTGTCTATTTATTCTTCGTCTTCGTCCTCTTCATCGTATTTGGCGAGTTCTTCATCGCACCATTTGAAAGCTGCTTCGACTACTTTGGTAGCTTCGTCTGCTACTGTTTCTTCGTCATCGCCTTCTAGATCGTCGAACCATTCAACTTCCTCTTCCTCAACATTCAAAACAAATCTTGGGTATTCGGTGTGAACTACGAATAGATCTTCAGGAAAATCTGAATTGTCTGCTAATAAAAACTTTGGTAATTTCATTTTCTTAATGTTTATAACTGGGTCAAAGATAATAATTATTTATTGAAATTGATTCTTGTCGATTTTAATTTTTTGTAAAACCTTGTATTTTGTTAAAGTATTATTTTTGAGCGTATCATTTGGTTTAAAGGTTACTTTAACATTAGGATTCACCGTGCTGATCAATTCTGCGATTCTAATTTTATCCATTTCTTCCTCGCTTTCCATGAAGAAATTAACGCGTCCATTTTCTAAATTTTCAGCTTGCAAAAAAGTTTTTATTTTTTCTCTGTTTTCTAAATATTTTCCCCGAGAAAGATATGTAAAGGTAAACCCTGTTAGTAAACTTAAGAACGTAATTGCATAAGTCAGCTTACCAAAAACATCATATAACTTTTTAAAATACACCAACCATATAGAAAGGGTAAATGGTGCTAAAAGACGATAATCTAACGGGTTAACAGAATAGAAATATTGAATAAAAAAAGAGCAGGCGATTCCAATTCCCCCAATAGTTAAAAAGAATTTTTCGGTCTCAGTCAATTTGTTTCTAAAGAAGAGAAATAGCATCAATATAATATTCAGTAACCCAATTCCTATAATTCCGTAATTAACGATTCCTCCGGCTGGGTTTAGAATATGAATGAACGGATTAAAAACCGTCGTCAATCCTTCAAAAAGTTCTTTTAATAATTGCGAAGTTGGATGCAAGCCGATTTCTAAAAAGCTATCGACGTACTTTTCATTAAAGTGATCAATGAACAAAAACTTATATAAGATCACGAAAATCAAACCGATAATTCCCGAATATATAAACGTTTTCCCAGACGATTTTTTATAATTGAAAACTCCGAAAAATCCAGTCGCAAACATGATGAATAGCGCAGGATAGCGAATATTGTACAACGCAATTAAAGCTAAACTTAAATATAGAATTGCAGATGATCCTTTTAGCTTTTCAGTAATAATTTGCTGAGCTAAATAAAGAAAAACAAATACAACTGGCAAAATAAGCGTTTCGCTCATCGTATAAGAAAAGATAGAGACAAAACTAAAAAGTCCACCAATTAAAATGATTTCTTTCAAATAGAATTTCTTTATCCAGGCGAAAAAAACGAGAAATAAATACGCTAAAATTCCGATGGTTTTACTTGCCCAAAATTCATCAAGTCCAAACAAGGTTAAAAACTTTAAACTCAGTGGATATCCAAGTGGAGTAGTTGTATTATCAATTTCTGGAAATACTTTCGAGGTTCGCATATACCGAATCGAGTCGGGATTTACGCGTCCTTTTTCATTCAACAAAAAACGAAGAATGGTCATCACAAAAGTTGTAATGACCAATATTATTTGGATAATTCTTTCCTGGTTTTTTTTCATGAAAAAGAATCCTGTGCTATTTTTAAGAATTGGTTTTGATTATTTAGCAAACATTTTTGCAACCTTCTCGGCTTTTCTACTTTCCGAATAATCATAAAATCCTTCGCCAGATTTCACGCCTAATTTCCCGGCAGCCACCATATTCACTAACAATGGATTCGGCGCATATTTCGGGTTTTTAAAACCGTCGTACATAACATTTAGAATTGCTAAACAAACGTCTAATCCAATAAAGTCTGCCAGTTGAAAAGGTCCCATCGGATGAGCCATTCCCAATTTCATTACCGTATCGATTTCTTCAACGCCAGCAACTCCGTTGTATAAAGTCTCGATGGCTTCATTGATCATCGGCATCAAAATTCTGTTGGCTACAAATCCAGGATAGTCATTCACTTCTGTGGGAACTTTTCCTAAAGTTTTACTCATCTCATAGATCTCGTCAAAAGTTTCTTTCGAAGTAGAGTAGCCTTTGATGATTTCCACCAATTTCATAATCGGCACTGGATTCATAAAGTGCATTCCAATCACCTTGTCTGGACGATTCGTCACCGACGCAATTTTAGTAATCGAAATAGAAGAAGTATTGGTCGCCAGAATACAATTCTCTGGAGCTAGTTCATCCATTTGTTTGAAGATTTTCAACTTCAAATCTAGGTTTTCGGTGGCCGCTTCAACGATTAAATCAGCTTTCCACCCACAATCTGCTAAATTGGTGAAAGTAGTAATGTTACTGAGAGTCGTTGCTTTTTGGTCTTCCGTCATATTTCCCTTAGAAATAATCCGGTTCAGATTTTTGGTAATTGTTGCAATCCCTTTATCTAATGCTCCTTGTGAAACATCAACTAAACTTACTTGAAATCCGGTCTGTGCAAACGTGTGTGCAATTCCGTTTCCCATGGTTCCTGCGCCAATTACGACAATATTTTTATCCATTTTTAAATTTTTAATAATTTTTAGTATAACTTTTTCCTTCTTCTAAAAGTGTTGCTTCACTTTCAGAGGTTTTAAATTTCGTTTTTATAAAGGTTCTTTTTCCATCAATTCTGTTGATGAATACCGCAAAATGCAAATGTGGTCCACTTGCAAAACCCGTACTTCCGCTGTAACCGATAAGTTGGTCTTTTTTTACGAGATCACCTTTTGTAACGATTGCACCTTGGTATTTTAAGTGAGAATAGTCGGCGAAAGTGCCATCGCTATGTATGATGATAATTTTGTTATTGTATTTTGCGCAGGAAATATCGGGACAACTTCTCGTGTTATTATTGATGACGACCACCGCAATTCCGTCACGAGCTGCTACGATTGGAGCTCCAATTTTTAAATCAAAGTCTAAGGCAAATTCATTCTGATGCGAAAACTTGCCATCATATCCCTGGAAGATCGATTGTGTTTTTCCTTTTTCGAAAGGCAAGGAATAGATGTAGTCATCATCAAAGGTTTCCTGAAGTGCATTTCCGAAATTATAGGAATTGGAGTAAGAAAAAGAATTGCCTTCATTTGCTTTTATGGGAGCTAACTTTGCAATCAAAAACTTTCGGGTTTTCGGCGGAATAACTACTATTTCATCATTAGGAAGCGTGCTAGTCAGATTCTTTAATTTGAATTGAAATTGTGCAGACATCGGCATTTCTTCCTTATTATCTGCGTAGATGAAAACTTCTCGGTTAACAACTTCATTATAAAATTGAATGTCCCATTTTTCTTGCGCAAATAGCAAGGTTTGAATCAACAGAAATCCTAATAGAAAAATTCTTTTCATTCCACTTCTTTTTTGCTAAAATAATCAAAAACAAGTTTAGAAATATCTGCAACCATTTTGGTGTTCGTCGTTTCGTTTTCCATAGAATCTGACACGAAAACGCTCAGTGCGTATTGCTTTCCGTTTAACAGCGTGATGATTCCAATATCATTTTCTGCAATCGTTAATCCCTTTTTATCTTTTCCGGAAGAGCCGGTTTTATGTGCGACCCAAGTTCCTTTTGGCAATTGAGCGACGATTTTATTCGCGCCGGTGTTTGTTTCTAGCATGGTTTTCATTAAGAAATCCGTCGAACTTTTTGAGACGATTTTGCCGTCATAAAATTTCTTCAATAAAATATTTGCTGCATTGGTGGTAGTCCAGTTTCCGTAATGAAATTGGTGACCTTCATGCATTTTTTCTTCATTATAGATAATCTTAAAATCTTTAATGCTTTTTGAATTGATGAATTTTTGAACGGTTTCTGTTCCGCCAATTAATCTTAGCAAAATGTCGCACCCGTTATTGTCACTTTGTGCAACCGTATATTTAATTAGTTCACCTAAAGTCATATCAAAATTTCCCTCTGGATAATTTTCTCGAATTGGACTCCAGGTATTTTCTAAAAGTTCTTCTTTTTTAATATAGATATTTTGATCTACACTCAATTTTCCTTGATCAATGAGGTCTAAAACTGCTAAAGCAATATGAAATTTAAAAACACTCAACATCGGAAGTTTTTTATTGCCGTTGATGTCAATCGATTGATTATTTTCGAAATCTAAAACCGAAACTCCAACGGTGGCGCTTTTGCCTTTTATGATTTGGTTGATTTCTTTTTTTAAAGATTGGGAATAACCTAATAAGAAGAGAAATAGAGTAGTGATTATAAATGTTTTTTTCATGTAAGCTCGTTTGATGTATTTAAATTGGAAAGTCATTGCGAGAAATGAGGAACGAATGCCGAAGCAATCCGTTGATTATTTATAGATCCATAATATTCAAGATACTTTCATATAAATCAATCCATTCAGGATTTATACTGTTTATTAAATCTAATTTTTTTTGCCTCGAGCCACCTTTTATTTGTTTTTCTCTTCCAATTGCATTTCCTATATCTTGAAAAGCTTCCCAATAAACTAATTTGTCTAAATTGTATTTTGCGCTAAAACTATTTTTATACTGTTTAGTCTTGTGCTCTAAAATTCTTGCTGGTAGATTTGCAGTTACTCCGACATATATAGTAGTGTTATTTTTATTGGTTACCATATAAATAAATCCTACTTTCATAATCTATTTTTTTCAACAGATTGCTTAGTCGTTCCTCCTCGCAATGACACTAAGAAATCAACCTCACAATTTCCAAAGCTACTTTTAACGCTTCCGTGCCGTCTTCCAAAGAAACTTCTACATTTTTATTTTCGGTAATTGCATCAGCGAAACTTTCCAGTTCATCCAAAATAGCGTTATTCGGTTGGATGTTCGGATATTCAAAAATGATTTGATTTTTTTCTCCTTCCGCATTTTCAATGATCATATCGAAATCACTCGGAGTTTCAGGAGCCGGTTTCATGCGAATAACCTCTGATTTTTTCTCCAAGAAATCCACAGAAATATAAGCGTCTTTTTGGAAGAAACGAGATTTCCGCATCGCTTTCATTGAAATTCTCGACGTTGTTAAATTCGCGACACATCCATTTTCAAACTCAATTCGCGCATTACAAATATCCGGAGATTTCGAAACCACAGAAACGCCACTTGCATGAATCGCTTTCACTTTTGATTTTACCAAAGAAAGTAGAATATCCAAATCATGAATCATTAAATCTAAAACCACAGAAACATCAGTGCCACGTGGATTGAATTCTGCTAAGCGATGAATCTCAATAAACATGGGATCTTTAATAAAATCTTTCGACCCAATAAAAGCCGGATTATATCTTTCTACGTGACCAACTTGCGCTTTAATTCCAAATTCACGGCATTTGTAGAGAATTTCTTCCGCTTGCTTTAAAGTCTGCGTAATGGGTTTTTCTATGAAAAAATGAATTCTTTTTTCAATCGCTTTAATGGCATAATCGTAATGATATAGAGTAGGTGTTACGATATCAAGCATTTCAATCTCGTTTAAAAGATCTTCAAAACTTTCAAAATATTTGTAACCGAATTCGCTTTCTAATTTTTTACCATTTTCTTTATCTGCATCGTAAAAGCCGACCAAGTCGTACTTTTCTGATTGTTGAAGTAATTTTAAATGGATTTTTCCTAAATGACCTGCGCCAACTAAACCTGCTTTGAGCATAGAGAATTAATTTTTGTAAAGATAATAAAATAGACTAATAGAACAGAGACTTGGAGATAATAGACAATTACATTAAATGTGAAAATATGAAATAGTGATTTTTAAAATCTCTAATCTTAAGTCTTTCAATTTCAAATCTAATTCCTATTTTTGTGACATGCAGGATTCGTACGTACATAAAGGGAAGAGGAAAATTTTAATCGATTATCTCCGGGACAAAATGGGAATTGACAATGAGAGAGTTTTGGCCGCAATTAATAAAGTTCCCCGCCATCTTTTCTTAGAAAGTGTTTTTGAAGATTATGCTTACGAAGATCGCGCTTTTCCGATTTTGGCAAAACAAACGATCTCGCATCCATCGACTGTGGCTGAGCAAACCGCTCTTTTAGAAATAGAAGAGCAAGACAAGGTTCTGGAGATCGGAACCGGATGTGGGTATCAAACTGCCGTTCTCATCGCCATGGAGGCTTGGGTCTACACGATTGAACGTCAAAAAGATTTGCATGACTTCTCCCATAAAAAATTTCGGGAATTGCATCTTCGTCCGAAATTTCAAAGTTTTGGCGATGGATTTTTAGGACTTCCAACATTTGCTCCTTTTGATAAAATTTTGGTGACCTGTGGCGCCGAAGTTTTACCAACAGAACTATTACATCAATTGAAGGTCGGCGGAAAAATGGTGATTCCTTTAGGAAAAACGGAAGAGCAAATCCTGACACGTTTCACCAAAAGATCTGAGCGCGAATTTGAAAGGGAAGAATTTGGCGCGTACAAATTTGTACCGATGTTGAACAATACCAATCATTAAATGAATACAGAAAAACAAGTTTTCAAAACAAGAATCGACAAAACTTTCTATCTTATGCATTTTGCAATCTTAGCAGTCATCCTATTCCTTTCGATTTATTTCAGCTATATATACAAGAATCTGTCGATGTCTAATGTTTTCTTTGGATGGTTATCGGTAGCACTTCTTTTTACCATTACCAGTTTTTTACTTTTAAAGATCATTATCAACGGTGATTATTTAATGATTAACGTCGGTTTCAATATTTATAAGATTGATATTAAAACAATCAATACCGTCCAAACCGGCAAGACGATGTGGTTTGGAATTCATAAACACGGAACCGCTACAAAAGGATTGATTATTTCCTCAAAATTCAAAAACGATTTCTACATTACTCCTCAAGAAGAAGCGCTATTTCTTCATAAATTGTTGGAAATCAATCCAACCATCATTATTAAAAAAGACTAAAATGTCCTTTTTAATTTTTATGACGAAGAACCTATGATTTATTTAGATTTTTTCAATGTTAATTAACTCAAAAAACAATTTTCAAATTCGCTAATTCGAATTATAGATTGTATTTTTGCCAACGTTCAATTTATTCTAAATTAAGATAGCTGAAATAAGAATGAACTTTTTTCAGTTAAAAGTAAAGTTTTAGATTCTCATGAAAAAAATTCAAAGTATTCTTATTTCTACCCGAACCATGGCGGTTTTGTTATTACTGTATGCAGGTTCAATGGGTTACGCTACTTTTCTGGAAAACGATTACGGAACTCCGACGGCGAAGGCATTGATTTATGATGCAAAATGGTTCGAACTGGTCATGGTTTTACTCATGCTCAACTTCATCGGAAATATTTCTAGATACCGACTTTGGCGCCGCGAGAAATGGCCAGTTTTGGTTTTTCACTTATCATTTATTTTAATATTTTTGGGTGGAGCTGTAACGAGATACATCAGTTTTGAAGGGATTATGCACATTCGCGAAGGTGAAACTTCTAACGAAATAATCACCGATAAGAATTTCTTTAAAATTCAAATCGAAGAAAACGGCGATATTCTGAATTATCAGGATGTTCCGTTTTTAATGTCGCCTCTGCATAAAAATTTTAATGCGAGTTACCAATATCACGACAAAAAGATTTCCATAAAAACGCTCGATTTTATTCAAAGAAAGAAAGACAGTATTATTGTCAATCCGGCGGGGACCGAATATCTTCACTTAGTTTCTACAGGGGAAAACGGACGTGCCAATATTTATATTAAACCAGGCGATTCTAAATTAGTCAATGGAACCTTAGTTTCATTCAACAGAGCAATTGACGGAGCCGTAGAGTTTAACAATACTAATGGGACTTTACTCATCAAAACGCCAGTGGAATCAGAGTATATGACGATGGCAACCAAAGCAAAAGGGATGACTAAAAAAGATGAGTACGAACCTTTGGTTCTGAGAAGTCTTTATACCGTTAACAATTTAAAATTAGTAGTTCCAGAAGGTTTAGTCAAAGGTAAACTCATCGCTTACGAAGGTGATCGTAAAAAAGACGCCAATGTTTCTGACAATTTACAAGTGGAAGTCCAAGGTCCAAAATCAAAAGTGGTCGTGGATCTTCCTGTTGAAAAAGGAAATCCAAACGCCTTTAAACAAATCGCGGTGGATGGAATGAACATCATTCTCGGTTTCGGACCGAAAGTGTATACCACGCCTTTTTCTTTAAAATTAGAAAAATTTGTAATGGAAACTTATCCGGGAAGTTCTTCCCCAAGTGCTTACGAAAGTCACGTTCAAATCATCGACAAAGGAAAACAAACGCCTTATAGAATTTATATGAACCATGTTTTGAATCATGAAGGATACCGATTCTTCCAGTCGAGTTTTGATCCAGACAGAAAAGGAACAGTTCTATCTGTTAATCATGATTTCTGGGGAACCTTGCTAACCTACATCGGTTACTTTTTCTTGTTTGGTGGAATGTTCGTTATTTTCTTCTGGAAAGGAACTCATTTCTGGAAACTGGAGCAAATGTTGAGAACGGTGAATAAAAAGAAGTCGGCTACGATTCTTTTATTTCTTTTGGCTTTAAATTTTAATGCGCAGAAAATAGAAACCCACGGCACATCGGATGGTTCTGCAAAGCAAGTTGAACAGGCTCACTCAGCTGATGACGGCCATGATCACGGAGAAGCTGCATTAATAGCGCCTGAACCTGCAGCTAAAAAAGGCCCAACTGGAAAGTTGAAATCGCCAACCCCAATTACGGCTGATGAAATTATTGCTAGAAATAAAATTTCAAAGGAACACGCCGCTAAATTTGCTTACTTACTGGTTCAGAATTATGATGGGCGAATCGTGCCGATGAATACGCAAGCTCTAGATGTTCTTCGCAAGCTCTATAAAAAAGATGCCTTCCGTGGAACTGATGGAAAATCCCTAACCGCAAACCAATGGTTTTTATCTATTAATACCGACACTGCAAGTTGGACCATGGTTCCTTTAATTAGTATTGGAGCAAAAGGCGGCGACGAATTAAAGAAAAAAGCCAGAGCTAATGATGAAGGTTACACCTCATTAATGTCATTGTTTCCAGCTGATGAAACTGGTGCTCTTCATTACGTTTTAGAAGAAGACTACCAAGCAGCATTTAGAAAAAAACCGGCAGAACAAACCAATTACGATAAAGAAGTAATCAAGGTGAATGACCGTGTTCAGGCGTTTAATGAATTCTTTAGTGGACAATTCATGCGAATTGTTCCAGTGAAAAATGACCCTAATAATACTTGGCATTCCTGGTTAGACCAAAACTTCGAACCAGATACAGCTTCGCAAGAAGTAATGGGACCTTATTTTTCAGAAATTTTATCTGCCCAAAAATCAGGAAACTGGAGCAAAGCAGACTCAGAGTTGGTGAAATTAGAGCAGTACCAAAAAACCTGGGGGAAAAATGTAGTTCCTTCAGATTCAAAAATTAAGTTGGAAGTTTTCATGAATACTGTAAACATTAACTTTCACTTGATGATGTTTTATAGTGTAATTGGTGGACTTCTACTATTACTAGGTTTTATTGAATTATTCAAACCAAATAAATTGATAAATAAAGCCATAAAAGCTTTAATAATCTTAGGTTTAGTCGGATACACTTTACAGTTTTTAGGTTTGGCAGCAAGATGGTTTATTTCGGGACACGCGCCTTGGAGTAACGGTTATGAAGCCATTATCTTTATTTCTTGGGTCGGTATTTCAGCGGGATTATTATTGTACCGAAATTCAAATGCCTTAATTCCTGCCGCCGGATTTATGGTTGCCGTAATTATGATGGGCTTTGCTCATGGAGGTTCCGCACTTGATCCGCAGATTACGCCTTTAGTACCAGTGTTGAAATCTTACTGGTTAATTATTCACGTGGCAATCATTACCGCGAGTTATGGCTTCTTTGCCCTGTCGATGGTAATAGCGATGATCGTTTTGTTTTTCTATATTTTCGCCGACAAAACGATCTATAAAATTCACCATGATACCACGATTAAAGAATTAACCATTGTTTCAGAAATGTCTTTAACCATCGGATTATACTTCTTAACAGTTGGAACTTTCCTTGGTGGAATTTGGGCTAATGAATCGTGGGGTAGATATTGGAGCTGGGATCCAAAAGAAACTTGGGCTTTTATATCAGTTATGATTTACGCCTTTGTTTTGCACATGCGATTAGTACCAGGATTAAGAGGAAGATGGGCTTTTCACGTTGCCTCATTATTTGCAATTAGTACTATTGTAATGACTTACTTCGGAGTAAATTATTACTTGAGCGGATTGCACTCTTATGCCGCAGGTGATCCGATTCCAGTGCCGATTTGGGTGTATATTGGGATTGCCTTTATGTTTGCCCTCGCAATAGTTTCCTACATTAAGTTTAAAAAATTGAATACCAAATAATCTTAAATCCCGAAATTCATTTTCGGGATTTATTTTTTTTAGGAGCGACAAGATTTTTACTTTTTTTTGAAAATCCGTCCGAATGGGAATTTATATTGAGTTGATTAAAGTACTATATCTTTTCATTTTTTCTCTAATAAAAATAAATAGGATGCCGTTCTCATCTGGGCTATGATCGAGATTGTTTATTTCTTTTAAAAGTCCTTAAAATATTCATTAAATTTGTCATCGATAATATAATCGACCTTAAAATCAAACCTAACTTTTGAGCGCATCCCTAACTATTCTCGGCTTTAACTCAGCGATTCCTACCGTCACTTCGTCACCAACCTCTCAATTCTTAGAAATGGGCGAGCGGTGTTTTCTCATCGATTGTGGCGAGGGAACACAAGTTCAGCTAAGAAGAGCAAAAGCACGGTTTTCTAAAATTAATCATATTTTCATTTCACACCTACATGGCGATCATTGTTTTGGTTTACCAGGATTAATTGCCTCTTTCCGTTTGTTGGGACGAGAAACACCTTTGCATGTTTACGGCCCGAAAGGAATTAAAGAATTATTAGAAACGATTTTTAGATTAACTGAAACGCACAAAGGTTTTGAAGTCATTTATCACGAATTGCAAAGTAAAAAATCTGAGAAAATTTACGAGGATCATAAGTTGGAAGTTTTTACCATCCCTTTAGACCACCGTATTTATTGTAATGGTTACTTGTTTAAAGAAAAGCCAAAAGAAAGACATCTCGATATGCAGCAAGTTTCTAAATATATAGAAATCGAAACCTGTGATTACCAGAATATAAAAAATGGAAAAGATTTTATTTTGAGCGACGGTTATGTTTTGAAAAATGATGTCCTAACCAACGACCCTTCCAAGTCTGTTTCTTACGCATTTTGCAGTGATACCCGATATTCAGAATCTATTTTACCTTTAATTAATGAAGTAGATTTATTGTATCACGAAGCCACCTTTTTACACGAATTAAAAGAAATGGCAGATTACACAGGACATACCACCGCTTTGGAAGCCGCTCGAATTGCGAGAAAAGCAAACGTCGGAAAACTAATAGTCGGTCACTTTTCTAACCGTTATCATGACTTAACCGTTTTCTTAGATGAAGCGCGCGAGGTTTTTCCCAATACCAATTTACCACAAGCTTTAGTTCCTGTAGAGATTTTGTAGTACCTTCAATTTAGAATTCATTGATATGTCTTTAAGTTCCTAATTTAAAAAAAAGTTTAAAACAAATTAATTAAATTTGTAATTATGAGTACAGCTGAATTGAAATTGGACTTGATTAGTCAAATTGCAGGTTTAACGGATAAAGTTAAACTTAGAGAATTGATGGAATTACTTAAATTTCAAACTGAAGAATCTTTATATATCACTTCCAAAGAAGAAAAATCTCTGATTGCTGAAGCTAGGCAAGAAGTAGCTGAAGGAAAGGTTTTCACGAACGAGGAAGTTCAAAAAGAGATCAAGGAATGGTTACAACAATAATTTGGACCGAAAAAGGCCAAAGAGAATTAATTGAAATTCTTAAGTATTGGAATCACCGTAATAAATCTAAATCTTTCAGTGCAAGATTGAACAAATTAATTGAAGAACAACTAAACTTAATTTCTGAATTTCCTAAAATAGGTAGGACAACCGATATTCCAAATGTTAAGGTGAAAGTGGTTCATAAATATTTACTTTATTATGAAATTATAGAGGATGTCTTGTATGTCTTAACATTGCGCCACGGTAGTGCAGATCCTAAATCACTTAAAATTAGATAAAAATTCTATTATCTGATTGCTTAAAATATACTCACGCGAATCAACCAATGATCCTTTCAGAGTTAAAAGAATTCCTCGACGAAAAAGCCGATTTGTACAATCACATCGACTTTATCGCAAATGATCCGATTCTGATTCCGCATCGTTTTTCCTCAAAACAAGATATTGAAATTGCTGGTTTTTTAACCGCGACCATTTCTTGGGGAACTAGAAAATCTATCATCAATGATGCAGAGAAAATCTTATTGTGGATGGGAAATTCACCTTACGATTTCGTCTTAAATTTTCAGGAAAGTGATATGGATTTCTTTAATCATAATTCCGTTCATCGGACTTTTAATAAAGAAGATCTTAATTATTTTATTAGAAATTTAAGTCGATTATATAAAGAAAATGATTCCTTGGAAAATCTCTTTTTAGTGAGCGAAGATGAAGCCAATTTCTACCATAGCTTCGACCGTTTCAGAACTGAGTTTTTTAAAGAAAACGAAATTCACCGAAGTAAAAAACACGTCAGTTCAACCTATAAAAATTCCTCGGCAAAACGATTAATGATGTTCCTCCGCTGGATGGTTCGACAAGATCGCAAAGGCGTAGATTTCGGAATTTGGAAAAAAATTGATCAGAAAAATTTATCAATTCCCTTGGACGTTCATACAGGCAATATTTCCCGTAAACTGAATCTGATTCAAAGAAAACAAAACGACTGGAAAACCGTCGAAGAACTGGATTTAGTTCTAAGAAAATTTGATGATAAAGATCCTGCAAAATACGATTTCGCTCTTTTTGGTTTAGGAGTAGATAAAGCATTTTAGAAATTGTAGAGAACACGAATTGTACAAGTTTTTGCCACGAATGCTCGAATTTATTTTAAATAAAATTTGTCATGCGCGTGCTTTATTTATTTTGATATGGCTAACTGAAACGTTTTTGCGACGAAAAAAAGAGTGGAAAACATTATATTTGCACCTGAATTTTTCGCATAATTAAGTGAGAAGTTGTTTGGAGAAATTTTTAAGAAAGTTAAAAAATGAAAGAAAGAGAAGAAAAAGCCAAAGAAAAAATCGAATTTCTAGTTAAGGTGACCGACGGTTTGATGTGGTGGATTGGTTCCATCCCGTCCTTAATCATTCACTCCATTATTTTTATCTCCGCTTTTTTACTTCCGCTTTTCGGCCTTGTCGCCTTTGATAAAATGCTCTTGGTTTTGACAACCGTACTTTCGCTGGAAGCAATTTATCTGGCTATTTTCATTCAGATGTCAGTGAACAGAAGTCAGGAACATATCGAAGATTTGAAAGATGATGTCAACGAAATTCAGGAAGACATTGAAGACATCCAGGAAGATATTGAAGAAATTAGTGAAGATATTGATGATATTCAGGAAGACATTGAAGATATTGCCGAAGAAGAAGACGATGAAGATCACAATGAGCGCGCCAGAAATGTAATGTTGAAAAGCAATGTATCTTCAAACAAAAATGATATCAAAGCGATGAGAGAAGTCATCGCCAATCTTCAAAAGCGATTGGAAGATTTAAAAATAGAAGAGGAGAAAGCAAACCTACCACCGGAAAAATAAGTTAATTAAACTTAGAAGGTTTTCGCAAAACCTTGTCAAGGTTCAAAACCTTGACAAGGTTAATCAAGATTAAAGTTTCCCTTTTTATAGCCTTTAAATCATAAAGCAATTTTGCCTTTTGCGGCTTTAAAAAAATCACAAGTACTTTACAAAAAAAACCATTTCAAAGCTGAAATGGTTTTTAATTTTTTAAGAATGTTTTTTCCAAAGTTGGGTAAATGCAATGAAATCTTCCACCGATAATTCCTCGGCTCGCTTATCCATAAATTCATGATCTTTCAAGGCTTCCGGAATATCCAAAGCTTTCCATGAGTTTGATAATTTTTTTCGGCGTTGACCAAATCCAGCTTTTACAATTCTTTTAAATAAAACTTCATTTCCAGCTAAACCTTCTTTTGGATTTCGAGTCAATCGAATCACTCCTGATTTTACTTTAGGAGGTGGATTAAAGACGTTTTCATGCACCGTAAACAAATACTTGACATCATACAAAGCTTGCACGAGAACTGAGAGTATTCCGTAGTCTTTGGTTCTCGGAACAGCTGCTGTTCTTTCAGCAACTTCTTTTTGAAACATTCCAACCATTTCAGGAACTCGATCGTAATAATCAATGATTTTAAATAAAATCTGAGACGAAATATTATACGGGTAATTTCCAATGATAGAAACTTGACCTTCAAAGGATTCGGCTAAATTTAACTGTAAAAAATCGCCAATAAAATGCTGGTCCTCTAATTTTGGATAATGCGTTTTTAAATATTCAATCGAGTCTCTATCGATTTCTGCTACAAAAATTTCAGCGTCTTTTTCCAGCAGATATTTGGTGAGCACGCCCATGCCGGGACCGATTTCTAAAACCTGATTTTTGTTTTCATAACTTAAACCATCAACAATATTTTTGGCAATATTTTCATCCATTAAAAAATGTTGACCCAGATGTTTTTTTGCTCTTACGCTCATTCAAGAATTTGATTTTTTAAAAGGTAAACCTAGGTCGAAAACCTCTTTTCTGAGGTCGCTCGCGATTTCCTTTAAGTTTTTTTTAACAGCGATTTTCCGCGTTTGTCCGCAAATTACGGAAGTTTTTTTCTATTTTAGCAGAAATTTTTTATTTAATGGCTAAGACAGTTGAGGATTTTAACAAGAGGCGACTCCGCTCCAGCAATATCACCGTTGTGATTAGTATTGCGTTGGTTTTATTTTTATTGGGATTAATGGGGCTAATCCTTATCAATGCTCAAAAATATTCAGATTATATCAAGGAGCAATTGGTAGTCAATGCCTACTTTGACGAAAATTACGATGCAAAAGATTCGCTAAAAACCGCTAAAATGGAAGCCGAGACCTTCAAGAAAATTCAGGTTTTAGCACCCGTAAAAAAAGCGACTTACATTACCCGCGAGATGGCAGCTGACGAAGCTAAAAAAAGTATGGGTATTGAAAGCAGTGCGCTTTTCGATGAAAATATTTTTCCCTCTTCCATTGAAGTTGCCTTGAGACCAGAATATGTAGATCCCGCAAAAATTGACGAAGCGATTAAGATGATTGAATCGACTCCGGGCATTATTGATGTGAAAAACAACAGCACCTTGATGGTTGAAGTTTATAACAATCTCAACAACATTCTAAAATGGATTTTAGGATTTTCAGTCTTGTTCCTAGTCTTGGCGATTGTGTTGATAAACAACTCAATTCGTTTAAAAATATTCTCAAAAAGATTTATTATTAAAACCATGCAATTGGTTGGGGCCAAGCGACGCTTCATTCTAAAACCATTTATTAAAGAAGCAATTATTCTTGGAGTGATCGGTGCTTTAATTGGTTTGGCCGTTCTGTTTGGTGCGTGGTATTATTTCATCACCCAGATCGGAACTCCCTTTGCGCAAGACAATAATCAATTGATTATTTTAGTCGTTGGTATATTCTTGTTAGGAGTTTTAATCACGGTGTTCTCGACGGTTTTCGCAACTTGGCGTTTCTTGAGATCTAATGTAGATGATCTTTATTATTCTTAAAAATGAGCAAAAAAAATAAACAATTCTCGGCTGATTCGATTGGTAAAACGGTTGAAGTTCCGGAGAATCAGACGTTCTACTTCGGTAAAGAAAATTACAAACTCATGTTAATTGGGTTGGCTTTAATTGTAGCTGGCTTTCTTTTAATGATGGGCGCTGATGCCAATACCGTTGATGGAAAATACGATCCTAATGTTTGGAATGAAGGCATATTCTCTATCCGACGCATTCGAATCGCCCCAATGTTGGTGATTGCTGGGTTTGCGGTTGAAGTGTACGCCATTCTGAAACGGAATAAGAAATAAGTTTTATTTTTACCACAATCCACTTTGTCAAAGTTCAAATCTTTGACAAAGTTTTTTTTTAATCAAAATGCGACTCTGAGCTTTATCACAGAGTTTTAATATTAATTTACATGGATTTATTCAAAGCAATCATCATTGCAATCATCGAAGGTCTTACCGAATTTCTTCCTATTTCATCTACCGCACACATGGGTTTTATCGCCAACTTAATGGGCATGGAAGAAACGGAATTTCTAAAAATGTTTCAAGTGTCCATTCAGTTCGGAGCCATTTTAGCCGTAGTTGCTGCATATTGGAAAAAGTTTTTTGATTTTCAGAATTTAAAATTTTATTACAAACTGGCTTTGGCTGTAATTCCTGCTTTGATATTAGGCTATCTTTTCGATGATCACATTGAAGCACTTTTAGGAAACCAGATTGCCATTTCATCCGTGCTAATTCTTGGTGGAATTTTTTTACTTTTCTCCGATTCTTGGTTTAAAAATCCTACGATCGATGATGAAAAAGACATGTCGGTAAAAAAAGCCGTTATTATTGGATTCTGGCAATGTCTGGCGATGATGCCCGGAACGAGTAGGAGTGCTGCATCTATTATCGGTGGGATGACCCAAGGTTTAACTCGCAAGGCCGCTGCAGAATTTTCATTTTTCTTAGCAGTTCCGACGATGTTGGCGGTGACCGTTTATTCCATCTTTGTAAAAACTTGGGGCAAAACTACCGCAAATCCTATGAAAGGTTACGAGATGATTTTGGCGTCCAACGATAATATTATAGCGTTTGTAGTCGGCAACATTGTGGCGTTTGTGGTTGCGTTGATTGCGATTAAATCGTTCATTGGTCTCTTAAATAAATACGGATTTAAACCCTGGGGTTGGTACCGTATTATCGTGGGAATCGTTTTGTTGATTTATTTTACACAGTTTCAATAATCTTATTTGAGCAGACATTTCCGCCCTCCGTTCCCGCTTTTTTGTCTTCACTTCGTTGCGACAAAAAGAGCTCCACTCAGGTCGGGCTGCAAACCAGAACTTCTTACCAATTTAGTTTTCAAAAATGACTGATACCGATTTCTTAGAAGGCCAAATAATTCTCCTCGACAAACCTTTGGATTGGACGAGTTTTCAAGCCGTCAATAAATTGAAGTTTAAACTCAAAAGAGAGTTTAATCTTCCCAAAAAATTCAAAATCGGACATGCCGGAACTTTGGATCCGCGAGCCACAGGATTATTAATTGTCTGTACTGGAAAATTCACCAAGATCATTCCTGAAATCCAGGATGCGCCCAAAGAATATTTTACCGAAATCAAAATCGGCGTGCAAACAGAATCGTACGACACTGAAAAGCCCGAGATTCTTCAGCAAGATATTTCGGCAATTACGGAAGAACAGATCAAGGAAACTTTAGAAAAGTTCTTGGGTGAGATCGATCAGAAACCACCGATTTTTTCTGCCATCAAAATCGAAGGCAATCGAGCTTACGATTTAGCCAGACAAGGAAAAGAGGTCGAAATGAAATCTCGGAAAACGACCATTAATTATATCACAGATATTGAAATTGATTTACCATTTGTTCGCTTTACGGTAGGTTGTTCCAAAGGAACTTATATCAGAAGTTTAGCGCACGATATTGGTCAGGATCTCTTAGTTGGTGCCTATTTGACCAATCTTCGCAGAACCAAGATTGGCGATTACAAAATCGAGAATGGTAGTGCAGAATATTTGAAAGACGAATACAGTTTTGAAAATTTTAATCAGTAGCGTTGTTATGAAAAAACTATATTTTATTTTTGTGTTAATTTCCAGTTTTGCATTTAGCCAAACGAAATTAGAGAAAAGACCAATCCAAGGTTTTTATTTCAGTCCGGAACTAAGTGCCGGATTTAATTTATCAAATATTATTCAAGGTAATCGAGACCGAGATAACAATCCAAATAATCCTCCTACAAATTATCCCAACGATTTCTCTTACGGATTTTCCGCGGTCGCAGGATATCATTTGATACCGAATCTCTCTTTAGGTGGGGGATTAAAATATAGCTACACGACCAATAATTTTCATATTCTTTATGGAATTATTCAACCTAAAATCCTTTTTAACGTGGACGATGGTGAACCAATCTTTATCGATTTAACTTATGGATTTCAACTGAATAAATCAGTTGTGGACAATGCAGATCTTTATGGACTAAAAGTGGGAAAACTAATATCTCACCGCAAAAGATTGAGTCAACAGGCCGGATTTTATTTAGAAGGGCAGCAATTAGGAAATACAGGCGTTACCTTTGTCGGATTATTTTACGGGCTCACAATCTTCAGCAACAAAAACTATAATGAGTATGGAAAAGACTAGAATTAATAAATACCTTTCAGAAGTTGGATTCTGTTCTCGCCGAGAAGCAGACAGGATGTTGGAGCAGGGCAGGATAACCATCAATGGCGCCGTGCCGGAAATGGGAACGAAAGTTTCTGACGATGATGAAATTTTTGTCGATGGCGTGACCATCAAAAAAACGGAAGAAGCACCTGTTTATATCGCTTTGAATAAACCGGTAGGAATTGTCTGTACCACCGACACCAAAAGAGAAAGAGATAATATCATCGAATTCGTGAATCATCCGAAAAGGATTTTTCCAATTGGTCGATTAGATAAACCGAGTGAAGGATTAATCCTTTTAACCAATGATGGTGATATTGTGAATAAAATTCTACGTTCTCGAAACAACCATGGAAAAGAATATATTGTCCGCGTTGACCATCCTATTACGCCAAAATTCCTGATGCAAATGCGTGGTGGGATTCCGATTTTGGATACGGTAACCAATAAATGTGAAGTCGAGCAAATTGATAACTTATCTTTTAGAATTGTTTTAACGCAAGGCTTAAACCGCCAGATTCGCCGCATGTGCGAATTCTGTGGGTACGAAGTCAAAAAGCTAAAAAGAATTCGTGTTCTCAATATTAAACTGGATCTTCTGATTGGAAAGTGGCGGGATTTAACGGAGCAAGAAGTTAGTGAATTGAAAGCCATTGTTGCGGATTCAGATAAGACGGTCTAGAAAAACTACTTTTTCTTCTCGTTTGTAAATGATGTTGAAATTTTGATTACAAATTGATTTTGTTAATGGCTAATCTACTAGTAAATTCTTTATGAAGAAGTAAGAATAAGTTTTTGTTATAATGAACAAAATATTTCAATTATTCATTATTTTCTCCGTCTACAAAAGCAATTTTTTTACTCTAAATAGATAGATGATTTAAAATTTTTAAATGATTTTTATCATGCTATAGGATATCTTTAATTCTTATAGTGAATTATCTTTGCACATCTTAATATAAAAATACGACGATGGGCAAAAATTTATTTTCTTTTCTATTTCTTTCAATTTCTTTCTGTTTTTTCGCACAGAATTCCAACTTAATAATCACTTTAACTGGAACACCCGAAACCTGCCTAAATAATGGTTCCTTAACTTGGAGCACTTCAGGGGAAACTGCTGGTGCAACGCTAGTTTATTCAGTCTACAACAATGCGGTCACCACCGTGAATACAATTACGTCAAGTTCCACATTATCTGGCTTACCAGCGGGTTCCTATCGGGTAGTGGTTACTGAAACAAGTGGTAACCAAAGCAGCCAGGCGACGAGTAATAACTTCGTTATTTTAAATCAAAAACCAGAGTTGGCTTTCAGTTCGACGCTGGTCAATAACGAGATTTGTGGCAATGATGGCTCCTTTAAAGTTAATGTATCAAGCGGAAGAGCGCCATATGTTTATCAATTGCTAAACAGTGTTGATAATTCGGTTTTGCTTGAACAACCAAGTAACACTTTTACAAACTTGAAAGCGGGTAATTATAAATATAGAGTAATAGATGCGTGCGGAAGCGGCTTGGTAAGTCAACAGGAAATAAAATACACCCCCTCTAAAAAGCCTTCGCAAGGTTTAGGTTTGGTGGTAACGCCTTTAGCTTGCACAAGTTTAAAACTTTCGTTTAAATATCTTTCTATGGAAGTCTTAAAATATCCACTAACTATTTCGGCGACTTTTATGAAACCTGGTGTTGCAGAACCTCAGACAGTTGTCGTAACAAATATCCAGAAGTATGAAGAAAGCCTTGATATTCCATTTTTTGATACTGTTACCTCTCTTTCGGTACGTATCGTTGTGAAAGATGCTTGCCTGAACTCTAGCCCGTACACGTTTGATGAAACTATCTATCAGCAACTACACCATCGGGTTACGAAACCTAGTTCAACATGCAATGGACAATATTTGCAATTTGGCCTTGGCGAGAGAACTTCGAGCATCCCAAATCCAATTCAAAGTCCTTTTAAAATTACATTTTTAACGGTGCCAGCGGGCTTCAATCCATCGCAAAGTAATACCAATCATAATAATTTCGCATTTGAACAAATCTATGGCAGTTCAACAAATCCATTACCAGTTGGAACTTACACCTACGAGGTATCGGATGCGTGTGGTCGTAAAGTTCAATCGTCTGCAGAGGTAACTACTTACCCTTTTACAATTCAGTCTTCCAATAATTTACCAGAATGCAGTGGTGATTTTAGTTCGATTATGTTGCAGCCGAATAGTGGCAATTACTTTGCGTCAGTTAGGATTACTTCTGCTCCTGCATCATTTGGTCCTCTACCGTTTGATGTGCCAGAAAGTTGGTACGATACTGTTAGCAACAATCAGAAGCTAAGACTACTTCTAACCCATCTTCCTAGCGGAAATTATACAGTAGAAGCTGTTGCTGGTTGTGGTGGTGACGTGGCAACATTTTCCTTCATTACTTCTCAACGAGTTATAGAAACACCTGCGATTGTCACGGTACAGCAGAGTTGTGGCGGAATAATTAGAATTTCGGCAGATAAAGGAACGAATTTTAAATACCAGAGATATTACTCTTCTGTAGGAGGATGGGGTAATTTAGAAAATCTGGCGGTTACTGATGGTTCGGGAAAACAGTATAATGCCAATACTATACAGACGGGGTCCAATTTTACCTTACTTCCAGGTAGATACAGAATTATTGCTGATAAACTTAATTTTTATAATGTTAGAACCTCTACTGGAAAAGCAGAGACATTTTATTGTGATCCTATTGTTTTAAAAGAATTTGTTGTAGGAAATACCGTTGTATTTAATGATGCCTACGCTTTTCAATGTGCGAATGGAACTTACGATGTAAGTCTTATAGCGTCGGGTGGTATTGCTCCTCTTCAATATGCCATCGTGAGCGCGCAAGAAAATGGCACCATCCTTAGAGACAATGGTACGAATCCTATTTTTGAAGGATTGCAAAGTGGAATTTACTTCTTTAGAGTAATTGACAATTGTGGAAATTTTGTAACGCGGAAGATGGATATCGCTCTTTTAGGAAAACCCGGCATCCGCACGACCGCAAATTGTATGACCAATGAACTAATATTATCTATTGATAATTTAAATCACTTAAACTTTCAATGGTTTAGAAATGATAATCCTTCCACCATTTTATCGACAGCAAATGTTTTAGACCTTGGTCAATTTACCCTGGGTAAAGCAGGAGAATACAGTGTTCGAATTACATCAAACAGTGCAACATCTTGCATCAGCAGTATTTTTAAAATTAGCTTAAGACCAGATGC
This sequence comes from Kaistella antarctica, assembly GCF_900109615.1. Lineage (GTDB taxonomy): Bacteria > Bacteroidota > Bacteroidia > Flavobacteriales > Weeksellaceae > Kaistella > Kaistella antarctica. Next base: position 734,296 of record NZ_FOIX01000002.1, read on the forward strand.
ATTGACGAATGCGGAAGCTGGAACCGGACAAGTAGTAAATATTAATTACGATGGCACGCAGACTAAACTTAATCTATTTGATTATTTAACAGGTACTTTCGACACTTATGGAACTTGGACCGAAACGACAACATTGCCTAGTAATTTACTCGTGAAAAATGAATGGCTTGTAAGATCTGCTCAAGCAGGAACCTATACTTTTAAATACACCGTTACACCCTTATGTGGTGGAGTTGAAAAGTCTTCTTTCGTCACCATTAACTTAGCAAAAGTTTGCTACAAACTGCCGGTAGTAGATGGTGGAACCATCGAAGAAACCAAGTTTGGAATTACTTTACTAGGAAGAGCGGGCGCTAAAAGCGACAATTGGCCTATGGTCAGAAAAGGCGGCTGGATGGCTTTGGAATCCAACACTAAAGGTTTTGTGATTAACAGAGTTTCGTTTAATACTAATAATTTACCAGTCGGAATTCCCATTGCTAACTTTGTTGAAGGAATGATGGTCTACGATACGACTAACGAATGCATGAAAATTTACAATGGCACAGTGTGGAGTTGTTTTTCAACTCAAACGTGTCCTGAGTAAATCGGTATAGATCCTAATTTTATATTTTTCAAATAACAAAAAAAATGCACATTCAAAAAATATTCAGTATTCTCTTTCTCGCAGCTGTTAGCACAATTAATGCACAAGTTGCGATTGGGAAAGAAACTATTTCAAGTCCGTCTGTATCCTTAGAGTTTGGAGTTGGAAATAAGGGAATTATTTTGCCTTATATTTTAGATGCCTCCATTATGCAAGGTGTTGTAGCTGGAACGATGATCATTGATGCTAAAACTGGTGTCATTCAGTACGCAACATCCGCCACAAAATGGACTGCCTTAAGTTTCAGCGGAAGCAATACTTCTTATGATAACGTGACCCAGGATATCACTGGAAAAGTGAATACTTTGATTCAATCGGCATTGGTAGATTTGCCAAGTGCGACCACTATTATTGGGACGGCACGTGAGAATATTGCTGGAGTTTTAGTTTTATCAGATAACAATAAGGCGATGGTTTTACCTAAAATGGAGTCTCCACATTTAAATATTAAAAATCCAGCGCCAGGCATGATGGCTTATGATACCTTGAAAAAGCAACTTGCAGTTTTCAACGGAACCGTGTGGACTTTCTGGAAGCCATAAATTAGTATAAAAATGATGAAACGGAAAAACTCCTCTATTGCAAATAGTAGGAGTTTTTCTTATTTACGGTTGAGATTAAAAAGTCAAAACTTTTTTTACTTACTATTTTCATTGATTATAAAAATTATACTTCAGATGGAAATTGGAGTGAAGGTTTATGGTGGTCGTTAAGCAAATTTTTCTTTGGTCTGAAATTAAAGATGGTGCTTCTACGCGATCAATCTACGATTTCTGACGAAGGAGAACTCTCTTTGCCAATCAGTGAAATACTTCACGTCACGTTATTCCTTCCGATAGCTATCGGAACTGCATAACACACATCAATATGAAATAAAACGGAAATGCCTTAATAATTTAAAAATACGGAAGCTAAAATTTATAGAATTTAAACTAAGGTTTAATTGGTAAATCTTGATTTTAGAGGTGAACAACGATTAGCATTGAGTAATTTTTAAAAACATGAATTATGCATAGGTCTATAACCCAAAACATTTCCTATATTTGCACTATATCTTACCAATTGTAAATAAATAGAATATAATCTTACCTTTTTTTAATAACTATTATTTTATTGTTGGCACTATAAATCAAAAAAAATTAATTACAAAAGAGCATTCTCTTCTCAAATACACCTTATGAATTTTAAAAACAAAGAACTCATCATTTTCGATTTTGATGGCACGCTGATTAATAGTGTTCCAGATCTTACCTTGGCCATCAATACCATGTTGTCGCATTATCAATTGCCAGAAGTTCCAGTAGAAGAAGTAGCGCCCTTCATCGGAAACGGTGCCAGAACATTGGTAAAAAGAGCTTTGAAACATTCTATGAAAGATGCAGAAATGTCCGATGGATTTTTTGAAGAAGCCTTCGCTTTTTATTTAAAATGCTACAGAGAAGTTCCGTGCAAAGACACCTATCTATATCCCAGCGTTGTTGAAACCTTACAATATTTAGCCGAAAAAGAATACAAAATGGTCATCTGCACCAACAAACCGTACGCTTTTATCGAACCGATTTTAGATCAACTTGACATCAAACAATTTTTTAAAACCTGGATCGGCGAAGATTCCTTACCTGAAACTAAACCCAACGCTGCACCTCTTCTCCACTTGGCAAATAACATGAACATCAGTACAGAAAAATGCATTATGGTTGGAGATTCTAAAAACGATATCCTCGCCGCGCAAAACGCTGAAATGGACAGTATTGGTTTAACCTACGGCTACAATTACAACGAACATATCGCAGATTACAATCCGACAATCGTGGTGGATGATTTTGCAGAACTACAAAACATATTTTAACATGTCGAAAATATACAACTTAGGCATCATTGGTGGTGGCGTTTCAGGAGCTGTGATGGCTTTACAGTCTGCAAAATATGGAATAGATTCTATCTTATTTGAACAAAAAGAAAGCGTGGTAAGTGGTCCACCCTTTTGTCATTTGCATGCGGGCGGAAATTTATATCCCGACATTTCAGATGAGCAATGCCGTATTTTGATGGAGCAGTCTATCGATATGGCGAAGCTTTTTCCGCAATCTATAGATGAAAGACCTACGTTTATCAGCATTCCAAAAACGGAAAAATATGAAACCAAAGTCATCGAAAACCGGTTAAAAATGTTGGTAGAGCATTACAAAAAATTAATTGCAAAAGATCCATCCAATGAAATTTTGGGCGAGCCAGATGCGTATTATAAATTATACAATGAAGAAGATCTGCTAGCGTTGAAAGAGTTGGGAACCACAAAACTTCCTGATTCCACAGATCAATGGATGTCTAATACCCTTCAATTGATTGATATCGAAAAACTTAAACTACCCGTTTTCATCGTGCAAGAATTTGGTTGGAATCTTTTCAGACTTGGTGCTCAGGCGCAGTTGGCCTTAGATAAAGGAGAAAAATGCGAGCTCAAATTAAATTGTGCTGTGATAGATATCAAAGATGTGCGTACAGAAAACGTGGAACACAATTGGGAAATCTTCACCAAAGATGCAACCTACAAAGTTCGGTATCTGGTTAATTCTTGCGGATTTAAAACCGGTATCATAGATGAATCATTACATCTGGAGTCCAACCGTCTCATCGAATTCAAAGCGGCTTACGTTTCAAAATGGAAACCTATTGCAGGTCTAATTCCTGAGTTGATCTTTCATGGCGAACGTGGCACACCGCACGGCATGGCACAACTGACGCCATATTGCGGAGATTACTACCAACTGCACGGCATGACCAGAGACATCACTTTGTTTGAAGGTGGTTTGGTAAAATCTAAAAATAATGAAGTGCAACCCGAGTTCAATTCCGCCATCACGCAGAGAATTAGCGGCAATTGGGAAGCTTCAGAAGTAGGTACCCGCACAGAAAATGCCATAGAATTGGTAGCTCAGTTTGTACCCACATTCCAGTCGGCCACGGTTGGCGGTCCGCCCATGTATGGCGCCCAGCAGATTCCGGGGGACGATCCAGATCTTCGCGTGGGCGAGGTAAGTTTTCCAAGCAGATCGTATGCGCGCAGTGAGATTGTGAAAGCCTCTTCTGCCTTAACGGTTGCCAATCAGATCATCGCAAAAATTCAGGAAGAAGACCTCTTGTCTGCCAACGACGTACAATTGGACCCCAACTTTATCTTTATCGACATTCCAAAAAGAGACATCGATCAATTGGCAAGTGCGTTGGCGGTACAGCGTGGCTATCCAGAACCGATGTCGCGTTTGGTTATTTCTAAAAACTAAGCGTAAAGTAAAGTAGTATCATTAATTCATAATGATATTTTTATCAGAAATTATGAAAAATACAAAAACGTGGAATTATAATTAGTAGCTACCTCAGCAGTTTTGCCAGAGAACAGCATTCGTGAATAGCATTGTTAACAATAAAATAACTTGAAATTTTAGAAACACCTTGATCTTATTTTAATTGAAAAAAAGTTTTCAACTTGTACAGTATATTTAATATTTTTCTTTTAAATAAAGGTAAGCCGTTAAATATTTATTCATCCGCTTTAAATCTCTTTCGGTCATCACTTTATTAAAGCGGGTCAAATTCATATTGTCCGCCAAATCATTTAGTTTCACAGCGACGGCTAGCCTTGATTTTTCAACTTGCTGGATGAAGTCAGTATAGTCCATATCAGCCGGAATTTTGCTTAAGCATTTAACAGCGAAAACTACCTCATCTGAAAAACCTTCTTCTTTTAAAATTTCCTCTGTTATTTCTGGACAATCTTCCAACACATCATGCAAAACGCCAACAATCTTTTCATCGTACGTATTTCCAGCATTCATCACGCGCATGACGTGTCCGATGTAGGGTGTTCCAAATTTGTCGGTTTGTCCTTTGTGGGCTTTCTGTGCTAATTTGAGGGCTTTGTTGAGTAATTCGTCTTTGGTCATTTCAGTATGGATTTGGGAATTTAGGCAGAATTTAATTTAATCTGAATTTACGATTTTTTGGGTGTGAAGTAACCATTAACCTAATGAAATTATTGATTTGATTTCCTATTTTTCATTAGCGATTTTTTAGATGGTAATTCGGCGTTTTTTAAAGCCAAAGTTGTAAGAAACTTATATTGAACTTTAATAACGATAAATTATACCTACTCAAAAATATTTTATTTAAACATTTTTGTATTTTTACAATGCAAATTGAAGCTCATGAAATTATCGCCAGAAGGACAAAAACTTTTCGACAAACTGATTACCGAAATGCTTGATGACGGCTTTGTGAAAATCAGCGAATACACTTTTTATAAAAAATTAGGAAGTATGACGGTCTCGTTGGTAGATAATGCGCTAAATATTATGCATCAGGAAAAGAGTTATGGTATTATTCCCGAACGTGAATTTCTGAAATTAGCCAATGGATTTGAACCTGTTCTTCTGCAATTAAAATATCTTTTGGCTTTCTCCATGCGACAGGATATGAATCGACTGGTCAACTTTTTCTCAACCTATTTTTGGAATTAAGGTTAAAGTTTTCATTCTAAAAAAATCTTGCTATTTTTCCATCACTCCTCAATTGCAACCAAATATTCAGGATCTTTAATGATGTTGACATCGATAACTGCTTCAGCTTTGTCTAAAAGTCTTACACAGTCAGCGCTTAAATTCTGAAGGTGAACGGTCTTGCCAGCTTTACTGTATTTGCGGGTAATGCCGTTGAGGGTCTCAATCGCCGACATATCAGAAACGCGGGATTCTTTAAAGTTGATGATGATGGTTTCAGGATCTTCGTCAATCGTAAATTTTTCTGAAAACATCATTACGGATCCAAAAAACAAGGGTCCATAAATATCATAATGTTTGACACCGTTGTCATCAATATATGTTCGCGCACGAATTCTCTTCGCACTTTCCCAGGCAAAAACAAGCGCTGAAATAATCACTCCGATCAAAACTGCCAAAGCCAGATTATGAAGTAGAACGGTAATTACCGCGACTAAAATTCCGACGAAGATATCGTGCTTGGGCATTTTTTTAATAATTTTAAAACTCGCCCATTCAAAGGTTCCGAGAGCAACCATAATCATAACCCCAACCAAAGCCGCCATGGGTAACTGACCAATAATCGGTGCGCCGAAAAGAATAATGAGTAAAATAGTGATCGAGGCGATAATTCCTGAAAGTCGTGCTCTGGAGCCGGCTGAAAGATTGACGAGCGTTTGCGCAATCATAGGACAGCCACCCATTCCAAAGAAGAAACCATTGGCAATGTTGGAGGTTCCCTGAGCGATGCATTCGCGATTTCCATTTCCTTTGGTGCCGGTCATTTCATCCACGAGATTTAAAGTAAGCAAGCCTTCCGTTAGACCTACCGCAGCGAAAATCAAAGAGTAGGGAAGAATTATTTGAAATGCTTCTAAAGTAAACGGAATATTGGGAATGTGAAATGGCGGAAAGCCACCTTCAACCGACGCAATATCCTGGACTGTTTTAGTATTAATCCCAAAACCTACGACCAAAGCAAACACCACAACGATAGCGACTAACGATGCCGGAATCTTCTTGGTAATCTGCGGAAATCCCACCACGATTGCAACCGTTAAGGCGACCAAACCAAGCATGATCAACATTGGTTCTCCTTGGAGCCACGTTAAGGTGCCATTCGATAAAACTTTAAATTGATCCAGTTGCGACATGAAGATAATGACCGCTAATCCATTGACAAATCCATACATCACAGGCTGCGGAACCAATCGAATAAACTTGCTAAATTTAAACAATCCAATTAAAATCTGGATAACTCCTGCCAGAGCCACCGCAGCAAATACATATTCCAATCCGTTGGAGCGCATTAAAGCGATTAAAACAACCACCGTTGCCCCAGCGCCACCTGAAACCATTCCTGGTCTGCCACCAAAGACCGCCGTAATTAAGCCGGCCATAAAGGCAGCGTACAAGCCAACCAATGGCGGAAATCCAGCCAATATTGCAAATGATAATGACTCAGGAATCATGGTCATAGCGACGGTTAAACCTGCTAAAATTTCGTTTCTATAATTTACTTTTTGCGTGAAGTCGAATAGATTAAGCGCTAATTTCATTGATTTTTTTGAGGTTGCAAAAATAGAAAAATAAAAACCAACCTATTAACAGGTCGGTTTTGGATGAAATTCGTGTGGCAGTAGAAAACGTACTTCTTCATTTTAAAGTTAAAAAAAAACATTGTTATTTCTCAGTGAAATAATCTCTTACTACGATCGCTTGATTAAATTCTTCATTTTTGGCGGAATACAAAAGGGTAATGGGTCGCTTTTCTGCGACTGCTTTCAATTTTTCAATTTCCGTCTTTTTTAAATCTAATTCTGCTTTGTACCGTTTTGAGAATTCGGGGAATCGTTCTTCTTGATGATCAAACCATTTTCTAAGTTCAGTTGATGGCGCAATATCTTGAAGCCATTCATCAAGCTTTGCCTCTTCTTTTGAAATACCACGTGGCCATAAGCGGTCAACTAAAACTCGATAACCGTCTTTATCTGTCGCATCGTCGTAGATTCTTTTGATGGAAATTGATTTCATGATTCTACTTTTATATTTAAAAGTTTGCCCACAGAGAATAAAGATAAGAACCAAATTCTACTTCCAGCCCCATTTTTTAAAAATCGTGTGACCTTCTTTCGTCTTCATGAAATCAATAAATTTTGAAGACCACTCTTTGTGTTTTGTGATCGTGGTAATGGCAATCGGCGTTCCTCGATAAACATTAATCGAATTAGGAACTTTAACCAGTTGTGTAATATCTTTCAATCGGTAATGCCACGATTCGTAATTGATCCAGGCATCGAAACTGCTATCTGATTTCCAACCAGCAATTCCTAACGCAGTATTTGCAAAAGACTGTTTAATATTTTTCTGAATTCCCTCAATCACATTCTTCTTACCCGCAACATCTTCCCAAAGTCCCAATTGGCCAGCGCCATTAACGTCTAAGATATGAATGCCATTTTTCGGAAGATCTTTAATAGACCGAATGTTCTTTGGATTTCCGGGTCGGACCAAAATAGCTGCTCCTCTTTTATACAATTCGGTTCGGCTCGATTCATCTACTAAACCAGGATGCGCCATGGCGAAAGAGGTTAGCATGTATTCGGCGCCGCCATAAATAAGATCTGCCTTGAGCTTTGCTTCTGCAATCCATTTACTTTCAGGACCTGCCGTTACTTTCACAATGATATTATTTTCGCTCCCAAAGATTTTGGCAGATTCTTCAATAGGTGCAAGCGGACCGCCAGGACCGTAAACGTAGAGCGTGTCTTTTTGTGCTTGCGCAAAATTCGGAAGGTTGATCGTAATGACGAATGCTAATATTAAATTTCTCATGAATAAGACGATAGGTAAGTGATAAGCGTTCTTTAAGATTTTTAAGAACACAATTAATAGAGTCGTTTTTTCTAAAAACTTTTTCGATATTTTGAACATTTAAAGGTAGTCTTTTTAAAAATCAACCAAATGTTTTATCGGTCTAAAAGTGATACTTTGCTTTGTTTTAATAGATACGCGATGCGTTTCACCGAATCTGTTGTGATTATCATTTTCTGATTTTTTTTAATGCAATCTGTGAAACTTTAATCAATAAGAAGTAATTGACTTAAATAATCATAATCTGGTCTGAATGAATGCGGAATAGTATGAATTTAGGTTTATATTTTAGCTATTTTCTGTATTTAATATTAATTAACAAAAAGCGGATATGATTATTACTATTTTCAAAAAATGAATTTTATAATGTTAAATTCTTAATATTTTAAAATTATTTCTGTGAATAACGCATTATCTTTGATGTGTTGAGATAATACCGTTTCAGCATTAAAATTAAAATAAAATGAAAAAACTTCTACTTTTAGTGGCCTCAGTTGCCACAGTAGGTTTTGGGCTCATGAAAGCCCAAGCACCAACGCTTGGAGCTTCAGCTAGTTTTGCGCTGTTCTCTACCAATGGAGCCGTGACAAATACTGGAATGTCAATCATTACAGGAGATGTTGGAACTAACAACGGTGCTGCAACCAATTTCGGAAACGTAAATGGAGTGATGCATGATGCTGATGGAGCTGCGGCTCTGGCGGCTGCTTCTCTTACTATCGCTTACAACCAGCTGAATGCTGCGACGCCAAACTTTTTTCCTTCTCCACTTTTAGGAAACGGGCAAACACTTGTTGCAGGAACTTATTCAATTGGGCAGACTGCTTCTTTAAACGGTGAGCTTACCCTTGATGGTGGTGGAAATCCAAATGCGGTTTTCATCTTCCAAATCGAAGGCGCTTTTTCTTCAGCAGCTGGTTCGAAAGTAATCCTTACTAATGGAGCTAAAGCCTGTAACGTTTTTTGGAAAGTGGAAGGTTTGGTAGATCTTGCAACCAGTACCACCATTAAAGGAACGATTGTAGCGAACAATGCCGCAGTTATTTTGAATACGGGTGTTAATCTTGAAGGTCGTGCTTTTTCAACAACTGGTGCTGTTACGGTATCAGGTGTTACCATTGCTAAACCACTTGGCTGTGGAACGCCAGTTCTTACAGGTCCTACACAACCTGTTTTAAATTCAGTAGCATGTTACACGATATTCTCTGGTAACGGAGCGGTAACAAACTCAGGTATTTCTTTCATCACAGGTGATGTTGGAACTAATGTAGGTTTGACCACTGGTTTTCAAGCAGAAAATGTAACAGGAACTATTCACCCAAATCCTGATGTATCTACTGCGACATGTGCAGCTGATTTAAACAACGTATATACTTATTTAAATACACTTCCTACCGATATCGAATTGTTGTACCCTGCAGCTTTCGGTAACGATTTGGTTTTAACGCCACACACTTACCATTTGAATGCAGCTACCGTTTTGAACGGAACCGTTTATTTGAATGCTCAAGGTAATGCAGACGCTGTTTTTGTAATTAAAATCAATGGAGCTTTATCTACAAGTACTTATGCTAAAGTGATTTTGCAAAATGGTGCTCAAGCGAAAAACGTTTTCTGGAAAGTTGACGGAGCAGTTAACTTAAACGACTACGCAGACTTCAAAGGATCAGTAATTGGTAATAATGGTGCAGTGATCATCAATACCGGAGTGAATATTGAAGGTAGAGTATTGAGTACAAGTGGTGGCATTACTACTTTTGGTATCAAAGCAGTAATGACTCCAGGATGTAATCCCTTAGCTACTCAATCTGCAAACGCTAAAAATCAAGGTGCTAAATTCTATCCAAATCCTTTCTCTTCCGTACTAAACGTGAAGATGGATGATGTAGATGGTGGTTCAACCTTAACTATTTTCAATGCAGCCGGTGCGCAAGTAAAAGAGACTGTTTTGTCTCAGAAAACTACTGCCGTACCAATGAGACTTCCAGCGGGAGTTTATTTTTACCAATTGAATGGTAAGAAAGGTGCAAAACAAAGTGGTAAATTAATTTCTAAACCATAGGTTTTTAAATCATATTACGAAGCCCTACCGATTTGGTGGGGCTTTTTTTTGTGAAAACTTTTAATATAAAAGCTTAATGAAATTTTATATATTTAAAAAAAATCTGACAGATTGTTATTGAAGCACTTTCAACCCAGCTTTTGCAATGCGAACATCTTCGCTGCCGTGCGCGCCGCCAACTCCAATGCCGCCGACCACTTTTCCCTTAATAACAATCGGAATTCCGCCGTCCATCGCTAAAATATTTTCATCTAAATATCGAATATCTTCTGGAATAGAGCCGTCTTTAATCCCTTTTGCGATTTCTGCGGTTTCACGTTTTTGGGAACAAGCGGTAAATGCTTTCTTATAACTGGCGCGGATGGTATGAACGCCCGCATGGTGATGACGAAGAACTGCCAAGGTCTGACCTGATTGATCAACAACCGTAATCGTTACAAAAAGTCCGTTTTTATTGGCTTCGGTAAATGCGGCTTGAATTATTTTGTTGGCCATATCGCCAGTGAGTACCGGTTCCATTATTGTGTTTTTTTGGGCGTAAGTCATGAGTGATAAGTTGGTGATTAAGAGTAAGAGGAATTTTTTCATTTATTATTTTTTTGTTCAATAGAAGCTGAGTTTTAACTTAAAGAAAATAGAAGCCCATTTTAGTAATGAGCTAAAAACTGAGCATCAATTTTAATGGCATGCTTCTTTCTCTTTTTCAGACCAAACTTACGGCTTTTAAATTCCCTCAATAGAATTATTTTATAAAAGTCATCATCAAATCTTTAATTAAAAATCAAAAATAATGATAAGATCAATCGTGCCTTTAATGGTGATTTCAGCGTTAATAGTGAGCTGTAATAAAACTGATACCGTTAGTGAAACATCCGAAACTCAAAAAGAAGTGGTCCTGGATTCTCTAATTCCAGCCGATACACTTCGTGCAGATAATATAGTAGAAGAAGATATAGAAAATGCAGCTGAAGCTTACACCTACAATTACAGAGCGGATGATGGTACCATGGCGGTAGCGACTTTTTTAAATACTGATCAAGCTCATACCGTTACCATTAAAATGGATAAAAAAACTTATGTTTTAGATCAAACCCAAGCTTGGGCAAAGGGAGCAGATTACGAGAAAGACGGTGTAAAAGCTCATAACCAGAGGGATGATTTAGACGTTACGATAGAAGGTAAAACCATTAAGCTCAAACGTCAATACGACACGAAGTAATTCGTTAAGCTTTTTAGTAAATTAAAAAAACGTAATTTATAAGTGCTTAAATTAAAAATCTTACCAACTAAAATCAATCTTAATGAACGATATTCTCACCTTACGAAGACACCTTCACCAACATCCAGAACTTTCAGGGTTCGAATTTGAAACATCAAAGACGATCGCTGCTTTTTTAAAACAATATGCTCCCGACGAACTGTTAGAAAACTTAGGAAACGGAACCGGAATTATCGCAATTTTTAATCCTGAACAGGAAGTGAAACAAACGATTCTCTTTCGTTGTGAGCTCGATGCTTTACCGATTCAGGAAATCAATGACTTTGAACACCGATCAATCACCGATGAGGTTTCACACAAATGTGGACATGATGGTCATATGGCGGTGATGTGCGCTTTATCCAAAAAATTATCAGTACAAAAAATGCAGCATACAAAAATACTTTTGCTTTTTCAGCCCGCCGAAGAGAATGGGGAAGGAGCTGTGGCGATTTATAATGACGAGCGTTTTAAAAAATTAAGTCCAGACCAAGTTTTTGCTTTGCATAATCTTCCTGGATATGATCATCATGATATCGTAGTGAAGGATCACACTTTTACTTGCGCCGTCAATTCGATTATTATTAAACTTCACGGCAGAACTGCTCACGCTGGGGAACCGGAGAATGGTGATAATCCAGCTTTGGCAGTTGCGCAGATTATTACGGAATTTAACACGAAGATTCAGCCTAATCCAAAGAAAGAAAAGTTCAGCGTTTTGACGCCTATTTATTTAACAATGGGAACCGAGGACTATGGGATTTCTGCCGGTTATGGGGAAGTTCATTACACGTTCCGACGTGCAGCTAATTCTGAAATGAAAGAATTGGAGCAAGAATTAGAACAGATCGCAATCAGCGCCGCAGAAAAATATAAATTGAAACCAGAAATTTCTTGGACCCAAAGATTCAGCGCTAACGAAAATGATCCAAAAGCCGTGGATTTTGTTCGTCAGGCCGCGAAAGACTGCAATCTTAATTTAATAGAAAGAGACGTTCCTTTTCAATGGGGCGAAGATTTCGGAATTTTTACCGAACATTTTAAAGGTGCCATGTTTGGTTTAGGAAGTGGAAAAGAAACGCCCAATCTGCACAATCCAGATTACGACTGGCCCGACGAAATCACCGAAACCGGTGCCGAAATATTTTATAAAATAAGTCAACTGATCGATGCACAATAATTCATACCTCGAGCTTGATCCCAAAGCCTACAAAATCAATATTGATTTCCTCCGGAAGCATTTTCACAAAGGCGTGCTTTTCTCTTCAGTAGTAAAAGGAAACGCTTACGGACATTCCATCGAAAAATTCGTAGAAATTGCTGTGGCTGAAAAGGTGACCCACTTTTCCGTCTTTGATAGCAACGAAGCGCGTCGTGTTCAAGCCGTTGTTGGTGAAAAAGCAACGGTCATGATTATGGGTTGGTTGAGTAATGAAGATGATCTCCCTTGGGTTATTGAAAATAATATCGAGTTTTTTGTTTTTGAAAAACATAGGTTAACTGCAGCTTTAGCTTCCGCGAAAAAACTAGGTAAAAAAGCCATTGTCCATATTGAAGTGGAAACCGGCATGAACCGAACAGGTTTTAATTCCAGTGAATTGAAATGGGTCCAGGATTTTCTCCTTAAGAATGCTGAGTTCATTGAATTTAAAGGGCTTTGTACGCATTTCGCTGGCGCCGAAAGTATTGCTAATTATTTCCGCATTAAAAAACAAATCGATCGGTATGACGAAATCTACAACCAGTTTTGTGATAAAGGTTTGAAACCCAAACAGAAACATGCTGCCTGTTCGGCCGCTGCCATGATGTATCCCGAAACACAGATGGATATGGTTCGAATCGGAATTATGCAATACGGTTTTTGGTCGAGTCCGGAAGTTTTGGTTAATTTTTACAATACCAAAAGAAAGAACGAAAATCCGCTAAAACGCGTCATTAGTTGGAAAAGCGAAGTGATGAGTGTGAAAAAAGTAAAACGCGGCGAGTTCGTGGGTTACGGTACCAGCTTTATGGCAGATGCCAATATGAAAATCGCCTGTGTTCCGGTTGGTTATGCGCACGGTTATGGTCGAAGCTTAAGCAATGTTGGGCGAGTGCTCATTAACGGTGAGCGTTGCGTAGTCATCGGCAGCATCAATATGAATATGATGGTAATCGACGTTACGCTGCTTGATAACATTAAAAGGAATGATGAGGTAGTTCTCATCGGTGATCAGGCAGATAAACAATTATCGGTTTCGTCGTTTAGCGATTATAGTAATTTGTTGAATTATGAATTATTGACTCGTCTTTCCGCAGATATTCCACGGATTATAAAAAATTAGGGAATACATTTTAAATCCCTTCATTTTTTAGAAGATGAAATTATCGTTCGTAGAAAAATTCTCTTAGACTGAACTACTCATATAAATTATAACCAATTCTTTTCGTTACAAAATCAAAGATTCCGTCTCGATCAAAGTCATTAGGTAAAAGTTCCTTGATGATTGTTGAGGTTTCACTATTGGGATTTTCTCTAATAATTCTTTTAAATTCTTCTAAATTTTCGGGATTCAGTTTTCCCTGTTCGTGGGTTTGGGTATTGTCGTAGCCTAAAAGATACGCGTATTGATATTCTTTTAATTGCTGCTTTATTTCTTTAATTAATTTTGAATTTGGGAAGTCAATTAAAAATTTCTCACGTGATTCTACTCTTTTTGCGACATCGCGCCAGGAAATTCTAATTGCTGCATCAGACTGAAAGAGCACTTGATCTTCAGCGGTAATCATTTCTAAATAGGTTTGATAGTCCGGACTAAATTTACCGGCAAATAATTTGAAGTAGTACGTCGGAAGCATCCGAAGTTCGGTATAACCTTCACCAATTTCCCAAAATTCAATTCCTGCAGCTCGATAATCTTTCACCAGTTTCTCTACTTCTTTTGGGAATTTCATGGTGTAGACTTGTGTCTGAGGATCGTAATCGGAATACCCGTAATATTTTTCCAGCAGTGTTTCTTTTCTGATTTGTAGAAGAGTCAGTGCGGAGTCATTTTCCTTTATTAGATTTTTATATAATTCGTCGGCTTTCTCTGGTGCAACGGACTTTAACAATAAAGAAAGTACCTGCTGTCGCTTTTTAATATGAGTGATGATTTCATTTTCAGGCGCTGAAGAAGGCAGATATATTGGCGGATCCTTGGGAAGGTTTTGAGTCGCGACTTCAATCGTTTGATCAACCGTTTTAATTTTCTGTTCTTCTTTTTTGCAAGAATAAATTATCAGCGAAAAGAGCAGTAGGTAAAGTATTTTTTTTGTCATCAACATATTAATAGAATTTGGTCTGCTTGTCTGCGACTTTCACATCGACGACTTTATCATATAAGAATATCTTTCCGGATTTAGCATCTACACAGAAGATTTTACTGATCTTTTAAACAAAGAAGAATACATTTGAAATAGAAAGTTAAATATAGAGAAAAATTTTATTTCTCAAACTTAAATTTCTTTGATAACCCGCTCTGCAATAGGGATGGAAACGGCATCCTTTTCTTTTAAAGTACCAATTGGAAAATTCAGAAAGCACCGTCGGCAAAGAAAAGATATAGTGGACAGCCCGGCTGCTATTTTTTGCTTTGGAAAAATAGGAGATTGCCCAACTCGGTGTTGCAAATGTTAGAAATTTTATAGGCTAACCAAATGTGATCTTCACTATATAATCTGAAGTGATTTTACGAAATTAGCATTTTATTGCAATTATCTTCTACAATTATGTGAATCGATTAACAAACAAATCTTATATTCGTTTCTCAGCCTTTTAAACATTTAGTCCATGAAAAAACTCTTTACTTTTCTTTCCTTTTTCATTCTTTTTACTTTTTCTGCCCAAGAAGTCACCATTGTGGAGCCAGCTTCTGATTATGAAGTTGAAGAAGGTTATCCAGAAGTCGCAAAACAGGAAAGCGAGAGAATACTTTTCTTTAACTCCGATATTACAATTGCTGAAAACGCCGATGTCACCGTCAAAGAAACGGTTAAGGTTTATGCGAATGGTCAAGCGATAAAAAGAGGTCTTTTTCGTGCGCTTCCAATGGTGAGAAATACGAAGAGCGGCCAAGAAAAGATTGAGTACAAGATTATTTCTATTACAAAAGATGGCCGTCGCGAAGATTACCACACGGAGACGATGAATGGCGTTTTTAATATTTATATCGGCAATAAAGATATTATACTGCAACCAGGAAATTATACGTATGAAATCGTTTACACCACGCAAGATCAAATAGACCATTTTAATGGGTATGATGAATTTTACTGGAACGTAAATGGTACAGACTGGGAATTTCCAATTGAAAACATTCAGGCAACGCTCACCTTGCCACCGGGTGCCGACATGCTACAAAACTCCTGTTATACGGGCGTTGATGGAAGTCAGGACCAAAATTGCACCGCAGAAAATCTTAGTCCGACCAAGATTATCTTTAAAGCGCAAAATTTAAAATCAGAGGAAAACTTAACGATTGCAGTTGGTTTCAAAGCTGGCGTCTTAAAAGAGCCGTCTCCTTTGATGAAATGGATGAAGAGAAATTGGCCCTCTTTATTTTTGATTCTGGCAGCTTTCTATTTGCTCTACTTTTATTATGATCAATGGAAAAAATATGGGAAAGATCCAGAAAAGCCAGTGGTTATTCCGCAGTTCAATGCTCCGGGAAATTTATCGCCAGGTTCTTTAGGATACATTGATAAAGGGAAATTTGATTTGACTCAAGTCACGGCTAATTTGGTCGATCTCTCCATCAAAGGTTTTGTCGATATCGATGAGGTCAAAGATGGACAGCAGGAGTTCAGCTTTTCAAAAGTTTTTAATTTAACTAAGACAGGCAAAGAGGATAATAACCTTCAGGAAGACCAAAAGTTGTTGCTCAAAAATATTTTCGGAAGAGGAAAGAAAGCTATCATCAGCGGTACTTACAGCTCGCAAATAAGAAATGCAGTGAACAATTTTGAGAGGTTTATATTTAAAACAAACAAAGTTTATTTGGAGAATGCTGATAATCAGAAATTAGTCTACAAAGCTTTAAAAATTATTTTGATCATTTTTTTTACGGCACTTTTATTAAGCTCTTTAGTGACTTTTAATTTTAAATCTTTATTCATGGCCATTTTCTTAATGGGATTTGATGCCATTTTTATCATCGTGCTCGTCTCCACTTGGCAGGAAAAAAATAAGCTCATATTTTTCGTTATTCTCTTAGTTGCTTTGCCGGTCATGATTCCGCTATTTGCCTTCGCATTTTCTAGCGGGGCAAGCGTTACTTCTTACGAGTCCAACTGTTTCAAGTTTTTAATATTCGGCACGATTTCCCTGCTCATATTTCGCTATCTCATCAAACAGCCGAGTGAAGAGAAAGTCAAAATGGAAGCAGAGATTGCTGGCCTAAAAATGTATCTCGGTACCGCCGAAGAAAATCAACTAAAATTTCATAATCCGCCCGAAATGACCACGGCTTTATATGAAAAGTTTCTCCCGTATGCGATTGTTTTTGGCGTCGAAGGTATTTGGGGTAAACGATTTAGAGATCAATTAAAGGAAACGGTGGAGGAGCCTGCACTTGCAGCCTTACAAAGTGACCTCGGTTACAGTTTTGCAAGTTCTCTCGGAAGCGCTCTTGCAGCAAGCACAGAACCGCCCCGCAGCTTTTCATCCTCTTCATCTTCCTCAAGCTCATCATCCTCTTCACGCTCGTCCAGATCCTCATCTTACTCAGGCGGGTCCAGTTCCAGCGGGTCTTCAGGGGGTGGTTCCTCTGGCGGTGGTGGAGGCGGCGGCGGCGGTGGCGGCTGGTAATTCGTAGCGCTACAAGAAATGTGTTAGATTTTTTAAGGAGCATCACGAGCGGATATTCGTTTAAAAATCAGACCCGTGTTCCGCTATATCTTTTTCTTTTTGCAAAAGAAAAAGGATAACGCTGCACCCGGGGCTACGATAAAGAGCTGTTTATCTTTTCACCGAAATACCTGTTTATTTTCAAAAACGAAGATGTAAAGGCTTTTAGTTTTATCTGCTACAGACATTTCTTTTTTATAATTCGCTACTATTTTATAGATTGGCTAGTAATCAAACCTATTCAAAACCTTCTGTTAACGAATGGCTCTTCCGATTAGGTGTTGATCATTTTCACAGTATTCTTCTGACAGGAATTTTTTTAGCAACCATTTTAATGTACTCGTCATCAGACCTTTTCGATTTCTTTAATTTGTTAATCCTGATTCTAGGAGCGCAAGTTTACACCAATCCTACTTCCTACAACACTCCTAATTATAGCGCAGTTATCGTAAAATCTTTGCGACAAAAGAAAAAGCACTTGATAATAAAGTGCTTTTATGTAATCAGGAATCGTGGGTAAATAACGTTTGATTTATTTAACCAGTTGATCAATTGCCTTGGCAAGCTTGTGATCTTTTTCAGTAATTGCATCACCTTTGTCGTGCGTACACAAGTTGATGGTGACTTTGTTATATTCATTTGACCAATCAGGATGATGTTCCTGACATTCGGCTAGAAAAGCCACTCGGGTCATAAAGGCAAAGGCTTCAGAAAAATCTTTGAACTTAAAAGTCTGTTGAAGTTTTCCATCTATTTCTTTCCACATGATATTGTAATTTTTAATTAATAATTCTACCAAGAAATCGAATAATGATTTTAATATCAGTCGCAATTTTCCATTTCAATAATCTAATAGCCGTTGTCCTTTATTTCGTCTTCAAACACTTGCTGCAGCGTTTCGATATGACAGAAACTGCATTCTTTAGAAGTTAAAAGTTGTTCTGGCTGCCCTTTGGATTTCAAATATTCTTTTCCATATTCCTGAATAATGACTTCATCCTTGATCGCGTGCGGAGCTACGATATCGAAGTGCATTACGCTGCCATCTTTTTTTGTTACATAGGTGTCCCAAACTGCTACTTCCATTCTATTTGTTTTTTTTATCTAAATTATTATTCGGACCTACTCAAATTTAGTGATTATTTAATAACGTTCTAATTCTAAACTTTGTTTTTTATTGAAAAGTAATTTGGAATAGCTGCTAGAAGTTACGTCCAGACTATTGGAACGCTGATAATTTTAAGACGAAAATATTTAAGTAAAATATTTAAAATGATCCAGTAATTAATGGTTGCAAACTGATGCAGATATAATATTGAAATAAACTTCCAATTAATCAACAAAATAAGGGAAATTAATTCTCGGCAGTTCTATCGACTTTTTACTTCAATTTTAGCGTTTCTGGGATTGCATTTAAAATCTTGTATTGTTTATCATTTCGATCCTTTCCCTTTAACGCTAAATAAATATCTGGATTTTTAGGAAACGCGTTAGGCAAAGCAATGATGCCATCCAATTTTTTAGATGATATTTTTTGAAGGCTATCTGGAAAGAATTTATTTTTCAAATCCGAAATAGTCAAGCTGTCTTTTTTATGTTCGGGGAAAATTTTAAGAGGGATTTCTTGGGCAGCTAAATAGCTTGAGCCGCCAATAAAAAATAGAAGTATAAAAAAGTATTTCATCATTTTAATTTTATTAAAGATAAGAAATAAGCGGAAACGTTAAAGGTTTTCTTCAAACAAAAAAATCCAAGTTCTAAAAAGACTTGGATTTTTAAATGAATGACAAAATGTTTTACGGATGCATCGCAATTACTTGATTCAAGAAATCTACAATATCTTGTCCGGAATAGTCGGCCATCCCCTCTGTTTTATGAGCGATATTTCCTTGCTTATCCAGAATAACCGTCGTGGGTAAACTGCCACGGAAAAACTCTTCCGGGAAATCACTGGCTGGATAATACACAGGCAAGCTCAATTTTCTTTTCTCCATAAATTTAGTAGCTTTCGGTTTGTTTCCTTCCGCCTCCAAAATGACAAAAACAACTTCATCATTGTCTTTAAATCGATCATACAGTTTTTGAATCGATGGCATTTCGGCGATGCACGGTCCACACCAAGTCGCCCAGAAATTAATAAAAACCACTTTTCCTTTCAGATCTTCCAGAGAAACTTTTTTTCCGGTCTGATCAAGCATATTCATTTTGTAGTTGGCTGCTTTTGCATTTTCTGTATTTGAATTTGGAAGGTTGGTAGAAAGTGAACTTTCCTTTAAATCAGGATTAAAGAAACCTAATTTCATTAAACCTTGTTGCATGTTTGCCTTCACTTCAGGCACAAAGATCATCGAGAGAATCAAGCCTATGAAGGCGATATTAGAAGCTTTTTTCATTATATTTTTTGTTTGAGTATTCATAAAGATTTTTTTAATTCACATTAAAAATTAGCATTCTGAGGGAGAATGCAAAGTCATCTAGGGTTGAAATACTAAACTAAAGAAGTGCGCAATTGCTGATAGAGAATGTAGAGCGGAACAGATCTGGCCTTGTGAATGCCAATTTGGTCAGCTTCCAAAATGGAAATCTGATTTAAAAAAGTGACTTTTTGGATTGAATAATCAATTCTTTTTACCGCAACCTGTTCCGATTTTTCAGAAATCTGCGTTGAAACAAACTGACAAGAAGAAGTAGATTTTAAACCAGATGATGAACTGTTTTCGATATTGAAAACCTGCTGTATCGATTGTTTTACCCCACAAGAAGAAACTACCAATAAAAAAATCAGCAGTGCAAAACTCAACGTTTTAAAAATTCTTAAGGGAAAACTCTTTTTCATTTCGTTTGCAAAAATACTCGGAATATAATCCTTGCACGAATTTTTAACAGAGTTTATGTTTTAGAGATCGCGTAGTGACTTGCTCAATTAATTGGTATCGAAAGATATACGCTTTAAAAGAGTAGCGATTAATGATTTTGCTATTTATTTTCGTTTCATTAAAATAATCTTCGAAATTTCCATGGCGATGAAAGGAATCAATCCAAGACCTAAAGCCATCAGCCAACCGTTTAGATCGGGTAGATGAAGTTTAAAAGCATTTCTAAGAAAAGGAATAAATAATAAAGAAAGCTGTAAAAACAATCCTAATAAAATTGCTCCATTCAAATAGTGGTTGCTAAAAATTTTAATTTGATAGAAAGGTTTTTTACTGCTTCTCAATGATAACGAGTAAAACAGCTGGGCACAAACTAAAACCAAAAAAGTCAAGGTTCTCGCATTTTTAACAACTTCGACGGGAATTTTTTTGTCAAATGGAGAATATCCCAATTCATAGAATCCATACCAAAATGCCAAAATTGTAATGACGCCAATGAGTATTCCGCCGAGTACGACTTGAATTCCGGCACCTTGAGAGAAGAAGCTTTCCTTTGCATTCCGTGGTTTTTCCTTCATCACTTCTGAATCATCACCATCCATTCCCAGCGCAATTGCAGGTAAGGAATCGGTGAGAAGATTGATCCATAGAAGTTGGGTTGCAATAAGCGGAACTGGCCACCCCAGCGAAAGGGTCACAAACATGACGAGGACTTCACCGAGATTACAAGTCAACAGGAAAATCACGGACTTTTTAATATTGTTAAAAATATTACGACCCTGTTCAATCGCTACGACAATCGTTGAAAAGTTATCGTCGGTCAGGATCATATCCGCCGCATTTTTAGCGACGTCGGTTCCGGTAATTCCCATGGCGACTCCAATGTCTGCAACAGTCAACGATGGTCCGTCGTTTACGCCATCACCCGTCATCGACACGATATGTCCTTTGGCCTGAAGTGCTTGAACAATTTGAACTTTATGCTGCGGAGAAACTCTGGCAAAAACGCGGTAGTTTTCCACTTTTTCCAGTAATTCCTGGTTAGTTAAGTCATCCAGTTCGGGACCAGTTATCACTTGGTCTATTGTTTCGGCAACTTCAAGATTTTTTGCGATGGCGAAGGCTGTATTTTTATGGTCGCCGGTAATGATAATTGTTTTGATCCCGGCTTGCTTCGCCAGTTGGATGGACGGTTTGACTTCCTCTCGGGCCGGATCAATCATTCCAACCAATCCAACTAAAACTAGTCCTTCCTCCATTTGAGTGGAAGTCGTCTCAGAGGTCTTGGATTTGTAGGCCAAAGCTAAAGTGCGCAAAGCATTGTTCGACATTTTTCTGGCAGCATCACTGAAATTTTGATGATCTTCTTCCGTAAAAGGGCGGATCTCGTTTTGATCAAAAATAAAGTCAACTACATTGAATAAACTTCCCAAAGCTCCTTTCGTGTACACTGTAAAATCACTTTCTGACTTTACTAAGACCGACATCATTTTGCGATCACTATCAAATGGATTTTCTCCAACTCTTTGATTATTTTGCAAAAGATTGGGGCGGTCAATTTCCATTTTATCGCCGAGCACTAGAAGCGCAATCTCAGTCGGATCGCCCGTTGCTTCTTCGTTTTCGAGTGTTGCATCGGAACAAAGAATCATTCCTTCGGTCAATTTCCGGACGGAGTCGGAAAGGTTTATTTTTTGATTATCATCGATTAAACGAGGACCGTCGGAAGTGTACACTTCAGTAACCGTCATTTTGTTTAGCGTTAACGTGCCCGTTTTATCGGAACAAATGATATTCACCGAGCCTAATGTTTCTACGGCAGGAAGTTTCCTAATAATGGCATTTTTCTTGGACATTGCCGTAACTCCGATAGAAAGTACCACGGCCACAATCGCTGCCAAACCTTCTGGAATAGAAGCAACCGCCAGCGAAACGGAGATCAGAAACATTTCTGCCAAATCTCTACCTTGAATCCAGGAAAGTCCAAAAATAACAAGGCAGATTGCCACCGCTATTTTTCCAAGCGTTTTTCCGAGTTCGCTCAGTTTTTTTTCTAACGGTGTTTTTTGAGTAACGCCAGTGTCCAGGAGATTAGCAATTTTCCCGACTTCTGTATTCATGCCCGTTTCCACTACGACGCCAGTTCCTCTTCCCGCCGTTACAATTGTTGACATAAAGCACATATTGGACATTTCTGCAATGGGTGTTTTAAGATCTTTTAAAGTAGCTTCAGCATCTTTGTGAACTGGAAGTGATTCTCCCGTTAGCGAGGATTCTTCAATTTGGAGGTTGACCGTTTCTATCAGTCGTAAATCTGCTGGGATGATTCGACCCGCATCTAAAATCACCAAATCTCCGGGGACTAATTCCGCGCTGTCGATCTCCTTGGTTTGTCCCTCTCGTTTTACCAAGGCTTTTGGCGACGACATTTTCAGTAAAGCATCAATTGCTTTCCCAGCTTTAATTTCTTGGAAAGTTCCAATGCCGGCGTTAATTAAAATAACAAGCAGAATAATGGCTGAGTCAATATATTCGCCCATCAAGATGGTAATAACAACGGCGGCTAAAAGAACATAGATCAGCCAGTCCTGCAGTTGAGAAAGTACTATTTTATAAACCGGTTTCTTTTTCTTTGCTTCCAAGCGATTGGGTCCAATTTCTTCTTTCAGCTGGTGGGCTTTTACCTGTGATAACCCCTTAGAAGGTTCTACACCGAGGTTATTTAAAGTTTCAGTAACCGATTGGGTAAAATAGTTTACTTTTTTATTTTCCATGATGATAGAAATAAATGACTGATCTGCGTTACTGCAAATTAGGGCTTTATAAGTCAAAATAGAAGAAAGAAGGAACAAATTTTCATTATAAAATCATGTTAAAATAAGTATATCTTTATGATTTTAAAAAGAATTTTAAAAATGAGCGCACGTGTTTATTGGTCAAATTGGTTTCCGATTATTGAAAGAAATGGCAGGAAATTTTTCACCGTCGATTTGAGAAAGGAATGGAGGAAAACAATTTTCTTTACATGTTATTATTTTCCAATCTTTCCTAAGGCTTCAATCACTGCAAAAGCAGCACTTTCACCTGAAAGCATTGCGGCGTTGAGTGAACCGTTGACTAAAGTATCACCAGCCAAGAAGATCTGATTAGAATAGCGACTTTCTGATGGTATCAAATTGTATTTGATGTTTTTTAAATCGGGTAGGGCTTGTGGAATTTCGTACTGCTTGATCAGTCTAATAACATCAATATTAAAATGCTTTTTTAACTCACCTTTAACTTGGTCAACCAGTTCCTGTCCTTTTAAGTTTTGATGGTCAACCACGGTCACAGATAATAATTCTTTACCAGCATTGACAGAAGTTTCTAAACTGGTATGATAGAAAATATTATTAATCACGGTATTTTCTGCGGGCAGAAGTCCAATCAACGGTTTTTGTATGACACGTTTTTCAG
This sequence comes from Kaistella antarctica, assembly GCF_900109615.1. Classification (GTDB taxonomy): domain Bacteria; phylum Bacteroidota; class Bacteroidia; order Flavobacteriales; family Weeksellaceae; genus Kaistella; species Kaistella antarctica. Next base: position 757,866 of record NZ_FOIX01000002.1, read on the forward strand.
TTTCGAAATAAAGGTTGAAACACGATTTCCAGATCAACATTTCTCTTTTAAAGTCTGGAATTAAATGGCTTGCATCGGTGGCAATAATGGTAAAATCGCTTTCTAAAACCTGTCCATTTTCTAAATTGATTATTCCATCTTGAACCGATTTAACTTTAGTGTTAAAAAGGATTTTAGTAGATTTTAAATTGTTCGCTAATTGATTTGGTATCGCTTGTATTCCGGCTTTCGGTAAAGCGGCATTTCCGGTGCCGAACATTTTATAGACAAATTCAAACATTCGGCTTGAAGTTTCCAATTGCGTTTCCAAAAAGATTCCACTAAAAAACGGTTTGAAGAATTGTGAAATCACTTGATTTGAAAATCCGAAATCCTTTAAATATTGTAGGGTGGTTTTTTCTTCTTCATTAAAAATTTCGGCGATACTTTTAGCCTTTAACTTTAAATTCAATTGAAGTATTTTTATTTTATCACTCAACGGAATGAGACTAGAAAACACGGTCGGAAATAATAAAGAAAAGTCCCGCAACGGATCGCCGATCTGGTTTTCTTTTCCGTTGTTAAAAATGGCGGCGCCTGGCAAGAAGTTTTGTAATTCTAACGCTTCGTAATCCAGAAATTTTTGAGCAGCTGGATAAGAAGTTAATAAAACTTGAAAACCATGATCGAGTTGATAACCTTCAACAATATCTGTTTTTACACGACCGCCGACCGAATCTGTGGATTCTAATATAATGGGCGAGTAGCCTTGATTTTCCAGAGTTTGTGCGGCAATTAAACCGCTTACTCCAGCGCCAATGATGTATATTTTGTAATCTTGTTTTTCCATAATGAATTCTACTGATTACAAAACTAGTGATTAAAGGTGTGCTAAAATAAATTTAATTTATTTTAATGCAACAAACGCTCTAAATTATTCAGTTCAAAATCTTTAAATCGGCCTGAGCAATGCGAACATCTTCACTTCCGTGAAAGTCACCAACGCCAGTTTCGCCCACTACTTTTCCTTCGATGATAATTGGGATTCCGCCATCCATAATTAAAATATTTTCATCCAGATATCGAATGTCTTCGGGAATAGAACCGTCTTTAATTCGTTTGGCAATCACCGCAGTATCACGATTTATAGACTTATACAAAACAAAAGTATTTAAATATCTAAAAATATCACGAGTGAATTTATTTTGGGTCAAAGTGTGAGACTTTTCGCAGCGGCTGGATGATAGGAAGAACATCTTTGATTATTTTAAAGATCCTGTGAACAATTGGAAGGTTAGTAGAAAAGACAACCTTGACAAGGTTTTTAATTCCAGTGACAAAAAAAATGGTGCGGAAAGCAGAGGATTATGAGTTCAGTGGTGCGAGAAATTATGCTGATTTAAATGGTCCTTTGCATGCTTTACGGTTTTTAGAGGGCGTTTGAAGTTGTTGTGGTTTTTTAACTTATTGCAAATCCGCGACATTGGTGAAATTAGTTTTGTATTTATGAAAATAACCATTTGAAAAGAAAGTTAGAAGCAATGCCACAAACTATAGTTATAACTAAAGATAAGAAAAACCAAGTCGTTTTTCTCTGACTTTTAACATACATCTTTTCTTTAGTTTTAACGGACTTTCTTGTCAATACGACAAAACTAAGCTTTCTGTTATTTGCTAAATTATTAATCCAAGTTCCAAGAATGATTGCCCCAATTAAGGAGATAACAATGAAAATAAGCGATTTGATGAAGTAAAAATTTTGTTCATTACTTGCGACATAATTTAATATAAAATTAATTTTTTTATCAATATTTTGACTTGGTAAATTTGTGAACTTCTGAACTTTCTCTAATTCGCTTAGATTAAAATTTTTGGTATTAATATAGATTCCCACAATTGATCCTAGAAAAAAGATTAGCGCAGAAATTACTCCGATTTCAGAACTGTTTTTTCTAATAAATTTTGAGATTTTTCCCTCCTCCTGTAGAATTGATTTAATTTGATTCGTAATTAAACTTTCTATGTCAGATGCCCAACTTCGGGCAGTATGTTGTATGAGAATGCGAAACTCACCATTAGAAGGATATAAAATTGGAATATCATCGTCCTCAATTATCGATTTATATGGTGATGCGATAATTGTCAATTCAATTTCTTGTTTTTCAGGTACTGTTTTATCTGCAAATTGGATTAAATATGACCAACTCATTTTCACGCCAATAGATTCAATAGGTTTAACTTCATTATAAGTTAACAGTTCTTCATATGAACTAAGCATGACTGACGACTGGTCTGAAAAGAATATTTTAGTCCTAAGTTGTATAAGATGTCCATTATTTTGTTGACTAATTCTCTGATCTATTAAATTGTGAAAATTTTGTAAATCTTTTAGATATACATTGAAGGAACCGACAATACGCCTAGTCATGGTTTGGGGTTTTCCTAATAACCCAGAGACAAAATCTTTAAATTGATTTTCATTAAAAGGTAAAGTTAAATAACCATTCTGATTATCGATTCTTTGGCTAAATACAATTTCATTATTTTCATCCATAACTTTAATTTATGTTGCTGACATTATGTTTTTACAAATATACTAGATAAAATATGTTCGTATAAAATATTTTTATATTTTATTAAACTATGTGATATTTCATTCTAAAAAATAGATTTCTATTATTTAACAATTATTAAATATACAAATAATGACAAAGAATTTAACTTTAGAAGAAATGGAACAAAAAAAATTAGAAAATCAAAAGAAGGACGAAGAGTTACTGATGAGTTATGTAATTTTTTAAATGATCAAAATAATAATCATTTAAAAATCGAAAGAATTGAAAATGGATTTAGTTTAAAAACAGACGATAAATCATATTTGTTTGAACATTATTCAATTAATGATTATAACTCGAGACTTACATTTATACAAAAAACTGTCTTTAAAAGAGATGAGATAGTTGAAGAAAAAGATGATAATAAAAGTTTAAAATTAGTTCTCGATGAGTTTCATACTTTTTTGGAAACATTATTAAAAATTAAGAATGAGGATTAGCCATTAAAAAGATTTAGTTTTCTAAACCTATAGTGCCAACTTAAATCTTTGCTTATAATCACAAAAAAAGAACGCCCCGATTTCTCAGAGCGTTCAAACCACATATCAAACTATTTCTAGTAAGATCCTTTTTCCACGAAATGGGCTGCAACCTTTTCAGTCAAGGCAACTACATTTGGCATATTGGTGTATTTTGTAAATCTGCGTAAACCAGAAAGCATCATGCGCTGTTCGTCGCCTTCTGCAAAAGATACGATTCCTTCTTTCGCTGCAGTAGAGATTGCTTCCACGGCTTTGTAAAGATTTAATCTCGCCATTGAGGCTTGTACAGAATCAGTATCGAAATGTTTCTCTGCTCTTAAAATTGCAGATTCTGCCATATAGATCTGATTCAAAATTTCAGAGGCATTTAATAAAAGATGCTGCTGTTTTTCGATGTCCATCATATATTTCTGAAGCGCCGCTCCCGCAACCATTAAGAATACTTTCTTCAAGTTGTGAAGGAGGGCTTTTTCTTCAGACATATAGGCTGAATAATCTGGAACTTCGAATGACGGAATTCCCATCAATTCTTTTCCGATCGCCATGGCTGGTTTCAACAAATCAAGTTCGCCTTTCATTGTTTTCTTAATCAACATTCCTACGGCAAGAAGTCGGTTGATTTCGTTGGTTCCTTCGTAGATACGACTGATTCTGGAATCTCTCCAAGCTGCCTCCATGGGTGCATCTTCTGAGAAGCCCATTCCACCGTAAATCTGAATTCCTTCGTCAGCAATATGTTGCGTTAAATCTGAAACATAAACTTTAAGAATAGAACATTCCACCGCATATTCTGCCAAAGCATTTAATTCTGCTTCTTCGTGTTTCATGCCGCCAGCGATGAATTCCTCAATTTTATCTTCAACATCTTTCGCCGCTCTGTACGATCCAGATTCTGAAACGAAAATTCCAGTTGACATTTCGGCAATTTTCTTACGAATCGCTCCAAAAGTCGAAATGGAAACTCCGAACTGTTTTCTTTCGTTGGCGTAATTAATCGCCATTGAAGTAATTCTTCTCTGTCCGTCAACGTTTGCGGCAGCTAATTTAATACGGCCTGCATTCAAAGCATTCAAGGCGATTTTGAAACCATTGTTTCTTTCTCCTAAAAGATTTTCCACCGGGATTTTCATATCATTAAAGAAAACCTGACGTGTAGAAGAGGAACGGATTCCTAATTTATGCTCTTCTTCACCCATGGTAAAGCTGGCGGGATCTTCTAACTCCGACTTGTTAAAGACGAAAGCCGTAATGTTTTTATCATCTTCAATTCTAGCGAAAAAGGTAAAAGTCTCCGCAAAACCTGCGTTTGAAATCCACATTTTCTGTCCATTGATGATGTAATGTTTCCCATCTTCTGTCAAGACTGCTCTTGTTTTTCCAGAGTTCGCATCGGAACCTGCATCTGGTTCTGTCAAACAGTAAGCTCCGAATTTTTCACCCGTTGCTAAAGCAGGAAGGTATTTTTGTTTTTGTTCTTCCGTTCCATAAAGAAGGATAGGAAGCGTTCCAATTCCCGTGTGTGCACCATACGCTGTTGCCAATGATCCGTTTCCACCAGAAATTTTATCGCAGGCTAACATCGTACTTACGAAACCCATTCCGAGTCCGCCGTACGCTTCTGGAACTGCAATTCCTAAAGTTCCCATTTCGCCTAATTTGCGCATGGTTTCTTCAGTCAAAGCATAATCTTTCTGTTCGAAACGTTTATTGTTTGGAATCACGTCTCGCTCCATAAATTCGTTAATAGAATCACGAAGCATTTTTTGCTCCTCAGTCAATTCTTCAAGACTGAATAATTCTGCGGCCGGAATATCTTTGATGATGAATTCGCCGCCTTTTAGTGTTTTTGTTGTTGTATCGCTCATTATTTGTTTTTTTTAATTTTAGATTTTGGTTGAGACGAATAGATGATAGACGGATAGATAATAGATTAAAACCGCACGGTAAAGTCTTTCATCTATCAGTCTATTATCTTCTTGTCTTCTTATTCTTTTAAGGTATTTTGAAAAACCATCGTGGCTCTTTGCCAATCTTCGATTTTGCTCTCTAGTTCTTCAGTCGCATCTTGCACTAAATATTTTCTGTGATTTGCTAGTAGAAGTTGCGTTTGCAACTCAAATGAGGAACCTAAAGAAATATCTATAAAATGACTGAAAGATTTATTGGTTCTGCTTGAACCTTCTGCTATGTTAGACGGAATCGAAATTGAGCACCGATCCATTTGACTTTTAAGACCAAACTTCTCGATTGTTGGAAAGGTATCTGTTAAATCTAGAATAGTTTTGGCTATCTCTAAACCCATCTGCCAAATCTTTAATTTCTTAAAATTATGTCTCTTAAAATCACTCATGCTTTAAAGTTTTTAGATTAATGTCTATTATCCATCAGTCTATCATCTAATTGTCTTTTTTAAAGTCTATCATCTATCCGTCTATTATCTATTCGTCTTCTAAAGCAGTTCAAAAATACTCGCCGCTCCCTGACCCGTTCCCACGCACATCGTCACCATTCCGTATTTCATGTTGCCGCGTTTTTTCATTTCGTCTAGCAGTTGAACGGTTAATTTTGTTCCGGTACAACCTAGTGGATGTCCTAATGCGATGGCGCCTCCATTGACGTTTAAGATATCTGGATTTAGATTTAACTCTTTTTTCAAAGCCACGGATTGAGATGCAAAGGCTTCATTCAACTCAATTAAATCGATGTCTTTTAATTCTAAACCTGCTTGTTTTAAGGCTTTTGGAACGGCGTATAAAGGACCCATTCCCATGATTCTTGGCTCTAAACCTGCGGCGGCATAGGCAACTAATCTTGCTTCTGGTTCCAGTCCTAATTCTTTCACCATTTCCTCAGACATTACAATTACGAAAGCCGCACCGTCACTCATTTGAGAAGAGTTTCCTGCAGTTACGGATCCGCCATTTGCAAAGACCGGACGTAATTTTGCCAAACCTTCTAAACTTGTCCCTTTTCTTGGACCTTCATCTACAGAGAAATCGTATTTCTTGGTTTGCATTTTTTGGTTTTCATCCAGATAATTGTACTCAACCGGAATCGGGACAATCTGATCTTTAAACCTTCTGGTCTCATTTGCTTTTAAAGCTTTGTTATGAGAGTCGAAAGAAAAGGCATCTTGCTCTTCGCGAGAAATATTGAACTGTTTCGCAACTTCTTCCGCGGTGTAACCCATTCCCCAATAGTAATCAGGATTGGTTTTAGCCATATCACTTTCTGGAACGGGTTTGTAACCACCCATCGGAATGTAAGACATTGATTCTGTTCCACCAGCGATGATACAATCAGCCATTCCGGCCTGAATTTTAGCCGATGCGATTGCAATCGCTTCACTTCCAGAAGCGCAATATCTGTTCACCGTAACACCTGGAACTTGATCCGTTTTTAATCCCATCAATGAAATTAAACGCGCAACATTCAAACCTTGTTCGGCTTCTGGCATTGCGTTTCCAACGATTACATCGTCGATTCTGTTTTTATCTAACTCTGGAACGGCAGCCATTAATTTTTCAATTACGGTTGCTGCCATGACGTCGGGACGCGTGAAGCGAAGAGAACCTTTTGGCGCCTTGCCAACTGCTGTTCTAAATCCTTTTATTATATATGCTTGTTTCATTATTTTATATTTTTAAAATTGATAACCTCGGAGAGGTTTCCTGTTAATAGCCTTTTTTATTAATGGTTTTTTTGAGAGCTCCGTAGGAGCGACCTGTTAATCTTCAATCCATTCAAATAAATATTTTTGATCATATTCGATTTCAAATTTTTCTAAAAGACCTAAATATTCATTTTTAAATGTTTTCTTTTTATGGTGTTCTTCCTGATTCATAATATATTTTACAACCGAATCAACACCTCTTTTAGAATAAGAAAATGCTCCATAACCTTCCTGCCAATTAAATCTTCCATTTATCCAATTTTTATCATTGATAAATTTTGAAGAACCTGCTTTAATATCTCTTACCAAATCAGAAATCAAAATGGTTGGACCAATACTAACCAAAATATGAACGTGATCTGGCATTGCAAAAACGGCAAATAATTTCTGACCTCGATTGGTAACAATACCTGTAATAAATTTATGCAATTCTTCTCTGTTCTCTTTTGCAATTAGGTTTTGTCTGCCTTTCACTGCGAAAACAATTTGAATGTAAATTTGTGTATAGGTGTTTGCCATCATTAACAGGTCGCCTCTACGAGGCTTTTTATGATTTGATTTGTCATATTATTAACGGGTCGCCTCTACGAGGCTGTTGAAAAAAATAATTTTCCATTAGCAGATCGTTCCTACGGAACTTTTTTTAATTTCTCAACGGTTTACCTTTGGTTAACATGAACTGAATTCTTTCCAAAGTTTTTCTTTCTCCACACAATTGCAAGAAAGTCTCTCTTTCCAGATTCAATAAATATTGCTCCGTAACAATTGTTGGTTCAGAAAGATTTCCACCTACTAAAACGTTGGCTAATTTATCAGCAATTAGTTTATCGTGTTCAGAAATATATTTTCCAGTTAACATTTGATCGGTTCCAACTAAGAACATTCCTAAAGCATCGCGTCCTAAAACTTTTACTTTTTGTTCAATCGGTTGCGTGTAACCATGTTCCGCTAAACTTAGAGCGAACATTTTTGCCGTTTTGATCTGACGGTTTTTATTGACCACCACGATGTCTTTATAGTTTTCAAGAATTCCCATATCATAAGCTTCGTAAGCAGAAGTTGCCACTTTACCCATCGCGATATTCATGAACATATCTCGAAGCCGATTATTTTTAACATCATCAGACTGGAATTCACGAGAAACTCTTAACGCCATTTCTTTAGTACCACCACCGCCAGGAATTACTCCGACACCAACTTCTACCAAACCAATATAGGTTTCTGCTGCAGCCACAACTCTGTCAGCATGCATGGTCATTTCGCAACCACCACCTAAAGTCATTCCGTGTGGCGCAACGATTACGGGAATAGAGGAGTAGCGAACGCGCATCATCGATTTCTGGAAATAAGCGATTGCCATATTCAAATCATCCCAATCCTGATCGATCGCCATCATTAAAATCATGGCTAAATTCGCTCCAACAGAGAAGTTCGCTCCCTGATTTCCAACAACTAAACCATCATAATCCTTTTCAGCTAAGTCGATGGCTCTGTTCAAACCATCTAAAACTTCACCACCTAAAGAATTCATTTTAGAATGGATTTCAAAGTTGATAATTCCATCGCCTAAATCCTGGATTGAAGATCCTGAATTGCTCCAAAGCGTTTTGTTTTTTCTAATATTATCTAGAATGATAAAAGATTCTTGACCTGGAATATTATCATAATTCCCAGCGTTTTGATCGAAGAAAATACTTTGACCTTCGTCATTCACCTTATAGAAAGATTCAACACTCTTCACCCAATCGGAAACTTCATAACCGGCTTCTTTCGCCAATTCAATTCCTTTTTGAACACCAATTGCATCCCAAATTTCGAAGGGTCCATTTTCCCAGCCGAAACCAGCACGCATGGCGTCATCGATTTTGTAAACTTCATCAGCGATTTCTGGAACTTTATGAGAAACGTAGCCGAACAAGGCTCCGAAAGATTTACGGTACAATTCTGCTGCTTTATCTTTACCAGCGATGAGAACTTTGAAACGGTCGATCGGTTTATCAATCGCTTTCGTTAAGGCAAGCGTAGGGAAGTCCGTCTTTCCTTGGAGTTCATATTCCATGGTATCTAAATTCAAACCTTGAATTTCAGATTTACCTTCAGCGTTTTTAATTTTCTTATAGAAACCTTGTTCAGATTTAGATCCTAACCAATTGTTGTCAACCATCTTCTGAACATAATCAGGAAGTTTGAAAACATCATTAAAATCGTTCGCTTCCATTTTACTGTTTCGAACACCATCAGCAACCATGACCAAAGTATCTAAACCAACAACATCAGCCGTACGGAACGTCGCAGATTTCGGCCGCCCGATTACAGGACCAGTTAATTTATCGATATCAGAAACATTTAAACCTAAGTTTTTCACTTCATGAAGCAAGTTCATCATCGAGAAGACTCCAATTCTATTGGCGATAAAGGCTGGCGTATCTTTTGCTAAAACCGTTGCTTTTCCTAAGAATTTCGCTCCATATTCCATATAGAATTGAATGACTTCAGGATTCGTTTCCGGCGTAGGAATCACCTCTAAAAGTGGTAAATATCTCACTGGATTAAAGAAATGCGTTCCTGCGAAATACTTTTTGAAATCATCGCTTCTTCCTTCAATCAGGAAATGAATCGGAATTCCAGAAGTGTTGGATGAAACTAACGTTCCCGGTTTTCTAAACTGTTCTATCTTTTCATAAACCGATTTCTTAATGTCGAGTCTTTCAACAACAACTTCAATAATCCAGTCTGTGTTTTTAATTTTTTCTAAATCGTCATCAAAGTTTCCAACCGTAATTCTTTCCGCGAATTTCGGAGTGTATAGTAGTGCCGGACTTGATTTCTGTAATTTTACAAAGTTCTCCGCTGCAATTCTATTTCTTACAACTTTATCCTCCTTGGTCAGACCTTTTTTTTGTTCAGCTTCAGTCAGTTCAAAGGGAACGATATCTAATAAAAGCACCTGTACACCGATGTTGGCGAAGTGTGCTGCAATACCGGAACCCATAATTCCTGAACCTAAAACCGTAACGTGTTTGATTCTTCTGTGCATATTCCTTATTTTTTATTATTTAATTCATTGGCGATTTTCAAAATGTCAGTCATGACTTCTTTAAAAATATCCATTTTTTCAGCAGAAATTTTTTCTACCACTTTTTTGTTGAAGTTCACCACCACTTCTTTTGACAAGTTTCTGGAGTTTAATCCTTTTTCAGTGAGTTTAATAATCACTTCCCGTTTGTCACTACTTGTCTTTTCCTTATAGATATAGCCGTTGTCTTCTAAAAGTTTGATAATTCGGGTTAGAGACGTGGGTTCAATCGCCATTTTCGGTCCTAGATTCGTACTTCGAGTTCCTTCTTTAGGGTCAATTTTCAAGAGCGTTAGTGCTTGAACCGCCGTAGCAGCATGATCTTGCGCCAATTCTGAATACATTTTTGAAACAGCGAGCCAAGTTGACTTTAAAATGAGGTCGATATTCTCGACTTTTTCATTGTTCTTATTGTTCATAATAGTAGGTAATGTGGTTATGTCAAATATAATTAATATTATGCATGCATAGTATATTTATTTGTTAAATGTTTGTTAATAACTGAAAATCAAATCATTAAAAGATATGATGAGCATAATACTATGCATGCATAGTACTTTAAAAAGCCGTGTGAAATGAGGAATCAGTGAAGTTTTTTAATGAATGCAGAAATTTCTTCAAAAGAATAGCATTTTTTTTGAATATCTCCATTTGAAATCACCCAAAAAGATAGTTTAAATTCAAATTGAAGATGGGAAAGTTTTTTTTGGAAGTTTTTTTGAAGAAAAGAGTAGAGCATTTCTTTGTGCAAATAGGGCGCTGTTATTTTCGGAGCCACGAAGCCATCATTCAACTGAAATAGGTTAGGATTAAGTAATTCATCATGCTTTAGCAGAATTTCCTCCGTAATTCCGGCTTCTAATTTTTCATTGTTAATGAGCCAAATTTTATTTGCAAACTCTTTTGCTAACCGCCAATCGTGAGACGAGAACAGAATCAATTTGTGATGCTCCTGCGCTAAATTTCGTAATAATTTGAGAATGATGATTTTGTTTTCTTCGTCCAAATGTGTGGTTGGTTCATCTAAAATAATCATGGGTGAATTTTGAGCCAGAGCTCGACCAATAAAAGCTTTTTGCAGATTTCCATCTGATAATTGAGTCAATTGAAAATCGCTGTATTGCGTCAGATTTAGACTTTCAATAATCTCTTCAACTTCTTGTTGATCAGTTTCACTTAGTTCAAAATAATAAGGATAATGAATGTATTTCCCAAAAGAGATTAAATCTCGTAAAGTGTAGTTTGCGGGAATTTGAGACTTTGCAAAGACGACCGCAATCTGTTTAGCCATTTCTCTTGATGAAAGAGTTTTGGTAGAGTTTCCATTTAATATAACTTCACCATTTAATAATTCAATTTGATTGAGAATACTCTTAATCAAAGTGGTTTTTCCAACTCCATTATTTCCAATTAAAAGACAGATTTCTCCTAAGCTCAATCCCGTATTAACTTCTTTAATTAAAGTAGTTTGATAACCGATTGCAGTATTTTTTAATTCTAGAAACATCCTTCTTTTTACGTGGTTCTTTTGTTATTTAACATCATCGTCAGAATAACAGGGATTCCAAATAGGGAAGTAATTACATTCAGAGGAAACTGTGTTGATTCAGATATAATCGAGAAAAATTCCATAATTAAAATGCCCAACAACATATTTAAAATCCATTGCTGCCATAACTTTGCCGGATTAAATAGCATTCTGCAGAAATGAGGAACCACAATTCCAATAAATAAAATGGGCCCTAAAAATGCGGTAACAGAAGCAGAAAGCAACGACGATGAAATGATAACAAAGTATTTCAGATGCTTTAAATTCACTCCCAAACTTTGTGCATAAGCCGTCCCCAATGAATTCCCAATCAAAGGTTTAATGGTTTTAAAACTTAAAAATAATCCTACTGCCACAATTAAGCTAAGAACCAGAATCTGATTAGTAGAAACCTGATTATTTGCACCAAAACTCCACAAAATGTAGTTCTTCAAACTTTGATTTTCTGCGTAAAATTGAAGGATAGAAACTACGGCTCCGGCCAGCGCTGAGATTAAAAAACCGAAAATGATCAGGAATGATTTATCCTGAAACTTGCCTGAAAATGCCAGTAGGACAATCATCAAAAGTAAACTTCCACCAATAGCAGAAATACTCAAAAAACTGTTTTGCAGAAACTCTGGAAGAATATAATCTTTGGAAAAGAAAATATAAAAAGCGACGCTTAGACTCGCCACAGACGTAATTCCCAAAACAGAAGGTCCCGCCAAAGGATTTTGAAAATATTCCTGCAGTAAAAAACCAGACGTTGGAATCGAAATTCCCGCTAACATCATAACTAAAACTCGATTGATGCGGAGTTGCGCAATCTGAGAATGTTCTGAACTAGAGGAGAAGAAGTCTGAAAAACTTAAATTCATAAAACCAATATTCAAATTGATTAACACCGAAATGATAATTCCGATGACGACGAATATACCGGTGATTTTAAAGTTTTTAGACATTAGCATTATAAAGAAAAAGTCACAAAGGTGGTGCGTTTATTTAAATTTGAAAATGCTATTAGAATTTGATTTTTTTAAACACCAAACTGCAATAGTACTTTCTAATCAAATTAGGCAGTAACTTTTGTGACTTTTAGTTGAAATTATTTGAAAGAATTAATTTTTTCTGTTAAAGCTTCCATGCTCATCATTCCCACTGTTTCATCAGTCTTGTCGCCTTTTCTCATAAATGTAAATGGAATTGAACCGCCATCCCAATCTTTAAAATTGGCTGGAAAAAATGCCGGTGTAAGCGTTGAACCATCCAGTAAAACGACGTTTTCTGAAAGTCCGTTCTCTTCAGCAAAAGCTTTCACTTTCGTATCCCAATCTTCTTTTGGATCTAAACTTATGAACGTAAACTTAACTGGCTGCGATTTTAATTCCGTCATTTTCTCTCTGAAATGCGGTATTTCTTTGATGCATGGCGGACACCAAGTTGCCCAGAAATTTGTGATATAAAGAGTGTCATTTTCTTTTTTACCAAGAAGTTTCGAAGTCTCATCTGGATTTAACTCTACACGTTTGAAAGGAATAACCGCATCCATAGAACCGTCTGATTCGTTTGCGATTATAGCATCCGCAGTTTCTTCATCGGTTGTTTCTGTTACGGTTGCTTCTTTGTTACAAGCCGAAAGTGCTGTTAATAACACCACACCAAAAATCAGTCTTTTCATTTTATTTTTGTTAATTTTGAATTCTTATTAATTATGGAAAATCTTCTACCTAAAGCTAGACAAATCGAGTTTCACTGGCTAAAATTAGCGAAAAAGCAAGAACTTACCAAAAGTACCTTTACGCTGGAATTTGAAATACCACCAGAATTGTCTTCCCATTATCAGTTTGAAGCCGGGCAATATGTCACTCTTCGACTCAAGTCCGATGGCAATCATCTGCACAAAGATTTTTCAATGACTTCGGCACCTTACGAAGGAAAAATTACACTAGGTATTAAAATAAACAGTGAAGAAAGTTTTGCATATACTTTATTTAAAGACTTACAAATTGGAGATCAATTGGAAGTTTCTGAACCCAGAGGAAGATTCACCATCATTTCTAAACCTCACGAATTCCGAACTATTGTTGGCTTTGCGGGTGGAATAGGAATTACGCCGATCTTAAGTCATTTCAAAAATCTTTTACATACTGAACCCAGAACTAGATTATTTCTTTTTTACGGTAATAAAACGAGGGAGCAAATCATCTTTAAAAATGAATTAGCTGAATTGGTTAAGAATAATCCGGACCGCTTGGAAATTCATTACTTTTACTCTCAAGAAAAAATTGGGAATGGTCTTTTTGAAGGGCGTTTAAATGAAAAAAAAGTAGCTTTAATCATCAATCAAATTTTGATGTTGGATGATACTGATGAAGAAAGTCGAATTTGGGACGCGGTGGATGAAGTTTTAATTTGTGGCAAAGGCGAAATGATCAAGTCAATTGCCAACGCTTGTTATGAACATGGAATCCCCAAGAAAAATATTCACTTTGAGCTTTTCGAGGAATTTAATGAAGATATTTATCCAGTAGAAAAAGAGTTTCCTTTGATTGAAAATATCGCTGTTGATTTCAAGCTTTTTGATAACAATTATCAAACTACTTTAAAAAATAATAAAATGCGATTGTTGCAGCAACTGCTGATTCAAAAATTTCCGGTCCCTTATTCTTGTAAATCAGGGATCTGCGGTAGTTGTGAATGTATTTTGGAAGTAGGCGAAGTTGAATTGTTAGAAAACGAATATCTAACAAAAAAAGAAGAAGCGTCGGGGAAAATATTGGCTTGCATGTCAGTCGTTTTGAGCAAGAATGTTAAAGTTAATTTCGATTTAATGTAAAAGATTTTGAAAAAAATATTAGACTTATTCAAATCATTTTTTAATCTCGTCGAAATCGGGATTCTATTGATGATTTTGGCTAATATTTGGGTTTTTGCCGTCACAAACGGAAGAACGTACACCAAGATTTCTAAAATTCCGCCACGTCAAACCGCCTTGGTTTTAGGAACTTCGCCCAAAATGAGATCGGGAGTATCAAATCCGTATTTCACTGCTAGGATGGATGCTGCCGCGCTTTTGTATCATCACGGAAAAATTAAGAAAATTATTGTGAGTGGTGAAAAAAGCAAAGGTTACGATGAACCTGCCGCGATGAAGGATTATCTGATTTACCAAGAAGGTGTTCCCGAAAATATCATTATTCAAGATCCAAAAGGTTTTAAAACCCAAGCAAGTATTAAGAATTGCCTAGAAGTTTATCATCAAAAAGACGTGATCGTGGTTTCCCAGGGCTTTCACAATTTACGCGCTTTATTCTACGCCAGAAATAGCGGTATGAACGCGCTCGGCTTTGATGCGCAGGATGTTTTGGCCAATAAAAGTTTTTACAGAAATCAGTCTCGCGAATTTTTAGCCAGAGTAGTCGCTGTGATTTATTATATCTTTAATATTGAACAAAAAGTGTAGATTTCTTACGCTAATAATTTAGATTTAGTTTTACGAAAGAATTTAAGACAAAATCTTATATTTGTAAAAACAATAATATGCTCGTAATAGGAATTGCAGGAGGAACAGGTTCAGGGAAAACTACAGTTGTCAATAAAATTCTTCAGCAACTCAATACAGAAGGAGTCAATGTGCTCTCTCAGGATAATTACTACCATGATAATCCGAATCTTACTTTACAGGAAAGGGAAGTTCTGAATTATGATCATCCAAAATCGATTGACTTTGATTTGCTGATCAAACATGTAAAAGCCCTGAAAAGTGGCGACGCTATTGAACAACCGCTTTATTCATTTGTAACGCATTCTAGAACGGGCGATCATGTTTCAATAGAACCCAGAAATGTTTTAATTGTAGAGGGGATTTTGGTTTTAACGAACTCTGAATTATTGAAAGAATATGATTTAAAAGTCTTTGTTCATGCCGATTCTGATGAAAGATTAATCCGTAGAATTCGCCGTGACACGCAAGAACGTGGCCGGGATCTGCAGGAAGTTTTGCACCGCTATCAAACCACTTTGAAACCGATGCATCAGGAATTTATAGAGCCATCGAAAAACGAAGCTGATTTGATCGTTCCGAATATGAAGCAAAATACGGTTGCCATTGATTTTCTTTCGACCGTTATTAATAATACTTTGAAAAAAACACATTAAAATGGAAGACTTAATTAAAGAAATTAAACCCAAGTCACCAAAGCTAAAATTCATTCAAAAATATTTTGTGAATAAATATTTTGTGACGATTGTTCTATTTTTGATGTGGATGATTTTCTTTGACAGTACTTCTTTTTTGGTTATTAATGAGTTGAATAGTGAAGTTAAAAAGTACGAACATCAGTTGGCTTATTATCAATCCGAATATCAAAAAAACGACGAGTTTTACAAGAAATTAATGAACAATAAAGACGAAAAAGAAAAGTTCGCTCGTGAGAATTATTTCATGAAGAAACCGAATGAAGAAATCTTTATTTTGGTGGTCGACAGTACGAAGAATGTTAAGTAATTAGTAGCTAAACGCCAGCATTTGGCTTCAATATAAATTATGTTTAAGAAAACTTCACTTCAAGATTGGGAATCTGTTGTTCGGAAACAGATGAAAACAGAAAATATTTACGAAATTTTATCCAAAGAAAATCTGGAAGGAATTGTGGTGAAACCTTATTACGATTCTGTTCCTAAACCACTAAACAATCTCCCAAGAGTTGAAGAATCTACGCACCTTGTTTCTCTATTTCACGAAAGTGCCGAGGAAAATGTTTTTGCATTTCTACTCAATAATAATGTGGAAGATTTACAGGACAAAGTCCTTTTTGTGAATAATAAAGATTTAGCAGAACATATTTCGCTTGATGAAAATAATCGTTATATTTCTTTAATTGATGTTTTCTCAAACGATCAAGATGGCGACCTAAATTTACAATTGGCAAAAGAACTCTTGGCGAAAAACTTTGAAAGAAATCTCTGTGTGGATGTTTCTTTGCATCAAAATTCTGGCGCGACAATCATTCAACAATTGGCAATAGCTTTGGCAAAGACGAAAGAACTGACAGAAGTTTTTGAGTCAGAAATTTTAAATAAACTGATTTTTAAAATCGCAGTTGGCGGCAATTATTTTTTTGAAATTGCTAAAGTTCGATCCTTGAAATTAGTATTTAATCAGCTTTCGAAAGAGTTTGGCTTAGATGAAATTCCATTTATTTTTGCGGAAACATCTTTAAGAAATAAATCGAAAAATGACGCTGAGAATAATTTGATTCGGTCAACCTTAGAACTTTCTGCCGCAATGATTGGTGGCGCAGACGCCGTTTTTAGCAACGATTATAAAATAGAAAACTCTAATTCTGTTTCAGAAGAAATTTCCTTTAAGCAACAAATTGTGTTGGCTTATGAAAGTATTATTAATGTTTTTGATGATGCCGGAAATGGATCTTATTATGTAGAAGATTTAACCCAACAATTTTCCGAGAAAGCGTGGAAACTATTTTTAGAAATGGAAGATCAAGGAGGATATTGTGAACTTTTGAAATCTGGTTGGATTCAACAAAAAATCTATGAGCAAGCAATCAAAGAGCAAAATTGGGTTGAAGAAGGAAAAGTAAAAATCATCGGTGTCAATCTTTATCCGAAATTAGACAAGACCAAATCTGCGGAACAATTATATTCTTCAGATGAAATTAAAGCGGTTCGTTTAGCAGAAATGTTTGAATAAAAATATACATAATTGATTATCAAAGCTATTTTAAATAAAGAAATTCAAAAATACATCAATGCAAATCTAACCACGGATTTGCATTCTTTATTACTGAAAAAATCTCCGTTTCCAGAAGTTTCGATGCAAGAAATTGTACAGCAAATAAAAGGGAAAAAAGTCGCTCAAAAAAAGTTTCCGTATTTGTTGAAAGAAGGAATTGTTTTTCCGCCCAACTTAAATTTGGAACAAGCTTCTTCGCAAGCCACTGCAGAATTTAAAGCTCAAAGTTTAAAAGGGAAAAGTTTCATTGATATGACGTCTGGTTTTGGAATCGACGCTTATTTTCTCTCTCAAAATTTTGAGGAAGTTACTTTGGTGGAGCAGAATTCAGATTTATTGAAAATTGTAAAACACAACTGGACTATTTTAGATAGAGAAGCTAACTTTATTAATGAAAATTTAGAAAATTTCTTAAAGCAAAATGGCCAAACATACGATTCGGTTTACCTCGATCCAGCCAGAAGAGATGAGCATAAAAACAAAAAATTTTTGTTGGAAGATTTGTCACCCAATCTTTTGGAAATTCAAAATCA
Organism: Kaistella antarctica; assembly: GCF_900109615.1. Classification (GTDB taxonomy): domain Bacteria; phylum Bacteroidota; class Bacteroidia; order Flavobacteriales; family Weeksellaceae; genus Kaistella; species Kaistella antarctica. Next base: position 775,510 of record NZ_FOIX01000002.1, read on the forward strand.
ATTGTTGGAAATTTCTGATCGAATCATCATTAAACTTTCGCCCTTAATCGATATCTCTTATTTAATTTCCGCTTTAAAAAATGTCGTTGAAATTCATATTATCGCCGTTAGAAATGAAGTGAAGGAATTATTGGTTTTCGTCCATTCAAAGAAAGATAAGTCCCAAACAACAATTACCTGTATCAATCTTGAGAGTGAAGAGGAATTTTTTTCATTTAATTATGAAGAAGAGAAATCGGCTGAGTCAGAATTTTCAGAACCGCTTCGATATCTGTACATTCCTAATAATGCAGTTCTAAAATCGGGTGGATTTAATAGTATTTCAGTTAAGTTTAATTTAAAAAAGATCCATCCAAATTCCCACTTTTATACTTCAGATGAACTAGTAGAAGATTTTCCGGGTAGAGTTTTAAAAGTAGAAATCATCGATTCAAAGCAAATTAGAAAAGGGGAGAAGTTTAATATTATCTCAAAAAACTATCCTTTAACTCCAGATGAAATTAAGAAAAAATATAAGATTTTAGATGGTGGAAATGACTACTTAATTTTTTCGCAAACCCAGAAAAATAAAATTATTTTAAAAAGTGTTTAGAATTTGCGAAAAACCTTTGCGAAAAATGGTAATATTTCTTACTTTTGAAAATTGAAAATTATAAAGATTCTTAATCATCAGAAAGTAGATATGAAAAAAATTATTTTAGGTGTTGCGATCGCAGGTTTTGCCGTTAGCTGTCAGAAAATTCAGGCAGGCGGAAACAAAGGCGTGCTGAAAATGGAAAAAGGAGTTGAAAGATACAGCGACGATGTGATGAGCGACGAAGCCACTGCAGCCGTAAACGCAGCAGACGCTCAAAAATCTGCAGCACTGATGGCAGCTGACAGTTCTAAAGTAATTGTTCAGCCGGTGGTAATGAAGATGGATAGTGCGAACGTAACTGAAACGCCCGCTTCAACTCCAGCTAAATAACACTTTTCACATATTAAAAGGTAAATGTCTTGCTTCGGCGAGACATTTTTTTTATTTTTACAAAGTTCGATGTTAAATAATTTTAATAAAAATAAAATGAAAGAAACCTTAAATTACATTCAAGAAAATAAACAACGCTATGTTGATGAACTTTTTGAATTGTTAAAGATTGCTTCTATCAGTGCAGATCCTGCTTATAAAGAGGATGTTTTAAGATGCGCAGATCAAGTATCAAAATTTTTAAAAGATGCCGGAGCCGATGATGTTGAAGTTTGTGAAACTGCAGGATATCCAATCGTGTTCGGTCAAAAAATAATCGATAAGAATTTACCAACGGTTTTAATGTACGGCCACTACGATGTACAACCACCAGATCCACTGGAGTTATGGGACAAACCACCTTTTGAACCTTATATCAAAAAAACAGATATTCACCCAGAAGGAGCGATTTTCGCTAGAGGTTCTGCTGATGACAAAGGACAGTTTTTTATGCACATCAAAGCATTTGAGGCGATGATGAAAACCGATACTTTGCCTTGTAATGTTAAATTCATTTTTGAAGGCGAAGAAGAAGTCGGTTCGAAAAGTTTAGAAGCTTTCGTGAAAGACAATACCGAAAAACTTTCGTGTGATGTTATTTTAATTTCAGATACTCATATTTATTCCAACGACCAACCGACGGTTACAACAGGTTTAAGAGGTTTAAGTTATGTAGAAGTTGAAGTAGAAGGACCGAACCGTGATTTGCATTCTGGATTGTACGGTGGAGCGGTTCCTAACCCTATTCACGTGCTTTCGCGAATGATTGCCAACTTAATTGATGAAGACGGACATATTACGGTCGATGGTTTTTACGACAACGTAGAAACAGTTTCTGATGCGGAAAGAGCGGACATGAACAAGTTGAAAGATGATCCAGAACACTTCAAAAAATCAATTGGTTTAAATGGAGTAGAAGGTGAAAAAGGATACACGACTTTGGAGAGAACGTCGATTCGTCCTACTTTAGACTGCAACGGAATTTGGGGCGGATATATTGGCGAAGGTGCAAAAACGGTTATCCCGTCTAAAGCATTTGCGAAAATTTCAATGAGATTGGTTCCTTATCAAACTCCAGATGAAATCACAGAAAAGTTTACCAAATATTTTGAAAAAATTGCACCAGCGAATGTAAAAGTAAAAGTAAACCCACACCACGGTGGAATGCCATATGTGTTGCCAAGCGATACCAAAGAGTTTTTAGCAGCAAAAACTGCGATGGAAACTGCTTTTGGAAAAGAAGTGCTTCCTTACCGAAGTGGTGGCAGTATTCCAATCACGGCAATGTTTGAGCAAGTGTTGAAAGCCAAATCAGTATTAATGGGCTTTGGCTTAGATTCCGATGCGATTCATTCGCCAAACGAGCATTATGGCCTCTTCAATTTTTACAAGGGAATTGAAAGTATTCCATTGTTCTTTGAGAGTTATACAAAAAAATAGACTAATAAGAAAATATTCATTAGAAAGTTGATTAATATGATGTTAATCAATTTTTTTTTTGATAGTTTAGCAAAAAATATTTAAACAAAGAAAATTTTATGAAAAAATTCTATTTTGTAAGTGCACTTGCACTTTCAGCAACTTTTTTATCTGCTCAGGTTTTAGAATCTGACAACTTTGACGCTCTGATAAATGTTGAAGTCGGTACAAGTACAACTTTTGGAGCACCTGGACAAGGTGGAATTTATACCAGTGGAGGCGCCAATTCAGATTACCTAATTGTGTCTATCGATGCTGCTCACGGGAAATCATTTCAAATGACTACTGGCAATTCTGCACTTGCAGGTACTAGCAGACAAGCTGTGAAACCAGGTCTAGCAACAGCATGGGAATCCAGAACTGCAGGAAATGATATTTTGCAGTGAAAATATGACATTTTTACTGGTAGCGCAGTTGGTGCTACAAGGGTTGGTGCTAATGTTTCAGGAATTGTCGGAATACATTATAATTCGGAAACTAAAACATTAAATGGGCAAGCAAGTCTAACTCCTGCTGCAGGAGGAGCTGCTGGTTTCTATAATATTACAGGAATTACAACAAATACCTATCCTGCAAATACTTGGATATCTGTTTCTTATACCTATGATACTGTTAATGGTGTTATAACTTTTACTATTGATGGGGTCAAAAGCACACTGAACATTACGGGATATACGATCACAAAAAATTTAGCACCTACTCAGCATAATTTAATTCATCAGACGAGTGCTACCAATGTGATGTCTAATACTGCGTCTCTCGATAACTACGTAGTGAGTGCAGAAAATGCATCAACCTTAGCGACTGGAGAGCCGGTTAAATCTAATAGTAAATTATCTGTTTATCCTAATCCAACTTCAGATTATTTAAACTTTAGTGGAAAAGTGGTCTCTGCTCAGATTTTTGATGCTGCAGGAAGAACTGTTTCATCTTCAAAAATTTCAAACGGCCAAGTAAATGTAACGAATCTTGCAAAAGGAGTTTACATCGTTAAATTTGAAACTGAAAATGGAACGCAAACTGAAAAGTTCATCAAAAAATAATTTCTAATAATTTTAGAATGTTAATTATAACGCCTCATTTCTTTGAGGCGTTTTTTAATTAAGTAGAATGAAAATCTAAGTAATAGATTTTCGAAATCGGTTGCTTCAGCAATTAAAATGGCGGAAATTCTCCTAAGTCACCTACTTTTTTTATCTTTAGGCAAATTAAAATAATGAAAAATAAAGTAGCATATATTACTGGTGGAACAAAGGGAATCGGATTAGGAATTGCAGAAGTACTTCATAAACATGGAATCACCGTTGCTATCTCTGGACGTAACAAAGAAGATGCATTAGAAGTAGCAAAGCAGTTATCAAGCATGGAAGCTCCCGTTTTTGGAATAGGTTCTGATGTGAAAAACTTTGAAGATGAACAAAATGCAGTTGCCGAAATCACCAAGAAATTCGGGAAAATTGATTATGTAATAGCCAATGCAGGTTTGGGAATCTTTAAACCAGTTGATCAACTGTCAACTGAAGAATGGTCTTCCATGATTGATACCAATTTAACCGGAATTTTCCATACGTTGAAAGCCTCTGTTGAAGAATTGAAAAAGAGCGAAGGTTATTTTATTACCATCTCCAGTTTAGCGGGAACGAACTTCTTCGAAAACGGTTCAGGTTATAATGCTTCAAAATTTGGAGCCGTCGGATTCACTCAGGCAGCCATGTTGGACCTTAGAAAATACAATATTAAAGTTTCTACCATTATGCCTGGCTCAGTTTCTACTCATTTTAATGGAAATGAACCTTCGGAAAAAGATGCCTGGAAAATTCAACCCGAGGATATTGGTCAATTAGTGTTGGATATTTTAAAAATGAACCCTCGCACTCTGCCAAGTAAAATTGAAATCAGACCTTTGAAAACAAGCAGTTAAATTATGTATGAAATAGAAAAATTTTCAGAATACTATGCATGCATAGTAAATAATTATTTATCTTAGCAAACAGTAAAACAATAAATAGTACCAGATGAAAATATTAGTTTGTATCAGTAGTGTTCCAGATACTACGTCCAAAATTAATTTTACAGCAGACAAATCTGCTTTTGACAAAAATGGAATTCAGTGGGTGATTAATCCTTTAGATGAATTTGGCTTGACCAAAGCAATCAAATTGCAAGAATCTGGTGGCGCAAAAGTTACCGTAATAAACGTTGGCGATGCGACCACCGAACCAGTTATTAGAAAATCTTTGGCAATCGGTGCAAATGATGCCATTAGAATTAATCTAGAACCAAAAGACAGTTTTTCCGTAGCAAAAGAAATTGCAAACATCGCTCAAACTGGTGGTTACGATTTAATCCTTTGTGGTAAAGAATCCATCGATTATAATGGTGGCGCTGTTCCTGGAATGGTTGCTCAATTATTGAATCAACCTTTCGTAAATGCTTGCGTTGGCTTAGAAGTTAACGGTTCTGAAGCAACGGCAGTGAGAGAAATCGAAGGTGGCAAGGAAACTATTTCTGTAAAACTTCCAGCGGTGATCGCCGGTCAAAAAGGAATGGTGGATGAGAAAAATTTAATCATTCCGAATATGCGTGGTATTATGTCTGCCAGATCAAAACCTTTGGTGGTAAACGAACCCGTAAACAATGAAGTTAAAGTAGATGCAGTTTCTTTTGATTCTGTGCCTGCCAGAGCGGCTGTGAAAATGGTAACTCCTGATAATCTTGATGAATTGGTAAGATTACTTCACGAAGAAGCGAAAGTAATTTAATTCTTAACCTTAAAACAAATCAAAAATGGCAATATTCGTATATGCAGAAAATATAAACGGAATCTATAAAAAAGCAGCATTTGAGGCAGTTTCTTACGCCAAAGCAATTGCTAAAAAAAATGGAGACACGGTTACCGCAATTTCCATTAACCCTACAGATTCTTCAGATTTATTATATAAATATGGTGCAAACCAAGTTCTTAATATTAAGGATGAAGGTTTGAAAAGTTTCAGCGCTAAAGCTTATGCACAAGCCGTGAGCGAAGTAGCAGAAGGAAATATTATCGTGTTCCCTCACACAACTGACGCTTCGTCAGTTGCACCAATGCTGGCGATAATGAAAGATTTTTCATTAATTACCAATGCCATTGAAACTCCAGAAAGCCTTACTCCTTTCCAAGTGAAAAGAAGAGCTTTTTCGGGTAAAGGAATGATGCACGCCAAAGCTGAAGCAGCCGGAGTGATCGTAACGGTTTCTCAAAATGCATACGGTGTTAAAGAAAATGCAGTTGCAGGTTCTGAAGAAGTGAAAAACTTATCAGTAGCCAATGAAGATACCAAAGTTCTTTCTCACGAACAGAGCTCAGGACAGTTAGATTTAAAAGAGGCTGAAGTAGTTGTATCTGCTGGCCGTGGAATGAAAGGTCCAGAGAATTGGGGAATGGTAGAAGATTTAGCCAACCTGTTAGGTGCTGCAACTGCTTGTTCAAAACCAGTTTCAGATATCGGTTGGAGACCTCACGCTGAACACGTGGGACAAACTGGTAAAGCGATTTCGCCAAACTTGTATATTGCAATTGGTATTTCTGGGGCGATTCAACATTTGGCAGGAGTGAATTCATCGAAGACGATTGTGGTCATTAATAGTGATCCCGAAGCTCCTTTCTTCAAGTCTGCAGATTATGGAGTCGTAGGTGATGCCTTCCAAATCATCCCCGAATTAACGCAGAAAATCAAAGCTTTGAAAGGATAAAATTTCTTTTTAAAAATATTAGTAAAGTCCGAAATTATTTTCGGACTTTTTTTATGATATTATTCACAAAATCACTTGTTCCAAACGCTTCTTCATAAAATTTCATTTATATTTGTGTTATGGATTATAAAAGATTAACCATTCGCGGAATTTCCTACAGTCAAACGCAATCGGGCGCTTATGCTTTACTTTTGGAACATGAAGAGACCAATATTAAGCTGCCTGTGGTGATCGGAAATTTTGAGGCACAGTCTATCTCATTAGGTTTAGAAAAAGATATTCATCCGCCGCGACCTCTTACGCACGATTTGTTTTCAAAATTTGTTTTAGCAACTCATTTTGAAATCGAGTCCGTCATTATTTATCAAATTATTGATGGCGTATTTTTCTCCAATATCAATTTTAAAAATAAAACAACTGCCGAAGAATTAATTCTCGATGCAAGAACCTCCGATGCCGTGGCAATGGCCGTTCGTTTTGATGCGCCAATTTATACGACGCAGCAGGTTTTGAATGAAGCGGGGATTTTGTTAGAACTCGATCTTCCTTCCAAAGAAGTTGAAAGTGAAGAGGAAATCGCAGTTGAAGGAAATTTATCCACGTTGACCAACGAGGATTTAAAAAAGTTATTAGATGACGCAGTGAAAGATGAAGATTTCGATGCTGCTTTAGAAATTCAGGAAGAGATTAAGCGTAGAAAAAAGAAAATTGATTAAAATTTTAATAATTACATTATGAATTTAAAATTAAAACTTACCGTTCTGTCGTTCCTTCAGTTTTTTGTTTGGGGAGCGTGGCTAATTACCATTGGAGTTTATTGGTTTGGAACGAAACATTGGGGCGGCCAAGAATTCGGAAAAGTATTTGCAACTTTGGGAATCGCTTCTTTAATTATGCCAGCTCTTGCAGGAATCATCGCCGATCGCTGGATGAATGCAGAGAAACTATTTGGTATTTTGCATATTCTTTACGGAATCACTTTGCTGTTCCTGCCGTCCATCTCAACGCCAGAAAATTTCTTCTGGATCATGCTTTTGGCCATGATGTTTTATATGCCAACCATTTCCCTGTCGAACTCAATTGCTTATTATATTTTAAAAAATAATAATTACGATGTCGTTAAAGTTTTCCCGCCGATCAGGGTTTGGGGAACTGTGGGTTTCATTGTTGCCATGTGGATTACCAACTTATCTGGAAATAAAGATTCAGGAGTACAATTTTATATCGCGGCTGTGGTCGCACTGGTTTTAGGAGTCTATGCTTTCTTCTTACCAAAATGTCCACCACAGAATTTAATTCCTGCGAACGCGAGTTTATCAGAGAAATTAGGTCTTAATGCGTTTTCTTTATTTAAAGATTACAAGATGGCGCTGTTCTTCCTATTCTCCATGTTTTTGGGAGCAGCCTTGCAGTTAACCAATATGTATGGCGATACTTACTTGTCTGACTTCGGGAAAATTCCTGAATATGCTGAAAGTTTTGTAGTGAAAAGATCGACATTAATTATGTCTATATCGCAGATTTCAGAAACCTTATTCATTCTGGCAATTCCTTTCTTCTTAAAGAAATACGGAATTAAAAATGTGATGCTATTATCAATGTTTGCCTGGGTTCTGCGTTTCGGATTCTTTGCTTATGGTGGACCTCAAGGTATTGGATTAGGTTTGATTATTCTTTCTTGTGTAGTTTACGGGATGGCGTTTGATTTCTTTAATATATCAGGATCTTTATTTGTAGAAACAACGACCGATTATAAAATCCGCTCTTCCGCGCAAGGTTTATTTATGATGATGACCAATGGTTTTGGTGCAATCGGAGGAAGTTTGCTCAGCGGGTGGTTGATTCAAACCTATTTTACGCTGGAAAATGGCGATAAAATGTGGCAGGAAATCTGGCTTGTTTTCGCTGCCTATGCTTTAGTAATTACGATTCTGTTTGCATTTATGTTTAAACACAAACATGACCCAGAAGTCGTAGCAGTTCTGTAGCTTCATTTTTAAAAATTCAAAACACACTTTTTTAAAGTGTGTTTTTTTTTGTAATTTGGCGTACTTTAAAAAATATAAAATCTACATAATGAAAGAAGTATTCATCGTATCAGCAGTAAGAACACCAATGGGAAGTTTTTTAGGAAGTTTGGCTACAGTTCCGGCTACAAAATTAGGTTCAACTGCAATTAAAGGTGCTTTAGACAAAATAAATCTTGACCCAAAACACGTTCAGGAAGTGTATATGGGAAATGTACTACAGGCGGGAGAAGGTCAGGCGCCAGCTCGTCAGGCTGCGATTGGAGCAGGCTTGTCAAATCAAACGCCGGCAACGACTATTAATAAAGTATGTGCCTCTGGAATGAAAGCGGTGATGATGGCTGCACAATCCATCAAATCAGGTGATCAAGATGTTATCGTAGCTGGTGGAATGGAAAACATGTCGTCAGTTCCTCATTATTACAATGCCAGAAATGCAACCAAATTAGGCGATGTTAAAATGCAAGACGGAATGGTTCTGGACGGTTTAACCGATGTTTACGGAAAAGTCCACATGGGCGTGTGCGCTGAAAAATGTGCAGCTGAATACGGATTTACCAGAGAAGATCAAGATAATTTTGCAGTAGAATCTTACAAACGTTCCGCAAAAGCTTGGAGTGAAGGTAAATTTACTGACGAAGTTGTTTCAGTTGAAATTCCACAAAGAAAAGGAGATCCGATAATTTTTTCGGAAGATGAAGAATACAAATCCGTCAACTTCGACAGAATTGGGACTTTGCCCACCGTTTTCCAAAGAGAAAATGGAACCGTAACAGCTGCAAATGCTTCTACTTTAAATGATGGAGCTTCTGCTTTAATTTTGATGTCAAAAGAAAAGATGGAAGAGTTAGGGTTGAAACCTTTAGCGAAAATCATTTCTTACGCAGACGCAGCTCACGAACCAGAATTTTTTACAACAGCGCCTTCTAAAGCTTTACCAATCGCTTTGAAAAAAGCCAACTTAGAAATTTCAGATATTGATTTTTTCGAATTCAATGAAGCCTTTTCTGTCGTTGGTTTGGCCAATAATAAAATCTTAGGTCTTGATGCTTCTAAAGTAAATGTGAACGGTGGAGCGGTTTCCTTGGGTCATCCACTGGGAAGTTCTGGTTCTAGAATTATCGTTTCTTTAATTAATATTTTGAAGCAAAACAACGGTAAATACGGTGCAGCAGCAATTTGCAACGGTGGCGGTGGTGCTTCAGCGATTGTTATTGAGAATCTATAAAATATTTAAAAGCCTTTAAATCAAACCATTAAGAATAACTAGTGATTTTTTCAGTAGATTCTTAATGGTTTTGTTATTTTTGTTCCATTAATTAAGATAAAATGTCGGAAAACGAATCTCTACAAACTCCAAATATTAAGAATAATCCAAAGATCATGAAAGCTTGGGCTTTGTATGACTGGGCAAATTCTGTGTATTCCTTGGTCATCACATCGACCATTTTTCCGATTTATTATTCGATTCTTACGACCGCTTCAGAAAAAACGGAATTCGTGGAAGCAACAGGAAAATGGATTAAAGTTCCAGTTCGGCATATGATTACCATTTTTGGAAAAGAATATCAGCCCGACGCTATTTATGGATATTCACTGACGATTTCATTTTTGATCGTTGTTTTAATTTCGCCGTTCTTATCATCGTTAGCGGATACCATTGGAAATAAAAAATCGTTTTTGCAGTTTTTCTGTTATTTGGGTGCGACATCATGTATGGGTTTAGCCATGTTTACAGGAATGCAAAATGTTTTTCTGGGCTTACTCTTCAGTATCACAGCGAGTGTAGGATTTTGGGGAAGTTTGGTCTTCTATAATTCCTTTTTACCTGATATTGCAACGCCGGATAAGCAAGATGCACTTTCGGCAAAAGGATACGTTTACGGTTATTTAGGGTCGGTAGTTTTAGTAATCATTTGTTTGTTATTAATTCAGGTTTTTGCAAAAGATGCCGAACAAGCTAAAATGTATACCCGAATTTCTTTCTTACTGACTGGAGCGTGGTGGTTTGGTTTTGCGCAATATACCTTCAAGCATCTGCCGCAATTTGGTAATATCAAAGAGCAACTGCCAAAAGATTTAGTGCTTTTGAACTATAAAAATATATTTAAAAAACATGAAGAGCAAGGTGGTGTTTGGGAAGTGTTGAAAGACAATCTTCATTTTTATTATGATATCTTAAAACAAAGTTTTCGTGAACTATTCAAAGTTGGTAAAGTTTTATTTAAAGATAGAAATCTAAAGTTCTTCTTATCAAGTTTCTTTTTTTACAGTGTCGGAATGCAAACCATTTTCTTAATGGCAACGCTTTTCGGAAAGAGTGAAATCAATCTAGAGCAGGACAAATTGATCATGACTTTATTATTAATTCAAATTGAAGCAATCATTGGCGCTGTTCTCTTCTCCAGATTATCGAGAAAAATAGGAAATAAAAATGTAATCTCCATCGCGATTGTTTTATGGATTGTCGCTTGTTTATCAGCGTATTTCCTCAACAAAGAAAATCCAAATGTGGAATATCAGTTCTATGTAATCGCCGGAATTATAGGTTTGGTTATGGGTGGTTTACAAGCGATGTCTCGTTCTACCTACTCGAAACTATTGCCAGAAAACAGCATGGATACTACGACTTACTTTAGTTTTTATGACGTTTTGGAAAAAATTGCGATCATCATCGGAACGTTTATTTTTGCAACCATTATCGAGAAATACCATAACATGAGATATTCTGCCTTATCAATGTCAGCATTCTTCTTTGTGGGACTGGTTTTAATTCAATTTTTAAAGGTGAAAATTACAAAAGGAAAAGAGTCTGCCTAATGGATTTTTTAAATTATTTTTGGATTCATTTTTGCTAAGCTGGAGTTAAAGTTGTTAAAATTAATTAACGTAAATTTGCAACGGTATATCAGCTCATTAAATTAAATTATGACCAACCCTTTATTTTACGCAAAAATCCTTTTGTTCGGCGAATACGGTATTATCGAAGATTCGCAGGGACTTACTTTGCCATATAGTTTTTATAAAGGAACCTTGAAGTTCTCTGGTCTGGAAAGTGATTTTGAAAAAAAGTCAAATGATTCTCTGCTAAAATATTCTGAATATTTGAAAGAATTACAACTTCCTGAATCTTTTCAACTCGATATTTCTAAGTTCAAAAAGGACATTAAGAAAGGATTATTCTTCGATTCTAATATTCCACAAGGGTATGGCGTTGGAAGTTCTGGTGCTTTAGTAGCTGCTATTTTCTCAAGATATTCTGTTGAAAACTTCGAACCTGAACAAGTTTCTAAAGATCAATTGAAAAATCTTCGTACTATTTTCGGTCAAATGGAAAGTTATTTTCACGGAAAAAGTTCCGGGATTGATCCTCTAATTTGTTATATGAATCTGCCGATTCTTATTGAAAGTAGAGACAGCGTAGACAGAGTTTCTGTACCGGCAAGTCACGAAGGAAAAGGAGCTATCTTCTTAATCGACTCTGGAATGACGGGCGAAACGGGACCAATGGTACAAATCTTTTTCGAAAAAATGAAAACGGAAGGTTTCCGTAAGACCATGAAAGAAGAGTTTATCCGTTACAACAACGCTTGTATTGATGCTTTCTTGAAAAAAGAAATGACTCCTTTATTCAGAAATCTTAAAAGTCTATCTGTTTGGGCTTACGAACATTTTAAACCAATGATCCCGGAAAGTATTTATAACGCCTGGAAAAAAGGTTTAGATACAAATGCTTATTACTTAAAACTCTGCGGAAGCGGTGGTGGCGGTTATATCCTAGGCTTTACCAAGGATTATAAGAAGGCTGAAAAAATGCTCGAAGGTTTCCATAAAGAAGTTATCTACAGATTCTAAATACTTCGCTAAAGTTGAAAACCACCCAATCAAAATTTATTTTAATTCCGTAGTTTGTGACTTTACGTTCCATGAAAAACCCCCTGTTTTATCGGTTCTCACAATTTATTGCCTTTCTTATGGGTGCGCGAGTTTTCGTGGCTTTACTACTCACTTTTGCTTTATATGTCTCTACTTTTTTTCTTTTTAATCAGGAAGAAAGTTTGAGAAGTTTCGTGTTCGATTTTAATGTTCACGGGATTATTTTTTGCTGCATTCTCAGTATTCTGGCGGGAGGAATCATCAATCAATTTTACGATCGGGAAAAAGATCAGGTGATCAAACCCTTCCGCACCCGAGTTCAAAATTTTCTGAAACAAAAATATTTTCTTTATGCCTATATTGCACTGAACGTTATTTCTTTGGGAATCGCGGGCATACTTTCCATGCGAGTATTTTTCTTTTTTTTAGTTTATCAGTTTCTGATGTGGTTTTATAGTCATAAGCTTAGTAAATTATTAATCATTAATAATTTGACCTTTGTGAGTTTGTCATTATATCCTTTTTTCGGGATGTTATTTTACTACAAAACTTTTTCTATGCAGATCTTTCTGATGTCGATTTTTATTTTCTTAATGCTCTTAATTATTGATGTTGTAAAGGATACTTTAACCAAAAATGCCGACAAGATTTTTGGCTATTACACTATTCCAAATTATTTTAGTTCCCTGGGTTCGCGCTCTGTCATTGTAATTTTACTAATTCTTGCACAAGTTTCGTCGGGTTTAATTATCTTAAATATGGGTTTGAACAGCATAATGAGTTATTATTTTGCAGCGAGTATATTAATTCAAATTTTGTCAGTATTTTTAGTTTTGAACCAAACAAAATATTCGAAGTTCATTAATTTGAATATGCTTAGAATTTGGATATTCGTCGGAATTATTTCAATGTTAGCCAATGGAATTCATCAGCATTATTCTTTTTAAAATCCGATTAACTTTAAAAATTCTAAAGAATTTAAATCTATTTCTAATATTAATTTTTATTAAGATTGGGGATTTTAGAGATGATCTTATGATCCCGCTTCCTTTAAACAAATAAAAAATACCTTATCTTTGCAGATAAATTTTTCAGAACATGAGCAGAGATAGTAACGGTAATAAGAAGCCACGCATTAGCAAAATTTCTAATTCAGGAAGTTCCCCGAAACCTCGCGGAACAAAATCTGCTCGTCCGCGAACTGAAAAACCAGACGAAAGAAAAGAGCCGAAAGAACCGAAAGCGGCGAGAGAACCAAAGTTAATGTCGCAAGCAGAAGCTAAGTCGTACGAGAAGACATTTGATAAACCAGCTTCTAGAAAGATGGGGAAAAGAATTGGAAAATCTTTCGACAACAGTAGTAAATTTGTAAAAGGTCCGGCGAAATCTGGTGCTCCAAAACCTTACAAAAAACCATTCGTTCCAGTTGATGAAGCTGAAAAAACACGTTCTTTCGTTCAAAAAAGAAGGTTTGATAAATTAGCCAAAGAAACTCCAAAAGAATCAATTCGTTTAAATAAATACATTGCTAATTCAGGAATTTGTTCTCGTAGGGAAGCAGATGATTTAATTATGCAAGGTTTAGTGGAAGTAAATGGAAAACCAGTTACTGAAATGGGTTACCAAGTTCAGAAAACCGATAGAGTGGTTTTCGACGGACAGGGAATTACACCAGAGAAACCAGTTTACGTTTTGTTGAACAAACCAAAAGGATACATTTCCACTACGAAAGATGACAAAGCAAGAAAAACAGTTTTGGATCTGGTAGCGAATGCCTCACCTTACCGATTGTTTCCAGTAGGACGATTAGACCGTTCAACGACAGGAGTTATTTTGTTGACAAACGATGGTCACATGACCAAAAAATTGACGCATCCATCTTTTGCGATGAAGAAAATTTATCACGTTACTTTGGATCGTAAATTAGATAGAACCGATTTAAATATGATCGCTGAAGGAATTCGTTTGGAAGAAGGAATTGCTGAAGTCGACAGTATTTCTTACATCGAAGGAAAACCAAAGAATGAAATCGGAATCGAATTGAGCATCGGATGGAATAGAGTAGTGCGCCGTATCTTCACCAAGTTAGGATATGAAGTGGAGACGCTTGACCGAGTACTATTTGCCGGATTAACTAAGAAAAATATTAAACGTGGACATTGGAGAATTTTAACTGATTTGGAAGTGAATACTTTGAAAATGATATAAGTTTTTTTAAGACTATTTAAAAAAATAGACAGATATAAAACCCTTTTTGCTAGTTGCAGAAAGGGTTTTTACTTTGCTTAAATTCGTTTAAAATTTTCTGTAACAAAAAACGCTACTTGCTACTAACTTTTTAGATTACCAAATATGTCTTCATTAGAACAAGAATTTTTAGAAAAAATAGAAAAACACAAAGGCGTGATTTTCAAAATTTCTAAAATGTACATGGATAATTTTGACGATTAAAAAGATTTATTCCAGGAAATAACTTTTCAGGTCTGGAAAGCCTATCCAACTTTTGAAGGTAAAAGTCAGTTTTCAACTTGGTTATATCGGGTAGCTTTGAATACAGCGATTATATTTTTGAAATCTGAAAAGAAGCGAAGTTTCATTAAAAATGATCAAGTTGAAAACATTAAAATTGTTGCTGATGATTACGACGATCATCAAGAAAAAAACTTGGCAAGAATGTACAAAGCAATTCATCAATTAAATGAAATTGATAAGGCTTTAATTTTTTATTATTTACAGGATTATTCTGGAAAAGAAATCGCAGAAAATATGGGAATCACAGAAGTGAATGCAAGAGTGAAACTCAATCGTGCAAAAGAAAAACTAAAACAACTTATTTAAAATTAACCATTATGGAATTAGATCATATAAAAAATCTTTGGGAAAAAGAAAATGTTTCTGAAACACCAGAAATTTCAACCGAAAAGCAAAAGGAAATTCATTTACCTTTGGAGAAAATTCGTAAAAATATGCGGATGGAATTTTGGTCCAGTGTAATTTCTATACTAGGAATTCTGCTATATTTGGTACTGTATGAACCCGACTTTAGACTTAAAATTTATGGAATAATTTTAACGGGATCGGCAATTATTGTCACTGGTTTCTATTTTAATAAATATTTTCTGCTCTACAAAGAAATCGCCGAACAAAAATTCAGCACGCGCGAAATGCTTAAAGATTTGAAAAATCAATTCGAACTTAATAAACAATATTATGTCTCCTATAATATTGCGTTTGTTCCATTTCTTGTGGCCGCTTATATTTTGATTTTTGATAAACAGGCAGGGTTACAAAAGTATCCGGAATTTGTTTTTGTCGTGGCTTTGCTGTTAATAGTTGTTGCGGCGATAACAGTTTTGTTTTTCTTTGGTAAATGGTGGTTCAATGAATATTACGGAAAGTATATTAAACAAATAGAAAATTTAGCAGAAACATTAGAATAATAAAACTTCCCGATTAATTCGGGAAGTTTTCAATTGAGATGAAAATAAATCTACTTTAAAGCCGAAATATTAAATTCTCCCAAAGCCATTTTTAGTTCCTCGTAGGAAAAGCCATCTGCATTTAAAGTTACCAGATAACGATTTTTTAACACGGTTTGAATTTCAGAAGTAACCCCTTCGCCATTTTTGGTTTCAGATACAATTGACTTTGCGCCATTAATTTCGGTGCTTTTTTCGAAGCCAAATTCAGTCGTTTTTTCTTTATTCACATTTAAGCCCATCATCATGATCGAAACCATCGCGCTGCCGGTTTCCCCTGCACCGTCAATAATGTCAACCTTTATTCGTTTGATTTCTTCATCAGCATATTTTGCTTCTGCCGTTGCCAAATTCATCATGGCATTGTCACCCACAGAAAGTTCTTTTCTTTTTAAACCCAATAAAGTTTCGGGGAGAACCGATTTTAATTCGTCATTGGTCAAGGGTTGAATGTTCTTCAGGTTTTCCATATTCTTGGTAACATCCTCCATCGAACTGCTTACTTTACCGTAATTTTTTGCAGTTGAAACAAGATCAGATAGGCCACCCGATTTTTCTTCTTTTACTTTTTCTTCTTTGGAACACGCGACAAGCATTAGAACTGCGGTCGCCAACATTAGTTTTTTCATGGATATAAGTTTTAGTTTAAACAAAAGTATGAAATTTTATTTTATCATAAAGTGTTGACCATTAAGACAAAACACTCCCCAACTTGGAGAGTGTTTTAACTTTATATAAAATTTAATTAATTTTAAACCTTAATTAAATCCCATCAATAATCGCATTCAAAGTTGAGGAAGGTCTCATGGCTGAATCCGTTTTTTCTGAATTTGGATAGTAATAGCCACCAATATTTTGGGGCTTGCTTTGAGCGCCAATTAACTCTTCACTAATTTGTGCTTCATTCGACTGCATCGCTTTGGCAACAGGAGCAAACAGAGCAGCCATTTCAGCATTCTTAGTTTGCGCTGCTAACGCTTCTGCCCAATACATCGCCAAGTAGAAATGCGAACCTCTGTTATCAATCGAGCCTAATTTTCTCGCTGGTGATTTATCGTTTGCTAAAAATTTCTCGTTAGCGACATCCAAAGCGTCTGCTAAAATCTGCGCTTTTTCATTATTTTGAGTCTGAGCCAAATGTTCTAAACTTGCCTGCAACGCCATAAATTCTCCTAAAGAGTCCCAACGTAAATATCCCTCTTGAATAAATTGTTCAATGTGTTTCGGTGCAGAACCTCCTGCGCCAGTTTCGAATAATCCACCCCCATTCATCAACGGAACGATAGAAAGCATTTTCGCCGAAGTTCCTAATTCTAAAATAGGGAAGAGGTCAGTTAAATAATCTCGCAAAACATTTCCAGAAACAGAAATAGTATCTAAACCTTTTCTAATTCTTTCTAAAGTGAAAGTCATCGCATCTTCAATATTCATAATTCGAATATCAAGACCGGTTGTATCGTAATCTTTTAGGTATTTCTCTACTTTTTTGATCATTTCACGGTCGTGCGCTCTTTGGTCATCTAACCAGAAAATTGCTGGTGTATCAGATAATCTTGCTCTGTTGACAGCCAATTTTACCCAATCTTGAATCGGTGCATCTTTCGCCTGACACATTCTGAAAACATCTCCAGTCTGAACAGGTTGTTCCATATATATATTTCCCTGAGCATCAGAAACTTTGACAGTTCCGTCTGCACTCAATTGGAAAGTTTTATCGTGAGAACCGTACTCCTCTGCTTTTTGAGCCATCAAACCAACATTAGGAACAGAACCCATTGTTCGCGGATCAAGTGCGCCATTCTTCTTCATATCATCGATAGCAGACTGATAAAAACCAGCATAACATCGGTCTGGAATCATAGCAACCGTATCTTCTTCTTTATCTTGAGCATTCCACATTTTACCGCCGCCTCTAATTAAAGCAGCCATCGATGCATCCACAATAATATCCGAAGAAACATGGAAATTGGTAATTCCTTTGTCAGAATTCACCATCGCGATTCTTGGTCCGTTTTCAATCGTTTTAGCGATGTCCGCTTTTATTTCAGCTTCTCTAGCGTGACCTGAAATTTTTTCAAAAAGTGTTGCTAATCCGAAATTTGGATTGATATCTAATTCCTTAAAAGTGTCTTTGTATTTTGCGAAAACGTCTTTAAAATAAGTTTCTACAATCGCTCCAAAAATAATGGGATCAGAAACCTTCATCATGGTTGCTTTTAAATGTCCAGAAAGAAGAACATTCGCTTCTTTTGCTTCTGCCATTGCCTCAGCAACAAAATCTTTTAGGGCAGAAATATGCAGTACAGAAGAATCGATAATTTCTCCAGCTTTTAAAGGAGCTAATCCTTTCAGCTCTTTCACGGAACCGTCATTTCCAAAAAATTCAATTTTATATTGGGCCTCATTTTCTAAAGTCACTGATTTTTCAGTACCATAAAAATCGCCATTTTTCATGTTGGCTACGGTTGTTTTAGAATCTGCTGACCAAACTCCCATTCGGTGAGGATTTGTTTTAGCGTAATTCTTAACTGCTTTCGGCGCTCTACGATCTGAGTTTCCTTCTCTTAGAACGGGATTTACCGCGCTACCCAAAACTTTAGCGTAGGTGTTTTTTATTTTTTCTTCTTCCGCATTTTTCGGTTCTGCTGGATAGTTAGGTAAAGCGAAACCGTGCTTTTGCAATTCAGCTATGGCCTCATCCAATTGTGGAACGGAAGCTGAGATATTCGGAAGTTTAATAATATTTGCATCGGGAGTCGTTGCCAGTTGACCTAATTCAGCCAAAGCATCTTCTACTTTTTGATCATTTTTAAGATATTCAGAGAAATTAGCCAAAATTCGTCCAGCGAGTGAAATGTCTTTTGGCACGATTTCGATATCTGCAGTTTTGGTAAACGCTTGTACAACAGGTAAAAAAGAATGAGTGGCCAGCATTGGCGCCTCGTCTGTCAACGTATAAACGATTTTAGATTTTTCTGCCATTATATTTGATTTTTATTTTAAAATTAAGCAAGCACAAAAGTAGTGAAATTTAGGCAATTTTAAAAGCCATCACCGTGTTATATTGTCGATGGAAAATGAGATAAGCGAGTAGGGAGCGCTATTTCTTTTGTCTATGATTTTAATTCGAATTTAGATAAAAAATAGTTTACCTCTTTATTGTACTTTTGAGCGCTGAATAAATTGTCAGCTAAAATCAAATTATTAAAAGTTTAAATTATGACTATCAAGAAAAGTATTTTCAGTGTGGTGTTTTTAATGTTGAGTTTCCTTCTCTCAGCCCAATACGTTGAACAATCGACTTCATTAAATCAAGAAGGAGCTTTGAGATTAGCCAACGAAGCAAATTTAGAAGCGAAAAAATTAGACAAAAAAGTTTCGATAGCAGTTTTGAATAATTCAGGTGTTGTTCTATTGTTGTTGAAAGGTGACAATGTTGGACCTCACAATACAGAAGCGTCTCGTCGTAAAGCCTATACTTCATTTTCGACTAAAAATGCCTCTTGGGATTTAATGAATAACGCAGCTAAAAGTAAAGATGCCCAGAATTTAAATACGTTACCAGAACTGCTACTTCTGGGCGGTGGAATCCCTATCTTTAAAGAAGGCGAATTAATTGGAAGCATTGGAATATCTGGAGGTGGAAGCGGTGAGAATGATCACAATATTGCGAAAAAAACCGTAGAGAATCTGGGGTTTAAAATTGCGAAATAGCCATTTGTATGAAATTTTTATTTGATAGATATTCTTATATTTAAATTTTTATAATCAAATCATTAAAAATTTTGTTTCTCACTTAAAAATAAATAATGAATAAATACAAAGTAGCGCTTTTATTTCTTACGTTTTCATTTTTACTATTCGCTCAAAATCACAGAATATCATACGAATACTCATTTAAGATGGATTCTCTTAACAAAGAGAATATCGATAAGCAATTGATGATTCTAGATATTACAAAAGATGGTTCAAATTATTACAGTAAAGAAAAATTTATTTATGATTCGTTATCTGCGGAACAATTTAGCAAAGCCAAATCTATTCAATCCACAGATATCAATCTTAACGCGCTTGAAAGAAAGGTAAAGGTTACACATTCTGTATCCAAAAATTATCCGAAGCTAGAGACGATTTTTCATACTTATATTAATGGAGACTCATTCGCAGTTAAGGATTTCGAAAAAATGAAATGGAAGATTTCTCCTGAGATTCTAGAAATTGCAGGAATTAAAGCACAAAAAGCAACCACTGATTTTGGAGGGAGAAAATGGACTGCTTGGTTTACGACTGAAATTCCTTTCCAAGACGGACCGTACAAATTTCAAGGGTTACCTGGTTTGATCTTAAACTTAGAAGATGAGAACAATGATCATGTGTTTAAATTTGTAGAAAGTAAAAAGTTAAATTGGCAACCTTCGATTATTGAGGAGGATGGCGAGAAAGAACTCATGATTACAAAGCAGAATTTTTCTCAACTATGGAAAAACTATCAAAAAGATCCTGCCGTAAAAATTCGTCAAATTATTATGAATGACGATGTACAGGTAAGAATAACGGACAAAGACGGAAGAGAATTATCCCAAAGTGAAATCATCAGAAATAGAGAAATGCGTGCTAAGGAGAGATTGAAAAAAATAAATAACTTTTTAGAATTAAATTTATATCAATAAGTGGTTCTTCGAAAAGTTAAAAGTATTTAAAAAGACATCTTTATTAAAATGAATGTAGATCGAAAGAAACACTGGGAGACCGTTTACGAAACTAAAAGTCCGGACGAAGTAAGTTGGACGCAAGAAATCCCGAAAACTTCGTTGGCAATCATCGATTCTTTTGGGTTGGATCAGTCAGCAAAGATTATCGATATCGGCGGCGGCGATAGTAAACTCGTTGATCACTTATTGGGCAAAGGTTTTACTAATATTACTGTTCTCGATATTTCCGAAAAAGCTCTCGAAAGAGCGAAACATCGTTTAGGTGAGAAGGGAAAAATGGTAACGTGGATTGTCAGTGATATCCTCGATTTTCAACCAATAGAGACCTATAATGTTTGGCATGATCGGGCAGCATTTCACTTCCTAATTTCTGAGATAGAAATTGAAAAATACCAATCGATTGTCGAAAAAAGTGAATTTCTAGTCATTGGAACATTTTCAGAAAATGGACCTTTGAAATGCAGCGGTTTGGAAATCACTCAATACAGTGAAGAGAAACTAGTCGCAACCTTTAAACATAATTTCGACAAAATAGATGCTGTTTTGGAAGATCACCAAACTCCATTTGGAACGACGCAAAATTTTCTTTTTTGCAGTTTAAGAAATAAAGAAAATTAAGGTAGATGAAACGCCGTACATTTTTCTCGGAGCGATTCTTAATTCGAAGCAAAAATTTAGGAAATTTTTATACATTTGAAAGTTCCTCAAACCTAGGTAGAATTATCAATTTAATTGATTCTATAAAATGAAACCAAAATTTATCTTCATATCTCTGCTATTTTTTAATTTAGCTTTTTCGCAAACGCATCGATTCATTTATGAGCTAGAAATCAGAAAACAAGATGATGTAAATCAAATAAAGATGGTTTTAGACATCGATCAGAATTTTGTGAAATTCTATGATTACGACTTTCTTGACGTGGACACTCATCGCAAAAGCAGTGGGGAAAACAGGAAAACAAATTCTGAATCTGATCAGTTAGTCATAAGAGAAATTAATAGTTTTAAGAATACTTCGCTGCATTCCTTTGGCTACGATTATTTTGCCATCAGTTCAACAGATAAAATTGCCTGGAATTTAGAAAAGGAAACCAAAAAAAATCAAAACTATACCTTGCAAAAAGCAACAGGTCAATTCGGTGGCAGAATGTGGACCGCCTGGTTCAGCAATGAAATTCCTTTTCCGGAAGGACCTTTTAAATTTAAAGGATTGTCAGGGTTAATTTTTGAAATCTATGATACTGAAAATAGCTTTCATTACAACTTAGTTGAAATCATTAATCTTCCTGAAACTTTTGATACCACCGAGTTTGTCGAAACTTATTATGGTAAGAAACCAATCCCGATTAAGCTTAAGCAACTGCATCAATTGAAATTAAATTATTACCATAATATTGTAGAAGATCTGAATAACTTCAGAGAAAAAGGAGGTTCGATATCTTCTAAGAACGAGCTCGATTCAAAGGAGAAAATTCTGCAGGAAAAAAAAACAATTCAACAAAGCATCAAAAAATATTATCTGCCGCTTGAAAAAGATAAAGCGATTAATTACCCTGACTGATAAAAGATTTAATAAAAAAGAGATTCCTTTCGAAATCTCTTTTTTTTATTTTTAATCGAACAAGTCCCGAACCTTATCAAAGAATGTTTTTTCCTTTCCAGATGGTTCAGCTAACATTTCACCATTGCTCATCTGCTTTTCAAAAAATTCCTTTTGATCTTTCGAAAGATTCTGCGGCGTCCAAACATTGATGTGGACAAACATATCACCAGTTCCATAACTGTCGATGCTCGGTAAACCTTTTTTAGATAGTCTTAAGATTTTTCCAGATTGTGTTCCAGCATCAACTTTTATTTTTACTTTTCCACCAACGGTCGGGATTTCTTTGTGCGTTCCCAAAGCCGCTTCTGCAAAAGAAACATACAATTCCTGATGAAGATTATCGCCTTCTCTTTTAATCGTTGCATCAATTTCTTCTTCAACAACAACTAACAAATCACCTGGCGTTCCACCGAACGGGGCGTCATTTCCTTTGCCGCGAACATTGAGCTGAATTCCTTCTCTTGCTCCTGCCGGAATATTGATGGTTACTTCTTCATCCTCCTTAATCAAACCTTGTGAATTCGCACCTGCTGGAATTTTATCGGCAACTTTACCAATTCCCTGGCAAGTAACACAATGGGTTTGGGTTTGCATTTGTCCGAACATGGTGTTCATAACCTTCATCTGCACGCCAGAACCGCGACAAGTATTGCACGTTTTCGAAGTCGCGCCTGGCGCCAACTTCATCTTTTTTACTTTAATGGTTTTCTGTGTTCCATTAAACATGTCCTCCAGATTCAACTTAATTCTTACCCGAAGATTACTGCCACGCAACTGCTGTCTTTGCTGACCGCCACCGCCGCCACCGAAATGGCCACCGAAAATATCTCCAAATTGAGAGAAAATGTCATCCATATTCATTCCGCCACTGCCGAAACCTCCGCCGCCACCAAAACCGCCGCCACCATTCATTCCGGCGTGACCGTATTGATCGTAACGGGCTTTTTTGTTACCATCGCTCAAGACTTCGTAAGCTTCAGCAGCTTCTTTAAATTTTTCTTCGGCGGCATTATCACCAGGGTTTTTATCTGGGTGAAATTTAATCGCCATCTTCCGGTATGCTTTCTTTATTTCCTCTGCTGTAGCGCTTTTAGTTACTTCCAGAATTTCGTAGTAATCTCTTTTTGACATAATATTTTAAAGGAGTTTTTTCAGCATTCACACTGAAAATATTTTAATTTTTTATTTGGGCAACTTAATCTCTCGTCTTTTATGACGAGATTCCCGCTATTTTTTGCCGACGCTCTTGCCAGCGCAAAAAAAATGAGCTCCACTCAAGCCGGGTTGCAAGATTCGAACATGCAAATTCTAGTTTCCAATAATGACTTTAGCAAATCTGATTACTTTGTCAGCAAGTTGATAACCTGTTTCAATCACATCTACAATTTTGCCTTTCAATTCTGGCGTTGGCGCGGGGATTTGGGTAATCGCTTCGTGAAAATCAACATTGAAATTATCGCCTGCATTGACCACCATTGGTGTCAATCCTTTATCACCTAATTTGTTTTTAAATTTTTGATAAATCAATTCCACTCCTTTCAAATCTGCTTCATTGCCGTTTTTAGCGATTTCTTTCAAGGCACGTTCGAAATCATCCAAAACGTCTAACATCGAAATCATCATATCTTGATTCGCGTATTGAAAGAATTCCATTTTTTCTTTGGTCGTTCTTTTCTTATAATTTTCGAATTCAGCAAAAAGACGAATATAACGGTCTTTTTCCTCTGCCAAAAGTTCCTTTGCCGTAGGTTCAACTGTCATATTTTCTACAGTTTCGTCGGTAGTGTTTTGGGTTAGATCGTCTTGTGGATTTAAGTCTTCTTCGTGAATATCTTGATTGTCTGACATAATTTTAAATTTTATACCGAACCTTTCACAAAGATTTTGCCAAAAAGAAGTTTAGGACAATTCGGCAGACTTCGGTATTTGAGAGATGGATAACGTATCAACAATTGTCTGATACCGCAACATATTCTTAACACGTAAACACAAAAAATCCCGAACTAATTCGGGATTTTATTATAATATGATGTAAGATTATTTTGTAAATCTAACAGCCATTTTTCTATCTGAAGCTCTTTCACTATCTGAAGCTGTAGCAGCAACTTTAGCGAATTCGCTTCCATAACCTTCTGCACCCACTACCTGAGCGGTAACTCCTAATTTGCTAAGTTCAGATTTAATATGATCTGCTCTTTTTTGAGATAAATCTTTATTCTGAGCAGCATCGCCAGTCATATCAGTGTAACCACCAATTTTAATTTTAGCATCTGGATACGATTTTAAAATAGCAGCTAAGTTTTGAATTTGTCCCTCAGAACCCATCTCTAATTCTGTGGCAGAACCCATTTTAAAGTTCACGTTGTCAAAGTTGTACCAGATATCTTTCAAGGCTGCGTCATCTGCATTTTTATAGTTGTCACCTTTAAGGAAATTAATCATGGATGCTTCCATTCCGTTAGCGTAGCCTTTGATCATTTTTCCGTTAAGATCAATATCAGTAACTTCTCTAACTGGAGTTACCATCATCGCGCTGTCATTAACCATATCGGCCGTAGAATCGGCGACGATTTCTGTGTTGTCAGTTGTAACAACTTCTTCTGTTTTATCTTTATTGTAATTATTCCATAAGAACCAACCAGCTACCCCTAACAAAAGAAGTGGCAATAACCATTTCCAAATCGATCCGCCTTCATTGTTGTTATTATCAGGAGTGGGAGTTGTATGAACATTTCCGCCTCTATTTACTTCAACTTTCGGTTGATCGAAAGAAGTTACTTTCACATTCTCAGCATCAGGTCCACCAAACATATTTCCAATTCCTAGGGAAGCTAAAGATAATCCTGCTGGGAGTAAAGAAGAAACAATTCCTTTTTGATCATTCAGTAGACTTGTAATTCCGGTAGAGCCTAAGTTATTATCGGTAGCATATTTCCCGACCGAGCCTAAGGTTGCACTAGTAACCATATTTAATAATGAGTTGGATGATGAACTGCTCACGCCTGAAAAAGTTGAAATTGCATTTGCAATTCCTCCAATTTTATCTCCAAAAATAGCCGTTAAAACGGTTGTAATTAATGAATTGTTTGAAGATCCACCTAGTAAATCGCCAAGCATGTTGCTAGAGGAAGCTCCAGTAATTGCATCAAGAACTCCTGGTTTGTCGGCGTTATTTGCCATACCTCCCACAACTGCCGGTAGTAAACCGCTGATTGCTTTTGAAATTCCTGATTCACTTTCTCCTAGTTGAGAAGCAGCTTGCGAAATCAACGCTGGACCTAATTGTCCCTTGATAAGATCAATAATGTTTAAAGCCATAATAGTTTAATTTTTAAAGTTAATATTTTGAATATAAGCAATATTTAGTCCAAAAACTTACCGATACTCTAATTTATAATAACATTAACAGTATCTAAAATTATGATTTCAACTAATTAATTAGTAGGATTTACCGAAAATGACACGTTGTTTCGAGGGTTTTCCAGTAATTAAAGAAATCCCATCTTCCATTTCATTATTTAAAGGAATGCAACGAATGGTGGCTTTTGTTTCATTTTTAATTTGTTCCTCTTCCTCCTCGGTTCCGTCCCAATGGGCAGAAATGAATCCACCTTTCTCTTCCAGAACTGTTTTAAATTCATCATAACTATTTACAGGAGTGATGTGCGAATCTCTAAAATCAACCGCCTTGGTGTAAATTGCTTTTTGGATTGTTTTCAATAATTCTTCAATATAAACTTCAATATTTTCTAAAGGTTGAATTTCTTTAGTTAAATTATCTCGCCTAGCAATTTCTACCGTTTTATTTTCTAAATCTCTGGCGCCCATTGCGATTCTAATCGGCACTCCTTTTAATTCATATTCTGCAAATTTCCAACCTGGCTTATTATCGGGTCTGTTGTCATATTTTACGGAGATTCCTTTGGCTTTTAGCTTGTCTACAATATCAAAAGCAACTTCATTAATTTGATTGAGTTGATCTTCTCCTTTAAAGATAGGAACAATCACGACCTGAATCGGTGCCAAAGATGGCGGAAGAACCAAACCTAAATCATCAGAATGCGTCATGATTAAACCACCGATTAATCGGGTAGAAGTTCCCCAAGAGGTTCCCCAAGCATGTTCAATTTTACCTTCGCGATTCGTAAATTTAACATCAAATGCTTTACCGAAATTCTGACCTAGAAAGTGTGAAGTTCCGGCTTGCAAGGCTTTACCATCTTGCATCAAAGCTTCAATACAATAGGTTTCGTCAGCACCGGCGAATCTTTCAGAAGCCGTTTTAATTCCTTTTATTACTGGAATACACATGAAATTTTGCACGAAATCTGCATAAACATCAATCATTTTTTCAGTCTCCTCAATGGCTTCATCCTTGGTAGCATGTGCCGTATGTCCTTCTTGCCAGAGGAATTCTGCAGTTCTCAAAAAGAAACGAGTTCTCATTTCCCAGCGAACCACATTAGCCCATTGATTGATCAGAATAGGTAAGTCACGATAAGACTGTATCCATTTTTTATAAGTACTCCAAATAATGGCTTCGGAGGTTGGACGAACGATCAATTCCTCCTCTAATTTAGCCTCTGGATCAACGATTAATTTCTTTGGGTTATTAGGGTCAGTTTTTAAGCGATAATGAGTTACTACGGCGCACTCCTTAGCAAAACCTTCTGCGTTCTGTTCTTCCGCTTCAAAAAAGCTTTTAGGAATAAAGAGAGGGAAGTAGGCATTTTGGTGACCTGTCTCCTTAAATTTCTTATCTAATTCGTCGCGCATTTTCTCCCAAATTGCATATCCATAAGGTTTAATAACCATACAACCACGAACTCCAGAATTTTCAGCCAAATCAGCTTGAACAACTAATTCATTATACCATTTGCTATAATCTTCACCTCTGGAAGTAATCTTTGCCATTATATTTTGTCTTTAAATTTAACTTAATGCAGCTTCTAACATCTAATCTAAAAAGCTTATTTTTACTCAAAATTCATCCTTAATGATTGGTACAATTTTGGTGCAATTTGCAAATATAAATCAAATTAAAACTTTTTCACCTTATCATGAAAAAAATTACTTATAAAAAATCAATGCAATTACTAAAGTCCAACGCGGTTTTAGCAATTTTGGGAGGTTTTATTTTATCTTCTTGTGGAGCCACAATGGGTGGGTACAGCGAGACTGATGGAGTATATTATGATCCTAATACAGACACAATCCCAGTCGGGGTTGTAATGAATAATGGAAATCAAGTAGGCGACTACTATGATTACCAATACAACGATGACCAGAATAAGTATTTGAATTCCGAAAACAGAAATCAAAACTGGCAAGACTCTCAAAATTCTGACTGGGGTAATTTCGCAGGTACAGAAACTTACTATAATGATACTTGGGGATATCCTTACGGGATGTATTCAGGATACGGTTTTGGGATGAGTTTCGGATTTGGAACTTCTTATGGATTTGGCGGTTATTATAGTCCTTGGGGATTTGGCTACAGTCCTTTCGGCGGATATTATAATCCTTACTACGGATACAATCCTTACTATGGTTACAACCCTTATGGATATTACAATCCTTATGGATACTATTCGCCTTACGGATATAATGGCTACAATGGATATGGAGGTTACAATAGCTACAATGCACCGCGATTTAATACGAAAAGAAGCGGTTCTGATGGCTCAGGATTTAGAACTGATAACAGTTTAAGAAATAATAATTCTGGAATAAGACCGAATACAGATCGAAATTCTGGTTTCAGAAATGACAATCCGCGGTATAATAACCAGCAGAATAATAACCCACGTTATAATACTCAGCCTGGAAATACAAATCAGCAGCAGCCGAATAATCAACCAAGGTACAGAACGTCGCCGCAAATTGATAATGGGACTCGACAAAATAATAATACGCCGAGACAAAATACAACGCCTAGACAGTACAATAATAACAGACAGGAAACACCGACCTACAACCAACCTAGTAGAAATAATTCTAATGACGGAGGTTTCAGATCAGGGAATTCTGGCGGAGGATTTAATAGTGGATCTTCAAATTCTAGTTCTGGATCAACCAGATCGTCTGGCGGTTTTAGAAGATAATATTTAATATAAGCATATTTTAAAAATGGTAAAAAAGTCTTTAATAATTTTAGGTATCGGTGCGGCTTATTTCGCAAATGCCCAAGACCTATCTACAATAAGAAATACAGTTGATGTTTATTCAAGCTCAATGACAACTGGTTCTGCAAAATACAATGGTATGGCAGGGTCGATGGGAGCATTAGGTGGAGATGTTTCAGTGATGAATACGAATCCTGCGGGAATCGGAGTAAGTATTACTAGTGAAATGTCAGGAACTTTAGCCATTCAGAATAGTAAGAATTCAACGTCGTTGGCCGGGAAATCTCTAGATTATAAAGTCAATAAAACTGATCTTGGAAATGTTGGAGGCGTGATGGTTTTTCAACTGGATGGATCTACTCCCTGGAAATTTGTAAATATTGGAGTTAATTACTCCAATCAATCAATTGAAGATTATTCTGAATCTCCGGGAAATGCGAACGTTAACTTTAATATTTACGATTCCAGCAATGTTTTGGTAGACAACATTTCTCTCGCAGGTCATGCTTACAATCGTTATGGTGATGTTTCTAAAATGAGTCTTGCGGTGGGTGCAAACTATGACAACCGAATCTACATAGGCGGTGGTTTGAATTTTCATTCCGCAGCTATTGATCAATACGATTCTGCTGCATTCGATTCTTCGGCAAATAATTCCACTAGTGTCTATAGTAAACAATACACTCCCTTTTCTGAATCATCCACTGGATTTTCAGCCTCAGTTGGTGTCATCGGAAAAGTAAATCCGCAGTTTAGATTGGGTGCTTCTATTGAAACCCCGACTTGGTGGAATGTAGCCAGAGTTTTTAATGAATATGATAACCCGACAGATGGAACTTACACCGAGGAAAGAAATCTTTCTTCACCAATGAAAGCAACAGTAAGTGCTGCTTATGTTCCCAATAAAAATTTCGCCATTAATGTTGATTATACTTTAGGATTGACCAAGTCAAAATATAAAGTTTACGGAAATGCTGAAACTGAATTGAATAACTTCTTTAGTGAAAATTCTAAAAATTTATCTGAAGTAAAAGTTGGAGCGGAATATAGAATCGAGGCATTTCGAATCAGAGGTGGATATGCTTTTGCAAGCAGTCCGTTTGATTCAATGGGCATTTCAGCTTTCGGAGAAAATGGCACAGCGGCCAATACTTCTTACGATAATTTAATTCTTGGACGAAGATCTACGATTGGAGCTGGGATCGGATACGATTTTAAATCATTTTACATTGATGCAGCTTACCAGAATTTAAGTTCAGATTATAAAAGTCCCTTCTTGCGAGGTTCTGCAAGCAATAATTCGGGATATTTTTCCGATAATTATATTGTAGATTCTGATGCGGCAGTAGTTTCAGATGTAAAAAACAAAAGAGACAACTTCTTTATTACGCTAGGTTGGAAGTTTTAACTTAGTGTAAAATTCTTACTTGAAATATAAAAGACTCCAATTTAATCGGAGTCTTTTTTTTTGTACAAATATTTAGTGTTGATGGAAGAGATGAGTTGACATCGCCAATAAAACTCCTAACATGACATAACCGATTTTACGCCAGTCTACGTTGTGATTCTTATTGCTTTCAAATATAATGACTGATGAAATATGAAGGAAAATTCCACCAACTAAAGCGAGAAAGTATACTTCTAAGTTGGGGTTAAAATATTTACCTAAAATCAAACCCAAAGGTGAAGCCAGCGCAAAAATTGAAATAATAAGAAAAGCCGACGGCGAGAATTTTTTATTCTTCACTAAAAAAGCGCCCAGAATAAATGAAATTGGAATATTGTGCACCAAAATACCCGTTAGATAAGGAGTCAAAACAACCTCCTCATTTGCGAGTGGAATTCCCTCTAGAAATGCGTGAATAAAAAGTCCAATCATCAATGCCAACGGAAGAATGTGTTTTCCTTCTGTATGATGGTGAAAGTGGCCGTGTTCAAAGCCTTTGGTCAAGTTTTCTAACAACATTTGAAGTAAAACACCACCAATAACCCAAAGCCCAATATTTTGATCTTCACCCGCATAAACTTCTGGAAAAACCTCATTCAAGCAAATCGTAATTAAAAAACCAGCACTTACGATAAGCAGATTTTTCGCAAATTTTTCTCGGTCACCAAAAAATTTCCCGAGGAAAACTCCGATTAAAACACTTAATATTAATAAAACAATAATCATAACTCCCTTTATTTTTAGGTGTGGCTTTTCTTTTTAAAGACATTGATGCAACGTGGCGAACTTTCTAGATCAAAATCATTTAAGTGGTAATCTCCGAAAATTTGAATCTGCTCAAAACCGAATTCTTCTGCATATTTATTAATTTCTCCTATCGTATGTAATTTAACCTTCTCAAAGAAATGGTAATCGCGTCCTTTGTGATTAAAATTAATGTCTTTAATGATATGCTGATCTTCAATTTTCTTCTTAATCTTAAAGTCAATTTCTCCCTTAGTCGTATTTTCTTCTATAATTAATGAATTCTCAACCCACTTTGCATTCAAAAAATCCAGGACAAAATATCCGCTATCCTTTAAAATATTAGATATCGATTGAAAAACTTTTCGATCATCATTTTCATCTTCAAAATAACCGAAACTCGTGAAAAGATTTAAAACAGCGTCTGCTTTTTCGGTGGAAAGATCTGCGGATATCTCTTCCCTCATATCATGAACTTTAAATTTTAAAGTCGAATTTTCAAACTCTTTATTGTGTTCAATACTTTGCTGAGATAAATCTAAACCCAAAACTTCGAAGCCCATTTTATTTAAAAAAACAGAATGTCTGCCTTTTCCACAAGCCAAGTCAATAATCTTAGAATTTTTTGGAATATTTAAGTAGTTGATTAGTAACGTAATAAAATTTTCTGCCTCAGCAAAATCTCTGTCTTTATAAAGAATATGATAATAAGGAGTATCAAACCAAGTTTCAAACCATGCCATTCTGCAAAAATAACTAAATTTGCAATTGCAAACCGACAAGTTGTAAAAGATTTCTTTTATGAGTGATCTTCTAATACCTTTATTAACTCAATTTGTCCTTATATAGAAACTTTAGTTATAAACTCAATTCACTTTTAATTAATATCACCAATTGTTGATCAATACGATATGGACACAGAAAATTTAAAAATACAGATCAAGACTTTTTTCGGACTCGAGGAAATTTTAGCAGAAGAAATCAGAAAACTCGGCGGAGCAAATGTTGAAGTTAAAAACAGAGCGGTAAACTGCGAAGGTGATTTGGGATTTCTTTACAAAATTAATTATTCAGCCAGAACGGCGTTGAAAGTTTTAGTTCCCGTTTTAACTTTCAAAGCTTGGGATGAAAACCGTTTTTATGACAAACTTTTTGATTTCCCTTGGGAGGAATATATGACCGTTGATCAAACTTTTGCCATCGACACGACCATTTATTCTGAACGCTTTTCGCATTCGCAGTTCATGGCTCAAAAAATGAAAGACGCGATTGTAGATTATTTCAAATTTAAATACAACAAAAGACCGAGCGTAAATATTCAAGATCCAGATATTAAGATTCACCTTCACATCGATCGGGAATTGGTCACCGTTTCTTTGGATTCCTCTGGAGATCCTTTGTTTAAAAGAGGTTATAGAAAAGAACAAGGTGAAGCGCCACTGAATGAAGTGCTTGCTTCTGGAATGTTGCAGTTAGCCGGTTGGGACGGAAAAGGAAACTTTCTGGATCCAATGTGCGGTTCTGGGACCTTATTAATTGAAGCAGCGATGATTGCCATGGATTTACCAGCACAAACTTTCCGCAGAAGATTCGGTTTTCAAAACTGGTTGAATTACGACGAAGAATTATTCAAAACAATTAAAGAAGTTCGTCTTAATCGCGTAAGAGAATTTACCGGAAAGATCGTAGGTTACGATATCGATTCAGATATGCTACACGCCGCGAAGATCAATATCGAATCTGCCGAAATGGATGATGTTATTGAAGTGAAAACGCAAGATTTCTTTGACTCTAGAAAAGAGTTATTTCCACTAATGATGGTTTTCAATCCACCTTATGATGAACGAATTGTAATCAACGATGATGAATTTTATAGCAAAATCGGTGACACCTTTAAGAAAAACTATCCGAATACTTTAGCTTGGTTAATTTCTTCCGATATGGATTCTTTAAAGAGAGTAGGATTAAGACCTTCACGTAAAATCAAACTGTATAACGGAAAATTAGAATGTCGTTTCATGCAATATGAAATGTACGAAGGAACTAAGAAAATTCATAAATTAGAAGGGAGAGAAGGAGACAGTTAATTCCCAATTAACACATCGCCAAATCAACAAATTATCGCATTGAACACCATCTCCATCATCATCGCCATCTACAACCGAAAAGACGAACTGTTCGAGTTGCTCAATTCCTTATCGCATCAATCCGATAAAGATTTTGAGGTAATTATTGTTGATGATGGTTCCATTCTTAATTTACGTCCAACAGCAGAATTATTTCAGGAGAGTTTAAAAATTGAATTTTTCCGAAAAGATAATTCCGGTCCTGGACTGTCGCGAAATTTCGGAGCGAGAAGAGCCAAAAATGACTGGCTGGTTTTCGTTGACTCCGATGTGATTGTCGAGACCGATTATGTCCAGAACATCAAAAAGAATCTTTCCGAAATTCCGTGCGACTCTTTTGGTGGCGCCGACAAAGCCCACAAAGGCTTTAACCTGATGCAAAAAGCGATTTCCTATTCGATGACCTCCATTTTTACAACGGGTGGAATTCGCGGCAGTAAAAAGGCCGTCACCAAATTTCAACCTCGAAGTTTTAACATGGGCGTTCGAAAAACCGCGTTCGAAAAAGTCGGAGGCTTTTCAGAAATGCGTATTGGTGAAGATCCGGATCTCTCGATGCGACTCTGGGAGAATGGCTTTACGACCGCATTTTTCGATGATATTGGTGTTTATCATAAACGCCGTGTAGATTTCGGAAAATTCTCCAAACAAGTGTACCAATTCGGTTGTGCGCGTCCGATTCTGAATCAGCGGCATCCGAAATATGTCAAAATATCTTTCGCCTTTCCGTCGCTCTTTTTGATTGGTTATTTCCTCGGGTTTATCGAATATTTTTTCTTTCAAAAAGGCCTTATTCTAGGATTTTATGGACTTTATACATTCATAGTTTTCTTCCACGCCTTATACAAAACCAGGAACGTAAGTATCGCTGCAAATGCCATTATCGCAACGTATATTCAAATGTTCTCCTATGGCGTCGGCTTCCTCAAATCTTGGATTTTACTCAATATTTTTAGACAAAAACCGGAAGATGCATTTCCCTCGCATTTTCATAAACAGTGAGGCGCATCATTGACTTCATCAAAAGGTTTTATTGAATAGCTGTATTTTTGGCGCACAATTCCGGCTTTCACTACTCGCTTTATTTTGCCAGCGCTTTTTGCCTCCGCGTAAAAAAAGAGCTCAAACATGCCGTTCAATCCGGGGCGCAGTTTCCGCTTAAAATCCCTATTTTTGCAAAAAGATAAGCATGCAAAATTACCTGGAATTTAATTTTAAAATACAGCCATTACAGCCTTGGAATGAAATCCTGATGGCAGAACTCATCGAAATCGGTTTCGACAGTTTTACCGAAGAGTATGATGGAATTTTAGGCTACATTCAAACGGAGTTATTCAAAGAAGAAGAATTAAAAGAAGTTCAATTGCTTCAAAATCCGGATATCAATATTTCTTACACTTTCAAAGAAATGCCGAACATCAACTGGAATGAAGAATGGGAAAAAAACTTTTCTCCCATTAATATTGAAGATCAAGTTTCTATCCGTGCAGAATTTCACGAAAATCAAAACTTGCCACACGAAATTATCATTCAACCCAAAATGTCTTTCGGAACCGGTCATCATGCCACCACTTATTTGATGATTCAGCAAATGCTCGACATGGATTTTGCAAACAAAACGGTTTTGGATATGGGTTGCGGAACTTCTGTTTTAGCCATTTTCGCTAAACAAGAAGGTGCAGGAAAAACCGTGGCGATTGATATTGATGAATGGTCCGTAGAAAACTCCATCGAAAACGCTGCAAGAAATAGTGTAGAACTTGAAATCTCTCAGGGAACTGCAGATAATTTAGGAAGCGAAAACTTTGATATTATTTTAGCGAATATCAATAGAAATATTTTGATTTCAGATATTCCAACCTATGTTTCGATATTAAATAATGGTGGACAATTATTGCTTTCAGGCTTATGTTTCTTTGATGTAGATGATATTCTGGAAGTTTGTACAGCAGAAAAACTGACATTAAAAAAGAAAATTCAGCGGGAAGAATGGGTTTCTTTACTCTTGGAGAAATAAAAAAACCTAGCAAAATGCTAGGTTTTTAGTGACCTCGACTGGATTCAAACCAGTAACCTCCTGAGCCGTAATCAGGTGCGCTATTCAGTTGCGCCACGAGGCCGTTTTTCGGTTTGCAAATATAACAATTTTTTACTCCTTTCAAATAATGAAATCAACTTTTTTTACTTTCTTATCGTTTTTTCTTTTTATTGCTTGCAAAAAAGAAATTAAACCAGCTTCAAGAAATTGGCAAATTATTTCAGAGAATGTCAAGTTTAAAGACGATGTAAATACGTTACAGCTCAAATCTGGGAAATTTGATTATGCTCTTCCGACCTCAAAACTTCCTTTTAAAAAAGTGATTTTACTGAATGCCAGTTTGGTTGGGTATTTTACAGAACTTGGTTTGGAAGGTAACATCATCGGCATTTCTAGTCCTGAATACGTGTATTCTAAAAAAGTTCATCAGTTGATTGAGGAAGGTAAAATGCAAACCGTTGGGAACGAGCAAAAATATGATATGGAAAAAATTATTGCTTTAAAACCCGATGTCATTTTCACCAATTATATCGCAAGTTTCGAAAACACCTACGATTTAATAAAGAAAAACGGAATCGAAATTATTTTCATTAACGAATATCTAGAACAAAATCCGTTAGAAAAATCAAAATACTTATTGATCTTTGGAAAACTCTTGAATAATGAAAAGAAAGCAGTGACCAAAATAGAGGAAATTCAAAAAAGTTATGATTCTTTAAAAA
Organism: Kaistella antarctica; assembly: GCF_900109615.1. Taxonomy (GTDB): domain Bacteria; phylum Bacteroidota; class Bacteroidia; order Flavobacteriales; family Weeksellaceae; genus Kaistella; species Kaistella antarctica. Next base: position 810,629 of record NZ_FOIX01000002.1, read on the forward strand.
CTTTAGCGAACACTGCAGCAAATAAACCTATTGTACTTGCGAATGAAATGTACGGTAATCAATGGTTTCTGCCAGGGGGAAAATCAAATTTAGCGCAATTCATCTCGGACGCTAATGGCAAGTACATCAATGCTGATAATTCTGAAACGAAAGCAATTCCGATGAGTTTTGAAGAAGTTTTTGTTAAAGCTCAAAAAGCGCAATATTGGGTGAATGTCGGCAATCATCAAAATAGGAATGAATTGTTGCAAATCAATCCGAATTACACCAAATTACCTGTCTACAATAACGGTGAGATGTACACCATCACTGGCAGAACAAACGGAAAATCAAATGACTATTTTGAAAGTGGAGTTGTTAGAGCTGATCTTGTTCTTAAGGATTATATCAAAATTTTCCATCCTGAATTGTTACCAAATTATCAATTGACTTATTTAAGTGAGTTGAAGTAGAATTTATTTCTATTTTTGCACCTCTGAACCTGTTTTACTATTGACCGATTATTTATGTGGAAGAAAATTAAAAGACTCATCTATATCATCATCCTAGCAAATATTTTATTTATTGCGTGGGGCAAATTCTTTAATCCAATTGTTACCATCACTCAAGTTGGAGGTTTAATCGAATATGGAAAGCTGAAACGAGATTATGTCTCTTACGATGAAATGGGCAATAATGTGAAAAAAGCCGTTCTGGCCGCGGAAGACCAACGCTTTTTCGATCATAATGGATTCGACTATAAAGCGATTGAAAAAGCGCTGGAGAGTAATCAAAAAGGAAAGAAACTTCGTGGCGGAAGTACGATTTCGCAGCAAACCGCCAAAAATGTTTTTCTCTGGCAAGGCAGAAGCTGGGTTCGCAAAGGTTTTGAGACTGTATACACCTTCATCATTGAGTTAGTCTGGGGTAAAGATGTTATCTTGGAAAGATACCTCAACTCAATCGAAATGGGGCGTGGTGTTTTTGGAGTGGAAGCTGCTTCAAAATACTACTTTAAAAAAAGTGCACAAAATTTGACCAAAAGTGAGGCTGCCTGGATTGCCACAATTTTACCAAATCCCAAAAAATACGATCCGAAAAACCCCTCTGCTTACCTCAATAAGAAGCATAATTGGATCATGCGTCAGATGAATAATATCACGCTTAAATAATTTATCTTTACCGAGATTATGGGAATTATTTTTCGACATAGGGAAAGCTTCAGCACGATTCTGACCAAATATTTTAGTTTTAAAAATGAGACCAAATCTTTGGAGCCACTCATTGAATTGCTTCGAAGTATTCGATCAGAAGATTTCCACGAGATTTTAGAATTTTTGCGAGATCATCCTGATGTTACTGAAAATTTAGGATACTATATTCACAATTTATTTGCTGGCAAACCCTTTAATCTATCTTTAACAGAAGCTAATATTCTCTCGGAAAACGCTTTCTATCCTGAGTTAAAAAAACGTTTGCTTGATAAAGTTTTGCCCAGTGTTGAAAACGAAGATACTGTGTGGTATTTGGTAGATACGGTTTCTGTTCGTCCGAAAGCTGATTTAGAATTTTTTAGAAGTCTTGACAAAGATCATTTGGATGAGATTTTCAGATTATTAAAAATTAATGAATTCATTTTGAAACCCGGTGTTAAAAATGAATTATTATTTTCTCTTAATATATTGTCTTGGCGTATTATCGGTAATGCGCTTGATGTACAAGTTGTCAATATGGCTCCAGAATATCGGAATTTTGATAATCCGTTTTTGGCGATGCAAAATGAAATTGATTTATTGAATCAAAGTTATAAGGACAATCCGAATTTTAAATTGACTTCGAAGGATGTTAATTACAAGCAGATCAAAGTGTTGATGCAGCAATGTTTAGACTTTGTTGCGCTGGCTTTTAAAAACTCTTCAAAATACGGCATATCTGGGAAAATCAATCAATCATTAATTAAAATCAGACAACAATTAGAAAGAATGTCTGACATAATTTCGGTGATGATTTTTGACAAAGAAGAAGATGTTCTTAAAAATTCTAAAAGATTATTTTTTAAAATATTAGAATATAAATCGCATAAAAATAATTTAAGAGAACTCATCTCTGACAGCACGACCCTGAAATCTCACCTGATTACCAATCACACTGCAGAAACTGGTTCGCACTACATCACGTCTACGTCAAAAGATTACATGTCGATGTTTTATCGGGCAAGTGGTGGTGGCGTCATTGTAGGCGCGCTTTGCGTTTTAAAATTGCTGTACAGTTATATACCAGGCAGTGATTTTTCGCATGCTTTCCTGTACGCTTTTAATTATTCGATGGGTTTCATTATGATTTTTCTAATGAATTATACTTTAGCTACTAAGCAACCTGCGATGACCGCGGCTACGATGGCGAAGGTTCTTTCTGAAGGAGAAAACACCCGTAAGAATTACGTCGATTTTGCTCATTTAGTTTCCAAATTATTTCGGACGCAGTTTATCGCTTTTATGGGCAATGTGCTATTAGCGTTCCCAATTGCCTTGGCCATTATCTACGGAATGGATGTTATTTTCAAACAAAATTTCGCCGTAGAAAAATCAGTTTCGCTTTTGAAAGATTTAGATCCCATTCAGTCGAAGGCAATTTTACACGCCTGTATTGCTGGTTTTTTCTTGTTTATTTCAGGGATTATATCAGGTAATGTCGGCAACAGTTCGGTTTTCTATCACATTCCGAAACGAATTGAAAAGAATCCTTTTCTTAATTACTTTCTCGGGAAAAATACAGCCAAAGGGATTTCTGATTATTATGCGAAAAATTGGGCAGGAATTATCTCCAATTTTTGGTTCGGAATTTTTCTTGGCATCACTGGTCCAGTCGGACTTTTCTTCGGACTCGATTTAGATATTCGTCACATTACTTTTGCTTCCGGAAACTTTGCTTTAGGATTATATGGTGCAGATTTTTCAGTTGCGATGACTACTTTCTGGATTGCTTTTGCAACTGTTTTCATCATCGGATTTTTCAACTTCGCAGTCAGTTTTGGGTTGTCAATGATGTTAGCTTTCCAGTCAAGAAAGATTAATTTCGGAGAAGTGCGAGAGATCTATCGTGAAATATTTAGGTATTTTATGAAGAATCCGTTGCGGTTTTTCTTGCCGCTTCGATCCAGTTTAGATGACAGTACCAAAGAAATGGTTGAGAATACGGTCGCTACAAAACCAGAAGATCAATAAAATTTTCTTCGCCAAATTTCTCCTGAAACTTCTTTAAATAAAAAGTTTTCCGCATTCTAAAATCATTTTTAAGCAGAGGCGATTTTATTCTAATTTCTAAAATTTTATTGTTGAGATTCACTGATTCTATTTCATTGTAAAGAGCATCGTTCAAGTATTCATGCAGGAAATCTTTAACTTCAAAGGCTAATAGTTTATTTTCAAATCCGTACAATCTCGCGAATGATTTCACGAGTTCAGAGGATTGATACTCTCTTTTTCTTTTTTTCATGACAGCCCAAAAATTTTGCTTTCTTCATTGATTCTTTTCACCACATTTTCAGTTCTTTCTCTACTCGTATCGGTAATGAATATTTGTCCAAAATGTTCCTGATTCACCAGTTCAATTAATTGTGAAACTCTGGTGTCGTCTAATTTATCAAAGATATCATCGAGTAAAAGAATCGGCGTTTTCCCGGTTAATTCCTTAATCCGATTCATTTGCGAAAGTTTTAGGGCAATTAAAAAGGATTTCTGCTGACCTTGGCTGGCTGTTCTTTTCATTGAAATTCCATCCATTTCAAAAAGCAAATCATCTTTGTGAATTCCCTTAGAAGTGTACGTGAGCATTCGGTCTTTCTCCAAATTTTGTTGCAGTAAATCTCCAAAGTTATTATTGCTTAAATCTGATTCGTAAATGACCGTAATTTTCTCTTTTCCTTTAGAAATGATTTCGTAATAATTTTGAATTAAAGGAACGATTGAATCCGTAAATTCTCTCCTCTTTTCAAAAATTTTGGAGCCGAATTTAATTAAAGGTTCATTGTAAATCTCTAGATTATCCGAATCGAAATATCGGTTTTTGGCGAAATCTTTTAGTAAAGCATTTCTTTGTTGAACCGTTTTTTGGTATTGAATTAAGTTAAAAAGATACTCTGAATCTGTTTGCGAAATCATCGCATCTAAAAACTTTCGCCTGCTTTCTCCCGAGTCAGAGATTAAGTTAGAATCGTAGGGAGAAATAATGACACTTGGCAGGAAACCAATATGATCCGCGATTCGATCGTAGGATTTATCGTTCTTCTTGATGATTTTCTTAGCTTCTTTGGGTTGCTGAATTTTGATGATGTTTTCTTTTTCACCATCGTCGATTGTTCCTTCAATCGTGAAAAAGTCCTCTTCAATTTTGATATTATTGAGATCTTTATTTCCCAGGAAACTTTTAGCCATCGACAAGTAATGAAGTGCATCCAAAATATTTGTTTTTCCGACGCCATTATTTCCGACAAAACAGTTAATTTGTTTTGAGAAATCAAAGTCTTGTTCCTGATGATTTTTGAAGTTTTGAATTTTTAAATTGTTGATGATCATTTTTTATTTCTTCAAAATTTCGAGGAGTTTTTTTGGATTCTGTCTGCTGTCCCAAAAAGAAAGTATGAAAATATTTTGTTGGTCAATTTTATAAACCAAACCGTATTTTTCGAAATGGATAATTCGTGCATTATAGTTTTCAATTTCTTCACCAGCAAAAGGATTTAACTGAATTAAGTTTATTTTCTCATAGATGAGCAAATTAAGTCTTTTAGAATATAAAATACTTTTGTTTCTTTTATTCCAATATGCAAAAAGTTTATTTCTTTGGTTAATTGCTAAATTAGTCCAAACAACAATCACTGCATCCATTCCTCATCCAGTTTTCTAAGTTCCTCATCCGTCAAAGTTCTTCCATACTTAATATCGTCTTCCGCCATTAGTAGCATTTCCTTCTGTGTTTCCGAAAGTTTGAATTTGAGCTCCGAATCGTTTTCAGTTGACGAAAATATTTTGTCTAGTGCATCTAACAAATCTATATTTTTTGTTAAAAATATTTTTTGAACCAATCTGCTTCTTAACACATCTAAATTTTCCATTACCCATAATTTCTGTAAAGATAAAAATTTCATTTCGGACTTCTTTCACAAAAGACTTGCTGAATTTAGTTTTCAAAATTGACGAAATGCGGAATATCGGTTCCAAATGAGTTGATAGGAATCATATCATTTCGGTAACCATTGAAATCGTACGCTGCCTTATTATCAAAAGGAACATTCGGATAATAGACAAATGAAATCTGGATTTTGTTGAATACTAAATATGGATTGTCGATCAACACACCCAATCCAAATTTCGAATTGGTTTTTGCGTTGAATAAACTCTGATTATTTTGTGAAAGCCAACCTAAAGCGATAATACTATATGGACTAAAATGGAAGTTCTTCCAGGTTTTATTGACGAACATTTGCATCTGATGACGCAGAATTAATTTCTTTGTTCCGATATAATCACCACTATATTCAGGGAATTCTGAGTCATCAGAAAAATTAATTCGGTTTTTGTAAGAGGTATTGTAAAGCTGACTTCCCCAGGAGAAAGTAGGCGAAAAGAAATGTCTCACTTTGGCAAATTTCCAGTCTTGTAAATTGGTAAAATAAGTTCCTTCCAGTTTGAAAGAATCGGTATTTTCTTTTTCTTCATTAAAGAATCTTCCATATTCAGCTTTGGCCGTAAAATATCCCCAGTTGAAAAAACTCCCATACGAGGTCGATAAACCGGCATACGGAATTACCTTTTCACTTCTCGTAAGCAATCCACCCGTGAGACCAAATGATTTTCCATACGGAATATCTTCCGGAAGATTGTAGTCGAAAATATCTCGCTTCACCTCAAATTTTCTTTCAATATAATTTGCCGACGCTAAAAAACTGGTGTACGTGGAAAAAAAGTTTTGTGGATCAATTGCTGGACTGTCTTTGTACTGGTAGTTTTGAAAACGTCCCAAGACCGCGATGTTTCGAGAAATTTCACCTTGATTCCCGACAAATACTGGGAACTGATATCCGCCCCACAAATCCTGATTGTAAACCTTGATTTGAACTTCTGGAAAAGAATCCGTATTTTCGATCGGCATCAAAACTTTGCGCATAAAATATTCAAAGGAAAATCCTCCAGCCCATTTCGTAAGCGGAGAAAAGAACTCACGACTGGCGCTAAAATTGATTCTTTCGTTGTCTGAAAAATCCTTTTCTCCCAAAATTCCGGCATTAATAAAAGTTCCAAAAAGGTTGTAAGCCATATAACTTCCAAACAGCTGAGTGTTTTTTTCCTTAAAATCATTGGAGTAAAGGAAGTTGACCTCATGACCTAAGCCGAGCAGATTTTGTTCTTTAATTCCTACTCCGATTTTACTGCCCGATAATCTGAACCTCGGTTTTAAACTCCAGGAATCCAAAACTTTCACGAGTACATCAATTGAATCCTTGCTAGAAATGTTGTCAATAACACTGATATTGATCCGATTAACAAATTTCATATCCCTTAAAACACGTTCGGATTCGTATAGTTTTTGAGCATTGTATTCTTCTCCTTTTTTGAAAAGCAGATAATTATTGATGGTTGATTTTTTAGAATCGATGTGAATACGATCCGCAAGTCGGTCGTACCATTTAGCATTCTCTTTTTTTTGTGCAATCTGATATCCAAAAGGATCAATCGTTTCAATTATAATATTTCGAATTATTTTTCCTGAATAGGAGGCCGTGGAAGGCTTTTCAATGCGCGATGCTACAGAAACAGAATCGGCTTCCCGACGAAAAACAAAACGGTGGATAAATTTTGTGGATTTCCGCTTGTCAGAAAACGCTTCGATTTTATAATATAGGGAATCCTTTTTCTCTAATGAATCTTTTTTTTCTTGCGCTGAAACAAAAGAAATACCACATAGAAATAGCGTGAGGAAAAGGAAAGTAAAAGATTTCAAGAAGATTTTATTTTGAAATTGAAGGTCAATATGTTAACCACTGCAAGGTAATAAAAAACAAAGGCATTACGCTACAACTCTCTACCCAAAACGAAAAATAGGAATCTTTATTAGAATTCTCAGCATAGTAAATAAAGATAAAAGTAAAGACAGTTGTCAAATAAAAAGCAATTGAAAATTGGGGTTTTAAATAAAAAATTGCCAAAAGTAAACTGATGAAAATTAAAAAATAAGCCAAGTATTTGGTATTCTGAATTCCGATAAGTCGTGGAAAGGTGACGATGGTATCCGATTTCATATCTCGAATGTCAAAAGGTAAAACCAACGCCGTAATAAAAAGCCAGCTGATCCAGAAAATTTCTGCGTGAAAAGTCGGAAGGATCAACCAGGAATTGATCAAGGCCCAAGTTAATCCAACGTAGAATATTTTAAATAAAGGGATTTCACGAACAAAGTATTTTAAAAATTTACTGTCATACAGAAGACCAATTATCACGATGATTAACCACTTTATTAATCGGCCATCATTATGATTGTAGATAATTAAAGCTGCCGAAACGATCCCTGAAATTACATTAAAAACTAAAACTTTATAGAAAAGCTTTCCGCTGTTCTGATGCTTTGTGTAAAGGTAGCCGCTAAAGTAAGTAATGAAAATTAGCGCGATGGTCGGTGTTTTGATGATATTCTGCTCGTACATAAAAAAAACGGCAAATGAAGTTCCCATCAAAGAAACATAAATTTGACTATCGATCAAGTATTTTTTTAGTAAATTTAAACTGTTCATTTATACTTCCTTAAGGCTTTTAAAAACCGTTCAGGTTTCCAAATTAGAAAACAAATCTATGAAAAATAAAATTTTTGCAATCCTTCTTTTCCTTTGCGCTTTTACGCATGTTATTGCTCAAAAATATTACGATGATCAATGGAAGAAAGTCGCTGAGAATTACAAAACTGGTAAATTCAAATCCAATCTTCCTTTAATTTTAGAAATTCAAAACCAAGCTATGAAAGAAGACAATGCCGTGCAACTCATTCGTTCTTTGAAAGCAGAATTCAGTATCGTGAATCAAACCAGAGATGATACTCAAAATAATGCTTCGAGCCAGTTTTTTACGAAATTAAAAGGATTAGATCAAAAATTGAAAGGCGATGATAAATTGTTATATCAAGTTTTATTAGGAGAATTTTTTAGTGATTATTACAATCAAAATCAATGGCGAATTAATCAGAGAACGAATCTGAACAATCAGGATTTTGCCCAAATTGAAACGTGGTCAAAACTAGACTTTAAAAATTATTTGACTCAGCATTTTTCCAAATTGGAAGCGAATAAAAGTGATTTGCAAAAAATTCCGATGTCCAAATACAAAGTAATTTTTGAGCAAACAGAAGACTTAGAATACTTTCCGACTTTGTTTGATTGGAATGCGATGAACGAAATTAAATTCTACAATAATTCCCAACTCTTCACCCCAAACGAACTGAAAGTGAATCAACCTAAGATATCAAATCTGTATTCCGAATTGATTCAAAAAAATAGTGGAAACTCAAAATTATATTTTCAGCATCAAAAATTAAATGATGATTGTGCTTTGTCGAATTGTAAAGTTAAAGTCGGAAAACTGCGAAAACTAGTCATTAATGCAAGTGCTGCAGATGATTATCAACTGGTTATCATTGGTGAGATCATTGATCATTTACAGAATAAAGAAGATTTTAAGTTGGCTTTAATGGAGATCGACCAAGCCAAGAAATTATATCCAAAGTCAAAGTTTCTCAACAATATTTTGAATCAAGAGAACAGCATTCTTCAACCAACCCTTACCATTCATTACGAAAATCATACGCAGGCAAACCGTCCGATTCACTTAGTTGCCGAAGCAAAAAACGTTTCCAAATTTTCTTTAAATATTTATGAAGTTAAAGAGGATCAGCAAAATTTTTTAAAATATGTGGCCAATCAGTATCAGAAAGATCGTTTTGGTGCGGTTAAGAAAACTTTGGTAAAAAAAGAAACTTTTGAACTTCAAAATTTAAAGGATTATAAATCTCATAAAACATCACTCGAAATAAAAGCACTTCCGTCTGGAATTTATCTCGCCGAATATGTCGTTGAAAATTCTATTCAGCAAAATTTTTATTTCATCGTTACCAATTCCAGAATTATTTTTAATAAAAAGGAGGAGCGGAAAACGAGTGAAAATCAGATGAAACTAGTCAATCGTGAAAACGGGAAATCAGTCTCTCAGGAAAATCTAAAAATATTTGAATTTACCAACAATCAAAAAGCAAATATTCTTACGGCGAAAACTGATGAATCTGCTATCTTCAAATTACCTGTTTCGAAAGACGATGGATATTATCGTTATTTACTGGTTCAGCAACCGTCGACCAACGATTACAATTTAATGCAGGTCTACGGCAACCGTAATTATGGCGAACAGTTTTCGAAAATAGAATCAAATTTGGCTCAAATTTTTCTCGACCGTGCGATTTATCGTCCGGGACAACTCGTTTATTTCAAAGTAATTAATACTAAATTACTGATTGACGAAGAATCTGTCTCATCTGGAGTCGCACAGACGATTAAGCTCTATGATGCTAATGGTGAGGAACTTTCTTCTCAAAAATTCACCACCAACGATTTCGGCTCGTACCACGGGAGTTTTACTTTGCCTAATGGAAAATTGAATGGTGAATTCTCTCTTCGAATTGATGGTAACAATGTGGATGCCTACAAAGACTTCAAGGTTGAAGAATACAAACGTCCGAAATTTGAAGTGACTTTTGAACCAATAAAAGAGGAATACAAATATGGACAAATTGTTGATTTAAAAGGAAAAGTAATGATGTTTTCCGGTGTGGCTTTGAGCAATGCTACCGTCAATTACGAGATCAAAAAACAAAATATTCGCTGGAGATATTTCTGGTGGTTTCCACGTGGAAATGATAATGAGAATTCTATTTTGGGCGAAGTGAAAACCAATGATAAAGGAGAATTCGCCATTAAACTAGATCTGAAAAAAGATGAAACCTTAGACGGAATTCAAGTTGATAATTATGAGATTAATGCTTCTGTAACCGACATTAATGGTGAAACGCAATCTTCCACCGAAAATGTAAAAGTCGCGTCCGTTTCACATTATATTTCAACTGATGAAATTGCGGATACCTTCACAGATGAACCTATTAAAATTAAGGTTGAAACCAAAAATTACAATAATCAGAATCTAAAGAAATCTTATCAAGTTAGATTATCGAAGCTCCAACCAAAGGAAAGAGTGTATCGCTCTAATTTTGAAAATCAAATTCAGGACTTACCGAGTTTTTCAAAACCAGAATTCATTCAAAAATTCCCACACGATTATTTTTCCAAAGAAGAGAAAGACTGGAAAACACAATCTGTCATTCTGAATGGAGAAAAGCAAAGTGAAGAATCTCTCGAACTTGGAAAATTGGCTGCCGGAAATTACAAACTCGAACTCTTTAATATCGAAGGAAAAGACACCATCAAAATAGAAAAGACTTTCGAAGTTTTCGATAAGCGATTTTTAACGGATTCGCAGAAACCTTATTTAAAAGTGCTTCCACCAAAAGCTGAATTCAAGCGAACTGAAAAAGCGAAGGTCTTTGTCTATTCTGCAGTTCAAGATGCCTTGGTTAATGTTTATGTTCAAAACGGAAATGGTGAAACTTTAACGGACCAAAAGAAATTCAAAAATGGATTGTTAGAATACGTTGTTGTTTTCCCGAAAGATGAAAGTATTGATCAAATCAATGTTCAGTTTCAGCTGGTCGCTTTTAATGATGTTCAAACGCAATCTGTTAATTTAAAAATTGCTTCCGACAAAAAACCTTTAAGAATTGAAACCGTAACCTTCCGTGATAAATTACAACCTGGACAAAAAGAAAAGTGGACGGTTAAAGTATTAGGAGCGGATAAGGAGAAGATCAACGCAGAAGTTTTGGCGAATATGTATGATAAATCGTTGGACCAGTTTGCCAGCAATTCTTATTCATTCCGTAAAATATATCAAAGAAATTTCATTTTGAATTCTTATGGAATTACTGAAAGCTTGTCTCAGGAAGATTATAGTAAAAGAGTTCCGTATTTAAAAGAGAAAAACATCAACATTCCAGAATTTAACTGGCTTGATGGTGGATTTAACAGAGAGTTCCTTTATGGAGATGCTTCTGGAATTCAGGTCGAGCGACAAAGTGCGAAATTGGAATCGAGTGATTCTGCAATGGCTCCTGCGCCATCAGTTGCAGATGACGAAGAAGGAATGGTAAAGAAAACAGTTTCAATGATTACTGGTTCCGCAACAAAAAAAACAGAAAATCTTGACAAAATCCCAGTTCGTCAAAATCTAAACGAAACCGCCTTTTTGTATCCAAACTTAATGACCGACAAAGACGGAAATGTAACTTTCGAATTTACATCGCCGGAAGCATTGACCCAATGGAAACTGATGTTTTTAGCGCATACGAAAGATGCACGTGCTGCAACTTTAGAAAAATCGGTAATTACCCAAAAAGAGTTTTCAGTAACGCCAAATTATCCTCGATTTTTGCGGGAAGGTGATGAGTTGAATCTGCAATCAAAACTTTCAAGCTTAGTTGATAAAAAATTGAGTGGAACGGCTCAGTTGCAAATTTTAGATGCCTTTACCAATGAAGATATTTCATCAAAATTCAATTTAAAAGAGACGCAAAAATCATTTGAGTTAAAGGAAAATGGAAATGAAGTTGTGACCTGGAAAGTGAAAGTTCCAAATGAGGTTTCTTCTATGATCATCAAAGTCGTTGCCACTTCGACCTCGCTCAGTGACCAAAGTAGATTTTCTGATGGCGAACAAAAAGCGATCGCGGTTTTACCAAACAGAATGCTGGTGACTGATGCAGTGGCAATCTTTGTGAAAGAAGGTCAAACCAAAACTTTTAGTTTAGAGAATTTAGCAAAGAATACTTCGACAACTGCAACGAACTTTTCAAATACTTTGGAATTGACGACGAATCCGATTTGGGAAATAATGTTTGCCTTACCAAGTTTGAAAAATGATACTAACAATTCTGCGGATGTCGTTTTCAACAAATGGTTTGCCGATGTTTTGGCTTCCGAAATTTTCAAAGCCAATCCGAAATTAAAAACCGTTTTCGAGGAATATCAAAGCAAAGGTTTATTGGTTTCTAATTTGGAGAAAAATCAAGAACTGAAACAATTGTTGCTGGAAGAAACGCCATGGGTTTTAGAAAGTAAAGACGAAACCGAGCAAATGCAGAAACTAGCGAGATTGTTCGATGCGAATACGATGCTAAATTCCATCAATGAAGATTGGAGCGAATTGCAGAAATTGCAAAATCCAGATGGTGGCTTTTCTTGGTATCAAGGTTATCCGAGTTCGTATTACAACTCACTTTACATTTTGAAAAATTTAGGAAAAATCAATGAATGGTTAAAAGGAAACACGGCTGATTATCAATCTTCCGAGCAGAAAGAAATGGTTGCGAAACTCATTAAATATGTTGATTCCGAAGTATTTCGATATTACACTTTTCCGGTCGCTGAGCCTAGTCGAAGCGATATTTGGAATAATTATGTTCTGGACTATCTAGACACCCGAAATTATTGGGAAAAAGACTTTCCATTAAAAGGAAAAGGAGCACAATTAAAAGCTTTGGTCATTAAAAAAGCGCCGACCGCGAAAATTACAGACTTTACGTTCTTTGGGTTGCATCGTGCGGCTTTACTTTTCAACGATTACAAACTTCCAGCAGTTTCTAAAAAATTACTGACTTATTTAAAAGATACATCAACCGAATCAGAAACACAGGGAATTTACTGGAAACAAAATTTAAATGATTGGGGATGGTATTCTTCGAAAACCGTGAATCACGCCGGAGCATTGGAAGCTTTCAATAAATTAACGCCAACTGATGAAACTTTTATAGAAGAAATGAAAATTTGGTTGATAACGCAGAAAGAAGTCAACTCTTGGGGAAGTTCGCGCGGAACAGCGGAAGTAATTTTCACGATTCTAAATTCCGGAAAATCCTGGACGACGGCAGAAAGCGATAAAGCGACCATAATCTGGGGCGGAAAAGAATTGTCCAATCCAGATACAAAAGCGACAGGTTACATAAAATCAACTTTAAAAGATGAAGAAATCGAAACTAAATTGGGAACCGTTACGGTTACAAAACCAGGTCCTGGAATTGTTCAAGGTGGATTGTTCTGGCAATATTATGAGGATTTGGATAAAATAAAATCTTCAGAATCTTATATTTCAATTAGCAAAGAATTGTACAAAAAAGTAAAAACGGTGAATGGGGAAGAGTTGCAGAAAATTAGTGGCGACACTCCGCTGAAAGTCGGTGATAAAGTTACCGTAAGAATGATTCTGAATACCGATCGGAACATGGAATTCATTCACTTGAAAGATATGCGAGCAGCAGGTTTTGAACCTTTAAATGTGATCTCTGGTTACGAATGGAAAAACGGTTTAGGTTACTATCAGTCAACCAAAGATGCCTCGACCAATTTCTATATAGAAAATATGAGAAAAGGAAGATACGTCTTCGAGTACGATTATATCTGCAATGCTTCAGGAACGTTCAGCAATGGAATTACGACTTTGCAAAATTATTACGCACCGCAAATGAATGCGCATACGAAAGGAACAAAAATCACGATTACCGAATAACTCACTTTGCCAAATCGTAGATTCCATGAAGTGAAAGTTTAAAATCTTTGGCAAAGTTTTAAAATTCAATCCGTTTCAATTTTGAAACGGATTTTTTCATTTCTATTTGTATTGACAAATTACACTATTTATATGTTAATAAATTTTTACCGAATCCGAAGAATTTAACAACAATAACCGTGGATGAAATCCATGGAAACGTCAAGATAATTATTTGCAGATAAATTCCAACGCATAATACGTTTTTGACAAATGTCAAAGGATTCGGTTCTCATTCTCCGCAACTTTGTACCAACAAACAAACTTAGAAATGAAAACCTTTAATAGTTTCAGCAAACTGCTGTTTTTTTTTCCTGCCTTCGCCTTTGCACAATCAGCACCGACTTTACAGGAATTAATTGATAGCGCTTTAATCAACGACGGAACATTAACCCAACAAACGCTCGAAAATAAATATACCCAACTCGACAATCAAAAGCTGAAAGATATTTTTCTGCCGAAAGTTGAAGTGTCGGGTAAAGCTGGCTATTTATTTACTTCTGCTCATCTTAAATCGCCTGAGATTAATCTTCCGCCAGTTCCACCGATTTTTCCTGGAGCCAATATTCCAGAAGGTCGACTTAATAATAACCTCCATATTTCAGGAATTTCTACGATGGCGAAAGCTGAAGCCAGTGTGCTGCTATATTCTGGTGGAAAAGTAAAATATCTAAAGGAAGCCAACAGAGAGAAAAGTATTTCCGAAAACTTATTGATGCAAAAAAGCCGTGATGAAATTATTTCGGACGTTTCAAAAGCCTACGATCAAATGGCTTTGGTTCAGGAATCAAAAAATGTTTTAGATGAAGGGAAAAAACGTTTGGATATCAATCGAAAAACGGCAGACAAGGCTTTAGGCTACGGTTTAATTACACCTTACGACCGAAAAAAAATTGAGTTAGCGCAAGCGAATCTGAATTCTAAATTGGTTGAATATGAAGGTAAGAAAGAGCTTTTAATTACACAGCTTTATTTATTGACAGAAATCGATCGCGAAAGAATCGCTCAAATTCAACCGAAATTAGAAACGATTTCCTACGAAGTTTTAGATCAGAATATTGAGAATAGAGTAGAGCTCCAAGCTTTGGATCACGGCATCAAAGCAACTGATTATAAAATAAAAGCCGAGGAAAGATGGTGGGTTCCTAAAGTTCAGGCACAAACTTCCGTAAGTTATTTCGAATTGTTTAATAATAACATTTCAACTTCAAAAGAATTGTTGCCCAACAGCGGAAAGAAACTGGATTTGCATCCTGCCAATTTAAATATCCTTCCTTTAGTTCAAGCTGGAGTTGGTTTTAAATGGGATATTTTTGATGGCAATGAAGGAAAACACTTGGTCGAAAGAGCCAAGATTGAAAAGGAGATTTTACAAAATAAAAGGCGGGATGCCTCCAAACAATTAAACTTGAATTTAGCGAATAATCGAACCAATTATACCATCGCCAATTCATTAATTCAATTAAAGGAGAAATCTAGAGAAATTGCAAAACAAGGTTTGGAACAGGTCGAAAAAGAATTTCGGTACGGCACAAAAACTTCTTCAGCTTTGATCGATGCGGAAAATGATTTAGAAAACGCAGAATTGGAATTGCAAACTGCGATCTTTAATCAAAGAAGAAGCGCCATTGAACTAATGAAATCGACCCAAAATTTGCAGATCGAGAAACTTTAAAAGAAAGAGAATAGACTTCAAGATAATAGATAAATGACGGAAGGAATTTCATCATCATTACAACAACAAACAAACAATAGACATGAAAAATAGTGTATTAACTTCTTTGGCTTTGGCAAGTGTTCTCACGCTTGCAGGCTGCAAAGAATCGAAACAAGAGCGACTCATCGTCGGGAAAACAAGAAAAGAAGTCGTTTCTTTTTCACCAAAATTGACAGGTAGAATTCTGAAAATATATGTAGAAGAAGGACAATCTGTAAAAGTCGGCGACACGCTTGCGATGTTAGATGTTCCTGAGGTTTCTGCTAAAATTGCTCAGGCTAAAGGCGCAACTTCTTCGGCTCGAGCTCAAGTTCAACTGGCTAAAAATGGGGCAAGTCCCGATCAACTTCGTCAGTTGAAAGCCAAACAAAATGGTTTACAAGAGCAGTTTAAATACGCGCAGAAATCGTTCGGGCGTGCAAAAAATATGTACCGCGACAGTTTGCTTTCTCCCCAAAATTACGATGAATATTTTGCAAAATATCAAGGAGCAAAAGCGCAATTGGATGCGGTGAATGCTGAACTTCATGACGTTCAACTTGGAACCCGTTACGAAAAGATTGAGATGGCTCAAGGTCAACAAAACCAAGCGATGGGCGCTTTGCAAGAGGCGAATGTTGCTTACTCTGAAAGATACGTGATCGCGACAAATGAAATGGAAATTGAAACGATCTCTTTAAATAAAGGAGAATTAGCCACAGCCGGTTATCCGCTTTTTACGGGTTATATTCCAGAAACATCTTATTTCAGATTTACAATTCCCGAAAGTAAAATTGCAAAATATCAAAAAGGAATGTCGGTCAAGATGGTGGTGAATTATTCTAATAAAGAATTCGCTGGTAAGATTGTATCCATAAAACAGTTGGCGAAATATGCCGATATCACGACGGCTTTCCCCGATTATGAACCGGAAGAAGCGATTTATGAAATTAAAGTCGTTCCCGTCAATCCAAATTTAACAAAAGATATTTTGGTGAATTCCAATGTTACTTTGAAATAATCGAGCGTCATGAAACAAATCAAATATTTATTGAAAAGAGAGTTTCGGTTATTCTTCACGAACAGAACGATGCTGTCCGTTTTCTTTCTCGCACCCATTTTTTACGCTTTATTGATTGGGTTCACTTACCAATCTGGAAAAGTGGAGAATATTCCGGTGATTCTTGTCAATCACGATAATACCCCTTTGTCCAATCAGGTGGTGGAAATGTTACAGGACAGTAAAACGTTGAAAGTTCTGAACTATATTCAGGAACCTGCGAATTTGAAAGATGAAACCATCAAGACTGAAGCTGCTGCGGTAATCGTTATTCCCGAACGTTTTGAAGCGATGATGCTCCAGAAAAAATATCCCGAACTCAATGTGTATGTCAACACTTCTAATGTTTTGACGGCAAATTTCGCGACTAAAGCCATTCAACAAATTTTAGGAACTTTTGCCGCCGGTGCCGAAATTAAAACTTTGCAGAAAAAAGGAATGAATTTTGAGTTGGCAAAAACCCAGTTCGAACCGTTCAAAGCGAATTATATTACGCTCTTCAATACCACGAGTAATTACTTGATTTTCATGTGGCCGGCGATGATGGCTGTGGTTTTACAACAAGTGATTTTATTGGCCATGGCCGTTAGTTTCTCTGAAGAATTTAAAAGAGAATCGTTTATCAAGGATTTTGCCGGCAAAGAGAAATACGCCATTTTGGTCATGGCCATTAAGTGTCTGCCGATTTGGGTTTTTGCCAACTTTAATATCTTATTTTTCTACCTGTGCAGTCTGTACTTCAAAATTCCGATCCCCGAGATTCTTTGGAATTTCTTTTTAGTAACCGCAGTTTTTGTCGTGGCAGCAACCAATCTGGGAGTTTTGGTTAGTATTTTGGTTCCAGATGCTTTGAAAGCGACGCAGATTTTAATGGTGGTTGCGTCTCCGGCTTTTATCATCAGCGGCTTTACTTGGCCGACGTATGCGATGCCAGAATTCATTAAAAACTTTACCGCGATTATTCCGCTAACGCCGTATCTAGAGGCTTTGAAGATTATGGTCGTCCAGAACGGATCTGATTATCTGACCAAAAAATATCTGGTTCATCTTCTAATTTTAGGTTGGATTTATTTCATTTTAGGCTGGATCGCCTTGAAGATTAAAATTCATTTCCTACTTAAAAAATATAAAATCACTGAAGATGATCAGGAAAATTTCCCAGAGGAGAACAATCCAAACTTGATTATAGAAGGATAATTCTCAGGAGTAGAAAATAACAGTTTTCATACTGTTTGTTTGTTGGGAGCGTCTGGACTTAGGTTCAGACGTTCTTTTTTTATGTGTTTGATTTTGGGCAGACCATTGGCAAAGCCGAATCTTTTTTATTTTTATGTTATTTTTATGGCAGCGATTTCCGCCTTCCACTCCCGCTTTTTTCGCTCCACTTCGTTCCGCAAAAAAGAGCTCCGTTCAAGTCGGGCTGCAACTTTCGCTTCTTTCAAAAATTATATTTTATTTAAAATTATTTAAATAAATACAAGTTTTAGCCTTAGCTGAGTGAAACGCCTTTGCGTTCTTATTTTTTTTTGAAATTCGAAAGATTTACTTTGCGCTCGTCGTGTTAAAATTAATTTAATTTTAGGAAAAATAAAATCAATGAAGATTTTCAATTCCTTATCCTTTTTAAACTTAGACTCTTTGCTGAGTGAAACGCCCCTGCCTGCCGGCAGGCAGGTTTGCGATCGTAATTGATGCGATAATAAAAAATTACTTTGCGTCCTTCGCGTTTAAATGTTTGCAGCTTTACTGGTAATTCAATTTCTAAAAATATTCGTTCAACATTCTTTTCGTTATTTTTGTGAAAACCAAATCACGTGAAACTTCTAGAACAAATTTCAAAATACATCAAATTAGATTCCCTGACCGAGGATTTTTTCTATACTGAAACCCAGACCAAAACCTTTGCAAAAGGCGAGTTATTAAGCCATCAAAATACCTACAATCGAAATGTATATTACATGGAAAACGGTTTGGCGAGAATGTTTTACTACGAAAAAGGCAAGGACATCACCACCAACTTCTATTCTGAAGGAAAAGCTTTTGGCAGTGTTGATACTATTTTCAGTAACGTCGCTTCCGTTTATAATATTGAGACTTTAGAAGAAAGCACCATCACTTTTTGTGATTACAAAAAGTTAGAAGAACTGTGTTCCATTTCGTTGACCTCTGCGAATTTCAGCAGGTATATTTTGGGTAACTTAATGACCCAAATGTCTAAGAGAATGAGTTCGCTGCAACACATGACCGCCAAAGAAAAATACGCCCAACTTCTAGAAGAAAATCCGAATATAATTCTGCGCGCTCCGCTCGGAATGATCGCCACTTATCTGGGGATTTCGCAGGAAACGCTCAGTCGAATTCGCAGTGAAATATAAAATGAGATTAATTGTCTAAATAATTCTATTTTTGTTTGGTAAAAATTAATCCATGGAAGACGTTTTCAATTCAAAAGAAGCTCAGAACTATATTGACCGGATCAACAAGCTGTCACCCGAAACGAATAGAATGTGGGGAACAATGACCGTTGATCAAATGTTGGCGCATTGCAATGTTACTTACGAAATGGTGTACGAACCGCAAAAACATAAAGCTCCTGGCGGAATTGCAAAGTTTATTTTAAAGAATTTTGTAAAGTCAAAAGTGGTGGGAGAAAAATCTTATTCGCAAAACTCACCCACGGCACCACAGTTTAAAATAAATGGAGATCAGGATTTCGAGTTAGAAAAAAAACGACTAATCGGCTTTATTCAAAAAACACAACAATTGGGACGAGAAGCTTTTGACGGCAAAGAATCGTTCTCTTTCGGTAAACTAAAAGCCCAGGAATGGAATAATATGTTCTCAAAACATTTGAATCATCACTTGGAACAATTTGGAGTTTAATATGAAATACTTAATTATAGCGCTTTTGTTTTGTAATCTTTTCTCTGCGCAAAACAAGGTAGATTTTACTGAAATAATTAAAAACAACACTGATTATTTTGAAGGAAAAAAGGCGGAGAAGCACGACGTAAAAATTAAATTCGACTCTGTTTACAGTAGTAATCAAAAGGAATATTTAGTTAAGGGCGTTGCAGAAATTGATGATAAAATTCTCAATATTTCTGGACAAATAATTTTTAATCCAAAAGAAACAAAAAAGTTAAGGGATCGTAGTATGTATAATTTTGATGTTGTTTTGAATGCTGAAAACGCATCTGGTCCAACACCGGTTTTCGACGGAAGATTAAATATAAAAATGATACCTAAAATTTTTAATGTCATTGTATTTGAAGGAATTTATCAAGATGAAAACGGAAAAAATCCAATGAATTTTGATAATTCTGACCAGATTATGAAATATTTGGAATCATTAAAAAAGTAAACAAATAAACACAAAAATGAAAAATATTTTAATAGTCTTTACGCTTTTCAGCACTTTTGCTTTTTCGCAGATGCCCAATGTTTCCAACGTTTGGATGAATAATTCTCAACCTTATCTAGGAACGATCAGCGCGGAGAAAATGCCGATTAAGGTAAAAATAATTACCTCCGATCAAGACAAGAAAAATGATCAGGAATATTTCGTCTCAGGCTTTTCTTGTAGAAACAACCAATACCAAGTTCGAAGGCAAACTCAAAATTAACAAGTACAAAGCTGGTAAGAAGAGAAATTCAGTTTTCGGCGAATACGAATTGGCGGAAGATGGTACGGGAAAACATTCTGGAATATTAAAAGGTAAATTTATTTACACATTCATGTGGAATAAAAAAAAGGAGAAAATCGAAAAGCAATTCATCGAATTTTTTGGGACTTGGAAAAGTTATGATGGCGCTTTAAATTACCCGACGAACTGGAGAAATCAATAATCTAAAAATCAAAATTATGGCAACCGTCAATCCTTATTTGATGTTCAATGGAAACTGCAAAGAAGCATTTGATTTTTATAAAAATGCTTTTGGGAAAGAATTTGCAGACATTAATTTCTTCAGCGATATGCCGCCACAGGAGGGAATGCCACCTTTGTCTGCCGCTCAGAAAGGAATGGTGATGCATGTTAAATTAGAAATTTCCGCAGAAACTATTTTGTATGGTAGCGATATTTTTCCGGGAACTCCAGACTTTAAAACCGGTGACAATTACGCAGTTTCTATCAATGCAGATTCTCGCGAAGAAGCCAACCATTTGTTTAGCAAATTATCCGAGGGTGGAACCGTCACAATGCCCTTAGCAGATACCTTTTGGGGCGCTTATTTCGGTATGTGGAAAGATAAATTCGGAATTGACTGGCTGGTGAATTATGATGATCCAGCGAAAGTCCAGCCACAGTAAAATGTTCCTCTTTGATAATGCTGGAATAAACATTCAACTAAAAAAAACCCTTTCAGCCTTTTAAAGGCTGAAAGGGTTTTGTAAAATATTTCGATAAAATTTAGATATTTACATTCTCTAAAATAATTGCGTAACCTTGTCCCACGCCGATACACATTGTCGCCAACGCATATTTCTTGCCAGTTTTATGAAGTTCCAAAGCCGCAGAATACGTAATTCTGGTTCCACTCATTCCCAACGGATGACCTAGAGCAATCGCGCCACCATTGACATTTAGACGCGGATCATCGTTAGCAATTCCAAGCTCTTTTAATACCGCAATACTTTGGGCTGCAAATGCTTCATTGAGTTCAATGATATCGATTTGATCCAATGTTAAGTTGGCTCTTTTTAAAGCTAATTTGGTCGCTTCAACAGGACCAATGCCCATAATTCTCGGTTCAACTCCGACCACCGCGGAACAGACAATTTTTGCTAAAGGTTTCAAGCCATAATTTTTCACTGCTTCATCTGACGCAATGATTACGGCAGCTGCACCGTCGTTTAAGCCTGAAGCATTTCCGGCAGTTACACTCCCGTTTTCTTTCACAAACGCCGGTCGCAATTTTCCTAATATTTCCAAAGTTGAAGCTGGCTTGATGAACTCATCGTTATTAATGACGATCGCATCACCTTTTCTTTGTGGAATTGTAATCTCTGAAATTTCTTCTGCTAACCGTCCGCTTTGTTGAGCTTTCGCGGCTTTCATTTGAGAATTCAAGGCAAACTCATCTTGTTCTTCACGCGATATTTTATAAAGTTCTGCTAAATTTTCGGCGGTTTTTCCCATCGCCTCAATGCCGTACATTTTCTCCATGGCAGGATTGACGAAACGCCAGCCAAAGCTGGAATCAAACATTTTGGAATCGGTTCCAAAAGCTGATTCGGATTTTGAAAGAACATAGGGAGCGCGAGACATTCCTTCCACACCGCCCGCAATAAACAAATCACCTTCGTCTGCTTTTATGGCTCGCATTGCCTGAACTATCGAGCTCATTCCTGAAGCACATAATCGGTTCACCGTTTCCCCAGGCACATTCATTGGAATTCCAGCCAGCAGTAAAGCCATTCTGGCTACATTTCTGTTGTCTTCACCCGCTTGATTTGCGCACCCAATGATGACATCATCAATTTTATCTAAAGGTAAAGCAAGATTTTTTTCAATCAAATTTTTTAGGACAGACGCCATTAAATCATCAGTTCTGACTGCTGCCAAACTTCCTTTAAAATTCCCGATGGCTGATCTGGTGCCGTCAATAATATATGCGTTTTTCATTTTTACTTTTTAGGAACCGTAAATTTAGGAAAATTAAAAAGACTTCCTATTTGGAAATCTTTTAGATAAATTCAATGCTTTAAGTACTTTAATGAGCTTTGTAAATTTTTAAACAACTGCTCAGAAAGACAATTCCGGCTGCAATTAAAGCCACTAAATGAATCTCCTGACTAACTTCTTTATTCGCTACAGCAATAGCCACCAAAGCCCAAACTGCAACAAACGCAAAAACTGGAGCGTTCTTTTTCCAAGTCATGAATAGATGAATAATTGAAGCGATGATCATTAAAATAATTGTCCATGTAATTTCTGAAATTCCTAATCCATTCCATCCAATTTTGGTCAGCCATGCAGCTGCAGCGGCGATTAAAGCAACACTTACCCAACCAGCATAAATCTGAAACGGAAAATTGATAAACCATTTTTGAGCTGAACTTGCATTATATTTTAAAGCTTCCAACACGATCATTAAAAGCGAAATAAAAGCAACTAACAGCACGATTACAGATAAACCCGTAAAACCATAAAGCCAAGTCAGAATCCAAGCACAGTTAGCGATACAGGAGACTACAAACCACCATCCTATCTTTTCTAGAAAGGCATCAGCTTCATTTTGAGAAGGTTTAAATAAATTTCTGCCGGTGTAAAAAACAAATCCTATCAAGAGTAAATAGATGAGACCCCAAATTGAAAAAGCGTACCCAGCTGGCGTAAATAAATTTTGATATTGACTAGAAACATTCGCGATGGTTTTACCATTAAAAATGCCTGTGTTGCTCAGATAGTTAAAGATGATGGTGAAAACGAGTGCTATTCCATTAGCGATTTGTAATTTTTTCTTCATGTTTAAGATGTTTGTGGAGTTTTTATCGAGACTCTAGTTTTAAATTGATTTTCAAATTTACCTTAAATAGAAAGAATGTGAAATATCATAGTAATTAGTTTTAATGATGATTGAATAATTATTAACTTTAATACAATCAAAAAAAATAAAAATTATGCACGACAATGTAGTAATTAAACAGCGAGTAAATGCGCCAGCGGACAAGGTTTGGAATGCCTTGACGGACAAAGCGCAAATGAAGAACTGGTATTTTGATATCGATGATTTCAGTACAGATTTACACACGGAATTTAGTTTTTACGAATCTGGTGGAGAAAATAAATACCGGCATCAAGGTCAAATCTTAGAAGTGATTCCGCAAGAAAAACTAAAATACTCGTGGACTTATCCAGAGTTTTCAAAAGAAAAAACAATCGTGAAGTGGAATCTTCAAGATGAAGGCGATCAAACCTTAGTTATTTTAACGCACAAAGGATTGGAATATTTAGAGCATTTAGGTGAAGAATTTAGTAAAGACTCTTTTGATAGAGCCTGGACAGAAATTGTTTCTATAAAGTTTAAAAATTATATCGAGCAATAAATAGTCAATATAATAAAGAAAAAAACACGCTCGACAGCGTGTTTTTTTTGATGTTATTGAGATTTAATAACTGATTTTTCTTCTTGTAATTTCCTTTTAGTCACTTTCTTATAAGTATAGGCACACATTAAAATACTGAATTCATACAGTAAAAGCAGTGGAAACGCAGCCATTAACATACTTAGAACGTCGGCAGGAGTTATAATTGCAGCTACGACCATGATTAAAACGATGGCATGTCTGCGATAAGTTCGCATAAATTGTGGCGTGAGAATTCCGATCAAGGTCAAGAAATAAACAATCACTGGAAACAGGAAAATAACACCCATTCCTAAAACAATCTGTAGAAAGAGCGTTGTATAATCACTTAAATCAAAAAGTTGAGTAATGGAATCTGAAACTTTGAAAAGTAATCCGAAGTTAATAGCGAACGGAAGTATTAAAAAGTAACCGCAAAGAATCCCGCATAGAAAAAGAATCCACACGAAATTGATTAACCAAACAGAATTTTTTCTTTCTTTCGGATGAAGCGCCGGAGAGATGAACCGCCATAATTCCCAAACTAAATAGGGAAATGCTGCGACAATTCCTCCGAAGATAGAAACAGCCATCATCACGTTAAACTGCTGAAATAATTTCTTTTGCTGCACCGCAAAATGACCAGGAAGCGTGATGCTGTCATGTCCAATTAATTCTCGGGAGTAATGATTGACCACCCGAAAAGTAAAAAAATCATTTCTGGTCGGCCCGAAAAAAATGTTGTCCATAATCCAGTTGACATTAAATCCTACCACAACTGCACAGATTACAATCGCAATCATAGCGCGAAGCAAGTGTGCTCTTAATTCACCGATGTGTCCCCAAAAAGACATTTCTTTTTCTTCGCCCACGAAATTTGTTGTTTTTAAATTTTAGACTGACTGCTCTAAATAACAGTCAATGTTAATGAAGTTGCGAAATTAATTAATTATTAGGAATAATGTTCATATCAAATGAATTAAAAATCAATTGATTCCTTCATCTAAAAGGCGATGAATATCTATAATTCCAAAGTATTTGCCGTTGTCGGTTACGATTAATTGTCCGATGTTTTTGTTTTTTAAAATTTGCATCGCCTCTTTTGCCAAGCTGGTTTTGTCGACACTCTTCGGATTAAGGCTCATAATATCTTTAGCGATGAACTTTGATAAATCTTGTTCGCTCATCAACATTCTTCGTAAATCACCGTCGGTAATAACGCCAATAATTTCTTCTCCGTGCGTAACAACCGTAATTCCGTGTTTGGAGCTGCTCACCGAAATAATGATATCCCGCAAATTGGCATCTTCTGAAACTTGCGGTTTTTGTGGAGAAAGAAACTGATCAACTTTTGCGGTAAGATTTTTACCCAAACTTCCGCCTGGATGAAATTTGGCAAAATCGGTTTCTTTAAAACCATTCAGTTCCATTAAACAAACAGCTAAAGCATCGCCCAAAGCCATTTGAACTGTCGTCGAACTTGTTGGTGCTAATTTGATAGGACATGCTTCTTTCTCTACAAAAGTGTTAAGAACCACATCGCAATGTTCAGCGAGTTTGCTTTTTAAATTGCCCGTCATACCTATAAGATGTGATGAATATTCCTTTAGAAATGGAGCCAAAGTCACAATTTCTGGAGAGTTTCCCGAATTAGAAATACACAAAACAACATCTGTTTTTTGAATCACGCCTAAATCACCATGTATTGCTTCTGAAGCGTGTAGAAACTGAGACGGTGTACCTGTTGAGTTTAGGGTAGCAACCATTTTATTACCCACATGCGCAGATTTTCCGATTCCGACTATAATCAATTTGCCTTTGGCAGAATTTATAATTTGCAAGGCTTTCAAAAACTGATCGTCTAAACGGTTTTTAAGAAGTTCAAGTTCTGCAATTTCGATGGAGAGCGCATCTTTTGCAAGTTGAAGGATTTCCTGATTATTCATAAAGTGGGTAGGTCATTATTTTTAAGAAATGAGACAGTTTTAATCTGAAAATTTTTCGCAAACGTGAATATAGCTGGTGTATATCCTATAAAATACAAAAAAAATAAATTGAAACTTGTTAGAAAATAAATATCATTTTTTTTAAATGTGATAATTATTAATTAACTTTGGTTAATATGCAAATTTAGGAAAGAAATCTTAAAACATACCCCTAAATCTAAATTTTCAGGCAGAGTGAAAATGGCGATATTCTAGAAATAAATGCTGCGCAAAAAATTTCAATTTAAAGATGAATATAAAAAACACCGATTTATCTAAAGAACTTAAGAAGTATTTCGGTTTCTCAAAATTTAAAGGCCAACAAGAAGAAATTATAAAAACCCTGATGAAGGGCGATGATGTCTTTGTCTTAATGCCTACAGGCGGAGGTAAATCCTTATGCTATCAACTGCCAGCGCTGATTTCCGAAGGAACTGCCATTGTAGTTTCACCTTTAATTGCCTTGATGAAAAATCAGGTTGATGCCATTAATGGACTTTCATCGGTTGAAGGAATTGCGCATGTATTGAACTCCTCTCTCAACAAAACCCAGACGAAGCAGGTTTTTGATGACATTAGATCTGGCGTCACCAAGCTTTTGTATGTTGCTCCCGAATCTTTAATTAAAGAAGAATATCAGGAATTTCTACGGGAAGTAAAAATTTCGTTCGTCGCGATTGATGAGGCGCACTGTATTTCAGAATGGGGTCATGATTTCCGTCCAGAATATAGAAATTTAAAATCCATTATCGATAAAATTGCGGATGTTCCAGTTATTGCTTTAACGGCTACGGCGACGCCAAAAGTTCAGGACGATATTCAGAAAACTTTGGGGATGAGCAATGCGCTGGTTTTCAAGGAAAGTTTTAATCGTCCGAATCTTTATTATGAAGTAAGACCAAAAGTAAATATCGACCGGGAAATTGTTAAATTCATCAATGCCCGACGCGGTAAAACTGGGATTGTTTATTGTTTAAGTCGCCGGAAAGTGGAAGAGTTTGCCCAGGTTCTTCAGGTGAATGGGATTAATGCTTTGCCCTATCATGCTGGGTTAGATCAAAAAACCAGAGTCATGAATCAGGATAAATTCTTGATGGAAGATGCCGACGTGATCGTTGCGACTATTGCTTTCGGAATGGGCATCGATAAACCAGATGTACGTTTCGTCATTCATTATGATATTCCGAAATCTTTGGAAAGTTATTATCAGGAAACTGGTCGGGCGGGTAGAGATGGCGGCGAAGGTCATTGTCTTGCTTTTTACGATCCAAAAGATATTGAAAAATTAGAAAAATTCTTAGCGCAAAAACCAGTTTCTGAAAGGGAAATTGGCTTGCAGCTTTTAAATGAAGTCGTAGGTTATGTTGAAACTTCGATGAGTAGAAGACAATATATTCTTTATTATTTCGGAGAAATTTTTGATCCGGTAACTGGCGATGGCGCATTAATGTGTGACAACTCTGTTAATCCTCCAAAATTAAAAGATGCTTCCAAAGAATTAAGTTTAGTTCTTAAATTAGTTAAAGAACTGGAAGAGAAATTTAAAACCAAAGATTTAATATCAGTTATTGTTGGTAAAGAAAATCCGGTAACCAAATCTTATAAATTAGAAAACAATAAGCAGTTCGGCATCGGAAAAAAAGAAACTGAAAATTTCTGGAAATCTATTATCCGTCAAGCATCGGTCCAGAATTATTTGCAAAAAGATATCGAAACTTATGGTGTTTTAAAGTTAACTGAAAAGGGGAACAAAGCGCTTGCCTCAAAAAAGGACAGCGAGTTTTTCATCGCAGAGGATCGAGAATATAATTTGGAGCGAACCAAAGCAGATTCTGATAAAGTTCAAACGGATTCTGTCGGAGGTTTAGATGAAGTGCTTTTTGGTCAGCTCAAGGATTTGCGTAAAACGGTAGCCAAGAAAAGCGGAATTCCCCCGTACACGGTTTTTATGGATCCAAGTCTAGAAGATATGACCGTTCAATATCCGATTAACATTGAGGAAATTGGAAAAATATATGGAGTTGGTGAAGGGAAAGCTAAAAAATATGGAAAGGAATTCGCAGATTTTATTAAAAAATATGTCGAAGAAAATGAGATAGAAAGAACCCAAGATATGGTGATGAAAACGGTCGCCAACAAATCTAGCCACAAAGTTTTTATCATTCAAAGCACCGATAAAAAAATTGATTTAGAAGATATCGCCAAAGCCAAAAATATTTCCATGGATGAACTTCTGAAGGAGATGGAGCGAATCGTCTATCAGGGTACTAAACTCAATATCAATTATTATGTTGATGAAAATTTCGATGAAGATGTTGTGGAGGAATTCATGGAATTTATGGGTGGAAGTGAAAGCGATAGCATGAAGATTCTTCTGGCAGAATTTGGTGATGATTTAAGCGATGAAGAAGTAAGAATGTTGCGGATTAAATTCATTTCTGACGTCGCCAATTAAATTTTGAATGATGGGCAATTTAATTTTAGTAAATAAAAGAGAACTTATCAATTGGGTAAATCATCTTGATGATTTGGATATATTGTCGGAATTGATTGAAATTAAAAATAAAGATAAATCAATGCCATTAGATTCAGAATTTACACCAGAAAATAGTAATAAAGTAGACTTTGATGAGCAATTCGCTGCAGGAATGACTTCTGATGAATTATTGGAAAATATTACAGCTCATCTTGAGTCTATATCGTCGGACGAATCTTCTTCCATTGTTTCTGATATTCAATCTGAATATGTTGTTAAAGATGGCTTTGATGAAAGATTTGCGAAGGGAATCTCAAGTCAAGAAATGAGACGCAGAACAATTGAATATATCAGAAGTTTGCCTTGGAAAAAATAATTGTTTATAAAAAGGAATTTGAGATTCAAATCATTGAATTAATTGATATTCTGATTGCTCGCAAATATTTTACTTTTGAAGAATATGCGGTAGAGTACACGATTAAAATCTACGAATTTATAGAAAACAACATTAGTTTTCCTATTTCTAAAAACTGTCCAAAAAAATATCACAGATTCGGTAAAAAATTTTTAAAATACAAAGCCAACAACCGAACAACTTGGTATATTTTCTTTGATCAAAAAGGAAATCAGTTTCTCGTCAATCATATTCTAAATAACCATTCCCAAGACTTTCCGGAATTGTTGTAAATTCGCATTAACCTTGTCAAGGTCCCAAACCTTGGCAAGGATTTTTTTTAAAGCATGAAAAAAACTTCCATTATTTTTATTCTCCCAGACTTAGAAACGGGTGGTGCAGAGCGAATTGTAACTACAATTGCGAATCACTTACCACGCGAGAAATTTGAACCAAAAATCATGCTTTTGCGTAAGGAAGGTGGATATCTGGAATTTCTAAAAGAAGATGTAGAAATTATAGATTTGAAAACGCCCAGAATTCGCCATTCTTTAAAACCCATTTTAAAGGAAATTCGCAAAAGAAAACCAGATATAGTTTTTAGTGGTTTCGGTGAAGTCAATGCGTATTTGGCTTTGTTCATTAAGTTTTTTCCGAAGATAAAATTCATCGCCAGAGAAACTAATGTTGTTTCAAAACACGTTACCAGAAAGGAAATCCGATTCTTTTACAAGTTCTACAATAACTATGACAACATTATTTGCCAAAGTGATGATATGCTAAATGATCTGATTGAAAACTTTAAGATTATAAAAGAGAAACTGATTAAGATTAATAATCCGGTTGATTTTGAATTTATTAATGAGAAACTTTCGATCTCGCAAAAGCCTGAATCTTTTAAAGTAGATTTTAGAAATGTTGTTGCGATCGGAAATCTATCTTCCAGAAAGGGTTTTGATAATTTATTAAAAGTTTTCAGTTATTTAAAAAATGAAAAGATTCTGCTACATATTTTAGGGGATGGACGAGATCAAGAATTGCTTCATCAAGTGAAAAAAGATTTGGGATTAGAAAATGTCATCTTCCACGGACAGCAAAAAAATCCATATCAATTTTTGAAGTTCGCACATTTATTTATTTTGTCATCACGTTATGAAGGTTTTCCGAATGTTTTGTTGGAGGCAGGAGCGTGCGGAACTTATTCTCTAGCGAATAATTGTCCGGGTGGAATTACTGAAATTATCCAGCCTGGAATAAATGGTGAAATTTCTAATATTGAAAATCATGAGGAATTCGCTCGTAACATATTGCGGATTATCCATGATAATCACAATTCTGAAGCCATCAAAAATTCGATTTCTGCTCGGTTTTCAAAAGATTTTATTTTGAAGAAATATGAAGATGTTTTCTTGGAAATAGGCAATCAACCCTTTCAGCCTTCTAAAGGCTGAAAGGGTTTTGTAAACTCAATTTTACGTCGTAAATGTTTATATTCTCAAATATTTATGATTTTAATCATATCATAGATTTTATTTTTTGTAAACTTTTTTATTTTTTGAAATATTTATTTGGTTGATAATCATCGTTTTAACTTAAAATATTTGCAAACAATTTTTTATTAAAAGATACTTCTGTATATTTATTTCCTCAAAACAAATAATTATGGAAGCAAGGCTTTTAGCAAAAAAAACTAAGACTTACACGTACGATAAAGCAATCGAATCATCATTAAAATATTTCGAAGGTGATGATTTAGCCGCCAAAGTATGGGTGAGTAAATATGCCTTAAAAGATTCAGAAGGTAACATTTACGAGCAGAATCCGGACGATATGCATCACCGAATTGCTTCTGAAATTGCTCGTGTTGAAGCGAAATATCCCAACTCACTTTCGGAACAAAAAGTTTTCGATCTTATTAAAAAATTCAAATATATTATTCCACAAGGAAGTCCGATGACTGGAATTGGGAATGATTTTCAGATCGCTTCCCTTTCAAATTGTTTCGTCATTGGCAGCGGAACGCAAAGTGATTCCTACGGAAGCATTATGAAGATTGACGAAGAGCAAGTTCAGTTGATGAAACGCCGTGGTGGAGTAGGTCACGACTTATCTCATATTCGTCCCAAAGGTTCAGCGGTAAAGAATTCTGCGTTGACTTCAACGGGTTTGGTTCCTTTTATGGAAAGATATTCCAATTCCACGCGCGAAGTTGCACAAGATGGTAGGAGAGGAGCGTTGATGCTTTCTGTTTCCGTAAATCATCCGGACTCTGAAGATTTTGTTGATGCAAAATTGGAGCAGGGAAAAATTACAGGAGCCAATATTTCCGTGAGAATTGATGACGATTTTATGAAAGCCGTTGTCAATAAGGAAAATTATATACAGAAATATCCGATTCATAGTTCAAATCCTAAGTTTCAGAAGGAAATAAAATCGACTGATCTTTGGAATAAAATTATTCATAACGCCTGGAAATCTGCGGAACCAGGAATTCTTTTCTGGGACACGATTATCAATGAATCTTTGCCGGATTGTTACGCTGATTTCGGCTATGAAACAGTTTCCACCAATCCGTGTGGCGAAATTCCTTTGTGTCCGTATGATTCCTGCCGATTGTTGGCGGTGAATCTTTTCTCTTATGTGGAAAATCCGTTCACCAAAAAAGCGAAGTTTAATTTTGAATTATTCAAAGAGCACGTTGGTTATGCCCAAAGAATGATGGATGATATCATCGATCTGGAAATTGAAAAAATTGATGCGATTCTTCTTAAAATTGAATCTGATCCGGAAGGTGAGGAAATCAAAGCAACCGAGAAAAATCTTTGGACAAAAATCCGTCACAAAACAATTGAAGGTCGAAGAACTGGCGTTGGAATTACAGCAGAAGGCGATATGTTGGCTGCTTTAGGAATTCAATATGGAAGTAAAGAAGGAAACGAATTCTCAACATTGGTTCATAAAACTTTGGCTTTGGCGGCTTATCGTTCATCGGTAGAAATGGCGAAAGAAAGAGGAGCCTTTGCAATTTATGATGCTAAGAGAGAATCGAAAAACCCTTTCATTTTAAGAATGAAAGAAGCTGATCCGGAATTTTATGAAGATTTGAAAAAGTACGGAAGAAGAAATATTGCGTTATTGACGATCGCACCAACGGGAAGTACATCTTTAATGTCGCAAACTTCGTCTGGAATTGAACCTGTGTTTATGCCAGTTTATAAAAGACGAAGAAAAGTAAATCCGAATGATCAGGATATTCGTGTGGATTTTGTGGATGAAGTTGGGGATTTCTGGGAAGAATATTTGGTTTTTCACCACCGTTTCAAAGAATGGATGGAAGTCAATGGAATCGACACCGATAAAAATTATTCTCAAGAGGAACTGAATAAAATTATCGAGCAATCGCCTTATTACAAAGCGACTTCCAATGATGTGGATTGGTTAAGCAAAGTAGAAATGCAGGGTTCGATTCAGAAATGGGTGGATCATTCGATTTCGGTGACGATTAATGTTCCGAATGATGCGACGGAAGAATTGGTGAATCAACTCTACATCAAAGCGTGGGAAGTTGGTTGCAAAGGGGTAACGGTTTATCGTGATGGTTCGCGTTCCGGAGTTTTAATTTCTGCAGACGAGAAAAAAGAGGAGAAACCTGAAATGATTACATCAGTTTTTCCTACAAAAAGGCCGCACATTTTAGAAGCCGATGTGGTTCGTTTTCAAAATAATAAAGAAAAATGGATTGCATTTGTCGGTTTAATTGAAGGCAAACCTTATGAGATTTTTACCGGTTTAGCCGAAGATGAGGAAGGAATTTCCGTTCCACGTTGGGTCAATGATGGCGTGATTATTAAAAACCAGGATGAAAATGGAAAATCGCGATATGATTTCCAGTTTAAAAATCAGCGCGGTTATAAAACGACGATTGAAGGACTTTCGCACAAGTTCAAACCAGAATTCTGGAATTATGCAAAATTAATTTCCGGTACCTTAAGACATGGAATGCCGATTGAAAATGCGGTGGAATTGATCAACCGATTAGAACTTGATTCTGAATCCATCAACAACTGGAAAGCTGGCGTTGCGCGTGCTTTAAAACGCTACATCGCCGACGGAACTGAAGCCGCTGGAAAATGTTCCAGTTGTGGTTCTGACCAAGTGGTTTATCAGGAAGGTTGCTTGACTTGCAAGAATTGCGGGAATAGTAAGTGTGGGTAAAATAGTTAAATATGAATATATCAAATGATTTGTTTACCATCTATTGGAGCCAAGTAACTCTAATTGCTTTAGGTTTTGGGTACTTAATTAAACATTTTTTTGAAACCTATTCAAAGAAAAAACAAATTAGTTACACATTTTTTCAAGAGAGGAAGTTGAGCGCGTTGAAAAATTTCCTATAATGCTATTCTAGAATTGAATTAATGTGGGAGAGTTTGCCGATTTTCAAAGTTATAGATAATTCTATATCTACAAATCAACTTGATAATTTGATTTTTACAGAAGTCGACGAGTTTAAAAGAACATTACTAGAAGTTAAGATGTTCTTCAACGATTCAGAATATGAGGATTTTAATAAAATTCGCACAAATATTTTTGAGATTAATGGTTTCGTTAAAGACCAATATTTTAATTCTGCAAAAGAGGAGACTGCAATTGCTGTATCAAATAATTACCATGGTTTAATAAAGAAAATTTTTAAAGAAAATAATTTGTTAATTAATAAGATTTTAAATACAAACAGGAAAAATTTTAATTAAAATATCAATTATTTGATATGATTTTTTTGCAAAAGCAGTCACATTTAAGATGTTTTATTGTAGTTTCAATCCTATAACGGATGGAACCGAAGCCGCCGCAAAATGTTCGAATTGCGCTTCTAATAAAGTGGTTTATCAGGAAGGTTGCCTGACTTGCAAGAATTGTGGGAATAGTAAATGTGGCTAATTTATATTTAGAAATAATAACAGGCTGTTTCATTTTTGAGACAGTCTATTTTTTAATGATAGGTACAGCGGTTATTGTCACGAATATTCTACCCTAGCAATATTCGAATAACTTTGTCCGAATTATTTGGAGAAAAAGCAAACTGCATTAGATCTATTTCTTTAAAGATTTAAAACTGATATTGAATTTGGAGACCGCCATAATAATTTCGGGAGTTTCCGGGGTAATAATACCGCGGCGCCTTACCGCCAAAACCAACGGCATTGGTCAAAATACTTGAAGCGTATTTTTCGTCAAAAATGTTATTGATTCCAAAATAAATATTCGCTTCAGCTCCAGAAAAAATAGCCAATCTATAAGCAGCTTTTAAGTTAACTATCTGATAGGAATCGGTGCTGCCAATGTTGGAATCATTCAAATAAAGCGGTCCGACATTACGAGCATTGAGGTATAGATTTACACCAAAAGTTGTTTTAACATCCAGTCCGTAATTGAACGTAAAATCTGGAACGCCTGGAAGTTTATTACCCGAAAAATCGTCGTTCTCATTGATGAACGTGCGAAATTCAAAACGATTTACGGCTCCGTTAAAAAAGGGATTCACGCTGATCTTTTGCGTTAAATCAAACCGGTAATTTGCCAGAAATTCCAGACCGCGATGACTGGTTTTGCCTGCATTCACTCCAACATACTGGTCTTCTGCAACGCGCTGGGCCACTAATAAATTTTCTATTTCAATTTGATAGGCATTAATTTCTGTGTACAATTTATTTTTCAGCCAGTTTGCTTTAAAGCCGATTTCATAGTTCGTGCCGGTTTCGGGATTAAGATCTGTATTAATAGTTCGGTCCGGGGTTAAAGTTTCTGCAACAGTTGGTATAGAAAAACCTCTGCTGACCGAAGCATAAATATTTTTACCTTTTGCCAAGGCATAACTGGCGGCTAATCTTGGTGAAAATATCGGTTCAAATCTATAATCTCCATTCTGACTGGCAGCACCAGAATTAAAAAGATCGGTGAGATTGTAGGAGGTCGTATTAATATTAAAGCCCGTTTCCACTTTAAATTTTGAGTTGATATTAAAATTGATTTGTCCAAAGCCGTTCATGTAGGTCCGTTCCTGTTTGTTTTCACTGATCCTGTCGCCCTGAACGCTTCCCTGTCCTGGAAAATTTTTGTAGAGATTTTTAAAATTTCCGGTTTGAAACCATTCGGTGTAAAATTCACCACCAAAACTGAAGTCTGATTTAATTTTCCAGATTTCGGTACTCAATGCGAATTTCGTCCGCACGCCACTCGAAATTCTGTTTTCTTCCAAAATATCAAAAGGTCTCGGCTCATAACCAGCTCGAAAACTGACAAAGGCGCTGGTTGTATTTTGGAGTTTTGTAGTGAGAAACTGACTGTAAGAGAGACCAAATAATCCTCTGTCGTAAGACTCATAGCCTTCGGATTGTGCCCAGCTCAGGTCAGCAGAAGTGGGATTATTAACGAAATCATTATAATTAATAGAACTTGGAATAAAAGCTTTCAGTCGCGTGAAGTTGGCGAGATAGGTTAAATTGGACTTATCGGTGGTGATTACATTCCCATTGATCAGCAGCGACTGCTTGCTGACTTCACCATTATCTCTGAAGCCATCACTTGTTAAATTACTGAAAGTCGCAAACAGGGTAGAATTCGCCAGCGATAAAGCGGTTTCCGCCGTATATTTCTGCGTGTTGAAACTTCCCGCTTGCCCACTGATTTTTACGGTGCTTTTAGCAGGCAATTTAGTTTTTGGATAGAGATTGATGGATCCACCTAAACCTGCGCCAAAAATACTGGAAGTAGGCCCTTTGATAATTTCAATATGATCTAAACTTTTCGGATCAAAATCATCAAGGGTCAGTTCCCCTTCAGCTGTTGCCAGTGGAATACCATCAAAATAAGACTGAATACGGTTGGTGCTGTATTGAGATCGCGCTCCAATGCCTCGTATGTTAATTTTGTTGGTGTTGATCGCCCCTTGATTAATGAATAAGCCAGGTGCCATGCTCAAACTTTCTAAAATGGTAATGCCATCGGTGCGCTCAAAATCCTTTTGACCTACTAAACTCACTGCTGCCGCAATCTCTTGCAAATTTTGTGGGATCAGCGTACTTCTTAGAACAATCTCAGAGAGCGCTACCTCATTGCGTTTTAAATAAATTTTTTGACTGCCCGATTTATTTTCTAATCTGATTGCCAGATCGCGGTATCCAATTGATTTGATAATGAAAAGCGCCGGTAGAATTTGGTCCGAAACGTAGAAAAAACCATTTTCAGTTTTGGTTAATAACGAGTTATTATAAAAGATGTCAGCTTCAACAATTGCCTTCGTATCCGCCGCATCAACAAGTTGAAACCGGTGCTGTTGCGCCTGAGCTACGGATAGACCAAACATCAACAAAAGAAAGAAAGTAATCTGTGTTAAAAATTTCATGGTTTAGGTGGAGAGATGTTGAAGTTGATCCATTCAGTTTTTATTTATTTTTTGGGTCACTTTCTTGATAGATAAAAGTAAATATACAAACAATTTCAAACATTGTTTTCGTAGAATTATCTGCTACGTTAACTTGGTACAAAGAATGAGGATTACGGAATTTAAATCAAAAAAACATCCTCTACATGATGACATAAACTTATGATGTTCTTAAAAAAGATAGAATTATTTGTCCCCAACAAAGTACATTATTAAATTAGAGTTGAATAGTAAATATCTGCAGAATATTCTGTGTTTAAACCGAAGAATTGGTTTGTTTTTTTCGTAAAATATTGCTGCTATGACCAACTCGTTTATCGGGAAGGTTGCTTGGTGTATAAGAATTATCGGACTCGTAGGTGTGGGAAGAAAGGTCGCACGTAAATATTAGAAATTTAAAAATCCGCCCAACTTGATATTGTGGCGGATTTGCATTTAATCCTATTGATTGAAAGTTAACCAGCAATTTCAAATCAGACTTTCTCTCATCATTTGTGTAATAAAGATATCAGATTAAATTTGTTTCATTTTTTTTCTAATTTCAAAAATTTGCCGGAACATCTTCAAAGTAACCGTACAGGAAAATAAAAGAAATAGTATAAAGAGATAAATAATGTATCCCTTAATAGAAGTGTTTAAAACTAAAACATCTCGAGTGGCAATTTCAAAAAAATCTGTGAAAAATAGGATTGAGTACAGAGCGCCAAAAAATCCAACAGCTACCAGCATAAGTTTCAAAAATTTTTTCATCATTTGTGTTTATTGATAGGCCAAAAGTATTGCAAATCTGCGTGCTGAAAAAGGATATAGGTTACCACTTTCGTTATAATGGTAAAGGATGGTTGTTTGACTTGTTAGAATTGAGGGAATAGTAAGAGTTGTTACTACTGACTTTTTAATAAATACTTAAGGACAGTTTTATAAAGAGACAGAACATATTTATTTCCTTTTGTAATAAAATTAAAAAGTAAAGATCGCTCCGTAGAAGCGATCTATCTTTGTACAGAATCTTTTGTAAAGATTTCTTCATTTTCAAAAAAACTTGATTTCACATTTGAAACTTCCAGCGGTTTAACTTCCCATTTGTAAGCTTTCAATCTTAAACCATCGAACTTATCTTTGTTGGGTGAATATCCAAGATCGCCATTTTCGAAAAATTTAGAGGCATTTTCTAAGGTTTCGAAAATGGAGTTCTCATTAAATACTTTTGTTTCAGTAGCATCAATGGATGTTTCGGTATCGTCTGAACTTTTAAAGTCGATGTGATAATTTCCGTTTTCTTCTTGTACGTTGAATTTCGCGAGATAATGTTTGCCAGGAAATAGTCGACCGCCAACAAATGCATTTAATTTTAGAGAAGTGTCTCGGCGTGGAATGTAAACGCCCGATTTTGTTTCCCCATTTTCGTCCCATTCAACGGCAATTCTGTGCGCGCCATTTTCTGAATTGACGCCGATAAAGTCTGGAAATCCTTTTGGTTTAATATCTTTTAATCTGATTAAACAAATTCCTACAATGGCTTTGTCTTTATAAATTTTTGGTCGAAAAGGAAATGGAATTATTTTTTCCACCGATTTCGGATCAGCGGTAAAGTTGATTAAAATTCTTCTGTCGATGTAGCCGTGGATTGTGGGGATTTTCATATACTCATTATGTTCATTCGAGAGAATTATAAATCATTAGTAGAAATTCTTTCATTTTTAATATTTACATTTTTTCTTTATAAAAGTATTGATTATATTAGATATAGGTAGAAGAGAATCAAAACTTCTATTTAAAAATTAAGATGCAAAATCTTAAAGTAGGTGATAAATTTTATCACAACAAAAACCAAGTAACAATTATTGAAATTCTTAAAAATGGAATTGTTAAAGTGCTTGGTTATGAAAATGGGAAACCTCATAATTATGAAGTTCCCATCTTAGATTTGAAAAATGAATTAGAGAAAGTAGAAGTCTTCTTCTTTTAATTCAAATTAGAACTTGTGTGAAAAGTTCTAAAGCAAATGTACTACTGTATATTGAAGCCACAAAATTTTGTGGCTTTTTATAAATCTTTTAATTAGTAGGAAAATATTTAATTAATATTACTCACATTTGTTTTGATACGGAATTGAATGATGTTCAACAGATCATTCTCAATTTAATGTTGCCAACATCTTCCACCACCTTTGACTTTTCGTCTACAGCTTCCACCTTTTTTAGTTAGAGCACCACAAAGTCCACTTTCATTCGTCATATATTCTGTTTGAATAGGCGTAGCAGCTTTCCTAATTGGTTTTACTGTCTGCATTATAGGTTGTATTTTTGTTATTGCAACCTTTTGATTATTTTGAGAGTTTAAATTATTGGCAGTTTTATATTCCCATTTATAATTATCATAAAGTATAACTCTAGATTTCTTATTTAGTTTTGCTACGCCTATAATTATTTTCATCGAATCTGATTTAGCAATACTATCATTAATGGTTTTCTTCAAACTATCTTTTATTTTATTTAGTTCGACTTTATTGGAATATAGCTTTGAACGTTCTTGAACACAAGAAATTGAACTTAAAGTAATCACAATAAGAAAAATAAAATTTGGAATTTTCATTTCGATTTGATAAGGTTAATTTGATGATTATTAATATTCAAATATACCAATAATTCATACTTTATTTCACAAACTTCATTTTTAGATTCCAATCGTAAATAGCCCTGATGTTCTATGTTATTTTGCAAATTATTTAGGTTAAAATTTTTAAGTTTTTCTGATAATCTTGTTGATATGCAATTTTGTTTTTCACC
>NZ_FOIX01000001.1 GCF_900109615.1 Kaistella antarctica
TATGTGCCTGATTTAACGATAAGTACAGTGAAAACAAAGTTATCCACTTTATCTAAATGTCTTAATTCAGGACGGACGTGTCAATCGGAGTCCTAGTCTGCGGTAGGGATCGTAGTGGAATACCGCAAGGAGCGAAAGGAAATTTACGAGCTTGGACAATTGAAACGAACAGCCTGAAAACGAGATGTGGGAAAATCATCAAAACACCTTAAGACGCAGAAAGAGCGAACGGACCACAAAAGGCACTATCAGGAAAAGTTTAACTTTAAGACGATGCAAGGTAAGGTCAAATAGTATAAAAAGGAGATCGAAATTATTTCAAACATAAAAAAAATCCCAATCTTTCGATAGGGATTATGTGTGAATCGTAAATAAATGTTATTTATTCAGATCGTTATTCAGTTTAACCGCATCTTCATATGAAGGATTTAACATAACCGATTTACTAGCGTAATCCTTTGCTTTTGCAGGATTACTGTCTTTGTCAAGGTAAGCAACCGCAAAATACGCATACGATAGAACTTCTTTACTACTTTCTACCTCTTCAGTTTTTACAGTCGCAATATACTTCTCGTACGCTATTTTTGCTAACTCATTATTTCCCGCTTGTTGCTGAGAATAACCCTGACTATAATAAGCAGGTGCCCAAT
This sequence comes from Kaistella antarctica, assembly GCF_900109615.1. Taxonomy (GTDB): domain Bacteria; phylum Bacteroidota; class Bacteroidia; order Flavobacteriales; family Weeksellaceae; genus Kaistella; species Kaistella antarctica. The sequence continues at coordinate 651 of NZ_FOIX01000001.1, forward strand.
TTGGCAGCAATCCGCTCATTTTTTGCCAAGAGTGGATCGCTCCGTCCCAGTTTTTTACTTCTTGATAGGCATTTGCCAATTTAAACAAAGCATCGGTATCTTGCGGTTTAGCAGCAACTTGTTTTTTTAAAGCTTCAATTTCCGGACTTGTTGTACCAGCATCTACAGAGGCTTGGTTCACACCACCACCACCTTTAATCTTCACTAATTCCTCATCCCACTTCATCGTATCGTCTTTGGCTGCCTTCGCTATGGCTATTTTCTGAAGCGCTTCAGTCTTTAAAGATGCTTTTTTAACGGGATCGGTTTCATTCTGCGCTAAACCTGCAGCAATAAGTCCTTGTAATCCTTGGTCTGCTGCTTGAACTCTTGATTTCTCAGCTTTAGCTAAGAAAGAATCCATACTTGTTCTCGCATCGGCATAATCACCATCTGCATAAAGTAAATATGCTCTTAATTTATATTTAATAGGGTCTTCTACTTTATCAAAAACTTTATCCAAATACATTTTGGAGTTTCCGTAATCTTCGTTTGTGAAGAAGAGTTTAGAAATTTCCAGTTGAGTGTCGGGATCTTCGTCAGCATATTTTGCATAATTAATTAAATCCTGAGTTGCCAAGGCATTTTGCTGATATTTAATTTCATAACCCGCTTTCGCTTTATAAGCTGGAGCGTAAGTTGGATCAGAAGCTATTGCTTTATCTATGTTTTCTTTAGCTGGCTTCCATTGTTGCGCCTGCATCCAAAGTGTTCCAATTCTTGTAAATACCGACGCCTTATTTTTCGCGCTTGGTAGTGCTTTTTCATAAGCAGTCATCGCAGAACCTGCAACCTGAGGGCTATTTGTTAATTTTAAACGATAAGCATCACCTAAAGTGTAATAATAGTGTGCTGGAGTTCCGTTTTTCGCGGATCTTTCGACGGCTTTGTTTAAATAGTCAATTGCCAAGTCAGCATTTGCCGCTCCACCAAACATTGTAATCGCTTCTGCGGCTCTATATAGAACTTCCGCATCTTTCTCTTTAGAATCCTTTACAATACTTTGAATTTCTGGAATTGCAGTTTTATTTCCCTTCCCCAATTTAACCGAAGCTAAACCAATCTTATTAAGATTGCTTTTCTTGTCGATGGCTAAACCTTTGTCAAAATCTTCCTGAGCTTTCTCAAAATTCGGTTCGAACTGTGTTAAATAAGAATTTCCTAAATAAAAATAGTTATCTGCAGTTGCAGATTTTGCAACCATCTCTGTAAATACTTTTCTTGCTTGAGCATATTTATGACTATCGGCACTATTTATTCCTTCTTGCAAAGTTTGACCAAAAGAAAAATTAGACAAAAAACCTACTGAAACCCCGAAGGCGATTTTCTTCGTTAAATTCATTATATCTTTCATTTTATATTGTTTAATTTATTATACTAACTATCGACTTGGTAATACCCAATTTTTATACCAAAATTAAGGGGGATTGTTATGAACGCAAACTTTAATAAAATTTAACGCATCTGAACTTCTCTTTTGAAAAGATGGTAAGGTTGTAAACCCTCTTTTGAAACTACAATTTGCCCTAACTGAGTGCACGAAAACCGAATAAATCCATTTCCTAGGCCAAAATATCTCTCATTTGTCAGAAAATACAATACTCGTGTAAAGGGATAAGACATATCTTTTAGATTTTCTACTCTTGGTTCGTAAGACTTATTATTTTCAACAACTTTTAATACTTTAACAGAGTTTCTCAAAAGTTCTGCTTCAGGGTCGTATGGTCTGCTCAAGGTATTAAAACCAATGGCACCAATCTTATCTGGAAACTTATTTAATTGCTCGACTAAATTTTTATTTCCATTAATTATTGAAAACTGCAATTTGTCGGGCGTTGAATTAATTTTCTGGGCGACGAAATTTAGATTACTAGAATTAGTTCCGTCAAAAATAATATCCTTTTGGGAATTGTTTAAGATTTTTTTAATCTCTTCCACGGAGATGTTTTCACGCGGTGAATCTTTAGGAACAATAAATACCACAGCATCGGCAGCAAATTTTGCCGGCAGCCAATCTAAACTTGTTACTTTTTTATAAGCTCGTTTTTCACCTTCACTGAGATCACGAGACATAACGATTACTCGTGCCTTTCCTTCTAACAAATCTAAAAATGCAAGATCTTCTTTCTTAATTTTTAAATTAATTTTAGTCGATGGATAAAGTGCCATATAGCGATTGGTCAACGCCTCTGAAACGCTGGCGAAAGACTCATCAACTTCCATAGTAATTTCACCTTGTTGAGGACTATCAATTACCCGAGACGATTTCTTTTTGCACGATACTAAAAGCACAAAAAGACTTATCATTAATAATAAACTATTCTTCATTTCTTTGTTCTCGGATTCTGTAGATTGAGCGTACAATTCTGAAAGCGCCATATAGAATAAATAAACCGCCTAAACTATAAGCCACATTCGGTTCTAAAAAAATGACGAAGAATTTATAGATGATGACGACTATTCCCAATAAGAGATAGAAAAAGCCAGCAACTATCGAAAGCCAATTAAATATCATATCAACAAAACTACAAAAAAAATAAAAAAGAGAAGCTTTCACTCCTCTTTTCTATCTATTTATTTAAAAATATTATTCGAACTGCATTGTTAGCGGTAATCTATAACGGTATCGTACCGCTTGACCATTAATTTTTGCAGGAGACCACTTATTTTTAACTGATTTCACGGTTCTGATTGCTTCAGAATTAAATCCTTTGTTAGGACCTTCAGCTTTAATATCAGTGATTGAACCATCACGTTCAACTACGAAAGTAATTGTTGTTTTTACAACACCTTCATCACCATCCATCACTCCAGTATCAAAGTTATTTTGAACACTGCTTCTAAATTTGTTAATCCCTCCCGGAAATTCTGCTAACTGCTCTACTTCAGTATAAACTTGTGTTGCAGAAACTTGAGGTTTCACTTCCACTGTTGTAGATTTAGTAGGTCCTGGCGGAGGTGGCGGCGGAGCATAAGCTGGAGTCTTCACCCCTTCTTGTGCAACAACACCGGTAGTAGTTTTAAGCTGCTCGCTAATTGGTGGCGGCGGAGTTTCTACCTTTGGCGCCTTCACTGGTTCCGGCACTACGTTCTGAATCACCTCTTGTTTAGGTTCTTCTTTTGGTGGCGGCGGTGGTGGAGGTGGTTCATCCTTGGGTTGCTCAATAATTTGTTCTTGCTCCGGAAGAATGTCAATTAAATTGGCATTTACTTCTGTTGTCTCTTTCGCCTGCATTTGTTTAATTTTCATTATTACAAACGGAGTGATCGCGGCAATACAGAACAAAACCGTCCCAAGTATGAAAGCTTTGGTTAACATTGATCGGTAAGAAGTTCTTAGATCATAGGCACCGTACGCTTTATTTCTATTTTCAAATACAATTTCATCCAATCCTGGACTACTGTTGTAAGTGTTTTCATCTGCCATTATTCTTTCTTTTAAATATTAAAAGTATTATTCTAGTTGGTAGCTGGTGTTGGGGCACTTGGTGCTCCACCTACTTTTTGATCGTAAACAATTTGTTCCGCTTTTTTGACATCAGTAATACCGTATATCTCATTTTTGGTAATTGCCATTTCATCCAGAATATCTACGAAATTCTTATATACTGCATCGTCAGTTGGCTTGATAATAACCGTAAATTTGGTTTGATCCTTAGCTCTGGCTTTTGCTTGCTCGATTACTTTTGTAATCCCATTTCTATCAAAACTAGTTTCCTGAAGTGCCGCTGGGGTAAGTTCGCTGGGAGCTAACTGGTGATAGAAAATTCTATTGTCTTTTCCTATAATTAATGAAATAGAGTTGGTTAAATCAATTTCTGTATCAGGTTTTGGTTCATTTACTTTCGGTTTTGCCGGAAGCCCTAAATCCATCACATTCGGTTTGTTAAAAGTCGTCACTAACATAAAGAATGTAATCAAAAGGAAAGCCAAATCCACCATTGGGGTAAGATCTACGTGAGGTACCGATTTCTTAGATCGAACCTTGCCGCCTTTCCCGCCTTTGTCTTGTACTTGTACGTCTGCCATTTCTTATATTATTGTGCCGTTTCTTGACTTGTTATTAACCAGAACTTCAAGAAATCTATATCTCTTAATCCTTCAAATAAAGATTTAACTTTAGGATACTTTGTTTCTACGTCTCCTTTGATTGCTAATTTGTAATCAGGATTAACGGCTAAACTTTGTTGTACCCAATCTATTAACTGCTTATTTGTACTATCCATCGGAATTCCCGTTTTGCTTTTGTAAGCTTTACGGTCATCATCCGAAAGATCCAAGAATCCTTTTAATTGATTCATTGGAACTCCAACTGACTGAACATTGGCAAAGGCTGCCTTTTCTTTATCAGTAAATGTCATACCATACTTCTCGCCCATATTATTCAGAAGAGCCATACGCTCGGTTCCGTTTTCAACTGGTGTAAAATAGAATCTTCCGTCTGTAGTACTAAGAATAGTCATAAGACTAGCGTCTGGAAGAAGCTTTTCAGATATAGAAGATGGCGTGGTTATCGTCTCGATATCAGGTTTTGCAAACTGAGCCGTGAGGATAAAAAACGTAAGGAGTAGAAATGATACATCGGTCATCGCCGTCATATCTACCCTTATATTATGTCTTTTTGGTTTGACTCTCGCCATTGTAAATTATTTATTATTAAACTTCTGCATTTTGAGATCTTTTTTAAAGAACTCCAATCGGTCGAGAATTCTTAGTGGAATTCTGCGAATGACTGCTGGATTGACATAGCGATTTCGTCAATTTTGAACGTTAATCCATCAATCTTAGAAGTAAAATAGTTGTAGAAAATAATCGCAACCGCAGAAGTACCAATACCTAAAGCCGTGTTAATTAACGCTTCAGAAATACCAACTGATAATGCAGCTGAATCTGGTGTTCCACCTCCTGAACCTAGTGCGTGGAAAGCCTTAATCATCCCAATTACCGTTCCTAGTAGAGCAACCAATGTCGCTACAGTACCTAAGGTAGAAAGGATCATCATATTTTTCTCTAACATTGGCATTTCAAGAGTGGTAGCTTCTTCAATTGATTTATTAAGCGCAACCATTTTCTGTTCCTTATTCATCGTAGAATCATGAGATAATGCTTTATAAGTAGTTAATCCTTCTTTCACAACATTTCCTACAGAACCTTGCTGTCTGTCACACTCTTCTAAAGCTTCATCAATTTTGTTTTGGCTAAGTAATCTTCTTACTGATAACACGAAGTTATCAACATTACCTGCTCCTGCAGCTTTCTTAAGAACTAAAGCACGCTCGATTGAGAAAACGATTACGATAATCATGAAAGAAATAAGAATAGGAACGATTGGTCCACCCATGTAGATAATTCCCATAAATCCTTCAGGAGAAATTTCTTTAATTTCTACATCAGAAAATGCTACAGAAGCACCGGTTAACCTAGGATCTGGTTTGAAATTCCCTGGACTTCCTAAAACAAAATAATAGATTAAATACCCTATCGCTAAAAGAATAGGCAGTATTAGGGCAGGATTTAAACCTCCTAATTTTTTAGCAACTACTTGCTCCTCGTTGTTTGAAACATTCATTTCCATACTAAACTAAATTATAATTGTTATTTTAAATTTTCGATTTGTAAAATAAAGTTAAAATATTTAATAATGCAAGTTCTTGACAGCTATTACAAATATTTTTTTGGACGATCCTTCAAAGTAAGATTAATATATCTTCAAAAAATGATTCAAATACTGACTATTATAGCCAGTTTTAAAAATACCTTTAAAAAATCATCAGTAATAGGTGGCAGCTATTTTTGATTGCACTATAAATATTATTTTGATGTTTACCTTTAGAGAACAATATTAATTATTTTTTTCGGGACTATGATCACATTTTTGGGAATATTTCCTTGCAGTTGTTCCCGTGTTCGTTCCTCAGCCAACACTATTTCCTGAATCTCTGGTATCGATAAGCTTGCCGATAAACTTAATTTGAACCTCATCTTGCCATTAAAGCTTACAGGATAGTCGATCTCGTCTTCCACGAGATACTTTTCTTCAAATTTCGGGAAAGGGGAAAACTCAATTGAATCAGCGTGACCTAACCTACTCCACAATTCTTCTGCGATGTGTGGCGCATAAGGTGAAACTATAATTGCCAATGGTTCTAAGATCGCTCTTTTATTCGTTTTCAATTTTTGCAATTCGTTTACTGCAATCATAAACTGCGAAACCGAGGTGTTAAAGGAGAAATGATCAATATCAAACACCACTTTTTTAATTAAAGTATGCAGAATTTTATATTCCTGTTTGGTTGGTTCTTCATCGGACACTTCGAAATCATCTCCATTGAAGTAGAGATTATAAAGCTTCTTCAAGAAACCATAAACTCCACTTAAACCTTGTGTATTCCACGGTTTTGATTGTTCCAAAGGGCCCAAGAACATTTCATACAATCGTAAACAGTCTGCTCCAAACTCATCACAGATATCATCCGGATTGACGACATTGTATTTGGATTTAGACATTTTTTCGACTTCACGTTCTGACAATAATTTTCCATCTACATTTTTAACGTAGACCGCATCTTTAAATTCAGCCCGCCAATCGCGAAGCGCTAAAGTATTAACAGCATTGGAACTATTGATTAGTAAAGAAATATCAATACTTTTCTTAACGAAAGTCACGTAAAAACTAAGTGCAGAAGGTTTCTGATCTCCAAATACTTTTTGTATTTCAGTAGGTAATTCTGAATATAAATATTTTTTATCATTTTCAATTAAGTCTTCAGAAACAACTACCAATTTTCCAAAGATTTCTGTGGTTGTACCATCTTCTAAAATGACTTCGGTGGAATTACTTTGGTATACATGAGCACTCATGCCCAATATCATCCCCTGATTAATGAGTTTTTTGAAAGGTTCTTCATGATTAATGTATCCTCGGTCTTTAATAAACATATTCCAGAAACGAGCATATAGTAAATGTCCGGTTGCATGCTCACTTCCACCTATATACAAATCAACTTGTCCCCAATAATCAGAAAGATTTTTATCTGCCAAAACTTCTTCATTATTCGGATCCATATATCTTAAGAAATACCAAGAACTCCCTGCCCAACCTGGCATGGTCGATAATTCTAATGGAAATACAGTGTCGTTATTAATTAGTTTTGTCGAAACCACTTTCTGATTCGCTTCATCCCAAGCGAAATTTTGGGCATTTCCTAAAGGTGGATCGCCATCTTCGGTTGGAAGATATTTCTCAACTTCTGGAAGTTCCAAAGGTAAAGCAGCAATCGGCAAGGTATAAGGCATTCCTTGTTTATAATAAACGGGAACTGGCTCTCCCCAGTATCTTTGACGTGAGAAAATCGCATCCCGCTGTCTGTAATTGGTAGTGCCGTGCCCGATATTTCTCTTTTCAATTTCGCTAATAATTAAAGTTTTGGCGTCGTCATATTTTAAACCGTTAAGAAATTCTGAATTCACACAAAGCGAAACTTTAGAATCAAAAGACTCTTCCTGAATATCATTATCGTTCTCGATAACGTTTACAATCGATAAATCGAATTTTTTCGCAAAACGATGATCGCGTTCATCATGCGCTGGAACCGCCATCACAGCACCAGTTCCGTAACCCATCAATACGTAATCCGAAATATAGATTGGCATTTCCTTATTGGTAAATGGATTCAAAGCATAACTTCCCGTGAATGCACCACTCACGTTCTTCACGTCAGACATACGGTCGCGCTCGGTTTTCTTAGAAGTTTGTTCAATATAATTTTCAACTTCTTCTTGTTGACCTTCGATGGTTAAAGTTTTAACCAAAGGATTTTCCGGGGCTAAAACCATAAAGGTTGCTCCGAAAATCGTGTCGGGACGTGTGGTAAAAACTGAAATTTTTTCTGCAGAATCTTCCACATCAAAAGTCACCAAAGCTCCTTGAGATTTTCCAATCCAGTATTCTTGTGCATCTTTCAATGGTTGCGGCCAGTCTAAATTATTTAAACCTTGCAACAATCTTTCAGAGTACGCCGTAATGCGCATGCTCCACTGCATCATTTTCTTTTGGAAAACGGGATAGCCGCCACGTTCAGATTTACCATCTTTCACCTCATCATTGGCCAAAACGGTTCCTAAACCTGGACACCAATTCACGGTCGTTTCAGCTCGATAAGCCAAACGATAATTTAAAAGAATATCCTGTTGATCTAATTCAGAAGCATTCTTCCAGTCTTCTGAAGTGAAACTCAATGGGTCATTTTGAACAGCTGATAAATTTTGAGTTCCATGAGTTTCGAAATGTTTAATTAATTCTGAAATTGGTTCCGCCTTATCCGTTGATTGATTGTACCATGAATCAAAAAGCTGAATAAAAATCCACTGCGTCCATTTGTAATAAGAGGCATCAGAAGTTCTTACTTCGCGACTCCAATCAAACGAAAATCCAATTCTACGCATCTGCTGTTCGTACCGCGTAATATTTTCTTCCGTCGTAACCGCTGGATGCTGCCCAGTTTGAATGGCATACTGTTCCGCTGGAAGACCAAAAGAATCATAACCAATCGGGTGCAAAACATTAAAACCTTGGTGTCTTTTATATCGCGCATAAATATCTGAAGCAATATAACCTAGTGGGTGACCAACGTGTAAACCCGCTCCAGAAGGATAAGGAAACATATCCAAAACATAAAATTTTGGTTTATCGGTTGCGTTACTAGTTTTGTAGGTTTGATTTTCTTCCCAGAATTTCTGCCACTTCTTTTCGATGGATTGATGGTCGTAGAACATTTCGTAATTTAATTAAATCACAAATTTAAGGTTTTGAAATGAAAAAATCCTCACCTGTGCAGATGAGGAAAATTCTTTAATAAAAACCAAGAAATTAGTTGGGCACTTTGGTCGCAGAGATTTCCACCTTATTTACAATTGCCGGATTACTCCGATCAATATAATTAACAACTAAACTATTATCTGTTAAGATAGAGACAATACCTTCCATTGTGTTATTATTGATGGTAATGGTAAATTGTTTCGTATCTGGATTGAACGTATACGCGAAATCTACATTGAGCGCTATTTCACACGTATCAGTCGCATCGTCCCAATATGTTACGTTACCAGATAAATTACTGTTAAAAAGTAATCTCCCTTTTTTCTGACAATCGTTGGTGACAATTGTTGTCGTAGTCGTTGTGCCGTTTTGCGTTGAAACCGATACAATTTTGTCTGGCCGCCAATTGCCGGTGAGCATTAACTGCTGTTCATCGTTATCACGGTCACTACGACAGCTTACCAATAACGCTAAAATAATTGCGGTGCTAATTACCAATAACTTTTTCATACTGTTTAGTTTTATGTTATGTATTACATATAACACAAACCTTGTACCGTTTATTATTTACCATTTGTTTTTTATTCAATTATCTTTGCTTTGAAAACCTGAATAACATGCCCGAAGTTTCGATTATTACTCCTTGCTATAATTCTGCCCGATTTTTACCAGAAACCATTCAATCTGTTTTAAACCAAACATTTACTGATTGGGAATGGTTGATTACCGATGATTGTTCTTCGGATAATTCAGTCGAAATTATCAAAAAAATTAATGATCCCCGAGTTGTTTTAACGATTGCAAAAAAAAATGCTGGCGCGGGAAATGCGCGAAACTTATCTTTAGAAAAAGCCAGCGGGAAATATATTACTTTTCTAGATGCTGATGATTTTTGGGAAGCTAACTTTTTAGAAGAAATGGTTTCCTTTATGAAAAGAGAAAAAGCCGAACTGGCTTATTCGAACTATGCGAGATGTGATGAAAATTTAGTTCCCAAGATTGCTGATTTCCAGGCTGACAAAGAGGTGACTTTTAAAAATCTGCTCAAAACTTGTCGCCTATCTTTATTAAGTTCAATGTATGACTCAGAAAGAGTTGGCAAAGAGTTTTTCCCCTCGGGAAGTAAACGCGAAGATCATGTCATGTGGCTGAATTTATTACAAAAAATTCCGGTCGGTAAACCATTAAACAAAACAATGGCAAAATATAGAATGCATGCCAGCAGTATTTCTAGAAAGAAAACCAATATTATGAAAGATCAGTATTTGGTCTACAAAGATTATATGCATTTCTCAACTCTAAAATCTTTTTACTACACGGCAAACTGGGCTATAAATGGATTTATGAAATATTCAAAAATTTTTAATTGATGGAATACTCGAAAGAATTTAAGGAGGCAATTTCGAATTTCACCTCTGCTGAAAAAGATAAATTGATTATTCGTTTGCTCAAAAAAGATCGGATTTTATCGCACCGTCTTTATTTCGAACTCATCGATCCTGAAACGGCGGATGAGAAAAGAAATCAAATGGAAACTTTAATTAAAGAAGAAGTTTTAGCTGCGGTAAAAAGGTACGGACGAACTAAATATTTCTTGCCAAGCATCCGAAGAATTAGTGCGAAAATAACGGAACACGTCAAAATTACGACTGATAAATTCGGCGAAGTTTCATTAGCCCTTTTATTGGTGAGTGAAACTTTGAAAAACCTATCCAAAAGTGCGGATCACTATAAACTCTTTATCTATCTGCTCAATAAAATTTTTCGCTCTTTAGTTTTAACTAAGAAATTAGATCCTGATTACTTTTTGGACTTAAGGGAAAATTACAAAGAAGTTCAACAGCAAATTGTGCAAAACAAAAGTTTGGAAGAATTAGCACTTCACAATGGATTATTCTGGAGTTGGCTCGAACCTGAAAATATTCCTGATGATATTGATTTGATTCTAAAAGGGATAAAAGCGGAAGGTTTATTAAAGTAAGAAGCTTTAAATCATCAAACTAATTTTCGCCATGACGCGATTGACCATGGCATCGCAGTAGATCAGATTAAATTCAAATATCTCTTCCTTATTGTAAAATTTTTCAATTTCTGTTCTTAAGAAAGTCTTGGCGCGGTTGAGACGCACTTTTACATTGCTTTCGCTGATTTCCAAAACTTCTGCAGTTTCTGCAACGCTTAAACCATTCACTTCGCGCAAGGTAAAAACAGTTCGGTAATCCTCTGGAATGTGGAGTAAAGCTTTTTCTATGACTGAACTTAATTCTGTATTCATTACTTTATTCGATGTTTCGATACTAGATAGTTTGTTGAAAATTTGCGTATTATTTTCTAAAGACTCAATGTTTTTGGTACTCCATTTCTGGGTCTTTTTATAACATTGATTGACCATAATCTTAGAAAGCCAGGTTTTTAGAGAAGATCTATTTTCAAACTGACCTAAATGTGAATAAGCCTGAATGTAAGATTCTTGCATCAAATCTTGCGTATCCTCATGATTGAAATGATACATTTTACCAATTCGGTAGAGGGACGGATTATTACGACGGATAATCAATTCAAAAAGAGCCGTTTCCTTATGAAGGATTTTCTGAATCAATTCTGAATCTGAGTATTGATTTTGCGTATTCATAACTGCATTATTTTGTGATATCGACCTGCAACCTGGCTGAAGATTGCTCAAAAACCAATTTAAAGATGTAAAGATTTTTTTCAATGACGGTTACATTGTTCCCTTTTTAATAGAGTTCAGCGCCTGTGAAAAGGTTACAAATAATTACGAATTACTGTTTTTAATAAGGTGTTCTACAATAATATTCGAAGCAATCGGTTGTTCTTCGATAAAAGCTCGTGCGTTATTCCCCATCTTTTCTAAAGAAGCAGCATCCTTTAACAGGGCTAAAATATAGGGTGCGGCGAAGAATTCATCTTCAAACGATTTACCACCATTTTTTGCAATCAGTTCATCAGCCTCAGGATTTTTGGTATACTGATCTCCGAAAAAAACGGGCATTCCAAAAGTTGCAGCTTCCAAAATGTTATGAAGCCCTTTTGAATGAAAACCACCTCCAACTACTGCGATATCTCCATAAGAATAAAGTTTAGAAAGCAAACCGATACAATCGATAATCAAAACTTTTACATTTGAATAACGAACGGATGACTTGTCGGTAATCTGCGAATACAGAACTGCGGCGGGAAAAATCGTCTGAATCGCAGCCACTCTTTTTAAATCGTGTGGAGCAATAATCAATTTAACGTCTTTATTATTTGCGGCAACAATTTCTGCCAGGCGTTCTTCAGCCTCCCAGGAGCTACCAAAAATAATTGTTTTGTGATCAAGTTTAAATTCCTCAATAAAGTCGACAGAATTATCTCTTGTTCTTAGTTTTCGAACTCGGTCGTAGCGAGTGTCGCCAGTGGTTATCGAATTTTTTAAACCAATTCCTTTGGCTAAGGCCGTAGAGTGTTTTGTTTGATGGAAAAAAAAGTCTACATTTTTCTTCAACTGTTTTACAAACCAACTTCCATAGGCCTTAAAGAAAACTTGAGTTTCATAAAACAGAGCAGAAACGACATAAATCTTCGCTTCTTGATTTTTCAATTCTTCCAGCAGATGATACCAGTAATCATATTTTACGGTGAAGAAAATATCTGTTTTAAAGTTGGAGGTAAATTCCTGCATCCATTTTTCAGTATCAAAGGGAAGATAGCAAACCACATCAGCGATCGTATCTTTTTTAATGACATTATCATAACCAGACGGTGAAAAGAACGTAACTAAGATTTTGTGAGTCGGATATTGATCCTTAAGTTTTTCGAGGACGGGAAGACCTTGTTCATATTCGCCCAAACTGGCAGCGTGCATCCAAATGACTTTGTCTTCGAGAGATAATTTCGATTTTACAATATCACAGCTTTGCCGTCTTCCAGCCAGTCCTTTCTTTAATTTATAATTGAAAACGGCGCCGATCCTCATCGAAGATATCAGCAAGCGGATAAAGTTGTTGTAAAAAAACATTAGGTAAGAGGATTTTGGAAACCGTTCTTTCTAGAAATCTTAAAGGAATAAATCATCATCGCGATCACTCCAATAAAAAGTAAGACAATTAAATAATTGGTTACGGGACTTACCGCATCATATTTTCCAATACCAACCGCAATACTTTCGTACGTAATCACTGTTAAAACAACCATTACAATAAGATGAAAAACACTCACGATTCGTTCAGCTTTCACAGTATTATCTTTAATTTTCTGCGGAATTCCTAATAAGGGAGAATTGATATTTCTGGTTAGATAAAAAATCAACAAATAAATAAAGGTGGCGATTCCAGCAAGAAACCAAATCATAATGCGCGGAACAAAAAAGTTAGGCTTGCCATCCCAATCAAAATGGATGGGCACAGACAGCGGTAAATTGCGATAGTTAATAAAAATATAATCCCAAATAAAAATCAAAAGGACAAAGGAAATAATCTTTAAATAAAAGGGTAGTTTTTTCATGATGATTCTAAATAAATAACAAGCCCTAAATTAGGCAATATATTTTTTCAAAAAATACTGCGCAGAAATCGCAGTTTATGGGTGTGTTTGTTGAGCTCTTTATTGAAAATTCCGGTGGAATCCAGCAAATCGACTCTTACTTTCCCGTAGGCGTGAATGATTTCTTGATTATTGAGCATCATCCCGACATGCGTGATCAATCCGTCCGTATTTTCAAAAAAAGCTAAATCTCCAGCTTTACTTTCTTCAACGAAACTTAAAACCTTACCGATTTCAGCTTGTGGCTGGGCTTCTCTGGGCAAAGAAATACCGTGAACTTTATAGATGAGTTGCACAAATCCGCTACAATCAATTCCGAAAAAACTTCGGCCGCTCCAGAGATAGGGAACATTTAAGAATTGTTTGGCGGTTTCTGCGACGTCTTGTTTCTTTAAAAATTCAGTTTCTGATTTTTCAGAATTCACTTCACTACCGATGGAAAGTAGAATCGCGCCTTGGGAAGTATTGTACATTTGAAGCGTGCTGTTGACCAACTGCGTTTTCCGATGGTCGAAATAATCTTCAGATATTTTCGAAATTTGCTGAGCATCGATCCAACCTTCATAGCCATCAAAATCCATTTTGATTTTGATGAATTTCCCTTTATCTTCCAAAACATCAACGGTTTCTCCATAAAGAAGCTGCGAAGTCATTTCTGACTGATGCGATTGTTCCGCCCGAATTGCAGCCACTGAAACTGTACAAATTCCTTTATCCATCGTTATTGCTAAAAGTTTATTTCTTTCTGATTAGGTGAAGTCCGTCTCGCAAAGGTAAAATAAGATTTTCAAAATCTTCATCTTTTGTAATCAGCTCATTCAATTCTTTGATTTTTTGCGTTGATTTCTGTTTCGGACTTTCTTCTAAGACTTTTCCGTACCACAACACATTATCAAAAAGGACAACTGCGCCACTTGCGATTCTTGGTTTTATCAAATTAAAATATTCGACATAATTTTCTTTATCAGCATCGATGAACACGAAATCAAAAAACTCATCGGTTTCTTTTAAAAACTCTTTCGCATCTTTTAATTGAAAATCAATCTGAGCGGAAAATTCACTTTCGTGAAAATACTTTTTGGGCAAATAAGCTAATTCTGCATTAATATCTAAAGTGGTGATTTTTCCTTCTTTTGCTAAACCTTCCGCAAGACACAAAGTCGCATAACCAGTAAAAGTTCCGATTTCTAAGATATTTTTAGGAGTAATCATTTTTGATAAAATCGCTAAAAGTCTTCCTTGAAGATATCCCGAAATCATGTGAGGTTGGGTAGTTTTCTGAAAAGTTTCCCTTCTCAATCTTTTCAAAATATCAGGTTCTACAGAAGTGTGATTTTCTAAATAGCCATCCATTTCTGGACATTGTTCCTCAAAAAAACTCATTAAATATTATTTAAATTCAAATTTAAGCTTTTAAAACAAAAAAAGCGCTGTTAGAGCTTGAAGCTCTAACAGCGCTGAATTAATATTTAAAAGATTATTGCTTAGTTTTTCACTGGAGCAATTTCCATTAATTTCATAAACTCATCTAGTTTAGGCATGATGATGATTTCCGTTCTTCTGTTTTCTGCTCTTCCAGTCACTGAAGCATTCGTCGTTTTCGGGTTGTACTCGCTTCGTCCACCAGCAGTAATTCTCGCTGGATTAACACCGAATCTAGACTGTAGAACTTTGGCCATTGAAGTTGCTCTCAAGGCCGATAGATCCCAGTTGTCTTTTGGTAAATTGTTTGAAGTCAAAGGAACATTATCAGTATTTCCTTCAATCAATACAGAATACGTGTCGTAGTCATTAATTACTTTCGCTACTTTTCCTAAGACATCTTGCGCTGCGGGTAAAATGTTATAATCTCCGGTTTTGTACAACATATTGTCAGACAACGAAATCATAACCACTCCTTTTAGTACTTTCACCTGAACATCGTTATCGGCGATATTATCCAATGACCTTTTTAGTTTGTTCGATAAAGCCAAGTTCAAACTGTCATTTTTCGAGTTGGTCGAAATTAACTGCTTGATGTATTTGTTAGAAGAATTGATTTCTCCAATTAATTTATCGATGTTGGCAGAACCTTTTCCAGTGTTTGAGAGACAAGCATCAAGAGAACTTTTCAAAGCTTCATTCTGACGGTTTAACAAAGCATTTTCGCTCGTTAAGCCAGAATTAACTCCTTTTAAATCTTGAATTTCACGTTGTCTTTCGCCGATGTTGGTGATACATTGACCGTAGTTGGTATTCAATGCGTCAAACTTTTTTTGGCTTACACATGAAGTCATCAATACTGCCATTCCCAGAACAGCTCCTATTTTTCCGATATTCATAATTTTTATTTTTAGATATCCAAAAATAGAGAATTGAATTTGATTAGAAGAATTATCTTTGCTAAATATTCCTTAAAAACCCTTAACGATTGCTTAACAGAAAGACTTTTCAGCACGCTCTACAGGAACTTTGCGCTAATTATCAAAACAAAAAATTTCTACTTGCTATAAGTGGTGGAGCAGATTCTATGGTTTTGCTTGATTTGTTTAAGGGCTTCAATCTCAATTTTGAAGTTGCACACCTTAATTACAAACTTCGTGGTGATGATTCTGAAGATGATCAGAAGTTAGTGGAAAGAATTTGCAGAATCAATGAAATTCCATTTCATCTCTATTCTATTTCGGAAAAAGACAACCAACCGAAAAATTCGATTCAGGATTGGGCCAGAATCATTCGTTATGGTTTTTTTAGAAAAATTCAGAAAGATCAAAATCTGGATTTTATTGTTACGGCTCACCATTTAAATGATCAGCTGGAAACCTTTATCATCCATCTTTCAAAAGCGTCTGGGATTAAAGGGTTGAGTGGAATTCCGGCAAATCAAAATAATATCCTCAGACCGCTTCTAAGCTTTTCTAAAGAAGAGATTTACACTTACGCTAATGATTATACGGTTGAATTCAGAGAAGATCTGTCCAATCAAAAAAGCGATTATCTGAGAAATCGTATCCGGAATGAAATCGTACCGAAGTTGCTGGAAGTCAATGACAATTTCTTAGAAAACTTTGGTAAAAGTATTTCGTACTTAAACCAAGGAAAAGATTTTATTGACGATAAGATTTTAGAAATTGAAAAAAAAATCATTGCTAACGTTGATGATTATTCAACTTTAAATAAAGAAAAATTTCTAAATCAAAGTCACTTCATTCAATTTGAAATTCTTAGAAAATTTGGGTTTAATGATATTAAGGAAATCTCAAAAATCAGCAAAGCGAAGACGGGAAAGAAATTCATTTCCAGTGAATATGAATTAACAGTAGATAGGGAAATCTTTATTATCAGAAAAATCGTAATTCAATTAAGGGATAGTCTTGATGAAGAGATTATTTTGGAATTAGATACCGATAATCAAATCGTCACTCCTGAATTACTTCATCAAAAAATAAAAGAATTAGGAACCTTTGATTGGAAATTTGATGGCGAGAAAATTCAGTTGCCTTTAAAATTTAGACACAGAAAACAGGGCGACTTATTCCATCCAATCGGGATGATAGGTAAAAAGAAAATCTCAAAATTTTTTAAGGATGAAAAAATTCCTATTTTAGCCCAGCAAAAAATCTGGCTTTTGTGCGATGGAAACGACCGAATTTTGGGTGTTATCCCTTTTCGTCAAGATGGTAGATTTGCAGCAACGAATGAAAGTTCAGAAATCATAAAAGTAAAATTATAGCAATCATTATTTTA
This sequence comes from Kaistella antarctica, assembly GCF_900109615.1. Classification (GTDB taxonomy): domain Bacteria; phylum Bacteroidota; class Bacteroidia; order Flavobacteriales; family Weeksellaceae; genus Kaistella; species Kaistella antarctica. The sequence goes on from NZ_FOIX01000001.1 coordinate 17,779, forward strand.
ATGAATTGTAAAAAAGCAAAATAAATATGAAATTTAAAAATTGGTTGATCCTTATAGTTCTCTTTCTTTTTCAAGGAATTACTGCTCAAATCAAAGATCCTGTAAAATTCAAATACACTATCAATTCGCTTCCTAACAATGAATATGAAGCAGTGTTAACCGCCACGATTGATAAAAACTGGCATATTTATTCTCAAGACTTACCTGAAGATTCGGGCATTCCGACCGAAATGAAATTAAGTTCTAAAGACGGAATTACCCTCATTGGTAAAGTTTTAGAAGTTGGTAAAAAACACGATGAGTTTTCCGAGGCCTTCGGTGCTCAAATCGTTTACTACTCTAATTCGGTTTTATTCAAGCAAAAATTCAAACTAAAAAATAACGCAAAGCCTGCGAATGTTACGGCAGAAATCACTTACCAAACTTGTGATGACCGCGTTTGTTTGGCGCCGAATACTTTAGAATTCGAACAGAAAGTAACACCATCTTCAGTTTCGCCAGATACGCCAACATCATCTGAAGATGTAATTCTTCCGCCAGTTGACGGAGTAGATGGTGATAGTTTGCGAACAGCTGATATTCAAGAAACGTCAATCGTTGCGCCTGTTGCAGCTGTACAAGAAGGACTAAAAGTAGCTTCCATAGATTTTGAAAATCCACAAACCGACTGCGGTGTTGCGAAACAAAATAATACAGAAAATTTCTGGACCTATTTATTACTAGGATTTTTCGGAGGATTAATTGCTTTGTTGACGCCTTGCGTTTTCCCAATGATTCCGTTGACGGTTTCCTTCTTTACCAAAGGATCGAAAGATAAAGCGAAAGGAAAAAGAGACGCATTTATTTATGGTTTCTTCATTTTGTTAATCTTCGTTTTACTAAGTGTGCCCTTCCACATTATTGATGGAATTGCCGGAAACATCTTTAATCAAATCTCGACTTCAGTTTGGCTGAACGTTGCCTTCTTCGTGATTTTCTTATTCTTTGCCGGAAGTTTCTTCGGGTACTACGATATCACTTTACCAAGTTCCATCGCCAACAAATCTTCCAAAGCAGAAGACGCCGGTGGAATTATTGGAATCTTCTTCATGGCTTTAACATTGGTGATCGTATCGTTCTCCTGTACGGGCCCAATCTTAGGAAGTTTGTTAGGAAGCGCAGTCACGGGTTCCTCCAATGTTCCAATGTTGTTGACCTATGCTTTAGCTGGATTTGGATTCTCGTGGGCAATCGTTTTCGGATTGCTGGCTTTCTTCCCGCAAGCACTACAAAGCTTACCAAAATCTGGTGGCTGGATGAATACCGTGAAAGTAGTTTTAGGTTTCATCGAACTAGGTTTGGCTTTAAAATTCTTATCGAAAGCAGATTTAGTTTCAAAAACATTCCTATTAAAAAGAGAATTATTTATCGTGATTTGGATCTTGATTTCAATTGGATTAGTTCTTTATTTATTCGGGAAAATCAGATTTCCACATGATGATAAAAATGCCAAGATTTCATTGCCAAGAAAAATATTCGGAGTGTTAGGAATTGGATTTGTAATTTATTTGATTCAAGGATTATTTCCAGCCGAAAGACCAACTCTTCAGCATTTAAGTGGGATATTACCTCCGATTAATGTAAGTTATTTGCATAAAGAAGGCGATGGAATTTTAGGAATGCATCCTTCTCACGATTATTTCGAAGCCCTAGAAATTGCCAAAAAAGAAAACAAACCGATGTTGGTTGACTTCACTGGTTACGGTTGTGAAAACTGTCGTAAAATGGAGGAATTCGTTTGGAGCGAACCAGATATTTTGCCAATTCTACAGAATGAAGTGATTCTTGTTTCATTGTATATTGATGACAAAGAAGCGCTTCCTGAATCTGAGCAAACCTCTATCGATATGGGGAATGGGCAGAAGAAAAAGATTAAAACGATTGGTGATAAATGGAGTTTATTCCAGCAAATTAACTTTAATAATAATTCGCAACCTCACTATGTTTTGATTTCACCTGATGGAAAAGTAATCAATACTCCAATTTCGGGCTATATGCCGAAAGAGGATTTCAAAGCATTCTTAGAATGTGGAATCGCTTATTTTAAGAAAGGGAAATAAAAGACGAGAAGATGATAGACTGATAGATAATAGACGTGTATCTTTAAAGTAAAATAGCCGGCAGTAATTGTCGGTTATTTTTGTGGTTAAAGAAAACGGATTTAATTATTTATGATCCTCGTTCCAATAATAACTATCGGGATGAATTCTTTGTCCGAAGATGGCGGTGCCGACTCTGACGATGGTAGAACCTTCTTCGATGGCAGTTTCTAAATCTCCGCTCATTCCCATGGAGAGTTCTTTCATTAGAACGTTTGGAATATGTAGAGAAATTACTTTTTGCTGAATGTTTTTGAGTAATTGAAAACACATGCGGACTTTTTCAGTTTCAGCGCTGAATAATCCAATCGTCATCAGCCCTTTTATTTTTAAAGTTTCTAGTTGTGAAACTGCTTTAATAAATTCGATGGCTTGATCTGGATGAACACCGAATTTACTTTCTTCATTGGAAGTGTTGACTTGAATTAAAACCTCCATTGTTTTCTTTTCGTACAATAATCGTTGATGAAGTTTCTGCGCCAGGTCGAGACGGTCGAGTGATTGAATGCACGAAATCTCGCACTTCAAAAGATCTTTTATTTTGTTGCTTTGAAGATTTCCAATAAAATGGCTCTCGTGCGGAATTGATTTTAAAGATTCGTATTTCTCCTTTACTTCCTGAACCTTATTTTCTGCTATTAAAGTCTGCCCCGCTTCGAGTGCAACTTTAATATTTTCTGAAGAAACCGTTTTAGTAGCAAGCAATAGCCGAACTTCACTCGGATTTCTGTTGCTTTCAAAACATGCATTTTCTATTCTTTGAAGAATAAGTTTCAAATTTTCTAAAATAGATTCTGTCATTTTTCTACTGATTTTTCCAGTTTTTCTAATTCGTCGAGTTGATCTAACTTTTCGAATTGTTCAATGAGTAAAGATTTAATTTTGGTAAACGCATAATCCTTGGCTTCGGCAAAAGAGATATTGTATTTTCGGTCGAAGTTGAGCATCTCTCTCGGAAACGGACGTAAAATCTTATCGTAATAGGTATCCAGAACTTCTGAAGTTGGCATTTCGAAATTAATGCGCAACTGAAAACGCCGCATTAAAGCGAAATCAATAATCTCAGCATGATTGGTAGCGGCGATCAGCAAAGCGTTTGCTGGATAATAATCGATGAGTTGAATAATGGTATTGACCAACCTTCTCATTTCACCAACATCTTTATCATCGCTTCCTCTTTCCTTTCCGATTTGATCGAATTCATCAAGAAAAAGAACGGCTTTTTCACGCGCTGCTTTATCGAAAACCTGTTTGATATTTTGGGAAGTTTCGCCAATTCTGGAACAAACAATATTGCTTAAATTTAAAATTAAGATTGGTTTTCCAAGTGCGTTGGCAATTGCTTTGGCCGTCGTTGTTTTACCACAACCAGAATGTCCTTGCAAAAGAATCTTATTGTTGACTGGCAATCCATACTTAGTGAGTTCATCAACATATTTATATTCCTTAATGAGTTGCAGAATGTGTTGGTGATTGTACTCATTCAGAAAAACATCATCTAAAGAAACTATTTCTTTGTCGTTGATAATAAGATCGTATACATTCATGAGTACAAATTTCTAAGTACAAATTTAGCGAAGATAAGTGACATTGGAAAAGGTGATAGATTTTAAAATGGAAAATATTGCACAGCGATTGTAACGATTTGCGTTTAGAATCTAGGATACACAATCAATCGATCCAATTCAATTGGATTATTAAATTTCTTAAGAATAGTTCGAAAGCGTTCATTGATTTCTCTAGTGTTCGTAGTGCTTACGACTGTTCCATCATTAAGGAAAAAATCGGAATTGCCGGTTCGCCCGTTTGCGTTTTTGATGAAACCTACGGGCGATTCGTAAAATTTTAATTTGGCCGTTTTATATTTTTCCCAAGTAACTGGAATACTGATTTCCATCGCATATCCCATCATTTGGATCTTCTGCAGATTCTTTTAAATTTTCTGATTTAGCGAGCGAGAATTTATAATTCTTTTGATCATCTGAAACCTCCATAATTAATCCCGGCAAGCCATGAAATTTGTAAGGCCCTTCTTGGAAAGGGATTTCTGTAGCAAACCAGGCGATCCAATTTCTGCCGCACCAAGTTGTGGTGGCTTTTTGAAGAGTAATCTCTTTCACTTGTTTTTTCTCCGTTGTTAAAGTCCAGGCTTGAACGTCTTTCGTCTCCAAATCTAAAACCGTACTTTCTAATAAATCATATTCATTGAAATTGGAACTTCCTTTTTTGTGTTTTAAAATCGTAGAAGCACTTAATTTCAGATCTGCGGGAAAAGGAATATTATTTTTTGTTAAAGAATCTGCCGTAAAATAATCTCTCGAATAATAGAGAACCTCATCGCCCGTGATATCCAGATGGTAATTTTGTTTGGTAGTCACTTGTATAGTTGAATCTTTTCGAAATTCCACATCATAAATGAAACGGTGAGTTTGAGCAGTTGTGCAAAAACTGAACAATAGAATGAATAGCGTCAATTTAATTTTCATTTTCATTTTCATTTATAAAGTTTTGCTCTTCTTGGCTTAAGTCTACAAAGCCCTTGTCATCACTCACTTTCATATTTTCCCAGAACGGCTCACTTATTTCTACTGGTTTTTTTAAACCATTTTCATCACTGGGTTTAAAATTTTTATATATAATTTCGCGCGAAGACCGATATTCAAAACTTCTATCTCCCTGCATGTATTTGGATCCTTCATAATTAATGCTTGTTTTGGAGGGCACATATTTTTCACCGCTTTTATAAAAATCAAAAGTGAATATTCCGTCTGGATATTGAAACTTATATATTTCCCCAGTTTCATCTCTATATTGCCGAGGTTCGTGATTTTTCTGTTCGAAAATCATTTGATAATGCGTAATAACACGATCCGATTTATTAAAAATGACCGTTCCTTTGTAAATCAAATCAACATCTGTTTTCACTTTGAAGGATATTTCCTGATGATTTTCATCCTCATACAAAACTCTTGCTGAGGTAACCGCTTTTCTTTGATTACTCAGGCTTATAATTCGATGCAATTCATAATTGAAAAATAGATTTCCGATAAATTGATTATGCCCTTTTTGAGGTTTAACTTTAATATCAAAATCACGCTTTTCACTTTTCAAATATCGAAGATTATCAATTTGCATTTGTACAAAATTGTCGAACTTTTTATGAAACGCCTCTTTACCATTAAAACTTCCGTCCCTTGTCCAGTATTTTCCATCTGCGACCATCAGTAATTTCATTTGGTTATTTTCAAAAGATTTCTGCCTAAAGGTAATATCATAAATAGCAGGTTTATCGTAATACTTATCAGCATAATTTTTAGACACTTCTTTAAAAATCTTTTTGATATCAATAGAAATAATTTTTATTTCGTCAATATCATTGTACAGCGGTTTTAGGTTAATTGTAGATTGCTGCTTTGCGCTTTTCAACGTTTCATATCCAGCGACGGAAACTTCAAATTGTTTCGCCTCTTTGGGTAAAGAGATAAAACCATCATCATTAGAATAGAAAATTTGATCCGCCAGAATAATACGCGCATTTGGAATCGCGGCTCCAGTTTCGGAATCTGCGATTTTTATCTTCTTCAATGTTTGAGAAAATAAGGAGCAGGAACAAAAAATAAAAAGGAGTAAAGGTTTTTTCATAAAAGTCAATAATGGGTTAATATTTTTGAACGTTCAAAATTATATTTATAATCGAAGTTAAAATGATAAGGAAATGATAAATTTTTAAACTATTTAGTTAATTAATACTAATTAAATTAAACGTTTAACCCATTATTGTTAAAATACTCAAAAGTATAACACAAAAAAATAACCAACGATAAGGGTTGGTTATTTTTAAAAGAAAAACTGATTTTTATTTTAGCCCGGATGGAAGTGTAAATCCTTTTTTTGCGCTAGCAGAAAAAGATTGCAACGGACAGCCGGAACGTCATTTGTAAAAAGCAAAAATCTTGTTGCTCCTAAAATTTTTAATTCGTCACGGGAGCACTATTGAAACCAATTGAGGTTTTCAAAGAAATATCTGAGGTAGGTGATTGTTTTAAAACATATACTATTTTCGCTTGTACATTGCCAGATTTCATCATGTTGTCAAACGTATTCGTCGTACTCACATCCATTGAAAGTGAATTCCCTACATTATCTGGAATGGATTCGCGAGAGGCGACCAAAACTTGATTGCTTCCGCTATTAGAAAGATAAACCTTCACTGATTTAAAAACACCCATGCTCGTTCCTGAACCGACCGAAAGGGTGGCATTGGTTACTCTGATGTCTTTCACATTCGCACCAGATCCTGTAATCTGATTAATACTTTGCGCTGCAGACACACTTGATAATTCTGTATTTGCGGGCGAACCTGCAGCAACTAAAACCGTCGCGTTATAAGGAAACGTATTTTGTAAAATCGAAGAAACAGTAGAACAACTTGCAAGTGTTGCTGTCGCGACGATTGCTGATAAAAACATATTTTTCATAATGGTAGTATTTTATTAATGGCTGTCATTCAGAAATTAGACCAATTGAGCGGTTTAACATAAGATTAACTATTCAAACCCTTGAATGGAAAGGTAATTGCACTTATCACCTCATTAACATCTAAAAAATAAATATTATGATTTCAGACAAAATGAAAAACTCGGACTTTCACAAATTTTTTGTAGATGAATTGAAAGATTTGTATTGGGCAGAAAACGCTTTATTAAAAGAGTTGCCAAAGATGGAGAAAGCAGCGACAAGTAAAGAATTAGCAGAGAGTTTTGCCAAGCACCATGAAGAAACAAAAGAACATATTTCTCGTCTTGAAAAAGTTTTCGAAAGTTTAGGCGAAAAAGCAGAAGGAATAAAATGTGAGGCGATGGAAGGAATTCTAAAAGAAGGAAAATCCATTATTGAAGATACAGCAAAAGATACCTTTACCAGAGATGCTGGACTGGTTTTAGCTGCTCAAAAAGTAGAACATTATGAGATTGCAACATATGGAACTTTGAAAGTTTTTGCAAGTCACATGGGACATAAAGAAGCCGAAAGATTATTAGCCGAAACGCTGGATAATGAAAAAGCAACCAACGGAACATTAACGGGACTTGCTGAAAGATTTATCAATCAAAAAGCAGTTTCTGAATAGTTGAAATAAATTGACGACAATAAAAAAATCCATCGTTACGATGGATTTTTTTTGTTCTTATTTTATGTTGACGGTAAATTTACCTTTTGCTTCTCCAGAAGCCATCAAACTTTTACCGATGATTAACCAAACTTCACCGGGTTTGCTAATATCTTGTGACATTTCTAAACCGAAAGGACCATCATACTCACCATTCGCCAATTTGATTTGGTTAAAACGAATATTCATATTGGAATTAGATGGAGTGATTTTTCCTACTATTTTCTTGCCATCAAAATTTTTAATTTTTAAAACAAATTTTTGTTGATCAGTCGTGAACTCATCAGAGATCGTCAACGGAATCATATCTGCATTTACGGTTTTGATAATACTGTCGCCAGCTATGACGCGGAATGTTTTTGAAACTGTTTTTGGTTTTTCTTGATCGAGAATGACGAGGCCGTTTGCTGAAGAATCCATTTCTAGAGGTTTACCATCAGAAACGATGATTGAGTCTTCATTCATTACGGTTTCTGTAACTGCCTCATTTTTCTGACAAGACATCATTAATAAAGGAAGGATTGCGAGTAATTTTTTCATTTTAGAATAGATTTTTAATTACAATTAGAAGTTGCTAATTAGTGTTTTTAATTTTATCAGTCTTTCAAACTGTTTCATTCATCAACAGCAAGTTAGGGCTTTTAAAAACAAGTTTCGTACCTTTGGACTTCTAAAAACGGATAAAAATGTTAAGCAACTTGCGTCACAATCTGGAAAAGCAATGGTTTGGTGTCCTCACAAGAATGGGCGCTAAATTGGGTATTCCGGTTTCTAAATTGCGCGTGTTTTTTATCTACTCTACTTTTGCGACCGCGGGAGTTTTCTTCCTCATTTATTTAGGATTGGCCTTCACGCTGTGGATTAAAGATATGTTTATTACCAGACGACCCAGCGTTTTCGACTTATGATTTGGTTTGAAGAATTGCAGACGCGAAAAAAACTTTCGAGAATATATGCTGCGTATGAATCGACCTTCCCGATTGATGAACGGCGAGATGAAAACCAGTTTCTTGCCTTATTGGATAATCCTGCCAGTTTTATTTTCATTGTTAAAAATGACGAAACCCCCGTTGGTTATGTCATTCTTTGGAAATTGGAAACTTGTCATTACTTAGAGCATTTTGAAGTCTTTGAAGAATTTCGCAACTTGAAACTCGGTTCTAAAGTTATTGCACAATTGCAGGAAAAATTTGGCGATCTACTTTTGGAATCCGAACCGAGCAATTTAGATGAAATGGCGGCGCGAAGAATTAACTTCTATTTACGGAATGGGTTTGCAATCGTTTCTGAAGAATACATTCAACCAAGTTATGGACCTGGAAAAAATTCAATGAACTTATTTCTGCTGAGCAACTATACTCTGGAAAATGTGAAAACAATCGAGCAGGAACTTCATCGCAAGGTTTACGGAGTTTTTTGATTAGCAATTAAAACCTCATCAAATATCCTGCAGTTTCATCGCAGGCATTCTGTATTTGTTGCTGCGTAAATTTAATTCCTTTACTGGTTTGATTTAATAATCAAGTCTTTCTAAAACTTGCAAATTTTTCTCTTAAAATAAATTCACTGTAAAAAAGGGTGAAAACCTCGTAATAGATATCGTGTTTTCTCATTAATTTTATAAAAAAAAATTATGGGATTTCTAGAACGCTCTTTAGAAATGTTATTCAACACCATTAAATATAATGGCTTGTATATCTTTTTGAGTCTGCTATTTCCGCTGATGTTTTACAAACTTGATGCAGGAAGAGAAATTGTTTTGTTTTTGCTGAATGATAAGCAGCAATACAATATTAGTTTAATCGCGTTCTCATTTTCGCTCATCAGCTTAGCGATTTGGTGCATTCCTGTTTTGGCGATTGACTACTTTAAAATCGTCACCGATGGAAAAGTTGATAAGAATGAACTCTTTGAAAAGCTCGACAATAATTACAACGGCACTATACAAGAATCTGTAACCCCATCAAACAACAAGACAATTACGCCGCAAATTCCCGTAAAATATCTATCTATTTTTCCCTGGATTATTTTTGTTTCTACCATGGCCGTAGTTTTCTACAATAACAAAGCTCTTTTTTTCGTAGGTATCATTTGTTGTGTCGCTCCAATAGTCTTGGTTAATATTTTAATTAAGAGAAATGTAACCAAACTTAGAAATATATTTTGGGAAAAAGAAACAAAAAAATGGGTGTTTTTCTATTCGATTAGTGGCTTTTTTATTATTTATCTGCTGCTCCCGTTTTTATTTCGCAATTATGATCAACACCGGTTTGCCTTAATCCTTTATTATATTCTGGGATTTGTAATGCATTATTCTTTTATCTACCTCTACGATCTCATCCGAAAATTAGAAATTGATGATCCGCTAGACAGCGCAGCGCAACAAGGCAAACCCTTGGCTTTTAATTATCAGTCTGCCCGACTTATTCATGTAGGCGTTATCGTTTCAGTCATTGTGTTGCTGGTTGTTTTTTACATTTATAATCAAAAAGCTAACCTAGGAGAATTCAATCCTATTGTGGTTTCGGTGGCCATTTCTTGCTTTTTAATTCTTGGTTTTGAGTTTTTTATTTCGTCTCAAATTCTAATTGTCAATATGGTCGGAAATGATACTTTAAAATTGAAACTGTATAAGTTCGCTGTGATTATCGGTTCCGTGGTGTTGCTTTACGCGTACTTTTTTTCCTCCTTTAATAATCATTTAATCAGAAAAGAAAATATTGTGAATTATGAAAAGACTGATTATGACCGGTTGAAATTGGAGGACTATTTCCAAAAATGGTACGACGAAAAAAACACAGACCTTAACAATAATCAAAAAGATAGTGTTTTCACCGTATATCTGGTTTCTGGACAGGGCGGAGGCTCACGAGCTGGAGCTTGGTTTTTGATGAACATGCTTTATATGGATGCGAAAAATGCAAGTTTTTACGATCATGTTTTTAGCATTTCTACCGTGTCAGGATCCTCGTCGGGAGCCAATATGTATTACGCCATGCATCAATTAGGAACGGTTGTTAACCCTAACAGACAGCAATACGATGAGACCACCAAGAAAACAGATAGTATTACTTATAATAAAATTAAAAATTTTACCAAAAACATCTATAATAGGAACTACTTAAATAGTGGCATTTTCGGACTTATTTTGAATGATTTCTCCGTAGATGCCCTTACCAATAGTTTTTTTAATGAGAGAAAAGACCGCAATTACACTTTGCAAAAGGAAGAATTAAAAGCTTTTGAAGAAAGCTATTTTAGATTGTATCCGACTGGAATGCAGCAGGAAAAAAACGCGTCGAGGAAGCAAACTATGATCAATGACTCTCTGGCAAAAATAAAAACAATCAGAAATTACTTTGAAGGAGATTTTCTCAGTATTTATAAAAATAATTATTCAAATCCTTTATTTTTCTTAAACACTACCATTATCGATGATGGCACCAAAGGTATTTTCAGTCCAGTAAAAATGGGCTTCTCGATGTTTCGGGATTTGTATGGCGATTACAGAATGTGCAACGCGAGCGATAATTATGCCTTGCCAATGGTTGCTTGCGTCAATCAAAGCCAAGCTTTTCCCATGATGAATGCCTATAGTTATTTGCACGGATCTGGCAGACTAGGAGATGGCGGAATGTACGAGAATTCGGGAACTGAAACAACCTTAGAAATCTACAAAACCCTTCGGAAATATTGCGATGAGAAAAAAATAAAAGTAGAATTTGTGTTACTTAATTTAATGAATAGTAAAATTAACGGCAGACAAAACAACGATTTTTCAAAAGCGTCTTACCTCAACACCCTTTCTGCAATGGCAAACAACCCTTTCTTCGGACACGAATTTATTGCCTACGAAAAATTGAAAAATGAAATTACCAATCCGACGGATTTCATATCGATCATCCCAGAAAACAAATATACTTTAACCAGAATGCTGAGCGCCGCAACCATTGATTCTCTCTTCAAAAATATCACTGTGAAAAATAAAACCATCAGCGATAACGCGCTGAACAAAATTTCTAGGGGATATAAAAGCAGCTCCGAAACCGACTCAGCAGCAATCGACGGAAATTTAACCAAAGTTTTTATTCAGTATTCCGGGCAAGTTGGATTAGCAACCAGATTGAAACAAAATCTTACAAAAAAGGGTTACAAGGTTCAGGCGCTGGATTTTGTACCGTCGGAAAATTCAATAAACAGCGTTCGATATTTTCATGATGAAGATGAAGGTCTAGCAAAGAGATTAAAATATGAAGTAAAACTCCAAACCAAAAGAAATGTTGAGGTTGAAAATTTTGGGAAAATCTATCCTTTTGTTCCTAAAAAACAAATTGAAGTTTGGCTGGCGGAGTGATAAAATTACTTGCAAAAATCTTTTAGAAATTTGCGTAATCGATTTTAATTAAAAAAGTGAAATTTAATTCTAGTTCTTTATTGATTTTCAGATTCGTCGGACGTTTTATTCTCGGGAGTAATCGGCGTCGCGTGAGTCAGTAATTTCTCGATCACTTTCTCGGTTTCCTGGTCGGACGAAATTCCATACCCATTGACTAATGTTCCTTTAATATTAAATTTAGGAGAAGAAATTACGTACAAAATCGACTGATCATCCGGATTAGATTCACCTTCAAAACGATACACTTTATCAATTTGAAATTCGGTCGGCGACAATTTAACATTGGCCTGATGACAAACGATACATTCTTCGTGAATATTAAAATCGTGGATATACCCTATTTTGACTAACCCGTTGATTGTTTCAGATAAAGTTCCAAAACTTTCTTTTAAAAGATCTGCATTCATTTTTTTAGGTATTTAATTAGTGTAAAACTACGTTCGGTTTCAACTTTTATAAGAAGTTTTTCACTTCAGATTCTACTTTAGCAAAAACCTTAGTTGACTTGATATTCCAGTTTAATGGTAATGCTGGCCTCTTTATCTTTGGAAGAGGTATTGAAAGTTCCGCCATAAGAATATTCTTCAGTAGAATTGGGCGCGGTAATTTGCGTAATTCCCATGGTAGCTTTTTTAAGATTTCCCAATTTCGCACCTGCATTTTCGGCGATTTTCTCAGCGCGCTGTTTTGCATCTTTGGTGGCGTCAGCAATCATTTGATGTTTAACATCTCCTAATTTTGTATAGAAATAATTGGGTGGTGAAGAAGTAAACTCTATTCCCAAATTGATAATTTCGGTAATGTTTCTGGAAAGATTTTCAACTTTAGCCACGTCTTTACTGTCGATAGAAACCGTTTGTGAAAGTTGATAGCCGGAGAAAGTTTGGGTACTTCTTCCATTTGCATCGCTGCCGTAATTAAATTGTTTCTGGATATCTACGGCAGAAAAAACCATTTGGTCTTTAGCAATTCCTTTCGACACCAAATAATTTTCAATCACTTTTTTATCGTTGGCGAGTTCATCGTAGGCGGACTTTAATTCAAAACTGTTCCGCGAGAAATTCCCACTCCAGGCAATAAGATCTGACGTAAATCTATTCGTGCCCAATCCCGTAACTGAAATCGTATTATCAGCTTTGTTTCTATTTTTAATAGCACTGCCTAAAAAAGCAAGTCCGATAATAAAACCCGCAGCTGCAATAGCGATGGCTATAATATTTCTGTTCATGAGTTTAAGTTTTGTTAGTGCTTTGTTGTATACAATTTAATGATGATTAAAGATAGGTAATAATTATTTCCCTTGGTTAAAAAAGAATTTAAGGGATAGTAGATTTTTTTATTGCCGAAGATATAGCGGTAGGGTGTCTTCGAGCATAAAAAGTACTTTTGAAAGATTCTGAGCTTTGATGTATGATTTAATTTCTGGTTTTAATCCAATTGAAAACTGCAAAAATTCAGAAATTCTCTCGGCTGGAATTTCCATTTTTTCAAAGTAATCATCGCCGACCTTACCTCTGATCCATAAAATATTGTCTTGAAGATCATCATATCGGTATTGTGCTTTTTTCCTGCGTGCATAACCACTAATTAAATTATAAATCGCTTGTGGCTTTAAACTCAGCCCTAACAAGGGTAACAAAACATCATTTTTAAAATCAGCTGGCGTTTCTCTGGATTTCTCTGGCGGTGCTGGAGCGCCTACCTCTCTTCTCAGCTGCGCCACTTTATCGAATCTTGTTAGATTTCGGGAATCTTGATTTAAATCGCCAGTCAATCGAATAGCGGGTATTTTCACTTCTTCAATTTCTTGAACACTCCGGATAATGATAATCGACAACGGATTACTGAAATCCTGGGTGTTCAAAATTTTAAAACTTCTTTCGAAACCATCTTTAATGAAACGCAATTCATCATTCAATGAAGCTGCGATCGTAAATGTACCGTTTAGATTGGTGTAAACTTTCTGCTCGGTTTTCATATTGAAAACGAGAACTGCAGAAATCGGATTCTGATCTTCATCTTTCACCGTTCCAGAAACTTCCTGAGAACATAGAGAAATTGAAAACAAGAAAGAGAATAATGAAATTAACCGAAACATTAAGAACCTACTTTATGCGTTCTGATATATTCTTTGTAGGCTAATCTCATCGCCCAGCTGATGGCGCCAACATCAAAGTTCTTACGATACAGTTTAGCTAGCGACTGAGTTTGGTCAGCATAAATGAGGAATCTGTCGATTTGTTCTTCACCCCAGCCTTGGGAAGTATAGAAACTTAAATCTAAATTTCTTTTTACTTGGCGGTAAAACTCTTGAGTTTCTGCATAGTTCGCCGTGGTGATAGGCGGATTTTTAGATTTCTTTATGATCCCAAAGACTGCCGAAGTAATCCCTAGAATATTAACCTGTCCGGCACTATAATCTGGCGCTGTAAAGGCGGACGGTGTTGAAAGCTTAGGTGCAACTACGGTAAATGGCGTCATCATATAAGATTTCATGGTTGAATTTAATGCCACCACTCTTTTCGATGGATCTAAAGCTTTGATGTCTCTTATTAAATCTCCCGTGGCTTGAAATTTAAGTTCAATTTCTGCGATATCGTAAGGAGATTGTGTGAGGATTATATTTAAAGATTGCGTGAAACTTTGGGTGGAAATAATGCTGGATCTTCGGTCGTAGCCACTTTTGATAAAACGAAGTTCGTCCGCTTGTTTGGCTACAATCATAAAGTTTCCTTCTTTATCTGACAAAACTTTCTCATCAGTTCTGGTATTATAAATCACAACGGACTGCAAGGCTGTATCAAATTCAGAACTTACTTTTCCGATAACATATTGTTGAGCAAACGCTTTAACTGAAAGGGTGAGGAATAAGAAAAATAGTAGTTTTATTTTCATGCAGTATATTTTAGTAAAAGTAATGGGATATAAATATGATTCCGTGTTTTTGAATTTTGAGGTAAAAAGTTTAACCTGATTTAACGGCTTTTATGATTATTTTAGAAATTGCGGATTTATTATTTGTTAAAATTTCTAATAAACAGTATCGAAGTTCTGGATTTTTTAACGCAAAAACGCAAAGATTTACAAGAGATTTGATGCTAAAATTACGAGCGCAAAGGCGTTTCACTTAGCGAAGGGCGCAAAGTATTTTTTAATTATAAATACCAAAAATGATGATTTGGTCATGTATTTTCGACCTGGAAATCCTTACAGATATTCGATGTAGAAATGACGCCTAGAAAAGTGGTGCATTTAGGTAGGCATGTAAAGAAAACCTTAATGAAAAAACCTTGTCAGGGTTTGAAACCCTGACAAGGTTGAGCGCAGATGGAATGAGGGAAATAAGATTTTTGGCAGTAGCAAATTGCTGTTGTTTCTGAATTTTAACGGAATCGGTGAAGAAGCGCAATCCTGCGTAAGGGATTGAAGTGGAAATCCTTTTTTATCTTGTCATCAGACGAGATAAAAAAGATTGCAACGGAAAGCCCGACCTGAAAGAGGGAAATCGGTGCGATCTGCCTTGGCGGAGAGCGGCGATTTCCCGACTGAAGGATACGCCCACACTTCGACTAGGCTCAGTCTAAAAATGATTTTAATTTAAGAACTTTTTTTGTTTATCTTTGTAGTCTTACAAAAACATGGGGTTGACTGGTTTCGACAGCAAGATCGATGGATAAGTAAGCATGCAGAGAACCGTAGCGCGATCTCTTTAATCCCTTGCTGCAAACCTTTAACTGGCAACCAAGAGTTCGCTCTTGCAGCTTAATCTGAATAAAGTAGGATTCAAGCGCTCTCCCGAAGATAGTAAGGAGGCAAGATGTCTCGCAAATGCTCCGTTCTGCGGCGTTTGATTCTGAGGCATAGCAATGCAGAAATAAGTCTCGAAAGACTTCGGTTCGAGATCGAAAACTTAAGAAGTTAAGCTATAAATTGGGTGTCTGTGCTCTGTTTATAGTCGAAAACCAATCGCAGAATAAGCATGTAGAAACCTTATGTGTTGCTTGTTTGGACGAGGGTTCGAATCCCTCCAACTCCACTTTTTATTTAAATAACTCGCCGAGATTCGGCGAGTTATTTTTGTATAATTGTATGAATTCAGACACTTGGAAAGTAAAATTAGCATTTCAGAAAAAGGATAAGAAAATGGAAAGTGCTAAGAAACTCCCGCATTATCTCTATCTTTATATATAACAAAATTGCGATGGAAAATAAAAAAATTTGGTGGTCTGCAGTTGCAGGAACTATTATCGCTTCCGGAATTTTTTTAAGTCGCTATCACGACTATTTTATCATGATTTGTTTTTTGGGTCTTCTTATTTTTGGCTTCATCTTGACACCACCGAAAGAAAATCCGAAAAAGTAATTTCGTTATAACTCTTCTCCACTTTGCTAGCATTTACGCGATCATTAATTTTTGTATTGATAACAATTTAACTATCGCTCAGCCAATTCTTTTAATTCAAGATTCATCTGTTCGAACCCTGTTTTGGTATTATTCAAATTATTTTTAAAGACACCAACAAGAATTCCGGTAAAGGTTTCGCTTTGAATAAAAGTGGTCGTTCCGTTTTTGTTGTCGATTAGTTTGAATTGGTGTTCGCCATCAAATACTCCTTTAATAAAAAACTTCCCTAGCCAGCGCAATTCTTTCGGCGGGTCGTAGGCAACAACTACGGGTTTAAATGTCAATCCGTTCCCATTTGGCGGCTCAATTCTAACTGAGATGATATTGCCCACTTTTATATTCCCTTCTATCGATTTTACAAAAGAATTCCACTCTGGATAGTTTTCAAAATCGGTCAGTATTTCCCAAACTTTCTTTGGTTGAGCTTCGATTAGGATTTCGGTGAAAATTTCTACAGTCATTTTATTTTGAGTTAATATTTCGGGATTACTAGTCATTCAAATATAAACAGATTTCTGATTGCTAACAACAAAAAATTCCCTCAGCAAAAACTGAGGGAATCTATATTTAAAAACTGCAATTTTTACAACTGCGGTCCTGCTGCGATTAAGTTTTTGGCTTCGTCATTATCGCAATACTGTTCAAAGTTTTTGATATAACGTGCTGCCAAATCTTTTGCTTTTACTTCCCACTCAGATTCGTTAGCATACGTTGATCTTGGATCCAAGATTCCCTCTGAAACATTTGGTAATGTTGTAGGGATTTCAAGATTCATTACCGGAATTGTAATTTTCTCTGCTTTGTCAATTGATCCGTCGATAATCGCGTCAATAATTGCACGAGTATCTTTCAAAGAAATTCTTTTTCCAGTTCCGTTCCAACCAGTGTTTACCAAGTAAGCTTTAGCACCGTGCTCTTTCATTTTACCAATTAATGTTTTAGAATACATTGTTGGGTGTAATGATAAGAACGCTTCACCAAATGCTGGTGAGAATGATGGCTCTGGCTCAGTAATTCCTCTTTCAGTTCCGGCTAATTTTGAAGTATAACCGCAAAGGAAGTGGTATTGTGCCTGAGCTTCATCTAAAACAGATACTGGAGGTAAAACTCCAAAGGCATCTGCTGATAAATAAACGATTTTGCTGGCGTGTCCTGCTTTTGAAGGCAACACAATTTTACTCATGTGGTAAATTGGATACGAAACTCTGGTGTTTTCTGTAATTGAATTATCGGTGTAATCTGCTTCACCATATTCGTTCACCACCACGTTTTCTAACAATGCATCTCTTCTGATGGCATTAAAAATATCCGGTTCTTTTTCTTCAGTTAGGTCAATCACTTTCGCATAACATCCGCCTTCAAAATTGAAAACTCCGTTATCATCCCAACCGTGCTCATCGTCACCGATTAAGTATCTTTTTGGATCTGCAGAAAGGGTAGTTTTACCAGTTCCAGAAAGTCCGAAGAACAAAGCAACATCTCCTTCCTCACCCACGTTCGCTGAACAGTGCATAGAAGCCATTCCTTTTAATGGAAGGTAATAATTCATCATGGAGAACATTCCTTTTTTCATTTCACCACCGTACCAAGTCCCACCAATAATCTGCATTTTCTGAG
This sequence comes from Kaistella antarctica, assembly GCF_900109615.1. Classification (GTDB taxonomy): domain Bacteria; phylum Bacteroidota; class Bacteroidia; order Flavobacteriales; family Weeksellaceae; genus Kaistella; species Kaistella antarctica. The sequence goes on from NZ_FOIX01000001.1 coordinate 35,502, forward strand.
TTAAATTAAACATCACGAAATTTTCAGAGTTTAATCCTTGCTCTTTCCAGTTTGGATTGGTTGTTTTAGAACCGTTCATTACGATAAAATCTGGTTCACCATAATTTTCTAATTCATAATTAGAAGGGCGGATGAACATATTGGTTACGAAATGCGCTTGCCACGCCACTTCCATAATGAAACGAACTTTTAATCTTGTGTCAGGATTGGTTCCACAGAAAGAATCAACCACATATATTTTTTTCGACGAAGACAACTGCTTTAAAACTAGTTTTTTACAACTTTCGAAAGTTTCCAGAGTAGTCGGCAAATTCACTTTACCATCCCAGTGAATGGTGTCTTTGCTCACGTCATCTTTTACGATGAAACGGTCTTTCGGAGAACGACCTGTGAATACTCCAGTTTTTACAGCGACAGCACCAGAAGCGGTTACGGCACCTTTTTCAAAACCTATATTTTTACTCGACATTTCCGCAACGAATAATTCCTCATAAGAAGGATTATAAGATACTTCTTCATACCCGGTAATTCCTAGGTCATGCAGTTGCTGAATAATTTTAATGTTCTTCATAACGTCTTTATATTTTCTGATTTTTATTAAAAAACAAATTTACTGATTATTATGCATCCAAAGAGATTTAAAAATGATGATATCAATCAGAGTGCGCAAAAGTTTACGAATTCTACAAAAAGATTTTTCATCTGTAGATTAATTCTTTATAAGAAAAAACTGATGAAAATCCCTTTGCTTGAAAATAGTCTTGCCAGCCTGAAAATTTAGAACTCATTACAAAATCGCCACCCCAAGCTCCTAAGCTTTTGACAAATGAAGGACAATTGTTGAAATGTTTTTCTTTAACAGTTTCAAGATCTAGAAAAGCACTCAATTTACTCTCGTGCAGAATCATTAATTCTGAAAAACTTTCTAAAGTTTCCACTTCCAAAACCTGACGTGTTATTTCTGAAAACTCGGCGATTAACTCTGGTGATTTTTCTTTCGACCGATAAAGCTGAATTCCTTCCCGACTGTTTTGTTTTTGATTAAGATGAATAAAGATTAAATCTTCTTTAAAAGTAGGGTCAAAGTTTATTTTCTGAATCTTCCTGTCTGGTTGATTTTGATAAAGAATCGCTGACTGTTCTTGCGCCACTGCAATATCATAACCGCTTCCGCCTAGGCATGTTTCGTTAAGATGGAAAGGATCAATGTGAGCCCATTGTGCCAGATTATTCATTAAAGTAGAACTGCTTCCTAAACCGAAATTGGCCGGAAATTGTAAATTAGTCGTGATAGAATAAGAAGAATCTGTTTTAAGTTGAATGGCAGAAAGCTCTTTTATTTTCATTAAAACCTTTAAAATAAATTCCGCAGAATCTGGAATATTGGTTGAAATTAAGTGACCATTTCGATAATCTATTCTCGCATTCAACCAAGTTTTCCCTTGATGAAGGGCGGTCCAGCTAACCAAAGATTTTCCATCAGCTATTTCTTCAACAAAAAACTCTTGCCCCCATTTTGTAGGTAGAGCAAGAGCCAGAGCGCCATCTAGGACGACATATTCGGAGGTGAGCAATAATTTTCCGTGGGAAAAAATCATTCTCGACTATTTTTAAATGGCAGACGAAACGTCTACGCTATTATTAATTTTTTTAATCAATCCTTGTAACGTTTTTCCAGGGCCCACTTCTACGAACGAAGTCGCTCCTTTCTTAATCATATTTTGTACAGATTGTGTCCATTTTACGGGGCCAGTTAATTGCGCGATAAGATTGAGTTTAATCTCTTCGGGATCGAAAACTGCGGTCGTTGTAATATTTTGGTAAACCGGCATTGTCGGTTTGTAAAATTTAGTATTGTGAACTGCAGCGGCTAATTTCTCTTGCGCCGGCATCATCAATGGCGAATGAAATGCGCCATTCACGGGTAGCATCAGAGCACGTTTGGCACCAGCATCTTTCATATTCTGACAAGCTAATTCCACTGCGGCAGTTTCGCCAGAAATCACTAATTGCCCAGGACAGTTGTAATTGGCAGGAACAACGATTCCAGGAGTTTCCTCACAGATTCTTTCAACAAGATCATCGGCTAAACCAAGAATTGCTGCCATCGAACTAGGGTTTGCGTTACAAGCTTCCTGCATTGCTTTTGCACGCGCTGAAACCAACTTTAACCCATCTTCGAAACTTAAGACACCATTCGCAACCAACGCTGAAAACTCTCCAAGAGAATGTCCCGCAACCATTTCTGGTGCTACGCCATTCAAAGCTGTTTTCAAAGCGGCAACAGAGTAGATAAATATAGCTGGTTGGGTAACTTCGGTTTTTTTCAAATCTTCTTCGGTACCTTTAAACATCACCGACAGAATATCGAAACCTAGAATGTAATTGGCAGAGTCCATCAAATCTTTTATGTCTTTTCGGGACTCATAGAGTTCTTTTCCCATCCCGACATATTGTGAACCTTGTCCAGGAAATACAAGTGCTTTCATATAGTTATTTACAGATAAATCGGCTTAAAACATAACACTTCAAGCCAATGCTTTTTATTAGTTAGGAATCAAACGTACAACTCGGTATCCTTTGTTGACGTATGCTCCGGTTTTTGTTTTTTCAAATTCGAATTTTGTAGCCAACTGGGTTTGCACTTTATTCATTTGCTTGAAAATTTCTCCTTTTTTATTTTCGCGACTTAACATATCATTGACAACATCGAACCCGATGACAGCGTATTTAGAAGGGCTTTTGCAATATTTCTTTTGATAATCGGCTAAGATTTCTTTTTCAAAAGTTCCCTCAGTATCAATCTTGCGATCCATTAAATAGACCAAATTGCTTTGACTTAACTCATCAACTTTTTTCTCAAAAATCGGCGAGTAATACATGCTGAAAGATTTCAAACCATCTACTTCTTTAGAAAGGGCAATCATTCTGTTGCCAAAGGAGTCGCCAGCATCATCACTTTTGTTGGCTAAAACTGCAATAACAGGCGCAGGTTTGCCCGTCATCATATTCTGATCTGGCTGAATGTCTGAAGCAGATTTCACCACCACCACATTCGCATTCTTTATATTCATTTTCAGATTGGTTTCTAAATACTTTGCATAGGTTTGATCAGCATCAGCAACGATGTAAATCTTCTGATCAGAGAAGGCGTCTTTTACTTCTTTAACAATACGATCTGCATAAATGTAATCATTGGTTTCAATAATAATTAAATTTTGGTGACCCAACAAATCATCAGAATTCGCAAAGGGTGCTACTACCGGAATTTTACTCGCTTTCACATAATCCAACACTTCTAAAACACTTGATTTAAAGAAAGGTCCAATGATTAAATCAGTATTTGCAGGATTAATTTGAGTTAAAGAATTTTTAAAACTCTTTTCATTACCAGCATCGATAACTTTGATCTCGAGGTTTTTACCACTTTTCACATTTCGCTCAATGGCTAATTTTGCGCCAGCTAAAAAATCAAGCGACAAATTTCTGTATTTAGAATCACCACTATCAAAGCCGAATGGAAGCATTAACACGACGTTTAAGGCATCACCTGATTTTTTCACGTAAGCCGTTTCTAATTTTTTAATTTTTAAAACCATTCCTGATTTTAAACCTTGCGAAAGATTCTGATTTAAGGAAAGTAATTCATCGAGCGTAATGCCGAATTTATTTAAAAGTCCGAAAACGGTATCTCCCTCTTGAACCGTATAGGTTACATAATCATCCAAAACTGAAGTTGTAGAATAGGTTTGTGTAGAAGTTGGCTGAGAAACTACCGTAGCTTTCGGTTCAGTTTTCGTTGGCGCAGAATTCCCTTTTATTTGAATGACATCACCAGGCTGCAAACCCTTTTCTTCTAAACCTGGATTCAGGGCAAAAAGTTCTTTTTGGTTGAGGTTAAATTTTCGGGCAAGTTTGAAATAGTTGTCTTTTGATTGAACGATATAGGAGTTCTCATCTGCTACCACCACTTCTGAAGTTTTGGTTGGTTCGGCCTGTACAACAGGCTTCACAGTTTCAGTGACTACCGCAACTTCTTGCTGATCACCGCCAAACTTTTGAATATTTACTAACGGTAAAATCACTTCATCACCAATTTTCATATTGGAGTCTAGGTTTGGATTCAAAGCTCTCAATTCTGATTCTGAAATCTGAAATTGCTTGGTAATTCCGTAAATGGTTTGCTTTGGTTTCAGAATAATCTTGCCTAATTTAGCAGCAGTGGAAGTTGATTTTACTGGTGTAGCGGCTGTGTTGTTGGCAGATTTGTTAATTACCAAAACATCTCCGATGGAAACTTTACCATCTTTTGAACTGGGATTTAACTTCACCAAATCATCAACGGTCATGCCGTATCTTTTTGCGATATTGTAAGGATTGTCGCCCTTTACCACAATATGCGTCTTCTGGGCAGATAGACCTGCAAATGCTGTTAGACCAGCTATAATGAGAAACTTTTTGATCATCTTTTAGATAAATATTTACAAAAATACTGCTTTAAAATTAAATAGTAAAAATTATTAATTCTGAATTTTCAACTTCCAGCTCTTGGTAACAATTATGAAGCCACTCACGCCCTAAGTCGGCGTAGAACACCGAGAAATTGTAGTTTCTTTCTTGCCAAGTATTCCCTGGATGAATCTTTTGAAATAGATTTTCTAACCGTTCCAGTCGTTCACTTTGCTTGATTTTTTCAGCACGCAGCAATCTTTTTTTCATGCGGGCAAATGATTTTAATTGTCGAGTCTCTTCCGCTTCTACCAAATTGCCGAAAGTCTTTTCCGTTAATGCTGCCTTTTGTTTTAAATTAATGAATTGCTCTTTCAAATCAATCTCCTGTTGATTTAAAAGGGGCAAGATTTCATTTCCATTCATTAAAAGTTCATTTGTAACCGTGGCGAAATTTTTAAAAAAATCATTCAATTCTAAACCGGACTTTTCAATTTTAGAAACGGTTTTTTCAGAAATCATTAACATCGAATTTCTAGGAATTAAGATTGGAAAAGGAAGATTGAGCTTTTCAAAATAATTTTTGAGTTCGAGCCAATACATGATTTCAGCATTGCCGCCAATGTAAGCGATATTGGGCAAAATCATCTCCTGATAAACTGGACGCATCAACGCATTCGGACTAAACCGTTCTGGATGATTTTCCAATTCTGCTAAAATTTCTTCTTCGGTAAAGTACTGGTCTGTGTCGACGATAACAAATTTATCATCTTCAAAAGCGATTCTATCCCGCGTTTCCGAAAGGAAAAATAAATTAATCTCTCTGGGATTTACCTGAACTTTCCCGTATTTCTCTGTTAGAAAGTTAACCGTTTCCTCGGTTGTCTCAAATAGGTTTTGATGGAGAAGCTCACCTTTGAAAACCGACTTCATTTGGGCTTTCAATTTTGCTTCATCACCATCAAGAACTACCAATCCGTACTCCGAAAAAAGTTCCTGGACGATAATGCTCGTCGCATGAGAAAGGGTGTTCCCTTTTTTGTAGGCGCGCTTTAATAATTGAATTAGTTCTGTTCCGAAGATGGAATTTTTATATTCCTCTTCAAACTGAGAAATGAAAAATTCATCTTCAACTTTAATTCTACCAACTGCTCCGCCCGATTTTGCTTTGATTTCGTAATAATGGTTTTCCGTTTTGAAATGATTAATTTCTTCAAAATCATGATCTTCGGAAGCCAGCCAAAATAAAGGCACAAAATTCTTAGTTGGAAATTTCTCCTTTAAAAGCTCCGCCAGTTTGATAGTTTGTAAAATTTTATAAATAAAGAAAACTGGTCCCGTGAAGAGATTCAGTTGATGCCCAGTTGTCACCGTAAAAGTTTGATCTAAAGCTAAATAATCAAGATTGGTTTGTTGCTTTTCTGATAATTTAAATTTGGAATACTGGTCTTTTAAAACCTCGCAAAGCACTTCTCTTTTGTCCGCAGAAAAAGACTGTTCCTTTTGTTGAAATTGTTTCTCAATATTCTCCACGTTAAAAAAATCAGATTCGAAACCGGGAATTTTTTGAGTCAAAAAATCTTTGATCAGCAAAGGAATGCTTTCAATATTTACAAAAGGGATGTTGGTGAATTTTTTCAAAATAATCTTATATATAGATTTGCTTTTAACCGTAATACTCTTTGTCAATGCAAAGACTCTAGCGTTTGGCTCAGCAGCTAATGCAAACTTTGTTTAACTAAAAAGATACCAAACAATTCCCAGATTCAGTCGGAAATCATACAGTGGATAATAGGGCGCGGTGAAGGATTTATTCTTCATAAAGGTAGTGTTTAGATGTTGCGCCTCTACAAAGAAAAACATTCTTTTCACTTTCAAATTAAAATAAACATCAGCGATTGGTTGCCCACCGATCGAGTATGAATTCGAGTTAGGTAATATAAATTCATTTAATACTGGAGAAAAATCACGTGAGGCAAATTTAGAGAAGTAATAGACTTTTACGCCAGTTTGAATTTCAGCAGCATTTTTAAAGGCTTTGGTTTGATAAAAAAGATTGGCTCTGGCAACGAGATTAGGCATGGGTAAAAGATCTTTATTTCCGATGGCTGATTGAACAAGCAGTTTTGGATTCAGATGAAATTTACCGTACGAGAAAGTTGCTTCACCACCGATTTGGGAAACATTTACTGACGATGAACTTTGTTGGGGAAGTGACTGCGCATCTAAATAGGTGTAATTGTCGATTCTAAAATAATTCGCAAAGACGCTGCTTTTGAACCATTTTAAATTAACATCACCGCCAATTTCGGTAATGGTTTGATTTTTAGGATCGGCGAAATAATAATTGAACTTTTTATAAACCGACGGATTGATCAACAAATTAAAACTGGGTGAAGCCGACTGGAAATTTACTTTACCATTAACAAAATAATCTGGAATCGGCTCAAATCTTATTAAGTTTTGAGAACGGATAAAACTGCCAAATTCTTTTCCGCTGGAAAATTCTAAATTTGAGTTTAAGGCTACTTTGCCCCACAGCTTGATAACGAGATTTCCCACAGCGCCAATTCTGTTTTCTGAAAGTTCTTCAGGGAAATTTAAAGAAGCTGGGAACGGCGTACCGACGCCTAACTTAATCATTTGATGGCGAACTCCTGCATCTAATTTAAAGTTTTCTTTATCGAAGAGAATACTTACGGTATTGCTTAAATTCTTTGAATATTTTTTGGAATACGAAGGATAATCATATAATTCTAAGCCGTCTGTAAAATAATAGGGCTCCGGTGAAGATTGATTATAGAAATATTTATTTCCCTGATGAAAAATGGTATGTCGGATTTTAAAAGGAAACTTTTCAGAATTGAACGGTTTAAACTCTTGACTAAAATAATATCTACGGTAAGCGAACTGGGAATTAGAACCTTTGAGGTTGACTTCTAAATTCTCTCGATTGTTGAAATCAGAATCGCCATTTAGAAACAAATTGACATCGGAAATTCCGCCGTTTTCCTGGTTGTTCACGTTCTGATGAATGAAGTGAGCGAAAGCTTTATACTTACCATTTTTAGAAAGATAATTTCCGGAAAACAGCACTTCATTATTTGCCGCTAAAGAATTAAGATAATGACCTTGCGAACGAAGGCCCGTATATTCTACAGCAAAGTTGAATTCTTTGCCAATATTCTGAGTGTATGTCGATTGTAGGACTGCGCCATTTCGCACGGAGTTGTGATAGATAAAAGCCGTGGTTGGTGTTTTTACATCGTAATATTGAACATCTGTAATTCTTTTAATCAAATACGATTTATTGGTTGGAAGCAACGATAAATTTTGTTCAGGATCTACTTCGAAAACCAAAGGATTAAAGCCAGAACCTACATTGGCAAACTGCACTTTTCCAAAATTATCGCGATTATTGTATTGTGAAAAAATGAAAGTTTTGTCGTGGGTAAAAGCTGTATCAAAGATTTTCTTTTCGGAGAACTGGGTTCTGTAGGTATAATCGTAAATGGTCGGTTTAAAAACTTTCAGGGAATCTTTGAAACCAGAATCAACCACTAAAGTATCGCCAGGTTTCACCCGATTAGAATCAGTTTTATTGACAATCTGTGCATTGAGGTGATAACTGAAAAGAAAAAGGCAGAAAAGGATGAATCTCATTCTATTTGTTTGGTGTACAAATGTAAGAAATATGACGAAATAAAAAAGGACTGTAATTTTGATGATCACAGTCCTTTTAATAATTACCGACAGGTATTTAGTTATAACCTGGGTATTGTGTTAGATTAATGTTTGCATTCAAAGCTCGTTGAGACATTGGTAGTACAAATAATTTATTATCTGGCGTTACGGTACAATTTACGGTACAGTTCGAAGGTCTAACCATTGGTAGATTGTGTCTTTTCAGATCTAAAAACCTTTGTCCTTCTGCGTAAAATTCTTTCCCTTTTTCAGTTAAGATATCTTGTAATAAATTAGTACCCGTGTAAGTGGAACCATTTCTAGAAGTTGCAAAGGCATTCAATTCTGAAAGAGCAAGGCCAGTTTGACCTGTTAAAAACAAGGCTTCAATTCTGTTTAACTGTGCTTCTGCAAATCTGAATACTTTGATATTTCTAAAATAATTTCCTTCTGTGGTAAACCTTGGGTATTTATTTGTCCAGAATCCTTTCGGATTATCCGTTGCTGGTGTACCAACACTGATAAGTAATCCACTTGAAGGCGAACCTCTTCTAACATCGGTTGTTGGGAAACTATTGTAAAAACTTTGGTTAAATAGCATACATTTTCTAGAATCTGTTCTGTTGTAATAACCAGGCAGGGAAACATTTGAACCAATACCTGTTGCTCTATTCGTGTCGATATTTAAGTCGAGTTCCCAAATCGTTTCTGGGTGATTTTCTGTTCCGTCTAAATTGTAAGTTTGATTTTGGTAAGTCACGGTAGCAGCATCTTCATTGCTTCCAGAGAAATATTGCTGATAATTGCTTGCACTTGCAACGTTTGCAGGTACAGTAAGCGTTTTAGCATCAATTTTAGAAAAACCAGCTGGCGAACTCGTTACAATTTCAGTAGCGTATTGTAAAGCCAAGGCCGCGTCACCTGCTGCTCTTCTTGTTAAATATACTCTAGACAAAAGTAATTTTGCCGCAGTTTTGCTCAAGAGTACTTTTTTCGCAGGAGTGGCACTTGCTGAATTTACGCCTTCTTTCAAATCTAAAATCACCTGATCATAAATCTGAGCTACGGTTGCTCTGGCAGGTTTAATGTTCACATCATAATCCTCTAAAACTAAAGGCACACCGTATTCTTGATTTACTCCCGAAGTTGGAGTTGGTGAATAATAATTGACCAAAGTGAAGTAAGCTAATCCTCTGATAATTCTAGCTTCACCTTTAATTCTCTTCACATTTGCATTGTTTGTAACAAGGGTGTTGTTAATTACCAAGTTGCAATTCATAATAACGTCATACAACGGACCATAAAATCCGAAATCACTTTGAGACGAATTATAATTGTAATTGAAAGTGTTTAGGTAAGAAGGATTACTGTTGGACACAAATAACTTGTCTCCCAATAGATCCCCAAACAACATTACTTCAGTCCCAAAAACGCTGGTAGAACCCATCGAGATATATGCGCCGTTGAGCAGCATCTGCAACTGACCTTCTGAATTTACATTGGTGATTTCATCTTTGTCTGGTGGAAATAAATCCAATTCTCTCTCGCTGCATGAGGTATGCGCGAAGAAGAGTAAAAAGCCTGATATAATTAATAAATACTTTTTCATTTTAATTTAATTTAATGTTAGAAACCGATTTGAATACCCATTGATATCGTTCTCAATACTGGAGACGCATACCAATATCTTCCTTTACCAACCCATGACCAAGAATTTGAAGTAGATTCAGGATCATAATTCAGATCTTTATCAAATACGTAAGTGAGCAAATTTGTTCCTCTTGCGTAAATGGTCAAATTGTTAATGCCTGTTGAGTTTTTAAACATTTCGCCGAATGAATAAGCAATTTTCATTTCCTTCAATCTGATATGATCTCCTTTGTTCAGGAAACGAGAAGACTCTAATCTTGAACTGCTTGGATTTCCAATCACCGCTTTTGGTCCATCTGCGTTGAAGTTTTCAGCGCCTGGTGCATCTGTCCAGCTGTTGTACAAAGCATCTGTAATTTGATTTCTAGTAATGAAACGACCATCATGCTGGGTGTAAGAACGAACCCCATTCTGCACCATAAAATCAAACTGACCCGTAAGCAAGACGCTTAGTGAGATATTTTTATATTTGAATTCATTGGTTAAACCAACATTGTAAGTAGGGAAGGCGTTTTTGCCAATCCAAGCTTCCGTAGCTTTTAATTTATCATTTGTTACAGCGCTTTTGGTACCGTCTGTAAACCACAATCCATCTCCAGCTTTAATACCGTTTGCGGCGTCATCTGCTTTTGCAGTTCCTGCCCAAAGGTAAGTATAGTACTCTCCTAATAAGTGTCCTGGCGCTAAAGCAACCAGTTCATTACTTGCATCAGAGGTATCTCCTTTGAACTGAACCAGAGGCACATTTAATTTTTCAACGATTGACTTTCCGTAAGAACCATTGGCATTAATATTCCAAGAGAAATTATCAGTACGAACTGGTACTGCATCAATAACTATTTCAAAACCGCGATTTCTAATGTCGCCAACATTTCCGTAGTAGGAGTTGGGCCCACCTGATTCCAGTGCGGGATACTCTTCAAAGATTGCTTCTTTGGTTAATTTATCGTAATAATCTAAAGTAAACTTCAATCGTTCATTGAAAAAACCGAAGTCGGCACCAACATCTAAATGAGAAGATTCTTCCCAAACCAAAGCTTTATTTCCAGGAGAACTAATTCCGCCATAACCGCCATAAGGTCCCCAATTGATGGTCGAGTTATAACCCAAAGTGGCAAATTGACTGTATTGCGGTCCCCACTGATCAGCGTAAGGAATATTTCCCAGCACTCCGTAACTGGCTCTTAAAGTTAGAGAAGAAAATGCAGCTGGAATAAAGGATTCATTAATTGCATTCCAAGATCCACCGGCAGACCAGAAGTTCCCCCATTTTTTTTCTCCCAAAGTAGAGTTTCCATCTCTTCTGATTTGACCAGATAAGGTGTATTTACTATCTAAAGTATAATTTAATCTACCGAAGTAAGAGATCTGACGCCATTGTAAATTGCTGTTACCAGCGATTTGGGTATCGGAAAAATCAAAGTAAGGTCTTGGATCGTTCATGGTATAACTCACCACGCCTAAATTATTGTAGGTGTGATCTTGGTATTCCATTCCGGCATAAGCTTGCACGTTATGTCTACCACCAAAAATATTACGATACGATACGGTATTCGACCAGTTCCAATCAAAAATAGTACTTCTGAAATCACCAAGGAAACCTTTGTCCTGACTCATGATGGTATAGACAGGGTGTCCAGCTAAAACAGATTGAATTTCTGTCATAAACTGCGCCTGCATTCCATACAGTGAGTTGAAGTAAAAGTTTTTCGCAAACTGATAGTCCATATTTACCGATCCAATAATAGTATTGATCGTAGAACTCTGATTGGTTTCATCTAAAATTGAAACCGGGTTAAAGCCAGGAGTAGGCGAACCTTCTCCCAAATCTTGATTATAAGAACCATCTGCATTATAGACTGCCCGCAATGGAGAAATCATAATTGATGAAGTTACAGGATTCGCAGATGCTCTTCCTCCAAAATAGGTTCTTCTCTTAATATTTGAATAATTTAAGTTCAACCCAAACTTAATTTTCTCTGAAGCTTTATGATCCAGTGCCGTATTAATACTGATACGGTCGAATCCTGAAGTTTTAACCAGTGGAGTATTTTGATAATAAGAACCTCCAATCCTATAAGAAGTATTGCTACCTCCACCTGACACACCAAAGTTGTAAGTATTAACAACAGATGAAGTTCTGGTGACTGCTTTTACCCAATCTGTATTCTGGCTTCCATCATATTGTGGTTCATAATTCTCCAAGAAATAATCGGTAGCTTGTTGCAAACCAGTAAATGTTCTGCCCAATTGACTCTGGCTGTTCCACATTAAAATACCACCGTACTTTATATATTCATCAGCATTCATCAAATCTAACTTATCATAGGCTCGGTCTTGAACACCGGTCTCCGTAGAGAATTCGAATTTTGTTTTTTGATTATACTTCCCTTTTTTGGTAGTAATAAGGATTACCCCATTTGCTCCTCTAGAACCATATAATGCAGTTGCAGAAGCGTCTTTTAAAACAGAAACTGATTCAATAGCATTCGGGTCAATGGAAGAAAGTGGATTCCAGGACTCCATTAATGAAGCATTATCTGAACCTTTCCCTACAACTACTCCATCAATTACATATAAGGGATTTGGCGTTCCAATTAAAGAACTTACTCCTCTAATGGTTACCATATTTGACGATCCCGGATCACCACTCGCAGATGAGAAGTTTAGTCCCGCAACTCTACCATTCAACACATCATCAACTGAAGAAAACGGTGTTGATTCGAAATTAGCTTTGGAAACTACATTGTAAGCCCCTACTTTTTGCGCAGGATCTAACTTGATTCCACCAACCAAAATCACTTCCTCAATGTCTTTGACTTTTGATGTGGTATCCTTCTTTGCTTTTTGAGCCATTAGCGTATGTCCCGCAAAGAACAAAACACCAACAGTTAAAACTCGTAATTTTACATTCATATTAACACACTTTAATATTTTAATGAGGCAAATATGTTAATATTTTTTAACAAATGCAAATTTAATTCAAAAATTGGCAATGATTTTTTTCATTCTTTAGCAAAATTGTTACAATACCACCGTAATGTTTTGGAAATGGTAATATTGCTAATTGCCAAAATCTGTTAAAACAGAAAGGGCCACGGTGATTTACGTAGATTGTAGAAATCAAAAGAACCGCCATTGCTGGCGGTTCTTTTTTGAAAAAACTTAACTTGAGTATTTAAATACTACAAATTAGGATTGGCAATAACTTCTGCCTGAGGAATTTTCAGATATAATCTGTTATCATCATAACTAAACGACTGACCTACGAAGAACAAATGGTTTGCTCCTCTGGTTACAGATGCCATGTTACGTTTCATAGCAAAGTAAGATTTACCTTCACCCCAGAATTCAATTCTGGTGTTGGTGTAAATATCTGCTTTCAAAGCTGCATCGGATAAACCATCAACATAACTAGTATCAGTTAATCTATTAGATAAGAAGTTTTTGTAAGCAGTTTTTGCTAAAGCAGTTTGACCTGTTTTTGCTAATGCCTCTGCATACAACATATGGAATTCATCACTTCTCATGTAAAGGTAATCAGTTTCGATAACTCTTTGTCCACCTACGATTTTCTTAGGATCATAGAATTTACCTCCTGGTACAGCAGAATAAGAAATGTCAGCAAAGCTCACTTTCATATATTCATTTCTATTAGGATCTGTAGGATCAAAGAAAGCGCTTTCGATTACATAACCTTTAGGGTATTTGGTAATTGATTTAATAGGCACTCCATTTTCTAAAACTGGGTTACCGGTCGCGTCTAAAACTACACTCTTCACTTCATCAAATTCAACAACAGTGATGAACTGATTTCTTCTGATGTCATCTGCTCTGATTGCGTTGAATAAGTTTTCGTCAATAGCTTTTGGATCACCTGCCCAAGCGTAGCTATAGGTAAACACATCTGTTTGACCCCACCAGCTGATTAGATCTAAACTGTTATCTAAAGTAACATCAAAGCCCCACATCCAACTTGGTGCAGATAAACTATTGAATCCACCAGTTGCAGCACCTGCAGTTGTGATAGGAAGTCCACCATTAACAAGTTCTCCGGCAACCGTTACTACTTTAGCATAGTCTCCTTGTGCAGCATAAACGTAAGCTAACATTCCTTTTGCAACATTTTTGTCAATCGTTCCTTTGTTAGGACGAGCAAAACCATCTAAAAGAGATATTGCATTAGTTAAATCTTCGATCATGAATGCATAAACTTCTGATTGAGCCGCTCTAGCGCCAGATTCAGGTGTAGGCATTTTATAGATCGGGATTGATTTAGCAGATGGATCATATTTCGGCGTGTACATTTGTACCAAATTGAAATAAGAGTGAGCTCTAATTGCTTTTGCCTGACCCATCGCAGCCTTATCTTTCGTAGAAGTAAGTTGCGCATCATTTCCACCTAATCCTTCGATTACGTCATTTGCAGCATAAATCAATCTGTAGTAATATCTCCAAGGAATATAATTAGTATTTCTTGTAAAATCTACAGGATCTGAATAGTTTGCAATATTAGAATACCAACCGTAGTTAACTCCGGCTAATACCATATCTGAAGAAAGAAGATCTTTATAAATATCATAAGCCTTTTGACCGAAATCATCATGACCTGTCGTACCTCCAGTTTCGGTATTTACCATCAACAAATAAAGACCGTTAAGTTTAAATTGTGCGGATGGGTTTGAAACCGTCTCGGTGGGTTCTGTCTGTAAAAATTCTTCTCTACATGAGGTCGTAAATGCAAGCAATGCGACCATTAGAGATAAAATTGGAATTTTTTTCATTATAAATTATTTTTTAGAAATTAAATTTAGCGCCAAATGTTATTGTAGAAAGTGGCGAATATCTATACATGTTAGAAGATCCCGTTTCTGAGGTAGAAGGGTTGAAACCATCTCTCTTGGCATTGATCCAAAGGTTATCTCCTGAAACTGACAACTGTAAAGTGTTGATTCCCATATTTGCCAAAAGCATTTTCGGCACTGTGTATCCTACTGTTACGTTGTTAAGTACTAAATAGTCTGATTTCGTTAAGAATCTAGAAGATAGTGAAGCGTAGTTCGTATCTCCTGCTCTGTTAGAAGTCAATCTTGGTACATTTGTAATGTCTCCTGGGTTCTGCCATCTATCTCTGATGTCAGTATGCCAGTTGTTACCACCAATCTGTCCGTTCTGCATCAATGTTGCGTAAGCACCATCGTAAGAATAACCACCAAATGAATATAACATTTGAGCTGCTACGAAGAATCCTTTGAATTCTGCGTTAAGGTTAAATGCTCCTCTAATATCTGGAATTGCAGATTTGTCAAGGAATTTTTGTGTTGCCTGAGCATATACTTCAGTCGTTCCTTGCAAAATATTTGAAGCACCTGGATTTGCTTGTTCATATTCATAAAGCGAAGCGATTTGCTCACCTACATCGAACGTACCGTTGTTATTCTTATCTACGAAGTTAACAAACCACTGTGCTGCACCTGTTTGCGCATTCACACCAGCATATTCTCTCATGTAGTAATCATAAATTGATCTTCCTTCAACTCTACCGAAGCTTGCTTCTGAAACATCAATTACCTTATCTTTTCCTGTAGATTTATCAAATGGCATTTTGGTTAACTTGTTGTTAAGCATTTCTCCATTGAAACCTAAACTCAACTTGAAATTTTCTTTTCTGAAAATATCAGCATTCAAAGTAAATTCAACTCCTGAGTTGATTAATTCACCACTGTTTACTTTTTCGATAGCATTACCTGTAGAAGGTGCAATTCTACTGTCGAAAATTAAGTTGTCAGTTTTTTTGTTATAGTAATCTACACTACCTGTAATTGCTCTCGACTTCAATAAAGCGAATTCAATACCTGTCTGGAAAATGTTAGCACGTTCCCAAGTTAGATCTGGGTAACCAGAACGTAAGAAGTTGGTTGCAATGTCTCCCATGAAGTTTCCAGGGTTGTAAACATTGTACCCAGGGTAGAATCCTACACCTGCTTGATCTCCTACTGTACCGTAACTTGCTTTCAATTTAAGAGTCTTGATCGCATCTACATTCTGGAAGAAGTTTTCTTTCGAAACCATCCATCCAATACCAGCTGAGTAGAAATTATCCCATTTCTCATTCAAGAAACGAGAAGTTCCATCCCTTCTTCCTGTTAAGGAAAGGAAATATTTGTTTGCAAAGTCATAAGTAACTTGTCCAAAATAACTTTCTAAAGCATAATCATTGATATATGAATACGCCTGATTCTGAACCGTTGCGTTATTGAATTCAGGAATATCCGGATCGATTAGACCAGAACGTGACGCTGACATATATTTCTGCTCGTAATAGTTACTCTCATGAGCTACTAACGCTTCGATTGTATGTTCTCCGTAGCTTTTGTTTGCTCTCAATAACTGAAGGAAGTTCCAAGAAAACAATTCTGTTTTCGATTTGAAAATACTACCACCTTGACTTGCTGAAGAACCATAGAATGGATTATTCAATAAATCACGGCTATTGTTATAGTACTGTCCTGCTAGTCTTGTTTCAAATTTTAACCAAGGTAAAATGGTTGCCTCTAAGAATAAGTTAGCGTTCATCTCGTGCTTATAACGACGATCTTTATCAATTGTAGCATCAGCAATTGCATTGGTTAAAGCACCAAAACCACGACCTACACCATAATCATATTGATTACCACCATAAATAGGGTCAGCAACGATACCACCTGTATTATCTCTAAGGAATAATGGGTAAATGGCAGGAATGTTATCTACGAACCAGAAAACACTTCCTGAATCTTCAGATTGACCATTGTTCTTAGCTTTCGAGAATGAGTAACCGAAGTTAAAATCACCTTTCAACCAATCTTTGGCTTGATGAGATAAGTTCAATCTACCAGTGTATCTTTCGAATCCACTATTGATTGAGTAACCTTCATCTTTCAAATAACCGATACCTGCATAGTAAGTAGTTTTATCTGAACCACCACTCATGTTGAAGTTATTTTCTGTACGGATAGAAGGTTGGAAAGCATAATCTTCCCAATTTTCTGGATTGTACTTTCTAGCAGTACCTGGACGAACTTGCTTGGTTGCAGGGTCGATTAGGTTTGCTGCAGGAACTCCCCACATGTTGTACTTAGGACTGATCCCTGCTGAAGAGAACAATCTTGCGTTTGCATAAGCAGTTGGATTTGCGTTTCCGTTAAATTTTCCCTGATTATACAATGCTTCCCAGCTTAGGCCAATATACTCCTCAGGAGATTCTAGCACATCATATCTAGGTAGCAAGTTGACGTTAAAACCAACTTTAGATTCAAACTGAATCGTAGATCTGTTAGAACGACCTTTCTTAGTATTGATTAATACTACTCCATTCGCACCTCTACTTCCGTAGATTGCAGTTGCTGTAGCATCTTTCAAAATCGTCATACTTTCAATATCATCCGGACTGATAGCAGATACGTTTCCGGTATAAGGCGCTCCATCTAACACGTAGAGTGGACTCCTGTTACCATTTACCGATCCGAATCCACGGATTCGAATGGTTGCATCTGTACCCGGTTGACCCGAAGTATTAATTACTCGTACCCCCGCAACTTCACCTGCAAGTGCCTGAGTAACGGTAGAAACACTTTTCCTGTCCACGGAGGATTGGTCAACTGCAGAAGCTGTTCCCGTGTAGGATTCTTTTTTCACTTTACTATATCCTACCACAATCACCTCATCGATGTCTTGAGTAGATATAGTATCTCTCTTTTGCGCAACTAGCACCGCTCCAGTAAAGAAAACTGCCGCCATACTTATCGCACGTAATTTCACATTCATATTAACACTTTTTAATATTTAAGACGCAAAGATGTTAATTATATTTAATATAAACAAGCGAACACAATGGTTAACAACATTATAGCACTAACTATTTATTATGGTATCATCTATGTTTTAATCTATTTGTTTTAACAAAGTCAAACAATTAACATAAATTCTCTTCATCTATCAACACGAAAGAGGTTTACTTGTGTAAAACATAAATATGTTAAAATTAAATATTATGTAATAATATTTAAACGGTATCCGCTGTATATCCCCTTAGAGAAATGTCTAGGCATCGATATCTGCAAGATTTGGAAAAAGCTATGCACTGCCTAATATTAAATAAAAAAAACCGCCATTTCTGGCGGTTTCTTTATGAAAACCTTCTATGCAAGACTTAAATCATCTCACTTTTTAACTTTTATACTAAAGTTTAAAGGTCATTTTGTTTAACTATTCCTTGAGAAGCGTTAATCTCATCTTGTGGGATTAACCAAGTCCATCTTTTATCTCCGGCTGGTACAGTATCTAAGTTATTATTCACAACTGAAGAAACGTTAGTTCCGGTTCTGTCTAAAGGTAAATTCTGTCTCTTTAAGTCTAAAAATCTAAAACCTTCACCCCAAAGCTCTAATCTTCTGCTTGTAAGAACTTCATCAATATAGGCTTGACCTGTTTTAACAGATGAAACGTAAGCTGGATTTCTATTCTTTTCAAACTCAGTAAACACAATTTTAGATTGTGCTTCTTTGTTATCTTTAGCCAAAGCTTCGGCTTCAATCAAATACAATTCAGCAGCTCTCATCATTGGGATGTCACCTAAACTTACGCTACTATTGATAGCTCCCTGAGAATCTGTAGACAAATACTTTTGAGAAGTATAAGGAAACTTACTGTAGTTAGCCGGCAAGTTAAGCGACAGGTGTTTTCCTGTTGGATCAATTACTTGCGTTCTTACGTCCGTTGCAGGAAACTTATCAAACAACAATTTGTTAACCACTTTCGGAGCTTGACGTATTTGTGAGGAGTTATAGTTTCTAGACATATAAGCCATATAATTCGCAAAATAATCCGTTGTTGCATCGATCGGGTTGTAACCCCACATCCACTCACCATTTGAATAGGTGTTAAATCCAGCTTTATAAGTGGCATTGCTCATTAAAGGGAAACCAGCTCTTGCTTCTTTAGCGTAAAGTGCAGCTTCAGGAAATTTCCCTTGAGTTAAGGCAACCCTAGCCATCAAACCTTTAACAACATTCGTATTAAAATGCGACTTATTGCTTCTGGTTTTACCACTTAAAAGGGTAAAAGCCTTCATCAAATCATCGTTGATCACTGCATAATTTTCTTCTACTGTATTACGTGGAATCGGATCAAAAGCGGTATCTAATCTTAATGGCATTCCCATCTGACTATTGGCTGCTCCAGGAACATATCTTTTAGCATAAATCTGATTCAGCATAAAATAGCTAAGGGCACGGAAGGCATACGCTTCCCCCATCAATCGATCTTTATCAGCTTGATCACCTGCTGCTGTGGGCGCATTAATTAGGATACCATTCGCCATTCTGATCTGCTCATAATAAAAATCATAAGGATAGAACAAGTTACGCGAACTAGCGTTATCGTTATCTTGCCATCTGATGGTACTTACAAACCAGTTTGGGCCAGTTGCAGGAAAGATCAAATCCTCACCCATAACATCCATATAGATCATGATACCAATTGTACCACCTTGTCCCTGACTGGAGTTATGTCTACGGTACATATTACGATGCATTCCGTTGATTACGGTGGACAAGTTTGCTACTGTGCCGTTAATAGTGGTTTCACTAACCGAATCGGTAGGATCCTCATTCAAATAATCTCTTTCGCATGACGCGGTCAT
Source organism: Kaistella antarctica (assembly GCF_900109615.1). Taxonomy (GTDB): domain Bacteria; phylum Bacteroidota; class Bacteroidia; order Flavobacteriales; family Weeksellaceae; genus Kaistella; species Kaistella antarctica. Next base: position 54,967 of record NZ_FOIX01000001.1, read on the forward strand.
ACTCAATACTACTGAGGCTGCAGCAAAAAGAATTGTTTTTTTATTGATAAATTTCATTTCTGTAATTTTAAAAAGTTGTACTTAAACCAAAGGTAATAATTCTAGATGGACTATATCTGTTCTGGGTTGTACCAGCAAAGTTTGCATAAGGCTCCAAACCTTTTCTCTTGCTGCTCATCCAAAGGTTTTCACCACTGACAAATAGTTTTAAGCTATTTACCCCGACAGTTTTTACCACATCTTTATTAAAGTTATATCCGATACTTGCGTTTCTAAGCATCACATAACTTGCGTCTACCAACCATCTAGATGAAGCTGCAGCTGGACCTGTAACGTAAGAAGAGTTAAGAACTGGCACGTCTGTAATTTGTCCAGGAGTCGTCCATCTGTTTAAAATATCAGTATGAAGAGCACCACCTTGGGCGTAAGCATCCATTAGATTTGCATAATTACTGTCATAAATTTTCCCTCCAAATTGATAGTTAAATGCTGCAGAAAGTTCCCAGTTTTTAACATTTAAAGTGGTTGAAACGTTACCGAAGAAATCAGGAATTGCTGAACCATGGTATTCGTACAATGCTTTATTTTGATTCGTTGTTACAGATTGACCATTCACTGTTCTTTCGTCAAGCTTATCAGCTGGCGTTGCACCTGCTTTTTCTGCATCTAGCAAGAAAAGCGCTTGCCCGTCTGTAGCATCAACTCCTGCCCAAGATCTTAACCAGAATGCGTAAATATCTTTTCCTTCTGATAATTTTTTAGTTCCATTAATATAAGGTTCTTCTAACTTAGTGACCTCATTTTTATAACTAGTTCCATAACCTGTAACATTCCACTTTACATTTTCATTTCTGATAACATCTGCAGAAATCGTAATCTCGTATCCTTTATTAACCATCGAACCAATGTTGGTTTCGATTTCATTATTATTAATACCTCCTGTTAGAGTTTTTTTACTGCCAAGAAGCAGATCTTTGGTTTCGGAAATATAATATTCGAATGTACCTTTAATTCTTCTGTCAAATAACTCAAATTCTAAAGCCAAATCAGATTGTGCTTTTGTCTCCCAACTGACAATAGGATCTGCAATTTTAGTTAAAAGTGTACCAGGTTCAGTTCCGTTATTATATCCTAATTCATAAAGAGACCTATAAGAATAGAAAGTATCTAAACCATCATTCCCTACTTCACCATAAGAACCTCTCAATTTCAGGAAGTTGATATATTTTGAATTAGCAAGAAAATTTTCTTTAGAGATTACCCAACCTGCACCTGCAGACCAGAAAGATTGCCATCTTGTATCAGACGAAAATCGAGAAGAGGCATCCCAGCGGATTGATCCTTCTAACAAATATTTCTCCTGGAAATCATAATTCAAACGACCAAAATATCCTTCTTTACTTCTTCTTCTAAAATATGAACTTATACTAGAGTTATCAACAAAGTTTTCGAATTCATATTGATCATCTAAAATCTGATTTCTTTTGGAGCCATATACATAGTCATACTTGTATTCTGAGTTTTCATGACCAGCAAGCAAAGTGAAGTTATGATCACCAAATGATTTATCGTAAGTTAAGATTTGATTCCAAGTAAAATCACGTCTGAAGTAAGTAGTTCTTGAGGCAGATCCAATTCCCAAGGCATCACCAATAAGCTTATTGCCATAAGTCTTATTTAATGAGCCACTAAAGTTATACGCTACGTTTGTTCTGAAAGTTAATTCAGGAAGCAACTTCATTTCTAAAAATGAATTACTTTGCATACTGTAAGTGTTCGTAGTGTTTTTGTTTAAAAGAGTTTCCCAAACAACGTTACGGCCTGAAGCTGCACTTGATCCTCTCATTCCACCTGAATCATAAAGAACGCTACCGTCTTCACCATACAATCTCTCACCAGTAACTGGGTCATGCTGATATACACTGTAAATCGGTCCCATTGTTCTGGTCCAACGGTAAGGATTGATAAAACTTGCGTTGCTATCTACTCCATCAACTGCGTTTTCACCGCTTGAAATTGTACCGCTTAAACTTGTTCCTACCTTCAACCAAGATTTAACTTGTGAGTCCGCATTTAAACGAAGACCAATTCTTTCGAAATCAGACTTAATTACGTATCCTTCTTCTTTCATATAACTCAAAGAGCTATAGAAGGTACTCTTATCAGATCCGCCCGAGAAACTTAGATTATGTTCGTTTCTTAGACCAACACCTATCACAGCATCTGCCCAGTCAAAATCGTTATATTTCAATTGTGCGTTAGGATTTAAAACTCCATTTACTACCAATTGATCATCTGGCACATTATAAACATTGGTTTTTAAGTTATCCTTAATTAAAACGCCGCTAGCCCAAGCATTAGAAGCTGCTAAAGTTTCACTACCTTTTTTAGAAGTAACTCTTCCATTTCTCATCGCCTCCCAAGCTAAAGGATAATAGTCAGCGGGTCCAACACGATCATATTCTTCAATAAATCTGCTGATAATCCCAGTACTGCTATTTAAAGTGACTCTTGTAGAGTTCTTTTTTCCTTTTTTAGTTGTGACTAAAATAACACCATTCGCTGCCGAAGATCCGTACAATGAGGTAGAAGCCGCATCTTTCAGAACGTTTAAGCTTTCGATGTCATTTGGATTAATTGAATTTAGGTTTCCTGGAAAAGGAACTCCGTCTACAACGATGAGTGGTTCGTTACTTGCAAGAATTGAACCTGTTCCTCTAATTCTGATGGTAGGTCCGTCTCCTGGTTGTCCTGATCCCGAAGCAATTTGAATACCCGCTCCAGCACCATCTAATGCAGAAAGCACGTTGGAGATTGGACGTTCTTCGATTTGCTTTGCACTAACCTGAACGTTTGCTCCAGTTAATGTAGATTTCTTCTGAACACCATACGCAACAACTACAACCTCTTCAATGTTCTGAACTTTGGTTGTATCTTTTTGCGCTAGTACCGCCTGCCCTGTAAAAAACAATACACCTGCGGTTAAAATTCTTAATTTCACTTTCATATTAACACATTTTAATATTTAATTCGCAAATATGTTAATAAAAGTTAACATACACAATGTGAATTTGTGTGCTAGCTATTAGAGCTCATCTTTTATTGATATATTACCAAAAGCTAATAGTAGTATACATAGAAATAAGAGTATAAAACCTTAAACCATGCAAATTATCAAATGAATATCCCACCATCCTAATTAAAAACATAATTTTAAAAACGTTATTTAGAATGATTACAAAAGAGTAAAACAAAAATAACCTGCTAAATAGCAGGTTATTTATAATATTTGAAGATTTACTTTAGTTTTTTCTTCACCGAAATCACTTCATAGACTTCTAAAATGTCGCCAGCTTCAATATCATTGTAGCCTTTAATATTCAAACCACATTCGTAGCCTTTGGTAACTTCTTTCGCATCGTCTTTGAAACGTTTCAAACTTTCCAGCTCTCCATCGAATTTCACAATACCATCGCGCAACAGCCGAATTTTTGAGTTTCGCGTCACTTTTCCAGTAAGAACCATACATCCTGCAATAGTACCGATTTTTGAGATTTTAAATACCTCACGGATTTCTACGTTACCGATGACCTGTTCCTTAATTTCTGGCGAAAGCATTCCTTCCATCGCTTCTTTAACCTCATCGATAGCGGCATAGATGATAGAATAAGTTCTGATTTCTATTTCTTCTTTGTCGGCTAACTCTTTTGCATTAACACCGGCTCTAACATTAAACCCGATCATAATTGCATCTGAAGCTGCTGCTAACAATACATCTGACTCGGTAATCTGACCGACACCTTGGTGAATAATTTTCACACTGATTTCTTCGGTAGATAATTTTTGAAGTTGATCAGATAATGCTTCCACGGAACCATCCACGTCCCCTTTAAGGATAATGTTTAATTCTTTGAAATCACCCAGAGCAATTCTTCGTCCGATTTCATCTAGCGTCAAGTGTTTCTTCGTTCTTACAGACTGCTCGCGTTGCAATTGCTCTCTTTTGGTTGCAATTGTTTTCGCTTCTCTTTCATCTGCAAATACTCTGAAACGATCTCCAGCAGTTGGTGCGCCATCTAATCCTAAGACCGTAACTGGAATTGAAGGTCCAGCTTCGTTCATTGATTTTCCTCGTTCATCAAGTAAAGCTTTCACTTTACCGTGATTTTTACCGGCTAGAATATAATCTCCAACTTTTAAGGTTCCTGCTTGTACAAGAATGGTTGAAATGTAACCACGACCTTTATCTAAAGAGGCTTCGATTACAACACCACTTGCATTTTTATCTGGATTGGCTTTTAAATCTAATAATTCAGCTTGCAGCAATACTTTCTCCAATAAGGTGTCCATATTGTTACCAAACTTGGCAGATACTTCTTGCGACTGTACGCTACCGCCCCATTCTTCAACCAAAACATTCATTGCTGACAGTTGTTGACGAATATTATCTGGGTTAGAGTTCGGCTTATCTACTTTATTAATAGCAATAATCATTGGAACTCCGGCAGCTTGTGCGTGAGAAATTGCTTCTTTAGTTTGAGGCATCACATCATCATCAGCTGCGATTACGATAATTGCAATATCGGTAATCTGCGCCCCTCTGGCTCTCATCGCCGTAAATGCCTCGTGACCTGGCGTATCTAAGAATGTAATTCTTTGACCGTCTTCCAACTTCACATTATAAGCACCAATGTGCTGTGTAATTCCACCAGATTCACCGGCGATCACATTTGTTTTTCTAATATAATCCAGGAGGGAAGTTTTACCGTGATCCACGTGACCCATTACGGTAACGATCGGCGCTCTGAATTCTAAATCCTCGGCAGTATCGGTATCTTCTTCTAGGGCAGATTCTTCAACATCAGCATCAGAGAATTCAATAGAATATCCGAATTCATCGGCTACAAGTAACAAAGTGTCAGCTTCTAAACGCTGATTCATGGTTACCATTACTCCCAAGGAGAAACAAGCAGAAATTACTTCAGTAGGACTAACATTCATTAATGATGCTAATTCCCCAACGGTAATAAACTCGGTTACTTTAAGAGTTCTGTCAGCTGCATCAATTTCATCTTGACGCTCATCCTGTTCTCTTCTGTAAACTCTTTTCTCTTTTCTATATTTGGCACCTTTATTTTTACCGGCCTTGCTTGTCAGTTTTTCTAAAGTTTCCTTAATTTGATTTTTAACTTGCTCGTCCGTCAATTCAACTGGCATTACAGGACCTCTTCTTACAGGGCCTCTATTCGCACCACCGCCACCTTGATAACCAGGTCGGTTTCCACCACCACCTTGACCAGGCGGGCGATTGCCTTGACCAGGACCAGGAGGACGATTACCTTGACCCGGACCAGGAGGGCGATTGCCTTGAGCAGCTCCACCCGCAGGATTTGGCTTCTCAATACGCTTTCTTTTCTTCTTAGCTGCAGCTGAATTTGCAGAAGGTTTTGGTTTATTAAACTGTGATAAATCAACAGTTTGTTTTAGGATTTTCACCCCTTGTAACTGCTTGTATACCGTTTCAATTTTGTCAGACTCAGGAGCTTCTTCCGTTTTCGGAGCTTCAGCTTCTGGAGCAGGAGTTGAGACTGGTGCAGCTGCAACAGCTACTTCCTCTATTGTTGGTACAGGTGCTTTTTCAGCAACAGGTTCGGTAGTTTTGGACTGATCTTTTTTCGAAGATCTCGGCTTATTGCCTTCGATTTTCGATAAATCAATTTTGTCTAAAACTTTGAATTCCTGCTTTTCAGGAGCAGTTGCTTTTTCAACAACAGGAGTTGCTTCAACTACTGGTTTGGGCTCTTCAGCTGGCGGAGCTGGTTGCTCTGCTTTCACTTCAGATTTCTTTTGATCTAAGTCTATTTTACCCAAAATTCTCGTTTCGGGTCTTTGACTTGATCTGGCTCTTATTACCTCAGGTTGCGATGGCTCGATTTCCAGTTTTTCTTCCGGAACTTTAGCGATCACTACCTCATGAGAAGCCTTTCTTTGTTCCCCGTCTTTGCGGAACTCAGCTTCTAATGCAGAATATGCCGATTCGTCCAATTGAGCGTTCGGATTGCTTTCTACCTCGATTCCCTTGGCATGTAGAAATTCTACCAGCCTCGTCATCGAAATATTAAATTCCTTAACTGCTTTGTTTAATCTAATTTTTGGCATGTATACTTTATACTTTTATTTTAATTTTGGCAAAGTTAACCTATTTTAACTTTAAATATAGTTTCTAGAAAAACTTAATCTTCTAACTCCTCTTTCAGGATACGTTTTACCTCTGCGATGGTTTCTTCTTCCAGATCAGTTATGCTTAAGAGCGCCTCTGTTTCTTTATCTAAAATACTTTTCGCAGTATTCAAACCAACTTTACGGAACTCATCAATTATCCACTGTTCGATATCACCTTCTTCAGTTCCTACGAATTCTCTTAATTCAACATCATCATCTTCACTCGCTTCTCTATAAACATCGATATCATAACCGCTTAGCCAAGAAGCTAATCTGATGTTTTGACCTTGCTTACCAATCACTCTAGAAATTTCTTCTACCGGCGTGTAAACCAAGGCGTAGTTTGTTTCTTCGTTGATTTCGATTTTGTTAATGGTGATGTTTCCTAAAGCACGTTTTACCATAATTTCAGGATTTTTTGACCACTGTATAACGTCGATGTTTTCGTTTTTCAATTCTCTTACCACGCCGTGGATTCTAGAACCTTTCACTCCAACACAAGCTCCAACAGGATCAATTCTGTCATCATAAGCATCAACCGCGATCTTCGCTTTTTCACCTGGAATACGAACTACTTTTTTCAAAATAATCGTACCATCTTGGATTTCTGGAATCTCCATTTCCAGTAATTTCTCCAAAAATCTTGGTGAAGTTCTGGAAACAATAATCTGAGGTTTAGCTCCTTTAAAATCAACACTCTCTACAATCGCACGAATGCTTTCTCCTTTTTTGAAAAAGTCAGAAGGAATCTGATTTTCCTTGGGCATGATGAATTCATTGTCGTCATCATCCAACAAAATAACATGTTTGTGACGAATATGATGAACTTCTCCCATAACGATTTCTCCGATTTTATCTCGGAACTGATCGTAAAGAACGGCGTTATTATGTTCCTGAAGTTTAGTCGCTAAAATTTGTTTCAGCGTCAAAATGCTTCTTCTTCCTAATTGTTCAATCGGAATTTCTACGGAAAAATCATCCCCAATTTCGAAAGTTGGATCTATTTTTTTTGCTTCAGAAATTTCAATTTCTAAGTCATCGTCCTCAGACATTTCGTCTGCTACAATTTCTTTATTTAAAAATATCTGAAAATCTCCTTTATCAGGATTTACGATAACGTCAAAATGATCATCAGAATCAAACCTTTTTCTTAGTAAAGTTTTCAATGAGTCTTCGATAATCGCCATCAGATCTATCTTGCTGATGTTTTTGTCTTCTTTGAAATCGCCAAATGCTTCAATCAATGCTAAACCGTCCATTAATATATGTTTTGTTTAAGGTTCGAAATATAAAGTTTTTACACTTTAAATTTAATTCAATTTATCATAAAAGAGTGCCTAATACTAAATTATCACTCTTTTGTCTTAGAACTTTATTGCAACGAGTGCTTTTTTAATATCGGAATACGGGATTTCTCTTTCTTCAACAACATCTACTTTTCCCTTTCCTATGTCTTTCGGTTTACGGTATTTTAAAACTAAAGTAATTTTATCCTCTTCCACATTAATCAATTCACCTTCAATCTCTGAAGCATCGTTCATTAATAACTCGAGTGATCTTCCAACATTCTTTCGATACTGCCTTGGTGATTTAAGCGGCTCGCTTAATCCAGCGCTCATCACTTCCATCGAGAAATCATGTTCATCGCGATCCATATTGAATTCAATCGCACGACTCGCATCCAGACAATCTTGAAGAGAAACTCCATCGTCACCATCAAGAATTACCCGAATATGATCTGCAGCAGAAAATTTAATATCGATTAAAAAAAGATCTTCTCTTTCTGCTAAAAACTCGTTTAATAATTGCTGTATGTGCTCTTTAAATTCCATATCTTACTAAAATTCTCTTACGAAAAAAGGCATTCTTCCGAAGGCCTTTTCATTATAATTTCCGTAAATCCGTGGCAAATATACACAATATTAATAAAATGACAAAATAATTACATTTTATTGAAAGAGTAATAAACAGTCCTACAAATGATTAATTCCTATATTTGCCAGAATAAAAAAACTCTAATTGTGAATATTACAATCGTTGGAACAGGCTATGTCGGGTTGGTTACCGGAACTACTTTAGCAGAATTGGGCAACACGGTTTATTGTGTTGATATCGATGCAAAAAAAGTAGAACGCATGAAGAAAGGAATCGTCCCTATTTATGAACCAGGTCTAGAAGAAATTTTCCTTCGAAATATTCAAGCACAACGTTTATTTTTCACCACTGATCTTAAAGAAGCACTCGAAAAAAGTGAAGTTATTTATCTTGCGTTGCCGACTCCGCCTGGCGAAGACGGTTCAGCAGATCTTTCTTATGTTATTTCGGTAGCCAACCAAATTGGTGATTTGATTACGGATTATAAAGTCATCGTTAATAAATCTACTGTTCCAGTGGGAACAGCCGAGATCGTGCGAAAAACGATTGCGGCAAAAACAGATGTCCCGTTTGATGTTGTTTCTAATCCAGAATTTTTACGGGAAGGTTTCGCGATTGATGATTCGATGAATCCTGCGCGAGTCATAGTTGGCAGTGAGTCGGAGAAAGCTCAGGAAATCATGGCAAAAATTTATCAGCCCTTTACCAATATCGGAATTCCAATTATTTTCATGGATGAGAAATCGTCTGAATTAACCAAGTACGCAGCCAATTCTTTTCTTGCCGTAAAGATTACCTTTATGAATGAGATTGCGAATTACTGCGAAAAAGTCGGTGCTGATGTTGATAAAGTTCGTTTAGGAATGGGTTCTGACGACCGAATCGGCCACCGTTTTCTTTTTCCTGGAATCGGTTACGGCGGAAGTTGTTTCCCGAAAGATGTGAAAGCTTTAATTCGATCTGGAAAGCAGGAAGGATTTGATTTTCAGATTTTAGAAGCGACGGAAGAGGTGAATCAAGCTCAGAAAACAATTCTAATTTCAGAAATAGAACAATATTTTAAAGGAGATTTAAAAGGAAAGAAAATAGCACTTTGGGGTTTAGCCTTTAAAGCTAATACGGATGATATGAGGGAAGCGTCTTCTTTGGACAATATCAAAATTCTTTTGGAAAAAGGCGCAAGCATTACTGCTTTCGACACTATTGCAGAAGAAAATGCTCGTCAAATTCTGGGTGATCAAATCTCTTACGCGAAAGACATGTATTCCGCTCTAGAAGATGCAGACTGTCTATTGATTGCCACAGAATGGAGTGAATTTAAAAATCCTAATTTTGAATTGATGGCGGAAAAAATGAAAACCAAAGCAATCTTCGACGGACGAAATATGTTTGCCTTAGAGCAAGTTGAAGATAAAGGATTTTTCTACAAGTCTATCGGTAGAAAAACATTAAATTAATTTTGCAGACCTCGTAACTAAAACAGCCGCATTGAAAATAAATTTACTTTCAAAAATTATTTTTGCAGTATTATTGGCATTTACCGTCAATAGTTTTGTGTATTTTGGATTTGCCAATATCTATTCCTCTACGATTTTAAATTACGCTAATTTTCAAGAACAGTTTCAGGCCGGGATTTACCAGTATCGCATTTTAAGTGGCTACTTGTTAGTTGCCGTTTACGAGTTTCTATCCTTTTTGAATATTGATTATGAAATTTTCAAATTAAAATTTGTGAGCGAGGATTCGGAACCACAGATGTATTTATCGTTCTATATTTTAAATACGATTTTCATCCTTCTTTCTGCAATCATGCTAGTTCTTATCACTGAACTGAAAAGTTTTTCGGCCACCTATTCAGAAAAGATATTAATAATCGCAGTCGCTTTATTCAGCATAGGTCTGTCGACATTTGTCGTAGTTCCGTACGATGTTTCCAGTTACTTCTTCTTGTTGCTTTTCTTTTATCTACTACTATCTTATTTAAAGAAGCCATCTAGTTTAAAGTTGATTATTTTAAGTATCGTTATTCTCGTTTCCACTTTAAACAGGGAATCGTCAGCCTTATCACTTTCGTTGGCTGCAACCTTATTGTACACAAAATTCGGTCTCAAAAAAGAAACAATTATTCCGATTATTGTTTTGGGAATTGTATTTTTAGGAGTTTATTTCGGTTTGAGATTAACGTCTGAAACCTTCACTACCAATGATGGAAATTTATTAATTCAAAATTTCACCCAGCCTAAAAATATTTTAGGAATTTTATTTTGGCTGGTGTTTTTCGCTTTTACTATAATACTGGCGAAAGATAGAAAGCCGATGAAGCATATTCTATTATTTCATTTATTATCCTTTCCTTATATACTACTGTGTTTTTACACTGGAATCCTTTATGAAATTCGTTTGTATATGCCGCTCTTTATCACTTCTCTTTTGTTAACTAAAATTGAATTCTCAAAAATTCATTAATTTATGTTAATTTTGATCAAAATTTATTTACACAAATGAGCGAACCTCAACAACAGTGGACGGAAACCATTGAATCCAACCATTCTCTTTTCGACCTTAAATTAAAAGAAGTCTGGCGATACAAAGACTTGGTTTACATGTTTGTAAAACGGGATTTTGTTTCAGGATTTAAGCAAACTATTTTAGGTCCACTTTGGTTCTTCATTAATCCTATTTTTACGACAATTGTATTTGTGTTTGTTTTCGGAAACATTGCCAAATTATCGACTGACGGTATTCCACAAGTTTTATTTTATCTTTCCGGAATTACGCTTTGGAATTATTTCTCATCCTGCCTAACTGGAACCTCTAATATTTTCACAGCCAACGCTTCTATATTTGGTAAAGTTTATTTCCCACGGTTGGTCATGCCGATTACGATTGTTATTTCAAATCTCATGAAATTTGCCGTTCAGTTTACCCTTTTCTTAGCAGTCTGGATTTTTTATTTTTCGAAAGGTGAAATTGAGCCAAACATATGGATTCTGGCCACTCCGTTTTTAATTGTACTAATGGCTATTTTTGCCTTAGGAGTCGGGATGATTTTTTCAGCCTTGACAACGAAATACCGTGATCTACAAATGCTTCTCACTTTCGGGGTGAGTTTAATGATGTATGCGACACCCGTTATTTATCCGGTTTCTTCAATCACTGGTGTTTGGAAAAAACTGGCTTATTACAATCCACTTACCGGAATTTTTGAATGCTTCAAATATGGCTGGATGGGCCAGGGAGAATTTTCAGCAGAGATGCTGCTTATCAGCACTGGAATTATTATTGCACTGTTGATCATTGGAACAGTAACCTTTAACAAAGTGGAAAAAAGTTTTATGGATACGGTTTAATGGTGGTTGATAGTAGATAGTTGATAGTTGATAGTTGATAGTTGATAGTTGAAAATAAAATAGCGCTACACAAATAGTTTTAAAAAATTTATTAAAGAAAATAAGATGCTGGCATTAAAGGCAGAAAACATATCAAAACAATATCGACTTGGTCAAGTTGGAACAGGCACGCTTTCGCATGATCTGAATCGATTTTGGCATCAAGTTCGTGGAAAAGAAGATCCTTATTTAAAAATTGGAGAAGCCAACGACCGCTCCTCAAAAGCAGAAAGTGAATACGTTTGGTCGCTGCAAGATATTAATTTCGAGATTGAGCAAGGCGATGCAGTTGGCATTATCGGCAGAAATGGCGCTGGAAAATCAACACTTTTAAAATTATTAAGTAAGGTAACAAAACCAACTACCGGTAAAATTTACACCAACGGACGAATTGCTTCCTTATTAGAAGTCGGAACTGGTTTTCATCCTGAAATGACAGGCCGCGAAAACATTTATTTGAATGGAGCTATCTTGGGAATGAGCAGAAAAGAGATCAAACGTAAATTTGATGAAATTGTAGATTTCTCTGGAGTAGAAAGATACATTGATACTCCGGTAAAAAGATATTCATCTGGAATGTATGTTCGTTTGGCATTTGCTGTTGCGGCACATTTAGAATCCGAAATATTGATTGTGGATGAAGTTCTGGCCGTTGGTGACGCTGAGTTTCAGAAAAAATGTTTGGGTAAGATGGGTGATGTGAGTAAGGGAGAAGGGAGGACGGTTTTGTTTGTGAGTCATAATTTAACAGCGGTGAAAGAACTTTGTACAACAGGCATTCTACTTGATCAGGGAAGATTAGTCTATTCTGGCGGTGTTGAAGAATCCGTCATCGAATATCAGCGGAATAGTTTGACCAAATCCAGTTATGTTCATGAAGGCGAATTAGAAACGGCAATGGGAAATGACAATATCAGAATTACGGAGTTTTCAGCGAGCCCGTGCATAGGAAGAATAATCGATATTGATTCTGGTGTACATGTAAAACTGAAATTTTTTAATAATTTACCAAATATCACATTAGATGTTACTTTTGAACTGCGAACTTATGAGGAGGTTGTAGTTTTTCATACTGGCGCATTGGTCAGTAAAAACAATGATTCTCAGAAGAAATATTATGAGGTGAATTTTGAAATACCCGCTCAGTTTCTGAATGCTGGTAATTATTATTTTAAAATTATCTTCGGTCAAAATCAGCGCGTCAATTTATTTTCTTGTGATAATATAATCTCCTTTGAAGTTGAAAACATTAAAATAGGTTCAAATACGAATACTTTGCCTGGAGTGGTTAGACCTAAATTTGATTATAAAATTTGGTGAAATCATTTGAAGGAATTCATTTCTAAATTTTAGGTAATATTTGTATTCCAATCTTTTATATGTTTTTGGATGAAATTGCATAGATGTAAAATGTGTAATCTTAAGGAAGAATATTTTATTGAAAGTTGTTAATACACTTTCAAGAAAACACCAGAAGATTTGAATTGAAATAAATTTACTTTAGAAAGTCTAGGTGAAAATGTAACGTATATTATTAATAAATTCTAGCATGGTAAAACCATTAGTAAGTATAGTTGTTGTCTCTTATAATCAAGCGAAATATATTACGCAAGTTTTAGACTCTTTAAAAAATCAAACGTATTTGAACTGGGAACTCGTTGTGGCGGACGACGCTTCTCAGGATGATTCGATTAACCAATTTAATCATTGGCTACAAAATTATAATATAAGCGCAAAAAAAAATTATCATACAACTAATACGGGTTTAGCAAGCGTTTTAAATGAATGCATTGCACTTTGCGAAGGGGAATATATAAAATTAATAGCCGCTGATGATTTTCTGCATCCTGAAAGTATTGAAAAATGCGTCAACTGTCTTGAAGAGAAAGGATTTGATTATGGCCTTGTTTTCACTGACACCTTTTGTATTGATGAGATCTCAAATCTTCAACCAGACATCGCAGACTATAATAAATGGGGGAATTTACCTGCCGATGAATTTAAAAAAGAATTATTACAAGGAAACAAGATTGCAGCTCTAACCGTTTTGATGCGAACGCAAGTCTTAAAAGAAACTGGCGAATATAATGCTGAATATTTAGTGGAAGATTATTATCGGTGGCTCAAAATCAATGAGAATCACTCATTTGCCTACGTTCCCGAAAAACTGTCCTACTATAGATTACACGCTAATAACATATCTAAAACAAAAGCAGAAAGAATATTCTTAGAAACATTAATGCTTCAAATGATGTTCGATAAAACAGGAATTGTAAAAAATAGAATTAATAGTTTTGTTCAGAAACAATATCTCCTCAAGCAGAAGATCCCTAACGATTTATTAGAATTATACCGTTCTTATCCTTATAATATAAAGAGATTAGTGTTTGCTATTCGATATGGCATTCCACCTATGATCTATCGGGCAACATCAAAATACATATAAGCACTTTTTTTAATCGCATGAACTCACCATTAATCTCTGTCATCGTTCCCTGTTACAATCAATCTGAATTTTTGAATGAATGTTTACAGTCCATTATGAATCAAAGTTATTCAAACTGGGAGTGCATGATGGTCAATGATGGAAGCACAGATGTCACCGAAGATCTTTGTAAAGTTTGGGAGCAAAAAGACAAAAGGTTCAAGTATTTTTATAAAAAAAATGGAGGACTCTCTTCTGCAAGAAATTATGGTTTAGAAAAAAGCAATGGAGATTGGATTCAATTTTTAGACTGCGACGATTTTATTCATCCAGAAAAATTTCAAAAATCAGTTCTTTTAATAGACGATCATTGTAAATTAGTGGTCAGCAATTTTAAAATGTTTTATGAAAATTCATTAAGTCCACCTTTTAGTGATATCATGCAATATCCGATTAACGTAGAGAATCTTATTTTGCGATGGGATGTGGATTTCAATATTCCTATTCATTGTCCAATTTTCAAAAAGACCAGTATTGTAAACATTCATTTTAATGAACAATTAAAGGCCAAGGAAGATTGGGTTTTCTGGATTGATCTTTTCAAACAGGAGAACATTTCATATCAACTTATCAACGACTATTTGGCCTATTATAGACACAACCCAAATAGTTTAAGCAAAAATTTCAAACTTGTTTACGAAAATATTCGATTTGCAAATAGATACATTTATAAAAACAACGACGTCAGTATAAAAAATTTACTATTTGAAAAATTAAACAACACAATTTTTTTACTTAATAACAACAATCTAGATCAAAAAAATTATATTCGACAGTTGCAAAACACAAAAGTTCTGAAATACTATTTTTTTCTTAAACGACTTTTAAAATAATGTCATATATAACAACTATATCGGTAGCTATTTGCACTTATAATGGAGAAAAATATCTAACGGAGCAACTTGAAAGTATTTTGGCTCAGGAAACTCCTGTGGACGAAATTATAATTTGTGATGATGGTTCTACTGATGGAACACCTCTTTTGTTAAAAGAATACCAAGCTCAATTCCCTAAACTTTTCCGTCTTTTTTTCAATGACGAAAACTTGGGTTATGTTCGGAATTTCGAGAAAGCAATTTCACTCTGTGCAAAAGACTTAATTTTCCTTTGTGATCAGGATGATATTTGGCATAAAAACAAAGTGGCTAGAGTAAAGCAAGTGTTTTCTGATAATATCAAAACAAAAGTTCTTTGCCATAATTTCAGCCTTTTATTAGATATGGAGTCTGAAAAAAATTATTGGAAACAACATTCATTTGAGCCTAAACAAAGTAATGAGCAAATTCTAAAAATAGTTTTATTCAAAGGCAATATTTTCCCAGGGATGGCAATGGTCCTCTCTAAGAAAGCGAAAATGGACTATTTACCTTTAAAAAAATTAAACAATCTATTGATTCATGACTTCGAGCTAGTGATTAAATCTCTAAAAGAAAATACCCTATTTATCCTCGATGAGAAATTAGGTCTGTACAGAATACATGATGATCAAAATATAGGTTTTAAATTAAAAAAAGAGAAGGAGCGTATTTCCGCTGAAGATCTTTATGCTAAAATTAAATCCATCGATTATATTAAAATTATTGTATCAAATTTTGATTTAAAAAAAGGATTGATAGATGAATACAAAATTATAGTGACAAAATACTACAATGATTATTTGGATCAATTCACTGTTTGGAAGCGGCTCTATATTAAATTAAAACTAAATTATTACTACAAATTAACAAATTTCAAATAAAATATACTATTCCAATAAAAAAATGAATTTCATTCATATCATAACCACTCGCTTTAACGTTCCAACTTCGGTCTGGACAGAAACGCGTGGCGGCTCAAAACCGTTGAGTGAAGAGTGGCTAAAAGATCGTTTCGAAATTTTTCAGAAGTATTGTTTGCCTTCTTTTGAAAATCAATCCAACAAAAACTTTATCTGGCTTGTTTTTTTTGACGTAAATACCCCCCGAAAGTACAAACTCGAAATCGAAAAGACCCAGAAAGAATTTTCTTTATTTCAACCGTTTTTTGTACATGATTTTGAGGAAATGCATCGAAAAGCGCTTGAAATAATTCCATCATTTTTTGAAGAAAATACACAGTTCCTAATTTCAACAGATCTCGATAATGACGATTTCTTGCATCGGGAATTTATAGAAACTGTTCAGCAGAAATTTGAGCCTAAACATGATTTTGTTATTGACCTAAAAAGAGGTTTACAATTGACAAAAACTGCAGAAAACAAAGCTTTCATCAATTTATTTTACATGGTTTCGAATCCCTTTGTAAGTTTGGTGGAAGATAAAAACAGTTTTAGAACTGTGTTGAAAGAAGAACATTTAAAATACCGAAATTATAAAAATTACACCGCTTTTGATTCTGAGCCAAGATTTATTCAGTATATTCATACCAACAATCTAGTGAATAGTAGTGAGAAAAATGCCGAAAGGATTATTGACCTGAAATTTTGTAACTATGGAATTGCGAAAGAAGATGAGTTCCAAATATCGAAATCTGAAGCCATTTTTTTTAATATGAAACGAAAATGGAGACTTTTGAGAAAGCTTTTACCTAAAAAATAAATGGAGGCAAAAATACACTTTATCATAGTCACTTATAATGCCATGAAATGGGCGGAGAGATGTTTTTCGAGTTTGGGAAAATCATCTATTCCTGTGCAGGTTATTGTGGTGGATAATAGTTCAACAGATGGAACTCAAGATTACCTTAAAACTCAGTTTCCAGAAGTTGAATTGATTCAATCACCAGAAAATATGGGTTTTGGCAAAGCCAATAATCTAGGTATTGAAATCGCCTATAAAAAAGGGGCAGATTTTTTTTATCTCATGAATCAGGACGCCTGGATTTATGACGATTCTGTAGAACAATTACTAAACGTTTATAATGATTACGGTCAGAAACAAGAAATAGGAATTCTCAGCCCAATGCATTTAGACGGAAGCGAAAAAAATCTCGATCTATTTCTGGACAAGTACATTTCCCAAAATTTTGAAACCAGAATGATTTCAGACCTGTACCTGAATTCAGTAAAAAATTACTATGAAATCAGTTTTATTAATGCTGCTCACTGGTTTATTCCAAGAGATACGATTGAAAAAGTGGGTGGCTTTAATCCTTACTTTTTTCACTATGGCGAAGACAATGAATATGTTAACCGACTGACTTTTCATGGAAAAAAAATCCTGCTTTGTCCCAACAGTAAGGCTGTTCATGACGGAAAACAAGAGTTAGGAAAAGTAGATTATCAGAGATATCAAAACAATTCTTTGGAAATCAAAATTCTAGACCCAACCTATAAGAATGGTTTAAAGAAAGAACTGCAATCGTTACAGTTAAGCAGAGCCAAGAATTTTTTAAAAGGAAATATCAATTTGGTAAAAGAGCTGACCAGCAAGTATAAAAAAATAAAGTCTGAATCTTTGGATTTAGAAAAACTCAAAACACAAGTCAGCCAAGTAGGTTCTACTTTTTTAAATTTATAAATTATGTGCGGAATAGCCGGAATAATTGCGCCTAACGCTAAAAATTATCCTGAAGAAATTCAGAAAATGACCAATGCAATCGCACATCGTGGTCCCGACACGGCTCATCACGAATTTTTGAAAAATGCAGCTTTAGGACATCGGCGGTTATCAATTATCGATTTATCCGAAACTGGCAAACAGCCTATGTTTTCAAATACCAAAAATGAATGTATCGTTCTGAACGGCGAAATTTATGGATATCTTGATTTAAAGAAAAAATATGCTGATTACCCCTATCGCGGCACTTCTGACACGGAAGTTATTTTGGCAATGTATCAATCCGTTGGTAAGGAGTTATTAGCTCAGCTTCCTGGCATGTTTGCTTTTGCAATTTGGAATGAAGAAAAGCAGGAGCTTTTTTGCGCCAAAGATCGGTTCGGAGAAAAACCCTTTTATTACGCCATAGGAAAAAATGGCGAATTTATATTCGCCTCAGAAATTAAAGCACTTTTAGCCTCTGGATTAATTGTTCCAAAAGTGAATCAAGAAGCACTCTTTCATTTCTTGCAATATGGCTATGTCAATACTTACCAGAGTATCTACTCCAACATTTACACCCTTCCGCCAGCTCACTACTTAACCTATTCCAAAGGTAAGGTTGAAGTGAAAAGATATTATAGCATTCCAAAAAAAAACGTGCAAATTAATCTTCACGATGCTAAAGAAGAGTTCAGCCATCTTCTAAAAAATGCAGTGAAAAAACAGCTCGTCGCCGATGTAGAAGTCGGAAGTTTTTTAAGTGGTGGTTTGGATTCCTCCACGATTGTAGCCATGGTTAACGAATTTAAACCCAAGCAAACAACGCTCAGTTTTGGATATTCGGGCGAAAATAGTGAACTCAAATTTGCCGAAGAAATAGCCCAGAAATACGAAACGAATCATATTGAAATTCATGAAAATCGTGGAGATATCGCCGCGGATTTATTAAGGATTTCACCCTATTTTGATGACCCTTTTGCGGATATGAGTTATACGCCGCAGTTCAAAATTTGCCAGGCAGCAGCAAGACATCTGAAAGTGGTTTTAGGCGGCGACGTTGGGGATGAACTTTTCGGGGGTTATAACTTTTACACGGTAGAACAAAAACTGCGAAACCATTTCAGTTACGGAAATATTTTACTCAAGTTTGGCTTACAGCAATTTGGCAAATTCAAGGAAACCTCTTATCTCACACGGCAAAATATTGCGCACAAAAATATTCTGGATTTTCATCAAAATACGGTGCGGAATTATTTCACTCCAAAGGAAATAAAAAGTTTAGGGATTCGCTCAAAATATCATCAGGAATATAGTTTTATTGCAGATCCTGATTCTCTGAATGACATAATGCGAACCGATCTGGAGAAATATGTTCCCGGAAATATGCTCGTAAAATCTGACCGAATGGCGATGGCAAATTCTTTGGAAGTTCGGACGCCATTTTTAGATAAAGATTTTGCAGAATTTTGTATTCAATTGCCAGAAAATTTAAAACTGGATTCTACGCAGGATAAAATTATTTTACGGGAAACTATGAAAAATTACTGGACTGAAAATATTCAAAATCGAGGAAAACAGGGATTTGGATCTTCTGTGGAAACTTGGTTTGAAGAGGAAAGTATGATTTCACTATCAGATAATTTATTGAAAAACAAGGATTCAGCCATTTATAGACTGGTCAATTTCTCCGCCGCACAAAAATTTTTAAATAAAGATAAAAAACACTGGAATCTACTGCAGTTAGCTTTATGGGCAGAAAATTATAAACAATATATTTAAAGAATTATTTTGAAAATTTCCGTCATCATTCCAGTTTATAATGCAGAAGCTTTTTTAAAGAAGGCGGTCGATTCTGCACTTCAATTCGAGGAAGTACAGGAAATTATTTTAATAGAAGATCGATCAAAAGATGACTCTCTAAATCTTTGCAAAAAACTTGCTTCGGGAAATCCAAAAATCAAATTATTTCAGCATCCTGATTTCGGAAATCACGGAGCTGGAGCAAGCCGTAATGTAGGTTTAGAAAATGCCACCCAAGAATTTATCGCTTTTTTAGATGCAGATGATTATTATTTACCCAACCGTTTCGAAGCAGAAAAAATTCTCTTTAAAAATGAAAAAATCGAAGGTGTTTTCGGTGCGATTGGAACAGAATTTCTAACGAAAAAGGGCAAAGAAGAATTTGAGAAAAAATTTAAAAACACCAACTTAACAACCGTAAAAAAAAATGCGGAAGGAAAGGAGGTTTTCTATGGTTTATTGGGGTTGGATCAAAATTTTGGAACTTTTTTTTCATTGATCGCATTGACGATACGTGCCGAAAGTCTGCGAAAAAATCATTTAAAATTTAATGAAAACTTGCGAATTCATCAGGACAGTGATTTTATCATCAAACTTTCTTTTCTGTGTTATTTAAAAAGTGGCTCAATTACGGAGGCGGTTTCAATACGCGGAGTTCATAATGACAACCGCATTACGAAGATTGAAATCTATTCCGAAAAATATAATCGACGGCAATTTTTGCTTTGGGATTCCATCCACAATTGGTCAAAAGATAAAAATGTGGAGAGAAAATACTTGAACCATATTCAGTTACGCAAAAAATCATTTGAATTATCAACCAAAAAAGGAATTTCAAAATATGTCGATTTAGCAATTTCCATACTGTTTAATCCGAAAATTTTAAAAACGAGATATCGCTTTACTTTTTTGAAAAGATAATTTTATGAGACTCAATAATCTGCAAATTTTACGGGGCATTTCTGCATTATTGGTTTGCTTTTATCACTTTCGGGAAAGCATCAACTTTAATCATTTAAAATTGGGAGAAATCTTGTTTAGTAAAGGAAGTATTGGTGTTCCGATCTTTTTCGTTATTAGCGGTTTCATCATGACTTTTACGACAAAAAATTTATTATTTTCTAAAGAACGCAGTATAAAAAAATCGGTTACCTCTTTTTATAAAAAGCGCATCATCAGAATTGTGCCTTTGTATTATTTGCTAACCTTAGGCTGGATGATTATTGGCGGTACTTTTTTCACTTATTTTTCCGGAGATCTGTTGGATAGATTTATACATTCGATACTTTTTCTACCTCAAAAAGATACATTTCCGGTGCTTTATTTAGGTTGGTCTCTAAATTATGAAATGTTTTTTTATTTAATTTTTGGGATCTCTTTATTATTTAAGGAAAACCGTTATTTCTTTATTATCGGGTTTTTTATTCTGAGTTATCTTATCGGATTATTCTTCAAATGTGAGAATGCATTCTACAAAATGGCGACTGATTTCCTTAATTTTTATTTTATTTCTGGAATTATTTTAGCGCTGGTTTTACAGAAACTTAAGCTGTCGAGAAAAGCAGCTTTGTCCATTTGCACCGGTGGAATTTTACTTTTTTCTTTTTATTTCTTCCGTCAAAATATTGAAATCGGGGAGCTTGTTTCCTTAATTATCATCACTTTTTTTGTACTTTCTTTCTTAATTTTAGATTTTAATTTTCAGCTAAAAGGAAACAGATTTTTTGTTTTTCTTGGAGACATTTCCTACTCTTTGTATCTTTCTCATCCGTTTGTGGAAATGTTTTTCCGTCATTTTAAGATTGAAGGCTATCTTAATATTCTTTATATATTTTTAAAGTTAATTTTAGTCATAGGAGTTGCAGCGTTTTTTCACTACGTTGTCGAGAAAAGGTTCACTAATTATCTAAAAATAAAATTTCAGATTTAAATGAAAATTTCCGTCATCACCCCGGTTTATAACGCCGAAAAATATATTACCAAAGCCGTAGAATCTGCTTTACAGTTCGACGAAGTTTTCGAAATTATTTTGGTGGAAGATCAATCTCCCGACAAAGCCTTGGATGTTTGCAAAAAATTGGCAGAAAAATATGACCGTGTAAAACTTTTTCAACATCCTGACAAAGGAAATCACGGAGCTGGAGCGAGTAGAAATCTGGCCTTAGAAAAAGCGACTGGAGATTTTATCGCTTTTTTAGATGCAGATGATTATTATTTACCAAACCGTTTCGAAGCAGAAAAAGAATTGTTTAAAAATCCAGATGTTGAGGGAGTTTATGGAGCAATCGGCGTTAATTATTATTCCGACAAAGCGAAAAAACAGTATTATCAAATTTTCGGAGACCGATTGACAACCGTTTATAAAAAACATTTACCGAAGGACGTATTTCGGGGACAATTAGGAATGTTAGGAAGTTTTGGTTTGTTCAGTATTGATGCATTAACGATCCGAAAATTACCATTAGATCAAAAACTTTCACCCATGATGAAAACGCATTTAAGGCTTCATCAAGACACAGAATTTTTATTTCGGCTTTCTTATTATTTAAATCTTTATCCAGGAATTTTGAACAAAGCAATCGCTAATCGTGGTGTACATGAAAACAATAGAATTACACAAGTTGACGCGGGAAAAGTAAAACCCTCCATTTCGAAAGTGATGCTTTGGAAAGAAATGAGAGATTGGTCAGAAAACGAGGAATCAGTTCCAGATGACATCAAAATTCATATCAATAGAATGTACCGAAGTTATGAAATTGCCAAGGCACCTTTCCTAAAAAAATGGGGAATGATCGCGAAATATTTGACGACCGATTTTAAAAGTATACGTTCTGGATTATACAATATTAATTTTCGGAAAGACTTATTCTGAAACTATTTTTTCTCCTAATTCTCTGGAAAATTCTGTCATTGACTGATTGCTTAAATGAACCTCATCAATGCATTTATAGTCGTTCGGAGTGCGATTAAAATTGGTGTAATTCACTTTATATTGAGCCGATAATTCCTCCATTTTAGAGTCGAAAAATGGAACTGCGCTTTCTTCTATTTGATAAGGAACTCTATTTATCGGCATTCTTAGCAAGATTACTTTACCATATTTTTGCAAAAACGTGATGGTTTCACCCAAATATTTCAATCTCTTTTCGGACCATTTTAAATCCTCGATTCTTTTTTGAAATTCCGCCATTTTCCGTTTATTTTCTTCAGCGCGTTTTTCCGGAGAATAATCCTTGATCATTTTTACCTCCATCTTTCCATTATCTAAAACTTCAACTTCTGCCATCGGATTGTTCGGAGGAAGTATTTTTAAATTTAAAGCTCGCGTGAGAGAATAATCATAACTCTCCATCAAATATTCCAGATTAGGATTTATGTTTACAAAACTGGTTTTAGCAACCGATTTATCATTTTCAAAATAATATTGCGGAGAATCTGGTTTTGAACGAGTAACCATTAAAGCAGTAGGTTCAACGATCACCACGAAAATTCCGTCTTTGGTTTTTGGATCAAGTTTCTTTTGAATCGATTCTAAATATTTTGGACCATAAGGCGAATGTCCCCAAGTAAATGCGTAATTATAAAATTTAACGTTAGGATGTTTTAATTGAATGATTTGGTCTAAGATTGCAGGATTGATCCCAGAACCGCGCGAACTACCCAAAATTAAAGAATGTTGCTGCTTTGAAATAAATCTTTTGTAGAAATCATCCGTTTGCTTTCCGGTGAGAAAAATTGCGTAGCCAATTACCAATAACGGAAGTACCGAAAACAGGGATAATTTTAAAATTGATTTTCTAAAACTGTGCATAAATATATCCTTTTGGTGCAATATAAAAGAGAAAAATCAGAAAAACCAACGCATAATAAAATCCCCATCTTACCAATCGCGGTTTGCGTTTTAAAAAAAATTCCAGCGCAAATTCCTGATGTCTTGTAATCCACTCTAAAGCAATCATCAAAAAAATAAGAACTGCGACTTCTTTTTGAAAAGGAAAATTTGGGATTTCAAAAAGACTTAAAGAAAATATTCTTTGGTAAAATTCTCCTGCCATTGTAAGATCTTTTACCGCAAATAAAATCATGATCAAAGAAAAACTTAAAAATGTGATTGCGATATTTTTAGCTTCCAAAAACGTTGGTACTAATCCGACGGCGGTTTTTACTTTTTTTCCTAATTTTCCTCTAAGAATTAAGGGAACATACATTAAACCATTTACCAGTCCGAAAACTACGTAATGCCATTCTGCGCCGTGCCAAAATCCAATGAGGAGAAAATTGATGATGATGGCCAAAATCAAACCCCATTTCCCAAAGTCTCTAAATTGAATGGACAAAGGCGTAAACACAAAATCAGTTAGCCAGGAAGTTAATGAAATATGCCATTTCCGCCAAAAATCTGCAACGTTCTGCGCAAATAAGGGAAATTTAAAGTTGAGTTGAACATTAATTCCCAGCATTTTCGAAAATCCTATCGCCATATCAGAATAGCCGGAAAAATCTGCATAAAGCTGCACGAAATAAAGCATTGAACCAATTAGCAAAGCACTGCCATTTAAGGTGGAATAGGTTTCAAACATTGGATTTGTAATTGTTGCAATACTGTCTGCGACAACCAATTTTTTAAATAAACCCCATAATATTTGTCGAAGACCATCGCTGAAACTTTCAGAGGAAAAATCGCGCTTCATTTTAATCTGTTTCACGAATGGTAAAGCGCGGTCAATTGGCCCAGAAATCATGGTTGGAAAAAAAGAAACAAAGACAGAATACTCGAGCAAAGTTGGGATTTCTTTGATCTTTTTATTTCGTACATCCAACAAATATCCGATCATTCGAAAGGAATAAAAACTGATTCCGATAGGCAAAATAATCGCCAAAATATTCTTCTGGGTTTCAAAACCGAACTGCTGAAGAAAATCGTGTACGTTCTCAATAAAAAAATTGAAATATTTGAAGTAAAGCAACTGCAGCAAAACCACCAAAATACCCAGTCTGCTCCACCATTTTCGGGAAGAATCATTTGCTGCGATCAATTTTTTACTGATGAAGAAGGTAGCTGCAATGGTGACTAAAAGTAAAACTAAAAACTGCGGACTCCACGAAAAGTAAAAAATAATGCCTCCTAAAAGTAACACCGCATTTTGTAAGGTTGCGTTTTTAGCTAACTTCCAGTAAATGAAAAAAAGAATGATGAAAAAAAAGATAAAACAGTAGGAGTTCAGCAGCATAAAAGATAATTCTTTAAGAATTTGACGCGTCTAAAAACAAGTGATTTCCATTAAAATGCGATCCGCCATTAAGACACAACTCAACAAATTCGGCGATATCTTTTCCTTCGAGATTATTTTTTAAAGGATACGATGCCAGAATATTTTCCACTTGCCTTTCATCCATATCTTTGTGAAAATCTGTCATTGTAAATGCGGGCGAAACCGAATTTGAAGTAATTCCAAATTTCACATTTTCGGAGGCCCAACTTTTACTCATCTGTAACAAATATGCCTTATTTGCATTGTAAACAGACGTTCCCATTGCTGGATTTTTCAGGGAGGAAGACAAAATATTGATGATTCTGCCAAATTTTTCTTTGCGGAAAATTTTGATACATTCCTGCGTAGTTTGAAGGGTGGGAATTATGTTGGTCTGAAAATCTGCAAGAAATTTATCGGGATCGGTTTTATGGAAATAAGAATCGATGAAAGTGCCGCAGTAAAAGTTATTAATGAGAATATTGGGCTTGAAATCTTGGATTTCCTTTAAAAAGTCATCAATTTCATCCGGATTTGAAAAGTCGATTTGATAAGATTTTGCCAAAGGAAATTCTGAAATAATTTCATTTGCTGATTGAGAAGATTTTCGAAAAGTGAACAAAACTTCGTATCCATTTCTGAGTAAAAATAAATTGATCTCTTTACCAATTCCCGCTGAACCGCCCGTTAAAACTACTTTTTTCATATCAATTCTTTAATCTGAATTTTTCCTGAAGCCACTGTTTTCAAAGCTGAATTTACAAACTTAAATTTCATCAAATCTACTTTTACCGCTTCAGACTGTTCAATCACAATTGCTTCAAACTCCAAAATATCATTGAGATAAACAGGATTTTTAAAATTAATACTTTGTGATAAAATCATCATTTCATCCGTCGGCAAAAGTTCCCCAATGAAATACGAAATGAATCCGTTTAAAATATTTCCGTGCATTACTTTTCCGGCAAATCCCTTTTTTTTTGCAAATTCCTCATTGGTATGAAGCGCATTTTTATCCTGAAAAATTTCTTTGAAACCTTCATAAACAGTAGAATCAACCGTAAATTGATGCTGAAAAATTTGATTGAGGGATAGAATCATTATTTAGATAAAATACAGTCGATCATTTCTCCGACATTATTCCAGCTTTGGATTTCTGAGGAAGTAAATCTGATTTTAAAAGCTTTTTCTACCGCCACGATCAGCTGAATATGCGATAAAGAATCCCATTCTTCGATGTCATCTGCAGTGGTTTCTCTGCTTAACACAATTTCTTCATTATCTAATTCTTCATGGAAAATCCCTGTCAGCTTCTCTAAAATTTCTTCGTTGGTCATTTTAATTATTTTTAGTTTTTATGTTGACTTCTTGTTCTTGATAATCGGCTACCTCCAAAATCCATTTATTATTTGCCGCTTTAAAACCCAGGATTTCATAATGATTTTGAACCATCTGGTTTTTTGCACTTTCAACATATTCTCCGATTATATTTTTAAACCCGTGCTTTTTTGCAGTTTCTACAATTTGATTCAAAGTGAATTCTTCCATTCCTCTTTTTAAAACCCGGCAACTCATAAACCAAGATTCTACAAAGAGATCTTCATTATTTAAAGCTTCCAAAACGACTACACAAATCAATCCGTTATCGCCGTATTTATCTTCTAATGTGAAAGATAATGTTTTATGTTTATCCGATTGTATTAAATCTTGAACCTCTTGTTCAGTGTATCGTACTGTTCTTAAATTAAACTGATTGCTTCGTTGAGAAAGTTGAGAAACTCGGGGTTTTGTAAAATTATTAAATTCCTGAACATCAGAATTCATATTCAAACTTTTCAGAAATTCGTCCACATTGGTGTAACTTTCCAAAGCCGTCACTCGTTCAGATTCTACTTGATATTGCTTCGTTCTTTCTGCGTCATTTTCAGAAAAACTAGCGGTTTCAAAAAGATTTAATTCGTACAGATATTCCAGATAATCTGCTGGATCTTCCGGTAATTCTGGCACACAAACTTCGGGAATATTTTCCCGAACCAAATTTCTTTCGAAAGGATTATCATCTAAAAAAACCATCGAATCAAAACCGATATTTAAAATATTCTGAATTTTTCGAATATTATCCGCTTTGTTTTCCCAGTTCGCCACAAAAACCGATATATCATCCAGCTTTAAAACCATATCGGGATGTTTTTCGAACGGCTCTTTTGCTTTGTCCTCCTCGTTTTTACTGCAAACTGCGATGATTATTCCACGTCGCTGCAAAGCTTTTACCCATTGCTGAAACTCTGTGAAAGCTTTTCCTATTCCTAAACTTCCGATCTGAATATTTTCTAAACCGTCATCACCAATTATTCCGCCCCAAGTTGTATTATCCAGATCCAGGATCAAACATTTTTTAAATTTTCCTTCAATAGCTGAAATAACATTCACTAAATTCTGCGCTACAATTGGTAGAATATCTAGCGATAAAACCATTTCTGTATTAATATAAATATTGGGAGAAAACATAAGATCCCGTCCAAATTTATTCTGAATCGCGCATAAATCTGCTATAAAAAAGTTGCTTCTCTCTAAAGCCAATTCTGCTAAAAGATAATTGAGTTTCCGCTGTTGAAAGCCAAAAGATGATTCTACTTTCTGCGAAAAATTACCAAATATTTGGGAATCGATTTCAGGAAAATTACAGAAAACCACTTTGCTTTTGGTTCTGTTTTGTATGTTTTGATAAAGCTCTTCGATGTAATTAATTTTATTCCTGGCAAAATTAATTTGATCATCATAAGATTTATAATAATAAGAAAGCAACTTATGAGATGCCTCAAAAATCAAGGTATATTCTGGATTAAAATCAAAATATTCCGATGTTGGATCCATTATCTGACGAGAAATTTGGCCAAAATCAGCTTCGTAGATTTCAAAATTTTGCCCCTCGTCAAAAGCAGTTCCTTTTAGAGCAATACCCAGAAATTGCGTAGCGGTATCTCCCAATATTGCAACTCTAATTTTCTTAGAATTTTGTGGAATTTTCGTGGTACTTTTCTTTAATTGGGTAAATGTTTTGGCCATTATTTTTCTCTCTACTATTCTTATTACAAGATCTTAAAATCTTTAAAACGCTCATCAAAACATAAATCAAATTCTGATTTCCGATAAGAATTTTGAAAAAAACTAACGAATCTTGGATCCAAAGTTTGATAATAATCTTCCGAATCCAAATTAATTAAAGCCGGATGCAACATTACTTCAACGGTTTCGTAAGTGGAGCTTTTTTTCAAAAATTTAAATAAATTAGTTCCGTTGATTTCGCACGTATTCAGCATCGAATAAAAACCGATTTCACCGGAATTTTCATTGAAAATAGAAAGAAATTTGAGCAAGAGCAATTTTATCATATTTGCAAAAGATGAAGTTCTGCCATTAAATTTCCAGCTCTCAAATAAATCTTCGTTAATTTCTCTTACTCTATTTACATTGTGTTTTTTGGCTAATTTTTTTACTATTTTATTGATGGAAGGAATAATGTGCACGTGTTCGTGACCGTCAATATGAGAAATTTCTATTCCGGAATTCTTTATTTTTAAGATTTGAAATTCGATTTCCTTTTCTAAAGAATCTAATACTTTGACAGTTTTCCTGCGAAATAATAATTTTACGAAATCATTTTTAAGTAATCCGTTTTCAGCCAAAATATTTTGGGGGAAAAGCGCTTTTGCACAGGTTAAATTTACGTGAACTCCAATTTTAAGATCATTACAATTCGGAATAATTTCTTTCACTGCATGATCAAAATATTCTGTATTTGACATCAAACTTGCATGGGTAAGAAACCCCTTCGTATTTGCCTGCAAAATGGCTTCATTCACTCCAAGAGAAAATCCTAGATCATCGGCATTGAGAATGATATTTTTAACCATTTGTTGAAGAAATTCCAGTTTAAAAGTTGAGATTTTATTTTATAAATACTCCCACAAATTTACCCTCAAATTCCACCACAGTAGATTCGATGTTATTTATTTCGCAGAAATCCTGATAAGCGGAATTATCTCCAATATCGTCGCTTAAAAAAACCCCACCTTTGCGCAAGTGTTTATATAGTTCGTTATAAGCCCAAACTCTGCCATCATAGCTTTTGTCAGAATCATAATGAATTACATCAAAAATATCATTCTCCGAAAATATTTTAGGTAAAGATTCTTTGTCTGCAAAACGAAAAAGTCTCCAGAGTTTTTTCAATTTTTCGGGAACGATAACTCCCACAAACTGATCACCGTTTTGACCTAAATATGGCATATCCGAACTGTATAAAGTTCCATTTCTTTTTTGTAACGAAAGCAAAGCAGCCAAAGAAGACCATCCATAAGCAACACCAGTTTCCAAGATATTTTTAGCATTGGTAAATTCCGAAGCATAAAAAATTAACTCCAAAGCTCCCGCTCCACCCATTTTTATGGGACAAGCTTTTTCTTTAGCGAAAGATTCATTTAAGATTTCCTGATAGTTTTGGCGAAAGCTAAAATCATCTGTTCCAAATAATTTTTTAATTGTATCTTTTTGTGATAATGCCTTTGAAGTAGCCCAGGAATTCGTTTTATCTTTTCCCTTCACCGCATTTCCTCTGTTGAGTGTATTTTTAATAATTTTCCGCCCAAGTTCTGGGTAAAGATCTGGTCTTTTTAAATACTCAATCAAGGTTTTAGTCACTCTTTTTATTTCGCCCACCGTGTTTTCAATTTGTGCTCAAAAATAGGGAAAATTTATCGCATTGGTAAAAAACAAAGTATATTTGTCTTTACTAAAAACATGGATGACATTTTCTATACTAATTGCGAATTTCAATAACGGAAGGTTTTTTCGGGATTGTTATGATTCAATTATACTTCAAAAATATAAAGATTGGGACGTCGTAATTTTAGACGACTGTTCAGTGGATGATTCTGTTCAGATTATTAAAGAAATCATTAAAGATGATCTTCGCTTCCGGATTTTTAAAAACGATAAAAACCAAGGCGTTGGCTTCACCAAAAATAAATTAATTGAACTCGCAGAAGGAGAAATTTGTGGATATCTTGATCCAGATGATGCAATCGGTCCAAATGCTTTGCAAGCCTCTGTAGATGTTTTTAAAAAAAACGAAAAAGCAGTTCTCACTTATTCCCGTTTGGTGAAATGTGACGAAAATTTGAAACCAATTTCAGAATTAAAATCTGCAATGCAGGTTCCAAATGGAGACGCTTATTTCTTTAATTGTCCAATCCAAATTGCGCCTTTCGTAGGATTTAAAAAATCAGTTTATCTTCGATGTGAAAAAATAAATCCAGAATTTAGAATTGCGGAAGATCAGGATTTATACTACAAAATGTATGAAAAAGGAAGGGTGATTTATGTCGATCAGGCAGACTATTTTTATCGTGCCCATTCTGGCGGTATCTCTCAAAACGAAAATAAGAAGAGTTCTTATGACTATTGGGGAAAAGTTATCTGGATAGCCATGAAAAGGAGAGATTTGAATAAAATTAATGGAAAAGAAATTCCAAATCAATTCACTTCTTCACAGGAAATTTTTGACCTTCTACAATATCAAAATTCAATTTCATATCGAATTAAGAAAAAATTTAAAATCCTTCTACAAAGCTTTTCCTAATCATGCTCGAAAGCAATAAAATAAAAATATTATTTCGCCACCGTTCTATGGAAATGGGCGGCGTAGAAAAGGTGATGTTAAGTCTGTTGAACAATCTCGATCAGGCAAAATTCGAACTTACTGTTCTGCTAAATCTTAATCAGGGAGAATTAAGAAATGAATTTCCGTCGCATGTTCGAAAAGTATTTTTGACCGATGGTAAAGAAGATTTTTCTAAAAATAAACTTCTTCAGAAATTTCAACTTTTCCGCAGAAAAAACAAACTTGAAAAACTTAAGAAGAATCCCGAAGTTATTGATCAAGAATATTTGAAAGAATATTATCATATTGAGATTGCTATGACCTATAATGATTTTGAGTCTGTTTTAAATTCCTCCAATAAAAACTCAAAAAAAATTGGCTGGTTTCATTCAGAAATTAACTTGCCGAAACTTCAACCTTTAGTTCCAGAGATTTTAAAGCACTTCCCCCAATTTGATCACCTGATTTATTGTTCTGAAAAGATTCAGAAAATCATGCACGAAGCTTACCCAAATCTTCAATACCCAAAAGAAAGTGCGATTATCAATGCGATTCCAATCGAAGAAATTAAAAATAAAGCGGAAGAAAAAATAACGGATCTACCAAAAAATCTAGTCTTTGTTTCTGTGGGAAGATTACACACCAGGAAAGGTTACCACAAATTAATGGAGGCTCATGCTCAACTATTGAAAGATGGTTTTCACCACTCCATCGTCATCATTGGCGACGGCGAAGAAATGCCAAATCTCCTGACTCAACAGAAAAAATTGGGGGTGGAAAAAACCTATCATTTGGTCGGCAACAAAATGAATCCTTACCCGTATTTAAAAAATGCTGATTTCTTCATCATGCCGTCTGAATCTGAGGCCTGGCCGTTGGTTATTGCCGAAGCCCTAATATTACAAAGACCGATTATTGCGACTAAAGTTGGCGATGTAGAAATGATGATAAAAGATAGAAAAACCGGCTATTTGATTGACTATAAAACGGATGAGATTTATGAAGCCATGAAAGAGTTTCTGACCAATAAATCTTTAATTTCAGAATTGAAAGAAAATTTAAAAGAAATTGAAAAGGAATTTGACAACAAGAAGATTTTTTCCGCAATTGAAGAAATTATTTTAAATTTATACAAAGGTAACGTATGATCTATTTATACCGAATTATTTTAAAATTACACACTACTTACGAACGTTTTATACAGCACATCTATCTTCAGATCTGTCTTGCAAAAGGTTTGAAAGTAGGGGAAAATGTTCGCTTTGTAGAAGTTCCGCAATTTGGGACTGAACCTTTTTTGATTGAAATTGGCGACGAAACTACTTTTTCTAACAATGTGAGATTCGTCAACCACGATGGCGGGCAAAACGCGCTTCACTTTCTGGATAAATATAAAGATGTACGAACTTTCGGCCGAATTAAAATAGGAAAACAATGCTTAATCGGGGCCGATACGATTATTATGCCCGGCGTTGAAATGCAGGACAATTGTATTTTGGGAGCAGGATCTATTTTAACAACCTCAACAAGGAAAGGCTCAGTTTACGCCGGAGTTCCAGCTAAGTTTATTTGTTCGATTGAAGAATATGGCGATAAATTACTGGCGAATAACGTGATGTATCCTCGTGAATTAGAGAATATTCGCCCAAATCTGGATGCTTATATAAAAGAGAATCTTCCTCACACCTACAAACCCGTAAAATAATTTCTGTGGCCATTAAAAAGAAAATCCTTATCAGAATTGGTTCTCTGCGTCATGGCGGTGCAGAAAAAGTTTTGGTGACTTTTCTGAAAAACCTACCTGAAGATAAATATGAAATTGATCTTTTACTGAATTTATATTCGGGGAAATATCTGTCCGAAGTTCCGCGTTGGATTAATGTTCTGTATTTAAATAAAGGGGAAATGATTACGACCAATCGTATTCAAGACATTCCCGTGAAAGCCGTTCGCGTAATTTATCAAAAACTTTTAAAGATCTATCCTTCGCTTCTTTATCAGTTTCTTTTAAAAGGAAAAAATTACGATATCGAGTTTGCGGCGATTCATGGAATGCGCGACGAGATCTTAAATTCACCTTTAAAGTCATCAAAGAAATTGATTTGGATTCATAATGATTTAAAGAAAACAGAATTTCACAACTACACCGATGAGGAATTCAGAACCTTTTTTGGCTTTGATAAAATCATGGTCATTTCAGAAAAAATCCAGCAGAATTTTGAGATTTTAGCGAGCACTGAAGAGGAGAAAAATAAGATTATTCGAATTTATAATCCTTTGGATACCGAAGAAATATTGCGAAAGTCTGAAGATGGAAGTCAAAAGTTGGAAGCAGGAAGCCGGAAGCCGGAAACTGAAATCAGCATTCAAAACCATCAACCATTGACTATCAAGTATCAACCAACTTTCGTTTCCGTTGGAACGGTTTTCCCACAAAAAGGATTTGATCGATTATTGAACGTTCACAAAAGACTTTTGGATGAAGGACTCAATCACAAAATCTTAATTCTTGGTGACGGCTACGATTTTGAAAATATCAAAAAATTACAGAAAGAATTGCGCGTTTCAGAAACTTCAACCCTTTTTGGTTTTACGAGCAATCCTTATCCAATCATTAAAAAAGCAGATTTCTATATTCTAAGTTCAAGATATGAAGGTTTTCCAACAGTTTTATTTGAAGCCATTACTTTAAAAAAGAAAATTATTGCAACCGATGTTTCTGGTGTTCGCGAAATGTTAGAAGATGGCAAACTTGGTAAAATTGTTGAAAACTCGGAAGATGGAATTTACGAAGGAATGAAAAAAGCGCTTCAAAATCCTGAAAGTTTTAATCAATATGAAGAGAAGTTAAAGGATTACAAAATGCCTTTTAACCTGGAAAATTCCGTAAAATCAATCGTCAAAATTATTGATGATTTATAAATTGGTTTTAATTTATCTTTGTGTCTATGTCAAATCATTCTACTCTTCAAAAAGATTTTTATCGTGAAAGCGGAAAATGCCTTTCTTCCTTTGAAATATGGAAGAAATGCTTTAGTCCCAATTTGCATTTTATTTATCTTTTAAGAACGACTCAGAAACATCCAAGAAGCACTTTTTTAGGAAAAATTTGGCGGTTGATTTTACGACATTATCAAATAAAATATGGTTTCCAGATTTATCCCGAAACTCAAATCGGAGCTGGTTTCTACCTAGGACACTGGGGAAGTTTGGTCATTAATCCAAAAGCGAAAATCGGTAAAAACTGCAATATCGCGCAAGGTGTAACCATCGCTCAGGCAAACCGTGGCAAGAATGAAGGCGTTCCTGAAATTGGCAACGAAGTCTGGATTGGCCCAAATGCCGTTATTGTTGGAAATATAAAAATTGGTGATAATGTATTGATTGCACCAAATGCTTACGTCAACATCAATATTCCTTCAAACGCTGTTGTCATGGGAAATCCCGCTACTTTTACGATCAACCAGAATGCGACTTCAGGCTATATCAATAATAAAATTGATTAAACATCGACCTGAAATAATTTTCGTATTCTTCTTTTATTTAAATTATAGCGCTTATTTTTACCATCGTAAATCTAAAAACACAATCCTTTTAATTCAAAATTTTTAATGAATGAAAAAATCATACAACGCCATTTTCGATAATAACAAAAAATGGCTGGAATCTAAATTGGCCGACGATCAAGATTTTTTTAAAACGCTTTCTGCCAATCAAAAACCAGATTATCTGTATATTGGGTGTTCTGACAGTCGAGTATCCGCCGAAGAAATGATGGGAATGGCACCGGGCGAATTATTCGTACACCGAAACATCGCTAACGTGGTGAACACTTTGGATATGAGCTCAACGGCGGTAATTCAGTATGCGGTCGAACATCTGCAAGTAAAACATATCATCGTGTGTGGCCACTACGGTTGTGGTGGAATTAAAGCAGCGATGACACCCGAAGATTTAGGTTTGCTCAATCCGTGGTTGCGAACCATTCGTGATGTTTACCGTTTGCATCAATCAGAATTAGATCAGATAGAAGACGAGCAAAAACGCTATGATCGACTGGTGGAACTAAATGTGCAGGAACAATGCATTAATGTTATAAAAATGGCTTGTGTACAAGAGGAATATTTGGTTGATGAATATCCGATTGTGCATGGTTGGGTTTTCGATATGAAAACCGGGAAAATTATCGATTTAGAAATTGACTTTGAGAAGATCTTGAAAGACATTCAAAAAATCTACAATTTGACCAACTCCAATTGGGTGATGAATAAAAAACACCAATAAAAAGATAGAAATAAAGAGAAATTTATTTTCCGTTAAATGTCGTCATGGCATTCTGAATTCCAGCAAATACGAAAGACAAACAGGCTTTAGAAAACTTTTCGATTCTTTCGGGAAGTTTATCTTTTTCCTCCTCGCCCCATTTTCCCAGGACGTAATCAACTTGCTGACCATCTTTAAATTCAGCTGAAATCCCAAATCTCAATCTTGGATAAACTTGTGTTTGAAGTTGATCCTGGATACTTTTCAACCCATTATGACCGGCATCTGAACCTTTCATTTTCATTCTTAAAGTTCCGAAAGGCAAAGACAAATCATCCGTGACGATCATTAAATTCTCGACCGGAATATTTTCTTTCTGCAACCAAAAACGAGCGGCATTTCCAGACAGATTCATATAAGTATCTGGTTTTAGAATAAAGACTTTCCGACCTTTATATTTTCCTTCTGCTAAGAGTCCAAAATTCGATGATTTAAAAGGAGCTTCAATGGTTTCGGCAATTTTCTCCGCAACTTTAAACCCGACATTATGCCGGGTTTCTGCGTATTCTTCGCCTTTATTTCCGAGACCTACGATCAGGTATTTCATTCTGAATTTTATTTATATTCAAATTTTGTCTCATCATCTGTCTTATTTCTTTGTGTAGGATAATCAGCATTATCATAAACATATATGAAATTAACGTCTTCAATTGTGCCTGGTTCGGTTGATACTTTCGTGAATGTTCCGGCAGAAAGCAAGGCGGGACCAAATCGGTCAATGCCTGCTAAATAAACGACAAATTCTTTTGGAAGTAAAGTGTACGGCGATCTTTTTCTAGCATACGTAAAAGTAAGAATTTGATCTTCTGGATTCATCTCCACATTACCATTCGCCAGATAAGTTCCAGTTTTAAGGGTGGCTTTAGTCATATTCGGACCTGTATATTCATACGATGTTTCGGAATATGTTTTCTTTGGTATCGGCAGAAAATACTGCTGGTCCTTCTTGGCTTTTACCACCTGCGATGCACTATAAGTATAAGAGGTAGTAGTGGTACTTATGTTCGGAATTACGATCGTTATTTTTGAAACATTTTCTGCCTCGTATTGGAAGGTTACCGTTTGATTGGTGTTTGATAATTCCGAAATCTTATTATCTGAATTATACATTACGAGAGTTGGTTCTGCAAAGATATCCTCATACGAAATAAGTTTGTTTTCATTGTATGTATAGGTGATTTCAGAAACTTTCTGTTCATTAGTCCCTTGATCTTTCCAATTTGAAACTATTTTTTTTAGAAGGCGCGGTTGTTCTGGATCTTTAATCCCAAGCAGCAAATCTCCATCTTCACGACTAGGCTCGCAGGAAAACAAAATAACCATGCTGAAGATCAAACTTAAAATTCCGAAAATCTTTTTCATTCTTAATATTATATTGGCAAAAGTAGTGTTTTTTTGGAAATTACATCAAACGCCGGGATTCCCTAAAATCCTTTCTAAAACCGCATTCACCTCATCTACATTCTTTACATTTTCTTTTCTCATCATCAATTGATTACCTTCTTTGCTGGCTTTTTCTTTTAATGCAGCCTCTTTTGGATTCTTGGATAAATACGCGATTATATTTCTAAACTTATCGCTTTGATAAAATTTGTCTTGTGGATTCGGTGGAAAATATCCGAGGAACACGCCATTCTTTACGACGATCTTATCAAAACCAATATCTGCCGCAATCCATTTTAATTCTACAGATTTTAATAAATTAACGGCTTCAGAAGGTAACGCACCGAACCGATCAATCAGTTCTAATTCTAATTTTTGTAGGTTTTCTTTGTTTTCAATCTCGGCTAGTTTTTGATAGAGTGACAATCGTTCTTCAATACTTTGAACATACGAATCGGGCAACATTAATTCTAAATCAGTATCAATATTCACCTCTTTGGTCGATTTAAAAAGTTTTTGTCGGTCTTCCTCATTATCAAATAAATCTTCAAATTCCTCATCGTTTTGAAGTTCTTCCAAAGCTTCCTGCATGATTTTTTGATACGTATCAAAACCCATTTCGTTAATGAAACCGCTTTGTTCGCCACCCAATAAATCTCCCGCACCACGAATTTCTAAATCCTTCATGGCAATCTGAAAACCGCTTCCCAAATCTGAAAACTGTTCAATGGCTTCCAATCTTTTTCGCGCATCGGGAGTGACCATATCAAACGGTGGCGTAATTAAAAAACAAAAGGCTTTTCGATTACTTCGCCCGACACGACCCCGCATTTGGTGAACATCTGCCATCCCGAAACGCTGAGCATCATTGATGAAAATAGTATTCGCATTCGGTACATCTACTCCACTTTCGATAATTGTAGTCGAAACCAGAACGTCGTATTTCCCTTCCATAAAATCCAAAACGTTGCGCTCCAGTTGTTTTCCGTCCATCTGTCCGTGACCTGTAATTACTTTAGCGTCAGGAACTAAGCGCTGAATCAACCCTGCAATATCTTTTAGATTTTCAATTCTGTTATTAATGAAATAAACCTGTCCATCACGTTGAAGTTCGTACGAAATTGCTTCTCGAATCATTTCTTCATCAAATCCGACAATTTGGGTATCAACTGGTTGCCGATTTGGTGGTGGCGTTTTAATGACCGATAAATCCCTTGCCGCCATTAATGAAAATTGTAACGTCCGTGGAATCGGTGTTGCTGTTAAGGTTAAGGTATCAACATTACCTTTAATGGTTTTTAATTTATCTTTTACCGACACGCCGAATTTGTGCTCTTCATCGATAATTAAAAGCCCGAGATCTTTAAATTTAACCGAGCTTCCAACCAATTGATGCGTTCCGATCACGATATCAATTTTACCAGATTTCAATCCTTCTAAAGTCTCCGCTTTTTGTTTTGCCGACCGAAATCGGTTCATGTAGGAAATGTTGACTGGAAAATCTTTCAATCGTTCCGTAAAACTTCGATAATGTTGAAAAGCCAGAATCGTGGTCGGAACCAAAATGGCAGTTTGCTTTCCATCAGTTGCTGCTTTAAATGCTGCTCTGATTGCGATTTCTGTTTTGCCAAATCCTACGTCACCACAAATCAAACGATCCATGACGGTGTCGTTTTCCATATCTGCTTTTACATCAACGGTGGCTTTTTCCTGATCTGGCGTATCTTCATAAATAAAGCTGGCTTCCAACTCATTTTGTAAATAAGTATCGGGGGTGAACGCAAAACCTTTTGCTGTTTTACGCTCGGCATATAAACGAATAAGGTCGAAAGCAATCAGTTTAACCTTGGCTTTTGTTTTTTGTTTTAAAGTTTTCCAGGCGGGCGAACCGAGTTTCGATAAAGCGATTTCGCGTCCATCAGGTCCGTTGTATTTTGAGATTTTATTTAAAGAATGGATACTTACATATAATAAATCGCCATTTTTATAAGTCAATTTGAAACATTCCTGAATCTTTCCATTATTATTCACCTTCACCAAACCCATAAACTTTCCGATGCCGTGGTCGATATGGGTGATATAATCGCCGACTTTCATCTGCATTAAATCTTTCAGCGTGATTTGTTCAGATTTTGCAAAAGAGTTTTTGGCTTTAAATCTTTGATAACGATCAAAGATTTGGTGATCGGTGTAAACTGATATTTTATGATCGAAATCTACAAAACCTTCGTGAAGCTCTGACTTAAAGGATTTGAATAATACTTTTGAATTTGGTTCAAGTGAATCTGTATTTTCTGCTTCTATTTTTTGCGCAGTTAAATCTTCAAAAATAGACTCAAGTCTTTCCTTTTGCTTTTCGGTTGAAAATGAAATCCAGGTTTCAAAACCCTCGTTTTGTTTTTCTTCTAGATCTTCTAATAGAAGTTCAAACTTTTTATGAAAGCTTGGCTGTGGCGTTTGATTTAGCTGAACGATTGTGGCATCGCTTCCTTTCACCTCTTGCAAGGTGAAATCAATCCATTCAAATTTGTTGATGTCTTTGCTGAAATTTTCTTCGGAAAGAAATAAATCCTCCGGTTTCAAATGTTTAATTTCTGTACCTAAAGTTTCAAATTTAGTTTCTGCCTTTTCGTAGAAGTTTTTAATAAAATTAAAACCGACAAAAGCATTTTTAGTAACGACGATTAAATCTTTCGGTGCCAAATCAAATAAAGAAACTTTGGTGCCTTGAACTGAAAAATTCATGTTTGAAACCAACTGAAATTCTTTAATAATTTCTTTTGACAGTTGCGTTTCGATATCAAAAGTTTTAATGCTTTCAATTTCATTTCCGAAGAAGGTAAGTCGGTAAGGCTCTTCATTGGAATAAGAAAAAACATCAACAATCCCACCTCTCACAGAGAACTCACCTGGTTCTGATACAAAATCGGTATGGTTAAAATTAAACTGATGCAGCAATTCTTCCGTAAAATTAAAGTCCAGTTGATCACCCGTTTTAATGGTGTGAGAAATCGCTTTGAAATCATCTTTCTTCATCACCTTTTCTGCCAAAGAGGCAAAGGGCGCGATCATGACCCTCGGTTTTTTATCGTTGTGAATCCTGTTCAACACTTCAGTTCTTAAAACCAAATTGGCGTTTTGCGTTTTCTCTATCTGATACGGTTCCAAATGAGTCGGTGGAAAATAAAGCACATTTTCTTTGCCTAATAAATCCTCTAATTCTGAGGTGATATATAACGCATCTTCCTTATCATCCGTTAAAAATAAAACTGATTTTTTTTTAATTAAAAATAATTCTGCGGCAAAAACCGCTGGTGAAGATCCTGCAAACGACTTTACCGCAAGATGTTTATTTTGATCGAGTTGGGTAAACAATTCTTGCCCAAATCCTAAATGAAGAAGTTGTGGTAAAAATGATTCGGTGATGTTTTTTAACTGCATATAATAATGAGTGGAAATGATGGTCCTAGAAATAACTGATTACAAAACGGAAAAGCGATTTCGGGACTATTCCGAAATCGTTTAGAAATGCAAATTTAGGAATTAATTTTTATTACTTTTTCTTAAGTTTTTTGAGCACAAAATTTACGCGCACTTTCGTAATTATTTTAACCCTATCAACTTGTATTACTAGCATACAGCATTTTATAATTTGCAGAGTCATGGCATTAAGTTTGAACCTTTGCTGATACCAAAATAAAATAAAAATAGTATGAAATCAACGATTTTAAAAAACAGAAAAAATTTGACAAGTAAAAATGTATGGAAATTCTTAGGAGTTTTCTTGATCATTTTCTCCATGTTCGCAGTTAGCGCTTGTAGAAGTGATGACGATCCCGTGGACAACGACTTTTTCGCAGGAACTTATAAAGGAACTATTTCCTATAATAATGGATCTGAAATGATTTCGAAAGACAACGGAAGTGTTTTCGTAACTAAAATTGCGAGCGGCACCAAGTATAACTTCCGATTTTCTGATGGAATTCCAGATTTAAATGGGGTTGAATTTAAGAAAGAAGGTGATAATGTTCTAGTGATGGTAGGTTCTACAGCAACTGCGTACATCAGAATAGATAGTAACACATTGAAAATCGCTTACACGAAAGACGGAAAAATTTGGACTGCAAACGGTACAAGATAGTTTTTCAAAAATCATATTTAATAAAACTGCGTCCGTAACTGGAAGCAGTTTTTTTTTGCTCAATTGCTAAATCCCTGAAATCGTTTTTAATTATGAAAATATATACCTACAAATAAAAGATAAGGAGGAAACTCCTACCAAATTTCAGTGAAATCACCCTACAAAAAAGGGCGATAACACGCAGGACAAGAACTAAGTAACATTTAGCTTTACACAATTAATAGGGTTTCTGTTAAAACCCTCGACTTTGTAAAAAACTAAAATCTTCACCCATGAAAAAAACAATTTTCGGTCTCATTTTGATTGGATTAACATTGATGAGTTGCTGCAAACCAGAACTCATCGGCAATGTTGCCAATAATTTAAGACCCCAAGAAACAGACAACTGGTGCTGGGCTGCGACCACCCAAATGCTGGCACAGCATTTTCAAATCACTGTTACCCAATGTGCAATTGCCAATCACCGCCTCGGAAAAAACAATTGCTGTAATCCTAAGACGAGTGGAAAACCTTGTCCTAAAAATGAAGATTGTAACCAAGCAGGCTGGTTGGAACTTGATTTTGTAGGATTAAAATTTAGCGAAAGTAAAACAGCGTTAGCTTGGAACAAACTTCAAAAGCAGATATTTTGCGAAAAAAAACCAATGGGATATGCCTATGGAACTCCTGGTATTGTGGGTCATGTTTTAGTGATTAAAGGCTACATCACCCTCAGCGGAACAAGATATGTCGTGTTAAATGATCCTTGGTCACCATGTGCCGGACAAGAGCGTATTATTACCTACGAACAATATGCAGATCCCGCGGGAACCAGTACTCACTGGAGTACCTGGTACGATCTCGCAAAAAAATAACCCCTAAATTTAAAAATAATGAAAAACTTAAAATATATTGTGCTCTTTTTGTTACTACCAATTATATTATATTCATGTACCGACAAAATGACTACGAATAACCCACAACAAGGAGAGGTAAAGGAAAACAAATATCCTTCTTCTGAAGATGCTGTTCAAAATGGCAAAAATGATTTAATGGCTTTATTGAAAAATAAAAGTTTTAACATCGACATCGATGCAGCTGCCCTGGAAAAATCAATTCCCAATACCCCAATTCCCGTTTATGAGGTAAGCTTCGAAAGATTACTGACCTCTGAAAGCGATTCTTTGGCAACCATTTCTGAAGACAGCAGAAAGCTAAATACACCTTTAGTTACTGAGAATAAAGTAATTGCCGTTATTACAACATCAAAGATTGAAAATGGCTGGCAATTAAACGAAATTACCAATCCATCTTTATCTAATGACCTGAATGAAATCAGAGGTTCACTCCAAATGAATGCTCCTATTTCAGTTTTTGAAATTCCTAATATTAATGCTACTCTATATGAAGCTAAGATGGATGGAAGAGCCATGTATTTCACTAATTATAAAGGTCAATCCTTAAGACAACCTGTTCCTGGGGATTCGCTCATGAAACAGCTGCGAGTTGACGCTCAGATTTTCCAGAGAAAGTTTGGAGAACAACTTAAAAAAGGACCTTTGGTAAAATAGTTTTTTTTTAGTTTGGGCCCGCTTTTTCATTACTTGAAGAAGCGGTTTTTTATTTAGGGAAAATACAAAATATTGGCAAAACCTTTCGGAATCCTTCGAAAGGTTTTTTTTGTTACCTTTAATTATTATGAAAAAAATTGTACTAATTGGTCTTTTAATTCTTTTTGCTACATTTTTTATGGGATGCAATTCTGAAAGCCGGGACAACTCCCGTGCTTATGTGGAAGGTAATCTATTAGGAAACAAACTGGACTTCAAAGAAATTAAAATTTCCCTAAAGAGTGATGGTACTATTATCGCCGAAGCTAATCCTAATAATTCTGGTGGATTTGTGATTTCCGGCCCACTTCTATCGGATACTTTTTCTCTAGTATCGAATAGAAAAATAAAATCGTTCGCTACGTCGAAATCAGGTTGTAAACTTTCATCGGATGCTTTGCAGATTTTAATTCCACCTGGAACAACCTACATCACTTTTAACGAAATAATATTGGAATAATGAAATACCTATTTCTTTTATTTCTCGGATTGTCCAATTTGTTTTTCGCACAGAAGAATAAAAAAGGACTTGATGTAGTTTCTAATATTGAGGCGAAAATTATTGTACTGAAATCAATTGGCAATAATCATTTGGCCAAACTATTAACTCCTTTCTATGGTTTTGGGTTTGCAGGAAACTTAATGACACCCTTAAATTTTGGAATTGGTTTAGATTATAATGTTCTTTCCTCCAACGTGAAATATGGCGAGCAAAATGTTTATGGCAACATCGGTTCACCTACGATTACCAATATTGATCTCTACCTCACGCATCGAGATATTCTTTCAGAAGATTTTTCAATTGAAGAAATGGCAGGTTTCAGTTATTACCGACAAACCAATTTTCTAATTGACTCTAAAAGTCAGAAATTAAAAGACAACGCTACCGGCTTTAATCTGGGCGGCAAAGTCTTGTACACCTTAGACAGAGAAGGCTATCAACAAGTATTTCTGTCCGGCAAGGTCAATTTTTATTTCACGAATATTTATAATGAAAATTCAGAAATCCAGAAGTTTTATAGCCATTCTACTTTCTTAAGTCTAAATTTTGGTTATCGCTACAACTTCTAAAATTTTGCAAAATATTAATCCGACTCTTTCTTTCATTTATAAAATGCTTTAAATTTGTGCTATGCTAAATTTCATTAAGAAAAACGTCGCTTTAATCTGGGCAAAAAGTCATGTCAAAGGGACACAATCTTTTAAACAAAACGCAGTAAAAGATCAAGAGAAGCTTCTATTATCGTTGGTTAAAACTGCGGAAAAAACTTTGTTTGGGCGAACGCATCAATTTGAAAATATAAAAAGCATC
Organism: Kaistella antarctica; assembly: GCF_900109615.1. Taxonomy (GTDB): domain Bacteria; phylum Bacteroidota; class Bacteroidia; order Flavobacteriales; family Weeksellaceae; genus Kaistella; species Kaistella antarctica. The sequence goes on from NZ_FOIX01000001.1 coordinate 97,918, forward strand.
CTAGATTTTCAGCATCAGGTTAAAGTTGCTGATTATGAAGATTTAAAACCTTATATCGAAAAAGTTAAAAAAGGACAGCGCGATATTCTCTGGTCGGAAACTCCAGAATATTTTGCCAAAACTTCAGGTACAACCTCAGGCTCAAAATATATCCCGATTTCTAAGGAAGCAATGCCTTTTCAATTAGATGCCGCTCGCAGCGCCATCTTCCATTACATGGCTCAAAAAAATAACGCTGATTTCGTTAACGGGAAAATGATTTTTCTGCAAGGAAGTCCAGAATTAGAAGAAATAAATGGAATTAAAACCGGCCGCCTTTCAGGAATTGTAGCTCATCACATTCCGTCTTACTTACAGAAAAACCGCTTACCAAGTTTAGAAACAAACCTCATCGACGACTGGGAAACAAAGATCGAGGCGATTGTACAAGAAACCGAGAAAGAAAATATGACTTTAATTTCGGGGATTCCACCGTGGTTAATAATGTATTTCGAAAAACTTATCGAACGGAACGGCAAAAAGATAACGGAATTTTTTCCAAATCTTCAACTGATTATTACCGGCGGTGTGAATTATGAACCTTACCGTGAGAAAATGAATGAACTTCTTGGGAGGCCCGTAGATACGTTACAAACATTTCCAGCAAGTGAAGGATTTTTCGCGTTCCAAGATGATTTCGAAAAAGAAGGTTTATTGTTATTGACGAACCATGGAATTTTTTACGAGTTTATTCCGTTAGAAGATTACGGAAAACCTGAAGCCACGAGATTGACCTTAAACGAAATTGAACTCCACACCGATTACGCTTTAATTTTAACGACTAATTCAGGACTTTGGGCTTATTCCATCGGCGACGTTGTCCGATTTATTTCAAAAGATCCTTACCGAATTTTAGTTTCAGGAAGAACCAAACATTTCACTTCTGCTTTTGGCGAACACGTCATTGCCTTTGAAGTGGAAGAAGCCTTAAAAGCTACTGTGGAAAAAATTCCCGCACAGCTTACCGAATTCCATCTCGCACCGCAAGTCAATCCCGCCGAAGGATTGCCTTATCATGAGTGGTTTATTGAATTTGAAAAAGAACCGGAAAATTTAGAAAACTTTAAAAATAATTTAGATCAAGAAATGCGGAACAGAAACTCATATTATGATGATTTAATTTCCGGGAAAATTTTGCAACCTTTAATAATTACGAGTTTACAGAAAAATGCTTTTCACGATTATGCAAAATCTGAAGGCAAATTGGGTGGACAAAATAAAATTCCAAGATTGGCAAACGATCGCAAAATTGGTGATTTTTTAGAATCATTTACTAAATAACAGCCTAAATAAACGCTCCGGAAAAAATAAATAAAGCCCTCGACTGGAGGGCTTTATTATTAATAAATATTTAAAAATTTATTTTTTAATAAATTTCTGAGTAGTTGCTCCTGAGGCATCTGTAATTTTTATAACGTAAGAACCTTTCGTAAGATTTTGTACATCCACAGCACCATCAACAAGTTCTGCCTTTACTTTTTTACCAGAAATATCAAAGATTTCTATACTGCTAATTTTGGAATCTGAATTAACTTTTAGATAATCAGTTGCTGGATTCGGATAAATAGAAACTTTGGCTTTGTTGACATTAGAAACTGCCATAACTGGTCGCACCACAGAGAAAGTATCGATGCCCATATAATCTGAATTGTCCCCTGCAGGGCCACCAACGGTTACAAAATATCTGAACCCTAAATTCGTTGCAATTGGTGTCGCTGATAACCCTGAAATGGTAATAGTGAATTCTGTCCAAACATCTGGATAACCACCAACTGTCAAATTCGGATTAACTGACTGCAACAGCGTGTTGAATGATCCGAGATTCGTTGCACCAGATGGGGCCGTAAAAGCAGTTCCATTACTCAATCGAAGTTCCAAACGATCTGGGTATTCACTTTCGTCTGTGGTTCTAGTCCAAAAACTTCACCACATCACCGTCTTGCAACAAGAGCTGAGGGGTAATTAACCAGTTGCTAATCGTACCAGAGCCGGCTGTATTGTTAAAGTTAGCACCAATGTAACTGTTAGTGGCCCCAGCTTGTGCTGTGAAAACAGTTGCATTGCCTTGAAACCATCCTGTAACTCCCACGGGAGCACTCTGATTGGCCTTGGTCCAGTTTGTCAATGTAGTAATGTCGGCAAATCCTTCGGAGAGTAATGTTGTTTGGGCATTCCCGAATACTAAAGCGCCGAACGCTAATAAAGAAAGTAATTTTGTTTTCATAACATGAGTATTAAGTTGTTTTGTCTACCAAAACTATAATAAAAATCTCATTACATAAAACAAAAACTAATTAAATTACCAAAACATAATGACAATCGCATTTTGCAATTTACTAATTCGAAACCACTTTCAATCCAATCACCGACGCAATTAAAGTGAGCGCGAAAAATATTCGCCAAAAAGTCGCTGGCTCGTTAAAAATAAAAATCCCCATGAGTACGGCGCCTACCGCCCCAATACCAGTCCAAACCGCATAAGCTGTTCCTATCGGAATTGGATTCCCGCCTAACGAAATGGCTTTATACAATAAAAACATACTTAAAAAGAGAGAAGCAGCGAAACCAGCCCACCAGAAATAACTTTCCTTTCCTGTGGTTTCTTGCGCTTTTCCGAGGCACATTGCAAAGCCCGTTTCGAATAAGCCACCAATAATTAATAAGATCCAATTCATTTTTCAAAGATAAATTTTTAAATCAAAATTCATACCCACGAATTACCTACTGAAAAGCATAAAAACTTCCTATTTAAAATTATTACACTCATTATATTAGAATAGTCTTGTACTAAATGAAGACTCGTCAATTCTTAGCAAAATAAATCTTGGGTTACCGAAAATTCTTAAATGATTTTTCATTTCTAAAATTTACTTTTGCAAAATGATTTCTTTGCAACCCATTCAAACTTTGAAAATTCCAGAATTTCGGAATCTCATGACGGGACGTTTCTTCCTGGTTTTGTCTTTTAGAATGTTAGCAACGTTGATGGGTTGGTGGATTTACAAACTAACAAAAGATCCCTTCGCTATCGGTCTGATTGGCTTGTCTGAAGTAATCCCCGCCGTTTCAACTGCCTTGTACGCAGGTCACGTCATCGACAACTCCGAAAAGAAAAGACTACTCCTCATTTGTAATTACGCCTACGTTTTTCTGATCGCACTCCTAGCAATTCCAGCTTTCTTTGGCAGCAGCCATTTTCACTTAAGCAATGTGCAGATTTCCTATTTCATCTACGCAATTATTTTCTGCACTGGATTTTGCCGCGCTTTCATCGGCCCAATTGTACCGTCGATGATACCGAAAATTGTAACTCGGGAGGAACTGCCAAACGCAATCACTTTAAACCAAGCTACTTTTCTCACCGCCTCAGTTTCAGGTCATGCTTTGGGCGGCTTTCTAATTCATTGGCTGGATATTTCCGGGACAATCTTGGTAGTCGTCGGTTTAATGATTTTCTCCTCGCTATTTTTCTGGTTGCTCAAAAAACATCCTTCTGAAAATACCGACAAGACAATCGGAGTCGTACAAAGCATGCGCGAAGGCCTGGCTTACATTTACAAAACCAAAGAAATTCTGGGCGCGCTTTGTCTCGATATGTTCGCCGTTCTTTTTGGTGGCGCCGTCGCAATGATTCCCGTTTTCGCCACCGACATTTTAAAAGTCGGCTCAGAAGGTTTCGGTTTGCTCAATGCCGCCTCTGATATTGGCTCCATGTGCATTATTGCCTTTCTCGCCTTTGTTCCTTTAAAGAAAAATCAAGGTAAAATTCTCTTGGTCGCCGTTGCCGGATTCGGGCTGTGCATCATCGGTTTCGGTCTGTCGCAACTTTATTGGCTGTCGTTTTTCTTACTCGTCGCCAGTGGAATGCTCGATGGAATTTCGGTCGTCATTCGCGGCACCATTGTTCAGTTAAAAACACCAGATCATATTCGAGGTCGAGTGTTGAGCGTGAATTCAATTTTCATCATGTCGAGCAACGAAATGGGACAGTTCGAAAGTGGCGTGGCAGCAAAACTTCTCGGCGTGGTGCGCTCCGTTATTTTTGGTGGAACGATGACTCTTTTAATTGCACTTTTAGTTGGCAGCACCGTTCCAAAACTTCGAAAAATGAATTACTAATTTTTTAGTCTCGTCCTTAGACGAGATTCATTACAATCTTTTTTTTACAGCCGCTTTTGCCAACGCAAAAAAAAGGATTTCCATTGCGATCCGGGCTAGTAGAAGAGTCCCGCACCACTCGACTTATCCACATCACAAGTCTTTAGATTTCAATATTTTAAATAGCCAAAACCCCAGAATGTTGGTTAAATAATCGGAATGAAAACTTTAAAAAACTATCTTTGTCCTATGGCACAAAAGGAAACTTTATCTTCATTAATTCATGGTAATTTCGCAAAAGAACTTTCTATTTCAGATGGCAAAATGCCACCCAATGCTATAGAATTCGAAAAATTAGTTATCGGGACTTTCTTAATTGACAAAAAAGGGTTGGATTATTCCATCGACTTACTAACTTCTGAGGTTTTTTACGATCCCAGACATCAAGAAATTTTCGGTGCCATCGTGAAGTTGTTTGAAGGTAATCATCCGGTTGATTTGATGACGGTTATTCAAGAATTGAAAAAAACCGAACGATTGGGACTTGCTGGGGGAGATCATTATATCATCGATTTAACCATGGGTGTTTCTTCAAGTGCACACATCGAATATCATGTTCGGGTGATTTTGGAGAAATTTATTTTACGAAGTTTGATTAATGTTTCAGCCAATGTCATCGACAGTTCTTACAAAGAATCCACCGACGTGTTCGAACTTTTAGATAAGGCCGAACAATCCTTTTTCGAAATTACGAACGGAACCATTAAAAAAGGGTTTGACACCGCAAATACTTTGGTGACTCAAGCCATTGAAACCATCAAAGCCTTAAAAGATAAAGAAGGAATCTCTGGAATTCCCTCAGGATTTAAAGACCTTGATAAAGAAACGGGTGGTTGGCAAAATTCAGATTTAATTATCATTGCCGCTCGTCCAGCGATGGGAAAAACGGCGTTCTTGCTTTCGATGGCTAGAAACATTGCAGTTGAACACAATATTCCTTTAGCTTTATTCTCCTTAGAAATGGCCTCGATCCAGTTAATTACGAGAATGATTGCCTCCGAAACAGGTATCTCTTCTGACAAATTACGAAAAGGACAAATGTCTGATGAAGAATGGCAACGCTTATTCTCAAACGTTTCAGCTTTAGAAAACGCCCCTTTATATATTGATGAAACGCCTTCACTTTCTGTTTTTGACTTCCGAGCCAAATGCCGAAGATTGGTGATGCAACACGGTGTGAAAATCATCATGGTCGATTATCTTCAACTGATGACGGCAAACTCTGGAAAAGGCGGCGCTGGAAACCGGGAGCAAGAAATTGCCATGATTTCGCGTTCCTTAAAAGCGATTGCAAAAGAACTGAACGTTCCTGTGGTTGCACTTTCTCAGCTTTCCAGAAGTGTGGAAACGAGACCAGGAAAAAGACCTATGCTTTCTGACCTTCGGGAATCTGGAGCGATTGAGCAGGATGCTGATATTGTTTCCTTTATTTTCCGACCAGAGTATTATAAAATCGCGACTTGGGATAATGATGAAGATGGCGGCGAAACCTCAACTGAAAATCAGGCAGAACTTATTATTGCAAAACACCGAAATGGTGCTACCGCAGATGTTCGAATGTCTTTCCACAAAAATATTGCAAAATTTGCCGACCTCGATTTATTTGGAGGTGGCGGCGGTTATGGTTATCAATCCTCCAATTTCGGACAACAAGATACACCAGGCGGTTTTGAGAAAATTAAAACCACCATCGATCCAGGTGCCGCGTTCGATTTGCCAAGCAAACAGAATCTTTCCGGTTCTTCGATGAATGATTTGGATGATGATGACGATTTTCAATTCTAGAAATGAGTCTTAAAATTGAAATTTATACTGACGGCGCTTGTAGCGGGAATCCAGGCCGAGGAGGTTTTGGAATCGTGATGAAAGTTCCCGAAAAGAATTACGAAAAAAGATATTCGCAAGGTTTCCGGCTTACGACCAATAACCGCATGGAATTGTTGGCAGTCATCACCGCCTTAGAAAAACTAAAATCTACCGAAAACGACATTCACATTTACACTGACAGCAAATATGTTTCTGATGCCATCAATCAAAAATGGATTTTCGGCTGGATTAAAAAAGGTTTTAAAAATGTCAAAAATCCTGACTTGTGGCGACGAATGGTTCCATTACTTAAAGAATATCAAACAACTTTTCACTGGGTAAAAGGCCACGCTGGACATCTTGAAAATGAAATCTGCGATCAGCTTGCGGTTAAGGCCGCTCAAACAGAACCTTTACTCATCGACGAGTTTTTTGAAAATCAGCAGAAGGGCGGACTTTTCTGATAGTCAATTGCTGCGCGCCAATTTGGTTTGCAGTGAGTAGTCAATTTAAAAACCAAGTACTGACTACATTTAACTTTAGAAAATTGACTTTCAGAAATTAAATGATTACTTATTCACTCTCAGAAATTGAAAATTCAATAATTCACATTGAGAAATTCAACATTCACTTATTCAGTAGACCTACTTCACTCTAAGAAAATTCACACCAAACTTCGGTTCATTTAATTATCTTTGTTTGATGAATTACCTTGATGCATTGAACAAACGATACTCTGTAAAGAAATTTGATCCTGAAAAAGCAGTTTCACCGGAGGCACTTTATCAGATCCTTGAAGCGGCGAGGCTTTCTGCCAGTTCGTTGGGTCTTCAACCTTACAAAATAATCATTGTTCAAAGTCCAGAAATGAAGGAAAAACTAATTCCAGCTTTTTACAATCCTTCCCAGATTTCGACATGTTCGCACTTAATTGTCATCGTTTCTAAAAACAATATCGAACCAAAATATATCGGGGATTATTTCAGTCACATTTCGGTGACACGGGAAGTTTCGCTTGAAAGTTTAGATCCTTTTCGACAAAGTATAAGCAATCATATTGAACGATTGACAACTGAAGAAGTGGTTATCTGGGCCGATAAACAAAGTTATATCGTCTTAGGGAACTTAATGTTTGCCGCAGCTTTGGAAAATGTAGATACTTGTCCGATGGAAGGTTATAGGCAAGACTTGATAGATCAAATTTTAGACTTAGATATTTCTAAAGAAAAAGTTGCAGTAACTTTAGCTTTGGGCTATCGGTCTGAAGAAGATGAGTTTCAGAACTTCAAAAAAGTAAGGAAACCGACTGAAAAATTGTTTAAATTTATTTAATTAAATTTGATAAGTTAAACTCATTATAATGAATGCGATAAGACAAATTGTGGAAGTGAAAGACCGGAAAATCAGTATAGAATTGCCGGAAAATTTCAATGCAGAAAAAGTTGAAGTCATTATTTTTCCTGTTGACGAAGAAGGATATTACGACATTCATGAGGAAGAGAAAAATTTAATGCGCGAAAGAGTAAAGAATACAGATCCTGAGAAATTTAAAAATTGGCGAGACATAAGAGAAAAATATCTTTAAATGTTTACGGTCCTATTTACCGAAGAAGCAATTGACGATCTCAATATTGCAATCGATTATTACACAACGATCTCTTCTCAATTAGGAGATAGATTCATTGAAAACTTTGATAAAAGTGCCTTGGAATTAGAAAACATTCCATTTTTTCAAATACGCTATGATAAAATGCGTGTTCGGAAAATTAGTAAATTTCCTTTGCTACTTCATTTTACTATAACAAAAAATGAAATCGTGATTGTTCATGGTGTTCGTTTTGCTAAACAAAATCCTGAAAATTATCCTAAACTTTAAAGTCCAACAAACTCAATGATAAAAGCAGATGTACTCGTCATCGGATCCGGAATCTCTGGTCTTTCCTACGCGATAAAAATTTCGGAGAGAATGCCCGAGGCCAAGATCATCATCGTGACCAAAGCCGATGAAGACGAAAGCAACACAAAATATGCACAAGGTGGCTTATCGGTAGTGACAGACTTTGATAAAGACAGTTTTCAGAAACACATTGACGATACCATGAGAGCTGGCGACGGCGAAAACAATTTGGAAGTCGTGAAAATGGTCATTGAAGAAGGTCCCGAAAGATTTCGAGAGCTTGTAGATTGGGGAACCAATTTTGATCAAAAAGATGGACATTTAAGTCTGGGTCGAGAAGGCGGTCACACCGAAAATAGAATCGTTCACCACAAAGATATTACCGGAAAAGAAATCGAGCGCGCTTTATTGGCAACCGTGAATAAATCACCAAATATCGAAATCATGGCGCATCATTACGTCATCGATTTAATTACTCAGCATCACGTACCCGAAAAGATTTTTGACCTGGAGAAAATTGATTGTTACGGCGCCTATATTTTGGATGAGAAATATAAGAAAATTAAAAAAATTACGGCGAAAATCACCTTAGTTGCGACCGGCGGAGCAGGACATGTTTATAAAAACACCACCAATCCAATTATAGCAACAGGCGACGGAATTGCCTTCGTTCACAGAGCGCGTGGTAAGATTTCAAATATGCAGTATTACCAATTTCATCCGACCGCTTTATTTTCGAAAAGAGACGGAATGTTGTTTTTAATTTCGGAAGCAGTTCGCGGTGATGGGGCAAAGCTCAGAACTAAAGACGGCGAAAAATTCATGCAAAAATACGACGAGCGCGAAGAATTAGCGTCACGGGATATTGTCGCAAGAGCCATCGATAATGAATTAAAAATTTCCGGCGATGATTACGTCGGACTGGATTGTCGAGATATGAACCATGAGAAATTCATCGAACATTTCCCGAATATTTACCAAAAGTGCGTGGATGAAGGAATTGATCCTTTCCATCAACTCATTCCCGTCGTTCCAGCTTGTCATTATTTAATGGGCGGAATCGATATCGACCTAGATGGGCAAAGTTCTATTAAAAATCTTTTTGCTGTGGGCGAATGTACCAACTCGGGTTTGCATGGCGCCAATCGACTTGCTTCTAATTCTCTTTTAGAAGGAATGGTTTTCGGTCACAACGCCGCTTTAAAAACGGTGGAACTTTTAGAGATTAATGATTTTAATTTTGATGATTTAAAAGCCATCCCAGAATGGAATGAAGAAGGAATGAAAATGATGGACGAAATGGTAATGGTTTCCTATCTCCGAAGACAACTGCAAGAAATGATGAGTGACTTGGTGAGCATCGTAAGAACAAACGATCGCCTGGCTCTTGCAAAGAAAAAACAACACGAGATTTTCGATGCGGTAAATGAATTATACAACTACTCGATTATGTCGCCTAAACTTTCGGAACTGAGAAATCTAACTAATATTTCCTACTTGATTATCAAACAATCATTAAAAATGACCGAAAACAAAGGCGCTTTTTACAATAAAGATTTAGTGAAATGAAAATATCTCCAATTATTAACGCAGAAGATTTAGCGAATTTAAACCGAGAAAATATTGTCATCGTTGACGCCGGAAGCGGCGGGTCTGCGTATGAAAAATATCTCTTGGAACATGTCGACGGCGCTTTGTATGTTGATATTAACAATGATTTAGCTCAAATTCCGAAAGATGCAAAAAATGGCGGGAGGCATCCTCTGCCCAGTTTAGAGAAATTTGCCGAGGTTATAAATCGTTTAGGCATCAATCAAAATTCACACGTTATTGTCTATGATGATAAAAATGCCTTGATTGCTGGCGCCAGATTTTGGTGGATGTTGAGATCAGCGGGCGTAGAGAAAGTTCAGGTCTTGAATGGTGGAATTCAAAAAGCGAAAGAACAAGGTCTGGAGGTAAATTCAAAAATTGTTCAACCGAGGCCAGTCGAAAAATTTAATCTAAAAGAATGGCAACTTCCGAGAGTGGATCTCAATTTCATAGAGCAAAACGCTGAAAATCCTAAATTCGTTATTATTGATGTTCGGGAGAAAGATCGGTATGATGGGAAAACAGAACCCATCGATGAGGTGGCTGGTCATATTCCGGGAGCTATCAATATTCCTTTTAAAGAAAATTTAAACGAAGATGGAACTTTTAAAAGTCCACAAGTCCTTCATGAAAAATACACGGCAATTTTAAAAAACGCTCCTACCGAAAATATAGCAATTCATTGTGGATCGGGCGTTACCGCTTGCCATACTTTGTTGGCATTGGAATACGCTGGTTTTGATATTCCAAATCTTTACGTTGGATCGTGGAGCGAATGGTCACGAAATGATAAACCAGTGACAAGAAATATTTGAGTAGATTTAAATTTCCTTCAACGATCAAGGTTCTTAAAAAATAATAATGCTTGAAAAGACTGACCCAAATTATAAAAACTGGATTGTTGATTTAAAACAGAAAATCCGGCAAACGCAAATAAAGGCTGCCATTAAAGTAAATACTGCTTTAATAGAATTGTATTGGGATTTGGGCAAAGAAATCGCTGGAAAGAAATTTGAAAACACTTACGGATCTGGTTTTTTCAATCTCTTGAGTAATGATTTACGAGCAGAATTTCCAGAGATAAAAGGTTTTTCTGAAAGCAATTTACAATATTGTAAAAAATTCTATCTATTTTATAATCAGGACGTTGAAAATCTCCAAGAAGTTGTTGGAGATTTGAAAATCGAAGAAAACCCAAATCGTCAACAAGTTGTTGACGATTTGGAAAATAATCATTTCTCCCAAAATATTTTTCTAATTCCTTGGGGACATCACGTTACCTTAATTACAAAATGTAAAACTCCAAAGGAAGCTCATTTTTACATTAATAAAACCATAGAAAACGGTTGGAGCAGAGCAATATTACTCAATATGTTGTCAGCGAAACTGATAGAAAGCCAGGGGAAAGCGGTCACCAACTTTTCTAAAACACTGCCTGATGACCAAAGTGAATTAGTAAAAGAAACATTGAAAGATCCCTACTTTTTTGATTTCCTAAACCTCTCTGAACTGTTTAAAGAAAAAGAATTAGAAAATGCTTTAGTAGATAATATTTCAAAGTTTTTAATTGAGCTTGGAAAAGGCTTTGCCTTTGTTGGAAAACAGGTGGAGATTGTAGTAAGTGATAAATCATTTTTTATAGATTTGCTTTTTTACCACATCAAACTAAAAAGATATGTGGTTATCGAATTGAAAGCAGGAAGTTTTGAACCAGAATTTACAGGAAAGCTTAATTTCTATGTTACAGCAATAGACAAACAAATGCGCGATGAAAACGATCATGCTACGATTGGACTTTTGATTTGCAAAGACAAAGACGAAATAATCGCAGAATATTCCCTCAGTGATTTGCACAAACCATTAGGAATTTCATCGTACGAACTCCAAAAAATATTACCCGACAACTTTAAATCATATCTTCCATCAATCGAAATGGTAGAAGAAGAACTTAAAAAATTAGAAAACAAATGAAAAGACCGATATACGTTACGAAAGAAGCCTTAAAAACTTTTATCAAGAATGCTTTAGAAGAAGACATTCAGGATGGCGATCATTCAACGCTCTCGACGATTCCTAAAGATTTAGAACAGAAAGCGAAACTTTTGGTAAAGCAAGATTGTATTTTAGCGGGAGTTGAACTGGCTGAAATTATCTTTAAGCAATTTGATAAAAATTTAAAAATTGAACGCTTGATGAAAGATGGTGACCTCGCAAAAGTGGGCGACATCGCATTTTATGTAACCGGATCTGCCAGATCAATTTTATCTACCGAGCGTTTTGTTTTAAACTGCATGCAGCGTATGAGTGGCATTGCCACGCTTACCCACGATTGGGATTCGAGATTGCTAGGTACTAAAACAAAACTTTTAGATACCAGAAAAACAACGCCGAATTTTAGAATCTGTGAAAAATGGGCGGTGGCAATCGGTGGCGGAACTAACCATCGATACGGTTTGTATGATATGATCATGTTAAAAGACAATCACATTGACTATAATGGAAGTATTACTAATGCGGTAAAAATGGCAAAAGATTATATTGAAAAAATTAAGAAACCTTTAAAAATTGAAGTTGAGACCCGAAATCTAGAAGAAGTTTCCGAAGCTTTAAAAGCAGGTGCTGACCGAATTATGCTCGACAATATGGATGTGGAAATGATGACAGAAGCAGTAAAACTAATCGGTAAGAAATGCGAAACAGAAGCTTCAGGCGGAATTACGCGAGACATGTTAAAAGAGGTTGCAAAAACCGGCGTCGATTTTATTTCAGCGGGAGCGCTTACCCATTCGGCAGCTAATATTGATCTAAGCTTAAAAGCGGTTTAGTCAGTTATCAAAATGGTAATTTTCTAAGACGCTTTTAGACAAATAAACAATGATTTTTGGTAAATGAAGATTTGAATAGTGTTTTTAATAAATTGGTTGCCTGATGAATAGGCGAAAAATTAACAAAATTTTAAAAATTAACAATTTGTTAACGAAAGTACCGTATAAATATGATATTTTTGTCAAAAATTAACGTCAATAAGTAAACTAAAATTAACTGATATGAATTTTAATCCTCTAAAGAAAACTGTTCTTATTGCTGCCATAGCATTTGCAGGTTACGGTTCGCTAAATGCCCAGGTTACAACGAGTAACATGTCGGGTGTGGTAACGACAAGTGATGGTCAAAAAAGTACCGGAGCAACAATCAAGGCAACGCACATGCCGTCTGGAACGGTTTACTCCGCCAAAGCAAATTCTGCAGGAGTCTTTAACTTAACGAACATGCGTGTTGGTGGTCCTTACCAAGTAGAAGTTACTTACGGTAATGAAAAACCAATGGTTTATGAAGACCTTTATTTGGAACTCGGACAGCCATTCGCATTGAATCCTGTCTTGGGTGAAAAAACAGCTAATATTGCCGAGGTAGTATTAACTGGAACGAGAGGAGTCAATACCAACAAAACTGGAGCTGCAACGAATATTGGTCAAAAACTGATTCAAGAATTGCCACAGTCTTCTAGAAGTATTACCGAGTTCACAAGATTGACGCCGCAAGCAAACGGTAACTCATTTGCAGGTCGTGACGCTCGTTACAACAATCTTCAAATTGATGGAGCGAATTTTAATAATGGTTTTGGATTAAGCTCTAATCCACTACCTGGTGGAAACGCACAGCCAATTTCATTAGATGCAATTCAGGAAATTTCTGTAAACATTGCACCGTTTGATGTTACCCAATCTGGATTTACAGGTGCTGGGATTAACGCGGTAACGAAATCAGGTACCAACAAATTCCACGGTTCATTATACGGTTACTATACTGGTAAAGAATTAAACGGTTGGAAAATTAACGGCGAGGATATTCAAAAAGTTTCTGGTGCTAAAATGACCAATGGTTTTACAGTTGGTGGACCAATCATTCAAAATAAATTATTCTTCTTTGTTAGTGCTGAAAGAGAAACAGCTACAGGAGCAAACGCTTCTGGTGCGAATCTTTGGAAAGCTTCGCAAGATGGAATTGCAGATCCTGCAAACAATATTTCAAGAGTTAAAGAATCTGATTTGATAGCGGTTCAAAATCACTTGATCAACAGATGGGGATATAATCCAGGACGTTACCAAGGATACGCAAACGAAGCAGAACAGCAAGGTGATAAATTCTTAGCTCGTTTAGACTGGAACATTAGCGACAAACATAAATTCGCGGTTCGATACAATATGTTGCAAGGAACTTCAATGCAAGTTGCGAATGCGAACTCAGGACCAGCACCAAGATCTTCTTGGGGTCGTGTGAGTGATAAAGCGATGACTTTCGAAAATGGAAACTTTGCCTTTGAAAATAATGTACAGTCGTTAACTGCTGAATTAAATTCAACTTTTAATTCTAGCCTTTCAAATAAATTATTGTTTACTTATTCGAAAATTCAGGATAGTAGAAAATCTCCTTCAGACCAACTTTTCCCGTTTGTTGACATCTGGGATGGTTCTTCTTCAGGAGGAAACTATATCAGTTTTGGTACTGAATTATTTACGTATTTGAATGATGTTGTTAATGATAACTTCTCATTTACCAATAACTTAACGTATACCACTGGAAGAAATAACTTTACAGCGGGTGTTGCGTACGAAGTTCAAAAATTCGGAAACTCTTATACAAGAATGGGAACAGGTTACTACCGTTACGCGTCTGTAGAAGATTTCTTGAAAACCGGAACTGCCGCTGAAGTTGCTCCAATTAACTTTGGTTTAACTTATCCTTATGCAAACCAAGATACTTACTCAAGAGTTAATTTCGGTTTAGCTTCTGCTTATTTACAAGACAGAATTACAGTAAGCGATAAATTCAACGTTACTGTTGGTTTAAGAGCTGAATTGCCAAACTATTTAAATGATCTTACAGCGAATCCTTCGATTGACGCTTTAGATTTATTAGATAAAAACGGAAATCCGAGAAACTATTCTTCTGGTGAATGGCCAAAATCTAAAGTTTCTTTATCTCCACGTTTAGGATTTAACTACGACGTTATGGGAGACAGAAGTTTCACTGTACGTGGGGGAACTGGAATCTTTACGGGTCGTGTTCCATTTGTATGGTTAACTAATATGCCAACCAATGCTGGAGTATTGCAAAATACCGTAGAATTAGGTTATGCAGCTGTTGCGCCTTGGATTGGCAACATCAGATTCCAACCACAAGACATTTACTATTACGTAAACAATGTACCTGCCGGTGGTGAAAATGTATTTATAAACAATCCTAAAGCTGGGGCACCTTCATCTTTTGCTTTAGTTGACAAAGATTTCAAAATGCCATCAGTTTGGAGATCGAGTTTTGGAGCTGATTACAAGATTCCAAATTCTGTATTCACTTTGACCACAGACATTCTTTACACCAAAGATGTAAATTCTGTATTCCAATATGGAGCGAACAGAAAAGAATCTACAGCAAAGATGACTAATCAAGATCGCGTATTTTATCCAAACCTAGCTTCATACCAGTATAATAATAAAATCGATGCTAATAGTGCTGTAGTTTTAACCAACTCAGATACCAAAGGAACTGCATTTTCTGCAACTTTTGGAACAACGATGAGAACTTGGAAAGGACTTTCAGGATCGGTATTCTATACTTACTCTGAGGCGAAAGAGATTTCTGCAAATGCAGGATCAAGTGCAAGTTCAGCTTGGCAAGCTTCACCAACAGTTGATTCGCCAAACCAACAAGATTTGAACATTTCAAACTTCTCGGTTCCGCATAGAATTGTTGCCAACTTAAGTTACAATATTGCAAATACGACGATTGGAGTTTACTATAGTGGTTCAAACCAAGGAAGATTTTCTTACTACTATTCTAATGACGTGAATGGAGATGGTATTGCGAATGACTTAATGTACATTCCCAACATCGGCCAGCCAACTAAGTTTGCAGATATCAAAGCTTCTAACGCACCTAATGCACCTATCCTATTTTCAGCAGGACAACAGGAGGCAGCATTTAACCAGTTCATTGCTGACAATGGTTTAGAAAAATACAGAGGACAAATTCTTCCTCGTAACGAATTCTTATTACCATGGTTAAACCGGATTGATGTAAGAGTTGCTCAGAATCTATTTACCAATATGGTTCAGAAAGGAGACAAAGTAGCCATCACTTTAGATGTATTGAACTTTGCCAATTTACTTAATTCCGAATGGGGGATTTCAGATAACAACGTAAGTTCTTATGGAGCGGCTATTTTGACTAGAGCTGATTCGAAAGCGGTTGCTGACCCAACTTTCACCAT
The DNA here is from genome assembly GCF_900109615.1 of Kaistella antarctica. Taxonomy (GTDB): domain Bacteria; phylum Bacteroidota; class Bacteroidia; order Flavobacteriales; family Weeksellaceae; genus Kaistella; species Kaistella antarctica. Next base: position 113,682 of record NZ_FOIX01000001.1, read on the forward strand.
GCTACGTGACGGTAAAAATCTTGCGACTTCACCATACAGAGCTGGAAATAATAGATTTACTACTTGGAGTGCAATGCTTGGATTTAAATATTCATTCTAACACTTTCAATATTATTTAAAAACTGCCTTACAATTTATTTCGTAAGGCAGTTTTTTTTTGTTTCTAGGGTCGAAGTCTTTTCAAAAGGATTTCATACAATGTCCTAATAGTCGGGATTTTTTTTATCTTTGCCTTTAACAAAAAAATACTATGGATACTTTTAAAATTATTACGGAAGCACACAAAGGTTTTGCTTATTTGATTTTGCTTGCGGGCATTATTTTTATCGTTGCATTGGTGGTGACCATGTTTGGTTACTCTGGTAAAATTTCTAAATTATTAAAGAAATCAACCTTGTTTACCATGATTTTATTTCATGTGCAGTTGATCGTTGGTATTTTCATGTTGGTGTTTTCTCCAGGATTAAAAGGAGCCATGGAATCTGGAACTTTAATGAGTAATGCTGCCGCAAGATTCTCGTATGTAGAACATCCAGTTTCAATGCTGATTGGAGTGGTTTTAATGACTATCATTCATAAATACATGAAAACTCACGAAACATTAGCGATGAAGATCGTTATTATGGGCGTGATTGCTTTCGCTCTTTTTGCTTATGCATTCCCTTGGGCAAAAGTCTTTCCTTCTATGTTCGCCTAAACTTTAACCACAGATATTCTTAATGAAAATAGCAGTAATCGGTGCTACCGGAATGGTGGGGCAAATTATATTAAAGGTTTTGGAAGAAAGAAATTTCCCAGTAACCGATTTAATTCCTGTCGCCTCCGAAAAATCAATCGGTAAAAAAATCATTTTTAAAGGAGATGAATTTGAAATTGTTTCGATGCAAACTGCTTTGGATCGAAAACCCGACCTCGCTATGTTTTCCGCTGGCGGAACAACCTCTCTAGAGTTTGCACCCAAATTTGCTGCCGTTGGAACAACTGTAATCGATAATTCTTCTGCGTGGAGAATGGAAGCGGATAAGAAATTAATCGTACCCGAAATTAACGCCCAAGTTTTAACGAAAGAAGATAAGATTATCGCAAACCCGAACTGCTCAACAATTCAGTTGGTGATGGTTTTACATCCTTTAAATATCAAATACGATGTTAAACGGGTAATTGTTTCCACCTACCAATCGGTCACGGGAACTGGTAAAAACGCCGTTGATCAGTTGAATGATGAAGTTCTTGGAAACAAAGATGGCGTAAAAGTTTATCCTTATGAAATCTTTAAAAATGCTCTGCCGCAATGCGATGTTTTTGCCGAGGACGATTATACTAAGGAAGAAATCAAACTCATGACGGAACCCAAGAAAATTTTGGGCGACGACACCTTTAATATTACAGCTACCGCAGTTCGTGTTCCGGTTCAGGGTGGACATTCTGAAAGTGTCAACATCGAATTTGAAAATGAATTCGATTTAGATGAAGTAAAAGATCTTCTATCAAAAGCTCCCGGAGTTGTGGTTTTAGACGATGTGAAAAACAACATTTATCCAATGCCTTTATATTCAGAAGGAAAAGATGAGGTTTTTGTGGGCAGAATTAGAAGAGACATCTCTCAACCCAAGACATTAAACCTTTGGATTGTCGCAGATAACCTACGAAAAGGAGCCGCTACCAATGCGGTGCAGATTGCAGAATATCTCTACCAAAACAAATTAATCTAAAAAAAATGCTCACCTCAAGTGGGCATTTTTTATGGATTAGATTCATCAAACATATTCTATAAGTTTAATAAAACTCAAATGTCAGACCTTAAAAATAGCCCTAAAACTAATTTCGCTTTTCAAAGAAATGTTGCCCTGGTGGGAATCTTTCTTTTCGTCGCCAAATTATTGGCTTGGCATTTCACCAATTCCGATGCGGTATTTTCTGACGCCATGGAAAGTATTGTGAATATCATCGCAGCTTTCATGGGTTTGTACTCGCTTTATCTCGCTGCAAAACCGAAAGATGTTGAACATCCTTACGGCCACGGAAAAGTGGAGTTTGTAACATCTGGCGTTGAAGGCGCTTTAATTATTTTCGCTGGAATTATAATTATCGTCCAATCTGTTAATTCTCTTCTACTCGGAAATATTCCGAAACAATTGGATTGGGGAATTTGGATTGTCGCGGCTACTGCCGTTATCAATTATTTAATGGGACATATTTCTTATGAGAAAGGACTCAAAGAAAATTCGCTTGTTTTACAAAGTTCCGGCAAACATTTGAAAAGCGACACTTTTACAACAATCGGAGTTGTGGTCAGTTTGGTTTTGGTTCAATGGACAAAGCTATATTGGATCGATGCGGTGGTCGCCCTACTCTTTGGTAGCTACATTATGTTTATCGGATATAAGATCATCAGAAAATCCTTGAGCGGCATTATGGATGAAGCCGATTTGGGAATGTTGAAAAGCTTATCTCAGTTTTTGAATGAACACCGGAAACCCGACTGGGTCGATCTTCACAATATGCGAATCCAGCAACATGGAAGCGGTCTGCATATCGATGCTCATTTCACCTTGCCTTGGTACTATGAATTGAGAAAAGCGCACAATGAAATGGAAGATTTATACAAACTCATTGGTGAAAACACCGACCGCACGATTGAATTTAATTTTCATCTGGATGATTGTAAATCTTTTTCTTGTGAAATCTGTGAATTACAGCAATGTCCGGCCAGACAGAAGCCATTTGTAAAGAAAATAGAATGGAATGAAGAGACAATCGCTCAGGTTGCGAAACATTCCCTTAAAGATTGCCCTTCTGAACGTGTTTTCGATAGTAAAACAAAGGAATAATCAGCAACAAAATCAACGGTTGAATCACGAATCTCCTCATGTAAAAAGAGAAAAGATAGCCAACTTCAAATTGGGTATGAATACAGTAAAGATAGATTGGGAAAGTGATGGCGAAAACAATCACCATTAAAACTACCGCTTGCAAAGTCCATTGTTTATTTTTAAAAATAAAATAAACTACCGCGGCTGATAGCAATAAATTTAAAGTAAACCGAAAGAGATAATTCAGTGTTAAAGGCAGCCAGTTGAAATCTGGAAAGGACGCCTGTTTATTTGCTAAATGAAAAAATTCTTGAAATGGATCGTAAAACAATTCACCTTCCACCATTCTTACAGCGATCAAACCAAAAATAGCGACTGCTACTAAAATCCATCTAAGCGGGTTCATCTTCTACATTCTTTAAGGCATAAAACTTAATCCAGACTAACCAAAGCGCCACCACGGTACCATAAATAATCGCGGGAAAGAGATAATCATGGCCAATTTTAGAGTACTGCGGATATTCAACCAATAAGATATTCAACCCGACAATTCGCAAAACATTCATAATATGAAGAATTACTAAACCAACAGCCGCGAAAACAAAAGTTTTAAAACCTTCATAAAAAGCAAAGATAAACGCTAAGAATAAAATGATTACCGAAATTGCATTGCAACCTTCTACCATTCGGGAAACGTATTTCCCACTTACATAAAACCAAGTGGTTTCATCCTGCGGTTTTCCCGCAACCATTTGCGAGGTATATCCAAACAGATTTTGAATAAAATCTACTTGAGTCATTACCCAAGTTGAAAACGGATCAAGGCCGGCATTTTTAAATCCATTCAGATAAAATTGATAACCTAAAACCATCACTACATATAAAATGATGAAACGAAGAAGTATTTTCAGTACAGGCTTGAAATCATTGAACATAACTGCAAATATACTGTTTTCTAAAATACGTTTTTCGCTATCTTTGTAAAAGTATGATTGACCAAAAAGCAAAAGAATTTTTCGAAAAGTACATCGGAGAAACTGCGCAAGATTTTTTCACCTTGGCTCAAAGTGGTTCTGCCAGAATCAATTTTGTAGGCAAAAGTTCTGAGGACAAATACATCATCACCTACAACGAAAACAGCCGCGAGAACGAAAGCTTTTATTATTTCTCAGCCTTATTTTCTGATTTAAAAGTTAAGGCACCAAAAGTTTTAAATATTTCTGAAGAACGAACTCTGTATATTCAAGAATTTCTGGGAGAGCAAACTTTATCGGAAATTATTGAAGCAGAAGGCTTGACCAATCGAGTAAAAAGTTTAGTTAAAAAAGCCCTTCAACAATTGGCAGCGGTTCAAATCAAAACAGAAAAAAAAATCGATTATTCAAAGACTTTCGAATACGAAAAGTATGACGAGTTGCCCATTACGAGCGATTTGTTTTATTTCAAAAGTTTTATCGCTGATGTTTTAGAAATTCCATATCACAAATCCTCTCTTCTATTAGAATTTAAAAAATTGGTTTCCAAAATAGAAAGCTTGGAGCCAAAAGGAATTATGATGCGCGACTTTCAAGCTCGTAATATTATGGTCAATAAAAAAGAGGAAGTTTTCTTTATCGATTACCAAGCTGCGATGAAAGGACCTTTGATGTACGATGTAATTTCATTTCTCTATCAAGCAAAAGCTAATTTCCCAAAAGACTATAAAGAGGAAATGCTGGATTACTACTTCTCTTTCTGGATGCAAGAAAAGGCAGCGGAATTAAAGAACTCGGTGAAGCCGATTCAGCTAATACGTTTTCTGCAAGTGTTGGGCGCCTACGGTTTCAGAGGATTGATTCAAAGAAAACAACATTTTATTTCGAGCCTTGATAAAGGAATCGAAAACCTTTATGAATTTTCAAATTCGTGGGAAGAAATGGAAGAGTATCCTGAGTTGAAAAATTTAATTAATCAATTAAAAACGGATGATATTAAATGTAAAATTGAAAAAATGATTGCGAAGGATCAGATAAATAAAAATTAATACGTCATCTTTAACCATTAAGAAATTAAGTAAAATTAAGGACGAATGTTAGTAACCAAAAAACAAGTAACCCAATTGTCATATGATATTACAGGTTTTGCAATAAAGTTCACAAGAATCTCGGGCCTGGTTTATTGGAAAGCATCTAAGAAACCTGCCTTAAATTTGAGTTGGAAAGAAACGGTTATTCTGTAAAACAGTAAGTAACGGCAGATGTCGTTTATGACGGTCTATTAATGGCAACAACCTTGAAACTTGATTTATTGGTTAATGATTTAGTTGTTGTAGAATTAAAAACGGTAGAGGAATTAAAACCTGTCCATCAAGCACAATTATTAACGTATATGAAATTGCTACAGAAACCTCAAGGATTATTAATTAATTTTTTCACTGATAATATTATAAAGTCAATGAAGCCTTTTGTAAATGAATACTTTACCTCTCTTCCAGATTAATCTTAATAATTCTTAATACCTTAATGGTTAAATAATGAAATAAATAATGAGTTTAAAAATAGAAATACATAGTTTTTCCTATAAAAAAGGAGGCATCCCAAAGGACAATTCCGGCAATGGTGGCGGTTTTGCTTTTGATTGCCGCGGAATTTTAAATCCAGGCAGAGTTGAAGAATATAAAATTCAAACAGGTTGCGATATCGGCGTACAGGATTATTTAGAAACGAAAACCGAAATGCCTAATTTCCTGGAGTTGGTCAAAAACATCGTCTCCATTAATATTGATAATTATATCGGTCGAGATTTCGATCATCTTCAAATTAATTTTGGCTGTACGGGCGGACAACACCGTTCAGTCTACGCAGCAGAAAAAATAGCTAAGTTTATTCGAGAAAAATATCCTCAAACAATGGTCACCCTTAATCACGACGAACAACCACAACTAAATTCATAATTGATGAATGATCGTTGATGAATCATTGTACTCATCAATTATTAATCATCAATTATCATTGATAAATTATGAAAGCACTTATCTTCGCGGCGGGAAAAGGAACCCGGCTGAAACCTTTTACTGATCATCATCCGAAAGCTTTGGCCTTGGTTAATGAAGTTCCGTTGTTAGAGAGGAACATCAAATATTTACAAAGTTTCGGCATCAATGATTTCGTGATTAATATTCATCATTTTGGTCAGCAGATTTCAGACTTTCTGAAAAAGAATAATAACTTTCATGCTCACATTGAACTTTCAGATGAGAAAGATCAGCTTTTAGAAACTGGTGGCGGATTGGTTTTTGCTAAAAAGTTCTTGGATCACGGGGAAGATTTTTTGATTATGAATGCTGATATTCTGACCGATTTAGATTTGAACTATTTTATAGAATACCATCAGGAAAAAAAAGATTTTGCTACATTAGCAGTATCTGACCGCAAAAGTTCTCGCAAACTTCTTTTCAATCCAGAAATGATTCTGAAAGGTTGGATGAATGTAGAATCTGGCGAACAGCGACTCGCAGAATTTAACAAAGCTTTTAAACCGCTGGCTTTTAGCGGTATTCATTGTGTAAACCCAGAGATTTTTAACAAAATAAAAAGAACCGGAAAGTTTTCCATTATGGAAGAGTATTTGGATTTGATGACCAACGAAAGTATCAGCGGTTACGAACATTCAGCCACAATTATTGATGTGGGCAGACCAGAATCAGTAATAGAAGCAGAAAAATTTTTTAAATAAGAAAATGAGTAAAATAAACAGAGGAAAAGGAACGATTAAAGCAGTACAAGACAATCCGTTTGAGATTGACCAAAAAGTACAGAATTCCTTTAAAGAAAAAACCTGGGATGAGACCATTACCAAAGACAGCTGGATGGTTTTTAAAATCATGGCAGAATTTGTAGATGGCTACGAAAGAATGGCGAAGATTGGCCCTTGCGTTTCCCTCTTCGGGTCCGCTAGAATGAAACCAGAAGATCCTCGCTACGAATTAGCGGTTGATATAGCCGAAAAAATTACAGAGATTGGGTTCGGTGTCATTACCGGCGGCGGTCCTGGAATTATGGAAGCTGGAAACAAAGGCGCGCGTAAAGGAGGTGGAAAATCCATCGGTCTTAATATTGATTTGCCTTTTGAACAACATTTCAATCCCTATATTGATAAAGGTCTCAGCATTGATTTTGATTATTTCTTTATTCGAAAAGTTATTTTTGTAAAATATTCTCAAGGATTTATCGTGATGCCAGGCGGTTTCGGAACGCTGGATGAATTAATGGAAGCCATCACTTTAATTCAAACTCATAAAATTGGCAGATTCCCAATAGTTTTAGTCGGCACCAAATTTTGGGCGGGCTTACTCGACTGGTTCAAAAACACCTTATTAGAAAGCGGAATGATTTCCGAAGAAGATCTCAGTTTATACCGCGTGGTAGATACAGCAGAAGACGCGGTTGCCCATATAAAGGCGTTTTACGATAAATATCAGGTCAACGTAAACTTCTAGTTGGCACTATATTTGAGATTATTTAATATAAAATAGAGAGATGAAAAAATATATACATGTTACCTGGATATTTGCCTTGATGATTTTCATGAGTTTCGCTGACGCAGACTTTTATTCATCAATGACAAAAGTAGATTATCTGGAAGGTAGTAAGACATTGAAATTTACGACGAAACTCAACACCGCTCACATTTCCGACGCTATCAAAATCAATCCGAACACGGCTAGTTTCGAAGCAGAAGTTAAAAAATATGTGAACAATAATTTCGATTTGTATGTGAATGGAAGCACGAAAAATTTAACTTTTACAGGAAGCCAAGTCAACGGAGAATCAGTTTGGGTTTATTTTGAAGCAAGCGGTATAGGTGAAATTAGCACCATCCGCATCAAAAACACAATTTTATTAAGTGCTTTTCCGAAACAATTTAATCTGGTGAATATTGCGTACAAAGGCAATCAGAAAACCATGAATTTCCAACGAGGAAAAGAGGTGAATGAAGTCAGTTTTTAAAAACAAGACAAAATAAGAATAAAATCCGTCTCATCACATGAGGCGGATTTTTCTTTGAAATACAATTAGTATTTCGGTAACAATTATAAAAACTAAGAATTATCTATTATTGAGCTGCTGCATTCCTTCAGACGAAACCATATCGTAATTCCAGGCAGGTTCAAAAACGAGATCGATTTCAACTTCATGTCCGGGAAGTTCTTTTTCTAAAGAATTTTTAACTCCAGTTTGTATGGCTTCACCCATCGGGCAATGTGGAGTTGTTAAAGTCATCGTGACCTTGATAATATTTTCTTCTTTTATTTCAACATCATACACCAAACCTAAATCGACGATGTTCACCATCAGTTCAGGATCGATTACTTCATAGAGCGCCATTTCAGCACGACTTATTTTATCGTAATTTTTATCGGTAGAATCGAGTATCATGATATTTTATTTCTTTTGTGGAACATTAATTTAAAAACATTGATATTGTATAAAACGGCGACTATAACCCATAATATCGCACCTATTCTAATTACGATTACTTGTTGCAGGATTATTCCCAAAGCAAAAACCAAAAAGGCTGCAATAAAAGTTCTGAATTGCCAAATGGTGAGTTTCTCGCTGTATAAATCTTTTGGCAACGGCACTTTTACTTTACCGGAAAGATTTTTATAATGGTCATTCCAGATAATGAAAGGCAGCGTTTTAAAGGTTTTCCCTAAAATAATACTGGTAATCCAACCCATAAATAGAAGTGTTCCGTAAAGCATGGTCCAGCGATAACCACTGCTAAAATATACAGCTGGTAAAAGTAAGATGGAAAGTACTAACGCTAAAAAGGAAAGGAAAGCGTGTTTCATCAACAACTCAATTCTCTTTCTTAAACGGTTTTTAAAAGTATCGTATAAATAAAGCAACCAAAGTATAATTCCCATTAAAACAATCGCGGTGTAAATTAAAACCCGGGAACTCACTCCAATAAAATATCCATCTGCGAGGAAAAGAATCAATCCTACGTTTTGAAAAATAAAAGCCCATTTCAACAAATAGTCTTTGCTTGATTTCCCCAATAAAAACATCGGAACTAATTTGGTGCTTACTCCAGTAATGAGTTGTAAAAACCAACCAGTAAATCCAGCGTGAGCATGGAGTTTTAATATTTCTAAATGACTTTGTTTAAAGAAAGGAAACTTTAAATTAATGGCCAGTAATAAACCAACAATGACGGTAAACAAAAGCCAGATTGCAGAACTCGTTAAAAAGAGTTTTTGAATCGAATATTTCTTACATATCCTACTCGTTTTCAAAACATTAAGCAAATAAAGACTTGCTGAAATCACAATCAACGATCCACCAGAAATCATCACCCAACCCACCGTTAAATTCCAGAAATTGGTGGTCAGTAAAATCATTCCCAAAGTCAAAGTGTACCAAACGAAAGAAGCCATCTTCTCGCTGTACAAGTCTTGTTCGCAAATAACAGGCAACAGCTGATGTGCGGCGCCAAAAATAATCATCGTTCCCCAACCTAAAGCCGCGACATGAACCATAGTGAGCAAATGGGGCGTAAAATAATGTTGTGTAAATGATTGCGGACTAAAAACCATCAAAACGCAAAGCACGAAAAACATCACTGCTCCGGTCGCATAAAACGGAAGGACCGCACTATTTCCTGGAGCTTTTCCTATACTAACTTGTGCCATTTATTTTTTAAAGATGAGCATTTTTACATTTCCTTCTTCTCTATTATTGATGTGAACCTGATAATTTTTATCAGCAAGTTCCTCCAATAAATAAACCGGGACTCGTTTATGATTGATGTACAAAGCATTTCCAGCTGGAAGTTCTTGCAATTCGGAAAGAATCATTTCCATGGGACCCGGCATTTCGAGTTCTCGAACATCGATTTCTTTGGTTTGTTCTTGGATAAACTGGTTGCAAATTGCTGCGAAACTTTCTTCATCATCCATATTCAGTTTTTCTTCTGCAGTTGCTGAAGAAGCAGCTGATTCATTTTCCTTTTTCAAAAAATACGTATTGAACTCCTTATCACTAATAGTTTCTACGAAAGTTGCTTCAGCTTTCTCTTGTTTTAAAAGATGAATTAAAGGCGTGGGCACAAAATTATTAATAATACAAAGAATTTTACCTGGCTCCGTAGTTTTGAAACGTCCAAGAATTTCCTTTAAAGGATCTGCACCATTATCGATAATCGGCCGAACGTCGTAGAAGTCAATATCAGCTTTATTTGCTTGTTGTAGCCACGTTGGTTTCTGTTCTGAAACCGTTTCTTCTTTAGCAGAAGATTCTTGCTCAAAAGTAAAACCCAATGGAAGAAGGACACGTTTGAATTCTTCAACAGTCGTTCCACCCATTTTCGCAGCCTCGCCAATGGTCACTCGGTAAGCCATTATTTTTCTTAAGATTGGATTTTTTAGTTTCTCCAAAGGTTTAGCCAAAGAAGCGATCGCATCTACACTTTTCGGATTGAATTTTATCAATTCAGAAATCTTTGTTTTGGCTGTTATATTTTCCATAGTCCTTATTTCATCAATATTTTTAAAGAGAAAAACTGCAGACGGTGTGTAATTTTCAAATTTAAACATCTAGGTCGTCTGCAGTAATTTCTTTTAATTCAATTTTGCCAATTCTGCATCTAGCTGAATTGCTTTCTGGAAAAGAATATTATTTTCTAGCTGTATGTGCGTTTTTAAATCAGTTTCAAATTCTTTTATTTTTTGAAAAAGATACTGGTAAGAACTGCATGCATCTGCGGGAAGCGTATAATCATTGGTTAATGTTCTAAAAAATGATAAATCCGCAGCCGCGATTTCGTGGTCTTTTTTAAGAAGATCGATTGGTTCTTGCAGAGAGCCAATTTTGTAAGTAATTTCGGTATCGGCATTTCTTTTCTTTGCTACAATCTGCTTTATCACGGGGAATAAAACCTCTTCCTCTCTGGCCGTATTGTCTAACAGGTCCTGTAAGAAATGATACATCAAAGTGGAAAGTCGGTTTAATTCGCCATGACTGTCACCGTGATGTTCTGCAACTTTTATGGTTAAATCATTCAGGTTCTCTGCATTATCTTTGATGTATTGATGATGCGTATTGACAATATAATCAATCAGGAAATCGAGTTCCCATTTATCAGAATCGTACGTTGGTGCTTTTGTTACTTTACCTGCATTCGGATCGTCTGCTAAATTATATTTTTCTGTCCTGCAATTAAATTGAACGCCTTTGTCTTTCAACATTTCTGCCTTTTTAATATCTTTGATAGAGATGGTTCCCGCGACTTCTCCACCATTTTGATTGGTAGGATTTTTAGCAATTTGAACTTCAAATAGTTCAGGACCTTTTAATAAATATTCCCAGGTAAAAATATCGCCACGCTCCGCGATCAATTCATAATACAACGGTTTTGGATCATGGTCATTTTCAATAATAAAACTTTCACCAGCTTTCAATGCATCGAAATATTGAAAAATAGTTGGATGTTTAAACTTCGGTTCAATGGCCGTTACATTTAATCGCTCCACTTCCTTTTGCTCTTCCACAGGATTTTTACAAATTTTCACAATGAACCATTCTGGACCTTTTTCCAGATATTCCCACGTGAAAATATTTCCGCGCTCCCCAATTAATTCATAGTACAATGGTTTTGGATCGTGATCATTTTCGATAACGAATTCTTCACCAGGTTGCAAAGCATCAAAATATTTAAAAATAGTAGGATGTTTCATTCTAGGTTCTAGTTTAGTTACATCCAAAGTTTCTATTGTTGCCATCTTTAATAAGTTTTTTTAGTTAGGTAAGTTGTTGTTTATTGTATCAAATCTATTTTTAAGGACTTAATTATTCTCTTCTTAATTGTAGTTTCTCCATCGAATTTTCTATTCTAAACTGGCTTAAAGTGGTCTTGCCATAAATCTCCTGCAATTGATCTCTTGCTTCCTTATACGTATTGTGAATAGGGCAAGGATTTGTTTCTGAGCAGAAGGCCAAACCAAGTCCACAACCTTGAAACATTTTATCGCCATCGATCGCAGTGATAATATCTGCCAGTGAATGTCTGGCATCGTCATCGGAGATATAAAAGCCTCCGTATCTTCCTTTTGAGGATTGGAGAAATCCTTGTTTGCTTAATCCTTGAAGGATTTTTCCAATAAAAAGCTCGGGTGAATTTATTTTCCCAGCGACTTCTTTAATGTTAATCATACTTCCATCGCGAGACTGCTGTGCGATATAAATCATCGCTCTTAAGGCATATTCACAGGTTTTTGATAACATATTATTTGATTTCGATCAGACAAAGATATAAAATATTATTATATCGGACTAATTTGTCTTATTTAAATTTAGACTGAAATATTTTTCGCCATCAACTTTAAATATGAAAACAATTGGGACGAAATAACCTTTGACGTCAATAAAAAAATCCGCCCCTTTGCAGAGGCGGATTTAGTTTTAGTGATAAGAACGTAAATTCTTATTGAACTTTAATATTATCTAACTGAATTGTTGTAGTAACACCAGAACCATTACCAGCATATTTGAACATTACAAATCCTTTTCCAGTTAACGATGCCGGGATCGTATAGCTTCCTGCCGGACCAAAGTTACCATAATTTTGTGCCGGAGCTTTTGGAATGGTAAAACTAGAAGTAATATCTGTTAGTGTAGCAGAAGTAATATCTCCTAAAGGAACATAGTTAGTAGAGGTAAATACCTTCAAAGCATCACCAGTATAGAAACCAACATTCACATCGAAAGTTATTTTGTTACCAGGTGTAAATGTTACCGGAACAACGAAGAAAGCTTCGAATGGACCTGTACCTGCGTTTGCACCAATCTGGATATAATTGTTTCCACTAAAGTTTCTTAACTGCCAATATCTGTTACCCAAAACTGGATCGTTGATATATGGAGGGAAAACTTCTAACAAGTTTCCTGAGAAACTTTCAAATGTTTCAGCTAAAGTTGTAGGATAAGTAAGAGCAGTACCTCCTTTTGGTGGAGTTGGGTCGAATCTTGTTCCTGTTGGTGGAATTTGAACATCTGCCAAACCTCTGATTAGCATCTGAAAGTTCGCGTTATACTTACTTACTACGAAAGTTAATTTACCACTTCCTTTTGGTAGAAGCGTTGCACCATAAGTTGCAAATCCTGAGCTTCTAAGGTTAGTAGAACCACCTACTGCATCTTCTATTTTACGATCTGTATCAACTGGAGCACCTGCTAAATAATTAACGTAAGCTTTGTTCTCAGGATATAATTCCGCAATATTAAACTGCACATTTGGTACAGTTACCAAAGTATTGATATACTTATCTTGCATTGAAGCAGCAAGACTTGGTAATTCTGTTGGTTTAATAGGAACAATGTCAACATTATTACCATTACAAACTGCAGAAATATATCTACCAAATAAAACTCCCGGAATTCTACCGATAGCGAACGTAGGATCTACCGCACCGATTTTCACCGAACCACGATCTAAACCTAATCTTAATCCTTTAGCATTAATTCTAACGTGAGTTCCTACTGGGAAATCTGCGTAATTATTTGCTCGGTCAAGTTCCATTTGCAGACCCGCAGTTGGGTTCTCTGCCTTGTCTTGAAAAGAAATCGTTTTGTAGAAGTTACTACTTTCATCAGATGAAATGATGTATGCATCGAAAATCTGATCAGTCGTGATTAAGACATACCCAGTTGCAGGAGCTAGTGCTTTAAAGTCAGCCATAGAAATGGTTGGAGCATCAAACTTATTATTGCAATTAATTGGCGGCGTATCCCAATCATCCTTATTTACACAAGAGCTTACTGCAAATGCTGAAATAGCAAGTACAAAAGCGGTTTTAAAATATTGTTTGAAATTCATTTTATTGTTTTTTAAAATTCTGATTACTATTTAAAATCTAACTTGAAGGTTTACGAAATAAGATCTACCCTGCGTGTACCAGTATTTTGGACCGAACAACGGATATTCTCTGCTTTTATCTTCAACATAACCTGGGAAGGTAACTCGTCTGGTTTGTTCAAAACCACCCGTAATATATTTAGTATTATCTAAAATATTATTTACAGATGCAGTCACCAACACATAGTATGCTCCTAATCTCCATGATTTACCAACGTTGGCATTCAAGAAAGAAGATGAAGGAAGTTTATTCGGTTGCAAAGCGCTTCTCAAAGTAGATTCATCAAGACCTGCGTACGGTGTTCCTGTTACTGGATTCTGTACAAATCTTTCTGTTCTTAATAACGGAGAAGGATCTAGATAATTATCATCTAAATAATTCCAGTTAGCTCCAAACCACCAAAACTTGGTAGAGTTATATCTGAACCCTAGGGAATATCCCTGCTGTGGTGTTCCACCTTGTTTTGAATTTTTCAAATAGGCTTTTCCTAAATCTTGGTAAGCTTTACCGTCGGCAAAAGTTCCTGCAGCATCTGATGCGAAATAAACATTCGGATCATTTTTGTAAGTAAACTGACCATAACTTGCTAAACCTTGTACAGATAATGTAGGTAAGATTTTAACATCTACGCCTAATTCAGCACCCATATTTCGTTTATCAACGTTAGACATGATCTGCGTTACGAAAGCACTCTGTACATTAGTAACTTCTCCGTCAGTACTTGCAGATGCTAACTGAATACCATCGGCAAAGAATCTCTGCACATTGGTGTCATGTTGTGTATCTACTAAATAACCAGTCAATCTCATTTTAAAGAATGGGCTATTAATCACGTAACTCAAGTCATTTGCATTGATGATTGTATTATCAATATCTGGTGCAGTCGATGAGTTCACTCTTGGATTGATGAATAAATCTTCTAAGAAAGGCGCTTGATTAAAGTAAGCTCCGTTATATACTAAGAAGTTTCTACCATCAATTCTATAAGTAACCTGTCCTTTTAAACCAAAATTCCAGAAGTCGTAATTAGGACTTTTCCCGAAAGAATCTTTGTATAAGTAATGGTTGTAGTGACCTTCTCTGGAAGAAGTAGAATATCCAGCTAAACCAGAAACAAAAACATCAAAGTTACCTGTTTGGAATTTCAAACCTGGATTTACTTTAACTTCCTGTCTTGCAAAACTGTAATTGTAATTAATTTTATCTCCTACTCTTTTTGCAACATCGGTTTCGCCGTCATTATAAAGACCGCTTTTACCTGGTTGGTTCGTAGCAGAGAATGGATCCCTGTTCAACGCAAAGTCTGCCCCTAAAAGATCTTTTACTTCTCGGTATAATTCAGACTTATAGTTTTCGTAAGATAGATTCAATAAGAACTTGGTGGTATTATTAATGTCATATACATAATGAGTACCTGCGTTGAAAATTTTATCATCGCTTACATCAGCAACTTGAAAATACAAAGCACGTTTCCCAGTTTGACCATAATATTCACCTGCTGCCTGATTCATATTTCTTTTATACAAAGCATCCCAGTTCAATTGAGTGAAAGCTGGATCTCCATTTTGCCATCCGTTCAATGATTCTTGGTAGGCCTGCTGCGCTGTTGTAGCAACACCACCTTCTGGAACTGCAACTGAGGCATTAGGATCTAATGAATCATAGTAACTTGGCAAGTATCGGTAATAAGTTGGCGATGGGTTTTGCACACTTTGCCAATCTAATCTCGCTCCTTTATCTTTTCCAAATTGGTAAGATACGGCGGTACGTAAACTTGATTTATCATTAATCTTCCAGAAGTCTTGAATTTGGAAAATCGGCTGGAAACCAGATTTTACTCTTTCACTTCTTTTCTTACCATCTTGATAACCCCAATAAGAGTTGTAATGAATACCTCTGTAATCATAAACCTCTTGCGTGCTTGGGCTAGAAGTTGATCTTCTATACGGTGCCGCAAATGCATTTACAGTTACAGTATGAGAATCATTGAATTTCTTCTCAATTCCTAAGAATCCACCCCAAGCATCATAGAAAGTTCCTTCTTGGATTCCTTCTTGTGCCCATCGTCTAGCTCCCATGGCAGTAAATGCCCAACCAGACTTGCTCATTCCTGAGGTGTAACGGAGCGATGCTCTGTTTCTGTAATTCCTGTTGGTTAGGGAGTAAGTTGCTTGAAAACCCTTACGGTATTCACTCGCATTGGTATTTTTGTAAATAACAGAACTTGCCCCACCGAACGCATATTCAGAAGGAGCATGATTCGCAGCGATTTCAGGATATCTGGTGATTTCATTTAAACCTCCCCAGTTTCCGTAATCTACGTTTCCGTTATCAGACTTCACCATAGAAACACCATTCATCATGGTTTCTCCGGATCTACCGTCAATACCTCTTGGTCGGAACCAATAAGCCCCCAAATCGTAGGCAGCAATTCTACTGAAGACATCTTGCGATGATTGCAGTAAACCTACTGTTGTACCCTGACTCGAGTTTTCTTCATCACCACTACTTTCAATAATGGCAAGACCTTGATCTACTCCAGTTAAACTGGAATACAGCGTTACCACGCCCAAGTCTTTTTTCTTCTCGTCATTGATGTCGAATTCCATTACTTTCGTCTCGTAATTCGGTTTCGTAATGACAATTTGGTAATGTCCTGTTTTCAGATCGACGAACTGGAAATATCCAATTTTATCGGCCTTCACCTCATTACCTGATCCTTTTAAATCAATCGCTGCATTTTCCACTACTTTACCGTCTGCATCTTTTAAATAAGCATAAACCGTAGTTTGTGCAAAATAAAAGGATGCTGGTAGCAGCGTAAACAGAGAGATTAAAGATAACTTTTTAATCATGTTATAATTTATTTTTCGCTTTTTGAATTAAAAATCAATTCAGTAAATTAATTAGGGCGAATTTAGGCATAATTATATTAATTTAGTTTTAATTAACATATTTTCAACGCAAAAGCTGATACTTATTAGTATAATATGAAAAGATGCACGGTCGAAATTATATTTTACTAACTTTGCGTTATAAATATAATTAAAAATTATAATGAGAAAAATTGTAAGTTTTGTATTCTTAATGACTTTCTGTTTTATTTTTGGTCAGCAGAAGGGTCAACTAAGAAAAGTGGCGACCATAGGATTTATGAATGTAGAAAATCTTTGGGACACTATTGCGTCTGCTGATTACATCGATGGAACTAAGGATGTAAGCAACCCCGCTTTCCACCGAAGTGTTCCCCTAGATTCATTAAAATATTTAGAAACAACTGAAGAGTATTATGGTGAATGGAGAGATGACCTATTAAAAGGAAAAAAAGTAGTGCGCAAGCAAATCCTTGCTGATGATTTTACATACAACAGTCCTAAAAACTGGAACACCAAAAACTACAACATCAAAATCGCCAATCAAGCGAAAGTAATCGCAGAAATGGGTGCGCAATATACTAAGACCGCTCCTGTAATTGTAGGATTAATTGAGGTTGAGAACAGACAGGTAATTGAAGATCTCATCAAGCATCCACTTTTAGTAAAATATGACTATGGAATTATTCATTACAACTCGTATGATGCCAGAGGAATTGATGTAGCAATTATTTACCAGAAAAGAAGATTTACGCCAAGTAACTCTTTGAAGAAAGAAATTAAAATCTACAACGACGATGGTAAAAGAGCTTATACTCGTGACATTATCGTGGCTACCGGATTTTTAGATAATGAAAAAGTAGCTTTCTTCATGAATCACTGGCCAGCGAGAAGTGGTGGTGAAGCCCGTTCATTACCTAGAAGAAATGCAGCAGCCAAAGTTTTGAAACAACAGATGGACAGTGTGCGATTGCAAGATCCAACTGCAAAATTGTTCGCCATGGGTGACTTTAATGATGACCCAGTGAACACCAGTTTGAAAAATATTTTAGGCGCCGTAGCAACTCCAAAAGATCTTAGCGCTGAAAATCCTTACTTGAATTTAATGTATCCTTTGTTTAAAAGAGGGGTAGCTTCTCTTGCTTATCAAGATGCGCCAAACCTCTTTGATCAAATCGTCGTATCTGGAAATTTAATTTCTAATGAAGTAGGAAAAGAATACTCTGTTTATAAAACGGAAGTCTTCGCGCCACCTTACCTTATCAATAGAGAGGGCAACTGGAAGGGTTATCCGCTTCGTTCTTGGAATGGTGACCAATTTACAGGCGGCTACAGTGACCACTTCCCAGCCTTTGTGGTTGTACAGCGAGAAGTTCAATAAGCAAAACATGACCAAATTAAAAACCGTTTTTCGAAGCGGTTTTTTTTGGCTGTAGATTTGATTCATTATTAAAAAGTTCACAATGAAAAAATTACTATTTCTTCTTAGTCTATTTTTACTAACGGTAAACTGCTCCACTCAAAAAACGGCTACCAATCCAACGAAAGATAAGCAGCCGATGCAGGCACAAAAAGACGATGACGGCGAATATGATTTGGTTGTTTTTGATACGGAGTACAATTACTATTTAGCTGCGATCGCCCGACCAATGATGACTTATTCTGAAGAGTATTTAAAATCCAGAAATCGTTTTTTAGCGACAGAATGGAACAACTATTATAGTGCTAACAGATATCCTAATATTATAGAATCTTCGATTGATTACGACCCAAACATTAATTACGGCTTGAAGTACGAGTACAAATTATTTCAAGTGTTTAATTATGTACGATGGAAATACGGTTTGAGAATGAGCGGTATCAGCCAGGCAGATATGAGGTAAAACCGATCAAACCACATAAAACAAGAAAAGTTCAGAATCATCTGAACTTTATTTTTTTTCTAATTTGTCGAGTTGTAAAACTCTTCTCCTCATAATAAGGATTTAGAAGCGATAATTATTTATTAAATTTCTCTTCTACTTTGTCCCAGTTTACAACATCGAAAAATGCTGCTACGTAATCTGGTCTTCTGTTTTGATAATTCAAATAATAAGCGTGTTCCCAAACATCAAGTCCTAATAATGGAGTTCCTTGACAATCTGCAACTGGCATTAATGGGTTATCTTGATTTGGACTTGAGCAAACCGCCACAGATCCATCTTCTTTTTTACATAACCAAGCCCAACCTGAACCGAATCTTGTTTTGGCTGCTTCGGAGAAATCAGTTTTGAATTTATCAAACCCACCATAAGATTCAATGGCTGCTTTTACATTTCCTACTGGCTCTTTGCTTCCTCCTGGAGTTAAAATTTCCCAGAAAAGAGAGTGGTTAAAATGACCACCTCCGTTATTTCTAACAGCCGCTTTATCTGTTCCTGTTTTGCAAACCTCTTCAATCGATTTTCCTTCTAAATCAGTTCCTGCTATTGCTTTATTCAAATTATCTACATAACCTTGATGGTGTTTCGTGTAATGGATTTCCATTGTTTTCGCATCAATAGTTGGTTCCAGTGCGTCGTACGCATATCCTAATTTTGGTAATTCAAATGACATAATGTTATTTTATTAAAGTGTTATTAGTCAAATTTAATCATTATTTAGTCCAATTCCAAAAAGGTCGGATTACTTTAATAAATCTTTAACATTGACGAAAACAAAAAAACCGCTTCGAAAAACGGTTTTATATCTAGGCAAAATTTACTTTAAACGTAAACTTTCAAATGTCTATCTATTCATTGACATCAAAAACTCTTCATTGTTTAAAGTGTTTTTAATGCTTTTGTTTACAAATTCCATTGCTTCAACTGGATTCATATCAGCGAGATACTTTCTTAAAATCCACATTCTTTGTTGAACGGTATCTTCAAGAAGCAAATCATCTCTTCTCGTACTAGACGATGTAAGATCAATCGCTGGGAAAATTCTTTTGTTGGCGATTTTACGGTCGAGTTGTAATTCCATATTTCCAGTTCCTTTGAACTCTTCGAAAATCACTTCGTCCATTTTAGAACCTGTATCAATTAAAGCTGTGGCGATAATTGTTAAAGATCCACCGCCTTCAATATTTCTGGCGGCACCGAAGAATCGTTTGGGTTTGTGTAATGCGTTGGCATCAACTCCACCTGATAAAATTTTGCCAGAAGCTGGCGTTACCGTGTTATAAGCTCTTGCCAAACGCGTAATTGAATCTAAAAGAATAACCACATCATGTCCACATTCGACCATTCTCTGCGCCTTCGATAGAACCAAGTTCGCCACTTTTACGTGCTTTTCAGCTGGCTCATCAAATGTAGAAGCAATTACTTCTGCATTCACGCTCCGTTCCATATCAGTTACCTCTTCCGGTCTTTCATCGATGAGTAAAATCATCATGTACGCTTCTGGATGGTTGGCGGAAATTGAATTCGCAATCTCTTTCAACAACATCGTTTTACCCGTTTTCGGTTGAGCCACAATCATGGCGCGCTGACCTTTACCAATCGGTGTAAATAAATCGACAATTCTGGTGGAAGGTGTTGCGTTTTTTCCCGTCAAATTAAATTTCTCTTCTGGGAAAAGCGGCGTTAAGAATTCGAAGGCTACTCTATCTTTTATAAAATCAAGATCTCTTCCGTTTACTTCTGTTGGCTTCATTAAAGAGAAATACTTTTCTCCTTCTTTTGGCAACCTTACAATTCCTCTTACGGTATCTCCAGTTTTTAAAGCATAATTTCTAATCTGGTTGGTCGAAACGTAAACATCGTCGGGAGAAGAAATATAGGAAAAATCTGACGAACGCAAAAATCCGTAATTATCTGGTAGGATTTCTAAAACGCCTTCAATGGTTACCAGACCGTCAAAATTAAATTCTTTTTTAGCCGGTTCTTCGTGGGAATCACCGCTTTGTTGATTTTTATTTTGGTTCGGGTTTTTATGCTGATTTTGGTTCTTGTGCTGATGTTGCGGCTGTTTATTTTGGTTTCCGTTTTGATTCGGATTATCTTTCCCGCTTTGATTTGGGTTATCCTTTACATCTTGATTTGGATTTTCCCTATTGCTTTGATTAGGATTCTCCCGACCGCTTTGAGTGGGATTTTCCTTTACACCATGATTCGCATTTTCCTTTCCACCTTGATTCGGATTTTGATTTCCGGTTCCTGATTGATTGGGATTGGAATTTTGTTTTCGTGGTTGTTCTGGTTTGGCGTCGGATTGAACTTCAGCTTCCGCAACAACTTCTGTTTCAGTAGTTTCAGCATCAGTTTTTGGCGGAGCAACACGTTGTCTTTTTTTCTTTTGCTGATTCAGCGCCGATGCATTTGAGGGTGCAGTTTCTGAGTTTTCACTAGAAGTTTCGGTTTCAACTTTGGCAGAAATTTCTTTTGTTTCCTCAGATTCGGTTTTCGAAATCTCTTTGGGAGTTTCTTTCACCATTTCTTTTGGAGTTTCCGCAGAATCATCAACCGGCTTTTCCACTTTTTTTCGCGGAGCAGGTTTTTTGGCTACTGGCTTTTTAGCTACGGCAGCTTTCGGTTCTTCTGTATTTGTAGGAGTTTCTGTGGCGTTGTAATAATCTTTTGCTACTTTCGTATTGGATGCTTGAAAATCCAGAATAGCAAAAACTTTATCGTTGTCGGTGCTGTTTTTAGCAAGTTTAACGCCCAGATCGTTTGTGATTTTAGTCAAATCTGTATCGGATTTTGACCTTAATGTTTCAATGTTGAACATAAATGTTACGCAAAAAGTAATTTATAAGTGATTGTATGTAAGAAAGTTAAGTCAGGTGACTTTTCTCTTTTCGGTCGTTTGTATTGCAAATCTACGTTTATTTTTTAATTATGCAAAAAATTATTGGTATTTTTGTAGTCACAATCGAATCATATGTTGCAGAGAATACAGACGGTATGGATATTTTTGGCGATTTTAGGCGCCGTGTTTTTATTTGTTACAGGTCAGGATTTTTCCTTATTTGGACCAGTCCCTTTTATATCGGTAGCCTGTGTGATGCTCGTACTTTTTGGATTCATCAGTATCTTAAGTTATAAAGACCGCAAAAGACAAATCCAGCTGAATAACATCAGTATGATTATAAACGCTTTGTTGCTCGGTTTATTGGCGTATTGGTTACTCACTTTACCCGGAGGAATAGATTTTCCTGAGAAGGGTATTGAGCCTGTTTTCCCGTTATTAGCTATAATATGTTTGCTGATTGCAAATGTTTATATACGGAAAGACGAAAGGCTCGTAAAATCTGTAGACCGTCTCCGATAAGCGTACAACGATTTTTTTTGAGTGAAACAGTTCCAAATTTGGGACTGTTTTTTTCTTAAATCTTTCTGTTTAAATTTTTATCTTTATCAAAATAAGTAGGTATGTCTAAATTTTTCTTTCTGTGGTTATTGGGCAATTCGTCCCTATTATTTTCCCAAGAGGTTTCGAAAAAAAGAGTAGTCGAAGTTTTGTCTCATTTAGCTTCCGACGAAATGAAAGGTCGCGAAATCGGAACTCCTGAAAATGAAACGGCCGCACTTTATATCGCTCAAAAATTTGCGGAGAACAAACTCGATTATTGCGTCGGCCACTCTTACCTAGTTCCGTTTAATTACAGAGGAAAAATAGTGTATAATGTTTGTGCTATTAAAAAAGGAAAGTCCGAAAAAACCTTGGCTTTCTCTGCTCATTTCGATCATATAGGTATAAGTGATAATCCAAGAGATCAAGTTTTTAATGGCGCTGACGATAATGCTAGCGGGGTAACTGCAATGATCGGCTTAGCAGACTATTTCAAAACCAAAGAACCTGATTTCTCCTTAATGTTTATCGCCTTTAATGGAGAAGAAAAAGGAATGAAAGGATCAAAAGCGATTGTAGAGATTCCAGATTTACAGACAAAACACCAGAATATTGCGGCGCTGTTTAATTTTGAAATGGTCGCTACGGTCTCCCAATTCGGACCCAACGCTTTATACATGACTGGTGATGAATTCTCTGACGTTGATGAACTTTTCAACGCTCAATCTATTAACAATTTAAAGATCCAGCCAGATCCTCATATAGGACAGCAGCTTTTTTACCGTTCAGACAATGTAAGCTTCGTGAAAAAGAAAATCATAGCGCACTCCTTATCAACGGTCGATATGACTAAAGCAAAACATTACCATCAATTAAATGACGATTTAGAAATCGTCGATTTCGATAACTTAACTGAGATCATTAATAATTTTGGGAAAACGATTGAAAAATTAAACCCACAAAACTTCGCACCGAAATACACAGATAAGGTTAGTTTCGAGTAACAAAATGCACAATTGAAAATTCCGTAAATTCGCGACTTAATTTCACTTAATGAAACCTTTCCAAAGAATTCTTTTTTTCGCAAAACCTCATCAAAAATATTTGTTCGCCAGCATGTTTTGCAACCTCATGTACTCGGTTTTAAATATTTTCTCCGTGGCGACGATGTTGCCTATTTTAGGATTGATGTTCGGAACCGTCGAAAAAGTAGATACGTCAAAACCACCCATAAACTCTGGAAGACTAGTTGATTTTTTCGGATATGCAAAGGATTGGGCTTACTACACGATTCAAAGTGAGATCGATCAACATGGTGCAGTCAAAGTTCTTGCAATTCTTTGTTCCATTACCGCTGCGGCCTTTTTACTGAGGAATGCTTTCCGCTATTTAGGTTCTTATATCCTCGTCAATTATCGCGTTGGAATTACCAAAGATTTAAGAACGGCGATGTATGATAAATTTTTAAAATTGCCTGTTTCCTTTTTTACGGAGAAACGAAAAGGCGATATGATGTCGAGAATATCCAATGATATTGGTGGCGTAGAAGGTGGCATCATGGGAAGTTTGGTCGATATCATCAACTCACCATTTATGATTATCACTTCACTCATCACTTTATTCATCCTTTCGCCCAAATTGACTCTATTCTCTTTGTTGGTTTTCCCGGTGATGGGTTGGTTAATTTCATGGGTCGGAAAAAGTTTAAAAAAGCAAGCCACCGCCGCACAAGAAGAATTAGGGAATTTATTTTCCTTAGTGGATGAAACCTTGAAATCATCGAAGGTCATTAAAATTTTTAATGCAGATAAAATCCTCAAAAACAGATTCAACACCACCACCGACAATTGGCAAAAATATTCCATCGGAATGAGTCGTCGACGCGAACTTGCTTCGCCAATGAGTGAGTTTTTAGGTTCAGTTACGATTTTAATAATCACGTGGTATGCAGGCGTACAAATCCTTACTGAACAAACCATGGAGCCAGAAACCTTCTTGGTTTTCATCGCTATGTTTTTTCAAATTTTGGATCCAGCCAAGAAGTTATCGAGTGCCATTTCTAATATTCAGGGTGGAATGGCGAGTTTAGATCGTGTTTCAGAAGTTTTAGATTACGATTTGAAAATTGACGAAATTGCTAATCCGGTGCCGATTTCTACATTAAAAAATCAAATTGAATTTAAAAATATTGGTTTCTTTTATGATAAAGACAATGTTATCTTAAAGAATTTTAATCTGATTCTGCCAAAAGGAAAAACCATTGCTTTGGTGGGTCAATCTGGTTCTGGCAAAACGACCATCGCGAATTTGTTAGCTAGATTTTATGATGTTTCGGAAGGTGAAATTTTGGTGGATGGAGAAAATGTGAAAAACTTGAAGGTCACCGATTACCGTAATCTTTTGGGAATGGTTACGCAGGAATCTGTATTATTTAATGATTCCATCTTTAATAATATTTTGATGGGAAAACCCGACGCTACCGAAGAGGAAGTAATAACTGCGGCGAGAATCGCCAACGCTCACGAGTTTATCGATCATCTTCCAGAAAAATATTACACCAATATCGGCGATGATGGAAATAAACTTTCTGGTGGACAAAAACAAAGAGTTTCCATTGCCAGAGCCGTTCTGAAGAATCCGCCGATTATGATTTTGGATGAAGCAACCTCTGCTTTAGATACAGAAAGCGAAAGATTCGTACAAGATGCTTTAGAAAAAATGATGGAAAACCGAACTTCTCTTGTCATCGCTCACCGACTTTCAACCATTCAAAAAGCAGACTGGATTGTCGTCATGGAGCGAGGAATTATTGTTGAACAAGGAACTCATCAGGAATTATTCGACAACAAAGGAATGTATCGTAAATTAGTTGATTTGCAGACTTTTGGTTAGATTTATAGTATGAAAAAAATTATTTTACTCTTTGCCGTATTTTTGGGGTCCTTCTCCTTTGCTCAGGAAAACAGTCCTGAAAAATTTGATATTACAAAATCTGAAGATTATTCTTATTTAAAAACAAAAATCGATTTAACAGATATTCATTCTGAGGCAGATGTGCTACCTCAATACCCAGGCGGTATTGATGCTTTTAGAAAAAATTTTGCAGAAATTTTTGATCCTTCAATTTTGGAAGAAAGAAGCGGCACTACTTTAAAAACAACAGCATATTTCATTATCGAAAAAGATGGTTCAGTGAATAATCTCATCACAGTTGGTGATAAGCAGTATTCCAAACTGGTGGAAAAAGCACTGAAGAAAATAAAAACCACCTGGAAACCAGCCATCATAAATGGCGAACCTGTACGTTATCTTTTCAGATTTCCTTTGACCATGAGTTTTTAAGAACAGGAGAAATTTTTCAGACGTTTCCATTTCTGATGCAAAAGCAATCGGATTCAATGAAAGCTTCAATAAAGAAGCACTTCGCGCAATTTCTAAAATAAAAAGGAATTGGATTCCAGCGAAAATTGATGTTGATAACTTTGATATCGTTTTCTTATTCCTTTAAAGTTAAATTTTAATTAAATATAACTATCTACCAATCATTTTCTTAATCGAATTCAACTTCATCAAGGCTTCAATAGGTGTTAAAGTATTGATATCAATCTTCAATAATTCTTCCCGAATATTTTCTAAAACAGGATCATCCAATTGAAAGAAAGACAGTTGCAGACTTTCATCCGTAATCGCTTTTGCTGAATCTTTAGAACCACTGTGTGAACGGCTTTTTTCTAAAGTTTTCAGAACTTCATTCGCGCGATTGACTACTTTCGCCGGCATTCCTGCCAACTTTGCCACGTGGATTCCGAAACTGTGTTCACTTCCGCCTGATAACAATTTTCTTAGAAAAATGATTGTTCCTTTGTGTTCCTGAATAGAAACGTGGAAGTTTTTAATTCTTTCAAAATTCACGGTCATTTCATTGAGTTCATGATAATGCGTGGCAAATAAAGTTTTCGCTTGCGTCGGATGTTGATGCAGATATTCCGCAATCGCCCACGCAATCGAGACTCCGTCGTAGGTTGAAGTTCCTCGTCCGATTTCATCCAAAAGAATTAAACTTCGTTCAGAAATATTATTCAAAATATTCGCAGCTTCATTCATTTCCACCATGAATGTTGATTCACCAGAAGAGATATTATCGGTCGCTCCAACTCTGGTAAATATTTTATCTAATACACCGATCTCCGCGTGTTTCGCGGGAACGAAACTTCCTATTTGCGCCAGTAAACAGATGATGGCTGTTTGTCTCAGAATCGCAGATTTCCCCGCCATATTCGGACCCGTGACCATAATAATTTGCTGCGAATCTTTGGACAAAAACAAATCATTCGGAATATATTTTTCACCCAAAGGCAAAGCATTTTCGATAATTGGATGTCGGGCTTCTTTTAAATCAATCTCAAAACCATCATTGAGAACCGGTTTCGTATAACTTTCAGAAACAGCCAGTTCTGACAATCCAACACCACAATCCAATTCAGCAATAATTTTTGAGTTATCCTGAATTTGATCAATATAAATCATCACATTTTCACAAACTTTTCGGTACAGCAGATGTTCAATCTTTGAGATTTTTTCTTCCGCACCAAGAATTTGTTCTTCGTATTCCTTCAGTTCTTCAGTAATATAACGTTCCGCATTCACTAAGGTTTGCTTGCGAATCCAATCTTCCGGAACTTTATCTTTGTGAGAATTTCTAACTTCAATGAAATAGCCGAATACGTTATTAAAACTGATTTTCAAACTCGTGATTCCAGTTCGTTTTACTTCACGGTCACACATTTCATCCAAAAAGTTTTTTCCTTTCTTTTGCAGGCCACGCAGATAATCGAGTTCTTCTGAAATACCCGTTTTGATTACATTCCCTTTCGAAATATTTACCGGAAGTTCTTCATTGAGATAATTAGTCAGATAATCAATCAATTCATCCAGCGGAATTAGTGGTGAAATCCACGCTAGAATTTGATCGTGAGCATGAAGCAATTCTTTAATTTCTTTAATATTCACTAAGCTCTGGCGAAGGTAACCAAGCTCTTTCGGTGAAATCTTTTCTGAGGCCAATTTCCCCATCAAACGGTCCAAATCAGAAATCGTTTTTAACAATTGCAAAATCTCATATTTTAGATTTTCTTCTTTATTAAAAAATTCAATTAAATCTAAACGCCTGTTGATTTCACTCACTGATTTTAGAGGCAGAATCAAGCGTCGTCGCAACAATCTTCCTCCCATCGGAGTAGAAGTTTTATCTACAATATCGAGTAACGATTTCCCTTGCGGATGACTTGAATAAACGATTTCTAAATTCCGCAAAGTAAAATGATCCATCATCAGATAATCATCTTTCGGAATTAGTTTTATTTTGGTAATATGCTGTAAAAGCGCATGATGCGTATCTTCGACTAAATAAGCGAAAATTGCTCCGGCTGCAGTAATTCCTAATTTCAGATCTTCAATTCCAAAACCTTTTAATGAATTTGTTTTGAAATGGTTGGTTAGTTTTTCATAACCGTAATTGTATTGAAACGCCCAATCTTCTAATTTAAAAGAATTTCGATTTTTTAACTGAGACGGAAGTTCGGTCGTTCGCTGGTAAATGATTTCACTCGGATCAAAAGTTCCCACGATATGAAGCAATTGCTCCAGATTTCCTTCTGAAGTTAGAAACTCGCCAGTTGAAACATCGACCAAAGCCAATCCGTATTTTTCTTTTTGTTTATGAATAGAAAGTAGAAAGTTATTTTTCTTGGAAGTTAAAACTTGTTCATTAAACGTTACGCCGGGAGTGACTAATTCGGTCACGCCACGTTTTACAATTCCTTTTACGCCTTTCGGATCTTCTAACTGATCGCAAATTGCAACACGAAGTCCAGCTCGCACAAGCTTTGGCAAATAAGTATCAACCGAATGGTGTGGGAATCCAGCCAATTCGATGTGACCTTCGCCATTGGCTCTTTTGGTCAAAACGATTCCTAAAATCTGCGATGTTCGGATCGCATCCGTCCCGAAAGTTTCGTAGAAATCTCCGACTCGAAACAATAAAAGCGCATCAGGATATTTCGCCTTGATGGTATTGTACTGCGTCATTAAGGGAGTTTCTTTTTTAGCCACGGGATTTTTGATTTTGAGGAATTTATAAAAAGGTTTTAAAAACCTTACTTTTGCCAAAAATACGAAAATGTCATCCACAAAGAAACTGAAACTCGAAGAATTAGGGAGAATCGATGTTGAAACCTTTAAACAAACCAAAAAAACACAGTTGGTTGTTGTCTTAGACAATGTTCGAAGCATGCACAATGTGGGCGCGATTTTCAGAACGGCAGACGCTTTCTTAATTGAAAAAGTCGTACTGTGTGGAATTACGCCTCAACCGCCGCATCGGGAAATTCATAAAGCGGCTTTGGGTGCCACGGAAAGTGTGGATTGGATTTATGAAAAAGACATCGCTGAAGCGCTTCAAAATTTAAAGAAAGAGAACTTCAAAATTATTGGCATTGAACAGACAAGCAATTCTGAAGTGATCACCGATTATAGCATTAATAAAGAAGAAAAATACGCTTTGGTTTTAGGAAATGAAGTCGATGGTTTGAGCGATGAAGCACTTTCATTTTATGATACTTTTCTGGAGATTCCGCAATTAGGAACAAAACATTCTTTGAACGTTTCGGTATGTGGTGGGATTGTGATGTGGGAATTTTTTAAATCGCTGTAGATTTAAACATAAATTGCACAAATGTTTTCACAAATTTCACAAATAATTGCGTCACAAATTAGTGTGATTCGTGGTTAAAGAAATCTGATCATAAAAAAATCTCTTCCAATAAATTGAAAGAGATTTTTTTAATGAATATTGGAAGATACTTATTATTTCCAACCGCCACCAAGAGCGCGGTACAATTCAATTCCGGCATCTAACTTAGAATATTCTGCATTAGAGATATTCAACTCAGCATTCAATTGATTGACGCTGGCGTTGATGACTTCTAAGTAGGTTGCCAAACCGTAATTCACCAATTCCTGAGAATATTCAACAGAGTTTTTGTAAGCCTCCATTTCTTTTCTTTTTAAGCCGATGAAACTGTCTTGTGACTGATAGATTTTCAAGGCATCAGAAACTTCTTTTCCAGCCGTTAAAACTGATCTTCTAAAGTTGAGATAAGCGATTTCTTTGTTCGCCAAGCTTACTTCATATTGCGTTTTGATTTGTCTCTTATTTAAAATCGGCTGAGCTAAACCAGCAACCACATTGGCGAAAAGGGAATTCACACTGAATAACTGATCTAAATCTCCAGAGACAATTCCACCGCTTCCAGTCAATCTTAAAGTTGGGTAAAAATTGGCTTTCGCAGCGTTGGTCATTTCGAAAGCATTCATCAAACGGTATTCTGCAACTTTCACATCAGGGCGATTAGCCAATAAATTCGCAGGATAACCGAGATCTAAACTGACTGGCATTTTTTGCGCATCAATCGTCGTGCGCTCAATCGCGTGAGAAGGCTCACCCATCAATAAACTGATGGTATTTTCAAGCAACCCGATTTGAACATCAATACTTATTAATAAAGATTCTGCATTGAAAACCAAGGCTTCACTTTGTTGAACTGCAACTTCGGTCACTGTTCCAGCATCTTTCAAAGCCGATGTCGTTTCCAAATTTTTCTTTCTTAAAGCAATCGTTTCATTAATGATTTTCTTTTGATCATCAAAAGTCAACAACTGATAATAAGCGGACGCAACACTGGCGACCAAATCGCTTTTCACAGCTTGGTGCGCAGAAACTGTTCCTAAATAGTTTGCAAATTCTGCTTTCTCCTGCGCTCTTAATTTTCCCCAGATATCTGCTTCCCAACCAATATTGGCAGAAACATCAAATTGATTTCCATATTTTCTGGCCGACATTAATTGTCCAGACTGCGTATTCAAAGACTGTGTTTGAAACGTATAATTCGGACCTGCAGACAACGTTGGCAAATAGGCCGCTTTACTTTGTTTTAAATAAGAATCTGCTGCACTGATGTTTTGCAGCGCCACTCTTACATCTAAATTATTATCCAAAGCTTTCGCAATGTGTTTTTGTAAAACCGGATCTGTGAAAATTTCCCTCCACGAAATGGTGGCCATACTTGTAGAATCTTTCGGCAACAAATCGGTACGGAAAAGATTTTCATTAATCGCTTCGGTCGGTCTTTCGTACTTTTCGCGCGTCATACATGAAGTAAGAACGAACGCTGAAAAGACAATCGAAAGTATTTTTATATTGAAATATTTATTCATTTTTTTAATTTTCATAAAAGTTTTTAACTTTCAATTATTCAGAAAGATTGATTTCCTTTTCTTTTAAAGGCACTACTTTTTCCTGTAAAAATTGGAAAATAACATACAGAACTGGAATGGCAATCAACCCGAAGAAGGTTCCAATTAACAATCCAGAAGCTGCTCCAGTTGCAATGGAACGGTTACCGACAGATCCAATCCCAGTTGCAAAGACCAACGGAACCATACCGAAGATAAAGGCAAACGAAGTCATCAAAATCGGACGCAACCTCGCTTTCGCAGCATTAATTGCCGACATGGCAATTGATTCCCCATGATGACGCCGCTGAACGGCAAACTCCACAATTAGAATCGCATTCTTGGCGAGTAATCCAATCAACATAATAATCGCAATCTGGAAATAAATATTATTCTCTAATCCAAATATCCGCTGACCGAAAAAGGCTCCGATAACTCCCAGTGGAAGCGAAAGGATTACCGAGAAGGGCAATAAATAACTTTCATACTGTGCCGCCAAAATAAAGTAGATGAAAAGGAAACTTAATAAGAAAACCACGTAGGTTTGAGAACCCGCTTTCATTTCTTCTTTCGTTAAACCTGTAAACTCAACATCGTAGTTGGCTGGTAAATTTTCCGCAGCCACTTCCTGAATTGCTTTAATCGCATCACCCGTCGAAAACCCCGGATTACTCGATCCATTGATTCCCACTGAGGTAAATAAGTTATATCGTTCTAAAGATTGTGGTCCAAAACTTTTCTCCAAGCTCACAAACTGTGAGATCGGCGCCATGGCTCCTGAAGCAGTTTTGACAAATATGGAATTTAAACTTTCTGGCGCTGTTCTGTCTGATGGTAATGCTTGGATCATCACTCGGAACTGCTTTCCATATTTGGTAAAATCTGAAGAATAAATTCCTCCGATATATCCTTGCATGGTGCTCAGAATAGCATTTAACGAAACTCCACTTTCTTTTGCACGAGGCACATTAACCACCATTTCAAACTGTGGATAATTGGTATTAAAGGAGGTTGAAGCAAACTGAATTTCGGGTCTCTGCATTAAAGCTCCAACAAAACTCTGGGTTACTTGATCTAATTTTGCAATGTCTCCGCCTGATTTATCTAATAAAACACTCGAGAATCCATCACTTGATCCAAACCCAGGTACACTCGGTGGCGAGAAGAAAATAATTTTCGCATCTGGATATTTTCCGGTAATTCCGAATAATCTTCCCGTAATCTCATCAATACTTTGTCCATCTGCTTTTCCACGTTCATCGAAAGGTTTTAATTTAATAAAGGCTTGACCAACATTCGATCCTGAACCTGACATAAATCCACGACTCGCCGTATACGTTACGTTTTGAACGCCTGGAATTTTTCGAGCTTCCTTTTGAAGATCATTTAGAACATTATAAGTTCTTTCCAATGACGCTCCCGGTGGAAGTTGGATGTCTGTAAACAAAATTCCACGGTCTTCTTTCGGAATAAATCCGGTCGGCATCGTTGAACTTGCCCACCAGAACGTTACTGCTCCCGCTGCAAAAATGACCAATAAACTCACCCATTTATTTCTTAATATAAAATTGAATGATTGTCCATATTTTTTAGTTCCTGCATTAAATCCTGCATTAAATTTGGCAAAGAATTTCTGCATGAAATTCATGCTTGCAAACTCTTTAGTATGATGCGCGGGAGGTTTCAAGAACATCGCACAAAGCACTGGACTCAGCGTTAACGCATTTACCGCTGAAATTAAAATCGCAATAATTAAGGTAATTCCAAACTGTTGATAGAAAACTCCCGTTGGTCCAGTTAAGAAAGTTACCGGAATAAATACAGCCGCCATTACTAACGTAATCGAGATAATTGCTCCTGTAATTTCGTCCATCGCTTCTACGGTTGCCTTCTTGGCATCAGTGATGCCACCTTCCATTTTAGCGTGAACCGCTTCCACCACAACAATCGCATCATCGACCACAATCCCGATGGCAAGAACCAAAGCAAATAGCGTCAATAAGTTAATAGAATATCCAAATAAATTCAGGAAGAAAAAGGTTCCAATAATCGAAACCGGTACTGCAATCGCAGGAATTAAAGTTGATCTAAAATCCTGAAGGAATATAAATACCACTAAGAATACCAAAACGAAGGCTTCTAATAAAGTAACAATTACTTTAGAAATAGAAGCATCTAAGAATTCATTGGTATCAAAGTTAATATTGTAACCAACTCCTTCGGGCAATGTTTTTTCTGTCTCTTTAAGTAAAGTCTTGATATTGGTAATAATCTCTTGTGCGTTCGATCCTGGAGTTTGGAAAATCCCCATCGAGATGGAACGGTTCCCATTACTCTCACCGATTCCGGCGTAAGATTGAGAATCCAGTTTAATTTCGGCAACATCTTTTAAACGAAGATATTCTCCATTTCCAAGGGCTCGCAGGACAATATTTTCGAATTCATCAACTTCATTATATTTTCCTTTGTAGGTAATAATGTATTGGAAAGAGCTTCCACTATTTTCACCTAAGGCTCCCGCAGCTGCTTCTCTGGACTGTTCATTAATCGCGGCAGAAACTTCTGAAGGTTCTAAACCATAAGCAGCCATTTTCGCAGGATCAACCCAAATTCTCATCGAGTAATTTTTCCCACCAAATACTTGCGCATCACCCACACCATTCACCCTTTTCAATTCCGGGATGATATTAATGTTCATGTAATTCTGCAACCAAACCTCATCTAAATTAGGGTTAGCGGTAAAGAAACTCAAGAACATCAAGGCACTTGTTTGCTGCTTGTTCACCTGAACTCCAGATCTTGTAACCTCCGAAGGCAGCAATGGAATCGCACGCTGAACTTGATTCTGAACGTTTACTGCAGCGATATCTGGATCGACTCCTTGTTTAAAGAAAATCGTAATTGAGGCAGAACCGTTGTTGCCTGCAGAAGAGGAAATATAGTCCATTCCTTCTACTCCATTCACTTGTTCTTCAATCGGAATAATTACACTGTTCATGACCGTTTGCGCATTAGCTCCGGTATAGTTTGCTGAGATACGCACCGTTGGCGGCGCAATATCTGGATACTGGGTGACCGGCAAAGAGATTAATCCCAGGATTCCCAACACCACAATCATGATGGAAATTACCGTAGATAAAACCGGTCTGTTTATAAATTTTTTAATCATCTTTTAGAAAAGTGGTTTTATAGCATTAATGATATCGTCAAACTTCTTAGGTTGTGGCTTCACTGGTGTTCCAGTTTTTAAAGTCCCTACACCTTCTACAACAACGATTTCTCCTTTTGTAGCGCCATCTTTAATAACAACCATATTGTTCACACGGTCGATGACAGTAATTACAGCACTTTTCGCCGTGTCTTGTTTTACTTTATAGATGTACACCAAACCTTGCTGTTCGATCGTAGCACTTTCTGGCACGACCAAAGCATTGTCATAAGTAATCGGAATTCTAACAGTTCCGCTGTTTCCATTGCTCAACAATTTCTTCGGATTCGGGAAAGAAACTCTAAACTGAATACTTCCGGTGGCTGCATCGATTTGACCAGTTACTGCTTTCACATATCCTTTCTCTTCATAAACATCACCGTTTGCCAATACTAATTCGATGGCCGGCATGTTTTTTATTTTTTCTGGAACGGTTGCTCCTGTAGAATTTTTTAGAAAATCTAAATACTCTTTTTCGTTCATTGAGAAATAAGCGTACAACTCACTCGTATCTGACACCGTTGAAATTGGCATTGGATCACCAGGACCAACTAAACTACCTGTTCGGAAATTAATTTTTCCAATCGTTCCAGATATTGGCGCGCGGATCACAGAATAATCGATGTTTGCCTGAACTCCTTGAAAATTTGCTTGGGCTTGTGCAACGCCCGCACTTGCTTGCTGTTTGCCTGCTTGGGCTTGAGCAACTTGTGCCTGAGCTCGCGCTAAATTCGCCTGAGCCGTTTGTAACTGAACATTACTAATAATATTTTTCTCCACTAAAGGACGAAGTTTATTTACTTCAACCTGAGCAGCATTTACAGCGGCCTGAGCTGCTTTTACACTTGCTTCAGACGCAGAAACGTTGGAACGTGCTGCTCCAACTCCAGCTTTTGCGGCGTTGGCTGATTGATTTAAGGAATTAGTCTCTAAGCGGAAAAGCGGTTGACCTTTGCTCACATACTGACCCTCATCTACCAAAACCTGGGTAACATAACCTTGCATTTTTGCACGTACATCATTATTAACACGTCCTTCAATACTCGCTGGAAAAGTGGAATAGCCGATAACATTTCTAGCTTCGATTGCTACAGTTGAAACCGCCTTTGGACCTTGCGGCGGTCTTTGATCTCCTTTTTTGCAGGACAAAACCGACAAAGCAGAAAATGTGAGGAGAATAATTTTATTTTTCATGAATTTAATTTTATAGTTGAGCTTCCTTAAATGAAGTTTATAGGTCTTGTTTTATAACTGATCAAGTGTTTCTTTTATGTTGGAAATGTTTTTATTGAAAAGATCAGTGTAGATATCAAATTTCTGAAGGGCAACTTCACATTTGGTATTCCTGAATTTTTTTAGATTTTCTAAAATCAATAATTCTCGGTCCATTTTTTCAATAATTTCCTGAAAACGAATTTTCATATACTTTTCATTCATGACAAAAAATCGTTTTCTTTCATCGATTTTATTGAAGTCTTTAATAATATTCAGATTTAAAAGTAAATTAAGATTAGAGGAAACAGAACTTTTACTGGCTGCAAAAATATCTACGAACTCATCAAATGAGACGCCTTTCCGATCAAAATCAAATATCAGATAAGCATAAATCTTGGCAGCAAGTGGCGGCAAATGGAAGGCTTCTCCATAAAACTTAACCATTTCGCGAAAGATTTCTTTATCTATTTCAATCATTATTTAAAAAGTAATTTGCAAAAATAGGTTTTAGTTCTGAACTAAACGAACCAAAGTTCGACTTTAAGAATACTTTATGATTTCGGTATTAAATTGAGGGTTGAGATGAATTAGTCTTAAAAACTGATTTTAATCTTAAAATTGATTTGTCTTAAAGCAATTCAAAATTAAATTCATTAATTTTGGTAGATGGATTTAAGAGATCAACTTAAAAATATATTCCCTGAGCATGAAGAGCAGGATTTTGAAATGCCTGTTGAAAAATTTGTGCAGAAAGAACCACTCGTCTGTAAATTTGAAAAAAAGGGAAGACATGGAAAACCCGTTACCTTGGTGGAAGGTTATGAAGGAACAGATGAAGACTTGAAAAAAATCTCAAAGAAAATCAAAACAACGTTGGGTATTGGTGGGTCTGAAAAAGATGGTGTCATCATTATACAAGGAGATAACCGTAACAAGATTATGGTGATTTTGAAAGAGATGGGTTATAAAACGAAGAGAGTTGGCGGTTAAAAAGACCGCTTCGCTAAAAGATGAAAGACTTTTATACGATGACGACAAAAGTTAATTAGACGAATCTGCAGCCCGACTTGAGTGGAGCTCTTTTTTTGACGAGGAACTAGGAAGAAAAAAGCGGGAACGGAAGGCGGATAAAGCTGCCCAAATTAAAATTTAAAAATAAAAAAATATATTATGCTTAACAAATTAGCTGCCTCAGAATTGGTGCTCAATGACGATGGAAGTGTGTATCATTTGAACTTGTTGCCGGAGGATATTGCAGGAAAAATCATGTTGGTTGGTGACCCTGACCGCGTTCCAAAAGTTTCAAAATATTTCGACAAGATTGAAATTAAGAAAAACAAAAGAGAATTTTATACGCACACCGGAACTTTGCGAGGCGAAAGAATTACGGTTATGTCGACTGGAATTGGGACTGAAAACATCGATATCGTGATGAACGAATTGGATGCTTTGGTCAATATCGATTTAAAAAATAAAGAATTTACAAAGGATCACACCGCATTGGAATTGTTTCGAATGGGAACTTGTGGAAGTGTGAATCCCGACGTTGAAGTTGACAATATGTTGGTGACGGAAAATGTGGTTGGCCTTGATGGTTTGATGCATTTCTACCAAGATTATGAGTTTGAAAATGAATTCTCCCGAAACTTCATGGCGAAATTTCCGTACGAGAAAATCAAACCGATGTTGTATTTTTCTGATTGGTCGAAAGAAATGGGCGAATATTATAAGGATGCAAAATACCACGGAAACACCGCAACTTTCCCAGGTTTCTATGCTCCACAGGGTCGCCAGCTTCGTTTGAAAGCACTTGATGATCAATTTTTGGAAACGTTGAATGAATTAGGAGTAACGAATTTCGAGATGGAAACATCTGCGATTTATGGTCTTTCTAAATTGTTAGGACACAAAGCAATCACGGTAAATTCTGTTATTGCGAACCGAAGAAGAGGTGAGTTCTCCGCAGATCACGCGGCTTCTGAAAAGAATATGATCGAATGGGTTTTGGATCGAATTATTAACTAAGAATATAATAGTCCTAAAGAATGCGGTTAAGAAATTGACCGCATTCTTTATTTAAAGGAACAGTCTTCTATATGATCATTCACCATTCCTGTCGCCTGCATGAATGCGTAAATAACGGTTGAACCTAAAAATTTAAATCCTCTTTTTTTCAAATCTTTTGATAAGGCATCTGAAATTTCTGTGATCGCGGGAACGTCATTTAAAGTTGTTGGATTATTTACCATTGGTTTTCCGTCCACAAAATTCCAAATATAGGTAGAGAAACTACCGAATTCTTTTTGTACTTCCTGGAACTTTTGTGCATTATTGATCGTTGCTAAAATTTTCAGTTTATTCCTGACAATTCCAACATCATTCAGCAACTCTTCAATTTTAACTTCAGAATAGCTTGCAATTTTTTTATAATTAAAATTATCAAACGCTTCTGCAAAGTTTTCTCTTTTCTTTAAAACAGTATACCAGGATAATCCTGCTTGAAAACTTTCTAAGACGAGAAATTCAAAAAAGGCTTCATCGTCATAAACTGGTTTTCCCCATTCTTCATCGTGATAGGTTCTATAGAGGTCATCTTTCTCACACCAACCGCAACGTATCATTTCCATTTATTTAAGTTTAATTCAAAATTAATCAACAATAAACTAAAAAAAGTATGGAAAGTGCAGTAAAAATACAATTTTAAGAAAACTTTACAACATGTTTAACATAGCATTGGCTACTTTAGGAATGAACTTTGATGCTAGATATAGTATCAAATTAAATATTAACATTAAAAATTTATCATTATGGACAGACAAGATTATAACAAAGCAGAAGACGCAGTGAACGAAACGAAATGGACGGTAAATGATTATGCTGATAGAGCGAAAGATTACATCCGCGAACAAAGAAACAAAAACACTGAACCAACTGCAGAAGGTTGGATGGAAAGAGCAAAAGATAATATTTCTGATGCTTGGGAAGATACCAAAGATGCCGCTTCAGATGCTTGGGAAAAAACCAAAGACTGGTCGGAAGATGCAAAAGCAGAAGTTAGAAAAGCAACTAACTAAGCGATATTAAATATAAGAAAGAGAGCCGTAGTCACTACGGCTCTTTTTTTATGCTATAACCAATAAATATTTTTAAATTTGTCTAAAATTAAGATTATGTCATACGGATTACTAAAAGGTAAGAAAGGAATTATCTTCGGAGCTTTAAACGATCAGTCGATCGCTTGGAAAGTTGCAGAAAGATGTCATGAAGAAGGTGCAGAATTCATCTTATCAAATGCTCCTATCGCAATGAGAATGGGCGAGATTGATGAATTGGCAAAAAAAACTGGCTCAGATGTTATTGCTGCTGATGCGACTTCTGTTGAAGATTTAGAGAAACTTTTTGCTCACGCTGAAGAAAAATTTGGAAAAATTGATTTCATCCTTCACTCCATTGGTATGTCTGTAAACATTCGAAAAGGTAAAACCTATACCGATCTTAATTACGATTTCTTAGAAAAAGGTTGGGACGTTTCTTCGGTTTCTTTCCATAAAGTGATGAAAGCTGCTTGGGATAGAGATATTATGAACGAATGGGGTTCAATCTTGGCGTTGACTTATATTGCTGCACAACGCGTATTCCCGAATTACGGTGATATGGCAGATAATAAATCGTACCTCGAAAGTATTGCCAGAAGTTTCGGATATTATTGGGGCGACCGAAAAGTGCGTGTGAATACCATTTCGCAATCTCCGGTAATGACTAAGGCTGGTGCTGGGGTGAAAGGAATCAGTGGTTTCTTCAACTTCGCAGATAGCATGTCTCCACTTGGAAATGCTGATGCTTTGGATTGTGCGAACTATTGTGTAAGTATGTTCTCTGATTTAACAAGAAAGGTAACGATGCAGAATCTTTTCCATGATGGTGGTTTCAGCAAGACTGGGGTTTCACAGAAAATTGTAGATAAATTTGAAGATTTGCAATAAGTAAATTTTGCTTAAATATAAGATCCGTCTCATTAATTAATGAGACGGATTTTTTTTATCTAGATACTTTTGGAATGACGGGTAAACTTTGATTTCCTGACACAGAAACACTTTGAACCGCAAATATGAAATTATCTTTTGAAAGCGGAACAATGTATGAAGTTTCAGTGGTGAAAATTTTATGCGTCCAAACCGATTGATCCGTTTCTCGGTATAAAACATTATATCCTTTTACTTTTCCTGATTTAGGTTTCTCCCAGGTCAACTTGGTAGAATTAGAAAGTTCCTTTACATCCATCAAAACATTTTCAGGTTGCGGAGTTGACTTCGCTAAATTTGCAAGTACCGCTACATTCACGGCAGTATTGGTTTTCAGATAGTCAAAATCCATGAACTCGATTAAATCACCATATTTTATATTATTTTCAGTCCGAATATCTTGATGCTGATGATCGTAATTTTCATAATAATCAGTCAGGCGAACCGCAGTGAATCCTTGATTAACAAATGGTGTATGATCGCCACCGCGTAAGAAACGGTCGTTTCTATAAATCAATTTTATATCAATATTGTTGACATATTTTTCACCAATTTCTTTTACATATCGTGCTAATTGTCGTGCGTTGCCATCATTTTCTAATCCCAGACTTCTTATTTTAGCTGCAGACTTGTCTGTTTCAAATGCCGATAATCCTTCACTGAAAACTCTTAGTTTTGGAGTTCCATCATTTTTTGGCGCATCGAATCTGTTGTTGCCTATCATATCATTATTCAAGACCGCTTCAATTTCCCAGTTGTCTGCCTTTGCTTTATCGGAAAGCATTTTTGCTCCTAATAAACCTTGTTCTTCTCCACTTACGGCCACAAATAAGATGCTCATCGGGAATTTTGACTTGCTTAAAACTCTGGCAGATTCAATCACAGCTGCTACTC
Organism: Kaistella antarctica; assembly: GCF_900109615.1. Lineage (GTDB taxonomy): Bacteria > Bacteroidota > Bacteroidia > Flavobacteriales > Weeksellaceae > Kaistella > Kaistella antarctica. Next base: position 153,212 of record NZ_FOIX01000001.1, read on the forward strand.
CACTTCCATCATCATTTGCTCCGGGCGCGTAATCAGTGGAATTCAAAACGTCTGAAACTCTGGAATCCAAATGACCAGAAATGATAATAATTCTTTTATCTAAAGGATCGGTTCCCTTCAGTAAGCCAATCGCGTTACCTAGATTGGTTACTTTATTTATTCTTTTTCCGTCCGGTTGTAAGTCTTCATTTTGTAGATAAACTTCCATTCGTCCCCCAGAATTTTTCGCGTAATTTCTGAATTTGGATAACACCCAACTTCTTGCAGCGCCGATTCCCTTATCTTTATCAATGGTGGAACTCATGGTGTGACGGGTTCCGAAACTGACCAACTTTTCAACATTCGATTTTAAAGAATCTTTAGTAACTGCCTTTACGTAAGCTGAGATTTCAGGATCTTTATCGTATTTCTGAGCAGTTGCAATTACAGAAAGCAAAACGCTTACTAAGAGAATAGTTTTTTTCATTTTAAATTTTTTATTTCATTAATAAACGTCGTTACCACTTCTTCAGTAGTTGCCCAAGAGGTAATGATGCGAATGGCTGACTGTTCGTCATTTAGTTTTTTCCATATATAAAAATCGAAATTCGCAGATAATTGGTCAATCTGACTTTGATTTAAAATTGGAAATATCTGATTGGTAAAGGTTTCACACAAAAAGTTACAATCTGCTTGTTGAAAAGCTTCTTTAATTCTCATCGCTTGCTGATTCGCATGTCTCGCCAAATCGAAATACAGATCATCTTTCAACAATTCTTGAAACTGAATCCCAAGCAAACGACCTTTTGCCAGCATTGCTCCTTTTTGTTTTAGATGAAAGCCGAATTCTTCTTGTAGATTTTCATTGTTAATGATAATTGCTTCCCCAATTAAAGCTCCGTTTTTTGTTCCTCCCAGATAAAAAGCGTCGGTATATTTTCCGAAATCTTCTAAAGTCAAATCATTGGTTTCTGCCGTTAAAGCATGTCCCAATCTTGCTCCGTCAACAAATAGATAAAGATTACTCTCCTGACAGAATTGGTACAAATCCATCAATTCCTTTTTAGAATAAATTGTTCCTAATTCTGTAGAGTTTGAAATGTAAACTAATTTTTGCTTGACTTGATGGGGTTTGTTTTGGTGAACATCGATAAGCTCTTGAATATCTTCTGATGAAATCTTTCCTTCCAAAGTTTCCAAACTGTGTACTTTATGACCCGTTGCTTCGATTGCACCACTTTCATTAGTGAAAATATGTCCCGTGGCAGGAGACACCACACTTTCATGTGGTCGCAAAAAAGCAGAGATCACAATTAAATTGGCTTGTGTTCCACCTGAAACAAAATACACTTTAGATTTAGGATTATTTATTTTTTGTTTAATAATTACTTCTGCATTCATCGAGTATTCATCCAATCCGTAACCATTCTGCTGACTTAAGTTAGACTGCAATAAAGTTTCCAAAATGCGGGGATGCGCACCTTCGGAATAATCATTTTTAAAAGAATATTTCATGTACTAAAATTATAAAAAAAGGGTGATTTAACCGCTAGAATTTGGGTGAAATCACTTATGAATTATAATAATATTCAAACATCTTTGTATTGTCATCACAACTAAAAACTAATAACTCATATTTACATCCGGTTTTAATTAATTTATCCCAATTGCCATTTATTTTGTAATGGATGTAAATTTTCTTCATGTATTTTTATTTAAATGTTAGCGTGTAATTCTTTACACGCTTTTATTTTGTTAGATTTGCGAATCCAACAATCTAACTTTATGATTTCACTGACAGAAGAAAACTACTTAAAAGCAATATTCCATTTAAGAAACGACGATAATACAGTAACGATTAATGAGTTAAGTAAGTTTTTAAATGTAAAGATGCCGAGCGTAAATAATATGATGAAAAAATTTGCGCTTAAAAACTGGGTGATTTACGAGACGTACAAACCGTTAAAGGTGACGTTCGAAGGTAAAAAGCAGGCTGCCTTAATTGTAAGAAAACATCGACTTACCGAAATGTTCTTGGTTGAAAAAATGAATATTGGCTGGGAAAATGTACACGAAATTGCAGAACAGTTAGAGCATGTACATTCTGATTTGTTTTTTGACAAAATGGATGAGATGTTACAACATCCGAAATTCGATCCGCATGGAGAACCAATTCCCGATAAAGAAGGAAATATTATCGCACTAGATTTGCAGAAGTTAAGCTCCTGCAAAGTTGGAGACCAAATCCTTTTCACTTCAGTCACGGTTTCCGATGACGACTTCTTAACTTATCTCAATAGCAAGGAACTTGAATTAGGTAAAAAGCTAGAAATTTTAGAAATCGAAAAATACGATCAATCAATGACCATTTTAAGGGAAGACGGTTGCACAATCACTTTAAGCAAAATGGTTTGCGACAAAATTTTGGTAAAGCTTTAGAATTTGTAGGTAGTCGTTCTTTGGAACATTAATCTAATTCCCTTAACTTTGTAAAATTCAATAAATCAATAAAAAATAATTATATGTCAAAAGCAATTTCACAGGTTCCATTCGCTATTAATGAGCCAGTTATAACTTATGAGCCAGGATCAGATGAGGTAAAATCCCTGATTGCAACTTATAAAAAAATGTGGAAAGAGAAAGTTGAAATCCCAATGGTTATTAACGGGAAAGAAATTACAACTTCGGAAAAAGTGGAAATTAATTCACCACAAGATCATCAACATAATTTAGGTTTCTATTATAAAGGAGACATGACCCATGTGGACGATGCAATCAATACTGCCTTAGCCGCCAGAGAAAAATGGAATAATTTAGGTTGGGAACAACGTGCAGCTATTTTCTTGAAAGCTGCCGACCTATTAGCTGGACCTTACAGAAATCGTTTAAATGCTGCAACAATGATTGCTCAAAGTAAAAATGTTCACCAGGCGGAAATTGATGCAGCTTGTGAGTTCATCGATTTCTTACGTTTCAATGTTGAGTTCATGACAGAAATGTACAGCGAACAACCCGTTTCAGATAGTGGAATTTGGAACAGATCAGAATACCGACCGCTGGAAGGTTTTTGTTTCGCAGTAACTCCATTTAACTTTACAGCCATTGCCGGAAACTTGCCAACATGTATGGCAATGATGGGTAATGTCGTGGTTTGGAAACCGTCTGACAAACAAGTTTATTCAGCTACCGTTATTATGGATGCTTTGATTGAAGCGGGTTTACCTGCGGGAGTAATCAATATGATTTTCACAAGTGGAAAAGATACGGCAGCAAAAGTTTTTGCACATCCAGATTTTGCAGGACTTCATTTTACTGGTTCAACTTCAGTTTTCCAAAATATGTGGAAAACGATCGGCGATAATATTCACAATTATAAAACTTACCCAAGAATCGTAGGAGAAACTGGTGGAAAAGATTTCATCATGGTTCACCCATCTGCAAATGTCGATGCCGTTGCAACGGCAATGGTGCGCGGTGCTTTTGAATACCAAGGTCAGAAATGTTCTGCAGCTTCTAGAGCTTATGTTCCTAAATCTCTGTGGAATGAGGTGAAAGCTGTAATGGAAGCGCAGATGAAAACCATTAAGATGGGAAGTCCCGAAGATCCTTCTAATTTTGTGAACGCGGTTATTGATAAAAATTCTTTCGAAAAATGTAAAGGTTACATCGAGCGTGCTGAAAAATCAAGCGATGCAAAAGTAATTATCGGTGGAAAATGCGACGATTTAAAAGGATGGTTTGTTGAACCAACTGTAATTGAAGCATCTAACCCAAGATATGAATCTGTGTGTGAAGAAATCTTTGGACCAATTCTTTCAGTTTATGTATATGAAGATTTAGACTGGACTGAAACTTTAAAATTAGTTGATGAAACATCTCCTTATTCTTTAACTGGAGCAATTTTCTCTCAAGACCGTTATGCGATCGATGAAGCGTACAAGGCATTAGAAAATGCAGCAGGAAACTTCTACATCAATGACAAACCAACTGGAGCAGTAGTAGGACAGCAACCATTTGGTGGTGCGAGAGCCTCTGGAACCAATGATAAAGCCGGGTCTAAAATGAATTTGATGAGATGGGTTTCGGTAAGAAGTATTAAAGAAACTTTTGTTTCTCCGAAAGATTATAAGTATCCATATTTAGGATAATATCTGAAATTTCTATTCAACAAAGAAAAACCAATCCGTCTTGCTGATATAGTGAGACGGATTTTTTAAATCTTTTAACAAAACTTTAATGATTTGGAAATTATCTTTGGCACAGATTTTACATCACATACCACATATAATTACTTATTCATTAAATTTAAAAACATACTATTATGAGCACTAAAAAGAACGGATTATTAGCATTGCTAGGACTTGGAGCATTAGCGTGGTGGAAATACAAGAATTCTTCAGATGAAGATAAACAAGCTGTAAAAGACACGGTAAATAATGCAAAGGACAATTTCAACAAATGGGGAAATGATTTAAAATCAAAAGCAGGCGACGTTGCTTCGCAAGTGAAAGATAAAGTTAACGATACTAAGACTTCAGTTGAAGATTCAATGAATCAAAACTAAAATCAAACTTTCTATCACATTCATATATTTAAGAAAAATCGCAGTGTAAATTTACACTGCGATTTTTTTTGTTTTATACTCCGAAATTATTTAGAAAGTTTATTTCAGGTGTTCGGATTGAGTAGGAAAATTCTCTTACTTCAATAAGGCATCAAAAGTATCACCCTGACGGATATCTCCCGTGTTGTAGCCTTTCATAAACCAATCACGTCGCTGGGCAGAACTGCCGTGCGTAAATCCTTCTTGGTTAACATAACCTTGCGACCTTTTCTGAATATTGTCATCACCAACTGCTTCCGCTGCAGAAATAGCGGATTCAATATCACCTGGCTCTAAAAATTTCTCTCGGTTATCGGTTTGCTTGGCCCAAAGTCCAGCATAAAAATCTGCTTGCAATTCGGTTGCTACTGAAACGCGATTCATTTCTGCTTCAGAATATCTTCCGCTACTCCGCAACTGATCTACTTTTTGTGTTGTTCCCAAAAGAGTTTGTACATGATGACCCATTTCGTGCGCCATTACATAAGCGATTGAGAATTCAGTTACCGTTGCTCCGAACCGTTGCTCTAATTCTTTGAAGAAACTCATATCCATATAAACCGTTTGATCGGCGGGGCAATAAAAAGGTCCCATCGCTGCTTGCGCCGTTCCGCAACCAGATTGAGTTACTGCTTCAAACATAACGACTTTCGCTGGTTGGTACTGCATTCCGTTCTCACTGAATACTTTTGTCCAAGTTTTTTCATTTTCTGCCGTAATCATTTGAACGAACTCACGAACTTTAAGTTCATTTTCGTTTAGATCACGTTGTTCTGTCTGTGCGCCACTATCCATTCCTGAGGATAAAATTGCAGAAGGATCGCCACCCAGAAAAAATATGATGGCTGCAATAATTAAAGTTCCCAGACCACCGCCTACAAGCATTCCGCCACCGCCACCAGAACCACGTCGGTCGTCTACATTACCGCTTCTACCACTTGTCCATTTCATAATTAAATCTTTTGCTAAAAATACAAAAAAAATTATTTATCGAGTTTATTTTCTTTCAGCCAAAATGAAACGCTTTGATAAGCAGAAACACAATCATCAACCAGACTTTGTTTTATATTCTTTACTGGCGTTTCCTCATAAAAGATTTTAAAATCTTCAGCATTGTTTGATTTTTGTAAACTTAAGGAATACTGCTGTACTTTTTTGGTCGGAGAAATTATGGTTAAATAATTGTCTTTAATGAGGCCTAAATCCTGATAGGTTGCGATGTAGGCTTTGGGTTCAAAATTTTTACTGAAAACATCTTGCCCTAGAAATTTTGATTGGTATTTGAAATTAAGCAGACCCAATACGGTGGGCATCACATCAATTTGAGACATCGTCTGCGTGAATTTTTCTGGTTTGATAAAACCTTCCGAAAAAACCAATCCAGGAATTCGATATTTGTCCATCGGGAGTTCTGTCTTTCCAGCACTTGAGGCACAATGATCCGCGACAATAACAAAGACCGTATTTTTATACCAAGATTGTTTCTTCGCCATCTCGAAAAATTTACGAATTGAATAATCAGTGTATTTCACACCGCCATCGCGGGACTTAGCAGTTCCAGGAATATCAATTCTTCCTTCAGGATAGGTAAATGGTCGATGATTAGAAACCGTCATCCAATGGTGGAAAAATGGTTTCCCCGCTTTTGCTTCAGCATTCATTACTTGAATCGCTTTCTTCGCCATATCTTCATCAGCAACACCCCAAACATTGGCAAATGAAATTTCATTAGGTTTAAAATTATTGCGATCTACTATTTCATACCCATTGCCTTTATAGAATTCTTCCATATTATCGAAGTAACTGTAGCCACCGTACAGAAACTTAACATCATATCCTTTCGATTTAAAAACGCTGCCTGTACTGAACTTATTCTTGTTGTTCTCTCGCTTCACGACACTTTCTCCAGCCGTAGGTGTAATACACAAAGTAAGAGCCTCCAAACCACGAACCGTGCGATTTCCAGTAGCGTAAAGGTTGGTAAACATTAATGATTTATCCGCTAAGCTATCTAAGAAAGGCATAATTTTCTGATCATTCCCATAATGCTCCAAAAATTCTGCGGATAGACTTTCAATAGAAATTAAAACAACGTTTTTTTTAAGTTCAGGATTTTCTGGATTAATGTTTCTTCTTAAAGTCGGTGGATCAAATTGTTTTAAAAAATTATGTTCTGCGACTTGCTGCTCTATAGTCTGGTAAAATTGAAAATAATCGAGTTCGTTTTGTGTAAAAGCATGATAAAATTTAGGAAAACCGTTGGCTTGAATTTCCTGCGCAAATTTATCTTCTGTTTTAATTTTATCGAATTGAGGAATTACGAAAAGACTAAGAGCAAATAAAAAGAGGAAGGATAATAGTAAAACCAACTTTTGCCCAAAATTAGGAAGCTCCAATAATTCTGATTTTGTCTTTTTATAAATAAACCAAGTGACCAATAACGCAACAGATAAAATTGCAGAGAATAAGGGAACTACAGGATAACTTTCCATAATATTTCCGATTACTTCATTGGTGTAGATCAAATAATCAACGGCGATAAAATTATAGCGAACTCCGAATTCATTCCAAAAAAAATATTCGCTGACGCCATTAAAAATAATCAATAAGACGTACAGAAAAAGGATGAGAAAGTAAAGAATATTTCGGATTTTAATTCTGTGAGTCGGCAGAAAAAGCATTAAACCAAACAGCACAGTTTTTAATCCGATGAAGCCCATGGCTATTTCTGGAAAAGAACCGCCATATTGTTTGAAGATATTGCCAGGAACAAAGGCGGTATATAAAAATGCTAGAACAAAAAGCCCGAAGATGATGTATCCATAGGGCTTTTTATATTTCGAATCAGACAGAAACAACGAATATAGCGCGAAAATACTACTGGCTAATATAAAGACGAAAACATCCGTCACGCCGCCAATCAAAATAATTTTTAAGCTTTCAAAAAAGCCAAAACTTACGGTAGTGATTGGATGAAAGATAAATATCAGACGTAAAATTAGTGAGACGATTCCGTAGAAAAGTCCCAAATAGAGATAGGGTTTTAGTTTTGATAAACTAGCAAACATTTTTTAATTAGATTTAAAAAATCAAATTATAATCGGAAAAGGAAAGCAAACCTTGCTAAAGTTTTCGTTTAAAGTCAATCATTTGCAAGGCGGTAGCCGCTGCTTCAACTCCTTTATTGCCTAGCTCACCACCACTTCTTGCGATAGATTGCTCCTTGGTATCATCGGTCAAAAGACAGAAGATCGCAGGAACATCTGTTAGAATATTACAATCCTTAATTCCCTGCGCCACAGCTGAACAAACATAGTCAAAATGCGGGGTTTCGCCACGGATGACGCATCCAATTGCGATGATTGCATCAAAATAGCCGGTCTTGCAAAGCTGCATCGAGGCATAATTGAGTTCGAACGCTCCAGGAACTTTAAAAATTTTAATATTTTCTAAACTTACTCCTTCTTTTGTAAGTACTTCCAGGGCCGCATCACGGAGATTAAAAGTTACGAAATCATTCCATTCTGAAACAACAATGCCAATTCTAAAAGAATCGGCATCGTCAATTTGTAATGGGTGATAATCAGAAAGATTCACAGTTGCCATTATTTTTTATATTTTTATTAGTAATATTTTACCATCTCGATATACGCATCAGACATGCCGTTATCATAGTCTTCATATTTCTCATCAATTGTTGAGAAGTGTTTTTTTGCTTCAACATTTTTCTTTAAAGCCAAAGCCGTGATTCCAGCTTTTCTTGTAAAGTAGTAAGAAGTGTAAGGATCATCTGAAGCAGAAATCGCTTTGTCTAAAAGTGATAACGCATCGTCACTTTTATTAAGGTTTGCCTGGCAATCTGCCATCGCACCATATTTCAACGCCATTAAAATTTTATTGTCAGAAGAAAAGTTGTCGATCAGATCATAAGCTTCTTGGTATTTCCCTTCCTTAAACTTGATTAATCCAGCATTATAAGAAGAAAGCTTACCAACCTTGGTTCCAGAATACTCTTTGTACGTTCCTAAATAACCAGGATTCGCAGCACTTTTTCCACCCAAAGCAAGTTCGTCTTTTCCATCAGCCAGATTTTTCTGAGCAGCAAGATAACTTAAAGTCGCTTCTTCGTTTCTAGGCGCTTCATAAAACTGCTGAAAAGCGAAATAACCCAAAACTGCCACCAATAATGCACCGAAAACGATCATTAAGGTTTTAGCATTTTTTTCGAGAAATTTCTCAGTATCGAGGGCACCTCTGTCTAGGTCTTTGAAAACTTCTACCGTTTCCTTGCCTTCCATTTCTTTTTTGCTGGTGCGAGATTTAAATTTTGCCATAGTTTTAATAAAAATTGAAGTGCAAATTTAACTGTTTTTGAGCGATATACAAAATTATGCTCGAAAAAACATTTTCGCTAAAATTAGACTTCAAAACAAATTTGAAATAGTGAATTTTTCCTTAGTACATTAATAGTTGATGAATTTCTGCGTTAAATTTCTCCAGCCGCTTTTCTCCTTCCAAATCTTTGAGGCCAATCAAAAAACTAAACTGCGAAACGATTCCACCTTGCTTTTGAACAAGAAGAGCTGCTGCTTCAGTTGTTCCGCCGGTTGCTAATAAATCATCGTGAATTAAGATTCTTTGTCCCGGTTTTAATTGTCCGGTTCGCATTTCTATTTCTTCCGACCCGTATTCTAAGTCGTATTTCTGACCAACAAATGGCGGCGGTAATTTTCCTTTTTTCCGAATGAGAATAAAAGGAACATCTAAAGCGACAGCGATTGCGATCCCAAAAAGATAACCACGACTTTCTATACCGCAAACGGCATCAACTTTTCCCCGACTAAACTTCGCTAAGTCAGTAATGACTTCTTCGTAGAGTTTGGGATTGAGAAATATGGGTGTAATATCTTTAAACTCAATACCTGGTTTTGGAAAATCAGGAATATTCTGAATAGTATTTTGTAAATCTTGAATTAGTTGCTGATTCATTTTTAATTAATTTTATAACTTGATATTTTCCAATCTCCGTTTACATTTTTTAAGCCGAAAGTCACCTGTACTGCTGTTGTTCTCCCTTCTTTATCGGTAATGTCATAAGTTGCGTTTACACTTGCAGCATTGGCTGTGGTGGTCTTGGTCGTCATGTTCTTTACACTAATGGTTTTAACTCCGCCAAAACCCGAAGTTGGATTAGAGAACGTTTCATACGAGCCCCAGTTAGGATTATCTGCCACATCATAGGCGCCTCGTAGATTTTGCGCTGATAAGTTGTTTAAGAACTTAGAAACGCTCGCTTTAGGATCTGCAGTCGCAGTTGGAACCTTAGGATCAGGTGTTATACCTGGAGTATCAGGAATGATGACGCTTGGCATTTCACCATCGATATTTGCTGGATTATCTGCTGGATTGCCAGCTGGCATTAATAACGCTTTGGGATTTACAGGTACTCCAATTTTAGACATTTTAAAAGTCTTCTTTGTTGTTTTAATCGAAACTGTAATATCTATTTTTTGATCAATAATTTTCTGAGCTGGCAACGAAGCGAATCTTACATTAAATCCTTTGAATTTATTATCTAACATCAAATTTTTTGAAGTGAGAATTCTATTTCCTCCGCTGAAAACCTCAAGAGTTGCTTCTAAAGCTGCACCTTCAAAAATAATAGGTTCGCCTTTCGGATCTAATAATCTTGGCGTCACTTGTAAAGCTTGTGCCCCTAAAATTTCATCATTTCCAATATTGGTGATATCAAGGTTCAAGGAATTTGCTTGTATATCATTGGCATCAAATTCTTTGGCCGACTGGTTTCCGAAAATATTCATCTCACCTAAAGAAGGTGGCCCTTTGCTTGTCCACTCAACGCCGTTTTTCTGAGCGATTTGATCTGCTAAAGAAAATATTGCGGGAACCTTCATTCCATTTATCAAATTTCCTAAGGCTTTTAGTTCGTTAGTTTCTCCATCTTCATCGACGCCGAATGTTTTCAATATATACAGCGCTTCATTAAATTTCACCTGTTGAAGAGTATTTAAACTTGAAGCCATATCATTAATACTCGACTGCAAAGTTTTGGTTGACGTGGCATCAGCGGTATCTTTCTTACAGTTAATGAGCAACAGCAATAAAGCAAAAACAAAGAAACTACTTGTTTTAAAAAAAGTAGTTTTTGGTAATAAAGATGTATTAAAGATCTGATTCATGTGATGTTTTGGTTTCTAACAAATTTATACAAAAATCCCGACAATTGCCGGGATTAAGTTTTCGAATAAAATTCAACAATTAGAAAGGATATTCGTAAATTTTAGATTCGTGTAGGTAAGGATTTCCTTCAGGAATTAATTTCAGTCTAGATAAAGTTGTCATTACGACAAAAATGAATGAACCTAATCCGAACAACACTGCTCCAAGATTTGTTAACAATCCTGTGATATTTTCCCAGTACGGTCCTACTGATCCTGGCATAACCATGTTGTAATAGACTAACCAATGTCCTGCAATGATTATAATTGCCATGGTCGTCATTACTTTATAATTTCTTTTAATGCTTGAACTTACCATTACTGATAGAGGAATCGCAAAATTCAAAACTAATATTAACCAAAACGCCCAAGAATAATACTCAAATCTACCGTAGAAATAGTTGACTTCTTCAGGGATATTGGCGTACCAATACAACATAAACTGTGCGAACCAAGTATAAGTCCATAACATAGTCGATGCAAAAAGGAAAACTCCTAGATCGTGTAAATGGTTATCATTAAATTGTGGTAAAAAACCAGTTTTCTTTAAGTAAACACTTATTACCATTATGGTGGCGATAGAGGCGGCAAGTGTACTTACCATTGCGTACCAAATGTACATGGTAGAATACCAGTGTGGGTCAATAGACATCAACCAATCCCAAGCCCAAGCCGCAGATGCAAATCCGAAGAATGCGATATAACCAACATTCCAGCTGTAATACTTTGCATATACCGATCTGCTTTTGGTTTCGTCAACTTTCTTAGAAATTGATTTCAACTTCCAAGCGAAGAACGACGCTCCAAGAACATATATTAGTGTTCTAACAATATAGAAAGGGATATTTAAGAATGTTTTCTTTTCGTAAAGAATAGGATCAAAGTGCTCACTTTTCGGATCGGTTAAAGTTCCGTCCATCCAGTGAAAGATATGCCCAAGGTGCGTCACATTCAGCACCATAATAATAATGATTACTGCTCCTGCGAAAGGGATAAATGAGGCCACTGCTTCCATTACTCTCAAAATGATAATTGACCATCCTGCGTGCGAAGCGTTTTGAATAGCGTAGAAAAACAAAGCACAACAGCTTAAAGCAAAAAGAAAAACCGCAACGGTATGAATTGCTGCTAAAGGCTGGTTTTTGAATTGCATTTTTGCGTGTTCTAAATGCGCTGCTTCATCTTGGGGTCCTACCATTTCGGCAGAATTTGAGGGAGCATTATTTCCGCCAGCATGCACTTGTTCCATCATATGTCCAATCTGGGTATCGTCGACGCCATGATTCATAAAGTAACCAGCTCCGAAAAGAACTAATCCTAAAACGACAAATACGATTGAATATAATCTTAATTTAGGTGAAAAACTATACATTTTTTTTACTCTTTTTTATTTTTTAGGACTCGTACTAGAAGCTGCTGGTGCTGCCATATCTGTAGCTGGTGTTGCATTCGCAGCAACTACAGCTGGAGCAGCAGAAAGCCCTCCTTTAAACTCACTCATAATATACAATGACACTCTCCATCGATCGCCAGGTTTCAACTGTCCTGCATATGATCCCATTGAGTTTCTACCGTGGGTCAATACATAATGTACAGAACCAATAGTTAATTCTCGGTCAGCATATTTAGGCACACCTGAATAAGCACCACTTACCACAATTGACCCTTGTCCGTCTCCAGCACTTCCGTGACAAGCTGAACAAGTCTGCTCATATAATAATTTACCTCTGGTAATATCTTTCGCTTGATTTGCTGGATCTAATGGGGAAGCTGTAATTAATTTAGATGCATCATAAAATTCATTATACTCTAAAGGAACCATTGCTTTGTTGGCAGCGGGATCTGCAAGTCCTTCTGGATTTTGCGCTACCGTACCATCAATTGGACCTAAACCAGTAGCTCCGTTATTTTTAACGAAAGCTGGAATTTCATTCTCATGTTTTGAATAAGCATCTTGCGCTTTCGCCAATGGATCATAAGCAACCGGGAAGTACATATCTGGAAAATAAACCAATGGCGGATTTTCGTTGCTGCAAGAACTTAAAGTAATTGCGGCACATCCTACGATCGCTGTAATTTTAAATATAGTCTTTGTCATTTTAAGCATCTTTTACAGTTATTTCTTCAACTCCGGTATCAATCAGAATTTGTTTTACTGCATCTACATTATCGGTAACAAACTCCATCATAAATTTATCATCGGTTGTTCTAGGATCAGGATTCTGAGGAGGACAACCAGGATACATTTTATTTCTTGCTAAGAAAGTAAGGGACATTAAGTGAGCGGCACAGAATACCATTAACTCAAACATTGGAACAACAAACGCCGGCATATTGGTTCCCCAGCTAAATGCTGGTTTACCACCGATATTCATCGGCCAGTCGTGATTCATTGTGTACCAAGTCACCAACGATCCAACCAACAAACCATACACTGCATAAAGAAAAGCAGCATCAGAAAGTCTGGTTTTTCTTAAACCTAAAGCGGTATCAAGACCATGCACCGGAAATGGGGTGTAGACTTCCGCAATAGAGATTCCTTTATCATTGAAGGCTTTTACGCCATCTAATAAATCATCATCATCGGCATAAATACCGTATATTCTTTTAGTGGTGCTCATCTTCTTCTTCTTTTGCTTTATAAGTTTCACCTGATATTTTCAAAATAGTCTTCAATTCCGCTTGTGCAATTACAGGGAACGTTCTTGCATACAATAAGAATAATACTCCAAAGAAACCGATTGTTCCTAAGAACACTCCGACATCAATGATGGAAGGTTTAAACATCGTCCACGAACTTGGTAAGTAATCTCGTGAAATATTCAAAACGATAATATCAAATCTTTCAAACCACATCCCAATATTAATAATCAATGCGATAATAAATGTTGCCATGATGTTTGTTCTTACTTTCTTAAACCAGAATAGTGCAGGAACAATTAAGTTACAAGTAATCAAAGCCCAGAACGCCCACCAGTAAGGACCAGTTGCAGATCCCGGAGAGATGTAAGTAAAGTCTTCATATCTAGATCCAGAATACCATGCGATAAAATACTCAGTAGCATAAGCTACCGTTACCATACCACCTGTTACGATAATTACAATGTTCATAATTTCGATATGATACATGGTAATATAATCTTCTAAATGTGCCACTTTCCTCGCCACAATTAAGAGCGTTTGTACCATTGCAAATCCGGAGAAAATTGCTCCAGCAACAAAGTACGGTGGATAAATTGTAGAGTGCCATCCTTTAATTACTGAAGTAGCAAAGTCAAAGGATACCGTGGTGTGTACAGAGAATACAAGTGGAGTTGCTAAACCTGCTAATACCAAAGATAATTCTTCAAATCGTTGCCAGTGTTTTGCTTTCCCACCCCAACCAAATGAAAGGAAGGTGTAGATTCTTTTAGTCCACGGTGTTTTTGCACGGTCTCTAATCATCGCAAAATCTGGAATCAGTCCCATAAACCAGAATACACTGGATACGGAGAAATACGTTGAAATTGCAAATACGTCCCAAAGTAACGGTGAGTTAAAGTTGGTCCAAAGAGAACCGAATTGGTTTGGTAAAGGGAAAACCCAGTATCCTACCCAAACTCTACCCATGTGAATTACGGGGAAGATGGCTGCTTGAACTACCGCGAAGATGGTCATCGCCTCGGCAGAACGGTTAACAGACATTCTCCATCTTTGTCTAAATAATAAAAGTACTGCAGAAATAAGCGTACCAGCGTGACCGATACCTACCCACCAAACGAAGTTGGTAATATCCCAGCCCCAGTTGTTGGTCCTATTAAGTCCCCAAGCACCAATTCCGGTACCGATGGTGTAAGCGATACAGCCAAATCCATAAATGAATAAAGCCAACGCGATCCAGAAAGAAACCCACCAGAGTTTTCCTGCTCTTTCTTCGATAGGTCTTGCAATATCATTGGAGATATCGTGATAAGTCTTGTGACCAATAATTAAAGGTTCCCTTATCGGAGCTTCGTAGTGTCCTGACATTTTTTACCTATTTATTATTTAAACATTATTTTTTCTATTTCTCACTTTGGTATGATAGAATACGTTTGGTTTAGTACCAATTTCTTCAAGCAAAGTATATCTTCTGTTGGTGCTGAAAAGCGCTCTTACTTCAGAACTCTTATCATTCATGTCACCGAATTTCATCGCACCTGTAGAACATGCATCCACACAAGCGGTAGAGAATTCACCGTCTCTAATCACTCTTCCTTCTTTCTTAGCCTCCAGAATTACGTTTTGTGTCATTTGAATACACATTGAACATTTTTCCATCACCCCTCTTGTTCTTACAACAACATCTGGGTTTAAGACCATTCTTCCGAAATCATTATTTTGATTAAAGTCGAATTTATCATTAAGGTTATAAGTAAACCAGTTGAAACGACGAACTTTATAAGGACAGTTATTTGCACAATATCTTGTACCGATACATCTGTTGTATGCCATTTGATTCTGACCTTGCTTTCCGTGCGAAGTCGCTGCCACAGGACAAACAGTTTCACATGGCGCATGGTTACAGTGCTGACACATAACAGGCTGGAAAATCACATCTGGATTCGTAGCAGGATGATTTAAAATCCCAGCTTTCTTATCTAAGAAATGACCATACATTCCTGGTACATTAAGATCTGCGGTAACGGCTTCTTCCTGAGAAAGCATACCATCTTTATTTAAGTCAATATCTGCAGGGATGTCTGTCGTATAGTAACGGTCAATTCTTAACCAGAACATATCTCTCGACATTCTTACTTCTTCTTTACCAACAACAGGAACGTTGTTTTCTGCCTGACAAGCGATGATACAAGCACCACATCCAGTACAAGAGTTTAAGTCAACTGATAAATTAAAGTGAGGTCCATCAACATCATCAAATGCATCCCAAAGGTCAATTTTACCTGCTGGTAACGCTCCTCCGATGGTGTGATATTCCAATGGTTTGTTCCATCCTAATTTTTCATCGTCAAATTTCACATTTAAGAAAGTATCTAAAGTAACTTCTCTTGCGATTTCATAACGACCCATCAAGGTATTCTGAAGTTGCATTCCTGCAAATTCATGTTCTTTTCCAGTTTTCTCAATTTTTACATTAGATAAAACTAAGTTAGAACCATCAAATAAAGGATAAGCATTAACACCGCTTTCGGCTACTTTTCCTGAATTCTTTTTACCATAACCTAAAGCTAAACCTACCGCTCCATCAGCTTGACCTGGTTGAACGTAA
This sequence comes from Kaistella antarctica, assembly GCF_900109615.1. Taxonomy (GTDB): domain Bacteria; phylum Bacteroidota; class Bacteroidia; order Flavobacteriales; family Weeksellaceae; genus Kaistella; species Kaistella antarctica. The sequence goes on from NZ_FOIX01000001.1 coordinate 169,281, forward strand.
ACTGGAACATCTTTAATAGTTACTCCATTTACCGTAAGGTTTACTACCGAACCGTCTAACTGCATTCTAGCATTAAGATCGTTATCAATTCCTAATCTTTCAGCATCTTTGGGTGACATGGTTAAATAATTATCCCAAGTCATTCTGGTAATTGGATCGGGCATTTCTTGCAACCAAGGATTGTTTGCTTGAGTTCCGTCTCCTATCGATGTTTTTGTATATAAAACTAATTCTAAATCTGAAGCTTTGAAACCCGCTAATTCAGAAATGGCTTTCGCTGAATCACCTCCTGCGTAAGAAAGCATTCCCATATTACCACCATCAATAAATCCGCTATAAAGCGCTTTATTGAATGTAGTACCACCAATCATAGTAGCAGCATTTGCTTTCAGATAGTCGTAATAATTATTATCTGTGCTGTCTTTTCCGTTCATCCAAACCAAAAGAGATTCCTCAATCTGTCTTGATTTAAAAATTTTCTGAATGGTTGGCTGCATTAAGGTGTAAGCACCTGTTTGCGGCGCCATATCTCCCCAGCTTTCTAACCAGTTTGCTACAGGAATAACAGCTTTCGCTGCTTTGTACATTTCGTTTTTCTTATCTGCAATCGCAATAACGTAAGGTACTCTTCCTAACGCTGTTTTGAACGCTTCTCCTTTGTTGCTAGAATAAATCGGGTTTACATTATTGGCAATCAAAACACCAATTTCACCCGTATCTAACCATCTTAAGAATTCCTGATATCTTACAGCATCAAACTCTTTCAAGAAGTTTGCCTTCCCTGTAAAAGCATTTGAGGCTAATTTTTGATTAATTAAATTGGCTAAAACGTGAGCAGCCTTAGAACCATCAGCGAAAACAACAGCGTTGCTGCCTTTTGACTGTAATTCTTTAACCAATTCTCCTGCTTCTTTGCTTACGCTTCCACCATTAAGACCATTGTATACTTCAACTAGAACATTATTGACCGCACTTGGTTTCAATCTAATTCTGCTGTCGGCATTGGCTCCAGTTAAAGTCATATTGGACTCAATCTGAATATGTCTCATCATATTTGGACCTGGCTTTCTTGCTAGAGCATAAGAAGTTTCTAAAGAACCACCGTTAAACTCACCTAAGAAATCTGCCTGAAAAGAAACCACCAATTGTGTTTTCGATAAGTCATATACTGGCAAAGCTCGTTGACCGAAGACTTCCTGCGCTGCATCTAAAGCTGCATTGTGCGGCAGAGCATCATAAATTACTAACTCTGCTGTTGGATATTTTGTTTTGAAATCACCAAACAATTTCTTGAATGTTGGTGAACGGAATGAATGCGATAAAACAACGATTTTCTTACCAAAGGATTGAGCTTCCTCTAAACCTTTTAAAACGAAACTATCAACTTTGTCGAAAGTTTCATCTTTACCTTCTAATTTTGGCTGTTTTACTTTGTCGTTATCATACAAAGAAAGAACTGAGGCCTGAGTTCGTGCACTTGTTTTACCTAAATCTTTAGCAATCGGATTCGGTTCAATTTTAATTGGTCGCCCTTCTCTTGTTTTTACTAAAACACTGGCAAAATCATAACCATCAAAATAAGTTGAGGCGTAGTAATTCGGAACCCCTGGAATAATTTCATGCGGCTTTACCACATAAGGAATCGATTTAATTACTGGCGCTTCACACGCTGCTAAAGTAACTGCCGCTGTAGAAAAACCTAAAAGCTTTAAGAAATCCCTTCTTGAAGGACTGCCCGATTCAGTTATCTGTTTCCCCGTAGATATTTCATCCACAGGAATCTCAGTCTGAAATTCTTTTAGAGCCAACTTATGGTTTAAGCTCGGATCTTTCAGTTCTTGAATACTTCTGAATTGTATTTTATTTGAAGCCATTGATACTTCTAATTTTTGTTATTAATAATGACATTTACCACACTCAAGACCTCCAATTGCATCTACGGTGATTTTCGCACCTGACCCATACTGTTTTTTCAGTTTGTCATGTAGATTTTTGAAGTACTCTTTATTATAACCATTGTTCATATCGATCTCAGTAGTTCTGTGACATTCTATACACCAGCCCATCGTGAAATCATTAGCCATATGCACCACATTCATGGTATCGACCTGTCCGTGACAAGCTTTACATACGATATCAATTTTCGCATTTGGATTTTTCTGATTATAAGAGCTAATGATTGCCTGCTCCCCAGCTACAACGTGTTGTGCGTGGTTAAAGTAAACAAAGTCTGGCATATTGTGAATTCTGGTCCATTCTACCGGCGCTGTCTTTCCTGTATATTGCTGCGAGGCTGGATCCCAACCTGTAGCAGCGTAAATCTTTTGGATTTCTCCGTCGTAGAAAGCTTTATCTTTTCCTGGTTCCATGTAGGCTCCATTGTATTCAGAAATGGTACGGTGACAGTTCATACAAACATTCATTGAAGGAATTTCTGAAACTTTACCATATTTCGCTGAAGAGTGACAAAGCTGACAGTCAATTTTGTTCTCGCCGGAGTGAATCTTGTGAGAGAAATAAATTGGTTGTTCAGGTTTATAACCTTTATACACGCCAATCCACATCAACATATTCCACAATCCGTAAGCTGCAAATACTCCTAAAACTACCAGTACTCCTTTTCCGATATAATCGTATTTTCTGTACACGTCTGCAAACGAAGTTGCTCTTGTAGCATTAAGACCAGTTAGTTCTTCAGTTTGTTGCAATTTCACCAATTGCTTCAGTTTTAAAAGCAACCAAACTAAAAGTCCACCGATTGACAATAGCGAAAGCAAAATAATTTTTGAATTCATTGATTGCATTTTCTCAGCTTCTAACGCGGCAACCGAATTGGTATCAACTGCGCCGGTAGCTTCTGCTACGGGCTCTGGTGCTGGAGGATTTGTGGTATACTCTAAAATATCGTCGATTTCCTGATCGGTTAGATTAGGAAATGCAGTCATTTCAGTTTTGTTAAATTTTTCGAAAACCTCAATCGCGTACTTGTCGCCAGATTCTCTTAAACTTTTATTATCTTTAATCCACTTATGGAGCCAAACTGTATCTAAATTTTGCTCCGTTTTAAGTCTGTCTACAACGCCACCTAAAGCAGGACCAACAAGTTGTTTGTCTAATGCGTGACAGGCGGTACAATCTTGCTTGAAAAGTTTTTCACCGTTCTTAGCATCTCCTTGGGCGTAAATAGAAGCACTGGTCAACAGCAATAGACCTATTGCAATGAGACCTCTTTTGTAATGCTTTCTCCAACTAATCATTTATAAAATCTTGGGTTAGTAAATTATATTGAGTTTACTTTCAATCTGGCAAAAATAACACTTTTAAGAGAAATTTAACAACCGTTCTAATTGCCATTCTGTCATTCGTCTTAATTTATAACGCTTCTAAATAACAAATGTTGGTATAATTTTTATTTGTTTTAAATTTGTAAAAATCTTTTTTAATGAAAAACCTTTTTAAAATAATCGCTGTGTTTGCTTTGTTTTCTACAAACATCTTTGAAGCACAACAAGTTGTAACCAAAGACACCCTCGCTGGAACACCCCTTTCAATGATGATGGACCAAAAAATAAGCGATTTATTAAGTACCGTGGAAGATAAATGCGCGACGAAAATCGGTGCTTCTGGCTCCAATGCCGGAAATGATTATTACGATAATACACCAAAAACCACTACTCCGAGAATCTCTGTTCCCGAAAAAGAACTGAGCAACTCTGAAATTTGCCGCAAAAACCCCCGAATCATGGGTTACAAAATTCAGCTCGCCGTAGTTAAAAGCAATAAAGAAGCAGATGAAGTGGGTTTATATTTTCGCAGAAGATTTCCTTACATTAAAGTAGAAAAGGATGTATCACTAAGACCCAACTACAAAGTGATGGCCGGAAGTTATTTCTCTAAACAAAGTGCAGCAGCAGATTTAGGAAAAATAAAGCAGCATTTTAAAGATGCGATCGCCGTTCAATATCGGGTATTCTGTGTAGAAGCAAAATAAATAGTATTTACATAAAAAAGGAAGCCGTTTTCAACTTGAAAACGGCTTCCTTTTTTTATAGGATTTAAGGTTTTTTAATGGTCTTTCAAATTCTAAATCTTCACTTAGTTCTTCACCAACAAACGGAATCCTTCACCATGTACGTTGATGATTTCTAAACCATCATCATCACGTAAAAGTTTTCTCAACTTCGCGATATAAACGTCCATACTTCTGGCGGTGAAATAATTTTCTTTCTTCCAAATTTTTCTTAAAGCCAAATCTCTCGGCATAAAATCATTTCTATGCTGACAAAGCAACTTCAGCAATTCGTTCTCTTTTGGAGAAAGCTTATATTCAATTTCACCAACTCGTAACTGGCGCAACATCGAATCGAAGAAAATATTACTGATCTTAAATTGTTCTTGCTCATCGTTTTCAGCCGTGGCACTCCTTTGCAAAATTGCTTTGATTTTATATAACAAAAGCTCCGTATCAAACGGTTTGGTAATATAGTCATCAGCGCCCAACTGGTAACCTTTCAATATATCTTCGCGCATATTTCTGGCGGTTAAGAAGATGATTGGAATATTTTTATCAATTCTCTTTACATCTTCCGCTAAACTAAATCCGTCTTTTTTCGGCATCATCACATCGAAAATACAAATGTCAAATTCGTTTTCCGTAAATTCTTTTAAACCTTGTTCACCATCGACTGCTAAGGTTACTTCAAAATTATTTATCGATAAATAATCTTTTAAAACTGCACCAAAACTTTGGTCGTCTTCTACTAATAAGATTCTGTTGCTCATAATTTTTGTATTTAAAGTTGCAAAGTTTTCACCTCTGTCTTTTATTATTATTAAAGTATACTTTTTTAAGTATCAATTTTTCAGGCGTTCATCGGTAATTTAATCGTAAACGTACTGCCTTTATCTTTTTGAGAGTCTACGATAATTAGCCCATTATGTAACTCTACTATTTTTTTTACATAAGATAAACCAAGACCCTGCCCTTTCACATTGTGAATATTTCCTGTTTCTTCCCGAAAGAATTTTTCGAAAATCCGCAGCTTATTGTCGGTTTCCATTCCCATTCCTTTATCAGAAATTTCAATAACATACCAGTTTCCCTCATTTCTAGTTGCTACCTTGATCTCAGGAGTTTCTGGAGAATATTTATTGGCATTATCTAATAAGTTGACTAACGCATTTGAAATGTGAAATTCATCAATTTTGAATTGATACTTTTCCGTATTGAATTCTTGAGTTAAAGTTCCGTTTCGTTGCGCGACAATCAATCCAAATGATTCGGTCGTTCTTTTGATTAAATCTCTAACATTGGTTTCCTTTAAAAATAAATTGACTTCATTCCGTTCCAACTTCGACATGTTCAGGATATTCTCCACCTGCTTTTTCATCCGGAGATTTTCCTGTTTAATTAAAGCTGAGTAATACTTTACCTTTTCGGGATTGGTTGCAATTTTATCATTTGCTAACGAATCGGTCGCTACAGAAATTGTTGCCAAAGGTGTTTTAAATTCATGCGACATATTATTGATAAAGTCGGTTTTCACATCTGCTATTTTTTTCTGTCGCATCATATAATTAATAGATATCACGTAAATCCCCAAAATAGTCAGCAAGGACATGAACGTTCCCAAAAGCATGGGCAAATTCGTTTTTGCTAAGGAGTAATCTTTCCGTGGAAAAACCAATGCTAAAGTATAAAGTGTACGGTCTTTGCTATCGGTAAACAGTGGATAAGTATAATTGATTTTATCTTTTTCATCTGCATATATGCTGTTCGCGACCTTAGTTACACCATTTTTTTTGTCCATCACGGCAAAGCCGAATTTGGTATCTAAGCCACTTAACTTTAATTCTTTGGACAATACAGAATCCAACGTTTTTACATCTACTCTTTTTTCAATCGGCAGATTAGTTGCGGTGAGTTTTGCGAATTCTCGCAACGCATAAGTATTATTGCTAATATCTTTGCTCATCTGAGTCGTTAGTGGTTCTGATGTATTAGGTGCTTTCTTAATATTCAAAATTCCTTCATCAGTGTAGAGTTTAGTCAACTTCAAACTATCGCCTTTCTGGGAAATCGGGAAATTTTGATTTTCAATAATGCTCTTCTGAAAAATCATGGTAGATTTATTCGCAGAGTCAGAATTTTGCTGAATGTACGTTTGTGTTGGCTGCGTGCTACCATCAATAACACTTTTACCAAAATTTTTGAAATCCTGATTCAAATATTTATCAACTTCCAATTGAGAAACTTTCATCGCTGAAGATTCCATCGACGAATATACTTTATTCGAGAAATCCTGATTTAGCGCGCTGTATAATTCCTTAATCCAATACAGTTGTAGGGTGACAAAGACAATCATCGAGATTGTCATTAAAACTGATATAAATGGAATAAACTTATTGTTCATTAGGTCAATTTAAAAATGAATTGTTAAAATTAGTCATTTTAAGAATATTATAACAAAAGAAAGACCAAAATATTGTATAAACTTTCTTAAAACTCTTTTATTTAACAAATTATATGGAATCTATAATTTTAAGGTAGATTTCTGAAGGCGTCCGCTAAAAATTATATAAATTTGTGAAAATCCCTATAATGAGTTCAGAAATAAAATTTAACAAAGATGAAGACGCCGCAACTATTTACGGCATGAAAGTTTTCAAAAACATACCTAGTGAAATTTGGACCTATTTTACCCAGAGAGAATTACTTGATCTATGGTGGGCGCCAGAACCATGGAAATGCGAAACAGCGGAATTACATTTTGAGCCCAACGGTCGCTGGACGTATGCCATGATTAGCCCAGAGAATGATAAATATTTCGGCAATGTTCGGTATCATGAAATAAACCAAGGTCGCAGTTTTGACTGGACTAAATCTTTTACCGATGAACAAGGCAATTTAAATATCAACTTACCAAGTTCGAACTGGCTCCTCGGTTTCACCGGTGTAGACGAAGGAACAAAACTCACCATCAATATTCATTTTAAGTCTCCTCAAGAAATGAAACAGCTTTGCGAAATGGGCTTTGAAGAGGAATTTAAAACCAGATTAAATCAACTCGAAACTCTTCTAAACAAAAAAGACTGATTTTAAAATCAGTCTTTTTTTTATCTAAAAAAGCTCTTCATCCATAAAATACTGAATAATTGCTTTCTTCATTAGAATCTGTTGTTCGTTTGGCTTTAACTCCGGAAGTGGCGTCACCTCATCAAAATGAGGATAACCATCATCATCATATTCTTTGAATTTATAATATCCAAACGGTTCCAATAAGCGACAAACTGCGATATGCAGAATATTCAATTTATCATCTTTAGTATATTTCTGTTGACCACTGCCCAATTCCTGCACGCCAATTAAGAATAACATGGTGTCAATTTGCGGATGTTTTTCGGTATCAAAAGTCTTAACAAAAAACGACTCTACTTCGTCCCAAAGCTGGCTTTCTGATTTATTTTCCATCGATTTTGTTTTCTAGTTTCATTAAAAATGCATATTCCAAAGAATCTTCTTTTAAAGATTCAAATCTTCCACTCGCTCCACCGTGACCGGAAGTCATGTCGGTTTTAAACACCAATAAATTTTGATCCGTTTTCATTTCCCGAAGTCTGGCCGTCCATTTTGCTGGTTCCCAATATTGAACTTGAGAATCATGCAACCCAGTCGTGATCAAAATGTGCGGGTAATTTTTGGCTTCGATATTGTCATAAGGCGAATATGATTTAATATAATCGTAATATTCTTTGTCTTTGGGATTTCCCCATTCATCAAATTCTCCCGTTGTTAAAGGAATGGTTTCATCTAACATAGTAGTCACAACATCAACAAATGGAACTTGCGCAACAATTCCGTTGAATAATCCTGGTTCATAGTTGATAACGGCGCCCATCAAAAGTCCGCCTGCGCTGCCGCCCATACCATAAAGATGTTTTTCTGAGGTGTAATTTTCCTTCACCAAAAACTTAGCAGCATCGATGAAATCGTAAAAAGTATTTTTCTTGAAGAGCATTTTTCCGTCTTCATACCATTCACGACCCATATATTCGCCACCACGAATGTGGGCAATAGCGTAAATAAAACCACGGTTCAACAATGATAGTCGAACATTAGAAAAACTTGCATCGACCGTATGGCCGTAACTTCCGTAGCCGTATAGTAACAGAGGAGTTTCCGCAGATTTATCGGTGTCTTTATGATAGACCAAAGAGACTGGAACTTTTTGTCCATCTCTAGCCGTAGCCCAAATTCTTTCTGAAATATAATTTTCTAATAAAAATTCCTCGCCCAAAACCTCCTGTTGTTTCAAAAGTTTAGTCGTTCTTTCCTTCATGTCATATTCGAAAGTCGAATTCGGTTGCGTCAGAGAAGTGTAGCCAAATCTTAATTTTTCGGTGTTGAATTCTAAGTTCAACCCAATATAAGTGGTGTAAGTCGGATCCGAAAAAGGGAGATAATGAACGGTGTTGTTTTCAGTATCAATAATTTTTAATTGCAAAAGGCCTTCTGTCCTTTCTTCGAGGACTAAATAGTCTTTGAAAATCTCGAAACCTTCCAGCAAAACTTCTTCACGATGCGGAATGACTTCAATCCAATTTTCGATACCTGGATTCGCAACTTTGGTTTTTACAATTTTAAAGTTGGTCGCCTCGTCTGCATTAGTGATGATGTAAAATTCATCTTTATAATGCTCGACGGCATATTCCAAATCATCAATTCTAGGTTGAATAATTTTCCAGTCTGCCATGACTTCATCCGAAGGAATAAATCGTTGTTCATCTGAAATCGTACTCGAACTTGAAATAAAAATATACTCTAAAGATTTGGTTTTGTAAACATTCACATCGAAAGTATCATCCTCTTCGTGAAAGATTAAAACATCTTGTGATGAATCGGTTCCCAACTGATGCAGAAAAACTTGAAACGCGCGCAAACTGTCATCTTTTCTGATGTAGAAAATATGTTCGTTATCATTAGCCCAAACTGCTTTCCCAGTCGTGTTCGGAATTTGATCCTGAAGAATTTCGCCTGTTTCTAAGTTTTGAAAATTAATATTATAAATTCTCCGTCCAATATTATCCGATGAATAGCTCATCAATTTATTGTTCGGAGAAACGGCAACACTTCCAACTTCGAAAAACTTCTGACCTTCTGCTAAAACATTAACATCTAACAAAAGCTCTTCTTCATTTTCTAAAGTTTGAAATTTCCGAGTAAATAAGGGATGTTCTTTTCCCTCTTCAAAACGGACGATATACCAATACTCATTAAAGTAGTAAGGCAGCGACTCGTCATCTTTTTTATAACGTGCTTTCATTTCATCAAAGAGAAGTTGCTGGAACTCTTCAGTATCTTTCATCACCGCTTCAGCGTAGGCATTTTCTTCTTCTAAATACTGAAGAACCTCAGGATTTTCTTTCTCCTTGAGCCAATAATATGGATCATTTCTTTGGTCACCATGAATTTCCAGAATTTTTGGAATCTGCTTCGCTTTTGGTGGTATACTATTTTTATAGCTCATTACGAGTTTATCTTTAAAACAAAAAACCGACTTCATCTGCGAAGAAGGCGGTTTCTTTTAATTATGTTCAATGATTTGAAGAAATTATTTCTCCAAATTTCTGATATATTTTTCTATGGCCATAGTCATTGACGGCGATTCTTTACTTGGCGCCATTACGTCAATTCTTAATCCCGCATCTTTTGCGGCTTGCTCGGTTGTTGAACCGAAAACTGCAATTTTCACTTTGTCTTGTTTAAAGGATTCAAAGTTTTCTCCCAATGATTTAATTCCCTGACGCGTAAAGAACACCAACATGTCATAATCGTCAATGTTAATTTCACTAAGATCACTGCTTACCGTTTTATACATGGTCGCTTTCGTCCAGTCAATTCCAGCGGCATCGAGCACGGTTTGGATATCTGAACTCAGAATATCTGAAGCAGGTAAAATATATTTTTCTGAGGGAAATTTTTTGAAAAGCGGCAATAAATCGGCAAATGTTCTTTCGCCAAAAGAAATTTTTCTTTTACGGTAAACAATATGTTTTTGCAAATAGTTAGCAATCGCTTCCGACTGACAAATATAGCGCATAGAATCAGGCACTGCGAAACGCATTTCTTCAGCGAGACGGAAATAATGATCGATCGCATTTTTACTTGTAAAAATAATACCCGTATAATGCGTCAAATCAATTTTTTGAGTCCGAAGATCTTTCGCTTCTACTCCTTCAACATGGATAAAGGGCTTAAAGTCTATTCTGATTTTTTCCTTTCTCGCCATTTCGAGATAAGGCGAAGATTCGTTTGGAGCAGGCTGTGAAACGAGGATAGATTTAATTTTCATTATCAATTTTTTCTTAAATAAATAATACCGTCCATATCACCATTAGAGGTGCTAATTGGAGGGTGCAAAGATACAATAATTTATAATACCATTTTTCGGGCAATATATCGTTTGGCGACAATAGGTAGAAGAAGATTTTAAATAAAAAAATGGCCACAAATCCGATAAAATAAAAGTCGAATACGAGTAGTCCATCTACTTCAAAATAATACTGATAGACGCACAAAAACATCAAAACCAAAGAGAAAACAAAGTAAAATTTTGAGGCTGCAAATTGAAAGAGTCTCCATCTTTTAAGACTTCCCGTGCCAGCAAAAAACAAGTAAGATAACCCACTTTTTAAACTATAAAAAACAACTAAGGAAAGCATAGTAAAACCAAATTTATTCAGCTCATATCCGAACAACTGAACATCGGTGATTTCTTTTGGAACGACAGGAATAGACTGCGAAATAAAGACGGCAAGCAAGACTGCAAAAACAGCGCTCACGATCAACCAACTCAAATAATTATTGGAAGAATCGGCAAACTTTTGCATCAAAAAAACCCTTACCGTGGAATCACGATGAAGATAGATAAGCATAAATACATAAAGTAAAATACAACCGACGATGATAAATACCACCCAATCGTTTTGCTGAACAATTCTAGTCAATAATAAACTTTTTGCAAAAATAGAGATATTATAGGAATATATTCCCATTTATTATCTCAATTTGAAATTGCATTACTATTTTTGCGCTAAATCCTTCCGTAAAAATAAACGACATAAAAGTTTATCTTTGCACCTTAATTTCTAAGATGAAAAAACTCGTCATTATTCCGACTTATAATGAAAAAGAAAATATTGAAAACATCATTTCAACGGTTTTCGCGTTGAAAGAAGATTTTCATATTTTGGTTGTTGACGATTCTTCACCAGACGGAACTTCAGAAATTGTAAAAAATCTGCAGGCAACTTATCCCAATCATCTAAATTTAATCGTCAGAAAGGTGAAAGACGGTCTAGGCAAAGCTTATATCCATGGATTTAAATGGGCTTTGGAAAATAATTACGATTACATCTTCGAGATGGACGCCGATTTCTCCCATAATCCTGCCGATTTAAATAAACTTTTCGAAGCTTGCCAAAAGGCTGATATGAGCATTGGCTCCAGATATTGCAAAGGAGTAAATGTGGTGAACTGGCCGATGGGAAGAGTTTTACTATCTTACTTCGCCTCTAAATATGTACGGACTATTTTAGGAATTCCGATTCACGATACCACGGCTGGATTCGTTTGTTTTTCTCGAAAAGTTTTAGAAGAAATTGGCTTAGATAAAATTAAATTGAAAGGCTACGGTTTTCAGATTGAAATGAAATTCCGGGCGATAAAAAAAGGATTTAAAGTAGTAGAGGTTCCCATTATTTTCACCAATCGAGAATTAGGTGAAAGTAAAATGAACGGTGGAATTATTCACGAAGCTGTCTTCGGAGTTTTAAATTTAAAATGGAAATGCATCATCGGTCAATTATGAGAAAAATATCATTCTTACTTTTTTCATTATTGATGATGGCTTGTTCTGAACTCATCAACGAACCCAAAAACCTTGTTCCGAAAGATAGGATGGCAGAAGTGCTGGCTGAATTTGCAATGAACGAGCAATTAAATCTGGTGGTTGAAAACATAAATTTAGATAACGCTACCCGATATACGCTGCAACAAAATAAAATAAAAGGAAATGATTTTGTTGAGAGTTATAAATTTTACACCGCTTCTGGTGATATAGAAAAAATCATAGAGAATGCACAAGAAATAGTGTTGACTAAAGATCCCGCCTCGAAAATCTATATCGAGAAAAAATTAAAAGAAAATAAAAATTTACCTGCATTTGCAAAATAATATGAAGTCTAACTTTTTCGAAATTAATCAAACTACGACCGGTAAAGCAAGAGCCGGCACCATTACCACAGATCACGGCACCATTCAAACGCCGATTTTTATGCCAGTAGGCACGGTGGCATCTGTGAAAACCGTACATCAAAGAGAGCTGAAAGATGACATTAAGGCTCAGATTATTTTAGGCAACACCTATCATTTAAATCTTCGTCCGAAAATGGAAATTATGCAGGCAGCTGGAGGTTTACACAAATTCATGAACTGGGATTTACCAATTCTAACAGATTCTGGTGGTTATCAGGTTTTTTCTTTGTCTAAGTCGAGAAAATTAAATGAAGCAGGCGTAAAGTTCAAATCTCATATTGACGGAAGCACCCATTTTATTTCTCCTGAAATTTCCATGGAAATCCAAAGACAGATTGGCGCCGATATCTTTATGGCATTTGATGAATGTACGCCTTACCCATGTGAATATAATTTGGCAAAAAAATCAATGGAAATGACGCACCGTTGGTTAAAAAGATGCATTAAATGGACAGAAGAAAATCCTGAAATGTACGGCTATCAACAAAAACTCTTCCCTATCGTACAAGGTTCCACTTATTCTGATCTAAGAAAAAAATCAGCTGAGTTTATCTCTGAGCAAAATGCGGCTGGGAATGCAATTGGTGGACTTTCGGTTGGTGAACCCGAAGATGAAATGTACCGAATCACCGACGAAGTAACCGACATTTTACCAAAAGATAAGCCCCGTTATTTAATGGGCGTTGGAACTCCCTGGAATATTTTGGAAACCATTGGTTTAGGAATCGACATGATGGATTGCGTCATGCCGACGCGTAACGCCAGAAATGCAATGCTTTTCACCTGGCAAGGCGTTATGAATATGAAAAATAAAAAGTGGGAAAGTGATTTTTCACCGTTAGATGAATTTGGAACGAGCTATGTAGATTCAGATTATTCGAAAGCATACGTGCGCCATTTGTTTGTGGCCAAAGAATATTTAGGAAAGCAAATTGCATCTGTTCATAATTTGGCATTTTATTTAGATTTGGTTCGCGTTGCCCGACAACATATTCTCGCTGGCGACTTTTACGAATGGAAAGAATCAATCGTTCCAACTTTGAAACAACGACTTTAAAATATTTCAAAAGAATCTATGAAAATAATCGACCTCTATATTATCAAAAAATACCTGGGAACTTTTGGGTTCATGCTGGCGTTATTGACGATTATTGTATTGGTCATTGATGTTCAGGCAAAAGCTCCACGAATAGAGAGCAACGGCTTTACAGTAACCGAATTTTTAATTGATTTCTATCCTTATTGGATGGTGAATTTGATCATTACATTTATGTCAATTTTGGTTTTCATTTCGGTAATTTTCTTCACTTCTAAAATTGCTAACAACACAGAAATTGTAGCAATCATTAGTTCGGGCGCAAGTTTTCACCGATTTGCGCGTCCCTATTTTATAACCTCGGGGATTATTGCAATTGCTGCCTTGTTAATCAATCATTTTATTTTACCGCTGGCAAACATTAAAAAAAACGAGTTAGAACCTTATACTTATAATGCAAAAAGTCGTGAGGAATTTACGGGAAATGTAGAAGTTGCTACCCAACTTTCAAAAACGGAATATATCTTTATAAAAAGCTATAATAAAAAAGAGAAACGTGGTTCGGGTTTCTTCTATCAAAAATTCGATAAAGACCGAAGATTAATTTATCACTTAAATGCGGCAGATTTTTACTGGCAAAAAGATAAAAATCATTTTCTAATGAGCAATTATCTTGAAAAAACTATTGCAAAAAACGACACCGAAAAATTGGGTCACGGAGACACGATGATCAAAAGTTTCGGACATCCACCAGAAGAGCTGTTTCCAGATGTATTATTAGGTCAAAATAAAACAACTCCCGAACTCATTAAATTTATTAATCGGGAAAAGGAAAAAGGTAACGCCAATCTTAACAGTTATCTGAATGAGCTGCATCAGCGTACTTCAATGCCATTTTCAGTGATCATATTGACCGTTTTAGGATTAGCGCTTGCTTCCCAAAAAAAACGCGGTGGCTTAGGGATGAACCTTGCCATCGGAATCTCGCTGGCCTTTGTATTTGTCTTTTCCTTTGAAGTTTTAAAAGTGGTTTCTGCCAATAAAACACTAACACCATTTGTAGCGATGTGGATGCCCAACTTTATTTTTGGCCCACTCGCTCTGTATCTTTATTTCAGAAGAGCCAATCAATAAAGAAGAGCAATCTCTTTGTGAAAAAACTTATGTAAACCATCATTTTCTAACTCGACCCACAGGAAACCCTCTTCATCAACATTTTTAATGATGCCATTTTGTCTTGATTGATTAATCTCAAAAACAGAGATGATATCCTTTCGGAATAAACGCTGATTAAGCTTTGCCAGCACCGATATTTCAGAAACGTCTTTCAATAAATTTTCCACTAGATAGTCGTGAAGAGAGTGAGTTAAACGTTCTAGGTCAAATTTAATTCCGGTTTGGGTAAGCAAAGAGCCTGCTTTTGGGAGATGTTTGAAGTTTTCTTCTAGTACATTTAAACCGATTCCGATTAAGAAATAAGACTTTTTATGGATCACTTTCTTTTCGATTAAAATCCCGCACACCTTTTTCCCATTAAGAATAATATCGTTAGGCCATTTCAACTCTGGCAAGAGCTTTGTCAGAATGGCAAGAAAATCAGCCAATACTTCAGCGGTATGAAAATTGAACAAATGATTGGGTAATTTAACGAGTTCATCGGGTACTGCAACAGAATAAGCTAAGCTTAAGTTGCCTGTAGATTCCCACGAATTCCCATACTGACCTTTACCTTTGGTTTGATTAAAGGTGTAAACAGTTAGTAAATCAAGCGTATCTAAAGACATCAATTTTTCAATTTCATCTTGAGTTGAAGAACATTCTTGAAGATAGACCAAGCGCATCATTTATGAAAACTTTAAGAGTTAGAATGGGTAAATTTGAGACTATTTAAATAAAAAAACAATAAATTTGCAGATTATACAAAATTTTTAATGAACAAAATCACAGACAAGCAACTACTTATTGACAAAGTTGTAGAAGCAATACAAGATACAAAGGGAGAAGACATCATGATCTTCGACTTATCAAAAATCGAAAATTCGGTAGCACAAACATTCGTAATCTGCACCGGAAACTCCAACACGCAAGTTTCAGCAATTTCCGGCAACATCCAAAAAAAGGTTAGAAATGATTTACAAGACCGCCCGTGGCATGTGGAAGGAAGTGAAAATTCACTTTGGGTCTTATTAGATTATGTCTCCGTAGTGGTACACGTTTTCCAAAGAGAAACACGTGAATACTATGACATTGAGGAACTATGGGGCGATGCACACATTACCAAAATCGAAAATTAATTACAGATCGTTGACGGAAACCATTTTTCGTCAAAATTTTTATAAAAAGATATGAATAACAACAAAGGATTTAATTGGTTCTTCCCGATTGCAATCGGAGCCATTTTGCTCTTTTTCTTTTCAAATATGGGTGGAGACTCTTCTTCTAATCAAATTGATGAGGAAGCCTTTTATAAATTGATGGAGCAGGGAAAAGTGGAGGACGTCCTCATCTATAAAGATACTGAGAAAGCAGATGTTTTTTTGAACCAAGCCGCAAAAACAGAATTGGCAAAAAAAGAAGCAAAAAAAGAAAGAAGTCCTTTCGCGGCTTTTGACTTTTCACCCAAACCAGATTACACTTTAAGTTTCGGTGACTTACAACTCTTCTTAGAAAAGTTTGACAAAATCAAAGCTGAGTATCCGACAGTTGCGACTAAAAAAGATTACGGCATTGGTAAAAATCCGATGACCGAACTATTATTCACGGCAATTTTCTGGATCGCAATCATGGCGCTATTTTATTTTGTGATTTTCCGCAAAATGATGGGCGGAGGTGGCGGTGGCGGCGGAGGCCAAATTTTCTCCATCGGTAAATCCAAAGCAAAACTCTTTGACGAAAAAGATAAAGTTCAGGTCTCATTTAAAGATGTAGCCGGTTTAGAAGGAGCCAAAGAAGAAGTTCAGGAAGTAGTAGATTTCCTAAAGAACTCAGAAAAATATACAAAATTGGGAGGTAAAATTCCGAAAGGAGTTTTATTAGTTGGTCCTCCGGGAACAGGAAAAACGCTTTTGGCGAAAGCTGTTGCAGGTGAAGCTAAGGTTCCTTTCTTTTCCCTATCAGGTTCTGATTTCGTCGAAATGTTTGTCGGAGTTGGAGCATCT
Organism: Kaistella antarctica; assembly: GCF_900109615.1. GTDB lineage: Bacteria > Bacteroidota > Bacteroidia > Flavobacteriales > Weeksellaceae > Kaistella > Kaistella antarctica. The sequence continues at coordinate 185,791 of NZ_FOIX01000001.1, forward strand.
CGAGTAAGGGATTTATTTGTTCAGGCAAAAGCAAAATCACCAGCGATTATTTTCATTGATGAGATTGATGCTATTGGTAGAGCCAGAGGAAAAGGAAATATGACCGGTGGAAATGACGAAAGAGAAAACACTCTAAATCAGTTATTAACAGAAATGGATGGTTTTGGTACCGACACTAATGTGATCATTATGGCGGCAACCAACCGAGCAGATATTTTAGATAAAGCTTTAATGAGAGCTGGTCGATTTGACCGTTCGATTTATGTTGACTTACCAGAATTACACGAAAGAAGAGAAATTTTTGATGTGCATTTGGCGAAAATAAAAATGGAACCCAATATAGACCGAGAATTTTTGGCCAAACAGACTCCAGGATTTAGTGGTGCTGATATTGCAAACCTTTGTAATGAAGCAGCTTTAATCGCAGCCAGAAATTCGCACGAATCAGTAACCACTCAAGATTTCTTGGATGCTGTGGATCGTATCATCGGTGGATTAGAAAAGAAAAACAAAGCTATTAAACCTTCAGAAAAAAGAAGAGTTGCGTATCACGAAGCGGGACATGCAACCATATCTTGGTTGGTAGAACACGCCGCACCATTGTTAAAAGTGACAATTGTACCAAGAGGACGCTCGTTAGGAGCAGCCTGGTATCTTCCGGACGAAAGACAATTGACGACGACCGAACAAATGCTAGATGAATTGTGTGCAACCTTAGGTGGTAGAGCTGCTGAACAAACCATATTTGGAAATATTTCTACGGGAGCACTTTCTGATCTTGAGAGAGTAACCAAACAAGCGCAGGCGATGGTGACCATTTACGGTTTAAACGACAAAGTTGGTAACGTTTCTTACTATGACAGTACGGGTCAGTCGGAATACAGTTTCGGTAAACCTTACTCTGAGGCGACTGCGAAAATGATTGACGAAGAAATTTCAAAACTCATTGAATCACAGTACCAACGTGCTTTGCAAATTTTAGGGGATAATAAAGATAAGTTAGATGCTCTTGCTGCAAAACTTTTGGAGAAAGAAGTCATCTTCCGAGAAGACCTAGAAGTGGTGTTTGGCAAAAGAGCTTGGGATCCGGAGTTGACAGAACATCCAGTTTCAAGCACTCAAAAGAATAATGAGCCGACACAAGAAGCAGAAGTTATAGCGCCAGAATCTGGTACGCAACTTTAGTAAATTTTAATCCTGATTATTTATATTTACGTAAATAATTAGGATTTTTGTATTTAATTGATTGTTTAAGCAAATATTTTCTATTTTTGTATAACAATCGTATAAAGGAAAGGGAGTTGAGTTTATTTAAAAAATTGGTCGGGAAATTACTAAATCAACCTGACGAAGATGAAGAACAGGATTTGATTAAACTTGGGGATCAGTTGAAAAATGCTGATCTTGATTACAAGTTTGCCCAATTATTCACCTATTCTGGCGGATTTTTTAATTACTGTGCAGATGAAGCGGAAGCTTTGCAAACTTTAAATCATATCTTGAAAATAGAAGATGTAAAATCGATTTTCTGCTGGGATCATGATTTGAAAAACTTTTTAAATGTAGTTAAGATACCTTACACTACGGACCTGGAACTTTTTAATGATTGCGCTTTTATCACTTGCGAATACTTAATCGCTTATGATGGTCGAATCATGCTGTCTCATAACAGCATCCTCCATTATCATTCTTCTCGTTTGCCGGAGAAAATTATTATCATGGCTAATGTTTCTCAAATCGTGACCAACTTAAATGATGCCATGAGCAAAATCAAGCGCAACGGAAACATTAGAAATCTGACCTCGATCAGTGGAAGCAATTCTAAATTAGACACTCCAAATAAGGATAACACAAAACTTTTCTTACTTTTGCTCGAAGATTAAAAATCTTGCGACAAGTAATCTAAAAGACTCTATTTTCTTAAATATTTAATGATATAATTTTGGATAAAAATTTAGTGCTGCGGCTTTTCGGTGGCGTTCTATACGGTTCAGTTGTTATTCTTTGCACCACTTCCTGGGGTAGCCAAGTCATCAATTCTATTTCACCAGGTCTCGTACAACAGCATACTCTTTACTACGGCTTAATCACCTTTTTCCTTTTCATGGGAGCATGGGAATGCGTGAAGATGATGAAGTTCGATCCCAAAGGTTGGGAAAAATGGGTCGTATTTCCTTTAATTGTTTTCGTTTTCTATCGATTTTCAAAAAGATATTTTAGTAATGGATTTTATTTCGATTTTAATATCTCCGAAATATTAGCGCTGTTGCTTATTGTAATTGCGGTCGTTACTTTATTCCGATTTTCGAAAGAACTTTACTACGACAATGGTAAATTAATATTCACCGTCATTTATACCGCACTCCCTTTTGGGTTTGCTTTAGGTTTACCTAAATTCTCAACGGCTGACAATACTTTTACTTTAGAAGTTTTCTTCTTGTTCGTCTTAATTTGGAGCAGTGATTCTTTTGCCTACTTCACTGGGAAATTTTTCGGGAAGCATAAGATGGCACCAAAGATTTCTCCCAAAAAAACATGGGAAGGATTTGCGGGCGGCGTTTTCTTCACTATCATTCTTGGTTACTTTATCGAACTGTATTATCCCGATTTACGGGGAAACTACATGATCGTCGGATTGTTGGTTTCGGTTTTTGGACCTTTAGGTGATTTGGTGGAGAGTCAACTGAAAAGAAATTTTGGGGTTAAAGACTCAGGCAATGTTATTCCGGGACATGGCGGCATTTTAGATCGGCTAGATAGCTTTATTATCTGCGTGCCTGTCGTATATTTGTACTTTATTTTAGAAAAATTAATATAAACATGAAGCTTCATAAAGAGTCAAAAGGAACCATTATCGTTGCAACGATTTTGTTTGCAATTATCAGTTTCGTGTCCGTTCATTTCCTAGAAATGTGGGCGCTGCTGATCATTATTCCTTTGTTAATCATTTTCGGACTGGTATTTTGGTTTTTCCGAGTTCCTAATCGGGATATTTTAGATCATAAAGAAAACGTAATTGCCCCGGTAGACGGTAAAGTAGTGATGATTAAAGAAGTTGATGAAGATGAATTTATTAAAGGAAAAGCCATTCAGATTTCAATTTTCATGTCTCCTTTAAATGTTCATATTTGTCGCTATCCTGTTTCTGGTAATGTGATTTATAAGAAATACCATCCAGGGAAATACTTGGTCGCTTGGCATGAAAAGTCTTCTACAGAAAACGAAAGAACCACAGTTGCAATCGATAGTTTAACGCATCATAAAGTGGTATTTCGCCAGATTGCGGGATATGTTGCCAGACGGATTGTTTTTAAATGTAATGAAGGCGATATCGCAAAAGCCGGGCACGAATTCGGTTTCATAAAATTCGGTTCACGGATGGATATTTTCTTACCTCTTGATACGGAAATCAATTGTAAAATTGGTGATAAAACCAAAGGTGGAATTGATATTATCGCCAAAATGATTGAATAATTACGAAAGAATCATCATATTTTAATCCCGAGATTTTTAATTCCGGGATTTTTTTTATATTTTTAAAGTCAATCCTAAATTTCCCTACATGAAATCCCTACTAATATTCTTTTCCAGTATCCTTTTAATCCTAACTTCTTGCACGCAAACTGAAAACACCGACGTGCTGAAAGAAAGGGAAACTGCGCTTTTGACCAAGGAAAGAGCGTTTGCCGAAAAAGAACTTGAATTCGAATCTCTGAAAGCGATGCGAGATAGTTTAGAACTTCCGACAGATACCGTTATCGCGCTGAAAATACCCGAAAACATTATCGGAAAATGGACGGGGAAAATGATTTGTACAGAGTCAAATTGCTCCGAGCATGTTATTGGCGATTTAAGAAATGATAGCTGGGAATTCTTTGATGACCAAGTTAGAATTACTAATAAAAGCGGCAGCGAAAAAATTTACTTTGCGAAAGTCAGCGATTCAGAAATTAAACTAACCTCAGAAAACAGCTCGCCCTCGACTACTCAGTCGATCATAACGCTGCAACTTACAGAAGAGAACAAAGGCAGAATCAAAGGTAGCCGTGAATTTACGGGCAACAATTGTCTATCGAAATTCTCGGTAGATTTAGAAAAAATCAAAAACTAAATTATGCTCACGCTATTAAAAGTGTCACAGTTCGATCTTCCCCTAGAAGATCCGGTTCTTAAGTTTTTGGTCGTTTTAATTATCATTCTTTCTGCACCTTTATTACTCAACAAAATTAAGGTTCCACACCTCTTGGGTTTAATTATCGCTGGAGCAGTTGTTGGTCCAAACGGTTTCAACATTCTCACGCGAGACAGCAGTATTGTGGTCACAGGCACCACAGGGTTACTCTATATTATGTTCCTTGCCGGTCTGGAGATTGATCTGGCTGAGTTCAAAAAAAACAAATATAAAAGTCTGGGCTTTGGCGCATATACGTTCGTTATTCCCTTCATATTTGGGATTGCCGCGGCGCATTTTGTTTTAGAATATAACTGGCTGACCTCTTTCTTATTTGCCAGTATATTTTCGTCACATACTTTAATATCTTATCCTTTAGTTAGCAAATTAGGAGTCGTAAAAAACCGGGCGGTTAATGTAACGGTTGGTGGAACGGTAATTACCGATATTCTTGCCTTGTTAGTCTTAGCAATCGTTGTTGGTATGACAACAGGAGAAGTCAATGCAGCTTTCTGGACCCAGCTTTCCGTCGGCATCATCGTTTTTGCGGCTATTGTGTTAATTGGATTTCCAATTGTCGGCAGATGGTTTTTCAAAAAAGTAAGCGATAAAATTTCTCAGTACATCTTTGTTCTGGTGATGATTTATCTCGCCGCACTTCTGGCAGAGTTGGCCGGGATTGAAGCGATTATCGGAGCGTTTCTCGCCGGACTGGCTTTAAATAAATTAATTCCGCGCACTTCTTCTTTAATGAATCGCGTAGAGTTTGTCGGGAATGCGATTTTCATCCCTTTCTTCCTGATCAGTGTCGGAATGTTGATTGACGTTACCGTATTTTTTAAAGATTTTGATACCATCAAAGTGGCCTTAATCATGATTACGATTTCGATTGGTGGAAAATATCTAGCCTCAGTCGCAACTCAGAAAACATTTAAATATACCAAGCCAGAAGGCGGAATTATTTTCGGATTAAGTTCAGCTTCTGCAGCGGCGACTTTAGCAACAGTAACTGTGGGTTATAACATCATTATTGGCGAGACGGATTTAGGGGAACCGATCAGGTTATTAGATGAAAGCGTTCTAAACGGAAGTATTCTGCTGATTCTTATTTCTTGTACCATCTCCTCTTTTGTGACACAGAAGAACGCAGAATTATTGGTGAAAGCTGATAATGAAAACACTATTTCGGACAGTAACCCCGAAAAAGAAAATATCTTATTAGCAGTAAATCATGTCAAGACGGTTGATCCAATGACCAATCTAGCGTTATTAATTAAATCTAAAAATACCACCGAAAATCTTTTCGCGGTAAATATTATCAATGAAGAAAAAAACGATTCTTCAAAGAAAAATGCGGAGACTTTATTAGACCAAGTTGTTGAGATTGGGGCCTCGGCTGATGTCAAAATAACACCCGTAACTCGTTACGACACCGACATCATTGAAGGAATAAACAATGTCATTAAAGAATATGCGATCACTGATCTCATGATCGGTATTGATGAAGAGAAAAGATTCTCACCTAATTTTATCTATAACTTATACAGCGGCTATCTGAATAACAACGCGGCAAATATCTTGGTCTATCACGCAGTTCAACCAGCTTCTACGGTTCAGAAATATTTAGTTATTCTTCCGACAAATGCCGAAAAAGAACCACGGTTTTTCCATTCGTTATTAAAGGTGTGGAATATGGCTCGAAATTCTGGTTCTAAAATAGAATTCTACGGAAGTGATGCTACAATTGCAATGATTGAGAGCATCCGCAAAAAAGTAAATATCGACGCCAGTTTTATTATTTTCAATAACTGGAGTGAGCTTAAGAAAGTCTTTAGTAAAATGAAAGATAACGACGCGTTAATCCTTTTCATGGCAAGTCGCTCAATGATTTCCTATTTGCCACAAATGCAGAATGTTCCCGATTATCTAAATGAACATTTCAAAGAGAAAAATTTCTTGCTGCTCTTCCCAGCACATCAAGATCAAGTAGAATATAGAAAAGACACCCGCGACATTGGTAACGCAAGAGATTTCGTGGAAATTGGTAAAATAGTGGGGAAATTATTTAAATAAGAGGATATTTATTTCGAAATAAAATCATCGAAATAAATATCCTTTAAATTCTAAAACTTGTAAACTGTTTTCTTGGGTATCGTGGTTGGACGAACATTACCCCGTAAAGGAGTTAGCAGATCCATTAGACCATTCATCTTTATTTCGTAGATGGTTGAGAGTTGCATGCCTAATTTGCCTGGAGGCATACCCTGACGCTGAAACCACTCCAGATAAGTAATCGGTAAATCTACGACAAGTGTGCCTTTGTATTTGCCAAAAGGCATTTCGGTTTTACAGATTTCTTCTAATATTTCAGGACGAAGTTCAGGAATCATTGTATGTTATATTTTATGGAAATCTTTAGATACTTAAATCAATTTTTTGTTCAATCTCTTTGGGTTCAGGCATGATGATCTCGCGGTCGTCCTCAAAAAATTCATCCCGATAAACCTGGATTAGCATAATTGTAATTGAAATTAAAATCGGCCCAAAAATTAAACCCATAAAGCCAAAAAGATTAATCCCCATAATAATTCCGAAAACGGTGTTAAGCGGATGGATGTTCTCCAGTTTCTTCAATAAAGTAAAACGCAGCAGATTATCAGTTAATCCAACGACCACGACACAATAAGTTGCCAACCCTAAACCTGGTCCCACATTTCCTTCTGCGATCATAAAAATACAAACAGGAATGTAAATGATTGCCGCGCCCACAATAGGAAGCATCGATCCCACGCAGGTTAAAGCAAATAATAAGATTGCACTTGGCGCCCCAAATATTAAATATCCAATCAAGGCAATTACACCTTGACCAATCGCAACAACTGGAATTCCGATTGCGTTTGCCATAACCATCTTGCGAATTTTTTCACCTAGTAAATTGACATTTGCTTTTTTCAAAGGTGCCGAACTTTGCATCAATCGCTCAAAAAATCTCGGCTTTTCCAGCATGAAATACAAGATGAAATACATTGAAGCCACGACCGTTAGAGTATTGAACGTCCCGCTGAGCGCAGAAGTAGAAAACTTACCGACATTATCTTTCAGCTTGGTCAAATTATCTTTGCTTAAAATATCAATATTGGTTTTAGTATAAATATAATCGTGAATCTTGTCGATGAACACATTAAACTTCTGCATATACGCAGAGGCGTTACCCAATTTCTCAATAAGTAAATCAACGATAAAATAAATCGGTAAAATCAACACAATCAAAGTCCCGAAAATAATGACCAAGGAAGCAACCCAAGGTTTCCAATGCTTTTGTTCCTGTAAATAAAGATTGTATTTTCTGGTAATCACGTAGAGCGTAATGGCACCCAGAAGCGCCGGCACAAAAAGTGACAAATGATATCCTACCAAAGAGGCAAGGATAATAATCAGGAGCAGCAAAAATACCTGCTTGATTTTCACTTCACTGACTTGATGTTTTTTATTTGGCATAACTCATTATTAAAAAAAGCAACAGTATAAAACCATTGCTTTCAAATGTACAGATATTCTTGAAAATATCAGCGTTTAATTTAATTTTTAGGAATGATTGCGCGCGGTCTTCCACAGTAGGCGCAATAAGCAGAATACATAACGACAAAGTAAAAGCAGAAAGTAAATATAATTCCGATTCCGCATAAAAACACACCTGCAATACTAATTAAGAATCCAAGTAATGCGGTCCCTAAAAAGGTTCCATAATTATCTTTAGCAATAGAAAATGACTTGCTTAAAGCCTCCGAAAAACTTGCGTTCTCAAATAGTAAAATTGGATAACCCAGCAATAACAGAGGAATCACAAAAAACACTGGCAATACGCACAAGGCTGCCGAGATCGTAATAATAACACTTGATATTAAAGCGTAAATGATAATATTTACAAAATTTTGTTTAAATCCAATAAAGAGGTCTGAAAAACTTATTTTCTCCTGGAGATTATATTTGTTGGCGATGTAGATAATCCCAACATAAATCGGTGTCAATAATAAACTTACTAATCCTGAAAGTCCGGCATAGAAAATAAATCCAGGAACTTGCCATAAGCCTGGGAAAGTGTTGCCACCATCTTTCATCTCTTCCATCAGATCTGCCGAATTGAAACCTGAAATCGGTTGCACTACGAGCGATACTAAAGACGTAATTAATACTGCTGCAATCCCATACAGGAAAACTCCCTTGTAAATTTCAAAAGCGTGAGCGATAATTGCTCCCGCAGACTTTTCTGGTCCGAGTGGTTGATCAAATTCTTCAAAAGTATCCATAGTTTAATTTTTAATGTTTTCAAATTTATCATTAAAAATTAAGATATTCAAAATTATAAGTTGAATTTTTAATCATTTTCTTTAAAATTATGCTGATATAATGTATAAATCATCGCATGCCAAAAAGGAAAAGTAAATAGAAATCCAACCCCAAAAAGTAAAAGCCCAGATAAACTGAAAAGCGTTGCTACGAGAACTGAAAGAACAATCGTTGAAAAGTCCTGCTTCAGACCTTTCACGGTTAGCTTTATTCCTTCAATGGTGTTGACATTCATAAAGAACATCAGTGGGACGGAAAACAAGGTAAGAATGATCCAGACTACGCCGAGTAATAACAAGGAGTTGGCGTAAGAAAATATAATCATCCAAAAAAGGTAGAAGCCGAAAAACTTGAAGAAATCAAACCCAAGATAACCTGCGAATAAATCATTCATGGTTACTTTCTCGTTGAGATCTAACTTTCTATAAATTTTATAAAAGCCAACATTCAACGGATTTAAGAAGGCAAACAAAAAGAAAATGCCAAGCAGAAAACTTTGGGTCTGCGGCAATAGAGCAACCTCTTCCATCTTTTTATTAAATGCTGGGAAGTCAGTTTTGAGCAGCTCGCTGTGCTGACTCATTTCATCCCACAAGCCAAAATATTTGAAGAGATAGAAATATCCAAGAAAAAACAGTGAAAAATATAATAAACTGAAAGCGACCTGATAAAATAAAGTTCTATTCCAATAAGAAAATGCAGTTTTTAAAATCTCCTGCATGCCAACCTTTTGAGGGTAATTTTTTTCCATGCTGCAAAAATAGGTAAAACCTAAAGATTAACTCCTAAAAAGAGTATTTTTGCCCAATGCTAAATACCAATCATCCGAACTTTAATAAAATGGATGAACTCTCTGAAAAGAAAGTTCCCTTCTTTTTTATGGTTGATTTTTTAGTAGAAAAAGTAGAAGTTTATACAGAAGACAATTTGAAGGAAAATGGCTTATCCATTCATTTTCAAAACTATACGAACACAATTGAACGACGAGCTGAACCGAAAAATGTTCAGTTACGAGCTTATCTAGAAAGTAAAGAAAGTTATAGAAAAGGATATGATGAAGTTCAGCATCACTTACAATTAGGAAATTCCTATCTCACCAATTATACGCGCAAAACTGAAATTGAAATTAATCTCAGTTTAGAAGAAATTTACCATTTATCAAAAGCCAAATATAAAGTTCTTTATCAAGATCAGTTTGTATTCTTTTCTCCAGAAACTTTTGTCGAAATCATTAATAACGAAATCTTCACGCATCCCATGAAAGGAACCATCGATGCGGCCAAGGAAAATGCGATTGAAATTTTAAAGAATGATGTGAAAGAAAAGGCCGAACATTATACCGTCGTTGATTTGCTTCGAAATGATTTAAGCATGGTTGCTGACGATGTGAAAGTAAATGAATTTCAACGGATCGATTTCCTCAAAACCAATAAGAAAAATCTTTACGCCATGAGCTCTGAAATTTCAGGGAAATTAAAACCTGAATTTCAACGCAAAATCGGAAGCATTATGCGGCAATTACTTCCAGCAGGTTCCATTCTCGGGGCACCCAAATCAAAAACTTTAGAAATCATTTTGAAAGCAGAAAATTATGACAGAGGCTTTTACACGGGAGTTTGCGGTTGGTTCGATGGAAAGAATTTAGATTCGTGCGTGATGATTCGGTTCATCGAAAAAGAAAATGAAAAACTTTATTTCAAAAGTGGTGGTGGAATCACGCATTTGAGTAATTTTGCCGACGAGTATCAAGAAATGAAAAACAAAATTTATGTCCCAATTCATTGAAAGCATTAAGGTAGAAGACAAGCAAGTATTTCTGCTGGATCAACATCAGAAACGCGTCAATGAAACGTTTTCTTATTTTGGTAAAGAAACACCCCTCAACTTAGACGAGATTTTTAAAAGTTTGGAACATGATGAAGATGGTCTGTACAAGCTGAAAATCACCTACGATCTGACGGGAAAATACCGAACGCAAATGATTCCGTATGCCATTTCCGAGATTGCAGATTTTCAATTGGTCGAGAATAATATTTATGATTATTCCTTCAAGTTTGAAGATCGAAAAGAACTGGAGAAAATGAAAATTCTTTCAAAAGCCGCTGAGATCATCATCGTAAAAAACAACCACATCACCGACTCTTCTTACTCTAATGTTCTATTCAAAAAAGGGAAAGATTGGTTTACGCCAAAAACGTATTTACTCAATGGCGTTCAAAGACAGCATTTACTTCAATCAAAGAAAATTAAGGAAACCGAAATTACTTTACAAAACTTAAGGGAGTACACTCATTTTCAACTCATCAATGCGATGAATGAATTCGATGATTCCTATAGTTATCCAATTGACAGGATTAAAAATCTGCCTAAAAAATCTGAACCATTACAAATGTAAGTCGTGACCCTAAGATTTCAAAAACTCAAAATATCCTTTTAAAACTTCAGCATTTTCGATCGCTGTCGTATCGACCTCCAATATTTTTGCTTTTTCATCAGGCTTAAAGAAATTATCTAAAATCCGGAAAAGCGTATCCTCATCATCAACTTTGGTGTAGGCAAAGCCGAAATGCTTCGCTAAATGTTCCGCATTTTTGTGATGCTTGGTTAAGATAAACTCATCCATAGCATTGGTGGAACTCGGTCCCGGAATAATTTTAAAAATATCGCCGCCGCCATTATTAAAGACAATGATCCTAGTGTAAGGCGGAATATAATTATTCCACAAACCATTGATATCATAAAAGAAACTCATATCACCCGTTACCAAGACCGTTTGATTTTCATCTTTCATGGCAAAGCCCATAGCGGTTGAAGTGGATCCATCGATACCACTTGTTCCGCGGTTGCAATACACGTTATTTTTCTGGAAATCAAAGAGCTGCGCATACCGAATCGCGGAGGAATTGCTGATATGTAAATTAATATTATCGGGTAATTTATCAGCCAGCAATTCAAACAGTTTAAAATCGGAAAACCGAGTCTGCACGCAGTATTCAGTGTGTTTCAAATCTCTTTTATCTCGCAACACATCCCAGAGATTAAAATAAGGACTTGGCTCCAATGAAATGAAATTCAATAATTTCGCAAAGAATTTTTCAGGCGTGGCTTTTACCTTTTGCGTTAGAGAAAAGAAGGTATCAGGATGCCAAACCTCATCGATATGCCAGTGATTTTTAGGCGCGGCCTTTCTTAGAAATTGTTTTACTTTTTTAGAAACTACATTTTGCCCTACCGTAATTAGTAAATCTGGAGCGTAGGTTTTATAATCCTCGTCGCTGAAATTAAAAATATAACGGTCGATATGTCCAAAAAACTTTTCGTGTCTGAGGTTAGAATTGGCTTCCTTTAAAACAACGACACTGTGATTTTTAACCAATTGAGAAAGTTGCATTTCCAGTTCTTCACTGTAATCACGGGTTCCAATTAAAATCAAAATTCGTTTTGACGTGTTCCAATCTGCAACCAAACTTGGTGGCAAATCATAGGAAATTTCCCGAATCGTTTTCTCTACTGACGGAAAGTTTGGAAGTTCCGAAACCATCTTGTAAAGCGGTTCTTCCAAGGGAATATTGATGTGAACCGGTCCTTGCTTTTCAAAACAAACTTCAATGGCTTTTTTAATAATGTCAAAATTTTCATCGTCGGCATTTTCCACTGAATCCTCCAACACCTGGAAATCTCCGTAGGAATGTTGCTGATAAAGATCTTTCTGACGAATCGTTTGACCATCAAAAATATCTACAAAATCAGTTGGCCGATCGGCAGTAAAAATCAGCAAAGGCGTATTTTGATAAAAAGCTTCCGTGATTGCAGGGTAGTAATTCGCCGAGGCAGAACCACTTGTACAAGTTAAAGCCACCGGTTTTTTAATGCTCTTCGCCATGCCCATTCCCACAAAAGCAGCACTTCTTTCATCCACAATGCTGTAACAATTAAAATCGTCGGTTTCTGAAAAGTGAATTGCCAAGGGTGCATTTCGCGAGCCTGGGGAAATTACGATATCGTAGATTCCATATTCTTTCAATAAATGTGCGAGTATTTGAATGCTTCGTTTAGAAGAGAATTGTTTCATTTTGAAAATTGATTGCTGCAAATTTACAGATAATAAAAATTTAAAAAAGGAAACCTCTAAAAATGATTTCTGATTTCAGGAGCAACCAGATTTTAGCTTCTTTCAACACCTGTCCCGCTGTCCGCTACAATTCCTCGCTCGGCGCTCACCGCCCGAGGCGGCGTGCGCCTCATTCCGGGATTTCCACTGCCATCTGGGCTACGTTTGAGACCTTTCTTCTTTTTAAGATTTAAACCAATTCCTAAATCCTTCAATGCGATAGTGAGGGTTTACAATATAAGGATGGAGTTTTATTCGTTGCAAATATCAGCTGATTAGTTGTGCTGGAAGAGCCTATTTCTAAAGTCTTGAAAAAATAAAATATTTACGAAAAGAAGTTCTTATTCAGAAAGTAACAGCATGAATGACTAAAATTAAATTGCTTTTCATGAAAAATGTTCATGCCTGGAATGTTTTTATTAAATGAAGAACGTTTTGCAGATTTGCGATGTGGCGGCTTAAATTGCAAAAACTTTCTATTATAAACTAAATTTTACAAAACATAAAATCATTCAACTTGGCGAAAACTCCACACTATTGCAAAATCGCTGTAGGCATTTCATTGTTTTGATTTTGATTGAAGGATTACTTTCTCGAATTCCGTATTGATTACTTTTCATTTTTCTTTAGTTTCAAATAATTAGCAAAATTTGAAAGTGATATTATTAACCAAGCAATTCTAATAATCCAAATGTTTATTGAATATCCAAACATAGAATGAGGTCCAGGTTCTGAAAGATATCCGATGAATACTATAAATGTTATAATTCCTACAACTAAAAATAAAGTTTTATTTTTCATATTTTGTAATTTTCTTATATTTTTTAATTTTTAAATTCCGGAAGATTTTTGTGGAGATATTTTTAGAAATTTTGTTATTCGTATCATTAAAACTTTGCTTTTTTACACAAGTTTTAATTTCTATTGCTAATCAGAAAAGCTGTCTTTATGAAGTTTTAAGCAATATGTAATTTCCAATTTATAGGTTTATTTTTTTATTTTCCATCGTAACCTATTTGAATTAAGTCATAATGTTCATTTTTGGATATTTTTACAATGAATGCTAACGGTTGGGTATTGACGATGGGCGGGCTTTTTTGCGATAATCTTCAAACGAAAAAATAATCTCCAAAATTGCATAAATTTTCTTTCGAAGACGAAACCCCGCCATATTGCCAAACCGATGTTGTGCGATGTGCTTGTTTATATTTATTAGAACGGAATCTCAACTTGACGACCTAAATATTCTCCATTTTTTATTTCAAGCAATGCAACATATGATCCTGCACCATCTGAATTTGATAAATGTAAATACAAAGAATTATCAATTTTGTCAAAATAACATTCTGCATAATTATTGTTAGGATTAAAAAGGTCATCTATTTCTTTTTCGAGAATTTTTGTTGTTGTTTTTCCAATTGTTATTGTAATTGATTTATAATAGGTTTTAGGGACTGTACCATCAGTTCCCCACATTTTTTCACCTTTATACTTTTGAACAACAAAGTCTTCTCTCTGCATTTCTGAAAAATATTTTTTATTTTGTTCGTAATTAAATTTGTCCGTTTTTATTTCTACAACAATATCTCGTAGAATAAAATTAACACCATTTTCGTCATCAATTACTGAAGGAATATTTTCTAAAGTATTAATGTATTTAATCCTAGAACGATGTATATATCCGTTAAATTCTCTGTTGTTTTCGTCTTTAAAATCCACATTCAGCCATTCTGTTTGCAAATCTTCAAAAATATAAACTACATCTCCAGATTTTATTTTCCCGATTACATTACTACTAACATTTCCTTTTTCTCTTACATTTACATAACCATCTTTATCAACAATTTTAGCAAAATTGCAAAATGACATAATACAGTTTTCTGAAATTTCATTTGAATCAATAGTCTTTTTTGCTTCTCTTTTTTGCCTTTCAGTAATTATATTTTCTGAAACCTTTTTCGTTTTGTTTTCACAAGAAATAAAGAAAAAAGAAAGAACTAAAATTAATAATAATTTTTTCATTATTTAGTTAATATTTCATTATTCACGAGGGTTTTTTAGCATGTCGCGCAACGGTTTGCGGTTTGGCGTTCGGGCGGGAAATCGAAGCACAAAACCCGATATTATTACTAAAATTCAATTGGAAAACTGCTGTTGAATTTTGCACTTCAGCCCGCCTGACGCAAAACCCTTGTTGTGCGTTCGTTTTTTAGTTCAGTTCATAATCGTACAGCCATTTATTTAACTCACTTTTTATATCCACATTAGTTTTTTTGGAAAGAATAAAATACCAATAGGTTATTAATTCTTTTTCTTTTTTGTCGCGTTCTTCAATTTTTATTTTGTTTAGACTTGATACCAGTTGCTCTTTTATTTGTGCTGTGTCTTTGTTTTTTTCGCAATACTCAACATCTTTAATGATTATTTGAGTGTAATTCTCAAATTCTGGTTGGGTTATCAATTTATCTTCTAACAGTATTTTGAATAGTCCGGTAACTTGCTTTTTAATTTCCGAGTAATCTATTTCTTCAGGTTTTATCTTGCTTCGGTTAAAAATGGCAGAAAGTTTATCGTTAATTCCAAGTTTCTTGATGGTGTCTACTGATGCGTAAAAATCTAAGATAGAGAGATTACTATTCACACTGCCATTGCAGTATTTCAACATTCCGTCAATTAATATTTTCTTCAGTTCATTGTCAGAAACCGTAGTGTCATTTCGTATTTTGGTAACCGTAGCAATAATACCATCATATTCTGAAGCAGAAATATCTTTGAAAGCATCCAATTCCTTTTCTTTATTAATTTGAGCGATTAAATCTGTTAATTTTTCGCTTTCGGTTTGATAATTTTCAAACCAAATTTTCATTACATTTTCTAGTTTAGTTTGTATCCCATAAATTTCCTGCATTCGTGGAATATTATGGATTTCGATTTCACTTGCTATGTTTTCATAAGTCGAAAAAATAATTGAAAATATTGGTTGATTAATTTTTATATTTTCTAAACTTTCGATGGTCTTCAAAAACATCTTTTTTAATCTTGGCAAATCAATGTCTTTATGTTTTAAGTAATAATCAAAATCTGAATTAAGTCTGTCGTTGATTTGTTTAAATTCATTTTGAGTGATTATTTTTTCATCTTCCAGTTTTTTTAAATCCTCATAGAGCGATTTTCTGTTTAAATTAATTGCATCATCTGTTTGACTTTTGATGTCGCTACAAGAAGTAAAAAAAGCAAGTAGTAAAAATAGAATGGTCTTTAGTTTAGATTTTAATTGATGTTTTTTCATCTTGAATTTGTATATGTTTTGTTCCGACAATACTGTTCTTATAAAATGCCGAATAACGGTTCTCGGCTTGGCAATGTGGTGGATAAAGAAGCTGGAAATTTCTATTATTACTGAACTTCAAAGGAAGTAAAATTCCTCGATTTAGCACTAAACCCGCGATATTGCCAAACCGATGTTGTGTGCCGTTTTTATTCAACTCTTTGTCCACAGCATTCATATTTATAATTTTTATCTTCAGCTCTCCATTTTTGTCCAGCTACTAATTTAAAAGTTTTTGCATCTGCTCCTTTCACAGTATCACCATCATAAAAAACAACTTTATCATCTTTTATATAGTCAATAAAAAAATCGGTTGTGTCTAATGAATAAAGAATTTCGTGTTTTTCAAAATTTAAACCTTCAATCTTTTTACCTCGATAAAAAATATTTTTGCTGTCAATTCCGTATAAATAGTCCGATAATGGTTTAAACGTCTTTGGGTTTGCTCCACTTACAATCAATCTAAAGGCACCGCTTGAGCTTGCATTTGAATAATAAATATTGTTTATATCTTTTGAGTACATCGTTCCTTCGTCGAATTCTGCATACGTTTTAATGTCTATTGCTTCTGATAGTGATTTTTCAATTACCGTATCATCCAAATTTATATACACCAAACTGTCAAAATATATTTGGGAATTAATAGTTTCTTCTTTACCTGCAATTGCATATACTTTTTGTTCAAAAAGCTTTCCGTATTTGTCTGTATAAAATTTCCCCTTTAAATGTTTGTACTTCCAACTATCCTTTGCTTGAAGTGTTAATGACTTCTCAACCTCTGTATTTTTATCGGTATTGCAACTCGATAATAATATAACAAGAATCGCTAAAACTACTTTAATTGAGATTTGGTTTATCATTAATTATATTCTCATTTTCTTTAGGCAACAGTCGGTCTAAAATGGCACACAACGGTTGGGTATTTATGCAGGCGGGCCTTTTATAACAAGTCTTTGTAAATATAACAAAAAGAACAATTAGGGAAAATCTTGATGATAGGGCCTTCCGACCCGCTAATAGAAATACTTTGTTAGCAGAAGTTTTATTAATAAGAAATTTTGTGATTAAGTTCTATAGGATTGTCATTTGCTTTAATATCTATTTGTCTTGTTTTGATGAATTGATTTAAATCCATTTTTCCACCATTTGTATCTGTTAATGAAAAATACTTTCCCAATGAAGAATTTAGATCCATAGGGTCATTATAATAAGATTTTGCTAATTTTTCATACTGTTCCCAATCAATATTTTTTGTTTTACTTCTAACGTCAAATAATTCTCCTAACTTTTTAATTTCTTCTAAATTAAAAGAGTAATCTTTCTTTTCATCTTCAATCGATATGATCAAACCAGGTAATCCATGAAAAATATAGGGGCCATCGCTAAATCTAAGTTCTGTCGAAAACCATGCAGTCCACTTTCTACCTCCGTAATTTACTTCTGCGTTCTGGCATTTATATTTTCCAATCAATTTTTGGTCAGATAAAATTTTCCAATTCAGAATTTCGGTAATTGGAAGGGTATAATCGTTTTTCAAATAGGTTATTAATTTTATAACATAATTATCACTAACATTCTTTTTTACATAGAATTGATTTTCAACGCCCATATTTAACAAACCATTCTTATTTATTTGTGCTAAAGAATCTGTTTTTTTATCAATTGATTGTCTAAAAATCGAATTACTATTTTCGATGTCCAAAACCATTTTCTCAGAAATGGGTTTTGTAGATTCCTGTGATCTAACTTTATAACTGACGTCATATATAAAACTAATTTTTTGGCTAGAGCAAAAAGTAGATAATAAAAGTAAAAGTACTGTATACTTCACGTAATTTTTGATTTGTGGATGTTTTAAAATTTCTGCTAACGTCCGGGTATTTGTGCAGGCGGGATAAAAATACGAAAATTATATACTTGCAATAAATTTGAAAAATGGCGAAAATCTTCAACTGAAAACTTCCTACCCGCTTGTATAAATACCATGTTGCGCGATGTTTTTATTTGCAGTTTTTTTGTTTTTCGATTCTCAGACATTTTCTTTAAAACACGGATTGATAATCTTCCACGAAGTTTGGACAAAATAGCGCGCAACGTTTGCGGCTTTGCGATGGTGCGGCTTAAAATGCCAAATCTTTCTAATATAAACTAAACTTCGAGAAATCTAAAATCTTTAAACTTGGCGAAAATCTCGCACTATTGCAAAACCGCTGTTGTGGGAAGGCATATTGTTTACTGATATTCATCGTTTCCACATATTTCAACTTCTTTCTTCATAACACTTTGCTTTAATAGTTTACCGTTTTTTGCATCATATATTAAAAAAATTAAACTCTTACTATCTTTGGGATTATCATAAATAACTTCCCAACTTGGAATAGTAAAGTTTTGATTCTCATCCATTTGATTTTGCTTTCCAATTCGTATTGAATAAGTTCTCCAAAAATAATCATCAATTATTTTAGATTTATTTGCATCTATATTTTTCTCTTTTTTTAATTTCTGTTTTAGCATTTCAAATGTAAACGGATATTCTTTATCAGAGTTTAAAGAATCTATTTGTCCATCTTCTTTAAAATTATAGTTGTTTCCAATAGAAAATCCTAAATCATTATGTAGGGATTTATCTTTTATTTTTCCGTTTTTGTAAAACGTTTTATAAATTGAAATTTTACTCAATGTATCAGTACTTATATACTGTTTAATTCCATAATCATCACTAACAATTGCCATTTTTACGGTGCTATCTGGATAAAATTCTTGATATAAACGAACATTAAATACCTTATTTAAACTGTCTAAATGAGATATTTCTTCGAAATTCTTTATATCCAGATATTCAACACTATTTGAAAAAATTTCTTTTTTTGAAATTTCGTTATTTTTGTTTGGCTTATTTTCACAACTGATTAGAAAAGCAATTTGCGCAAAAACTATAGTAAATTTATTCTTTATGGAAATCATCTTCAAGTTTTTTTTTATTATTTATATAAACCTGGTATTTTAATTTCATAATGTCATTTTGTAAATGCTTGCCCACAACGATTCTCGGCTTGGCGATGTGGCGGATAAGAAAGCCGAAACTTTCTCTTATCGTTGAACTTCGAACGAAGCATCAACGTTCGATTTAGCACTAAACCCGCCATATTGCCAAACCGATGTTAGCAGCAGTTTTTTTTTAATTTTGCAAATCTAAATTCATCCATTCACCACGATGAGTTTTCCCTATTAATTTTTCTTGAAAATCTTTTTTAACAATGAATAATTCAGTCCTTAAAGATATTTTATCTTTTAATTCATTCGTTAATTTTAAATAGTACAGTTTAGAATTAAAAACAGAATTGACGATAATCATTCTATCTGATAATTGCCAATAGCAACTCGTATAATCAGAATCTATATTTTTACGATTCACAATTTCAGGATTCCCATATTTTGTAGTTAATTCCCCAATAAATTGTGTTAGAGGAACTATATTGTTGTCATGTCTAAAAGAAGTTTTTATTGCCATTAGTTGTTTATTTTCATCCTGAATTATTACAATTCCATTAAAAAATGTTTCTCCGTAAAAACTTAAACTGTCACCAAATGTCATGTAAGTATTTACAATTTTTGTAGAATCATAATCAAGTTCAAGAGTGTCTTTTTGCAGGAATTTTTCTTTAGAAAAGTAGTCATCCATTTTTTTGTCGAAATTAAAAGTTTCAAGGTTAAGTTTTTTATATCCCAATTTTTCATTTTGAGCGCAGGATAAAACACAGAACATGATTAGGGGTATAAAAATTATTTTTTTCATATTTTTTGTGTTAAAATTACCGCTAACGGTTGAGTATTTATGCAGGCGGGATAAAAATACGAAAACTTTGTACTTGCTAAAATCTTAATTAATCGCTAAAATCTTCGATGAAAACTTCAGACCCGCTTGTATAAATACTTTGTTATCTGACGTTTTTATTTATATGTTATTTTATTGCCTCGAACCGTTTCTTCTATCTTATAAATTTTATAATCTTTATCGTAATAATATTTTCCGAAGTCTAAAACATAACGCGTTGGATTCGTAAAAAATAAATGTCTGGAATAAATTCCATTCCCCTCCATTTTATAAATCTCCGTTCCTTTTTTCCAGTAGTTTATTCCGGTAGTGTCAATTATGTTTTCTATTATTTGCGGATCTTTACTGAGAAAAACAAAGGAGTTTTCGTCGATGCTATCTTTTTTGTCTAGATTAAAATAATTGTAGTATTTATCTTTAACTTTCAGAAGAACACAGTCAACTTCGAATTTCTTCATATTGTCGTTGAAACGCGAAATAATTAAAAACTTCGGTTTAGAATAATTAAGTCTATATGGCTCTGTCTTAATTTTTATAGAATCTCCATTTTCTTTTAACAGATAATAATATTCTTTATCTGGCTTTAAATCGTAAATATTTTTTTTACTTTTTTCACAGTTGTAAAGCAAAACAAATAATAATAAAAAACCTAGACTTCTATTCATAAACGCTTTTTTAAAATGGCAGATAACGTTTTTTGGCTTGGCGATGTGGCGGATTAGGAAGCCGAACTTTCTATTATCATTGAACTTCAAAGGATGCAAAAATCTTCGATTTAGCACTAAACCCGCCATATTGCCAAACCGATGTTGTGCGTTCGCTTTTTTGTTTCAATTTATCTGTAAACAATTTTCCTTTCGTAGTAAACTCCTGGTTCTTTTTCATTTTTCATACTTTTTTTCGTTACCCAACTTCCCTCTTTATCATAAGAATAATCGTAGGTGTATTCGTAAGAATATTTTTTACCGTCTTTGTATATTGTTTCTGTATTCTGTTTTACAACATCTCCATTTTTATTATAGGAATAGGTTTCATTACTAATATTTTCAGCCACATCATCTTTTAATTGGCTTTCTACTATTTTATTTTTAGAGTTGAATTTATAATTTTCTTCTCTGTAATTTTCTTTTTTTGCTGGGTCGTAATACAATTGTTGTAAAACATTATCCTTGTTATCTACTTTGAAATATTGAATATTATTAAGTTCAAATTCTTTATTTTCCTCATTCTGAACATAACGAGAACATTCGTAATCTTTAGTAGAAGTATTATATTTATAGGTTTCGATGGTATTTACAAATCCGACCGTATTTGGTTCAGTGATGAATTTTTCTTCTGAAATTCTATTTTGATTTTCATACATATAGAAAGTTGTAGATGACAATTTCTTTGTACCTACAGAATAACTTGCCATTTTTACCAGCAAGTCTTGATTGTTGTATTCATATGTTGCTCGTAAAATAGGTTCTGTATCAACAAATAGACGATATGTAGCAATCACTTTTCCTGTTTTGTTATATTCTTCAAGATAATCATCAACATATTCTGTTATACCAAGTCTTTGACCTTTTACAAATTCTGAACCTTTTTTGATGAGTTCAAATTCCAAAACTTCAATTGATTTTATATTTGAAGAAACAACATCTTGGGAATAGGATTTGGTGAATAAAATAATTAGTAATAGAGATGAAAGTATTTTTGTCATTTATATTTTTTATCGTTAATTAATTTTATGGGTCTATGTCAGTTAAAGTGACGCACAACGGTTGGGTATTTCTGTTGGCGGGGACTTTTTATAAATGGTCTTTGTAAATATAACAAATTGAACAATTAGCGAAAGTCTTTATGATAGGAACTTCCGACCCGCTAATAGAAATACCTTGTTGTGTGGCGTTTTTATTAAGATCGTAGGTTTATTATCTGCGATTTGAAATTTTCAAGTTTGACTAAATAATACCCTGAAAACAATACAATCCAAAAGATTAAAACTAAATAAAACGGAATTAAGTTAAATTCTGAATTTTCAACTTTAATATTTATGAATAAAATTCCAATAATTACGGCAACAACGAAATTATAAATTATTGCGTGTTTAAGACTCATCGGAATTAAACCCGTTAAAAAATTCCAACCTGTTAATCTATCATTAATCTTAATTTTGTCAGGTTGTGAAAAGTCAAGAATAACATTTTGTGCAAAATCTAGATTAACAATAATAATTTCAGTATTTACTGAATATTTAAAATTATACTTATTCAGAAAATTTAATATTTGGATTTTGTCCATAATTTTATGCAGTGGTTTTATTAAAATGTCACACAACGTTTTTCGGCTTGGCGATGTGGCGGATAAGGTAGCCGAAACGTTCTATTATCACTGAAATTCAAAGTAAGCAAAAATCTTCGATTTAACACTAAACCCGCCATATTGCCAAACCGATGTTAGCGGTAGTTTTTATTGGGCCTTAATTGTTGGGTACTGTATTGGGTTATGTTCATCATTATAAACTTGAGTTTCCAATGAAATTTTATTTCCATCATCTTCAATTTGAAAAGTTCTATTAAAGAAAAATTCAAAGTATTTTTTTGTATTTTTTAATTTATTTAATTCAATAATTTTTAGATAGTTTGCATTTATTTCTTGAACGT
This sequence comes from Kaistella antarctica, assembly GCF_900109615.1. Classification (GTDB taxonomy): domain Bacteria; phylum Bacteroidota; class Bacteroidia; order Flavobacteriales; family Weeksellaceae; genus Kaistella; species Kaistella antarctica. The sequence goes on from NZ_FOIX01000001.1 coordinate 208,231, forward strand.
TTGGCATTCCGTTTTGACCTTTTCTTATTTCATAATCTATGCTAAATACAATATTTGAGTTATTGTAATATTTGCCATTTATTTGTTCGCTTATATTTTTTACATTGTTAAAAATAATAATGAAATTTATATCGTCTAAAAACATAATTTTATAGTTTGATTTGTCTTTTTTAAGAATTATTTTGATTATGTTTTCCTCAGAATTAGACTTTGATATTTTATAATCAAGGTCAAAATACCAAGTTGTATTTTGAAAAGGATAAATTGTTTTTAACGGAAAAATATATCTATTGTCTCTTGGCTTTTCGTAAATGATGGTAGTTTTTATGAGATAAAAAGGTTTACTTTTAACTTCTAAATTCTTTATAATTTCAATTTTTGTTTCATATTTTTCATATTTAATTTCATAAAGATTTTCATTAATTTTAGTTAAGTTTAACTCTGGGTCTTGAAGTCTTTTTTTTAAGTTTAATAAACTGTTACGAAATGTTAAATAATTAATTGTTAAATGAATTAAGTTATCTTTTTCTGTTGTAGATAATGTGATCTTTTCTAATGTATTTTTATTTACAGAAATAGAGTCATTTACAAATTCAAACCCTTTTTTAAAAAGATAAGACTTATTTAATTTTGCCAACTGCTTATCTAAAAGATTTTCATCTGTAATAATTGAAGAAATATTAGTCGGATAAAATTCTTGTGAAAAGGATTTTTGACATATTCCTAAAAATAGAATAATCAAAAATTTTATATAAATTAATTTTGTCATTATTTGAATTTTATGATTTTAGGTCGGTTCTGTAAAATTACCGCTAACGTCCGGGTATTTTTGCAGGCGGGATAAAAATACGAAAATCATATACTTGCTATAAATTTGAAAAATAGCGAAAATCTTCAACTGAAAACTTCCTTCCCGCTTGTATAAATACCTTGTTGCGCGATATTTTTATTTGCAGCTTTTTTGTCTTTCGATCTTCAGATATTTTCTTTAAAAGACGCATTTATAATCTTCCACGAAGTTTGGATAAAATAGCGCGCAACGGTTGGGTATTTCTGTTGGCGGGGACTTATTATAACAAGTCTTTGTAAATATCCAAATTGAACAATTAGCGAAAATCTTGATGATAGGAACTTCTACACCGCTAATAGAAATAACGTGTTATAGGGCGTTTTTCTGACGTTAATCATTATCTTCTGTTGTATCTTTTTTTCTTTGAATTGTTTTAATTCTACCGTTTTTAAACTCAACTCTTATATCAATATTTTTGGTAAAAAAAAAGAATCTCTTTAAGGTTTTACCACAGACCAATACTAAATCGTACTTGGAATTGTCAAAAGTGACTTGAATAACATCTAATATTAATTCTTTTTTTCTGATTTCTTCTTTTATACTTATTTCCGAGTTTTTCAAAGAACTCAAAATATACTTTTCAATTTCAGGAATGAAATCTCTAAAAGTCTCTTTAAACTTATTGTAAGTATCGATTTGTTCTTGTTTTATCTTCTTATCTTTTGCCTTAAAATACAAATCACAAAAATCTCCATATCCATTAAAAATAGGTGAATCGTGATAGGATTCCGAGTTACCAATCAAAGACTGTATGTATGAAAAATCTGTTTTTATTTTTTCGATTGTCAACATATTATAATTCTTATATGAGATATATCCAAACATAAAGATGTTCAAATCTCTTTCTAATTTTTTGTTTGTTATTAATTTCGGTATCGTCTTTTAAAATGACCTATAACGTTTTTCGGCTTGGCGATGTGGCGGATAAAGAAGCTGGAAATTTCTATTATTACTGAACTTCAAAGGAAGTAAATTCTTCGATTTAGCACTAAACCCGCCATATTGCCAAACCGATGTTGTGTGCCGTTTTTATTCAACTCTTTGTCCACAGCATTCATATTTATAATTTTTATCTTCAGCTCTCCATTTTTGTCCAGCTACTAATTTAAAAGTTTTTGCATCTGCTCCTTTCACAGTATCACCATCATAAAAAACAACTTTATCATCTTTTATATAGTCAATAAAAAAATCGGTTGTATCTAATGAATAAAGAATTTCGTGTTTTTCAAAATTTAAACCTTCAATCTTTTTACCTCGATAAAAAATATTTTTGCTGTCAATTCCGTATAAATAGTCCGATAATGGTTTAAATATCTTTGGGTTTGCTCCACTTACAAGCAATCTAAAGGCACCGCTTGAGCTTGCATTTGAATAATAAATATTGTTTATATCTTTTGAGTACATCGTTCCTTCGTCGAATTCTGCATAAGTTTTAATGTCTATTGCTTCTGATAGTGATTTTTCAATTACCGTATCATCCAAATTTATATACACCAAACTGTCAAAATATATTTGGGAATTAATAGTTTCTCCTTTACCTGCAATTGCATATACTTTTTGTTCAAACAGCTTTCCGTATTTGTCTGTGTAAAATTTCCCCTTTAAATGTTTGTACTTCCAACTATCCTTTGCTTGAAGTGTTAATGACTTCTCAACCTCTGTATTTTTATCGGTATTGCAACTCGATAATAATATAACAAGAATCGCTAAAACTACTTTAATTGAGATTTGGTTTATCATTAATTATATTCTCATTTTCTTTAGGCAACAGTCGGTCTAAAATGGCACACAACGGTTGGGTATTTATGTTGGCGGGGACTTTTTATAACAAGTCTTTGTAAATATAACAAATTGAACAATTAGCGAAAACCTTGATGATAGGAACTTCCGACCCGCTAATAGAAATACCTTGTTACCAGCAGGTTTTGATTACAGTATATCATTAATATTAATATACATTTTCAGCATTTTTTTATTGATACTGATCTGGGGACATTTTTCGTAATAATATTTAGGTGCGTAATAAATATAGGAATTCTGCTTGTTGTTTTGAATAAAGGTCAGTTTAATAGTACTAAGGTCAGATGTAATACAAGGTGGTGCCAAATTTTCATCTACTTTCAATTTAAAATCTTCTTGATTTAGTTTTAAAAATTCAGAAAGTTTCATCGAATTAATAAGGCTCATTATTTTGTTTTTTTGTCTTCAGTTAACACAAAGGTTTTAAAAGTCCTTTTTAGTTCTTTATTTTTAAGATAGGATTTTGGTCTTTCTTCCAAATAAGAATTTATATTTCCATTTTTATTAATAAAATAATACTGTAAATAATCATAGGCTTCCCAACCGCCAGTAAATTCACGAACGATTGCAATATCATCTTTTTGCAGTTTCTGTGGAAGTTTTAAATCTCCGTCCATTGTTCCTCTCAAATTTAGATTCTGTGCGAAAGTTAAGAGACAAAAATTTAGAACTATAAAATTTAAAATTTTTTTCATTGGTGCGGTGTTTTGGATAAACTTGCTGGTAACGTTTTGCGTATTTATGCAGGCGGGATAAAAATACGAAAACTTTCTACTTGCTAAAAACTTAATTAATCGCTAAAATCTTCGATGAAAACTTCAGACCCGCTTGTATAAATACCTTGTTGTCTGACGTTTTTATTTTTCAATAAGTACGTCCACATTGATTGATAGTTCACCAACTGAATATTTATTCCACACTCCAAAATAGTTCCGATAATATGTGTTTTTTGAGAAGGCAAAGATATTTCCACCGAAATATAATTTCCCTTTAAAATCTTCATTTACACGAACTGTTACAAAAAAATCTTGATTTGTCCATATGTTTTTGTCGGAAACATCTAAAGTCAATTTGTTGTTAACGATATCCTTTTCTGTAAATGTTAGCGCTAATTTTTCATTAGTTAAACTTTGCGAATCATCTGGGAAACCTTTTTTAGAATTTTGAATGTCAAAAAATATTGTTGCAGTGCCGTCAAATTTGAAAGATAAAATATTAACATTAATATTTTTTATTTTTAAGCGTTTTTTATTCTCAACTTTTATGGCGTATTCTCTTAATATTTTATTTTTATTTTCGGAATCATACCCTGAATAAACTCTTTTACTATTTGAAGTTCCATAATTTTTAAGTTTATATTTTTTTGGATTAATTACAACCGGTTCGATTTCTATAATTTTTTCCTTTAAAATAATGGTTTTATTAGATTTGAGAAAATTTGAAATTTTATTTTCATATAGGTGAAATCCACTTTCGTAAACTTTTAAATTTTCATTTTGATTAATATTTGTAAAATCCAAAGAAAATTCTCCATTTTCGTCGGAATAATCTCCATTATCATTATTTTCAATTCCAACTCGAACACCATAAATAGGTTTTCCACTCTCATTTAAAACTATTCCAGAAGTTTTTTGAGAATAATAAAATGAACTTAGCATTAAAAACAAGAAGCAATATTTAATTTTATTCATATTTTTTGGCGCAATTTTTTTAAAATGGCAGACAACGGTTGGGTATTTCTGTTGGCGGGACTTTTTATAAATGGTATTTGTAAATATAACAAATTGAACAATTAGCGAAAATCTTCATGATAGGAACTTCCGGCCCGCTAATAGAAATACCTTGTTGTACACAGTTTTTTTTTACATTTTGGTTATAAGTTCACATAGTTCAGCGTATTTTTTTCCATTGTAAACGTCAGGACTATTTCTTGTAACGAGATGATATTTTCCGTCAATTAAAACTTCCAGAATCCACTCGGCGCCGTCATTTATTCTGTTAGGATCTTGCGTTTGAATATTCCAAAAATCAACTTCATCTAGTTTAGAAATTAAATGATTCCATTTTTTATTGTTGACTTTTTTCGTGTAGTTTTTAATTAATTTACCTGTTTGATAACCTCCTAATCCATCTGTTTGGCGATATGTTACATTTATTTTATCAGCGAATTTTTCAACTCTGTATGTATAAGGATGATCCCATGTTCCTAAATTAGTGAACCGGATAATTTGCAAATTTTTGTCTTTTTTGTCAAAAATTATTGGTTCGTTAAGTGAATTTAAGTGTTGAGAATACCATTTGTTTGTGAACGTAGACAGTGAATCGTTTGGACCTCTATTAATCGTATCCCTCGGATATTTATTACTATCGTATGAAGAAAAATACAAATCTCCAGTGTAATCGTTCACAGAATTTTTTGGAATAATTATTTTGGTGCTAGTACAACTGATTATCACAAGTAAATATAAATATGGTAGAATTTTTCTCAAAGTTTTATTTTTGTGCGAAAATCTTGTTTAAAATTGTGTACAACGTTTTGCGGCTTTGCGATGGTGCGGATTAATATGACAACTCTTTCTATTATAAACTAAATTTCGAAATACCTAAAATATTTAAACATGCGAAAATCCCGCACTATTGCAAAACCGCTGTTAGCGGTTCGGGCTTTTTCTTTTCCAATTTTCTTTGTTACTAAAAGTTTCAAAGGAAAGTCGGGTTTCAATAAACTCTTCGTCAGTTTTAAGTTTTTTATTATATGCTTCTTCGGGTAAATATAGTATTGCTTCAAAATCCATTTCTTCCGGCATTTGAGTTGGGTCATTTAAAACACTTTCATAGTAATCCTTTCCATTTGCTATAACGCAGCATCTTACATAAAGAAAATAATCTGTAGAAAAAAATTCTTTTTCATTTTTGTATGAATCAGGTCCAATATTAGAAGCATAAATTAAACCGTCTAAATTGTATAATTTTTCTGCCATAATTTCAGCGAATTCTTGAATATCTTCAATGGTCATAGAAACTAACCTTTTTAATGCAGGTTTTAAAACAGCATCATCATCACCCGTTTTTTTCCAATTAAATGTTGAAATTATTTCCCAAAATATGTTTTCGTCCATTGGCTTATATTCTAAAATAGTTTTCTGTGGTACAATATTCAAGTCTTTAATTTCTAAATAACCTTTCCTAGTTTTTTCTTTTATTAGTTTTTCTATTTCTTTATAACATTCATCTTTTGAGCCCAATTCTTTTTCATTACTTCTTCCTTCTGTCCCTAACCTTCCCCATTGAACAAAATATTTTTCTTCAAATTGTTCAATTGTCCAAAATTTATTTGAATCTCCAGTTTGATTGATAAAATTCCGTTTCATTTATTTACTTAAATTTCTTATAATCGTCGGTTCTGTTTTTTTAGCCTGACCGCTAACGTTTTGCGGCTTTGCGATGGTGCGGATTAATATGACAACTCTTTCTATTATAAACTAAATTTCGAAATACCTAAAATATTTAAACATGCGAAAATCCCGCACTATTGCAAAACCGCTGTTAGCGGTTCGGGCTTTTTCTTTTCCAATTTTCTTTGTTACTAAAAGTTTCAAAGGAAAGTCGGGTTTCAATAAACTCTTCGTCAGTTTTAAGTTTTTTATTATATGCTTCTTCGGGTAAATATAGTATTGCTTCAAAATCCATTTCTTCCGGCATTTGAGTTGGGTCATTTAAAACACTTTCATAGTAATCCTTTCCATTTGCTATAACGCAGCATCTTACATAAAGAAAATAATCTGTAGAAAAAAATTCTTTTTCATTTTTGTATGAATCAGGTCCAATATTAGAAGCATAAATTAAACCGTCTAAATTGTATAATTTTTCTGCCATAATTTCAGCGAATTCTTGAATATCTTCAATGGTCATAGAAACTTACCTTTTTAATGCAGGTTTTAAAACAGCATCATCATCACCCGTTTTTTTCCAATTAAATGTTGAAATTATTTCCCAAAATATGTTTTCGTCCATTGGCTTATATTCTAAAATAGTTTTCTGTGGTACAATATTCAAGTCTTTAATTTCTAAATAACCTTTCCTAGTTTTTTCTTTTATTAGTTTTTCTATTTCTTTATAACATTCATCTTTTGAGCCCAATTCTTTTTCATTACTTCTTCCTTCTGTCCCTAACTTTCCCCATTGAACAAAATATTTTTCTTCAAATTGTTCAATTGTCCAAAATTTATTTGAATCTCCAGTTTGATTGATAAAATTCCGTTTCATTTATTTACTTAAATTTCTTATAATCGTCGGTTCTGTTTTTTTAGCCTGACCGCTAACGGTTAGGTATTTCTGTTGGCGGGGACTTTTTATAACAAATCTTTGTAAATATAACAAATTGAACAACTAGCAAAAATCTTGATGATAGGAACTTCCGACCCGCTGATAGAAATACCATGTTGTGCGTTCGCTCTTATTTTGCGGATTTTACTTTTCATTTAAGATTTTAGTTTCGAGTTGAATTCAGCATGTTCAATCCAGCAATTGCTAAACCATTTTTGGGAAATTCTTTCAATGTCAGTTCGTAATATTCTTTGGCTTTCTGTCCATTGTTTATTTGACTATAACAGAAAGCAATATTGCAAAGACCCATTTCTTTATAGGTTAGTTTTGAAGAACTTAAAAGTGTCAAAAATCTGTATTTATCAATCCACGAATTGCGTGTGAAATATTCAACACTTTTTCTAAAGAAAAAAATTGCTTCTTCATATTTTTTTTGATTAACTAATTTCATTCCTTGTCTATGATCTTTTGCAACGAAATTTCTTAATCCAAATGATAAAATTAAATATGTCAATGCTCCAAATATAAGAGGTTCTTTACTTCCAAATAGAAAATATAAATACACTAAAATTCCCACCAATATAAGTTGAGGAACTACAGAAATCCAAGCGATTTGTTTAATTGTAGGAACATGTGAAGCCATATTTTTGTGTCAGTTTTTCTTTTAGAAATGTTATTTTAGAGTGACGCACAACGTCCGGGTATTTGTGCAGGCGGGATAAAAATACGAAAATTACATACGTGCTATAAATTTGAAAAATAGCGAAAATCTTCAACTGAAAACATCCTACCCGCTTGTATAAATACCTTGTTGCGCGATGTTTTTATTTGCAGTTTTTTTGTTTTTCGATTCTCAGATATTTTCTTTAAAAAACGCATTGATAATCTTCCACTAAGTTTGGATAAAATAGCGCGCAACGGTTGGGTATTTGTGCAGGCGGGATAAAAATACGAAAATTAACTACTTGCTATAAATTTAATTAATCGCTAAAATCTTCGACTGAAAATTTCCTACCCGCTTGTATAAATACCTTGTTACCAGAAGCGCCTGTTTCCATCTTCCAAATAATTCTTTTGAATTTGATCATTTAGATGTTAAAACTCAAAATTTTTTTATTTATTCAAGCAGTTTTGCGCCATGATTTTGCAGTTTTTTGGTTTGTCTTTTTGCGAGAACTGTTTTTTTAGTTCAGTTTTTATTCACAAAGTTGGTTCGCAAAGTTTGGTTTGATATGTTACCAGAAGCGCCTGTTTCCATCTTCCAAATAATTCTTTTGAATTTGATCATTTAGATGTTAAAACTCAAATTTTTTTTATTTATTCAAGCAGTTTTGCGCCATGATTTTGCAGTTTTTTGGTTTGTCTTTTTGCGAGAACTGTTTTTTTAGTTCAGTTTTTATTCACAAAGTTGGTTCGCAAAGTTTGGTTTGATATTTAATTCCAGCGCAATTTCTTGTCAAAAATAGAGTAGAAGTAGCTTGGAACGTTACCAAGTAAACGTCGTTGATAATTTTGTCTAAATCAACGCTTTCGGAATATTTGGCGGAGTTTTCAGAGTCAATAATAGAAACAGAATTTAGACCTTGTGCGCAAAGAAAGTTTGGTCTGAATTCAGTTTCTTTAAAGTTCAAATTTTGATAATTTCCGACCCTTTAATTTGATGCGAAATTTTCAATGGCGTTGCTGGTAACGGTTGGGTATTTATGCAGGCGGGATAAAAATACGAAAACTTTATACATGCTAAAAACTTAATTAATTGCTAAAATCTTCGATGAAAACTTCAGACCCGCTTGTATAAATACCGTGTTGTAGGCAGTTTTTATTTATCCGTGATGAACATAAATTTTGGTTACTTTATTGTTTTTATCAAATGTCAAAGTTAAATTTCCAGTATTAATTCCGCGTTTTGAATAACCAAGATAATAAGAGTATTCAGTATCAGTTTTAGATTCTGGATTTCCGAGCAATTTTATGACTTCAGTTTTATTCATGCCAATAATTTCATATTGATTTCTTAGATCATTCATCATGTCCCATCTTAAACTCCAATTTTCTTCGGCATTTAATTCAGAGTTTTTCCAATTTTCCGAATTGAATTTTTCATGACTAACTTTCCCGCAACTTAAAGCGATAAATAGAATTACGATATATAAGAATGAAGTTTTCAAAACCTGTTATTTTTGAGACGATACTTTGATTAAAATTGACTACAACGGTTGGGTATTTATGCAGGCGGGATAAAAATACGAAAACTTTATACTTGCTAAAAACTTAATTAATCGCTAAAATCTTCGATGAAAACTTCATACCCGCTTGTATAAATACTTTGTTATGCGGCGTTTTTTTTATGAAATTCCTATTTTTTGTACTTTTTTTATTTTCCATTTATTTTCATCTTTTAAGATGTAGACCAAATATGTTACAGAACATCTGATGTTACAAGAATATGTAACTGTTAAGACTCCGTTGTTAAGATTTCCGTCAAAATATATGTGAGAAAATTCTAGAACACCAGAGAAAGTTTTATATTTATTTGCCCAATTGTCAAACGATTCCTCAAAAGGCAATGTCGATAAATCTTTGAATTTATATTTTTGCGAATTATATTTTTCAGCGTTAATTCTTGATATTAAATCGTCTGAAATTTTAAATTTTGTAGGAATTTCTTTTAAATCATATTCATGAATTCCAGTCATTTCATTTCTTATTGCAACAATTCTGCTTATGGTGTCCTTTCTAATTGAGTCTATTTGTTTTTTTGAATAATCGAAACCTATATAAGTTCGTCTGTCAATTAAGGTTGAATCAACAATATTTAAGAAGGTATCATCAATTCCTTTTTGTTCAATATTTTTAGTCTGTCTGTTACAGGAAAAAATTGAAAGAAGCAATATTAAATAAAATAAGATTTTCATATTCAGGCGCGATGGTGGATAAAATGTCGCATAACTCCCAAATATACGCAACTTTCACAAACTAAAAAAAAATATTATTTAGGGTGAAATCCACGCTGTCAAATGATTACCTATGATATAACTTTACAGTTATACAAAATACGCAAGTTTAACTATTTTAAATACGCAGCTTGAACTATGGAAAATATGCAGTCCTCTTTTGATAGAAAATTCTTCACCCCAGAAGAAGCAACCCATCGCGACAAGAAAATAATCTGGATTAAATTTCCGAAAGATTTTACCTTATTAAAAATGCTGAAAACTGTTGCAAAATGCAAATGGTCTCATAGCCAAAAATCATGGTACGTCACCGATAATAATTTTAACCGAGACCTTTTTGGCTTAGAAAAAAGAATCGTTGGCAAAGACGTCTTGCTAAAAATACATGGCAATAATTTAGCCCAGTTTCAAAAATATCAAAATCAACTTATTCTCAAAGGATTTAGTCCGAACACCATCCGCGTTTACTCCCTAGAATTTGCTCAATTGCTCTACACCCTCAAATCTTTTTCGGTCCAAAACCTCACCAAAGAAAAATTACAAAGCTATTTTCTCTATTGTCACAAAGAATTAAATATCTCCGAAAACCAGATCCACAGCCGCATGAATGCCGTGAAATTCTATTTCGAAAAAGTATTGCATCAAGACAAAATGTTTTTTGATATTCCCCGGCCCAAAAAACCTCTGCTCCTGCCAAAAGCCCTCAACACCGCCGAAATCACCAAACTCATCAGCGTTACCCATAATCCAAAACACAAACTGATCCTTCAATTATGCTACGGCATGGGCTTACGCGTCAGTGAAATCGTCAACATCAAAATAGAACACGTGGACTCGAAAACCATGAAGGTCCTCATCGCCCACGGAAAAGGAAAAAAAGACCGCTACGTCAATTTACCCCAAAGTATTTTACTCGATTTACGGCTTTATTACAAAGCCTTTGCTCCCAAAGTCTATCTCTTCGAAGGACAGGCTGGCGGCCAATACGCCCTCAGAAGCGCCCAATCTGTTTTTAAAATATCCATGAACAAAGCCCGCATTAAAAAGACAGTCGGCATTCACAGTTTGCGCCACTCTTACGCCACTCATCTCTTAGAATTTGGCACAGACATCAGCTTAATTCAGAAATTATTGGGACACAATGATATTAAAACAACCTTGCAATACACCCAGGTTTCAGACCGCACCATTTCTAACGTGAAGTCTCCACTTGATCACCTCCAAAGTCCAAAATCCTAGCCTTGCGCGTGGCTGTTTTCCAAATCCTCTTTCTTCATTATCAAAAAAGACAACCGCCTCTTTAAAACTTATCATCTGTAAAATGATTTCTCAGGTCAGGAGCAACCAGATTTTCGCTTCTTACAAAACCCGTCCCGCTGTCCGTTACAATTCCTCGCTCGGCGCTCACCGCCCGAGGCGGCTCGCACCTCACTCCGGGATTTTCACTTCCATCGCGGCTAGGTTGAAGCGCAGTTACTATCTTAAAAAAATACGAAGCTCACCCTAACAATGTTATATATCATCTCCTTCCGCGCACCCATTTTAGCAATTCAATCTAAATCTTTTGTAACTTTATCTGGCTAAAAATCAAGTCCTAAACATTTTTTTATCATTACCATTAAATAATTAAAATCATATATTATGAGTGCTAATACCAAAAATTTACGAAACGTGGTTTTGCTCGGACATTCCGATAGTGGCAAAACCACGTTAATAGAAACCATGTTGTACGAAGGCGGGGCGATTAAGCGCCGTGGCAGTGTAGAAGGTCAAAACACGGTGAGCGATAATACCGATTTGGAACATGAAAAAGGGAAAACACTATTCTCGCATCAAATGTTCGTGAACTGGCGAAATAATAAAATCAATATGATTGATACGCCAGGCTTCGATGATTTTATTGGCGAAGTAGTTTCTTCCTTAAAAGTGGCCGACACCGCCATCATCGTACTGAACGCAGCCAACGGCGTAGAAGTTGGCACCGAACTCGTTTGGGAATACGTCGAAAAATATCAGACACCTGCGATTTTCGTCATCAACCAAATGGATCATCCCAAAGCCGATTACGATAAAACTTTAGAACAGGCCAAAGAAAGATTTGGCACCAAACTTCTGCCGATACAATATCCTTACAATTCCGGACCGAATTTCAATTCCATTATTGATGCCTTAAGAATGGTCATGTATGAATTCCCTGCAAATGGTGGAAAACCTGAGAAAAAACCTATTCCCGATAGCGAAATCGACCGAGTAAACGCCATGCATAATGCCTTGGTTGAAATTGCCGCTGAGAACGAAGAAGGTTTAATGGAAAAATATTTCGAAGAAGATTATCTTTCAGAAGAAGAACTTGCACAAGGATTAACCCTCGCTTTAGCCAAACAACAATTCTTCCCCGTATTTATTACGAGCGGTTTAAAAGATATGGGAAGCGGCCGCCTCATGGGCTTCCTCGATGATATTGCTCCCTCACCCGCTGAAAGACCAGCCCGAAAATTAGAAAATGGTGACGAAGTTTCTTACAACTCCGATGATAAAACAACCATCTTTATTTACAAGACTATTTCTGAACCTCAAGTTGGAATGATCTCTTATTTCAAAGTTCTGAGTGGAACTTTAAAACCCGGCGACGAATTAGTCAACGCTGAAAATGGCGAGACCGAACGGATTTCTCAATTATTTGTCGCGGTCGGCAAAGACCGAATTCCAGTTACCGAATTGGTGGCGGGCGATTTAGGCGTCACCGTGAAATTAAAATTTGCGCGTTCAAACCACACTTTAAACACCAGAGGTCTCGACCGAAAAGTTCGCCCGATGGAATTCCCAGAAAGCCGTATTAGAAAAGCCATCTACACCGATGCCGCCGCCGATATGGAAAAACTGGTGACTGCTTTGCATAAAATTCAGGAGGAAGATCCAACTTTAAAAGTTGAACAGTCTGCCGAATTAAACCAAACCATTCTTCATGGTCAAGGTCAACTGCATCTCGACTTGGTGAAAGAAAGACTAGCCGATGACTTTGGCGTTAAAATGAATTTCGCAGATCCAAAAATTTCTTATCGCGAAACTATTACCGGCACCGCCGATGCCGACTACCGCCACAAAAAACAATCCGGTGGTAATGGTCAGTTTGGAGAAATCCACCTCCGCGTCGAAAATTTCTACGAGGGTATGGACGAACCGACTGGTTTCAACATCCGACAAAAAGAAATTGAAGAATTACCGTGGGGCGGAAAACTAGCGTTCTATTGGTGCATCGTTGGTGGAGCCATTGATAACCGATATATTGGCGCCATCAAAAAAGGAATTATGCAACAAATGAATGACGGTCCATTGACGGGTTCTCGTTGCCAAAACATCCGAGTAATCATCTACGATGGAAAAATGCACAGCGTAGATTCCAATGATATCTCGTTCCAGCTTGCAGCGGCGGGGGCTTTTAAAGAAGCCTTCCATCAAGCGACACCTCAGCTTTTAGAACCGATGTTTGCCGTAGAAATTCTTTGTCCAGATGAAGATACTGGCGATGTGATGGGAGATTTACAAACCCGACGCGCTCTTATTTCAGGCATGGATTCGGAAAGTCATTATCAGAAAATATTGGCAGATGTTCCTTTGGCAGAATTACATGATTACGGTTCTACCCTACGCTCTATCACGGGTGGCCGCGCGAAATTCAATATGAAGTTTGCAGATTATCAATTGGTTCCCGCAAATGTGCAACAAGCTTTAATTAAAAAACATGCGCAGCTGGAAGAAGCTTAATTAAATGAGAGCCAAGGTCTGAAAGTGACCGGTGAATTTTTTAAAACTTTTCTACAGAAAAACCTCGATTATGATCGAGGTTTTTTTATATCAGATTGGTGAAATAATTATTTTGAAAGATCAAATGAAACTCCCACATTCATTTGGAACTGATTATTCAAGTTTTTGTAAGCCTTATCATCGTCACTATACTTAGCAAACGGAAGTTGCGCTTCTGCAAAAAGTCCAAATCCTTTGGCAAAGAAAACCCTCGCTCCCAAATGACCACCAAAATTTTTAAGACCTAAATTAAGACCTGGATAAATATCGATATTTTCTGGTAGTCCCAAAACACTTCCTAAGTTGGCGTTGAATCTTGCTTTAAGATCAAAACGGTCACCAAATGAGGGTTTTTGGAAACCATCAATTTCATCTGCACCTAATAAATAGCCTGCCTGAGCACCCAGTGAAAAACTTTCTCCCAGACCAAAATCTAAAGAAGTCATAATTCCTGTTGCCCCCTTTTGCAAGTTCACCCCAATTTGGTAACGCACGTCACCAGCTCCTTTGAAAGCGTCAGATTGAGCATTTGCAAATCCGAAAACTGCCATCGTTGCAGCTAAAAATATTTTTCTCATAGTCTTTATATTAATTTTTACGGGTGCAAAGGTAAACATTCTGACTCGTGATTTATTTCTTTGAAATTTTATACAACTTTCCACTGTCTGTGATTCCGTACAGATTCCCATCTTGTCCGCTGAGCACATCACGGAAACGTTCGTTTTTATCTTCGAGCAACCATTCTTCACCTACGACCTTATTGTCTTTAATAACCAAACGAATAATTTTCTCACCGCTCAAACAGCCTAACATCAAATCATTTTTCCATTCATCGATATTTCCCGTGTAGAAAGTAATGCCACTCATCGAAATAGAAGGATCCCAATAATAAACGGGCTGTTCAGTTCCAACTTTTTGCGTGGTTCCTTCATTGATTTTTTTCCCGCTGTATTCGATTCCGTAAGTCACGTCGCCCCAACCGTAATTTTTTCCAGGCTGAATCAAATTGACTTCATCGCCACCTTTTGGACCCATTTCAGCTTCCCATAATTGTCCCTTCCCATCCATTGCCAACCCTTGGGGATTGCGATGACCGTAAGAATAAATCTCCGGTTTATATTTTGAATTTCCGAGGAAGGGATTTCCTACAGCTGGTTTACCATCTTTGGTAATCTTTAAAACTTTTCCCAAATACGCCATCGTATTTTGCGCTAAAGGTCTGGTCTCCATATCAGAACGTTCACCCGTGCTGACAAAAAGGTTTCCGTCTTTATCGAAAACCAAACGACTTCCATAATGCAATTTTCCATCATAAGTTGGCGTGGCTCTAAAAATAACCTGTGGATTTTCTATTATCTTTTCATCAGCAGAAAGTTTTCCTTTACCGACCGAAGTGTGATTTCCGCCTGAAACAGGTTCAGAGAAAGTCCAGTAGAGCATTCTGTTATTTTGAAAATCAGGATCAAGCGCCACGTCTAGCAATCCGCCTTGTGCTTTGGCATCTACCGTCGGAAAGCCTTCAATTTTAGAAATCGTTTTTCCATCTTTAGAAACAATTTGCATAAAACCCGATTTCTCAGTAATTAAAAATCGCCCATCAGGTAAATTGGTAATTCCCCACGGTTTTCCTAAATCAGAATTAATGACTTCTACAGTGTAAGGTGTTTTAGTTTTAACTCCTGCAACTCTGGTCTGTCCTTCAAAAGCTGATTTAAAAGTCGGCGAATTTTTCTTCGCCGTTTCTGGATTTGAAGTTGCTTCGTTTGCGGACGCAGATTTTTCTGAAGACGAAGAGGTTTGCGAGTTTCCTGTGCAAGATGCTATAAACAGCAAAGCAAAAAGAGAGGAAATTTTAAAAATTTTAGTTTTCATAATAAGAGAATTTAGTTAATCATGAGGATTTTAAAAATACAAAGATTATTCCGTCAAAAATTTTATATTTGATTAAATTTAGAAAGAATGATTAAACAATTCGTTATAATACTTACACTATTTGCTTTTAGTTTCATTTCCTCTCAAAATAAAAGTTTTGTGTACGAATTGAAATTTAAGACAAATCCTACCAAAGACAGTCTTGCCACTGGAAAATTTGTGCTGGATATTAGTGAAGGCAAATCCATGTTTAGACCATTAAAGGAGAAAGAATCAGATTCTACATTTCACGCGACGAAAAGAATAAGTTTCATGTCCACTTCGTTTAAAGATTCTAAAAGTGTTTTCAAAGATTTGAAGACAAAAGAAACCAAGAAATTTATTAGCAATTTTCAAAAACTATTCAGCATCAAAATTGATGAACATTTGATTTGGCAAATTCAGAATGAAACCAAAATAATCTTGGGAATGAAAGCTCAAAAAGCCACCACAACTTACGGCGGTCGAAATTGGGACGCTTGGTTTACTAATGAAATTCCTTTGCAAGAAGGACCGTATATTTTCCACGGTTTACCGGGTTTGATAACTGAAATTCACGATATCCAAAACAATTATACTTTTTCATTAATTCAAATTAAAAACTCCGACGGAAAATTATATGAGAAGGAAAAAGCCTTAGCAATTTCCTGGAAACAATATGCAAAATTAGCCTTGGATTATTATTCTGATCCGACCAGAGAGATCAATGGGAAAAACGCGGGAAGCACTATCATGATTACGAAATGGCAGGACGAAAAAGGAAATGAGTTTACGCCGAATTTTAAAGAAATGAATGAAAAAGAGCAAAAGCAAATACGGGAAAACAATAATCCGATTGAGTTGAAGCAGAAGATCAATTACTTGTAAATAACTTATTGATTTTCCCTATTTCAGCTCATCTAATTTTAAATAAGCAAACCAAATTCACTCTTTTCTTTTCCGTATTTTTGCACCATGAAATTCGAACTTCAATCAGAATATAAACCAACCGGCGATCAGCCAAATGCTATAAAAAAGTTAACCCAAGGACTTGAGATCGGCGAGAAATACCAAACGCTCCTTGGAGTCACTGGTTCGGGGAAAACTTTTACGGTGGCGAATGTGGTGAATAACAGCCAGAAGCCGACTTTGGTTTTAGCCCACAACAAAACTTTGGCAGCCCAACTATTCATGGAATTCAAAGAGTATTTTCCAGATAATGCCGTGGAATATTTTGTCTCTTATTACGATTATTACCAGCCCGAGGCATTCATCGCTTCAACCAATACTTATATTGAAAAAGATTTATCCATCAACTCCGAAGTTGAGAAATTAAGGCTCTCGGCCATCGCGAGTTTGCTTTCCGGTCGTAGAGATATTTTAATTGTCGCATCTGTCTCGTGTATTTATGGTGTGGGAAATCCTCAAGAATTTCAAAAGTCACTTATTTCCATTGAGAAAAATCAAAAAATAACCAGAACCAGTTTGCTTCATTCTTTGGTTAATGCCTTATATTCTAGAACTTTGAACGAATTTACGCGCGGAACATTCAGAGTGAAAGGAGATGTTGTTGACGTGTTCCCAGCTTATGCGGACAATGCAATTCGATTTCAGTTTTTCGGTGACGAGATAGAGACCATTCAAAGTTTTGATCCCGTATCTGGGAATGTTATGGATAATTTTCATGAGATTAAAATTTATCCAGCAAACCTTTTTGTAACGTCCAAAGAAACGCAGGTAAGCGCCATTCGTGAAATTCAGGATGACATGGTGAAACAGGTTGATTTCTTTCAAGATATAGAAAAACCTTACGAAGCAAAGCGTTTGCAAGAACGGACCGAACTGGATTTAGAAATGATGAAAGAACTCGGTTACTGCAGTGGAATTGAAAATTACTCCCGTTATTTCGACGGACGATTACCAGGCTCCCGACCTTTCTGTTTATTAGACTATTTTCCGGAAGATTATTTAATGGTGATCGATGAAAGCCACGCGATGATTCCACAAGTTCATGCCATGTACGGTGGCGACAGAAGTCGGAAAGAAGTTTTGGTCGAACATGGTTTCCGTCTTCCCGCAGCGATGGACAACCGTCCCTTAAAATTTCCGGAATTTGAAGCCATTCAAAATCAGGTTATTTACGTGTCTGCAACGCCTGCCGATTATGAACTTGAAAAATCGGGCGGTGAATATATCGAACAACTGATTCGTCCGACTGGGTTGCTCGATCCGATCATTGAGGTGCGGCCTTCCCTCAATCAAATTGATGATTTAATTGAAGAGATTCAAAAGAGAGCGGAAGTTGACGAGCGAGTTTTGGTGACGACTTTAACCAAAAAAATGGCAGAAGAGCTGACCAAATATTTCACCAAGTTCGGCATTAGAACGCGTTATATTCACTCCGATGTAGAGACTCTGGACCGTATTCAAATTATGCAAGATTTACGAGTTGGGTTGTTTGATGTTTTAGTCGGCGTTAATTTACTGAGAGAAGGGTTGGATTTACCTGAAGTTTCTTTGGTCGCCATTTTAGATGCGGATAAAGAAGGAATGCTTCGTTCTCGAAGATCGATGACCCAAACGGTTGGAAGAGCAGCGAGAAACCTCAACGGAATGGCCATTCTTTATGCGGATAAGATGACGACTTCCATGCAGTCTACCATCGATGAAACGCTTTACAGAAGACAAAAACAAATGGAATACAATGAGAAGCACGGCCAAGTTCCGATGGCTTTGAATAAAAAAATATCAGAAATATTAGTCGGCAGAAGCAAAGATTTCCCCGATGAAAAATATACTCAAAAGCAAATTTTGCAGGAAGTTGCCGAACAAAAAGCGAAGTACGGTAGTGAAGATATCCAGCAATTAATTGCTGAAAAACAGAAATCTATGGAGAACGCAGCAAAAAATCTTGATTTTATTAAAGCAGCTAAATTCAGAGATGAGATCAACGCCCTGAAAGCGTAAAAATTTAAACTAAAAAGGAGTGACCGTTAAAAGTCACTCCTTTTTTATATTCATAGAGGGCTTGTTTAAATCGGCACAAAAATAACTGCAGCAATCGCAGCTAGAGCAATCGCTACGGAAGAGAAAACATCTACTTTTTTCGCTTCACGCACATCGCTTTTGTTAATAACAATCGTTTCTCCCGATTTTAATTTTCCGTAAATTTTTTCGTCATCTAATTTTACCACTTCTACTTTTAGAATTTTTGCGTCCGTAGTTTGGATGGTATATTTCTTATACAATTCTAACGAATTATTTTGCATCGGCTTGTTCATGCTTACTACTCGTGTTTGGCAAGAAGTTAAGAGCATCAAAAATAAGAATATAGCGAAGATATTTTTCATTCAATTTTTTATTTGGTCAAATTTAATAAAATTAATGGTGATGAGCCTGATTTTATCTACTTTTAAAATCGGCTGGCATTTAAATCCTGCGCAATCAACCAGGCTTCACTCCAACACGCTTGAAAATTAAATCCACCGGTGACGGCATCAATATTTAAAACTTCGCCTGCAACATAAAAGTTGGAAAGTAATTTAGATCTCATATTCTTAAAATCAATTTCCTTTAAATCTATTCCACCCGCACTTACGAATTCATCTTTGTAAGTGGACTTTCCGTTAACTTTCATTTTATTTTGACAAAGATGTTGAAGGATTTTTAAAAGTTCCGGTCCGGAAATATTAGAAATATTTTTATCCAGATCTACTTTTGACAACCACAGAATTCGATGCCAGAAACGAGTCGTAACCTCAAATATTTTCGAACTACCGATGGTTTTCTTTGGATGCTCTCGTCTAAAGGTTTGAAAAGTTTCTTCGGCTGACTCTAAATCAATTCCTAAAAAATTAACTACGATTTCAAATTGATATTTCAAAGCTGCCAATTCCCGCGCTTTCCAGGCAGAAAGTTTTAAAATTGCCGGGCCAGAAAGTCCCCAATGGGTGATAAGCATCGGTCCAGATTCGTCCATTTTTAACTGTGGAATAGAAACTTTCGCGTAAGGGAAACTGGTTCCCATTAAATCTTTTAACGTATCATTTTTAATATTAAAAGTAAAAAGGGACGGAACGGGTTCGATTATTTTATGTCCGAGTTCCTGAATCATTTTTAAAGATTTGGGAGAGCTTCCGGTGGTGTAAATTACATAATCAGCTAAATAATTATTCGTGCTTGTTGTTATTAAATATTGGTTCTCTTTTGAAGCGATTTCTAAAACAACCGATTTAGTGTGCGTTTGAAAATTCTTATTGGAAACTTCTTCTTGCAAAATATTAATGATTGTTTGCGAAGAGTTGCTTTCTGGGAAGATTCGATTGTCGTTCTCAATCTTCAACGGGACTTTTCGTTTCTCAAACCAGTCCATCGTATCGCCAGGTTGAAATTTATGAAAGACGCTTAATAATTCCTTATTTCCTCTGGGATAAAATTGCACCAACTCTTTCGGATCAAAACTAGCATGCGCCACATTACATCTGCCGCCACCCGAAATCTTTACCTTTTGCAAGACATCTGAGTTTTGCTCTAGAATAGTTACCTCGAATTTACTTTCATCTAGGTTTGCTGCACAGAAGAATCCTGCTGCACCACCGCCGATGATAATGATTTTCTTTTTTGTCATAATTTATTGAAATAAGCCAACTGTCCTGAAGCGCTACACCTAATTGATTGGCTTTTAGAAATGAGCTGCAAAAATACAATTTTTCTAAACCATCATTAATGCTTATTTTTGCAAATTATCAATAAGCTTAAATCGATGCGAACGCTGCGCCCCGACTTGAGTGGAGCTCTCCGCCGTTCGACGGGGGAAGCGGGAACGGAAGGCGGATGAAGGCGCCCAAACTACAAAAACAAAAAAATGTCTGATTATCATTATAAATTCGAGGTGCGTTGGAGCGATATTGACGCCAACAAGCATTTGGCGAATTCGTCTTATGTGATGTATTGTGCGCAAACCCGAATGGCCTTTATGAACACCCATAAAATGGGTCTTAAAGAGTTAAGTTATTGGGGAATTGGACCCGTAATTTTGCATGAAAGATATTCTTTTTTCAAAGAAATCTACGCGGATCAAACCGTTTTTGTGTCGCTTGAAATTGCGGGAATGTCGGAAGATGCAAGCATCTACCAGTTTGTTCACAAATTTTATTTGCCAGACGGAACGCATTGTGCGACCGCCGAAGCAACGGGAGTTTGGATTGATACCATGTTGAGAAAATCGACCACGCCACCCGATGATGTTTTGGAGGTGATGACTGAATTTAAGAGTGAAAACGTGAAGGTTCTGACCAGACAAGATCTAAAAGACTTGCCCTTTAAACCGGAGAACAAAGAAGCATTTCACAAGAAAAACACCTTTACCTGGAAGAAAGATAAAGAAGAAAAAACAGAGGATTAAACTCCTAAATTTAAAAATAAGAATATGTTAGAAGATAAAAATCCTGAGTTAACTCCCATTTCCGCCTATGGTGAATTTGGTTTAATTAAACACCTTACCGATAGCTTTAGTTTTGAGAATACTTCGACGGAAGTTTCGATTGGCGATGACTGTGCAGTTATCAATCCAGAAGGTCAAAAGGTAGTTGTAACGACAGATGTTTTGGCAGAAGGTGTTCATTTCAATTTGGGCTACGTTCCTTTGAAACATTTGGGTTATAAAGCAGTTGTGGTGAACCTCAGCGATGTGGCTGCGATGAATGCAATGCCTACTCAAATACTTGTCTCGCTCGCGATTTCGAGCCGTTTTCCAGTGGAAGCTTTAGAAGAAATTTACGCTGGGATTTCTATGGCCTGTAAACATTACAAGGTCGATTTGGTGGGTGGAGATACAACCAGTTCTACCTCTGGATTGGTGATTACGATCACTGCTATTGGGTTGGAACATTCTGAGAATTTAATCAAAAGAAACGGCGCTAAAGCTAATGACTTGTTAGTAGTAACTGGCGATTTAGGCGGAGCTTACCTGGGTCTACAAATTTTGGAAAGAGAACATTCTGTATTTCTGGCCAATCCGAATATGCAACCAGAAATGGAAGGCTATGATTATATCCTGGAACGACAATTAAAACCTGAAGCACGGACTGACGTTAAGAAAATGTTGAAGGAATTAGATATTAAACCGACTTCGATGATTGATCTTTCTGATGGATTATCTTCAGAGACTCTTCATTTGTCAGATCAAAGCAAAGTCGGCTTTAGAATTTACGAAGAAAAAATTCCGATGGATTCTTTGACAATTTCGACAGCTGAAGAATTAAATTTAAATCCAATGATGTGCGCTTTAAGTGGCGGCGAAGATTACGAACTGCTATTTACCATTGCACCTGCAGATTTTGAAAAAATTAAAAATCATCCAGACTTTACCATTATCGGTCATGCTGTAGATTTGGATCAAGGAAATTATTTAGTGGCAAGAGGAAGCAGCGAATTGATTCCACTTAATGCGCAAGGTTGGGATGCTTTCCTGAATAAAGATAGTAATGAAAGACAGTAAATCTTCACCATTAAGTTTTTGGTTAAGGAATTGAGAACATTAAGATTTCCCATGGAAATTGAAGGATGGAAATTATAAATCATTAAAAGGCCTATTTGTTTAAATACAAGTAGGCTTTTTTAAGGTCTGTTGTTGACGAGATTTGATCTCTAGTAATAGTCCACAAAAAAGTCCCGATCTTACGATTGGGACTTTTAGTATTTCAGATTAAAGAGTTACTATTTCTTAATCAATTTATGCGTGCTTTGTGAACCATCCATCATTGTTACTTTGATAATGTATATGCCTGAAGCTACATTCTGAACATTAATTTTGGTAGAACCAGCTACATTTAGAACAACTTTTCCGGTCGTGTCAAATACTTGAACATTTTTAGTTTTCTGTTCAGATTTAATGAATACAACTTCTGTGGCTGGGTTGGGATATAAGCTGATTGTATTTTTATTTCCGGAAAGGTTTTCTACTTTTAAGAAAGTTTCACCACAGTTTTCATCATAATAAGTAGCACCAGAGAAAGTCCAACCTTTATTATCGATAAGTTGATTCATGTATTGTTGACCACCTGTACCATAACTTCTGTTACTAACACCAAATAAGCGACCTAACGGTGTATTGGGATTCTCCGCCCAACCTTTTAGCGTAGCACCAAAATTATTACAATCCATGCCGACAGAATCGAATATATTAGTCATCGTAACTACTGGCGAAAGTTGCCAGTTTCCTAAATTTTGGTTGAAAGTTTGTGTGCTGTAAAACATAGAGCTCATAGTGAGCGCATTTGATACATCCCACGATGATATATTTTGATTAAATACATAAGCTGCTTGAAACATAGAAGAAAAGTCAGTTACATTCGAAACATTCCAACCACTAATATTCTGATTAAATGAATATGCACCAAGAAACATTGCAGACATATTATTTACGTTTGAAACATTCCAGGCCGCAATGTTTTGGTTAAATGCATTTGCATTATAAAACGTATAGTTCATATTAGTTACGTTTGAAACATTCCAAACCCCAATATTCTGATTAAATAGTAGTGCATTTGAAAACATTCCAGACATATTTTGTAATTTCCCAACATCCCAACTTCCTATGTTCTTGTTGAATGCAGGCGTAGAAGCGAACATATAATTCATATCAGTAACATTTCCAACATTCCAACTATTGATATTATTTGCGATGGAGAAATTGGTGCAACTATTAAACATACTACTCATATTAGTTACCTTAGAAAAATCAGGGATATCAGTCGCTGTTATTTGCAGATTTTTAAAGTCATAAAACATAAATGATAGATCACTATTCCAACTGACATCACCCCATTGGATAATTTCAGTAATCTTGTCTTTATCAGGATCACTGTTGTATTGATAAGTGCTGGACAGCCTGAATATTCCTGATGGAACAATAGATACTAAGTAAGTTCCAATTTGCGGAACACTAAATTCCGTTAACCCACTGATTCCAGCGCCACTTCCTGTTATGGTTGCATTGTTCGATTTTACATAACTATAAGTGTAATCACCTTGTGTGGTTAACCTAATCTTAGCATCGCTTGCGTCACTAACAAAGAATTTAAAAATTAATGGTCGTTGTGCATTAGCAATTAAGAATGCGAAAGCAAAGAAGCTTAAAAAGTAGAATTTTTTTAACATAATTTTATTATATTTTGAATATTAACCGCAAAATTAATTATTTTAGTTGACAGTACCTGACAAGCACCTCTATTGATAGCACAAAAAAGTCCCGATCTTACGATTGGGACTTTTTATATTTTAAAACGCTTCTAATTATGCGTTTACTTCAGTCGGTTCAATAGATACAAATGATCTGTTGTTTTGTTTCTTTCTGAATACTACTTTTCCAGCGATTAAAGCGTGCAAAGTGTGGTCTTTACCCATTCCCACGTTTTCACCTGGGTGGTGTGTTGTCCCTCTTTGTCTTACGATGATGTTTCCTGCGATAGCTTCTTGTCCTCCGAAAATCTTAACACCCAATCTCTTAGAATGCGATTCTCTACCATTTTTGGAACTACCAACTCCTTTCTTATGTGCCATTTTATTTTAAGGTTTTTTGGTTAAAATTATTCAGCGGTTTCGCTGTCTGATTTTTTCGTTGTTTTTGCCGCAACTGGAGCTTCTTCAGCAACTACTGCTTCTTTCTTCGCTTTCGGTGCTGCTTTTTTCTCTTCTTTCTTATTATCGAAACCAGTGATTCCAGTAATTTGAATTTGAGTTAAAGATTGTCTGTGACCGTTTTTCTTTTCGTATCCTTTTCTTCTTTTCTTTTTGAAGATGATTACTTTATCAGCTTTCAGGTGACCTACGATTTCAGCATCAACAGTGATACCGCTTACAGCTGGGGCGCCGATTGTTGTAGAACCGTTTACAGTTAAAAGAACTTTATCAAAAGAAACTTTTCCTCCGATATCGCCTTTCAAACGGTTTACAAACAACTTCTGGTCTTGCTCAACTTTATATTGAAGCCCTGCTATTTCTACAATTGCAAACATTGTTTATAAATTTTGTTAGTTAATTCGAGGTGCAAAAGTAATAAATAAATTTGAGTTATCCACAATGCAAGTTTAAATATCTGAAAATCTTTTGAACCAGCCGGTTAACTTTTTAATTATTGAAAGAAAATGCTTTCCTCTTTTCAAATTAAAATTCGTCTTTTAAAGCGGTTTTTTAATTACTTTTGATTTTCAAATAAATTATGAAAAGAGATCTCTACATTGATTTTGCGAAGGGCTTCGCGACCTTAGCCATTATCTTCATCCATACCGTTTATTGGTCTGGCCAGTTTTATGTTCCAACTGAAGTTCGGGTTTTATCTTTGCTAATAGATGTTCCCTTATTTTATGCTTTAAGTGGAATAACCTCTGGCGGAAATATCGAAAAAACGTTCTACCGCTTGCTGAAACTGCAAATCACTTTTATGATTTTCGTGACTTTTCTTTTTTTCCTGGATTATTTTTTTAAAGTTTTCGGTTTAAATGTTTTCGGCCTGGATTGGATGAAAGACTTCTACTCTACCTTCGGTTCTAAGTATGTTCCTCAAAGTATTTCAGATGTTCCACAATGGCAAAACTTGGGAAACTGGTATCTTCATCAATATACGAATGCCGATACATTTCCTGTCGTCATGGGAAGTTTTTGGTATTTGAAAGTCTATTTTATTCTAGCGGTCTTTGGCGTTTTAATTCTGAAATTTTTCCCAAAGCACATCAATTGGTTTATAGGCTTGTGCTTGGGATTAACCCTTCTCTTTAATATTTTCCCGCATTACTATCCGACTGGCCAAGTTGGGTATGTGGCTTTGTACTTAGGAGTTTTCCTAATTGGACATCAACTCAGAGGAAAAAAAATTCCAACAAAGTTGATTCCTATTTTGTACGGCATTTTACTGCTTATCCTTGCTTTCCTATTCTGGAATTATGGCAAAGAGATTTTCTTAAAAATGAATAAAGCCAAATTCCCGCCTAAGTTATTGTATATTTTCTGGTCCAGCTTCTCGTTGTTGACGCTTTTTGTTTTGTACAATCGACTTAAAATCACTAAAAATAATTTCATCACTTACATTGGAAAAAATGCGATATTCTATTATTTCGCACAAGGGATGAGTTCCTCTCTGGTCTATTTTATCGTTGTTCAGATGAAAGACTCAATGCCTTGGGGATTGATGCTCGTTCTAATTTTCGGCATTAATATTTTCCTTGCAATCATTATTGCGGAAGGATTAAAGAAAGTTGACGCTTTCGGCTGGAGAATTCTGGAATTTATACGAAAAAAAACTGCTTCAGTTAAACCGAAGCAGTCAATCAATAGTTAAAAATAACTATTAATTAATCTCTTTTATTTCCTCTTGCAATAATTGCAATCAGGATAATCACGAACAATCCACCAATTACCCAATATAATGGATTTGTAAACCATTCTTCTGTTGTTGTTGTTTTAGTCGTTGTAACGTCAACATCTAAAGCTGGAGTTTTGTCTTGTGCAAATGCTACCACACTGAAAAAGAAGGTTAGCATAAAAATTCCGAATTTCTCCAATCTGTTTGTTAATGATAATGTGTTCATAATAGTTTATTTTTTTTAATGTTATTCTTGATTATTCAACATTTGTGCCACATTTGCCCTAAATGTTTATATAAAATTAGATTTGTGGTGTATTCTTCAAAACACCATCCTCTTCATGCCATGCTGTTTATTTGATTAAATTTACGCAAAAATTAAGAAGATGTTTAAATTAAGACTTTTGACTGATCCGAGATGGGCGAATATTGCCGAAGGAAATTTAGAAGAAATTTTAACCGATCACGCTTGGTGCGAACAGAAAGCAACGACCAACGCCATTACAATTATTACGATGTGCCCTGAATATCCAGAAATTGTAACGGAACTTTTAAAAATAGCTCAGGAAGAATTAGAGCATTTTCAAATGGTTCATGAAATCATTAAAAAGCGTGGTTACCAATTCGGGCGGGAACGAAAAGATGATTACGTTGGACAATTATTTAAATTCATTGTTCAAGGAACACGGAAAGAATATATTATCGACCGAATGCTTTTTGCCGCCATGATCGAAGCCAGAAGTTGTGAACGATTCCGAGTCCTGACTGAAAACATTAAAGATGAAGAACTGAAAACCTTCTACAAAGACTTGATGATTTCAGAAGCTGGCCATTACACAACCTTCATCGGGTTTGCACGTCAATTGGGCGACGTTGAAAAAGTAAATCAACGCTGGGAAGAATGGTTGGATTACGAGGCAACCATCATTAAATCATACGGTGTAAAAGAAACGATTCACGGCTAACATTTTTTTCTGCTATTAAGCTGAAATTTTCCTATTTTTACCATTATTCAAGGCTAAACCCGGAATTACTTCTTATGCAAAAATCCCAGTTTGAAAAAATCCTCAACATTTTGGCAAAATCCTTTTTCCAGGGATTGCTCATCATCGGACCTTTTGCATTAACGATTTGGATTATTTACTACATCGTTTCAAGTATCGACAATATTATCCCGGCATTGTCACAACAATTCTATCCTGGAATTACCTTCCTGATTGTTATTTGTTCCACGACATTAATTGGTTATCTGGGCAGCAAATTCATCATCGGACGAGTTGTGGTAGACAGTTTCGATTATCTGCTCGAACATACTCCCGGAATTAAATTCATTTACACTTCTTTAAAAGATGTGATGACATCATTCGTTGGAGATAAAAAGAAATTCAATCAACCCGTGCTCATTAAAACCGCAGAAAACCCTGAGGTTTGGCGCATCGGATTTTTAACACAAAGCGACCTTTCTTCCGTAGGATTTCCCGATTATATTTCGGTTTACTTACCGCATTCCTACGCCGTTTCTGGCTGGGTAGTTTTCGTTTTAGCGACCAATATCGTGACTTTGGATAATGTAACAGCAGCACAGGCAATGAAATTTGCGGTGAGTGGCGGCGTTGCTGGATTCCATTCTGATGACAATGTTTTCAAGGCTCCGGAATGATCAGTAATAAGTAATGGGCAATAAGTAATTTAATACCTATCGCTCCCATTTTTTTTATTATTTATTACCAATTATTTATTACTCATACCTACATGAAATTACCTTACGCAGAACCATTTAGAATTAAAATGGTGGAAGAAATACGCCAATCAACCAGAGAAGAAAGAGAAGAATGGCTAAAGAATTCAAAATACAATTTATTCAATTTAAAATCTTCCCAAGTCTATATTGACTTATTAACTGATTCCGGAACTGGAGCCATGAGCGACCAGCAATGGGGTGCCATGATGACCGGAGACGAAAGTTACGCAGGCTCAAAAAGTTTCGAAAAACTACATGAAACCGTCCAAAAAATAACTGGTTACCAATATTTACTCCCAACACACCAAGGTAGAGCTGCCGAAAATGTTTTATTTTCGGTTTTGGTAAAAGATGGTGATGTTATTCCAGGAAACACTCATTTCGACACCACAAAAGGACATATCGAAATTAGAAAAGCCCATGCGGTGGATTGTACTATTGATGAAGCTTTTGATATTGAAGATCCCCATCCTTTTAAAGGCAATATCGATTTAGAAAAACTAGAATTAATTTACCAAACGTATCCCAAAGACCAAATTCCCTTCTGCCTCATTACCATTACGTGTAACTCTTCTGGTGGACAACCTGTTTCCTTAGAAAACATTAAAGCCGTAAAAGAACTGTCAGATCGTTATGGAGTTCCAATTTACTTCGATTCTGCAAGGTTTGCCGAGAATGCTTATTTTATTAAAATAAGAGAAAAAGGTCAAGAAAACAGAACCATTAAAGAAATCGCCAAAGAGGCTTTTTCTTACGGTGTCGGCATGACGATGAGTTCTAAAAAAGATGGCCTCGTTAACATCGGTGGATTTATCGCTTTGAACGATGCAGATATTTTTAAGAAGGCCTCTAATTTTACCATTATATTTGAAGGTTTCATCACATATGGTGGAATGGCGGGCCGAGATATGGCGGCTTTAGCCGTTGGATTGAATGAAGCAACCGAATTTGAATATTTAGAAAGCAGAATTTCACAAGTAGAATATCTCGGAAATAAATTAATTGAATTTGGAATTCCTGTGCAGAAACCAATTGGTGGTCACGCAGTATTCATTGATTCTTTGACATTTTTACCCAATATTCCACGAGAAGAATATCCTGCTCAAACTCTGGCTAACGAGATTTATAAAGAAGCTGGAATTAGAACTGTAGAAATCGGAACGTTACTCGCTGACCGCGATCCTGAAACTCGGGTCAATCGATATCCAAAATTAGAGCTGGTTCGTTTGGCAATTCCACGCAGAACGTACACCAACAATCATATGGATTATATTGCAGCCGCGATTAAAAATGTATTTGACCGCCGGAATGAAATTCAGAAAGGCTATAATATTACTTGGGAATCTGAAATCCTGAGACACTTTACAGTTGAATTAGAAAAAGCCTAAAAGCTAGATTTACTTTAAATAAAAAAAACCTCGGCTTTCGTCGAGGTTTTTGCTTTTTCAGATTCAATCTTTATAGGATCACCGATAGAAGTTAGCGTAAAAAGTTACTGCTCAATATTCACAGCATCAAAACCGATCAATTCTTCCGATTCAAAACTCACATGCAACTCTATCGGATTGCAGCAAACTTCGCAATCCTCTATATACGCTTGGTTAGGAACAGAGGGATCCAAAAGTGCGGAAATTTCTTCCCAACAATAGGGACAAGTATAAAAATGTTCTAACATGAGCTGTGATTAATAAAAGGGATTTTTATTTCTTGGCTATTTCGCTATCTCCGACAAATTCCAGACTTACAGAATTCATGCAGTATCTGGTGCCAGTTGGTGGCGGTCCATCATTGAAGACGTGTCCTAAATGCGAATCGCATCTTTTACAAACGACTTCAGTTCTTTCCATGCCGAACGTAGAATCTCGGTTGTAGGCGGTGCCTTCTTTATCGGCTTCGAAGAAACTCGGCCAGCCACACGTGGACGAAAACTTGGCATCGGAGCGGAATAAATGATTACCACAAACGATGCAGTAATATTCGCCTAATTCATCATACACATTGTATTTACCAGTGCCGGGTCTTTCAGTATCGGCTTCGCGGGCGATAGCGTAGACCTCTGCGGGTAAGATTTTTTTCCATTCAGAATTGGGAACATTCAGTTTCGTACGATCGTTACGGGAGTAGTATGGATTGTTTTTTGTTGTGGGATTGTCCATTGAGGTTGATTTTTCGGGTTGTTTAACTTGAGAACACATTTGCAAAGACATGCAAAATAATATTGAAAGTATGATTTTCATAATGATAATAAAACTTTTTGTTTAATGAAATCGTCTCGATTAAGTTTTGCGAGTCAAATTTAGTACATTTGAAATAATGAACGATACAGAAAAAAAGATACAATTACGGAAATACAAAATGTTTGCCACGGGACTTTTCGTTTTGATGGCAGTTGTTTTTATCGTAACCACCATTTTAGCAAAAAATAATCCCGCGCATTGGATCGGTTATATTCGCGCCTTTTCAGAAGCTGCGATGGTAGGCGCTTTGGCAGACTGGTTTGCGGTTACGGCTCTTTTTAATTATCCACTCGGAATTAAAATCCCGCACACCAATTTAATTGAAAACAGCAAAGAGAGAATTGGGGACAATTTGGGAAACTTCGTGGTTGAAAATTTTCTTTCTCCCCAAAACATTAGACCCTACATTCAAAAAATAAAAGTTTCAAATTTCGTAGGAGATTGGCTCTCCAAAGAGCGCAATCAGGAAACGCTAACTAAGGAAGTGTCTAATATTGTTTTAGATATTTTGAATAAACTTGATGATACAGCCGTCGTAACTTTCATTGGTAAAAAAGCCAAAGAGATGTCTGATGATTTAAAGATTAATCAGATTATCGGGAACGGACTGGAGTATATTCTTGATAAAAAAGATCATCAAAGATTCATCACCAATCTTTCAAAACAAATTAAAGAATATGTCCTGAATAATCAGGAGATGGTGAAGTCGAGAGTGAAAAGTGAAAGTTTCTTCTTAGTTCCGAAGTTTGTTGATGATGGTATTGCCGACAAAATAACGAAAGGTCTTTCCAAATATTTTGAAGAAGTTGAATTGAATGAAGAACATTCTTTACGAAACGAAATAACGCAAAAATTGTATTCCTTCTCGAGCGAAATTAAAACCGATGAAAAATGGGTAGAAGAGTTTCGGGAAATAAAAAACGACTTTTTAAAAGAGGAAAAAATTCATCAATACTCGACTGATATTTGGAAATCGATTAAAAAATCATTGTTGGAAGAATTGGAACATGAAACTTCATCTTTGAAAAAATATTTACAAAGAAATCTTTCCGAACTATCCCAAAATTTAAAAACAGACGAGGTTTTACAAAATAAAATTGATCATTGGATTCAGGTAACTGCATACAAATACATCTTGAAAAACACGCACCAATTTGGAGGTTTAATTAGTTCCACCGTCGGAACTTGGGAAGGAAAGGAGCTCAGTGAAAAGCTGGAGCTTGAAGTCGGAAAAGACTTGCAATTTATTCGTGTAAATGGAACCATCGTGGGTGGCTTGGTTGGATTGATCATATATACGATTAGTAATTTCTTCATTTAAAGTCCTAAGACAATTCTTTTCTCTTTAAAAAAATGAAAAAAGCAAAGCAAAACATACCAACATTAAGTCCAGTTATTTTCAAAAAAAATTATATTCAAAATAATACAGATGAGTTATTAAATGATGAAAATATCTCGGAGTTTTTTATTCATTCTTTCAAAGATGATGATGTGTTGCTTAACTTACCGCTGCCGCCTCATAAAAAAACGGTGAATGATTTTGTTTTTGTTTTCAAGGGTAATATGACAAAAAACTTGGGCATTGAATCATTTAACCTGAAAGAAAATGATTTTCTATTGATCCCTAAGAATAATATCACAACAACAGAATTTGTATCAGATGATTTAGAGGGGTTTTACTGTCATTTTTCTGATGAATTTGTTGGCGCAAATTCGTTTTTAAGAAACATACATTCCCAACCCAACCGTCAGAATTACTTGCATCTTTCAGAAAGTGAAGCATCGATTATAAAAATTTTATTGACTCGTATTGTTCAATTGTATAAAGGCAGAAAAAATAATCAAAATGATTATCGCATCATTCCTTTTTACCTGTCTACGGTGTTCGCCGAATTATTCTTGAGTTTAGATCATCAGGATATTTCATCAAAAAGAAACAGTGATTTATTGATTAACTTTAAAAGTTTAGTTCATCAAAAGTTTAAACAAAATTTAACCATTAAAGAATATGCGTTGCTATTACATATTTCACCAAACCACCTAAACAAAAGGGTTAAGAGCGAAACTGGGAAAACGACTTCTGAAATCATAAAAGAAATTACGGTTCTTGAAGCGAAAGTATTTCTTCTTCAAACCGAGATGACCATAAAAGAAATAAGTAGCGAACTGGGTTTTAATGACGAGTCTTATTTTAGTCGTCTTTTTAGAAATGAAACGAATCATTCTCCTTCCAATTATCGTAAAATGATTGATTTATCCTAAATTAAGCAGAAATCGTCCTCGATATTGATTGAATCGAACTTTAACTTTGCAGAAAATTAAATCAGATGAACCATTTTAAATTCAAGCAGATCTTCTTACTGCTTGCAATCAGCGGAACGTTCTTCGTTTCATGTACAAAAACTCAAAAAAACGAAGCGACAGAGGAAGCACCGATTGTTGCGAATACTGAAGATCTTTCGAAACAGGATACCATAAAAATCACCCTGAATTCGAATGATAAAATGCAATACGATTTATCAGAGATTGATGTTTATGAAGGGCAAACTGTGATTTTAACATTGCACCACAAGGGCACGATGCCTAAGGCAGCAATGGGACACAATTTTGTACTTTTGACCCAAGGAACAGAAATTTCTACATTTGCCAACGACGCCGTAAAAGCCAGTGACAATGGCTACATCCCAACCGACAAGACCAATATTATCGCAAATACCGAACTGATTGGTGGTGGCGAAACTACGGAAGTAACTTTCAACGCACCAATAAAAGGAACTTATGATTTCCTGTGTTCATTCCCGGGACACTACTCGATTATGAAAGGTAAATTCAACGTTAAATAGTTTTTCAACAATGTATAATATCCTCAAAGAATCCCATAATGGAATTGGTATGTTTTTACTTTTCCTATTATTCATCATCATCTTATTTTTATTTGTTAAATTTTTATTCAAAAATCCTTTCAATAAATCTGCAAAAATTGCTGCCTTAATTGGATTGATTACGGTTCACCTACAAATACTCGTTGGTTTTGCACTTTATTTTTTATCACCTTTAGGAATATCAAATTTTTCCGGAGAATCGATGGGTCATCCCATATCGAGGTTCTATATTGTAGAACACCCAGTCGGAATGATCTTGGCGGCAATTCTAATTACAGTCGGTTATCGATTATCAAAGAAAACCACCTTAAGCGATAAAGCGAAATATGCCAGAATACTCATTTATTACACGATTGGATTTGCAATTATTGCCTATTTAATTCCGTGGTTTTTATGGTCGTAATTTGATGAAATATAAATTTAAAATGTTTTTAGATAGATGAGAGATACCATGTTAATTCTTCACCTTATTGGTTTAGCCATGGGTTTGGGAACGAGTTTCGCGCATGCATTTTTAGCCAATACGCTATCGAAATTGGAACCGAGAGAAGCAGCAAAATTTAGAACACACAGCAAAGGATTAAGTCAAATGGGAACAGTCGGAACGGTGCTTTTACTTGTTTCCGGAATCTATCTTTTAATTCCATTTTGGCCTGTCATCACAACATTGCCACTCTTAGTTTTAAAATTAGTTCTATTTGTAATTCTGGTTGTCTTGATATTTTTCATCAATCAAGGAGCAAGAAATAATTATCATAATCAAGATGTGGGAAATTTAAAAAGAATAGAATTGATGGGAAAATTCGCCATGGTTATAGGAGTTACGATTGTTATCTTGGCGGTTAATGTATTCGAGTAAACTTGATGATCTTTATTTGCAGACTTAACCTCAATCTATAAACCTTCTAAAATTTTCTTATTAATGTTCGCGATTAATTCTGGTCCTTCATAAATAAATCCCGTGTAAAGTTGCACTAAACTTGCGCCGGCTTCCAGTTTTTCTAAAGCATCTTCCGCCGAATGAATTCCACCAACACCAATTATTGGAAACGCTTTCCCACTTTTTTCAGCTAGGAACCGAATGACTTCTGTAGATCTGTTCGTTAAAGGTTTTCCCGAAAGTCCACCAGTTTCTTTTTTATTCTCTGAATTTAAGTTCTCTCTGGAGAGCGTCGTGTTCGTTGCAATAACGCCTGCAATTTGCGTTTCTTTAATAATATCAATAATATCTAAAAGTTGACTGTCCGTTAAATCCGGCGCAATTTTTAAAAGAATCGGTTTCGGATTTTTCTTTGTCAAATTTAATTCTTGCAAAGTTCCGAGTAATTTTGTCAAAGGTTCTTTATCCTGAAGTTCCCGCAGATTTGGCGTATTCGGTGAACTGACATTCACAACGAAATAATCAACGTGGTCGAATAATTTTTCAAAACAAATGATATAATCTTTGACCGCATCTTCGTTGGGTGTGATTTTATTCTTTCCAATATTTCCACCGATGAGGACGTTTTTATTTTTTTTCAACCTTTCCACGGCAGCATCTGCGCCGCCATTATTAAAACCCATTCGATTGATAATCGCCGAATCTTCCTTTAAACGAAATAATCTTTTTTTCAAATTTCCATCTTGTGCTTTCGGTGTTAAGGTGCCGATTTCTATAAAGCCGAATCCCAAATCTGAAAGTTCGTTGAACATTTTTGCATCCTTGTCAAATCCTGCTGCTAACCCAACTGGATTTTTAAATTTCAAGCCAAAAACCTCTCTTTCTAATCTTTTATCTTCAATTGGTTTCGGAAGAAAAATTTTTGTTAAAAATGGAAAATTCTTTAATAATGAAAAAGTAAAATAATGAACTTCTTCAGGATCAAATTTAAAAAATAGAGGACGGATAATTGATTTATACATGGGAAAATAGCTTGGTTACAAAAATACGCAAATTAGCACGCGAGCCGAAAACCTTTCTATAATTTATTTTAACGAACTTTTTTTTTAACCGTTATATTTGAATTTTATTTACATTCGCAACAGTTAAATAATAACGATCCAATTTGCAGCTTAATTTTGAACGATGTGGAATAATAAACTTAATATTTTTTCTTTTTACACCAGCCTGATCGCTTTGGGCATTATGATCATCGAAGCTGGATTTTTCACAGAGTTTCTTTATCGGAGCCAAATTATTTACTTTTATGATTTCAGTTTTATCCTCACGCTAGCCAATATTTTCTATTATAATTTTTATAAAAGGAACAATGCTTTAAAGAAAATCTGGCCTTTAGAAATCATTGTCACTTTTCTGGTCATTATTTATTATCTCGCCAGATTCGAATATAATTTTTTCGAAACCAGAAACTTTCAGTTTTTCAACGTAAGGCTTTTATATGTTTTGATTATCCTGTGTTTCATTCGGGATTTTTCGAGTTTGCGCATTAATTTCAAAAGAACTTTTATAAATCCCGCCCAGCTTTTTATATTGAGTTTTCTTTCCATTATTTTATTGGGAGCCGCATTTCTGATGATGCCTAATGCTACTGTTAATGGAATTAAACCTTTAGACGCGCTCTTCACTGCCACCAGCGCAGTTTGCGTAACAGGACTGATTGTATTGGACACCTCAAAGGATTTTACGCTCTTTGGAAAGTTAATTATCATTACGCTCATTCAGATAGGTGGCCTGGGAATTATGACTTTCGCGAGCTATTTCAGCTACTTTTTCCGGGGCGGAGCTTCCTACGAAAACCAAATCAGTTTGGGAGAAATTACCAGTTCGGAAAAGTTAGGAGACGTTTTCAATACCCTTAAAAGAATTATAATCATTACCGCGACCATCGAAGCTTTGGGCGCGATTATTATTTATTCGACTCTAGATCTTTCTTTATTGGGAGATTCAATTAACAAAGGAATTTTCTTCGCCATATTTCATGCCATCTCGGCTTTTTGTAATGCCGGTTTTTCCACGCTGAGCGGTAATTTATATGAACCTGGCTATAAATTTAATTATGGCTTGCATCTCATTGTGGCCACTTTATTTATTTTCGGCGGACTCGGATTTCCTATTGTTTATAATGTGTACAAGTATGTAAAACATTTGATCAGAAATTTTTTCCAGTCTTTCTTTACCAGAGAAAAATTTCAGTATGTGCCGTGGGTTATCAATTTAAATTCCAGAATTATCCTTGCAACTACTTTTTTTCTTTTGGTTTTTGGGACCGTGATGATCTACTTTTTTGAGCACGATGGCGCGTTGAAAAACCACTCCACTTTGGGTGCGTGGATAGAAGCTTTTTTCATCTCTGCCAATAACAGAACAGCAGGTTTTAATACCGTAGATGTTGCTTTAATTTCTGCTCCGACCTTAATGATTTGTATGTTTTTAATGTGGGTTGGTGCCTCTCCTGCGTCAACTGGTGGTGGTATTAAAACAAGTACATTTGCCATTGCTACTTTAAATATCATCAGTTTGGCTAAAGGCAAAAGACGAACTGAAATTTTTCGGCGGGAGATTGGTGAACATTCTGTTAGAAGAGCTTTTGCGATTATCGCACTGTCGCTGGTGGTTCTCGGGACTGGAATCTTTTTACTGGTTATCGTAGAACCCGATAAAGATTTGATGAGCCTGGCTTTCGAAGCCTTCTCTGCTTATTCCACCGTCGGACTAAGTATCAACATTACACCTTCACTTTCGCCGGCGGGGAAATTTGTTATTATTGCTATCATGTTTATCGGACGTGTAAGTATGTTTTTTCTCTTAATCGCAGTGATGAAGAGAGAGAAGTATTACAATTACAGATATCCGAAAGAAGAAATTCTAATTAATTAAAATCAAAAAAAATGAAATATATCGTCATCGGTCTGGGGAATTTTGGACTTTCTTTAGCCGAAAAATTAACCAAATTAGGCAACGAAGTAATTGGCATTGATAATAGCATGGCCAAAGTGGAAGCTGTGAAAGAGAAAATCTCCCATTCCATCCGTATGGATGCGACGGACGAATATACGATGAGTGGTTTGCCATTTAAAGACACCGATGTTGTAATTATCGCCATTGGCGAAGATACTGGCGCTAACATTATGGCCACGGCAATGGTGAAAAAACTACATCCCAATCGGATTATCAGTCGGGCAATTACGCCAATTCATGAAACCATTTTAGAAGCGATGGATGTGGAAACTATTATTCACCCCGAAGAAGAAAGTGCCGAACGCTGGGCGAAAAAATTATCGCTTAAAGGAATGGTGGATTCTTTTGAACTCAGCATCAATTACAGTATTGTCGAAATTGCAATTCCGGATAAATTAGTTGGGAAAACCATTGAAGGAGCTGGTTTCAGGAATAACTACAATTTGGTTTGTGTTTCTATTATTAAAAAAATAGCAGAGAAAAATCTCTTCGGAAAAACAAAACGAATTAATAAAATACAAGGAGTTGTGACGACCGATACCGTTTTAGAAAGTGCCGACATCTTGGTCATCTACGGTGAAAATGAGGACATTAAAAAGTTCATTAAAGAAAATTAATTACTTTATAAAATTATATTCATTATTTCCCTAAAATTATTACTTTAGCAAAAAAAATATATGAAAAAAGTTCTCTTTTTAGGGTTGGTATTTTGTTTTCAAAGTATCTTTTCCCAAGTAAGTCTATCTGGAAACAAATTAGTAAAAGACGGCCAGACTTACAAATTCTCTCAATATGAACAAGTATTCTCAAAGGCTGAAGCTATCGAATATTTTAAAAAAGGAAGATCTAACAAAACCGCGGGTGATGTTATTTCAAGTATTGGTGGTTTTGGACTGGGCTTGAGCCTCGGTCTCATTATAAGTTCTCCTAAAGACCAAAATGTAAGTACTCCTAATGGTCCTGCAAATGTAAAAACTGACAATAGCGCGAGATGGGCTGTCTTAGGGGCTAGTGCTGGTGTTGCCTTAGCTTCGATTCCTTTTTACTTAGGTGCAAAGAAAAACTTTGATAAAGCGATTCAAACGGAGAACGGCGAATCAACCGCTTTTCAACCTTATTTTAAATTAGAAAATGCTGGAACAAGTTTGGCGCTGAGTTATAATTTTTAATTAGATTTCAATTAATAATAACAAAGACGGAAAGTGATTTCTGTCTTTTCTTTTTAGCTAAACTTTATTAAACAACCAAATCTAAAATAGCCCTGATCAAAACGGCATCCTTTTTTATTTTTCAGCTCGGGAAATGCACGGCGGAAAATAAAAAAGATAAAGGACTTCGATAAGCTCAGGATAAATTCCACGAAGGTTTCTGGCTCTTAAAAATTAGTTTTAAATTCCTTATTTTTGCACAAATTCTAAACAACAATGGCTAAACAAGAAGATGTTTTCAAAAAATTGATTTCGCACGCGAAAGAATATGGTTTTATTTTTCCTTCAAGTGAAATTTACGACGGTCTTTCGGCGATTTACGATTATGGACAAAATGGAGCGGAACTGAAAAACAACATCAAGCAATATTGGTGGAAAGCAATGGTGCAAATGAACGAAAATATTGTGGGTATTGATTCTGCAATTTTCATGCATCCTACCATTTGGAAAGCTTCAGGCCACGTTGATGCTTTTAATGATCCTTTAATTGATAATAAAGATTCGAAAAAACGTTTCAGAGCTGATGTTTTAATTGAAGACTACTGTGCGAAATTAGAAGATAAAGCAGATAAAGAAATTGAAAAAGCTGCCAAAAGATTTGGTGACGCGTTCGATAAAAATGAATTTGAAAGCACGAATACACGCGTTTTAGAATATCGAGAAAAACAGAAAACAATTCTGTCGAGAATGGCACAGTCTCTTGAAAAAGAAGATTTGGCCGATGTGAAAGCCTTAATTGAGGAATTAGAAATATCTGATCCTGACACAGGTTCTAAAAACTGGACGGATGTTCGTCAGTTCAACTTAATGTTCGGAACAAAATTAGGCGCATCTGCGGATTCTGCAACCGATTTATATTTGAGACCAGAAACAGCGCAGGGAATTTTTGTGAACTTCTTAAATGTACAGAAAACTTCCCGACTTAAATTACCATTTGGAATTGCTCAAATCGGAAAAGCTTTTAGAAACGAGATTGTTGCAAGACAGTTTATTTTCAGAATGCGCGAATTCGAACAGATGGAAATGCAATATTTTGTACCTCCAGGAACCGAACTTGATTTTTACGAAACCTGGAAAGAGAAACGTTTGAACTGGCATTTATCTTTAGGTTTAGGCGCAGAAAATTACAGGTTTCATGATCATGAAAAACTGGCGCATTATGCAAACGCCGCGACAGATATTGAATTTAAGTTCCCATTTGGATTTAAGGAATTAGAAGGAATTCACTCCCGAACAGATTTCGATTTAAAGGCACATGAGCAACATTCTGGTCGTAAATTACAGTATTTCGATTCCGAAAGAAATGAAAACTATATTCCTTTCGTGGTAGAAACTTCGGTTGGTTTAGACCGTTTATTCTTGGCAATTTTTGCAAACTGTTTAAAAGATGAGGTTTTAGAAGATGGCTCAGAAAGAACAGTTCTTTCTCTTCCACCATCTTTGGCTCCCGTTAAAGCAGCGATTTTACCTTTAATGAAAAAAGATGGTTTGGGCGAATATGGTGAGAAAATATTTAATGATTTGAAGTATGATTTCAACATGATTTATGAAGACAAAGACAGCATCGGAAAACGGTACAGACGTCAGGATGCGATTGGAACGCCTTTCTGTATTACGGTTGACCACGATTCTTTAACTGACAACACCGTAACTTTAAGAGACAGAGATACGATGAAACAGGAAAGAGTTTCAGTTGCGGATTTGCGCAGAATTATCGACGAGAAAACAAATTTCAGAAATTTACTTTCTAAGATTTAACAGAATTCTGATGACCAATTTTCTCCGTGCTGGAATATGCCTTATTTTCGGACTAATCATTTCTTGCTCTTCAAGAGACGAGGAGCAAGAAAACATTTTAGTTGTACCTAGAACAATTACCTCAAAATCATCTTCAGGAGAAAGCTCTTCAGCGTATCATTATATTGATGGAAATAAACTCGCACGAGTGGTGAGTAGTAATAGAACAAAAGTAGAAAGTTTTTATACCAACAAGTTTATTACAAAGACGATTTCGTACAATGAATTAGGCGAAATTAGCGCTACTAATAATTACGAATACGCCAATAATAAACTTTCTAAAGTAAATACGAACATTGGGATTTTAAATTACAATATCTATTACACTTGGATCGATAGCAATCACGTTTCCATTGAGGATGATAAAACAAGATCTGTCGGTTCTATAGATAAAACTGAAGTTTATTTAAGTAATGGTAATGTTGTAAAAACAACAAGACATCTGCACATTCCAAATTATTATACAATTGATGAAGTGAATATTGTAGAAGATGATGTAAAAAGTAACCCATTTAAAAATGTAGAAGGATTTTCCTTAATTGCTTTTGACATTAAAACAAATCTTTTTTATCAATCCAATAACATAACAAAAATAACAACTACAAGAACAGGAACTATTGATGGTGAACCAATGGCTGAAACTTATTTCAAAGTTTTTAATCATTCTTTTAACTCCCAAATGTTTCCACTAAACTATACTGTAAATGATTCTTTTGGAAATTCCTATACCTACGAATTTACTTATTAACGATAATTAAAATTTCCATATTTAAAATTCGAGTTTAAAAAAATATTTTTAATGAAAAGTTCTGGAGAAATCTGGAACTTTTTTGTAGTGATAAAAACTACCATTAATAATCCTAAATTTGTCTTAAACATTTTCGCATGCTGAAAAAAATAGTAAAAGGAATACTTGTCGGGATCGCCGCCTTAATTGCGCTGGCTTACACTTTTGGATATGATTATTTATTTAAGGGAATCCGAGAAACGTACCTGCGTGGTGAAGCAGGTTCTTCCATTGATGACGGCACCTATTTCAAATCACACACCATTGCTAAAGGAAATACTATTCCGTGGGTGAAAGATTCAATTTACAATAAAAAAACTTTACCGAAAAACCTCGTTGACGAATTGAAACAGACGAAAACAGCTTCCCTTCTCGTCATCAAAAATGGAAAATTAGTTCATGAAGAATATTGGGACGGTTACAATCAGAATTCTAAAACCAATTCTTTCTCTATGGCCAAAGCGATCACGGTCATGCTGGTCGGAAAAGCCATCGAACAGAAAAAAATTAAAAGCATCGACGAGAAGTTTGCCGACTTCTTTCAAAATTACAATAACGTAGAATTCGGAAAATATTTAACGCTCGCTGATTTAGCACAAATGGAAGCCGGTTTAAATTGGAAGGAAGATTACAACAATCCTTTTCTGCCCAACGCAAAAGCTTATTACGGAAAATCTTTAGAAGAAGCTGTTTTGTTAAGAGGTTTCAAAGCTAAGCCTGGGACCAACTTCGAGTATCAGTCGGGAGCTACACAGCTTTTAGGTTTCGCTTTGCGTAAATCCCTCGATAAAACTATTGCAGAATATGCTTCAGAAACTTTGTGGCAACTCTTAGGTATGGAACAAAATGCAGAGTGGAACACCGATGATTTCGGCATGGAAAAAACGTTTTGTTGCATCAATTCTAATTCCAGAGATTTTGCGAAATTAGGCCAACTACTTTTAAATGACGGACAGTTTGATGGCAAGCAAATCCTTAATTCAAATTTTATCCAAGAGATGCGGACGCCGACAAAATTGTCGAAAGGAGCTTATGGATTGGGACTTTGGATCAATGAAGATGTTGCAATTAAACATTATTATTTTCGAGGCTTGTACGGACAATATATTATCATGATTCCTGAAAAACAAATGGTTATCGTTCGTACCGGAATGAATAAAAATGAAACTTTAGATGGTAAAAGTAGGCCAAAAGAAGTAGATTTCCTGGTGAATGAAGTCGTCAACCATTTCAATTAAAACCATTTGCTTTATCTATCTGTTTACGGCTTCTGTGACAATAATTCAATTTAAAATTCCGTAAATTTGAAGTATTCTAAATAAGCATTATGTTCGACATTCAAAATATTCGCAGTCAATTTCCTATTCTTTCTCAAACCGTTAATGGTAAGCCTTTGGTTTATCTAGATAACGGCGCAACGTCTCAAAAACCGATTTCAGTTATTGAAAGCTGGGAAAAGTATTACAAAGAGATCAACGCTAATGTTCATCGTGGGATTCACACTTTGAGTCAATTGGCGACCGAAGAAATGGAAGTGGCTCGTAGAAAAGTTCAGAAATTCCTTAATGCTAAAAATGATTTTGAAGTTATTTTTACCAAAGGAACAACGGAAGGAATTAACCTCATCGCTTATGCGATTACGAATTTGATTAAGAAAGATGATGAGATTATTATTTCTTATTTAGAACACCACTCGAACATCGTTCCGTGGCAAATGTTGTGTGAACGAACGGGTGCAAAATTGAAAGTAATTCCGATGGACGAAAACGGAATTCTGCAACTCGACTTTTTAGATGAACATTTAAATGACAAGACGAAGATCGTTTCCTTAAATCAGGTTTCAAATGCTCTTGGAGTTATTAATCCTATTGAAGAAATTATTGCTAAAACCAGAGCGAATTCGAACGCCATGATCGTGATTGATGGCGCTCAATCGGTGCCTCATTTTAAAATTGATGTTCAGAAGATGGATTGTGATTTCTTCGTCTTTTCTGGACATAAAATGTATGCGCCAATGGGTACAGGAATTTTATATGGTAAAGAAGAAATCCTTAGAAAAATTCAACCTTTCCACGGTGGTGGAGAAATGATTGCAACCTGTTCTTTTGAAAAAACAACTTACGCAGATCTACCGTTTAAGTTCGAAGCTGGAACGCCCAACGTTGGTGGAAATATCGCGTTAGGAGCCGCCGTTGACTTTATGGAAGCAATTGGCCAAGAAAACATTCAGACGCATGAAACTGCTTTGCTTGATTACGCTCAGAAAAAACTATTAGAAATTGAAGGTCTCAAAATCTATGGCGAAAAAGCACACAGAACGGGCGTCGTTTCTTTCAACCTCGAAGGAATAGGAATCGCTTCTGATGTCGGCATGATTCTAGACAAACTCGGAATCGCCGTAAGAACTGGTCACCACTGCACGCAGCCCATTATGGATTATTTTAATATCGCAGGAACCGTTCGGGCAAGTTTTGCGGTCTACAATACTTTCGAAGAAATTGATATTTTAACAGAAGGCGTAAAAAAAGCCCAACGAATGCTGGGCTAATTATTTTAAGATTCTTTTAAAATCTGTCTGGCGGCTGTTTTATTTTTCACCTTATCTATGACGCGGGTACAAATCCCTTTTTCGTCGAAAATGAAAGTAGTTCGCATGACACCCATGTATTCTCTTCCCATGAAATTCTTCATTATCCAAACTCCAAATTTCTCTAAAGTCTCTTTGGACTCGTCAGAAAGAAGCGGGAACTGAAACGCATTCTTCTCATGAAATTTTCTTTGAGCAGGAACTGGGTCGGCAGAAATTCCAATTAATTGATAACCTTCTTTGGTTAATTCAGCAAGATTATCATTCAGATTACATGCTTCGGTGGTGCAACCAGGCGTGCTCGCTTTCGGATAAAAGAATATAACTAGTTTTTTTCCTAAGAAACTCTTTGACTGTACTTTATCACCATCTTGGTTTAAAAGTTCAAATTGTGGTAATTTATCTCCTACTGTTAACATAATGTTTAATTTTGTTCAAATTTAGAATTAATATGTTAAAAAAACAAAGAGCAGCAATTGTAATGACCGAATTAGAGAAAATCTATCCTATAGTTCCCATTCCGCTGGATCATAGTTGTCATTTTACGCTCTTGGTCGCGGTTGCTCTTTCGGCTCAAACTACGGATAAAAAAGTAAATGAGATTACACCCAAACTTTTTGAGGTTGCAGGCGATCCATTTAAAATGAAAGATTTAGAATTTGAAGAAATTAAATATTTAATTAAGGAAATAGGCCTGACCAATACGAAAGCAAAAAACCTTAAACGAATGTCGGAGCTTTTAGCAGAAAGACAT
The DNA here is from genome assembly GCF_900109615.1 of Kaistella antarctica. Classification (GTDB taxonomy): domain Bacteria; phylum Bacteroidota; class Bacteroidia; order Flavobacteriales; family Weeksellaceae; genus Kaistella; species Kaistella antarctica. The sequence continues at coordinate 252,106 of NZ_FOIX01000001.1, forward strand.
AACGGAATTGTACCGCAAACATTTGAAGAATTAGAGGCACTTCCTGGTGTTGGTCATAAAACAGCGTCGGTGGTAATGAGTCAGGGATTTGGATTCCCAGCTTTTCCTGTAGATACGCACATTCACAGGTTGATGACGCAGTGGAAACTAACTTCTGGGAAAAATGTAGTGGAGACAGAAAAAGATGCGAAGAAATTATTTCCGAAAGAAATCTGGAATAAACTGCACTTGCAAATTATTTTTTATGGCCGAGAATATTCGCCAGCGAGAGGAAATAAAGAAAATGATTTTATAACGAAGATGCTTTTCGATTAAGTATTGTATTTAGAAATGAAGAACGCTCTATTTCAGCAATACTTCAACCTTTTTAACGAGATCATCAATCTCAAAAGGTTTAGACAAGAAATCATCTACACCCGCAGTCTCACTAAGTTTTTTAGCGTCGGGATGTGCAGACATCATCATGATTTTAATGTCTTTCGTTTCGGCATTGCTTCTAACTTTTTTGGTCAAAGTACGGCCATCATAGCCAGACATCAGTAAGTCGGTAATGATTAATCGCGGTTTTACGTATTGCAAAATATTTTCAAATTCCAGAGGATTAGAACATGACTCCACATCGTACCCTTCCGAAAGTAAAATATTTTCGATCAGTTCGCATATGTCTTTATTGTCGTCGACCACCAAAATTTCCATAGTTCTATTTAATTTAATTTTTATGTAAAGGAAGCGAAAAGTAAAACTTACTCCCTTGATCTTTCTTGCTCTCCACCCAGATTTTTCCCTGATGCCGATCCAAAATATCTTTTACGATAAAAAGACCAATCCCGAAGCCGGGGAACGTTTCTTCATCATCACCAGACACGCGATAGAAGCGTTCGAATATCTTAGTTAATTCTTCGCTATCGATTCCTATTCCATAATCCCGTACCGAAACAATGGCACATTTACCATCCGTAAAAAGCTCCACATCAACATTTGAAGCCGCGGGCGAATATTTGATGGCATTGGTTAAAAGATTATTCAAAACCTGGGTAAGCCTTTCTTTATCTGCGCGCACTTCAATATCTGAAGAATGCTTTAATTCAAAATTAATGTGATGACTGTCATCCGAAGCTTTGATATCTTCTATGGTTTCTGTCACAAGCTCTACCAACGAAAAATCTTTTTTGTTTAAGGGCAATTTCCCAGATTCCATACGGGAAATATCCAGTAAGTCCCCAATCAGTGAATTCAGTTTATTCACCTGGTTTTCAATAGTATTTAATGAGTTGACCAAGAATTTGTCTTCTGAATTAGCACGCATTTTTTTTAAAAGCTGGACATAACCTTTAATGGTCGTTACAGGAGTTTTCAATTCATGGTTGGCCATTTTAATGAAATCATTCTTGAGTTTTTCCTGTTTTTTCATGTCATCGATATCCGTGCTGGTGCCGACCCATTTCTTCACAGCGCCATTTTCATCCAGCTCGGGAAAGGCTCTACTCAAAAACCAATGATATTCGTTGGTTTTGCTACGAAAACGGTGTTCTAAAAAGAAGGGTTCTTTAGTTTTTATACTTCTATACCAAAGTCTTTCGTTTTCCTTTCTATCATCGGGATGTACGATATCAAGCCAACCATTAGCTGACAAAAACGTATTGTAATCTTTACCCGAATAATCCATGGTGGCTTTGTTGAAGTACGTAAGTCGGCCGTCACTTTCGCCAATCCAAACGATTTGCGGAATTGCATCAGCTAAAAACCGGTACTTTTTTTCACTCTCGCTGATGTTCTTTTCAAAATCTTTCAACTCTGTTATATCGCGAATAGTTCCCGAGACGAAGGGCTTGGTTCCTTCATAACTGTCATGAAGTCGCCCATAAATCTCGATCCACTTTACCTTTCCATCTCGAAGAATAATTTTGGTTTGATAGAATAGATCACCTGTTTCTTTAGCTTTTAATAAAGCTTCCGTTCTAGAATCCAGAAATTTCGGGTGAATATGTTTCTCGAATACATGAGAATCTATGGTTTCAGTATCTGCGTCATAACCGAGTATGGTCAGAAAACGAGGTGAGAAATTATATTTCTGCTGTGTTTCAAAGTCCATATCAAATCGGCCTAATTTGGTGGCATCGAGCGCCGTATTTAGCAGATGATGACTTTGCTGTAAAAGGATCTCGGTATTTTTTCTTTCGGTAACATCTTGCAAGACACCCAGCATGCGAACCGGTTTTCCGTCGTCATCAAAAAATATTTTACCATTGGTTGCAACCCATTTCTCATTACCGTTTTTGTCGATAATACGGGCTTCATATTGGTAAGTCCCAATCTTCAGGGCTTTTTGAAATGCATTTTCAACCACTTGTTTTTGATCTTCACTTGCTAAGTGACTTCTAAATTGTTTGTGAGAAACCTTGTCTTCTATTTCATACCCAAATATTTTGGACAGAAAGAACGAATGCACGATTTCGCCTGTTAGAAGATTTAAATCCCATGTCGCCGTTTGCGAACTTTCGGTAGCTAACCTTAGTCTTTCCTCTTCTTCTTTAACTTTAGTTCTAATTTCTACCAGATCGGTCACTTCAATTACTACGGTAGCGAAATATTGCAGGTCACCCGTTTCACTATAAATCGGCTGATAGACAAAATTGAAAAAAACGTCTTGTAAAACACCAGCCCTCTTCAATTTCACACTGTGTTCTGGCGCGTAAAAAGGTTGTTTAGTTTTTTTAACATTCTCAAATATAGAAAGCAATTGATCTTCAGTTTCCGGAAAAATGTCGAAGATTTTCTTACCCAACACGTCCTCTTTCGTTTTCTGAACAATGTCCAGCCACGCCTGATTTGCAAATTCAAAGACATAATTTTCATTGATCAATGAAAACCCAAACGGTGTCTTTTGCATAACGTTTTCAAGGAGATTCTCTTTGAGCGAGAAGTGAATATGGGGAGAATTAAAGTCCATAAAGGAGGGAGATTTTTGACCGGTAAAAATACTACTTATATCTTAATATTTTCCTAATTATTTAGCTAGGCAACCTTTTTCAATCACAGCTATTTGGGAAGGAGAATATTCTTTAAATTCGACAGAACTGATCATTGTTGAAACGCATCGCGAAGTCAAATTTTAACGGAATTCCTATATTTTAAAGTCAATGATTTTTTACTGTTTCTTTGCCCAAAGTTCCATCTTACGATCTAAAACATCCAGCGGCAGACAACCCTGATTTAAAATTTCATCATGAAAATTCGGCAAAGAAAACTTAGCTCCTAGTTTTGATTCATACCGATCACGCAGTTCACGAATCTTTAATGATCCAATTTTGTAACCTAAAGCTTGTCCCGGCATCGCCATATATCTTTCTATTTCTGCAACCGCACTTCCTTCATCATAAGAAATATTACTGAGAAAATATTTAATGGCATCTTCCCGATTTAAGGCTCCCGTATGCAAACCTGTATCAATCACAAGTCGCACCGCACGCAACATTTGATCGCTGAGATAACCCATTTTCTGGTAAGGGTCGGTGTACAAGCCAAACTCTGGACCTAAAGTTTCGCAGTAATGCGCCCAACCTTCGCCATACGCACCGAACCAGCCAAAACGCATAAATTTTGGAAGTTTTAAATTTTCTTGCTGCAAAGATACTTGGTAATGATGTCCTGGAATTGCTTCGTGTAAGAACAAAGATTCCATTCCAGAGGTAACATTAAATTTCTCCGGATCGGGAATTGGCATGTAGAAAATTCCTGGTCTTTTTCCATCGGGAGTTCCGGGCATATATTCAGCACTCGCCGTAGCTTCCCTGAATTTTTCAGTCTGTCTGATTTCAAAAGGAGTAATCGGATCTACGTTGAACATTGTTTTCAATTTCGGTTTGATCTTCGTTAAAATTCCATTAAAAGCATTAATAACTTCTTTCTCCGTTTTATAAGGCATCGCTTTCGGATCAGATTTTACGTGCATAATGAATTCCTCCAAAGTCCCGCTAAAGCCCAATTCTTGTTTCACCTTTTCCATTTCAGCCCGAAGCATTGCGACTTGTTCTCTACCAATTTTGTTAATTTCCTCGGGCGTTTTGCTCGTTGTAGTCCAGCTTTTTGTGTAATAGGCATAAATCTCATTTCCTTTTGGCAAACCGTTTATTCCGTCCGTCGTTCTGGCTTTCGGCCAGTATTCTTTTTCTAAGAAATTTCCCATCTTGGTGTAAGCGGGAATAATTTTTTTCAAAATAACCTCTTTATAAGACGCGGTCAGTTTTTCCTTCTGTGAACTGCTAAAATTTTTGGGGAAATTTTTCAGCGGTCCGAAAAATATATTTTTGTCAAAATCTTGACTTGTTAATTCATCAGCTCTCATTTGTGGAATCATTTTCACCACCAGTTTCTTTGGCAAAACGATACTGTTTTTCATTCCCTCTCGGAAGTTTAATTCTGCAGTGTCCATCCATTCAGGGAATTTTTCCATTCTCTTCAACCAGTCCTGATAATCTTTCTCAGTTTTAAAGGGTTGACTTCCTTCACCGCTTCCTAGCAAAGGAAAATCCAGTGGCAAACCTCCAAACTGAGTGAACGGAATATATTCGGGATGATAAGCATAGCGCTCAATTTTATCCTTTAAAGTATAATCCAAAACATCGTAAACAGTCCTGTCATCGTCGCTCAAAGTTTTATAATCTAACTTCTTCAATTGATTTTGAACGGAACTATAAAAAGAAATTTCGCCAGAGATAAAATCTTTGTCAATGTTGATCGGCAACTGATCGTTATATCGAAGATCGCCTTGAGAAGTGGCTTCCAACGGATAAAGTTTAAGATATTGCTCGTAATAATTTGCTGCAATGGAATCTACTTCAACCGGTGTGATTTTGGTCAAAGGAGAATCAGATTTTTTACAACTTGTAAATCCCGCCAAGAAAACTACTCCTAAGAAAGCAGTGTATATAAAATTTTTCATGATCATACTTTTGAAGATGCTAATTTAATTGTTTTAGTTTAAAGTCTGCTATGTTGATTTACGCTGCTGATTTCAGTAGATTCGAAAATTACATCAAATAACTTTGCACAATCAATCTATTTTTTATCTTTGCTCAATCAGTTTCGCTGATTAATTTTTTAACTCAATTTTTCTTAAAAAAATGAAAGGGATTTTAAAAATCTATCATCCGGATGAAACCTTAAAATATCACATCCGAAGTTCTTATTGCAAAGCATTTTACAGCAACACTCAACATTTTTTGGAAGTAGAAATCATGACCGATGATTCATTGGATCATGTAGATGATGATTCTTTACAATACCAATTTCCGCAAATTTCGATAACCGTTTTCGATTTCCCCATGGAGGACGCCGAACTAGCTGGGAAATGTTTTGACCTTAAAGATTCAGACGCCGATAATTTCACCGGAGTTGATCTCTTTAATAATGAAGATGTTTTTTTAACCGACACCAAACTCACTTTTAAAAATGATGGTGCCGGGCAATTAGAACTTTTCTGGGAAGGAAGCCTTACCGATTTTTATACTGGCGCCGATCAACCCATTCCCTTTAAACTAAAATGTAATTTCAAGCAAGACGAAATTATTGTAGACGAAGATTAATCCTATTTATTTCAGTTCTACTTTAAATAAATACCTTAAAATCTGTAATATTAAGGTAATTTTGACGTTCAATTTTAAAATCAAAAAGTACACATGTTTTTACAAACTCCAACGCAAATCATCAATACCACCACAGAAAAACACGTTTTTTCACTTTGGGAAATTCTTTTCGGCGGCGGGCTCGTCGGAAATATTATTATGATTGCGATTTTTCTTTTAGGAATATTAGCGCTTTACATCTTTTTAGAAAGATACTTTTTCATTAAAAGAGCTTCCAAACAAACTCCCAACTTCTTAGAAAATATTAAAGATTTCGTACAGGAAGGAAAAATCACAACTGCAGTTGATTACTGCAGAACTATCGATTCGCCAGAAGCTAGAATGATCGAAAAAGGTTTGGCCCGCATCGGCAGACCTATTTCTGACATTTCCAACGCGATGCAAAATCAAGGACAATTAGAAGTTTCTAAATTAGAAAAAAACCTAAATATCTTAGCATCCGCCGCTGGAGCCGCACCGATGTTAGGATTCTTAGGAACCGTAGTCGGAATGATCATGGCGTTTTTTGAAATCTCCAACGTGACTGGCGCGGTAAGTCCTAAACTATTGGCAACTGGGATTTATACAGCGATGGCAACTACCGCAATCGGTTTATTCGTCGGAATTCCAGCTTACTTTTTTTACAATATTTTGGTCACCAATGTTGATCGTTTGGTTTTAAAAATTCAAACGCATGTGAATGAATTTCTGGATACTTTAAATACGCCGTTATAATGGAGTTGAAAAGAAAAAACAGAGTCAACGCCGAGTTCAGTATGGCCTCGATGACCGATATTATTTTCCTGTTGTTGATTTTCTTTATGATTACGAGTTCTGCTATTAGTCAAAGTGCTATTGAAGTAAAATTACCGACCGCTGATAGCGCAAACCCGAGTGTTCAGGATCCGTCGGTGGTTACGATAAAGGAAGACGGCAAGTATTTTGTAAACGATAAGGAAATTGCAAAGGACCAACTCGAAAATTATTTGGTTACTACTTTGAAAGACGTAGAAAAACCATCATTCACGATCAGAGCCGATGAAAACACCAAACATAAAGATGTTGTTTTCGTGATGGGAATTGCCGAGAATAATCAATATAACTTATCAATCGCAACCACTCAAGAAGAGTAATCGATTAGTTAATAAAAAAAGGAATTCCGCATCAATGGATTATATCATTAAACATAAAAGAAACGAAGCGAAAGACAGAACATGGAGCGCAATCATAACGCTGCTCATTTCACTGGTACTTTTTCTGGGGATTTTCTTTTACAAGTTTACCAAAATTACCGAACAACCCGAGCAACTTACGACCATGCTCATTAACTTCGGCGATAATCGTGACGGTGCAGAAATAGAGGAGCCAGCCAATCAGGAAGGAAGTTTAGCCGCCAATTCAGAAGTTACAGAACCCGTCGAGGAAATTGTTCCTGAAGCAAAGCCAGAACCGGTAAAAGAAATGGTAAAGCCTGCGGAAAAAGTAATAACGGGAACAAATACGAAAGTAAGTGCTCCGAAAGTTGAAAAAGTAGTTAAAGCTAAAACACCAACTAAATCTACTCCCGCAAAAACAACCACGCCGAAGAAAGAAACTCCCGCAAAAGCGACGACTCCAAATTCAAATACTGGCTCTGGCGATGGCAAAGGAACTGCAGCCGTTGGAAATCTCTTGAAAGGTCGAGGAACCAAAGCTGGCACGCAAGGAACGACGGGAACAACTGGTAATGCCGGCGATCCTTTGGGTGGCGACGGAAATGGCGATAGCAAAATTGGTGTCGATCGAAAACTCGTTGGATTTATTCCCGGAACGATGGGCCGTGGCGGCGCACAACCTTCTCATAGTTGTTCAGCGAGTGGAAATATTAATATCGCCTATACAGTAGACAAAGCTGGCAATGTCATTTCAGCTCGGCGTTCAGGCGGCGCTTCCGATCCCTGCGTGGTTTCAACATCCGTGAGTTGGGTGAAGAGATACGTAAAAGCAGAAAAATCGAACTCCGCTTCTACTGGAACTTACAGTATTACTTTTTAAATTTATTTGGGCGACTTATCCGCCTTCCACTCCCAATCTTTTTTCTGCCAGCGCCGAAGTCCAACTGAAAAAAAAGGATTTCCGTTCAAGTCGGGTCGCAATTCCAGCTTCAATTAAAGAGCAGAATAAATAAGGAAACCTTTTAGATACCAAAAACTTTTAGGAATTTTGCCTCATGACAAATCAGCAATATCAAGAAGCAATCGACTGGCTTTTTGTACAGATACCAAGTTACCAAACCGATGGACAAAAAGCCTACAAACCAGGTTTAGAAAACATCACAAAACTCTGTGACTTGTTTGGTAATCCGCAAGAAAAACTCAAGATGATTCACATTGGTGGAACCAACGGAAAGGGTTCTACTAGCAACATGCTTGCCTCTGTCTTGCAAGAAGCAGGTTATAAAATTGGACTTTACAACTCTCCCCACCTCATCGATTTTACAGAACGAATAAAGATCAATGGTGAAAATTGTGACAAAGAATTCGTTTATCATTTTATTCAAAAGCTGAGAAATTTACCCGAAGAAATAACGCCGTCATTTTTTGAATTCACGACGATTATGGCATTCGAATATTTTTATCAAAAGAAAGTCGATTACGCAATCATCGAAGTAGGTTTGGGCGGACGATTGGATTCTACCAATATTATTACTCCTCTGGTGTCTGCCATTACAAACGTTGCCTTGGATCATCAGGATTTATTAGGAAACACCATTGAAGAAATCTCCCGTGAAAAAGCCGGCATCATCAAACCAAATATTTCAATTATTTCAGGTGCAGATGATTTGGTCGTTAAAAATATCATTAAATCAGAAGCATCCGAACTGAAGACTGAATTCATCGATGCTACAACAATTACTACCGATTTAAAATCAGATTTAAAAGGGAACTATCAGCAAAAAAACATTAAAGTTGTTTTAGCTTTAACTAAAGAATTGCAAAATTCAGGATTAACCATTTCAGAAAAACACATTCAAAACGGACTTTTGAAAGTACTTAAAAACACCAACTTCATTGGACGTTGGTTTGAGTTTTCAAAAGATCCACTCATCATTTGCGATACTGCGCACAATCAAGCAGGCTTAGAACTTGTTTTTGACCAATTAAATTCTATTCCAAAATTCAAACATATCATTTTAGGCTTTGTAGCAGAAAAGAACATTACCGAAGTTTTACAGATTCTTCCTCGCAACGCTACCTTCTATTTTGCTAAACCATCCAACAATCGGGGCCGTCACCCTCAGGATTACGAAGATTTATTAAAAAAATCGAAAATAATTTATAAAATTTTTGATACGGTTCAGGAGGCGTATCTTTTTGCAAAACAACAACTTAAAAAAGAAGAAATGATTTTTATCGGCGGAAGCAACTTTGTAGTCGGAGAATTTCTACAAAAAAATTTGGAGGAGTAGAAAATTTTTGTACATTTGCCGAACCAAAATTTGACACATCAAAAATGGTATCGGGCTCTTAGCTCAGTTGGTTCAGAGCATCTCGTTTACACCGAGAGGGTCGGGGGTTCGAATCCCTCAGGGCCCACCCAAGAAACCTCAGTTCATTCTGAGGTTTTTTTTAATTAAGGGCAGTTAGCTCAGTTGGTTTAGAGCGCTGCGTCGACATCGCAGAGGTCACTGGTTCGAACCCAGTACCGCCCACCAAAACTTCTCAAGAAATTGAGGAGTTTTTTTTGGTTTCAAACCACTTCTTACTCACACTCAAAACATTCCAAATAATTCTTTTTCAAAACATTGAGATTAATTTCCTAATTTTAATCTCAAAACACAAACCATGCTAGTAAAAATTTACGGGAGCGCCATCTTTGGAGTTTCGGCCCAAACCATCACCATCGAAGTGAATGTTGATACTGGCGGCGTTGGTTATCATTTGGTCGGACTTCCAGATAATGCAATCAAGGAAAGCAGTTATAGAATCTCGGCGGCTCTGAAAAACATTGGTTTCAAAATTCCGGGAAAAAAAATCACCATCAATATGGCGCCAGCAGATTTGCGCAAAGAAGGCTCTGCGTACGACCTCAGCATTGCCTTAGGGATTTTAGCAGCTTCTGAACAAATCAGCGCCGAGGAGATTAGTAAATATATTATTATGGGTGAATTATCCTTAGATGGCGGATTATTACCCATCAAAGGCGTGCTACCAATTGCCATTAAAGCGAAAGAAGAAGGATTTAAAGGAATTATTTTACCCAAACTAAATATACGTGAAGCCGCGATTGTAAGCGAACTGGAAGTTTATGGCGTGGACAATATCAAGGAAGTAGTTGATTTCTTTAATGAAGGAATTCCGCTGGAAAGAACGACTATTGATATTCGTAAAGAGTTTCAGGAAAAGGTTCATCATTTTCCAAATGATTTTTCAGAGGTGAAAGGTCAGGAGACCGCCAAACGCGCCATGGAAGTTGCTGCAGCAGGCGGACACAATATTATTCTCATCGGTCCGCCAGGAAGTGGGAAAACAATGCTAGCCAAAAGAGTTCCAACCATCTTGCCGCCCTTAACTTTAAAGGAAGCCTTAGAAACAACTAAAATTCATTCTGTCGCAGGAAAAATCGGAACTGAAACTTCTTTGATGACGGTTCGTCCATTCCGAAGTCCGCACCACACAATTTCTGATGTAGTTGTGTATAATGTACACATTGTCTAAATTTGTACAAAACTATTTGTATGTTAGGTATTTATGCAAGAGTGTCTCAAGAAGAAGACACTGACCATTCACTGAAGGTTCAGGTCGATTTAGGAACAAAATACGCCAAGGAGAAAAATTTGGAATTTCTAATTTATGAGGATAATGGAATTTCGGGAACTCTCAGTATTGACCAAAGACCAGAGCTTTTAAGATTAGTTTCGGATATCAATTCGGGACTAATTAATCAAGTTTTTGCTATCGAACAATCTAGATTAGAAAGGGAACCTATCGTTTGGATGACATTATTTAAACTCTTTCAAGATACTGGAACAAAATTACACTTTTACAACCAAGGAGATTTTGATTTTGAATCTGACAATAATTACTTAATGTCAAATTTTCTCTCTGTTGCAAATGCATTTTATGTTAAAACTACTAAGAAGAAAGTAAAAAAAGCTCTGCTTTACAATGTTGAGCAAGGTAAAGTACATGCAAGTCCTCCATATGGCTATACAAAGGATGACAATAAGTTTTTGGTAGTTGATGAAGATGAAAAACCGATTGTAGAATATATTTTTAAGCAATCTCTGTCTGGAATTGGAACAAATAAAATTGCTGAACTTCTTAATGAAAAAAAAGTTCCAACATCTTATAGCAAACTTCCTGGTGAATATAAATATTTGAATAAAGATACTGGAGTCTTGACAATACGAAAAAAATCAGATTCGAAGTGGGCAGGGAAAACAATCCAGGGCATAATTAAGAATACATTTTACAAAGGGAAAAGATACTGGCAGGGACAATTCTATGATGTACCAGCAATTATCTCCGAGGAATATTGGCAACGGGTAAATGATAACCTAATAAAAAACAGAAATAATTCAGGAAAAAAAGTCACACATAAATATCTGCTTAAAGGAAAGATTACCTGTGCAAGATGCGGTAGAAACTATACAGGATTATCTCGAGTAAACAAAAATGACCACGTTTATAGATGTTCATCAAAAAGAATTAAAGGGCACACGTGCGAAAACGGTGGAATAAATATCGACAAAATTGAAAATGTAATTTGGAGTTATTTTTTCGAAAAAAAAGAGGTGTTAAATTTAATAAATTCTGGAAGTAGCTCTAAAAACGAAAGAATATTAGAAAATGAAAATCAAATTAAGCTAAACAAGAAAAGATATAATGCATTAATTAGTGAGCGAGATAAATTAGTAAATTTTATTACTAAAGGAATCGTTAGCGAAAATGAGGCAAAAAAAGAGGTAGAGAGAATTAGAAAGGGAATCCAGGAAACAGAAACGGAACTAAAGATATTAAATCAATATTCTGCATTAATAGAAAGCTCCAAAGAACTATTAGTAAACTCTTCTGAAGACTTCAACAATTTTTCAAGCACATTAACTTTTGTCGATAAGAAAGAAGTTATAAACAAATACATAAAAAGAATTTTTTTAAACTTACTTGATATAAAAAAAAGAAGTTTTGCTATAAAGATTGATTTTAATTTTGGCATTGATAGTGAAAAATATTATCTTTCAGGAGACTTCATTACATCTATCACACGGAAAAAAATAATTCAAATAAACGGTATTGTTCAAAATGAAATCTGTTCTCTGGATGAATTTAATAATTTAGTTTTATACACTAGTAATGGAATTGTTGCAAAACCATGGATGAATTTTAACAATACTATAATTCCTATTATCAACCCATTTTATCCATATGGAGTACCACAAGACTGGAATTTAGAAAATTTAATAGAATTTTACCAGTTAAATCCTGAATGGTTATCACCAATTACTGGAACAAATATTTATTGCATGAATGAAAATGAATTTAACTATACTTGGTTTGTAGAAAATTATACGTTGTATAAAAATAAGCCTCTCCGAGAATGGTTCATCTTTTTACTTTCATTTGACCTAAAAGTGGAACAACATATAATAAAAAAAGGTATTCCTATATCGAAAAGAAAAATTAAATGAGATTCAATTTCCTTCAAAACGACCCTTCATTAGAATCTCAATGGAGAGCTATAATTCTGTTCGGGAAGAATTCAGCTACTTACAAATTTGCATTTGGAAAAGCTCTTTTAGAACTTGCTTCTACACAAAAAACCGACATCTCCATTAGTGAACTTGCTCCAATCTATGTCAACAATATATTACAGCATCTCAAAAACAGTGACAAGCAAGGAAACTCTAGTTCGAGCACATTTCTCAATGCATGTAGAAAACATAATGTAGATGAAATTAGCTATGATGCTTTGATTGCAGTTACTGAAAAATACGGTTTCAATAATGTAATAGATGCTTTCCAGAATATTAATGGAGGAGAAATCACCAATAAGTTTTATGAGAAAGATTTCAGTGGAAGTTTCAAAAGAATCGTGATAACGGACGATTTGTTGCGACTTAAAGAAAGTATTCAATTTCAAAATTTTGTACACGAAGTAGATTCTCGTTGGAATTTGGTAGAAACAGCCTGGAATCTTAATCTAAATCCCAATTTGCTAGAGATAAAGATAGATGATGAACTACAAACTCTTTACCTGGAAACATCCTTTATGAAGAGAAAAGAAATTACGTCAGCAAGAGCATCTTTAAACGGATATCAAAAGGGTAAATGCTTCTACTCCTTTCAAGACATCACGATAATTTCTGGAGATGAAAATCTCGCTGCCGTAGACCATTTCTTACCTCATGCTTTTAAGGTTAATCTTAATAATGAAGGTGCTAACGTTAATGGGGTTTGGAACTTAGTTCTGTCAGATAGTGACGTAAATAATAATAAAAGGGCTAAAATCCCTGAAATAAAGTATTTAGAAAGACTATACAAGAGAAATGAGTTCTATATCGAGAGTAAGCATCCTTTAGGAGAAACAATTGTTAATCAAACTGGACGAACTTCAGATGAAAGAAGAAAGTTTTTACAAAAGCAATACGAATTATGCTTAAATTTAGCTATCCAGAAATGGTCACCAAAAATTGAATTAGAACCTTTATTTTAATGATAGACTTTACTGAAATAAAAGAGGAAAGCATAATACTCAGGACTCATTACTTCTTTATATTAAAAGACGCATTTCCTGTATCTCCTGGACATTTGCTGATTATTTCAAATGAGGTGAAAAGAGATTTCTTTGAGCTGTCTTATATTGAGATGATTGAGCTGACAAAGGTAATTGAATTGGCGAAAGAGATAATTTTAAAAGATTATGAACCTGATGGATATAACATCGGAATGAACTGTGGAGAAGTAGCTGGACAGACAGTTTTCCATTTTCACTGTCACGTTATCCCAAGATATAAAGGTGATATGGAAAATCCAAAAGGTGGCGTGAGACATGTTATTCCTGAAAAAGGGAGTTATTAAAACACTCAAATACGGTAAGCGATGTATCTATTTATCAATATACTTATTAGCAAACAAATAGAACAATATAGATGCCATACGTATTATTCTGCTCTATATGTAACATACTCTATCTTAGACTCTCTGCTCAGGAAAAAAAATACGCATTACTTGCAATCACTTACAAGTAATTAAATTGTAATACATAACTATTAAGCAATGATTTAATACTTAGGTTACCACTTTCCACATATTCATATTATTCGTATATTTGGGAGTTGTAGTCAATTATAAGACTATCTATCTTCAATATTAAAAATTAATTATTAAATCAAATGAACAAATTTTTACTGATTATTGCAATCGTAATAACAAATTTTTATTGTGCCCAAACTTACACTGATTTACTAAATATTACTAAATTTTACGGAAGTAAAGTAGAGAATTTTGAAAAAACCTTTAAAGTTAAACCCTTTGAAAAAAAATCAACTTTCGGAAAATCAATGCTGATATATAAGATGGCAAATTATAATGTATCGATTGAATCGAATTCTGAAGATGAGACAATAAATCGGATTGACTTGTTTCAATTAAATATTAATGCTGATTTAATAACCGAACTTTGGTATAAAATGACAACAGAGTTAAATAAGAACCCACTATTTCATATTAAATCTACAGCTTTTAAAGACAAAACTAAAGATTTCGAAACTACTGATTTGAAATATGATGAACTATTAAAACTTTTAAGAAGTCTAAATTACCCTGAAAAATTAATTTATGTAGTTACGTATGAAAAAGAAAATCTTATTTATTCGGTTTCAGGTTTTCAAAACAATTTTATAATTAGTACATCAACTATTCGAAAGTAAATCATAAAAAACCTACCTAGAACATGGTATTTGTAAAAAAAATCCCGACTCACTTGATGACCAGAGGCTTTCTTCACAAATATCCAACGCTGTCTGCAATGCAAAAAAATCTTTGTGAAATATAAATCCTACAAAAACATTAAACCTATTTTTTAAATATGCGAAAAATATTATATACAACTACTTTAATTTCAGGGTTTTGTTTTAGTCAGTTTACATGTTATCTCCCTACAGGTGAGAAATGCACTGCTGAACAAAGCAAAGGCAGAAATTTAAGTGAAGTCATGCTCAATTTTGACAAATATGAACGAATGTATTTTGAGTTTCCAAAAAAGACAACAGATTTTGTAGTTTTTAAATCTCTTTCCAAAATTCCAGTATTTCTCCTCTCAACTAAAAACGATTATACAAAAGAAGAAGTCCAAAAAAATGTAGAAGAAATTGACTTTACTTATTATTTTGGGCAATATAATTCAGGATTAAAAATGAATTTAGATAAATTGATTGAAGAAAAAACAGGAACTGACATTTTTGTTACTGATTCAATGGATTCACCTAATGAATCAAAAGAAATGAATATAAAAGGAAAAAAATTACGGTACATGACATATTCAAAATATGGTTTGAAATTATGGTTTGAAGATTCAATTCTAGTAGGCTACGAACAATTATAAATAAAATACAATGAAAAAACTTTTTTTACTCTGCACTTTAGTATCTACATTTGCTTTTGGGCAAATATTTACAATCAAAGATTTTTTAACCGTTACAAAAATTACTAAGGAACAATTAGAAGCAAAATATAGTCTAACATCGGAAAGTAACAAAACTGAAAAAAATGGGACTGTTTATCTATATTCTGTTAAAGATACACAAGGTGTAGATTGGAAACTTATGATAACCCCTAGTAAAACAACAATTTCAAAAGCGGTATTGTCAACTATGTCTCCAACAAAAAATAAAATATTTGCAGAGTACTCTTATGTCTTTGATAAATTTATTGAAAAGAGAGTTCTTGTTGATAATAAATCAAAAACAGAAATTCCATATTTTACAAAAGATGAATTTAGTGATGCATATTATAGAAATGAAAAAAATGGTGATGCTGAAACACTCAAAACTAAAACAGCGGTTTTATACGGAAAGGCAATTGGTGCGAACCTAATTTTCGCCAATGATTCAAATATATATTCGATAACAGCAACACCCTCTAAATAGGTTCAAAGTATAATAACATTCACAGCAAAGCAGACAACATAGTATTTCTATTAGCGGGGCGGAAGTTCATATCATAACGAATTTTCGTAATTGTTTAATTTGTTATAGACGATTTATTAAAAGTCTCCGCCAACAGAGATATCCAACCTTTAGCCGTAATTCTATGAAAACATCACAATATAAAAATTTATTAATTACGACCGTTTTGCTGTTATTTTCTTGTAATGATAATAATATTAAAGAAAAACACATACTACAAGAAAGTAAAACTGAATTATTAGATTACAAATTTGAACAAGATAGCATACTTGATAAAGTTGATGTCAAAATATCTAAATCATTAAAAGATGATACTAAAGATAAAACTGATAATTTATTTTTAGATTTTAAATATGGTATTAATGATGATGAAATACAGAAAACTACGAATGAATTAATTATTCAAAAAAAAATAAGAAAAGAAGGAGATAAATTATATTACGACCTATTTACTAGTAGTAAAATATTTCAATGTGAAATATACTTAAATAACAATTCTTTAAAACCACCTAACAAATTAAATACTGTTGCTCTAATTTGTGAATACTTCCCTTTTGATAAAAATTTAAATCCAAATCTTTATGATTTAGATAAGGTAAAAGAAGTTCTTTTAATTAATAATAGAAATTTCAACTCTATTAAAAAACTTTATATACAAAAATACGGCTTACCCAAAGAAAATGATTACGGTCTTATAGGAGGTAGAGGTGATAAAGCAGTGTTCGAAATTAGATACCCAGATTTGGCAAAAGAATCAAACAGCACACATCCTAAAGCACTCATTTTTGAATCTGGTGAAAATATAGTTGAACTTGCATCTACAGTTTACGGAGGGTTTTGCATCATTTATCATTCAAAAAAAAATATAATTAAGAGATATAAGGAGGAAAATTCTAAAAGTGTAAAAAGTGAAAAAGATTCTTTTGATGATATTTAAGGTTTACGCCTAACAGCGTTTTTGCAATAGTGCGGGATTTTCGCCAGGTTTAAAGATTTTAGATTTTCTGAAAATTAGTTTATAATAGAAAGATTTGGTATTCTAAGCCGCACCATAGCAAAGCAATGAATTTAAATTAATTGAATTTAAAACATCAACTTTCACAGAATTTTTAAAAGCGTTACAAATGATGAGGCTAATTCCTGATGAGGTCGTTTCATTCGGTGATTTAGACATTGACATAATTTCTGCAAAAGCCGCTGGAGTAAAAGGATATTTTTGCAAATGGGGAGGAACTGAGCCAGTCACTTCTAAACCTGATGTAATAATTAACACACCGAGTGAATTGACTAACTGGGTAGTTTGAAGACCTTAAATCTATAATTAAAATATGCTAGATAATTTATTACAAGAGCTACTTAGTCTAAGCCCATCAAACGTTTTCGAGATAGGACACTTGAAAATATGGCTCAAAAAAAACCACAAATTTTATGAAGAATGCAAATGGAGCAGTGGTTTCGAAAAAGAGCATACCAACTCATTTGTAAATTGCACTAATAAAAAAGAATTTCAATATCTCTATGAAAGTCTAAATGATATCGTACAACTTCATAAATTTGAAAAGTTTGCTGAAGAAGAATTGGCAATATATAAAAGCATAAACTTAAACAAGTCAGAGGTACGTAATTGGATAATCAAAAATGAGCAATTTGCGAGTGAGGACTTAGCATGTTTCTTTACAGATTACTTAGACTATTCAGACAATCAGGAAGCGATAATAAATTTACTTGTATATAGAAATAGTGAGAGGAAAACAGATGTTTTTTTGGATATAAATGAAATACAACACCTAGTAAATTACAAAACTTTGTTTGATGAATTGTACTACAGCAAAAAATTATATTCTGAAGGAATTGAGAGGATAATTCCAAGTTAAAATAGCTTTTTAACTATCAATGTGATAAAATTACTACATTAGACGCAAGCGGTTTCTAGGTGGACAATTTACACCTTTAAAAGACTATTATTCAACTACTTAAATAACTAATCCATACGTTTCAGATGGCATATCCTTATTTTTGTACACGACTTATGGATTTGAATGGGATTTTCCTAGTTGCGATTGGAGTTTAGGGAAGAGATACAGTAACACTTTGATGTATATCAATTTACCACGAAATACTGATTTAAACCAGCTCTACTTGATAAAGAATGGTCACAACCTTTCAATTAAATTGACCATCCTTGTCCTTTCAAATTTTAGAAATCTTTTCTAGCTTTCCAGCGATATAATTACGTCTCAATCCAGTCAATTCGGAAAGTATTTGCACAGCTTCTTTTGAAACTAATTCATCTTTAGATTTCAAAGCCTCTTGAAGTCCGAAATGTTTCGAGAAAACATCTAACAACATCTTAATTATCCAATTCTCCATAACTTGTTTTTGCTCATCCATAACTTACTGAGGAATTTGTTATACATGAAGAGTTCTTTGTCAATATTACAAACTAGAAATAGCCCTAGTTTCTTATCCTCTGTGAAGCTATCAAAGCGTTTCTCAAAGTAATCATATCGGAAAGGATTCTTATCAATATCTAATCTAGGTGCCGAGTAATAGCATATAAACATCTCTTGGAGCAGCTTTTCTTCTGGGAAGTGACCTTTACTTAGGTCAATTATTTTCGTCTTCACCGTGTCGGAATATATATCGTCAGTAAAGTGAACAGAAATAACTTTACTAATGTTTTGGTCTAAGACCAGGTTCAGACAATTTTCTACTGTTTTAACATCATCTTCATCCATCATGAAAATATTTTCAAATGGAAACGTCTGGGTCAGGTAAAAATTGAAATGTAATCTGACAAAGTTTTCTTCCGTAATTTCAGAAAGATATTGAAATTGAATGTTGCGGTAACTCACAGATATATACTTCTTAGTCAAAAGTGCCAGTTCATCTACGTCATCAGTTTCACGATTTTCTTCAATGTATTTAACGAATGAATCAGAAGTCCTACAAAAACTGTCGTATGCGTGGATGACTGCCATAACAAACATATTAATTTTCGAGATAGAATCGTCATTGTAGAAATCGTCATCTTCACAATAGTAATCTGCCTCAATTCCTTTGATGGGATATAAAGGCTCGCATGTGACATAATTTTTTGTGTGCGCAGTGACTTTAAAAATATAAAAAGAGAACCGACAGAAGGTTATTAGAATATGTTCCATATTAGGGTGTTTTGTTGTTAGTGATAGAATGAATTATCTTTTCTTTAAGACCCTCTAGAAAAGCCTCCTGGGACACTGTAATCAGCCGTTTGCCCGTTAGCATTTCCATCTTTGAGAATTCTAGGTACTCAATTAGATAATTGACCATTGACGGAGTGTATTCGAAAAAATGAAAATTATCCTTGAAGAATGCTTCTCCAAAGATTTGCTTTATCCTTTCATTTTTTTCAGTTGGAAATTCATCGTCTAGGAATATGCTTAATGAAAATTCCAGCTCTCGTAGTTTTTCCTTCAAGATGTGACGATTAAGAACCAGTTCAATTTCTAAGATGAGCTTTTTCCTGAATGCATGTAGAACCCTTTCCTCAAAGTAGCTCACAATATCATAATCTCCCGATGAGGTTTCAGAGTATTTTATTCCCTCGACAGGAAACACGGTATCTATTGCAAAACCGTGTTTGGTGTGTTGCAATACTTTGGCAAAGTAATTAGTATCGCCAAAATTAATACGTAGTAGTTTGTTTTGCATCATTTTAGATTTTCTGGTTATTTTTAGTAGAAGTTTCAAATTCAATTTGAGGTTCAATACCAAATTTTGTTAGGAAGGATTCCGACATAATTTTTAATGTTTTAGGGACGTCAGATTTTTTAACTGCAATACAGTCGTGAACTGTTAGACATTGTATTTTATTTTTTAGCAACTTGCTTGCAATTTCATCCAACATAACTTCAGCTTCAAGATTAAATAAAGCATGCGAAAACTGTTTATGGTTTGCAGTTTTCAAGTCATCTATTAGCACATAAACTAAAGGAAAATGTTTAACAAACGTCCATTTTATCTCGTTGTAGTTAGTATTTTCATTTCGAGCATAAATCAAAGACATAAGCATTTCCTTAGTTAATTTTCTATCTTCTGATGCGTCACCATTGTAGGTCTCATTAATTCTTTTTTCATATTTCTCTTTCCACTCTTCGTTTGAGAAATGTTTTTTATAATCATCAATAAAGCTCTCATAAAATTTACCACCAACCGCTAATCTCTGAAACCTCTCTAACTCTTTATCCAAAAGGCTTTGGAGAGTTTCAGGAATCATATAAGAGAGACTTAGACAATAGCCTAAGGTTGGTTCTATGTTTTTTCTTTTCAAAGCTTCATTACTCAACTTAGTCACGTCACTTGAAAGGTCTAACGTTGGAGCTTTCGTAAACTTCAATTTTCGCAAACGGCTACTTTGGTCTTTAATGGAATATTCTGAAACTTCTCCTGAGAAAACTTCTGACCCTAAGTTCAGAATTGAATTCCTTTCAAGAGAGTTTGACCCAATGTTTATTTCAGTTGGTTTGATGCTAGGTAGGAGTTTAGGCACCAAACTCTGGTAAGCTTTAATCGTATTAAGCTTAGGTAAACTTTCTTTTTGGCTAGAATTCTCTGGGACAAAACCCAACTGAAATAATAGTGAGTTAAAATCAGTCAAGGGGAAAGGGTTACTTAGATTACACCCATCACTAATTGAAAATTGCGTCAGTGGTAATTGTATATCTCTAAAATCCTCCAGCACCAAGTCTATACCTTGCTCAGCTAAGCATTGCTTAGTCAAATTGTAACTATATAAGGCAAAATACTTCTTAGACGTCAGGTTACTAAGCATATGATGACTAAAGCTATAATTGCTTTTTAAATAATTGGAAAGAATATACATGACACAATTCTTCACATCTATTTGCTCAAGTTTTTCACCGTCAAAATGGAGTAAATCCCTTACCGTTTTTGGAAGAAAGGAAAACGTAGAATAAAATCTACCTAAAGGTTTTATTATCGGAGTTTTTCTTTTAATATTAATGATGTTTTTAACATTCCGAATTTTTCTTCCACTCACTCTTCTACTTCGGAAGCTCTTCTCTTTATACTCGACAAAAGTAAAATTTGACCGATTGAAATAAAATTTACCGTTTAGTAAATTCATCATTTGGATTAAGCTATTATGATAGGCTCCGTACTTATGCACGCTCTTAAATTCATCATCGAGCATATAACCTCCAAATGAATTTTGAATGAACGATTCGCAGTACTTTTTATGGAGCGATTTTTCAGCTTTTTCATAATCAATCCCAAAACTTTCTCTTCGAAATGGTTTAATGAGATTCTTACAATATTTTTCTGTAGACTTATCCTTAAATCTGCTGGCAATTTTCTGAATTAACTTATTAGCCGAGAATATCTTGACTGATAACCTCTGGTATCTGAAATGTGGCAGGAAGCCATAACCAAAACTTTTACCCCCTTTTTTATAAGGCGTTCGGTTAATTACATATTCCTCTTTTAGAAAGCGATAGTAAATTAAATAGTCTTTACCCACCTCTACTTCTAATGATTTTGCTCTAATTCTAGCGTGAGATTTTGAATAAAAATCGAAGCCTGAACCATTAAAATTTCTTCGCTTATGAATGCTTCGCTGACCTATGAGCGATAAAAACCTGATAACTTTAAATGGATGAAGATTATTTGCGGATGCCTTTTCCAGAAGTTCATCTAAGTTCAAATTTTCTGGTACGAAAAAGAAGAAATCGTTTCTTTTAGGGTAGTACACATTTGATTCTTCAATTACAGGTGGGTCAACCTTACTGAAATTTATTAGGTTATCTAAACCAGCGAGTGATGGATTCGCTTTTGCAAGCTCATCTAATATTTGTTCTTTTTTCATGTTCTTAATTTTTTATGTTCTACAAATAGATTAGTAGCAGAATCATTAGAACACGAGTGAACGTTTAGAGTCTACCATTTTATTTGAGTCCGAAGACTCCGAACCATCTAATTTAATAGGCTTAATAAGCCATATTTTTAAAGGTTTTCGTTACAACTGTCCAAGTTGTATGTATAATTTCTTTTCATTTTACTTAATTGTCATTAAAATTATTTTATTCGAATCTGCGATAGAATTTTATCATTTAGCATTTATATTTAAAACACTGGTTTCTTAACTTCTGTATTTCTTTTTTTAATCGTTTTAGCTAAAATTCTAATGTCAAAGTATCGTCTTCTCTTTATGACAATGCAAACATATCACTGAAAAAAATCCATAAAAATACCCCTTCGAAAAAGGGGTATAAAAAAGGTATAATAAAATTGATTAATTTATTGAAAGTATAAGTTTGGGTGCTTTGGAATCCCTGTTTAGAGTTCTTTGAATTGTATTTTCTTTGAAATCTATAGGACGACCATTTAGTAGATATTGGAAGTTTTTCATAATCCAAGTACTTAGACTTTGTTTAGAATTCGCAACTAATATATTTTCTTCATAAAGCATCTTTAAAAAATATGTTAGAACAATAGATTTTTGTTGGAATACTAACTTACTCTCGAAATTTACAGATTTACTATTGATAATTTCTTTTAGAACCGTTTGCTCCTTCTGTGTAAAATAAGGAGATAAAACATTAATAACTCGCTCACAATCTACTTCTCTAAAGCTTACCAAATTTTCAGCATAATTTTTTGTGTATTGCTTTTCAATATCAAGGGCTTTCACGGTCTCAAACTCTGCATTTGAAATAGAAAATTTCTGAATTAAATGAATTAAAAATGTATGATAAGTTAATGTTCCATCATTCCTTAAACCTTTTAGAACTTGAAGAATTCTATTATTTTGAATTGCAATATGATTTGTCAAAATTGAATGAGAATTTCCTGAGGAATATTCATGTTCTAAATCAATTTCAATATGACCAATACACGAATATAACAAGTATTTTAAAACTAATATTTTTTCTAATCTCTTACTATAACTCTCATACCATCTGACCTTAAACTCATGGTTTAAGTACACGAATCTTTTATTTAATGCAGTTTCAGTATAAAATGGTAATAGAATTTTTTGTTTATTTTCTGAGATGGGAGAGAAATTTTCTTTTAGGAATATTAAGATTTTGAGTAGGCACAATTCAATCTCGTTTTCATACAAAGCCAAATTATTATTAATAGAATTGTTAATAAAGATTTGAACATTAGGCTTATTTGGAAAACTCAATTTCCAATTTACGTACGATTGAAAACCAAATTTTGAAATAGTGATTAAAAGATTTTGTAAACTATTGAGATTACTTGTTAGATATTTATCACACAAATATTCGGACAAATTCTCTGAAACAAAATTTGGTTGATAGTCAGCCAAGACAGTCAAAAAACCTTGCTCTTCCTTTAAACCAGTAATTTTAAAGGATAAGGAAAAAAGATTTTTAACATCGCTTAACATCAAGATATTGTTCTTTACTTTAATTGTTTCTGATACTAGTCCTTGTCACTAACAGTTTTTATTTTTTGTTGTGAATTTTAGTTTTAAAATATTCTCTCGTCTCATTGTCTGTAAAGTATACATAACATCCTTTCATTCCTCTAGTCATCAAGGTTCTATAAGTGTTTTTAATAATAGTAGTCATCAGCTCCAGCGTACTTTCAGGATTTTTCTTCATCATAGATTTGTATCCTCTTACTGTACTATCGTTTGAATCTCTTTCATAAGGATTTGCGACCACAATTCCATCTCTTACAACGAGGTCACCTCCAATTATAACACCAATATAGTCAACCTCCAACCCTTGGGATGTATGGATACAACCAATTTCATTAACTGATTCAGGCTGTATAAGCCATTTCATTCCGTCATCTGCCAGATTCCATTTCATTTTGAAATCATATTCAGGAAATTGTATGTCGTACGCAAAAAAATCTTTTTTACTAACCCACTTCCAACAATATCCCGCAACGAGCCTGGCTTTATTTTTTTCCAAGTTTTTCTCAAAAATTATATCTCTTAATTTATCAGGTCTATCAATAATTCTGAAATCAAAATCTTCAATGTCTAAAATAGGATTTGCAGTTTCTCTTATTTGTAAAGTGTGGTCTAACCAAGCCAAATAACCATCAGACCCATTACATCTAAATTGAGAAGTTAATTCGAGTTCAGTTATTTCTGCACCTGCTTCATTTGCCCAGATGATAATTTCTTCCTTCGTTCCAATATCATGTATTGCAACTTTTTGATTTTCGTCTATAAAAAAGATTGTGAATTTTGATGCATTGATAATCTCTTTAACTTGATTATCACCTAAGTTTTTAAACATTCCAGACTTTTCATTAAGTCTGTGTCCTTCATCCACTATCAAAGCGTCAAATTGATTTTTGGCAGTACTAATAAATGAACCTGAACCAGAAAAGAAATTGGATATTTCGGTTTGTTTAAAAGTTCCTGTTAATTTGGTTTTATATACTTCTCTTGGTGCAGAATTCTTTGTTACGTATTGACTTAATAACCCTAATTTTGTTAGATTAACTAGCAAATTTATTGCTACTACCGATTTCCCAGTTCCAGGACCTCCTTCGACAATAAGTACATTTTTATTTTTTTCACTCGATTTTTTTGCGAGAGCCAAAGCCGTCTCATAAACCACTTTCTGGTCATCAATCATAAGAAACTCTTGATTCCCCTTTAACATTGACGATAGGCTATCTGCAAGGCTTTTTGAAGGTCGTATTCTGCCTCCGTCAATTATTTGAATAATTTTATTGCTATCTCCAAACTTTACGAACGTCTTGATAAATTCACGAAGTTTTAAAATATCGGGTTTTAAAAATATCGGTGCTTTGTCAATATAGTCTTTATAAAAATCGTGAGTAATATAGTTGTCAGGCACATAATTATGTAAGTATGCACATGGAATCAATTTTATCTCCGAATTGTACACCGCTTCATTAAAACCAGTAAGTAAAGAACAATAAGTCCACGCTTGATAAGAAGGATGACTAACATCTCTTTTACGTTTGCCAACAAAAGTATTTACTATACCGTCTTTGTCAGTCATTGTAGATTCCGACCATTGCTTTAATTCAATGATAATTGCATACTCAACATCATTTTCATCTTTACCAGAAAGTATAAAATCTACTCTTTTCGATGTTTGAGGTATTTGATACTCTATTGTAACTCCTGCATCATCAGGAATCTCAGTATCCAATAATACATTATTCATGTATTGCATTGAATTCTTCCAAGAGTTAATCTCATTAATAGATGTTTCAAATCCGAATTTTTCTATAAAAAAGTTATGAATAATATTTTCGATATTGTTCGATATTACATCATTGTAAAATGATGCTTTATCACTTGAATAAACTATCATAAATCATTGTATTTTTTGCTAGTGCCCTTTGCTTTGTCAATAGGATATTTCTTAGCATTTAAAGCCATTTTTTGCTCAATTATTTCAGTCACATCTAGATTAAACTTATCTGCAATATTAAGAGCAAAAGTAAAGATATCCGCAAGCTCTTCCTTTACCTTTTCAACATCAACATCTGAATCTCTTTTCCAAAGGAAAAGCTCCAGTAATTCAGAAGTCTCAATGTTTAGTGCAATTGCAAGGTCTTTAGGATTGTGGAACTGCTCCCAGTCACGCTCTTTATTAAATTTGCGAATTTTATTGATTAAGTCTTTTAATTCGGACATTATCTAGAGATGTTATATTAATTAATTTTCGCTAAACTCCTTATTATTCGTAAATTGCCTGATTATGCCAATTATTCATATAACGAATTAAGGAGCGATATTTCATTTCTATTTTTTCATTATTATCTGTCGTTTCAAAAAAGAGATAGAAATTTGCACTCCCATCGTAATCCATATGTAATTTTAAGGTAGATTTACTCGTTCCCTTGTTGAAAGTAGTCTCAAAATTCAGAAGCGTACCCTTCGTTCTAATTCTTCCGCCCATATCTTCAGTACCTCCTGGAGACAAAGAGTCATAAATGTCAATATCGGAATTTCTATCTACTGTAACATTAAACGAATTTTGTTCTAGAAATTCTAGTACTCTATTCCTCATTAAAATAAGTTTTGCAATATCAACAGCATCAGTATTACCTCTAGACGAAGAATTTGTAGTTTCCCCGCTACTAGCAATGCGTTCCAAATTTTCCGTGCGAACCTTAGTCTCTAAATCTCGGATTGTTTTTTCATGCGAAAAGTTCTTTGCCTTTTCTGTGTCGTTTTTCAGGTATAAATAAATTATTAAAATAATTAGCCCTACTACAAACCATGTAACCATAATATATTTTTTATTTGTTTTAAACTTATATGAATAAACTTAATGTTCAAAGGACTTGGCTGTTTCATACTCTTTATCAAATGGCAACTGTAAGTCTGGCAGTAATTGTGGAGCAGATAACGCCCAGCTAACATAATAGTAGGCAAGCATCTGATAACCACTAAAATCACTGTCTTTTATAGATGGAACTTTATAACCTGATTTCTTTTCAGGGGAAATCCCATTTACTCCCATGGATGCAATTTGAAATGCCGTTTCTTTAATTTCGGCATCAGATTTATTTTTAAAATATTCTAACGCTCCAATCATGTACATCATTACAGAAAGATTCAAATTTTTATCTTTGTGCTCTTCCAAAAAGCTGTGCATTTCGATTTTTTGATTTGATTCAGTATCAATGTCTATATCATTTTCAAAATCTAAATCAGCATAAGATGGTTCACTTTTTCTAAACTGCACTTCATTTACTAATTTAAAGTATTGGTTTAATTTTAAGTCTTCTCCCCAATGTTGAACAAGTTCATATTCTTCTCCAGGTTGCTTATCATATCTATATTCTAAAAATTCATCATAACACTTTTCTGCCTGCCTCATTTCCGTATGAGAAGCCTTGAAATTCTTAATAAAATCAATTCCGAATAAATTTCTAAAATGAATAGCATTGATTAAGTTATAAGTTTTGGATTTAGAAAGAATGTTATCATCCATTATATCAACAACATCTTTTCTTGTGACTGCATCTACTCCTTCGAGTACAATAGTTAAAAGCGAAGTAAACTGTATCGGTCGAAAATCTGGGAATCTGTTAAAAATTCTATCTTCAATAAATAGGTCAATTGGCGTATTAAAAATTTGTCGATTAATACCTTCAAATAAACTGTTTATAACACCTATAATTGATTCGTTAGAAAACCCTTTTTTCGTTAAAGTTTTGAAATAATTTCCATGCTCAGCAATAAATCTTTTTCGATGCTCTTCTGAAGAAGTAAACAGTAAATTATCATTTGAAATTTTAGCTTCTGAGGCAAGTTCAATATGTATCAACTCATGAAGTATCAAGTGAAGGTGACCTTTATATCCTTCCTTATATTTTATTAAATGATAATCTCTATTGTGATTTTCTGCATATTCTACTTTTGCGATAGTCGGAATTTCATTGTCAATTTCTATTCGGGTATTTACTCCTGAAATCTCTTCAATATGCTTTGTAAATTCCTTAAGTGTTCTGATTGTAGTATCTGAATCTGATATTTCCGCAGATATATCTTCTATAAGTTTGACAGAATTTATATACAATGCATCTCTTAAATTATTTAATTTTACGCTTTTGATGGCGTAATTAAATGCTTCATTATACTTCCTCTTTTTAAAAGCCAACAATCCTAATGCATACTGTGTATTGGGATAATCAGAACTAATGCTATTTGCTTTTTCAAAATATTCTTGAGCTTCATCATATCTTTCTAAGGAAAGCAGATTTGCACCAATATTGTTCAGCGAAATATGGTCATTAGGGTCAATAAGAGATGCCTGTTTATAATATATCATTGCTGTATCAATATCCGATTTATCTCTTGCAAAAATATTACCCATCATTATTAATGCATATACATTTTCAGGATTCCAACGCAGTGCATCTATGAATGAATCTACAGCTTTATCAGCTTCATTTAATTCGGACTCGATTTGACCTTTAATACGGAATAAATCAGAATTAGTTTTGTTAGCAGAACATAATTCAATAGCTAATGGATAGGCTTCAGTAAATTGTCTTGATTCGCACATTGATATAAGTTGATTGTATTTTACAGCTTCAAAGTAAATTTTATTTACATCTACTTTTACTGAAACATCTCTCTCATTTACTTTTATTTCTGGCGAGATGCCATCGTATGTATAATATCTTTTGATTGCCTGAATTAAGTCTTCCTTTTCACCTTCGGAGATAGAAAAGAGGTTATATAAAAATGAATTTATTTTATGGAGTATTATCATTATTTTTTAAAAAGTGTGTAAGATGTAAATATACGAAATGTAGTAAAGACAAAACAATAAGGAATTTATTTAAAATTTAATTGAGTAATTTTTTAACTTTCTGAACGGTTCCTATACTTACTTTACAAATTTTTGAGGTATCTCTTATACTGTTGCCTTTTCTAAGATTCTTTATGACTTCTTTATATTTAGACAAAAACATTTCATTTGACTCAAAAGTTCCTTTTTCTCTTCCTTTATAAGTTCCATTTGCTTTTGCAATAGAAATACCCTCTCGCTGTCTTTCTAAAAGTGTCTCCCGCTCCATTTCTGCGATATTTGCCATTACAGATATAATAAGTTTAAAAGCAGAATTTGGTTTTCCTTCGATTAAACTCTCCAAACCCAAATTATCAACCTTTAAAACAATGTTTTTTTTATTAAGTATTTCTATTGTACCTAAAATATCAAAAAGATTCCTTCCTAATCTATCAATTGAACTTACGCTCAGATAAGTAATTCCTCCCGCTTCAACTTCCATAAGTAATTCTTTGCCCTGTGGTCTACTCTTAAAGGGAACAGCACCTGAAATAATATCAATGTAAATTTTCTCATCAGGATAGGACTTAAGAATTTGTCTTTCTGTTTTTTGATTCCCTGTTGACACTCTAACATATCTCGCTTTCATGATAAATATTTTAACAAAGTTACTATTAAAAACTTAGTGTAACAAATTTAAGGTGGGTGTTTTTGTAACATCCGAATCTAGGTGGTTTTAAAAAAAATCAGAACAATATGTTACAAAAATAGACTAAAGTCTAATTATGATACACCTACTGATTTGCATGGATGATTTTGGATGCAAAATATAGGGGGGTAGTACTAAATTTAAACATTTGGGCGGGGGTATGCATTCATATGGGGTACAAGTATTTACATGTAAAAAGAATTTCTAAATTTGGTGTTTATATTTTACTAAATTTGATAGAAATAATTCTATGAGAAAAATAACAATGACTTTTTTTTTGCTGATTTCCATTCTATTCCTTAGCCAGATAGAAGGTAAGATTGTTGGCGTTAAAGATGGAGATACAGTTGTAATCCTGCTTGAGGGTAATATTCAAAAGACCTTAAGATTAGCTGAGGTTGACTGTCCAGAAAATGGACAGCCTTTCGGGAAAAATGCAAAAAAGTTTACTTCAGAAATGGTATTTGGAAAAATGGTTACTTTCGTTGAGACCGATACGGATAGATACGGCAGAAGCATTGCTAAGATATATTATGATAACAACAAGTATTTGTCCGAAGAACTAATAAGAGCTGGTTATGGATGGTGGTATTATCATTATTCAAAAGATAAATCTCTAGAAAACCTGGAACATAATGCAAAACAGAACCGTCTAGGTCTGTGGCAAGATGAAAACGCAATTGCACCTTGGGACTATCGTAGAGCACAGAGGAATAAATAATTAAATTACAGAAATCTAAAACCCATGATATGGAAAAGAAAATTCTTACCACTAAATCCTTAATTAGAGATATGGGCAGCATGAGAAAGTTAATTCTCAAACATGTAGAAAAAAATAATCCTCACTATAGCAATCTAGCTAAGATTTTATTTGAAGAAGATTATTATAATAACGAAGGAGAATATCCCTCTGGTAAGGATTTAATGACTAAAACACGATTATCCCAAACACAATTTAGAAAACAACTAGTAGAGATGTATGAAGACACAAAAGGTGACTTTATATATAAATTCCCAAAGACATCAACGTCTTTTATCGTAAAGAATAATGGAAGGTATCTAGTTTTAGATATCGAAGACCTCACCCACATTCCAAGAATTGGCGAAGCTGTAGAATTTCCGTTTTTTCGTGAAGAATTTCATTCAGATTATTTATTCGTGGAAGATATTCGACATCGCTTTTCCGACTGTGAACATATGATTGAAATAACTTTAAAAGTAGGAACATATGATTTGTATTGGAAGATTAGAAAAGATGAAGCATTACTAAAAAGAGAGCTTTCTTATATTGACATGTTTGAGGATGATTATAAGTTAAAAAAAATACTGGGATATAAATAATTCACCCCTCATTATGAAATATAAAAGATTATATTACCATGTACGAATAAAGGAAAGTATGAGAAAAAGAACGGAGCTATAAAACCAATACCTAAGAAATAAGATGGAAGAAACCAAAAATAATAGAATAGCAATTAGTTTAGTGATAGGAGTAATTACAGCCTTAATAATAGCTTTTATTTCTAGAGATACTAAATTTTATAATAACTCTACAGAAATACTCCCAGGACAATGGAAAAGTAATAAAGAATATTATAAAAATCGTTTATCTCTTACAACGGATGAAGTACTAAAATTATGGGGAAAGGATGACCCTAAATATACTGCTACTCAAAAACAATTAGAAGAAGGGGCTGTATGGTTAAAAAATGATGCAGAAATAAAATTAGAAGCCCTTTCTAAAAAACACTCCTATAACTATATGTTTATTTTTCTCTCTCTGATAGGAGGGACAGCTGGAGGTTATCTTTTACTACCAATGATAGAGGAAAAGAGAAAACAAAAATTAAATAAAGATTATGCCCACAGTAATAGAGGGAATTAAATTTTACACTATACCAGAAGTAGCAGAGGCTTTAAATGTAACCTCTCAAACTATTAGAGCCTGGATTAAAAAAGGGAAGCTAAAGAGCCAAAGGATAGGGAGGCCTATCTTAATTACAGAGACTAATCTAAAGGAATTTTTAAAAGAAAGTAAATGAATACAAAAATAGCCCAGAGCTTAGTAATAGGTTTTCTATTCTCTTTATTAGTAGGATATGCTACTGCTAATTATATTTATTATGTTGGAACTGACAGGATAAGTATAGAAATGTATAAAAAGTTTAAAAAAGAATCTTCTGAAGATGTCAGAGTAACTGCTGGTACAAGTACAAGAATAGAGCTAAATACTGGGGCTATATTATCTGGGTTTTTAGGAGGTTTTGGTTTAGGTTATTTATTACTATCCAGAAGAGAGGAGGAGTTAAAAAGTAAAGAGCTTAAATAGGCTTACTTCCATAAACATTACATTACAGAAGTAAACTTATTTAAGAATTATGCCCCTACATTATAGATAATAACAGACGTCGCTCTAGTTGGCGGAGGCAGTTATCCGCAACCGGGCGAGATTTCATTAGCCCATAACGGCGTTTTGTTTCTGGATGAAATGCCGGAATTTAAAAGAACAGTTTTAGAAGTGATGCGCCAACCTTTGGAAGATCGTGAAGTCACCATTTCCCGAGCAAAATTTACGGTGAATTATCCCGCAAGTTTTATGCTGGTCGCAAGCATGAATCCTAGCCCCAGCGGATTTTTCCCGGATGATCCAAACAATACCTCGTCTCAATTTGAAATGCAGCGGTATATGAATAAACTTTCTGGGCCACTACTCGACCGAATCGACATTCACATCGAAGTGCAAAAAGTAGAATTTGACCAGCTTGCCGACAAACGGAAAGGCGAGCAAAGTGATGAAATTAGGCGTCGGGTTTTGATCGCGAGGGAAATTCAAACCAATCGATACAAAAATTCCGACATTCATTATAATGCTCAAATGGGCCCTAGAGATATCGAAAAATTCTGCGAACTTGATGAAGCCTCGAAAACATTGATAAAAACGGCGATGGAAAAATTAAATTTATCCGCTCGAGCTTATGATCGAATTTTAAAAGTTTCTCGGACCATCGCTGATTTGGAAGAGTCAGAGGTTTTGAATGCTGCTCATATTTCAGAAGCCATCCAATACCGAAGTTTAGACCGGGAATTTTGGAACGTTTAAAAAATTCTTTCGTCTTTACTTAATGATAAAAAATAACATTGCTTATTACCTCGCAATGAAAGGTTTGATCATCTTTTTATTTTTTTCTTTAATTTCAAATCCAAGATTGTAAGAAAAACCAATACCCAAAGTTTGTTTGAGTTGCAGCTTTTGCATTTGATCATGATCGTAAAGCAAATCTAGACTTATTACCGTAGTGATAAATTTGTTGAACTTGAAGTTGAGCGTGCCGTTGTATAAAATATCAACTCTTTCAAAATGATTCGCATAATTGCTGAAAAAATTCACTTGATTAACCAAGTTAATATCTTTAAAAAGATTGATCCGATAAAGAACATTCACCAAAGCTCCCAGCTCTGAACGAATCGATTGACCGTCTTTTTCTAAACCATATTTACCCGCTTTTTGCAAGTAAGGATCATTAACAAAAGTAAACTTGCCATTAACAGGACGGAAAATGACCTGAAAATTTTCATTGGGATTATATAAAACTCCTACCCCTGCATACACATAACCTGGCGACATAAATCTAGAGATTCGATCTTCAAATGCGGGACTTGGCGTTAAGGTGTAATTATAGCCGGCAGAAAACTGTGACAGAAATTGAAATCCGGTTGATAAATAAAAGTTTTTCCCAATATCATAACCGTAGTTAGTCATAATATTAATGTAATCTTCTGTTTTCCGTGATGCTTCGCCCCGTGTAGAAACAAACCCATAACCCAATTGCACATTACTATCTAAAAAATGTTTTCTATTTTTATAGCTCAAATTATAGTTTATTTTCCCGATAACGCCGATATTATTATTTCCGCCAGAATTCCAGTTTGAAAATGAAGACTGATTGAAAACGAGATTATTTTGACCGTGATAAAACCATTTAATAGGATCCTTCATTTGAAGCAAATTGTAAGGAGTTACAGGAATCTCTTCATCTGCCTTCACCACACCAACACGATCATAAACGATAATGGTATCTTTAAAAACGACTTTAAAATTCTCAAATCTAGGATTGGCTAAGCTGTCTAAATCTAATGCAGTCGCATCCCATCTTTGCTGTGAGATCGAATCAATCTCGGCTAACACCCTTTTTTCTTTTTGCGAAAAAAGAGCCATTGAAATAAAAAGTAAAATAAAGGCGCACAAGTTTCTCATAGTCGGCAAATTTAAGACAAACAAACAATTTACAAAAACACATTCTGCATTGTTTCACGCATTTTGTCTGATTTTAATTACTTTTATATAAAGTCTTAGCCATATTTGCTTATTAATAATTTTGGTCAACGTTTTGTCAAAAACTAATTCATGCTCAAAAATCATTTTAATTTCAACGCCGTACTTTACGCAGCTCTTATGGTTGCGGCGATGTGGTTAGGATTTTTATTACAGTATTTAGGCTTATTTACAGGCTGTTCTGG
This sequence comes from Kaistella antarctica, assembly GCF_900109615.1. Taxonomy (GTDB): domain Bacteria; phylum Bacteroidota; class Bacteroidia; order Flavobacteriales; family Weeksellaceae; genus Kaistella; species Kaistella antarctica. The sequence continues at coordinate 285,400 of NZ_FOIX01000001.1, forward strand.
AGCAATCGTGCCGCTCAGTCCGTATGGTTTGAAGGGAATTTTTCTGTCTCCTTTTCTTCATGGAAGTTTAGAACATATATTTGGAAATTCAGTTCCTATTTTTGTGCTCATATTTCTCCTTTTCCAATTTTACCCTTTTATTGCAAAGAAAGTATTTTTGTTAGGTTGGATTTTAACCGGCTTTTTAGTTTGGCTTTTACCGCCGATTGATATTTATACGGGTGAATTTAATACAGTTTGTATTATTGGCGCAAGCGGAATCGTTTACGTTCTCGCCTTTTTTCTCTTTTTTAGCGGTGTCTTTCGCTGGAACATGAAATTCTTAACCGTGTCTATGGTTGTTGCGTTGTATTACGGAAGTTTAATTTGGGGAGTGATGCCTGAGGAACTTTTCTCTCAGTTACCAGAACCAAGCAGAATTTCCTGGCAGTCGCATTTATCGGGTGCGGTTATTGGAATTTTAATGGCCTTTATATTCCGAAAATCAGGCGAGAGAAAAGTGAAATTTATCTGGGAATTTCCGAATTATTATAGCGAAAAAGACGACAAGCTTTGGCAAGAATACAAAGAGAATCATCCAGAAGATTTTTTAGAACTCCCTTATAAAAAGAAAGAAAATGTTTGGGAGCGGCTAGATGAACTCCGTAAAAACGAATAAATTTCAATACTTTTGATAAAACATTTTCATGCGTTCCGAAGAAAACCTTTACGCTATCGCACTGCGCCACTGCCCTTTAGTCGGAGATGTAATCTTCCGGAAATTGGTCAATGAAGTAGGATCGGCCAAAGAAGTTTGGGATCTTTCAAAGTCGGGATTGCATAATATTTTCGGAATTGGAAAAAAGATTGCAATAGAAATTGGTAACGCTGAGCATTTAAAATTTGCTGAGAAAGAAATTGCCTTTTGTGAGAAAAACAATATCAGAATAAACCTGCGTCATCTTGGTGATTTGCCAGAGCTCTTAAATGAATGCGACGACGCTCCCGCTATCCTCTACCAAAAAGGGGATTTCGATTCCTCTAAGAAAGCAATCAGTATCGTGGGAACCAGAAATATATCCTCTTACGGGAAACAGTTTATTCAGGATTTTTTAAAGGAGATTAAAGGCGAGAGGATAATGACTATTAGCGGCTTAGCATTAGGTGCAGACGCTGAAGTTCATGAAGTTTCTTTGCAAAATAAGATTGCCACAGTTGCAGTTCTCGCCCATGGTTTTCACACCCTCTATCCATCCAGAAATAGAAAGCTCTCTCACAAAATACTCGACGAAAATGGAGTGTTATTCACCGAATTCAATTCTTCTCAAAAACCAGATCGCGAGAATTTTATTCAGAGAAACCGCGTTATTGCAGGTTTGGCTCCAGCAACAATTGTAGTCGAAACCGCTTTTGGAGGAGGATCGATCAGTACCGCAACTTTTGCAAATAATTATAACAGGGAAGTTTACGCTTTGCCTGGAAGAATTGATGAGAAATATAGCCAAGGTTGTAATCAACTCATTCACCAAAATAAAGCCGCGGTGATTTCAACCATTTCGTCACTCATCGAACAACTTGGTTTTAACAAAGAGTTGGAAAAGACAGGTAGTCTTTTCCCTATTTCTGAAATAAAGGTGCTTCTGCCAGAACATCAGCAAAATCTTCTTAATACTTTAGATAAAAAAATTCCTCTGTCCCTGGACGAAATTTCTCAACGGTTGGAAATCCCAACATATAAAATTTTACCAGACTTGCTTCAACTCGAAATTCTAGGTTATATAAAAGCCCTTTCTGGCCGACAATATCTTTCTCTCTGATATTTTTACATTCTTAAAAATTTAGCAATATTCGATTAATATTCAATTTTTAATATTTTTACTCTTTCTTTTATGAATTTAATAAAAATAATCTGTAATTTTATTAATAATTCAATAATATTTAAAGTTTTTATTGTAAGTTCTGAAAATTGACTAAATTTGTTAGTAATAATTCTCATTTCTTATGGAACACTACAACGTAGAGCAGAAAATTCAGGAATTTATCGCAAATATTGAAGCGAGAAATCCAAATGAACCCGAGTTCTTACAGGCCGTAAAAGAAGTTGCTTCCACAGTGATTCCTTTTATTGCAACTCGCAAAGAATACAATGGAATGAAACTTTTGGAACGGATGGCAGAGCCAGAAAGAACCATTATTTTCCGTGTTCCTTGGGTTGATGACGCCGGTGAAATCCAGGTGAACAGAGGATTTAGAATTCAAATGAACTCGGCGATTGGTCCTTATAAAGGGGGAATTCGTTTTCATCCAACTGTAAATTTATCGGTTCTAAAATTTCTAGCTTTTGAACAAACCTTCAAGAATTCCTTAACTACGCTTCCTATGGGCGGTGGAAAAGGAGGAGCAGATTTTGACCCTCAAGGAAAATCAAATATGGAAGTGATGCGTTTTTGTCAGGCATTTATGACAGAAATGTGTAAATATATCGGCCCAGAAACTGATGTGCCTGCGGGAGACATTGGCGTTGGAGCCAGAGAAGTTGGCTATTTATTCGGTCAATACAAAAAAATTAGAAATGAATTTACTGGCGTTTTAACTGGTAAAGGTTTGGCTTACGGCGGTTCATTAATCCGTCCCGAAGCTACAGGATACGGCGTTGTCTATTTTTGTGAGCAAATGCTAAGAACAATTGGTCAGGAGATTAAAGGTAAAACTTTCGTGGTATCTGGTTTCGGAAATGTTGCCTGGGGCGTTGTGAAAAAAGTAAACGAATTAGGCGGTAAAGTATTAACGATTTCGGGACCTGATGGTTATGTATATGATGAAGATGGAATCTCTGGCGACAAAGTTGATTATTTATTACAACTTCGCGCATCTGGAAATAACAGAGCGGAAGATTTCGTGAAAAAATTCCCGAGTGCAAAATTCTATGCAGGAAAACGTCCGTGGGATGTAAAATGTGATGTAGCGATTCCAGCTGCAACACAGAATGAATTATTCTTGGAAGATGCTCAGGCTTTGGTTGCTAACGGTGTCTTATGTATTACGGAGGCTGCCAACATGCCTTCCACTTTGGATGCGATTAATTATTTCTTAGACAGCAAAGTTTTATTTTCTCCAGGAAAAGCATCGAACGCTGGTGGTGTAGCAACATCTGGTTTAGAAATGACTCAAAATTCAATTCGTTTGAACTGGTCGTCTGAAGAGGTTGACGCAAGACTGAAAGAAATTATGATCGGCATTCATAAAGCTTGCAGAGACTATGGTAAAGAAGAAGATGGCTACGTAAATTACGTGAAAGGTGCGAATATCGCAGGCTTCGTGAAAGTTGCCGAAGCAATGTTAGCCCAAGGTGTCGTATAAAAATAGAAGCCAGAGTTCACCTCTGGCTTTTTTCATAAAACCTGTCCCGGGTCAATGGGAAAAAGTAAAGTGAAAGGATAAAAAGCATTGAATACTCAATGCTTTTTATTTTTATTTCGGTGGATAACTTATTATCTTTTCAACGGTCTACCCTTTCATAACAGGTTGAGTATTGAGCGTATCCTCGGTAGCTTTCGCATCGTCATTATTTTTCATTTTCATTTGCTCTTCTTTTTTACGATCATCAGCTTTGATTTCTTTTTTCTCGGTTTTCATCATCTCCTCTTCCTTCTTCATTTCCTCTTCCGTCATCATTTCTGTGGATTGCACCTTCGCATCTGATTTTTTCAGAGTCGCCGTTTTTGGCGCTTTTTGCAATTTCGTTGCCTCTTTTTCCTGAGCAGTTGCAAAGGTAATTCCGGCCGCTAAAAACACGATTGCTAACATTGATTTTTTCATAATGATATTTTTTTTTGTTTAATACAGAACAATAACGCAAAAATAAAATTATCTGCACTTACGCTAACAAAGTTTAACGAACTTTAATATAATTTAAGAATCTTTATTTTTTATCTAAATTCTTTTGAAGACGTTCAACAAATTCAAAGGCTGCTGGACAAATAAATGTATTTTGCAAGGTTAGATTGTTAATTTGATAAATCTTTTTTCGGTCTGTATGCGGAAATTCTCTACAAGCTTTCGGGCGTATCTCATAGATTGAACAGGAGTTGTCTTCATTTAAAAACCAGCATGGCAGACTTTGCAAGACCTGATCTTGATCCTCATCAGTGCGTAGGAATTTATCTTCAAATTCGGCAACTTTCATTTTAAAATGCTTGGAAATTCGCTCTACATCTTTTGGTGTAAAAAGCGGCCCGGTTGTTTTGCAGCAGTTGGCGCATTGCAAACAATCTATTTTCTGGAAGACTTCGGTATGAGTTTCCTGAACTTTGTAATCCAGATTTTTAGGAGGTTTCTTTTTCAAACTCTCCAAAAACTTTTTGTGTTCTTTTTGTTTTTGAAGCGCCTGAGTTTTGTAGAATTCTAAATTCATTTTACAAAAGTAGGTGAATTTCTTTTTTAAATTAAAACTTTGTAAAGGTGCAAAATCTGCGGCCGTGATAGTAGTGGTTACCCCGCAAGGAGCCGGCGGAACGAAGTGGAGCAGGCGACTGAGGAGTAGGAACGGATAGCACGAATTGTCCGCCCAAATAAAAAATAATGATTGCAGTCATAATCGTGTGGTTAAATTTTGCCTAATTTTGACCTATGAAAAATTTGGAGACGCGACAGGATATTGAGGATTTAGTGAACCGTTTTTACGATAAAGTACAATCGGACGACACGATTGGTTTCTTCTTCAACGACGTGGCAAAGGTGGATTGGGATCATCACTTACCAAAAATGTATTCTTTCTGGGAAACTCTTTTGTTTGGTCAAATTTCATACAAAGGAAATCCAATGGCCGTTCATTTCCCGATTAACGCTGAAGTGCCCATGGAGAAAGCTCATTTTGAACATTGGGTTAAATTATGGACGGCAACCATTGAAGAAAACTTCGTAGGTGAAATGGCAGAAATGGCTATTTATAAAGCCACGAATATTGCCAACTTAATGAGTCACAAAATGGAAGTTGCGAGAAGGGTTCGTTAGAAGAAATAATTTTTATTTTAAAGAAAGGACGCTATCAAATTTTGGAATGTAAATAATCCTGACGAAGATTTTCATCCAGCCGTTCAATCGCATACCGAAGCGTAGTTCTGGGCATTTCTAGATAGTGAAGGTTTAAATAATCTAAAAGTTCTTGCTCATCTTTTTTTCCCATTTCCCGTAAAAGCCAACCATTTGCTTTGTGCATTAAATCGTGTTCGTGGTTTAGGTTTTTGATTACTAACTTTTTAAGCAAATCAAAAGAAGCTTTTTTCACATGAAACATGGTGGAAACTACGGCAATTCTTTTGCTCCACAGATTTTCTTCCTCGGCCAAGTTTAAGAGAATGGAGTCGTCTTGAATTTCAAAACAGTATCTGCCTAAAATTTTGTAGCAAGACGTATCAACCAAATCCCAATTATTAACTTGATGTTTATTGGATAAATAAAAATCTACTAAATGTTTCTTCTGTTGAAGATCCTTTGACTGCTCAAATTTTGAAACCAAAATCAATAAGGCACAGTGACGGTATTCATGAATGGGTGAATCGATGAGTGTCTGTAATTCTGCTAAGGAAACTTTATCTCTGAATTCTTTGGCAACAAGCCGAAGATTAGGAACGGTGACGCCAATAAATTGGTCGCCTTCTGCATATTCTCCTTTTCCGGTTTTAAAAAATCTTTGTTGAATTTCTCTCTTGTCTAGATTAGATAAGCTTTGTAAATGCTTTTCTATTTGTGAAACAATTGCGGCCATTCAAAATTATTCCGTCAGATTTTCATTCTCTTCGTCATGATATTCGAATAAGAAATCATTGTACGGGAATCGGGCAATGTGAATTTTCAAAACCTCATCGTAAATCATTTTTTTCATTTCGGGGAAATTTTCTTTATTTAAGGCTGAAATAAAGACCGTGGGATATTGTGATTTCGACATCCAGGTTTTCATCCATTCTTCCAGAGAAATATTTTTTCTGGATTCTGGTGTTAAATCATCTTCCTCTTTTTTCTCGTAAGCGAACGCGTCAATTTTATTAAAAACCATAATCATTGGTTTTTGATGCGCGTTTATTTCCATTAATGTTTGATTCACAGAATTAACTTGGTCTTCAAAACTTTCATGCGAGATATCGACCACGTGAATTAATAAGTCTGCTTCGCGAACTTCATCTAAAGTTGATTTAAAACTTTCTACCAATTGCGTCGGTAATTTTCTAATGAATCCAACTGTATCGGTTAACAAGAAGGGTAGGTTGCCGATCACCACTTTTCTGACGGTGGTATCTAAAGTCGCAAATAATTTATCTTCAGCAAAAACATCAGACTTAGAAATGGCGTTCATCAAAGTTGATTTTCCAACATTGGTGTAACCAACCAAAGCGACACGAACCATTTTTCCTCGGTTTTGTCTTTGTGTCGCCATTTGCTTATCTATTGTTTTCAGTTTCTCCTTTAATAAGGTGATTCTGTCGCGAATAATCCTTCTATCCGTTTCAATTTCTGTTTCCCCAGGACCACGCATTCCGATTCCCCCTTTTTGCTTATCCAGGTGAGACCACATTTTACTCAATCTTGGGAGTAAGTATTGATATTGAGCTAGTTCCACCTGGGTTCTGGCGTAAGAGGTTTGGGCTCTTTGGGCGAAGATGTCGAGAATTAAATTGGTTCTGTCGAGAATTTTAACGTCTTCCATTTCCTTCCCAAGATTTTTCAATTGAGAAGGTGAAAGTTCATCATCGAAAATGACGGTTCCTATATTATTTGATTTTACGTATTCCTTGATTTCTTGCGCTTTACCGCTCCCAATAAAAGTTTTGGGATCCTGTTGCGTCAGTTTTTGAATAAATCTTTTGTCAACGGATGCGCCGGCAGTTAAAGCCAAGAATTCTAATTCATCAAGATATTCATCCAGTTTTTCTTCACTTTGATTTTGAGTAACTAAGCCGACTAACACGGCCTTTTCGTATTGGTGTTCTTTTTTGTCTAACATAAATTTCCTTTCGGCATTTGTACAAAGATAATACTTTGAGTTTCATCACTGAAAAATCTCAGCTGAAATAATCTGAGACTCTAACTACTGTTTATAAATTCTTAATCCCAATCAGCAGCCACGAATTTCATTTTCTTTCCGGCAGCATTGCTCAACGTAAGATAATGTCCTTCAACTTTATAATTGGTCATGGTTGGGAGCTCTTTCGAGAACGCGGTTTCTAAGTCCATATTTTTATCGCAATACATCATTGTACTTCCTACATCAGAGAATTTCACTGTTCCGGTAGCACTGAAAATTACTTTGCCAAACATATTGTTACAACCCATATTTGCCGAAAATCGATTCGGTGATGTTTGTTGAGTTAAATTTAGTTGAGCTTTGTTAGTCATCATTAACTCTTTAGTAAAATCCTGAAACTCCACCAACATCCACTCCCGTTTTGTATCTTCCGGGACTTTAATTTGAGTAGCGCAATTTGCTAGAAACAGTAATGTAAATAAAGCTACGAAGGCTGTTATTATCTTTTTCATTTTTAAAAATTTCCTTTACCATTGCTATTTGTGTGCCATGTTTTATTATTTTTGATGAGTGAATTTTTTCATTTAAAGGCATTTCAATTTCACGAAATAATTAAATAAATCAAATGAAAAAGAAAGTAATCTTCGAAACTGAAAGACTTTTTCTGAAATCTGTGAAAATTGAAGATGCACACTTCATTTTAGAACTTTACAATTCTCCAAAATTTTTACAATTTGTTGGCGACCGAAATATTAAAGTAGTTGAAGATGCCGAAAAACACATCAGAGAGAAATTCCTACCACATTACGAAACGCATGGATTTGGAAGTTATATTATTGCTCGGAAATCCGATTCGAAAAAAGTAGGAAATGTAGGAATATCTAAAAGAGATGGTCTGGCCGCTCCAGATATTGGCTTTTCATTGTTACCAGAATTTGAACGCCAAGGTTACGGCTTCGAGTCTTCTAAAAGATTGCTGGAGGCTGGGTTTCACGAGTTTGGTTTGGCAAAAATATCGGCGATTACCATTAAAGAAAATATCGGTTCTCAAAAACTGATTGAAAAACTGGGGCTTCAATTTAAATCCATTATCCAGCTGCCAGACTATCATGAGGAATTGATGTATTATGAAATTGAAAAACCTTAATTTTTGAAATAAAAAAAGAACGTTCCAGTAGAAACGTTCTTCATTATATTTAAAACTAGTTTTAGTTTGGTTTCCAATCTACCACTGCTCTAATAAAAGCTTCGGCATTTTCCAGAGGAATATTGGGTAAAATTCCATGTCCTAGGTTTGCGATATATCGATCTTTTCCAAAACGGTTTATCATCTCGTTTACCATTTTCTTAATCGTCTCCGGTGAAGAATGCAATCTGTTGGGATCAAAATTCCCTTGCAAAGTCATGGTGTGATTGGTCAATGTTCTCGCCAATTCTGGTTTAATCGTCCAGTCAACGCCTAAAGCAGAAACTTTAGACAAAGTCATTTCTTCCAAGGCAAACCAACATCCTTTACCAAAAGCGATCACGTGAGTCAAAGGACTTAACGCTTCGATGATTTGATTGATGTAAGGCCAGGAGAACTCTTGATAATCTTCTGGAGACAACGCGCCACCCCAAGAATCAAATATCTGCACCGCAGAGACTCCCTTCTCTACTTTTCTTTTTAGATAAGCAATGGTGGTATCTGTAATTTTTTGTAATAATAAGTGCGCAGCTTCTGGGTTTCTGAAACAGAAACTCTTTGCAATATCCCAGGCTTTCGAACCTTTTCCTTCAATACAGTAGCAAAGAATCGTCCAGGGTGAACCAGCGAAACCGATCAAGGGAATATCGTTATCTAATTTATGCAACGTCATTTCGATCGCCTCGAAAACATATCCTAAAGTATCATTAACATCAGGAACAATTACATTTTGTACATCTTCTAAAGTGCGAATCGGTTTTTCTAACCAAGGTCCAATTCCGTCTCTCATTTCGAAATCGATTCCCATGGCTTGAGGAACAACTAGGATATCTGAGAATAAAATTGCAGCATCCAACGGATATCTGCGAATTGGCATCATGGTAATTTCTGAAGCCAGTTCAGGCGTGCGACATCTGGTGAAAAAATCATATTCATCACGCATTGCACGAAACTCTGGCAAAAATCTGCCGGCCTGCCTCATCATCCAAACAGGTGGCCGCTCTACGGTTTCACCTCTTAATGCCTTTAGATATAAATCATTTTTAATCATATTCTTTTTAAATTAAAACCGGGAATTGTGGTTCCACATTTTATATTAATCTTTTTTTTCTTCTTGCTTAACGAGTAACAGCAAAGCATTTAAATCATTGTCTTTACCCGTAAATATTTTCTGCGACGTATGCTTACTTATTTCTAAACTGGTAGTTTCACCAATAGAAAAAATATATTTGAAATCCAGCGGATTATTTTGCACGAAACTGCGCACACCACTTGGTGAGAAAAAAGCAATCGCGTCATGCTTTGTTTCTAGTTTTGGATAAATAAGTTCGGTGTCGTAAACAACGACCTTACGATAACCGATATTTTGCAAGGGTAACTTTTTTTGAAGAATATCCATGGCTAGATTTCCACAAAAATGCACGAAACTTTCTTTCGCACAATTTTCAATAATGAATTCTGAAAGTTCTTTTGCGTTCTTTTTCGTCTTAAAAACACCAAAACCATATTTTCGAAGATGTAATTTGGTTTTTTTACCGACGCAGTAAATTTTACTGTAATTTTTTTCGGCGAAGTTTTCATTGGCCTTAAAACCGTTTTTAAAAAACGACTCTACTCCATTTACGCTGGTAAAAATTAAAGATTTTCGCTCTAAGGGAAACGGCGCTACCGTCTTAAGATTGATTTTTATAACTTCTAAGAAGTGAGTTGAAAATTCTGTCCCTAGAATTTTAGAAACTTCTTTGTCGTCTAACTTTTTTGTAAACAGAATATCCATTAAAAATAAATTATCAATAATTTCTATTATTTAATATGAGTGCGAAGTTTATTGAAGATGTAATTTAATTTCTTGCATCAAAGTTCTTCCGCCGTCTTCTAAAACTTTTTGTCCTAAGATTTCTCCAAAATTATCTTGGTCATTCCAAGTGAATATTTCATCAATTTCGATGGATTGTTTACCATCAAGCGAACATAATCTCCCTATAAATCGTACTTCATCTTTTTCATTAATTTCTGCGAAAGCACCAATTGGCGCCGTACAACCTCCTTCTAACGTTCGCAGGAAATTTCTTTCAATGTCAATACAAATTCTGGTTTCACGATGATCAACGTCTTTGAAATATTCTTTGATATCTGCATCATCAGCTCTTGCAGTTACAGCAACTACGCCTTGCGCTGGAGCAGAAATCATGATCGGAAGAAACTCATATTCAATTGATAAGCTCATTCTTTCAATTGCTGCCAAAGAAAACAAAGTAGCATCAAATTCTTGATCTTCTAATTTTTGGAGGCGCGTTTGCACATTTCCTCGGATATCAAAAAATTCAGTTTCCGGATAATGCTTTGCCCAGAAAGCTCGTCGTCTTAAACTGCTAGTCGCAATTTTTAACTCGTGCAATTCCTTATTTTTGGAAGTCGATTTTCTTACCAATACATCTTGTGGATAATCACGCTTTAAAACTGCGATAATCTCTAAATTTTCTGGAAGTTGCGTAGGAATATCTTTCAAAGAATGAACGGCAATATCTACTTCTTTATGCAGTAAAGCGATGTCTAAATCTTTGGTAAAAATACCAGTGATTCCCATCGTATAAAGCGGTTGAGTCAGATTTTTGTCTCCTGATGATATGATAGGAGTGATATCTGTTTTGTAATTATTGTTTTGCAAATTTCTGGCAACTTCCCGTGCCTGCCATAAAGCGAGCGGCGAGTTTCGGGTGCCTATTTTAATGCTTCTCATTGAACTCTTTATTTGGTTGTTCTACTAAAATCTCGTGCATTAATTTACTAATTTCTTCAGCTTTCCAAGGATTATCAATAATAAACTTGGCGAAACGATTTGTAATTTTCTGAATCATTTTGTCAGAAAGTTGCATATCATCAACCTCGACATATTGATGCTTCTTGTGAATTTTATGCATTTCATTTCGCTCCATATTCTTCAATATTGCTTTGAAATGATGAATATTTGGAGCCAATTTTCTTTTCTTTTCCCAGTCTAAGAAATCCCTCGTCATCTCCTTGATAATTATTTCAGCTTTAGGAATTTCCTTTTGACGTTGCACCATCGTCTCATTGATGTGAAGAGATAACTGATCCACATCGACCAAACTTACATTTTCATTATCGGTAATATCTTTTTCCACATTATTTGGAATCGAAAGATCGATCACCAACGTTTCTTTTCCATTGGGGAAATGAGATTTATTAATAATGGGATGCTGAGCGCCAGTCGCGACAATCAAAATATCTGTTTTGCCCAACTCATCTTGAAAACTGTCAAATTCTATGTAAGGAATTTTATATTTTTCAGCGATTTTTTCAGCTTTATCAGAAGAGCGGTTGGCTATTTTAACTCTTGGCTTGTACACATGCTTTACTAAATTTTCCACGGTATTCTGACCAATCTCTCCTACTCCAAGAAGCAGAATGTTTTTGTCGGAAATTTGGGTTTGATTTTTTAGAATATAGTGAACAGCAGCGTAAGAAACTGAGGCTGCACCGTTGGATATCCCAGTTTCGTTCTTAATTCTTTTGGAAATTTGAATGGCTGAATTAATGGCCCTTTCCATAAAAGGATTCGAATATTTTTTTTCTTTTCTAAAACGATGGTAAGCATTTTTAATTTGTCCGATTATTTCAAAATCACCAATGATCTGACTCTCTAATCCAGCAGCCACCCGAAAAAGATGATTAAGTGCTTCTTCTCGTTTTAGAATATGAACATATTGCATAAAATCTGTCAAACTTACGCCGACAATTTTGCAATATAATTCGGCAATCAAAAGATAATTTTGAGTGGTGGTATAAATTTCGGTTCTGTTGCAAGTGGAAACCACGAAAGCATCACCCAAATTCATATCATGAATTTCGTTCACAAAATATTTTACATTGTCATCAAAAAAAGCAAATTTGCCCCGAATTTCCGCATCGGCTTTTTCAAAACTGACGCTGAGAACGGCGAAATTAGCGGTTTGATGAATGTTAGTATCCTTAATCATAGAGCAATCGCAAATTTAAGGTTTTAAATTGAATTGGTAAAGGATCTAAAATATGAAGATTATCACCAAAATCAATGATTCACAGTTATTAACTACTAAAATTTTGTTAAGAGTGAAATATTTTGATAATTAAAAAGTTATCATAGAACAGCCGTGAAATTTTATCAAAATTTTAACCAAAATTAGCAGCAATCTAATTTTTAGAACGGTTCTAAATTTATATCTTTGTACACTTAAAAAAATTAGGACAAAATGGGGTTATTTGATATGTTTACGCAAGATATTGCGATTGACTTAGGAACGGCGAACACACTTATTATACACAACAATAAAATTGTAGTTGATCAGCCATCTATTGTGGCGATTGAGCGCTCAAGTGGAAAACCAATTGCTGTTGGAGAGAAGGCAAAACATATGCAGGGTAAAACCCATGAAGATATAAAAACGATCAGACCTTTGAAAGATGGCGTAATCGCTGATTTTCACGCGTCTGAGCATATGATTAAAGAGTTCATTAAGCAAATTCCTGGTATTAAAGGAAAGTTTTTTCAGCCAACGCTGAAAATTGTAATTTGTATTCCATCTGGCATTACTGAAGTTGAAAAGAGAGCGGTAAGAGATTCTGCCCAAAAAGTAAACGCGAAAGAAGTTCGTTTGATTTATGAACCAATGGCTGCAGCGATCGGTGTCGGAATTGATGTACAAAAACCAGAAGGCAACATGATCATCGACATAGGCGGTGGTACTACAGAAATTGCGGTGGTTGCCCTTGGAGGAATCGTTTGCGACAAATCTGTAAAAATTGCTGGTGATGTATTTACCAATGATATCGCTTATTATCTAAGAACGCATCACAATTTATATATTGGGGAAAGAACTGCGGAGAGAGTGAAAATAGAAGCTGGTTCAGCTGTTGAAGATCTTGACGTGGATATTGAAGATATTCCAGTTCAAGGGCGTGATTTAATTACGGGTAAGCCAAAAGAAATTATGGTAAACTACAAAGAAATCGCCCGAGCTTTGGATAAATCAATTATCAGAATTGAAGATGCCGTAATGGAAACCCTTTCATTAACTCCACCAGAATTAGCTGCTGATATTTACAAAACAGGAATTTATCTTGCTGGTGGTGGCGCATTATTAAGAGGACTTGCAGATCGTCTTCACAAAAAAACTGGTCTACCGGTTTTCGTAGCTGAAGATCCATTAAGAGCCGTAGTTCGTGGAACGGGAATCGCTCTAAAAAACATGGATAAATTCAACTTCTTAATTAGATAATTATAATTTTTTACGAAATTAAAGAATGGGATTTTTGCTGAGATTATTTTCGAAGAACAGTTTATTTGTCTTCTTTATATTTCTGCAACTCATAGCTATCGTATTGATTTTCAGCAGAAACTCAATGCAACAGTCATGGATTGCGGGACAATCTGCGGCATTCAACTCGTGGGTTTCTGGGTATATTGACGAAGGAACATCTTACTTAAAATTGAAGCAAACCAATGATCAATTGGTAGCTCAAAACAAAAGTTTGATGTTGCAACTTTACGGCAAAGAATCTGCAACAAATCCCGAATTTAGAAAGGTTCACGATACCATAGGAGGCGGCCAAATTTACACTTTTGTCGATGGTGACTTGGTTTTCAATAGCATCAACAGAAAAGATAATTACTTTACGATTAACCGCGGAAAGAGAGATGGCGTTATGCCAAAGATGGGCGTGATGGCACCAGGCGGAATTGCAGGAATTGTCATCAACACCACCGATTCTTATTCGTTGGTACAGTCCATTTTAAGTTTAAATAAAATTAAAATTAATGCCTCGTTGAAAAAGTCCGGCTATTTCGGAACCTTAACCTGGCGAGGTGACGATTCCAGATTGATGCATTTATCTGATGTCCCGAAATACGTTCCCTTACAAATTGGTGACACGATAGTTACCGATGGAAAATCAGCTATTTTCCCTCAAGGAATTATGATTGGTAAAGTTGCCGGTTACGAAGTAGACAGCAAAACAGGCTTTTGGGATATCTCTGTAGAACTGAGCGAGAAAATGGGGAACTTGAGTAAAATATACGTCGTGAAAAACCTTAGAAAAGCAGAGGTTCGCAAAATTGAAGATACTTTGCAAGCGACCATCAAAAGAGAGAAATGATAAGTAGAACCCTTTTTACAGATATTCTGATTATTGTTTTGCTTATTGCATTGCAAATTTTTGTGTTGAATAGAATTACGCTTTTCGGAAAATACACTCCAGTTCTATATCCGGTTTTTGTGATGTTTTATCCCTTCTTCAGAAATAAATATCAATTCCTGGCTTTAAGCTTTATCTTAGGATTAGGAATTGACGCCTTTCTTTATACTTGGGGGATTAATGCCTTCGCAACTGTTACAATCGCTTATTTTAGAACGGTGATTTTTAGAACTTCCACAGATACTTCTACGGATTTCTTCTCGTTCCAATCTTTGCAATGGACACAATTTTTGCTCTTTATTTTTGTGAGTATATTCCTTCATCAAGTGCTGGTGCAATATCTCGAAATCTTTAAATTCAGTAAGTTCTTCGATATATTTTTGAATGTTTTGGCAACCAGTGCCATTTCGTTTATCTTTATTTTTATTTACGCTTTGGCATTTAAAATCAAACAAAAAGTTTGAAACCACAATTTTTAAAAATTACCATTCTTCTATCTGTTATTGCTATTATTTTCATAGCACGGCTTGCCTATTTGCAGCTGTTAACAGATCGCTATGCCTTGAACGCGGCCAACACTTCAATTAAAACTGAATACATCATTCCGCAACGTGGAGTTATATTCGATCGAAATGGCAAAATCATGGTGGGAAATCAACCAGCTTACGAAATTTCTTTCACCGAAGCTTTAATGAAGCCTGATTTCGACACCTTAGAATTTTGCAATTTGGTTAGGATTAGTCCTACAGATTTCATTAAAACCATTAAATCTATTAAAAGCGAAAAATACTATTCGAAACTGACTCCAATGACTTTTATGAAAAATATGAGTCGAGAGGAAATTGCAAGAATTCAAGAAATCATTTTTAAATATCCAGCTTTTAGTATCGTTTCGCGACCTCAAAGACAATATGAAGTTTCTACTTCCGGAAATCTCTTAGGTTACACCAATGAAGTCAACGAAAGGGAGTTAAAAAAGGATTCTATCTATTATCTTCCAGGGGATTTCATCGGTAAAACAGGAATTGAAAAGTCTTACGAAAATGACCTTCGCGGTACCAAAGGAATTCAATACATTCAAAAAGATATTCGCTTACGAAGTATTGGCTCCTACAAAGATGGCGCCTTAGACAAAGATGTTATTACGGGGAAAGATATCACGCTGACTATTGATTACGATCTACAACGCATGGCAGAAGAGATGTTGGTCAATAAACAAGGCGCAATTGTCGCGATTGACCCTACAAACGGTGAAATTTTAGCCTTAGCCACCGGTCCAGATATTGATCCCAATCTTTTCTCAGGTCCCCAAAAAACCAAAAATCTTTATCGCTTACAAATGGATACGGTTTATAACAATCGTCCAACATTTGACCGATCATTACAGGCTGCTTATCCACCCGGTTCTACCTTTAAATTATTGACTGCAGCAGCTGCAATGCAAATGGGAGTAATGGATGAAAATACAATTTTTCCTTGTGGTGGAGGTTTTAATTATCGCGGCCTAAGAGTTAAAGGACATGGTGGTGCGGATCCACTAATACCAGCAATTCAGAGTTCAAGTAACTGCTATTTTTCTTACGCTTTTATCGCCATCATGAACAAATATCCTGGCGATCCGACCCGGGGAGTGAATGAATGGAAAAAAATTATGAGCAGTTTCGGCGTGGGAGAATTTCTTAACAATGACTTAGCAGTCGGTTCAAAAGGCAGAATCCCAACCGGTGAATTTTATGAAAAGAGAAGTGGTGGTAAAAAAGATTGGACTTCTGCTTACACCATGAACGGTTCTATCTTTAATGGAATGGGACAAGGAGATGTTTTGCTAACGCCCTTGCAAATGGCGAATTCTACCGCAGCGATTGTAAATAAAGGTTGGTATTTTACTCCACATATCGTAAAGTCGATTGATGGAAAACCAAATCCTGACCCTCGATTTAGGGTGAAACATAAAACAATGGTAGATCCCAAACATTTCGATGCGATCATTAAAGGAATGGAAGCGGTAGTTCTACGCGGAACGGCTCGTGGGTTAAAATCAAATGATTTTACCATGCTGGCAAAAACTGGAACGGCCCAAGTTCCACAAGGAAAAGATAATTCGATATTCGTTTTGGCAGCGCCCGCAGATAATCCTAAAATCGTGGTTGCGGCCGTTATGGAACATGCTGGTTTCGGATCAACCTGGGCAGGACCAGCAGCAGTGGTGATTGCAGAAAGATATTTAACAGGAGATTTAAAACGCGAGCAACTTTATAATAAATTGGTCAACGCGAGCTTTATGCCTGAGTACCAAAGACAGTGGGTCGTTGAACTGAAGAGAAAAGGTCTTTATAAGGAACCCAGCAAGGATTCTGTTTATTTGAATAAAATTCAGAATGAATTAAGAACAGCGACCAACGCGAATCAAAAAGGAAAACTGCTTTATAAGAGAGATTCTATTTTACAGAAATTAAAAAACGGCGCGAAAAGATGAAGTGGGCACAAGGCATTGACAAACTAGGACTTGCTCTTTATTTTCTGCTGTGTACTTTCGCAGTGGCAAATATTTATAGTGTAGATCCTTCCAGCGGCACCAGACAAGCAGTTTGGCTGGCGGTTTCTGTTTTTGTTGGTCTTATTATTTTCGTAACGAGAGCCAAGTTCTTCGAAAACATGGCAGGAATAATTTATATCGCTGGAGTTCTTTTACTCATTGGATTGTTTCCCTTTGGAACAGAAATTCTTGGTCAGAAAAACTGGTACAAATTCGGTGCAGTTAGTTTGCAGCCCGTAGAATTTGCGAAGTTGGGAACTGCGTTAATGTTAGCCAACTATGTTTCTGGTCCTGATTTCAATTTAAAATATAAAAAATCGATCTGGACTTCGGTGGCCATCATCGGAATTCCCGCTATTGTCGTATTAATGATTCCAGATGTTGGTTCCTTACTTGTCTTTATTGCCTTTCTTATCGCATTGTTTCGCGAAGGAATGTCGGGTTGGGTATTTGGTGTGGGATTAATTTTCGCTAGTGTCTTTCTCGTTGCGCTTGCAGTTGATCCACTTTATATTGTGATTGCAATAGTTTTGATCTCAGCGATTGTTCTTTTTCTAAACTCTTATAAGATTCACTGGAATATTTTATCGGTCGCGGCAATTATAGGCGGTGTCGGAATTCTTTGTGGATTAGCTTACGGAGCTCCTCATATATTGGAGAAATTACCCAAACACCAACGAGAAAGAATCGAGGTGTTATATAAAGGAGAAAAAGCCTTTCGTGATACGTCTGGTTATAATTTATTGTATTCCAAAACAGCGATCGGATCTGGTGGTTTTTTTGGTAAGGGGTATCGGGAAGGTTCAGTAACACAAGGGAAATTTGTACCTGAACAAAGTACCGACTATATCTTTTGTACCGTTGGAGAAGAATGGGGATTTTTTGGAAGTTCTTTGCTTGTAATCCTTTATTCAATCTTTATTGGACGAATTTATTACTTATCAGAAAAACAGAAATCCGCTTTTAACCGAGTGTTTGGCTATTGTTTCGCCTCCATCTTACTGATGCACTTCTCTATTAATTTAGGAATGGTGATGGGTCTTTTCCCAACGGTGGGAATTCCGCTTCCATTTTTTAGTTATGGTGGAAGTTCACTCCTAGCATTTTCCATGATGACCTTTATCTTTTTTAAACTGAATTACACCGATCGGAATAGTTTGGTGTAGAACAGGAGTGGCCGTTGATAGTTGATAGTTGATAGTTGATAGTTGATAGTTGATAGTTGATAGTTAAAGGTAGAAAATATAGATTCTCGAAAAAACATTGTTGATTTTTTGAAAATAAATAAGGTTGTGAATTTAGCCGCGATGGAAACGGTATCCTATTTTGAAGCGGAGCGGAACAATAGATATAGTGCACAGCGGGCTGGGTTTTGTAAGAAGCGAAAATAGAGTTGCTTCAGAAAAGAAATAAACCCTGAATCTCCGACACAAAAAAACCACCTTGAATCGGTGGTTTTTTCTAAAATATCAATTATTTTATCTTAATTATTTGCGAAATTATCGTCGAATGCATCTTGCGATAACACTCTTTTGGCGAATCTAAATTTTGGTCCCCAGTACGAATCAGCAAGTGATGAGATCATCACACCTCTTGAGGTGGCTGCATGAATAAATTTGATATCGCCTTCTTCATTTACACTCTCCACGATTCCAACATGAGAAATTCTGCCTCTGCCTTGTGAAAAGAAAACTAAGTCTCCTTTTTGAAGTTCGCTTTTTTCCACTTTCTCACCTTCTTGTGCTTGAGAAGCTGCTACTCTTGGCAAACTCATCCCGGCTGTTGCTCCGAAAACTGACAAAACGAACGCTGAACAGTCGATTCCATTTCTAGTCATTCCTCCATATCTGTAAGGAGTTCCTAAATAAGTTTCTGCTTCAGTTAAAATATCATCGATTTTTTTTGAGAAACGAACTGCTTTTGCAATTTCTTGATTCTTAACAATAGTTTCTAAACTCTTGGTGGCTGCCATTTGTTCATTTTGGAAACTACTTAACAATTGTTCTTTAGCAACTGCCAATTTCTTATTGTCTATAGATGCAAGTTTGGCATTTGATTTGTATTCGTTAACATAAGTTGTAGGAGTTGAAACAACATAGTTGGTAACACACGACTGCATCGAAAATGTTGCAAATGCAGCAGCGCAATAAAACAAGACTCTTTTCTTCATAGATATATAATTATGTGTTAAAACACAATATTTGTTTGTAAAAAGCAATACAAAAGTAGGTATTCAGGCAAAACTGAGGGTGAAAACACCCTAAGCAGTTTGCTATTTTAACACATTTTAACGTTATCATTTCTAATGTTAAAAGAAAAACCCTCGCAATCCCTTTATATATGGCGCTGCGATTTTATTTTTATTGTGATTCGTTAACATTTATACTTTAAATCTATTGGCAATATCGAATTCCTCTATATATAGGAAACCTTAAACAACTGAAAATAAATAAAGCCCCATTCATGGGGCTTTATAGTTAGTATTAGACAAATGTCTATCTTGTAAATAATAGTTCTCGGTACTTGGTCAGTGGCCAAAGTTCGTCATCAACCATCATCTCTAATTCATCGGAGGAATTTCTGATTTTAGCAAAAAACGGAATAACTTCTTCACAAAATGAATCTGCCATTTCACGTGAAGTATTTTTCGATTTAGCATTTTCAATCGCGACGAGTAAATTTTCCACCTCTACTTTAATGATGCTCACGTGACCAGAGATATCTCTGATTAAACTCATCTGCTCTTTCGCCAAGGTTTTATACTCATCGTTTTCGAAAATTTCTTTCAACCCTTTAACGTTATCAATGAGTCTATTCTGATATTTCAGAGCGCAAGGAATAATATGATTTCTCGCAATGTCCGCAATCACTCTTGCTTCAATCGCAATCGTGGTAGAATATTTTTCTAATTTAATTTCGTTTCTCGCTTCCATCTCCCGATGGGTGTAAATGCCAAGCTCTTCATAAAGCTCAACAAATTTGGGATCCAACTCCCTACCTAAAGCTTGTGGTGTTGTTTTTAAATTATTTAATCCACGTTTCGCAGCTTCGATCGCCCAGTCTTCAGAGTAACCGTCGCCTTCAAACATAATGTTTTTCGAAACTTTGATGTATTCTCTCAATACATTAAAAATCGCCTCATCTTTTTTCAGACCACTTTCCACCAAAGTATCGACCTCTACTTTGAAAGTTTTAAATTGTTTAGCTGCAATCGAATTCATCACGGTCATTACTTCCGCACAATTCGCTGAAGACCCAACTGCTCTGATTTCAAATTTATTTCCGGTAAAGGCAAAAGGCGAAGTTCTGTTTCGATCGGTATTGTCTAATAAAATATTAGGAATCTTACCAACCACATTCAGTTTTAAATCAGTTTTTTCTTCGGGAGATAATTTTCCATCTTTCACTTTCTCTAACTCCTCTAAGACGCCAAATAGTTGTGATCCAATAAAAGCAGATATAATAGCAGGAGGCGCCTCATTGGCTCCCAATCTGTGATCATTTCCAGCAGAAGCGATGCTTACTCTTAATAGATCCGCATAATCGTGGACAGCCTTCAAAGTATTGACAAAGAAAGTTAAAAACTGTAAGTTCTTTTTAGGGTTTTTCCCAGGACTTAGAAGGTTTTCACCGGTATCCGTAGCCAAACTCCAGTTGTTGTGTTTTCCACTTCCATTTACTCCAGCGAAAGGTTTCTCATGGAATAGTATATGGAAATGATGTTTGTGCGCAACTCTCGCCATTAAATCCATTAATAATGAATTATGATCAACAGCGACATTCACTTCTTCATACATGGGCGCCAATTCAAACTGATTTGGAGCTACTTCATTATGTCGGGTCGTTACCGGAATTCCCAATTGAATTGCTTTGATTTCTAATTCCTTCATGAAGTTCATCACCCGCGTTGGAATTGACCCAAAATAATGATCGTCCAGTTGCTGACCTTTCGCCGGTGAATGCCCTAAAAGTGTTTTTCCGGTAATTACTAAATCAGGTCTTGAGTTATATAAAGCAGAATCAACCAAGAAATATTCTTGTTCCCAACCTAAGGTCGGAATTACTTTGGTTACATTTTTATCAAAATAAGAGCGACAAATGTCTGTTGCAGCTTCATCTACAGCATTCAATGCTCTAAGCAAAGGTGCTTTATAATCTAAAGTTTCACCCGTGTAAGAAATGAAAATAGATGGAATGCAAAGCGTAGTTCCCATAATGAACGCTGGAGACGTTGGATCCCACGCGGTGTAACCACGTGCTTCAAAAGTATTTCTAATTCCACCGTTCGGGAATGAAGAAGCATCTGGCTCTTGTTGGATTAACATTCCACCAGAAAAACGGTCGATTGCACGGTCATTTTCAAAAGGGGTAAAAAAAGAATCATGTTTTTCAGCGGTGGAGCCTGTCAATGGCTGGAACCAGTGTGTATAATGGGTAACTCCTTTACTTAAAGACCAATCTTTCATTGCCACAGCTATCTGATCTGCAACGTCGCGCTGGATTTTTACGCCACTTTTAATAGCATTTTGAATGGAGGTAAAAGCTTCTTTTGTTAGATACTCGCGCATGGTTTCTTCCGAAAAAACTTTTTCACAAAAAAGAGTCGATAATTTTGGAGGAACTTGTATGGCATTATCTTTTCTAAAATCTTTTTGAGAAATCAATTCTAGCGCTTTAAATCTTAAACTTGACATTGTATAGTATATTTTGTGGGGCAAATTTACAAAAAATATGAAACGAAACGCAATTACCCTTAAAAATAAGGGGGTAGAATTTAAATTTTTTTATAAATGAGTTCTAACGCGAATTTCATTAAATATAATTTCAGACGGATTTAGTGTCGTTTACAGAAAATAAACCTCTTTAAATCAAGAAAAATTAATTTAGGATTTGGAGAACAAAAAATAACATCAACCCAATCTTAATAAATCATTAATTATAAACACCTATTCATGAACAATCGACATATGAGATCTAAATCCTTATATTTGTATGAAATTTTACACTATGGTAAATTCAAGAGCTAGAGAAACCACTGAAGCAATCGAGCGTCTTTATGTTTCTATGCGTCATTTATTCTATCGCGGTTTTTTCAAACCAGCGGGAATCTCCGGAGAAAGCCTTCGGTCACTACTTACGACAATCAACCCAGAAATTTATGGAACCATGGGCGTTCCAAATAAGATAGAGTTAGACGGACTTCTTTATGTTTTAGATCGACTTCCAGAAGGAATTGAGGAATGTTCATTCATTCATCTAACTTCTGATGAAGGATTCGACAAAGGGAGTTTTGAAGTAATTGTTCCAAAGAAAAGAAGAAGAAACTGTTATCGCATCGACGAACATCAAATGAACATCGAGGTTCTATTGGGACGTTCGGAAATTTATGATATTCTAACTCACCTTACCTTCTTATATATAGAAGCAGATAAAATTCGAAAACTAGCCTTCGTTTCTGAACGTGGTGATAAACCAAGCAGAGCCTGGACCATCATTGAAGAGGCAGCCTCAGGAGAGAAAAAACTGAGCAGGAAAGAAAAAGAAGTAGCCCTAATTCATCTTTCTTCACTATTAGGTAGAACGTTTGATGAAACTTTAAACGCTTATAATAATTTCGGCGATGATCAAAATCCTGATCGATTATTTAAAATCATCTATAACTTAGGAAACGAAAGTTTTATTGATTATAAAAAAATAAGAGAGAGAGAAGTTCATTTCTCATCTATTCTTCGAGAACGAGTTGGACATCACTTCTTTGGCGAAAAATGGGCAAATAAAGTAAAACAGGTTTTAGCAGAAAACAATTTGCAGATGAGACCTTTGCACATTATTTCCGCCAACATGCACTCCGTGAAAAATATGCTTTTTGCCAATGATTCCATCGGTAAGAAAGTCACCAAAATGGTAGATTATAAAATGTACGAAGAGATTTCTAATAAAAAATCTCTGCAGGAAAAAATACTCGAGCATTCTCAAGAGGCGGGATTAATATATATCGATGACCAAAGTGGAAGTAATATCGATGTACAGATTATCGATCTTTCAAAAACCGATTTGAAAAACACGCCTTTCGCAGGAATGAAATATGGTGGAGATGACGTGATCATGGTTTTTGATTACGCTTTTGGCGAGCAAGCTTATGAAGTAATGGACGAGCTTTTACGACCATATGACTTCAACGGTGAAATCTATACGATGAAAGTGAAATCCATTTCAATAATGGGGAAAGCCGGAATTTTAATGGGTGGCAAAGGAGACATCATGATTCCAACCTCTCACGTGTTTGAAGGAACTGCCGACAATTATCCTTTTGAAAATGCTTTAAAATTAGCAGATTTTGAAGATGATGAAATTCAGGCTTTTGAAGGTGGAATGGTTACCGTGTTAGGAACTTCCCTTCAGAATAAAGATATTCTTCGTTATTTTATGGATACGTCTTGGAAGGCAATCGGTCTGGAAATGGAAGGTGCGCATTATCAAAAAGCAATTCAAGTTGCTTCGAAAATCCGTCACCATATTTCAGAAGATCTTTTTGTAATGTATGCGTATTATGCTTCAGATAATCCTTTGGAAACGGGATCTACCCTTTCTTCTGGTGGATTGGGACTAACAGGAGTGAAACCAACTTACTTAATTACTTTAAGGATATTAGAGAAAATTTTAGCTTCGTCAGAACCTAAGAAATAATTTTTTTTGGCGCCTTAATCCGCCTTCCGTTCCCGCTTTTTTGCTTCACTTCGTTGCGCAAAAAGAGCTCCACTCAAGTCGGGGCGGAGAGCTAGAATAAACACCAACCCTTTTAGTAATAAGAAATACTGAAAGGGTTTTTTCTTTGTTTAAATCTCTTCATAAAAACAAAAATTCCTATCTTTCCATTTCAAAATTAAAAATACTATGAACAAAGGATTTCTTATTATTCTTACCCTTTTTTTTGGCTTATTGTCCGCACAAAAAAACGCCTACTATCAGCAACATGCTCAATACAAAATGGATATTGATGTCGACGCCAAAAACTTCACTTACAACGGAAATCAAACTTTAATTTACACTAATAATTCACCAGATGAATTGAACGTAGTATATTATCATTTATATTGGAACGCTTTCAAACCCGGCTCTATGATGGATCAAAGAGTGGCCAGCCAAGGAAAAAATGGAGATTCACGTTTACAAAAGAATGGAATTTCTACTTTAGCTTCTATTCCGAAAGAAGAGGAAGGAGCCCAAAACATTCACTGGATCAAACAAAACGGGAAAACCTTGCAATTTGAAATTCAGGGAACGGTGATGAAAGTGTATTTAAATTCACCTATTAAGCCAAATTCGTCAACTACCTTCACCATGGAATGGGATGCCGTAATCCCGATGCAAATTCGTCGCGCAGGTCGGAACAACCGGGAAGGAATCGACATGACCGTAACGCAATGGTACCCGAAAATTGCCGAATACGATTACGACGGCTGGGCAACATTTGATTACATCGGAAGAGAATTTCATGCTCCGTTCGCAGATTTTGAAGTCAACATTAAAATTGATAAAAATTATGTTATTGGCGCTGGTGGAACTTTAGAAAATCCTAACGAAGTAAAAGGATATGATGCAAAAGCAAACATTAAAACCAATAAAGATAACAAAGCAACTTGGAGATGGACCGCGAAGAACATGCTCGATTTCGCTTGGGCGGCTGATCGTGATTATACCGTAGAATCGTTTGTGGTTTTAGATGGACCAAAGATTTATTACGTTTATCAAAAATCAGAAAAAACTAAATATTGGGAAGAGTCGAAACCTTATGTGACCAAGTTTTTCCAGATAATGAATGCGACTTACGGAAGATATGTTTATCCTTCCTACTCCTTTATTCAAGGTGGTGACGGCGGAATGGAATACGGAATGGGCACTATGATGTTGGGTGAAGCAACAAGTTTAAATGGCTTGGTTGGTTTAATGGTACACGAGGGTGGACATTCTTGGAACCAGCAAATGATGGCGTACAACGAAAGCGTTCGTCCGTGGATGGATGAGGGTTTTACCAGTTATTATGACGATTACATTATGCATCAATTGTTCCCACCAAAAACGCCCCAAGCGAATCCTTTCACCGTAAGCATCGACCGATACAGAACTTTTGTGAAAAAAGGAATTGAAGAACCAGCTGGTTGGTTAGGCGATCACCACGATAATGGAACCGCTTATTCGTTCGCAACCTATTATAAAGGCGAACTTTTTCTGGTTCAGTTAGGCTATATCATGGGCGAGCAAAATTTGGCTTTGGTTATGAAAGAATTTTATAACGAATGGAATTTGAAACATCCGACTGATAGAGATTTCATGCATATCGCCCAAAAAATTGCGGGGATGGATTTAAAGTGGTTTCTCCATTATTGGATCAACACCACCAAAACCATTGATTACGGAATTAAAGACGTGAAATACGAAGAAAATTACACCACCATCATTTTAGAAAATAAAGGAACTGTTCCAATGCCTGTTGACTTCTCTATTTTAACAACTGACAAAAAAGTAGTTAATTTTCAAATTCCATTAAACATGACGCACACTTGGAAAACGAAAGATATCTATGGAGATTTCAAAACTGAAGCATATTGGCCATGGACGCAAAAGGAATATACCTTAACAATTCCATACAATAAGTCACAGATTTCTGCTTTGGGCATTGATTTTTCGCAAAGATTAGCCGATGTAAATTTGGAAGATAATCTGGTAGAAGTAAAGTAATAGGGAAGAGAGTCCGCAGAGTTCAATAACGATAACCGTAGGCAAAACCGACGGCAAAATAAAATTAAATGAGTTCCATCGTCATCAATATAGGAAACACCAATATCAGATTCGGATTGTTTGAAAATGACAATTGCGATATCTCGTGGATTCTAAATACCAAACCCTACCGAACCAGCGACGAGATGCAGATGCAGTTTATGATGATGTATCAAACCCATCGAATTGACGCTGAGAAAATTGAAAAAATCATCATCGGGTCGGTCGTGCCGCAATTAACTTACGACGTTTCCCGCGCTATTCAGAAAATTCATAATAAGAAACCCATTATTGTTGACCGAAACACTCCCTCTGGAGTGGAGCCAAAATCGAAACAGATGGGAACTGATATTTATGCTAATTTGGTAGCCGCACATCATCTTTATCCAGCTGATAAAAAGAAACTTGTTTTCGATTTCGGCACGGCATTAACCGCAAGCTGTATTAATGAAAGTGGTGAAACCCTCGGCGTCATCATCGCACCTGGAATTATTACGGCCCTTAATTCTTTGATTCACGACACCGCACAACTACCGGAAATTGAATTAATAAAACCAAAGTCTGTTTTGGGTTTAGATACGGTTTCCTGCATGCAAAGTGGAATGGTATACGGTTACTTGGGAATGGTTGAAGGATTCGTAGACCGCATCAACGAAGAAGTTAAAGCTGACTGTTTCGTAATTGCCACCGGTGGCGTTTCGCATGTTTACAAACCTTTGACCGAGAAAATTCACATTGCAGACCGACTGCATACTTTGAAAGGATTGTATTATTTAGGTAAAGATTTATGATTAGTTGATAGTTGAAGAAATTTAATTCAAAGAGGAGTCGCTATCTTTTATTCTTAAAAAACTCTTTCACAATTACAGAACATTCATGTTCCATCACACCCAGAATAATTTCGGTCTTCGGATGAAGCGTTAAGTGCTTGTTGATAAAACCGCGTTGTTCATCTCGCGCTCCAATTACCACTTTCGAAATCTGTGACCAGTTTAGCGCACCTGAACACATCACACACGGCTCCAGCGTGACATACATGGTACAGTTTTGCAGATATTTTCCGCCAAGATAATTAGCTGCTGAAGTGATTGCCTGCATCTCTGCGTGTGCAGTCACATCATTTAAAGTTTCGGTCAGATTATGTGCTTTCGCCAGAATACGATCGTTTGAAACAATGATGCATCCAATCGGTACCTCCTCTTTTTCTAAAGCAGATTGGGCTTCTTGCAGCGCCATTTTCATGTAATATTTGTCGGTAAACATGTTGAAGTTAGATTTTTGATGTTGGGTGTTGGGTGTTGGAAAGAAGATTTTTATATTTCTATTTAAAATCCATGGCGACAGGAAGTCTGAATTGATAACGGATTGGTGTTCCATTAATAAATGCAGGCGAAAACTTTTCGGGAAGAAGATAAAAAGCAATTTCTGCCTGTTTATTAAAAGAAAAATTATCGCCTTCTGCTTTCACGGAACTTACAGAACCGTCTTTTTCAACGACGAAGAGCAAATCTGCTTTCATCATTTTGTGATCAGTTAAAACAGCATCTGTATAAAATAAATCAATAATTTGCTGCCGCATTAAATTGAAACCACCTGGATAATTTGCGTTACTGCTCAATTGAGATTTTATTGGATTTTGGTTTGAAGTCAAAGTTTGATTTTGTAGTCTGCTGAGATCTTCCCGTATTTTCACGGTCACCAACGCATTGACCATCGCATTATTTTGAATACTATCGAGCTTCAACATAAATTCTTGGAAATCATTTTGAACGGCGATCTTATTCGCATTGTTTGCTTCTCTATCAAATCTCTTTTTGAATTCACGGTTCAGCATTGTTCGTTGATAGTCATAATAGTTTTTCACCATTTTAAACTCTTCAGTCTGCTGTGCGAAAGAAATAGTGAAAAGGAATAAAGAGAAGATGCTGAATAATTTTTTGAACACAGAAATAGGTTTTTATTAAAGTAAAACTAATTAAAAAAATTGACAATGTTGAACGCGTACTATTATATACGATTGAAGTTAAGATACAGATTTTGTTAAAATACCAAATCTGCAGCCCGGCTTGAGTGAAGCTCATTTTTTTTGCGGTGGCAATAGGAAGGGAAAAAAATAGCGGGAACGGAAGACGGATGAAGCTGCCCAAATAATACCGCCAAGAAAGGTGTATAAAAAAATCCCGCTCATTGCTGGGCGGGACTTTATTAATATAAAGTGTAGATTATTCTGCACTTGCTTCTTCAGCTGCTGGAGCTTCTCCTTCCACTGCAGTTTCTTCGTCTTCATCATCACCTGCACCACCTTTGGCTGCAGTTCTAGACATTTTAACAGCAACTACTACTGCATTGTCTGGATGCATAAAGATGAAACCTTCAGCTTTCACATCGCCAACATAAAGTTTGCTGCCAATCTTAAGTGGAGTAACATCTACCACGATTTCGTCTGGCAAGTTTGCTGGGATTGCTTTTACTTTCAGTTTTCTGAATGATTGTCTCATAGAACCACCGGCAACAACACCTTTTGCACGACCTGTAAGTCTTACTGGAACTTCCATAACTACTGGTTTATCATCTGACATCTGATAGAAATCAGCATGTAAAATTTTATCAGTTAATGGGTGAAACTGGATGTCTTGAAGAATACAAGAAATAGTTTTTCCGTCAACTTCAATAGATACCGTGTGTGCTTCAGGAGTGTAAACTAAACCTTTGAAAGATCTTTCTTCTGCAGAAAAATTTAGGGTTTCTTCACCTCCGTAAACAACACAAGGAACTAATTCAGCATCACGTAAGGCTTTAGTAGACTTTTTGCCCACGCTTTCTCTTTTTGTACCTTGAATTGTAATTGATTTCATTATAATATATTAAAAAATTTTAAGTGTGCAAAGATATCATTTTATTTTTAAATAATAAATTTATCGCTAATTGATTTGTTCTCGTGAACCATCTTCATCACATCCGCAAAAAGTTGGGCACAAGACAATACTTTAATCTTCGAGCATAATTCTGTTTTTACAGGAATGGTATCGGTTACGATTACTTCTGACAATTTTGATTTCTCAATATTTTCATAGGCCTTTCCTGAGAGAACTCCGTGGGTGGCCATTGCCCGAACGCTTTTCGCACCGTTTGCCATCACGATATCAGCAGCTTTGCAAAGTGTTCCTGCGGTATCAATCATGTCGTCAATAAGAATTACATTTCTTCCTTCAACATGTCCAATCAAAAACATTTCTTCAATGACGTTAGCCTTTTTTCTTTCTTTGTAGGCAATAACCACATCAGCTCCAAGATGACTCGCGTAATTTTTCGCTCTTTTTGCGCCACCCATATCTGGTGACGCAATGGTGAGATCGCTCAAATTTAATTTTTGGATGTAGTCGATGAAAATGGTGGAAGCGTAAAGATGATCTACAGGAATTTCAAAGAATCCTTGAATTTGATCTGCATGCAAATCCATGGTCATAATTCGTGTTGCTCCGGCTGCAGTCAAAAGATTGGCGACCAACTTCGCTCCAATTGGCGCTCTGGGCTGATCTTTTCGGTCTTGTCTGGCCAACCCATAATAAGGAAGAACAACCGTGACGCTTTTTGCAGATGCTCTTTTCGCAGCATCAATCATGAGCAATAACTCAAGAAGATTGTCTGCTGGTGGAAAAGTAGATCCAATCAAAAAAACCCGCCCACCACGGACGGATTGCTCCAAAATGGGTTCAAACTCACCATCACTAAACTCTTGGAAAATAATTTTCCCCATTTCTTGCCCATAAAATCGGGCAATTTTTTCCGCCAAAACTTTACTTGTTCGGGTAGAGAATAAATAACTCGCCTGCTCAGCCATTTTTACTTTTTTTTAGATGTGCAAATTTAAAAAAATAAAACCACTCGACGGAATTCAAGTGGTTTTATAATTATAAATTTTAAATAAGGATTATGGGAAAGTTACTCCTTGATACTTATTCACGTTTACCATTGGTAAAGTTGATTTGTATTTCTGATTGATCACTCTCAAAAACTCGTTAGCGATTAAAGCGTAACCTCTACCTGTAAGGTGAACACCATCTAAAGAGAATGTTCCGCCTGTTACAAAACTTGCCGTGTATTTTACCCCATCAAACTGAATTCCAGATATTGATGAAAGTTCCATCATTTTAGCATTCGCATCTACAAATGCCAAACCTTTTGCTGTAGCAATAGATTTAATTGAAGCGTTGTACGCTGCAGTTGCTGTTAAAACTTTTGCTGTTTCAGTTTCTGTCAATACATATTGGTTAGCCATCGGATAAGAAATACCATTTACGTTGATGCTTGCTGGCGCACCTGCAACAGTAGCTCCAATTGCAGAGCTCGCTGTTAAAAGAACAAGATCTTTCGAAGTAGCTTGTCTTGCACGACCGTAAATCTGACCGAAAGCTGCAGCTGTTGGCGCTCCTAAAGAAGGCGTTAAAGCAGCAGTAAGTTGTGCAGAAAGATTTGGTAAATCATTATCTACAATTAATAATGGATTTGCTGCTGTAGCAGATAATAGATTTAGTCTACTCCCAGCTCCAAAAGCAGTAAGCGCTTGTTTCAATGGTCCATATAAACTTGTATTTAACGCAGTAATATTAGATCCTAATAACGCTGGTGTTAATGGATTATAAGGTACTCTTGTAAAGAAAGGGATTGAAGTTACATTTGGAATATTAGCAATCACTCCTTTCGCACCTCCTGAAGTTAAAGCAGTTACATAACCGTTAATTACTTGAGTAACAACCGCTGGATCTGTAATATCATTTGAACCATAAGTTGTAGGATTATTGCCCGTACCCGTTTGATCAATTCCTGATCCTCCACTTGTGGCATAAGAAAGAACATCGTTATTCCCAATCCAAAGAGAGAAAAAAGTAGGTGCCTGAGCCATTGCATCACCAATTATAGAAGCATTTGGTCCTGTTGCGAATCTTACAAAGTAAGGATTTGCCGCACCAATTGCTAAACCTGCAGGGTTACCGTATCCAGGAGCTCCTAAGTGGAAAGATTTCGCACCGGGAACACCCATATTGTTAAACATTTTTCCCGGACCACCGATGATATCGATATCTGCAGCAGGAGCGCTTGGCGTTGGAGATAAAGAACCATTCACCACTTTAAGGGTCAATTTTCCGTAGAAATCTTTCATACCAGAAGCAGCAAATAGACTTGTAAATCCACCAACATTATTTGGCATCATTGGTTGTGTAAATACACCACCGCCGGCAAGCTGCATTTGTTGAGCCATCATCGAAGGGAAAGATTCCATCTGCCCATCGCTATACAAAGCGCCATCTCTATAACCTGAACTTAAGGAGTTTCCAACAGAAACAAATTTTGTAAAATTCGCCTCTCCGTTCGTTACCTGAATATTGGTTACATCTGTTTCAAAATCTGTATCACAACTTATTGTAAAAAATAATGCTGAAACAGCTATTGTTGAAATTAATATTTTTTTCATAATTAAATTAAGTCTTAAAATGCGTTATATGATAAACCTAAACCAAAGTAATATGCTTTAGCTTTCGCCTGTCCGTAGAAATTATTGTATGCATTGCTCACCAATCTGCTTTTTGGAAATGCAATCCCACCAGCGATATCAACTCCAAATCCTTTCATAACATTGATTCCTACCCCTGCTGTAAATACGTTCGTATCAAAAGATGGCGTTTCTGCCTGGAAGTCTGTATCAGCATAAGGTGATTGATCATAGTAATATCCGGCACGTGCTGCAAACATATCATTAATTTGGTATTGAGTTCCAACTCTCCATGTCTGGGTGCTTTTGAAGTTTTTCGGACTAACCAAGATCGTTGGATCATTTGGTTGGTTACCAATCGGTGCATTTGCAAAATCCAATGAAAGCTGATTATACTGATCCCAACCAGTGTAGTTGAAATCTCCTGAAACATACCATTTTGGAGTTATCTTGTACGTTACACCGATGGTATATTCGTCTACCAAAGGCAGTGTTGCTTTAAATGAATCTTTTCCAGAAGCATCAAGACCCAAACTAGGATATAATGCCGGAGAAATATCGAAACTTACGGTTCCGTTTTCAGCTTCCATATCAATAGGAGATCGGTAAGCGATACTCACGTCTAACTTATCAGTTGGCTGAAAATAAAACCCTAAACCAAATCCGCTTCCGCTGGCTTTATCATCTTTTAGGTTTAGCGTTCCGCCTAATTGCGTCACCGCCTTATCCCAATTTACAAGTCCCTTTGCATAAATATAGCTACCACCCACAGAAGCCCATGGAGCTAATTTAAATGAAACCATCGGTTGAAAATAAAATGCTTTTAATTCCAAACGCTGAACTATTTCCCGACCTGCCCAATCTGATGGCCATTCGATAGTACTTCCGAAAGGCGTTGAAAAACTGAAACCGACAGAAACGTTATCCAAAACTTTGTATGCAATTGCTGCATAAATTGGAGTTCCAATCGGGTTATTGGTATCGAAAGATTCGAGAGTAGAAAGATTTTGATAAGTTACACTTGATTTTGCGCCAAATCCACCAGCTGCGATACTCAGTTTAGCTGGGATGAAAGACATTCCCGCTGGATTAAAAAAGGTAACACTCGCATCCTCTGCGTGAGCACTAGTGTGCGCCATTGCCAATTGCTTGACACCTTGCAGAGAAACTCTAAAGCCTCCAGCCTGCGCAAGAACACCAGCTAACAATACTGTTGTTAAAACTATTTTTTTCATAAAATCATTATTAATGTGCCAAATATAAAATTATTTTTTAAACAAATGTTAATTATTCTTAAATCATTTTAAACAAATGCTATTTAATGCTTAATGTTTAATTTAAAAGTAAGGGTTGATATTAAAAGATTTCAATGTTAATAAGCCTTTCTTCACTCACATTCCATAATTTCCCACCTTTGTTTAAATTAAATGAAATCAATAAAGCCGTAGAGGTGCTTCTTATTTTAATTATATGATTTACATAATAACTAATACATTAATGAATAATTCACAAGATAACGGCTTAGTTTTGTGTAATTAAAAAATCAATACTGTTAAATTCGCGCTCATTGAAATATACAGAAAAATTTATACTAAATTTGCAACATATAATTAAAATATAAATATGAGTTGTGGATGTAAAACATCCGGCGATTCGTCCCATTCGTGCGGCACAAAATCCTCGAATGGCTGTGAAAGTGTAGATACTTGCGGAAATAGCTATAAATTAAGCGTTTTCGATTGGCTCTCGAATATCAATAACCCATCTCAATCTCAAACAGATTTTGTGGAAGTAAGATTCAAGAACGATCGTAAATTTTTTTATAAAAACGTCAATAAATTACCGCTTCATATGGGAAGCGTCATCACAGTAGAATCTAGTCCGGGTCACGATATAGGTGTAGTAAGCCTTACAGGAGAATTGGTGAAAATTCAGATGAAAAAGAAAAATATCTCTGAAGAAAACCCTCTGAAAATTTACCGATTAGCCAACCAAAAAGACATTGAGGTTTGGCAAGATGCACGAGGAAGAGAGGAAGGGGTGAAAATTCAAGCAAGAAAGATTGCGTACGCCCTGGATCTTGAAATGAAAATCACCGATATTGAATATCAAGGTGATGGTACAAAAGTCACCATCTTCTACACAGCCGAAACCCGCGTAGATTTCCGACAATTGATTAAAGAGTATGCGTCTTTATTCCGTACTAAAATCGACATGAAACAAATTGGTTTTCGTCAGGAAGCTGCAAAAGTTGGTGGTATTGGGTCATGCGGAAGAGAACTTTGCTGTTCGACTTGGTTAACTGATTTCCGTTCTGTAAACACGAATGCGGCGCGTTATCAACAATTGAGTATTAATCCCCAGAAATTAGCCGGACAATGTGGAAAATTAAAATGTTGTTTAAACTACGAACTCGACAGTTATCTGGATGCATTAAGTGACTTCCCACCTTCTTCAACTACCATCGACACAGAGAAAGGAAAAGCTTTCTGTATTAAAATTGATGTTTTCAAAAAGAAAATGTGGTTTGCCTACGCCGATCATTCAATGGCGTGGTATGATCTAGACACCAAAGATGTTAAAATGATGATCGCCAAAAATAAGAATGGTGAAAAGGCTCCGCCTTTAGAGGATGTAAAAGTGCACGATATTCCTGTAAAATCAGTCGATCTTATTCAGGAAAATAATATGGATCGCTTTGAAAGAAGAAATAAAAATTCTGGTAAAAGTCAAAACAAAAGAAAACCCAATCCTCAAAATAGATCGGACAACAGACCTGCGGAAAACTCCGGCGACCGTAGAAACAAACCAGGTGAAAAACCACTTGATAAAACTGTACAACCAAACGCTAAGCCGGCCAATCAGAAACCTAAAAACTTTAAAAAGAAACCACAGCCAAAACGTGATGACAATGCATAAGATAATAGGTGCTTTTTTCGTTTTGTTTTTTCTTGCGAGCTGTAAAAGTGATTCCGAGCAGGTGTTTTTAAATGATCTTAACGGAAAATGGAATAAGAAAGCAGAACAGAAATTTAACTTTAAAGTAGAGGATGCGCAAAATCCAAAAAATATTATATTTGTTGTAAGAAACAACAATGATTATCCTTATAGCAACATCAGATTAATCGTTAATTTTTCAGATCTTAAAGCAAAAAGTAAAAGTACCGATACTTTAAATTATATTTTAGCAAAGCCCAATGGCGCCTGGATTGGAAAAGGATTCGGTGAAACGAAAGAGACTCTTTTTCAATATAAATTAAATTACAAATTCCCGGCAAACGGTAATTATTCCATCGGAGTTATACAGGCGATGAGAAATGATAACTTAGTGGGAATAGAAGATATTGGTGTAAAAATAGAAACGGCTAAACCGTAAACTTATTTATGGAAAACATAAAGAATAAAGGAAATACTCAACAGAAGTTTCCACTTCCTCCGAAGAAAGTCAAAAACACTGGCTGGAAAAAATGGGTGAAATTCATTTGGATGTCAGTAATTGTCTTAATCGTAGGACTTGCGGGCTTATTTTTCGCCGTATCTCAAGGATTTCTGGGCGATATGCCCGATGTGAAACAACTTGAAAATCCCGATATTTATGTGGCCTCAGAAATCTATTCTTCTGATGGAAAAATGCTGGGTAAATTTGAAAAAGAAAAAACCCAACCGGTTACTTACAAGGAGTTACCACCATATTTAATCTATGCTTTACAGGCAAAAGAAGATGAGCGTTTCAAAGAACATTCTGGAATTGATTTACAGTCCATCGCGAGAGCCGTGGCTTATGGGGGAAATCGTGGTGGTGGATCGACGATCACCCAACAGTTAGCTAAACTATTATTTACAGGATTAGCTTCTCAAAATAAATTTCAACGTGTTTTTCAAAAGTTAAAAGAATGGGTTGTGGCGGTAAGCCTGGAGAAAAGATATACCAAAGAAGAAATAATCACCCTCTATTTCAACAAATTTGATTTCGTTAATAATGCCAACGGAATTGAAATGGCCTCCAGAATTTATTTCAATAAAAAAGCTAATAAATTGACATTGCCTGAATCCGCGATGTTTGTTGCGATGTTAGAAGCGCCAGTTGCTAACAATCCGTTACGAAATCCAGAAAGAGCAAAGCGAAGACGCGACGTTGTTTTAGATCAAATGTTAAAAACAGGCTATCTGGATCAGGAAACCTATGGGAAAGCGGTCGCAACTCCGATCACGGTAGACTTTCATCCGATTAAAACTATTGATGATGGCTACTCCGCTTATTACAAATATTATCTTAGAAAAGAAGTAGAGGTTTATATTAAAGATTATGAAAAAAAGACCGGTAAAACTTTAAATCTTTTTAAAGACGGTTTAAAAATTTACATAACGCTTGATTCGAAAATGCAAACCTACGCTGAAGAGGCCATTAAAGAACACCTAACCGATTTACAGAAAAGATTTGATGCCGAGCAAAGAGGAAGAAAGCAACGCCCTTTTTATAAAATTAATGATAATCAGATCAACTCAATCATGCTTAGCGCAATGAAGAGAACTGGAAGATACAAGCAATTAAAAAATGCTGGGGTTTCGGAAGATTCGATAATGCTCGACTTTAAAACTCCTGTTAAAACCTCTCGATTTACCTGGCAAGGTGAGGAAGAAGTAGAAATGACGCCTTGGGATTCTATCCGTTATCACAAGCAAATTGCTCAAGCAGGATTAATGTCGATGGTTCCCGGAACTGGTGAAATTAAAGCTTGGGTTGGTGGAATTAACTGGCAACATTTCCAATACGATCACATTAAACAAGGAAAAAGACAAGTTGGGTCAACCTTCAAACCATTTGTTTATGCGACCGCCATTATGAAATTAGGAATGACGCCATGTTCTACAGTTTCCAACGCTACTTATACGAAAGGCTCTTGGAGCGTTAGAGGAAGAGGTGGAATGTTAACTTTAAAAGATGCTTTAGCGCAGTCCCAAAACCCGGTCGCAGTTCGATTAATTGAAATGACTGGGGTGAAAAGCGTAATTCAAACTGCTCGAGATCTCGGTGTGACTGAAGATATACCAAATGAA
Organism: Kaistella antarctica; assembly: GCF_900109615.1. GTDB lineage: Bacteria > Bacteroidota > Bacteroidia > Flavobacteriales > Weeksellaceae > Kaistella > Kaistella antarctica. The sequence continues at coordinate 321,644 of NZ_FOIX01000001.1, forward strand.
TATGCGGTTGCTCTAGGCTCCTCGGATATTACCATTTATGAAATGTTAGGCGCTTACAGTACGTTTGCTAATTACGGAAACTACATTAAGCCCGAAATGATTTGGCGGATTGAAGATGCCAATAGCCGTCTCATCAAAGAAGTTAAGCCAGTGCTGAAGGAAGTAATGAATGAATTGTATGCTTATACTATGATTGATTTAATGCGCGGTGTAGCAGATTTCGGTACAGCTTCTGGCGAATTGGGAAGACGAGGTGTTGCGAAAGGAATTGAAATTGCGGGTAAAACAGGAACAACACAGAACAACTCCGATGGTTGGTTTATGGGAATTACACCCAATTTAGCTACAGGTGTTTGGGTTGGTTGGGAAGATCGTGCCACTCACTTCTTTGGAACAGGCGAAGGACAAGGAGCTAAAATGGCCTTACCAATTTGGGCGATTTTTATGAAAAAAGTTTGGGGCGATAAAGAACTGGGTATTTTGCCAGAAGATAAATTCGTAAAACCATCTAACTGGACAGGGAACTGCTCCGATTTACAAGGTTTAGGTGGCTACGGCGATGATGGTGGTTTACAAACTTTAGATCAAATTAAAAATCCAACCATTGTAGAACCGACCAATACGGTAAAAAAACCACCGGCGAAAACCGAAGATAACGTGAATGAAAAAATCAATACCGGCGACGATATTGACTTTAATAAATAGCGGTAATTTATAGATAATATAGAAACATCCTTTCAAACTTTTGGAAGGATGTTTTTTTTAACGAACTTTGGATCATGAATTTAGATCATATCACGCAACAATATTTATACTTATTTCCAGGAGACTTGTCGGGAAATAAGAGGCAAAGGCAAACTCCGAAAATAGTTGTTTCCACCACAGAAATTGCTCATTTTGAAAATCCAGACTTAATTATTTTCAATGAAAAGCTTTCCGCAGAGATTGGTTTAGGTAAAATTGAAAATGAGGAAGATAAAGATTTCCTCAACGCGAAAGCTCTTCCTTCAACGATGAAAACGTACGCAACAGCTTACGCAGGTCATCAGTTTGGAAATTGGGCGGGGCAACTTGGTGATGGTCGCGCAATCTTTGCTGGAGAAATTAAAAATAAGGAAGGCGAAAAAACAGAAATACAATGGAAAGGTGCTGGCGCAACGCCCTATTCCCGTCACGCCGATGGTCGAGCGGTTCTTCGCTCTTCTGTGCGAGAATATTTGATGAGTGAAGCCATGTTTCATTTGGGCGTTTCCACAACGCGCGCCTTGTCACTTTCTTTCAGTGGCGAGCAAGTTGTGCGAGATATGTTATATGATGGAAATGCTGCCTACGAAAAAGGAGCTGTGATGACCAGAGTAGCAGCAAGTTTTTTAAGATTCGGGCATTTCGAATTGTTATCTGCGCAAGGCGAATTTGAAACGCTCAAGCAGCTTACAGATTTTGCGATCGAAAACTATTTTCCACAAATAGAAAAGGATAGTGAAGATAAATATGCAGCATTCTTCCAGTCCGTGGCAGATAAGACAGCCGAAATGATTGTGGATTGGTTTCGGGTCGGATTCGTTCACGGTGTAATGAACACGGATAATATGTCTATTTTGGGATTAACGATTGACTACGGCCCATTTTCCTTTTTAGATGAGTACGATCTCAATTTCACGCCTAATACAACTGATTTACCCGGTCGTCGATATGCTTTCGGAAATCAGGCAAAAATCGCTCAGTGGAATCTTTGGCAATTGGCCAATGCTCTTTTTCCCTTAATTAAAGAAGAAGCGAAATTAGAAACTATTCTCAATAATTTCAACACGACTTTCTGGAAAAAGCACGATGAAATGATGGCTAAGAAATTCGGCTTTGATGAAGTTCAAGAAGCCGATGGAGAATTCTTCACAGAAGCACAGCAGCTGATGCAGGATTTGAAGATCGATTACACCTTATTTTTTAAACAGCTGGAAAGTTATTCCGAAAGCGTCGACTATAAAATCCATTTTAAAGAAGTTTTTTACACAAGAATATCGGAAGAGCAATTTCTACAACTTAGGGAGTTTCTCCAAAGTTATAAAGAGAGATTAACGAAAAACACTATTTCAAAAGAAGACTCTGTAAGATTAATGAAAAAAACAAATCCTAAATTTATTCTGCGAAATTATCTTCTGTTCGAATGTAGTAATGAGTTGAATGAAGGAAAAAAAGATTTGCTCAACAAACTGGTAATCGCGCTAGAAAATCCGTACGAAGAAATCTATCCCGACTTCTCAGTTAAAAGGCCGATCGAATATGATGGACAAACGGGCTGCTCTACGCTTTCTTGTAGTTCTTAAAATTCCTTACTTTTGCCGAAATTTCTTACCTTGAACTTTAAACAAAAATTCTCCGATTTTCTGAAAACTGTTTTCCCAGAAACAAAATTCGAATTGGTGTTGTTTCTATTTTTCCTGACCGCTTATGGGATTTTGGGAACTTCAATTGCCCTGAATTATCGGATTATTTTTGATGATCGAATTCCCTGGGATGCCTATTTTAGTTTTGATAATCGAGCGATTGTCATGACTGGCGGCGGCTATGAAAGACATCCATTGGCCAATTATTTTTTCGACTGGCTTCGTGAATTTGCGTATTTGTTTTCCGGTGGTAGAAAAGATGATGTATTTCGTCTTGTTTTGGCCTGGTGCAGCAATATTGCAATAAGCTTGAGTTTAGTTCAGCTCTACAAATATTTAAAGAATATCATCAACTTACCGAAAAAGATTTCTTTACTCATCTTGTTCTTCTTCTCCTTCTTTACGACGCCCATTTTACTTTCTTTCACACCAGAAACTTACACCTATACTTTACTATTTCTAGTTTTATTTAATTATTATGCCGCCTTAAAATTAAGAAAAGAAGAGAAAATTCCGGCAACTGCATTGGCTCTAACTGGAATTGCTATCGGTGGATTAACCATCACGAATATCGTTAAAGTTTATATCCCACTTCTTTTTGAAAAGCAAGTTTTCCGAAATTGGAAAAAGTTTGGCAATTTGGTTTTACGCGTATTAATCTCGGTTTCGGTTTTTCTGTTGCTGTTTTTTTATCGTTTAGATTTTAAGGTTTTAAACTTACTCAATAAATCAACCCAGCAATATGAAAAATTTTCAACACACAAAGTGACGCCCATTTGGGATATGATTGTTTCCTGGTTTTTTGGCGGAAACATGCTTTTCACCAGTTTTACACTGCGCGATTATCACAATAAAAAAGGTTTTGAGTTCAAAGCTCTTTTTATGGAAACTTATTCGTCTGTACTTCCGTATCTTTTTGTGGCAGTGATTTTATCCTTGGTTATATGGAGTTATGCAAAGAACTTTAGAAATAAATTCGTTCAGATTTTAATGATTTCATTTCTGGTCGACATTTTAATTCACACTGTCTTAAAGTTCGGCCTTCATACTTCCTACATCTATGGCGGCCATTTTATATTTATCGTTCCATTGATGATTGGTTGGCTATTCTTTAGTTATAAAGATTCACCAAAAACACTTAGTTCGCTGTATGTAATCATTTCGATTTCGTTTTTCTATTTGGCAATTACCAACGTTTTCAGAATGGTTGAATTTTTTAATTTCTTGGAAAAATATTATCGGTAATTTTAATTTGAAGAATAGTTCGATAAGCTCAACCTGAGATGAACCAGTTTAATTTGTCAGCGACAATCTTGGCGTAATTTATTCCTTCAAAAATAGTTTTAAACAAAAAAAAACGCACTTTACGGTGCGTTTTGTATTTAGTCAAAATATTACTTCTTTTTAGTCTTTACTTTCTCAACCTCGTCTTTAATGAAAGGATATTTTTGCTGCATATCTTCCAATAGATGCGGATCAAGTTCTAAAGCCGTGGCTAATGCTGTTCGTCCTTTTTTTGGATTATTGAGCTGGAAATAACAATTGCTTAATTGATAAAACAATTCGGCTCGATTGTGCAATTTCGTGGCTTCTACTAACAAGGAAGTCGCATCTTCATATTCGCCAATCAACATCAGCACTTCAGAATAGGCATACCAATTATAAAAACGTGTCGGTTCGAAATCGACTAACTTTTTCAAACATGCCAAGCTCTCTTCAAACTTTCCACCCTCAATGTAGAGAAACGCCAATCTTTTTTGATAATCTAAATTGGAGTCATTCAAAGAAACGGCTTCTTTTGCAAAGTGTAGCGCCTCTTTCATTCCACCCATTTCTTCGTAGATGTAGGATTGCTCCATCATGGAAAGGTAAAACTGTGGATCGTCACGCAACGATTTCTGAAAGGAATTTAGAGCCAAAACTGGCTGCTTGTTTTCTTTATAACACAACCCAATTTTGTAAAACGTAAACGATTTGGTATATTCTAAAGCCAACATTTCTTCATAAACAGCAATAGCTTTCAACCACTCGCCCATCGCTTCAAAACACGCCGCTTTATTGGCATATACGCCCACCGATTGTGGATTAATTGCCAATAAATAGTCGAACCCTTTGATGGCTTCTTCGTATTTCTTTTTGTTGAAATAAAACTGCCCGTATTCATACCAAGCGGTTTCAGAGAAGGCATATTTATCCAAGTATCCGTTCAGGAAATCGATGGCTTCATCGCTTCTCTTGAGTTGGTTGTAACAGAACATGACGTTTTCTAAGGCATATTCGTCTTGCGGATCAAAATTCAAAGCCAGTTTATAATGCTTCAAAGCCTTGAATGGATCTTCTAAATTCACAAATTCATCAGCGATAAAATTGTGCAGAAAATTTTCTTCTTCTTCTAATTCCAATCCTTTTTCACAAAACTCGATGGAGCGTCTCGGGTTTCCTAGATTCGAAAAATATTTGGCGCAACAAACTAAGAAATCGGTATTATCCATACAGCTTTCCTTTAATTCAGCCATCAGTTCCTTAGCCTCAGCGTATTTCTCTAACTCCAAGAAAACTTCGAATTGCTTCACTTTTAAATCCAGAGAATTAGGATGAATTTTCAATCCATATTTTGTTGCCACATCGGCAAAGGAAATATCACCCATTTCAAGGTAATAAATAATGATCTCTTCATACTCTTCGGTTTCGAAGTAGAATTCATCATTATTTTCAATCATTGCTTCGAACTTTTCAACAAGTTCATTTTCAAAAAATTCTTCCAATATATTGTTGTTTTTTTCTCTACCTAACTTATAATTAGATATGAAAAAGTTTTTTAATTAATTTTTAAGTTGCTCGGATCTCTTCTATTATCGAAGAATGATAAGATTTTAATTTCGTCATTCATTAATTTATAGAACAGAGAAAATTCTCTAAAATTAAAATTCTTCTGATTTTTTTAATTTTATTTTCCTCACCAATGTAACTTTGTGAACGTACTAAATTAATCATTCTAAAACTTTCATCAAGAATTTTTTCTGAATATACATTAGACTTATTGTGAAGTGTCCAATAATCATAAACCTCATTTAATTCTTTACTGCCTTTTAGGGACCAACTTACATTTTTCATCTTCCAAAAGATTTCATAACTTCTTCATGTGAAATTACTCTTCCTTCTTCGACATCTTTCAAACCCATTTCGATAGAATGTTTTTCAGAGTCTGAAAGTTCATGCCACCAATCATTTTCTAAAGTGTCTTCGACAAAATCAACCTCAATTGCTTTGAGAATCGCTTTTATCTTTTCAGATTCTTTTTTATTTTTGGGGTTTATTGTAATTGTCATTGCTAAAATTTGAAATAAAGTTACTTAATTCTAATTAAATCAAACTTCTTATTTTTTCTATCATTTCATCGCCAAGACGGTCAGCTTCTTCTTGTGAAAAGGCTTCGGTATAAATTCTGATAATCGGTTCTGTATTCGATTTTCTCAAATGAACCCAATTGTTTTCAAAATCTATTTTCACCCCATCAACAGTCGAAACATCCTCTTTTTGATACTCTTTTTCCATTTTTGTTAAAAGAGAGTCAACATCGATATCTGGAGTTAATTCAATTTTCTTTTTACCCATGAAATAACTCGGGTAAGTTGCTCTCAGCTCAGAAACCGTTTTATTTTCCTTTGCCAAATGGGTTAGAAACAAAGCTACACCAACCAAAGAATCACGACCGTAATGAAGTTCAGGATAGATGATTCCACCATTTCCTTCACCACCAATAACAGCGTTTTTCTCTTTCATTAAAGTAACTACGTTTACTTCTCCAACAGCGCTGGCAAAATATTCAGAACCTAAATTTCTTGCTACATCTCTTAAGGCACGACTTGAAGAAAGATTGGAAATCGCTGCTCCTTTCTGATGTCTTAAAAGATAATCAGCTACGGCAACCAAAGTATATTCCTCACCGAAAAGATCTCCGTTTTCATCGACCAACGCCAAACGGTCAACATCTGGATCGACTACGATTCCAACATCTGCTTTTTCGGTTTTCATGAGCTCGCAAATATCTCCTAAATGTTCCTTTAACGGTTCTGGATTGTGCGGGAAATGACCGTTGGGTTCGCAGTATAATTTCACCACTTCACAGCCGAAATGTTCCAGCAATTGTGGAATAGCAATTCCACCTGTTGAATTTACAGCATCAACAACAACTTTAAATTTCTTGGCTTTAATTGCTTCTGCATCGACCATGGGTAAATCCAGAATCTTTTGAATATGGATATCAAAACCGTCATTCCGAGTTTCATATTTCCCTAAATTATCAACCTGAGCATAATCAAAATCTTGACTTTCTGCTAAACCCAGAACTTCTGTTCCGTTTTCACCTGTTATGAATTCGCCTTTTTCATTTAATAATTTCAAAGCATTCCATTCCTTGGGATTATGAGATGCAGTCAAAATAATTCCTCCATCTGCGTTAAGTTCAGGAACCATTACTTCAACCGTTGGAGTTGTAGAAAGGCCTAAATCAATAACGTGAATTCCCAGTCCCTGCAATGTTGCGGTCACCAATGAGTTCACCATAGATCCAGAAATACGGGCATCACGACCAACGACGATTGTTAAATCTTTTTTATTATTATTGTTCTGAAGCCAGGTTCCAAATGCAGACGTAAATTTTACGACATCAAGCGGCGTTAGGTTTTCATCAACTTTGCCACCGATGGTTCCGCGGATTCCTGAAATAGATTTTATTAAAGCCATAAAATGATTTTTATTTAAATGATTTTCAAGAATAAATAAATTCTCGAAAGTCGGATTTCTCAATCTGCAAAAATACGAATTAAATAGGAGAAAGAATGATAGGCAAAGAGTATTGCTTCAATCTTATTAAAAAAATAGACCTTTGATTTTGAGTGCTTTAACTCAAATCATTTATCCACAACAATCGGAATCGCAGCCAGGTTTTCCTTTCTTTTTAAATTTATTGGAACTGAAATTTTTAGCGATGACTTTAAATAAAGAATAAGCTGCAATCACAACGATTACAGCGATAATAAGGTATTGAACAAGAAGTGAATTATCCATTATTTTAGAATTTGGTAGACAATTAAAGATGCAATATAAGCCAAGCCCGACATGCCGAAAAGTTGCGCCATCGTCCATTTCCAGGACTTTGTTTCTCTATATACAACGGCTAAAGTAGAAACACATTGCATGGCAAAGGCGTAGAAAAATAGGATAGAAATTCCCGTGGCAAAACTATAGACTTTGTCACCATTAGGTTTTCGGTCGCTGCGCATTTTTTCAATGATCGTTCCTTCTGGAGCTTCATCATCTAAACTATATAACGTTGACATGGTTCCGACAAAAACTTCTCTGGCTACGAAACTTGTTAGAATCCCAACACCCATTTTCCAATCGTAACCGAGCGGCGCGATGGCAGGTTCAATGGATTTACCCATTTTGGCAAGGTAAGATTGTTCTAATTTCACATCGGTGGCGACGAATTCATCATCGTTTTGCTTGGGACCAATATAACTGAAGAACCAGATAACGATACTGAACAAGAAAATTATTTTTCCCGCACCCGTGATAAATTCCCAAACTTTACCAAGTACGATTTTGAAATCATACCCGAAAAGCGGCATTTTGTAAGAAGGCAAATCCATCACAAGAAAGGATTTAGCGGTGCTTTTAATAACTTTTTTTAGGATTAAAGCGGCAATTAATGAGGTGAAAAAACCCAGGAAATACATGGCCATTAAAGCAATTGCTTTGTAACTAATTCCGATAAAATATTTATTAGGAATGATCAAGCCAATAATAATACTGTAAACTGGAAGCCGCGCTGAACACGTCATAAAAGGCGTTACCAAGATGGTAATCAAACGTTCTTTTACATTCTCAATATTTCGCGTGGACATGATCGCGGGAATCGCACAGGCCGTCCCGGAAACCAAGGGCACGATACTTTTCCCGTTTAAACCAAAGGGACGAAGAAATCGATCCATTAAAAATATAACTCTAGCCATATATCCTGAATCTTCTAGCAGATAAAGGAAGTAAAGTAAAATACCAATCTGTGGTGCGAAGACCATAATTCCTCCAACTCCAGGAATAATTCCATTTGCTAATAGAGAATTGATCGGTCCGGCCGGAAGGTGCGCATTAGCAAAGGAAGAGAACCAAAGGAAGAATTCTGAAATCCAGTTCATTGGATATTCTGCCAAGAAGAAAACACTTTGGAAAATAATCAGTAAAATAAATCCAAAAATGACATAGCCCCAAATCGGATGAACTAAAACCTTATCTAATTTCTCCGTTAGCAATTCTTTGAACTGAGGTTTCTTAAATAGTACTTTGGTAATTATCTTATCAATTTCCTGATACCTTCTGATGGTTTCCTGAGTCTGCAACCTTTTCGGAACCAAACATTTAACCTCATCATTATTCAGTTGTTCATGAACGGTTTCTATCTTTCCTAAATAAGTGTCAGACGATAATAAGGTCCAGATTTTATACTGATTTTCTTCTTTTGTTTCGGCTAAGATTTTAAAAACCAAACCTTTGTGCTCGGTTGGAATATCGAAAGAGACGGTGTCGGATTTAGTAAAACTGCCTTTATGAATTTCGGCACGAAGCTCTTCAATCCCTTGATTTTCTTTGGCGTTGGCCTGCAGAACGGTGACGTTAAGTTCTTTTGAAAGTTGGTCGATGTCAATTTTGATTCCGCGTCGTTCGGCTTGATCGATTTGATTGACCACCAATAAAGTAGGAATACCTAAATCTTGAATTTGTTGGAAAAGAAGCAATCCTCGTTTAATGCTTAAAGCTTCTAAAATATAGACGACACCTGAATATTGATCTTGCTCTTTGATCAAAAATTTTGATAAAATAGCTTCATCTTCAGAACTCGGGTAAATACTGTAAGAACCCGGCAAATCGATTATTTCTATGTTTTCACCTTGATAGTCGTAGTCGCCAGAATGGCTTGCTACTGTAACTCCGGCGTAATTTCCGGTCTTTTGCTTTTTGTTACAAAGTAAATTAAAGACGGTAGATTTTCCCACGTTGGGATTTCCGACCAGTAGGATTTGTTTCTTGTTTGAAGTTTTCATTCTTCGCTCGATCTATTTTGAGATTTATCGGGACTGCTTAAGATAAAGTTTCCACGATGATAAACTGCGCTTCTTCTTCGCGAAGGGCAATTCTGCTTTTTTCGTCGCCAAATTCTATATACATGGGACCTTTGAAGGGTGCCTGGTACAGGATTTTGAAAACGGTTTCTGGGAGCAGACCCATTTCAATAATTTTATTGGGCATTCTAAGGTCGTCATTTTCGTAACCCAAAATTTTCCCAGATATATTCTTGGGAAAACAGCATAATTTATTTGATTTATCTCCTTTCAACACTAAAATTTTGATGCGCAAATATAGGTTATTTAAATTAAATCTAAATAAGGATTCTCGCCAAAATGACCAGAATCATAAAAAAACCCCAAAACAAAAATTTGTTTTGAGGTTTAAAATATAATTGAGAATCTATGAGTTCTATTTTTTCGCTTTTGCAGCCTGAATTTCGATCGGATTATCATTCGCATTAAAAAAGTCATTCAACATTTTTTCTTGCTGTTTTACCATTTGCCCAATTGTTAAATCACTTCCTGGAATCTTTTGTGAAAGAACTTCCGTCGTGAAATATGGTCTTGCAGTCGCCATAGGATCTTTCTTAAATTCTCCAAAAGTTTTCTCGAACTTTTCACGGGAAACTTCTACAACTTTTCCACCATCGCCACCTGGCGACACGGTCTCGATGTAAGGAATTTCATTAAAATTCTCTACTTTTTTATTCCCTTTTAATTCCCAAGAATAATTGTTTCCATCATCGGATACTTTAACAATTAAACCTGGCAAACCATGAAATTTATAAGGACCATCTTGCAACGGAATGTCAGCAGTAAACCACGCCGTCCATTTACGACCACCATATTCCGTGGTTGCTTTTTGAACATTGTAAGCACCAATTTTTTCTTTTTGAGCGTCAATTTTCCAATTGAACTTTAAATCTTCGTTGTATCCGATATTCATTGGCGTAAATCCATTGGCTACGCGATCAACGTACTGCACTTTAATGCTCGGATAAAACTTATAAATCTTCTCTGAAAATTTCGGCATGGTTATACTCTTAGAAATATCCTTGAAAACTCCAGATTTCTGCATCGCTTCAATTTGAATTTTAAGAATAGAATCTTGAGCAACAATCGTATAATCTCTGTAAATCGATTTATCTTTTACAACATCCAAAATCGTCATCACCTTCTCTACTTTCGCAGAATCTTTCTTCGGCTTAAAGGTTAATTCATAAAAGAATCGGTTAGCTGTTTCTTGCGCATTCAAAGCAAAAAAAATGCTTACGGCAAAAAGAGTGAATAGTTTTTTCATAATTTTTATTTAATGTATTAGTTAACCTACTTAAAGATTTGTTACAGAAATAAAGAAAATTTAATATTTGTTTAACTACAAATTAAAAAGCAACCTTTTACCTTTACTGAAAACATCTATTATGGAAACACTACCGCTTCTCAGAAAAGAATTGACGCAGGAATTTGAAACGACGAAAGAGTTCTTCAATATTTACCCCGACGAACTTAACGAATACCAACCGCACGAAAAAAGCATGAAGATGATTACTCTCGCGATACACATCGCAGAAATTTTTGGGTGGCCTGCCTTTATGATGACGACGGAAAAACTAGACTTTGCAGCGGGAGATTATGTACCTACTTTTCTAAACACAAAAGCGGAGCTTCAACAGAAATTTGAAGAAGATTATCAAAAGAGTAAAGAAATTCTGGAAACTATTAATGAGGAAGATCTACTAGGCAGCTGGAGTATTAATAATGGCGAGCAAGTCATCGCTTCATTTAACAAATATGAAGCAATCAGACATGGGCTGAATCAAATTGCGCATCATAGAGCACAACTTGGCGTTTATTATCGGTTAAATAATATTGCGCTGCCGGGAAGTTATGGGCCCAGCGCAGATGATGGAAGTTTTTAATAATAACCATTTTACCTAAAATAAAAATCCCATCCTGTTGAGACAAGATGGGATTTTTGATAGTAAGTATACAATTATTTAAAATTAAATTTTACCGTAAACATCACTTGACTAGGTCTAATTTCAATGCTATTTCGGGTCGTTGAAAAATAGGTCGTATTATAACTGATGGTTTCGTACAGTTTTTTGTTGCCAATATTTAACCATTTGATTTCAAAATCAATTTTCTTTTTTGCCCAAGTATATTGGTAAGATAGATCGTAGAAGGAGTTTCGAAGATTCGTCGCGCCTTGTGAAGTGGTAACATCATCCCAAACCAAACCAACGGTATGATTTTCTATCGGATAAAGGAACAAGTTTAAATTGTGATTCCACCCAGAATTTTTATTGACATTATTTCTATAATCGTCACTATTTTTATTCCAGTTCAAGGAGATATTATAATCTAAACTCATCCAAGAGAAATAGGTATTATTAAATTTTACCGCGACAGTTTGTGCGTTGTTTTTGCTTTCAATATAGTTGTCGACATTATTTTGATCCACCAAAATACTGAATGAATTAGAATCTCTATTGGTGAAACTTACTGAAGCATTGGTTTTAAATTTCGGGAAATACTTACCAATTTCTGCACTCTCCGTTTGTGAAAAAGAATTGTTATCGATGAATTCTAAAGTCACCGCCGAAGCTCCAGACGCAAAAGGACGAGACTTGGTGATGATGTTTTTCTTGGTATCGTTATAACTATATCGAACATTGAAAAATAAATTATTCAATGGGTTTCTATATTCCAGTCGAGCTGATGAGTTTATATTTCTATTTTCTGGCAAAAGATTACTGTCTCTAAAGTTCAAAGATTTCGGACTTGTTAAAATAGATCCATCGTAAACCGACCCAAAATCTCCGTATCTGTAATTTAAACCACCGTAACCAGAAACTTTCCAGAAAGAGGCAAAGTCGAAACTTCCATAAAAAGTAGGTTCAAAAACAGTTTTGCTGATTTCAGAATCTTTCGATCTCAGTAAATCTTTGTAATCAATGCCGTACATATTTAAAGGTAAATTGATGCTTAGGTTTAAAGCATTGCCTTTATAATTAAAACCAACTTGCGTGTAAGGATTAATCTCATTCCATTTAATATTATTCTGATAGCCGATCCCTAATAAATTTCCATCCGCAAACAATTGGGAATTCATTTCGTTGAAAGAAAGATTCAAACCTACTTCTGGCGTAATGGTTAATCTTTTATAAGAAAACCCAACCGAGGCAGAATGATTTGCATTTAAAGTGGAGGAAGAAATTCTTTGGTCAAAACGGTCGAAACCAGACCCAAGATCTGTAAAGTTTTCATATTCCGCCGACAACGTTTGCCGATCTTTTTGGTAAGAAAGGTAACTCATGAAATTAACCAGTTTTTCTTTCCAGGGAATAATGGTACTTAAAGAGTTTTTGATAATTCCCGTCGGCGCGCTCAGCGATTCATCGATGAAAATATCCTTCAAAGTAGGATCTGGAACTGCCATATTATACCTCGTCGACGTATTCCCACGATCTTCATTCCAGAAGCCATTCCAAGTAGTGGTATTTTTAAAGAATCCTTTCTTGGCATTTTTCGTGATGATGATTTCGCCTTTTGCGGCATTGCTGTAAAGGTTGTTCGATTCTGTAGTTGTTATTTTTCCAGCTTTAAAGAAATCGGTATCAATTTCATAAATGGTTTCCCGGTTAGAATCTCTGTTGATGGCGTTGTTGGTGTAACTCGTGCTCGCCTTCAATTCCCATTCTTTACTTTTAAAAGGGTTGGTCAAAATATTGGCCGAGAAAAAATGAACGTTGTTCATCAGATATCTTTTTTCTGGGATATTAGGCGTGCTGGCTTTATCAACACTCAACCAGTAATTTCCGGCGGATTGTCCTCTTCTGCCTTCCCAACGACTGCCGAACGCCAACATGTTGCCTTCTCTTTCTACGCTCTCACCGTTATTATTGGTTTTATAGTTGACGACCCATTGATTTTTCTGGCCGAAAAACATTGGCGTTAATTTCAAATTATATAAGAATGGTTCCATTCCAACACCGACTTCTCCGCGACCCGTCATGGTAACTGCCTTTTTTAACTTGATGTTGATCGCAGCATTTTCTGAGGGAACTTTATCTTGAAGAATTTTTACAGGCTGGTGATTTTCCATCACTTCTACCTTGGAAACAGCGCCCGTTGGCAATGAGTTATTGATGGTTCCATAACCACCTTCCATTAAATCTTTTCCATTGACATAAAATTTATTGATGGCTTCACCTTGGTAAAGAACCGTTCCATCTTTATTTACATCAATGCCGGGAATTTTCTTTAGAACATCTGCCAGCGTACGGTCAGATTTGCTTTCAAAAGCTTTGATATCGTAAGAAATCGTATCGCCTCTTTTGGTAATCATTTTGGCTTTTAGCTTTACCTCTTTAATTTCTGTAGCGTCTGGCTGCAAAGTAAAGTTCTGAGTTTGATTTTCATTCTTAACCGCTTTTTGCGACGGTTTTTGATTAAAGGCTTTGATCTTTAAATCTACATTTTGCTCAGGTGTGGTAAAAGTAACTTTGTATTCTCCTTTAATATTGGTAATTGAGTAAGCGATAATGGCATCTTTTCCCGGTTCTTCTACGGTTACACTCGCACTGGGAATTGGCTTGCCATCTTCATCAACAATTTTTCCACTAATGGAGGATTGTGCCCACATAAATAGGGAAAAAAATAAGGCAAAAAGAATAGAAAGTTTTCTCATGGAATGATTTATTAATGAGTAAAGGAAACATCCTATTTGTTACACTGCATGGATAGAATTGGCGATGGAGATGATAAATAAAATTATATAATCGCGACTTCTCATTATAAATCGATGTTGGAATCTTTTTTTTATTATTTTTGTTACATTAATAAGAACTCAATATGGGACTTCACTTACAACCAATCGATATTGTAGAATCGATCACAAAGGAAGAATTTAGGGAAAAATACCTGCTTCCAAGAAAACCAGTTGTCCTAAAAAACATGGCAAAAAACTGGCCTGCGTACCAGAAATGGACCATGGAATATATGAAAGAAGTTGTTGGTGATGTAGAAGTTCCGCTCTATGATTCCTCGAAAGCAGATCCTTCAGCACCTATTAATTCTGCAGCGGCAAAGATGAAGTTCAGTGACTATATCGATTTAATTAAAGAAAAACCGACTGATTTAAGAATCTTTCTTTTTGATCCTATTAAACAAGCTCCCAAACTTTTAGAAGATTATATTTCGCCGAAAGAATTGATGGGCGGCTTTCTGGATAAATATCCCAACATGTTTTTTGGCGGGAAAGGTTCGGAAACATTCCTTCATTTTGATATTGATATGGCGCATATTTTCCACACGCATTTTAATGGAGGAAAACATATCATCCTTTTTGATAACAAATGGAAAGACCGATTGTACAAAATTCCGTATGCCACATACGCGCTAGAAGATTATGACATAGCAAATCCAGATTTTGAGAAATTCCCTGCGTTAGACGGTGTGGAGGGAATTGAGTGTTACTTAGAACACGGCGATACTTTGTTTATGCCGACAGGTTGGTGGCATTGGATGAAATATCTGGACGGAAGTTTCTCGATTTCCTTGAGAGCTTGGGATGAATCTTGGATGGTGAAAGCAAAGTCGCTTTATAATTTGACTGTTCAGCGAAACTTCGATAATTTTATGAAGAAAAAATTTAAGAAGAAGTATATGGATTGGAAAGAGCGAAAAGCTATTGAGCGCGCCAATTTTGCTTTAAAGAAAGGATTGCCAAAATAATTGACCGTTAAAATTGATCTAATCTGTTTCTTTTGAAGCAGATTTTTTTGTGAAATAACGTGTAATCACGGGAATAGAAAGCGTGATTTAACGGGTCTACAATACTCAGCTTACCCATAAATTTGTAGTGTAATTAAGGATTAAGCCGAAAACCTTATAGAGTAGGCAAACCAAATTCACTATACCATGAGTTTTATTATCAAAGGAAACTTTTCTGCCCGCTTATGCGAAGATTGTTTCGAAAACCTGAGTCAGGTAAGAGTACGTATTTATCTTCCGTTACGGGAGAATGATGTTGCGGCAGTTTCTGCTGCGGCAATCAAAGACACTTTCAGAGAGCTTAGCGATGAAGAAATTAAAGCTAAACAGAATCGCTTAATCGCTGAAGCAGAAACGGATATGGAAGGAAATTTTGGAATCAATATTGACGAGAAATATTCACGCTCAGCTTTTGAGATTGATATTTATTGCGACAGCGTTCCTCGCCTTCCACATCCGCCAAAAAAAGGAAAAGCGCGACAATTTCACATCACCACTTTCACCCCAGAATGGAAGTTAATAGACGATCAAAATCACGTGTCTAATTTCCAATGCCGACTTCCCTCAAAATGGTGGTGTATGATCAAAGGTAAATATTTCGATGTTTGGTCCATCTGCGGACAGTTAATCGACTGCAAGACAAAAAAAGCCCTACCCGGAATTACCGTTATTGCAATGGATGCCGATTTCATTACCGATGATGAGTTGGGCAGAAATGTGACCGATAGTAATGGCTATTTCAAAATCTTTTACACGTCGGTAGAATTTAAAAAAACCTTTCTCTCACCTGTAATTAATATTGAAACAGATGTTCTTCTGCCATTTGCCAGCGGTCCTGATGTGTACTTTCAATTAGAATATGGCGGCCAGCGATTCGCGCTCGAAACCAAAGCCAATCGACGCAATAATGTAGGATATTGCTTGTGCGTAAAATTATGTGCGAAAGAACTAATTGCGGTAGAATCTGATACACCACCATCTTTCACGCATTTTGGTTTAACGCAACATATCCCGATTCAATCCGGCATCAATCTGGCGACTGGGAAAACCTTGGCGGGCTATGCATTTTTCTCTTCCGTTAATTTAATTGGAACGATTTGTAAAAAAATCAATGCTCAACCGATGGAATATTTATTTGAATTTCAACAATTAGCAAATCCGACCGATGCGATAAACCCCGGAAACTGGAGTCCCATCGTGCCGAATATGATTGATAAAACAGTGATCGGATATCTGTACACTTACACCGGCGATCCTAACAACTTCGTAGATTTCGAAGACTATTACATCAACGGAACCGGCACTGAGAAAACAGTTACCTTCAATGGAAACTGGATTCAAGTCCCGCAGGAGTCCAACTTTATCGGACATGCCGACGGTCAAATCCTGAAACTTAATACCGAAAAATTAGCTGGCGTGACGACTATTGATATGAGCACGCCTACTTCTACAATCGGAAGTGCCACCGTTTCACCAGCAAGACCGCAGGTGAAAAATAAATATTACGCACTACGAATGCGACAAAGACAACAGGGAAATGCCGCAACAGAAATGATTGCGGGAACATCAAAACCAATCGCAATTTATAATGTGCTTTACAAAAATGTAAACAAGAATGGAAGTTGGGCACCATCAACTGTTTCCGATCAATACATCGCTGTTTCAGTTGACCTACAAGAAATTGTGGCAGGCCTCAGCGGTTGTAGCAAAGTAACGAACGCATTACATGTAAAATATGGAGCGAGAAATGAGAATTTAAGCAACGTCAGCCTTTCCATAACTGGACCTCACAAACCGGGACAAAGTTTTGGGTTTGATCCGATCGCGCTACTTGCTGCACCAGAAACATTTGGCAGTACGCAGTTAATATTTACACCACCAACCGATACCGTTGCGGATCTTTTGCCATGCGCTTATACCGTTAGTATTTCAGCGACCGCTTTACTTACAACGGGTGATGGCAATCTTAATTCCTACAATGATTTTGTTTCTTTCTGTAAGGTTTAAAGATTATTTTATATCGAATCATTGATAGGTAGAGATCAACTTTTTGTTGGTCTCTTTTTTATTTCTGAAAATTTCTTACAGAATTCGGTAAATTGGATATAAACCCACGCTTCCTTCGTAATATTCTGAATGCTTATAAATATATTCTAATTGCGCATTGCCGTCTTTTGCAAAATCAGGATTCGCTATTTTCTCAAATTCAAGAGCAGTTCTTAAAACTTGATTATTTTTCAATAATTCTGCGGCGGTATCTTCAAAAACATAATCCGAGAAATACTCTTTTTGTCCCAGAATAGCATCAAAGAAATTCCAGTTGAAGAAGGAATCAGTCGCTTCTGGTTCTAAAGTTTCGAGCAAATATTTCACGCCATATTGTTTGGTTGAAACCAATACATCTCCTTTTCTAAATTTAACGTTTTTATTCTCAGATTTCACTTTAGTGTCATAGTGAAGATAATGTCCCTCGTAAGGATTTTTCACCGTTTTATAATCTGAAACCATGTATTGCTGAGCAAAAATAGTGGAATCTTGCTTGATCACTTTCATCGCTATATTATTGCGCTTCAGATATTGCAGAACTTTTTGTTCGGACTGTGGGATTACATAATAAGAAGGAATTGCAATTTCTTTAGTTGGAATATATTGATCGTAGAATTTCACTTTTCTCGTAAAAGGTTTGTTTCGGTCGTAGAATAATCTTGGTTTTCCAGAAACTAAACTTGGTTTTTGTCCAGCTTCAAATCCTGTGAAATCGATGAGTTTAAATTTCGTGCTGTCCAGTTCCCACTGAATTGGATATTTCATTTTGGGTTGATAATTGGCGAGACTTTCACCCATTAATTTTTGAATTTCCTTGGAGTTTTTCGCAGTGTAATTAATGGAACTCACCATGTTTTCATAAGTCGCTCGCACTCGGTCTTTGTATGGTTTTAGCATGTGAGTTTCGGCCACTGTTCCCATCGTATTAAAAAGGGTCGTGTAACCAGTTGCATATCTTGGAGAATCCATAAAGGTGGGAAATCCTTCGTCCGGAGAATCACCATGAATATTGACATAAGGAGTGGTCAGAATTCCTTTCTTTTCTAAAGTCTGTACTATTTCAGGTTGCATTTTTTGATTAAAATAATTGCCCAAACCTTTTCCTAACCTTTCTTTATTTGTAGAAATATAAGTGAATAAATACTGGTAATCGGCACCATTACTCACATGATTATCTATAAAATAAATGGGTTTAAAATGTTGGAAAATGGTTTGAAAGGATTTCGCATTCTCGGTATCATTTTTAATGAAATCCCGATTCAAGTCATAGTTTCTGGCATTGCCGCGAAAACCATATTCTTCGGGCCCATTTTGGTTGGCTCGGATGTGCGATCCTCTTCTCAACATCCCAGAAATATTATAGGCTTGAATGGCCACAATTCTTAAATTCTTCGCTTCAATTTTTCCAGTGGCGAAATCGCGCATCATCATCATAGTGGCATCAATCCCGTCTGGTTCGCCTGGATGAATACCATTATTGATCAAGATTGTGGGATTGTTTTTATCTACTGTCGCATTGTAAATGACGACTCGTATTGGTTCTCCATTATCATCATTCCCTATGGATCTCACGGTGATCGTTGGGAAATCCTTAGATAAATCATCGTAATATTTCACCATTTCTTCATAGGTCGTGGTTTGGTTACCGTTACCTTTTTCGTAGGGTGTTTGATGGTTGGTTTGGCAGAAAATAAGGTTAGCTGCAAAGAGGAAAATAAAAGAGATATATTTCATTAGGATTAGATTAAGGGTCACGAATTTACAAAAAAGATTATCTTTATTAAATTATGAATTATCTGAAACTTTTATTCATCGTCCTCCTTTTGGTTGGCTGTAAAAAGAAAACTTTTGCAGATGATATTGTTTTAACAAACAATCATAAAAACCAGATGAAAATTCAGGAATTTAATGAAGGAATACACGAATATGGCTCTTCAATAATATACATAGGAAAGATTCAAGACTCCATTCCTCTTAAGTATTATGATTCAATGTTTTCTGCTCCGCCACCTCCTCGACCTCTTGGTTATGTCAAAACAGTAAAAGATATTAATGATTCACTTGTCTTCAATAAAATGCGTGATAAGTATTTTCATAGTGCGTTTGATAGAATGAAATTTTCAAATAAACCGGTCAAGTTTGATTCTCTTACTCACGATTTATTAGAAATTGTCGTGAAACCAAACGATACAATTCCTCATTTTATACTTGATTCTGCGAGAAATATTAAAGCATATCAATCATTTCCAGTATTTGTAAAAAATATTTCTGGAAGAAAAATCATCCTTCCAGAGAATGAGTCGCTAGGAACTTTCGTGCTTAACAAAAAGAATAAGTGGCAATTAATCTGGAATGATAATGCTTTTGTTTGTGGCGATGCTATGTTAAATCGAAGATACTGGACTTTGAATCCCGAAGAAATAATTATCTTTTCTGTGAACTATCTTAAAGGTGAAATGAAAACCAAATTTAAAGTTGGACTTTCTTATTATTTTTTCTCTGAAGAGTTTGAAGGAAATATCAATCCAAAATTATTTCAAGAACAGACTAGAATTTTTGAATTGCCATAAAAAAATTCCTGAACGAATTCAGGAATTTATATTATTACTTATTTTTTGACGAAGCGAAAATCTGCAGCCCGGCTTTAGTGGAGCTCTTTTTATGAGGAGGAACGACGAGCAAAAAAGCGGGAGTGGAAGACGGAAATGTCTGCCCAATTAAAATTAATCGTTCAACTTCAATACCGCCATAAATGCGGATTGTGGAACCTCTACTCTACCGATTTGTTTCATTTTCTTCTTCCCTTCTTTTTGTTTCTCCAACAATTTACGCTTACGGGAAATATCTCCACCGTAACATTTTGCGGTAACATCTTTTCTCAAAGCTTTGATGCTTTCTCTGGCGATAACTTTCGCTCCAAGAGCTGCCTGAACGGCAATATCAAACTGTTGACGTGGAATCAGTTCGCGTAATTTCTCACACATTCTTTTACCGATGTAAAAGGCATTGCTATCGTGAATCAACGAAGAAAGCGCATCGACCATATCGCCATTGATCAGAATATCCATCTTCACTAATTTGGAAGCACGGAAACCGATTGGATGATAATCGAACGAGGCGTAACCTTTGGACACTGATTTTAAACGGTCATAAAAGTCGAAAACAACTTCTGCGAGCGGCATATTGAACACCAACTCTACCCGATCTGAAGTCAAATAACTTTGACCGACAATTTCACCTCGCTTTTCAATACACAAGGTCATTACGGCACCTACATAATCAGATTTGGTAATGATGGATGCTTTGATGAAGGGCTCTTCCACACGATCCATAATCATCGGATCCGTCATTTCTGAGGGATTGTTGATGAGGATCATGGTGTCTGGATCTTTCTTAGTATAACCGTGGTACGAAACGTTGGGCACGGTCGTAATAACGTCCATGTTGAATTCGCGGTCTAATCTTTCCTGTACGATTTCCATGTGTAACATTCCGAGGAATCCACAACGGAAACCGAAACCTAGAGCGGCTGAACTTTCTGGTTCGAAAACAAGAGAAGCATCATTTAATCTTAGCTTCTCTAAAGAGAAACGCAGTTCTTCGAAATCCTCCGATTCAATAGGATAAATCCCAGCGAAAACCATTGGTTTCACTTCTTCAAAACCGTCGATTGCTTCAGTAGCACCTTTTTCGAAAGTAGTGATGGTATCTCCCACTTTTACCTCGCGAGCATCTTTAATTCCAGAAATAATATAACCTACATCACCGGTTTTAATTTCGGCTTTCGGGTTTTGTTTTAATTTTAAAGTTCCTACTTCATCGGCTTCATACATTTTGTTGGTCGCCATGAATTTAATTCGCTGTCCTTTTTTAATGCTTCCGTTGACTACTTTGAAGTAAGCTTCAATTCCACGGAAAGGATTATAAACAGAATCAAAGATTAACGCTTGCAATGGTCCATCTTCATTTCCAACTGGTGCCGGAATTCTATTAACGATATGCTCCAATAATTGATGAACGCCTTCGCCTGTTTTGCCAGAAACGCGTAAAACATCATCGTAATCACAACCGATTAAACCCATGATTTCATCGGTAACTTCTTCAGGATTTGCTGAAGGTAAATCGATTTTATTTAAGATTGGAATGATTGTTAAGTCATTTTCTAAAGCCAAATATAAATTGCTTATAGTTTGTGCCTGAATACTTTGCGCGGCATCAACGATAAGAAGCGCACCTTCGCAGGCAGCGATCGAACGCGAAACTTCATAAGAGAAATCAACGTGCCCTGGAGTATCGATAAGGTTGAGGATATATTTTTCACCATTCATTTCATAATCCATTTGAATGGCGTGTGATTTAATGGTAATTCCACGCTCTTTTTCAATATCCATATCATCCAGCGTTTGGGACTGGAGTTCTCTTTGGGTGACTGTGCCGGTGTACTCTAAAAGTCGGTCTGCCAAAGTAGATTTACCGTGGTCAATATGCGCAATAATGCAAAAATTCCGTATGTTTTTCATCTATATTTATCGTAATCTGCAAATTTAATCTTTTTTGGTGGATATCATCAATGTTTCGAAGGTTGCTTTTGCGATAGGGATCGAAACGGAAATCCCGGAATAAGCGAAGGGAAGGCAACGGCATGAGGAATTGCAGTGGAGAGCCCGACCCGAGGTGCTGGCCAGAGAAGTGGCGAGGGAATCGCCCAAAATATAAAAAGAACGACCTCTACAATAAAATTATAGAGGTCGCTCAAACATTAAAAAATAAACTACTAACGTCGACTGCGCTGCGAACCTGGATTTCTAGGTCCGTCTTGTTTCTTATCTAATATCTTGTTGCGCATTTTCCCTTCGGTTTGATACATTCTTAAAACCTGTTGCGGGGAAATTACTTTCATGAATCTGTCCGCATAATTTTTTCTATTATCGAGAAGCTGCTGACCGACATCGAAACTGTGATTGAGTTGTGTTGATGCTTCCTGATCACTCATGTTTTCGTAATCTTCATTTGGGGTAAACTTCGATTTTATTTCGACCTGCTTCTCTTGATATTCAGAATATAAATTCTTGAACTCTGGTTGATTATTTTCTGGAACCGCAAGCTCCTCAATAATCATTTTCTCGCGAAATTCTTTCAGAAGCGACATCCTATCTTCTGGCTTCATCTTCTGAATAACCTCTTTTCTTTGCTCTGGCTTCATGCTTTTCCAATCATAGCCAAACTGTTGCGCAAAACTGAACTGAACTGCCAAAAGCAAGGTTAATGCTAGTGTTATCTTTTTCATGGTGTTTTATTAATTATACAAATCCAGATAAATGTCTTGTTCTGTATTTCTTCCCAAGTTTGCTAACTCTGCTGAGGTAAAACTTGAAAGAATTTGGTCAACCTGAACCTCAGGATTGATTTTGACTGCTTTTTCTTTTTGAACTGCAAAACTGGCTTTTCCTGGAGCAGAATTCATTTTAGGTTGTGATTTTCTATTTTGATAAATCTGGGAAGCTGAAGTTAAATCTTCTTGTGCCATCTTCAAATCAGTCGCTTCTTTTTTTTCTGGCTGGACTTCTGCGAATGCAGACATGACTGGAGTTTCTTGATGAACTTGTTGAGCAATTGCTTCTGTTTCAACCGCTGACTCTGAATTAAAAAATGCAGTTACGCCTATTAAAAGTGCGATTGCCGCTGCTGCACTGTAGGCCCAATTCAATTTTATAATTTTCCCGCGCGGTACTGGCTTAATTTCTTGCAGCACTTTACTTTGCATATCGTCAAAAAAACCAGCTGGTGTTTTGAAAATATTTTCCCGTTTTAATTTATCAATATCAAACTCTTTCATTTCTAAATGCTCTTATTCTGTGTAATTCTTTTTTAAATAATCCTCTACTTTTTGTTTGGCGTAATGGTAATTGGTTTTCAATGTTCCCACCGACATGTCTAAAATCTGAGAGATATCTTCGTAAGGTAAATCTTCATAATACCTCATGTTAAATACTAGTTTCTGTTTTTCGGGCAAGGTGTTGATCGCATTTTGCAATAAAACCTGAATTTCATCCGCGCTCGGTTGCACATTGTCTGCGACTAAATTTTGCAGATGGTTAGTCACCTCTTCGTCCGATTTTTGCATTTTCTTCATCTTGTTCAATTGCTGCAACGATTCGTTGGTTGCAATTCGATAAAGCCAAGTATATAACTGACTTTCCCTTTTGAACTGATGAAAATTCTGATAAGCTTTGATGAAAGTATCCTGCAAAATATCCTGCGCTAAATCGTGATCAACCACAAACCTTCTGATATGCCAATATAATCTACTCTGATACGCATCCATCATCAAGCGAACTCCTTTTTCACGGGATTTTTCGCTAGACATCAACTCGATAATTTCGGTTTCCTGGATCTTCATGTAGATGCTTTCAGTGTTTGGATGGCAAATATATTTAAAAGTTAAACAACACTTCAACTTTTAGTCCAAACCAAAATAGGTATCTTTGTTCATATCCCTTTATATGAAGATTGTTATCATCGGTTCTGGAAACGTAAGTTACCATTTAGCAAAGGCATTTCAACAAAATAATATCCCAGTTTCCCAAATTTTTGGCAGAAACGAAAGCGATTTAAAATTCATTTCCGACCAACTGCAAATCCCTTTTTCTACGAGCAAATTAAATGATGCTGATTTGTATCTGATTTGTGTAAGTGATGGTTCTGTTGGTGAAGTTTCAAGATTAATAACAAAAGAGAATTGTTTAGTAGCACACACTTCAGGGTCTTTACCTAAAGAAATCTTAGCAGGGAATTATCGAAAAGCCAGCTTTTATCCTTTACAAACTTTCTCAAAATCGAAGAATTTAGATTATAAAGAAATTCCATTTTTTGTAGAGTCAGAAGGTGAGGAGGATTTAGAATTGTTAAAAAATATTGCCTTAAAAATTTCTAAAAAGGTCATGGTTTCGACTTATGAAAAAAGGAAGTATATTCATCTGACTGCCGTCTTTGCGTGTAACTTTGTGAACCATCTTTATGCAAGAGCCAAAGAAATTTCAGATTCGCAAGAAATTCCGTTTGATTACTTTTTACCTTTAATTAAAGAAACCACGCAGAAAATTGAAATATTGGAACCAAAATTAGCACAAACTGGCCCGGCGATTAGAAATGATGAACGGGTTTTGAAAGCACACGAAGAATTAATTACAGATCAAGAGCAGTTGAAAATTTATAAAATAATGAATGAATCGATAAAGAAAATGTATGAGTTATAAATCGAATTTAAAAAATATAAAAGCCTTTGTATTTGATGTAGACGGTGTTTTTACGGATGGAAGTGTTTATTTGATGCCTGACGGAAGCATGTGTCGCGTCATGAATGTGCTCGACGGTTATGCAGTAGTAAAAGCCAGAAAATACAACTATCCTATTTGTGTGATTACTGGTGGCGACGATCCGATGGTAAGAAATCGAATCAACTATTTAGGAATTACAGAGTATTATGCAAAAGTTGGTGATAAGCTGGAAAAATTTGAAGAATTTAAAGCAAAATACAACTTACAAAATCACGAAATCTTAACGATGGGTGACGATCTTCCAGATTTGGGAATGATGAGAATCTCGGGAATTTCAGCCTGTCCAGAAAATTCGGTGGCGGAAATTAAATTGATTTCAGATTATATTTCACCAATTCAAGGTGGCAAAGGAGCCGTAAGAGATGTGATCGAGCAAGTGATGAAAGTTCAAGGAAAATGGTTGGTAGACGATACCAAAAGCACTTAAAAAATAGTTTAAATTTTATATGAAAATATTATTAGCTTCCAATTCTCCGCGTAGAAAAGAACTCTTGAAAGAATTGGGTTTAGACTTTGAAGTTGTTTCTGTAGATTGTGACGAAGTATTTCCTGCTGATCTGGATGTTGAAAAAATCGCTGGTTATCTGTCGGAATTAAAGTCAAATTTTTTTCGGGAATTAAAGGAAGATGAATTGTTGATCACCGCTGATACGATTGTGGCACTTGACGACGAAATTTTAGGGAAACCAAATGATGAAATTCACGCTAGAGAAATGTTGGGAAAACTTTCTGGAAAAACGCATCAGGTTTATACTGGAATCACGCTGAAAACTTCAACAAAAACCATTACTAAAACTGATGTCGCCAACGTAGAATTTGATGAAATTAGTGAGGAGGAAATCAACTTTTATATCAGCAATTATAAACCGTTTGACAAGGCCGGAAGTTATGGAGTGCAAGAGTGGTTGGGCATGGCTAAAATTAAAAATATTGAAGGAAGTTTCTACACGATAATGGGATTACCCACTCATTTAGTCTATTCGCTCTTAAAAAATTTCCAACAAGGCACTTCCTGAAACAAAAAATCATTATTTTTACAAAAATTAATGAGTAGATTAATACTAAACTACTGATTTGAAAGTTATTATCTGATAATGAAAAAAACCATACTTTTTCTTTTAGCAATCATTGTTTTCAATTCTTGTTCCTCTCGAAAGAAGACCAATGATTCTACTTTTATGAAAGGATTTTTCTCTTACTACAACACGCTATTTAACAGTAAAGATGCGCTGGAAACCGAATTGAATAATAGAGACAAAGCCCATAAAGACAATTTCTACGCTCCCTACATTCAACTCTTAACGTACGATGAGCAACCGATGGGCACCGATTTTCAAACCGGGTCAGGTGGTGGAATGTTTGGTGATGATCCGGCCTCAGGAAGTAATGATCCAGCCGCAGGAAGTAGAAATAGAAACTCAAGCGGGCCGCCTTCTCCTCCAGGTTCAAATAATTCCGCGGGGAATTTTGGTTCTTCAGGAAGTTCCAGACAAGATGCTTTCACTAAAAAAGGCGCTTCAATTTTAGAGATTTCTGAAGCAAAAGCTTTGAAAGCCATCTCGAAATACTCGGTGATAAAAGGTGGTGAGGAGAAAAACAAAAAAATGTTTGATGCTTATATTTTATTGGCTCAATCAAGATTATACCGCGATAAACCTTTAGAAGCTTTAGACGGATTGAACTTTGTTTTTTCTAATATGAGAAACGATAAGCGAATTCCGTTAGCAAGAATTTATCAGGCACAAGCTTACTCAAAAATGGAAGATTATCATAGAGCCGAAGAGGTTTTTGCTGATTTGAAAAAAAGTAAAATTAAAAAAGACTATCGTAAATTGCTCGAGATTTACTATTCGGAAATGCTTTTAAACGCTGGTAAAAAGCAAGATGCGGTCAACGAACTTGATGATGCTTACGCTATTAATAAAAATAGAAAACTAAGAAGCAGGATTGCTTTCTTACGCGGACAAATCTTAGCTGATTTGGATCGAAATGAGGAAGCCAGAGAGAGTTTTGTTACTGCTTATAAAAATGCCAATGACTTTGAATTTGAAGTAAAATCTCAAATTGAGATTGCGAAAACCTTTAATGGAAAAGACGATGATTACCAAGGCGCCAAATCTTATTTAGAAAAAATAAGCAAAAAAGGAACGTATGGTTCTCGAAAGAATGAGTTTTATTATGCTCTTGGTTTAATGGCCAATAAAGCGGGTAAGAAAGACGAAGCGAAAGAGTTTTTCGCCCAGTCTCTAAAAGAAAAAGTTTCCGATCCGCAAGTTCGTGGGTTGACTTATTATGAAATTGGAAAGGCTTATTTTGAAGACAGCGATTATCTTTCAGCTGGTGCTTTTTATGATTCGTCACTTGCTGTAATGACCTATCAACCCTCAAAAATTCTTTTGGAAGAGCAATCTGCAAACATTAAAAAAGTTTCTGCCAATTATTATTTGATTAAAAAGAATGACAGTATTTTAGCTTTAAGCAAAATGCCGGAAGCTGAAAGGATTGCTTATTTTGATAAATTTATTGAGGGAATAAAAGCCAAGGAAGACAAAGAAGAATTAGCACGTAAAAAAGACGAGCGATCCAAAGGTTTTGATATCGGCGACTATAATGCCAATTCCCCATTCGCAGGAAATACAGGCGGGTTTCAGGATTACGGTGCAAGTAAAGGTGGTTTTTACTTTGCCAATCTAGGTACCGTTGCCAAAGGAGAATCTTCCTTTAAGCAAATTTGGGGAAACAGGGCCTTAAATGACAACTGGCGAACTTCTGCCCGAGGATCTTCCATTGATGATTTAAAAAATATGGCGATGGGAATAACGAACGTTCCTGATCCGAGAAGATTAGAACCAAGTTTTTACATCGAGAAAATTCCTACAAAAACCGAGGATATTTTAGCTTTGAAAAAAGCCAGAGACACGGCCTCTTTAGGCTTGGGAAGAATGTATGAAACTTATTTTTCTGATACGCCACTTGCGACCAAAACTTTATACGATTTAGTGGATACTCGTCCTGAAGAAGAAATTAAACTGCAAGCGTTATATCAGATATTTGCCTTTAACTATGAGAAAAACCCAACTGCGGCGGAAAGAGCAAAACAAATGATTTTAACTGAATATCCTTATACTTCTTACGCAGAATTCGTGCGAAATCCGAAAAATAGTTCTTTCTCACAATCTGCTGAAGAAGTAGAAAAATTATATTCCCAGGCATTTGATTTATATGATCAAGAAAAGTATGAAGAAAGTAAAGTTTTAATTGATGGTGCCTTGGAAAAATATCCAAAGGATGCTCTCGTTCCAAAATTTTCGTTGTTAAATGCTTTTAATATTGGAAAGACCGCAGGAAAGGAGATTATGATTTTGCAACTAGAACAAATCGCACTCAACTATGCCAGAACGCCGGAAGGTGAAAAAGCGAAAGACATGCTTAAATATTTGAAAAGTGATTTAGAAATTGAAAGTTTAGATGCCAACGGCAAAGTGATTAATGCGAATCAACCAGCGATGCCGATTGAAAATCAACCTGAAAAAATCGACGCGGATGATAATGATCCAGCAAGCCTACCAGATACTGATACAAAAAGACCCGCACCAAAAATGCCTCAGTCAATTGATAGTAAGCAGATGAAAACGGCTGTTGTTGAGGAGCAAAAAATAAAGTAACCTAAAAGCGAAGATTATTCTTCGCTTTTTTTCTTTTTAACGCCTTGAAAATCTTTTAGGTAAAAAGGTTCAAAATAAGCAACATCCTCAAAATCCTTTCGATTGTATTTTTCGACTGCTTTCTTAACAAGGTACTTTGCGGAGGGATATATTGTTTCGTTAAAGTCAGCGTTTGGAAGTTGCAGAATATCCTTTGCTTTTAGAGCGCCATCACCCACAAACAAAATCTTTTTATGCTGATATTCCTGATAGGAATTTTCATCTAAGACTTTCGCCTCGGTTTCACTAATCATATCGCCTGAATCTCCCTCAAAGATAGCGGAATAAACCTCCATTCTTCTGGCATCGATTAATGGAATGATAAAATCGTGACCCTGGTTTAAAAACTGCTCTATCATCGTTTCTAAAGAATTAATCGCAATCAAAGGAATATGGAGTCCAAAGCAAAAACCTTTTGCTGAGGAAGCTCCTATTCGTAGGCCCGTGTAAGAACCTGGTCCTTTTCCTAAAGAAATGGCATCAAGGTCTTTCAAAGAGATTTTTGCTCCTTCCAAAGCCCATTCAACAAAGGTGTGTAGACTTTCAGATTGTTTATAATTTTCGGAAATCTCTTCACACAAACAAAGCAATTCTAAACCATCAGAAATGGCAACAGAACAGTTTTTAGAAGAAGTCTCGATGTGAAGGATTTTCATTTTTTTGTAAAAATTTAGTAGTCTCTATTTTCGATGAATTGTTCGCGGTTCGCTTTGAGCACTTGGATAAATCGTAAGATCTGAAATCATAACATGCTTCGGAGCGTTAATACAATAAGCAATTGCATCTGCAACATCTTCCGCTTTCAATGCTTCATAGCCTTGATAAACTGTTTTCGCCCGATCGTCATCGCCTTTAAATCTCACTTTTGAAAAATCAGTTTCAACGGCGCCTGGTTGAATATTGGTGACTTTAATTCCAAACTCGGTGAGTTCCAAACGCATTCCTTCTGACAGAACGTCAACAGCTTTTTTCGAAGCACAATAGACCACGCCATTTGCATAGGTTTGTCTCGCTGCAACGGAAGAAATATTGACGATATGCCCCGAATTTCTCTCTTTCATTCCCGGCATAATCATTTTGGAAACATACAGAATTCCTTTCACATTACCGTCAATCATCATGTCCCAATCATTGATATTCCCCTCAATGAGCGAATCTAAACCGTGCGCATTTCCAGCATTATTAATGAGTATATCAATTTTCTTCCAATCTATGGGAAGTGATTCAAAAGCTTTTTCTACTTCTTCAAAATACCGTTGATCAAAGTTTAAACTAAAGGTTTCTGTATAAGCTGAAAGTTCAAATTTTAGCTGATCCAAAACTTCAGTTCTTCGTCCGCAAAGAATCAATCTGAAACCTTGCTTAGCGAGGAGTTCTGCCGTGGCTTTTCCGATTCCAGAAGTGGCTCCGGTGATGAGTGCTGTTTTCATTGATCACTGTTTTATATTAATTAATTGGCATCAAAGCTTTGAAAGGCATCTTCGAGATGCGTAATATTTAATCTTCCTTTTTCATCTCGTAAAACGGCAATGATATCAAAACGAACTTCCTTATCGATATTTCTATCCTTCATATAAAAATCGGCTGCCATGACTAGAGATTTTATTTTGGTTTTCGTTACGGCCTCTTGTGGTTCCATAAAGATATCGCTTCCCCTGGCTTTAACTTCTACGATGATAATTTCGTTCTTAAATTCTGCAATAATATCGATTTCCGATTTTTGATACCGAAAATTTTTAAGCAAAATTTTGTAGCCTTTCTTTTCTAAAAAAGAAGTGGCAAGCTCTTCTGCGATATTTCCAAAATCGTTGTGTTCTGCCATTGCATATTGCTCTAAAATATAACTTTTACTTTATCTTCAACTACCAGTTTGATGTTGGCTCCAATAATTAAAGGTTTATTATCTAAAATATGTCCGTTTGGAAAACCAAAGAGAGTAGGGAAGTTGTATTTTTTTATCCGTTCTGAAATAATTTGATTGCTAAAGTCATCGAAACTTTCTTCGTAGTTTTTATTATCCTTTTCGTCGCCCATGTTGATCATTCCACCAATGATTAAACCTTTGATTTTTCTAAAAACTCCAGCTAACTCAAGACTTATCAGCATACGATCTAAAGCATAATATTTCTCGCCAATTTCTTCTATAAAAAGGATTTTATCTTTAAAATCAAAAGAATATGGGCTTCCTAAAAGTGCATAAACCAAGGCTAAATTTCCACCGATTAGTTGACCATCTACGCGTCCAGTTTTATTTAATAAATTACTTTCTAAATAATATCTAGGTTTTTTACCTTGAAGAATGTTAAATATGAAATCATAGCTTTCATCCGTCACCCCAAAACTTGAGGTCTTAATAGTTTGTCCATTGATAGAAGCGAAATTATTCTTCAATAGAAAGCTCTGAATGACGGTGTTGTCAGAATATCCAATATACCATTTTGGATTTCTTTTAAATTTTGAAAGTTGCAGATGTCCTAATAAATGCTGACAACCATAACCACCTCTGGAAGTCCAGATAGCGGAAATATCTTCATCATTAAAGGCCCAGTTTAAGTCAGAAATTCTTTCCTTTTCAGTTCCAGCGTAATTGTATCCATGAGAAAACTGGGTGTAAAGATGTTCCCCCAAAACAGGTTCAAATCCTTTTTGCTCAATCATTAGTAAACCCTTTTCCAGTTGCTGCTCTTCCACGGCGCCGGCCGGAGAAATAATTGCGATTTTATCACCTTTTTTGACAGATTTTGGGAAAATGATCTCATTCATTTTTGAAGATGTTTTTGTTCTGTCTTTTCTGCCTGTTCTAGTTTTTTATCAAATTGATTGAACTTTTTGAAACTTTGTAAGAATATAAAAATACTGAAAACTACCAAGATATAACCAACCGCTTTTCTGATTTGATTCGCCAGCTTTTGAGTTAATTTATCTCGAAATACTTTAGCCAAATAAATTTTAAAGAAATCAATAACCAGATAAGTCCCGACGACTAGGCACATGTATAACAGAAAATCATTGGTTTCAGGATAGGAATTTCTAACTGAAATTACCGTAGCCAACCAAAAAAGAACAACGCCTATATTCAAAATATTAAAGAAAAAACCATTCAAGAAAGTTTTAAAATAATTCTGACTGATTAGTGTTTCTTCGCCTGGCAAGTGCATTTTCGTTCGAGAAACGATCATGTAAAGGGCATAAATGAACACAATGAAAGCCGTAATCCGATAGAATCCGGGATGTTTATCTATTAATTCTACCAAATCGCCACTCGCAAAATAGGCCGCTACAATACAAACGATATCGGCTAAAACAACGCCTAAATCCAGTGTAAATGCATGTTTAGGTCCACGCAAAAAACTTGTTTCAATCAGCAGAAAGAAAATCGGCCCGATGAAGACAATACTCAACATAAATCCTAATCCGACGGCTGAAAGTATAAGTTCTACCATTAATAATTTTTTGGAAACGAATCGATTTTTAAATCAGTCCATTTACAGTAACCCGCAAAAATACGTTTTACGGTTGAATGATTTTAAAATCTAATTGTTTCTGAATGAGATTGGCCTTCATTACCCTAATCGTAACTTCATCACCTAATTGGTATTTATTCCCAGTTTTGCTGCCATAAACAGCGTGATTTTTCTGATCATAGGAATAAGAGTCATCCATCAAATCTCTCAATTTAATTAGTCCTTCTGCACCATTTTCTGGAATTTGAACCCAGAATCCGAAATCAGCAACGCCAGAAATAACACCCGTGAAATCTTCGCCCAAATGCTGCTCCATGAACTTAACCTGCATAAACTTGATAGAGTCTCTTTCGGCATCTGAAGCCAGTTTTTCCATCGCACTGCAATGCTTGCATTTGTCTTCGTATTCTTGCTTTTGAGGAGATTTACCACCATCTAAATAATGCTGCAACAAACGATGAGCAATTAAATCTGGATACCGGCGAATAGGAGAGGTGAAGTGCGAATAATATTCGAAGCCGAGACCGTAATGTCCGATAGGGTCAGTAGAATAGACCGCTTTACTCATCGAACGCATTGCCAAGGTTTCGATCATATTTTCTTCGCCTTTTCCTTGAATATCTGCTAATAATTTATTGAGAGATTCAGCTACTTTCTTGGTATTCGCTAAGTTCATGGTATAACCAAAAGTACCTACAAAATCTCGCAAGGCTTCTAACTTAGCAGGATCTGGATCATCATGAACTCTATAAATAAAGGTATTACTGGTCGGAGATCCTTTCTTATTTAAAGAAATAAATTCAGAAACTTTCCGGTTGGCCAGCAACATAAACTCTTCAATCAAGTGATTAGAATCTTTGCTGACTTTAAAATAAACACCAATTGGCTGGCTATTTTCATCTAAATTAAAACGAACTTCGCTTCTATCAAAAGTAATAGCACCGTTTTCAATACGGGCTTTTCTTAAGATTTTCGCTAAGCGATCAAGTGCCAAAATTTCTTCAGCTAAATCACCTTCTTCCGTTTCAATCCTTTCTTGTGCTTCTTCATATGCGAATTTTCGATCAGAATATGTGATCGTTTTTCCAAACCATTCGCTTTTAATTTCAGCGTTGTCATCAATTTCGAAGACGGCTGAAAAGGTATATTTTTCTTCATTTGGTCGAAGCGAACATACGTCGTTACTTAGAACTTCAGGTAACATGGGAACCACACGATCGACCAAATAGACTGAGGTAGCGCGCTTATATGCTTCTGCATCAAGGATTGTTCCTGGCACAACATAATGCGAAACATCGGCAATATGAACTCCTATTTCCCAGTTTCCATTATCTAATTTTTGAATCGAAAGAGCATCATCGAAATCTTTTGCATCTTTCGGGTCAATGGTAAAAGTACAAACTCCTCGCATATCACGTCGTTTCGCAACTTCATCTTCATGAATTCTACGATCGATTTCCTGAGCTTCTCTTTCTACTTCTTCGGGGAATTCATAAGGCAAGCCATATTCGGCTAAAATTGAATGTATTTCTGTTTCATGTTCACCTGGTGCACCAAGAACTGAGATAATTTCACCTTCAGGATTTTTCTCTCCAGCTCTCCAAGCAGTCATTTTAACGACGACTTTATCACCGTCTTTTGCACCACCAATTTTACCTTGTGGAACAAAAATATCAGTGTTAATATGCTTTTTATCGCCTACAACAAACCCGAAATCTTTGTGTTTGATGAATTGAAAAGTACCCACGAATTGATCGCGTTTTCTTTCCATTACTTCTAAGACTGAACCTTCCATTTTTTTACCTTTAAATTTATAGGTAACAATAAGTACGGTATCGCCTTGGAGCGCATCTTTTACATTTTTAGAATGAATAAAAATATCATCATCTAAACCAACCACCTTTACATAAGCGTTTCCGGTTTGGTTAAAATCGATGGTTCCACTTAACGTTCCTTCGATTTTAAGATTAATAATGTATTTTCCTTTCTCAACTTCTTTTATTCGTTGATCAGAAAGCAATTTATGTATCGACTGTATGACCAATTCCCGTTGTCTTGGATTCTTATAGTCAATACCGTCTGCAATTTGCTTGTAATTATAGATTTTACCGGATTTATCGTTCATAAAACCTAAAATCAGTCGTCCGATTTCTTGCAATTTATGATTATTTTTATCCGAGAAATATTTTCCTTTTGCCATTTATTATGGTTTGTAATTATATTAAAGAAGGTTTAACAAGTAGAAATCTTTTCAACTCTGTTTTGATGTCTGCCACCTTCGAAAGCAGTGTTGAGAAAAGTATCAACAATATCAGTTGCCAACTGGGTAGCAATAAAGCGAGCAGGAAGGGCGATCATATTTGCATTATTATGTTGTCGCGCAAGACTTGCAAGTTCGGGCATCCAACATAAAGCACATCTGATATTCTGATGTTTATTTGCTGTAATCGCAACGCCTTCGCCACTGCCGCAAATTAGAATTCCCCATTCATTTCTTCCCTGTTCGATAGAGTTTGCGGCAGGATGCACAAAATCTGGATAGTCAACCGAATCGAGGGAAAAGGTGCCGAAATCTTCAACTTCAAATTTGCCTTCTAAATGCTTTTTTATAATTTCTTTATATTCAAAACCTGCGTGATCGCTGGCTATTGCTATTTTCTTCATGTCTATACTTTAAAACTTAATTTCTTAAGTCAGACAAATTTAAGATTATTAATATAAAAACATTCCATAATACATTAAATCTTTGTAATCCTTATATATGACGATTGAAATCAGCTTTCACTTTGATGACTTTTAATCGAAAAAATATTTTTGCAAATAACTTGGGGACAACCTACAGAAAGGGTGTTGATAAGTTCCCCGAACAATGTCTTTTATTATTGAAGTTAATTAGCTAATGGACATTAACTTCCCAACATTGCAAATAATCTTTTATAAAATTGTCATGCTTCAATTCCGAAGTTGTTAAGATTCAGTTTATAAATAGTAGCACGCAAATAAAATTACTCACAATTGTTAATTAGTAGTACAAGAAGCTCATATTCTAGTAATTATAATGTTAATAAACTATGATTAACCTAAGAATTAAATGGGGTCAAATTATTTATTTTATTTCTCCCCATACTACCAAACTACAACAACATCATTCATTTTCTTTCTATATATAAATAAACGATTGTAGATAAGATGAGTATTTGTGGATTGTGGATTTTTAAACTCAAATTAATCTTGAATCGAGGGAATTAATGGTAAATTTGTGAAACTTAAAAGGGAGAAAATTTTATGAAAACAATTAACGATTTTAATTTCAAAGATAAAAAAGCTTTGGTGAGAGTAGATTTCAACGTTCCTCAAGATGAAAATTTGAAAGTAACCGATAATACAAGAATTCAGGCTGTGAAACCTACCATTGAAAAGATTTTAAATGATGGCGGATCGGTTATTTTAATGACCCACTTGGGAAGACCCAAAGGTAAGGTTGCTGATGAATTTTCATTAAAAAAAATTCTTCCGGAAATAGAAGAAGTCTTGGGAAAAACAGTTAAGTTTTGTAACGACTGTGTTGGTGAAGATGCTAAAAAAATGGCTGCTGATTTACAACCAGGTGAAATTCTTCTATTAGAAAATCTTCGTTTTCACAGCGAGGAAGAAAATGGCGATACTGTATTTGCTAAGAAATTAGCTGACCTAGGAGATGTTTACGTTAATGATGCTTTTGGAACTGCTCACCGAGAGCATGCCTCAACAGCAGTTATAGCTCAATACTTTCCTTCAACGAAGTACTTCGGTTTATTGATGGCTAAGGAATTAGAAGCTATTGATAAAGTATTGATGAGTGGTGAAAAACCGATTACGGCAATTTTGGGAGGATCAAAAGTCTCCAGTAAAATTACTATTATTGAGAATATGTTGCCGGCAATTGATAACTTAATTATCGGCGGTGGAATGGCCTTTACTTTTATACGAGCCTTAGGAGGAGAAATTGGTAATTCTTTGGTTGAGGTTGACAAGCAGACGCTAGCTTTAGAAATTTTAGAGAAAGCGAAAGAACAAAATGTCGCTGTGTATTTACCTGTTGATTCAATAATAGCTGATGACTTTAATAACGACGCTGAAATAAAAGAAGTTGATATTTACGAAATTCCTCAAGGTTGGATGGGATTAGATGCAGGGGTGAGAAGTAGAAAATTATTTCACGATGTGATTATGAATTCTAGGACTATTCTGTGGAACGGGCCAATTGGTGTTTTTGAAATGTCACATTTTTCGGCAGGAACTGTTGCCTTAGGAGATAGTATTGCAAAAGCAACCAAGTTAGGTGCTTTCTCGCTTGTAGGTGGTGGAGATAGTGTTGCCTTCGTAAAACAGTTTGGATATGAAGATAAGGTTAGCTATGTATCTACGGGTGGAGGAGCTATGCTTGAAAGTTTAGAAGGTAAGGAACTTCCTGGAGTAAAAGCAATCAATAATTAATTTGGACTAAACCTTTAGTTTTTACATAAAAGAAAAGTTTCCTGTAAAAAGGAAACTTTTCTTGTTTTACGAAATGTTTGTAAGGAATGTTTATTTGTAAACTATTACTTACCTCTTAAAAATAAAAAAGTAGTAATTTTTTTTACCATCTATCTCTTTCATCTAAGTAATATGGATTTTAATAAATTTTTAATTATTTCAATATTTCTGACGAATCAAGTGAAAATATGGGTCCAGAAACCTATCTAAAATCGACAATCTATTTCTTTTCGATAATATATATCAAACTTGAATATTCGCCAGTTTTTGATGCTTTAAAATTAGAAATGAATCCGAAAATTAGTCCTTTGAGCCAAAAAAGAGAAGATTTCTTATATTTTTCACTTAACATTGAAATATAAAACGAATCGAGTAGGAGTGGTTTTATTTTTTTGACTTTCCAATCTTCGGTATTCATTAATTTTTCCATCCCAGATTTTGAGAAATGATAGACGTGTCTCGGGACATCGTATGCAGCCCAAAATTCTCTATATTTCAATGCATCGTATGAAGTTGGATTTGGAACCGCGATAATTAGCATCCCTTTATTTTTTAGTTTATCATGAAATAAATGTAACATTTCTTTTTGATTTTCGATATGTTCGAAAACATGCCATAAAGTAATTGCATCTAAAGACTGACTTTCAATAAAATCTAGATTATAAATGATCTTAGTTTTTTTAACTTTTTGAAGTACATATTTGCGGGCAGATTCGCTAGGTTCAAATCCTAAAGTTTCAAAATCATTTTCGATATATTTTACAAATTCGCCAGCACCACATCCATAATCTAAAACTTTTTTATCTTTTCCTACAAAATCAAATAGAATATTTCGCTTGTACCTCAGATTGAAGTTCTGCAACACTTTATATAATTTCTCTTTTAAAGATCCTGAATCTTGATGATGAGAAATATAGTCGGTGCTATCATAATATTTCACAATATCTACTGGAATAGGGTGGGTTTTGAAAACGCCAGGAATAACGGTTTCCTTAATTTCGAATTCTTCTTTAGTAAGAAAATGGTCTATAACTTTCATGTGGTAAATGGGAAACTCTGGATATGTTTCACGTGAAACATTATTTCAAGTAAATTAATAAGATGTTAATATCTGCAGGGGAGACACCACTAATTCTTGCTGCTTGTGCAATTGTTTTTGGACGCACTTTATTAAACTTTTGCTTTGCCTCAGCAGACAATGATTTTAAATTATCATAATTAAAATCATCTCCGATTTTTATTGTTTCCAGTCGAGATAGTTTAGCAACATTATCTCTCTCTTTCTCAATGTAACCCTTGTACTTAATATTAATTTCTGCTTGTTCTTTTACTTCTGTAGAATATTGATGAGTGACTTCCTTAATAAAATCAATTTCTTCTAATTTCTCCAAAGTCATATTAGGTCTGGTCAGTATTTGAGCGGACCGGTAAGCTTGGTCAACTTTAGCAGATGAGATAGTGTCTAAAATTGGATTAATAATTCCTGGTTTCAATGAGGTATCTCTTAAGAAACTCTCTAATTGATTACTTTTATTAATTTTCTCCTTAACTTTTATAAGACGTTCTTCGGATGCTAACCCTAAATTATAAGATTTTTCTGTCAGGCGAATATCTGCATTATCTTGTCTTAATAACAATCTATATTCTGCTCTGGAAGTAAACATGCGATAAGGTTCGTCAGTGCCTTTGGTAATTAAATCATCTATAAGTACACCGATATATGCTTCATCTCTTTTAAGCGTAAAATCTTCTTTTCCGTGAACTTTATTATGAGCATTTATTCCAGCTATTAATCCTTGTCCAGCGGCTTCTTCATAACCGGTAGTGCCATTTATTTGCCCTGCAAAGTATAGATTTTCGATGAGCTTTGTTTCTAAGGTGTGGTTAAGTTGAGTAGGAGGGAAGTAATCATATTCAATGGCATAACCGGGTCTGAAAACCTTTGCGTTTGCAAATCCTGGTATATGTCGCATGGCTTTAATTTGAATATCTTCAGGCAATGACGAGCTGAATCCGTTCACATAAATTTCAACTGTTCGCCACCCTTCTGGTTCAACAAACAATTGGTGACGTTCACGTTCAGCAAAACGATTAATTTTGTCCTCGATACTTGGACAATAGCGTGGGCCGATACTTTGGATCGTTCCATTAAACATAGGACTTCTGTCGAATCCTTCTCTTAATATTTCATGAACCGTTTCATTGGTATAAACAATATGACAGCTCATCTGTTTTGTCAATTTGGGACTGTCTAGATAAGAGAAGTTTTTAGGATTTTCATCGCCTTTTTGCTCTTCCATTTTAGAATAGTCTAGGGACCTTCCGTCTACCCTTGGCGGAGTTCCCGTTTTCATACGACCTGATTCAAAACCTAAATCTACCAATTGTTCAGTAATTCCAAACGCTCGCGGTTCTCCCATTCTACCGCCACCTAATTGCTTAATTCCAACGTGAATTAATCCATTAAGGAAAGTTCCGTTGGTCAGGACTACTGACTTTCCTCTAATTTCAAGTCCTAAAGAA
Organism: Kaistella antarctica; assembly: GCF_900109615.1. GTDB lineage: Bacteria > Bacteroidota > Bacteroidia > Flavobacteriales > Weeksellaceae > Kaistella > Kaistella antarctica. The sequence goes on from NZ_FOIX01000001.1 coordinate 360,522, forward strand.
GTGATTACTCCAACAACTCTACTTTTTTCTATGATTAAACTTTTTACCATATCTTGGAAAAAATCTAAGTTAGGAGTTTGTTCCAAAGCGATACGCCATTCTTCAGCAAATAACATTCGGTCATTTTGAGTTCGCGGTGACCACATTGCAGGGCCTTTGGAAAGATTGAGCATTTTGAACTGAATGGCTGATTTATCTGCAATAATTCCAGAGTAGCCACCCATTGCATCAATTTCGCGAACAATCTGTCCCTTTGCAATTCCGCCCATGGCTGGATTACAAGACATTTGTCCAATTGTCTGCATATTCATTGTTATAAGTAAGGTCTTCGAACCTAAATTGGCTGCGGCAGCTGCTGCTTCTGAACCAGCATGTCCTGCTCCTACTACAATAACGTCGTATATTTCGTTTATCATTATGATCTTTTAAATGTTTCACGTGAAACATTACTTTGAATTAAATTATATGCTTTCTTTATCGCTCTAATTAATGTGCCATCGTATTGTAAATCCTTTCGGAGTACTAATCGTAGAATCGGGCGGAACAGTAGATGTAGATTCACCGGAAAGTTCCTAAAAGAGATTGAGATAAAGATCCTCTTTTCCCGTCATTTCATTCTGCTCATCTTCGGTTTTATCTTTGTAACCGCACAGATGAAGAAGTCCATGCGCCAAAACTCTGCGAAGTTCTGACTCAAAATCTTTTGAATGCTCCAGAGCGTTTTCAGAAATGCGGGGCAAAGATACAAAAATATCGGCCGAAATAGTTTTGCCTTTCACATAATCAAACGTAATGATGTCAGTATAATAATCATGATTTAAGAAATCTTGATTGACTTTCAGTAATCCCTCATCAGTCACGAATATATAATTGATTTTACCCAGTTTCTTATTCTCTGCGATCACAAGTTTTTCTAACCACTCACTTGTTTGAGCGGTGATTTCGATGGAATCTATATTTTCGAAAAAAAATTGTATCATAATTTTAAAACCAATGTCCTAGAATGACACTGAACATTCCTTGATTAATGCTTAAAGCACGGCTGTAATTTATTTTTATCTGACCAAAAGGTGATTTATAACCCGCAGTAAGTCCTGCTGAAGATTGCGAAACATGAAATAGATTGTCGACTTTGATATCATTAAATAAGTTTGCAAATGAAAAATTAGCATCAGCAAAAAAGTTTTTGGTCAGCCTGAATTGCAGAGTACTGGAAGAAGTCAAGATATTTTGCGCTACTTCTTGACCAAAATTATACCCTTGAAAATCAACGAAATTTCCTAAATTTTGATCAAATATACCACCGAGCCTATAGTTATAGTAGGGACTTAAATTATCACCAATCGTAAATCCACCCACTAAACCGAGACGGTAGGTTAACCAAGAAGTCAAGGGAAAATTGAGTTGTGTAGTAATTTTTGCCTGGAATGTTTTACCATCATCAAACTTATCCAAAATATCTAGAAGTTTTCCCTCAGCATTTAATAGGAAACCTCTGGTGGGAAAACTACGATCATCTTGAGTGTCGCTTTTAATAAATGCATAGGCATTTACAAAATTTTGTGGATCGCCATAACCACTATTTCCAGTTATTTTGGAATCAAAATAATCGTTGCTGAGTCCTATACCAACTGCATATTTATCTCTCCAAATAGATTGTATGAAGACTTCATTGCGAAACCAATTCCATTTTTCATAAATGTTACCTGACGAATCTTTTAAGTCCAAGGACATTCCTGAAGCATATACGCCCAAGCCAGGGATATAGCCGTTATCAATAAAATAATTGAAATAATACCGAGGTTGATCACCTACGACAATGTCGAGCGAAACGGTTGAGTTGCGGAAGAGAAGTCGCTTTGCTGTAACGTTTAGAAGCAAACCCGTTTTGAAAATTTCATCGTAATGCAAACCGAATTTCAAGAAGAATCTGGTATCATCTTCAGTGACGTTTAACTTTAAATAATTTTTATCATTTTCTTGAACGATATCGTAATTAATTAATCGGTAGTTATTAGTTGCATATAATTTATCAACCATTTTATTAATTCCGCCATAGGTCTGCAAAGAAGGAATTTTCAAGTTCATTTTACCTAAGACATAATTCTTTCTGAAGATATGATCATTTTCTAAGATTAAGCTATCAATTTTGTACACGTTAGAATAGATTGCATTCATAGGGGCACGCAGCAACTTATCGTCTTTTTTTGGTAGTAAAGAGAGGGTTTGCGCATATTTTTGCGCTTCTACATAGCCTGAATCCAAAATCGCTTTTTTAGAATCATAACTGGTAGCACCTGTGCCGTCTAGGTTCGGATGAATATTAATATCCGTATAATTATATTGATTTTTTGTTTCGTTCTGAATACCGAAATCAATCACTTGATTTAAAATCGATATGGCAGATTGCAAATCTTTTCTATTGGATAAGCCCTGGCTCAAATCTACTCCAATCACAATATCGATTCCTTTATCTTTTAATGGTTTAGAAGGGTAATTGATGGTCATTGCCCCATCAATATACAACGAATCTCCAATCTTAACTGGATCCATTAACGAAGGAAAAGCAGAACTGGCCATAATAGAACTTACCAAATCTCCCTCCTCGAACAATTTCATTTTTCCACTTTCAAGATTGGTAGCAACACACATAAAAGGAATGGGTAACTTCGAGAAATCAGTGATGGTAGAAACATTTTTAAAGAGTTCTTTCAACATATAAATGTTTTTCTGACCTGTAGATATTGCTTTTGGTAAAACGTTAATTTTTCCATCTTTTATTGGAACCGTTAAAATATATTTATCAACAGATTTATTAAAGAAGGAAGTTTCTTGTCTTGTTTTTTCATTCGCAATGAGGGAATAAAAATCAGTATCCATTACAATTTTTTCGATTTCTTTTCCTGTATAACCAGAGGCGTATAAACCTCCTACAATTGCTCCCATGCTGGTTCCAGAAATATAATCGACTTTTACTCCCAATGAATCGAGCACTTTCAAAACGCCAATGTGGGCAAATCCTTTCGCGCCGCCACCTGAAAGTGACAAACCAATTTTAGGATTGGGAGGTATTGTAAATCCTTGTTTAAGCTGAGATTTTCCGTAGAAACTTAACAATAGCAGGAATAGGAGAGTGATGTATTTTTTCATTTAATCTTTGATATATATTCGTTTAACGCGTCTCGAGATGGATGTTAAAACTTCGTAAGAAATTGTATTACAATAACATGCGAAATCTTCAAGAGATGGATTTGAGTTGAAAATAATTACCTCTTCTCCTTCTTTTGCAGGAGAATCACCGATGTCAATCATCATCATATCCATGCAAACATTGCCTACAATCGGATAAAGTTCTTTTCTAATGCCCAAAAAACCAACATTATTTCCAATTAATCTCGGTATTCCGTCTGCATAACCAACGGGAATCGTTGCAATTCTAGTATTTTTATTTGCTTTGAATTTGCGGTTATAGCCAACTGAATCGCCTATCTCAATTGGTGATATTTGAGAAATTACGGTTTTGAAAGTAACTGCGCTTTTCAGTTGTTTTTTGATTTCGGAACTTGCAGATACACCAACCATTCCAATACCGATTCTTACCATATCAAATTGGTGGTCGGCGAAATTTGTAATTCCTGAGGTGTTGAGAATATGCCGAATCGGTTGATCTGGTAAACCCTCAATAAGTATTTCGGAACTGTTTCCAAAGGTTTCGATCTGTTGCAAAGTGTAATCTCGTTCCGATTCATCATCAGACGAAGATAGATGACTAAAGATAGAAATGACTTTTACATTCATTGAACGCAACTTTTCAATAAGTTCCTGCAATTCTTCTGTCTTAAAACCGAGACGATTCATCCCTGTTTCTAGTTTGATATGAATTGGGTATCGATGCTGAATTCCTTTTTGAGTAAGTTTTTCATTAAATAATTCCAGCACGCGAAAACTATAAATTTCTGGCTCTAGATTATAATCGATGATGATGTTGTAGCTGTGTTGCTCAGGATTCATCACCATGATTGGTGTCGTAATTCCGTTTTTTCTTAAATCTACGCCTTCATCTGCGTACGCGACGCCTAAATAATCAATGTGATGATGTTGTAGGAACTCAGCAATTTCATAGCCACCTAACCCATAAGAGTATGCTTTTACCATCGCCATCATTTTGGTTTTCGGTTTGAGCAAGGCTTTATGAACATTAATGTTATGGAGAATAGAATTCAGATTTACTTCTAAAACGGTATCGTGTTTTTGTAATTCTAAATAAGATTTTACTTTATCAATTTCAAACTTTCTAGCACCTTTTAGCAATATGAGATTATCTTCGATTTGATTAAGATTAACGCTTTCAATGAGTTCTGTCGTGTTACTGAAAGTAAATGTTGTCGCGGTAAAAAGGCCTTCCAATTTGGTGATTTCATCACCAATCAGAAATACCGTCTTGAAATTCTGCTCATTAGTTATTGCCGCTACTTCTTGATATAATCGATCTGAATCTTTCCCTTCTACAAAATCGGTCAGGATCAAAGTTTTATGTGGTCTGTTATATTCGTTAATATTTTGAAAAGCTATTTTTAAAGAATCTAAGTCGAGATTAAAGGAATCATTAATTATCAAATTGTTCCGAATCCCATTAACACTTTCTAACCGCATTTCTACAGATTTTAAAGAGTTCAGTTTCTCTACAATTATTGAATTTTCAATACCAAACTCCTTTAAAACACAAACAACACACAAAGCATTACTAATGGTTGCCTCGTCTCTCTGGTGAATCGGCACCGAAAATTCCTCCTCGAAATATTGAATAATAACGCCTTGTGATTTATTCTTCCAATCATTTTTAATAGACACATTATTGGTACTATTAAACCCGAATGATATTAAATTTTTAACTGAATAGGCATCGGCTAACTTTTTGCAAACCAAATCACTATCACCATTAAAAATGATGGTTTTAGAATTTACGAATAATTTTATTTTTTCATCAATCAACTCATCAACGTACTCGAAATTTGAAGAATGAGCAGATCCGATGTGCGTAAGAATACCAACTTCTGGAGAAAAAATATGCTCAAGCAACTCCATCTCTTTTGGTTTTGAAATTCCTACTTCAAAAATTCCCAATTGATGTTTTTTATTAATCTCAAGCAAAGAAATCGGAAGTCCCAATTGCGAATTGAAACTCTTGGGACTTTTCACCGTAGCGTAATCATGAAACAAAGATTGATACAGCCATTCTTTTACGATCGTTTTACCATTGCTACCCGTAATTCCAATGGTTTTAAGCTGGAATTGCTGTAGATGGTATTTCGCGATTTGTTGAAGAAATTGAATTGAATTACGAACGATGATCCAAGTAATATTTTCATATTGCGGGTGATAATGTTCAGAAATAATAATGTTAATTCCTTTATCAATCGCCGACTGAATATATTTTTCGCCCGAATTTTTCGAGGTATTAATTGCTAGAAAAGCCGAGTTCGCCTCCGAAAATATGGTCCTGCTGTCGTAGGCGATATTTTTAACTTCTGCAGTTTCATCACCAATTAATTGGGAATTTGTAATTTCTGCAATTTGTTTGGTGGTGTAATTCATTTACGATCGTTGATCAGAAATTCATCATTGAAAACTCTTCTACTCACGGCTTCATAACTGTCTGTTTCTCCTAACTGCACCAAATCAGTATTGGCTGATGTTCTCATTGAATGGTTCGCGAGGTTTCCCGTTCTCTTACAAATAGCGTGCACTTTCGTAACGTATTCTGCAGTGGCCATTAAATTGGGTATGGGTCCAAAAGGGCGGCCCATAAAATCCATATCCAAGCCTGCAATTACTACTCGTATTCCGCTATTGGCGAGTTTATTAGCTACCTCTACAATGCTTTCATCAAAAAACTGCGCTTCATCAATTCCGACTACATCGCAATTAGATCCTAAAAGTAAAATTTCACTGGGGTTTTCCACAGGAGTGCTGCGGATTTTATTTTGATTGTGAGAAACAACTTCTTCATCAGCATATCTGGTATCCAATTTTGGTTTAAAGATTTCCACGTTTTGTCCTGCCATTTCTGCACGTCTCAAACGACGGATCAACTCTTCAGTTTTCCCCGAAAACATCGACCCGCAGATAACCTCCATCCAGCCGCTTTGTTTTGCGTGATTTATTGTATTTTCTAAAAACATTTGTTAATTTAGCCGTAAGATTTAAAAAATCAAAATTACGGAAATATAATAAGAATCTAATATGCAAAATCTTCAAGATATACACGACAAAATTTTTTTTGAAACCAAAAGTATTCTCGAAACATTGTGTAAAATTAATTCAAAGGACGAGCTTCTTTCCAGACAAGATTTATTCGCCGAACTAACTGATCGAATTGCCTTTTTACGAATTTTAGAAAAAAACGAGGATCAATTCTCTCTTATGCTGAAAGGTGGAAATATAGAGCAGTTCAATGATGATAACCTCACTCTAGATGAAAGTGCGGAACAGGTAGCGTTCAATGGAAATGATTTCAAAGAGAATTTGGTTGAAGAAGAAGTAATCTTCACCAATGATTTAAACGATTTTGAGGAAGAAATTCAAACTGAAGAAAAGTATGCTACTTCAATGGTAGAGGATAACGACGATTTAGAATCGAATGAAATCCAAAACGGTTCTATTTCAGAATCAGATCTGTCGCCAGAGGATGAAATTCCTTTAATTATCGAGCAAGAGGAATCTGATTACGCCCAAAGAGTTGCCCAGAAAGAAAGAGATCTAGAGGAATTGGAAGAACGCAGACGTAAAATCGTTGAAATTACCAAGCCTGATGTCTTACCTGCGGAATCAGATATAATTCCTGAACAGAAAGCAGATGCGCTACCCGAGCATCTCGAGAAAAAATTTAAATTGGCCAATATAAAAGGGTTAAGAGTTGTGCAACATTTGTTTGATAATGATCCTTTGGAAGACGAAAAAGAACAAGAAAAACCAAAACCTGAGCTTGGAAGTCTTTTGAAAGCTAATGTGCGCACTGATTTTATGGAAGCCGAAAGAAAGAAACCTGAATTTAGGCTTGATCTAAATGACAAGGTTGCCTTTACCAAAAGCTTATTTGCTGGTGATGCGGACGAATTGAAATTAACCATCGACAAATTAAATAGCTTTAGCAATCTGGAAGACGCGAAGAATTATCTGAGCGAAGTTTATTACCGAAAAGATTGGGCTAAAGCCGACGAATACGCACAACGACTTTGGAACTTGGTAGAAAATAAGTTCATGTAAACTCTGAAATATATGATGATTAGAAATATAGAAGATTTCCAAAACGTTTTTTTTATCGGAGTAGCAGGAGTCGGAATGAGTGCAATCGCACAGTATCTACAAGGAATTGGAAAGCAAGTTTCTGGCAGTGACCGATATTTTCATCCTAATGAATATAACAAAACCAAAGATCAATTAGAAAGCGAAGGAATCAAATGTTTTCTTCAAGATGGCAGCGGAATTAATAAGTATACAGATTTAATTGTAGTTTCGACTGCGATCGAAGATACGGTTTACGAAGTTCAAAAAGCCAAAGAACTTGGAATTTCAATTATTAAACGGAGCGAGCTTTTATCAACTATTGCGAAAAGTAAAAAGACCATTGCCGTGGCCGGAACTTCTGGTAAATCCACTTCTTCTGCCATGCTTTATCAAATTCTATTGGATGCTAATTTTGAACCTAGTATTATTTCTGGTGCCGGATTAACAAGCATTATTAAACAAGGAAAGATTGGGAATGCTGCCGTAGGAAGAGGCGAGTGGTTAATCATCGAAGCAGATGAAAGTGATGGTTCCGTTGTTCAATATGAACCCGAAATAGGCTTGCTTTTAAATATTGACAAAGATCACCAGGAAATTGACGAATTAATAGAGCTATTTACTATTTTTAAAAACAATACGCAGAGCCTATTCATTGTTAATCAATCAAATGCACTAGCCAAATCATTGTCAGCTGATGCTAAAAACGATTTTGGATTTGAAGATTTCGCTGCAGGTTATTCAGCCGTAAATTTCAAACAAGATGGCCTTTCGTTAACTTTTGAAGTTTTGAATCAGCATTTTCAAATGAATTCTTTGGGCCAACATTCCGTTGAAAATGCTACCGCCGCAATTGCTGTGGCTCATCAAATCGGAATTGACCTTAAGACCTGTGCTGAAAGTTTAGAAGCCTACGAAGGAATTTACCGACGACATCAAATTTTAGGTAAAAAACATGGAGTTTGGGTAATTGATGATTATGCACATAATCCTGCCAAATGTGCAGCTTCAATTAAAGCCTGCCAACCTCTAGCGAAAAAAGTAATTGCCTGGTTTCAACCACATGGGTATAAGCCAACGAGATTTTTAAAAGATGATTTTATTCAAGAGATTGCTGATGCATTGCGACCTCAAGATGAAATCTGGATGAGCGAAATTTTCTACGCTGGCGGAACTGCGGTGAAAGATATTTCAGCCAATGAATTAGTAGAAGGAATTAAAGCTAAAGGTAAAAACGCCCATTTCGTTGAAGATCGAAATGATTTATTACAAGCATTGCGGCCTGAATTAAAAGAAGGTACAGTTTTATTGCTCATGGGCGCCCGCGATCCCAGCTTAGAAACTTTTTGCAAAAATCTTTATGAAAATTTATAAATGAGTGGAATCCTATATTTTGTCCCAACACCAGTTGGAAATTTAGAAGACATTACTTTCAGAGCGGTAAAAATTCTGAAAGAAGTCGATTATATTTTATGTGAAGATACCCGAACTTCAGGTTTTCTTTTGAAACACTATGAAATATCTAAACCATTAAAATCCTACCACTTACACAATGAGCATCAAAGCACTCAAAAAGTAATTGATGATTTAAAAAACGGCCAAAATATCGCCATCATTACAGATGCTGGCACTCCTGGAATTTCGGATCCGGGTTATCTTTTGGCGAAGGCTATTTCTGATGCGAATTTAGAAATGCAATGTTTGCCTGGCGCAACAGCGTTTGTTCCCGCCTTAGTAGTTTCAGGTTTGCCCAATAACGAATTTTTATTTGCTGGATTTTTACCTCAAAAAAAAGGGCGACAAACCAAGCTTAAACAATTGGCGGAAGAAAAAAGAACCGTTATTATTTATGAAAGTCCGCACAAGATCAATACTACTTTAGAACAGATTAAAGAATTTTTTGGTGAGGAAACCAAAGTGAGTCTAAGCCGCGAAATTTCAAAAAAGTTTGAAGAAACTAAAAGAGGAACAATCAATGAGTTAATTGACTTCTCCAAAAGCAAAACTTTAAAAGGTGAAATTGTTTTGGTTATCAATAATGTCGATAATAAGGAAGTTGATGAGGAAAAACCTTTGTCTAAAAATAAATACAAAAACGTAGAAAAATAGAATATACTATGGGATTATTAGAAGGAAAAGTTGCTTTAATTACCGGTGCAACACGGGGAATCGGAAAGGGAATTGCGGAGGTTTTCGCCAAAGAAGGAGCACACGTTGCCTTCACTTACGCAGGTTCTGTGGATAAAGCTAAAGCCTTAGAGGAAGAATTAGGAAAAATTACGAAAGTGAAATCATATCAATCCGACGCTTCAGATTATGAGGCGGCCCAGAAATTAGCAGCAGATGTTATCGCGGACTTCGGTAAAATTGATATTCTTATTAATAACGCTGGAATTACCAAAGATAATTTAATGCTCAGAATGTCCAAAGAAGATTGGGATACCATCATTAATGTTAATTTAAACTCTGTATTTAACTTGACTAAAGCGGTAATTAAACCTATGATGAAAGCAAGATCAGGCTCAATTATCAATATGACTTCCGTTGTCGGAATCAAAGGAAATGCAGGTCAGGCGAATTATGCGGCATCGAAAGCGGGTGTCATTGGTTTCTCGAAATCAATCGCGCTTGAGTTAGGTTCCCGAAACATTCGGTGCAATGCCATCGCTCCAGGATTTATTGAGACCGAAATGACTGCAGCTTTAGACGAGAAAACAGTTCAAGGTTGGAGGGACGCAATTCCTCTAAAACGAGGCGGTCAGCCGGAAGATGTGGCCAATGCCTGTGTGTTCTTGGCCAGCGACATGTCAACTTACATCAGCGGTCAAGTGCTGAATGTTGATGGCGGAATGTTGACTTAGATTCTTAAGGAGCAAAAAGATTTATATCTATCCTCAAAAGCGGTCCCGCTTTCCACTATATCTTTTGCAATCGCTATCGCGATCGTAAAAGGATACCGCTCCAATCGCGGCTACAACAAAAATCATTTCATCTTACTAACAATTTTACCAACCAATTGTTAGTAAGATTTCTTACTAATTTGCACAGAATAGTTGATAATTTTTCAATTGCGGAATATTATTTGTATTCTTCTAAACTTATAATTGATCCTAATTGTTATGAGTGAATTATTGCAACTATTTCAAAACACAAGAGCGCAATCTGTTGCACTCTGCGAGCCACTTCACATTGAGGACTACCTTCCACAACCTGTAGATTTTGCCAGTCCACCAAAATGGCATCTCAGTCATTCAACTTGGTTTTTTGAAGAAATGGTGCTCAAGAAATTCGTTACCGACTATAAAATTTTCAATCCACACTTTTCATTTTTATTCAATAGTTATTATCAGACGATAGGCGAAAGAGCGATCCGAACGGAGCGTGGCACCATCACCAGACCAACCGTTGCAGAAGTTTACGAATACCGTAAATATGTAGATGCTCATATCAAGCGTTTATTGCAAAATGCTATAAGTCCTGAGTTGGAAGAACTAATTATTTTGGGAGTCAACCATGAACAGCAACATCAGGAACTACTTATCACCGATTTAAAACACACTTTCTCCTATAATCCAATACATCCAGTTTATAAAGAAAACTTCAATCTTACCGCGCAAAATAACGAGGAAGACGGTTGGTTGCAAATAAGTGAAGGAATTTACAAAATTGGGTTTGAGGGTGAAGGATTTCATTTTGATAACGAAAAAGGGAGGCACAAAGTTTTTCTGCATGATTTTGAGATTTCTAAATTTTTGGTCACCAACGCCGACTTCTTAGAATTTATGGAAGTTGGCGGATACGATAATTTTAAATTCTGGCTGGATGAAGGTTGGAATTGGGTCAATGAAAATCAAATCAAATCACCACTTTATTGGACAAAAATAGATGGCGATTGGCATTCCTTTACTCTGGAAGGTTTAAAACCCATCGAACATGATGATATTTTAACCCATATTTCTTTCTACGAAGCACAAGCTTTTGCATGCTGGAAAGGTTTAAGATTGCCGACTGAATTCGAATGGGAAGCTGCGGCAGATCAATTAAATTGGGGGAAAAGATGGGAATGGACTTACTCGGCTTACCTTCCTTATCCCAATTTTCAAATTGCTGAAGGTGCGGTCGGTGAGTATAATGGCAAATTTATGGTGAGCCAAATGGTTTTGCGCGGCGCCTCCACGGCAACTCCAAAAGGACACGAGCGAAAAACCTACAGAAACTTTTTCCATCCTAAACACAGATGGCAAGTAACCGGAATAAGATTAGCAAAATGACGAAAAACAATACTTTTTTAAAGGACGTGAATGACGGTCTCAGTCAATATCCCAAATATCTTTCTTCACATTATTTTTATGATAAAAACGGCGATGAGCTATTCCGCCAAATTATGGAAATGCCTGAATATTATCTGACCAATTCTGAATTAGAAATTTTTAAGGAGCAGACCGACTCCATTATTGGATCCTTTGGCCTCGATAAAAGTCAAGGATTTGAATTAATTGAGCTCGGAGCAGGAGATGGGGAAAAGACACAACATCTTTTAAAGCGTTTGATAGACGAGGATTTCAAATTCAAATTTATTCCTGTTGATATTTCGAATAATAGCCTTCACCAAATTACCGAACGGATGACAGATTTATTTCCGACATTAGAAATTGAAGGAAAACAGGGCGATTATTTTTATGTCCTCGATGAACTTTTTATTTCAGATAAACCCAAAGTCATTCTCTTTATCGGTTCTAATCTTGGCAATATGGCAGATGAAACAGCTGCCAATTTCTTAAATAAGATCGCAATCAATATGAAGCCTGGTGAAAAATTATTGTTGGGCTTAGATTTAATAAAGTCACAAGATATCGTCCTTCCAGCTTACAGCGATGCCGCCGGAATTACAAGAGACTTTAATTTAAATCTTTTAAAAAGAATTAATAATGAACTCGGTGCGGATTTCGACATTTCAAGTTTTGAACATCAACCAGAATATACAGAAGAAGAAGGTATTGCAAAAAGTTTTTTGAGATCTAAAAAGAAACAAACTGTTTATATCAAAGACTTGGAGAAATTTTTCGAATTTGCTGAAAATGAAAGCATCCACACGGAAATCTCGCGCAAGTATAATGATGAAATTTTACAGAGGCTGATCGCTACCTCCGACTTGGAAATCTCGACTAAATTACTAGATCGGAAAAATTATTTCGCGGACTATATTCTTATAAAAACATGAGTGAAAAATTACCCATTAAAGGAATTTTAGGTTTAGGTAAAGCATCAACGCTCTACTATTTAAATGAAATTCAAGAAAGATATCAGCGAAAAAATGATTTATACTCTACGTGTCCATTTATCCTATACCAAGTTGACTTTCAAGAAATAAACCCTTTTTTGCCAAATAATTTTTCTATTCTAATTCCCAAACTTGAATATTTCTTTCATCAGATAAAAGAACTTGGAATTTCTAAATTATTAGTTCCTAATATAACATTGCACGAAAGCATAGATCAAGTTAGTTTTCAATTTGATATTTGTCATCCTGTTTTTTTAACGTTAAAATATTTGGCAGAAAATAAAATTTCAGAAGTTTGCCTATTTGGGACGAAGTATACGATGAACTCAGAATATTTGCACCATAAGTTTTCTGAAAAGAATATTAAAATGTATTTGCCCAGCAAGGAAGATCAAGACTGGATTGACCACTTTAGGAAATCAGTTTACTCCCAAAAATCTTCTTCTGAGGAAACTTTAAAGTTTCAACAATTGATTAGAAAATATTCATCAAAAAGCGCGGTCATCATTTCATGTACCGAGCTTTCTTTATTTTCTTTAAAAAATGATTCTTCTTGTATTGATATGGCAGACCTACAAATAGAAGAATTTCTGCGCTAAAATTTCTAGTGGAAAACCTGATTTTCCTGTTCCAATACTCTAATAAAAGTTGTTCTTTTCGAAAGCTCCCGCAATTGTGAAGCTCCGACATAAGTGCAAGTTGACCGAACGCCGCCCAGAATATCTTTCACGGTCACTGCAACTGCTCCCTTGTAAGGAACTTTTACCGTCTTTCCTTCAGAAGAACGATATTCTGCCACGCCACCTGAATGTTTATCCATCGCCGTTTGGGAACTCATTCCGTAAAAAAGTCTGAATTTTTCACCGTTTTCTTCTACAATTTCTCCACCACTTTCATCATGACCCGCAAACATTCCGCCCAACATCACGAAGTCGGCGCCGCCACCAAATGCTTTCGCGACATCTCCCGGAATTTTGCAACCGCCATCAGAGATTATGTGTCCGCCAAGTCCGTGCGCCGCATCAGCACATTCGATAATTGCAGAAAGTTGCGGATAACCGACACCCGTTTTTATTCTCGTTGTACAAACGGAGCCGGGACCAATTCCGACTTTTACAATATCAGCTCCCGATAAGATTAGTTCTTCCACCATTTCTCCAGTTACCACATTTCCGGCGATGATGGTTTTATCAGGGAAAATCTTACGCATCTTTCTTACGAATCCTACGAAATGTTCAGAATAACCGTTGGCAACATCGATGCATAGAAAATTAATTTTCGGATGCGCTTCTACAATTTTCTGAATTTTACCTTCATCTTCTTTACCAATTCCGGTACTTAACGCAATGTAATTGTAAATAGAGTCTGGTTGATCTTTAAGAAAACCTGACCATTCTTCAATGGTATAATGTTTATGAATAGCCGTAATTATTTGATGTTTTGAAAGCGCTTCTGCCATTTCAAAAGTTCCGACCGTATCCATATTCGCGGCAATAATTGGAACACCTGTCCATTCTTTCTGTGAATTTCGGAAGGTAAAATTTCTTTCTAAACTGACTTGTGAGCGTGATTTTAAAGTGGAGCGTTTCGGACGGATCATGACGTCTTTAAATCCTAATTTAAGTTCGGTTTCGATGCGCATTTTTTATATTTTAAATTAAAGTAGAAAAAGATTTAAAAAGCCATTCACTTATTCCAGAGTTTCTCTTAACTGCTGAAGATGTTCGTGCGCAGTTAAATCGAATTTAACCGGGACAATAGAGATGTAACCATCAGCCAGAGCCGTTTCATCAGCATCGTGGCCATCGTCCATATTATTGAAATAACCGGTCAACCAATAATATTTTTTGCCGTGTGGATTGATTCTTTCATCGAAATTTTCCTCCCATTTTGCATTGGCTTGTCGGCAAACTTTCACTCCTTTAATTTCTTCTTTTTTAAGATTGGGAATATTAACATTCAGCACCGTTCCTTTAGGTATTGGATTTGCCAAGACTTTTTTCACAATGGTTTGAATATATTCTTTGGCTTGCGAAAAATCAGCATCCCAAGAGAAATCGAGTAAGGAAAAACCAATCGCCTGTAAACCCTCTACGCCCGCTTCTACAGCAGCACTCATGGTTCCAGAATAAATAACATTAATTGAAGAGTTGGCGCCGTGATTAATTCCGGAAACGACTAAATCTGGTTTTCTAGGCAAAATTTTATTTAAGGCAAATTTCACGCAGTCAACTGGAGTTCCGCTGAGCGAGTAATCTTTTTGGGGACCATCCAAGCCAATTTCTTCGAAGGTTAAAGTAGAGTCAATCGTAATCGCGTGGCCTTTTCCAGACTGAGGCGAATTGGGAGCAACAACGATTACGTCGCCGATTTCGTTCATAAAGTTGACAAGATTTCTAATTCCGGGAGCCGTGATTCCGTCGTCGTTGGTGACTAATATTAAGGGTTTTTTCATGAATTTAAAATGATTTTAGACAAAAATAATTCTTTAAAAAGACATTAGGCGTATTCTTCAAAAGTTTAATGATTATTTAAGATTTGCGGAGAAACAGAGCATCGAATACTACTTTTCCTCATATTAAGTTGTTGCTTAACTAACAACCTGAATTTTTATCATACTTTTGCAAGTTGTTTGATGATTAAAATTCAAACCGTTTCTCAGGATAATTATTTATGACATATTTCAGATTTTTGTTTCTATCATTGATATTGACTTCAGCTTTTTATTTTTCTCAGGTTCGAGAAACTGGGATTGATGAAGTAAAAATTAAAGCCTTTAAGAAATCGAAAAAGAAAGATAATCCTGCCTACGATATTTTGCAGGAAGTTTGGAAACGGAAAAAAAGCAACGGTCTTTCTCAGTTTCAAGATTATCAATACGAAGAGTATGAAAAAGTAGAAATTGATATTGCAAACATCGATTCTGCTTTCACCCAACGGAAAATTTTCAATAACCTCGAGTTTGTTTTTAAGTATGCAGACACTTTGGATAATGCTGATAAAATGGTACTTCCGATTTTCTTTAACGAAACCCTTTATAAAAATTTCGGTAAAAACATTCCTAATAAGAAGGAGAAAAGAGAAATTCTAGCTAATAAATCTTCCGGTTTTTCTGATAACGACGCGCTGGCAAATACGGCAAAAAATTTACATAAAGACATCGATATTTATGATAATGTTCTCAACTTCTTCAATATTGGGTTTACAAGTCCGATCGCCACAGATGGTTTTTCAGCCTATGATTACCAACTCTTAGGAACAGAATTTATCAATGGTACAGATTGTTATCGCATAAAATATTCTCCGAAAAGAAAAGATGTACTTTCAATTTACGGCGTGATTTATATTGCTAAAGAAACTTACGCGGTCGTGCGGGCAACCCTTAGATCAAGTAAAAACATTAACGTCAATTTTGTTAATAATTTCTACAATGAATTAGATTATGACAATCCAAATGATTCTATTTTCCTGCCTAAAAGAAATTATCAGGAAATACAATTGTCGGTTTTTGGAAAAGCTGAAAAATCAAAAAGTCTTCTAGCAAAGAAAACTACGGTTTTTTCCGATTACCTGTTTAATCAGAATTTAAATGATGATTTGTTTGACAATAAAATTTCATCGATAACCGATGATGATTTTCAGAAAGACGATCAGTTCTGGATTGATAATAGAAAAGAGAAGCTTTCTAAAACGGAAAAGAACGTTTATGAAATGATGGGAGAATTGCAAAATGTGCCCAAATTTAAAACTGCCATGAAAGCTTATGAAACCATTGCCAGTGGCTATTACAACATCAACAAAAGCATCAGCCTGGGCGATATTTATTCAATCGTGGGTTACAATGAAGTAGAAGGTTTTCGCTTGAGACTCGGTGCAAGAACTTACTTTTCTTCAAACGATTTATGGCGCGCTGCCTTCTATACTGCTTATGGATTTAGAGATCAACAAGTGAAATATGGTGCTGAATTTAGGAATATGTTCAATCGGGATAATCGCTTTACGCTTGGAGTTGGAACCAGAAGAGATGTAATGCAGCTAGGCTCGCAGTTGACCGCCGATGAGGGAATTATGACGAGGTCTTTTGCTTCTTCCGGCGTTTTAAGCGCTGGCGATAATTTCTATTTAAGTTCCGTAAATCAAACCAGTGCGTTTGCAGCGATTGATCCTTTTAAAAATTTCACGGTGAGATTAGACGCCACTTATCAAACCATAAAATCTGCGAATCCGGAAAAATTCTCCTTAGACTTTTTTAAAAATAATCAACTAAAATCTGTCGTCAGTGATTCTAAACTGGCTTTCAGTTTAACCGCAAGACCAGGCGCGAAATTTTCGAGATATGGCGTCGATCGTTATGAGCACAGTACTTTGGCGCCAACGATTATGTTGAAATATACGCAAGGATTAGAAGGCGTTTTCGAATCTGATTTCAAGTATAGCAAGCTTCAGTTTTATTATTATCAACCGATTCTATTAAGCAGTTTCGGGCGACTTGTTTTGAATGTGGAAGCTGGTAAGAACTTCAATGCCGTTCCGCTCGCTTTGCAAAATATTATTCCGGGAAATCAAGCTTATAATTTAATGCCTAATACTTTTGCGCTGCTCGATTATTATGAATTCGTGGCAGATCAATATTTTACTTTTCAGGCAGAACATCATTTTAATGGCAAAATCTTTTCTTACATTCCTTTAATTAAAAAATTGAAATTAAGAGAAGTCGCTTTCTATAGAACGGCGGTGGGAACTTTAAATCAAAGCTCTGTTTTAATCAACTCTTCTAATTTAATTTTAAAAGCACCCAATAAACCGTATTACGAATACGGATTCGGGATTGAAAACATCGGCTTTGGAAACGTAAGAATTCTGAGAATTGATTTTAACTGGCGAGGAAATTATCTTGAAAATCCAGCAGCCAGAAAATTCGGAATTAAGTTTGGGCTGCAGGCTTATTTTTAAAATATCCTTACCTTTTTCAGTGCAACTTTTTGTATCCGAATAAAACTTTTCGAAAATCTGATTTTATTCTAATTAAGGTACTAATTTTGATACTTTGAAAAATCCTGTAACGAATAAGGATAATCTTCAACACATTACATATACTATTTACAACTCTATGTTCAAAAATTTTAAATTCAATACCTTACTGCTTTTCATTCCGCTCACGAGTTTAGTGTTTTGCTTTAACACCCCGAAAAATGACGACGAGAAAATGTCGACCATTATGATCAGCGTAAAAAACACGCTCAGCTATTTGCACTATTCGCCAAAACCTATTAATGATGCTTATTCACAAGAAGTTTATAAGCAGTATTTCGAAATGGTTGATAACTCGAAACGGTATTTCCTACAATCAGATATGGCCGAATTTGCGCAGCACAAAACGAAGTTAGATGATTACTTAAACCAAGGTGATTTGAAATTCTATAAATTAACCATCGATCGTTTGTATCAAAGAGTTGATGAAATAGATAAAATAACGCAGGATATTTTGAGCAAACCCATCAATTTAGATGAAGAGGAGACGCTTTTGCTGGAACCCAAGAAAAAAGATAATCCAGTAAACCAGAAAGAACTGGCCGCAGAATGGAAAAAATACATCAAGTATAATATTCTGCAGGAAATGGAATCTATGACGGCGAAAGAGGAAATTCAAAAAGAGAAGAAAGATTCTGTTCAGAAATTCAATTTGAAAGACACCATTAAGTTGGACATTTTAACTCCGGAAGCAAAAAGAGTTAAAGCGACTGCTGAAGTGAAAGATTTGGTGACCGATACTTTCAGAAGATTCAAGAAAAGAAATAAGATGGATTGGTTCACGGTTTATATGAACTCATACACCGCAGTTTTCGATCCACACACGAACTATTATTCGCCGAAAAACAAAGAGGATTTTGATACGCAATTCAAAGGAAAGATCATAGGAATTGGGGCAATTATACAAGAGAAAAAAGGAAACCTTTACTTAGGTGAATTAACGATTGGCGCGCCAGCGTGGAAATCGAAGCAACTTGCGAAAGGTGATAAAATATTAAAAGTTAGATCTACCCCGAAAGATGAAGCCGTAAATGTAGTCGGAATGTTGGTAGATGAAGCGGTGCGATTGATTCGTGGAAAAGAAGGAACCAAGGTTGTTTTGACCGTTGAGAAAGAAGACAAATCCATTAAGGAAGTAATTATGACTCGTGAAGAAGTTTCGATTGAAGATACTTTCGCGCGCAGTATTGTGATCAACTCTGCAGATGGTAAGAAATATGGATTTATCAGCTTACCAAGTTTTAATGCAGATTTCGAAGATGTGAAAGGAAGAAATGCTTCTGATGACATTAAGAATGAAATCGTTAAATTAAAAGCACAAAATGTAGAAGGAATCGTGCTTGACCTTAGAAATAATGGTGGAGGAAGTTTAACGGAAGTTGGCGATATCATGGGCTTGTTTATGAACGCGGGCGCTTATGTTCAAGTTAAAGATGGTAACGGGAAAATTCAAACCCTTAGAAATAAATCCAGCACTCCGTTATGGACTGGTCCATTGGTGATCATGCAAAATGAACTTTCTGCTTCAGCATCGGAGATTTTAGCAGGCGCCATTCAGGATTACGGTAGAGGCGTGGTGCTCGGTTCGCCACAGTCTTTCGGAAAAGGTACGGTACAAACATTTGTAGATTTAAATAGATTTTTAAATTCGACTGATGACTTCGGATCTTTGAAACTGACGATTCAGAAGTTCTATAGAATTACAGGAGAATCAACGCAGAGAAAAGGTATTCAGTCGGATATTCAAATGAAAGATTTCTACACCTTTGCAGAAATTGGCGAACGCTATGATGATTTTGCATTGGCTTGGGATAAAATTCCAGCTGTAGATTATCAAGCGACCAACTACTTTTCGGTTACTGCTTTGCAGAAAGGGATTGAAGCACGTTTGAAAGACAATAAAACGTATCAGTTGATGCAAGAATCTGCGCAATGGAAAGAAAAATTGGATAAGGAAGAAACGATTTCTTTGAATCAAGCAAAATTCAATGAAGTAATGCAAACCAGAAAATCGCAAATCAAGAAGTTTAAAACACTTTCTAAATTCAACAACGGTTTGAAATTTACAGTCAATCCAGACGAAGCAGTTCGTGAGAAAAAAGATGAAGCATTTGCTAAGAAAACGGAGAACTGGACTAAGAATCTTCAACGGGATTTATACCTTCAGGAAGCGGTTAACGTTATTGCAGAAATGAAGTAACTACTTTAAAACATAAAATAAAAACAACCATCAATAGTTATTGATGGTTGTTTTGTTTGAAGTGCTGCTATATATTTTTCCGAAACGTAAACCTTACTCAACTTTCTTATTCTTTTTCTGCTGCTCGTTTTCATATTCTACCGTCAATATGATAACGCCAATAAAACAGCCAATCACAGAAAAAAACATTAATACGGTCCACAACTTATTATTCGGAAATGCAGATATTCCTTTCGGAGTATCCTGTAAGGTCTCGCGAAGTTTCATCAACACATTTGTTTTTTCCAGGGCACTTGATGAAGTTAAAGTTTGGAGTTCATGTTGACTTGCCTTTAAATTCCGATACCAGAAATCTACATCCTCGTCTGGCGTTTTATACAAAACAGAAGTGTAGCCTGTGGTCATTTTTTTTCCTTCTAAATATTGAAGAGATCTCGTCAATTCTTCTTCTGCCAGATCGATGGTGTTGGCGTTAGAAGCCCTTTTCAAGTAACCAGAAACATTCTGTTTAAATTCGATTCCTTTTGAAACACGAAAACCAAAAATCGTTACTGCTATTACAATTAATAAATAGCCAACTGTTTTCTTCATAAAATAATATTGTTAAAATTTCTTTCGTAGAGCGCGTCTACACTTTTTACTTGCGTAAAAATATATAATTTTTACCATTCAGTCTTTAAAATTGACCATTCAAGCAATAATTATTTTATTTACCTTTAATCGAGTTTACATTTGTACCAATAATTAAATCATGAACAGAAAGAGTTTAATCATTATCGCCTGGATTACGTTTTTTATAGGAAATGCGATTTTCATATTTTTCGTACCTGTAAAAACCTTTCAGATGTATCTGCTGAATATGTTAATCGCTGGAATGTACAGTTTCACGATTGCGATTGGGAATGGGTTAGTGAATGATTACTTATCGTCTAAATATTCGTGGGTAGAAGAAACCAGAAAGCGGACAATTTTGGGCGTGATATCTACAATCTTAATTAATGTTGTTTTGGTTCTGGCTTGTAATTACGCGAATTATATTTGGTTTCAAAAGCGAGATCCTGCGAATTTTTTTTCCGGCTCAATGGGCTTTTCGAACTGGATCACCATTAACATTGCGCTGCTGATTTCTGCCATACTGCATGCAAAAGGTTTTATAGACGCTTGGAAAAGTTCTACCAAACAGGAAGTCGTTCAACAGAAGTTAATTGCGAAATCGGCCAACGCTCAATTTGAGAGTTTAAAGAATCAATTAGATCCGCATTTTTTATTCAATTCTTTAAATGTCTTAAGTTCTTTAATTGATGAAAATCCAGCTCAGGCACAAAGATTCACGGCTTCGATGTCGAAGATTTACCGCTATGTTCTGGAGCAGAAAGACAAAGAATTAGTGACCGTAGAAGAAGAACTGAGTTTTGCGAAAACCTATTGTGATTTATTGAAAACCCGCTTTGAAGACAGTGTGAGTTTTGAATTTCAGGTAAACGAAAATGATTTGAGATCATATGTTGTCCCGCTAGCTTTACAGTTGCTTTTAGAAAACTGCATCAAACACAATTTCGCCACGTCAGGAAAACCTCTGCATATTAAAATCTATTCTGAAAATGGAAACTTGCTTATTGAAAATAATTTGCAGCAAAGAGAGCAGGTAAAAGAAAGCGCTGGCATCGGTTTATCCAATATCGTTCAACGCTATTCTCTACTAACTAAACAAAATGTTTTCATTGAGAAATCTTCTTCTTTTTTTAAAGTGAAAATTCCCATCTTAACTCAAAAAACTTCCGCGATGAATACACAACCTTCCAACGAATCGATGGCTTATGAGAAAGCCTCAAAAAGAGTGAAAGAACTCAAAGGATTCTACAGCAATCTTATCTCTTATTGTCTCGTAATTCCTTTTTTAATTTTTATTAATCTACGGACCTCGCCCGAATATTATTGGTTCTTTTGGCCGATGTTAGGCTGGGGAATTGGCTTAGGCTCACATGCCTTTAAAACATTTGGCGTCAGTGGTAATTGGGAAGAAAACCAGATTCAGAAGATTTTAGATAAAGAAAAATATAATAATTAACCATGGATACTTTAAACAAAGATGATTTCAAATATCAGCAAGCCAAAAAACGGGTAGTCGAGGTTAAAGGTTTCTACATTCATTTACTGATTTATTTGCTGGTAAACATCGGCTTGATTATCACCAGACATGCGATTGAAGGAGAGAAGTTTGGCTCGGTAGATAATTACTACACAGCCTTCTTTTGGGGAGTTGGATTGCTTGCCCACGGCTTGAGCGTTTTTCTGCCCAACTTTATTTTAGGGAAAGAATGGGAAGCTCGCAAGATTCGACAATTAATGGATAAAAATAAATAAGATCATGGAAAACATCACCGAAAACGACATCAGATATGCGGAAGCCAAAAAAAGGGTTAAAAGATTGAAAAGTTTTTACACGCATATTCTGATTTATACGGTTGTTAATATCTTTATCATCTCTCAGAACTTAAAGCTGAAAACTAATTACGATTATGCTGATTTAGATAATTATTGGACTGCTATATTTTGGGGTGTCGGTCTGCTGGGTCATGGTCTCAGTGTTTTCCTACCAACTTTTATTCTGGGAAGCAATTGGGAAGCGAAAAAAATTAAAGAGTTAATGGATAAAAACAAATAACAATCATGGAAAATCAAACTGGACAAAATGACCTTCGCTATCTGGAAGCAAAACGGAAAGTGAAGAAAAGAAAGGCCTTCTTCTTACATATTCTACTATTCATCACCATCAATTCAGGACTTGTTCCTTTTAAACTAATTGGTAATCAAAGCGTGGAAGTCAATGAGTTTTTCACAATCGGGGTCTGGGGATTCTTCTTGCTACTGCAAGGTCTCAACACCTTCTTTCCAAATTTTTTCTTGGGCAGCAATTGGGAGGAAAAGAAAATACGCGAATTAATGACTAAAAATAAGTAGCATGAATGCCGCCACCAATATCATCCTGGTTCTGTGGGGAATTTCCGAAATCTATCTCGTCTTAAAAATGAGATCTGGAAGTGCCGATACAAAAGGTAAAGATAAAAAGTCGCTTGCGCGTCTTTGGTTGGTCATTGGTTTCAGTATCTTTTTCGGAATCTATGTTTCTAAAGTTTCGTTTTATCCTCTTTATCAAAGTCAAATAATTCAGATAATCGGTTTGGCTTTTCTGTTTTTTGGAGTGATATTGCGGTTGATTGTCATCAATAGTTTAGGGAGATATTTCACCGTAGATGTGACGATAAAAAAAGATCATCAATTAAAAACCGATGGAGCTTATCAATATGTGAGACATCCTTCCTATTCATTTTCATTGCTTTCTTTTCTTGGCTTAGCGATTATCTTAAACAATTATGTTTCCGCAATAATTATTTTCGTTCCCGTATTTCTAATGTTCCTCTACCGAATTAAAATTGAGGAACAAGCATTAACAGACCAGTTTGGCAATGATT
This sequence comes from Kaistella antarctica, assembly GCF_900109615.1. Lineage (GTDB taxonomy): Bacteria > Bacteroidota > Bacteroidia > Flavobacteriales > Weeksellaceae > Kaistella > Kaistella antarctica. The sequence goes on from NZ_FOIX01000001.1 coordinate 383,791, forward strand.
ACACGGATTATATGAAGAAAACTAAAAGACTTATCCCATTTATTTATTAATTTTAAAAGATGATAAAAACCCTCATCATTGAAGATGAAAAACCAGCCGCGCGCAAACTAGAACGATTAATAAGCTTGTTCCCTGACTTAGAGCTTGTTGGCGCCTTGCATTCTGTGGAAGAAGGCATTAATTTTTTTGAAAATAATCCGCATCCAGATTTGATATTTTCTGATATCGTTTTAGGGGATGGATTGTCTTTTGATATATTCGAAAAAGTGCCGACTAAAAGCTTTATGATCTACACGACTGCTTTTGATCAATATACTTTAAAGGCTTTTAAATTGAATTCGATTGACTATCTGCTGAAACCAATTATGGAAGAAGATCTGGAAAAAGCAATCACAAAATACAAAAGTTTCCTACCTTCTGAACTGTCCAGTAATTCACTAGAAATCAAATCTTTAATTAAAGAAGAGAAACAGAAGCTCTCTCGGATTTTAGTAAAGATCGGTTACAATTTAAAGATTGTGCAAACCGATGAGGTTTCCTGTTTTTATAGTGAAAATAAAATCGTCTATTTGCAAACGCAAGAAAGAAATTACCCGACCGATTTTACTTTAGATGAGCTACAGGAAGTTCTCGATGACAAAAAGTTTTTCCGCGTAAACCGGCAGTTTATTATTAATTCTAATTTTATTCATAATATTCATACCTCGCCTTATTACAAAGTTGAAATGCGGTTTCAGCCGGAAGAAGAAATTACGGTAAGTCGGGATCGGGTAAAGGATTTCAAAGATTGGCTTTCTAATTAATACAACGATTATGAACTGGATTTTAATTATCGAAATCATTTATGTGATCTTCATCATTGGAGTCATGCTTCGAATTATTTACGATACCCAAAGTGTAACCAAAACCCTGGCGTATTTGCTCCTGGTGATTTTCTTGCCGGTCATCGGTGTTTTCATTTATTTTTCGTTCGGGATTAACTATCGGAAAAATAAATTATACAGCAAGAAAATTATTCAGGATCAAAAGCAGGAAGAGTTGGTGCTTGATAAGTTGCATTCTTACAATCTAAAAAATCTGGAAGGAATTTCTGATGATGACCAATTTTCAGGCTTAATGAAAATGATTTATGAAACCGACCGAAGTCCTTTAACCACCAACAATTCGGCAAAACTTTTAATTAATGGAGAAACGAAATTCCCAGAAGTTTTAGAAGCCTTGCGTCAGGCAAAGCATCATATTCATATTGAGTATTATATTTACGAAGATGATGAAATCGGTCGGGCGATTGAACAGATTATGATCGAAAAAGCGAAAGCTGGAATCGAGGTTCGTTTTATTTACGATGATTTCGGCAGCGCGTCAATCCGGAAAACTTTAGCTAAAAGATTAAGGGAAAACGGGGTGAAAGCTTTTCCTTTTTATAAGATAAAACTGATAAAATTGGCCAGCAGACTCAATTATCGGAATCACCGAAAAATTATCGTCATCGATGGTCGAATTTCCTTTGTGGGCGGCATTAATATCAGTGATAAGTATAGCAATGCTTCTGTCGGAAATGAATTGTATTGGCGCGACACGCATTTAAAATTGGAAGGCGACGCTACGGCGATTCTGCAGCATATTTTCATTGGTGACTGGAATTACTGTTCAGATGAAAAGTTAACTATAAACGAAAATTATTTTCCGAAGCCTGAGTTTGTGGAAACGCAGACCAAAAATGTTCAAATCGTTTCCAGCGGTCCAGATTCTGATCGGCCGTCGATTTATTATGCCATTGTCAAGTCGATACAGTTGGCGAAGAAAGAAATATTTTTGACTTCCCCTTACTTTATTCCTGGTGAAACGATTATCGATGCAATGAAAATGGCTTCACTTTCGGGCGTTGATGTGAAGCTTTTGGTTCCGGGAATTTCAGATTCATTTCTCGTAAATTCTGCAGCGAAGTCTTACTATACCGAGCTTTTGAAAGCAGGTGTTAAAATTTATTTGTATCAGAAAGGATTTGTTCATGCCAAAACTTTGGTCGCTGACCGCTGTATGGCCATGGTGGGAACTGCTAACTTAGATTACCGGAGTTTTGATTTGAACTTTGAGGTTAATGCCGTTGTATACGATGAAGGAATTGCGAACGAACTTACCGATAATTTCTATTTAGATCTTCAAGATGCTGAACAGATTGAAATCAATGCCTGGCTCAATCGGCCGAAACACATTCAGCTGATCGAAAAAATTGTACGGTTGATTTCGCCGATGCTATAGGATTAATGCAGTTTAAATTAAAGATTTATTTTGTTTAAATAGTTTACAAAGCAAAACACCTTTCAGATATTCTGAAAGGTGTTTTATTTTAAATATATGGTAACGATTTTTAAATTCGTTCGGCTACTAACGGTTCTTCATTTACTTCATAAAGATAACGTTCCTTGGTGTCGTTCAGTTCGTCCATCCATTCGGTGTGATGTACGGCAGCCATGGTGCCAGTGACTACACTTTGATAGGTTTTATCACGATAAGTCAGGATGCATTCCTCTTTATCTTTCAGCCATTCTTTAAACATCACGGCAACCTGATCAACATTGAAATGCGGATAATCAGACGTCGCGAGTAAGTCTTTAATATAGGCGGTTTGAAAATCAACATGCTCGTCACCCGTTTCTGCCTGCTCATTTTTTTCTAACCACTGATCGATATCAAGTCGTCTTTCCGCTGGTGTTGGCAGTTGCAAACGATCCATCATATAATCGCGCGCCACCCAAGCTTGCGTATCGAACATATTGAAAGTATAATATTGATCCTGCATTCCTAAATAAATCAACTGTGGCAATTCGTTAAAGAATATCCCTTTATAAAGGTTATCGGGATATAAATTGTTCTTCGTTTTCAGACGCATTTCATCTGGTAAAAACGGAAACTTATGTTGGTAACCTGTACACATAATCACGGCATCGAATTTCTCCGTGGTTCCATCTTTAAAGTAGGCGATATCGTCTTCAAAGTGCGTCACCAAAGGAAGTTCCTTAATTCCTTCTGGCCACTCGATCCCAATCGGATTGCTTCTGTAACTTAAAGTCACTGATTGTGCACCATGTTTATAACATTGAACGCCAATGTCTTCTGCCGAATAACTGCTTCCGATTAACAAAATGTTTCGGTCCTTAAATTGATCCGCCCCTCTAAAATCATGCGCGTGCATAACTGTTCCAGGGAAGTTTTCAATTCCTTTAAAGTAAGGCATGTTTGGAGTTGAGAAATGTCCTGAGGCAACCACCAAATAATCAAACTCTTCTGAATACGTTTTGTCAATTTTTAAATCGTCAAGAATCACGGTGAACTTTTTCGTTTCCTCATCGAAACTTGTCCAACGAACGGTGGTATCGAAACGAATATACTCGCGGGCATTACTTTTTTTAATACGTCCTTGAATATAATCGAATAGGACGGGACGTGGCGGATAAGAAGAAATCGGTTTCTTAAAATGTTCGTCAAATGAATAGTCAGAGAATTCTAAACATTCTTTCGGACCATTGGACCACAAGTATTTATACATACTGCCATGCAATGGTTCTCCGTATTTTCCAACGCCAGTTCGCCACGAGTAGTTCCACATTCCGCCCCAGTTATCCTGCTTTTCAAAGCAAATAATTTCGGGCATGGCAAAACCTTGATCTTTTAAAGCTTCAAAAGCACGAATTTGCGCAAGACCACTTGGCCCAGCACCAATAATACCAACGCGTTTGTTTTTCAAAATATTTTTGTTACTCATATGATTTTTTTAAAATTGAATTGGAACACTTTCTAAAAAGAGTTCTAAAAGTTAATAATCGCTTGTAAAAATTTCTGCATAACGCAGCCGAAAGAGTGCAATACTCTAGTTAGAAATCAACAACAAAATAATTGTTTTTATAATTTCTAATGGAATTTTTATAGGTAAGCAAGAAAGACAATATAAGGAATTTTTTGTGACATTCCTAATTTTGGCAGAAAAAGCAATTTAATAAATATTAGATTGATAAAAAAATGCCACAATTTTTGATTTTAATTTAAAAATGTGAGAAGTTAATATATTATAGATTTTTTTGTGCGTTGACTTTTCAAGAAAATAAAAAGTGGTGAAAAAGATTAGAAGTTCAGCAGAAACAGGATCTTGTTATGGTTGAAGTTCTCTGTGGATGACTCGCGTTTATAGAAATCAACATTGCTGGCCAATTATACTTTGAGCAAGCTACGAAATCCCCTTCCGCCGTAATAAGATTCTGCACCATTGTGATAAACAAACACATGATTGAAGCGACGGTCGCCGAATATCGCGCCACCCAATGTTCTAATTTCAGGTGGTGTCAGCAACCAGCTGGAGGTTTTGGTGTCGAAGTTTCCTAATTTTTGAAGGTCTCGATATTGACTTTCATCCAATAAGGTCGTTCCCATTTCGCTGGCTTTATGGACGGCGCTGTCTTTCGGTTTATTTTCTTTCCTGGCTTCCAAAGCTTCGTGATCATAAGAAAGGCTGCGACGCGCTTTCGGACTTTCTGCCGCACAATCACAAAACAGAAATTCGTTCGTACTTTCGTCGTAGCCAATCACGTCTGGTTCGCCATCGGTTTCTTCCATTTCGTTGAGCGACCAAAGTTTTTTCGGATTTTCTTCCAGTTTTTTTTGAACATCTTCCCATTTTAAATCCGCAAGACGTTCCGTATTATTTACAAAACGTTTCTCTAAGATGGTGAGAAGCTCTTGCGTTCTTTCTCTGGATAGTTCTGTATTTTTCATTTTTAAAGAATTAGGGATTTCAAGAAAAGTGTTTAGCCTTAAAAAATGGTCTTTTTTAATAGAACTAAATTACAAAATAAAGGAAGGCGCAAACTATTTTTGAATCGTCAGTTCCGCCTGCCAATATTGAAAAATCTTTTTTTCTCCCGTATCTAAAGTAAAATCAAATGAGGTTTTGATGGTTTCCGAAATTGAAAACTTTATTTCTTTCTTAAACAAACCGCCGGCATAAGATAAAGTGTGATACTCGCCGTTTTCTCCGCAAACATCAATGTTCTTTGGAAACGAGTTGATCAGATCAGCATCCAGATCTTTTCCAATAAAAGTCTCATCTAAAATATCCGCCTGAGTAACAATGATTTTTGATTTGATTCCTGAGCTTAAAAAATCCTCGATAACTTCCTGAGATGTTTTTTCCCAAAGCGGTTCTACAACTGCAATTCCCAAAGGCTGAAGCTTGCTTTCCCGATAAGCCTTTACGTCTGATAAAAAGATGTCGCCAAAGATAAAATGAATTACACCTTGTTCTTTAAAATGCTGAACCGCTTCAGCCATTTTCTCCTCGTAATTTTTCAACATTGTAGAAGATGTGACCGCGTATAAAGGGATGCCAATACTTTCTGCCTGTCTTTCTAAAATTTGAAGTGGAATCTCATGCATCGATGATTTTGAGGTTTCTTCTCTCATGGTGGTCAATAAGGCAATGACCTCAAATTCTTTTTCTTCCAAAACTTTTTGAAGTGCTAAAGCAGAATCTTTTCCGCCACTCCAGTTGAATACTGCTTTTTTCATTGAACATTTGAATTTGCAAGATTTCCGGTTCCTCTGGCGACGCTATTGTTTTATTGGTCATTTTGTTTTTACATTGGGTGAAAGCGGAATTAACCTATGCGTTGGGTTCGTTTTTTTATTATTTCATCAACTTGCCCAGTTTTATTTACAGTATAAAATTCAAAGTTATTATTGAGATAGTATGCGATTTTCTCATGCTCTTCTCCATATGAACCTTCTTTTCTAGAATCACCAAGACCATCAACTTCTATCCAAATTGTCTCATCATTATTCAATGTTACTACAAAATCACAAGTCCATCTCCTTTCCTTTGTGAGCGGCACTTGAATGAAATAATCTGCAATTAATTGCTGATCTAACAGTTCAAATATTTCGTTACCTACTGCGCATTCAATTATTGAAGGGTAAGTGTTGCCATCTAATCCAATTGAAGTTTCACCCCAACTACATCCTGCAATTTCGTTGTATTGTAAGCCCGCAAACGCAATGGCTTTTTCCCATGTGCCAATTTGGGAATCTCTTCTTGCTGCATTGAATAAAGAAGCATATGTATCTCTTATACTAGTAGCCTTTAAATCAATATCTTCTTTGTACAACCGTAAAATTTCTTGTTTTATTAATTCCGGAGTCCATGTTACTCTATTTGAGTAAAGGTTGATTTCATCATAATTATAACCTGCACTTTTTATGGCATTTTCCCAGCTACCAAATCTTTTGACAGCAGCGGTATGGAGGGATTGGTAGTTTTTTTGAATATATGATGAGTTTAAAGGGACTGCAGTTTGGTTAAGATTTATAATGTCGTTCGTTATTTTTTCCTTAGTCCAAAGCATCTGAGTGTCTCCAACTCTTCTTTGACGAAGTTCAATTGGGCAGTAATCTAAATTCAACTTATGTTTCAGTCTAGCAATTGCACTTATTGAAGTATCAAACTTATCTGCGATTTCTTTCAAGGACATTTTGTACGGATAATGTTCTTTAATAAAACTAAAGTCTTCTTCTTGCCAAATGTGCTTCATATCACCTTTTACGCGGCAATCTTTACTGCAGTATTTTGATGTCTTTAGTCTTTTGGGTTGAACTTGATACTGATTTCCACAGGTCAAACATGTCAATGTACAGCAATTTTTACACAAAGTGCTTGAGCCTGACGAGGATATGAAAAAGTTTCCGCAATTTTTACAAACGTGCTGAACTTTAGTATCTCTTCCTTCTATAGCGCATTTACGGCTACAATATTTGATCATTTCTGCATCCCTTAGCTTTTCAATTACAAAACTTTTTCCGCAGTTTTGACAGTCGTAGGTTTTACACTCTGTGCATAATTTACTACTGGCTGAATTGGAAACGAAATATGTTTGACATCTTTCACACTTTATTTTAAACACGCTTTTTCTCCCTTTGATCTGACAATCTCTGCTACAAAAGTGTTGTGTTTCAAATTTATTTGGACTCTTTACTACAAACTCATTATTGCAGTATTGACATTTTTTCTTTTTGCATTCCACACACCAGACATCAGTTGAACTTCTTGGTTGAAATTCAGCATTACATTTTATGCAATTTTTTAGTTTAAATCTGTGCATGTAACGACTCCAACTTGTTTATGGTAAAAAAAAGTTTACCAACTTCATCTAAGAATGGTTAGATTCAAATTGGCTTTTTAATCTCATTGCTAAAATACCAAAAATTCCTCCTGAAAAATCAAAAGGAATTATATTATTAATTAAAAATCAGGATTTTACGAAATCACGCCACTTCCCACCAATTCATCTTCCAAATACCAGGCAGCAAACTGTCCTTCGGCAATCGCAGATTGTGGGTTTTCAAACTCGATATAGAAACCTTCTTCAAATTGGTATATCGTCGCTTCTTCCAAAGTTTGTCGGTACCGGATTCTGGATTTTACTTTCATCGATTCGCCATTTTGCAAACGCAAATCTTCCCGAACCCAATGAACTTCTGAGTTTTCTATTTTTAAAGCGCTTCTGAAAAGTCCCGGGAAATTTCTTCCCTCGCCTACAAAAACGATGTTTTTTTCGATATCTCTGGAAATCAAAAAGCAAGATTCTTTATGTCCGCCAATTCCCAAACCTTTACTTTGACCGACTGTAAAATAATGTGCACCCTGATGTTTGCCAATTACTTTTCCGTCCAATTTTTCGTATTTTATTTTCTGAGACAGGAATACCAATTCTTCCAGTTTTGAAGAAAACTCCGGTGTTTCTTGATGAAAACCAGGGAGATCTTTAAAAATCTCTACAATTTCACCTTCTTTTGGTTCCAGCTGTTGTTGCAGAAAAGTCGGCAAACTCACTTTCCCGATGAAACATAAACCTTGCGAATCTTTTTTATCTGCCGTCACCAAACCCATTTCCCGGGCAATTTCCCGAACTTCAGGTTTCGTCACTGCTCCAATCGGAAACAACGATTTTGACAACTGATCCTGATTCAACTGACACAGGAAATAGGACTGATCTTTATTATGATCTGCTCCCGCCAAAAGGTGAAAAATCTCTTTTCCATTTTCATCAAAAGTTGAGGTAACCTGCGCGTAATGTCCCGTTGCAACTTTCTCAGCACCAAGCGATAAGGCTGTTTTCATGAACACGTCAAACTTCACTTCACGGTTACACAAAACATCAGGATTAGGCGTTCTGCCTTTTTTATATTCTTCGAACATATAATCCACGATTTTCTCCTTGTACAGTTCACTCATATCGATCACCTGATAAGGGATTCCGAGTTTTTGCGCCACCATTAAAGCATCATTACTGTCCTCAATCCAGGGACATTCATCCTCCAAAGTAACCGACGCATCATTCCAGTTCCGCATAAAAAGCGCCACCACTTCATGACCTTGTTTCTGCAGCAAATACGCTGCAACACTGGAATCTACCCCTCCAGAAAGTCCTACTACAATTTTCATATGTTCATTTTATAAAGTCTTTCAAGGAGACTCTTTATTGAGGCTGCAAATTTACGACATTAATTAATGATTTTTAGGAGATTCAAAATTGTTGCTCTATTTGAAAACCCGTCCCGCTGTCCGCTACATCTTTCTCTTTTCTGAGGAAAAGAGAAAGGATACCGCTACCATCGCGGCTAGAAAGAAGGTTTCGATTTCAGTCAAAATTTTTAAAGCAGTCCAAAAGTGAAGTTTCGAGTAATTATAGAAATTTTCGATTTCAAAATAATAGCGATTTAATTTGTGGAATTTGTGAAATCATTCGTGGCATTTGTGTTTCGTATTTTTAGTTGTAACCGCAAAAGAGACACAAGAAAAATGCTAAAAAGAAGCTTTCAAAAGACGGCAAAATCGGAGAAAAATATTTTCAGAAACATTTTGCATCCTTTTGAATTATTACTCAATCAACCTTTTGTTTATTCTTTTGCGGTAAAAAAAATTCTCTGGTTGGTTGCAGAAATTTCCGATTTCAAAAAAAGACTTAATTTTGACTATTCAATCTTTAAAAAAAACACGTGATGAAAAAACTACTTTTTCTCTCCATACTCAGTTTTACTTTCTCTGCACAAGCTCAGATTGGAACATCAACCCAGTTAGGCGGCGAAAATTCCAAGTGGACTTTCGGTGGTTCGGCCGGACTAGGTGGAAGTTTCGGCAGCAATAATGGCGGCACATCAATTTATGTTTCTCCCAGAATTGGCTACAAACTCACCGAAAGCCTGGAAGCCGGAATCGTTTCTGATCTTACCTGGACCAATGCGAAATATTATTCTTCCAACACAATCGGAGTTGGACCGTTCGTAAATTATTATATCGCCAGAAACTTTTATTTAAGCGGAATGTTTCAGGAATATTTCTTCAATCAAAAAAACAAAGTGACCAATGTAAAATATTCTGGCGATGAAGCTGCCCTTTATTTCGGTGGCGGATATATGCAAAGAATTGGCGAGCGTGCGTATATGCAAATCGGCGGAATGTATAATGTGTTGTATAAAAAAGGCGAGTCTGTTTTCGGTAGTGGATTCGTTCCAAGTGTTGGCGTTGTGTTCGGACTTTAATCATCTTAACCCCAAAGGTCACAAAAGCGTAAGACTTTATAATTCTTATAAAAGTGCAAAAAATAAATATAGGAGTTTATCAATTTGTTCCTAAAAGCAAAACTTCCCGTGAATGATTTCACGGGAAGTTTTTTTTATCAATTTAAAACGAAATGCTGATCTTTATTCTAGTCTGCAGCCCGACTTGAGTGGAGCTCTCCCCCGTCCTATGACGGGGGAAGCGGGAACGGAAGGCGCATGAAGCTGCCCAAATAAAAATAGTAATCGTTCTTCAATTATTTCTTCAAAGTTTTAATGCCCATTTCCGACAGTCCAAAACTTAAGATATCGGCATTTTCACCAATCACTTGTTCGGTACTTCTACCAGCACCGTGTCCGGCATTGGTTTCAATTCTCACCAAAATCGGATTGCCACAAGATTGCTTTTCCTGCAATTCTGCGCCAAATTTAAACGAGTGCGCTGGCACAACTCTATCATCGTGATCACTCGTAATAATCATGGTTGACGGATAGCAAACTCCCTTTTTCACTTGGTGAATCGGCGAATAAGATTTTAGATATTCGAACATTTCTTTACTGTCTTCGGCAGTTCCGTAATCGTAACTCCAACCTGCTCCAGCTGTAAATTTGTTGTAACGCAACATATCCAAAACACCAACGCCTGGGAAAGCAACTTTCGCAAGATCAGGTCTCATCGTCATCACGGCACCAACCAAAAGTCCACCATTCGAACGGCCTGAAAGTGCCATGTATTTTTTGGAAGTATATCCTTTGTTCTGCAAATATTCACCTGCCGCGATGAAATCTTCAAATACATTTTTCTTCTGCATTTTGGTGCCGGCATCATGCCATTTCTTTCCATATTCGCCACCACCACGAATATTAGGAACCGCGTAAATTCCACCGTTTTCCATCCAGATCGCATTCACGACCGAGAAAGAAGGTTGCAAACTGATGTTGAATCCACCGTAAGAATACAGAATCGTTGGGTTTTTTCCGTCGAGTTTTAAGCCTTTTTTATAGTTGATCATCATCGGAATTTTCGTTCCGTCTTTTGAAGTATAGAAAATTTGTTCTGAAACGTAATTTGCAGGATTGAATTTTACGTTCGGTTTTTGATACACTTCAGATTTTCCGGTGTCTGCATTGAACTTATAAATCGTTCCTGGCGTAATGTAATTGGTGAAAGAAAAATACATTTCCTTCTCTTTTTCTTTACTTACGAAACCTCCCGCCGTACCGATTCCTGGTAGATCGATGGTACGGATTAATTTACCATCATAATCAAGCTGCTGCACCGAAGTCACTGCGTCTTTCATATACTTTGCAAATAAATAACCGCCGCCCGTTGAAACGCTCAATACGTTTTCAGTCTGTGAAATAACATCGGTCCAAACATTGGGTTTGTTGATATTGAATTTCACCAAACGCATATTCGGTGCGTTTTTATCAGTGAGTGCATAAATAATATCACCTTTGGAATCTACCACATTGGTATTGAAATCATATCCTTTTTGAATCGGCACAAAATCGGTTTTCTTTTGAAGATCTTTAATGTACAATTCATTTCCGTTCGTCGCCTCAGAAGCGCTCAGGATCTGGTAACGCTCATCATCAGAAACACCAACGCGCATGTAACGTCTTTTGAATTTGTCGCCGCCGATGATCAACTCATCTGATTTCTGCTTCGTACCCAACTTGTGGAAATATACTTTGTGCGTATCTGTTTTGGCAGATAATTCACTTCCTTCTGGTTTATCGTAACTCGAGTAGAAAAATCCTTTATCGCCTAACCAAGAAGCGCCAGAAAATTTCACATCAATAATGGTTTCGTCGATTATTTTTTTCGTCATCGCATCCATAATGATGATCTTGTTCCAGTCACTTCCACCTTCTGAGATAGAATATGCCACCAAATTTCCTTTTTTATTGAACGAAACTCCAGCTAAAGAAGTAGTTCCTTTGTCAGAGAATTTATTTGGATCCAAGAAAACTTCCGTTGTGCCAGCTTTATTTGTTCGGTATAAAACGGATTGTGCCTGAAGTCCATCATTTTTGTAGAAATAGGTAAAGTCACCTTCTTTAAAGGGAGCTCCGATTTTCTCGTAATTCCAGATATCTTTTAACTGCGCTCTGATTTCTTCACGGAAAGGAATTTTTGCCAAATAGTCGTTGGTAAAAGCTACTTCTCTTTGAACCCAATCTTTGGTGTCTTCGGCACGATCATCTTCTAACCAGCGGTAAGGATCTTGAACCTTGGTACCAAAATATTCATCTACATGATCGACCTTTTTGGTTTCTGGATATTTCAAATTTTTGGTCATGTTTTGGGAAGCGCAAGATGCGAGCAGTAATCCGGCTGCACCAAGAGCAAAAGTTTTTACATTCATAAATGGAGTATTTCCTCAAAAGTAAGATTATTTAGTGAAATAAAAAAAGCTTAAATTAGAACGTGGAAATTAACAAATTGAAGAATTCTATTAAAACAAAAAATGGTTTTTTTCAAAGGAAACGTTAACAAAAATGGAGGTGAGGGACGGCAACTTTAACAAACTTTAAAACATTTGATTGGTCCAAAGGAATACAATTTGCTACCTTTCTTTTTTATAATTAAAATATGAGCGCAAAAACAACAATAATAGTAGCAGGAAGCTTAGGCCTGATTATCAGTCTAGGTTTAATTGGAGTAAGAAGATTTCTACGAAAAAAAGCGAAGGAATATGAAGACTATTACTCAGATTTTCACCGCCATCACGTTTATGGAAAAAGAGATGATTCAAATGAAGGCGTCGAGTTTATAGCCGTTCAGTAAAATCAACAATCAAGTTTATAATTCTGTTTTTACAAAAAAGCAGAATTTTTTTATGCGCTATTTTCCATCACCCTATTTTCAGAAGTTGAAGGAAAACTGCTGAAAGTGATAATTTGCAGTCCCAGTTCCTTTAAAAATAAACTTTTTAGTTACTTTTACTCAAATTTTTAATTCATGGTTTTAAGCAGGATTTGGAGCGGGTTTATTATCGTTGCGATTATTGTCGCAAGTATCAAGTATCTATTTTCGGATTCTTACAAAGCGATTTATAATGATATGGTTGTTGGGAAAAGTGGCGACACCGTTCAGATTGCGACTCAAAACTTGTCTGAATTAAATCCCGAAATTAAATCTGCTTTACTACTAAAGCCTGATTTTGAACAAAATAGAATTCATTATAAAACGGATTCTGCAACTTCTCAAGTAGCTGTTTATCGAGTTCAGGCAACTGATGGCGTTATCGGAACTTCTGAAACTGCCGTAAAAATCTGTTTAGGTTTAATCGGTATTATGACCCTTTTTATGGGTTTTATGAGTATCGCTGAAAAAGCGGGTGGAATCAATCTTTTATCTCGAATGATTCAGCCTTTCTTTTCTAAATTATTTCCTGAAATCCCTAAAAACCATCCTTCTTTTGGACATATGTTATTGAATTTCTCTGCCAATCTTTTAGGTTTGGATAATGCTGCAACGCCATTTGGTTTAAAGGCGATGGAAAGTTTGCAAACCTTAAATCCAGATAAAGATAACGCGAGCAATTCACAAATTATGTTTCTGTGTTTGCATGCGGGTGGACTGACTTTAATTCCGGTTTCCATTATTGCCATTCGTGCCTCAATGGGATCGGAAACGCCGACCGATATTTTTCTGCCGTGTATGATTGCTACTTTTGCAGCAACACTGGCGGCCATGATTGTAGTTTCACTCTATCAAAAGATCAACTTGCTGCAACCCGCCGTCATCGCTTATGTTGGTGGTATTTCTGTGATTATTGGTTTGCTAGTGGTATATCTCGTTAGTTTAAGCAAAGAAGGTTTGGATAATTTCAGCATGTTACTGAGTAACGGAATTATTTTATTGATCTTCTTTGTTATTGTGATGGGAGCGCTTTATAAAAAGATCAATGTGTTCGATGCTTTTATCGACGGCGCGAAAGAAGGATTCTGGACCTGTGTGAAAATTATTCCTTATTTAGTCGGAATGTTGATCGCCATTTCTTTATTGAGAACTTCAGGAGTTTTCGATGTTCTAATTGATGGAATGAAATGGGTCGCCATGGTTGGCGGATTTGATACAAGATTTGTGGATGGATTACCAACCGCTTTAATCAAACCACTTTCAGGTTCTGGCGCGAGAGGAATGATGGTTGATACGATGCAAACTTTCGGTGCTGACAGTTTTCAGGGAAGATTGGCAGCCGTTTTACAGGGAAGTTCGGATACGACTTTCTATGTAATCGCAATCTATTTCGGAGCGGTAGGAATTAAAAACACAAGATATACCGTTACAGCAATGTTGTTGGCCGATTTGGTGGGAGTGATTACTTCAGTTATTTTGGCGTATATTTTCTTTGCTTAAACAGATCAACGCAGTAATTATATAGAATACGTCAAAGCTAATTGGCGAGCATAACCTTAAACCATGCAACTTGAACCTTGCACCAAATAAATAAATAAATATGATTCACGATAAAGATTACATCATCAGAATAGTAAAACAATTTTCAGAATTTCTTTCTAAAATGATTTTAGGCGGAGAAAGTGGTGGCGACGAAATAGAACTTCAACGGGTTTTTGACACCAATATGAACGATACGTTCAAAATGGATTTCGAAACCTTGTCTGCGATGCCGACTGAAGATATTATTGACGTAATTAATAACAAAGACAGCAGCCATCATATTCCCTATTTTGAATTGTTGGGACATTTGTTTTACTTTAAAAATAAGGAGAATCCTAATCCTGAATTTGCAGGAAAAGCCAAAACATTCTATGAACACTACTTAAAAACGAGCGGGATTTTTTCTATGCCGATTGTGAGTAGAATTGGGGAGTTGAAGAATGAGAATCTATAAATAGGAAAAAGTAGGACAGAAAAGAAATCCTATTTTTTTAAAGTAAATTTTTATTTAATTATTCATAAAAACGTTTTAATATGACTTTATTATTTGCTCTTCTTTTTATTGTTACAGATGTAATTCTGTACTTCTATCTAGCTAAAAAGTATAAAACTTACAATCTATTTAAAATTGCAAAAGCTTGGACGAAAGAATACTTTTAATCCAATTTAGCTAATTACAAAACCTAAAACCCGTTATTTTTAAAAATAAGTTTGCCATTTTGGCGAAAGAAAAATTGAATGAAAGAATTACAATTACTCCTCTCTCAAAAAAAGGAGACTCTTCAAAAATTACAAAAAAAATTAACTATTTTAGGTTGGGTTCGAGTGGCTGTCTTTCTTTCTCTTACCTATTTTTTGTTACAATATTTCATTCTCGAAAGCGGGTTGAAATTCCATTTGTATCTGGCGATTTTCTTCACCATTCTCTTTTTTATTTTAGGATATTTCCTATTGAAAATTAAGGAGCAATTGCAGTTTTATAAAAACTTTCTACATATTGGGAATGAAATAATTACTAAAACAGAATTCGAAACGGGGCTAGATTTTGAGGAAGATATTGATCAACATCCTTTCGCAAAAGATCTCGATATTCTCGGCAAAAGCTCGCTCTTTAGTTATCTTAATTACGGTGAAACGACTTTAGGGAAAAATAAACTCAAAGATTTACTTTTAAATTTAAGTATAGAAAAAGAGGAAATAGTATTACGTCAAAAATCAATCTCAGAATTGTCTGAAAAGATCGACTGGAATATTCGTTTTTTGACTTTAGCGAAGTCGATGGAAATTAAAGGAAAGATTTCACATCCCAAAAAATTAAATTCAATTTTCAATAAGCCAATTCTGGCCAAGGTAGCCACAATTGCGGTTCCTATCTTGAGTTTCATTGCTTTGATTTTGGTGATATTCAGCCCGATATCTGGGACGTCAATCGGCTTAATGTTCCTTGGAATTTTAATTATTTCCAGAATTGTCCTTTACATTTATCGAAAGAAAATGCAGGAATTAGGGGAAATGCTTTCTTTCGATTCGAATCAGTACGAGCAGTTTTTAAATATATTTTTCCATATTGAAAATGAAAACTTCACGGAAGAGTTGAATCAGTCGCTTCAAAATAAACTCCGTTCTGGAAAGAGCAAGTCTTCCCGGAAAGAAATAGAGAAGCTGGCGCGTTTGCTCCGAAACTATGAAAGCGGTCAGGGAAATATCGGTGTTATTCTCAATAATCTTTTCTTATGGAATCTTAATTTTGCGCTTAAAATTGAAAATCAATTCCATCATATCAATGACGATTTACCACAGTGGTTTGAAGCCTTTGCAGAATATGAAGCCTTAATTTCACTAGGAATTTTCACATTTAAAAATCCAGAATATATCTTGCCTGAAATAAATGAAGAAGGTGTCAAACTTCAAACAGAAGAACTCATCCATCCTTTATTGTTTCAAACGGAAGTCGTTTCTAATAATTTCACCATCAATCAAAGTACGGAAATCTCAATTATTACGGGTGCAAATATGACGGGCAAAAGTACTTTTCTTCGAGCGATCGGAACTAATTTGGTTTTGGCGATGGTCGGATG
This sequence comes from Kaistella antarctica, assembly GCF_900109615.1. Lineage (GTDB taxonomy): Bacteria > Bacteroidota > Bacteroidia > Flavobacteriales > Weeksellaceae > Kaistella > Kaistella antarctica. Next base: position 399,889 of record NZ_FOIX01000001.1, read on the forward strand.
TCCAATTGCGGCTAAAGAGTTTAGTTTTATTCCAATGAAACTTTTCACTTCCATGCGAACGAGCGATTCTCTCAGCGATGGAACTTCTTATTTTAATGCTGAAATTCTTCGTCTTCGGAAATTAGTTGAAAATCTAGAAAAAGGCGAACCGCAATTTATTATTTTAGATGAGATTTTAAAAGGAACTAATTCCCAGGATAAGCTGACCGGTTCGGAATTGTTCTTAGAAAAACTAATGAAAAGCAAAGTGCTTTTCTCTTGCCTCATTGCCACACACGATTTAGATTTAACAAAAATTGAAGATAAATTTCCTTTAAAAATTAAAAATTATTGTTTTGAACTTCAAAATATTGATGGCGAATTGGAGACCGATTATAAACTTCAAAATGGCGTTACAAAAAGCATGAACGCGATTTATCTGATGCGGAAATTTGGGATTATTGATTAGTATTTACACTTAATGTTTCTCAATATTGAATACAGAAATAATGCTATTCAAATCTGCAGCTGTAACAATTCCTCAAAAACATCGTCTTATTCTATAAATTATTCCATGAAGAAATCTGCTGTTTTTCTGCTGAGCTTGCTTTCCACACTTGTTTTTTCTCAAAAAGTATGGACATTGGAGGAAGCTGTCAATTATGCTGTACAAAACAATCTACAGGTTATTCAGAATTCGTACAATAAAAAACTGCAGGACAACTCACTACAAGTTGCGAAGCGGCAATATCTTCCATCGGTTTCCGGAAGCATTACCAATAGTGCTACTTTTGGATTAGGTAGAGATAATTTCGGTAAAACAGGAAGCAATGATAACTTTAACAATGGAGCAAACGTAGGTGCAGATATTTTGATTTTTAATAACGGCAGACTAGAAAAAAACATCAGAAAAACTGAGTTTGATGTGGAGGCAAGTCAGTATGATGTAGATCGAATCAAAAATGATATCTCGCTTCAAATTGCGCAACAATATCTATCAATTTTATTGAATAGGGAAATTACTAAAATTTCGGAAAGTGCTTTGGGAAATGCAGAACGGTTATTCCAAAGAGCCAAAATTACTACAGAAGTTGGAACGACGCCGCAAACAATTTTAGCCGAAGCTGAAGCAGCTCTAGCTCGGGAAAAACAAAATGTAAAGACTGCAGAAATTAATACGGAAAGAAGTTTGTTTTCACTGGCCATGCTTTTGCAACTTTCTGATTACAAAAATTTCGATATTCAGAATGTTGATATTCAGAGTAAAATTGATGCACCCTTATATTCCGCAGCTCAAATTATAGACAAAGCTTTTGAAAATCAGCCGCAGATAAAAGCCGCCGAAATCAGAATAAAGTCCGCCGAGGCCCAAACTGAAATTACAGAAACTGCTTTCTGGCCAACGGTTACAGCCAATGCCGGAGTTGGTACTTCCTACTTTTCTCTTTTTAATGTGGGAACTGATCTTGCTGGAAACAAAATTAAACAATCTGGGTTTTTCAAACAATACAAGGATAATTTTGGACAGCAAATTGGTCTTAATGCTAACATTCCAATTTTTAATAAAGGCATTACCAGGTTAAATGTAGAGCAGTCGAAAATTAATGAGGATATTGCCAGGACTTCATTGGCACTGCAGAAACAAGAAGTTTTGCAAAATGTACAGAAAGCGCAGTTCGATGCGGAAAGCAATTACGAATCATATGTCGCAGCTACAGAATCAGAGCGGAGTTCGAAACTTGCCTTGGATTTTGCAGAGAAAAGTTACAACGCGGGAAGAACTACCATTTATGATTTAAATATTGCTCGAAATAATTTTGCAAATGCCCAAGGTTCTGTGTCGCAAGCGAAATACAACTACCTTTTTAGCTTGAAATTATTAAACTTCTACGCGGGAATTCCCCTTTCTCTTTAGAATTTTTAAAGGTATTTTTGCAAGATGTCAATATCGTTGTTAGAGAAATATTTGCCAAACTACTGCTTACCTTATTTAAAGGAATGGTTTGCGAATTACGCTATTCATATAAAAATTACCAGAGGAAGAAATTCCAAACTGGGTGATTACCGGAAAATGCCGGATCAATCACATCAGATTACGCTGAATTCTACCTTACAACCACAATTGTTTTTCTTCGTGTTGACCCATGAGTTGGCTCATTTGTTAGCATTCGATAATTTTGGGAACCGAATTTCTCCACATGGTGTTGAATGGAAAAGCACTTTCAGTAAGATGCTTTCAGAAAGTATTTCTGTTTATGATGAAGATTTAAAGCCCATTATTTTAAAATTTTTAAAATCTCCTAAGGCTAATTTTATGGCAAGTCCAGATTTGGTAAGATACTTCCACATCGAAGATTATGAGGATGAAAGTTCTTACATCGAAGATTTAGAAATAAAAGACCAGTTTACGTATAGAAAGCAAACCTATATCATTGAAGAAAAACGCAAAAAGAACTATCTTTGTACCCAGCTCAAAACTGATAAAAAATATATATTCAAACCTTTAGCTCGAGTGGAAAAAATTAATTAAATATGTCTAAATCAAATAATTACTGCGTGATCATGGCAGGAGGCGTCGGGAGTAGATTCTGGCCGATGAGTACTCAAAAGTATCCGAAACAGTTTCAGGATATTTTAGGGACTGGAAGAACCATGATTCAGCAAACTTACGATCGAATTCGAAAAATCGTGCCTGCGGAAAACATTTATGTAATTACCAATAAAGAATATATCTCGCTTACGGAAGAGCAGCTTCCAGAAATAGCTTTAGAAAATATCGTTGGAGAACCGATGATGAAAAATACAGCGGCTTGTAATATTTATATGGCAAAAAAAATAGCCGATAAAAATGAAAATGCCAATATCATTGTACTTCCAGCAGATCACTTGATTCTGAAGGAAAATATTTTTCTGAAGAAGGCAGAACTCGCCTTTAATTTAGCTGAAAAAAATGACTACTTAATTACCTTAGGAATTAAACCAACGCGACCTGATACTGGTTACGGCTACATTCAGTTCGTCGAAAAAAAGAAGGCTGAATTTTTTAAAGTAAAAACTTTTACTGAAAAACCGGATTTAGAAATTGCGAAAACCTTCCTGGAAAGCGGCGACTTCTTGTGGAATGCTGGGATTTTTGTTTGGAATGTAAAATCGATCCTTGATGCTTTTAACAGTTATTTGCCAGAAATGGCGCAAAGTTTTGAAAGCTGCGAGTACAATTCAAAAGGGGAAGAACAATGTATTGACTTGATTTATCCTAAAGTCAACAAAATTTCGATCGATAATGGGATTTTAGAAAAAGCCCAAAACGTTTATGTGATTCCTGCAGATTTGGGTTGGAGTGATTTAGGAACTTGGACATCCATTTATGAAAATGCAGAAAAAGGGGAAAATGAAAACTCTGTGAACACGAAACATTTTGTCACGTACAATTCAAAAGGCAATTTGATTAAATTAAAAAACGAAAATAAAGCAGTCGTAATCGATGGTTTAGAAAACTTTATCGTAGTGGATACCGACAAAGCGCTTTTGATTTGTCCACGAGAAAATGATCAACTCATTAAAGATTATGTTCAGGATTTAAAAACTCTGAAAAAGGGGGAAAAGTTTATGTAAAATCAGACTGACTAAAATAAAAATACTTTCAGAATTTGAAAGTATTTTTATTTTAAATAAGGTCGACTATTTTCTGAATATTGATTTCTTCTAAGCAGGCCCAGTCTCCACGGTAACATTCTTTGTCACCAAAGACAGAGCAAGGTCGGCACGTTAAATCTTTCACCTGAATGATGTCGTTTTCATTTTGCCCATAGCCCAAAAATCCGGCGTAAGGATGCGTGGAGCCCCAAATCGAAATACAGCGCGTTCCTACCAAACTGGCCAGATGCATATTGGCAGAATCCATAGAAATCATCATTTCAAGTTCAGAAATTTTCTGCAATTCCCCTTTTAAAGTGAGAGAACCAGCTAAATTTTCGGTGTTTGGAATTTTCGATTGCCAGTCGTTTAAAACTGCAACTTCGGTTTTACCACCACCAAAGAAATAGATTTTATGATTTCTCGCCAAGATTTTTACAAGCTCAAAGGTTTTTTCTAAGGGTAGCATTTTACCTTTATGTTGGGCAAAAGGTGCAATTCCGATTCCGTTTTTAACTAAGGTGCCTTGAGGATATTGATGCGAAAGTTCCAAGTTAAAACCCATTGCTCTAAATACATCTGCATAGCGCTCACTGGTGGGTTTTAGTTTTTTCTTATCCAGATTCCAGACATCGGTGAGTAGTTCTTTTTCCTCTTTTTCTTTATCGATTTTAAAGACTTTAAAACCATTTTTAATGAAAAATAAATCAAGTGTTTTTGTCCGAATAACATCATGTAAATCCGCAACGAAATCTGGATTAAATTCTTTCACCAGAGATTTCCCCAATTTTCTTAAGCCAAAAATTCCTTTGTAAACGTCGAAATCAATTCCTTTAAAAAGGAGGTTAGGAATTCCATCGAATAAATCTTTGAAATTAGTGCGCGAAACCATAACGATTTCGACATTGGGATTTTGTTGGAGGAATTCCTTGAAAACGGGCACGGTCATGGCGACATCGCCGAAAGCGGAAAATCGATATGCTAAAATTCTGATCACGATTTTAATTGGAATGCAACGGCATAGAACTTAATTTGCTTCGTCATGGCCATCAAACCATTGGCTCTGGAGGGCGACAAGAATTCTTGCAAACCAATCTCTTCAATAAATTTAAAATCGGAATCTAAAATTTCTTGGGTAGCGTGACCGCTGTAAATTGAAACTAAAAGGGAGATAATTCCTTTGGGTAAAATCCCGTCGGAATCGGCGTTGAAGTAAAGTTTTCCCTCTTTAAATTCGGCATCAATCCAAACTTTAGACTGGCAGCCTTTGATTAAATTATCATCTGTTTTTTTGTCGTCAGAGATTCCTTTCAGTTCTTTGCCGAGGTCGATGATGTATTCGTATTTCTGTTCCCAATCTTCCATAAAGTCAAATGCCTCTACGGTTTCCTGCTGTTTTTCTTTGATGGTCATTGCTCAATTCTATTTGCGCAAAGATAAGAAATTACGTCTTAGAAATTTTCGTCGGTAACTTTTTTAAACAACCGAAGTAATTTGGGTTCTTCTTTTTCCCAGCACAATTCTGCCGCAGCTTTGTCTAAAGCAACTTTATAAAATAATTTTCCGTTTCTAAGAACAATTTCTATCTTTTCAGCCAATTGGGAATGATCACTAATTTTTTCGCCAGTGGCAAATCGATCGATTACTTTTCGCATTTCGGGGAAATCTGAAACAACAACTGGAATTCTGGCTTGAATATAATCAGAAACTTTATTTGGCATCGAGTAGTAATAACTGAGACCGTTGTTCTCTTCAATACTTAAGCCTACGTCAGCATTCTTGGTGATTTCTCGTAAATCTTTTGGTAGTAGTTTCCCCAAAAACTTGACTTTGCTTTCTAAATCTAATGTTTTTGTTAAACTTTCAAGTTCTTCTTTTTTGGGTCCGTCTCCTGCAATCCACAGTTCGGCATTTTCAAGACTTTTCATTGCAGAAATAATTTGATCTAACCCCCGCGAAGGATTTATGACTCCTTGATATAAAATAATTTTGGGAGAATTAATTTTGAAATAGTCCTGCAAATTTGCAATTTTAACGGGAAAATTCTGAACGGTGATCGGTCTTTCAATTTCATAAGTCTTTGCAAACCAATCTGCATAACTTTCGCTGGCCGTCATCATGTAAGTAAGTTTGGGGATGAGCCATCTCTGTAAGCTGCGCCAAATCTTTTGGGTAAACCTTCGTTGTAAAGCGGGCATTTCTGTAAAAATTTCATGGCTGTCAAAAACCAAAGGAATTCCGAATTTTTTTGAAATCAAGTAGTTTGGTAGGATTGTATCTAAATCATTTGCGAGTAAAATGCAGTTTTTATCGGCTTTTTTTAAAAGTTGCTGATACAGTTTCCACTGAAATTCTACATACGCATAACGCAGAATCTTGGTTTTCAAAATGATTCGGGAGAAAGGATAAGGTCTTTCCATTTGGGGCAAACCGCCCCAACTGTTTCCAATAAGATCTATTTCGTAACCCGCGGTAGATAGAGATTCGCAAACCTTTTCTACGCGTTGGTCTGTATATAAATTATTGAAAACACTTACAATTACTTTCACCTCAGTAAATTACGCTTTTTTCTTAATCAAATGATATCCTTGAATAAAACAAAGAACCGCATTTGGAATGATAATTGGCCAAAGATAATTGCTGTAAATACCATATAAAACAAAAAGGATACAGCCGACAAGATTTACAATTCTTATTCTGGTTATGTCTTTCAACATAAAACTTAAAACGACGAAAAACGAGGCAGCGTAACCAAAATAATTGGTAATTTCAGGAGTCATAGTATTATTTTTTTGGAAGACAAACGTAGTCATTTTCAGGCGTATTAGGAAATAATTTTCGGACATATAGTCCTGATTTATATTTGGTAAAGTATTTGTAACTTTAATAAGGAATTCAAAGATTTTTATATATCTTTAATTAAACGACGAGAAACAACAATATGGATAGTCAATTTTCAAATGGTTTAGACCAAGTTTTCAAACACAGTAAAAACGAAGCACGACGCTTGCACAGCGAGTTTCTAAATACAGAACATTTCCTTTTGGGAATGATTAAAACAGACAACTCTGCCAAGGAGATCATGCATAATTTGGGAGCCGATTTAACCCAGATCAAAAGAAAAATCGAAACAATGTCCGTGGCAAGCTTAAATCCATTTTCTGTAGAAAGTGAAAAGATATCATTTACCAAAATGGCTGATCAAGCAATCAAACGCTCGGAGTTAGAATGCAGACAATATCAAAGTTCAGAAGTCAACACCGTGCATTTATTGCTCGGCATCCTTTATAAATCAGAAGATCCTGCAACCAGTATTTTGAGTTCTTATGATATTGATTATGAAAGGGTAACCAAGGAATATCAAACGATGCTTAAGAACTCTGGCCAAGATCCAAAGATGGGAGCCTACGATGACGATGAAGAAAGGGAAGAATTCGGACAAATGCGAAAACCACCTGGAAACATCGGAACTGGCAAAAGTAAAACGCCGACTTTAGATAATTTCGGACGAGATCTTACAACACTAGCAAGAGAAGGGAAACTGGATCCTGTGATTGGTCGTGAAAAAGAAATCGAAAGGGTTTCTCAAATTTTATCAAGACGGAAAAAGAACAATCCGCTTTTGATTGGGGAACCTGGCGTTGGTAAATCAGCCATTGCAGAAGGTTTAGCTTTAAGAATTCAACAGAAAAAAGTATCGCGTGTTCTTTATGGAAAACGGGTTATTACTTTGGATTTGGCGAGTTTAGTTGCTGGCACAAAATACCGTGGTCAATTCGAAGAGCGAATGAAAGCCATCATGACGGAACTGGAAAAAAACCGAGACGTCATTTTATTCATTGATGAATTACACACCATCGTTGGTGCAGGTAGTTCCACTGGAAGTTTAGATGCTTCAAACATGTTTAAGCCCGCTCTTGCGCGAGGTGAAATTCAATGTATTGGTGCAACAACTCTTGACGAATACAGACAGTATATCGAGAAAGATGGTGCTTTAGAAAGACGTTTCCAAAAGGTGATGGTAGAGCCTACAACCGTGGAGGAAACCGTGCAAATTTTAAATCAAATTAAAGACAAGTACGAGGATCATCATAATGTAACTTATACGGATGAAGCGATTCAGGCTTGTGTGAATTTAACTGCAAGATACATTACCGACCGGTTTTTACCAGACAAAGCAATTGATGCAATGGACGAAGCAGGTTCGAGAGTGTATATTAAGAACATGAAAGTTCCGACAGAAATTATCGAGCATGAAACGAAGATTGAAGAGATCAAGGAACTTAAGCAGCAAGCCGTAAAAAAGCAAGATTATCTTGAAGCTCGTAAATTGAAAGATGAAGAGGAGCGTTTGCAAATGGAATTAAATGTTGCGCAGGAAGCTTGGGATAAAGATGTTAAAGAGAAAAAAGAAATCGTAAGTGAAGAAAGCGTTGCCGAAGTAGTTTCCATGATGAGCGGAATTCCTGTTACGAAAGTGGGAAAAAATGAGTTAGATAAATTAGCCTTGATGGATGATTTACTGAACGGAAAAGTAATCGGACAGCCAGAAGCGGTGAAGAAAGTGGTGAAAGCCATCCAACGGAACAGAGCGGGGTTGAAAGATCCGAATCGCCCAATTGGAACTTTTATTTTCTTAGGAACAACGGGTGTTGGTAAAACGGAATTAGCGAAAGTAATGGCTCGTGAACTTTTTGATTCAGACGAAGCGCTGATCAGAATCGACATGAGCGAATACATGGAAAAATTCGCTGTTTCCCGATTAGTAGGCGCGCCTCCGGGATATGTTGGCTATGAAGAAGGTGGGCAGTTAACGGAAGCGGTTCGCAGAAAACCTTATGCAGTAGTGCTTTTAGATGAAATAGAAAAAGCGCATCCAGATGTCTTTAATATCTTATTGCAAATTCTAGATGAAGGTTTTGTAACCGATTCTTTAGGGCGTAAAATTGATTTTAGAAATACGATTATTATTTTAACCTCTAATATCGGAACACGAGATCTGAAAGATTTCGGCGACGGAGTTGGATTTGGAACCACCGCAAAGAAAACAAATACCGATGCCAGAGCAAGAAGTACAATTGAGAATGCTTTGAAGAAAGCGTTTGCTCCTGAATTCTTGAATAGAATTGATGATATTGTTATCTTTAATAATTTAGAAAAAGAAGACATTTCGAAAATTATCGATTTGGAATTGGGGAAATTGTACAGCCGACTTGAAAAGTTAAACTACAAAGTTGAGTTGACTGACGAAGCAAAAGAATTTATTGCTGAAAAAGGCTGGGACAAAGATTTCGGAGCAAGACCTCTGAAACGGGCCATTCAGAAATACATTGAAGATTTATTGGCGGAAATGTTAGTGAATAAGCTGCTGACCGAAGGCGGAACAGTAGTGTTAAAAGTAAATGAAGCCAAGGACGCTCTAGAAGGCGAGCCTGTAAAAAAGAAAGCCAGCGCAAAATAGCTCACTGTTTAAACTTAAAAAAAATCCGTCCCGTCATTAGTTTGACGGGACGGATTTTTATTTTAGATAAAGAATATTGGATTATTTAATTTCAATACAGCCAACTCTACCACCAGCATTTCCGGTTGGTTGAGATTTGAAATCATCTTTGTCAGCATGAATGATGATTGATTTTCCTATAATATTTTTGGTGTCATCTGCGCATCCTAAACACCACTTGTCCGTTTTAAACATCAATCTTGCAGTTCCACTCTTGTCTGCGACTAAGTTGCCAATATCTCCCATGTGAAATTCTCCTTTGTCCCATTTTCCATGGTTTTCTGAGGTTGGATTCCAGTGTCCGCCCGCAGAACTTCCATCAGCAGCTGAGCAATCTCCTTTCTCGTGAATATGAATTGCATGAATTCCAGGAGTGAGTTTGTACGCATTAAGATCCATAGAAACAGTCTTTCCTTTTTGGACAAACTGAGCAGTTCCTTGAGTTTGGGTGCCGCTTTTAGAATTAATGACATAGGATTTCGTGGTCGTGCAAGACACAGCAAAGACTGCACTGCAAACAAGCATCGAGAGTTTAGCGATTTTCATAATAGTATTTTTAGGGTTAATGTAAAGATCAAAATTGTGAACAAAAGACAGGAGGTTAAATATACCATTCGGTTTGCAAATTTAACCATTCGGTCACTTAAATTTTCAGCAAATCTCATTCCGCAGTACTTTTATTCCCTAAAACAAAACCATGCAAACGTTTATCATTTCTAAAGTGCTGCTCCTTGTATTTTTCCTGATCGGACTTTTTTCTCAAGCGCAGATCACTGTTTCTGGAAAAGTAAGTTTTAAAAACAAGGGCCTTAAAGACATTTCAGTCACTTTAAAAAACTCCTATGACGGATCTACCACTGATGAAAATGGGAATTATTCTTTTGAAACATCGGAAAAAGGACCACAGATTTTGGTTTTTTCGAATTCGAAATTTGCGGAGATTGAAAAACCAATAGTTATTGAAAGTTCCAATTTAAATGTAAATGCTGATTTAAAAGAACAGATTTCCGAGATCGATGCCGTCGTAATTTCTGCTGGATCCATTGAAGCAAGCGATCGAAAAAGAGCAACTGCACTTTTAACTCCAATCGATATCTATACCACGGCTGGAGCAAACGGTCAAGTTTCGGCAGCTTTGGAAACATTGCCAGGCGTACAAAAAATTGGAGAAACAGAAGGATTATTTGTTCGTGGCGGAACGGGAGCAGAAACTAAATTTTTTATGGATGGAAATTTAGTCAACAACTTTTTTGGTAATTCTATTCCTGGAATTAAGTCGATGGATCGGTTGAATACGTCATTATTTAAAGGAAACGTGTTTTCCAGCGGCGGCTATTCTGCGGTTTACGGTCAAGCTTTATCTTCAGTTTTGGTTTTAGAAAGCATTGACTTTCCCGAAAGAAACTCTGTAGATTTAGGTGTTTCACCTTTGTTCATCACGGCGGGATTTCAAAACGTCAACGAAGAAAAATCAAAATCATTTGGGGTTTTTAGCTCTTATTCGAATCTTGGCTTGATAAGGAAACTAATTAAGTTTACCAACGATTTTACCAAGGCACCAGAAAGCTTCGGCACCAATTTTAACTTCAGACTTAGAAATAAAGCTGGTGGAATTTTAAAATATTACGGAAGTTTCGATACAAATACAATCGGACTGCAATCCGAAAGTTTGGAACCCAACATCGATTTTGATAATACTTCTTTAAAGGGAAAAAATACGTTTCATAATCTTTCGTTCAGACAAAGATTCGGGCAATATCTTTTCAATGTCGGCAGCTCGTACACTTTCAATTCTAATTACATTGATCTCTCTAATACATTTGAAAATTCCGAAATCAATCAAAATGTTATTGATATAAGAGGAAATTATTTTAATGCAAAAGGAACTTTAGAGCGAAAAATAAATAAAATTTCAGCAATCAGAGGTGGTATTGAGTTTAATCAAGCCAACGAAAAAACTTACGTTGCACTTTCGCAGATGCCTTATATCTCTGATAACACTATTACGTCAATTTTTGCCGAAACGGATTTGGGTTTTAGCAATCATCTTTCCGCGAAAGTCGGAGTAAGAGGCGAGTATGCAACTGCGGTTAATCAATGGAATCTTGCACCAAGATTTGCTATGGCTTATCGGATTTCTAAAAGCTGGACCAGTTCTTTGGCTTACGGAATTTTCTACCAAAACCCGGAACAGAAATACTTTGGAACTGAACCCTTGAGTTTTCAAAAAGCCGAACATTACGTTTTACAAGTTCAAAAATCGGAGGATGGAAGAAGTTTTCGACTCGAAGCTTTCTATAAAAACTACACGGATTTAATTAAAACTAAAGTTCTAGATTTCCGGCCAGTTGCCATCAATAATAACGGAGATGGATTCGCAAAAGGCTTCGAAGTTTTTTGGCGCGATAAGAAATCAATTAAAAATATCGATTACTGGATTTCCTATTCTTACCTCGATTCCAAACGCAACTTTCAGAATTATGATCAACGTTTATTTCCGAGTTTCGCTTCAAAACACACGCTTTCCTTTGTCGCTAAGAAATTCGTAACCGACTGGAAAACGGGGTTTAATCTTTCTTACACTTATGCTTCTGGCAGGCCCTTTTACAATTTTCAAACCGATAATAATGGCGACTACTTTTTAAACACTCAAGGAAAATTAAAAGATTTTAATGCTTTAAATTTTAGTCTCAATTACTTACCTAATCTGGGTAAAAAAGATGCTAAAGCATTTACGATACTCGTTTTGTCAGTCAACAATATTTTAGGACAAAAGAATATTTATGGCTATCAATTTTCAAATGACGGGTTAAGAAGCAAACCAATTTTACCATCTGCAAGCACATTTGTTTTTATCGGAGCGTTCATCAGTTTCGGCATTGATCGAACTCAAGATGCAATCAATAATAATCTTTAATACGGTTCAGAAAATAGAATTGACCCTTCAGTAAGAAAAACTTTTGTTAAGAATTATGCTGAATTATCTTTAGCCCATCAAATTAAGAAACCAAATATTTAAAACAATGAAAAAATTATTTTTAACGATGCTTCTTTTAACAACAGTAAGCATTTTTGCCCAAACTACTTTTGATAAAGTAATGACTGAAAAGATTGCTAAAATTGACCAAGCTAAAACGCCAGAAGATTTTACCGCACTCTCGAATGATTTTGTAAGAATCGGAGATAAAGAAAAAACCCAATGGCTTCCTTATTATTACGCCGCTCATACTTCCATCGAAAAAGGAAGAATGTTGATGCGTACCGGAAAAGTTACCGAACTCGACGCAATTACGGCAGAAGCTCAAACTTCTTTAGACAAAGCTTCCGACTTAAGTAAAGACAATGCCGAAATTTTTATCTTGCAAAAAATGATTCACGGTTTAAGAATGATGGTTGATCCGCAAGTTCGATACATGAGTGAATCGATGTTAGGCGCGGCTGCCTTAGAAAAAGCTGAAAAGTTGGCTCCTGAAAATCCCAGAATTACGATGCTGAAAGCAGAAGATACTTATTTCACGCCGGAACAATTTGGTGGCAGCAAAACAAAAGGGTTGGAGTTATTTCAGAAAGCATTAGATCAGTTTAAAGTCTACCAACCGAAAACTTCGTTAGATCCAAATTGGGGTAAAGGAGAAGCTGAATATTTCTTGGCTAATAAACCCTAATCCGAATAAAATTTTAAAATAACCTCTGGAATTTCTGGAGGTTTTTTTTGATTGAGGCAAAAAATAAATCACTATTTTTGCGACATGAAAAAAGACGATATCGCGCACTTTTACGACGAATTTTCTAAGAAACAAGTTAGAACTGGAGCCAATGAACGTTTGATTTCATTATACAAAAGACTACAAAAATTAGGTTTAAAATCGAATTCAAAAATTTTGGAGCTCGGTTGCGGTGTTGGCATCTTCACTGGTCTTCTTGCCAAGAACAAATCTGTAGGAATAATTGAAGCGGTAGATTTAAGTGGGAAAAGTGTTGCTATCGCTGAAAAAGAACTGCAGAATAAAAAAAATATTCAGTTCGCGGTTGCAGATGTGGTTACTTACCAACCTAAAAATTCAGATTTCGATTTCATTACTTTGATGGATGTCATCGAACATATTCCTTTAGACCAACACGAAGCATTGTTTGGTAATTTAGCACAAATTTGTACGGACAAAACAAGGATTGCGATTAACATTCCGAATCCTCAATACATCGACTTTACCAGAATTAACCATCCCGAAACATTGCAGGTAATCGATCAGGAAGTTTATTTATTTCCACTTTTGCAGCATTTTGAAAAACACCATTTAGAATTGGTCTTTTTTGAAAAGTATGGTATTTGGGAAGTTGAAGATTATCACTTCATGGTCGTTCGGAAAAAAAGAGTTTTCGAACTGAAGCATCTTGCCGATCAGCGAAATGTTTCGGAGAAAATAGTAAAAAAAGTAACTGCTAAATTGGATGCAATTAAATATCAATAATTGCTGAGAAACACCTTTATTTGAGTATATTATTAAAATGTCAGACATTATAAAACTTTTGCCAGATCATGTCGCTAACCAAATTGCCGCTGGTGAAGTGGTGCAGCGACCTGCCTCTATTGTGAAAGAACTGGTAGAAAACTCCATCGATGCGGGCGCTACCAAAATTGAATTGATTATTCGCGATGCGGGTAGAAATCTAATTCAAGTCGTAGATAACGGCAGCGGAATGAGTGAGACCGATGCGAGATTGGCCTTCGAAAGACACGCAACTTCTAAGATTCACACGACCGAAGATATTTTCAGAATTTCCACTAAGGGATTTCGGGGTGAAGCTTTGGCTTCAATCGCCGCGGTGTCTGAGGTAGAATTAAAAACGAAAACTCAAGATTCCAAAATCGGCACCAATATTTATATTGAAGGTGGCGGTTTTCAATTTCAGGAACCGATTCAAACAGCGGAAGGTTCTAACTTTTCGGTCAAGAATTTATTCTATAATGTTCCCGCCAGACGAAAATTTTTAAAGAATAACAATATTGAATTTCGTCATATTATTGATGAGTTTCAAAGGGTTGCTTTGGCGCATGAGAATTTAGATTTCGAACTTTTCCACAATGATGATATTATTTTCAGATTACGGAAAGCCAGTTTGCTACAGAGAATTGTAGATGTTTTTGGCCGAAAATTGCAACCGCTTTTAATTCCAATTAAAGAGGATTTAGGCTGGATTCAGTTGAATGGATTTGTCGCAAAACCAGAAGGTGCGAAAAAAACTCGAGGTGAGCAGTTTTTCTTTGTTAATGGACGCTTTTTTAGAAGTCCCTATTTTAACAAAGCCGTTCAGGAGGCCTTTGATGGCTTGCTTTTGCCAGGATATATTCCGACCTTCTTTTTGTTTTTAGATTTAGCTCCCGAGAAAATTGACGTCAATATTCACCCGCAAAAAACAGAAGTTAAGTTTGAAGATGAGAATTTAATCTTCGCTTTGGTGCGTTCAACCATCAAGCGTTCTTTAGGAATTTATAATATTTCCCCCAGTTTAGATTTCGATCGCGATTCGGGAATGGATGCTTTTTTAAATCAAACTAAAACCAGCGGAAGTTTCAAAGTTCCAGAGATTGTCGTCGATCGTGATTACAATCCTTTCCGTGAAGAAACGGTTTTGCCTGGTGAAAAAGTGGCGATGGCAGAAATGTATCAGCAGAATATTCAAGCTGAGCCGTCCAAAATAAACCTTTTCGAAGAAGAAGATTTTGATGAGGATTTGATGCGTCTTCCAAATGGATATTGGCTTTTTAATAAAAACGGAAAAACGCTGATGCTCGATTTGGGCAGAATGCACCGCTTGATTGTGAGTGAGCGAAACGGTAAGAAAAAACGCAGCAATGAAAAGCATACGCTCCTTTTCTCACTGGAATATCACATGAATGAAACCGAAAAAAATAAGTTTCGGTCCATTAAAAAATATCTGCCAGAACTAGGCTTTGAAATGATTATAGCCAATGACAATGTGTTGCGAATTGATGCCGTGCCGCAAGGATTAAAAGAAACGCAGGTCATGAAATTTCTTGAGAACCTTTTTGAAATATTAGAGTATCGTACCGAAGATGAATTTCTCGATTTTTACAATAGCAAATGGGATAAAATCCAAAGCAAATCCCGCTTTGATTTCCTTTATAAAATGGATGCCGAGCAACTGATTAAGGATTTCACCTTGTTAGGTTTCCCCGAATATTTACCGTCTGGGAAAAGATGTTTCATCGAAATTCCCTTAGAGGACTTAAAAAATAAATTTTAAAAAATTATGTTTCAAAATATTACACCCATCACCCGAAATATCATCATCATCAACGTTGCTGTTTTTGTGCTGATGTATTTGCTAGACAGTCAGGAAGTCTTTATGAAATTTGCCGCCTTCTATCCTTTTTCGCCTTTTTTTAAATCCTGGCAAATAGTAACGCATATGTTTATGCACGGTAGTTTGATGCATATTCTTTTCAATATGTTTACGCTTTATAGTTTTGGACCGGTGCTAGAAAGAACTTTGGGTGACAAAAAATATATCATTCTTTATTTTGTGAGCGGACTTGGTGCCTTTTTTCTTTTCAATTTGTGGAATTTCGTTGAGGTTCAACAGATCCAGTCAAATCTAGAAAGTTTTGGCTTTAATTTAGAAAGTTATTTAGCAGGAGAGAGTGTTCCCTTTGTCGGAAATTCTGCCGCGATTGTTACTCAGCAAGGACTTCTGCAAGAACTAAAATCCATTATTACCGTTCCAATGGTTGGGGCGTCTGGAGCCATTTTTGGCGTCATTGCTGCTTTTGCCACCTTATATCCGAATGCAGAAATTGGCATTATGTTTATTCCGATTCCAGTAAAAGTAAAATATGTTTTGCCAGTCATCGTTATCGGTTCTGTCATTCTGGGCGTAACTGGAAATGTGGGAGGTATTGCTCATCTAGCCCATGTTGGTGGTGCATTGATTGGTTTTTTACTGGCGAAATATTGGAAAAAAGATCAGTACCGAATCAATTAAAATTACCTGTTTGTGAAACTTTTCAGATTTGCTTTAGTTCTAATTCATGTGGTCATTATTGTTTTGCTAGGCGGAACATTGTTAAATGATTATGTTTCGCCGAGCGTTTTTCCGTATTTAAATTTGTTGTCGTTGGCATTTCCAGTTTTAATGATTTTGAATCTAATGCTTTGCCTACTTTGGATCATCTCCTGGAAAAAGCGGGCATTATTTTTTATCGTGATGACTTTAATGATGTTGACGCCCATTAAAAGATGGATTAACTGGAACAGTGAAGTTGCAGAAAAGGCGAATCTTAAAATTGTTACCATGAATATGCATTTTGGCAATTTCGGTAAGGAAGAACTCATTAACTATTTACAAGAGACGGATGCTGATATTGTTCTGGGTCAGGAAGCGGTGCACGATTTAGAGCTTAAAGGTTATGAAAATAGCATCAATGAATATCAAATTCTTTCGCTAAATTCAAAAACGGAAATTATTAAGAAAGAAAAATTAGCGACCTTCAGTAATGGAAATGCATTCTATGCAGATATTAAATTTGAGGGTAAAATTATTCGGTTTGTGAATGTGTATATGAATCCATTTTCTTTTGACAAAAAGATGGTAAAACCCGTAGAAGATTTGCAGGAAAATAAAGCCAAAGTAAAAGACATTGTAAAAAAACTTGTGCCAACCTTTAAGATTCATCAGAAAGAAATTGTAGATATTAGAAAGGCCATTGATGATTCGCCTTATCCCGTAATTCTGGCGGGCGATTTTAATGCTGTTCCGAATTCTTATGAGTATTACGAATTGGGTAGAGGTTTAACTGATGCATTTCTAAAGGTTGGTCGTGGAAGTTCCACCAGCTTTCACGATTATAAATTCCCGATTAGGATTGATTATATTTTTACGTCCAAAGAAATAAAACCAGTTAGTTATCGTGTTGATCGGTCGGTGAAACTTTCGGATCATTTTCCGGTTATCGCTGAATTTAAAGTTGATTAAAAATGAGAAATATATATTTCATATCGTTTCTAGGCTTTCTTATTTCATGTGGAAAGGAAAGGGCTAAACAGATTGTTGTTGCTCAGGAAAACACTTCTATTCCACCTTATGATACGATTGCCATCGATTCCTTTTCCCAAGGCGCCACTTCTGTAGATATCGCTCGGAAAATTAAAATGTCTTCCTTAAAATTTCAAGATTCTTTAAAACAAATTAAGTTGAAAAGTCAGGAGGAACAACTGCTCAAAAAAGCGAAAGATGAAAAAGTAGAATTGGAGAAAAAAGCGGCTGAAGCTCAAAAGAAGATCGACGCAGAAAAGCTAAAAACCAAAGAGAAAGCAACAGCTATTCAACCTGTACCTGCGGTAAATCCGTAATTTTGGCCTACATTTGAAATTAAAGTGATCAAGTAAATTATGAAAAAATATTTTTTAAGTGCAGCAATTATTTCTTTAGGATTAATGAGTTGTACGAAATCTGAAGTAAATGTTGAAACCGTCGAAAATTCGGACGGAACATCAACCACAACTACCGTAGAAAAAGAAAAAACTACATCATTTGATTCTGTAAAAATTAATGCAACCGTAGATCAAGCCCAGCAGAAACTAAACGAAGCCGGAAAAAAAATTGATGAGTACGCAAAAGACGGACGCACTCAATTTAAGAAAGCGGGCAACGATATAAAAGATGCTGCAGCCAAAGGAGCTGAAAAAGTGGAGAAAGGTGCAGAAAAAATCAAAGACGATTTGAATAAAGAATAATTGAAAATCTGCTTTAATTAAGCAGATTTTTTATTGATTCATCTTTAATAATGGTTCGATATATTCCCGATCATTGCTTAATCGCGGAACTTTATTTTGACCACCAAGCTTACCTCGTTCAGACATCCATTTGTAAAACAGATGCGGTTTAGCCACGTGAATAATTGGTTTTTTCAACGTCATATTATTATACCTTTTCGCTTCGTAGTCAGAATTCACGGATTTTAAATGATTGTCGAAAACCTCGGCAAATCTTTCTAGATCTTCGGGTTCTTGCATAAATTCGAAGATCCATTCGTGAGCGCCACTTTCGCCATTCTGCATAAAAACAGGAGCGCCCGTGAAATCTAAAATAGAGGAATTGGTTGCCTCACATGCTTTTGAGAGTGCGGTTTCTACATTATCAATCATCAGTTCTTCACCGAAAGCATTAATATAATGTTTGGTTCGTCCAGAAACTTTAATTCGAAAAGGTTGAAGCGAAGTGAATCGAACGGTGTCGCCAATTAAATACCGCCAAAGTCCACTGTTCGTGGTAATAACCATCGCGTAATTCTTGCCGATTTCTACTTCTTGTAAAGGAATTGCTTCGAGATTATCTGGGTCAAATTTATCCATCGGAATGAATTCATAGAAAATTCCATAATCGAGCATCAGCAACATTTCGTCGCTTCCATGCTGATCCTGAATTCCAAAAAAACCTTCAGAAGCATTATAGATTTCGTAGTAATTAATATCTTTTCCGATGATTTTTTTATACTGTTCGCGGTAAGGTTTAAAACTGATTCCGCCATGAAAGAAGACTTCCAAATTCGGCCACAGCTCTGAAATGCTTTCATGTCCTTTTTCTTTTAAAATCCGTTGAAGCAAAACCATCATCCAACTGGGAACGCCGGTTAAGCTACCCACTTTTTCATTGGTTACTTCAGAAATAATAGCTTCCAATTTGGTTTCCCATTCCGACATTAAGGAAACTTTTTTGCTCGGTGTCGTGGTGATTTCCACCCAGAAAGGAAGATTGTCAATTAAAATCGCTGAAAGATCTCCGAATTTTGTATTAAAGTTTTCGTAGAAATCCGCACTTCCACCAAGACGAAGATTCATGTTGGTGAAGAGTTGATTTTCGGGATGGTTATTGGCGTAAATGGAGATGAGGTCTTTGCCTGCTTTCATATGGCAAAGCTCCAGACTCTCATCCGTAATCGGAATAAATTTACTTTTGGCGTTAGTCGTTCCTGATGATTTCGCAAAATTTTTCACATAACCTGGCCAGAAAACATCTTTTTGTCCTTGTCTGGCTTGTTCGATATATGGTTCGAAATCTTCATAAGTTACAATAGGAACATTTTTCGTAAAATCTTCATAACTCGAAATACTACTGAAACCGTGAATCTTACCGTAATCGGTATTTTCAGCGTAATAAAGTTGGGAGAAGAGCACGCCATTTTGGGTTTCAATCGGGTGATCCATAAAATTCTGAATCTGATCGATCCTTTGTTTGATAAACCAATTGACCACCGTGTTGAAAAGCGCTTTTGTTGCCATATAGGCAAATATAATATTTTTATGCTAAAAGGTGTTATGCTATCAATCACAAAAAAATTCCGCCTTGTGAAAAGCGGAATTTCTATTTAAACTAAAACCTTAATCTTAGCAATATTCTTCGTAAGCTCCTTGCAAGTTCGCCGCAATTGCTCCAGCAGGATTTCCTTCGATGTGGTGTCTTTCTAACATGTGAACCAATTCACCGTCTTTGAAAAGAGCGATACATGGTGAACTTGGTGGGAAAGGTGCCAAATGCTTACGCGCTTCGTCAACTGCATCTTTATCATAACCTGCGAAAACAGTTACAAGATTTGTTGGTTTCTTATCACCTGTTAGTGAGAAAACTGCGCCTGGTCTTGCCGCTCCGGCTGCACAACCGCACACAGAGTTAATCATCAAAAGAGTAGTTCCTTCTTTTTTGATGGCTGCGTTTACGGCTTCAGCAGAAGTTAAATCTTGAAAACCTTTATCGGTTAGTTCATGCTTCATTGGCATTACTAAATCATCTGGATACATATTTTTTTATTTTATGAGTTAAACTATTGACTTGCAAAAATAATTCTTTTTAAACAAATCTCTTTCGTCTTAAATCTATCAAAACAATACCAATTATCTATTGAGACTTATTGGCTGATTTAGCTGTCAGTTTTTTAGCGAGTTTACCGATGGTCAATCCTTGGAAAATAATAGAAAATAAAACGATAATATAAGTAATTGCAACAAACATGTCACCGGAAGTTTCCCTTGGTAAAGCCAGCGCCAGTGCGACTGAAATTCCTCCGCGAATTCCGCCCCAAACTAAAATTGGAAAAGAATTGGTTTCAAATTTAACCCGCTTTTTTAAGAGGAAAAAAGGAATTCCCACTGAAATAAATCGGGCTAAAAGAACAACGAAAATAGCAATGACGCCAATGAGAATATAGATGTTTTCAAAGTTGATCACCAATAGTTCCAAACCGATCAAGAGAAATAAAATAGCGTTCAAAATTTCGTCCAGCATTTCCCAAAACTTATCGATGTATTCTTCGGTAATTCTACTCATTCCCACTTCTCTACCGCGATTCCCAATAAAAATTCCAGCGACGACCATGGCCAAAGGACCACTGATGTGCAGTGACGACGCCAACCAATATCCACCCATCACCATTGCTAAAGTGACCATTACTTCCACCGAATATTCATCAATCGTTTTCAAAATGTAAGTTCCGACACTTCCGAGAATGGTTCCTAAAATGATTCCGCCACCGGCTTCTTTTAGAAATAAAAGAGCAATATCCGTGAAGCCCATATTTTCAAAACCGACTTTCGAGATTTCTAAGAGGGCGATAAATAAAACAACAGCAACACCATCATTAAATAAACTTTCTCCCGTAATTTTTGTTTCTAAAGTCTTCGGAATATTTGCCGTTTTTAAAATACCTAAAACTGCAATCGGATCTGTCGGTGAAATCAAAGCGCCAAAGAGTAGGCAATTAATGAAAGGAATATTTAAACTGAACGCTTCTAAAAGCAAATACATCAAACCACCTACGATAACAGTAGAGAGCAGAACACCAATAGTAGAAAAGGCGATAATCGGGACCCGCTCCGATTTTATATCATTTAATCGAATATGAATCGAACCTGCAAATAATAGAAAACTTAACATGATTTCCATTAAGATGGTGTAGAAATCAATTGACAAAATCATCTTCTTGGTCTCCACAAATAAACCTGGAAAAGAGGAAGCTAATAAAACAATTCCCAAAGAAGTTAGCAGCGAAATAATCATCACGCCAATGGTTCTGGGAAGTTTCAGAAATCTTTTATTAAAATAGCCGAATGCTGCGGCAAGTATGATGATGATGGTGAAGTAGTGGTAAATCTGCATGTAGAAAATTTATTCAAATGTAATAAAATAAAAAACCCGAAACATAATGTTCCGGGTTTCAATCAAATCGATATGCATAAAATGAATATCCCTTTTAGAATAATTGATGGTTTATAATTGATGGGTGATTAATGCGGCACTAATCAGTTATCAATCATCTTTTATCAATCATAATTTTAGGAAAGTAATTTTTTCGCCATGTCGGAAATACTTTTTCCGTCGCTCTTTCCAGCAAGTGCTTTTCCTGCCATTCCCATTACTTTTCCTAAATCTTTGGCGCTGGTTGCACCTGTTTCTGCAATAATATTTTTCATTTCGGCTTCCAGTTCTTCACTGGTCATTTGCTGCGGCAAATATTTTTCAATGACTTTGCTCTGTGCGTCTTCCACTTCAGCTAAATCGCCTCTGTTTTGAGCCATAAACTGATCGTAAGAATCTTTTCGCTGCTTGATCATTCTTTGTAAAATTGCAATTTCCTGCTCTGCCGAAACATCGGCTCCTTTTGCTTCTGTTTTTAGCAATAGGATTTGAGATTTTACGGCTCGCAAAGCATCTAAGGCCACTTTATCTTTCGCTCGCATCGCGTCTTTAATTGCGTCGCTGATGATTATTTCTAAACTCATAAGTTCAATTTGTTGATTAGATGATTTGACGATTTGTTAATTAAAAATTAGCAAATCATCGCATCGTCACATTATTATTAGTCTACGTCTTTATTTAAAAACCGATTTTCTCTAACCTGCATTTTTCCATCAGTTTCCGTTAGAAAATTATTGATTTTTTGGTCAGAAGCATTTTCCTGTCCGATTGAAATATTTTTTCTACGGAAAGCTGGAATCGTTTCGAAATCATTTTCTGGCTCGAAATTCTGGTATCTTGAGTTGAACTGTTTCAATTTATTTCTTCTTTCCAAAACTTTGTCGCTGTTCGGTGTTTTATTAATGAAAGTAAAATCATCTTCAACATCGAATAAGTTTGTTTCTGCTACAGGCTCTTCCACCTTTGGCTCTACTTTTTGAACCGGTTCTTCTTTGATGATTGCCGTAGGTTGCGGTGTTTCAACTATCGGTTCCTCAATCGGTTCGTTTACGAAAAAACTGAAATCCATCGGTTTTTCTTCTGTAAAAGTAGGGGTGTTTTTAAAAGGAGTTTCTTCTTTTTTATCTTCAGTTTCAAAACTAAATGATTGGGCAAGTGGCTCGTCGCTCAAGTCATCATCGTAGGTGAACAAATCAAATTCTGGACTTTCTTCCTCTTGAAGAAAGTTTTCTGGCGATTGATTTTCTTCCACAAAACGATTGTGATCAGTCGGTACTTCCTTCTCAATCACTCTCTTTTTCTCAACTGTCTTTACCTGAAACTCGTTGACTGGAAAATCATCTTCGTCATCTAGAATAAAAAGATTTTTAGAAGGGGAGTTACTTTTCGCAGTCTCTTGATTTTCAAGATTAGATTTGAAAATATTTTCTCTCTTCTTAGCTGGTTCAATTGAATCTGATAAAGTAAAGTTCACTTTTTCAGTAACGCCAGAAGTTTTTTGGTGTTCCTTTGAAAAACCAGTCGCGATAACCAGTACACTCACAGAATCTCCTAATTCTTCGTCGGTACCAACACCGAAAATAATATCAGCCGTATGTCCGGCTTCAATTTGGATATGATCCATAATCACACCGATTTCATCCATGGTCACTTCTTCCGTACCACTTCTGATCAGCAACAGCACGTTTCTGGCACCAGTAATTTTGTTATCATTTAATAACGGAGAATCAAGCGCTTTTTTCACAGCTTCTTCTGCTTTGTTTTCACCTGACGCAACTCCGTTCGACATTAAGGCCGTTCCAGAATTGGCTAAAACAGATTTCGCATCACGGAAGTCAATATTCACATCGAAATATCCGGTAATAACTTCGGCCATTCCTTTTGCAGCGTTAGTTAATACTTCATCCGCTTTGGAGAATCCTGATTTAAAACCAAGGTTACCAAACTGCTGACGTAATTTATCATTGTTAATGACGATCAGTGAATCAACATTATTTCTTAATTTTTCTAAACCTAATTCGGCTTGTTCTAATCTTCTTTTCCCTTCAAAACTAAAAGGAACGGTCACGATTCCGATGGTAAGAATTCCCATGTCTTTTGCTACTTTCGCAATGACAGGAGCAGCACCAGTTCCGGTACCACCGCCCATTCCGGCAGTAATGAAAACCATTTTGGTGTTTTGTCCCATGGCCGCTTTTATATCTTCGATACTTTCGATCGCTGCTTTTTCACCAACTTCAGGGTCGGCTCCTGCGCCTAAACCTTCTGTGATGGTCAATCCTAATTGTACTTTATTGGCAACTGGATTATTATCTAAAGTTTGAGAATCGGTATTACAAATGACGAAATCTACGCCATGAATTCCGCGCTCGTACATGTGCTTCAGGGCATTGTTTCCACCGCCTCCGACGCCGATTACTTTGATTATTGAGGAATTTCCTTTTGGTAAATCAAATGAAAATCCTGGGGTGTTTATATTTTCCATAGTCTTGGTTTTTTAATTATTCAACTTCTTCGAAAAACTTTTTTACGCTTTCCATTATTTTTTGACCGATAGTCAATTTGTTCCGTCTGTTTTCGGTCGCTTGAGCCACCAATACTTCTTTGCTAACAGGTTCGGCGTCCAGCAAAGTTTCGTCTACCGTAAGGCGATTGTTTGGTGCAGTTGACACTTCTGCTTTCTCATCTACAATCTCGGGACTACTTTTCTTATCGCGGATTTTCAAACTTTCCATGAGTAAACCAATGGCTGTTGCATATTCCGGACCTTTTAAATGTTGGCTTTTATCATTGGTCACATATTCATTGGCAAAACCAATTCTGCTGTCGAATCCTGTGGTGTAATTGGCCAGTTGACGAAGATGACGAAGATTGGAACCGCCTCCAGTCAAAACAATTCCGGCTATTAATTTTTTCTTTTGTTCGAAAGCGCCGTAGGCTTTTAATTCTGTATTCACCATTTCCAAAATCTCTTCAACTCTAGCACTCACGATTTGCGCTAAAGTTTTTAGAGAAATTTCTTTGTCAGGTCTTCCGTGCAAACCCGGAATCGTAACGAACGTAGTATCTTTCTCCAATTCAGGAACTGCAGATCCGAAATTTACTTTAAGTTTTTCTGCATGTTTTTCAATGATCGAACATCCCTCTTTAATATCATCCGTAATAATCCCGCCACCGTAAGGAATTACGCAGGTGTGACGAATAATATTGTCTTTAAAAATAGCGATATCCGTAGTTCCACCACCGATATCAACGATCGCAACTCCAGCTTCTTTTTCTTCTTTTGTTAAAACTGCTTCAGACGATGCTAACGGTTCGAGCGTTAAAGCTTCCATTTCTAAACCAGCTTCACGAACACATCTGGCGATATTTCTAATGCTGCCCATTTGACCAACAACCACATGAAAGTTCGCTTCTAAACGAGTGCCGTGCATACCGACTGGTTCCTGGATTTCACCTTGGGAATCTACTTTATATTCTTGGGGAAGAACATGAATAATTTCCTCGCCAGGCAACATGACCAACTGTTTTACTTGATCTTTTAATTTTTCGATATCGTCATCCGTAATATATCGATCCGGATTTTCGCGCATGATATAGTCGGAATGTTGCAGCGAACGAATATGTTTGCCAGCGATTCCCACCGTTACTTTGTGAATGGGAACGCCAGAACTTGACTGTGCTTGGGCTACGGCGGCTTTGATGGATTGAATGGTTTGGGAAATATTGTTCACAATGCCTTTATGAACTCCTAAACTTTTTGCGGTCCCGACGCCGAGAACCTCAATCTTTCCGTGGGTGTTTCGCCGTCCGACAATGGCCACAATCTTGGTGGTACCGATGTCGAGGCCTACTGAATACTCGTGATTTTCCATTATATGTCGATTTGATTTTTTATCATTTTCAAAGGATTGATCCTCTGTTTTTATTCTATTTTAACTTTCGCTTTGGGCTTGCTTTCCACCTTTTTCGGAGTAACTGCTGGTTTTTTTTCAACAACCTTTGGTTTTACTATTTCCTTTCTGGGAGTTACTTTTGGTTTACTTTCCTCAGATTTTGGTTTGATGGTTGCCTTTTTTTTGACCTCCGTAACTTTTGGTTTCTCCTTTCGCGTTTCTTTCTTAGCTTCTACTCTTTGAGGCGTTAATGCCTTTTTCTGTGCCTCTTCTTTTTTCTGATTGATCACCGGCAACTTGGCCAATTCCTTTTTACCAACCGAGATGATGCTGTCATTCTCTTTGAAATTAGGATTCAGCGTAGTGACAATTTGATTCTCATACTTCACCGAGACTTTATTGTATTTTTCTGGATCTTGAAAAATTAAAAATTTTTCTACGAAAGCTTTAAATCCTTTTACTTTCAGGTCTATTTTTTCTAAATCACCAATTTCTACTTTAAAGTAACCTTCGCTGGTGAGCAGTTCATAATTGCCATTTTTCTTTGCGATTCCGATGAAATATTTCTTACTAAAATCGTCACGGTCAATTTTTGACACGAGTTCAGCTAATTTCACATATTCCGATTTTTTTACATTTCCCATCACCAACATACAAGGGAAAGAGTAATTTTTAGAAGTGGGAAATTCAACGCCTTTTTCATCCACATAAAAATCGCGATCGTCTTTGTTGAGACGGAAAGCTGGCACTCGCTGTTTGATATCTAAATTCAAATTTCCGTTTAAGTTTAAATAAACATTAGCACTATCTACGGCGGGAAGTTGATTTAATTTCTTTTCTAATTCAGGAATATTAATATCACCAACTCTTTTGGTCGGATTTGATTTTTTCACCAGGTCCTTAACATCTTTTTCATCGATGAAGTAAACACGATTTTTAGTCTGAGTCAGCTTTACCGTTACTTTTTCCATGGGTTTATCGTTGAATCTTTTTAAGGAGAAACTCAGCAGAAATCCAAAGATGATTACTGTAATTAAAATTTTTAATATTCTGAATTTGTTCTTCATTTTTTATCTGAGAGCCATTCTACAATTCCGTCGTACAAAGTATCGATGTTTCCAGCACCAACGGTCAATAGTACGTCGAAGTCTTTTTCTTTTATTTTATTAAAAGTTTCTTCCAAGGTGGAAACTTCCTTTTTTTCTAGTTTAATTTTTTCTAATAACCACTCGGAAGTTGTTCCTTCATAGTTTTGCTGTAATTCGCGGGCGGGATAAATATCCATTAGAATCAACTCATCAGCCTTATCTAAACTTTCTGCAAAGGCTTCAGCAAAATCTCTTGTTCTGCTGAAAAGATGCGGCTGAAATACTACCAACAATTTCTTGTGCGGATAGAAGGTTTTAATCGAGCCAATTACCGCATTTAATTCGGTTGGATGATGCGCATAATCATCGATATAAATTTTTCCGCTATCGAAATTATGTTTGGTATAACGCCTCTTTATTCCTTTGAAACTGGTGATTCCTTTTTTCAGAGTTTCAATATCAACACCGAAATTATTTAATAGTGCAATCGCTGCGGTGGCATTTTCAACATTATGAATTCCGGGGATTTCCCAGACGAAATCATCAAACTCTTCCGTCGGAGTGTGGAAATCGAAATATATTTTATCGCCAATTTCTCTAATGTTATCGGAGTAGTAATCGGCTTCTTCATTAACTGCGTACGTTTTGGTCTCACGACCGATATTGATTCCTTTTCTAACAAAAAGCTGTTGGCCTTCTGGAACCAAATCAGCAAAATCCTGAAACCCTTTTTGAATCGTGGCATCATCTCCATAAATATCCAAATGATCTGCATCTGTGGACGTAATCACCGCCCAATCTGGAGAAAGCGTTAAAAAACTTCTGTCATATTCATCTGCCTCAACCACTGAAATATCGTTTCCATTAAAATGAAAATTAGATTTAAAGTTCTCTGCAATTCCACCTAAAAAGCAAGAGAACGGCAGATTCGCTTCTTCACATAAATGCGCCACTAAAGATGATGTCGTCGTTTTACCGTGTGTTCCTGCAATCGCGATGCAATCGGTATTTTCAGTGATCATTCCCAGAACTTTCGCTCTTTTTAAAACATCGAATTTCTTATCATTAAAGTAATTGAGAATATCCAGTTTTTTAATGGCTGGCGTATAAATCACCAAAGTATTTTCTGGTGTTAAATTTTTAATTTTATCATTAACAATATCTTCGAACTGAATCTCAACTCCTTCTTCTACCAAAGCGTTGGTCAACTTGGTGTGCATTTTATCATAACCTAAAACGGTTTTCCCTGACGCGTTGAAATAGCGCGCTAGAGCACTCATACCGATGCCGCCGATGCCGACAAAGTAGAAGTTTTGATATGTTGTTAAAGGTTTCATTTTCGTTTTATTGATTGCGCCCTTTCAGGGCTTTCTATTACTTTTTTTCTTTTTATCAAATTCAAAGGGCTTTACCCTTTGCTGATGATTACGCCACTTCGTGGCTGGATTAATTTTTTTAAAAGCTGATATTTAAGGATGCTAAAATTTCATCCACTATTTCTTCTGTCGCTGAGGGTTTTGCGAAGAATTTCAAATTCTCACTCATCTCAGCTCTTGTATTTTCATGCTCACAGATCTCCATTAAAGTAGTCCAGAATCTTTCTGACATTTCGGTGTCTTTTACCATTTTGGCTGCGTTTTTTTCAACCAAGGTCATCGCGTTTTTAGTTTGATGATCTTCAGCTGCAAAGGGAAATGGAACCAACAGTACTGCTTTCTGCGCCATCGCTAATTCTGAGATAGCAATTGCTCCAGCTCTGGAAACAATTACATCTGCCGCAGAATAGGCTAAAGCCATATCAGCAATAAATTCCCGTAACATAATTTTTGATTGATGATTGATGATTGATTGGTTGTCTTTCAAATCACTATAATCAGTTTTTCCAGTTTGCCAAATCAATTGGAAATCTTTTGCTGCTAATTGGTCAATATTTTCTTTCCAAGCATTGTTCAAAGTTCTTGATCCTAAGGATCCGCCGACAGAAAGAATGGTCAATTTGTTTGTATCTAAACCTAACTGTTCTTTTGCTGAATCTTTATCAATCAAATCCGTGATAATGTTTTTTCGAATAGGATTTCCTAAAAAGAAGGTTTTCGTTTTCGGGAAAAAGTGACCCATATTCGGATACGCCGTGAAAATGGCTTTTGCTTTTCTAGCCAAGAACGTATTTGTTTTTCCTGGTAATGAATTTTGTTCCTGAACGAAAATGGGAACATCCAATTGTGCTGCCATGTAAAGTGCTGGTCCACTTGCGAATCCTCCAGTTCCGATGGCGAAATCTGGTTTAAATTCTTTAATTGTTTTTCGGGCTTTAACTAAACTGGAAATTAACTTGATGGGTAGATTTACATTCTTCATTAAATTTCCACGATCGAAGCCAGCGATATTTAAACCGACGATTTTAAAGCCGGCTTGTGGAACTTTTTCCATTTCCATTTTCCCTTCCGCACCGATAAATAAAAACTCTGCTTCCGGAAATCTCTTTTGAATTTCCTGCGCAATGGCAATCGCCGGGAAGATATGTCCTCCGGTGCCGCCGCCACTCATTAGAATTTTTAAATTTTTATTCATATTTTAAAATCGATTATTATCGATCAATCATTTTTTATATACTATGCGATATCATTTATTTCTTCGATACTTTGTTTTTTGCCCATTCCTTCTTCATCATAAACCTGAATTCTGGAACTCACATTTAAGATCAGACCTAATTGAATATAAGTCACTAACATGGATGTTCCTCCATAACTAATCAAGGGTAAAGGTTGTCCTGTAACTGGAATTAGATTGATGGCGACGGCAATATTGACCGACAGTTGCACAAAAATCATGGTCCCGAGACTCAGCACCAGCAAGCTCCCAAAGAAGGCCGGCATCTTACTGGCGATCATTACAATTCGAATGATCATTATTAGATAAAGAGCAATTAAAACTGTGGCGCCGAAAAAGCCGTATTCTTCAACAATGATGGCGAATATAAAATCCGAGGCGGATTGTGGAAGCATTTGTTTCAAAGCACTTTTTCCCGGACCCATTCCAGCGATACCACCGTGAACAATGGCCGCTTTGGCTTGCATTACCTGATAGTTTTTCGCTTTATCAGCTTCATCTTCAATCTGATTATCTTTCTTGGTAAAGGTTTCTACACGGCTCATCCAAGTGTGAACCCGGTTGTTTTCGATGAGGTCTGTCTTTAAAGCAACAAACATGAATACTCCAATCGCCACCGATGAAAGTCCGACGAAGCCAACGATGTACTTTTTATTTAATTGGCCGATAACCATTACAATTAAGGAAACCATTAAAATCATTAAAGCTGTAGAACCATTGTCTTTTGCAACCAAGCCAAAGACCAATAGAACTGGCCCGAAAATGTAAAAGATGTTTTCAATGGGCAGGCGATCTCTTTTAATTCTCTTGGTTAAATAGCGACAGAGATAAATGACTAACATTAAATAAGCAAAAGAAGAAGGCTGAAAAGAAATTGGAGTTCCAGGAATTTTTAACCAACGAGAAGCAGAAGCTCCATCAATTGTTTGTCCCGAAACCATCGTTAAACCTAACAAAACAATGGTTACCAACAAAAGATAACTGCTGAGTTTGCCAATGTGTTCATATTTAAAATATCCAACGCCACGCATAATCGCCAAACCAAGTACAACGAAGAAAGTGTGCTTGATAAGGTGAGACGTGGTGGTTCCGCTATTGACGATATATTCCAAATTTGAACTGGCCGAATAAACAGGGAACACCGAGAAGAACGAAATCAATAAGATCACGCTCCAAAGCACTTTGTCGCCTTTTAAAAGTTCGAATTTGTTATCTCTTTCCTGCATTTTAATCTACGATTAGTCGATGGCTTTTTTTAATACTTGGTTTTTAAACTGATTTCCGCGGTCCTCATAATTGTCGAATAGATCGAAGCTGGCACAACATGGAGAAAGCAAAACGGTATCGTTTTCTTCAGCCAATAATTTCGAAACCCTAACCGCTTCTTCCATGCTCGACGTACTGTAAATCAATTCTTTTTTATCTTTGAAAAAGTCAATAATCTTTTGGTTGTCCAGACCTAAACAGACAATCGCTTTTACTTTTCTCTTTACTAAATTTTCAATCTCGGCATAGTCGTTTCCTTTGTCCACGCCGCCAACAATCCAAACGGTCGGCTGGTTCATGCTTTCTAAAGCGAAGTATGCCGCATTAACATTGGTCGCTTTGCTGTCATTAATAAAAGTGACACCATCAATTTGCGCAATTTGCTCTAAACGATGTTCAACTGCCTGGAACGTCATCAAAGCCGTACGGATACTTTCATTGCTGATATTTAATATTTTACTGGCAATGGAAGCTGCTAAACTATTGGCGATGTTATGATTTCCGACTAAAGACAATTCTGCGATTTTCATTGAAAATTCATCTTCCATTTTCACTACGATTTTATCATTGTGATAAAAACCGCCTTCTGATAATTTCTCCTTTAAAGAAAAGGGAATCTTCTTCGCTCTGATCGCCAGTTGCTCCAAAAGGTTCATGCTCATTTCATCATCTTTGTTGTAGATGAAGAAATTATCATTCTCCTGATTTTCAGCAATTCGGAACTTGGCCATCGCGTAGTCCTCGTAATTGTAATTGTACTGGTCAAGATGATCCTGACTTAAGTTCAACAACAAAGATATAAACGGTCTGAAATTTTGAATGTCATCTAACTGGAAAGAACTTACTTCTAACACGTAATAGTCAAAATTTTCATCAGCAACTTGTCGTGCGAAACTCGTCCCGATATTTCCAGCCAAACCAACGTTCATATCGTCGTTCTTTAAGATATGATAAATTAAAGAAGTTGTGGTGGTTTTGCCGTTGCTGCCTGTAATAGCGATAATTTTTGCCTGCGTAAATTCCGCTGCAAATTCAATTTCCGAAGACAAGCGAATTCCTTTCTGGTTGATTTTAAAAATAATATCAGCCTTTTTCGGAATGCCAGGAGATTTAATGACCCAGTCAGCTTCCAGGATTCTTGCTTCATCATGTTGTTCTTCTTCAAACTCAATCTCGGCTTCAATGAGCTGGTTTTTATATTCAGACTTGATCGCGCCTTTATCTGAAAGAAAAACATTCAAGCCTTTCTTCTTCGCTAAATATGCTGCACCAACGCCGCTTTCTCCGCCACCTAAAACAACTATTTTCATATTCTTTTATCTGACTTTTAAAGTAATTAAACAGATGATCGCAAATAAAACTCCGATTATCACCATGCGGTTTACGATTTTACTTTCGTGATATCCTTCTTTCTGATAATGATGATGAAGAGGAGACATTTTGAACAGTCTGTTGTTCTGAGCGTGCTCCAGTCCGTATTTTCTTTTTCTATATTTAAAGGTTCCAACCTGTAGGACGACCGAAAGATTTTCAATTAAGAAAATTCCACACAAGACAGGGATTAACAATTCTTTTCGAAGGATAATCGCTAAAACTGCAATGACACCACCCAACATTAGACTTCCTGTATCGCCCATGAACACCTGCGCTGGATACGTATTGTACCAGAAAAAACCGATTACCGCTCCGACTAAAGCGAGGGCGAAAATGGTTGTTTCCCCCATATTGGGTAAGAACATAATGTTCAGATAATCTGCGAAAATGATATTCCCGGAGAGATAGGCAAACAGTGATAATGTTAAAAGAATGACGACACTCGTGCCGGCGGTGAGACCATCGAGACCATCGGTTATATTGGCGCCATTTGAAACCGCTGTGACAATAAAAATCACCATTGGGATGAAGATAATCCAAGCCCATTCATTAGCATCTTCAGGACTCATCCAAAATAAAATCTTGCTATAATCGAATTCGTTATTTTTTACAAAGGGAACTGTTGAAACCGTGGATTTCTCCGTCTGCATAAAGTTTGCTTCTACATTATTTCGGTTAATTTCTTTAGCATCTGCGTACTTTCTTTTCACCGTAATATCGGGATGGAAATACATGGTAACTCCAACGATCACCCCTAAACCAACCTGGCCGATCACTTTGAATTTTCCGCTTAAGCCATCTTTGTTTTTTTTAATTTTCTTTAAATAATCATCAATAAAGCCAATCGCACCCATCCAAACCACAGAGATGATCAGGAGCATGATATAAACATTCATAATTTTAGTAAACAATAAAACGGGGATCAAAGTTGCCATGATGATGATTAAACCACCCATCGTCGGCGTACCTTCTTTTTGCTTTTGACCATCTAAACCTAAATCACGCACCAATTCGCCCATTTGTTTATTTCGCAAATAGTTGATTATTTTTTTACCAAAAACCAAGGCAATTAAGAGTGACAGCAATACCGCCATTCCTGCTCGGAAAGAGATAAATCTAAACATGCCCATGCCTGGAACGTGAATTCCGTGGCTGTTTAAATATTCGAAGAGGTAGTATAACATTTTCTTGTTGGTTTAAAGTTTAAAACTTTTATTTCGACATTAATCTGGCGAGTTCTATAATCGTTTCTGTATCGTCAAAGTGGTTTTTCACTCCGTTAATTTCCTGATAGGTTTCGTGACCTTTTCCGGCTACCACGATAATATCTTTCGGTTCGGCAAATTTGATGGCCATTTTTATTGCTTCTCTTCGGTCTGGAATTGAAGTGTATTTGCTGAAATATTGTGGCTCTACGCCTGCTTCGATTTCTTTAATAATATCCCCAGGATTTTCCGTTCGTGGATTGTCTGAGGTAATAATTGCCAAAGTTGATTTACGGGTTGCAATTCTGCCCATTTCTGGACGTTTGGTCGCATCTCGGTCGCCACCACAACCGAAGACGGTAATCAGTCTTTCGTTTTTGGTCCGGATTTCATTAATCGAATCTAATACGTTTTCTAAAGCATCTGGCGTGTGCGCATAATCGACGACGAAGAAAACCCCTCCATCTGATTTTACGGTTTCAAATCTTCCTTTCACTCTTTTTAATTGAGACATTGCGGGTAAAATATCATCTTCATGAAAGCCGCATTCGATGGCAACTGCATAAGCTAGCAACAAATTGTAAGCATTGAATTTTCCAGTAACCGTAGTCCAAAACTCCTTTCCATTAAAGTTGAGCAGCATTCCATTAAAATCTACCTCTGTGATTTTTCCATGGAAATCTGCCATCGTTTTCAAAGCGTAGGTTTTCTTAGTCGCTTTGGTATTTTGTAACATCACGTTTCCGTTTCTGTCATCAACATTGGTAATGGCGATAGCATCTGAATTCAAGTCATCGAAAAATCGTTTTTTGGTATTCAGATATTCAGCAAAAGTTTTATGATAATCTAAATGATCATGAGTGATATTGGTAAAACCGGCGATTTTAAATTGTAAACCTTCCGTTCTTTGCTGGTGAATTCCGTGCGAAGACACTTCCATAAAGGCATACTCACAACCTGATTCCACTGCTTTCGCCAAAATTTGGTTCAAACGAATAACATCTGGAGTGGTGTGGGTTGAGGGAATGATTTCGTCATCAATCCTATATTCAACCGTAGAAATTAACGCAGATTTAAAACCTAATATTTTAAATACATCAAACAATAGAGTAGTGGTAGAGGTCTTTCCGTTAGTTCCTGTAATTCCGATGAGGTTTAGTTTTGACGACGGATTTCCGTAAAAATTAGACGCAAGATGTCCCAAAGTTTTGGAAGCATCTTTTACTTTAAGATAAGTAATATCTTCTATAATCTCATTTGGAAATTCCTCGCAAACAATTACATTTGCCCCTTTTTCAATAGCGGCTTTGATGAAATCATGACCATTTGAAACAGTTCCTTTTATTGCAACATACAAGGAGTTCTCAACTGCTTTTCGGCTGTCAAAAGTTAATGCTGAAACTTCTCGGTTTGTATCTCCGAGTGTTTCTAGGACGGGAATTCTGTTTAATAAATCTTCTAATTTCATATTGTTATAGAATTAATTCTGCAGTTGCAGATAAATTCTTTGGTCTTTATTAATGATGGTTCCTTCCAATGGGAACTGTTCTTTTATTTTTCCGACACCTTTATAATCAACCCGATAACCTTGGTTTTCTAATTGAGGGATAATATTTTTACCAATCAATCCAGTCACTCTAGGCATTGTTTTATCTTTTACAGCAATTTTTACATTGGGTTCAGTCATTTTACTGAGATCAACTTTACGATCCACCAACATTTCTTTTTCAATATTCTGCGGCGTTTTCAAAAATGTCTTTCCGGCAATTTCTTTAAAGACTGGCGCCGCCACGGTAGAACCGTAAAATCCTTTTGAGTTGTCTGGTTCACTCACCATCACATAACAGGTGTATTTCGGATTGTCTGAGGGATAAAATCCCGCAAACGAGGCTCTGTATTTCATTGGACCTGGCAACCAGTATTCAAATCTGGCCGTTCCAGTTTTCCCAGCCATTTTTAAATTTGGGGTGAAAATACTTCTTGCGGTTCCTTTTTCAACAGCTTTGGTTAAAGCGCTGGTCATCATTTTAATGGCTTTTTCTGAGGCCATTTTGTTAACCATTACTTTTGGCTTTGCCTGATACAATGTTCTTCCATCCTTTAAAATTTTTTCGATGAAAAGTGGCTCTACCATTTTGCCATTGTTCGCAATTCCGTTATAAAAAGTAGTAAGCTGCAGAAGATTAATATTGGTCGCATAGCCGAAAGAAATAGAAGCCAAAGCACCTGGGCTCCACGTTTTACTTTTCGGTGTTATAATTCTTGGTTTTGTAATTCCAGGCAGTTCGATATCCATTTTATCGAATAACTTCCATCTTCTAAGATGGTCCAAAAAGACTTCTGGTTTATCTGAGTAATACTTAGTAATCAGTTTTGCAGTTCCGACGTTACTTGATTTTGCCAGAACATCTGAGATTTCATAAGTTCCACCACCGTGACCATCGGAAATCCTTTGTTTAGCATAAGTCCAAACCCCATTTCCAACATTTACGGTTGTGCTTTCATCAATGAAACCATCGTCCATCGCTGCTAATAATGAAATTGTTTTGAAAGTAGACCCTGGTTCGATATTGTCTTTTATAGCGTAATTATAGGCATCGACATAAATCTCAGGTTCAGTTCGGCGTAAGTTGACCATCGCCTTGACTTTCCCCGTGGAAACTTCCATGACGATGACGGATCCATGTTCCGCATCGAATTTTACCAACTGTTTTTCTAAAGCAGAATGGGCAATATCCTGAATTCTCAAATCTATTGTCGTATAAACATCCTGACCGTCGATGGGTTCGTTTACTTTCCAGTAATCGATTGGTTTCCATTGGCTAGAATTGACTCTTTGTTCTAAACGTGTTCCATCTGCGCCAGTTAGATATTTCGAAAATGCACCTTCTAATCCAGATTTAGCAATTTCATTATCCATCCCAATGGTTCCAGCACCGATTTGCGTTGTGGCTAATTCTCTTTTGTAGTTTCTATCGACGATAAATCCACCTCTATTTTTTCCTTTCTTAAAAATTGGAAACTGGCGTAGACGATCATAATCGTCAAAATCAAGTCCTTTTACCAAAGAATAATATTGGTTTTTGGCTTTTTTCTGCTGATCAAACCGATCTCTGAAATAACTTCTTGGTTTCCCGAACATTTTTGATAATGAGTCGGTTAAAGAGCCAATGTTGTTAGAATAAACGGTGTCTTTAATGATTTTAAAATCCAGATAAACGTCGTATCTCATTACAGTCGTTGCCAAGATGGAACCGTCGGCAGCGTAAAGATTTCCGCGAGCCGCTTTTAGAGTTGCTTCCCGATAATTTTTATTGATGTAATCGTCTTTGATTTCCTGAACATTGGTGTTTTGTAAAATAAGAATTCTGGCAAGAAACACCACAAAAAGAACGAAGGCAAACCCTGTAAAAAGGTAGCCCCATCTCAATGTTTTTGAGCGTTTTTTTTCAAATTCATTTTGTACTGCCATCTAGACTATCTAATTTTATCAATATTTTGTGTGGATGATTTTCTAATGATAGTAGGGAATCCTGCACCATTTCTTTTCCTAATTCTGATTCTAATTTTACTTTAATGAGTCGACTTTGAGCGTAGGCATTTCGCGACTTAAATTCTTCGGTCTGTTCTTTTAAAATATTTACCTGTTCAATTTTCTGGCTGACCAGGTGATTGCTATAAATCATGATCATTAAAAGAAAAAACACCAGCACAAAATATCGGTAATGAATAGTTACTTCATCACGGTTCAAAAAATTCCCTTTTATTATATCAATAAAAGTGAGTCTTTTTTGTGGACGATTTGCTGGTCTTTTTGCCATTTATTTTTGGTGAGTAATAATTGATTAGCAATGAGTAATTATGTTGCTTATCGCTTTTTACGAACTCTTTATATTTTTATTCCTGTTCTTAATTTTGCACTTCGGGCGCGTGAATTTTCTTTAATTTCGTCACCATCTGGTACCACCGCTTTCGTTTGTAAAAGATCAAATGTCTTAGCGTAATTTCCGAAAATGTCTCTCGCTGGTTCTCCTTCAAACATTCCGTTTTTCAAAAATCTCTTCACTAAACGGTCTTCTAGTGAGTGGTAAGAAATCGCTACCAATCGGCCGCCAGGTTTTAAGATGCGATGTGCCTGAACGAGTAATTCCTTTATTACTTCTAATTCTTGGTTGACTTCTATTCTGATCGCCTGAAATATCTGTGCGTAAACCTTATTCTGCTTAAACTGCGGGATATAACTGAATACTTTTTTCAGCTCCTCGGTTGTTTCGATAGGTTTAATTTTACGCTGAGCCACAATTTCTCTTGCTAACTTTCTCGACTCTCTAATCTCGCCGTATTGAAATAAAATATCTGCGATATGTTCTTCTTCATATTCGTTAATGACTTTTTTTGCATCCAACATTTGCATCACATTCATTCTCATATCAAGTGGCGCGTTGCTTCTCGTTGAAAAGCCACGTTCAGCTTCGTCAAATTGGTGAGAAGAAACTCCGAAATCTGCCAGGATGCCATCAACTTTAGAAATACCGTAAGCCATCATCGCGTTTTCTAAAAACCTGAAGTTTTGATTGATGAGCGTGAATCTTGGGTCGTCGATATTATTTTTCAACGCATCTAAGTCCTGGTCAAAGCCATATAATTTTCCTTTGGCGGAAAGTCGGCTTAAAATTTCTCTGGAGTGCCCACCGCCACCGAAGGTACAGTCAATGTAGGTTCCGTCAGGATTCGTCACCAAATCATCGACACTTTTTTTCAGTAAAACAGGATTGTGATACATTTTTCTGTACTAAGTGTTTTTATATTTTAAATTCCTTTGAATTTCTATTGTTGCTCTTCATCAAAACTAATCGAGCCCATCACGTCTTCCGCTAGTTTTGCGAAATCTTCTTCAGAGGTTGTGATCACTTTCTCATATTCCTCTTTATCCCAAATCTCAAAAAGTTCACCTGCACTCGTAATAACAACCTCTTTTCGAAGGTTAGCGAAGTGCGTTAAGTCTTTAGAAATTTGTAAACGTCCAGCATTATCGGGTTCTACTATTTTCACTCCGGCCGTAAACATCCGAATGAAATCTGCATTTTTCTTGATGAAACGATTGAGTTTATTGAGTTTGTTCATCAGTTGTTCCCAGGCCTGCATCGGATAAACTTCCAGGCAAGGCTGGAACACGGCGCGTTTGACCACAAAAGAGTCATCGCCAAAATCCCCCATTTGTTTTACCAAAGCTGAGGGGAGTTTTAGCCGACCTTTGTCGTCAATTCTGCATTCGTATGTCCCGATGAAATTCTTCATTTGGGACAAATTTATATAAAAATTTCCAATAGCTCCCACTTTTTCCCACTTTTTGACTTAATGTTAATAAGTTTTGATTTAAAGATTAACACATTGATTAAAAAGTAGTTAAAAAATGTTTTTATTTTTGAACCGTAGAAGTTGGCGGTTCGATCAAAAAAACTTAAATTTAATCTATAAAAGATTCCAAATAAATTTAATTTGGCGTTTAATTTGTATTTTTGCAAACGCTTATAGCGTAAGATTTATGATATTTAAAACAAAGAAGGATAAGAAGTTTGCTTTTATTGAAGCAGGAGAAGGAGAGCCGGTAATTTTATTACACGGTTTGATGGGCGGGTTAAGCAATTTCGATAATACTGTTAAATATTTTGCAGAAAAAGGATATAAGGTTTTTGTACCTGTTCTACCCATCTATGATTTACCCGTTCTCAATACCAACCTTACTACGATTGCAAAACATGTTGCAAAATTTATAGAGGAAAAAGTAAAACGACCTGCAACCATAGTTGGAAATTCGATGGGCGGTCATGTAGGTTTAATTCTCACATTAGCAAGACCAGAATTGGTAGCTAACTTAGTTCTTACTGGTAGCTCTGGGTTGTACGAAAGATCATTTGGCGACAGTTTCCCTCGAAAAAGTGATAAAGTTTATATTAGAAAGAAAACCGAAGAAGTTTTCTTTGATCCTAAAGTTGCAACCAATGAGTTGGTGGAAGAAGTTTTTTCTGTAGTGAATGACAGGATGAAGGGAATTAAAACGGTCATGTTAGCACGAAGCGCCATTAAGCATAACATGTTAAACGATTTGCCAAAAATAACCATCCCTGTTTGTTTAATTTGGGGAAAACATGACAATGTAACGCCACCAGAAGTAGCAGTTGATATGCATAAATTCTTGCCTAATTCAGACCTGTTCTGGATTGAAGAATGCGGTCACGCGGCGATGATGGAAAAACCAGATGAGTTTAATCATATCTTATATTCCTGGTTACAGAAACAAAAAAAATAATTGAATGGAAGTTTAGTCTTCCATTTTTCATTGAGTCACCTACATAAAAACTAATTATGGTAATCAAAACAGCAGAATTTGTAAAAAGCAGCGATAAATGGCAGGACTGTCCTGAACCGACCATGCCAGAATATGGTTTTATAGGAAGGTCAAATGTTGGCAAATCTTCGTTAATCAATGCATTGATGAATCATAAGTATTTGGCAAAGACTTCGGGAACTCCAGGAAAGACACAGTTGATTAATCATTTTCTCATTAATGACAGTTGGTATCTTACCGATTTGCCAGGTTATGGCTATGCAAGAGTTTCAAAAAGTATGCGCCGTGATTTTGAAAAATTGATCACCAATTATATATTGAACCGGAAAAATTTAGTGAATCTTTTTATTTTAATAGATTCGAGACATACTCCCCAAGCCATCGATATTGAATTTATAGAATGGTGTGGCGAAAACGGAATTCCTTTTTCAATTGCGTTTACGAAAGCAGATAAATTAAAGCCGACCGTGATTGCCGCAAATATAGAGAACTACAAAACTGAACTTCTGAAAACTTGGGAGGATTTGCCTGAAGTTTACGTAACCTCTGCGGAGAAAAAAACGGGTGGTGAACCAATTCTAGATTTTATTACAACCACCAACGAGTTTTTGATGCATAACCACGTTAAGTTTTAACACGTCATTTTAAAATTTTTAATGATGCAACCAATCACTTGGAAAATTAAAACTTTCGACGAGCTTTCAACCGTAGAATTACATCAAATTATAGAGGCAAGAATTGAAGTTTTTGTTGTGGAACAAAATTGTCCTTATCCAGAAGTTGATGGTTCTGATCCGAAAGCAATCCATCTATGGGCTGAAAATGAGGGTGAAGTAATCGCTTATTGCAGAATTTTCGAGCCAGGCGTAAAATATTCAGAATGTTCTATCGGTAGAGTTCTAACCCATCAGAATTTCCGAAAGTTAAATTTAGGAAAAACATTGATGAGGTTTGCGATTAGTACAATCGAAGCAAGATTTCTAAAAACTTCCATAAGGATCTCTGCCCAAGATTATTTACTTCCTTTTTATAAAGAATTCGGATTTACACCTACGGGCAAAAGTTATTTAGAAGATAACATTCCCCATTCTGAAATGCTACGCTTGTAGATTAATTTTCTCTTATAAATATCTAAAGTTTCTCTTAAATTCAAAATGCCGATAATGTTACATCAGTAGTGTTTTGGTCATTCTATTAAAAAAGTATCAAATAATTTTGGTTTTAATTTGTAAATGATATACTTTTACATCAAATCAATTAACTTTTAATATTATGAAAAAACTTTTACTTACTGGCTTTGCGCTAGTTTCAATGGCAACACAAGCACAAACCTGGGTGCAACAGAACTCAAATTTCCCGACTGCATCTACTTTGGTGAGAGATATCCACGCTGTTAATGCAAATGTTGCGTGGGCTTATGCCGCGCTACCTGGAGCAGGAGCAGCTAATTTGCAGCAATATACCAGAACTTCAAATGGAGGTGCTACCTGGACAGCAGGGCAAATAAATGTGGGAAACACAACACTTGGAATTTCAGATTTAACAGCGGCAGATGCAAATACAGCATGGGTTGCGGTTAATGGATCAAACCAAGGAATATGGAAAACTGTGGATGGGGGAACAACTTGGAATAAACAAACTACCGCTGATTACTCCAAGCCACTTTCATTTCCTAACACCATCTACTTTTGGGATGTCAATACAGGAGTTTCTATGGGAGACCCAGATACAGCCAATGGAAGATTTACCATTTTTACAACGACCAATGGTGGAACAAACTGGGTGAGAGTTCCAGATGCTAATTTACCAGCAACATCTGGTGAATATGGATATACGACCATCAAAGCTTTTGCAGGAAATACAATTTGGATTGGTACTGACCAAGGAAGAGTATTGAAATCAAATGATAAAGGAATGAACTGGACTGTTACAGCAACTCCAATTATCGATTTCGGTGGTGTTACTACTGCTGGATCAAATGGTCAACTTACTTTGAAAGACGCTAATACAGCTTGGGTAATGGATCAAGATGGTATCATCTTTAAAACCACAGATGCTGGTGCTAGCTGGCCCCTGGTAGATGTAATGTCTGGAACCAATTATGCAGGAGATTTAAAATATGTTCCTGGTACCGTGCAGACATTAATCAGTTCGGGAGCTGGTAATCCAGAGAGAGGTTCAGCAATTAGTTACGACGGAGGGGAAAACTGGACCGAATTAACTGCGGATGCTATCAACGGCGACCCAGGAATTACAGCTCTTGCAGCTTATGATGCTTCTACTATTTATGGTGGTGCGTTCAAAAACACTGCTGGTACGGGCGGGATGAATAAATTAGGTGCACTTTTAGCAACGGCTAACCCAGCATCAGCTAAAACTGCAGTCTCAATTTATCCTAACCCAACAAAAGGACAGGTTAACATCGTTTCGAAAAGCGATGTGAAATCAATCTTATTGGTTGATATGAACGGAAGAGCAGTTAAATCTTTTGAGAACACCAAACAAATCGACTTAGCTGGTCTTCAAAAAGGAGTTTACATTCTTAATGTAACTTTAGCAGACGGACAAAGAACTGCTACTAAATTAATCAAAGATTAATAGGTACTTTAAATAATTTTAAAATGGGTGAGAGTTTTCTCATCCATTTTTTTTTATTTGTTCACAACCATCAAGTAAAAGGAATTTCCTAAATTAGCAACTTAAATAAATTATTAAATGAAAAGAATTTTTTTATTACTCACCTTTATGTTGAGTTTCCTGCAATTGAAAGCAGATGAGGGAATGTGGCTTTTGAGCATGATCAAAAGACTGAATGGAGTCGATCTTAAAAAAGACGGTTTGAAATTAACTCCCGAAGAAATTTATTCTGTCAACAGTTCTAGTTTAAAAGACGCCATCGTTCAATTTGGTGGCGGATGTACGGCAGAAATGGTTTCTAAAGAAGGTTTGCTTTTTACGAATCACCACTGTGGTTACGGGCAAATCGCTGCGCTTTCAACTCCAGAAAAAGATCACTTAACCAATGGTTTTTGGGCCATGAAAAAAAGTGAAGAACTTCCATCGAAAGGACTTTCTGTGCGGTTCATGGTGAGAATGGATGATGTTTCGAAAAGAATCAACGCCAAACTTAACAACAATTTATCTGCTGAAGAAAGAAGCAATATCATCAGTGCAGAATATAAATTAATTCAAGCTGAAAATTCAGAAAACGGAAAATATACAGTCGTAGTAAGAGATTTCTATAATGGAAATGAATTTTATTATTTCGTTTATCAAGATTTTAAAGATGTGAGATTGGTAGGTACACCTCCAAATGCTTTAGGTAAATATGGTGGCGATACTGACAACTGGGAATGGCCAAGACATACTGTGGATTTCTCTGTGTTCAGAGTTTATGCAGATGCAAATGGTAATCCAGCAGAATATTCGCCAACGAACGTTCCAATGAAGCCAAAACATTCTTTGCCTATTTCGTTAAGAGGTTATAAGCCAGGAGATTTCGCAATGATTTTGGGATATCCAGGAAGAACGAACAGATATTTGACTTCTTATGGAATCGAGCAAATGGTTAGTAAAGATTATCCGGCGTGGGTGGAAGCTTCTAAAGTTGCCATGGACGTTATGAAGAAATATATGGATAAAGACCAAGCTACCAAAATTGATTACGCTTCGCAGTATGCTTCTGTAGCCAATTATTGGAAAAATAGACAAGGTACCATTGATGCCGTTATCAAAAACGGAACCATTACAGAAAAACAAGCTTTGGAAGAAAAATTCCAGACTTGGGCTTTAATGCCAGAAAACCAAGCAATGTATGGTGGGATTTTACAAGACCTTCAATCGAACTACACGCAAATTTCTGATCGTAATGTTGAAAGAAATTATTCTTCTCAATTACAGAGAAATGCAAAGTTCATAACGGTTGCTTACCAATTAGGTTCTCTTTTAAATACCTATGCTGATCAGGATGAGGCAGGAAAAGTGGCTATGAAAACCAAAGTTACCGACGCGATTGACAGAGTTTATGACAAGTTTAATGTAAAGCTGGAAGGTGAAATGTTGAACTCAATGGTTAACCTATATCAACAAAGAGTAAGTAAAGGTTCTGCGTCATCTACCTTAATGGCAGCAGATGCAAAGAATCTTTCAACAATGGCTTTCTCTTCAATTTTCGCAACCAAAGAATCAGCGATGAATTTTGTGAACAATCCTAACCGTTTACAAATCGATGCAGACCCATTATTGAAATTGGCAAACGGTTTTGTAACCGATCAGAAATTAACTGGTGATAAATTTGCTAAAATTGACGATGCTTTCGCGAAGAACAGCAGATTGTTTTTAGATGGTCTTAGAAAATCTCAGCCAGAAACCGCATTCTATCCAGATGCGAACTCTACGATGAGAATGACTACAGGAAAAATCACCACTCTTCCTATCAGAAATGATAGAAATTATGCTTCTATTAAAAAAGAAAAAGACAACTACTACACTGAAATTAACAGTATGGTAGCGAAACATAAAAAAGGAGATGAGGAATTTGAATTGCCTCAAAGATTCTTAGATCTTGTTAAGAAAAAAGATTTCGGTCAGTATAAAGATAAGAAAGGTTTCATGCCAGTGAATTTCTTGTCTGATAAT
The DNA here is from genome assembly GCF_900109615.1 of Kaistella antarctica. Taxonomy (GTDB): domain Bacteria; phylum Bacteroidota; class Bacteroidia; order Flavobacteriales; family Weeksellaceae; genus Kaistella; species Kaistella antarctica. The sequence continues at coordinate 443,640 of NZ_FOIX01000001.1, forward strand.
GACATCACAGGAGGGAACTCTGGATCTCCAGTGCTTGATGGTGATGGAAATCTGTTAGGTCTAGCGTTCGATGGAAATAGTGAAGCTCTAAGCGGTGACATTATCTTCGATCCGAAAATGCAAAAAACAATTAACGTAGATGTAAGAATGGTTCTTTGGACTATTGAAAAATACGGAAATGCAGGTCACTTAATTAGTGAAATGGTTTTAGTAAAATAACTTGATTTAGAATATTTAAAGACCGTTGATATCTTTCAACGGTCTTTTTTTTATCTTTATTAAATGAGTTCTGCCTTGATTTACATAATTTTTAGATATGGAATTTGATCAATTTACAAGAGAGAAAAAAACCATCGACTTGGCAAAAGCGAATGTGGATGCTTTAAAATATCTCGTGCTTTTTATTTTCATTTTCGCAGGTCCTTATTATTTAATTTGGGGATTCCAGTTGCCCGACTTAGACTCAGAGTATTTAGTATTAAAGGCATTTGCACCTTTATTAATAATACTTGTGGGCATGGCAGTTCATGAACTCATCCATGGAGTTTTCTTCGCTCTTTTCGCGCCAAAAGGATGGCAGTCTATTAAGTTTGGGATTCTTTGGAAGATGTTAACTCCATATTGCCATTGCAAAGAGCCTTTAAAAATAAAGCATTATAACATTGCTTTACTTGCGCCATTATTAATCCTAGGTATTATTCCGGCAATCATTGGTTTAATAATTGGGAATATTTTAATCTTATTTTTAGGAATTGTATTTTCTGCTACGGCAGCAGGCGACATTATGATTTATTTGCTGATCAGAAAAGAGAATCCCGAACATTATGTTCAGGATCATCCCTCAGAAGCGGGCTATTATATTTTTAGAAAAAAAGAAAGCGAAGATTAGTCTTCGCTTTTTGTATTAATCAAGTTCGGGTCTTAGCATTCCTAAGTCGCCATAATGTTTTTTGAATTTGGCAACCTTCGGTCCTACAACTGCGCTACAGAATGGTTGGGTAGGATTCGCTTCATAATACCCTTGATGATATTGTTCCGCAGGATAAAATTTATCCAATTTTGTAATTTCAGTGACATACTTTCCACTATATTTCCCTGTTGCTTCTGATACTTTCAGCGCTTCTTCAGCTTTTTGTTTTTCAGCTTCAGTAGTATAATAAATCACCGATCGATACTGAGTTCCGATATCATTTCCCTGTCTATTCAATTGTGTTGGATCATGCAGGAAATAAAACACTTCCATTAATTGCTCATAAGAAATAATCCTTGGATCATAAGCCATTTGCACCACTTCAGCATGTCCGGTATTTCCCGTGCAAACTTCCTCGTAAGTCGGGTTTTCTTTATGTCCGCCAGCATAACCAGACGTTGTAGATTCTACCCCTTGTAATAAATCAAGTACGCTATCAACGCACCAAAAGCAACCACCACCAAAGGTGATATATTCTAAATTTTGTTTGTCCATTTTCTAGAGATTGGTCATCAGCTTTTTCATTTATAGTCCCTTGGAAGACCTCAATATGTGCTGATGATAAAAATTAATAATTTTTAGATTTAATATTTACGAAAACCAGGTGACTCATTTTCCCAGACCAAAGCGCTGGCTCCCAAAATTGCAGCATCAGCCTCGTCCAGTTCACTGAAAACAAGTTTTACTTTATTTCTGAAAATAGGGAAAAGATTTCTTTCCATGTGAAGTTTCGCCGGCTTCAAAATAAAATCGCCCGCTTTGATGACGCCGCCAAAAAGCAAAATAGCTTCTGGTGAAGAGAACATCACGAAATTGGCTAATGCCTCACCTAATTTTTGTCCCGTATACCGGAAAACTTCTATCGCAGTCGGATCTCCTTTCGTAGCACATTCATAAACTACTTTCGAATTGATATCTTCCTCCAAGTAATTGTTAAGCATAGAGTTTGGAAATTCCGCGCGCATTTTTTTTGCCGTAATTGTAATTCCAGTTGCAGAGGCGTAAGCTTCCAAAGATCCTTCCGAGCCAGTGCTCCAATGTTTTCTTCCACCTGGTTTGACGATCGTGTGACCTAGTTCGCCGGCAAAACCATCGTGACCATAGATTAACTGACCGTTCGACATAATTCCGCTTCCAACGCCAGTTCCCAGAGTGATCATGATAAAATCTTTCATTCCTCTGGCGGCTCCAAACATCATTTCGCCTAAGGCTGCCGCATTGGCATCATTGGTCATTTTGCAGGGAACTTCAAATTTTTCTGTCATTAACCTTGCAAACGGCACAACTCCCTTCCAATGGAGATTGGGTGCTTGTTCGATTGTTCCTGTGAAGTAATTGGCATTCGGTGCGCCAACTCCGATTCCGTCGAAATGTCTTTGGCCACAATACTTCATTATTAAAGGAGAAACCTTATCATACAAAGCATTTATAAAATCCTGTACTTCAGGGAAATCATCTGTTTTCAGATTGCCTTTTTCTAAAATTTCGCCGCGGTGATTCACGAGTCCGTATTTGGTATTGGTTCCGCCGATATCAACGCCGAGTGCTACTTGCCTGGATAGGTCTATTAATGCCATTAGTCAAATAATTTATGGATTAAAATTACAAAAAATATCACGACTAAAATAGAAAACTCCCTCAAAAAATTTGAAGGAGTTTTCTTTACTATTGAAAATCTTTTTACGCTGGAATTTCTCCTTTGTATAAAAACGAAATAATTTCTTTGTTTACTTTCTCTACCATTTCGGTGAAAAGATAAAATGATTCTTGTTTGTAAATAACCAAGGGATCTTTCTGCTCATAAACGGCTCCTTGTGAAGAGCGTCTTAAATCATCCATTTCTCTTAAATGCAATTTCCAGTTTTCGTCAATAATTGCGAGCGATATATTTTTTTCAAAATCATTGACTAAAGAATCACATTTGGTTTCAAAAGCTTGCGCTAAATCAGTGACGATGGTCATTGTTTTAATTCCATCGGTAAAAGGAACCTGAATCATTTTGAACATTGAACCTTGGTTTTGAAACACATTCTCGATGATTGGGAATGACTTTTCCTTCAAGAGATTCAACTTCATTTGATAATCTTCCGTAGCTGCTTTGAAAAGGATATCGGTTAATTCAGGAACTTGTTTAGATTTAAATTCACTTTCGGTAACCGGAGCTGCCATGGTGAAATATTTAATGATCTCATGTTCGAAATCTTTAAAATCTCCTTCTAATTTACCTCGGCTTACTAATGACTCTGATACATCATAAATCATGTTCGAGATGTCGTATTTCAAGTGATCACCGAACAAGGCGTTCTTTCTTCTCTTGTAAATAACATCACGTTGCTTATTCATCACATCGTCATATTCCAATAATTTCTTACGGATTCCGAAGTTGTTTTCCTCTACTTTTTTCTGCGCTCTTTCGATCGACTTAGAAATCATACCGTGCTGAATTACTTCACCTTCTTTATGACCCATTCTGTCCATCATTTTCGCGATTCTTTCAGAACCGAAAAGACGCATTAAATTATCTTCTAACGAAACGTAGAACTGAGAACTTCCTGGATCTCCCTGTCTTCCGGCACGACCTCTTAACTGTCTGTCAACACGTCTCGAGTCATGTCTTTCGGTACCAACGATTGCCAGTCCGCCATTTTTCTTTACTTCACCTTGTAGCTTAATGTCGGTTCCACGACCTGCCATGTTGGTTGCAATCGTTACAACTCCTGGACCTCCGGCCATTGCTACGATTTCTGCTTCTCTTGCGTGAAGTTTAGCATTCAATACATTATGCTGAATTTTTCTTAATTGCAATGCTTTAGACAATAACTGAGAAATTTCAACTGAAGTGGTACCAACCAAAACTGGTCGGCCGTCTGCAGTCAATCTCGTTACTTCTTCGATTACGGCGTTGTATTTTTCACGATTTGTTTTATAAACTAAATCTTGTCTATCATCTCTAGTGATCGGTCTGTTGGTAGGAATTACCACTACGTCTAATTTGTAAATTTCCCAAAGTTCACCTGCCTCAGTTTCTGCTGTACCAGTCATTCCCGCCAGTTTGTTGTACATCCGGAAATAGTTCTGTAGCGTAACCGTTGCAAAAGTTTGCGTAGCGGCTTCAATTTTTACGTTTTCTTTCGCTTCAATCGCTTGGTGAAGTCCGTCTGAATAACGTCTTCCTTCCATAATACGACCCGTTTGCTCATCTACGATTTTTACCTCGCCATCGATTACCACATACTCATCATCTTTTTCAAATAAAGTATAAGCTTTCAACAATTGGCTTAGGGTATGAATTCTTTCAGATTTAACGGCGAAATCATTAAATATTTTTTCTTTGGCTTCGAACTCGTCTTCTTTGGTTAAATTCTGTCTTTCTATTTCGGCAATTTCAGTTCCGATATCATTTAAAACGAAGAAATCTTTATCTTCATTTCCGGCAGACATATATTCTACACCTTTATCGGTAAGCTCTATTTGATTATTTTTTTCGTCAATAACGAAATATAAATCTTTATCGGCAATCGGCATTTCTTTATTATTGTCCTGCATGTACTGCCCTTCCACTTTTTGAAGAAGTGCTTTGTGACCGCTTTCAGAAAGGAATTTAATCAACTGACGATTTTTTGGTAATCCTCTGTAAGCTTGAAGAAGTTTAAATCCACCTTCTTTGGTATTTCCACTTGCAATTAATTTTTTAGCTTCATGAAAAATTGCACTGACCGTTTTTTTCTGAATTTCGACAATTCGGTCGATTGACGGTTTCAACGTATCAAACTCCTGGCGATCTCCTTGTGGAACTGGACCAGAAATAATTAAAGGTGTTCTTGCGTCATCTACTAGAACTGAATCTACCTCATCAACAATCGCAAAGTTTAATTCGCCCTGAACTAATTCAGCAGGTGAAGTTACCATGTTGTCTCTCAAATAATCGAAACCGAATTCGTTGTTGGTTCCGTAAGTAATATCTGATTGGTAGGCTTTTCTTCTTGCGTCGGTATTGGGCTGGTGATTATCAATACAATCGATGGTCATCCCATGGAACTGATAAATTGGACCCATCCAAAGTGAATCTCGTTTCGCCAAATAATCATTGACGGTAACAACGTGAACACCTCTTCCTGGAAGAGCGTTCAGATAAATTGGTAAGGTTCCCACCAAAGTTTTACCTTCACCGGTTGCCATTTCCGCAATTTTCCCACTATGCAAAACAACACCACCGATGAATTGTACATCATAGTGAACCATGTCCCACACGATTGGCGTTCCTGCTGCATCCCAATGGTTTTTCCAAACTGCAGTATCACCGTCTAATTCAATAAAATCTTTGGTAGCTGCAAATTCGCGATCAAGATCAGTAGCTTTAACACGGATTTCTCCGTTCTGTGCTAATCTGCGCGCAGTTTCTTTAATCAGAGCAAATGCTTCGGGAAGAATTTCGTTCAGAACTTTTTCTTCGATTTGATAAGAATCTTTCTTCAAAGCTTCGATCTTCGTAAAGAGCGCTTCTTTCTCATCAACATTGCTGGAGTTCTTGATCTGTTCTTGAGTCTGCTCAATCTGGGAAGTAATATTAGCTGTCGCAGTTTTTAATTTCTCTTTAAATTCCGCAGTTTTATCCCGCAAACCATCGTCAGTTAATTCCTGAATTTTTGGTTCTACTGGTTTTATTTTGTTTAAAACTTTTTTTGTTTCCTTGAGGTCGGTTACATTTTTGTCACCAAGAAAGCCTTTAAGAACATTGTCTATAAATCCCATAGTATTTGCGTTCGGCTTGGTGCGTGGGAGCATTAGCCAGTTTAAAAATTTTAATTTTTAGAATTTTTCTAAAATATAAAAGTCGATTGCCGAATACGACTATCGACTGTGTTTTCTAATATTCATCTTCATTCCAGAGAAAATCGTCATCGGTTGGGTAGTCGCTCCAAACCTCTTCGATAGACTCATAGATTTCGCCTTCGTCTTCGATGGCTTGTAGGTTTTCTACAACCTCCATTGGTGCGCCTGTTCTAATTGCATAATCAATAAGTTCAGCCTTGGTCATCGGCCAAGGTGCGTCGCTTAAATAAGAAGCCAATTCTAATGTCCAATACATATAATATAATTTTTGCAAAAATATAAAAATCAACGACATAAAAGATCTTTTTGCCTCTGATTTTCAACAAACTTTGATTAATAATTGATTTTTTTTCAAGAACCATTTCTCAAAAACCATTCCACAAACTTTTTTATGCCATTTTGGAAATGGGTTCTGGGCTGATATCCAATCAAGGATTTGGCTTTGTGAATATTTGCGTTCGTTTTCTCAACATCTCCCGCCTGTCTTGGCAGTAATTTTTTCACCGCCTTCTTTTCTAATTCATTCTCAATGGTTGCTACCATTTCATTTAAATTAATGACTTCACTTTCGCCTAAATTAATAATTTCATAAACTTGGTGATGGGTTTCAATATAACAAATAGATTTTTGAATTCCTTCAATGATATCGTCGATGAAAGTGTAATCTCTCGCCGTAGAACCATCACCATAAATAGGGATTTCTTTATTTTCCGATATGAGTTTGGTGAATTTATGGATGGCTAAATCGGGTCTTTGGCGTGGTCCATAAACGGTGAAAAACCGCAAATGAATCATATCAATTCCATATAAATGATGGTAAACATGTCCTAGGATTTCGCCACACTTCTTGGTGGCAGCGTAGGGAGAGATTGGCTGTTCAACGGAATCGTCCTCGGAGAAAGGGATCTTTTCATTATTTCCATAAACACTGGAACTAGAAGCGTTGATAAATTTTACAATTTCAAACTCTTTGCATAATTCCCACAGGTTCATGGTTCCCTTAATATTGACTTCCTCATATTCCAGCGGCCGCTCAATTGAAGGGCTTACCCCAGCTAAGGCAGCAAGATGAATAACCAAATCGATTTTATGTTTCTGAAAGATCTTTTCTAAACCCTCTTTATCACGGATGTCTTGATAATATAGTTGATAGTTTTTTGAAGAGGTTTCGAAGATTAATTTTTGAATATCCAATTCCTTTGAATGAAATGAAAACTCCAAAGTTTTGCCAACTGATTCTAAAGTGTTTTTGATTTTAATTTTATGATCATAGAAATCATCAAAGTTGTCTATGTTGATGACAGAATGTCCATTTTTCAATAAGTGTTCCACCAAATGGGAACCAATAAAACCGCTTCCGCCGGTGACTAAATAATTCATGCAGGTGTTTTGAGAACACAAATTTAATTAAAATCAAATGATTATTTTTACGCAAATAATTTACGATGAAATTCTCTGGACAAATTCTTAAAATGGTCACTCAAAACGGCAAACCCATTCAATATTTTCTTAATCTTTCTAATGATTTAATTAATATGAATCAATTAATCGGGAAAAATATTAAATTGAAACATATTGGTTATGATTGTGTGAGCTGCAATAGTGATGAGAAAATTTACCGCATGGGTTTCTGTAAAAGATGCTTTTTTGAAAGTCCATTTGCCAGTGAATCGATTATTCGTCCGGAACTTTCAACCGCACATCTTGGCGTTGGCGAACGTGATCTAGCAGTAGAAGAATCTATTCAGTTAAAACCTCATATTGTATATTTAGCTTACACAGGCGATGTAAAAGTTGGCGTAACCAGAGAATCGCAAATTCCAACGAGATGGATTGATCAAGGAGCAACATTTGCACTTCAGATTGCCAAAACAGAAAACCGCTATGAAGCGGGCATGATTGAAGTTGCCATGAAAGAGCATCTAGCCGATAAAACCAACTGGCGAAAAATGCTGGAAGATGATTTCGAAGATGATTTGGATTTAGCAGACTTCCGAGAAAAAATCAAAAATTATTTCCCAGATGATTTCAAAAACTTCTATTCTGGCGAGGAAGAAATCGTAAAATTAGATTTCCCTTACGAAGCACCAGAAAAAATAGCTTCATTTACTTTAGATAAAAAACCGGAGTTTGAAGGAGTCTTGAGAGGAATTAAAGGACAATATCTTTCTTTCGAAGGTGGAGATTTTATTAATGTCAGAGGACATGAAGGTTATGTGATTGAGTTGGAAATTTGATTTCTTGATTTAGAAGATTCTAAGAAAGTAAATTGGTTCCTAAATTGTAAGTTGAATTTTTATGAAGAAAAAACGTTTTCGCATCTTTTCGATTATTCTTGGGATTCTGCTGTTGCTTTTTCTCATTGTTAATTTTGGCCTCAATTTTTGGTTGAAAAGTAACTTGCCGCGATATATCAAAAATAATTCTGAATATATAATTACCTACAAAACTTTAGATATTGATGCTGGAACGGGAAATATTCTATCGACTGGCATCACCATAAATAGTCAAAATCCCGATCGCAATGATAAATTAGGGTTGCAGGGAACAATTGATTCGCTCTCAATTTCCAGATTGGGAATTTATGATCTAATTTTCAAAAAGAATTTCACGACAGATAAATTAACGCTGAAAAGTCCGAACCTGAATATCATTCTCGCCAAACCATCCGAGGATAAAACGGGTGAAAAGAAAAAACTACCGAATTTTGAAAACATCACCATTACCAATGGAAATATTCAAATTTTCAAGAGTACAAATGAGAAAATCTTGGCGGTAAAAGAATTGGATTTTATGGTTCAGGATCTTCGGATCACCGAAAAATCGGAAGAGAATAATTTACCAGTTGCTTTTGAGAAATACCATCTGAAAGGAAAAGAATTTTTTTACCAGCCAGATAATATATATTCCTTTGCTGCCGCCTCAATTGCCACAGAAGACGGACAAATGAAAGTGAAGGATTTTGCTATGATTCCACTTTTATCTTATCAAAATTTCCTAAAGTACTATCCGAAAAAACGAAATCTCTTTGAGGTAAAAGCGACAGAAATGAGTTTTAAAGATATTCTTATTAAAAAAAATAAGCTATCGCTCACCAACGTAAAATTCGACAGTCCAGAAATTAAGATGTTTACGACGGATGTGAAATCAGAGCAGAAAAAAAAGAGTTTCACTTACGATGTTAATCTGGAAAATGTACTGCTTAATAATGCGAAGATCAATATTTTAAAATCCAATGGAACCACTTTGTTTGGCGCAGATAATCTGACGATGAATATCACTCGACTGGTGATGAATGATGAAACAGCGAAGGGAAATATTCCTTTTCAGTACGAGAATTTCGATATTAAAGGAAAGAATATTAACTATGGATCGGCAACTCAAAATGTAAAAGTCGCCAGTTTAAAAATCAATCCAAAATCCGCGGATTTGCTGAATGTTTCGGTAAAACCAACTTCATTTCATCCTGATAAAACGAGTTTAGATTTAATGGCGCAGCGTCTTCAACTCAAAATCAACACTTGGGAGTTTCTTGAAAACAAATTGAAATTAGATGTTGAAACTGTTCTAGTGAATCAATTGAATGGAAAAATTAAAACGGCAAATAACCCAAAGAAAAAGAAACCAACTTTTGAGGGAATTCAGTTTCCATTAAAAATAAAAAATGTAATCGTTAAGAATTCCAACCTAGAGATTGATAGTAAAAATCAGCCTTTAGTTTTTAAAGATTTGAATGCGAATATTCAGCAAATCGAAATGAATGAACAAACAATTAAAGATGGAATTCCATTCAAAACCGGTAATTACAGTTTAACCACCAGAAATTTTATTTATAAAACTAAATTTTACAATCTCTCCGCGTCACTTTTAAAATTGAATAAAAACACGATTCAGATTTCTAATTTTACGATGAAGCCAACCGTTTCTAGGGCACAATATATAAAGATGATTCCAACGGAGAAAGACTTGTATGATCTGAAAATTAATCAGGTAAATGCCAATGGGAAATGGGATTTAGCGTCAGCGACCAAATTTTTAGATGTTGAAAATATTACAGTAAGTAATATGGACGCTAATATTTTTCGAAGTAAAATCCCGAACGATGATTTGACGACCAAACCGATGTATTCGCAATTATTAAGATCCATTAAATTTCCTGTTTTTGTTAAGAATTTAGAGGTGAAAAATTCACTTTTAGTTTATGAAGAAGATACTAAAAAAAGTGAAGGTCCCGGAAAACTCACTTTCAACAATTTTAATATGAATGTGAAAAACCTTAATTCTGGGAAGATGAAGGGGAAGCCAACGTTGGTGCCGATTGCTATTACTTGCAAATTTATGAATGCTTCACCGATGAACGTAAAATGGAGCTTTGACACGGCGAATAGGAATGAGGCGTTTGCGATTTCTGGAAATATTTCCGATTTGCCAGCATCCAGAATTAATCCTTTTATCGAACCATACTTAAAAATTCAGGCGACTGGCTTAATCTCTGATTTGATTTTCAATTTTAAAGGAACACAGCACGGAATAAATGGAACCTTAAAAATGGTTCATCAGAATTTGAAAATCGCTATTTTAAAACAGACGGGTGAAAAAGATAAGATCCTTTCTGCTGTGGCCAACATCTTTGTAAAAACCGATTCAGGTATTTATCCGGAATCCGTGGTTGTTGAAAACGTGGAACGTGATAAGACCAAATCATTCTTTAATATGTTCTGGCGAGGAATAGAACAAGGATTGAAGAAAACTTTGATTGGGAAAAACGCTCCGAAAACCGAGCAGTCTATAAAAAATACGGTTGGAAATACGAAATCTGCTTTGGAGCAAAACAAAATAGAATTGCAGGAAACCAAAACAGAAGTCAAGGAAAAAGTTGAAACGGTAAAAGAAAAGATTCAGGAAAAGAAAGAAGTTGTAAAAGAAAAAGGGTTTTTCAAAAATCTATTTAAGAAAAAATCCGATTCGCAGTAAGCGAGTCGGATTTTGATTTAATCTATATTGTATTCGTCGTTCTCTTCTATCGGAATTTCACGCAGGAAATTGTCAAACTCTTTGCCAGTGTGATTACTTTCTGCACCGTATGAGTCCAGTATGGTTGAGAGTTCACCCTCTTTATCTTGCAATAAATAAAGGACCGCATTATCGTCTGGATTACTGTCTCCTTCAAATCGATAAGATTTTACAATCTTAAGATCATCTGCTTGATAAACTTTCTCATCTTTCCCCAAAACCATTTGCTTCTGTTCGTTCATGCATATCTCCTTGGTAATTCCTCTTTTGATTAAAGTATTTAAAACTTCAGAAAGAGTCTTTAAATTGTGATTGGCCATAATGTAGTATTTGTCTGAGCAAGCAACAAATTAAGTACCACGAAAAAAATCTGGGCGAACAATTCTGATAAATAAGGAGATTTCGCAAGCTCAGAATTAAGTAATATCCGACGATAACTCGGAAGTTACAAACAAAAAAAACGCTGCTAATCAATGATTAACAGCGTCTAAAGTACCTCGGACGGGACTTGAACCCGTACATCCTTACGGACACAGGATTTTAAGTCCTGCGTGTCTACCAGTTCCACCACCAAGGCAAAAGTGGAGCGAAAAACGGGATTCGAACCCGCGACCCCGACCTTGGCAAGGTCGTGCTCTACCAGCTGAGCTATTTTCGCAATTTCTTGAAAAAATCCTCAGAAATTTTCGTGCGGATGGAGGGACTCGAACCCACACGCCTCACAGCACCAGATCCTAAGTCTGGCATGGCTACCAATTACATCACATCCGCTAATGAACTTCTGTTCTCTTTTTTTGTGAGTGCAAATATAAAAGATTTTTTCTAACTAAAGCAAGCTATTTTTTAAATTTTTATTTTTTTCTAAAATTCATCCAGAACTTTCTTTTTAAATTCCTTTTTATTACTTTTACACCTTTAACGAATTTATATCATGGAATTACAAGGAACAGTAAAGAAAATAACTGAAGTTCAGACATTTGCGAGCGGATTTCAGAAAAGAGAAATGGTTTTAACAACCGAAGAACAATATCCGCAACCCATAAATATTGAATTTCTTCAGGAAAAAGGAGATTTGCTAAATCAACTGAAAGAAGGTGATAAAGTAAAAGTTTCTATCAATATTAGAGGTAGAGAATGGACTTCGCCACAGGGAGAGGTGAAATATTTCAATTCAATTACTGGTTGGAAAGTTGAAAATATGGAATCTGCTGGTGGTTTTGAACCCACTCACGCAACACCATCTCCCACGAAACCTGCAGAAGGAAAAGGCGTTTTCGAAGAAGACGAAGACGATTTACCTTTCTAAAATAGAAATTTAAAATTGATAAAATCCTGCTCTTACAGCAGGATTTAATTTTCAAATGATTCTGCTCAATCCAAATGAAATCTCTTTTCCTGATCCCGCTTTGTTGGAGTCAGATTCTGGTATCATTGCCGTGGGTGGGGATTTGTCGGTCGAAAGATTGTATTTCGCTTATCAGTTAGGTCTTTTCCCCTGGTACAATCCGGCCGAAGAAATTCTATGGTGGTGCCCCGATCCTAGATTTGTGCTTTTTCCGAAAGATTTGAAAATTTCAAAGTCGATGCGAAAGGTTTTACGGGATGAAGTTTTTACTTTTACAGAGAATAAATGCTTCCGAAAAGTTATCGAAGAATGCCAAAATACTTTTAGGAAAGACCAAGATGGAACGTGGCTGTCTGAAGAATTGGTAGTTTCAATTGTAAAGCTGCACGAAGCCGGAATTGCAAAAAGCATTGAGGTTTGGCAAAATGAAGATTTGGTTGGTGGTTTTTACGGGATACAAATCGGTAAAGTGTTTTGCGGGGAAAGTATGTTTTCAAAAGTGAGTAACGCCTCCAAAGCTGGCTTCATTCAGTTTATTCAAAGTCAAAAAGAAGGTTTAGAATTAATTGATTGTCAAATTCATTCTGAACATCTTGAAAGTTTAGGTGCAACCATGATTTCAAAAAAGGACTATTTAAAAATTCTAAAAAATAATAACGATGAATCCTGAAAAAGAAAAATGGGTTTTGCTAATCGTTCTTTCCATCATTTGGGGTTCGTCCTTTATCTTAATTAAGAAATCTCTGGAACATTTCAATCCTTACGAGGTTGGCGCGTTGCGCGTCCTGATTGCCGGAATTCTTCTGCTTCCCTTCGCACTTAGCAACATCAAGAAATTCCCCAAGAAAAATTTAAAGTGGTTGGTTCTCGCTGCAATAACCGGAAACTTTATTCCGATGTTTCTTTTTCCTATTGCAGAAACCAAAGTAAGTAGTAGTATTGCTGGAATCGTCAATTCGATGATGCCGATATTTGTAATTATTGTTGGATTTCTATTCTGGAAGTTTTCAACCACCAAAAGGCAGTTGGTTGGCGTTGCTATCAGTTTCTCCGGGGCGTGCATTTTAGCGCTGTCCGGTGGAGAAGGCGGAGAGTTAAAGTTGATTCCAATTGTTTTGCTTTTGATTGCAACTTTAGGTTACGCCATTTCGATGACCACTGTTAAATCTAAACTGAGCGATATTCCCGCAAAAATTTTATCTGCTTTCGTTTTTTCTTTTGTGCTGATTGTTCCTTCGCTTATTGCTTTAGTTGTTGCTGGATTCTTTAATGACTTTAATGCTGATAAAGGTTTCTTCATTGGTTTAGGTTTTGTGAGCTTGCTCTCCATTTTTGGAACTGGCTTAGCGATGATGTTGAATTACCGATTGCTCAATATTTCGACGCCTTTGTTCGCTTCAACAGTAACTTTGTTGATGCCTGTTGTTGCCGTAATCTGGGGAATTTTAGATGGGGAAACCTTAACACCGATGCAATTTGTAGGTGCATTTATCATTCTCGCAGGATTAATATTTCTACGAGCAAAGACTGCAAAAATAGAAAAACCGCAAGACCCTGAAGTCGTACGGTTTAAATAAATCTAATAAAAAGTAAAAATGAAAGGCGACAAAGATATATAATTAATATTATACTATCCAAATCTTTTTTTGTAAATTTTAATTTATTTTAAAAAGTCCTTTTCTTTTTTAATATTTTGCTAAATTTGGCTAATGTTTATCAAAGATTATATTTCTAAAGACTATCCCGCGTTTAATGCCAGTGATTCTATTGAAGTGGCAAATGAAGTGGCGAAAGAATTCGGTTATTCACACGTTTTTATTAAGAAGAAAGGATTTTATCTCGGCGCCTTGAGTCAGCAATTTTTAGAGGAAAGTGCGGAAGGAACCTTAGCCACTTTAGAACATCATTATGAGAAATTCGCTCTGTTGGATGATGGGAATATCTTAGACTCAATTAAACTTTTCCACACCTTCAACAGCAATGTTGTTCCTATCATTAATAAATTAGAGAAATATCAAGGATATCTTTCCTGCGACGATGTTTTTTGCGAGTTTGCCAAATACCCTTTGTTCTCTGAAAATGGAGCTTTATTAATTGTTCAGATCAATAACAGAAGTTACTCTATGACCGATGTTTGCAGAATCGTAGAATCAAATAATGGTAAAATTTACGGCTGTTACATCAGTGCTTTTATTGAAGACGATGTACAGATTACTTTAAAAATTAGCAGCGAAAATCTTAGTTCAATTGATGAAACCTTTGAGCGATACGGTTATAATGTTGTATTGAAATATTATGATGACGAAAAAGAAGAACTGTTGAAAGACCGTTTCGGATTTTTTCAAAAATATATGGAATTTTAAAGATGATGAACCAGTATAATCGTTTATTGAAAAGAGATAAAAATCCGTTGGCGTTCCATCTGACCAATAAAAAAATAAGAATAGACAGATGAAAGCAGCTATTTATTCTCAAAAAAACGACTTAGATACGTTTTTGTATCTGAGTAAATTTGTATCTGAACTTGAGAAAAGGGGAGTTCAACCTTTCCTGTATGAAGGAATGGCAACGGCAATGCAATTCTCCAAAAATTTTGAAACCTTTGCGGGTAAAGAAGATTTAAAGGAGAACAAAGTCGATTTGTTTTTTACCTTCGGGGGCGACGGTACAATTGTAAACTCTCTACTGTTCGTTCAGGATTTAATGATCCCAGTTGTAGGTGTAAATACTGGACGGCTTGGGTTTCTGGCGAGTTTTACCAAAGAAGAAGTTTTTTTGGAACTTGACGGGATTATTAAAGGCGAAGTGAAAATCAGCGAACGTTCGGTCATTGAAATTATTTCACCCAATAGCTCGATGTTTTTCCCTTTTGCTTTAAATGATTTGACGATTTCGCGCAAAGAAACCACCGCCATGATTACCGTGGAATCTTATATCAATGGTGAATTTCTGAATACGTTTTGGGGCGATGGAATTATTATTTCTACTCCAACTGGTTCTACCGCTTATTCTTTAAGTTGCGGCGGACCAATCATTACGCCTAACAATAATACTTTTGTTATCACGCCAATTGCCCCACATAATTTGAATGTTCGTCCGCTCATTGTTAATGATGATGTAGAAATTCATTTAAAGGTGAAAAGCCGTGTTCCACAATATTCTTTATCCCTCGATTCCAGATTATTTCACATGGAAACCGACGTGGAAATCGTGTTGAGAAAAGCGCATTTTAAGTTGCTTCTGGTTCATCCGCCCAACCTCAGTTTTTATGAAACAATTCGCCAAAAACTGCTTTGGGGCAATGATAAAAGAAATTAAACATTCAACTTAAAATCCTTAACTTTACTGTTCCAGATATCATTAATAATAAATCTATAAAAATATAATTATGAGCAGAAAATTTCCGGCCGGAGTTGCCACAGGACAAATGGTTACTGATATTTTTCAATATGCCAAAGAAAACAAATTCGCACTTCCCGCAGTAAATGTAATTGGATCCAGCAATACCAATGCGGTTCTCGAAACTGCTGCAAAACTTAATTCACCTGTAATCATTCAGTTTTCAAATGGTGGTGCTGCGTTCAACGCTGGAAAAGGATTGAGCAATGAAGGACAGCAAGCCGCAATTTTAGGTGGTATCGCTGGAGCAAAACATATTCACACTTTAGCAGAAGCTTACGGAGCTACCGTGATTTTACATACCGATCACTGTGCTAAAAAATTATTGCCTTGGATTGATGGATTGATGGATGCGAACGAAGAGTTTTTCGCGCAAACCGGAAAACCACTTTATTCATCGCACATGCTTGATTTATCTGAGGAATCAATCGAGGAAAACATGGACATTTCTTGCAAGTATTTCGAAAGAATGGCAAAAATGGGAATGACGTTAGAAATCGAACTCGGAATCACGGGTGGTGAGGAAGATGGCGTCGATAATTCAGGCGTTGATTCTTCTAAATTATACACACAGCCAGATGAGGTTGCTTATGCTTACGAAAGACTAAATGCAATTTCTCCAAACTTTACGATCGCCGCTGCTTTTGGTAATGTTCATGGAGTTTATAAACCTGGTAACGTAAAATTAACACCGAAAATTCTTGATAATTCTCAGAAATATGTTTCAGAAAAATTTGGTTTAGGTGAAGAGCCGATTAACTTCGTATTCCATGGTGGATCTGGTTCTTCTTTAGAAGAAATCAGGGAAGGTATTGATTATGGTGTTATTAAAATGAACATCGATACTGACTTGCAGTTCGCTTACACCGAGGGAATCAGAGATTTCATGGTTGAAAAAGTAGAATATCTAAATACGCAAGTAGGAAATCCAGACGGTGAGGATTTACCAAATAAAAAATACTACGATCCAAGAGGTTGGGTTAGAAAAGGAGAAGAAACTTTTATTAAAAGATTAGAGCAGGCTTTTGAAGACCTGAACAATATCAATACACTTTAATATAAATGATAATTAATCAAAGATAAATGATATTATACATTTATCTTTGATCCTTTATCAATAATCATTCATCAATTATATCTTATGGCATTCGACTGGTTTAAAAGGAAAACACAGAACATTACAACTTCTACTGAGGATAAAAAAGACGTTCCCAAAGGGCTTTGGCATCAAACGATGACTGGGAAAGTCATCGAACATGAAGAGTTGAAAGCTAATAATTATGTGTCTCCCGAAGATGGTTTTCACGTAAGAATCGGTAGTAGGGAATTCTTCTCCATTCTTTTTGATGAAAATAAATTTACTGAACTCGACGCCAATGTTGAAAGTGTAGATATGTTGAATTTTAAAGACACCAAATCTTACACCGACCGTTTAAAAGAAGTGAAAGCCAAAACGAAATTAATCGATTCGATCCGAAATGCAGTTGGTACTGTTAATGGCGAAAAGATGGTTATTTCCTGTATGGACTTTAGTTTTATCGGTGGATCTTTAGGTTCTGTAATGGGCGAAAAAATCCGTCGTGCGGTGGATTATTGTATCGCAAACAAACTCCCGTATATGATAATTTGTCAGTCAGGTGGTGCAAGAATGCAGGAAGCAACATATTCTTTAATGCAATTGGCTAAAGTTCAGTCTAAGTTAGCACAACTTTCAGAAGCTGGCTTATTGTACATTGCATATTTGTGTGATCCTACTTTTGGTGGAATCACGGCTTCATTCGCGATGACTGCGGATATTATCATGGCAGAGCCAGGAGCTTTAATCGGTTTCGCCGGACCGCGAGTTATTCGTGAAACCATTGGTAAAGATTTACCAGAAGGCTTCCAAACATCGGAGTTCTTGCAAGAGAAAGGTTTCGTAGACTTCATCGTTAAAAGAACAGAGATCAAGGACAAAGTTTCAAAAACAGTTCGACTATTGGTACACGCTTAAAAGATTTGAATTAATATTAAAATCTCACCTCATTGGAGGTGGGATTTCTTTTTTATGAGAAACATCAAAATCATATTTAATACCTTAAGATCCTTAAGTTTCGACAAAATAATGAAACTTTTACGGTTGACACTTCCGCATCCTTTATTTTCAATAATGGGATTTTATGCGACTTTAAAAAGTTTTACTTTGGCTCAAAAGCACTTTCCAAAAACTCATTCTAACAATGGAGTCGGAAATGCTTTTCGCCATTCGCTCTGGACTTGCTTGATTATGATGTATTGCTGCAAAATTTCTTCGCCCAAAAAAGCTTTGGCTTACTGCAAAGAAATGACCGATTTACACGAAGAGCTTTTCCCAAATGAGCCTCTCGAAACGAAAATGGATCTGCATAACAACCAAGTCGGCATGGATTACTTCATGCAATTACTTCCTGGCGTTCACCGACAGTTTTTTGAAACAAGTTTTTTTGTTAAGGATTTGATTACCAAAACCAAAACTGCAAAAATCCTTAAAAGTCTAGATGATGATTTTAAAGACGAACTGGTTTATCTAACCTAAAAAAAACCCCGACCAAAGCCGAGGTTGTTTTAATAATCGAATTCAAGTACAAATATTTATAATTCTGACTTCCCTATTTTAAATTCTTTCCTTTAAGTTAATGGAGCACCAACTTCTAAATCACAACGGTGATGAGGTTGGCCATGTGCTGGATTATTAGCTGGTTTTGGACCATTTGCCTGCACGGGTGCGACTGCTGGAGCCAAAGAAGGCGAAATTGGATTGGTGTTGAAACTGCTGTTTGCAGAACTTTGCTGTGGCATCACTTGCGGTGCTGCATTTTGTGGCGGCGCACTATCAATCAGAGCTCCAACTGGAATCTCGCAACGGTGATAAGGTTGACCATGTTCTGGATTTAATGCTGGCTTATCAGCAGAACTTTTGGCAGCAATTGCTGTAGCATCTTGAGAAACCAATTCTCCATTTGTAGAGATCTGAGCATCAACTTTCGTTGAATCATTCATTTGACTTGCAACTGCGGCAGTTTCTGTTGAAGATGCCTCTTTTTTGTCGCACGAATAAAGAAGGGCAGCACTGGCTATTAATAAAGGTAATATTCTCATGTTTTCTATTTTTTTCAAAAGTAAGAAATTTATTTAGAACTTAAAGTCCAACCCGAAATACACATTGGCTCCCATAATCGGTGCGTAAACCATTCCCGCGTCAAAATAATTTCCGAAAGGATTTTGTACATCAATAATCGGATTGTTTTGAGTGTAGCCTAATAAGTTTTCACCACCAACATAAGCGCGGATGTTTTTATTAAAGTTTCTTGAAATCTGTGCATTGAGTGTGGAATAGCTTTTCGAGAATTCTGGCAATCTGTATTCTAAAGGATTAGAATTCAAGTTTGGAAGTTTCTGCTTTCCAATTAATTGAAGCGTGGTGTCGATATTCCAAAAGGCGCCTTTGTCCGTTTTGTCGGTAGAATAAGAGGCGTTGAAAAACCCTCTGTTTTTCGGCATAAAAGGAATTTCTCTTTTACCTCCAAGAAATTCTGCCTGCACATCATAATATTTGTAAGCTAGTCTCAGTTCTAGATTCTTTGCTGGGGCAAAATCCAACTGGGTTTGGAAACTGTTCGCAAATGATTCACCTTCTAAATTATAAAAAACAAGTTTCTGTGGAGAAATATCTAAATCTGCCAAAACCTGATTTTGGAAATCTGTTCTAAAGAAATCTGCTACTAAAGTCGCTTTTCTATTGAATAATTTAAACTCCTGTTGCACACTTGCTCCGTAATTCCAGGCGATCTCAGGTTTTAGGTCGTAGATTTTTCCTCCATTTCCTAAAATTTCGATTTGTCGGTTCGATCCAAAATATTGCTGACTTTCGGCAAAAACATTGGCCGTTCTAAAACCTCTTCCGGCTGAAAGACGTAGAATTGTTTTGTCGGTTACATCATATTTAAAGTTTAAACGTGGCGTAAATTGGGTCCCAGCCAGATTATGAAAATCCGTTCTTGCTCCCGCAACCAAAGTATATTTTAATCCTGTCAAAGTATATTCGAAGAACACTCCAGGAACGGTTTCTGTTCTTTTATAATTTTGAGTCAAATAATCTTCATCATATTGATCATAGAGAAAACTTGCTCCAGTTTTAAACTTATTGTTTGAATTTCCAATAATACTTTCAAAAACTAAGTTGGAGTAGAACGTGTTTTGATTTCCCCAATAATTTCTATTTCCGAAGAAGCTGTCTTGTTGATGGGTCGTAAACTGGTTCATCCAACCAATACTCTGGTAAGGTTTATCTTTAAAGACGTAACCCGTTTTATTCCAAATTTCAAATCTGGAAAGATCAATTCCGACGCCGTAAGCAGTTTGTTTAGAACGGTCAATTTTCTTATCAAAAGTAGTTTGTCCGCCAAATCTTTGATCTTTCACAAAACTAATTCCGAAATGCGTTCCTAATCCAGAATGATCTAAATCATTATAATTTAAAAGATAAGCCGCGTTAATTTGATTTCCTGTCGGTTGATCTAAAAAACCATCATCATTAGAATCAGTTTTACTTAAAGTGGCATTTCCATGAAGTAAAACCGATTGGTTCCAATGTTCATTGAGTTGCGTCGTAGAAGTGATATTGGTTTCTACTCTCCCATGAACATCACCGAAAAAGTTGATTGATGTTTCAGGATTATCGTTGGCTTTTAAAAGTTCGGTATTGATTTGTCCCGTGATGCTTTCGTAACCGTTAACCACTGTACTTCCTCCTTTTGTCAGTTGAATTCCACCAATCCATCTCCCGGGAATTAAATTCAGACCATAAGGTGCAGCCAATCCACGAATTGATGGCAAAAGTTCTTTGGTCAAAGAAGTATATTTTTGATCTAAACCCAACATCTTCAATTGCTTGGTTCCTGTTACCGCATTGGTAAATGAAACATCTACCGTTGCATTGGTTTCGAAACTTTCAGATAAATTACAGCAAGCTGCTTTTAATAATTCTTTACCTCCGATATTAAAGGTTAAGCCGGTTTCTTTTTTGCTTAAAGCTGTAGCGTCTGCTAACCTAATCAATCTCACTTCCTCAATTGATTTGTCGAAATGATCAGCGTGTTGTGAGAAATCTTTTTTCGGCGCTGCTGATTCTGCTTCGTCATCGTGAACCAAATCACTTTTTACGCCTAGTGGTAATTCTCGGTCGTACAAACAACATCCTGGTAGATTCTTATACGTATCATCGGTAGAGGTGAATTTTTCATTATCATGGCCGACATCTGCAATTTTCTTTAAGATTAGGTCTGCAGAAGTTTTCGCAGGATCAAAATTTAAGGTAACCATCTGGGTATTTGAATCCCAACTTGAGGAATCAGCACCAGCACTTGTAGCGGCTTTCTCGATTCGCGATTTACAAGAACTGCAGTTTCCGCGTACGAAAAATTGATTGTCTTGCTTTACAGGTTGTTCTGTAATTGCTGTTTTCAGAAAAGAGGGTTCTCTTTCGTACAAACAACATCCAGGTAATTGATCATAGGTTTGAGTTGGTGCAGAATAAAGTTCATTATCATGGCCAACTTCTGCAATTTGCTTTAGAATTTGATCTGATGAAGTTTTATCAGCATCAAATTCGATGTCGAGCTTTTGAGTGGTGGCATTCCAGTTCGCGGTTTTTGCTCCCGTTTTTTTGGCGGAGGTTTCAATTCTATCTTTACACATCCCACATTCACCTTTTACAAGAAAGGTGGATTTAGTAGTGGTTTGAGCGAATAAGAAAGAAGTAAATAATAGGGAAAATAAGCAAAGACTTTTTAACAAAGTTTTCATTTTTAAAAATAAGTTAATTAACAAAATAAGGTTGCCAAAAGAACATTCTTTTAGCTGTAATCTAAGGTGTTAACCTGTTTTAGGCGGTTGCCAAATATTTTGAAAATTTGAAGAAAAGTAAAAATTTCCGTACTCGAAAGTGAGCGTTTTTTCGAACAAATGCTGACTTGAAGTTTGGCTAATTTCTGGTGAAAGATAATTCATCACAAAATGAACCGTGCAAGAATGACATTGCGTACAATCGTCAGTGCAATTGTTTTTCTCGGATTCTTTACTGGAGTTTTCAGTATGGCAAGATTGGGTCTGTTCCTTCTGGCAACACTCATCATTGCTCATTTGATCGCAACATTCAATCACACTTTGTGCAAATACCATCTGCTTGGGTAGAATAAAAATACTCAACCCAAAAACAATAAAAAATATTTTCAAAGTTCTTGACATGCTTTTGCAAAAATAATAAATTAAATCGAAGTAACCTGATCATCGTTAAATCTTCTTAATTAAAGTTAAAAATTGATCATTCAATCGCTTGATAACTAATTAACTGTAATTTTGCACTGTAAAATTATTTAGCACAACATTCTATGAAAAAAATCCTTTTTCCCTTAATAACTGTTTTGTTTTTCGCTACTTCTTTTTATAAGATAGAGGATTCTAAGCAAATTATAGCAGAAACACCATCAAAAATTCAAGCACAAAATACAGTTCTTTCTATTGAGCCGAAGTCTAATTCAGCTTATGCTGAAGAAATTTACTCCGCACTTGCTTTCGAAAATAGTAATCAACTCCAACCAGATGTTTTTTCAAAAGCTTTTTTAGGCTTTACCAATCTTAAAAAAGAAGGGAAATTAGATGAAGAGGCACATTTATTGACCATTTGCGATTTTTCATTGTCATCTGCTCAAAAAAGATTGTGGGTTATTGATCTGAATGAAAAGAAAGTTGTTTTTAATTCTTTGGTCGCACACGGAAAAAATACGGGTGAAGAGTTCGCACAGAAATTTTCAAACACAGAAAGTTCTTACCAAAGCAGTCTCGGTTTTTACATCACTGAAACAACATACAGCGGTTCAAACGGTTATTCATTGAAACTTTTAGGAATGGATTCCGGTTATAATGATGCGGCCTTGCAACGAGCTATAGTAATGCACGGGGCTGATTATGTGAGTGAAGATTTCATTAAAAATCAAAAAAGGTTAGGCAGAAGTTGGGGATGCCCTGCGGTGCCAAGAGCGCTGGCAGAACCAATCATCAATACCATAAAAGGTAAAAACTGTCTCTTCATCTATTATCCTGACAATCAATATTTGTCTAGTTCGAAATGGTTGAAAGTAGAAGAGAATATTTAATTTATCAGCAATCAAAAATCCCGGTTAACATTTGCTAACCGGGATTTTTGTATATTTTATTTCAACTCAATCGGATTGTTGTTTTTCTTGATCTGTTCTTTTTGCCGGTCCTCCATTTGTTTTCGCTGGTTGGGATCCATTTGAATTCTGAATGATCCACCACTGCTACTCAATACTGCAACTGCTGCAGCTGGATCTTTTCGGAATTGCTCTTGTTGTTTTTCGAAAGCGGTTCTTTTTAAAGGAATGGTAGAACCTCTTTGATCGAAACTGGCAACCTCACTAATTTTTTTCGACTCTTTTAAATCGAAACTGTAATCACCTTTAGAATCTTCTACTTTTACAATTAAACCTGGTAATCCTGAGAATTTATAAGGACCATCTTGAAAAGGAACTTCGGAAGTAAACCAAGCATACCAAGTTCGCCCTCCAAATTGAGTTTCCGCTTTTTGAGTTTTATAGTCACCAATCTTTACAGTCTCAGGAAGGATTTTCCAATCCATCGGTCGGTCTTCTTCGTAGGCATATTGATCTCTCAGAATTCTTGCTTTGTATAATTTCTTTCCTGTCTTGTAATCCTTTTCAATAATGAAATCCATATTGCTTCGCAAATTCTGCATCTGCGTTCTATCAAAATTAAAATTTCCTGTCTGTCTCATTCTTCCCATGATCGAATCTCTTTTCAGGCGATTTTCAGCGTAGAAAATAGAATTTCCGGCGGCGATATCGAGATTAGCGATTTCAGTTTTTATCGTATTTCGGTCAGTGGAATCTGGCTTCATCGTGACTTGATAAACGAAACGATTTGCTTGCGCAAAAACAATTTGGGAGCAAATGCCCAAAAAGAGGAGTCCTAATTTTCTCATTATTTATTGATTTGAATTTTTCTTAAAAGTTAAGTATGACGGTCTATTACATTGATAGACAAATATACCGAAGCGAATTTGATATTCATTATATTATTAGTAATTTTGCAATCTAAATTCAGTCTAAATAAAAACAATGATAAAAGTGAGCGATCATGCAAAAGAAAAAGCCATTCAGTTAATGACTGAAGATGGTTTCAAACCTTTTGACGATTATATAAGAGTCGGTGTAAAAAGCGGTGGTTGTTCTGGTTTAGAATATGTTCTGAAATTTGACAATCAAAAAGACGATTCAGATCAGGTTTTTGAAGATAATGGGATTAAAATCATTATCGATAAAAAATCAGTATTATATCTGGCGGGGACTGTACTTGAATTTTCAGGTGGTTTGAATGGAAAAGGTTTTGTGTTCAACAACCCGAACGCAAACAGAACTTGCGGCTGCGGTGAGAGTTTCTCACTGTAAAACATTTAATTTTTATATAAAATGGCAACAAAATATACAGAAGACGATTTAAGAGTCGATCTAGAAAATCAACAATACGAATACGGTTTTACAACGGATATTGAGTACGACGATTTTCCAATTGGTTTATCAGAAGAAATCGTAAGAATGATTTCTGCTAAAAAAGAAGAGCCGGAATGGATGACCGAATGGCGATTGGAATCCTACAGAATGTGGCTGAAAATGGAAGAGCCAGATTGGGCCAATGTAACTTATGAAAAAATTGATTTTCAATCGATCAGATATTACGCAGCACCAAAGGTCAAACCAGAACTAGCTAGTTTAGATGAGGTAGATCCGGAGTTATTGAAAACTTTTGCAAAACTTGGAATCAACATAGAAGAACAGAAAAGATTATCAGGAGTCGCGATGGACATTGTCATCGATTCCGTTTCGGTAAAAACTACTTTTCAAAAAACTTTAAAAGAGAAGGGAATTATTTTCTGTCCGATTTCGGAAGCAATCCGTGATTATCCAGAATTGGTTCGTAAATATATTGGTAAAGTCGTTCCTAGAGGTGATAACTTCTATGCCGCGTTAAATTCGGCCGTGTTTTCAGACGGAAGTTTTTGCTACATCCCGAAAGGCGTAAGATGTCCGATGGAACTATCAACCTACTTTAGAATCAACCAATCCGGAAGTGGGCAGTTCGAAAGAACTTTGTTGATCGCCGACGAAGGAAGCTACGTTTCATACTTGGAAGGTTGCACCGCACCAGCACGAGATGAAAATCAATTACACGCTGCCGTCGTGGAATTGATTGCGATGGATGATGCTGAAATTAAATATTCGACCGTTCAAAACTGGTTCCCTGGAGATTCAGAAGGAAAAGGTGGAGTTTTCAATTTCGTAACAAAACGCGGAATTTGTGAGAAAAATGCAAAAATATCTTGGACTCAAGTTGAGACAGGTTCAGCCGTAACCTGGAAATATCCAAGCTGTATTTTAAAAGGTGATAATTCAATCGGAGAATTTTATTCCATCGCTGTAACCAATCATCATCAGTTTGCAGATACGGGAACAAAGATGATTCACATCGGGAAAAACACAAGATCAACGATTATTTCTAAAGGTATTTCTGCTGGAAAATCAAACAACTCGTATCGAGGTTTGGTGAAAATGATGCCTTCAGCGAAGGGAGCGCGTAACTTTTCACAATGTGATTCTCTATTAATGGGTAATGCATGTGGCGCACATACTTTCCCTTACATCGAAGTTAAAAATCCAACGGCCCAATTAGAACACGAAGCAACGACCTCAAAAATTGGTGAAGATCAAATCTTCTATTGTAACCAAAGAGGAATCAGTACCGAGAAAGCGATCGCCCTAATTGTCAACGGTTTCGGAAAAGAAGTACTCAATCAATTACCGATGGAATTCGCCATGGAAGCCCAGAAATTACTGGAAATTTCTTTAGAAGGTTCCGTAGGATAAGCCACGAATTGGCGAAATAAAATAACATAGGTTAAAACCCTATGAAAAAAATCATAACAGTAAAAAAACAGGAAGTCATTAATTTTAAATAATTAAAACAACCTAACTACCTTATTCATATTATGT
This sequence comes from Kaistella antarctica, assembly GCF_900109615.1. Taxonomy (GTDB): domain Bacteria; phylum Bacteroidota; class Bacteroidia; order Flavobacteriales; family Weeksellaceae; genus Kaistella; species Kaistella antarctica. The sequence goes on from NZ_FOIX01000001.1 coordinate 469,303, forward strand.
TAAAAATTAACAATTTACACGCAAGAATCCAAGACGGAGCAGAAATTTTAAAAGGAATCAATCTACAAATCAATCCAGGCGAGGTTCACGCGATTATGGGACCAAACGGAGCGGGAAAATCTACGCTGGCTTCCGTTGTTGCCGGAAAAGATGATTATGAAGTGACCGAGGGTGAAATCCTTTTTGAAGGAAATAACATTATCGAAGATGCTCCTGAAGATAGAGCGCACAAAGGAATTTTCATGTCTTTCCAGTATCCAGTCGAAATTCCTGGAGTTACCGTTACCAACTTTATCAAAGCAGCCATTAATGAAAACCGAAAAGCAAAAGGTCTAGAAAATATGCCCGCAAAAGAAATGTTGGCTTTGGTTAAAGAAAACTCTGAAAAATTAAATATCAAAAGAGATTTCCTGATGCGTTCTCTGAACCAAGGATTTTCTGGTGGTGAGAAAAAGAGAAATGAAATTTTCCAGATGATGATGCTGAATCCAAAACTAGCCATCCTTGATGAAACCGATTCTGGATTAGATATCGATGCACTAAGAATTGTAGCCGACGGTGTTAATTCGTTTAGACAAGAAGGCAACGCAGTTTTGTTAATCACTCATTACCAAAGACTTTTAGAATACGTTCAGCCAGATTTCGTCCACGTTTTAGCCGATGGAAAAATCATCAAAACTGGTGATAAATCTTTAGCTTTAGAATTAGAAGACAAAGGATACGATTGGCTACTTAATTAATTTGAAATTTGATGTTTGAAATTTGATATTATGCCAACGATAAAAAACTTCGAAGATTTAGAAATTTGGCAAAAATCAAGAATACTTTGTCAAAATATAGACAGGCATTGTCTTAAAAATAACAAATTTCAAAAACATGATCAAAATCAAATCGATCGCTCTTCTGCTTCTGCTTCTGTGATGGATAATATTGCTGAAGGTTTTGAGAGGGAAGGAAACAGAGAATTTGCAAATTTTCTTACCATGTCGAAAGGATCTGCAGGAGAAGTCCGTTCTCAATTAATTAGAGCATTCGATCGAAATTATTTAGACGAAAGTACTTTTTTAATGCTTAAAGATGAAGCAATCAACATGTCCAAAAAGCTTTCTGGATTTATTAATTATCTTAAAAATTCGGAAGATAAAGGCAATAAATTTAATAGGAATAAAGAAAATGAATGATGTTTGAGCCCACAATTTCAAATATCAAACTTCAAATATCAAATATATAATGGCTCTATTAGAAAATATACAAAATAATCACACTGCTTTTTTAGAAACGCTTCAACACCGTTTTCTGGATGAGACCCGAAATGCTTCCTTGAAAAAGTTTTTTCATTTGGGTTTACCAACTAAAAAAGACGAGGAATACAAATACACCAACTTAAGAGAAATCACCGAAAAGAATTATAATTTCTTTCCGAAAGAAGCGCACACGATTTCAAAAGAACAAATTGACGAACTGCATTTGGGCGAAGAAAACTTCGACTGGATCGTCTTTGTTAATGGTAAATTACACAAAGAATTATCAAAAATATCAATTGGTAATGTCGAATTGCTGTCTTTCAATTATGCTTTAAATGATCCTCAACACAAAGATGTTTTTGATCAGTATTTCGATACGATTGCAGATAAGAATTTAGCTTTCACCAACTTGAATACGGCGTATTGCAAAATGGGCTTTTTCTTAAAGGTGCCTAAGAATGTCGTTATCGAAAAACCGATACACGTTTTCTATATCTCTCAAAATCAAGATGAAAATACTTTTTACAACACCCGTAATTTACTGGTAGCTGAAGAAGGTTCTAAAATTGAAGTGATCGAAAGTCACCATAATTTTGATGATACTTACGTTTTCACCAACTCTGTTACTGAGATTTTTACTTACCAGAATGCGAAAGCAGATTGGCACAAATTGCAAAATGACAGCAACACCTCCTACATGATGGATCACACTTTTGCGAAACAAGAACGTGATAGTTTGACGACGGTAAATACGTTTTCTTTTGGTGGAAAATTGGTGCGAAACAATTTAGATTTCATTCATAATGGCGAGAATATCAACTCCTTTATGAACGGAATTACAATCATAGGCGACGATCAACTGGTCGATCATCATACGGCCGTTCACCATAAAACGCCACATTGCGAAAGTTACCAAAACTACAAAGGAATTTACAAAGACCATTCTCGCGGAGTGTTCAACGGAAAAGTTTTCGTAGATAAAATCGCGCAGAAAACCAATGCTTATCAGCAAAACAATAATATTCTGCTCGATGAAGGTGCCAGTGTTGACACCAAACCACAACTCGAGATTTTTGCAGATGATGTAAAATGCTCGCACGGTTGTACGGTCGGTCAACTCAATGAAGATGCCATGTTCTACTTCCGTTCGCGAGGAATTTCGAAAAAGGAAGCGCAGGCAATGTTGTTATTTGCGTTTGCCAATGATGCGATGGAAAATATCGATATCGAACCGTTGAGAGTGAAAATCTCTAAGCTTCTGGCCGAAAAACTAGGAGTTGATATGTCGTTTGATGACGTTTATTAGGGCGACAAATTTCCGCCTGAGTTTAATCCTGAGCTTGTAGGATTAATCAAAAGAAACGGGCTTCGGCTCGTTTTTTTATTAGAACTAAGCAATGGCTTAATTCGAAATCTGGGACTCGTAGTCTTTTGCATCTAAAGAAATAATATAATGAAAGCCGAATAATAATTTCGGCTTTCATTCTTTAACTGTTTTATTTAAATCATTAATTTAATCGAATTTACTTCACAATTAATTTTTCTGTTTGTGATTTTGCACCTTGTACTATTTTAACCAAATATAATCCTGGATTTAGGCCTTTGGTAGAAATAGCTTGTTTGGAAGAAGATTTTCTATTTTCGGTTAAGAGTAACTTTCCTGATAGATCATAAACGCTAATTGTCGCCTCTTCCGTTGACTTATCGATATTCCCAACAAAAAACTCATCATAAGTTGGGTTGGGGAAAACGATGTAGCTTTTGTTCGAATCAACGTTAATAGCGGCCAGAGTACCAGCGCACTCGGCCGGGTAAGTGAAATTTTCTACCTGATCAGTTGCGTTTTGTTTATTACCTGCCGACGCCGTAACTCCTAAGCCTCGTTTTGCAAAAGCGCCCCAAATCATGCATTTGTTTTCGCCCCCAGTTGCAATTTGATCGGCTTGCAGTATGGCATTCCTTCCATCAATAAAAGTTGGATTACAGGCTTGAAGTTTCAAACCATCCATAACAACTTGAACTGCTTTTGCATTTCCCGAATTAGAATCTGCTAACAGCTCATTATTATAGCCGTATTTTTCGACATATTTCCAGGTAAGATCCCACAACATGGTCGCCCAGATAAACCCAATTGCATGTTCACCAGTTACAGTATTTGTTTTCGCGTACGTATAATTATTAATTGCAAAATCGGGAGAATATTTTGCTAACCGAAGACCAATGCCGTCTGTGGGCTGATCTTTAGAATAAGTTGACATTCCTCTTGGCATTGAAGACGTATCTCCCGGTCTCGCCGTAAGCATCAACCCAAAATAGTCAGACCATCCTTCGCCCATTTGCTCTGTAGAGTATGACATTGAAAGGCAATCGTATCCATCTCCGGTTAAGCGCCCAGAAATCCCATGTCCATATTCATGAATAACAATTGCATTATCTAAACTTGAATGTTTAAAACCATTAAAATCATTCTGCAAAGTTGCGTTAATCGTTTTTCCACCCGTAAGTTCCGACGCCAAAAAAAGACCTTCTTGTTTTCCCATATTGATTGCAGGAATCGTCACTTGGTACCCGTAACTTCCACCTCCCATATTTACGGCTTCGTTTACGGTTGGTCTGTAAATAATAACTCCAACTGCACCGGCTTTCTGAGCATTCAATACTTTAAGACTATACTCACAAGTTACACTAGTAATCAAGGCAATTTTTCCAGTAAGACTTCCCAAAGTTGGTTGCGAACAGCCACTTTCTGGAGTAGGAATTTTTAAATCACCAGTTACAGATTGACCCTCCAATAATAATTTGCCGAAAGAAGCACTGCCGGTTATTACTTTCGGACGAGCGGCGAGATCCGGTGGAGAATTAAATTGATATCTTAAAATAGGATCTTCCTCACTTTGGGCCCTGTTCCAAATGTACATTTGCATTCTTGGTGCTAAAACGTAAGTGGTTCCATCGTCGATAAATTCATAGCCTCTCATAAAATTAGCGTTATTAAGGCCGCTTCCATCGAATGCTTCTGCAGCTACCGAATCATTACCAACTCCTCCTTTACCAAAATTATTAGTTTGAAAATTCCGCGCAGATTCAGTAAACCCAAAATGGTAGAAGACATCATGAATTTTATTATTGATATAAAATAAATTGGTAATCGCGGTATCTTTGTAATTAAAGGGACTAATGTTTCTACCTTCAGCGTAGGGAAAATTAAAGATTAAACCCGCGCCTCCAGCTGGTGAATAGCCAGGTAAATCGGTATTGTTTTCGTCGGAATAAGCATACACATTATTTCCTCTTGTGGTGGTGTAACTATTGGTCCCATCAGAATGCCAGCCTTCGGGAGAAGCAGTTAAATCCCAAGGATTAGTTACCAGAGAAATCGGACCAAAAGTTGGTGCTTCTGTTGGCAGAGCAAAAACTTTATAAGATGCCGGCGAAGCATCAAAAGAAACATTATCAATGGTTGTACTGTGACTGATATGATGATCTGATGTTTGACCAATCTGGCTTTCTGATTCTGGTGAGAGGGCTTTGTCCTCAAAATTGCAGGATAATGTTAAATTACTTTTTAAAAGAATTTCACCTGTGGTCGCATCTGCAATTACATGCCAAACATCTGAAGAGTTTTTGTCGGAAATAAACACCTCGTTTGATAAAATATAAGAACTGTTTTTTTCAAAGTAGACATTTGGGAAATACTCAATTCGGGAGATTTGCTGTAAACCTAAGTTGCTTATGAGCATCTCTTCCGGAATTCTGGTGTTTAAAATAGAACCTTCAAAAGAAGGAACAGAGATTTTAGTTTTAAAATCATTCTTTTCAGAGATGACCTTTCCATTGCGTAAGATGACCTTTCCGAAAGCGTTGTACACTCTCAAACCATTATAAGTTTGTTGTACACTCACAATGTTTGCATTCATACTTTTGGAGACATCTTCATTGATAATTAGGACGCCTGCTTTACGATCGGTCTTGAGGAGTTCATTATTTTGCACATAATAATCCTTGACGAGCTTTTCAGAATTCTGCCCGTTCAAATAAGAAAAGGCAAAAAATGCAGCCACGGAAAGTGGCGCAAGAAATCGATTTTTTTTCATGGCTTTGTGTTTTTAAGAACTTAAAATTAAGAAGAATTTTTAGATAATCTTATGTTTTACATAAAAAGTATTTCAATAGGTGCATGAAGTACAGTGTTTTAGCCGGAAATGGCTGGAAAATTTGATCATAATTTTCTTAAAAAAATTACAGCAAAATTTTTTTAGAAATCGTAAAATATAAATCAAAGTAAGAAGAAAAGAGGTAAAGCGTTTTTAGTTAAGCTTTATCAAAAGCTTTACTAAAAAAAAGTAAATCATTGACGATTTACTTTTTGAATACTTCATTATTGTTGCGAAGGTTCAAAGAATAATTAAAAAAAGAAAAATCTTCTGTTTACTTTAAAAATCCTTCTAAAATCTCACATGCAGATTTCGGTAAATTGGTGCCTGGGCCGAAAATATAGTCTGCTCCGTTGGCGTAAAGAAACTCGTAATCCTGTTTTGGAATTACACCACCAACCACAATGGTAATATCATCAGCACCCAATTTCTTCAATTCTGCCACCACTTGCGGAACAAGAAATTTATGTCCGGCTGCTAAAGAAGAAACACCCAAAATGTGAATATCATTTTCGACGGCTTGTTTCGCTACTTCTTCCGGAGTTTGGAATAGTGGCGCGACATCAACGTCAAATCCCATATCGGCAAATGCTGTGGCTACTACTTTTGCACCACGATCGTGACCATCTTGTCCCATTTTTACGACCATAATTCTGGGTCGTCTTCCTTCGTTTTCTTCAAACTTTTCAGATAGTAAAAGGGCTTTTGGGAAATATTCATTCTTGCTTGCGTTCATGGCGTAAACTCCTTGTATGGTTCTGATATTGGCTTTGTATCTTCCGAAACTTTCTTCCATCGCATCGCTCATCTCTCCGAGTGTTACTCTTCTTCGGGCAGCTTCGATGCAGATTTCTAACAGATTTCCTTCGCCTGATTTTGCAGACTGTTTTAGCGTTTCTAAAATTTCTGTAATTGCTTCAGTATTTCGATCTCTTTTTATTTGATGGAGTCTTTCAATTTGTTTTCTACGAACTTCAGAATTATCGATATCTAAAATGTCCAACTCCATTTGTTTCTGGGTAGATTTAAAAGAATTAACTCCAATGATAAATTCTTCGCCACTATCGATTTTTGCTTGCTTTTTCGCCGCAGCTTCTTCGATTCTCATTTTCGGAATTCCGGCTTCGATGGCTTTGGTCATCCCACCTTCTTTTTCCACTTCATCGATAAATTTCATGGCTTCATCGATCATTTGCTGCGTCAGACTTTCAACCAAATGACTTCCGCCCATCGGATCTACAACATCGCAAATCCCGCTTTCTTGCTGTAAAATAATCTGGGTATTTCGAGCAATTTTCGCCGAATAATCGGTGGGTAAAGCGATGGCTTCATCTAGCGCATTTGTATGCAAAGACTGCGTGCCACCTAAAGCAGAAGCTAATGCTTCAATGGTCGTTCGGGTAATATTATTAAAAGGTTCTTGCTCCGTTAAGCTCCACCCAGATGTTTGCGAGTGAGTTCTTAAGGCTAAAGATTTTGGATTTTGTGGATTAAATGGCGTTAACAGTTTAGCCCAAATATATCTGGCTGCCCGCATTTTTGCGATTTCCATAAAATGGTTCATTCCGATTGCCCAAAAAAAGGATAAGCGTGGAGCAAAATCATCGATTTTCATTCCGGCTTTCATTCCCGTTCTTACATATTCTAAACCATCGGCTAAAGTATAAGCCATTTCTAAAACTGGCGTAGCTCCGGCTTCCTGCATGTGATATCCTGAAATCGAAATTGAATTAAACTTCGGAATATTCTTAGAGGCATATTCAAAAATATCAGCAATTATTTTCATGGAAGGTGTCGGCGGATAAATATAAGTATTCCGCACCATGAACTCTTTTAATATATCATTCTGAATGGTACCTGAAAGTTTGTCTTGAGAAACGCCCTGCTCTTCTGCGGCAACAATATAAAAAGCCAGAACTGGTAAAACAGCACCGTTCATCGTCATTGAAACTGAGATTTCATCCAAGGGGATTTCATTAAATAAAATCTTCATGTCTTCCACTGAATCAATGGCAACACCAGCTTTTCCGACATCACCTTCCACTCTTGGATGATCTGAATCGTAACCTCGGTGTGTGGCTAAATCGAAGGCAACCGACAACCCTTTTTGTCCTGCTGCCAAGTTTCTTCTGTAAAAAGCATTGGATTCTTCCGCGGTAGAAAATCCTGCATATTGACGAATGGTCCAAGGTTTCTGCACGTACATTGTCGAGTAAGGTCCGCGCAAATAGGGCGCAACTCCAGCCGCGTATTGTTTTTCTGTAAGTGTTTTTGAATCTTTTTCAGTGTAGGAAGATTTCATTTCCAAACCATCTTTTTCGAAAAAGTAAGGAAGTGTTGCTTCTGATTCTAAGGAAAAGTCAGGATTTGTATTTTGGATTTTTGTGCGCATTGTTCTTAGCTTAATAGGAAGTAAAGTTACGATTTTTTAAAAATTGTTATTTAGTTATTTCGTGAAGCATCCTATATTTACCAAAACTCCTAGACAATGAATAAATTGCAAGCTTTTCTATTTTCTATTTTCTATTTTCACTTTTCATCGGATTGATTTGTATTAATGCGCAGCAAACTATTGATTTTGAATATGCTCCACCTCAAAACTCTCATTTTATCATCAATAATAAAACTGAAACGGTTGGAACGGTGAAAATAAGTGGTGATAAAGCAGAAATGGAAGCACTCAAAAAAATTGGCTATAACCAAGATCGAAAAATGAGTTATGAGTTTGATATAGATGTTAATATGAAAACTTTTGAAAAAACTGAAGAATCATTCCCGTTCGAATTTAATTATGAGAAAATAAAAATTGATGTGGATAGTGATGGTAAGAAAAATAACCAACTCCTTTCTTTTTCTGATATTACGATAAGTGGTGATTTAAGAAAAGACAAAGAAGTAATCACTCATATCTCCCAATCTGGCGAGGACGCGAAAGATAATTTTATAAAATCGATGCCGAGGGAATTTTTACGTCAGATTATTTCTAAAAAAAGCATGAAAGTCGGAGATCAATTTATCTTTGAAAAAGCAATGCAGTCTGCTACTGCTCAATTTAAAATAAATGGGACTTTCTCTTATACTTTAAAGAAAATCGATCCAGAAGTAGCCTACTTTGAGATCATAATTAACTTGAAAAACGATCAAGACAGTTCGATGGTATTATCCGGAAATGGTACTGGAGAAATGGTCTACAACCATATTAACCACTATGTGCTTTCAGAAAACACAACGTCGAATATTGAGGCTAGTAAAATTGAAAGACCTTCAAGATTGAGGTTCAAACTTTGATGAAGAGTTGTTTTTCTATTATGTTAATAGAATAGCTATCACACCCTATCAAATAAAAAGAACCTGCAAATATTTTACAGGTTCTTCAATAACTAAATGTTTCTAATTATTTTGTGATATCTCCATCGCCGTCAGTAGCATCTTTTGCGCCCTCTTTAACCGCGTTTGCGCCATCTTTGATCGCTTTTCCAGTAGCATCAACTGCATTCTCAGCGGCATTATCTACAGCGTTGATTGTTGAGTCGTTGGTGATAGGCATAGAATCATTGTCTACAATTACTACAGATGCTGTAGTGTCTACGTCAGAATTCATGTCAACAGTTTCAGTTTTCTTGCATGAAATTAACGTGAAAGCTGCAACAGCTCCTAAAATAAAAATCGATTTTTTCATAATACTAAAATTTTGTAATTTTTTCAAAGATATTAAAATTATTTAAATGTCATTAATAATTATCTTCTTCCCCTTTCATTTTTTCAGCATTCTCTGCCATAATCACGGCATCAATCATTTCCTGTAGATCGCCATTCATATAAGCATCTAAATTATACATGGATTTGTTGATTCGATGATCGGTAACTCTTCCTTGAGAATAGTTATACGTTTTAATTTTTGCGGAGCGGTCACCAGTGGAAACCATTGATTTTCTTTGGGCAGCAACATCTCCAACTGCCTTTTGCAATTCGATGTCGTACAATTTTGTTCGAAGCATTTCCATGGCTAATTCACGGTTGGCCAATTGGGAGCGTGCTTGTTGACAGACAACCACCATTCCTGAAGGTTTGTGCGTTAACTGAACTTTGGTTTCTACTTTATTTACGTTTTGTCCACCAGCACCTCCAGATCTTGAAGTTTGCATTTCGATGTCTGCTGGATTTAATTCAAAATCAACTTCTTCCGCTTCTGGTAAAACTGCTACCGTAATTGCTGAAGTGTGAACACGACCTTGAGATTCTGTTTCTGGAACGCGTTGTACCCGGTGAACGCCCGATTCGAATTTCATGATACCATAAATTCCGTCATTTCCTTCCACTCGAACGATTAATTCTTTATATCCTTTTGAAGCCTCGTGTGCATCGGTGATTTCGTGTTTCCAACCTTTTGATTTGAAATACATGGCGTAGGCTCGGTAAACATCTTCCACAAAAATTGCGGCTTCATCGCCACCAGTTCCCGCTCTGAGTTCGACGATTACGTTTTTATCATCGGTTGGATCTTTTGGTATTAATAGAATTTTCAGCTGATCTTCTAAATCAGGAATTTTATCAAGCGCTTCATTCTTTTCAGCTTTTGCCATTTCAACAAACTCTTTATCAGAACCGTCAGCGATAATTTCGTCTGATTCTTCAATGGTCGTCAAAGCTTGTTTGTATTGATCGAAGACAGCAACGATCTTCCCCAAGTCGCTGTACTCTTTATTCAAGGTAGAATATTTCTTTTGATCAGAAATAATATCTGGTTGAATTATGAGGTCTGCAACTTCGTTGTAGCGTTGTTTGATGGCTTCGAGCTTCGGTATAAGTGACTTTGACATTTCTGAAATTTTGTGGTTGCAAAGATAAAGAAAAATGAACCAAGTTAAAAGAATCAATTTTGCGGTGTAAAGACGACTGAAACTTTATTATAGTCCCGATTGCAACGGCATCCTTTTTTGAGGCGGAACGACGAGGAAAAGATAGAGTGGAAAGCGGGTGAGAGCTTGATAAGAAATGAAAATGGTGGTGCTCCTAATAAAAAAATCAGTCTCTAAAAAATTAGAAACTGATGTATATATGATTTTGCTTTGCGATTGCTTTTCCCGAAATTAAAGTCGGAGAGCAATGACATCAACTAGTGATGACCGTCGGTGTGAAGAAATGGACCACGTCCTTTTGGGTTGCTGTAAAGAAGTTCTACGCCCTCTTGCTCAGTCATTATTTTTCTTCTTACTTCTTCTGGATCGAATGGTTTTGTTTTTCCGAAATACTCAGCCAATCCAGCGGTAAGCCAAAGTGGGATGATGTAACCGAAGAACATGAAAATACACCAGAATCCTACGAGAAACATGATGACGAAATAAACCGTCCAAAGGAACTGGTAGAAAGGGAAGAATGATGATAATAATACCATTGTAATAGATTTTAGGCAAAAATAGGATAAATTTCGATGAGGACAAAAGATTTACGCCTGATTTTTACAATTTAAATTGAGTATAAACTTAGTTAATGCGCAATTGATTCAAAGAAGTCGTTTCCTTTATCATCAGTAATGATGAAGGCTGGGAAATCTTTAATTTCAATTTTACGTACCGCTTCCATACCAAGTTCTTCGAAATCGAGAACTTCAACTGAGGTGATATTTTCTTTGGCCAAAATTGCAGCCGGTCCACCAATCGAACCAATGTAGAATCCGCCGTATTTATGACAAGCGTTGGTCACTTCTTTGGTGCGGTTTCCTTTGGCGAGCATAATCATGCTTCCGCCGTGAGATTGAAATTCGTCAACATAAACATCCATTCGTCCGGCTGTAGTTGGGCCGAAACTTCCAGAAGCCATTCCGACTGGAGTTTTTGCGGGACCTGCGTAATAGATTGGATGATTCTTGAAATATTCGGGCATCGGTTGACCGCTGTCAAGAAGTTCTTTAATTTTTGCGTGAGCGATATCTCGGGCGACGATTAAAGTTCCGTTCAGTTTCAAACGTGTTTTGATTGGATGTTTTGAAAGTTCTGCTAAAATTGCGGGCATCGGCTGATTCAAGTCAATCGAAACGGCTTCTTCTAAATGCGGTGGCGTTAAAGGCAAGAACTGTTTCGGATTAACTTCTAATTGTTCTAAGAAGATTCCGTCTTTATTAATTTTTCCTTTAATGTTTCGGTCAGCAGAACAGGAAACTCCCATTCCGACTGGACAACTTGCAGCATGACGAGGAAGACGAATAACGCGAACATCATGCGTTAAATATTTTCCACCAAACTGAGCTCCAATGGAACTTTCCTGGCAAATTTTCTGAACTCTCTGTTCCCATTCCAAATCACGGAAAGCTTGACCACCCATATTTCCTTCTGTCGGAAGATGATCATAATAACCGGCACTTGCTTTTTTCACGGCAGCTAAATTCGATTCAGCAGAAGTTCCACCGATCACAATCGCTAAATGGTAAGGCGGACAAGCCGCAGTTCCCAGATCCATAATTCTTTCTTTCACGAATGCTTCAAGAGAACTGTCGTTCAACAAAGATTTCGTTTTTTGATACAAGAACGTTTTATTGGCAGAACCTCCGCCTTTTGCAATGAATAAGAATTTATATTCGTTCCCTTGTTCAGCATAAATATCAATTTGAGCTGGAAGATTAGAACCGGAATTCTTTTCTTCAAACATGGTTAAAGGAACGATTTGAGAATATCTTAAATTCTTTTCCTGATAGGTATTATAAATTCCTTTTGAAATCCAGGCAGCATCTTCAACGCCTGTGTAAACGTTTTCGCCTTTTTTGGCCACACAGATTGCGGTTCCGGTATCTTGACAAGAAGGTAAAGCGCCTTCAATTGCCACGGCAGCATTTTGTAAAAGATTGTAGGCAACGAAACGATCGTTATCTGTTGCTTCTGGATCGTCGATGATTTTTTTAAGTTTTGCTAAATGAGAAGAACGAAGCATGAAAGATACGTCTGCTAAAGCATTCTCTGCCAATAATTCCAAGGCTCTTGGATCGACGGTCAAAATTTCACGATCGCCTAAAGTTTCTATTTTTACATATTCTGAACTCAACTTCTTGTACTGAGTGTCATCTTTTAGAATTGGAAAAGGCTCTTGATAATGGAAGTCCATAGTTTAATTTTTAGAAACGTAAAAATAGGCAAATTAAAAACTCTTCTTCTATGAATCTACTGCTATTTCTAAAATAGAAAAGGTGGAGACTAAGCCTTCACCTTTGTTGTGGAAAGATTTTTATTCTCTTTCATCATTTGTTAGGACAAATTTAACACATAACATTGTCACAGATTGTCAACCACGTGACAAGGACGAAAAGAGTTGTTTGAAATCAGAGCCGAATCATCTTCATAATACTGAACCATTTCCCGGTATTTTTCAAAGACCAGATTGTGAAGAAGGTCTGGTTTCAGGACTTTTACATTAGACATCCATTGAAATATCCAACCGACAAGTTCCCGATTGATACCGCAGTTTAAAGTCATTACAAAATTTCCATTTTCCAGTTGCTTAAAAGCTTGGGATTCGTGCCAAAATAGATTGTGTACAAAGTTTCCGGTTCGTTTCGTAAATTCAAGTTCAATATCATACACTTCATGATTGATATTTTGAGTAATCCCAAAACGGCTTAAAAGCTCCGTTTCTAATTTTTGCAACAAATCGTTATTGTCAAAAGGGTCGTTCGTCAATTTATATTTTTCGATTTGCTCCAATCCAAATATTAAAAGTTGATCATTGTTTTCAAGAAACCCTGAAATATGCACCACTCCACGGTGATAAAGAATCTGAATCGGTAGAAACATCTGAGGAAAAACAATATGAGAAGAGATCGAGGTGTAATCGTAGTTAACAGACTGCAATTCCATAATTCTTTTATTCTGAACGCTCCAAATGCAATCGTCTAAGATTTGCGGGTGATCTGTAAAATCGGATCCTTCAAAAAAATGACTAGATGTAATTTGCTGTTTTGCAACATCTACAAAATGTTCAAAGTGGCTCTTACTATGCTTTTGGTAGAAGAGTCTGCGCATTTTTTCGATTGAATCTTTGCGGGAAGAGGTTACGGCTAAGGGAAGAAAATGTTGAAAGAGAATATAGGAGTTGATATCGAATTCCGTCAAGGGCTCCTCATCGTTGATGTATTCAATCTTCCAAGATTTTCTATTTTTTTCACCGACAGTAACCACTAATTTTTGGTCAGATAACATCAAAGAATTTTCCAGATCTTCCAAATCCCGATAAAATGTTCGCGGTGATATTTGCACGCCGTTTTTGTTCGCCCAGGCAGATAACATTTCGATCGTTACAGGACCAGATTTCAAACGACTGTAAATCATCATCAATCTTTTCGATTTTTCCGACATTATTTGGAATTTATACCTAAAGTTAGCGATTTTAAACCGTACTAATTGTCTTTATACATTAAAGCCGTTGATTTATATCATGACGATTTTTTGTGGGTCAATTTTAAAATCATTATTTTTAAGGAAATAAATTTAATCCTAATGAATTATAGAATAGAAAAAGATACCATGGGCGATGTGCAGGTTCCTGCAGACAAATTTTGGGGTGCACAAACCGAACGTTCAAGAAATAATTTTAAAATTGGTCCAGAGGCTTCGATGCCGCATGAAATTATTGAAGCATTTGCCTATTTAAAAAAAGCTGCGGCATTCACGAATGCAGAGTTGGGTGTTCTCTCTAATGAAAAAAGAGATATGATCGCGAAAGTTTGCGAAGAAATTTTAGAGGGAGAATTAAATGATCAATTTCCACTGGTTATTTGGCAAACTGGGTCGGGGACACAGTCCAATATGAATATCAATGAAGTGGTTTCGAATAAAGCGCATGTGAATAATGGCGGAACTTTGGGAGAAAAATCTGAAATTCACCCGAACGATGATGTGAATAAATCGCAGAGTTCCAATGATACTTATCCTACAGCCATGCATATTGCAGCCTATAAGAAAGTAGTCGAACACACTTTGCCAGCCGTTGAAAAACTGCGAAATACTTTACATGAAAAAGCTGAGAGTTTTAAAACGGTAGTGAAAATCGGACGAACGCATTTAATGGATGCAACACCTTTAACTTTAGGTCAGGAATTTTCAGGGTATGTGGCGCAGTTGGATTATTCTATGAAAGCAATTACTAATACCTTCGATCATTTGCAAGAAGTTGCTCTTGGCGGAACGGCGGTTGGAACGGGATTGAATACACCAAAAGGATACGACGTTTTAGTGGCGAAATATATTTCAGAATTTACGGGACTTCCGTTTGTGACGGCACCCAATAAATTTGAAGCGCTCGCGGCTCACGATGCAATAGTGGAAAGTCATGGAGGGTTAAAACAACTGGCGGTTGCGCTTTATAAAATTGCGCAGGATATTCGTTTCCTCGCTTCCGGACCAAGATCTGGAATTGGAGAAATTCATATTCCAGAAAATGAACCCGGTTCTTCCATCATGCCAGGAAAAGTGAATCCAACTCAGAATGAAGCGCTGACAATGGTTTGTGCGCAAGTTTTAGGAAACGACACTACGATTTCTTTTGCCGGAACTCAAGGGAATTTTGAACTCAATGTTTTTAAACCGGTGATGGCGTACAACTTTTTACAATCTGCTCAATTATTAGGCGATGCGTGTATTTCTTTTAATGATCATTGTGCCGTAGGAATTGAACCGAACGAACCAAGAATTAAAGAGTTGGTTGAAAAATCATTAATGTTGGTAACGGCTTTGAATACGCATATCGGTTATGAAAATGCAGCAAAAATTGCGAAAACTGCCCATAAAAACGGGACCACTTTAAAAGAAGAGGCAGTTAACTTGGGATTAGTGACCGCAGAACAATTTGATGAATGGGTGAAACCGGAGGATATGGTTTAAAAAGACGTTTAGATCATAGACGGATAGATGATAGATAAATTATGCAAAAACTCTGGAGAATTTCCAGAGTTTTTTGTTGATATGAATTGCTATGAAAAATTTATAATCCAAGTGCCAAACCGATAACCAAGGCTTTATCATTTGGGAAGTAACTGCCTTTAAAATAATTGCTGAAATCTTTCTTAACGAAAAGGCTAAGGCTGTTGTAAGAGAAAGTAAGCTGTCCGCCGTACACGAATGGATTCACCTGATAGTTAGAGCGATTCCGGAAATCTTCAGAGTCTCCACGAACGATATTATTGGTTGACATTTTCACGCCGCCGTAAGCATTGGCTGCAACTCTGAATCCGCTGCCGTAGGGTCTGTATTGAATATCCATGCCGGCATTTTTCAATTTCGAAAAGTTGTATTGTAAGCCAAGTGGAACCATTAAATATCCAGTTCGCATTTTATTTTTATCGACGTTGCCACCGTAATCTGCAACGGAGACTTGACCATTATTGTCTTTGGAGAAAAATTTATTATTGTCTAAACGAATGGTTCTCCAAGAGAAACCCAAACCTGAAATTAAACCCCACGGACTCATTCTGTCAAACTGGTAATTTAGTTTAAAACCTACTTCCAGATTATTGCTATAAGCGATATTTTTATCGAGGTCATTGTCGGGTTGATCGTTAGTCAGGGTCATAATTCCATAGGAGAAATAAGGACTGAGGTTTCGGGCCGCACGAAATTTCTTCATCAGTTTCGCTTTCAATTCTTCCTCGGAAGTGATATCAGAATTGAGTAAAGAATAGCGCACTTGTTTTTGAATCACTTCATCTAAGTCGAAACCGAGCGCTTCAATTCTTTCGTCTATTTTGGTGGAATAGCGGTCTGCAATATCAGCCTTCTTTTTATTAAATTCTGCCTGTGGTAAACTTTCCTTAGCTAAAATTTCAAGTTCTGCTTCCATGAGTTTTTTTTCCTCTTGAATAATATTGTTGATTTTGGTGGCGTATTCTTCCACCTTTTCTTTCACAATTGGACTCAGCTCTGTATCCTGTTTGTTTGGGAAATTGAGTTTGATATTAACTTGAGCATTAAGAGCGGTTGCGTATGAACATACCAATCCCGTCATGATAATTTTCTTGATCATATTATTAATTTTTAAAAGTTTAAAATGGAATTATTTTGAGTTGAGGTCAATCGTGGCAACGTTACTACCGTCTTTCGATTTCTCAATAACATCTTTATGTTCTACTGAAAAGAGCAACGTAGATGGATCCACAAATCTTTTCCGCTTAACCGGAACTTTAGCAGAATCAATGATTGCAATACTGTTCGAAAATTGATCTGGGGCAATTGCAGGAATAATTTCTTTTTGTTTAATTGCAGGAATTTGCTTTTGCACGACAATCACTTCTGGATCAATAATTTTAGTTTCTTGAGTTGAAATAACAGGATTAATCTTATTTAAAGTAGGTTCAGTACGTTCAACTAAGAGTGGAGTTGATTCCTTTCCGATTTTATTTTCTGGTTGAGCAAGCGTAGGTTGAATAGTAGTTTCCACGATTTGTGGTTGAGCAACTTCTTCATCACTACTATTAACCAACACAATTCCTAAACTTAAAAGCAAACCTAAACAAGCCGCCACTAAAAACCAATTGATCCTTGTTTTAACAGAAGTTGGAGCTGAAGTCTGACTTTCAATTTCGGACCACAAATCTCTGGACGGTGTGATTTCGCGCTCCTCGATTTGGTTCTTAATTTCGTGCTCTATATTATATTTCGGAGTATTCATTTTTCAAGTTTTTTTGTTGCTGAAAGTAGATTGTTCTCAATTTCTCTTTGGCCCTAAAAAGCTGAGTTTTGCTTACAGATAAAGAAATATTTAAGATTTCAGAAATTTCCTGATGCGAACAGCCTTCGATTACATAAAGATTGAAAACCATACGATACGCATCCGGAAGTTGGTCTAAAAGTTCTTGCGCATTAAAGTCACAATCCGTGATTTCATCGTGAATTTCTTCTAAGGCAGAAGGATGAATGTCATCAATATAAAAAACGGTTTTATGGCTTTTAATAAAATTCAGACATTCGTTCACTAAGATTCTTCGCGCCCAACCTTCCAGATTTCCCTCACCGCGAAAAGTTTCGATACTTTTAAAAACTTTACAAAACGTTTTGATGACGCAATCTTCCGCCTGATAAATATCGGTGACATAACTTTTACTAATGCTTAAGAATTTCTTTACATTTTGCTCATAAAAGATTTTCTGCGCAGCCGGTTCCTGTTTTTTCAGGCGGCTCAGCAAATCATCTTTTTTATTATGGAACAAAATATTCATATTATTCTCTTTCTACTTTAAAGACACTGAAATTGAAAAAAGGTTACAGAAAAAATAAATTCTTTGCAATTAAAACAGTAAGTGCTTGATAATGAATTGAAAAAAAATCCATTTCCTACTGAAAGAAAATGGATATCTATTTTTGATTTAGATGGAAGTCTCAACCGACGTGGTAAAGAAATCTTCTAATTCCTGTAAGGTTTCTGGCGTGGTGATAATATCTTTCACCAATTCGCCTTTGTCCAATAGAACAATTCTGTTGCTGACTTCCGTCGTGTGCGCGAGATCGTGACTGGAAATTAAAAAAGTGACCTGTTCATTTTTCGTCCAATCTTTAATTAGTTTTTTTAATTTAATTTGAGTGGAAGGATCGAGGTTGGCAAATGGTTCATCCAAAACAATGATTTCGGGAGTTCCAATTAGAGCGCCGACAATTCCGACTTTCTTTTGATTTCCTTTCGATAGATCACGAACGTACTTTTTTGCGTTTAAAATTTCACCATTGAAAAAGTCATTGAACTGTTTTAGAAATTCATCAACCTGAATTTTGGTTTGTCCACGAAGTTCGCCTAAGAAATAAAAATATTCTTCTGGTGTTAAATAACCGATCAGAAAAGTGTCATCAATAAAAGCCGAAACTTTCTTTTTCCAGATTTCATTTTCGTTGACTTTGTTGCCATCGATTTCGATAAAACCTGTCGTAGGTTCTATTAAATCTAATAAAAGACTGAAAAGCGTGGTTTTTCCAGCACCGTTATTTCCGACCAAACCGAAACTTTCTCCTTTTGGAATCACAAGGTTTTCAATGTGAAGAACTTTTTTGGAGCCGTAAACTTTAGATATATTTTGAATTGAAATCATATTGTAAATTTTAAATTGGAGAATTATGCGTTTTTAAAAGAATCGAGGGTGGAATATTTTTGGGTTTTGTAAACTTTAACAATGTAACCGAAGACTTTATCTCTCATCATAAACCCGATAATTCCTAAAATCCCTAAACTTGCAACCGCGGGATAAATTCCCAAGAAATATTTTACGATTGCAAAAACCGCCATTGGTAGCAACATTTGTGGAATGGTGAGCAACATGGTTTTCATATTGAAGTTATTGGTACCGCCACCAAACGATTTACTTTTCGAGTTGAGGTCAATTGGTTTTTTATTAAATGCTCCGGCCAAAAGGGTGATGTAAGAATTCACACCTAAATTATACAATCCCGCCGCAAACACGGTGAGATAGAATTCCCAGCTGATTAAAAGATAGAAAGAGGACAAAACAATCGAGACTGAAATGCCGATAATAATTAAAGACCATTTTCCTTTCAAATATTCTTTGTAAGGAACATTGGAGGTCATCATCAGAGGATAATAAGAACTGTCCCAACTTGGAACTCGCTGACCGAACATCAACATGAATCCACCTGTGACGAATATTCCCATAAAGACTTGCATGAAACTATTGTCATATCCTTTTGTGAAAGTCAATAGACCGTAGAGCAGAAACATTGCGCTGGCAAATAAGGCAGATTTGGCAGCTTTGCTTCTTTTCAACAACCGAATGTCATTGTTAATAAAAGTTCCCATCACGCCATATCGATCGAAGAAAGCAATGTTTTCGGTTTTCCCTTCAGCAATTTTTAACTCTAATCCTTTATCCAAGTAAAAGTTTTTATAAATTTCTTGATAGGCGAGATAGGCGGTCAAAATTGCTAGAAGCACTGGAACTAAAAAGACGCCAGCATATTCGTAAAGACTATAGAATAATCGTTGCGAATAGTACGAAAGTTCAATGATTTTGAAATATTCTAAGGCAGCTAAACTCGCCATCACCGCAACAACGATGTACAAAACCAAGTCTTTTCCGTTTAGTAAAATATTCAGAAAATTGTTAAAGTAGAAGACGGCAAAAATTCCGATGGTAAACATAATCAAATGGGTCACTGAATAGCTACCGTCGTAAATTAATAAGCCAGCAAAAGGTAGCAGAAATAATAAATTCCCCCAGTTAAAAAAATTGACAAGAATTTTGATGACGGTGTAATTTACCAATTTCTTCTTGGTTATCCCTAAAGTGAGAAAAGGTTTGATGTTTTGCGTGGGCATTTGCTGCAGAAAATAACGAATGATTAAATCGAAAGCCCAATAGTAGATGAAGAATTTGCAAAAAATCAGCAGCGGATCTGCCATCATTTTTTTCTTTGCAAAGAAATAGAGAATGAACGGCAATGCCACGAAAATCGCACTGAAATAAGCCATTCCGAAAAACATCAAAATTTTCATTCCAAGGTTTGCTCCGAATTGCGGATTACGTATAAAATTTTTGAATTCAAGTTGTAGAAGTCTCCAGTACATAGTCTTACTTTTAAAGATAAGTCTAAAAATAAGTAAAATGTTACAAATAAATTATCGAAAGATGAAATAAATGATGAAACCAACAAGAATTGTAAGGATTAAGTACATTTGAAAAAGTTCGCCTAAATCATCAGGGCTTGGTATTCTAAATTTTGAAGTTTCTTTTAAAGAATTTCTTTTGATTCTTAAAAATAAGAGAAGGTAGATCCCGAAAAATAGTAAAACTCCAGCATAAAGAAAGTCCATCCTTCAAAAGCTTTTATTTCATCAATTCTTTAGCTTGCGAAATGGCAGCTTCGGTGATTTGTGCACCCGAAAGAAGTTGGGCGATTTCCTGCAGTTTCTCCTCTTGGTTTAAAGAAATGATGGTTGATTGCGTTTTACCAGAAACTTCTCGCTTGATCACTTTGTAATTGTCGTTTCCTTTAGCAGCGACTTGTGCGAGGTGACTGATAACGATGAGTTGCATGTTTTCGGACATGTCTTTCATCACATTTCCGATCTCCTCGGCAACTTTCCCGGAAACTCCAGTATCGATTTCGTCCAGAATTAAAGTTGGAAGTTCCGCATTTTCTGCCATAAACTTTTTAATGGATAGCATTACGCGTGAACGCTCGCCACCTGAAATTGCCGTTTGAATGGGCTTTAAGGGAAAACCAGAATTTGCCTGAAATAACAATTGAATATTTTCCTTACCGAAATTGGTAAAGTTTTTTAAGTCCGTTAACTGAACTTCAATCTTGGCTTTTTCTAAACCTAACTGATTTAATAGTTTCTCCGTTTTTTTAATGAAACCGGGAACTGATTTTTTACGATTTTGTGATAATTCAGTCGAAGCTTTCTCCAAACCTTCAGCAGCGATTGCGATTTTCTGCTCCGTCTGATTGATTAGAAATTCTAATTCTGCAAACCCAGTTTGCTCATTCTGAATTTCATCTCGAATGTCGATTAAGCCTTCTACAGAATTAACTTTATGTTTTAGAAATAGAGAATTAATTTTATTGAGTTGCAATGACAAATCGGTCAGAACTTCGGGATCAGTTTCCATTTTATCAGCTTCATTTTGTAGATCGAAAAGGAAATCTTTAAATTCTACGAACTGTTCCTCTAATCTTTGGTTCAACCTGGAATATTCGTGAGACAGCGACGCGACTTTTGACAGTTTAGTTTTAACATCCAGCAAAGAATCGAGTACGCCGACTTCTTCCTGATCCATTTTATTGAAAATAATTGACAGATTTTCTACAATCGTTTCGGCGTTTTCCTGCTTACTTAATTTATTTTGAACATCTTCTAAGTCAAAAAGATCCAGATTAATTTCAAGTAATTCCTCCAA
Organism: Kaistella antarctica; assembly: GCF_900109615.1. Taxonomy (GTDB): domain Bacteria; phylum Bacteroidota; class Bacteroidia; order Flavobacteriales; family Weeksellaceae; genus Kaistella; species Kaistella antarctica. The sequence continues at coordinate 490,584 of NZ_FOIX01000001.1, forward strand.
TAGAAAGACTTTATAATCGCTTTCTTTACTACCTTCAGCAAGTTGATTTTTAAAATCTTCCAGTTCTTTTACCAACTTTTTATAATCAGAAAAATCCTGCTGATATTTAATAATCGAAGTTTTGTTTTTTGAAAGTCCATCAATCATTTTAAACTGATATTCTTCGTCAAACAAATTGGAAGTTTCAAACTGGGAATGAATGTCAATCAGTTTTTCAGAAAGTTTTTTTAATATTTCTAAAGTGACCGGAACGTCATTGATAAAAGCACGTGACTTCCCGGTTGGTAACAATTCTCTTCGAATTACGGTGTTCACGTCAAAGTCTAAATCATTTTCCTCAAAGAAGATTTTGAAGTTTTCATTTATAATGAATTCAGCTTCAACAATACTTTTAGCATCCGAGCTTTGAATAGATTTTACGTCTGCGCGTTCACCCAAAATCAATCGCAAGGCTCCCAGAATAATCGACTTCCCAGCGCCAGTTTCTCCCGTAATTACCTGTAAACCTTTGTTCAAAGTAATCTCGAGTGAGTCGATCAGCGCGAAGTTTTGGATGAAAATTCTTGAAAGCATATTTTAAATCAATTGCGAAATTATCATTTTAATTTCGGCTTGTAAATTTAAGACTTTAAAAGAGAGTATGAAACAGTAAAAAGAAATGAAGAGGCCGAAAACACCTATGTTAACAGATCTTTAACAAGCTCGTTTTGAAAATTTCTTTTAAATTATCGAAATCGGAAACTCAGAAATTACTTCCACTTGTTCCATTTGCCATCAATATCTTTCGGAGATAGAATGGTGAAAAGCGCTTTTAAATCAGCCATGTTCACGTTCGCATTATTTCCGTTACTAAAGATGTCAAAGACTTCCTGCTTTTTAGTATCGATAAAAATATTCACCGGATAATTCATCTGGAAATTATTTTCATAAGCTTTCAATTGCAACAATGCATCAGCAATAATTTTCTTTCCAGAGGACTGATCTTGTTTTCCCAGATTGTCTAAACCCGCACGATGATACGTGTAGTAAAGATTTCTTAGCGTATTTTGCTCTGGCTTTAACATGTTGTCAACTAAGGCCGCGCGGGTTCTTGTGCCTTCCATCATCGACCATCCAGCGAAGTTTTGATTTTGAGAGTTGTTTGATATTTTTTGAGCTTTCTCGAACCATTCCTGTCCACCTCTAACCTTGTAACTGTCGGCATCGTAACCTAAAATAGTGTATACATAAAAGCTAATTACATCAATTAAATTTTTACCAGAAAACTGTCTTTCATTAAAGACCAGGTTTTCGTTTTCGGTATAATCAAAACTAAAATTGGTATCGTTAAGATTTAAAAGTGGGGTTTCATAAGTGGTGTTAAAAACGGGCCGTACTGCCTGTACCACGATGCTCGCTTTGTAATTATTGCTTCCCGCCTTTTCATTGATAACGATTGCGAAATTACATTTGATCTTTTCGAAATTCTGTAATTTCTTGCCCGTCCAGCTGGTATTGTTGATAAAATCGCGGAGATTCTTTTCTAAAGTTTTATAAGCCTGCATATTACTGCCACTTAACTGTTGAGTGTTAACCTGTACATTTGCCAAGAGCTCTTGAGAAAAAGTCAGATTAAACGAGAAGATAAGGACGAATATCGTAATAAGTTTCTTCATTATTAAGGTAAAGTTTTGAAACGGAAATTTAAGGATATTATTTCAGAATCTGTTCTTCTATGAAAGTTAAAATATCCTTGGCAACTTCTGTTTTTGATTTTAAAGGAAATTCAGTAACAGTCGATTCTGTAATAATTTTAATTTTGTTGGTAGAACCTTTGAAACCTGCCCCTTCATCGCGAAGAGAATTTAAGACAATCATATCCAGATTTTTTTTCTGAAGTTTTCCTTTCGCATTTTCTTCTTCATTTTGAGTCTCTAAAGCGAAACCTACTAAGAATTGTTTGGTTTTCCTTTCGCCCATGGTTTTTAAAATATCTGGATTTTTTACCAACTTGATCGTTAGCGAATCTTCACTCTTTTTAATTTTTTCCTGAGCAATTTCTTTCGGAGCATAATCTGCAACAGCGGCACTTGCAATGGCGATATCTGCATTTTCGTAATATTCAAAAACCTTAGTAAACATTTCCTTTGCAGAAGTCACCCGAAAGATTTCTATATTTTGATGATTGCTTAATTCAGAACTCGGTCCAGAAATCAGAATGACGTTCGCGCCTCGATTGGCAGCTTCTTCAGCAATAGAAAATCCCATTTTCCCGGATGAATGATTTCCAATAAATCGAACGGGATCAATGGCTTCATAGGTTGGACCAGCCGTAATGAGTACGGTTTTTCCAGTTAAACTTTTATCTGAATTAAAGAAATCTTCAATGATTTGTGAAATAGTTTCGGGTTCAGCCATTCTTCCTACACCAGATAGTCCGCTGGCTAATTCGCCGTCCTCGGCTGGAATAATATGATGACCGAAATCTTCCGCTAATTCTAGATTCAGCTTTGTGGAAGGATGTTGATACATATCTAAATCCATCGCCGGCGCTATAAAAACTGGACATTTGGCCGACATGTACGTAGCCAACACTAAGTTGTCACACATGCCGTGAACCATTTTGGATAAGGTGTTTGCCGTACAAGGCGCCATTAAAATAATATCTGCCCAAAGCGCCAATTCTACGTGATTATTCCAGGTGCCATTGTCCGAATAGAAATCGCTGTAAACTGGATTTTTGGAAAGGGTAGAAAGTGTGAGTTTTGAAACAAACTGTTCCGCGGATGAAGTCATTAAAACTTGAGCTTCCGCACCTTTTTTGATGAAATCTCTGATGAGGTAATTGATTTTATAGGCAGCAATTCCACCAGAAATACAGATGAGGATTCTCTTACCGTGAAGTTTCATTAATCAAGATTTAAAAGTTGAACGAATTTACTCAAATTTTTACGAACAGATAATTAGGTTCTAATATCTTAAATAAAAAAGTCACAAGAGCAATTAGCTTTGTGACTTTTATAAGATTTAAAGAAAAGATAATTAAATTTTTTCTTCAGTTTTTCGGTAGTAAATTTCTTCGTCTAACCATTCTTGAATCGCAATTGAAGTTGGTTTTGGAAGTTTTTCGTAATGTTTAGAAATCTCGATTTGTTCTTTATTTTCAAAAACTTCTTCAAGAGTTGAATTGTGCACTGCAAATTCATCTAATTTATTATGAAGCTCAGTGCGGATTTCCGCATTGATTTGCTCTGCTCTTTTTCCCATCACCACGATTGCTTCGTAGATAGAACCTACGTTTTCTTCGATTTTATCTCTATCGTAAGTTATGGTACTTAATTCGGCTTTAGAATCTTTTACGCTCATTTTCAGTTGGTTGTTATATTTAGAGTTTGCAAATGTACGGATTACTTTTTGATTTCGAAAGTTGCCGCTGGAGTAGGAGTTGCCAAAACAGCACTGTCTCGTTGTAATTTAGAGGCGTCGCGCTTATCTTTTTCTAAGTTGATTGTCGCTTCTGCTTCCTGCATTTTCTCTTTCATTTCTTTATTTCTGGCTTCTACTTTTTTCTCGAGTTCAGCGAAAACTTCTTTCTCTTTGGCTAATTTGTTTTTAAGTTCAGTCGCAGTTTTTGCATTTTCTGTTCCAGGAACTTCTCTTTCGATTTGTTTTGTAAATGATAAACCATTTTCAATACGGTCTTTTTTCAATGCATAAACAGAATTGACAGCCAGTTCATATTTTGATTTTAGCATGTAATCGTAGATTTTAGTACGAAGTTTCGTACTAGGGAAATCATCTAAAACATTTTCAAAAGCTGTACTCGCAGCCTTATAATCGGCCATCTTGTAATATTGCTTGGCATTTTCGTAAGCTTTAAACTCTAACTTATACGTCAATTCATCAATAAGTTCATTGATGTTTTTTGATCTTTCAGAATTCGGATAATTATTAAGGAAATTTTGAAGTTCGTTAATGGCTAGATCGGTACTGGTTTGGTCTAAATTATAATCCATACTTCCTTCATAATAACACAATGCCGACATGTACGCTGCATCTTCAGCACGCGCATCTTGTGGAAATGTTACCGAGAAATTTTTGAACTGATGCCCCGCCAATTTATAGTTTTTGTCGTAATAGTTTGCGTACGCAGAATTGTAAACCACGTTTGGTGCATCATCCGTACCGGCCACCAAGTTCGAAAGTCTTTCATACAAAGACAAAGCGTCTTTCCATTTTTTCTTTTCAAATTTTTCGTTGGCAATTTTTAAGATATAATCTTTATCTGCACTTTTCAAGGCTAAATCTTGTTGCCTGTTGCAGGCAGATAATGCAAAGAATGCAAGAGCAATAATCAAATATTTTTTCATAAATAAAATATAGCAGAAATTAATTGAATTTTAATTTCTGCGGTTTAGGGTGCAAAAATATAACTTTTTTATCAATAGATATTTTTTTATGATTATTTAACTATTAAATTAATCAGTTTGGTAACCTAGAAGCGAAAAAATGGTTACTAAAAGGTTCGCCAGAATTTTTTTTTCGGCTTCATCCAGGTAATTTTCCTCTTTGCCTGAGACATATAATTCGTAAAAATTTTTATTTCTAATGACGAAAAGAGAAGATCCGACCATTAAAGTCAAAATGTCTTCAGGTTTCGGCGCATTATTAAAAACGCCTGACGTAACTCCTTTCTTAATGACGTCATCTATTTTTGAAGTGAAAGTGGTGTAGAATTCTAAGAGATCTTCTTTCAAATGTTCTGTATGCCGAAGTTCCTGTGTTACAAAACCATGAAAATAATTGAACTTAAATAACTGACTAACTACATATTTAATCAATTCTTTCATTTGCATTTCGGGTTTACCGTCTCTTACGGTTTCGGCAAACTCTGCAAAACTCTCTCTTGTTTTTTGAACGCGATATCGGTAGAGATAGGACATCATTTTTTCCTTCGACCCAAAATAGTAGGAAATCATCGCTACATTAATGTTAGCTGTGGTAGAAATGTCGCGAACGGATGTTCCTTCGAACCCCTTTTTTGCAATCAGTTTTTCAGCAACATTGAGAATATGAATTTGTTTTTCAGTAAATTTTTTCTTCATCTGTGTTATTGTTTTAGTAAAGTTAATAAATTTTTAAGAATTTTTAAAACAAATGTTTAAGGCATATATAGCTGTTTTTTGGTTATTTTTGATCATGACTGATTTTGATTTGCACCATCATATCTCGACAAGGATGACTGGGATTTATAATTTAAATGTTGGAGAATCACCACCCAATGGATATTTTTCGGCGGGAATTCATCCAAATTTAATGATGGATTTTAGCGAAGATCAGTTTGATTGGTTAAAAGAAATTAGCAAACATGAACGTTGCTTGGCAATCGGTGAATGTGGCTTAGATGGATTGATTAAGGTTGATGACGATCTGCAAGAGGAGCTATTTGTAAGGCAAATTGAGTTAGCAAATGACAGAAACAAACCTTTGCTCATTCATTGTGTCAGAAGGTTTTCTCAAATAATTCATTTTAAAAAGATAGCAGAAGTTCCCATGATTATTCACGGTTTTAACAAGAGGAAAACCATCGCTGATGAATTACAAAAACACGATTTCTATTTAAGTTTTGGAAAATCTGTTTTGCAAAATGTAAATTTGCAGGAATTTGTTAAAGGTTTTCCACCTGAAAAACTATTTTTAGAAACTGATGGTAGGAATTTTAATATTGAATTACTTTATCAAAAAGTGGCTGACTTAAAAAATATGACCCTTGAAAACCTTCAATTACAAATTCAGCAAAATTTAAAAATTTTTAATATTTCCCACTGATGATGAATAAAGACTGGCTTGAAAGAACAGAATTGCTGATTAAAGACGAAGGCTTAGAAAAACTGCAGAAAGCAAACCTTTTAGTAGTTGGTCTAGGCGGTGTCGGATCTTTTGCCGCAGAGTTTTTAGCAAGAGCCGGCGTGGGAAAAATGACTATTGTTGACGGCGACACAGTCGATTTAACCAATATTAATCGACAACTCCCAGCTTTGAAGTCTACACTTGGTAAAGCTAAGGTAGAAGTAGTGGCAGAGCGTCTTTTAGATATTAATCCCGACTTAGATTTAACGCAACTTAACCAGTTTTTAAATCCAGAAGATATGGAAACAATCTTCGATAATCATCAGTACGATTATGTTTTAGACTGTATTGACAGTGTTTCGCCAAAGGTTACTTTAATTCTAAATGCGCGGCGAAGAAAAGTGAAAATTGTAAGTTGTATGGGTGCTGGGGGAAAGATGGATCCTTCGAAAGTAATCGTTCGTGATATTCATAAAACCCAAAGTTGTCATCTTGCCAAACAAGTTCGAAAACGTTTGAAAAAAGAAAATATCGACAAAGGAATCAGATGTGTTTTTTCCACAGAAATTCAGGATGAAGAAAGTTTAAAAATGACCGATGGTAGTAATTTTAAAAGGTCTTTCTATGGAACAATCAGCTACATTCCCGCAATTTTTGGACTGTATGCAGCCGCAGAAGTCATCAATTATTTAATCAAAAGAGATGAGTGATTTCAAACTTCCGAAGGAGGAAAAATTGAAACATAAAAAACATATCGGTTTGCTATTTGAAAAAGGCAAATGGAAAACCTGTGATAATTTACGAATTATGACGCTGAATTTAGATCTGAAACCTCAGGAAGAATTTACTTTTGACAATCAAAAAATAGGAGTTTCTGTTTCTAAAAAACATTTCAAAAGAGCGCACGATCGTAATAGAATTAAAAGATTATTGCGAGAATGTTATCGTTTAAATAAAGAATTGTTTGTAGAAAAATTCGGTTCCAATTCGTTATCAATGGTTTTTTGGGTTTCGAAAGAAATGCCTGGTCATTTTAAAGTAGTAGAAGAAAATTTTTTAAAACTATGTGACTCAATTAAGTAAAGTTTAAAATCATAGCACAATTATTGTAAATTTGGAAAACAATAAATACTAAATTGAAAAAGAATGCTTGATAATATTCCCTATTTACCGTATATTCTAAGTGCTTTCATGGGAATTGGATTGGCTGCCGCTACTGGTTTCCGCGTTTTTCTACCCATGTTTGCCGTGAGTCTTGCTTCTTTTATGGGCTGGATTCCGATGAATGAAAATTTTCAGTGGCTCTCAGGTTTGCCCGTTTTGATAACGACTGGAATTGCGACGGTCGTTGAGATTCTGGCGTATTACATCCCTTTTATAGATCATCTTTTAGATACCATGTCCATTCCTTTGGCGACAATTGCTGGTTCAGTTATGTTCGCTAGTCAGTTTGCAGATTTAGGAACATTCCCACAATGGACTTTGGCGTTGATTGCCGGTGGTGGCACGGCTGCCGCAATAAGTTCAGGTTTTGCGGGAACTCGCGCAGCTTCTACGGCAACAACTGGTGGTTTGGGTAATTCTGTCGTCGCCACAACCGAAACTGCAGGAGCTGGAATTATGTCGATTTTAGCCATGGCCGCACCGATTATTGCTTTTATCGCAACAATTATTTTAATCGTAATTATTTTAGTTTTAGGTCGAAAACTTTGGCGAAAATTCCGCAGTTTTAACACAGATCGAAATTCTAAGACAATTAATGTTGAAGCAATCGATCGCAAAAATATAGAATGAAAATAACCCACTCAATTTAGTGGGCTATTTGTTTATTTGTTCTGACGTAATTCTTTGATTTCTTTTATTTTATCATCAAAATAAGTTTTCTTTCCTGGATGCTTTTCAGAAAGTAGGCCGTACGATTTAATTGCTTTTGCATAGAGTTTTTGTTCGGTGTACAAATTGGCCAAAGTCTCGGTCATCAAATGTGAAATATCATCGTTCCTTTCCTTAATTACGAAATCAGATTCTTCTTTTAATTTCGAAATTCGGGGTTCTTTTTCGATAAAGTTTTCAATGACTTTATTTTTAATTTCGGTAATTGAAATTTCTATTTTTTCTTTTGTTACTTCTTTTGTCCGATCAATTTTTAACCAACTTTGCCAAGTATTGATAAAAGTTGGGACATTACTGTCTTCAGTGCTTTCAGCGACTCTTTCCTCTTTTTGAACTGTTACATTTTTGTCTTCTTTGTTTATAGAAGTTACGTTTTCGGTGAAGAAAGAACCATTGAAAATTGGTCGATCAGTCGATTGTGTTTCTTGTTCCGCGGACTTGGTTTCTTCCTCCTTATTAATGATGATTTTCTCTACTTTTACCTCTTCCTTTTTTACCGGAATTTGTTCCTGCTTTTTAGAAATTAAAGCATCTGGAGTATTGCTTGAAAAAGACATTGGCTGCCATGCCGGTTTAATTTCTGCCACAGAATCATCCTTCGCATCCATTGTTTGTGATGAAATGTCTTGTTGTTGAACTTCTGGAATTTCAACAATGGCCGCTATTTCTTCTACTTCCTGAACAACCGGTTCCTCTACAGCATTCTCCTTTTCTACGGTTTCGATTTCTTTCTCTTCTGTTTCTATGACTTCAAAGCTCTGGGTTTCAGAGAAATTAATTTCTGCGCTTTTAGGTGCAACCTCTTTTTCTTCTGCCGTTTTCTTCTGCGTTTTTGAAGCTTTCATTTTCGCCTCAACCTCTGCAATCAGTCGTTGCATTTCCTCTTCATGTTTGTTAAAAGATGGTTTTGCAATTTCTTGAATTTCTGCTTTTTCTGGACTTGGAGCAATTTTAACTTCTGGTAAAAATTCCGCAGTAGCATGGAAGCTTAGTTTACTTGGATCCTCAATAAGAGGTTCTTCCTCAGCAATTATCTCTTCTTTAATGATTGTTTCTTTACTAAAAGTTTCAGCATGTTTAACTTCCTTAAAGCCTTGACTTTCTTCTGCTTCTAGGTTTTCGACATTTGCTTCAATTTCTACCTCAGGTAAAAATTCCTCAGTAGCATGGAAGCTTAGTTTACTTGGATCGTCTATGATGGAATCTTCCTCAGCGATTATCTCTTCTTTAATGATTGTTTCTTTACTAAAGTTTTCAGCATCTTTAGCTTCCTTAAAATCTTGATTTTCTAAGTTTTCGACATTTGCTTTAATTTCTACCTCAGGTAAAATTTCAGCTACTTCATGAAAACTAAGGTCGGCAGGATTTTTAATTATTTCAGTATCATCAGCAATGAATTCTTGTTTAATAATCGTTTCTGTGCTAAAAGTTTCGGCAGCTTTCGATTCGTGAAACTTTTCTTTGTCTGTTGGATTGATTGCTCCATCAATTTTTTGGGTAACAATCGTTCCTGATTCTATCGTTGATTCCAGATCGATGACCTCATCTTCTCTTTCTAAGAAATCCTCTTCACCCTCAAATAAAATGCGATTTAATTCTCCATTGACGTAAACTGCTTTCGGAGTTTCAACAACTTTAGATTCTATCTCTGTGAATTTATTAAGCGGCTCTTCTATTAAAATTTCGTCCGTAACTATTGGTTCTACAACTGTATTTTCGCTAGGTTTATTTTCTTTAGTCGAGTTGATTAACTGATAAAGTATTTTTTTATCCGTCGTGTAAGCTGCCGTAATCGAAAGTTCATTGGCGTAATTTTCCGGCTTCAAACGATGAGTTCCCAAGAGATGAAGCGCTCGTAAACTTTGAATATAAGGATGTTTGTTAATCTCACTGTTCAGTAATTCCAAATCTTTGATCTGAAATAATTCTGGGTTTTTTGCTAATTCTAAAATTCTTCCGTTCATCTTACCAATTGGCTACAATATCATTAAAAATTTTATTGATGATTCTCTCGTTCACCACTTTAACTTGCGAAGTTTCAATGGTGTTAATATCTAAATCGCTGCTGAAAACTGCTTCGTCAGAATAGGTTCGGTCGAAACTCTTGCTTTCTTCATTGGGAACATTGTTTTCATAGTGCACTTTCACTGTAATCGTCAATTTGTTTTGAGCTGCCTGAATGTTTCCGCCTGGTGCGTTGACCGAACTGGAAATGGTAGTCGGCGTGATGGAATAATCTGTAATTTCTCCTTCAATTAAAATATCTGGTTTCTCTTTGGTTCCTTTTAAAGTCGTTCGCTGCAGAAACCGATTCTGTATCGCGGTCGAAAATTCTTGTGACAAACTCGCATTCATTAAGGGAGCGTTATTAGGAAAATCTCGAATCTCAATCGTCTTAGTTTCTGGACTCAATGATGAGCCAGTGAAACTGTAACAAGAACTTAAAAGAGCCAAGGAAAAAGAGCCAAGGAAAAAGAGCCAAATGAAGCGGGTTCGCCTCGTGTGCAATTTCATTTCTGCAATATTAAATCTCTTCATTAGTCTTCTAGATTATACTGTTTTATTTTTCGGTAAAGAGTTCTTTGAGAAATCCCTAATTCGTCGGCGGCCTTATTCCGTCTGCCTTTGTGTTTGTCTAAAGCTTTAACGATTAGCTCTCTTTCATTGTTTTGAAGAGAAAGTGAATCCTCTTTGGTTTCTTCGATTTCAATATCTTCGACATCTTCATAGTCTTCATCTGCTTTGGAAATAACGGATGAATTTTGATACTGTTTTTGGTTTTCAAAATACAATATCGAATTTGGGTTTTGACTTTGAGTTTCTGGCGTGAAAACGCGATTGATCAAGTTTTTTTCCTGATGACTTAAGTCACTGTTTTCACGGTTTTTTATCAATTCTGAAGTTAATGATTTTAAATCGTTCAAGTCATTTCTCATGTCGAAAAGGATTTTGTACATAATTTCTCGTTCCGAATTAAATTCGTTCGAAGAAATCCCGCTGCCTTTTTGAATTACCGCTGGCAATTGAGTTTGGATTGGAATGTATTCTGCCAACTTCACGGAGTTGACCATTCTTTCTTGTTCTACAACCGTCATTTGTTCCACCAAGTTTCTCAACTGACGAATGTTTCCAGGGAAAGGATAATTTTCTAAATAATGAATCGCATCGTCGGCAAGAACTAATTCTGGCATTCTGTATTTTTCTGCAAAATCGATAGCGAATTTTCTGAAAAGCAAATGGATATCGCCCTTACGGTCGCGCAAAGCTGGCATATCGATTTGGACGGTATTTAAACGATAGTACAAATCTTCACGGAATCTTCCATCATTAATAGCCTTAAGCATATTGACATTGGTCGCTGCGACAATTCTCACATTGGTTTTTTGGACTTGGGAAGAACCGACTTTCATAAACTCACCACTTTCTAAAACACGAAGCAGACGAACCTGAGTCTGCACGGGTAATTCACCTACTTCATCCAAGAAAATAGTTCCGCCATCAGCCACTTCAAAGTACCCTTTCCGGGTAGATGTTGCTCCCGTAAAGGCGCCTTTTTCATGTCCGAATAATTCAGAATCAATTGTTCCTTCTGGGATTGCGCCACAGTTGACCACAATATAAGGTTGATGCTTACGCCGCGATTCCCCGTGGATGATTTTAGGAATAAATTCCTTTCCGACCCCACTTTCTCCCATGACCAGAACAGAAATATCTGTTGGCGCTACCTGAATTGCTTTTTGCAACGCCCGATTGAGCACCGGAAAATTTCCGATAATGCCGAAGCGTGTTTTTATAGATTGTAAGTCTGTCATTTTTGTCTTTGTATATTGTACAATGTAAGATGTACAATTGTTTTAAATATTAACCAACCTGATTTTTTCTAAATGAGCTGCAGCCCGACTTGAGTGGAAATCCTTTTTGTGGAGCGCAGCGAAACAAAAAGATTGGGAACGGAAGGCGGAAATGTCTGCCTAAATAAATCCTAAACCGTTTCTCCCAAAAGCGTTCCCTGCGTGTTTCCGTGTACGAAAACGGTCACAAGGTCACCTAATTTTTGCCCTTCCAGTTTATCGAAAACACAGACTGCATTTTGAGAATTACGGCCTTTCCATTGGTTATCGTTTTTACGGGAAGTTCCTTCAATAAGAACTTCATGATTTCTGCCGACATAACCTTGCATTCTTTTTCGGGAAAGCTCGCCTTGTAAAGCAATAACTTCGGCCAGTCTTCTTTGCTTAACATCTGCTGGAATATCGTCTTCCATTTTCTTTTCTGCCGGCGTTCCCGGTCGTTCAGAATAAGAGAACATGTAGCCGTAATCGTATTCTACTTCGCGCATCAGTGATAAAGTTAACTGATGATCTTCTTCAGTTTCGCCACAGAATCCGATGATCATGTCTTGGGAAAAGGAAACTCCAGGTAACAATTCTTTTGCTGCATTAATCAAAGTTAAATATTCTGCGCGTGTATGTTGACGGTTCATTTTTTCCAACATTCTATCGCTTCCACTTTGAACTGGAAGGTGAATGTATTTGCAAATATTATCGTATTTCGCCATGATTTTGAAAACATCAGTACTCATATCATGTGGATTGGAAGTCGAGAACCGAAGTCTCATCTGTGGAACTGCAATGGCCACCATCTCCATCAATTGGGCAAAATTAACAGCAGTTAATTGCTGAATTTCACTGGCTTTTTTAAATTCTTTTTTAGCGCCTCCTCCAAACCAGAGATAGGAATCTACGTTTTGGCCGAGAAGGGTAATTTCTTTATAACCATTATTCCAAAGTTCTTGGCATTCTTTAATAATCGAATGTGGATCGCGGCTGCGTTCACGTCCACGCGTAAACGGAACCACACAAAACGTGCACATATTATCACAACCTCGAGTGATGGTCACAAATGCCGTAACTCCATTTCCGCCTAAACGAACGGGATTGATATCGGCATAGGTTTCATCTTTTGATAAAATAACGTTAATGGCATCGCGGCCGTCTTCGGTTTCTTTTAATAAATTAGGTAAATCTCTGTAAGCATCAGGCCCCACAACTAAATCGACTAATTGTTCTTCTTCCAAAAACTTGGTTTTCAAACGTTCAGCCATGCAGCCCAAAACACCGACCGTTAAACTTGGTTTTTGTTTTTTTAAATTTTTGAATTGAGCGAGTCGCATCCGAACGGTTTGCTCGGCTTTTTCACGAATCGAACAGGTGTTCAATAGAATTAAATCTGCTTCTTCTGGAAGTAAAGTTGTGTTATAACCTTGGTCGTTTAGAATGGAAGCAACGATTTCGGAATCGGAGAAATTCATCTGGCAGCCGTAGCTTTCCAAGAATAGTTTCTTTCCGTTTTCTGGTTTTTCTGCGATGGCAAAAGCTTCGCCCTGTTTGGTTTCGTCTATATATTTTTCTTGCACCGTAATAAAATTTTAGATTCTGAATTTTAGATTTTAAATTCAAAATGAGGGTGCAAATATACAAATTTCTGTGACAGAATGGCAGATTAGTGAAAAGTAAAATGAATAGGAACTTTAAGGGTGGTCTTAATGGGAATGCCGTGTAAACTTCCTGGTTGCCATTTGTATTTCATGTACTGAATGCCTTTAATAATGCTGGCGTCAAAGCGGTCGTAGCCAGTTTTATCTAAGAGTCGAACGTTTTCCATTTGGCCTTGCTCGTTGACTTCAAAAGCGATTCGCAAGGTGAATTCTCCATTGGTATGATCCAGGTTTGGAATTCGGATTGCTCCTGTAAATTTATTTCTAAATTTTTGCAATCCTCCCGGAAACTCGGGTTGCTTAATATATTTTGAGGCGGCATAACCATTCGGAAATTTATCGAATAAATCATTCAAATAAATAGGGAACTCGGCAACGGCCGGCATTTTTTTATCTTGATAGATTGCAGGATTCCAACCGGTCATCTCTGGTAAAACTTTTTTAATGATTTCGTAAGTACATTTATTTCTCTCGAGTTTTTCTGCGTTCTGCTCTTTGACGATTTTTACGGTAGCATCTTCATAAACGACCAATTTAAGCTCATACATTTCTTCCTTGTTTTCACACGGAGAAATATTTTGATCTTTAAGGATCTGGTGGAAATCTTTGTAGAAAGCCGTATCGCCGCCAGTATAAGAAACCTGATCTTCAGGATAACTTTCTAAAAACTGCGAATGAAAGCACGCAGAAACCATTAAAAATGAAAAAAGAAATACTTTCATAAGTTTTGAGTTGAGAGCTATTAATCGTGATCGTAAACTTCTGTATTAAAGTTAATTTGATAATGGTAAATTGAACTTACCTTCTTGTTATCTTTTTCGGCGGCCTCCCAATTTTTGTGAGTTTTTCGCAAGACATAATTCAAGTCGTCTAGCAATAATTGATGATTTTTAAATTTAGGTTTTATATCAACAATCTTTGCTAAACCAGCATCATTGATATGAAGTGAAAACGTCACAATTCCGTTGATGACGTAGTTTTCAGCCACCGTATAAGTTAACGCGCGCTTAAATTCTTTGTCCAATTTTGCTTTGCCCAGCTTATAAGATGCATTTTTGTCCAACTCTTTCGGTGATGATTCGGCGGGATTCATTTGCCCATAATGGGAGATGGTAGCGAAGAAAATTAGAAGGAGTAGAATTTGTTTCATTTCTTAAAAGTAAAAAAACTTTGCGAATATTCGCAAAGTTTTTAATAATTTAAGTTCGATTGGCGTTAAACGTCAATACTTTCCGTCACAAAGTTTAATTTAATTCTGATTCGGGAATCAACTGGAACGTTGTTGCATTTTGAAGGCGTCCAATTCTTTTTAATTTTTCCGACCGCGAATTTTAAGTCTCGTAAAAATCCTTCGCTGTTATCAACTCTCGGAGTAATCTTAAGACCAGTGACTTTTCCGGCTTTATCAATGTCCATGTGGAGAAAAAAGGTTCCATTCACAACATAAATTTCTTTATCTACATACGCAGAAATGTATCTGAAAAGTTCTCTGTTAAAGGAAGCGTCACCACCTTCGAACTGTGCTCGTATAAATTGCGCCTCGTCAGAACAAGAGCTTACTTTATAATAGTCGTAAGGTTTTTTTATATCGACCCGGAAAAAATTTTTACTGGTTTCAGAAAAAAAGAAGCCTTCTTGTAATTCCTCTACATCTTGTGCCTGGAAAAAACCAAAAGCGAAAATCATTAATAATAATAATCTTTTCATTGTATTTTATTTAATACGTAAATTTACGAAAAGGGTACTCATAAAAAAGTATTATGACATGACATTTATAATACTTCTATCTGATTCTTCAGTAAATCATCGAATTCTTCCCTTCTTCTGATCAAATGCGCTGTTCCATCTAGAAAGAAAACCTCGGCAGGCTTTAAACGGGAATTGAAATTCGAGCTCATTTCAAATCCATATGCTCCAGCATTTCTGAAAACTAAAATGTCATTTTCGCGAACTTCATTTAATTTTCGGTCCCAAGCGAACGTGTCGGTTTCGCAAATGTTTCCGACAACAGTGTAAATTCTTTCAGCTCCTTTTGGATTAGAAAGGTTTTCGATGATGTGATAAGAATCGTAAAACATAGGGCGAATTAAGTGATTGAAACCAGAATTAATTCCCACGAAAACAGTTGCAGTGGTTTGTTTAATGACATTCGATTTTACTAAGAAATGTCCGCTTTCACTTACCAGATATTTTCCCGGTTCAAACCAAAGTTCGAATTTTTTCCCACTTTCTTTTTGGAAATCCGACAGCGCTTTTTCTACTTTTTTCCCTAAAGTTTTTACATCAGTTTCTAAATCACCGTCTTGATAAGGAACTTTGAAGCCGCTTCCCATATCGATATACTTTAAATCGGGGAAATGTTCAGACATTTCAAACATGATCTCTAAACCTTGGATGAAAACTTCTGGATCTTTTATCTCACTTCCAGTATGCATGTGAAGACCTTCTATGCGAAGGTTGGTCGATTTCATGACTCTCGTAATGTGACGAAGTTGGTGAATTGAAATCCCAAATTTAGAATCGATGTGTCCTGTTGAGATTTTATGGTTTCCACCCGCGTAAATATGCGGATTTATTCTCACGAAAATCGGGTAAGAATTTTCGTACTTGGTTCCGAACTGTTCCAAAATTGAAATATTATCAATGTTGATGTGAACCTTTAAACCCATTACTTCTTCAATCTCCTTTAAATCAACACAATTGGGTGTGAAGAGAATTTTGTCAAAAGTGAATCCTGCTTTCAAACCTAATTTCACTTCATTTATTGAAACGCAATCTAAGCCAGCGCCCAAATTTTTAATATATTTTAAAATATTAATATTGGTCAGGGCTTTTGCAGCGTAGAAAAATCGCGTGCTTTTATGAAAAGAAGAGGTTAGTTTTTCATAATGATTTTTGATGCTTTCTGCGTCATACACATAAGTTGGTGTTCCGAATTCCTCGGCAATCTTCATTAAATTTTTATCGGTCATAAAATCTTGTTTTGTTAAATTAAAAAAGCAGACCCCAAAAAGGCCTGCTTCACAATATTATTAAAATACCTGCCCTTAATCCACGGAGTTTGCTTTAGAGAAAAACTTTTTTCCCTTTGCAGCAACCTTTTTTATAGAGTTAAGAACGTTCATTATTTTCTTTCGTTAAATTCTGGTCAAAAATAAAATTTTTAATTTAATTCTATACTATTTATTTTAAAGGAGTTGGCACAATTTCGAAATCTCCTCTCAAAAGTCCCAATTTTAAATCATTTTGCAGATCTACGGTCGAAAAATCGATATCAATTTTTAAACTTGATAATTTTTGCAGTGATTCTATTTGAGTATATAATTCGTAAAAGCCATACGCACTCAATTTCCCTTTTTCGAAAACTAAGAATGATTTTTCACCTAAAGTTCTTCCGGTTGACAACCATAATTCATCTTTTTTATGAATGGCCAAAAGCTGTTGAAGATTTTTCACTTCTTTTAAATCACCTCTGCTGTTGATAAAACTCACTGCCTTTATTCCTTGAGTAAAAGATTTGAATTTCAGTAAAGGTTTGTCAACTTGCTGATTGCTGATTTTATCAACGAAATATTTTTCACTTTTATGGTAAAGACCGAATGGTAATTTTTCGGTTTTTTTCAAGCCTTTTGTTTTCATCATCAATTTTGCCAGAATATCATTTCCAGTTAATTCATATTGAATTTGCTCCACGTCTTCCTGAATCGTAATCCAGCGTTTTGATTTGGAATGAAAAACGCCCTTTGAAAATTTATTTAAATCATCTACAAAATCCGAAAAAATGATCTTCCCATCTTGATCCTGAAAATAGAGAATGCCTTTTTCTGCGGGTAGATCTTGGGTCAGATCGCGGATCTTATTCAAATAAGATTTCTCGTTCACCTCATCATGATGTTGTTGAATGATTTCAGAATCCTTGTCTTTGATCATTAATAATTTAAACAATTCCAAAGTTGCTTTAGCGTCTCCAGACGCGCGATGTTGATGCACCAAAGGAATTCCCAAAGATTTCACCAGCTTTCCTAAGTTGTAACTTTCAGCTTGAGGAATCAATTTCTTGGCTAACGGAATCGTGTCTATCGTATTGATTTTAAACTCATAACCTAACCTTTTAAATTCTTGGCGAAGCATTCTGTAATCGAATTCAATGTTGTGTCCGACCAAAGTAGTATGCTCCGTAATTTCAACGACTCGCTTGGCAAGCTCGTGAAATTTAGGCGCAGTTTTTACCATCTTTGGCGATATGCTCGTCAATTTTTGAACAAATGGCGTGATGTCACTTTCGGGATTGACCAAAGAAATAAACTGGTCAACAATGCGGTGGCCGTCATATTTATACACGGCGATTTCGATGATGCTTTCTTTACGGAAAGGTGCACCGTTGCTTTCTATATCTATTACTGAATACAAATTATTGTGATTAAATTATCGTCTTTTTCCTGTGATCATTCCTAAAGCAAATTTACCCAATTCTCTGGCAAAAGTATTCATAAAAGTTTTTCCGGCTCTACTGCCAATTACTTCTTGAAAAACGTTTGGTTGCTCTTTGGTCACCGATTTTTTTATGGTTGGGGCGGCATCTTGTACCGCTTGGTCCATTCTGGTTGTCAGCATTTCGTAAGCGGAATCTTTATTGACAGTTTGCTCATATTTTTTCACGAGTGCAGAGTTAGCCGTCAAAGTAGAAACTTCTGACTCAGTTAAGATATCCATTCTACTTTCGGGTGAAATTAAATAAGTATGGACCAAAGGAGTTGGAATTCCTTTTTCATCTAAAGCCGTGATGAAGGCTTCACCAATTCCCAGATTTTGTATGAGTTGTCCGGCATCGTAATATTCTGTTATCGGGTAATTTTCTACCGCTTTTAAAATTTCTTTTCGGTCTTTTGCCGTGAAACCACGGAGTGCATGCTGAATTTTCATTCCCAGTTGGCTTAAAACATTTTCTGGAACGTCGCCTGGGATTTGAGTAATAAAATAAATTCCGACACCTTTTGAACGAATGAGTTTTACCATCGTCTCAATTTGTGCTAATAAAGTTTTACTTGCTTCTTTAAAAATGAGATGCGCTTCATCAATGAATAGCACAAATTTCGGTTTTCCCGAATCGCCTTCTTCCGGGAAGGTCATATAAATTTCGGCAAAAAGAGAAAGCATAAAAGTAGAAAAAAGTTGGGGTTGACTTTGAATGTTTTGAACTCTTAAAATATTGACGACTCCTTTTCCGTCGCGGGTTTCTAATAAATCATTAACGTCAAAACTTGGTTCTCCAAATAATTTGGTTGCACCTTGCTGCTCCAAAGCAACTATTGAACGTAAAATTGCTCCCAAAGAAGCTGGCGAAATAGAACCGTAACTGCTTTTTAAATCTGCTTTTCCACGGTCGTTATCAGTTAGATATTGGAGTAATTTTTTCAAATCTTCAAGGTCAATCAAAGGCAAGCCTTTATCATCCGAATATTTAAAAACAATCGATATGATGCTGGTTTGCGTATCATTTAGATTTAGGATTTTACTTAAAAGTAATGGTCCGAATTCTGTAACGGTTGCACGAAGTTTCACCCCTTTTTCACCAGAAATCGACATGAGTTCCACCGGAAAAGATTGTGATTGATAAGGGAGTTTGGTCTTTGAATATCTATCGGTAATAATTGCATTTTCTGATCCTGGTTCCGCAATTCCAGAAAAGTCTCCTTTGATATCCAAAACCAAAGATGGAATTCCAGCGTGCGAAAGTTGCTCTACAAAAACCTGAACCGTTTTGGTTTTACCCGTTCCCGTTGCGCCAGCGATTAAGCCGTGGCGGTTGATTGTTTTTAAAGGAATTTTTATATCAACTTCCGTTACAACTTCACCATCGAGCATTGCTTTTCCTAAAGTGATAAATTCACCTTTTGGGGTGTATCTCGTCGTAAGTTCTTGGATGAATTTCGCTTTGTCTGCCATCTGTAGTTTATTTGAATGGATAAAGATAAATAATAAAAAAGATTATAAATTATCCTGGCTTAAATTTTAATTTAGATGATGAAAATCATTTTTAAATAAGATGAAAAAGTCCTAATTTTGAACTGTCATGAAATCAGTAGTAACAATTCTATTATCACTCATCATTTTTGGAGCAAGTTTTCAGAACTCGCTTTTTATGGTTGATTATGCGATTAATAAAGACTTCTACGAAATTCACTGCGTCAATAAAGCGAAACCAGAATTAGATTGTCATGGAAAATGTCAGATGAAGATGGAAAGCGAGAAAAGTACGAATCCTTTCAATTTGGTGAAATACGCTTTTGAGTTTAATATTCTGCCAGCTGCGCCCGCTAATTATTTTATTTCGAAGGAAAACTTCGATCCTTATAAAACCTTGAAATTTAGTTATCAAGAACTTTTCGTTCCTGAAATTCCCCGCATTATTCTGCCACATCCTCCGCAAGTGTAGTTGATTCATTCATGTTAAATTCTTCTGTTTCAAATGAAACTGAAGCGGCTTGACCTTTTCTCTTAAAAGAGAAAATCTTAAATCAAATTATCACTAAAATTCAAACAAATGAAATTCTCATTCAAAACTCTATTTGCCTTATTGGCAATGGCATTTCTTGTAATCTCTTGTCGTACGTCTGATGACGATTCTATCGAAATTGTAAAGCCAAACACTGAAATCGAAGGCTTATTAAAAATTAAAGAAGTCACCAACGATACTCATATCATCGAATTGTATTCTAAATCTGGCGCGACCAATTTGGGCTACAACGATATTAAACTTCGTATTAAAAATAAATCCACCAATCAGTACGAAAAAAACGCAACAATTACCTGGAAACCGATCATGCACATGACTTCAATGATGCATTCTTCTCCGAATTCTGCGGTTCAAAAAGTAAACTCTGACGGATCTTTATATTCAGGTTACATTGTTTTCCAAATGCCTGGAAATGCTACCGAATATTGGGACTTGAAAATTGATTACATGATTGGATCCAATTCTTATAATGCCACAACCGTAATTAATGTTCCTGTTGAAACTAAAAAAACAGTGAACGTTTTTCTGGGAAGCGATGGGGTGAAATATATTGTGGCTTATATCGAACCGAAATCTCCAAAAGTAGCGGTAAATGATTTAACTGTAGGCGTTTGGAAAATGCAGGATATGATGACTTTCCCAGTGGTAGATGGTTATACGGTAAAAGTAGATCCAAGAATGCCCGGAATGGGAAATCACAGTTCACCTAATAATGTTCACCCAACACAAACTGCTGCTGGAAAATTGTACACTGGTAAACTTGCCTTAACCATGACGGGTTATTGGAAAATCAATTTACAATTGACCAAAGCTGATGGAACTGTTGTCAAAGGCGAAGAGATTACTGATGGAAATCCTGCCAGCAGTATCTTTTTTGAAGTAGAATTCTAAACGAACTCACTTAAAATTATCAAAACTAATCGACAATTTTAGCGTTGGTTAGTTTTGATTTATTCCAATTATAATGCTCTTATTTATTAATGATTGGTAGCATTTTATCTAATCAAAAACTTATCATGAAGCGATTCCTATTTATAAATATTTTCGTTTTTCTTTTTACCAATAGTTTCGGGCAACAATCAGATTCCACTAAATCACAACATATTCAAGAAGTTATTTTAATCGGAACGACCAAAATTTCCAGCAAAGAAAATAAGCCTTTAGGTTCAATCGATGAATACCTACAAAAATCTGCGAAGGTTGATATGGTTAAACGCGGTGCTTACGCTTGGGAACCATTAATCAATGGTTTGCCGACCGAACGAACTTTAGTGACGATCGACGGAATGCGAATTTTTGGCGCGTGTACCGATAAAATGGATCCAATTACTTCTTATATCGAAGTTTCTAATTTAATGGAAGCCAGCATCAGTTCGGGTCAGGAAGGTTCTTGCCACGGAAATACCATCGGTGGTTCCATCGATTTGAAAAGAAACAAAATGAGGTTCGGTCAACAAAAATGGAACTTTAATGTCAACAGTGGATATGAATCGGTGAATCAGCAAAAGATTTTTGGAGCCGGAACCAACTTTAAGACAGAGAAATTCTATTCGGATGGTAATTTTATGATGCGTGATGCTGAGAATTATAAAGCTGGCGGAAATATTGAAATTCCTTTTTCGCAATTTAGAAAATTTAATATTTCGGGAATCTCTGGCGTGAAATTGGGCGAAAATAAATTGTTAGAAGCGTCTGTTATTTACGACAAAGCCAATGACGTTGGATATCCAGCCTTGCCGATGGATGTTTCGATTGCGGAAGCTCTGATTACTTCTTTGAAATTTCAGATGTTGCCAGAAAGCGATTTTCTGAAAAGTTGGGAAACCAAAGTGTATTTTAATAATATCATGCACAGAATGGATGATACCAAAAGACCAAACGTTCCTATTCACATGGATATGCCTGGTTGGAGCAAAACATACGGTTATTATTCTCACTTAAAATCTGTTTTTAACAAACATAATTTATTGCTGAATATTAATGGGTTTATTAATAAATCATCGGCGGAAATGACAATGTATCCTGCCGATAAAAGTGAGAAGTTGATGTTCATGTTGACTTGGCCCGATGTGAGAACGCTTGCTCAAGCAATATATTTAGAAGACCAAATTAAGTTAACGCAAAATTCAAGTTTGAAACTTTCCGCTTCCGTAACGATGCATCAGAATAAAGTAGAAAGTGAATTTGGCTTACACAGTTTACAGATTTTTTATCCAGAAATGAATGCGGAGAAAACCAGAGTTCTAAAAAGCTTAGCTGCTAATTATCAGTTTGATCAAAATGGATTTCAGGCAGGTTTTGGTTTAGGTTATGGAGACCGCGCGCCTTCAGTTTCGGAAGGTTTCGGTTTTTATTTATTTAATAGTTTTGAGAAATACGATTACATCGGAAATCCCAATCTTAAAAATGAATCTTCTCTAGAAGCCAATGCTTTTATTGGTGTAAAAAAAGAAAAATACAGCGCTAAAGTTTCTTCTTCTTATTTTCATATTTCTGATTATATCGTCGGAAAAATTATTGACAATTTGGTGCCGATGACCATTGGTGCTAGCGGCGTTAAAAATTATACCGCTTTGGATTACGCGACTTTATTCAATATCAGTTTATCCACAGAACTTCAAGTTATCGATCCTTTAAAATGGACGACCCAATTCGTTTACACCAGAGGAAAAGATAATGAGAATGGCAATTTGCCATTTATGAGTCCGTTCAGTTATCAATCTTCTTTAAGATATGAGCAGAATAAATTCTCTTCTGAAGTTGCAGTTTTTGGTAATACGAAATATCAGGATTTTGCACCTCAATATGGAGAATCTGAAACTCCAGCCTATCTTATTGTCAATGCGAATTTTGGATATCCACTTCCCTTAGGTCAAACTAAATTGTATACTAAAATCGGCGTTGAAAATCTTTTTGATAGAAATTTTACCACTTATTCAGACTGGAATAAAATCCCACAACCAGGACGTAATTTCTACATCAACATGAATTTCAGCTGGTAAGAAAAAGGAGAGAAACACCTGTCATATGTTGGCAATTACCGAAAGAGGTTTCCGAAAAATTTCTGTAAATTTGGTAGATAACAAATAAAAAAATCATGAAAAGAGTAGATATCATCACCATTATTATTGAAGAACAAAAAGTCGTTATCGACAGTTTAAAACAAACCGTTGAGCGGTACAAGATTGCTTCTGATTTAGATGAAGAAAGCACGCACGATCCCGAAGATTTTTCGCAACAAACCCAAGCGAAAGATATGCAGCTTCGTTATGAAAACACCCTGAAAGAAGCAAATCAAAGCCTAGCTTTCCTAGAAAACGAACTGAAAGAAAAGCATGATAAAATTGAAAAAGGCACGCTGGTAGAAACTGATCAGAATTATTTATTCGTCGGAATTTCTGTGCCACCTTTCCAATTTGAAAAGAAAGACGTTATTGCCTTTTCTGATCATGCGCCTGTTTTCCAAAATATTAAAGGAAAAAGCAAAGGTGATAAGGTCGAGGTTGGGGCAAAATCAGTGCAAATTATAGATTTTAGTTAAATGCGTTATTTGCCTTGTGTAACTTTGATCACTCTTTATGAAAAAATTAAAGAGTATTTTTGCTAAAATTATTTAGATGGAGTTATTAGGGTATTTTTCAGCAATCGTTATTGGGCTCGTGATGGGCTTAATTGGTGGTGGCGGAAGTATCTTGAGTGTTCCGATTTTTGTTTACGTCTTTGGGTTCGATCCGGTCACGGCAACTACATTATCACTTTTCGTGGTGGGAGTTACGAGTTTAGTTGGATCAGCAGGTTTTGTAAAAGACAAGTTGATTGATTTTCGAACGGCTTTTATTTTTGGTATTCCATCAGTTCTCGGCGTGCTTTTCTCCAGGAGATTGGTATTGCCACATTTGCCCGAATATATCATCAATCGGTGGGGAATCACCATGACCAAAGATATGTTTTTGCTTTTTCTGTTTGCAATCTTGATGTTGATTGCTTCCTCAAAAATGATCAGAAAAAACGAAAGACCTTCAGGAAGAAAACAAAACGGAAATAATTATACCATCTTAATATCACAAGGACTTTTGGTCGGAATTATCACCGGATTAATTGGAGCCGGCGGTGGATTTTTAATTGTTCCTGCTTTGGTAATGCTTATTGGCTTACCTATGAAACGAGCGGTGGCAACTTCATTATTTATTATCGCCATGAATTCAATTCTTGGGTTTTTAAGCACCATGAAAATGGTTGCTCACGACTGGACTTTTCTCATCATCTTTTCCAGCCTGTCCGTCGTTGGTATTTTTATCGGAATAGCCGTCGCGAAAAATATCGACGGTCGCAAATTAAAACCTGCCTTTGGGTGGTTAGTTCTCGTGATGGGATTATTTATCATTATTAAAGAAATATTTTTTAAACAACAATTACCAATATGAAGAAGTTATTCACTTTAGCTTTAGCCCTATTTTTACTTTCCGCTTGTACAAAAGAAAATACTACTAGCGACGCAACAACTACAGCTGGTTCTGTAAAAGATCCTAATGAAGTTAGTTTGGTCCAGGAAACTACCAAGTTGAAAAACAGCAAAGGCGAAATTATAGGTGTTACTTATTTTGCACAAGGTGAAAACATCGCCGTAAAATTAGAGCAAGAAGGTAAACCAGACGAAACCCTCATCGCAAAAAAAATCAATACCAAAGGTGAACCCGTGTTTGCTAATGAAAAAATGATGTGGGAAGGAGCTCTTGGATCTGGAGGAAAGATCACAGACGGTGAAGGAAATATTACAGAATACCGAGAAATAGAGGAAACGAAGTAATCCTTATTTCGTAATTAATTAAGATGAAACTGCTTTTCTATCTTATTCTTTAATGAGATTTGAAAGTATAAAAAATTGAAATATGATGACAGTAGAACAAATTTACACAGGATGTCTCGCCCAAGGAGCGTATTATATCGTGTCTGAAAATGAGGCAGTGATTATCGATCCATTAAGAGAAACAAAACCTTATATCGATCGTTTAGAAAAAGATGAGGTTACCTTAAAATATATTTTTGAAACTCACTTTCATGCAGATTTCGTTTCTGGCCATGTTGATTTATCGCGAAAAACAGGTGCGCCAATTGTTTTCGGACCTACCGCAAATCCTGATTTTGATGCCATCATTGCAAAAGACGAACAAATATTTGAAGTTGGAAAAATTAAGATTAAAGTCTTGCACACTCCAGGTCACACCATGGAAAGTTCAACCTATCTTTTAATTGATGAAAACGGAAAAGAAACTGCCATCTTCAGCGGCGATACTTTATTCTTAGGCGATGTCGGCAGACCCGACTTAGCGCAAAAAGCCGCGAGCATGACTCAGGAAGAATTGGCTGGAATTTTATATGACAGTTTGCAGAATAAAATTATGCCTCTTGCTGATGACATCACAGTCTATCCAGCGCATGGTGCCGGTTCTGCGTGCGGAAAAAATATGCAGAAAGAAACTGTGGATACTTTAGGAAATCAAAAGAAAACCAATTATGCTCTGAATCAACCCGACAAAGAATCTTTCGTGAGAGAAGTTTTAGATGGTTTAACGGCGCCACCAAAATATTTTGGAATGAACGTCGCTATGAATAAAGGCGGTTACGAAGATTTCGATGTCATTCTTAAGAAAGGTTCGCATCCAATTAGGTCAGAAGATTTTGAAGCTGTCGCCGAAGATACTGGCGCTTTAATTTTAGATACCAGAAATGCCGCTGAGTTCCAAAAAGGATTTGTTCCTAATTCGATCAACATTGGATTACAGGGAGATTTTGCACCTTGGGTTGGAGCAATGATTGTGGATGTTCAACAACCGATATTATTAGTTACTGATGTAGGCGCGGAAGAGGAGGCAATCACGCGCTTGGCCAGAGTTGGTTTTGACAACGTAATTGGTTTTTTAGAAGGTAGTTTTCAAGCTTGGAAAAACTCAGGAAATGAAGTCGATACGGTTAATAGAATTTCCGTTAAAGAATTTGCATCACAGCTTAAAGACGACTCAAAGGTAATTGATGTTCGAAACGAAACAGAATATGCTGCCGAACATGTCAATGAAGCATACAGCAAACCTTTAGTTAACATCAACGAATGGGCAACAAATTTGGAAAAAGACGAACATTTTTTCCTACACTGTGCCGGAGGTTATCGAAGTATGATTGCCGCAAGTATTTTGAACTCCAGAGGAATTAGAAATTTTACGGAAGTTGAAGGAGGTTTTAAGGCCATTAAAGAAACCGATGTTCCCACAAGTAATTTTGTTTGCCAAAGCAAAACTTTAAAATAATGAATTTAAAACAATTTTTAATTCTACTTTTGATCTCAGTCGGATTTGTTTCTTGTAATAATTTGGTGGCACCATCGCAAGTATCTCGGGCAGAAGTGAAAGGAATGGTAAACGATTCTGAAACGCTTTTAATCGACGTGCGTATTCCGAAAGAATTTGCAGAAGAAACTGTGGAAGGAGCGATTAACATTCCCTTGGCAACGATCGAAGATAATCTTGATCTCTTTAAAAACAAAAAGCAAATTATTATCTTTTGCAATTCTGGAAGACAGTCGAACCTAGCCATAGAACTTCTGAAAAAGAAAGGAATAACCAATGTCTACAATGGCAAGAATGTTCAGAATGTAGAAGCCATTAAGAACGAGCAGAAATAAAAGCTTCAGTGAGCAGTTTGAAAGAAAGTAACGAAAAGAGTCCTTTCAATTTCGTTCAGAAATTACGATGAAAGAAAAAATTGCTTTAAATAAGTCCGTTGATCAAAATTTTCCCGATAAAAACTATTGGGAAGATCGCTGGGAAAGTCGTGAAACTGGTTGGGATATTGGCTATTCTTCTCCACCCATTGAAGCGTATATTTTGCAATATGCTGTCAAACAAGCGAAAATTTTAATCCCAGGTTGTGGAAATGCCTATGAAGTTGAATTTCTTTGGAATCAGGGTTTTAGAAATATTACCATTCTAGATATTGCGCCCAAAGCAGTCGCAATTTTAAAAGAGAAATATAAAGATAAGGAAGGCGTTGCCGTAATCTGTGAAGACTTCTTCACTCATTTCGGAAATTACGATCTTGTAATAGAACAAACATTTTTCTGTGCGCTTGCTATAACTTTAAGACCGAAATACGCTGAAAAAATGCATGACTTGCTTAGTGAAGGCGGAAGACTTGTTGGCGTACTCTTTAACCGGAAATTCGAGAAGGACGGGCCGCCATTTGGAGGAAGTATTTCAGAATATCAATCTGTTTTTAGCAACTATTTTCAACTGGAAAAGATGGAAGAATGCTACAACAGTATTCCTGCCAGAAAAGGCAGTGAAGTTTTTATTAATCTTAAAAAAGCAGACAAAGGATGATGTCATTATTAGTAAAATATAAATTTGGTTTAGTCGGCATTTTAGTCGGAGGAATTTTAGGCTACGCATATTATCATTTCATAGGTTGTACCACGGGAAGTTGCGCTATAACGTCTAAGCCTTTAAACTCAACCGCGTACGGAACGGTAATGGGATATTTGATGTTTTCAGTTTTTCAACCAAAAGTAAAAGAAGAGAATGCTTAGTTTTTTTAAAAATCTTTTCGGCTCGAAAGGGGTCGATTATAAGGAGCTTTATATTGGTGGCGCACAAATAATTGATGTGCGTACGCCTGCTGAGTTTAAAAATGGTCACATCAAACAGTCGAAAAATATTCCTTTGCAACAGCTTCAAAGCGAAATGAAGAAACTGGACTTGAAGAAACCGATTATTACCTGTTGTGCCAGTGGCGCGAGAAGTGCCTCGGCGAAATCAATTCTAAAGCAAAATGGATTCGAAGTGTATAATGGAGGTGGCTGGAGTTCACTTCAAAATAAATTGAATTAATGAAAACTATATTTCAAACCTGGACATTAAGTCGGTTTTTATATCTGGCAGCTGGAATGTTTTTTGTGCTCATCGCTTCCAATGACAGGGTTTGGTTCATGATTCCGTTGGGACTATATTTCATGGCGATGGCAATTTTCAAATTTGGGTGTGCCGCAGGTGCATGTCAAATCCCGCAAAAGGAAGAGGAAGAAAATTTGAGCTAGATTGGCTCAATGAATTATTTTTAAAGATTAATTATTTTATTTAAAATTATGTCACAAAAATTTAAAGAACTTATTGACTCTGAACGTCCAGTGCTTATCGATTTTTTCGCGACTTGGTGCGGTCCATGTAAAGTGCAATCTTCGGTACTCAATACCGTAAAAGAAAATATCGGTGATTTGGCCAGAATTGTAAAAATCGATATCGATCAATTTCCATCGATTGCAGCAGAGTATGGCGTTCGCGGTGTTCCAACATTAGCAGTTTTCAAAAAATCTGAAATGCTTTACAAAGAAAGTGGCGTGCACGACGTCAATCGATTGACTGAGCTTTTAAAAAGTTTTGCCTAAATCACATCAACGTAAATTTGTCCCGATCAGACAGAAAAGGAAATTTCGTTCTAAACTCTTGCAATCTTTCTACCTCGAAAGTTGCTGACACTATATTATTGTCTGTTTTTGAAACATCAGTTCCATCCGCAAAAAAGCAGAAAGAACTTTCTGGGTATTCTAACCGGTTGCCGTCGATTCCGATTCTGTTTAAGCCAAAAACATACGCTTGGTTTTCGATTGCCCTGGCTTTTAACAAAGTCTGCCAAGCGTCAATTCTACTTTTCGGCCAATTTGCCACATACAAAATTGCGTCATAATTGCCGTTATTTCGAGCATAGACAGGGAAACGTAAATCATAACAGACTTGCAATAAAATGCGCCATCCTTTATAGTTGACAATCACCTTGTCATTTCCAGCAGTGTACTTTTTATCTTCGCCAGAATAAGAAAAAAGATGTCTTTTGTCATAGAAGTAATAATTTCCATTTGGTTCTACAAAATAGAATCGGTTTAAGAATTTTTCATCCTCACAAATTGACGCGCTTCCAGTAACGACGGCATTTTTCTCCTGAGCAAACTTTTTCATCCAATGCAAAGTCTCTTCGTTGCGGTCGGCGATTTTATCGGGATTCATATAAAAACCAGTGGCAAACATTTCGGGTAAAATCAAAATGTCAGCTGAGGTTTCCCTTAGAGAATCTTCAATATTTTTAAAATTTTGGTCTTTATCAAGCCACGCGATATCTAAGTTTAAACCCGAAATTTTTAGATCCTTCATTTGAAATATAATTTAGAATGAAAATAAAAGTACGAAATTTTATCCATAAGTTAAAAAAATCATAAAATGGTCTGGTATTTGAATGTGGACTTATATCATTATTAATAACATAAAATTTTTAAAATTATGAAAAAGCTACTTTTAGTTTGCTCTATGTTCTTCATCGGACAAATGGCGTTTGCACAAGCTTGGCAAGGAAAAGGAGATCAGAAAATCCAGGTTGGATTTAACGGTTGGGGATACGGAACGGGTATTACTGCAACTTATGATTATGGTTTATCTAAATTAATTTCAGTTGGTGCTGGAGCTAATTTTTTCTTTGACCATGACGATGACAAATATGCAGATGATGACTTTGGAGTATTCGGTAGATTAAACTTTCACTTACAAGGACCATTAGGATTACCTTCAAACTGGGACATTTATCCAGGTGTTGATTTAGGTCTTTTAGGTAAAAGCGGAACTTATTTTGGAGCACACGTAGGAGTTAGATATTTCTTCAACAATAACGTTGGTTTATTCCTTGAAGCGGGTAACAACGGAAGCATCGGAGTTTCTTTCAACTTGTAAGAAATTACGGCATATCAGACAAAAGGTTCTCATTTTGAGAGCCTTTTTTATTTGGCATCGTTTTGATAAATTGTATCTTCGCAATCTTTAAAATAATTTAAACAAATTCAATGACGTTAATACAGTTATTTCAATTTATATTGAGCATCTCAATTCTGGTGATTCTGCACGAATTGGGACATTTTATTCCCGCTAAACTTTTCAAAACTAAAGTAGAAAAATTCTATCTCTTCTTTGATCCCTATTTTTCATTGTTCAAAACAAAAATCGGCGGTACCGAATATGGAATCGGTTGGTTGCCTTTCGGTGGATACGTGAAAATTGCCGGAATGGTCGACGAAAGCATGGATACGGAGCAGTTGAAAAAACCAGCTGAACCTTGGGAGTTCCGTAGTAAGCCAGCTTGGCAACGATTAATCATCATGTTAGGTGGAGTTACCGTTAACTTTTTCTTGGCTTGGGCTATTTACTCTTCTTTAAGTTATTTTAAAGGGGAAAAATTTCACGATAATGCCAAATTCGAAAACGGAATTTCTGTAAAACCTGCGGGTCAAAAAATGGGTTTAAAGAGTGGTGATAAAATTCTTAAGATTGATGGTAAACCAGCCGATAGAATGGAAACATCAACCATTAATATGCTTTTTGCAAATAATGTAACGGTTCTTAGAGATGGTAAAGAAGTTACTTTCGATGTGAACGAAGACGGTGTTGCCGCGGTGTTGGCAGAGAATGAAGTGAAGTTGTATTTCGGTCCACGTTACCCAGTTGTGATCGATAGTCTTTTACCAAAAGGTCCCGCCCAAGCAGCAGGTTTATTGAAAGGTGATAAAATTGTGGGAATTGACGGGAAGTCAGTACGATTCTTTGATGAATTAGGACCTCAGCTGGCGCAATTAAAAAATCAAGATATTGTTTTAGATGTGGAGAGAAATAGTTCTCCTATCGTCGATGGACAAAGTAGCGCAACGTTAGAAAAAGTTAATGTAAAAGTTAATAATGAAGGAATGCTTGGGTTCGCAGCTGATACTTCGATCGCGCAAAAAGAGTTTGAGAAAACGCTGGTAGTGAAAAGTTATACCCTTGCCGAAGCAATACCAAGAGGACTGACCAGAACAATTGATGTTCTGACCATGCAAATCAAGCAATTTAAGATCGTATTCAATACCAAAACTGAAGGTTACAAAAAAGTTTCCGGACCTATTGGAATTATTAAAATGATGCCTGAGTCTGTCGACTGGGAGTTTTTCTGGGGCTTTACAGCCATGTTTTCGGTTTGGTTGGCATTTCTTAATTTAATTCCGATTCCGGGCTTAGACGGTGGACACGTGGTTTTCACCCTCTGGGAAATGATTACTGGAAAACCAGTTCCGCAAAAAGTTTTAGAAAATGCACAAATGGTAGGAGTCATTTTCCTAATGGGACTGATGGTTCTGATCTTCGGAAATGATATTTTAAAATGGATTACCGGAAAATTTTAAAAATAGTCAGAAAATATTTTGGCAGTTCTAAAAAAGGTTTTATATTTGCAGACGCTTAGCGCAAAGAGCAACACTCCTCTTTAGCTCAGTTGGTTAGAGCATCTGACTGTTAATCAGAGGGTCCTTGGTTCGAGCCCAAGAAGAGGAGCAAAACCATCACAGAAATGTGGTGGTTTTTTTGTAGTTTTAAATCAGATAAATTTGATGTTATGTCGTTGAATTGCAGTTGAGTCAACAGGTATTACACATTCTATTATTCGACTTATTAATTGCATTTATTAAAGAGAAAAAAATAAGCCGACAAAAAAACCCATCTCTCGATGGGTTTTTTTTATTCAAATTGCATTGTTAGAGGAACTGAAAGTACGGATCGAACTGGAATACCATTATATTCTGCCGGTTTCCATTTTCCCTTGTTCAATATATCGTAAAGCGTAATAATCGTTAAAAGATTAAACTCCCGATAATCCCCAATAGCGGTAACATTACTAACATTGCCATTTTCGTCTACAAGAAACCGAGCTATCGTGCGTGCAACGCCGCCTTCTATGGTTACAGCATCCGTATCAAAGTTGTGCGAAATTAAACTTCGAAAACCATTGATGCCAGTTTCATACTCAGGTTGTTTTGTAACTTGGCTCTGATAGATCATTACATCTACTTTTTTCTCTGCTTTCTGAATTTCTTTTATAGCAAGCTCATAACCGTCAAGTCGGTCCATGATAATCTTTACCTCTTCTTTTTTTCTTTCGATATTATAAACCTTCTGGTATTTTTCAGAGATCTCTTTAGCTTGTTGGTTATATGTATGATTTAATTCCGCAACTTTTGAAAGCTGAGCATCATGAATTAAAAAAGACAGAACGCTAAGAAGGATAAACGCTTTTTTCATTCTTATCGCTTCTTCACTGCTCTCGCAATATTGACGATCACTTTCACCGCTTTCTCCATTGACTCTAAACACACGTATTCATAAGGCCCATGGAAGTTGATTCCGCCCGCAAAAATGTTCGGGCAAGGTAAACCCATATAAGAAAGCTGCGCGCCGTCCGTGCCACCGCGAATAGCTTTTATTTTAGGTTCAATGTTGGCATCTTTCATCGCTTGTTCAGCAATATCCACAATGTGCATTTTTCCTTCGAACTGTTGTTTCATGTTGCGATATTGCTCTTTGATTTCAATTTCTGCCGTGCCTTCTCCAAATTTTTTGTTGAAGTCTGCCACAACATCAGTGATGTGTTTTTTCCTTGCTACAAATTTTTCGTTATCATGATCGCGAATGATGTATTGAATTTTCGCTTCAGAAACATCTGCTTTAATATCCATTAAATGATAGAAACCTTCAAAACCTTTAGTTGTAGAGGGAGTTTCATTTGCAGGAAGCATTTGAACAAATTCTGCTGCCAGTAAAGAAGCATTAACCATTTTACCAATCGCATATCCTGGATGAACGCTTAATCCGTGAATTTTTACCACTGCTCCAGCAGCATTAAAGTTTTCATATTCCAGTTCACCAACTTCGCTACCATCCATAGTGTAGGCCCATTCTGCTCCGAATTTCTTCACATCGAATTTGTGTGCGCCTCTACCAATTTCTTCGTCTGGCGTAAATCCAATGGCGATTCTGCCATGTTTAATTTCAGGATGTGCCAGTAAATATTCTGCAGCAGTAACGATTTCGGCAATTCCGGCTTTATCATCCGCACCGAGTAAAGAAGTCCCATCTGTCGTAATTAAAGTTTTGCCGACGTAATCTTTTAATGTTTCGAATTTCTTAGGCGAAAGCGTAAATCCAGTTTCTTTGTTCAAGATTAAATCACCTCCATCATAATCATCCCAAATTTGAGGTTTCACATTTTCTCCATTAAAGTCAGGAGAAGTGTCATAATGCGAGATAAATCCAACTACTGGCTCATCATCATTTTCTAAATTGGAGGGAACATACGCGTAGATATAGCCATGCTCGTCCATAGAAACATCACTTAATCCTAGTGTTTTTAATTCTTCGAAAATATATTTTGCAATATCCCACTGTTGGGGAGTAGAAGGAGTGGACTCGCTTTCTGGGTCACTCGTAGAATATATTTTGACATAATTAATAAATCGGTTTTGTAACTTTAGTTTCCAGTCGAGATTAAAATCTAGGGTTGTCATAAGCTTGTTTTTAACAAAGTTAAAATTTTAGCTTGATGATTCGGTAAATTCGTCGGAATTATTTTCGTTCTTTTATCCGTTAATTTTATTTAAATATTTAAAATTCAACGCTTTAAAAATTATCATTAATTATTTAGACGTTTTTTAAAGTTTTGGTATATTTGAGAAAATCAAAAAATAGAAATGTTTTTAACCGAATGTCCGCGAGATGCCATGCAAGGTTGGGGAGAATTTATCCCGACCCAGAAGAAGATTGACTACCTTAATTCATTAATGGACGTGGGTTTCGATGTCCTCGATTGTGCCAGTTTTGTATCTCCGAAAGCTATTCCTCAAATGGCAGATTCGGGAACCGTGATTGATGAGATTGATAAAGGTATTTCAAATACGAAACTTTCAGTGATCGTTGCCAATTACCGCGGAGCACAGAAAGCGCTTAGTCATCAAGCAGTAGATATCATTGGTTTTCCTTTTTCTATTTCTGAAACTTTTCAATTTAGAAACACCAACAAAAATCAGGAAGAAGCTTTTAATGATATTAAAAAAATCACTCAACTTTTAGAATCAGATGGCCGCGTTTTAAACGTTTACTTTTCAATGGCGTTCGGAAATCCTTACGGTGAAATGTGGAAAGCAGCAGACGTTGATTATTGGGCAGAACGGTTTAATGATATCGGCATTAAAAATATTTTACTTTCAGACACCACAGGAACGGGGACGCTGGAGCAAATAGAATTGCTTTTTAAAACCATTCCGGCAAAATATCCTAGCATCGATTTTGGCGCTCATTTTCACAACCGCTATGAAGATTCTTACAAAAAATTAAAAGCAGCCTACGATAATGGTTGTCGCAGATTTGATTCTGCCATAAAAGGAATCGGCGGTTGTCCTATGGCAAAAGACGATTTAGTCGGAAATATGCCCACGGAACAAGTGATTAATTTTATGGCCTCGGAGGGAGTCGATCATACCTTAAACTTACTTAATTTCGAGAGTGCTTATAATAAGGCAAAAGATATTTTTCATTTTTAATTTATGAAACGTTCATTGTTATTTTTATTACTCACCTTCTTTTCTTTTAGTTTTTCTCAAACTATAAAACTGCAGTTTGAAGCAGGTAATTTTGATGAACTTGTAAAGAATAAATTTAATATGGAGAGATTAAGCGGAGAAGAACTTTATTATATTGGTTATGCATTTTTTAGAAAACAAGATGATCATAAGGCGATAGAATTTTATGATAAAGCCTTAATCAAAGGTTTTAATAATCCTAATATTTATTTTCAAAAGGGTCTATCAGAAGTTTATATTAATAAATATAGTGATGCAATAAAAAGTTTCAATACAGCAATTTCGTTGGAACCAAAAGCGGAATTCTACATTGAGAAAGGAAGGGTTTACAAATTACAAAAGATGCGAGCCGAAGAAATTGCAACATATTTGGTTGGTTTGGGAAATGCGGAAAAAGTTAAATTCTACATAGAGTTGATAAAGGTTGCAGGAAATTTTTACTATGCTGAAACAGAAGAATTTGCAAGAGCTGTTGAAGTATATAAAAATGGCATCTCTAATTTTCCTCATGAATACAGTTTCTATGAAAAAGTTATTAAGTCATTAAATGCTCAAAATAAATTTGCTGAAGCTGACTTGTATTTTAAAAAAATGAGGGATTTATATAATGAAAAGCTTTTATCAGAAGATATGATGACTTTTAAATCTATTGCTGTAGATGAATTTAATTGGAAAGGACAATGGTTAAATAGTTTCAAATCTTTTGAAGCCCCCAAACACTCGTTGGAATCTTTGTATGTGGTTTATCTTATTGACAAATCAGGTGACAAAATTGAAAGAAAATTTAACGTTGAAAAGACGGATAAATTTGCGGAAAGTGATCCTCAATATGTGATTTGTGAAGAGTTGAAAAATAGTCACAATACATATCCGATTGGTTTTAAAGATGGAAATTTTAATTTGCAAGAGTTAAGAGAAGCAATTATAGAAATTTTAAGTAAAAATCAGAAGCCCACGGCATCAGTAAGTTTCACACACTAATCTGTTAATTTGGGATCGATATTAATCTATAAAATTGTATTTACGATTAATATATTAAATTCATGAGAAAATCATTAATTTTCTACCGGCTGAAAAAATTGACGACTTTTCAAATTTACTTAATTTCGAGAGTGCTTCTAATAAGGCAAATGTTATTTTTCATTTCTAATAGTATTTAAAGTAAAACAGAAGTAATATCGTAAAAGTTAAACGAATTCATTATCTTTATCTTAAAATAAACTTAAGCTATGACTTCAAAAATGACCTATTTAGGCGACTTTAAAATCGTTTCGCAACACGAGAAATCAGGCGCCACTATTACAACCTGCGCTCCATTAAGAGAGGGTGGAACCTCAGAGTTTTTCTCACCGTCGGATATATTCGGAATTTCTTTCGGCCAGTCAATGTTAATGGCAGTTGCAGTTTTAGGCGAGCCAAGAGGAATCTCCATTAAAGGCGCCACGTGTGAATTAAAAAAATCAACTCATCCTCAACCGAAGAGAATCGGAACTATTTTTTGCATCGTAAGAATTCCTGGAAAGTTTACACCTGAAGAAAAGAAATTCATCGAAGATACTGCTTTGAATTGCCCAGTTGCTTTGTCGATACACCCAACCGTACAAAGAACGGTACTATTCGAATTCGAATAATAACATTGCATATAATTAAAAATGCCAGAGATTTCTGGCATTTGTTTTTTTTAGATCATTCCCAATTCGAATCGGGCTTCTTCACTCATCATATCTTTGTTCCAAGAAGGTTCAAAGGTGAGTTCCAAATCTACTTCCACTACATCTTCAACTTCCGATACGGTCTGTCTGACTTCTGCTGGCATACTTTCCGCGACTGGGCAGTTAGGTGTGGTTAAAGTCATAATCACTTTTACTTTACCTTCATCCGAAATCTGTACGTCGTAAATTAATCCTAATTCATAAATGTCAACCGGGATTTCTGGATCATAAACCGTTTTAAGGGCAACAATAATATTTTCGCCGATTTCGGCAATTTTTTCATCTGTATAATTCATTCTAATTGGGAACCTTTAGTTTTCACTTTTTTCTAATAAATCTTCCTGACGCATGCGCCGAAAAACATTTGCCAAAGTTAAGACATCTTTTTCACAATATTGAACGATTCTAAATAAGTCTTTCTCTATATAGTAGATTGATGCTACCATTGAACCATCGATATCGTCTTTTGGTGTTGGGATTCCGAAAAGATGAGCAAGTAGTTCCAGAGAAATAAATGATTTGTAATCACCGAATTTCCAAAGTTCCATCGTATCTAAATGTGGGATTTCCCACGGTTTTTTTCCAAACATTTGAAAGGGAAGGGGCGGTTGCATTCCATTAATTAAAAATCGTCTGGCAATCCAGGGGAAATCAAACTCTTTTCCGTTGTGCGCACAGAGAATAACGTCACGTAATTTAGGTCGGTTGAAAATTTCTCCAAATTCTTCTAAAAGCTTTTTCTCATCGTCACCATAAAAGCTCTTAATCATCAACTTCCCACTCTTTTCGATAATGCCAACGGAGATGCAAATGATCTTACCGAACTCCGCCATAATTCCGCCTCTCTCATTATAGTAATCTTTTGCCGTAAACTCTTCTTTACGCTGAAATTTTGTTTTCTTATCCCAAAGATATTGCTCGGTTTCATCCAATTCGCTCCAATTACCGAACTGAGGAACGGTTTCAATATCCAGAAATAATACTTTTTCTAAAGAAATGTTTTGTATCATAATTTTAGGTTTTAGCCGATAGGTAATCCGTTTGCTGTTGGTGCTGTGGTGGTCAGAATCGTTACTTCTTGCTTTTCACCGATAACACCTAAAACCAAACATTCACTAAAGAAGTTAGCAATCTGTTTCTTAGGGAAATTTACAATAGCGATAATCTGCTTTCCGATAAGGTCGTCACTTGTATATAAATCAGTAATCTGAGCGGAAGATTTTTTAATTCCTAAATCACCAAAATCAATTTCCACTTGATAGGAAGGATTTCGAGCTGCAGGAAAATCAGAAACTGAAACAATTGTCCCGGTTCTAATGTCAAGTTTTTCAAAATCGCTCCATTTAATTTCGGGCTTAAGCATTACTTCAAATTTATTTTTTCACAGAAACGATATAATTATAAACCATCTCATGTTGCTTCTCATTTAATTTTGCTTGCGGCGCCATAGCATTCATTATGCCGACCCAATCCTGCGCATTGTGATCGGTAGGATTGGGTAAATCATGACACTTCCCACAAGTATTATCGAAAATAACTTTTCCTTGCGCAAGATGTTCAGCCGTGATCATATTGGTTCCAGCTACTGCCGTTTTAGGAGTGCATGAAGATGTAAACGCAACAGCTGCAATAGCACCGATTAAAAAAAGAAAACGGAGGTTTGTTGGTTTTGGTTTTTTCAATTTCATTATTTTCTATTGATTAAGTACTCAAAAATAGACAATTTTATTTTTAAAATTAATGAAATTGAACAAATTCAGAAGCCTATTAGTACCATTTATTTAAAGGAAAAATCCCAGACTTCGTTTCATCATAGAACAACTTTCGTAAAAGAATTGTATTTTTGATTGAATGAAAACCCCTTCTACCCAAGAACTGATAAAAGGAATCCAGTCCGGCGACAAACGTTTGCTCGGTAAAGCAATTACGTTGGTAGAAAGTAAAAAAACGGAACACCGCGATCAAGCTGAAGAACTTTTAAAAGAAATCTTACCTTTTACGGGCAAATCAATAAGAGTCGGAATTACGGGCGTTCCAGGTGCGGGAAAATCTACCTTTATTGAAAATTTTGGCAAGTTGGCGATTCAGCATGGGAAGAAAGTTGCCGTGCTGGCGATTGATCCCAGTTCCTCTTTGAATAAAGGATCTATCCTCGGTGACAAAACACGAATGGAAGAATTAGCGAAAGAGAAAAACGCGTTCATTCGTCCCAGCCCGACTTCTGGATTTTTGGGTGGGATTGCTAATGCAACTTTTGAGTCGTTATTGATTTGTGAAGCTGCCGGTTACGATTACATTTTAATTGAAACGGTTGGTGTTGGTCAAAGCGAAGTGTTGGTTTCAGATATTACCGATTTCTTTTTATTTCTAAAGATTATTGGTGGTGGCGACGAACTTCAGGGAATAAAACGAGGGATTATGGAAATGGTTGATTTAATCTTCATTAATAAAGTAGAAGAAGAAAACCGACTCAAAGCAAAAAACACCAAAATTGAACTCATGCGGGCGCTTCATTTTTTACCCTCAAAAGAAAAAAACTGGAAAGTTCCGGTGCTTCTTGGTTCAGCTCTAAATAATAATGGTTTAGAAGAGGTTTATGAAAAGGTAGAAGAGTTCATTTACCTAAAAATTTCTAATCATTCTTTTGAAGAAACTCGGAAAAGACAAGCTGAAAAACGTTTTGATTATTGGGTTCAGGAATATATTTTGCAAAAAACGAAGTCTAATAAATCGACCGAAATATTTTACGAAGAGCATAAAAAAAATGCTTCTGAGTTGAAATCAAATCCAAGTACAGAAGCAAAAATTTTTGTCGAGAAATTGCTCGGAACTTAATTACTTCTTCAGCATTGTATTTTCCATAATGTATCCATTATAAGAGATAGACTGACGGTCATTAGAATCAATCGATACGTAAGTTTTTCCATTTTTAAAAACCTCCATATAAATTGTTCGCATGTTTTGTTGATCTTTAGCTACTATTGTATAAATAGAGCTTCCTTTTTTACCCTGCTTTTTGTCTACTGTAAAATCTGTCGTAGTGAACCGATAAGAATTTTTACTATCATCCATATTCGCATTGTACATTCTGCCGAAGTAAGGTAAAGTTACACTCAGTTTTTCTTTTCTAATTTCTATCGTGTATCCAGAATCTAAATTTAAAATGCGCGAACCGCCGCCACCTGGCAAGGAGTTCATGGCTTTGATAACGTCTGCATCCATCGGATTGGCGCGCTCTGCCATAAAGGTGAATTGATTACTTTCCAATAATCGGGCAATATTCGCCGACGGGATGTTGTTTTGAGTACTGCAGGAAAATGTCACCAGAAGCATAAAGGCAACACTTGCAATTGTAAGTAGATTTTTCATGTATATTTTTTTAGTCTTCCAAAGATTGCGAAATATTATGAATATATCACCATTTGGAATAAAAATTGTTTAATGGTTCAGCACTTAAAGTAAACTACTATGAAAAATTTAAATAAAGTATTAGGTATTACGGTACTATCAGCAATGATGATCGCTTGTACAACCAACCCAATCACGGGAAGAAAATCTTTACAACTAGCCAACAACCAAGAGATTTCTGCGATGGCTTTGCAACAGTACAGACAAACACTATCAACAGCGAAAGTTGTTAAAGGAACTACGCAGGCAAAAAGTGTTCAAAATGTTGGACTAAGAATTAAAAACGCTGCGAATAACTATTACAGAGGAATTGGTAGAGAAGCAGATCTTGCAAATTACCAGTGGGAATTTAATTTAATCAACGACAAGCAAATCAATGCTTGGTGTATGCCAGGTGGTAAAGTTGCCGTTTATACTGGAATTATGCCAATTACCAAGACAGACACTGGATTAGCAGTAGTTTTAGGACACGAGATTTCGCACGCAATTGCTGGTCATGGAAATGAAAGAATTTCACAAGGAATGATCGCCGAATATGGTGGAGCGATTCTTGGAAGTACGATTTCAAATGGTCAAATGGCAGCAATCTTTCAACAAGCTTATCCATTAGGCGCTCAAGTAGCGTTATTAAAATACGGTCGAAGCCAAGAATTAGAAGCTGACGAAATGGGACTTTATTTGATGGGGATGGCGGGTTACGATCCGAGAGAATCTCAACCATTCTGGCAAAGAATGGAAGCTGCTTCAACAGGGAACAGACCTCCAGAGTTTTTATCAACTCACCCGAATCCAGATACAAGAAGAGCAGATTTAGAAAGACACATGCCGAAAGCTTTAGCATATTACAAAGCTTCAGGCGGTAAACTCTAAGACAAAATCATATTTATAGTAAACCTTTCCGAATTTTTCTTAAATTTGGGAAGGTTTTTTAATTTACATCAACATGAAAAATTTACATTTTATAGGATTTCTTTTACTAGGTTTGGCTTTTTTACTTTACTATATGCTTCCCGAATTTGCGGTAGTTAAACTTTTTGAACCCATGAGTTTAATGGGAATTCTAGCCGGAATCGGAATCGGTTTGATCATCGGAGGAATCGTAGGATATATCAGCAAAGGAACTGCCTTGAAACAGGACTTAAAAAGAAAAGAATTGGTACAGCTTCGAAAAGAAAATGAAGATCTAGAGAAGCAAGCTGCGGAACTTGCCAGACAGCAAACTGTAACTTATACCACAACAGAAGAAAATAAAAATCCTCCGAATTATTAATTCAGAGGATTTTATTTATGAGGTAAAACTACAGTTAGAATTTGTACCCTAATCCAAGCATAAATAGACTAGCTCTGTTGTCATAGTCAATTTGCTGATTAGATCCTGCTACCGTATTCACGAATTTTCTTTGATCTTTAGAAAAAGCTCCTTCATACTTCGCTGAAATTATAAGCTTCGAAATTTCACTTTGCAAACCGATTTGGTATCCTAGGGTAAAATCTTTTGCATTAACACGTTGTACGAAATTATCAAAATTTTCATCTTTCGTTAAATTAATGCTGGCAACAGGTCCGGCGTAAGCACTTAACATATCTCCTAAAAGATTGTATCCTAAAAGTACAGGGATATCAACACG
Source organism: Kaistella antarctica (assembly GCF_900109615.1). GTDB lineage: Bacteria > Bacteroidota > Bacteroidia > Flavobacteriales > Weeksellaceae > Kaistella > Kaistella antarctica. Next base: position 531,535 of record NZ_FOIX01000001.1, read on the forward strand.
GCTGCTTTTAGCTTTAATAGTCGTTTGCTCAGTATTAATGTCATTTGCAACAGTAACTTCATTGTTAAAGGTAGAATAGTAAATTTCTGGCATCACATATAATGCAACTGGTAATTTTACTTTCATTGATAAACCAGCGTTAAAACCAGTTATGTTTTTCCCTTTCTGCTCAATAGCAGTTGTGGTTGCAGTTTTTAGGTTTTTCCAAGATGCTGAACTTGTAGGAATCATGACGTTTGCTTTAGCTGCAAAAGAAATTTGCGCAGATGCCATAACACTTGCACCGATTAAGACGATGCTAAAAAATTTATTCATTAGAATGAGGTTTTGTTATAATATTGTCAATTGAAGTTTTGTTCGTTTTCATGAAATATTCACGAAGTTCCTTGAACAACTCTGAGGAGTAAACGAAGTCGATTAGGTTTTTATTGCCTGCATTAATCAGGATATCTTTATTTCCTTGCCATTCCTTAATACCCATTCGTAAATACAAAATATTTTCTCCAATGGTCATTACGGAATTCATATCATGAGTGTTGATGATGGTTGTCGTATTATATTCTTTCGTAATTTCTAAAAGCAAATCATCAATAATGTTTGCTGTATAAGGATCCAGTCCCGAGTTCGGTTCATCACAGAATAGATATTTCGGATTGTTCACAATTGCTCGCGCGATGGCAACCCTTTTTTGCATCCCACCCGAAATTTCTGAAGGATATTTTCTATTTGCTTTTTCCAGATGTACGCGGCCAATCACTTCAAAAGCGCGTCTTTTTTTCTCGCGGAAAGTTAGGTTGGTAAACATGTCTAAAGGGAATGTAATATTTTCCTCTACCGTCATCGAATCAAAAAGCGCACTTCCCTGAAATACTGTTCCGATTTCGGAGCGCAGCTGTTGTTTTTCATCTCGCGACATTTTATTGATGTCCTTTCCATCGAACAAGATTTCGCCTGACGTTGGTTGATAAACATTCAATAAGCTTTTCAGAAAAACCGTTTTCCCCGAACCACTTTGACCGATGATGAGGTTTACTTTGCCCGTTTCAAAATTGCTTGAAATTCCTTTTAAGACCTCAACAGTTTCAAAACTTTTCTTTAAATCTTTTACTTCTATCATTAGCTTAGGAACATTTGAGTTAATATAAGATTCATAATGATGATGGCCACGATCGTCCATACTACTGCTTGCGTGCTGGCACGACCTACTTCTAGTGAACCTCCTTTTACATTATAACCGAAATAGGCTGGAATTGTGGCAATTAAAAAAGCAAATACCGCTGTCTTAAAAAAGGCATACCAAATGAAATGCTGTGGCATATACATCTGGATTCCGGTGATGTAATCTGCTTTACTCCAGCTTCCAGTCGCAGTTCCAGCTAAATAGCCGCCCCATATTCCAAAGACAATACTGATTGCAATTAGTAAAGGATTAAAAATGATACTGGCTAAAATTTTAGGTAAAATTAAAAAGTTCGGCGAATTAACTCCCATAATATCTAAAGCATCGATTTGTTCGGTGACGCGCATGGTTCCTATACTTGAAGCGATATATGATCCAACTTTTCCCGCTAAAACTACCGATATAATTGTGGGTGCAAATTCCAGGATCAATACCACTTTTGTAGCATATCCGATGAAAGAATTAGGAATAGGAAAAGATGATGCGCTGAAGTTATTGAACATCTGAATCGCCACAACCGCTCCTACGAAAGTAGAAGTAAAGAGGACCAATCCGAATGAATTCACCCCTAAGTCATAGACTTCACGCATGAATAATTTGCCGAATATTGATGCCTTCTGTGGTCTTTTTAGTGTTTTTCCTAGAAGAATGAAATAGGCGCCGACTTGGCTCAACAGATTTTTAAACATGCTGCAAAAATAGTGTTTTTTATTTTTTAATTAGTTTACTTGGCATTCTTATCTCCGCCGATAATTAAAAAAACTGTTTTTAGAATGACGACTAGATCTAAACTTACCGTCCAGTTTTTTACGTAGAATGCATCTGCTAAAATTCTTTTTTGCATTTCCAGATCCATGTCCCCAGCGTCACCGCGCAACCCGTTTACCTGAGCAAGACCTGTAACGCCAGGCTTAACCAAGCTTCGAATGGAGTACCGACCAATTTTTAATTTGTAGAAATCATCGACCAAAAGCATGTGCGGTCTTGGACCGACGACAGACATTTCTCCCTTCAAGACATTAATGAATTGTGGCATTTCGTCGAGACTCGTTTTCCTCAAAAACCGACCAATCTTAGTTATTCGTTTGTCATTTTTTTCGGTCGTTTTTGATGTACACTCACCATTAACGTGCATAGTCCGAAATTTAAGACAATTAAAAACGTCATCATGGTAGCCATATCTTTTTTGTACAAAGAAAACTGGACCTTTGCCATCTAACTTAATTAAGATTGCCAGAATCGGAAATAGCCAAGTACAGATGAACACCAAAATGAGTACTGAAAATAAAATATCGAACGCACGCTTTAAGACCGCATTCGTTAAATAATCGAGTGGAAATTTAGAGCGAAGTAAAATGGGTAAAGTTTCGATATATCCCAAATCGAATTGAAAGAAATTATTTTTTGAAATGCTGGGAATTAAAGAAATTCGAACTTGGTGTCTTTCTGCTAGTTTGTAAATTTCGGTTTCCTGTATCTTTTCATAATTGCTGAAATCAGTCGAAAAATATAAAGTGTGAATTCCATTCTCTTTCCAAAATTCGACGAGTTTTGAAAAATCAAATTGATCTTCCAAGGCATAATCGTAAATTTTGAAACCATAATCTTTACGTTCTGATAAAATATTTCTAAGTATAATTGACGAAGAGTCATCAGACAAAAACATCACGTTTCTTACGTTATATCCTAATGTTCTGATATATTTCAAAGCAAAGAAAAGGGTGGATTTAATAATGAAAAGTACCACGAACAGGCACATTGCAATTAAAAACCTTTCCTGCTTTAAAAAGGCATTGTTACTTACTTTCGCCAAAAGAATTACGCCGAAAATGAAAATAAAAATATGCGTAATCAATCGCTCCAAGTAAATCGTATACGTAATATTTCTGGCGACGGTATACAATTTCGTTCGGCTACTGAGCAAAATCCAAAAGAAAATCAATAAGACAATAGAAAGGAAGTTTTGCTCGGAATTCTCTCCGCCGAATAGTTCCTCATTATTTCGTAGAAAAAAGTACACAAATACTGCCGCAATCACAACGACATCGATGAGAATAAAAGTAGTCTTGAAATATCTAGAATATCGAATTCTTTGCATACAGCAGATTAATTACAAGTAAAGCTAAGGCAATTTATGGAATATTCAAATACTTATGGGTTTGAACGGAGGTTTGCCATTTTGGATTTGCAAGGACAAAGTCGGTAATTTTAGGATAAATTTCATCTCTTTTGCTCCATTCACTTTGAAGATAGAGGACGCAGTTTTCAGAAACTTTTGCTGCCTGTTCTTCGGCAAATTTCAAGTCATTGTTGTTAAAGACAATCATCTTCAACTCATTGGCTTTGGCATAAATAGCTGGTTTTGGCAACCCAGTTTTCTTTGGTGACAGGGTAATCCAGTCCAAAGTTCCACTCATTTCATAAGCTCCCGAAGTTTCAATATGAATGACACAGCCGAGTTCTTTTAAGCGGTTGGTTAAAATCTCTAAATTCCACATCAAAGGTTCACCACCAGTTAATACAATCGTTTTGCAAAAGCGGGCTGCAGTTTCCGCAATTTCTTCGGTATTCATCAAAGGATGTAAGGTAGGATCCCAACTTTCTTTTACATCACACCAATGGCAGCCAACATCGCAACCTCCTAATCTTATGAAATAGGCCGCTTTTCCGGTATGTGCGCCTTCACCTTGTATGGTATAAAAATGCTCCATCACGGGGAGCATTTTACCTTCTTTTAATAAAATATCTTCTTCTTCTTTAGTCATTGTATACTGAGGTTTTATAAGCCAATAGGGTGTTTTTCATCAACATGGCTCGGGTCATTGGACCAACTCCGCCTGGTACCGGCGTAATCCAACTCGCTTTTTCTTTGCAACTTTCAAAATCGACATCGCCGATTAGTTTGTATCCTTTTTCAGATTGATCTTCCACTCGTGTAATTCCAACGTCAATGATGATTGCGCCTTCTTTAATCATATCTGCTTTCAAGAAATTAGGGTCGCCTAAAGCAGTGATAATAATATCTGCTTTTTGGGTAAATTCTTCAATATGAGGAGTGTATGAGTGAGTAAGAGTCACGGTAGAGTTTCCTGGGAAATCTTTTCGACCCATCAAAATGCTCATTGGTTTTCCGACAATTCTACTTCTTCCGATAACGACGCAGTGCTTTCCTTTGGTATCAATACCATATCTTTCTAATAAAGTAATAATTCCGAATGGAGTAGCTGGTAAAAACGTATCCATTTCTAAAGCCATCTTTCCGAAATTTTCAGGATGGAAACCATCTACATCTTTTCGTGGATCGATCGCCATGATGATTTTTTCCTGGTCAATTTGTTTGGGTAAAGGTAATTGAACGATAAAGCCATCTACATCTTTAGACTTATTGAGTTCATCGATTTTTTCCAAAAGTTCTGATTCAGAAACGGTGCTTGGGAAATCTACCAAGGAAGATTTAAACCCAACTTCTTTGCAATCTTTGATTTTGTTATTTACGTACGTCATGCTCGCGCCATTCTTTCCAACCAAAATTGCTACCAGATGAGGTGGACGTCTATTCGTTTCAACAATTTTTATTACATCAACGCGGATTTCTTCTTTGATTTCCTTGGAAACTTTAAGCCCGTCTAGAATTTGTGCCATTTCGGTTTTACTTTAGATTTATTTTAGATTTACTTTTTGTCTTTATAATAATGGATCAAACCATTGGTAGAAGAGTCATGGGAAGTAACGGTCTCGGAACTTTTCAGTTCAGATAAAACTTTTCCAGCTAAAACTTTTCCTAATTCTACTCCAAACTGGTCAAAACTGAAAATGTTCCAAATAATTCCCTGAACAAAAATTTTATGTTCGTATAACGCAATTAATTGACCCAGTGAATAAGGCGTTAATTCATTAAATAATATTGAATTAGTAGGCGTATTTCCGTGGAACACTTTGTAATTAACCAATCGATCAATTTCTTCTTCAGAAATTCCAGATTTTTTTAAATCTGCTCTCGCCTCATTTTCTGTTTTCCCAAATGCCAAGGCTTCTGTCTGCGCAAAAAAGTTGGCTAATAGTATTTCCTGATGGTCAGAAATTACGTTGCAAGATTTTACATAAGCAATAAAGTCAGCCGGAATCAATTCTGTCCCCTGATGAATTAGTTGATAGAAAGCATGTTGACCATTGGTTCCAGGTTCTCCCCAAATAATTGGTCCGGTTTCATATTCTACAAATTCCCCATTTCGATCCACACATTTTCCGTTACTTTCCATATCACCTTGTTGAAGGTAGGCAGGGAAACGATCTAAGTATTGAGAATAAGGTAAAATTGCATACGTTCCAGCATCGAAAAAGTTACGGTACCAAATTCTATTAAGCGCCATTAAAACTGGCACGTTTTCTTTAAAGTCAGCAGTTTTAAAATGAACATCGGTTTCGTTGGCTCCTTTTAATAATTGCTCAAAGTTTTCATAACCGACAGAAAGTACGATGCTTAAACCGATGGCACTCCACAGTGAATATCTGCCGCCGACCCAATCCCAGAATTCGAAGATATTTTCCTCCGCAATTCCAAATTTTTTCACAGCTTCCGTATTGGTAGAAAGTGCCACGAAATGTTTGGCGACATCTTCTTGTTTTCCAGCTTTCATAAACCATGATTTTGCAGATTCTGCGTTGGTCATCGTTTCCTGTGTCGTAAAGGTTTTAGAAGCGATAATGAAAAGGGTCGTTTCTGGATTTAAATCTTTGGTCACTTCGGCGATGTGATTGCCATCAACATTGGAAACGAAATGAACCTGAAGTCTTGTTTTAAAATGTTTCAAAGCGGAGCAAACCATCACTGGTCCTAGATCTGAACCTCCAATTCCAATATTCACAACATCGGTAATTTCCTTTCCTGAAAATCCTTTGTGTTCCCCCGAAATAATTTTCTCCGAGAAGGTTTTCATTTGGTCTAAAACCCTCTTAATTCCTGGCTTTATATTTTCGCCATCGACCAAGATTTCTTTATCTGAAAAATCACGTAAGGCGGTGTGAAGAACAGCTCTTCCTTCAGTTTCATTGATTTTTTCTCCAGAGAACATCGCTTCAATTGCCGCTTTTACATCGCATTCTTCAGCTAAATTTTGTAAAAGGTCGAAGGTTTTCTGATCGATTAAGTTTTTAGAATAATCGAAAAGATAATCTTTTCTTTTTACTGAAAACTGGTTGAATCGTTCTGGATTATATTGAAATAAAGTGCGGAGTTCAAAATCGTTCTGAGCAAAATGTTCTTGTAGATTTTTCCAGGCGCTGGTTTGGGTAGGATTTATTTTGGGTAACATTTCAGAAATTTTTTAATTACAGATTTTATACTTTAATAGTTTTAAAATCCCTGCAAATTTACGGAAAAATAAAACCTCCGAAAAAGATTCGGAGGTTGATTTTAAAGTGAACTAAATTTAAGATTTTTGATCTGAATTTTCAATTTTTAAAGTCTCTTTTCTTCGTCTATAAAAATAAAACACAACCATAGAAATTAAGAGAATTGGCCAAATTGTTACGAGTCCGATTACCAATCTTTGAATGAGATAAAAGCCTTCCACAAAAGCATTTTTCAGATCATAGACAAAGTTGAACTTGTATTTATTATCGATGTTTTTTGTATTGGTTACGGCAATTTCGGCAATACGAAGTTTGGGTTCTTTAAGGTAAATGTCGACCGTGCTGTATTTTAAATGGTCGTTCATTTCAAAGCTGGATATTTTTTGATAATTCGATTCGCTGTCATTATCGTTCGCCATCGTCACTTTATCTTTATTTATTTTAAGCTGAGAAATATTGGTTGATGTTTTCGAATTTCTCTTAGCTTCCAGTTCAGCGAGTTTGATATTGGAGGTCACATCTGCAGCGGTAATATTCCTTGAATTAAGAAACAGTTTTTTATCATTAATAAAAGTTAAAAATTCACCAAGCTTTCCCGTTGGAACTCGCACTTGCATGGTGTTGTCAGTTTGAAATTTCCGAACCAAGGTTGCATTTTCATCGGAGGTATTGAAGGTTTCATCGGAAATGATCTGAGCGTTTAAACGGCTTGAAGTTACGAATCCGCCTAAATTAGTTAGTGATTTTTCGATAGCGATAGTCGCGTCGTATACATCTTTGACTTCCATATTAACATCAGCAGTTTTGATGAATTGTTTGTCTTTGACTTGCATCGTAGCGGCAGAGGAGATGCTGTCTGATGTTTCTACCATTGAAGTTTGGTCCATCGAGGCCTCGCCTGCATTGCCGACGGTCTCTGTTTTATTACAAGCGAAAATGGTCGTTAAAAGTAAAGAACCAAGAATAATTTTGAATGTTGGTGATTTCATAACGGATTTTTTTATTGATTAATTAAATCAAAGGTCCGCACGAATCTTTTGTAAAGTTTGTAAATGAGTTTTTTAGTTCTTGTAAAATCTATTTGCAATTTAAACGACTGCATTTCAGATGAGTAAGTGTTTTATTCCTTTTCCTCTAAAGTGATTTTCTTGGTGATTTTATATTTTTTCCGAGGCTTATGAGGTTTGCTTTCTTCACCCAGAACTTTGCCCCAAGGTTGCAAGCCTTCCACTCTTTCAAAAATAATTTTGAGAATGGCTAAAAATGGAATACTCAGAAACATACCCGCAATTCCCCACAATTCTTCACCAATTAAAAGCCCGATAAAAGTAAAAAGCGCATTGATTTTCACTTTAGATCCAACAACTAAAGGAAGAATGATGTTTCCATCAATCGCATGAATGACGCCATAACCTATCAGTACGAAAAGAGTATGTGTTCCGCCGGTAGCAAAAGAAATTAGACAGGCGATTAAGGCAGAAAATATAATTCCAACATAAGGAATAACATTTAATAAGCCCGTTAACACGCCAAGCAAAATCGCATATTTTACGCCTAAAAGAGAAAGTAAGATGCTCGTCAAACTGCTTATGATAATGATCTGAATGAATAAGCCGGAAATGTATTCCTTGATGATTTTTTGAATTTCTGAAATCCCTTCATTCACTCTTTCAAAATGTTGGTCATTAAAAATTGAAATAATGAACTGGTATAAAAGTCTGCGGTAATTTAAAATGAAGATAAAAAACAAAGCACTGAAGAGGAAAAAGGCCATCGTGGAAGAAAACATCGAAACGGTGAAGCCTAAAATAAGCGCCGTGGAAGCAAGGAGTTTTTCGATACCTTGATTGATATAAGACATCTGCTTGTTAAAATTCAAATGGAAATTTTTTGAAACCCAAATTTGCAGTTCATTAAATGATTTTGAAACCTGTGCCTTTAAAATCGGGAAATCATTGGCGAAATCACTGAGTTGCGTGGAGAAGAAATAAACCAAACCGGTTAAAAAAAACAGCATCATTAATAATGATGAAAAGGTAGAAATCGTTCTTGAAAAGCGAAGTTTTCTTTCTAAAAAATTAGCAAACGGAAGAAACAAAAGAGCCATTAATACTGAAAAAAACAGTGGTGCTAAAACGCCTTTGCCAACTTTTGCTAAATATCCTATCGCCAAAATACTGATGAGTACCATAGCCAGTCGCAATACAAATGGGAGTTTTAAATCTTTCATCATCAAGTAATTATTAATGGTGCAAAGATATTTATTTTTTACTATGAGAGGCTTTAATATGACATAAATACAAGTGATCTAGAAGAGTTAATTTTGTCATGTATTTTAAAAAATTGATATTATTATTTAAAAAAAAGAATTGACAAAAATTCAATATTAAAGTTATCTTCTATAATCATATTTTAAGTAGTCGAAATCTTGTAAATTTAGGAAGTTAACATTGTGTTAATGTAAAGACGGAAAGGAAAGTCGATTTTTGCAGTTCAATAAAACGTTTGTAAATGGAGCAGATTTATATTATCATGCTTATTGCTTTAGGAATATTAGCAATCATCGATTTGGTTGTTGGTGTCAGCAATGATGCAGTAAATTTTTTAAATTCGGCAATAGGTTCGAAAGCCATTTCCTTTAAAATTACCATGATTGTGGCGAGTCTTGGAGTTCTTATTGGCGCCATGTTTTCCAGTGGGATGATGGAGATTGCCAGAAGCGGCATCTTTGTTCCGAGCATGTTCAGCTTTAATGATGTCATGATCATTTTTCTAGCCGTTATGATTGCTGACATTCTTTTGTTAGATGTTTTCAACAGCTTAGGATTACCTACTTCAACCACAGTTTCTATTATTTTTGAATTATTGGGTGCGGCAGTTTGTCTGGCAGTTTATAAAATCGTGACCTCCGATGAAAGTTTAGATAATTTGGGTGCGTATATCAATACGGAAAAGGCCTCTATGATTGTCTATAGTATTCTTTTGTCCGTATTTTTATCTTTTTCGATTGGTGGTTTTGTGCAATATATTTCACGATTAATATTTACTTTTCATTTCGAAAAGAAGCTTAAATATTTTGGATCCATCTTCGGCGGCGTTGCAATTTCAGCGATTACTTTTTTCATTTTAATTAAAGGATTAAAAGGAGTTTCATTTATATCTGAGGAACAGTTTGCCTGGATCGATCATCATCAATTTCTAATTTTAGGTGGAAATTTTATTTTTTTTACGGTCTTATCTCAAATATTAATTAGTTTTTTCAAGGTTAATATTTTACGAGTAATTATTTTGATTGGGACCTTTGCTTTGGCGCTTGCATTTGCCGGGAATGACTTGGTTAATTTTATTGGGGTTCCGATCGCAGCTTTTAATTCTTATGAAATCTTTAACGGAAGTGGCATTTCTGGTGATGACTTTATGATGGGAGATTTGGCTAACAATGATATTGTTGCACCTTTCTATTTTTTATTATTTGCGGGGGTGATTATGGTTATTACGCTTTGGACGTCAAAAAAGGCAAGAAGCGTTATCGAAACTGGCGTCAATTTATCCCGACAAGGTGATGGGGTAGAAAAGTTTACCCCGAATACCATTTCCCGCGCCATCGTACGTGCTGGTGTAAATATTGGAGAAGGTATCAATCATTTTTTACCAAGAAGAGTACAGATCAAGATCAATAGAAGATTTCAAAGTGTACCGAAATCCACTAAAAGTACCTCCGACGAACCAGCTTTCGATATGGTGAGAGCTTCTGTAAATTTAATGGTTGCAAGTATTTTAATTGCAATTGGTACGTCGATGAAATTACCATTATCGACCACCTATGTTACTTTTATGGTTGCCATGGGAACTTCATTTGCAGACAGAGCTTGGGATAGGGAAAGTGCAGTTTACAGAATTGCGGGCGTTTTCAAAGTGATCGGTGGTTGGTTTTTCACCGCGATCGTCGCTTTTCTATTGGCCTGTACGATTGCTTATATATTGAAAATTGGAGAAGTGTTCGCTTTTGTGGGGCTTTTGCTTTTGCTGGCAATCATATTGTATAGAAGTTCTAGAAAATATAAAAAGAAAGTCGCAGTGGAGGCAGAAATAAAAACATTGCGTCGAGAAGATATTGGCACCGTCAATGAAATGATCACGGAAAGTTCTGCACAAATAGCCAAGGTTTTTAGTAAAACAAATTCTCTCTACAGTAGCTTAATAAAAAATATAAGTTGCTACGATTTAGCTTTGCTGAAAGCCAATAAAAAAGAGCAGAAAAGTTTAGAAAAGGAAGTTGATGAATTGAAAAGTAATGTGTTCTATTTGATTAAAAACTTAGATGCTAACTCCGTAGAAGCGAGTAAATTTTATATTCTGATCTTAAGTTATCTGCAAGATATGGTTCAGTCTATCGATTTTCTAACCAGCAATAGTTACTCGCATGTTGATAATAACCACAAACCTTTAAAAGAAAATCAGATCAGTGATTTAAAGACGATTGATTCTCAAATGAGTCAGTTATTATTTCTTTTAGAGGAAAGTTTCAAATCTGATGATTTTCAAAAGATCGACTTAATTCTAGAAGAGAAAGGAATGGTTTTGAATACCGTGTCTGAACTGATTACCAAGCAAATTATAAGAATTCGAACCACAGAAACAAGTCCCAAAAACAGTAAATTTTACCTGGCCTTACTGCTTGAAACGAATGATCTGGTAAAGTCTATCATGAATTTGTTAGAATTATTTAAGGAGTTTAATCAACTTAATAAACGGTAAGTTTTTGTAAGGGTGTTAAGAAAATAAATACTTTTTGCGAAACAAAATAAATTTTCAATTCTATGGAAATTGATCAAAAAAAAATTCTGCATTGCTGCAGAATTTTTTTATGTTTTTACGAATCTGTACGATTCAAATATCAAATTTCTATTGATGTAAAATGAATTGAATTAAGCCTCGATTGCCAAATCAATCACTTCGCTCATTCGCTGAACGTAATGAATTTTCAGACTTTTCAAATAATCTTTTTTAATTTCCTCTACATCTTTTCGGTTGGCTTCACACAGAATGATTTCTTTAATTCCCGCTCTAGCTGCAGCGAGAAGTTTTTCTTTAATTCCACCAACTGGTAAAACTTTTCCTCTCAAAGTAATTTCACCAGTCATAGCCAAGTGAGATTTTACTTTTTTATTTTTAAAGCTCGATACAATTGAAGTTAGCATCGCAATTCCGGCTGAAGGGCCATCTTTCGGCGTCGCTCCTTCTGGAACGTGCACGTGAATATTGTTTTCCTTAATCTCTTCGGACGAAATTCCCAGCTCTTGATGTTTGGCTTTTATATATTCTAAAGCAATCGTGGCAGATTCTTTCATCACATTTCCCAGATTCCCAGTCATGGTAAGCACGCCTTTCCCTTCGCTTAAAATACTTTCGATAAATAAAATATCGCCGCCAACCTGCGTCCAGGCTAAGCCTGTTACTACGCCTGGTACGCTTGTTATTTCAGATAAATTTTTTGGTCGTGGAACACCTAAAATCTCATCTACTTTTTCAATCGTAATCTTCGGATCATATTCTTTCTCCATCGCAGTTTGCAGAGCGACCCATCTTCCGATAGATGCGATTTGTTTTTCCAACCCACGTACGCCGCTTTCAGAAGTATGAGCATCGATGATATGTTTTAGCTCACCATTTCCAAGTTTGAAAGATTTTACATCCAACCCATTCTCTTCCTGTTGTTTTTTAATGAGATGACGTTTGGCAATTTCTACCTTTTCCTCTAAAGTATAACCAGCGATTTCGATGATTTCCATTCGGTCGAGTAGCGGTCTTTGAACGGTTGAAAGCGAATTCGCTGTGGCAATAAACATTACTTTAGATAGATCATAACCCATTTCCAGGAAGTTATCATAGAAAGAATTATTTTGTTCAGGATCCAAAACTTCTAACAAGGCAGAACTCGGATCACCGTGAATACCGGTTGCAATTTTATCAATTTCATCTAAGACAATAACTGGATTTGAGGTTCCAGCTTTTTTAATGGATTGCAGAATCCTTCCCGCCATGGCTCCGATATAGGTTTTCCGATGGCCACGGATTTCAGATTCATCATGAAGTCCGCCCAAAGAAAGACGCACATATTTCCTCCCCAAAGCATCTGCAACTGATTTTCCAAGTGAAGTTTTCCCAACTCCTGGAGGACCGACTAGGCAAAGGATTGGCGACTTCATATTGTTTTTCAGTTTCAGAACGGCCATGTGTTCCAAAATTCTTTTCTTAATATCTTCTAAACCGTAATGCGCTTTATCTAAAACTTTATCAGCTTTCACAATATCGAAAACATCTTTAGAATATTTCTCCCAAGGTAATTCTGTAAAGAAATCTAAATAATTTCGTTGAACGTTATAATCTGGCGAATTTGGATTTTGTCTTTGAAGGCGATTGATTTCTTTCTTGAAATGTTCGTCAACTTCTGCGTTCCATTTTATTTTTTTAGCTTTTTCTAAAAACTCTTCCACATCAGATTCCGGGCCGCCACCTAATTCATCTTGAATTGTTCTAATCTGTTGATTCAGGAAATATTCTCTTTGCTGCTTATCGAGATCTTTTGAAGTTTTGTTATGAATCTGACTTCGCAACTGTAATTTGCGATAATCATCGTGCATTTCTACGTAGCATTTTTCAGCACGAATCAGCAAACTTTTTTCTTCTAAAAGCGTTTGTTTTACATTCGGTAAGAAGTTAGCGTTCGAACAAATGAAGTTGAGTAAATCTTCATTATCTGTAATGTTTTTGATGGCAAAGTTAGCAGCCGTCGGAATATTGGGATCGATCTCTATGATTTTCAAAGCTAGCGCTTTGATGTTTTCCAGCAGCGCTTCATATTCTTCTTTCTTCTTGGTTGAAGTGTCTTTAAGTTTAGTTATTTCTGCTTTGAAATAAGGTTTTTTACCCGTAAACTGTTTAATTTTAAATCTTTGAAAGCCTCTGGTAATAGCGGTAACATTGCCTTCTGGAAGTTTAATGATTTTAATAATTTTGGCTAATGTTCCAACTTGAAACAAATCTTCGGTCGTCGGATTTTCAATGCTGGAATTGTTTTGAGTAAGAATTCCAATGTATTCATTGTTCCGCTGGGCTTCTTCCAAAAGTTTGATCGACATTGTTCTGCCAGCTGTAATTGGGATAATCACTTTGGGAAACATCACCATATTCCGCACGGGAAGAATGGGGAATATCGTCTGTTCATTGTTTTCATCATTAATCAGCATATCAGAAATATTTATTTCTTCAGTTAATAGGCTGAAACCGTCGTCTAAAATTTCGTCAAAGTTGATATCTTCAAATTCTGTCATAATATAGTGTAATGACAAATTGTCATTTTTTAAAGTTCATTAAAGGTGATAACCTGCATTTCCTTTGAAAAGTACGGGTATTAATAAGGTGAGTGTAATTTGACAAGCATTATGCCAAGCAAAAATTTAGACAAAATTACCGCCGTAAAGGATGGTAATCTAAATAAGTATCTGATTTTTTTTCTAATCTGTTAAAAATGTGTATTTTCGCAAACTGATAAAATTATACAAAAAATGGCAATTTTAGGACAAATAAGAAACAGACCTTGGCTTTTGATGGGAATTATTGCAGTTGCAATGTTGGCTTTCGTAGTGAATCCCGATAGTCTCGAAAAGCTATTTGGCGCAGAGCCAGGTGTTTACGGTAAAGTAAACGGCGAAGAAATTTCTAAGGAAGATTTCGACGATCAACTTTTCATGCTTCAGCAGCAAGCACAACAGCAAGGCCAACCCACCAAAGGTTTGGAGGAGCAAGCTTGGCAAATGCTTGTGCAGTCTAAACTCATCAAACAACAATTTGAAAAAATGGGTCTGACTTTAACAGAAGATATGTTCTGGAATCAATTGCAGTTCGATCCTATGTTCGCACAGAATAAAGAATTGTTTGACGAGAAAGGCAATTTCAAAGTACAGGAATTGAAAGGTCAAGTGGAGCAAATGAAAACGACCAACGCTGAACAATACAACAACTGGTTGAAAACGAGAAAATCAATCGAATACCGAATGATGGCTCGTCAGCTTTTTGCAAACGTAACAACTGGTATTACTGCCAGCGAAAAGGAAGCGGAAGAAATCATGAGACAAAGAGATCAGGTTGCAGATATTGATTTTGTAAAAGTTGATTATACCGAGTATGCTCTGAAAAATCCGGTTAAAGTAACAACAGGTGATTTAGCGGAATATATTAAGAAGCATCCTATCATGTTCAAGAGAGATGCCAGCAGAAATTTAGGATTGGTTTATTTTCCAGCGGCACCAAGTGCAGAAGATGATGTTGCGTCACAAGCTGAAATTAATAAATTATTTTCAGACGGAACTGACGTAAGCGGAAAAGAAAACTTTAAAAATACAGCGAACGACTCAATGTTTATTGCGTTGAATTCTGACTTGCCATTTAACCCAACCTATTTTTCACAAGATCAGTTGCCAATGTCGATTAGAGGCAAAGTCGCTACGGCTGGTATTGGAGAAACTTTCGGTCCTTACAAAGAAGAAAACTTTTACGTGGTATCTAAATTATTAGATAAAAAAGCGTCGGACTCTACTTTATCACGTCATATCTTGGTTACTTACAAAGGAAATCAAGCTGGTGGAGACGAAACAAGAAGTAAAGAACAAGCGAAAAAATTAGCAGATTCAATTGGAGCGGTTATAAAAGCGGACCCGTCGAAATTTGCTGAATCATTAAAATATTCTGCGGATCCAGGTTCTGCTGCACAAGGTGGAAGTGTAGGCTGGACTACTCCTGCTACGCCATTTGTACCTGAATATTTAAGTTTCTTAGCCAACAATGGTAAAGGAGCAACTCAGGTTGTAGAAACTCAATACGGATATCATGTCATCAATATTGAAGACAAAAAATC
This sequence comes from Kaistella antarctica, assembly GCF_900109615.1. GTDB lineage: Bacteria > Bacteroidota > Bacteroidia > Flavobacteriales > Weeksellaceae > Kaistella > Kaistella antarctica. The sequence goes on from NZ_FOIX01000001.1 coordinate 546,984, forward strand.
AGGAGCCATGATTTATAAAGTGGCGAACTTGGTAAAAACGATTAAACCTTCTGATAAAACAGAAAATGAAATCTATAACAAAGCGACTAAGTTTATTCAGCAAGTTCAAGGAAAAAGTTTTAATGACTTTGCGAACATTGCTAAGAAAAGCGATTATAACTTTTCTAACCCAACAGAGATTGGAAGATTCCAAGGTCAGCTTCCAGGTTTAGGAACAGACAAAGATGACGACATCATCGCATGGGCTTTCAACAAAAAAAGAAAGAAAGGCGATACCGATATTTTCACCGTAGATGGAACAGGCGACCGAGTTGTTGCTTATGTTAACGGTATTCAAGATGCAGGTACGGCAGATCCAGAAGCAGTAAGAAATCAAATTGAGCCAATTGTGAAAAACAAGTTGATGGCGAAACAAATTGAAGCTAAAATTACAGCAGCTAAGGCGACTAGTTTAGATCAAATTGCGAAACTCTTTGGGGTAACAAAACAATCTGCACAGGTTAATATCTTAAGCCCACAAGTTAATGGAGCTATGGAGCCTAGAGTTGCTGGAGCCGCTTTTGGAGTTGCAAAAAACAAGCTTTCTAATGCTGTTGAAGGAATGACCGGCGTTTATGTTGTTTTAAAGAAATCTAAAACAACCAATAAGCAGCCAGGAGATATTAAGCAAATGACTGAAGCTATTGCAGGACAAAATGCACAGCAATTTGGTCAAGCTTTATTGAAGAGCTTACAAGACAATGCGAAAATTAAAGATCACAGAATCGAAATTTACAATCAAGTTTCACAGCAGTAATTGTTTTAATAATATTTAAAAAAGGCGACTATTAATGGTCGCCTTTTTGTTATCTAGGCCTGAGGTTTTGCAACCAGTTTATTTAAAATTTATTATATTTGTCCATTAAAATTTAAAGAAAAGTGAAATTCACAAAAGAAATAAAAGCGGGACTCATCGCATTGTTGGCAATTATCGGATTCGTATTTTTGTTCCAGTTTATGAAAGGGAAAAGCCTTTTCACGACTGATAATATCTTCTACGCCAAGTTTGATAATGTAGAAGGTTTAGCCGCTTCTAACCCTGTATCTATAAATGGTTTAAAAGTTGGACAAGTCGATAACATCATTCCAATCACGGAGAAAGATGGCAAAATCCATTTTGTAGTAAAGATAATCGTTGACGATAATTTTGAGTTTTCAAAAAAATCAACTCTAGAGATTTTCGAACCAGGTTTAATGTCTGGTAAAGAAATGCGTCTAAATTTGGCTTATGGCAATCCAATGGCGAAGGATGGAGATACATTGTCCGGCGAATTTCAGCTTTCAATGTTAAATAGTATTTCATCGCAAGTTGGACCCGTGAAAGATCAGCTTCAAGCGGTTTTAAAGAGAGTAGATTCATTAACCAATAACGCCAATAAAATTTTTGATGATCAAAATCGTGCAGAAATTCGTGCTTTGTTAAATAATCTGAACAGAACTGTTGCTTCCTTCGAAACGACTTCTAGACAAACCAATGCGCTTTTAGCGAACAATGATCCACGAGTTCAAAAAGTCCTCGACAATGCGAATCTTGCCACATTAAGTGCAAAATCGACCATCGATAAATACGGTCGAGTTGCCGATGAAGTAGATGTGAAAAAACTAAACAATACCATTGAAAAGTTAAGCCTAACTTCCGATAAACTAAACGGTGTTATTAGTGGCATACAGAATGGTGAAGGATCGCTTGGTAAATTGACCAAAGATGAAGAGCTTTACAATAACCTTAATCAGACAGCCAATAATATGAATAAGTTGGTAGAAGATCTAAAAGCAAATCCTAAAAAATATCTTAATTTTTCCGTTTTCGGAAAGAACAACAAAGACTAAAAACCATTCAATATGCAATATATTGGCAATATTATTTTCTTTATCGCTCTGGTTGCAGGATTCGGGCTTTTTTTTAGAAGTTTAAAGGAAATCTACCGCAACATTCGATTGGGCAAAGAGAGCAATCGCTCTGATCAGAAAGCAAAACGCTGGGAAACCATGTCAAAAGTTGCCCTCGGTCAAAGTAAAATGGGGAAAAGACCTATAGCAGCCTTCTTTCACGTTATTGTTTATGTTGGATTTATAATTATCAACATTGAGCTGCTCGAAATTATCATTGATGGAATCTTTGGCACCCACCGATTTCTAGCCAGCATTCTAGGAAATGGTTTATACGGAGCTTTTACAGCGACTTTAGAAGTTTTAGCCTTACTCGTTATTATTGCAGTGGTTGTGTTCTTCATAAGAAGAAACTTTTATGGCATCAAGCGTTTCCAAATGAAGGAACTCTTTGGATGGCCAAAGAACGATGCTAACTGGATTTTAATTATCGAGTTCGCCTTGATGATTGCCTTCCTAACGATGAACGGTTCAGATTGGGTTCTACAACAAAGAGAAGTTCTCGCTACGCACGGGAGCTTTCCAATATCATCATATTTATTAGGTCCAATATTTCAAAACCTTGGCAATACGGCTTTAGTTTATACAGAAAGAGGAGCGTGGTGGTTTCACTTTATTGGAATTCTGTTCTTCATGAATTACCTTTATTACTCAAAACATCTTCATATTATTTTAGCTTTTCCAAATACGTGGTACGCTAATTTAAATCCAAAAGGAGAATTTAATAATCTAGCTTCTGTAACCGCAGAAATTAAATTAATGATGGATCCAAACGCTGATCCTTACGCAGCTCAACCTGAAGCAGATCCCAACGCAGTCCCAGAGAAATTTGGTGCAAGTGATATTTTCGATTTGAATCAAGTTCAACTGTTGAACGCTTATTCTTGTACGGAATGTGGTCGTTGTACTGCGGTTTGTCCAGCTAATATTACGGGTAAGAAATTATCTCCTCGTAAAATTATGATGGATACGCGAGATCGTATTGAAGAGGTGGGAAAGAACATCAACAAAAATGGAAAGTTCGTAGATGACGGTAAAAAGTTATTAGATGATCATATTTTAAGAGAAGAACTCTGGGCGTGTACCACTTGTAATGCTTGTGTAGAAGCTTGTCCGCTTCTGATTGATCCGCTTTCAATCATTGTTGACATGCGTAGATTCTTAGTAATGGAACAATCTGCCGCGCCACAGGAACTCAATCAAATGATGACCAATATTGAAAACAATGCCGCACCTTGGCAATACAACCAAGCCGATCGCTTGAATTGGGCAAATGAAAATTAGTATTTTGATAAATTAAAGAATGGATTTCACGATAAAAACAATGGCAGAATATGCCGCCGAAGGAAAAATGCCCGAAGTGCTCTTTTTTGTAGGATGCGCCGGAAGTTTCGACGATCGAGCAAAAAAGATTACCAAAGCTCTTTGTAAAATTTTACATAAAGTAGGAGTGGAATTTGCCGTTTTGGGTCAAGAGGAATCTTGCAATGGCGATCCTGCAAAACGTGCTGGTAATGAATTCGTTTTCCAGATGATGGCTCACACCAATATCGAGATCATGAATGGATATGGCGTTAAAAAAATCGTAACCGCTTGTCCGCATTGCTTCAATATTATTAAAAATGAATATCCAGGATTAGGTGGTAACTACGAAGTTCTTCATCATACTCAATTCCTAAGAAAACTAATGGAAGAAGGTCGCCTCAAGATTGAAGGTGGATCTTTTAAAGGTAAGAAAATCACCTTCCATGATCCTTGCTATCTTGGACGTGGAAATGGCGAATACGAAGCACCGAGACAATTGCTGCAAAAATTAGATGCCGAGTTGGTCGAAATGAAGCGGTGTAAATCTAATGGATTATGCTGTGGCGCAGGCGGTGCGCAAATGTTTAAAGAGCCAGAACCAGGAAATAAAGATATTAATATTGAAAGAACGGAGGAGGCCTTGAGCGAGAGTCCGAATATTATTGCGACAGGATGCCCGTTCTGTAACACCATGATGACCGATGGCGTAAAGCATTTCAACAAAGAAGAAGTTTCCGTAAAAGATATCGCCGAACTTCTCGCTGAAGCTGATGACTTATAGGTTAAGATTTCTTTCACTATCAATTTAATGATAGCTAAAAATCCGAGCTTTAAAATTTAATCAAAGAAAATGAAAATAGACGAAACGACCATCGTAGAAACCAGTGATTACCGGGTAATTATTTATCCTGCGTCCAGACCTTTCACGTCAAAAGAGAGCAAAACAATTACGGAAAAATTGTATGATTTTTTAGCAACTTGGGCCGCTCATGGAAAACCACTTTCTTCTTCGTTTAAAATTGAAAAAAATCAATTCATCATCGTCTGTGTTGATGAGGATATAGAAGCTGCTTCTGGCTGTTCTATTGATGCTTTAGGAACCGTGCTGAGGGAGATCGAAGCAGAATTTCAGTTGGGCTTGTTCGATCGAATGAAAGCAACCTTTGTTGAAGATGGAGAAGTGAAAACCCTGAAACTGCAAGATTTTAGAAACGGTTTGAAAAATGGTGAAGTCTCGAAAGAAATTGATGTTTATGACTTTTCAAAAAGCACTTACGTTTCATTTTTAAGTGATTTTCTTTTGCCCTTAAAAAGAAGTTGGGCGGGAATTTACATTGACTAATTAAAATTTTTTACAATATTAAAACCCTTTGAGTTGAATACTTAAAGGGTTTTTTGTTGCTCTTAATTAAAACCGTATTTTTGTGTATTAAGTTGATCGATGCGCTACAAAATTCTTTTTATTTCTTCTTGGTTTCCTAATAAATTGGAGCCGACCAACGGGAATTTTGTACAACGACATGCAGAAGCAGTTGCTCGTCTTCATGATGTAGAAATCTTACATTCAATCGGAGATGCAACTCAAAAACAAACCTATCTTTTCGATGATCAAATTATTAATGGAATCAGAATCTTGATTGTCTACTATAAAAATTCAGACAATCCTGTTCTTAATTTTATTCGTCGGATAAAAGCCTATAAAAAAGGTTTTTTGCTACTGCAAAAGCCTGATTTGGTTCATGCAAATGTTCTCCACAATTCCATGCTATTTGCAGTTTATTTAAAAAGGAAATTTAAAATTCCTTTTGTTATTACGGAGCACTGGTCTGGCTTTTTGAAAATAAATCGAAGTCAACTTTCAAAACCACAATTGTTAATTGCTAAACAAATCGCAACTAACGCAGAATATGTTTTGCCTGTGAGCCACTATCTATTGAATGATCTAAAGGAATTAGGCTGGCCAACTAAGTTCAAAGCAATCGGTAATGTTGTCGATACCGAGTTGTTCCATTTAAAATCACCGACAAATAATATATTTACTTTTCTACATATTTCGAATTTAATTCAGCTTAAAAATCCTGAAAAAATTATTGCTGCTGCTTTGAAGTTGCGAAAAGAATTCGATAATTTTGAATTACATATTGGTGGCGATGGCGATGTTGAGCAACTAAATAAAATGGTCGCAGAAAATAACGCAAAACATTTTATCAAAACCTTTCCCATGTTGACTTTAAATGAAGTTGCAGCTAAAATGAGAGCCAGCGATTGTTTTGTTTTATTCAGCGATTATGAAAACTTCCCTTGTGTATTGTTAGAATCGCTTTCAACTGGCACACCTGCGATTGCAACCAAAGTTGGAGGAATTCCTGAAATAATCAACGATAGCAATGGACTATTAATTTCCAACAATCAAAACGATTTGTATGAAGCAATGAAAAAAGTTTTAGAAGGAAAAGTTGATTTTGATCAACCGCAGGATTTGCATGAGCAGATAGAAGAGCATTTCTCAATGAATGTAATTGCGAAAAAGTTTGACATGGTTTATCAGAATATTTTAAATAAAGGATGATAAATTTTTCGTAATTTGAAAAAGTCAAATAACTTATTGGTAAAGAATTAATGAAAAAGGGGTTTTCAATAAACGTTTCAAGTATTGCAGTAGAGGTGAATTCTTTTATTACGGGAGAATACGACGATTTTTATTTAAAGGCGAAAGATTTTGATTTTCTTTTCGAAGGAGTCTTATTGAATAAAAGAAAACTTCTAAATGACTTTGCCTTAAAGGATTTCGAAACGCTTATTCAAGAATTATATCTTCAAAAAAAAGAACAAATTGTCAAACTTTTTGACGGTGAATTTCGGGGCTTTATAGTTGACAAAATTCGGAATAAAATTTTTGTTTTTACTAATGTCACGTCTACTCAAAGAGTTTTCCATGCAACATTTGATAGCAAAATCTTCGTAGATACCAGTTTAATTCGGCTTAATGAAACATTAAAGAATTCTGGTTTAAAATCACAGCCTGATATCGAATCGCTTTATCAATTGCTTTGCTTCAGTAATTTACCAGAACGGAAAACGCCTATTCAAAATATTCAAAAATTACTTGATGGTAATTTTCTCGAGATAGATTGCAATAAATTGACTTGTCAAGAAACAGCGTATTTTAGTTTAGCAGAGATACCACTTTTTTCTGGAACAAAAGATCAAGCTATTGATCGTATTCATGATATTTTCAGGGAAGCCATTTTAATGGAATACCAAAAAGACACAGAATTGGGTAAAGATCATCTTGCATTGTTGAGCGGCGGTTTGGACAGTCGTATAGCCATGATGTACGCGATTAAACATGACCATATACCAGGAAACGCATTGTGTTTTTCACATTCTAATTATTACGATCATACCATTTCAGAAAAAATTGCCAACGACTACGATATTCATTATGAATTCATCCCTTTAGATGGTGGGCAGTTTTTAAGAAAGATTGATCATCTAACTGAGATTTCCGAAGGAATGGTTTTTTATACTGGTGCAATTCACGTGCAGTACGCTCTTGAAAAAATGCAGTATGAAAATTTCGGCCTCTTCCACAGCGGACAAATTGGCGACGGAGTTCTAGGTGGTTTTAATACGGAACCAAGGCGCAAAAAACCGTCCACTTATAAGATTGTCGAGTTTCCAGAATTTCTGCCTAAAGTCAAAGACTCTCTGGATGAGATTTTAAAAAATTACGAAACCGAAGAACTCTTTTTATACCGTAATATCGCTTACAACCGAACACTTTTGGGCGCGCATGTTTTACAACAAAAGCGATATCAGACTTCGCCCTTTATGGCGAAAGATTTTCTAAAGTTTTCTATTTCACTTCCAGAAGAATGGAAATTCAACCATCGGTTTTATTTAGAGTGGTTTAATAAGCACTGTAAAGAAGCGACAAAGTATCGGTGGGAAAGAACATTGATGAAGCCCGATGCACATTGGAAAACAAGCTTTGGTGATAAATTTCTAAAACGTGGTTTTAATATTTTGAATCATAGAATTTTAAAGACACCACAAAATTCAAGCATGCATCCTTATCAGTTTTATTTTGATAGTGATGTCAATATTCAAGAATACTATCAAAAATATTTTGAAGATAATTTCTACAGAATCGAAGATTACAAAGAGCTTGCAGAAGATGTAGCTTCATTGTTTGATTCAGACGATTTTAATACCAAAACCAAAGCTATTAATATTCTATCAATCTTTAAACTCTACTTTTAAAGGTGAACAGCTTAAAGGGTTTTATCAAGGATTTTGTTAAAAATAAAGGACAACACGTTTTTCTTTCGCTTTTGATTGCTAAAATTTGTGCATTTTTAGGATCGCTTTTCATTATCAGGATTTTACCAGAAAGTGAGTTTGGAACTATTTCCATTGTTGCTTCAGTTTTTGCCATTTTTCTACCGTTTAGCGGTTTTGGTAGTCAGCAGAGTTTACTTCGTTTTGGGTCTATTAGCGACGATATCACAGATAAGAAAGCGCTTTCTAAGTATCTTATGAAGCAAGGATTTATTTATCAGCTTGTGCTCAGTTTTCTATTTTTGTTGATCAGTTTAGTGTATGTCAATAAATATGAAGACATTTTTTATATTTTCTTGTTATTTACGATTCGGTTAATTGGTTTTTATTTCTTAAATCATATTCAATCGGAGTTCAGAATTTTTGGAAACAATCAGGGATTTGCGAGGATTACGAATACCGTCAATATCTTCGGTGTTTTACTACTGTTGATTTTGTCATATTTTTTTGGGTTAAAAGGTTATTTAGTCGCGATCGCGGTAACGCCGTTCACAGCATTCTTTTGGTTTAAAAAGGAGCAGTATAGTTCCGCCATTGACAGTTTTAATTTTAAAAAGAAAGAAATTTGGAATTACGGTCTTCACGCTGCCGGAACTGCTCTATTATCTGATACACTATTCTCAGCTGATGTTTTGTTATTGAGTTTTTTAATGAATGAAACCGCAGTTGCCAATTATAAAGTGGCCATCTTAATTCCGGCAAATATTACTTTTTTGGCACTGACTTTTATGCAAAGTGATTTTCCCAGTTTGGCAAAAAACTATCAGAACAAAAATTTCCTGACTTCTTACATTACTAATTATTACAAGATTTTTATTCCAGTTTCCGCCGGAATTTTCCTTTTAGGATTTGTATTTAAAACAGAAATCTTATCATTATTCTTCAGTGAAAGATACGCGGATAACACGTGGGTCTTTACCATTTTATTAGCGGGTTTTTCTATTAATATGTTGTTACGAAACTTATTTGGCAATTTGCTGTCTGCCGTCGGAATGATGAAGATGAATACTGTCATTTCCATCTTGACATTAATAATGCTCCTCTGTTTCTCATTCATTTCTGTGACTAGATTTGGGATTGAAGGAATGGCGATCAGCTTATCCTTAAGCATGCTGATTGGCGGAATTTTGCTGCTGTTTTCGTTTTATCTTTATTGGAAAGATTTAAAATAAATTATATTTGCACCAATGAAAAATGTGTTTTTTTTAGTGATGGTTGCGTTTTTTGCTTTTCTCTCTTGCAGAGACGATGAAGAATCTGTGCAAAAAATAGATCAGATCATCAACTTATATATCGACTCGTTGGGTCAAGACATGTTGAATTCAAAAATCCCAGGCTCGTACGTGGCTTCTTCGATGAACGATGTCTACGGCTTGCGAGACACGGCTCCAGTTTCATTTACATTAAAGAAAGATGAAGATACAGTGAACTATATCGAATATCTTGCGGGTGCGACAAGAATAGGGATTGATTCCACGGAAAATTCTAAAACCTACGAATCGAAAATTGAATTGCGGTTAACTAAGCAAATCAACGACTCTACAAGAGGAATTGCGAAAGACCTTATCAAAATTCAGTATCTCTCGACGCCAACTCTTTTTCAAGTTTCTAAAATTTGGTATAATGATGAGCTTCAATTTACAAAAGTGGAGGGTCAACCGAACACCGTGAAAATCGTGAAATAATCACTAAATTTGCACTTCATTCTTCGACGGTTACGAAGAAATATTAAGAAATATACATCAATTAGGATATGTTACAAGTTCAGTTTTTGCGCGACAATAAAGACCGCGTTTTAAAAGGTTTAAATAAAAGAAATTTCAAACAGACAGAATTAGTCGACGAGGCGGTTTCTGTAGATGATGAAAGAAAAAAATTGCAGTTCGAACTCGATCAGAACTTGGCGGAAATGAATACAATTTCCAAGCAAATTGGTGTTTTGATGAAAGAAGGTCAAAAAGATGAAGCTGAAACTGCCAAGTCGAAAACAGCCGAATTCAAAGATAATGCTCAAAATCTTCAACAGAAGCTAAAAAGTGCAGAAGCGCGTCTTTTAGAAATTCTTTATTTAATTCCGAATATTCCTTACGAAAAAGTGGTGGCCGGAATTGGTGCAGATGATAATGAAATCATTTATCAATCTCACGATGTGGAAGGTTTGGGCGAAGGTGCAATTCCACATTGGGAGTTGGCAAAGAAATATAATATCATTGATTTTGAATTGGGCGTGAAGATCGCTGGTGCTGGCTTTCCCGTTTATTTAGGCAAAGGCGCACGACTTCAAAGAGCTTTGGTTCAATATTTTTTAGATAAAAATGTTGAAGCTGGTTATCTAGAAGTGAATCCGCCACATGTGGTGAATGAAGCTTCTGGCTATGGAACCGGACAATTACCGGATAAGGAAGGACAAATGTATTTCATTAATGAAGATAAATTGTATCTGATACCAACTTCTGAAGTTCCCGTAACGAATTTATATCGTGATGTTATTTTAGATGAAAAGGATTTACCGGTTAGAAATACGGCTTTTTCACAATGTTACCGAAGAGAAGCCGGAAGTTATGGTGCGCACGTTCGCGGGTTAAATCGACTTCATCAGTTTGAGAAAGTAGAAATTGTTAGAATTGAAAAACCAGAAAATTCCTACGCAGCTTTAGAAGGGATGGTTGAGCATGTAAAGTCAATTTTGGTTGATTTAGAATTGCCTTTCCGTATTCTTAGATTGTGTGGTGGTGATACAGGTTTTGCAGCAGCCATGACGTATGATTTTGAAGTTTGGAGCGCAGCTCAGGAGAAGTGGTTAGAAGTTTCTTCGGTTTCCAATTTCGAAACTTTTCAAGCAAACCGTTTGAAATGCAGATATAAAGTTGACGGTAAAACGCAATTGGTTCATACGCTAAATGGTTCTGCCATGGCTTTACCCAGAATTATGGCAGCTTTGTTAGAGAATAATCAAAACGAGGACGGAATTAAACTTCCGAAAATTGTCGCAGAATATGCGAAATTTAACTTAATTAATTAAGAACAAGTTTTGTAATAGCAAAAACCACCGAGCTCTCGGTGGTTTTTTATTTTATTCTGTGGTGATGATTATTTTTTGATCTTTATTTTTCAGAGCGGTCTTTTCATCCAATAAATCATTGCTTCGTAAATTGATTTGGATGGTTTTCTTATCGATTTGTTTTACATGATCGTGTTTGCCGACAATTGATTTAATAGGTTTCTGAAATTTAATAGTGCTCGAAAAATTGACGGGAAACATTTTCATCATCCCAACAACTCCCTCGGCCATTTTCTTACCGTAGACTTCAAGCGAATCGCTCTTGGTGGCGGGATTTTTAATCACTTTCTTTTCCGAATTATCTTCAATATTATTCAGAAATGAAGCAGAAGTAAATTGATTGGTGTCAATGGTTAAAGTCTTCCCATCCCATTTTCCAACATTTTGCAAAGGGAGGTTTTTCAATTGCTTACTTTGTGAAAGAAGAGAAGTGATTTCATTGGGTAGAAGTTTATCGTATTTCAAAGAAAGACCGTAAATCTCCCCTTTATCTTTGTTTACTTTCATAAACATCTTTTGTAAAACTTTCGTAGAATCTTTGTTAAGGGTAATTAAGCCATCTTTTTGAATATCGTATAAACTTTTCCATTCGGTGGTAAGTTTCGACAGATCTTGCACGGGTAGTTTGCTGCTTCCGTTGTTCATCATACTGATCATCGATAGCATTCCTTTATCGATCAAAATGTTTGATTCCATACTGGTTGCTGAATCTTTATAGTAGGTTGTTTCCGTATTGACAGAACAGGATTGTAAGGCTATGAGTGCAAGTCCTGAAACCCAAAGTCCAATTTTTTTAATCATTTTTAAATTTTAGTGGTGGAAGTCGTTGATATTCAAAATAGATACCAAAGAATTGAGCCTAAAATTTAGAAAAATAATTTAATGACAACTTTCGTGATTGCCTTCTTGATGATCGGTAGAATTATTATGAATAACTTTCATGGCTTCACTTTTAGGAGAAACGTAAGGAATTCCTAATTCCATGCCACGAAGAATAAAAAGAGAACCGAGAATGATCATCATTATGGGAATGAATTTTAAAATCTTAATCCGAAATGCGGTCGTCATTAAATTTCCTAACAAAACAACAGCAAACATAAAAGGTAAAGTTCCTAAGCCGAAAATTGCCATAAACAGAGAACTTTGCCAAATCCCGCTTGCAGCTAAGCTTGCAGTTAAGGCCATATAAACCATTCCGCAGGGAAGAAGTCCGTTGAGAAGCCCCGTGGCAAATCTGGACCGGTAATCGGCTTTCTGAAGAAGCTTTGATAAGTTTAACTTCACCTTTAATAACGATGAAGTTAAAAATGGAATTTTAGAAGCGAAATCTTTTCCACCAAAAGAAAAAACGGCCATTACGATTAAGAGAATTCCAACACCAATCGTTAAGTATTGCTGAAATCCAGCCATTTCAAATCCCTGACCGATAATTCCCAAAAGGCCGCCTAAAATAGAGTAGGTTACAATTCTTCCAAATTGGTAGGTTAGGTTTTGGAGATAGAAATTAGTCGCTTGCTTTTTTGTAAGTCCCAGTGATAAAGCAATAGGTCCGCACATTCCGATGCAATGAAACCCAGAAGCGAAACCTAATCCTAGCGCAGAAATAATGAGGGCTATTTCCATAAAACGTCGTAATCAACTTGATACGGTTTTTTATTTTGGGACCATTTAATTTTAAGCGTGTACGAACCTTTGGAGATTACTTGTTTTGGAATCAGAATCTCATTATTAGCATCTACGTCAACCTCTTTTTTTACATCGAGATTGGCATCATCGGTTCTGAAAAGTTCGAATTTTACATGTTTGTCTTCAGGAATAATGGTGCCTGGAAAGGTGATTTTCATTCCTTCCTTCAGTTCCTGATATTTTGGGATAGCAGCAAGCGCGTCGGCATTATTTTTAGCATCGATCACCTCTTGATAAACTAATTCATCGCCATAATAATCATCAGATACCAATTCGGAATTTTGTTGGCCGTAGGTAAACCCAAAAACCATAAACAGAATAAATGCGATAAATAATCCTAAGGCTAGTGCAACGCCGTGACCCCAGTTGAATTTTTTGAACATAATATTAATTAAAATTGAATTTTAAATGGTCCTTCAAAACTTGTGTCGAAAGAATCCAGTAATTTTCCTGAGGGATCGTAAACCCCGATTTTGACCTTCTGCTTAGAACTTTTTATTTGTTCTTCAGGGAAACTTAAATTTACGGTTCCTTTTGTCATTTGATCTTTTTTCAGAACGATCTTTTCTTCACCACTTAACGTGATTTTTCCTTTTTCCGGCTCGATTACTTTGATGGTTACTAATTGATCTTTCGTCGATTTGTTAAGGAAAGTGTAATTATAAATGTTGGTAATATTACCATCTCTCACAAAGTATGTTGAACCTGCAGGCTTGATAAATTTAGCTTCCATTTCACCTCGGTTGCTTAGCAAGAATCCTAGGAATCCGATCATTAGAATTAAAACAGCGCTGTACGCTTTCATTCTGTTGGTGAATTTGAAAGGTATTTCTTTCTCAATTTCATCTTCCGTTGCATATCGAATAAGACCTTTCGGTAGACCAACTTTTACCATCACTTCGTCACAAGCATCGATACAAGCAGTACAGTTAACACATTCTAACTGTTGACCATCTCTAATGTCAATCCCGGTTGGACAAACAACTACGCATTGGTTACAATCAATACAATCTCCTTTTTGTTCAGCGGCTCGGTCTTCTCCTTTTCTCCATTTGGAGCGATTTTCGCCTCTTTTGTAATCGTAATAAACATTGATGGTTTGTTTATCGATCAAGACTCCTTGTAGTCTTCCATAAGGACAAACCAAGGTACAAACCTGTTCTCTGAACCAGGCAAAAGTAAAATAAAAGGCTGCGGTAAAAATAATCATCACCATGAAACTTGAGAAATTCTCAAATGGTCCTTGCTGCATGATGTTAAAGACTTCTTGATAACCCACGATGTACATATACATCCAATGCGTAATGACTAAAGAAATAATGAGAAACAGAAAATATTTGACGGAACGTTTCCAGATTTTTTCGGCGTTCCATTCCTGTCGGTCCAGTTTCATTTGTTTGTTACGGTCTCCTTCAATCAGGTAATCTACTTTTCTGAAAATCATTTCGAGAAAGATGGTTTGCGGACAAATCCAGCCACAAAATATCCGCCCGAAAACGACCGTAAAAAGAATAATAAATACGATGGAAGTTATCGCTCCTAAAGCTAAAATGAAAAAGTCTTGAGGAAAAAATGGTCGGCCAAGAATAAAAAATTGGCGGTCCACAATATTGATTAATAAAAAGGGATTACCATTAATTTTAATGAAAGGTATGGCGAAGAATAAAGCAAGCAAAATGATGCTTACTAAAACACGATAGTTGGTAAATTTGCCAGATGGTTTCTTTGGGAATATCCATCTTCTTTTGCCGGACTGTTCCATGGTTCCTACGGAATCCCGGAAAGTCTCCGCTTCGATTACCTGTCCTTGCCCTCCTTTGAATATTTTATCTTCTGACATGTATGATCAAATTAAAAAAAACACAATTCGTTATCTTCTTGGTATAAAGATAACGAATTGTGTTTTCATAGTAGATTGTTTTTTAGTTCTTATTTTTCCCAGGTTGCAGGCGTTCCTTGCGGATCTGCACCACCTTGGTCTTTCGTAATCGGAGGCTGTTCTTGGTTGATATGGTAAACATAAGCCGCTACCTGCTGAATATCAAATCCTGTTAAAACTCCATTTTTACCGAAGGCTTGCATTGCACTTCCTTCAACTCCATTTTCTACGATATGGAAAACATTTTTGAATAGTGTTTTTTCAGTTTGGTTAATCCAAGTGTTATCGGTTAAGTTTGGACCAATTCCACCAGCACCGCCAGCATTGTGACAAGATACACAGTTGGTTTTGAATACTTCTTCACCAGCTGCAATATTATCTGAAGAATATTCTGCATCTTCAATAGTTGGAGGAGGCGTATTCTTTACGTATTCTGCAATACTCGCTGTTTGCGCTTTATATTCCTCATCATATTCAATATATTGATGGGCAAAATCAGTTGTAAAGTAAGAAACCATATAGACTACACAATAGGCAATCCCGAACCAGAAGAGTCCCAACCACCATTTTGGCAACTGATTATCTAGCTCCATAATTCCGTCGAAACCATGATCGATAAGAATATCTTTTTCTTCGGTCGCAGTTTGCTTTTTAAAAGCACTTTCGTAAAGTCCTTTTAAATACGGAGTTTTTTTACCTTCTAAATATACATTCTTCTCAGCATCAGTCAATTTTTTGAACTGGTCGTTTTCGATTAAATCACCAATCGCGTGATGAATCATCGCAAGAACAACACTGATTACTACAGTCCCCCAAAAGTAGGGCGAAGATAGGAATGTTGCTTCTTGTACAAACATGTAATACACAACCAACAAAATCGTAAGGATGGAAGCAATGCTAACATATACGGGACTTCTTTGTTTCATAATAGTTTAATTTTTTAAAATTAAAGATTTTGATCTTCAATATCATCATCTAAAGGTGCATTGGCTGCTTCGTCGTAATGCTTTTTCGGTCTAGAGAAAACATAAAACACAATCCCCAAAAAGAAAATTAAAAATAAGATCATGGATAGTGTTGAATAAAAACCAACATTTTCACCATTTGCTAAAATATCTTTTACACTTTGAGGTATCATCTTTTTTTAAATGAATTATTTAGTACTAGCAGTTTGAATTTCAGTTGTTTTGATATCGGTTCCAAGTCGTTGCAAATAAGCAATCAAAGCGATAATCTCTTTTTTCTCAAGTGGAACGAAGTTGGCACCGTCAGCTATTTTCTTGTCTTCATAAGCTTTCTTAACGTCAGCTGCTTCTGCAAAAATATCTTTCACAATTCCTGCTGCTTGATTATCTGCCCAAGCATCAACTGAATCCACTTGTGCTTTGGTATAAGGCACATCGAAAACGTTTTTCATCAGCTTGATTTTATCAACCGTTTGGCTTCTATCTAAATCTCTTGCAATCAACCAAGGATAACGAGGCATGATTGATCCGGCAGAAGTTACTCTTGGGTTCAACATGTGTTTGTAATGCCAAGAACTTGGGTTTTTACCACCTTGTCTGTGTAAATCTGGTCCTGTTCTTTTCGATCCCCAAAGGAAAGGTCTGTCATAAATAAACTCACCTGCCTTAGAATATTGTCCGTTTTTACCGTTGAATCGTACTACTTCATCACGGAAAGGTCGAATCATCTGAGAGTGACAAGAGTTACACGCTTCTCTGATATATAAATCTCTACCTTCTAATTCCAAAGGTGAATATGGTTTTACCGCCGCAATCGTGGGTACATTTTCCTTAATCATTAAGGTCGGTACAATTTCGACAAAACCTCCAATAGCTACTGCTACAAAAGATAAGACAGTAAGTATGGTCGGCATACGCTCGATCCAAAGGTGAAGTCCTTCTCCTTCTTTTCTTTGGTTTGAAATTTTCGCTAAAGCTGGAGCTTCTGCAGGTACATTCTTTTGGAATGATCCGCTTCTAACCGTTGCAATAACGTTAATACACATTAATGTGGCTCCGGCAATATAAAGCAATCCACCCACGAATCTCATTTCGTAATAAGGAATAATTGCAGTTACCGTATCTAACCAGTTTTTGTATAATAATGTTCCGTCTGGATTAAATTGTTTCCACATTAAACCTTGGGTAAATCCAGCGATGTATAAAGGAACAGCGTAGAAAATAATTCCTAAAGTTCCTAACCAGAAATGCCAATTGGCTAATTTTACAGACCATAATTTGGTTCTCCACATAATTGGAAGTAAGTAATAGATCATCCCAAAAGTGATGAAACCATTCCAACCTAATGCTCCAATGTGAACGTGACCAATTACCCAGTCAGTGTAGTGACCAATTTTATTTAAAGTTTTTGTTGCTAAGATTGGACCTTCGAAAGTGGCCATACCATAACACGTAATCGCTACTACGAAGAATTTAAGAACCGGGTTTTCCCGAACTTTATCCCATGCTCCACGAAGTGTTAGCAATCCATTCAACATTCCACCCCAAGAAGGTGCAATCAACATAATCGAGAATCCTGTTGCTAAAGCTTGAGCCCAACCTGGAATTGCAGTGTATTGCAAGTGGTGAGGTCCCGCCCAGATATAAACGAAGATCAATGACCAGAAGTGAATAATAGATAATTTATAAGAAAAGACTGGTCTTTCTGCCGCTTTTGGCAAGAAGTAATACATCAATCCAAGAACTGGTGTCGTCAATACAAATGCTACCGCATTGTGACCATACCACCATTGAACTAAAGCATCTTTAACTCCGGCATAAGCTGAGTAAGATTTCCATCCAGTGAATGATAAAGGAACTTCTAAGTTATTGAAAATATGAAGCATTGCAATTGCAACCCATGTGCCCAGGTAGAACCAAATTGCCACGTAAAGGTGACGAACTCTTCTTTTCAGAATCGTTACAAACATATTGATTCCGAAAATAACCCAGATTACAGTGATCAAAATATCAATCGGCCATTCGTGTTCTGCGTATTCTTTTGAAGTGTTGATACCCATTAAGAACGTGATAACAACAGATACGATCATTAACTGCCATCCCCAGAAGTGAATCCAAGAAAGCGTGTCGCTGTACATTCTGGTTTTTAATAGTCGCTGCAACGAGTAATAAGCTCCCGCAAAGAAACCATTACATACGAACGCGAAAATTACTGCACTGGTATGCAACATTCTAATACGACCAAAACCAAGCGCACCGTGACTATTGATCAGGCCTTGAAGGTTTCCACTTTGCAAACTTTTAATTGTTTCATCATCTGTCCCGAAAAAGAATTCCGGAAGTTCTGGGTAGAAAAGCATTAATGCAGCAGTAAGTCCTACTAAAAATCCAACCATCCCGAAGACGATGGTTGCATAAAGGAATGCCCGCACAATGTTATTATCATAACTAAACTTTTGTGTTTCCATATTTACTAATCGCTTTTTTCTTCTGTTCTTTTATTTAATTTCTCTGCTGATTCTGCTTCTTTGGGAAGCGGTGAATCTTCTTTTATAATTTCTGAATCCAACAATATTCTTACGGCTGGCGACTCATCATCTTCAAACTGCCCATTTCTTGCACTTATTATAAAAATGACCAAAAAAATTACAGCTAATGAAACGCTGCAAATAATCATTAAATATAAAATATCCATCCCGTTTGCAAATTTAGTTTTTAACCGCTTCAAAAATACTCAAAAATTATGATATTCGTCAGGAATCGTTAAATATCGTTAATTTAAAATATTTCTAAATAAGTGTTAGCAGTCACTTTACTGATTGATCTTAAAATATTTAGCCGATCGAACCCACGTCGCAATCGACGTAAAAATGACTACACTTATCGAGCTTATCGGCATTAAAATAGCCGCAACTAAGGGCGATAAGTGCCCTGTAACTGCGAACGAAAGTCCGATTATGTTGTAAAAGAAACTAATAGCGAAGGTGAACTTCACAATTTTAATAGCATCTTTTGACAGATCAAAATATTTTTTCAGTTCATTCATTCGGTCTCCCGCCATGATTACATCAGAGGAAGGAGTGAAGGAATGGGTGTCATCTGCCACCGCAATTCCGACATTACTTTGTTTCAAAGCGCCCGCGTCATTTAATCCATCACCAAGCATGGCTACTTTTTTCTGGGTATCTTGAAGTTCTTTGATGAAATTCAGTTTGTCTTCAGGACTTTGATTGAATTTCATTTTCTCCACATTAGGCACCAACGCTTTCAATGAAACTTCCTCCGAAGAGTTGTCACCACTTAAGATGTTGAGCTGATAATCACGTAGCTCTGAAAACATTTCCGACATATTTTCCCGATACTCATTAGTGAAAATAAACTTTCCTAAGAAAATATCGTCTCTAGAAATATAAACCGCAGTTTCTAAATTTTTGGAAGACTGACCAATAAACGTAGCCGAACCAATCTTGTAATTTTTTCCTCTTACATTGCCGATATATCCTTTTCCGGGCGTTTCTACAAATTTTTCAATAGGGAAATATTCTTCTTTAACTTCTAAAAAGTGATACAGGCTTTTTGATAAAGGATGGTTGGAGTTCTTCAGTAAACTCTTCAAATTCTTTAAGTCAAATTCTGAAATTTCTTCGCCGTCAAAAATCACATTTGCTTTTTTATTGTGGGTAATTGTTCCAGTCTTATCGAAAACAAGCGTGTCAATTTTCGCTAATTTTTCTATGGTCAAAGTATCTTTTACATAGAATTTATTTCGACCCAAAATGCGCATAATGTGTCCCAAAGTAAAGGGTGCAGAAAGCGCCAACGCACATGGACAGGCGACAATCAAGATCGCTGCAACCACTTGGAACATTTTTTCAAAATCATGTTGACCCCAATAAATCCCGGAGATCAGTGTAATGCCTAGAATGATAAAAGTAAAGTATTTACTGATATCATTCGTCATCGTATCTAAACCAGTTTCGAATTTTTTAAAGGCTTCTTTATTCCAAAGTTGTGTCAGATAACTTTGATTTACATTTTTAATGACTTCTAGTTCCAGCACGGAACCTACTTGTTTTCCGCCAGCAAAGATTTTATCGCCAGGCTTTTTAGGAATAGAAGCACTTTCACCAGTGATGAAACTGTTATCAATATTTCCTTCACCTTGAATTAAAATCGCATCAACCGGAATAATTTCCTGATTACGAACCATAATTCGGTCACCAATATTCAGTTCATTCAGTAATATATTTTGTTGCTTTCCTTCGAAATCAACTTTCGTAACCGCAATCGGATAGAAAGATTTGTAATCGCGATCGTAAGATAAAGCACTATAAGTTCGTTTTTGGAAAAGCTTTCCTAAAAGCATGAAGAATAAAAGTCCACATAAAGTATCGAAATATCCTGGGCCGTAATCGGTTAGCACTTCATAGATACTGCGGCCGTAAAGCATGATTACTCCCAAAACAATCGGAACATCAATGTTCACAATTTTATTTTTTAAACCAAACCAAGCTGATTTAAAATAGTCGGAAGCCGAATAAAAAACAACAGGTGTCGCGAGCAGAAACATCATAAATCGGAACAAGTTTTTGTAAGTGTCCATCCAATAATCGGTCGTGCCCATAACCTGTTCGGCATATTCTGGATAAGATAAAAACATTCCATTACCAAACGCAAATCCGGCAATCGCTAGTTTTACAATTAACGTTTTATCATATTTTTCTTCTTTTTTATCAGCGGTTTCAAGATTAATAACCGGTTTGTAACCTAGATTCGTCAAGAACTTAGCGAGCTCGCTTAACTTTAATTCGTGATGATTAAAAGAAATCTGAACATTTTTTCTGGTGAAGTTGACCTGAGAATAATTAATATTTTTATTTAAAGTCTGCAGGCTTTCTAGTAACCAAATACACGATGAACAGTGGATTACAGGAATTTTAAAAGTAACCAAAGTCGTATTCGCTTCTGAAAAGTCGGTCACTTTGGTGAAAACTTCGGGAGTGTCTAAATAATCAAACTGAGAAGTGTTGTCATCATTGGGTCTTATACCCGAACTCTTGTTCATTTCATAGAAATTCCCCAAATCGTTCATGTTTAGAATTTCATACACCGATTTGCATCCGTTGCAGCAAAAGGATTTTTCATCGAAGTTAACGCGCTCTTTATCTATGGTTTGCCCACAGTGAAAACAGTTTTCTGACAATCTATATAAAATTAAACGCACAAAATTATGATAAATATATTTGTGTTAGGGTTTTAAATATCCTATTTTTGCTGATAAATGTCATGCAATTATGTCCTTAGAAAAACAAAGCTTAATCGAAGAAAATTTACAGAAACTATTTAATGATGAGTCATTTAAAGAAATGCTTTCTCCTGAAGATTATGAAAAATATATTTCAGCAAAACAAATATTAAAATTTAATAAAGGCGGAATTATTTTCGAAGATGGAGAAGTGCCAAATGGCGTTTATTTTTTGAATAGAGGAACTGCAAAATTATCGAAACAAGGAGTCTATGGTAAAGACCAAATTCTTCGTTTCATTAAAGAAGGAGATTTAATTGGTTACCGATCTATATTGTGTGGTGAGGACTTTCAGGCAGAAGCTGAGGCAATGACCGAGGTTGAGGCCACCTTTCTACCAGCAGACCTTTTTCTGCAACTTTTAGAAGTAGCCCCGAAATTTTCTTTCGTAATGTTACAAAAAATCGCTTTTGAATTAGGCGAATCTTCGAATACCGTAACCTTCTTAGCCCAAAAGACCGTTCGCGAAAGACTGGCAGAAATTCTGCTTTTATTAGAACAGAAATTAGGGACAGATCCTGAAGGTTTTATTAAAATCTCATTAACCCGTGAAGAAATTGCCAACATCATCGGAACCGCAACGGAGAGTGCGATTCGACTGATTTCTGAATTTAAACAAGATAAACTTATCGAAGTAGAAGGGCGAAATATCAAAATTCTTAATCACGAAAAATTGATTAGATTAGGTCATGTAATCATCTAAATGATTAATAATTGATAAACGATGATTTATCAAAGATCATCCATCAACCATCAACCATCAACAATATTTAAAATCATGTCTGTACATTCAGAAATAAAAAAAATTACTACCGAAACTTTGCGAAAAATGAAATTCGACAAAGAGAAAATAACGATGCTTACTGCATATGATTTCACCACCGCGAAAATGGTAGATGCTGGTGGAATTGATGCAATTCTTATTGGTGATTCTGCTGCCAACGTAATGGCAGGACATGAAACCACACTTCCTATTACTTTGGATCAAATGATTTATCACACTCAGTGTGTGGTTCGCGGTGTAGATCGGGCGCTTATTGTGGCTGATCTTCCGTTCGGTTCTTACCAGAGTAACTCTGATAAGGCCCTTGAGTCGGCAGTGAGAATGATGAAAGAAGGTGGTGCGCACGCCATTAAAGTGGAAGGCGGAAAAGAAATTGAAAAATCACTGATCAAAATTATCAATGCCGGAATTCCGGTGATGGGACATTTAGGTTTAACGCCACAATCGATTTACCAGTTTGGAACTTATAAAGTGAGAGCCAAAGATGACGAGGAAGCTGAGAAACTGATGAGTGACGCCAAGTTGCTGGAGAAGTTAGGTTGCTTTGCTTTGGTTTTAGAAAAGATTCCAGCTGATTTGGCAAAAAGAGTTTCTGAAAGTATTTCTATTCCAACAATCGGAATCGGTGCAGGTGCCGGTTGCGACGGACAAGTGCTTGTTTACCACGATATGGTTGGGATGAACAAAGACTTCTCGCCAAAATTTTTAAGAAGATATCTTGATTTATATACCGAAATTACTGGAGCAGTTTCCAGTTTTGTAAAAGATGTAAAAACGGGGGAATTCCCCAACGAAAACGAAAGTTATTAATGAAAACAAATACCACAACTATTCAGGGGATTTTATCGATCGGCGCGCTACTGTGCATCTTGGTCGGTTTTTTCAATCTCCTTTCACCAGAAATTAATGAATTTCTTTATCAGAAATTATTTTACTTTTTAATTGGCGCGAGTTTCCTAGTTCAAGCCCCAACCTTGAGTAACAAAAATTTTATTTATCCCATGTATGCTGCGGCGGCACTTTGCATCATCGGTGCATTTATGCGACCAGATTCTCAGTTGGTGATGATTAAAACAATCGGCCTTTTTGCTGGAGTTTTAATTTCAATTTTCAGCAGACCCAGAGCTCCAAGAGCAGAGTAGGCTTCAAATTATTGATACATTTACAAAGATAAAAGGACTAATGCGTTTGCGTTAGTCCTATTTTTTATGATATCATTTCGGTTGAGCGTTTTTAGTAATTCTCCGTTTTCAAAATATCTTCAAAATAATTTTCGAGCAATATTCTTTCTGCTTTGCTGAGATTTGCTTCTGGATGTTGGGCGATGTAACCTGGCATCGGCATCGAATAAACCTTCAAAGAATTTACAGTCATGTCGAGCATATTCTTTTTTAAATCTCGGTTATAATTTCCCCAGACAGAAAAATTAAGGTAGTTTTTCCCTTTATTAACATGATGTTTGATCGACCAAGAAATCGGCGCAACGTAAGCGTATTTCGGATAAATAGTCTCATTGGCGTGACAATCATAACAGGCGGTTCGTAACAGTTGTTCTACATTTTTTGGGGTATTGTACACCTTTACAAAATCAACTTTTGGGTCGACTGGTTTGTTGGTTCGGTCGATCGGAATAAACTGAATCACCGCAAATACAATTAGAAACCAATAAATAATATTTAGAAAAGTTTTCATTGAGGAGTGGCGATATTTAAAGGAGTTTGGTTCGCATCAATTTTTGGATCTTCAATAATTTCTGAGGTTTCGCTCGGAATTCTCCAAGTTTCTCGAATTTCCCAAAGTGGTCTTACTTCTATTTTTTTATCAAAGATATAAACAGGTTCGGCAAAAATATTGTCGGCGAAGTTGGCAGAATCCCAAATGCCATTTTCATTTTCATCGACCAAAATACGCAAATCATATTTTCCTGGTTTCAAAGAATTGAAGTTGATCAGGGTTTCTTTACCGTATTTTGAATAAGCAATGACACCACTTTCGGTAATCAACTGAATCCAGAATTTTTGTTCCGGAGCATTTTCTAATGTTACTGTTAGCTCACCGTAGTTTTCAGTTTTATCCGCTTCGAAATCGAAACGATAAGATTTTTTAATGGTTTCGTAAAAAGAGTAGACCGTTTCTTTTGGAATCGTCAAAGCATATTTTTTACCTTCTTTAAAATCTGATTTAATTTGAATCTCAAAAGGATTCTTTTCAGAAATTTCAGCGGTAAATTCCTGTTTGATACTATCTGAAACCAACGACCATTTCTCAGGCTGGATCTTATCCAAATAATAATTAGAAGTCACCACAAAATCTTTCTTCGGGACCAATGAGTTTCCGCGAGCGTTAGAAATCGACATTTCATTCTTTACATTGTACCGATAAAAAAGAGAAACACTGTCTTGTTTTACGCCGTTGTCATAGCTGAATTTTAGATTCTCATTAGAGGAAATTCCGATGTCTTGCTTGGTTGCGTCAAACCAAATGGTAGCTGAATCTGATTTTGGTGAGTGCGTCACTTTATAATCCTTCAGTTTTGCGTTGAGTGGTACTATTTTCACCTCAGCGGGATTTCCTTCAAAAGTCATCAAAACTCCACCAGGAATTTCTTTCATTTCCAAATATTTCAATGTTTTTTTTGATGGATAGAGATTGATATTTAAGCCTGAAATGCTTTTATCTACAATAATTTTATCTTTTAAGAATCCTACTTTTTCTTTTCCAATATCATAGACTGAATTGGAATTACTGTCTTCAAAAGCCAAAACACGGTAATTTCCTGCCGATAAATAATTCAGTTCATAGTAGCCATCGGGATCAGCTTTAGCAATATAATAAGGCTTCTGGCGATAATCCATGGAGTCTTTGTCTTGATATAAGCCGACCACTAAACTTCCTTCCTCTGCCTTTTTATCTTTGTCATTAAAAAGACTTTTCAATTCTCCACTGATATAAAGGCTATCGATTTTTTCTCCTGTAGAAAAAGCGAAATTGTAATAGCCGAGGGCGTTTCCTTCGTTGTTATCAACAATCGCATTTCCGAAATTGAAATTATAAGTAGTGTTTGCTTCCAAAGTATCTGCCCATTTAATCAACAAATATTTATTGCCCATACCTGAGGGTAGAATTTTGGAAATTTGTTTTAAAGGCGGCGAAATAATCAAATTTTTGTTGATGTCTTTCAACGTGATGTATTCATCAAAATCAATTCGAAGTTCTCGGATGTTGCGCGGAACATTAATTCTTGGACTGTCGATATTGCTGCCAGTTACCTGTGGCGGAATGCTATCTTTCGCGCCTCCAACTGGTGAGCCAACTCTCGCACAGGAAGCCAATAGCAAAGTAATGAAAACCAAAAAGAAGAATCTTTTCATGAAAAGGATTTGTGCAAAATTAAGGAATTTATTCACTGTAACTGTCATTCGTCTGATTCTGTTTCAGCGTATCGTTTTCATTCATAACCTTCTGAAATTTCTCTAATTCATAAGGGAAATTTTCAAACAATCCCGAAAGTGCCAAAGCGGAATAGATTCTTTTAGAATATTTATTTCCCACAGCGATAATCGTTACTTGGGAATTGAGTAAATGCGCGAATACGGAGTTTGTGCCGTGCCACCAACCGTTGTGATAGGTCAATTTCTCTCCATCAGTAAAAATTTTCATCCGGAAACCTAAACCGTAATTATTAACTCCTGGGCGCTCGTTACTGTAAGGTTCGAAAATCATATCCTTCAAATTTGGCGGTAAAAAATCTTTGGAATACAGCGCTTTCGAAAAGTTAAGTAAATCTCTCGGCGTTGTGTACACGTTTTTGTCGCCGTAAATAACATCCAGTCGGTCATAAGGATAAACCCTGGGACCTTTTTGGTAGAAGGATTTAGCCGCTGTTAAAGTATCTTTTTCTTGAAAGATATAAGAATGCCTCATTTTCAAAGGGCGGAAGACCATCTGTTGCATGGCTTCTGGAAAGGATTTTCCCGTTGCCTTTTCAATGACCAAAGCCAATAGCGCGTAATTGGTGTTGCAATACATAAAACCCGTATCCGTCGCACGAGCAAGTTCCGGTTGATATTGAATCAGTAAATTTAAGATATCTTGATTGGTCAAAAATTTCTTGGAGAGTTCTGGCGGTGCTGGTTTTATTTTTTCTATAACGTATTCGTATTTCGGCAAGCCGCTCCGTTGACTCAATA
The DNA here is from genome assembly GCF_900109615.1 of Kaistella antarctica. Classification (GTDB taxonomy): domain Bacteria; phylum Bacteroidota; class Bacteroidia; order Flavobacteriales; family Weeksellaceae; genus Kaistella; species Kaistella antarctica. The sequence goes on from NZ_FOIX01000001.1 coordinate 572,432, forward strand.
ACGTGAATACGGTTACTTTCGGATAAGGAAATTTAGGAAAATATTTCGTCAGTGGATCTTCTAATTTGATCTTTCCCGCATCAACCAGTTTAAGCGTTGCCATTGCTGTTAATGATTTCGAAATCGAGGCAACATGTAAAGCAACGGTATCATTAATGGGTTGTTGATTGTCGCCCTGAGCAAAACCGCGATAGCCTTCATAAAGAATTTCGTCACCTTTAGCAACGATAAATCCGCCCCACAAATCTCCTTTTTCCCATACATTTTTATAATAACGATCGAGCACAGAAATAATGGAATCTTTGTTTTCTAGCTTTCGGTCTTTGCGCTTGAAAACATCATCTAAATCAACGTTTCCGAAATTGGGTAAAGTAGTTTTGCTATTTTCTTCTTCTGAATTTTCTTTCTTACAAGAAAATAAAACAAATGAAAATAAAATGAGAAAAAAAAGGGCTTTGAGGAATTTCATTAAAAAGGTTTGTCTTAAAAATCTCTGCAATATAGGGGATTTTCACTACAAGAAATAAGACCTTAGTCATAAAGAAATGTTAAGGTTGCGGAAACTGAGCTGAGATTTTATCAACGATTACTTGGGCTAATTTTTCTTTACTTTGAATGGTCCAACCTGCAATATGTGGCGTTACGATTACTTTTTCGGAATCTAAGAGAAACTGCAAATCTTCATTTTCAGAATCAAGTTTTTCAAAGGAAGCTTTTTCGAATTCTAAAACATCGAGGGCGGCGCCTTTTACTTTTCCAGCTTTTATGGCCGTTACCAAATCTTTGGTGTTGACGTTTTTTCCTCTCGCTGTATTGACGAAGTAAAACTCTTTGTTCATTTCTGAAATGAACTTTTCATCAATTAAATAATGGGTCTCTTTTGTAATTGGAAGGTGAAGACTTAGAATGTCGGCTTCTATTTTTAAAGTTTCTAAGGAAACCTGCGAGGCAAATTCATCACCAAGATCAGCTAAAATATCATGGAAAATTACTTTGCAACCAAATCCTGAAAATCTCCTGGCTACGGCTTTCCCCATGTTTCCATAACCGATGAGTCCGACTGTTTTCCCTAGAATTTCATCGCCACGGTTTTCTTCTCTTTTCCAGATTCCGTTTTTTACTTCTTGGGAGGAAATGAATAATCGGTTCATCAAAATTAAAAGTGTTCCTAGTACCTGTTCTGCGACAGCATCGCGGTTTCCTTCCGGCGAACTGATCAAGGTGATTCCAGATTTTTTTGCAAACTCAACATCGATGTTTTCCATGCCGGCACCGACTCTGGCAATGAATTTTAAATTTGCCGCGTGTTCCAAAAAGTTTTGATCCAGAGGAATTCTACTGCGAATAATGATTCCGTCGTATTCACCAACTTTATTTAAAACTTCTTCATACGAAGAACTGAAATCCTCAACAAAGGAGAAGCCTTTGGCCGTAAGTTGTTCAGTGATTAGGGGATGATTTTTATCGAGCAGTAGGATTTTCATAATTTTATTTTTGAAACACTAAAGTCATTTGTGAAATTTGTGTTTAAAACTAACTTCCAAATAATTTTTTCAATTCCACCGAATCTGCAGCTTTCATTCTGCCAGAAAGAATTAAGGATAGTTCTTTTCTGCGTAAAGCCGCTTCAAATCTAATTTTTTCTTCTTCAGTTTCCGGCTCCATTTTCGGAATTGGGATTGGTCGGTTGAATTCATCTACCGCCACGAAAGTGTAAATTCCAGAATTGGTATGAATCTTTTTCTGATTGATAGGATCATCTAACCAAACATCCACATAAATTTCCATTGAAGTTGAAAAGGCTCGAGAAACTTTAGATTCCAAAACCACAATTCCACCCTCTGGAATTGGATGATCAAATGAAACATGATTGACAGAGGCGGTTACAACGCGTCTTTCGCAATGTCTTGCCGCTGAAATCGAGGCACATCGATCCATTTTTGCTAAAAGTTCACCACCGAAAAGATTTCTTAACGAGTTCGTTTCGTTTGGCAAAACGATATTAGTCATTATGGTTAGCGAGGCTGCCGCTTTTTTGCTTTTTTCCATTTAGATTTTGAATAGTTTTTTGAACTCCATTTTTTAACTGGAGCTTTTATAGGTGCAATCGCTTTTTGTAAAGAATCGTTTTTAAGAGAGTCTAAAACAAGCTTAGCCGCATTTATAGAATCTGTTTTCACCGCATCTATTTTAACGGGAATAATTTCTTTTTTCGGTGTTTCTGTTGTGAAAGATTTTTTACCAAAAATCATTTCCGGTTGCGTAATTCCCAGATAGGTAAGCGCTAAAATACCGATGAGTATTGGAGATATCCAGTAAAAGGATTTGCTTAATCGATAGGACGTCCCACTTTTACGCGGGCTATTTTTTATTTCGGAAAGATTTATTTCTTCTAAACCATAAAAATCCTGTGAGAGGTTTTCGGCCCTATTTCCAGAGAAAACCATGTGGCTATCTTCCAAGAAAAATGTTCCTAAATTCTCAACCTGTACTTTTTTATCTTTTAGAAGTGTTGCGTTCCAGTAATTAACTTGTTTTTTAATTTCGAGTTCTGCCTCGATCAGCGGAATGTTTTTTAGTGTGGCTAAAAAACTGCTAAAATCATTTCCGTTTCCAGATACATCAGTTTTAAAGGCCACTTCTGCGCCTGGTGGCAAAATGGTTTTACCCTCTTTATCGAGTTCAGCGGTAATCGTGTGCAGATAAAAAGTTCCGAAATTCGGGATGGTAACGCTGCCTTGTTTTTTTAAATAATCGAGAAGAGATAAGGAAAAATTCATACTGGGGCAAATTTATGATTTTTGATTGAGTTAATCAAAATAAAAGAGACTGCTCAAAAAGCAGTCTCAGATAGCAATGTTTGTTGAAATTATTTTACAAATTTCACTACTTCGCTGTGGGCTCCGTTAGTGATTTTCACCAAATAGATTCCGTTTTTATTAAGATTTAAATCAATCGCACTTCCAGTTGAAGTTGCTTTGAAAGATCTTACCAATTTACCGCCCATTTCAAAGACTTGTAAATCTAAAGATCCCTTTTGTGAAGTGATTAATTTTCCACTAACAACAGAAGATTTATTTAATAATACGTTATTGCTAACTGCCAAATTGCCAACTGTAACCGTTGGGCCATTTGCAAAAACATCCGCAGATTGAAAATCAGCACCATTTTGCAAATTCTTGAAAACCATACCCAGTTTAGCAACTGTAGTTCCAGTTGGAATTACATTATTGGTGTTCGTAAAAGTTTTGGTATTCAAGTTAATTGTACCAACATAAGCCATTGCAGCTTCGTTCCAATTCATTGTTACGTTAGAATTTCCCCAAGAATCATTATATGCTGCTCCTGTCGAATTATCTACTGTATTTACGAAGCAATGGATATAAAATGTTTCAGTTCCTACTCCAGGAGAGTAAAAAGAATAGTCGTTAGCTGCGCCATAAGTGATTTTGAAAACACCTGGACTTGTAACTTCTGTTTGTACTTGTGCAGTTGCAGTGGTAGCTATAAATAGAGCTACGAATAAAGAATAGAATTTTTTCATAATTTTTAAAATTTTAATTGACGCAAAAATACTCCAAAAAATCATATCCGTGATGTTTTCTTTTAAAGAATAGAAATTATCTAAACAAAGTACTTTTCACTTACTTAAATTTCAAACTTAGACCGAACATGAAGTTAGTCCCAGCCTGTGCAAAATAGAAAGGGTTCTGATCGTAAACAAAGCCATTATTCACATATTTTTTATTTAAAATATTGTTAACCAATAATTTCAAATTAATTTCAGTTCTTTTTAAATTTAAAGTATATTTTACATTAAAATCAGTTAAGAAATAATCGTTCAACTTTAAATTACCATTATTGCTGTTGTCTAAATATTGGCTTCCAACGTATTGGTTCTGAATTCCTAAAGTAAAATTGGTGGTCGGCGCATAACTAAGTAAAACATTGCTAATAACATTGGGTGAAAATGAAATCGGAGTATTTCCTAAACTTTCAAAACCTTTTTCAGTTTCAGTTTTAAAGTCTTTGTTTTCATTTTTACTTAAGGTGAAGTTTGCTGAAATGTTCCATTGATCAGAGATTTTTGCCAGCGCTCCAACTTCAACTCCCATTCGATAACTTTTTCCTGAATTAACTCTGATGAATTCTCCAATGTCATTAATCTGTCCATTCAAAACCAATTGATTTTCGTAATTCATGTAGTATAAATTGGTGGTGAGGGAAATAGGGCCGAAAGACTTTTCTAAACCTGCTTCAAAATCGTGTAATTTTTCAGGTTGAATTTCGGGATTCGCGAAAATGTCATCTCGGTTAGGTTCACGGTGTGCATGCGCATACGAAAAGAAAACTTTACCTGAATTAATTCTATAATTTACACCCGCTTTCGGGTTAAAAAACAACCAGCTTTTATTGAGTTCCACGCCTTCATCATCGCCTTGTTGAATGATTTCTGTATCATAATTGATATTTCTTAATTGTAAATCTCCATAAAATTCAAAGCGATTTACTTTAATGATGGCTTTTGCAAAACCCGCTAATTCTGTTTTCGTGCCATTGTTTCTGTAATATTCATGTTCGAAAATTTCTGGGAAGTAAACGCCCGAAACATTTCCGAAATGCTTTCCAAAATAATCGTTAGCAACAACTCCAAAATTTAAATCCAGATTTTCAAACTTTCCGTAAAGCGTAGAAACTCCACCAAGAAAATCATTGTCCAACCATTTCTTTCGGATAAAATCGGTTCGCTTGATGGACTGATTTTCGACTATTAAATTGTGCAGATTGTATTTTGAAAACTTCGCGTCTTGCTTATAATTTTCGTAATATCCTTTTCCTTTGGTATAATGAAAAGTCGTTTCTAAATTCCAATGATTATTGAGGTTTTGTTCCCAAAGTAATTGATAATGATTTTGTCCGTAATTATCGGTCTCATTGTCATAAAAGTTAACGATTTTCTCCCAATTCGCATCGTAGATTGCTCCCGAATTATTAAACTTTGGATTCTCCTCCCAAGTCTTTCGGTCAATGGCATTCCAAGCTTGATAGGTTTTTTCCTTACCACCAAAAGCCATCAAACGAATTTTGGTCTTATTTTCCTCAAACAAAGCTGAAAAGCTGTAGGATTTTAAATCAGAAAAAGCACGGTCAATATAGCCATTAGAGTGAATTTGAGTAAATCTTCCCATTAAAGACAATCGATCTTTCCAGAATTTTCCACTACCAATTTCGGCAGCATATTTATAAGTGTTGAACGATCCATACGCATTATCGGATTTTACGTGGAATTTTTCTTCAGGATCTTTAGAAATCACATTAACACTTGCTCCAAAAGCCGAAACTCCATTAGAGGAGGTGCCGACGCCACGTTGAATTACAATCTGTGAGGCCGAACTTGTGAGATCTGGAACATTCACGAAAAATGTTCCCTGAGATTCTGAATCATTATACGGAACGCCATTTAACATCACATTAATTGCAGTTCCACCAACGCCACGAATTCGAAATCCCGTATAACCAACGCCATTTCCAGCATCAGAAGTTGAAATTACCGACATTTGATTTTTCAGCAAAATCGGCAAATCCTGACCCAGGTTTTTATAACCTAAATCTTTTTCAACGTTGATGATTTCTTTGGTGACGGGAAGTCGTTTTAGAAAGTTGACGCTTTCAATATCCTTCGTTTTGAGGGAATCCTGCGCGGTGTTTTGTGCATAGTAGAACGGACTTGCGATAAGTCCTAAAAAAATAAATCCTTTCATTCTTTTAATTTTAAGATTAATTGAATAAAAGGGGTGAATTTGATTAGTAATAAGTAATTGGTAATAAGTAACAATCATTGCTAATTACTCATTATTTATTGCTTATTTTAATTTCCCTAAACAGCATTATCTGTTCTAGGTTCATTGGGTATAATCTCAGCTTTTCACAGCACCCCTTTAATTTCTAGACGCAAACCTACGACATATTTTTTCAATACGCCTTGTTATCGACGTCGACATAAAAATAGTTATCACCATCGGTAGTTACTTCGAACAAACGACCCAGTTTCCAGCTGTAGTTTCTCTTAATATCTTCATATATAAAGGGGATAATGACTTTGTTATTGACATCGATGATGCCGAATTTGTCATTTTTTACCGCAATTATCATTGGGTTTTTCAAATCGTCGCCTTCTAAAATGTGAAGATATTCAAATTGTGGATAAATGGTGAATTGCCGGTAATCAGAAGCGTCGCGGAATTTTGAATCTTCAATGATCCCGTAATATTTATTCATAATGTAAGCGTGAAACAATTGTGATTTAAACTCTAAAGGACATTTTCCTAAGTCGGCATCTTTAAATTGATAAACTCGTTTTCCTGCCATGTCGATTCGGTAATCTTCCTCATTCAGCCGAACCGAGGCATACTTCTTTGACCCAAATTTTTTGACTTTAATATTAGAGGAATTTAAAAGATTACAATCTTCAGTGAAAAAGCCGACGTTGCTGTAAACGGGCGGAATAATCACCTTCCCTTTTTGATTAATGAAGCCAGATTTTCCGTCTTTTTTATAAGGAATAAGGGCCGGAATTGAATCGTTGATTTTAATTAAATCTAAATTAACTTTAGGAATAGTTGGTTTTTTAGTGAGGCTTTTTTTAACGACAACTTTTTTAGTGATGGTCTTTTTCTGTGCAAACACACTTACTGAGAAAATTAAAACAAGGAAAGTCAAAATATTTTTAGTCATATCTATAAATAGGTTGCAAAAATAAGATTTATAAATTTCGGAGAATAAAGAATGCGATTACAACTATCAGTCCAACAACTAAGGCTTTTGTTCCGAACATAGATTTTGAAATCTTAGGAAATTCTTCTTTTAATTTGGTTTGATGAAACAATAATCCGACCATTAGATATGGTATTGAAACAACCCATAATGCATTGTAGGCTAAAGCACTTTTAAAATTTAAATGAAGTAATTCGTGCGTGGCCCTTTGCGCGCCACAACCGGGACAACTTAATCCCGTAATGTTTTTAAAGAGACATTTTGGAAATAATTGATAATGTTCGGGATGGTAGAAATAATAGATCAGTCCTGCCAAAAGTAACAAGGTAAAGTAGATGCCGTAATGAAAGTTCTTTTTGATTACTAAAGTTTATTTGCGATTAGAAACGAGATTGTTAACCCGCGTTTTGGTGGTGCTTTTTAATTTTTTAAAAGTAAGCAAATAGAAATAAAGCATCTCATTTATATTTATTCTAAATGACAATAGGCGACTCAAACTTAAAAAAAATCGTATTTTTGAATTTCAAATACAATTTAATAAAAAACCTATCAATATGACTTTTGACATTGACATGATTAAGAAGGTGTATGCTCGGTATCCAGAACGGATCGAAGCGGCTCGTAAGGTCGTGGGCAAGCCACTTACCCTTGCAGAAAAAATTCTTTATTCTCACCTTTGGGAAGGCAATGCAACTCAGGCGCACGAAAGAGGAAATTCTTACGTCGACTTCGCTCCAGATAGAGTAGCAATGCAAGATGCAACGGCACAGATGGCTTTATTGCAGTTCATGCAGGCTGGAAAATCAAAAGTTGCTGTTCCATCTACGGCGCACGCAGATCACTTAATTCAAGCGAGAGTTGGTGCCGCTTCAGATTTACAGGAAGGTATCAATAAAAACTCAGAAGTTTTTAACTTTTTAAGTTCTGTGTGTGATAAATATGGCATTGGTTTCTGGAAACCAGGCGCCGGAATTATTCACCAAGTTGTTTTAGAAAACTATGCATTCCCAGGTGGAATGATGATTGGAACCGACTCTCACACTGTAAATGCAGGTGGATTAGGAATGGTTGCTATTGGTGTTGGTGGCGCAGATGCAGTTGACGTAATGGCTGGAATGGCTTGGGAATTAAAAATGCCGAAGCTAATCGGTATTAAACTAACAGGTCGTTTGAGCGGTTGGACTGCAGCAAAAGATATTATTCTAAAAGTTGCCGGAATTCTTACCGTAAAAGGAGGAACTGGTTGTATCGTAGAATATTTTGGTGAAGGTGCAAATTCACTTTCTGCAACTGGAAAAGGAACGATTTGTAACATGGGTGCTGAAATTGGCGCCACAACTTCTACATTCGGATATGATGATTCGATGAGAAGATATTTATCTGCAACTGGAAGACAAGACGTGGTAGATGCTGCTGATCAAATCGCGGATCACTTAACAGGTGATGCAGAGGTGTATGCAAATCCAGAATTGTATTTCGATCAGGTTATTGAAATTGACTTAAATACTTTAACACCACATTTAAACGGACCGTTTACGCCAGATTTGGCAACTCCTGTGGCTGAGTTTCATGAGAAAGCCGTGGCAAACGGTTGGCCAATTGAAGTAGAATGGGCATTAATCGGTTCTTGTACAAACTCATCTTACGAAGATTTATCAAGAGCAGCTTCTATTGTTGAAGATGCTTTTGCAAAAGGCGTAAAACCGAAAGCGATATTAGGAATTAATCCAGGTTCTGAGCAAGTGAAATTCACGGCTGAGCGAGATGGTTTCCTAGATTCATTCAGAAAATTTGAGAACGCTAGAATCTTCACCAACGCTTGTGGACCTTGTATCGGTCAGTGGGATAGAGAAGGTTCTGACAAAGGAGAGAAAAACTCAATCATCCATTCATTCAACAGAAACTTTGCAAAAAGAGCTGATGGAAATCCAAATACACACGCTTTCGTAGCTTCACCAGAAATGGTTGCAGCCGTTGCAATTGCCGGTAGATTAGATTTTAATCCAATTACAGATACTTTGACCAACGAAGCTGGAGAGCAAATTAAATTAGACGAGCCAAAAGGTTTTGAGCTTCCAGAAAAAGGGTTCGCTGTAGATGACAATGGTTATCAAGCGCCTTCTCATGATGGATCAACGGTTCAGATTGCGGTAAGTCCAACTTCTGACAGACTTCAATTGTTAACTCCTTTCCAACCTTGGGATGGACAAAACATTAGCGGTGCGAAAGTTTTAATTAAAGCCTTCGGAAAATGTACCACCGACCATATTTCTATGGCTGGACCATGGTTAAAATACCGTGGACATTTAGATAATATTTCTAACAATATGTTGATCGGTGCGATCAACGCGTACAATATGGAAACCAACACCGTGAAAAATATTCTTACAGGAGAATACGGTGAAGTTCCTGCGGTAGCGAGAGCTTATAAAGCAGCTGGCGTTCCAACGATTGTAGTTGGTGACGAAAACTATGGTGAAGGTTCTTCTAGAGAGCACGCAGCCATGGAACCTAGACATCTTGGTGTGTACGCAGTTTTGGTAAAATCATTCGCTCGTATCCACGAAACGAATTTGAAAAAACAAGGAATGCTAGGTTTAACATTTGCTGATAAAGCAGATTATGATAAATTCCAGGAAGATGATGTAGTTAACTTCTTAGATTTAAATCAGTTTGCTCCAGGGAAATCACTGACTATCGAGTTGGTTCATGCTGATGGTTCTAAAGATATTGTGGTAACAAATCACACCTACAATACGCAACAAATTGAATGGTACAAAGCAGGTTCAGCCTTGAACTTAATTGCCGCCGAAGCAGCAAGAAATGCTTAATCAGGTCAGCTAATTATAATACAAACCGCTCAAGCAATTGGGCGGTTTTTTATTTTCTTAATTAAAGGAAATATTCATTCATGATTTAGGAAAAATTCGGTTGCAAAGTTAAATACAAACTCTTTGTAACAATTCCCTCTTTCCGTTGTCTTATTGTAAAGTAAATAAGATATGAACAGAAAAATTACCGTCGCAGTTATTGCCTTATTATTTTCGCAATGCTACTTTTCCCAGGAAAAAACCAATTCCGAACCCAAAGAAAAAGATATTGAAGGGGTTGTTATTACCAAAACTAAAAAGGCCATCGAACAAAAGGCCGATCGAACCATATTTGATTTTTCGGAGCAAGAATATCTGAACACGGGCTCTGCGCTGGAAGGAATTAAAAAACTTCCTGGTTTAATCTCAACCGACGTGGCGGGAATGATGTATCAAGGTAAAATGCTTGATGTTTATTTGAACGGCCGACCTCTCAATATTTCTACCAATGATTTAACTTCTTTTTTGGATGGAATGCCCGCAAACTCTATCGAGAAAATTGAAGTCATTACGCAACCTGGCGCAGAATTCCCAGCATCTTCTGGTGGTGCAATTATGAATATCATCACTAACAAAAATGCGAATAAATATTTGACAGCAACATATTCAGGCAATTATGCTTTTACGAATTACGATAAATTCCGAAGTAGAACCAATAATTCCTTAAGCTTAAATGCCAGAAATAAATATTTTGGCTGGCAATTGAGAGTGGGACAAAGCTATCGCGAAAGTGAAATGAACAGCAATCAGGATAATTTGGTTTTATCAAATACGGATCGAATTGCTCGTGGCGCGTTTGCAAAAGCTGGCGTTACGGTTGATTTAGGCAATGATAAATTATTATTCAACTACGATGTTTATAACAACGACAACGATAATGTTACGTTGAGCAATGGCGCTACAAGTGGTATCATCTTAAATGAATTTACCGCACTGGACGCTGCAAAAACAAATTCACTTCGTCAAGAGGCGGTCGTAACTTATCAAAAGAGATTTGAAGATAAGTTGAAAAAATTAGATTTCCAGGCTGGTTATACCCGTTCTGATAATGAATTTTATCAAGACAATATCTACAATATTTCTACCCTAAATGGGTCGCAAAGTCTAGGAAGATTATTGGACAACAATTCAACGATGCAAGTTTCCAATTTCAAAGTAGATTTTTCCCAACCGGTTAAAATTTTAGATGAAGGAAAAGTAAGTTTCGGAGGTTTATATGAAAATCAGATTTTCGATACCGAAAGTAAAGGATTGACCAATCTTGATTATCAACGAAATACGGCTTCCACCTATTTGGAGTTTCAAGCTAAACTGAAAAAATTCGATTTTACTTTAGGAACAAGAGCGGAGAATTATGACATTTCGGGCACGACAAGATTGCAGGATAAAAATGGAATTTTACAGGAACAGGAATTGCTTCCCTTCAATAAATTTAAATTATTTCCGAATGCCAGTATACAATATAATCTGATGAATCAGGTTTACCTGGCTTTAAATTACAATAAGAAAATTACGTTGCCGAGTATTTCTGCTTTAAATCCGAACAACAATACATTTGAAGGACCCAACTCCACAAACATCGGAAATCCTTATTTGCAGCCAACGATTTACGATAATTTCGAAATTAAACTTTCGGCGTTTGATTATGCTTTTATCGGCTATAATGTTTCGTCCATTGACAACCAAGTTGCACAGCTGCTTTCGAGAGATGGTGATGTCATTAAAAATGAGCAGGTGAACATTCCCAATATGAGAATTCACAATTTTAATGTGGGCTTGCCGATTCCGTTTATGATTTTAAATACGCCTTTGAGTGAAATTATGAAAGTGAACTTTAATCCAGATAAGATTAATTTTCTCTATGTTTATGCTGGTTATGTAAAGCATGAAATCAAAGAAATCGATCCGAAAGGAATGTTTATCTTAAATTTGATGGCGCAGGTAATGTTGCCGTCTCAAATCAAAATGACCGCTAATTACAACGTTCTTTCCAAAAGAGCTGGGTTTTATTACTTCGAATCGGAGAAGCCTTTCAATGAAAGATTTGATCTTACTTTTACCAAGAAATTCTTAAATGAAAAATTAACGGTTTCAGTCTATGGAAATGACTTATTAAATACGCAAGTTACCCAACTTCGTTCCAGACCAGTTACAGAAAACAGTGTTTTCCTTTACAACAAAACAGATACCCGAAACTTTGGTTTTTCAGTCAATTATAAAATTCCGACCAAGAATAAATTAGCCAAAGAAGATGCTAATATTTTGAAGCAAACCAATCAGAATGACAATAATGGTGGCGTTGTACCGCCAACTCAACCATAAGTCGAGCTAGTCTTCACAAGCTTTCCAAACCGCATCATTCTGAGGAACTGGTGCGGTTATTTTTATATTTTCATTAGACACGGGATGAATAAATTCTAGCTGTCTCGCATGAAGATGAATTCCACCATCAGGATTTGAGCGTGCTGACCCGTATTTTAAATCACCTTTAATCGGAACTCCAATTTTCGACAATTGTGCCCGAATCTGATGATGACGACCCGTTTCTAAGTCAACTTCCAATAACTGAAAATTATCTAAAGCTTTAATGATTTCGTAATTAAGAATCGCTTCCTTGGCGCCTTCTGTAGCTTTCGGGAAAACGGTAGATTTATTATTCTTTTCGTTTTTCTGAAGGTAATGAGTAAGTCGCTGAGTCTTTGGGATTTCAGTTTTAGGAACAACCGCCCAATAGGTTTTTTTGATTTCCCGATTTTTAACCATTTGTGTTAAACGAGTAAGTCCCTTCGAAGTTTTTGCATAAATAACCAAACCAGAAGTCGGTCGGTCAATGCGATGAACCAAACCTAAGAACACATTTCCAGGTTTGTTATCTCTTACTTTAATGAAATTTTTAATTAAGTCCAGCAAAGATAAATCACCAGTTTTATCGCCTTGAACAAGTTGTCCTGCTTTTTTATTGATGATTAAAAGATGATTATCTTCGAAAACGATTTGGTCTTGCATGATTGAAATTTACGAATTGCAAATTTAAGCTAAAAACATCGAAACCGCGAAGATGCGCGAGTGATTACTTAAGAGTTGATATAATTCTTAAAAAATATTTTTTGTGAGTCGAAAGCAATGTCTTCAATATTCACCTCATTTTTTTTAAGCCAAATGGTTTCTGAAATTTCAGACAACTCTAACTGCAGTTCCAGCTTTTCCGCTACTTCATATTCAAAAAACAAATCAATAGTGTTGTAAAGAATGTTTTTATATTCGTACGTATTGGGTAAACTTGCCAGGTACTTTAATTGAGAAAGATCCACTTTAATTTGCAGCTCTTCGAAAAGTTCGCGAACACATGTTTCTTCAGCTGATTCTTTTGGATCTACAAATCCACCTGCCAAATCTAGTTTTCCTTTTTTAGGTTCTTGATTTCTTCGGGTAAAAAGAATTTCATCTTCATGTTTAATGACAACTGCAACCGCTCCGGCAACATTATGGTACAAAACATAATCGCAGTTGGAGCAACTCCATTTCTTTTCACCGTCCCATTGCAAAGATGGTTTTCCACATTTGGGACAAAATTTTAAATCACTCATTCTGATTTATTTCTCGGATGATAATTAAGGATTACATCTCGTAATTCCTCATTTTTTAAATGCGTATAAATTTCGGTCGTCGTAATGCTGGAATGTCCCAACATTTCCTGAATGTACCGTAAATCTGCTCCATTCTGTAACAGATGGGTTGCAAATGAATGTCGAAAAGTGTGCGGCGAAATCCGCTTGCTGATACCAGCTTTTTGAGTTAATTCTTTAATGATGATAAAAACAATGACGCGCGACATCGCCGTGCCACGGCTATTCAAGAACACAATATCTTCATGTCTCTTGTTGATTTTGTTTTTTGACCGAACGTTCTGGATATATTCTTTAACGAGATCTGACGTAAATTTAGCTAAAGGAACAAAGCGGGATTTATCGCCCTTGCCCTCTACTTTTAAATAAGATTCTTTAAAATTAATATTAGAAATTTTTAAATCAATAAGTTCCGAAACCCGTAATCCACAGCCGTAGAGAACTTCGATCATGCATTCATTTCGTTTGCCTAAATCGGTGGAGGTATTAATCACGTTAATAATTCTCACCACATCTTCAAAACTTAAAGTATCAGGAAGGTAAAGTCCCAGTTTTGGACCTTCGAGTAAAGTAGCGGGATTGTCTTCCCGAGCTTCATCTTCCACCAAATATTTAAAGAAAGATTTGATGGAAGAAACCCATCTAGCCTGCGTTCTTTCACTAAATTTTTTCTTAGAAAGTTGAAAAAGATATTCCTGAATGTGTTCGTAAGTAATAATTAAAGGACCGGTTTTTTCGAGATCGAGCTCCGCATAGTCCTTGAGTTTCTTGATGTCTCGCAAGTAAGCATCTACTGTATTTTCTGAAAAATTTCGTTCAAATTTTAAGAACTGCTCAAAATCTTTAATTTTTTCATCCCAAGTTGCCATTATCGATATATATTTTCATCTAAGGTCGTCATTTATAACTTGTAAAATCTCAATTCCATGATTTTTTAGAAATTCTATTCCATCATTGTCCTTATAATCGTCTACATAGACCAGTTTTTTTATTCCGGCCTGCAAAATAAGTTTGCTGCATTCTTTGCAAGGAGATAAAGTGAGATAAAGAGTAGCGTCTTTTGCCGACTGAGTGGAAGTCGCCAATTTCAAAATAGCATTTGCCTCTGCATGCAAAACATACCAGTGAGTGTCACCAGCTTCATTCTCGCAGGAATTTTCAAAACCAGACGGAGTTCCGTTATAACCATCTGAAATAATCATCCGGTCTTTCACAATGAGGGCTCCGACTTGTTTGCGTTTGCAATAAGAGAGTTGGGCCCAAACATTTGCCATTTTTAGGTAGGCAATATCAAATTTAGTTACTTTCAAAAGAATTTTGTTTTTTTTGGAATTGGTCTTTTAAAAGGAAGGTTTCCTTTTTTCTAAAAAAGCGGCGACCCCTTCTTTTTTATCCTCCATTTCAAAAAGTTCGCCGAATGCTTTTATTTCTGTTTCAAAACCTTGATCGGTCTCAGATTGATTCACCGCTGTAATCGCTTTTGAAATTCCCATGGGTGAGTTTTGAGCAATCGTATTGGCCAGTTCCTTTGTTTTCGGTAGAAGGTCTTCTAAACTGAAAACATCATTCACCAATCCAATTTCTTTAGCGCGTTGGGCAGGAATCATCTTTGCGGAAAAAATCATTTCGTTCGCTAATCCTTTCCCTACCAATTTTGGTAATCTTTGCGTGCCGCCGTAACCTGGGATTAAACCTAAAGTTACTTCGGGTAAGCCTAATCTTGCGTTTTCTGAAGCGTATCTAATGTGGCATGCCATGGCTAATTCTAAACCGCCACCCAACGCAAATCCGTTTACTGCAGCAATGACAGGTTTATTCAGATTTTCAATTTTATTAAATAGAATGTTTTGTCCGTTTCTGGCCAAATCTTCCGCTGCCGTAGTTCCGAAATCAGAAAATTCTTTGATGTCGGCGCCAGCAACAAATGATTTTTCACCGCTGCCGGTAATAATAACGACTCTGTATTTTAAATCAGCTGAGATTTCATCTAAAACGTGACTCAATTCCAAAATAGTTTTCGCATTAAGCGCATTCAAGCTTTGAGGCCGATTGATGGTTACCACAGCCGTCTTTTGATCTGTTTCTAAAATTATATTTTCGTAAGTCATTTTCAGGATGTATTTAATTTTTAGATGACATGCAAATTAATCATTTTTTTTGCAGGATTGGCGTTGGATTTTAAAATCCTATACGAAATAGATAGTATTTAATTAATTTTTTTCATTAAGAAGTAGAGTGGCTCATCATATTGCCATCAATATTAACTTGAAGTCCCATAGCAATTTTCATCCCTAAATTAATATTGGCCCGGAAGAAATGACACAACTGTCGATTGATGATTTCGTCTTTTTTTGGACCAGCAATTCCTTTCATCGAATTTACAATGTTATCGACTAAATTTTGTCTTGCTTCATCGTTCATCGCATTGGTGTAAAGCAGTCCAGGTTGTGTGTAGTGATCATCGTCATTTTCATTTCGATTAAAATTCGCAACGTGATTACTATCTAAAGTTTCTTCAAAATTTTTGTATTCCGCCAAAGGTGAAATCTGGTCAAAACTATTGGGGTAATAATTCGGAGCGTCTTTATACTGGCTTGAATCTGCCATTGCACCGTCCCTTTGGTAATTGTTTACATTATACAAACATCGGTTCACTTCCAACAAATGTGCGTTGGCACCGACTCTGTAGCGGTGGGCATCTGAATAAGAAAACAGTCTGCCTTGCAACATTTTATCTGGTGAAAAACTAATTCCATTGATTAAATTGCTGGGTGAAAAAGTAGCTTGTTCCACGTGCGCGAAATAATTGACAGGAATTTCATTCAGTTCCATTTGGCCAACTTCAATTAAAGGAAACTCGTCGTGAAGCCAAACTTTAGTAACATCAAACGGGTTCCACCGAAATTCTTTTGCTTGCTCTTCAGTCATCATCTGAATGTAGAGCGTCCATTTCGGAAATTCGCCTGCTTCAATCGCGTTAATTAAATCTTCTTGCGCAAAATCAGGATTTTCTCCTTTCATTTTCACAGCTTCATTTTCGTTGAAGTTTTCAATTCCTTGGTTGGTTTTAAAATGAAACTTTACCCAAACTCTTTCATTAGTACTATTGATCATTGAAAAAGTATGTGATCCAAACCCATGCATGTGTCTGTAACCATGAGGCGTTCCACGATCAGACATCAATATTAAAACTTGATGCAGCGATTCAGGATTAAAACTCCAGAAATCCCACATCATTGTAGAACTTTTTAAATTGGTTTTTGGTAATCTTTTTTGGGTATGAATAAAATCGGGAAACTTTTTAGCGTCTTTAATAAAAAAGACCGGAGTATTATTCCCAACTAAATCCCAGTTTCCATCTTCAGTATAAAACTTCACGGCAAAACCGCGAGGATCTCGTTCGGTATCTGCACTTCCTTTCTCACCACCAACGGTCGAGAATCTTGTAAATATTTTGCAGGTGTTTCCTACATTTGAAAACAATTTGGCTTTCGTATATTTTGAAATATCATGGGTTACGGTAAAGGTTCCGTAAGCGCCAGTTCCTTTTGCATGAACCACTCTTTCGGGAATTCTTTCACGGACGAAATGAGCTAAGTTTTCCTGTAAGATGAAATCCTGTACTAAAACGGGTCCTCGTGATCCTGCGGTTTGAGAATCTTCGTGCTCGTAATAAGGGTTTCCGGCAGCATTGGTTAGTTTGTGATCGCTCATATTGATGATTTTAATAAACCTCAAATTTATTTAAAAATAATCACAATATGGCAAAATCTAAGTATATTTGACCTAGACTAAATTAATCAAATGAATATTCAGCAACTAGAATATCTTATCGCCGTAGATAAATATAAACACTTTGGTAATGCGGCTCAGGCTTGTTTTATTACGCAGCCAACCCTAAGCGCCATGATTCAAAAATTTGAAGACGAAATGGACGTGAAGATTTTTGACCGAACCACGCATCCAATCCGTACGACTGATGTCGGAATTCAATTAATCGTTGAGGCAAAAAAAGTCATGGATGCGATTAATGAGTTAAAGGGCAAAGCGAACTCA
The DNA here is from genome assembly GCF_900109615.1 of Kaistella antarctica. GTDB lineage: Bacteria > Bacteroidota > Bacteroidia > Flavobacteriales > Weeksellaceae > Kaistella > Kaistella antarctica. Next base: position 589,758 of record NZ_FOIX01000001.1, read on the forward strand.
CTTAATAATGTGCTGGCAGGAAAACTTAATTTAGGAATACTGCCGACGATTTCTGGGTTCATTCTCCCCACCGAGATTTTTGATTTTCTTAAAAATCATCCTAAGATAGAACTCAACGTAAAAGAAATGACGACCGACAGTATCATCAAAAGTTTAAAGACTGGTGAGCTGGATGCCGGAATAATTTCGACACCTTACACCGCCGCGAATGAATTTTATCATGACTTTCTGTTTAACGAAGAATTGATGCTTTATGCAGCAGACGACAGTGACGGTGGAAAAAAAGACAGTTTCGTAGTTCCCGAAGATATCGATGTACAGAAAGTGTGGCTCCTTGAGGAAGGCAACTGCTTAAGAACTCAATTTGAGAATATCTGCGAACTCAAAGAAAATTCGGTCAAACCTAAAAATTTGGAGTTTGTCGGGTCAAGTATTCACACCTTAATACAACTTGTAGATAAACTCGGTGGAATTAGTATTCTACCAGAACTTGCCGTAGAACAATTGTCTGACAAACAGAAAGAAAAAGTGAAGAGATTCCGAAAACCATTTCCGTATCGGGAGATTTCAGTGATCTACTACAAACCTACTTACAAGCAGAAAATCTTAGATGAATTAATTAAATTTATTTATGATTCTTTGAAAACGAATCTAAATTTCAATAAAAATCCGGAAGATTATATCGGCGTAAAACCGCAATAATTTTTAACATCGAAAAAAAATTTTGCACTTTGATAAATAGTGCTAAATTTGCACTACTAATTTACGGGAGGAAAAATTTGAACTGATTGCAACCTCAATAAAAAATGCTAAAACCGATTTTTCTCTTTTAGTTTCTTTTGCAATCACCAATTTTACTTCTATTTTTTAATTAAAAAACAATAGAAATATGTCTTATTTATTTACCTCTGAGTCGGTTTCCGAAGGGCACCCAGATAAAGTGGCTGATCAAATATCTGATGCTTTAATCGATAATTTCCTGGCGCATGACCCGACTTCAAAGGTGGCTTGTGAAACATTGGTGACAACAGGTCAAGTGGTTTTGGCCGGAGAAGTGAAATCTAAAGCTTACCTCGATGTACAGGATATTGCCCGACGTGTGATTAATAAAATTGGTTATACCAAAGGAGAATATATGTTCGCAGGTGATTCGTGTGGCGTTATTTCGGCAATTCACGAACAGTCTCCCGATATTAATCAAGGAGTAGATCGCGCTCATGAAGATGATGATTTCGAAACCAAAGCCAATAAGCAAGGTGCCGGAGATCAAGGAATGATGTTTGGATATGCAACCAACGAAACCGAAAACTATATGCCGCTGGCACTGGATTTAGCGCACACAATTCTTAAAGAACTAGCAATTTTAAGAAGAGAAAACGACGCCATTAAATATCTTCGTCCAGATGCAAAATCGCAAGTGACTATTGAATATTCTGATGATCATAAACCCGTAAGAATTGACTCGATTGTAGTTTCTACCCAACATGACGATTTCGGTAGCGAAGAAGCAATGTTGGCGAAGATCAGAAAAGACATGATTGAGATTCTTGTTCCAAAAGTAAAAGCAAAACAGAAAAAAGAGATTCAAGATCTTTTCAACAATCAGATTAAATTCCATATTAACCCAACTGGTAAATTTGTAATCGGTGGTCCACACGGAGACACAGGTTTGACAGGAAGAAAAATCATCGTCGATACCTACGGTGGAAAAGGCGGTCACGGTGGTGGCGCCTTCTCTGGAAAAGACCCTTCAAAAGTAGATAGAAGTGCTGCTTATGCCGTTCGTCATATGGCGAAAAACTTAGTTGCAGCAGGAGTTGCAGATGAAATTTTGGTTCAGGTGTCTTACGCGATTGGCGTTGCCGAACCTTGCGGTTTGTATATTAATACGTACGGAACTTCAAAATTAGATTTACCAGACGGAGAAGTTGCAGAACGAATCCAGAAGATTTTTGATTTAAGACCTTACGCCATTGAGCAAAACTTGAAATTAAGAAATCCTATTTATCAGGAAACTGCTTCTTACGGCCACATGGGCAGAGAAAATTACGTTGCTGATAAAACCTTTCGAGGCGCGAATGGAGTAGAGTTCACCATTAAAGATTTAGAATTCTTTACTTGGGAGAAACTCGACAAAGTAGAGGAGATTAAGAAAGAATTTAATTTGTAAGAAATAATAAAAGCTGCTTTTTCAGAAATGTTAAAGCAGTTTTTTTATCTTTAACCCCATATAAATTCATATTAATGAAGAAGAAGTTTGTTTTTTCAGCGTTGTTACTTTTAATATTTTTCGGAGTATCAAAAGCACAGTTAACCGTGCATAAATTAGTTCATGTTGGGTACGTGTACCAAAAACAAAGTTTCGCTGAGGTTGGCGGAAGATTGCTTTTTTTACAAAATGATGATGTCATTTATCGATTAGACGTCGCTGGATTAATGGGAAGTGCTAATGGGAAATTCGCTATCATGCCGAAAGTTCAGGGAGATATTTTATTTAATTTTGAAAGAAATGTAGATTTATATCACTCCATCTATTTTTTAGCGGGTGCAGAAGCAACCACTAAATATATTGCGCCCAAAGCCGGAGTTACTTTATTTGGTCTCATCGATCTAACTGGAGGTTATGCCTTCTCAATTGATAAGGAGGGAATTAATGGTAAAGAATTAAAAGGCGTTAATTTTAATTTTACCATAAACCTACCATTAGTCATGCTTCACGACTTATTAAAATGATTAATTTACATTTTTTTTGTTAAATAGTTAACAGAGTATTAACTTTTTGACTACTTTAGCCCAATCATAATAAAGCCAATTTTATAGATTATATAATTCTACTTTTTTTAATATTTTGAAATTTACGTGTCCTAATTGAGTGAAGGCGTAAGTTCTTGAATTAATCATAGAATAGAGTTATGCATACAAACACAGATAGTTGGCTGATTTCTAATTTCAAAAATGGCAACGAAAAAGCGCTCGCCATTCTGATTGAAAGACACCAGAAAGAAATTTTTACTTTTATTTTTTATAAATTAATGGACGAAACCTTGGCAAATGATATTTTCCAGGATACGTTCATGAAAATAATTATTACGCTGAAAGAAGGGCGGTATAAAGAAGAAGGCAAATTTGTTTTGTGGGCAAAAAGAATCGCACATAACTTAGTCATTGATCATTTCCGTCTGAAGGCAAAACATAATAAAGTCTCAGAAACTTCTTATGATAACGAAGAGTTTTCCATCTTTGATCTCATCGCCGTGCAAGAAGAAAACATTGAGGAGCAATTAGTCAGCAGACAAATCAAGGAAGATTTGATGAAGATGCTGGAGTATTTGCCAGAAAATCAACAGGAGGTCATCAAACTTCGCTTTTTTGATGGGTTATCTTTCAAAGAAATTGCAGAACAAACCGATTCTAGCATCAACACAACCTTAGGCCGCGTGCGGTATGCGCTCATTAATTTAAGAAAAATTATGGGCGAACATCAAATTGTTTTAACGAGATAATAATTTGTGCAATCTTGCGTTTTTAGTAAAACTTTTCGCGTATGAAAAATAATTACACTTTAAACGAAAGAGTATTGAAACCAAAGAAACAAACCATCGATTTTCTGCTCAGCTATTCTCAGAGCATTCAACTCCTAAAATTGAATTCAAAAATCCACATTGTTTCGAAGAACTAATCTTTATTTACTTAAATTTGTGCTGTATGAAAATTCAGCACATTTTTTTTGACCTCGACAATACGCTCTGGGATCACCGTGGCAACGCCTTCTTAACTTTAAAGGAGATTTTTAAAAGACAGGAAGTTCGCGACAAATACAATATCGACTTTGACGATTTTCACCGGGAATATTTTACCATAAATGAAAGATTATGGGAACAAATCCGTGATGGCGAAATCGATAAAGAATACTTAAGAAAACACCGTTTTTATGATTCTTTCCTCTTTTTTGGAATTGATGATTTCGATTTGGCTCAAGCTTTTGAAAGCAATTTTCTTGATGAAATCCTTAACTACAATGATTTGGTTGAAGGCGCCTTTGAAGTCTTAGAATATCTGCATGATAAAGGCTATACGCTTCACATTCTTTCTAATGGTTTCGAAGAAGTCACCCACAAAAAATGTGAATTGTCTGGAATTAAAAATTATTTTCAAACCATTACCAGCGCTGATGAAATTAATGTTCGAAAACCAAAACCAGAGATTTACGACTACGCCTTAAAAAAAGCCAACGCTTTACCCGAAGAATCGATCATGATTGGTGACGATTGGATTGCCGATGTAGAAGGCGGGAAATCTTTTGGCTTAAAGGTTATTTACTTTGATGTCTTTGACGATAAGTTCGAAGCAGAAGACGTACAGGTGATCAAAAAACTGGCTGAACTAAAAGAGCTTTTATAAAACAAAACCCTTCTCATTATGAAAAGGGTTTTGTTTATTTTAAAGGTTTTTAAACTCCCAAACTTGCTCTTACACGTGCTAAAGTTTCCAGGGCAATGACTTTGGTTTTTGCCGCGCCAGCCTGTAATTTTTCTTCCAATTCCGGTAAGTTGTTCATATAATAATTATAGAGTTCTCTTTCTTTTTCAAATCTCGTTAGAATTAAATTCAGCAATTCGGTTTTTGCATGACCATATCCAAAATTTCCAGCCAGATATTTTTGTCTTAGAGTTTCTGTTTGTTCTGGTGTTGCGATCAACTCGTACAAGCCAAAGATTTTGTCAGTTGCAGGATCTTTCGGCTCTTCCAGCGATTTAGAATCCGTTTCAATGCCCATTACTTGTTTTTTCAATTCTTTTTCAGGCAAGAAAATATTGATAATGTTTCCTCTTGATTTCGACATTTTATGGCCGTCCGTGCCCGGAACATATTTAGTATCTTCCTGTAATTCTGCTTGTGGCAAAACGAAAACTTCGCCCATTTGATGATTGAATCTCGCACCCATGTCGCGCGCCATCTCTAAATGTTGCAACTGATCTTTTCCGACTGGAACAACTTCCGCATCGTATAATAAAATATCAGCAGCCATCAAAACCGGATACGTAAATAACCCAGCATTAACATCGTCTAAACGATCGGCTTTATCTTTAAAGGAATGCGCCAAAGTTAACCTTTGATATGGAAAAAAGCAGGACAGATACCATGACAGTTCACACACTTCGGGAATATCACTTTGCCTGTAAAAAAAAGTTTTGTCGGTGTCTAAACCACAAGCTAGCCAGGCCGCGGCGATTTCATAGGAGTTTTGTTTAAATTCTGCGGCATCTTTAATTTGTGTTAAAGCATGTAAATTTGCAATAAACAAAAAAGATTCGTTTTCGGGTTTTTTAGATAATTCGATGGCGGGAATAATCGCTCCGAGCAAATTTCCGAGATGAGGTGTTCCCGTGGCTTGTATTCCTGTAAGTATTCTAGACATGCGTTTTGTAGTAATTTTAAGAGCAAAAATACGAAACTAAAATGCTTTTAACAAACCAATTCTTTTAGCTGGAAGGCAGCTCTTTTGATTTCGTGAGCGTTTCGATTAAATTCCTTTGGCGCCGGTTCTTTTTTATTTGTTTAATGACGTGTATCATTAAAAATACTATTAAACCTAAAGCGCAAACAACCGCGATTACATTGTAGATTCTAAACCTTTTCGCCACTTCAACATTAATTTTTTGTTGCTCTACATTCTGTGTATTCAAGTATCTGTTCAAGGATTTTAATTCATTTTGTTCTAAAGTTTTCTGAACTTCTAAATACTTGGTGTTGTAATTTTGAAATTTCTGAAAATCATTAATCGCTAAATTATTATTGGCCAGAAGCTTGTAAATTCCTTCATTTAAAACCAAATCGCCACTCGGTTCGGCCAGCACTTCCGCCTGGTAAAGAACTTTCAGCGACTGATCGTACTGATGCGTTAGAAAAAAACTTTCACCCAAACCTTTCAAAGCGTAGGCTTCTAAACTACTAGCTCTGTAAATTTTAGCATATTTTTCAGCTTCTTTAAAATAAAAAGTCGCTTGTCGATATTGCGACAAGTCAATAAAACAATTTCCGATATTATAATGAATGATACTTAAATTGGCAGAAGTCTTTTTATCTAAAGGAAGTTCATGGAAGTTTTTTGCCGCTAGTTTAAATTTTTCCAGCGCCAAATCTGGATTCGATTGATTTCGATAAATCATGCCGCGAACGGCATTGATAAAGCCACTATTGAAAAGCCGGTCTTTGTCATTCGCAGGTAATTTTTCGGTCATCTCTTGCGACTGATCTAAACTAGCGAGCGCTTTGTCGTACAATTCCATTTGCTGATATTGTACGGCCACGGAAAATAAAATTTTGATCTTTGTTGTGGGCAAGGCATCCGTATTGATGATGTCGGTCGCCTTCAAAATATAAAAAAGAGAGCTGTCAGTATTTCTTTTTACAATGTAAGCGTTGGAAATTAACATGTATAGATGAGCGACTTCGTCCACTTTTTTTTCTTGCGTAAGAAGTTTCAGCGCGATTTTTATGGTTTCATCTGGCTGGTCGTAGATGATTGATTTTGCCCTACTTTTACTAGAATCGGTGGAAGTTTGCCCATTCAAGCTGAGGGTTAGGAGCAAAAAAAGCAGGTGGTAAAATTTAAATCGAAACATCATGTTTGTTGTCTTAAAGTCTGCATATACTCATTCGGAGACATGCCAGTGACGGATTTAAAAATATTGGTGAACGCGCTATGAGAAGTAAAACCACCGATTTCTGCGATGTAACTGATCTTGTATTGCAAATAGCTTCGATCTGTTAATAATAAGTGAATCACGTATTTGATTCGCAATTCGTTGATGTAGGTGCTAAAGTTTTTGTGTTTGTACTTATTAATAATCTCCGACAGATATTTTGTATTCGTGTCCAGTGTCACAGCTAAGGTTGCCAGGGACATATTATTGTCGAGATATTTTTTCGATTCCTCAAATTCTTCTAAACCTTTCAAAATTTCCTCTTCCGTTTCTTTCGGAATAAAAAGTGGCTTTTTAAATATTTCTTTTGTCTTTACTTCTTCTATTTGCAGTTGGTTTTGTTTAAAATTAAGGGTTCTGAACAATCGAATTCGCTTTAGCAAAGATTTACTCTTATGAACTTCACGACTCAAAATGTAGAAGAGTACTGACACAACCAAAAGCGAAATGCCCAGAATATAAAATAGCTGCTCTTGCTTTTTCTGCAGAATTAATTTATTATTTTCCTCACTTAAATCGGTGCTTAGTTGAATAAGTTCGCGTCGTGCTGTCTTTTTATTTTCTTCTAATAACTTGGCGGTTTCGGTAAACTTGCCTTTGTATAATTCAAACTCCTCATTTTTATTGATGACCAAATAGTTCTTGGCTAAATCCTCGTAGATCTGTCCTTTCAAAGGAATGTAGGTGGTTTTTTCAATCGCTTGAAGGGAGTTTTGTAAACACTCAATCGCCTGATCATATTTTTGTTCTTCAAAAAATATTTGTCCGCGAAACTGCTGTGTCAATGCTAATAAATATTTAGCTCGCGGAATTGATTGTAAATCTTGCAGGAGCTGGTCAGCAATCTTTCGGGCTTCCGCTAGATTTCCTTTTTCTAAGGAAATGCGTGCCCTGATAAATTCATTTTCCTTAGAAATAATGATTAAAGAATTTTGATTTTGAGCTGCCAATTTTGAGCTTCTCGACAGGCTCTTTTTTGCGCCATCCAAGTTTTTAAGCGCCACCTGATTTTGGCTTTCCAGTTGAAAAAACTGAGCCGCTATCTTGTTAGGCTTAAAGTTGTTTTTTTCTAATGACAAAAAGGGTTCTGTTATTTGTGCGGTTTGCTCGTAAAGATTTAAGTAGTAGAATTCTCGCGCAATAATCAAGCGAACCAATAATTCTGAATTGGTGCTTTTTATACTGGATTTTTCAAAACCGATTCGTACCGACTCCAAATAATCGCCTTTTAGTAGAAAAGCCTGCGATAAAATATCTTTAATGACCAAATCATTTCGATCATTCCTGATTTCCTTGGCGGCGTGAATGGCGACTTCCGGATTTTCATACAGTTTAAGAAAACTATTTTCAATACGCATCTCGAAATCCGAGCGACTTTGAGCTGAAAGATAACTCAAGCCCAAAAAAATCATTACAACTGTTTGTATGAAATTACGCATGCCACAAAAATACTCAATTTGTAGTTTTAAATCTAAGATTAATTAGGGTTAATTGTATCAATTTCGGAGAAGATTCTTTTATTTGTTTTTAATATTCTATTTGAAAAAAGCTTCCTTTAATTAAAATTTAAGCCAAGTACGGAAATTTTAGAGCGCTGATTTTAAGTTGCTTATGTTTTAAATATTTTCGAATTTCGTGAAATCTGCAAGACAAATGAACGAAGTAAGTCTCTTTTTAATTTAGATTTGATTGAATTTAAAAATATAAAGTTATTATGAAAATTTTTTACTCAGCAGCACTCTTTTTTGTAGGGCTGAACCTTTCTCAAGCGCAAGTTTTCGATTCCGGCAGTTTCGCCCAAATGACAGATGTTTCTAATAACGGCGTGGCCGTAGGAAACGTAATGAATGCGTACCATGTGAAATGGACGGAAGCTGGCGGTGATGTCAATATTGGTGAATTAACCAGTGGCGATTTTATTTCTGGTTTTACCAATGTCTCTACAGATGGCAGATATATTTCTGGAACCATGACCAATCCGGATACCAATTTTGATGAAATGGCAAGATTCGATACCGAAACAGGCGTCTGGACTTTCCTGGGTGGACTTGGGGCAATATCAGAATTAACCTTGAGTTCTTCTTGGGGAATGTCGAGTGACGGAACTGCTATAGTAGGTTTAGGATTTATTAATGCAGCTGAAGGTCACGGTATTAAATGGACGCAAGATACAGGCTTGGTCGATTTAGGAAGTACTGTACCAGAAAGAAGTTCTCGTGCAAACTCCATTAATGACGATGGAACAATCGTCGTTGGTTGGCAAGATACTGACTATGGAGACCGCGAAGGAATTTATTGGAAAAACGGAGAACAGTTTGCTTTAAAAGATGGCGATGGAAATCCGACAGGCGAAGCCATTGGTGTAACCGGAGATGGCAAAACAATCATTGGCTTTACCCTTGATAATCCTTTTATCTGGAATGAAGTGGAGGGCTATACGGAAATTACCCATCCAGATCCTAATTTCAGTGGAGGCGCAGCTTCAATTACTGACGATGGGAAAACCGTGGTTGGTTATTTTAGACCTTGGAACGGACAAGCTGTAATGGGTGAAGGTTTCATCTACACCAAAGAGACAGGCAGAGTAAATCTTAACGATTACGTTGCCAGTTTAGGTTACGATAATTTAGGAATTACGTTCGCTTTGCCATTGGGTATTTCTCCGAACGGAAAGTATATCACAGGAATCGGCAGAACAGATGATGATTTGAGAGGTTTTGTAATTAAACTTCCAGCTGGTCTTGCGACAGACAATGTGCAGAATGCCAATAAAATAAGTGTTTATCCAAATCCAGTTCTGGATATCTTATATTTCAAAAATGCTGATAAAGTTAGCAGTGTTGAAGTTTACAATATGGTTGGACAAAAAGTCCTGGCTACCACTGCAGTCTCGAAAGACGGTTTGAATGTTTCTAAATTAGCAAAAGGTGCTTATGTCATTAAAGTGAAAGCTGGCGACAAAACCGAAAGTTTAAAATTGATCAAGAAATAAAATTAATTTCATTCTTAACTTATTTAAGCGAACCGTCACCTCAAAGTGACGGTTCTTTTCATTTTAAATCAGTTATGGAATGACCACTTTAGAACCTCCGAATTTTGGATCAACGCCAAATAGCAAATCATAGAAAACTTTTACGCGCGCGAAATACTCGCGTAAATTTGTTTTGAAGCCAGCTGCTTTATTTACGTCTTCTGCATTAAACCCATACGCTTCGATTCCTTTTTTCTGAGCGAGATAAACCGCTCTTTCATTGTGAAATCGCTGAGAGATAATGATAAATGATTGTTGTCCGAAAATTTCTTTTGCCCGCACCACTGAATCCAAAGTTCTAAGGCCCGCGAAGTCTAAAAATATTTTGGTCTTCGGAATTCCTCGTGCAATTAATTCGTTTTGCATGTCTTCTGGCTCGTTGTAATACTTGTTTGAATTATCGCCACTTACAATGATATACTCTATTTTTCGTGCTTTGAACAGTTCTTCCGCAGCATCAATTCGATAGAAAAAATACGGATTTTCATTTCCGTTTTTTAAAGTTTTGGAAGTCCCTAAAACCAAACCAACTTTTTCACTTGGAAGTTTTTCAGGATTTGACGTCACATAATCATCGGTTGCATATTCAATGGTTCGATTTGCCCAGAAAGTAAAGAAAATTCCCAATACTGCAAGCATCAGGAATAATAGAATTATATTTCTTAAAAATTTCATTTTGTCATTTTAAAAATCCAAGCCATTTGGTAAAGCTTTTTTTCTAAAGATCAATAATAACGCTGCACCAACAGTAATCGCCGAATCAGCAACATTAAAAATATATTTAAAGAATTCGATATGTTTTCCACCAATCAAAGGAATCGTCGGCGGAACATGCCAATCTACTAAAGGAAAATGAAGCATATCAACGACGCAACCTTTCATGAAAGAAGAATAGCCTTCACCAAAAGGAACGGTTTTAGAAATTCCGCCGTATTCAATCCAGCGGCCGATACTTTCTTCGTAAACGGTTCCGCTATCGAACAGCATTCCGTAAAACATACCATCGATCAAATTACCAATCGCGCCGGCGAAGATCATAGACATTGGAATGAGCAAATAATTGCTGGCTCCTTCTTTTAGCCATTTGCTGAATAGATAAACCATTCCGCCAATTAGAAATACGCGAACAATCACCAGGAAATATTTACCGAGCAATCCACCAAAATGAAATCCATAAGCCATACCCGGATTTTCAACGAAAGTCAATTTAAATCCAGGAAAAACGGGAATGCTTTCGCCTAAATTAAAGTTTGTTTTAATATAAAATTTAGAAATCTGATCGATGAACAGAATGGCAAAAGTTATTAATACTATTTTCTTCATTATTAATCGTTCTTCGGCTTATCTCTAAAGTTACGCGCAGGTTTCACAGTTTTATTTGCTGGAGTTTTTGGTTCAAATTTTTCCGATGCATTGTGATTTCGGGTGTGAAATTTTTCAAATTTAATGCCCATGTCTTTCATCACGCTTTTTAGGGCGTTAAGTTCCATTTGGTTTTTCGGATGTACGATAAGAGATTCCATTGTAATTATTTTTTTGAGAGTTCGTCGAGCCGTTTTCGGTCTTCTTTAGAGAGATCATTTAAGCCGTTTTTCCCTATTTTACTTAGGATTTTATCAACCTCATTTTCGCGATCTTTCTTGTCCGAGTTAAACTGATCATCGATGGTGTAATATTTTTCCTTGTTCGGAATAAATTTTTCTTTCAGGTTTTTGCGAAAAAAAAAGATCAGGATAACAGCGACTGCACTGATGATGAGAATAGTATTCATGAATTTAAAATTTAAAAGCACAAAGCATGCTGCATATAAATATACAGGTTACTTTGTGCAGTATTCATGGGGCGAGCTGAATTTATCGCTGCATATTTTTCGCTTCGATACTCAAAGTTGCGTGTGGAACTGCCATGAGTCTGTCCTTAGGAATTAATTTCCCGGTAACTCGGCAAATGCCATACGTTTTGTTTTGAATACGGATTAAAGCGTTTTTCAAATCACGTACAAATTTCTCTTGTCTACCAGCCAAAATTGCGTTTTGTTCTTTGCTCAATGTTTCCGCACCTTCTTCAAATGCCTTGAAAGTTGGCGAAGTATCATCAGTCCCATTATTTTGGTTGTTGATGAAGCTTTCGCGGATCAGCATTAAGTCTCTTTCTGCTTTATCTATTTTTGTTTGAATAAGCACCTTAAATTCTTGTAAGTCGGTATCACCGTACTTTTGTCTATCTTCTGCCATAGTTTCTGTGTTTTATTTAATGGAGTAAAACGATCTTGTTTCAGACATCGCTTTACCAATTTATTATAATTTTTGAACGTTTACTTTAAATTTGAGTTCATCGATTTCGATTTCGTCAAAATTTGAGAGTGAATTTACAATTTCTATTCTATCTGACAACACTTCTGCAGAAATATATGCATTATTGTTCATAATTTCGTTTTCAAAAGGATTATTTTCTTCCAATCGTATTGAAATTCTGTCAGTTAAGTCGAACTCCTTTTCCTTTCTTAAATTTTGAACGCGGTTAATGAATTCTCGTGCAACTCCTTCTGCTTTTAGTTCGTCGGTGAGTGTCAAATCTAATGCTACCGTTAATTTCCCTTCACTTGTCACCGTCCAACCTGGGATATCTTTCGTGAAAATTTCTACATCATCTAATGAAATTTCATGACCTTGAATTTCCATTTTCCCTTCTTTTTCTAAAGTAGAAATTTGGTCCGCTGTGAAATTGGTGATTTCACCAGCCACCGATTTCATGTCTTTTCCAAGTCTAGCACCCAGTGTCTTAAAGTTAGGCTTAATTTGTTTGATAATTAAATCTGCCGCTTCATCTGCATTAATGAGTTGCAATTCTTTAACATTTACCTCCTGTTTTACCAAGTCGGCAACTGCTAAAATCTGCGCTTCTGTCTTTTTATCCAAAACTGGAATCATTACTTTCTGAAGTGGCTGTCTTACTTTGATGTTTTCTTTCTTTCTTAATGAAAATACCATCGACGTAATTTGTTGTGCTAAATGCGTTTTCTCGACCAATTCCTGATCAATCAAATTTTCCTGAGCTTTCGGGAAATCGGTTAGATGAATAGATTCTGCCGCATTCTTTTCAGTGATTTTATTCAAATCCTGGTACAATTGGTCCATGAAAAATGGCGCAATTGGTGCTGCAATTTTCGCTACCGTTTCCAAACACGTATGTAAAGTTTGGTAGGCCGAAATCTTATCTTCAGAATAATCGCCTTTCCAAAATCTTCTGCGACAAAGTCTTACATACCAGTTGCTTAAGTTATCATTAACGAAATTATTAATGGCTCTGGCAACTTTCGTTGGTTCGTAATCTTCATAGAAAGAGGTAACTTCTTTTACCAATAAATTCAGTTCAGATAAAATCCAACGATCAATTTCCGGACGATTTTCTACGTCTTCCTCAGCGTAAGTAAATCGATCAACATTCGCATATAAAGCAAAGAATGAATACGTGTTGTAAAGCGTTCCGAAGAACTTACGACGAACCTCATCAATTCCTTCTAAATCGAATTTTAAATTTTCCCACGGATTGGCGTTTGCAATCATGTACCAACGTGTTGCATCCGGACCGTATTTTTCTAAAGTCGTAAATGGATCAACCGCATTTCCTAAGCGCTTCGACATTTTCTGTCCGTTTTTGTCTAAAACCAATCCGTTCGACATTACATTTTTGTACGCTACAGAATCGAAAACTGCGGTGGAAATAGCGTGCAAAGTATAAAACCAACCTCTCGTCTGATCAACTCCTTCTGCGATAAAATCAGCTGGGAAGGCTTTATTTGAATCAATCATTTCCTTGTTTTCAAAAGGATAATGCAATTGCGCATAAGGCATAGAACCTGAATCAAACCAAACATCGATCAAATCAGATTCGCGATTCATTGGTTTTCCGGAAGCTGAAACCAAGATGATATCATCCACTATATTTTTATGCAGATCAATATTTGCGTAATTTTTTTTCGACATATTTCCAACCTCGAACTTAGCGAAAGGATTTTCAGTCATGAATCCAGCATCCATTGATTTTTGGATTTCAGTCATTAATTCTTCTACCGATCCGATGATAATTTCTTCTTGTGGTCCTGTCGAAGGATCGGTTCTCCAAATCGGCAACGGAATTCCCCAATATCTTGAACGGGAAAGATTCCAGTCATTGACGTTAACGAGCCAGTTTGCAAACCTACCTTCACCTGTAGATTTTGGTTTCCAGTTGATGGTTTCATTCAAGGCAACCAAACGATCTTTTACCGCCGTAATTTTCACAAACCAAGAATCCAATGGATAATATAAAACAGGCTTATCAGTTCTCCAGCAATGTGGATAACTGTGAACGTATTTTTCTACTTTAAAGGCTTTATTCTCAGTCTTTAAAAGAATTGCCAGTTCTACATCCCAAGATTTCTCAGGTGCAGTTCCGTTATCATAATATTCATTTTTAATGAATTTCTCAGCGAATAATTCTGGAGTATTTCCACCTTTTAGGAAACGTCCCTGCAAATCAACCAAAGGAACGAGATTGTCGTTGTCATCTTTGATCAACAGTGGTGGAATTCCGTTTTCTTTTCCAACACGTGCATCATCAGCCCCAAAAGTTGGCGCGATATGTACGATTCCTGTTCCGTCTTCCGTAGTTACAAAATCTCCGATAATCACACGGAATGCTTTGTCTGCATTTTCAGCAGGTAAAAACCACGGAATCAATTGTTCATATTCGGTTCCAGCTAAATCAGCCCCGGTAAATTCCTCTACAATTTGATAAGGAATCGTTTTATTTTCTGAAGTATAATTTTTAAAATCTTCGTCTGTTCCTACAAAATATTTTTTACCGAAATTCTTTTGTAAAAGAACATTTGCTAAGATAATATGAATTGGTTCGAAAGTATATTGATTAAAGGTTTTCACCAAAACATATTCGATATCACGTCCAACTGCTAAAGCAGTATTGGATGGTAAAGTCCATGGCGTTGTCGTCCAGGCAAGAAAATAAACATTTGCTTTGGGTTTAGCTTCATCAAATTCTTCCCAATGCAAGGCGCCTCCGCAAGATGCTCCAGCTATTTCGGAAGTATCTATGTTTGATTCTGGATAAGAGATCGCAGATAACTTTTTCCAGGTTTCACTTTCATTCTCTGTCGCTTTTTTCAATTTAAATTGAGCAACAACCGTCGTGTCCGAAACATCGCGATAGGTTCCGGGTTGATTCAATTCGTGAGAAGATAAACCAGTTCCAGCCGCAGGAGAATAAGGCTGAATCGTATATCCTTTATACATTAAATCTTTGTCGTAAAGTTGCTTCAAAAGCCACCAAACGGTTTCCATGTATTTCGGTTCGTACGTGATATATGGATCTTCTAAATCTACCCAATAGCCAATTTTCTCCGTTAGATCATTCCAAACATCGGTATAGCGCATCACTGCATCTCGACAAGCTTGGTTGTAGTCTTCAACAGAAATCGTTTTTCCGATATCTTCTTTGGTAATTCCCAATTCTTTCTCAACGCCCAGTTCAATTGGTAAACCATGAGTATCCCAACCTGCTTTCCGAAAAACCTGTTTTCCATTTTGAGTTTGGTAGCGACAGAAAATATCTTTCAAGGCTCGCGCCATAACATGGTGAATTCCCGGCATTCCGTTGGCAGATGGCGGACCTTCATAAAACACAAATTCCGGCTGGCCTTCACGAATTTCGACAGATTTTTTAAAAGTCTGATTCTTTTCCCAAAACTGGGTAATATTCTCGGCTATCGTTGTTAAGTCAAGATTTTTATATTCGGTAAACTTCTTCATTTTCAAACAGTTCAATAAGAATTATCCTAATTAATTAAGTTTGCAAATATAAGAATTTTCGTGGAATTATGCGGTACAGAATGGCGTAAAAATTAAGCCGAAGGGATTTGCAGAACCACTATTGTTCCCATTGCCATTTCATTTTCGTACAAATCATGGTATTCGATTTTGCAGGATTGGGGACCGAAATAGTTTTTCAACATTCCATCAGCGATCTTCGTTCCGAGCGATTTGGTCGAACTTTGATATCGAGTTCTGTTTTTTTGCGCTTCTTTTCTACCAATTCCATTGTCGGTGATATGAATTTCGATATAAGGAGGTTTGTCTACAACCTTCAAATCTATTTTCTTACGATCAACCAACGCGATCCCGTGCACAATGGCGTTCTCTATAAATGGCTGCAGAATCATCGGTGGGATTTTAATCTCCGCAGGTTTAAGTTTTGGATCAATTGATATCGTGAATTCGATTTCCTTATTAAACCTTAGATTTTCGATCTCAACATACACTTTCAATGTTTGTAATTCTTCTTCTAAGGTAAATTCCTTCACCGTTGAAGAAATGAGAATTGTTCGAATAATCTTGGAGAATTTAGTGAGATAATTGACGGCATTTTCGCTGTCGTTTTCTAGAATATAGTATTTAATCGAATTCAGCGCATTAAAAATAAAGTGAGGATTCATCTGCGTTTGCAGGATAGAAAGTTTTAAATCTGAAATTTCCTGCAGATACTTAATTTGTTTGTTTTCAACCGAAAGTCTTTTTTCATTTTCGCGATTTATTTTATGACTTAGCTCTGCATTTTTCTGCATTTCAGCAATAAGGTTTTTGTTAAAGTCTACTTTGTCGCGATAGTTAAGTCTTTGCCGATGTCCTAAAGCAAATGAAAAAGCAATGTTTTCCAGGAGTAATCCGACGAAATAAATAAAATCGCCCATCTTTTTTGTCAAGTTCAAAAAAGGCAAATCTCGAACGGCATGCTGGCCAATCACAGAGCAGAGATATAAAATAACTCCACCAACAATGATATAGTATTTAAAATTATTTTTTATTTTAGAAAGAATATAAAAGGAAACAATGGTCTGAGCGGTAATAAGATAGATGAAAGCGTTTCTGAACCTGGAAAAAACATATTCGCTGATTCCCAATTTTAATAGTAAATACCCAAGTGTCGAAATCCCAATAAATAAGTAAATTGGAATAACGATTATTTGATACCACCTTTTGCTCGTCTTTTTTATTTCTAAAAACTGGGCAAAAAACAAAAAGTAGATGCAGTTGAAAATAATGGTGAAATAATGTTTGGAGTAATCACCAAAGTGTAAAAGGCGCGAAAGATCAAAGAGAAAACCACTTTCGGTAACGGGCACATAGGCTAAAAAAGAGAAGAAAGTGTAGGAACTGTAAAGTAAATAGGACTGATCTCGATTTTGGAAAAAAAGAGCCAAATGGTAAGTTGATAGTATTAGTAAACCACCAAGAACAGCATATAAAATACTCTCGTAAGTATCCCGCTCAACGATGAAATTTAATACTTCGGACATATCATACTATTTGTGTATTACAAAAATATGTAATTTCAAATTGCTGATTATTAATTGTATTAAGTTTTTTTATGCTTTTTTTTGGACCGTGAACTTAATTTTTCAAGAATTACATAAGAAACAAGACCAAATACTACCGAACAGCTTATTGATAAAATTAAACTTCCTATAATGTATTGCGTCAAATTATCTTTAATAAATTCCAGATCGAAACTTTGGTTTTCCAGACTCGTTGTGTTGCTTACGAACGGCGCACCCACAATCATCGAGATAAATATAATGACTGGAATTAAAGGTGGAAAAGTAACCTGAGAAGAAATAAACGTCAACAACTTATTCAGTTTGAAATAAACAGAAAGCGAAATTGCGAGAAAGGAATGAAAACCCCAAAAAGGAGAAAGACCAATGAAAATGCCCAAGGCAATCGATTTTGCTTTGGTTTCATTGCTGCCTTCACTTTCTAAAACATTTTCTTTAAAGAATCTTTTCAGACCTTTTCGGCGAAAATAGCGGTAGAAAACTTTTTGACTCTGGATTGTATTTTGAATAAATTTTTTCAAAAACAGTTAGTATTTGTCGCAAATGTAAGGGTTTTGTTTCTTTTAAAAATGCCATCAGAAGCACTGAAATAAAAGAGCAACACGTCATATTCAAAAAAAACTTCTACTTTTGCACAAAATTCGAGGATGTCAAAAAACTTAGTGATTGTAGAATCACCAGCGAAAGCCAAAACGATTCAAAAATATTTAGGGAAAGATTTCGATGTGAAATCGAGTTTCGGCCATATCCGGGATTTACCTAAAAAAGGAATGGGAATCGATTTGGAAACTTTCACACCGGATTACGAAGTTTCTGCCGATAAAAAGAAACTGGTAGCCGAGTTGAAAGCCGCCGTGAAGAAGGCAGACATCGTTTGGCTGGCTTCGGATGAGGATCGCGAAGGAGAAGCTATTGCTTGGCATTTGGCTCAGGAATTAAAACTAAAAGAAGAAAATACCAGACGTATTGTTTTTCATGAGATTACCAAAAATGCCATTTTAAAAGCGATTGAAAACCCAAGATCAATCAACCAAAATTTAGTAAATGCTCAGCAAGCCCGAAGAATTCTAGATAGGATTGTTGGTTTTGAAATGTCACCCGTTCTTTGGAAAAAAGTAAAAACTGGCCTTTCAGCCGGACGAGTTCAGTCGGTTGCGGTTCGTTTGGTTGTAGAACGTGAATTGGAAATTAGAGGTTTTACCCCAAAATCTACATTCAAACTAGAGGGAGTTTTTCTTAATAAAGCCAAGCAAGACATCACCGCGAAACTGAAGAAAGATTTTGTAAAAGAAGAAGAAGCTGAAGCGTTTTTAAAAAAATGTCAGGCAACTGATTTTAAAGTTTTAAATGTTGAAACAAAACCAGGAACTCGCACGGCTTCAGCTCCATTTACGACTTCGACCTTACAACAGGAAGCAAGTAACAGATTGGGATACGGCGTAACGGCAACCATGAGAGTTGCGCAGCGATTGTACGAAGAGGGTTTTATTACTTATATGAGAACCGACTCTGTGAATCTTTCTCAAGAAGCCATCAACGGTGCAAAAGCTCAGATTCTTTCTGAATACGGCGAAGAATATTCTAACCCAAGAAACTATACTACCAAATCGGCGACAGCGCAGGAAGCTCACGAGGCGATTCGTCCGACTGATTTCTCCATGAAATCGATTGGTGATGTACAGCTGAATAAATTATATCAATTAATTTATAAAAGAACATTGGCCTCTCAAATGGCGAATGCTAAGATAGAAAAAACCGTTATCGAAATCGGAGACGCAAAACTTACTCCTCATTTTGAAACACAAGGTGAAGTGATTATTTTCGATGGTTTCTTAAAAGCCTACGGAATTTTAAAAGCGGAAGATGATGACGAAGATAACAACGAAAAATTATTGCCGAAGGTTTCAATTGGTGAAAACTTAGATTATAAAAAAATAGAAGCGACTGAGAAATTCTCTCGACCTTCTGCAAGATATACTGAAGCTGGTTTGGTGAAGAAACTTGAAGAACTTGGCATCGGAAGACCTTCTACTTACGCACCAACGATTCAAACCATTCAGAATCGCGAGTATGTTGATAAAAGAGAAATCGCCCCGCAAGAAAGGGAGATTATGAAAATGACTTTAGGAAAAACCGAACTTCAAAAAGAAGTTTTGACTGAAAAATTTGGTGGCGATAAAAATAAATTTGTCCCAACCGATATTGGTGAAGTGGTGAATGAATTCTTAACTCAAAATTTTGCTGAGGTGCTCGACTACGGATTTACCGCAAAAGTAGAGCAGGACTTTGATCATATTGCCAACGGAGACGAACAATGGAAAGATGTTCTGCAAGGTTTTTATAAAGACTTTCACCCGAGAATTGCAGATGTAGAAGAAAACGCAGATCGCGCAAATGGGGAAAGAATTTTAGGTGTAGATCCCAAATCTGGCAAAAATGTCTTAACCCGAATTGGAAGATTCGGACCGATGGTTCAGATCGGTGAGCAGGATGACGAGGAAAAACCAATTTTCGCAAGTCTAATGCCGACGCAAAATATCGCTACTATCACTTTGGAAGAAGCGATGGAACTATTCAAAATTCCTTTTGATTTAAATAATTTCGAAGACCAAACCGTAACGATCGGTGTGGGTAGATTCGGACCTTATGTGAAATGGGGTGAAGCATTCATCAGTATTCCGAAAGGCGAAGATGCGCTTTCGGTAACGCAGGAAAGAGCTGAAGAGATTATCAATGAAAAGAAAATTGCTGATGCGCCGATTGCATCTTATAAAGGAGAGCCAGTGACGAAAGGAACGGGTAGATTCGGTCCTTTTATTAAATTCCAATCAATGTTCATCAATGTTCCGAAACGATATGATTTTGATAACCTTTCACAGAGTGATATCGATGAGTTGATTGAAGCGAAGCTAGAAAAAGAAGCCAATCGGTATATTCAACAGTGGGACGAAGAAAAAATCTCTATCGAAAACGCGAGATGGGGACCGATTGTAAAATTTGGAAAAAATATTTTTAAAATTCCGAAAAATAAGAAAGACGAAAAATACACGGCCGAAGAATTGGCAGATGTTTCTTTGGACGAAGTGAAAAAATGGATCACCGCGCAGGATAAAAACGCCTTTAAAGTAAAAGCAAAAAAGACAGCTGTTAAGAAACCCGCTGCCAAAAAGGTGGTTGCTAAAAAATCTGCAGCCAAAAAAGTAGCTCCAAAGAAATAGACTTTAACTTCTAATTAAATCTTTAATCCCCTGAGTATTCAGTGGGATTTTTTTGTTTTTAAGGCATTTTCCATCCTTACTAATTCTTTCCGTGAATTATACGAGGTTATTTTAGTGCTGTAAATGAGTATATTAACTAAAAAACCAATATATTATGTTAAACACGTCTTTAGTTCTTTAAAATATTGAGGATCATTTTGAAGAGCTGTTAAGATGTTTTTGCTTTACTAGTGGACAGTTGAAAGGTATTCAATGCATAGTGATAAATATCACTTTTGTTAAACAATATGATTTTGAGTAACAATCTCATCAGATGCGATTTATATTTCTATATTTGGCATCACACAAATAAGAAAAAAAACAAACACACACATTTGATCTAAAAGAAAACCAACACACAAAGGATGTTAAAAAAATATAATAATTAATTATAATTTTTTAATAATGATAAAAAGTCAACTGTTCGTTTTTTGTTTTTTTGCTAATCTTCTCTACGCTCAAACTTCGAATGAAGCCAAAGCTCCCAACAGTTATATTTACGACATTGGGCTTGCAGAATCCAACAATTACGGTGGGATAGAAATCCCAGTTTTAAAAGCCTACAAAATGTGGGCGAGTTATGAGTATTTACAAACCAATGGTTTACCAACTCCGATTCCCACGGGTACCCAGAGTGGTTCGCTGTATTGGGAAGATGTTCCCGGACTTATTCAAAACGTGACAATCGTTCCCGGAGCAGATCCTTCCAATGCTAAACTTAAGGTAGAAATTAATAAAGGGAAAGGCAAAGGAAATGCCGTGGTCGCTTTTAAAGTTAATGGAACAATTTATTGGAGCTGGCATATCTGGGTAACTGACAACCCTGAAAATGGCGTATTTTACCAGCAAGCAACAGAAACTGATGTTGATGGAAACTTGATCAATATTCAATATATGGATAGAAATCTAGGCGCAACCAGCAACGGGTTTTTAGACAATCAATGGCAAAAATCTGGCGGGTTAATGTATGAGTGGGGACGAAAAGATCCCTTCCCACCTTTGGTTTATAAAGATGCTTATTTCTATGAAATTTCTGGAGAAGTTGGAGTCTTAAAGCACCGAGAGGTTGACGCCGTGAATACTATTCCGGTTCTAGTTAGACCCTTTAATGAAATTGAAAAAAATATTCAATATTCGGTTAATAACCCGATTACTTACATTGTAAATACAGAGGCTACGGGCAACTGGTTTTCTAGCAGCAGATACAAAGTTGCCGCTGCCAGTCCCAACTATGTCAACTGGGATTTGTGGTCAGATAACGCTAAAGGTCTTAACAGCAATGGAAACAGTTCTAACGCCGCGCTTAAAAAAGAAAGCCGCTCTTACGAATTGAAATCAGAGCTTGATCCGTGCCCGAGCGGCTGGAGAATCCCTTCTTATTATGGTAGAGAAACCATGAACAATAACTTAGCCTTTTTCGGCAAGAAAGATTGGAATAACGATGATGGAAACATCAATCTTAGACAAATTTTCCCCAACGCAATCAATGTTAATCTAGACGGAATTAAAGTTTACCCTGGTTTAGGAATGGACTTTACCAATGCTCAAGGCGGTGCTAGGAATCTAGGAATGTTACCAGTCTCGGGCGGTTATGTTTATTATCCAAACTCGGCGGCTCCCAATGCGCCTGTTGGCGTAATCTTTCAAGACAACAATGCGAATGGTGGTTTGTGGAGTTCAACTTTTTCGTATGATGGCGCGCGTATTTTTTCAATGATTTCTGATCCGTTCAGAACAAATACCAATGTAGGATTACATGCTATTTATAACAATCAGACGAATCCTACCAAAGCTGGGAACGCCGTAAAATGTATGAGAGACCCAAATCTACTGAAGATTGGAGATTTTGCCACACAATATTTTACTTCTGAAAAAGAGGACTTCGTTGAGGGACTCGATAATCCGAATTCTTATGTCATGTTTAATAATGAAACTTCGGTCAGAATTCCAGTGAATAAGGCATTTTCGGTTTATAACCAATTGCTTTCTGACCAAGAAATGCTTCCTTATGAAAATTTAGTCGTGAAAGTTTTATGGACCAGCGATACTAAATTAGTGACTTCGTTATATCTTGATGAACATCCAAAAGATGGAAGACTTTCTTTTATTGATGTTGGTGTAAATCCTACTATAAAAGGGAATGCTGTTATTTCTCTTCATCACGAAAATCCTAACACTCCAGCTCTTTGGAGTTGGCATATTTGGGCTACAGATGGTGATCCTACTGAAAATGCTGTAACCTATGTTACCGAAAACCCGATACCTGTTTCTTACAATTTTGTTAATGCTACAGCGAGTAAAATTCCGCCAATGAAAACGGTGTTTATGGATAGGAATCTAGGCGCAGAAAGCAGTTCTTTGGAATCTGGAAAAGCAAATGGTCTTCATTACCAATGGGGAAGAAAAGATCCGATGCCAATATTTAAAGATGCCTACTTGGATTTAGTTTATGTCTTTACAGATGATATACCAGATTTTACACCACCGTTTCTTTCAAGAGGTAGAAATTTTAATTATAATTCACTCAGCGCGGAGAATTTTTTAAGAAATCACACCGAACTTTATCAGAATTATGGATCTCAAAATCCAATTAAACATAAAAAGGAAAGAGAAAACATCATTTACTCAATTAAAAATCCACTCATGTTTATGTACCAAACAGGCTTTGGAAATATATATGATGGTGGCAATCATTACGGAAACGACCTCACAAAAGTAAGAGATTGGATTTCTAATGACAGGTCGAGTGCAGACAACCGATGGGGACACGCCGATAAAAAATCACCTTTCGATCCTTGTCCAGAAGGTTGGCGAGTACCTGATGTAACTTTAACTAATCTTTACAGTGGATCAAAAGGAAATTCTCCATGGTATAATGGATATCAAAATGATGCCTACGGAAAATCAGGAGTTATTCAAGATCAGTGGCATGATATCTCAAATTTCTACTCGGGATCAATTGCTGGAACTGAAGGCTGGAAATTCGAAAACTCACTTTTCCCACTCGGTAAATATCCTAAGGATGGAATTCGCGGTGAAGTAGGAGAAAATGAAGTCTTCTTTGACAGATCAGGCGTGTGGACAGCATCCATGGCAGATTACAATACAGGTTATGCCCTTGCAATGCAGTTTCAAGGAAATAAAATGCAAACCGGAACAGGTGTTTATCCCCAAGCTGGTATGTCGGTGAGATGTGCAAAAGATGAAAAGCGATTATTAGGTGCGCCCGCAGGTAAAAATGTTCCTTATGTTGGAAAAGATTCAAAACAAACAGAACCTTCCCTGACAATTGTTAATAATGAAATTAATCTTTATCCTAATCCTTTTAAGGACCAATTTAATATTCAAAATAAAAATGCTGAAAGCGTGCAGTTATATGATTTAAGCGGGAAATTAGTTTTGACTTCTAAAATTATAGATGGTTCGGTGACTGCTGCAAATTTGCCTAATGGATTATATATTATTAAAATTTCAATGAAAGATCAATCATTCGTCACCAAAAAATTAATCAAACAATAATCTTATTTAACTTTAAAGTAAAAGCATCGCCGTTTGGTGATGCTTTTTTTTTACTTTTGTTCGAAATCAATAATCCCTACTATGAACCTTGAAGACATCCTGATTCCTGCAAGAGCTATAAAATCCGAAAAATGGCAACTCGGAAACATTATTTCTACTGAAATACAAGAAAATGGAATTGTCCTTGTTTTTTGCTCAGATTATCGCGGGATAGAAAATGGTCAGGCAGAGATTCTGGATTTTAAACAAGTTAGAAAAGAACTTTATCGTTTATCAAAACTCGATTTTAATATTCCCGTCTGCGATTTGGGCGATTTGATTTCAGGAAAAAATCACGGTGATACGCATTATATCCTGCAGGAAATTTTATCGATGTGCCATTATAAAAATGCGATTCCGGTGGTGATTGGTGGCAGTAATGATTTGGCGTTTTCCCTTTTCTCAGCTTTAAATTTTCATCAAAAGAATACTAATTACACGCAGATTTCAAATCTCATCACGCTTTCTAATGAAGGTGAAGAGCTTACCGAAAAGAATTTTCTTTCTAAAATTTTAGGTTCCAAATCCTTTAGCATCAAGAATTACCATCATCTCGGTTATCAAAAACATTTAAACGAAATGGATTCGGTTAAGTTGATGAAAGAAGTAGAATTCGATGTGATTCGTTTGGCAGAATTAATGAACAGTACCGAGAAGACAGAGCCGTTTTTTAGGCAGGCAGATTTGGTGACTTTAAATTGTGATTCTGTGGAAAGTATGGGCGATGGGTTTTCTGTAAATCCGCAAGTGAATGGCTTGAACAAAAGGGAAATTTGTGCCTACATGAAAGAAATCGGTTTGAGTCAGAAATTGAAATCTGTTGGTCTATTTAATTATAATGCTGGATCCGAATACTTTCTTAATCACCAACTTTTAGCCCAAATGATTTGGCATTTGATTGAAGGAATTAATATTCAGAAATCGCATCCCACTGAAAAATCGTTTGAAACGTATTGGTTGATGATTGACGAAAATAAATATGCCTTTCAACGGGAGACCTTTAGTGACCTGTGGTATTTTGGCGCTGATGAACAAGAGGAGCACCTAATTCCATGTTCACTTTCAGATTATGAGTCGGCGAAAAAAGGTTTTATAAATCCTCGATTGCTGAAAATCTAAACCGTTTTTTAAGAAAATTTTGGGACAAGATTAAAATACTTATTTTTGAGGCCTTAAACACAAAAATGAAAACCGCTCTTTCAAAGATTTTTAATAATTCTTTCTTGCTCATAGTATTGGCCGTTCTGGTGAAAATCCCCTTGTTATTTACCAAAAACATTCAAGAAGATTCTTTCATTACTTGGCGCGTTGCCAGAAATTTTTTAAATTACGGCGTTATTGGTTTTAATGGAGATGAAAGAATATCTGCTTCTACCACACATTTATATGTTTTCATCACTGCGTTTTTTCAATTAATTTTTGGTGAAGGCTTCATTTATCCACTTCTCATTTTTTCGGGGATTTTTTTTGCAATTGGATCTTGGTGGTTAGCGAAAATTCTTTTCCCAACCGATGTTGCAAACCGTGGGATTTTTGTACTGCTACTTAATATTACACCGCCGGCTTTAACCGCTTCCTTTTTGGGAATGGAATATGGGATTTTGTTTTTTCTTTATACTGGTTTAATTTATTTCGGACTGTTTAAAAATAAAAAATGGGCCTATTTTATCTTTCCAATTCTCCTACTTTGGACAAGAGTTGATACCGTTATTTTCCTGGGGATTTTCTTCTTAGGAGATTTGTATTTAAGGCGGAAAATCAATCTTATTTACATCTATGGTGGAATCATCGGAGTTGTAACGGTGGTTGGTTTTAATTACGTGTATTTTGGCGAAATTGTAAACCATACTATCACCGCAAAAAAAATTGCCTATAAAAATCTAATTCAAAATAACAGCATCGAGAATTTGCTTTATCAATGGGCATATTACGGTGGATTGATTAAGTATTATGGAATTTTCACCTTCTTAATTTTCATTGTATTTCTGGGGTTTTTAGGTTATGCAGCTTTTAGAATTATTAAAAATACTAAAGTGGGAACGCTGACAATTAAAGTTGTTTTGATTTTAATTCTCGTTTTCGCCTTGGCGAAAATTACTATTTTCTCTTTTTTCAGAGCATACTTCGATTGGTACTATTGGCTTCCACGAGCTTTCCTTTTCGTGGTGATTATATACTTCTTTTTAAATATCAATACCTGGAAAAAGAAAAGTGTTTTAGCAGTACTCAGTTTTTTATTAATAGGTTCCTACTTTTTTCAAATGATTCAATCTTACACGATTGGCTATATGGAAGAACGGCAACGAATGACGATCGCCGCCGATATTAATAAAGATGAGGTCGGGTTAAAACAGTCAATTTTATTAGAGCCAGCTGGAATTATTCCTTTTTATACAAAGCTTTACACCTACGATGAGGTGGGCTTAGTCAACGAAAGGATTAATGATGAAATGCTAAAGGATGAACAATATTGGTGGAGTAATTCGGTGCAGAAATTTAAGCCAAATTACATGTTAACCATCGCAAAAAAGCCGGGAGATTCAAATAGCTTATATCAAATAAAGTCAGAAAACTTGGCGCGATTCGATTCTGATTATCAATTGGTAAAAACATATCCGATCGCTAAGATTCATGATAATGCGCCGCAACTTTTAAAGTGGATTTACCAATTGAGACCCATTGGCAAGGACTATTTCCTTTATAAAAAACGCACTGTAAATTCTCAGAACTGATGGTTAAAGTTTCCATAATCGTTCCCGTTTATCAGGTGGAAAAATACCTTAGAAAATGTTTAGATTCTTTGGTTAATCAATCTTTGCAGGAAATTGAAATCCTGGTCATTAATGATGGAAGTCCGGATCAGTCTCAGATTATCATTGATGAATTTCAAAAAAAACACCCTTTAAAAATAAAATCATTCACTAAAGAAAATGGAGGTTTAAGCGATGCCCGCAATTTCGGTCTCGATAGAGCTACGGGAGAATTTATCGGTTTTGTAGATAGTGATGATGAGGTTTCAGAAAATATGTTCGAAGAAATGTATTTTTTGGCAAAAAAACATGCTGCCGACATGGTCATCTGTAATCTGCAGAAGGTCGATCAGTTCGGAAACGTTACGCAAAAACTGACGCAAATCCCGAATATGCCAGAGAAAATAATTTTACGAAAAAACCTTTCGGTGTTTTCAGATCTTTCGTATTTCGCTTGTAATAAAATTTTCAAGCGCGAACTTTTTAAAAATAAAAGATTTAAAAAAGGAGTTCATTTTGAGGATATTCAACTAATTCCACAATTATTATTGGACTGTAAAACAATTGCCCAAACGCAAAATTATCATTATCACTATTTGGAGCGAACCGATTCCATTTCAAAAACTCATACCAGAAAAGGTCTGGATATTTTGGAAGCGGTAGAAGAAGTGAATTTTTATTTTAAGGATTCGCAATATTCAGACAAAAAGGAAGCCCTGCAGAATTTCAATATTTTAGAGGGAGTTTATACTTTTTTGGCCTACTTGGCTTTCGTAAAGGAAGATGAAGTTTATCGAGAAATGGATGAGGCATTGAAGAGTTTTATTAAAAAACATCAGATTTTAAGACGAGAAATATTTAGCTACAAACGCTTCGAAAAGAATTATCTCTTATCTTTGCCTCTGAAGAAAAAAATTTATTATTTAGCATATTTCACGGGATTCAATCAATTAGTAAGGAAATTTATCTAAAAACACAACTTTATTAATGCCAATTCTCCATCCTATTTTTATTACGATTTTTCTTTTTCTTGCTTTTGCAAGTTATTGGGAAATTTTTCGGTTAGAGAAAAAGCAAAGTGTTTTTGTGTGGATCGCGGGAATTCTAATTGTCGCTTCGGTAGGTTTTAGAATCAATGCGGGTGCCGATTATCCTATTTATAAAATGCTTTTTTCTGGCTTCGCAATTTATACCACTTACGGTGATGTTTTAGACAAAGCGCTTTTCCGACCAAACACTGAAGAAATTGAGTGGATTTTCGTCCTCATCAATAAGATAGTATTCGATTTCGGAATGCCTTTTTACATTGTCACCTTTATAATGGCACTCATTGCGGTGAGTTTGAAATTTACGGCCATTTATAAAAACGTGGCTTTCCCGACCTTGGCTTTAATGTTTTACTTTATGCCAATCATGTTTTTTGAAGATTCGGGGCAGATGCGGCAGGGCTTGGGAATTGCGGTTTGTGTAGCTTCCTTTAAATTCATCAAAGACCGAAATCTCTTCATGTTTCTTTTGTGCATGTATATCGCTTTAGGATTTCATAAAACGTCGATTGTTTTTTTACCAGCATATTGGATTGTGAAAATCCCGATGAATAGCAAACGAATTTTTTGGGTCTTGGTCATAGCGCTTTTGACGTCTCCTTTTGAGTTATATCGATTAGGCGGTGGGATCTTTGGATCCATCGCGCCAGATGATCTCTCCGGCGCTTATACCGGTTATTTAGATGATAAATATTATGGTACTGAAGTAGAAACTGGTTTGAATGACATTGTTAAATTGTTTTTTATTGGGATTTTAATTAAATATGATAAGCAAGGTTGTGACGAAGTTTGGTGGTATGAATACATGCGGAATTTAGCCGTTTTTGGGATTGCGTTGTTTTATTTCTTTAGATCCAATGAGATTTTTGCCGTGCGACTTCCCGGCGCCTACATGTTTTTTGTAACGATGTTCTGTATGACAAGCCTCGTTTATGCCGTGAAAGGAAGAGGTCGGCAAATACTTTATCTAGGATTTATGACTTATTTTGTAGCCATGTTTTTCTACTTTGGGAAAGGAAATGGAGATCGAGGCGGTTTCTCGATCGATAAATATACAAACGCACTTTGGTAATCACGATGAATGAAATAGTAAAAGGCGGTTTAGAAAGTTTGGGAATTTCCCTCTTTTATGCAAAGTTAGTTCTGGGCATGGTATTCTCCTTTGCCTTAACTTTTTTCTCTATCCCCACCATCGTGAAGATTTCGAGACGAAAAAACTTGATGGACGAACCAGGAATTAGAAGTTCTCATCTAAGAAAAATACCAAACCTCGGCGGGATTGCAATTTTTTATTCTTTGGCGGTTTGTGCCTCTATTTTTGCGTTTGAACTTTTTGAACTGTATAAATTCTTATTCGCGTCTTTAGTAATCCTACTTTATATTGGAGTGATGGATGATATAGTGGTAATGCGCGCCTACAAGAAACTTTTAGTCCAGATCATCGTAACTGCCTTAATGGTTTTGGGTTCTGATGTTAGGATCAGAAGTTTTTTCGGCGTGCTGGGAATTTATGAATTGAGTTATACGGTCAGTGTTATTTTCAGCATGTTCACCTTTATTGTCTTAATAAATTCCTTTAATTTAATAGATGGCATTGACGGTTTGTCTGGCGGGTATTCCATTATTTGCAGCGCTTTATTTGGTATCAGTTATTTTCGCCTAGGCGAATTCAACTATCCTTTGGTGGTATTATCTGCCGTAATTATTGGTTCAGTAATTGGCTTTTTATATTATAATCTTTCGCCCTACCGAACTAATAAAGTTTTTATGGGCGATACTGGTTCTATGATATTAGGGTTTTTGCTGGCCTTCACAGCGATTTGTTTTATAGATATATTCATCGATAAACAATTACCAGACGTCCCGAGATATTTCCTACAAACGGCACCAGCAGTTACGGTGGCGATCTTAATTTTACCCATCGTAGATACTTTAAATGTGGTAATTATTCGGCTTCTCAACAGGCAATCTATATTTGCGGCAGATAAAAACCACATTCACCACTCACTTTTGGAGTTGGGATTAACCCACCGCCGGTCGTCGGCCTACATTATGGTTTATTATTTATTCGTGGTGATGGTTGCTTATTTTTACCGACATATCAACGTAAACTATTTACTTGTTTTAGTTTTAACCTTAGGGTTTATAGGTGCTTATATTCCACGCCTCATTTTATATTTAAGAAAAGAAACTAATTAATTATTTGTTATTTTTGCAAAACTACATACAACTGATGAAACTATTTACAACGGCTTTATTGCTAATTCTGTCCTTTTTCCTTTTTTCGTGTATTTCAACCAAAGACGTACGCTACATGCAGCCTAACGAAAGTTTGGTGATTAACGAAGAAGGCTTAGTTCCTTACAATATTCCTATTTACAGGATTACCAAGAATGATATTTTAACTTTAAATATTGTCACCACGCCGCAAGGTGATGCTGCCCAATTTTACTCTGCGCTTAATACTTCTTCTACGGGTGCTGGCTCAGCGGGTGCCGGAAATGTTTCTATCTCTAATCAAGGTGGAGGGCAAGGGCAAGGTGGCAACACTACCATTTATTTTAATGGATTAAAAGTCGATTCAAAAGGAGATGTTAATATTTTTGGAATTGGCTATATCAAAGCGGAAGGCAAAACAATTGAAGAATTAACGATAGAAATTCAAAATAAAGTAAACGAAAATTTTGTTGATGGTAAATCTGAAGTTCGTCTCAATACCGATGGAATTACCTATTATATTTTAGGAGATGTTGAAACGGTAGAAATCGGCGGCGAGAAAAAGGCCCATAAAAACACCCTTACCATCACCGAGGCTTTGGCAATTAATGGCGGTTTAAACAGGACGATTGATAGAACCAATGTCGTAATCCATAGAAAATTACCAGAAGGAATAAAAATCGCCAAAATAGATTTAACCCGCGAAGATGTCATGAATTCGCCCTATTACTGGGTCCAAAATGGTGACGAAATTTTTCTCAACACCCGATCAAAGAACTTGAATGGTTTTGGAAAGGATCCCATTCAAACATTAACTACGGGAGTCTCTTTGATCACGACCGCAATCACGATTTACTTAATCTTTACAAAACTTTAAGATGATTCCGGGAAAAGAAAACACAAATACACCACCGCTGCAAGATAAAGTAGGATCATTTGCTATTTTTGATGTAGAACATTTTATCAGAAGATTGCTGAAAAACTGGTACTGGTTTTTGCTCATGGCGGCTTTGGGATACGGAATTTCCTGGGTTTACAGCAAGTATTATGCGCAGCGCGTTTATGCTTCAAACCTTTCATTGAGTATTTCTAATAGCACTGCAAGTTACTTCACGCCAAACCAGTCGATCAATTTCATTTGGGGAAATACTGGGAATCAAGATGGAGTTTATTTAAAGAAGATGTTGCTATCTCGATCGCACAACGAATATTTAGTAAAGCAACTGGATTTGTATGTTAATTACGCGACAAAAGGTTTGATCAAACAAACCTACCTTGATAAATATGATTCGCCCGTTTTCTTTGAAATCGACAAATCTTATTCTCAACAAGTTGATTATGCCATAACGCTTATTCCTAAAAGTGGCAATCGCTTTGAAGTGGTTTTGCCGCAGGACGGTGAATCAACCTCATTATATTCCTACGAAGCCGAAGGTTTTAAAACAATACAACCTTATAAAAGACCAGCAGATAAAACGATTTCTTTAAATGAATGGTATACATCACCGAATCTAAAATTTAGATTGGTCAAAAATGCTCGCCCGAGTGAGATTGTTTTTGAAAATATTATCGTCACCTTATCCACCGTTAACAATACCGTTAATAGTTTGGTAAGCACCATCAGTGTTGATTTTGATAAAGAAATCAGCACCATCATGATCATCGGCAAAAAAGGGTATAACCTGAATGGAACTGTTAATTTCCTGAATACCTCGGTGGATGAACTTCAGAAAAAAAGATTAATTGACAGAAACGTTGTTGATAAAAACACTGAAAAATATTTGTTAGATAATCTAGCCAATATTCGTAAAAAATTAGATTCCAGTGCGTTGGTTTTAAACCACATGAAGGTTTCCGAAGGATTGTATAACATCAAAGATCGCGACGAGAAATCATTAGATAATATAAAAACGCTGGATGCAAAAAAAGCTGATTTTCTAACCAGAATCAATTCTTTGAACAGTATTAAAAATTCTTTGACCTCCCAGAATTTGGATCGAATGATCAGCACCAATGCTGCGGGAGTAGAAGATGGAGTGTTCAATGCCACGGTTTCTGAACTTAAAAATTTGTATGCTAAAAGACGAGAACTTGCTTTAATTTATACCCCAAACTCGGAGCCGATGAGGGAAATTAACAGATTGATTAATGAAGCTCGAACCAATTCCACAGGATCACTTCGAAATTACTACAATACTTACGCAAATGAGATTTCGAAAATCGATCGGGAAATTGCACGGGCTAATGTTGATTTGGTGACCTATCCCGAAAAGGAAAGAAAGTACATCGATGCCGAACGTGGTTACAACATGATTGAAGCGACCTACAATACTTTGCTTACCAAGCAGAATGAAACGCAAATCAGAGTTGCTACTAATAAATCTGATATCAATGTAATTGATCCTGCGAAAAATCTGGGGCAAGGACCTATTGCTCCAAATATTACGAAGACCAAATATACCATCATCGGCGGATTACTTCTTTTGCCGTTGATATTTTTAAGTATCGGTCAAGTTCTCGATAACAGAATTAGAAATATTAAAGAATTAGTTCAGGCTACTAAAATTCCGCTGTTAGGCGTTATTGGCAGAAGCAGCCATGATAATAATCTGACCGTTCTAGAGCAGCCACGATCTTCCATTTCTGAAGCTTTCCGTGGAATTAGAGCCAATCTGCGGTTTTTACATAAAGAAGATAATCAGTCTAAAGTTATTTTGGTCACCTCCTCCATTGGTGGCGAAGGTAAAACGTATGTTTCAATTAATATAGCCTCAGTACTGGGCTTAAGTGGTAAGAAAACAATTCTTTTGGGGATGGATCTTAGAAAACCCAAGATTTTTGGGGACTTCAAAATCGATAATCAATATGGAATTTCGAACTACTTAACTGGCGAAGTAGAAATGGATAAGATTATTAATAAAACTTCCATTCCAGATTTAGATGTGTCGACTTCGGGTCCAATTCCACCAAATCCTTCAGAGTTATTGATGAGTACGCGAAATATTGATTTTATAAAAGAGTTAAAAAATCATTACGATTTTATAATTATCGATTCGCCGCCCGTCGGTTTGGTGGCCGATTCTTTTGAGTTAATGAGTTATTCAGATGCCAGCATTTATGTGGTACGGCATGAATATACAGAAAAACACATGTTGAAAATGATCACTGAAAAGTATCACAATCACGAGGTGAAAAATTTAGGATTGGTTTATAATGATTACCAGGCAGAAAATGGTTATGGCTACGGCTATGGCTATGGCTACGGTTATGGCTACGGTTACTTTGAAGAAGATGCCAATTACCAGGAACCAACCTTAATTAAGATTAGAAATAAGATTAGAAAATTGATTGGTAAAAATTAGCTATTAATTTTTTACTAGTCTTAATTAAATTTTCATAAAATCATAAAAAGAATAATTAACCGTTTTAGGAGCTAAACATTATGCTTTTTTGAGGGTATTTAACTAAAAATTAAGAATTTCATTAAGGTAAAAATGTTTTATATTTGCAAAATTATTCATAAAATTTCAGGTACAGCCATTCATGCAGAAAAAAGTTATTTACACCCTTATCGCGTTGTTTTTTGTTTCAGTTGCCTACAAAGGTCAACGTCATGAAATAGGAGTGCAGCTTGGTATGAGTAATTTGGTGGGGGATATTGGGAGAACCAATTATGTTTTGCAGAAACCAACCCGTAATTATACAGATTACGGCATTCCCTTTTACGGCGGTATTCTTTACCGAATGAATTTTAATCCTTACCAAACGGTGAGGTTGAATTTAGGGTACAGCCATATTCAATTCATTGATGTCTTGGCTAAAGAACAGTATCGTAGAAATAGAAAATTGTCGGGTACGAATTCAATTATGGAAGCTGACCTAATTTTTGAATACAATTTTTTCCCCGTTAATGATGAGCAAAAAGGTTTACTTAGTCCTTACATTTTCGGCGGGTTGGGTGCAATGTACGCGAGTACGGCACAATTTACTATAGCAAATGATTTTTATAAAGATAGTAAAGGAGATCCTAAAGCGCCGTCTTCTTTTGGTGACTTTGAAACTAGGGAAGAATATATTAACGGAAAGAAACTAACCATGTCCATTCCATTCGGTATTGGATTGAAATATAAATTTAATTATAACTGGTCTCTGTTTGGTGAACTTATGTTTCGACCTACATTTTCCGATTCGATTGATTACAGCGTCATTAATGATGATAATATAAATATATCTTATAAGAAAAAAAATATTGGAGGTACGGATTATGATTTAGGTAAAGGCGAATATAGAGTAGAAGCTGATAAGAGATCCGCTGAAATACTTAAAAAATTAGAGAGTCGTCAAATAGGAAACATCAATTCTAAAGATTGGGTGAATACCATTTCCATCGGACTCAGTTATTCATTCGGAAGACCACCATGTTATTGTGATTAAAATATGCAGTCGATAAAAGAAAAATTAAATCTGGATCAGCTTCCAAAGCATGTTGCCATCATTATGGATGGAAACGGCAGGTGGGCAAAATCCCGCGGAGAGGAAAGAACTTTCGGACATAAACACGCCATTCAGGCGGTGCGAAACGCGGTGAATGCTTGTAACGAAATTCATATTCCTTACCTTACACTCTACACCTTTTCTTCGGAAAACTGGAAGAGACCAGATGATGAGGTAAGTACGCTGATGGGTTTGATTTCAGAAACGTTGTTGTTAGAAGCTGAAGATATCTTTAGCAAAGGTTTGAGAATGCATATCATTGGCGACATTAAAAAATTGCCGGAATTAGTTCAGGAACAACTGCATCAGTTGGTAGAAATCACCAAGAATAACGATCGAGGAAATCTTATTCTGGCCCTAAGTTACGGTTCGCACAAAGAAATTTTGAATGCGGTAAAGGAAATTAGTTCGAAAGTAAAAAGTGGCGAACTGACTGAAGAAGACATTACAGAAGAAGTTTTTGAAAATCATTTATATACTAAAGAATTTCCGCCGGTTGATTTATTGATCAGAACCAGTGGTGAAGTTAGAATCAGTAACTTTCTGCTTTGGCAAATTGCCTATGCAGAATTGCAGTTTTTAGATATCCTATGGCCAGATTTCGGTCAAGAAGATTTCTTTAAATGTATTTATGATTACCAGTGCAAAGAAAGAAGATTCGGTAAAACAAGTGAACAGCTTGACGAACAATTATAGATAAAAGAAAATAGTTAGCAAGATAAAAAATGAAGTTTAAATTCTTACCCATCATCATGTTTGTGGCCTCAGCCCATTTTTATGGTCAGATTACGCCGCCGCAAAATACCCAAGAAAGCAATGCTGTTCAAGCTCAAGATGAAGCTGGGACTTATATCCTGAAAGACATTGTCGTAGATGGTGTTAAAAAATATACTGCTGCTCAAATTTTAAGATTTACGGGTCTTAACAAAAATGAGAGTGTAGAAATCCCTGGTCAAAAAATAAGCAACGCCATAAAAAAACTCTGGGAAACTCAATCTTTCTCAGAAGTTGAAGTTTATATCGAAAGTTTAGAAGGGGATCAAGTTGTTTTGCGATTTAACCTTCAGGATTTGAAAGATTTAGGAGAAGTTAAGTTTAAAGGCAAAGGAATTGGAAAATCGAAAAGTGAGAAACTTGCGAAAGACAACAATCTAAAGCCGGGAACCAAAATTACCCAAAATTTAGTTTCTACGCTTAAAACCAATATTCCGAAAGAGTATATTAAAAAAGGTTTTGCTGATGCCAAAGTGACGATTCAAGATCAAGTGAATGCTGGAGATCCGAACTTGGTAGATTGGACTATTACCGTAGATAAAGGCAGAAAAATTAAAATCAGCCATATTGAATTTGAAGGAAATGATAATGTTCCCGATAAAAAACTTCGTAAGAAGGCCTTTAAAGATACGAAGCAAAAAGGCTTGAGTATTCAAGGAATTCTTAAACCTTCGAAATTCATCCAGGATAAATATGACGATGATAAAGGCAACTTGATTAACTATTATCGATCTTTAGGTTTCCGTGATGCACAGATTGTTTCTGATTCGGTTTGGAGAAATCCTCAGAATCAATATGAAATTAATGTAAAACTGAATGAAGGAAAAAAATACTATATCGGTGATGTGAATTTCTTAGGAAATACAGCATTCGCTACCGATTATTTACAAAAAGTTTTAGGCTATAAAACAGGAGATATTTACGATGCAGTCGGCTTCAACAAAAAAGTAGGTGAAGACGGTGGTAAAGAAGATGATTCTGATATCAAGTCTATTTATATGAATAGTGGTTATCTTTTCTCTAATGTAACTCCGATTGAGAAATCAGTACAGGGAGATTCCATTAACTTGGAAATTAGAATTAATGAAGGTGAAAAAGCAACCTGGAATCGCGTAACTTGGAGTGGAAATACCACAACTCATGACCACGTAATTCTTCGTTCCCTAAGAACAAAGCCCGGAAGTTTGTTTGCTAAAAGTGATATTAAAAGAACTTATTTCGATTTAGCAGGAATGCAGTTCTTTGATCCGCAGCAAGTTGGCCAGCAAATTACACCTAACCCACAAGATAATACCGTAGATGTTCATTGGACCTTGGTAGAGAAAGGTTCTTCCCAAGTTCAGTTGCAAGCTGGGTACGGTGGAGGATCGTTCATCGGTACTCTAGGATTGACTTTTAATAACTTCTCATTGAGAAACTTTTTGAAGTTCAAAGATTTTAAACCAGTTCCACAAGGAGACGGACAAACTTTATCAATCCAAGCCCAAGCTGGGCAGTTCTTCCAGAATTATGGGATTTCATTTACAGAGCCATGGTTGTTTGGAACGAAACCAACGGCACTTTCAGTTGGAGTCAACCAATCTTTGGTTCGCTACTCTGATCAGTTTGGAGCGACTCAAAAATTAAATATATTCTCCGCAAGTGCAGGGTTAAACAGACTTTTGAGATGGCCAGATGATTATTTCTCTTTGTATACTGGAATTCAGTATCAGAGTTATGATTTTGAAAATTATCCGTTCCAGTTTGGAAATGAAACTGAATACAATGGTTCAGCGAAAAACTTTAGTTTTAACATTGGGTTAAGTAGAAACTCTGCTGGATTAGATCCTATCTTCCCAACTCAGGGTTCAAATATTGAAGCATCTGTGAAATTTACGCCACCATATTCACTCTTTAATGATAAAGATTATTCGAGTATGCCGGCAATTGAGAAGTATAAATGGCTAGAATTTTATAAAGTAAAATTGAAAGCTGATATTTACAATACCGTAGTTGGAAAAATGGTTTTAAGAAGTACGGCAGAAATGGGATTCTTAAACGGATACAATAAAGAGTTAGGAGCGCCGCCATTTGAGAGATTCTACGTCGGTGGAACTGGTCTTTTCGGTGGAAGATATGACGGTAGAGAATTGGTGCCACTTCGTGGGTACGAAAACGCTTCTTCTACGGGAGGAACTATCGATGATGTTACTCCTATGGGTGGAGCGACTATTTACAATAGATTTGCCTTGGAATTAAGATATCCAATTTCAATGAATCAAACGGCGAAGATTTATGCGCTATCTTTCTTAGAAGGAGGAAACGCTTATAATTCTTTCGGTACATACAATCCTTTCCAGTTGAAACGTTCAGCAGGAGTTGGGATTAGAGTTTACATGGGAGCTTTCGGATTGATCGGATTTGATTTCGCTTATGGATTTGATAAAACGGCAATGGGCACAGAACCTTCAGGTTGGAAAACACACTTCCTGATGAACCAATCATTATAAACTTAACAAAAATGAAAAAGTTTCAATTATTATTCATTTTCCTGCTGAGCTTTGCTACCATTGCAAATGCCCAGAAAATAGGAGTGGTTGATACCGATTATATTCTCGGTAAATTGCCTCAGTACAAAGAGGCAGAAACGAGATTGAATGAACAGATTACCAATTGGCAAAATGAAATTCAAACTTTGCAAACTGACTTTGAAAAAAAGAAAACAACCTTAGAGAATGAGAAAGTTCTTTTGATTGGGGATCAGCTGAAGCTTCGTCAAAAAGAAGTTGATGATTTAGATAAAAGAATCAAAGTGATGATCAATAATCGATTTGGATCTTTAGGAGAAGTCAATAACGCCAGATCAAATTTGACCAAACCTTTTCAGGATCTTATTTGGGGCGCAATCAAGACGGTATCTGAGAAAAATACTTTGGGCATAGTTCTTGATAAAAGCAATAACATTAGCGTGATTTTTCTTGATAAAAGATACGATTACACTGATAAAGTATTAGATTTGCTACTCAAAAATTCTCCCGAAAAAAAGACCGAAAAAGGAACTCCTAACAAGAGAAATATCAATGATTCTAGAAATGAAAAGATGAGAATTATGAAAGAACAAGAGAGAGAATCTAAGGATGTGAAAGCAAAAAAAATAGAAACAATTAACAAATCAACCATAAATTAATTTAATCCCAATTATGAAAAAATTAAGTGTATTATTCGCAGCAGTAATGTTGATGGCAACTGTAGGAGTTGCTAAAGCGCAGAAAGTTGCAATGATGGATTATGAAGCGGTACTAGCCGTAATGCCAGAAACTAAGAAAATGACAACTGACCTAGAAGCTTTTAGTAAAACTAAAGGTGATGAATTAAATAAGCAAGCAGAAGCATTTCAGAAAGAAGTGCAAGCATATCAAGCTGAAGGAGCTAAGTTAACAGAGGCTCAGAGAAATGCGAA
The DNA here is from genome assembly GCF_900109615.1 of Kaistella antarctica. Classification (GTDB taxonomy): domain Bacteria; phylum Bacteroidota; class Bacteroidia; order Flavobacteriales; family Weeksellaceae; genus Kaistella; species Kaistella antarctica. Next base: position 628,421 of record NZ_FOIX01000001.1, read on the forward strand.
AGAAGCAGATCTTCAAAAAAAGCAACAAAGTTTGCAGCAAATTCAGACTACAGCTCAAAATGATTTGGCTCAAAGAAGAGATACAGCGGTTAAACCGATTATCGACAAATTAAATAAAGCAGTAGAGAAAGTAGCAAAAGCAAACGGATACGATTTTATCATTGATGCAGGTGCATTAATCTACAAAGGTGGTCCAGATGCTACTCCTGGAGTGAAGAAAGAATTAGGACTTTAAGAGATTATTTTAATATCCCAAACCATCCCAATTATGGGATGGTTTTTTTAATTTTGTACCATGCAAAAAGAAATTTCAAATCTGTCTAGAATTCGTTTCAGTGATTGCGATCCCATTGGACATCTGAATAATGTAAAGTATTTGGAGTATATGCTCAATGCGAGAGAGGATCATGTAGAATCTGGCTATGGCTTTACTTATGAAGAATACACTCGCAAAACTGGTTGCACTTGGATTACCATTCAAAATGAAATCGCTTATCTAAAGGAAGTTCGGTATAACGCCAGAGTTCAGATTTCCAGCAAGACGATTGAAGTGGGTGACCGAGTTTCGAAAGTTGAAATTTTAATGAAAAGTGAAGACGGCCAAACCATTCACAGTATTTTGTGGATGACTGTGATTTATTTTAATATGAAAACGCGTAAGTCAGATTCGCATCCCGAAGATACGAAACGACTTTTTGAAAAGTTTTTGGTTGATCTAGACGAAAAAGATTTTAAAAGTCGCGTAGCCTATTTTAGAAAGCAGAATAAAAAAGCAAAATCAGCATGAAGAAAATATTAGTAATTGGTGGAAATGGACAGTTGGGAAATTGTTTTAAAAAGTTATCCTCAGATTTCGATAGTCTATTTGAATTTAATTTCGCGGGCTCTAAAGATTTAGATATCACTGACAGAAGCGCAGTCACAGATTTTTTTGAAGATTATCGACCTGATTTTTGCGTTAATGCTGCAGCTTATACTGCGGTAGATTTAGCTGAAAAAGAATTTGAGAAAGCCTTTGCCGTAAATGCCGAAGCAGTCGCAAACATCGCGGAAGCTTGTAAAGACTCGAACACCATTTTAATTCACATCTCAACCGATTATGTTTTTGCTGGAGAAACTAATATTTCCTATTCAGAAGATAATTTTACCAATCCACAAGGAGTTTATGGTGCTTCTAAATTGAAAGGTGAAGAATTGGCTACTGAGAATAATCCGAAAACGATAATCATTCGGACTTCGTGGCTCTATTCAGAATTTAATAAGAATTTTGTCAAGACTATGCTCAATCTTTTCTCTGTAAAAGAAGAGTTGGGAATTGTAGCAGATCAGTTTGGTCAACCAACCAATGCTAATGATTTAGCAGCAGCAGTGATGAAAATCATTGAATCAGATCCAAAAACTTTCGGGGTTTTCCATTTCTCGAATTATCCAGAAACGACTTGGTTTGAATTCGCAAAAAAAATTGCAGAATTCTCTGACTCGAAAATTATATTAAATCCAATCACAACCGAGGAATTTCCAACGCCTGCAAAACGTCCGAAACGAAGCACCATGGCTTTAGATAAAATAGAAGAAGTCTACGGGGTTGGATCAAATCACTGGGAACATTCCCTTCAAGATTGTATCGAAATATTAGCAACAACTACCGAATGAAAAAACTCTTATTATCCCTTCTAATCGCTTCATCGCCTTTCTTTTTAGCACAAAATGTGGTATTGAGTAAAGTGGTGAAATCTCATTCCAATGAAGATAAAGTGTTTTACAAAATAAATGCTGACTTCGCTTCTGCCGAATATCTAGGTGAAGTAGAGGTGCGGGGTTTTTCAGATAATGATGCCGAAATTTTTGGTATGGTTTATAAAAAAGCCAAGGAAATCGGAGCCAATGCCTTTTCTTACAAACCTTTTCAGGAAGTCGACGAGACTTTTTCTAAATTCGATCCTGGCCATTATAAACTGAGTTTGTATTACGTTTCTAGTTCGTATTTTCCAAAAGAAGACAATGCGGTTTATCTTATTTCTTCACCTTACAAAAAGCAGACGATTTCCATTAATAACGATAAGAAAATTTTTGAGGAAAGAACATTTACGAAATTCGAATTAAAATCTGGAGAAATTTATACGATTTCCACGAGAGGACTTTTAGGTTCGACCATAAAAATTGCAGCCCAACAAAATCAACCCGTGCAGTATTTTCAACTGTCAGGCGCTTCCGTAAATTCTAATGATTATGGCAAGCCGGGCATCAATCTGAAATCTGGAGACATCATGCGATTGGAACAATCCTATGCTCAGTTTCTGACAACCATTTATCAATATTTTAAATAATTAAATTTTGAGCGTTATGAAAGTAGATATTTTAGCAATCGGAGCTCATCCTGATGATGTAGAATTAGGTTGTAGCGGAACGTTGGCCAAACTGATGTCAGAAGGAAAAACCGTCGCGGTTATAGATTTAACGCAAGGTGAGCTCGGCACGCGTGGTACGAATATAACAAGAGCTGAAGAAGCAGCTGAAGCGACAAAAATTATGGGTTACGTTAATCGCGAAAACTTGAAAATGAAAGATGGCTTCCTGTCAAATAGTGAAGAGTATCAAATGCAGATTGTGAAAATGATTCGCAAATATCAACCGGAAATGGTGTTTTCAAATTCTATTGATGATCGTCATCCTGATCATGCTAAAGCCTCGAAGTTGGTTTCTGATGCCTGTTTCCTTTCTGGACTTGTAAAAATTGAGACTACATTAGAAAACGAAAATCAGCAAGCCTGGCGGCCCAAGCATATCTTCAATTACATTCAGTGGAAGCATATCACTCCCGCGTTTGTTGTAGATGTTTCTGAGTTCATGGAGAAAAAAATTGAAGCCTGCCTCGCGTACAAGACGCAATTTTACGATCCAAACTCTAATGAACCGATGACGCCAATTGCGTCAAAAGATTTTCTAGAAAGTCTTACCTATCGTGCCCAGGACTTAGGTCGGCTCTCTGGAGTTGCCTATGCGGAAGGTTTTACAACAGAAAAGTTGATTGCCTTTAAAAATTTCGATGGAATAATTTTGTAGTATATCGAAAAACCTTATATTTGCACTCTCAAATGGTGGTTGTAGTTCAGTTGGTTAGAACGTCGGTTTGTGGTACCGAAGGTCGTGGGTTCGAGACCCATCATCCACCCAAGTTAAAACGCATTGATTATCAATGCGTTTTTTCGTTTTCAGGGGCTTTCAGTTAATTTTATGTAAAATTTAAATCAAAAAAGGCATTCAAAATTTTGAATGCCTTTTAATATATTTTGAATGGAGTTAAACTTTGTCGTCTGACTCGATCGTAAATGATTTTGATTTGAAATCTTTGTCGTGTCTTTCAGAAATTACATCTTCTCCTTTTTGACCGATAATGAAATCTGTAGATTCTTTGAACATCTCTTCAAAATGTTTGAAATCTTCTTTGTAGAGATAGATTTTGTGTTTTTCAAAACTCGCTTCGCCATTTTCACCAAAGTTTTTTTTGCTTTCGGTAATCGTTAGATAATAATCTCCCGCTTTGGTTTCCCGCACATCAAAGAAATAGGTCCTTCTTCCTGCCTTCAACACCTTGGTGAAAATTTCGTTTTCGTGGCGTTCCTTATAATCACTCATTTGTAGATATTTTTTGAAATCTTGTGTAACAAATATAAAAGATTTCTTTTAACTGCGAAATTAATTATTAAATATTTACGAAAAAAAGTGACTTATCAATAAATATATTATAGATTAGTTTAGATTTTCGCTTTCTAACGGCGTCAGGTTCAGTAATTTATCAGCGCGCTTTGCACTGCTTTCACGGTGCGTAATGATGATTGACGTACAGTTTTGAACTTCCTTTTCAATATTTTGAAGAATGTTCTCTTCCGTCTCCGTATCTAAGGCTGATAAGGAATCATCAAAAATTAAGATGTTCGGTTTTTTAATTAAAGCGCGTGCTATGCAAATCCTTTGTTTTTGTCCACCAGAAAGCATCACGCCCCGTTCGCCCACCATGGTTTTGTATTGGTTTTTAAACTCCACGATGTTTTTATGAACATCAGCTTTCTTGGAATATTCCACTACTAGATCATGCGAAGGTTTGTCAATCGCAAAGCCGATATTGTTTTCGATTGTATCAGAAAATAGGAAGCTTTCCTGTGGAATATAACCGATAAAATTACGGTAGTTTTCTAAATTGTGATGTTTTAAGTTTTTCCCATCAATCAGAATTTCGCCTTCTGTTGGATCAATTAATCTACAAAGCAAAAGGGCAATCGTTGATTTTCCGCTCCCGGTTTTTCCCATGATCGCTAGTGACTTCCCAGCTTCTATTTTAAAACTTAAGCTATCCAACGCTTTAATTCCTGTATTTGGATAAACGTAGGAAACATTTCTAAATTCGATATCTCCTTTAATCGGATAGACTTCATTACTGGTATTAATGATATCGGTTTTCATATCAAGAAATTCATTAATTCTCGACATCGAGGCTTCAGCTCTTTGATTAATAGAAGTCACCCAACCGACCATTGAGAAAGGGAATATCAAAATATTAATATATAAAAAGAAATCGGCAATCTTACCAACGGAGAGTTCATTTGCCATATATTTCTGACCACCAATTAAAAGAATAACAACATTCAACATTCCTATCACAAATAGAATAATGGTAAAAAAGTAGGCCTCTGTTTTTGCGAGATCCAATGATTTATCCTGATAATCTTTTACTTTGGATCCGTAACTTTTTTCAATGTAGCTTTCTTTAGCAAAAAATTTAACCACTCGAATTCCTGAAAAACTATCTTGCACAAAAGTCGAAATCGCAGACTGGCTTTTCTGCATGATTTTCGATTTTTTATTGATAATGGAACTTACTTTATAAATAAGAAAAGAAAGGATAGGCAAGGGAAGCAAAGACCAGAGGGTCATCGCAACGTTGGTGTTGAGCATATAAATACTCGTGATGATAAGGAGAATTAATAAATTTGCGATATACATTACACCGGGACCGAGGTACATTCTAACCGCGACTACATCTTCACTCAAACGATTCATCAAGTCGCCAATGGTGGTTTTTTTAAAGTCGGTTAAGGATAATTCCTGGTAGTGATTGTAAATTTTATTTTTGAGTTCGTATTCAATTCTTCTGGAAGAAACAATGATGGTTTGGCGCATCATAAAGGTGAAAAAGCCCGTTAATAAGGAAGAGCCGACAATAATGCCGACATAGAATAATACCTGTTTGTTGAAACCTAAACTATTGGTGTTTGCAATTTCATCGATTGATTTACCAACGAATTGAACTTTAAAAATATTGAAAAAGTTACTGGCGATGATGAATAGAAGTCCATAAAAGAGTAGGTTTTTATGTTTCCAGAAATAAGGATTGAGGGTTTTCAGTGCGTTCATAAATAATCATTCAGTTTTTAGCAGTTGATTGCTCCTAAACCTTTGCAAAAGTAAGAAATTGAAAATTGATATCTTTTAAATTTGGAAAATGCAGTTGGTTTTAAAGCTTTAAAATCTGTAATTCTTTAACATAAGTTATGCCTTAAAATTCTCAACTTCCGACAATTTTATTATCTTTGCACGCATAAAAGCTCTTTGAAATGTTAGGAAGAAGACAAATTCGTGAAAAGGCAATAGGATCGTTGTATTCATATTACCAAAACCCAATAAAATTCGATGTTTTAGAGAAAAATATGTTCTCGGAAATCGACAAGATCTATCATCTTTACATTTACCAACTCAATTTTTTGGTGGCTCTAAAAGATTTAGCAGAAAGACAAATCGAAATCGGTAAGAATAAGTATATCAAAACCGTTAACGAGACCAATCCCAATCAAAAATTTATTTACAATCAAGTTTTAATCAAGTTAGAAGAAAATGAAGAAAGACTTTCATTCACTTCTAAACATCAGGATTTAAAATGGGATATTAATGATGAATTATTGGTGAAAACTTTTCAAAGAATGTCTGCTGGTAAGCGCTATCAGGATTTTATGAAAGAAGAAGGACATTCTTTCGAAGCTGACCAGAAATTTATTGGAAAGTTATTTTTAAGATATATCGCTGAGAATGAAGATTTTCATGAACATCTTGAAGATAAAGAGCTAAGTTGGTCAGATGATTTTCATATCGCTAATTCGATGATGCAGAAAACCATCGGGTTTTTTAAAGAAAATGAACCGAGTCATACTTTAATTAAAATGATTAAAGATGAAGAAGATCGTGAATTTGCCCGAAAGCTCTTAAAAGAATCCCTTAACCACTGGGAAGAAAATGAGAAAAAACTGGAAGGAAGATTAGATAATTGGGATTTGGATCGTGTGGCCTTAATTGATAAAATTATTTTGATTGCCGCCTTGACCGAACTCGATTATTTCCCGTTGACGCCGGGACGCGTGATCATCAATGAATATATCGAAATTTCTAAGGTATTTTCAACCGATCGTTCGAACATTTTCATCAATGGAATTTTAGATAAATACACTAAAGATTTAAATAGAAGTTAATATGAAAAATTTTATTAAAATAGCACCACTTGCAGTTGCTTTAACTTTATTAAGTTGTAAAAAAGATCAAACTGCAGATCAGCTTGTAATCCAAGAAGATAATTCGGCACAAATCGCAGCGCCTATGCCAGTTGATTCTAATGCAGAAATGATTAAAGAAGCGCAATCGAAGCCTTTAACAAACCTGGTTCTTTCCGAAGCTCATTTTGAGTTTGGGAAAATGAAAAAGGGCGATCAAAAAGAACATATCTACGAAGTGACTAATACTGGCGAAAATCCTTTGATTATATCCCAGGTAAAACCAGGTTGTGGTTGTACGGTTCCTGATTATACCAAAGAGCCGATTCTACCTGGCAAAAAAGGAAAAATTACATTGAAATTTGATTCATCTAGTTTCGATGGCTTAGTAAACAAACAGGCAGAAGTTTATGCTAATGTGGAGAAAGCGCCGATTATTATTTCTTTCTCGGCAGATATCCAACCTTAATTAATTTAAAATTGAAATTATGATAACAATATTCTTACAGGCAGGAGCAGCACCAGAAGGTTCTATGATGCCAACAATGGTAATGATGGGATTGATGTTCGTTGGGTTTTATTTCCTGATGATTCGCCCGCAAATGAAAAAATCAAAGCAGGAAAAAAGCTTTCAAGCTGAATTGAAAGTGGGAAGTAGAGTAGTTACTACATCTGGAATGCATGGTAGAATCAATCAGATTATGGACGATGGCATCATCATCGAAACACTATCTGGGAAATTGAAATTTGAAAAAGCAGCGATTTCAAGAGAATTTACGGCACAACGTTTTCCTGATAATTCTACTGAAGCTAAATAATCTTTTTATAAGATTAATACATAAAGCAATCTCACTGAGGTTGCTTTTTTCGTTTTGAAACATAAAAAAAGTTTACTGAAACAAAATTCAGTAAACTTTTTATTTAAAGTGAGGCAATCTATTTTAACCTCCAATCTGTCAGCGGTAATACTTTACTTTAACTGAAGAACAGGATCAGTAAACTCGCTACGAATATCCTGAAGATGGTTACCAAAGGATAAACCTGTGCGTAGGTTTGAATTGGGATATCAGAATCTAAATAGTTCGTACTAAACGAAAGAGCTGCTGGATCAGTATAACTTCCACTCATAATTCCAACGAGTTGTAAGAAGTTTATTTTCATGATGAAGCGACCGATGATAACCATTAAAATTAATGGAATAAAGGTAATTGCACATCCATATAATAACCATAACCAACCGTTGTATTGAATGAAATTGTCATAGAAACCATCACCGGCGTGAATTCCCACAGCGGCGAAGAATAGACAAATACCAAAATCTTTCATGAAATGAGTCGCTCCTGTATTAATATAGGAGTGGATGAATGAAATCCCACCATATCTCGAAATTAAAAGAGCGACAATCAGAGGTCCCGCGGCAAATCCTAATTTAATTGGAACGGGTAAACTTGGTATTACAATTGGAATGGATCCTAAAATTACCCCTAACAATAATCCACCAAATAAGGAAAGGAAGTCAGGTTCTAATAATTTCTTTTCGGAGTTTCCAATAAGTGTTTCAACTTCCTGAATTGCTTCTTCCGATCCGATCACTCTCAGCTTGTCACCGTAAAATAGTTCAAGAGACGGTCGTGGTAAAATTTCTCGACCTGCGCGGAATACTCGGGTAACCTTTAAATCAAATGTATTGTATAAATCCAGTTCCGATAGTTTTTTGTGAATTATCTTCGCATTCGTTACATAAATATTTTTCTTCAGCATTAATTTATCAGATTCGATAAATAAATCGGAAGATGGCCGACCAACTAGAGCCATGAAATCATCTAAATCTTTTTCAAGGCCAACCAGCATCAACACGTCACGATCCTGTAGTTCCGTATCTAACATTGGCGATTTTACGGCTACCGTACCACTGTGTTTCAATCTGGAAATTACGATATCTCTACCGAAACCTTTTAAAATTTGGTGCAACGTTTTTCCGAAATAATCTGGATTCGTTACCCTTACTTTCTTATGAACTAAAGGTAATTCACGGTTGATTTTAGACATCCGGAATTTCTTCATTTCTTCATCTGGATCGATTTTCAAGAGTAATTTTGAGATAATAATTGTTGCAATGATTCCGAAAACCCCAAGTGGATAAGTAATAGCGTACCCGATGGTTGGATCATTAAATTTCTTATCGGGAAAAGAGTTTGTAATTTCTTCAATGGTGTTTTTAGCAGCTCCCAACCCAGGAGTGTTCGTAACCGAACCACTCATGATTCCTACTAAATCTTCGATTTTAAGACCCGTAAAATAAAATAGGCCGACGGTAATAACTCCACCCAAAAGAACCGTAGAGACCGCAAGAATATTAAATTTTAAACCTTCATTTTTGAAGGAGGAAAAGAAGGATGGTCCGACTTGCAAACCAATTCCATAAACGAAAAGGATTAAACCAAAGTCACGTATGAAATCCAAAATTCCCGGTTGGATTCGATAGCCGAAATGTCCCAGAATTAATCCGGTAAACATTACGGCGGAAACACCGAAAGTAATTTTCCCCATTTTTAGTCTTCCGAAAAAAACGCCCGTTCCAATGGCGAGCATAATGGCAACAATGGATTGCGTTACCGTGGGAATTTCCCCGGGCAGTAAAAGTAATTTCAACCAATCAAACATCTTCTCTATTTTTTAATTCCCGACAAAATTAGGGCTATTAATCATCAATAGGTAATTGCAAGTACTGAAATGTATCACATCTCAGCATTATTAGTTCTAATTATTCATTAGTCGAACGCCAACTTCGCACCGCAAACATTCTTTCTTCTGACAGAAATTTCGATAATGAAACAATAGTGATTGAGTTTCCAGAGCGTTTTTTGGTTTTACCTTTAAAGTATTCCATTCCTCGATGACCGTATTTTTTTCAGGGGAGATATTTTGATATAAGGTTAGGATTTCATCTGGAATATTCTCATCAGTATTTTTATGATAGGTATATTTTAAAGGAAGAACCGCATTAATCAAAATCAAATCAATAAAATCTTTGGTTAAAGTTTTCTCGCCTTGAAGTGTCGAAATCTTTCCGAAATTAAATCTAGTGTTCCAATATTCACTTGCTTTCACTTTATTAAAGAGCGGATAAATTTCGTCAATCTTTTTAGCCGTAATAAGTTTAGAGAATAGATTTTGGTTTTGATGATATAGCGAAGCCAACTGAGAAAGTCGAATAGTGGGGAAATTTGGAGGTCTCAGCTTTGAAAATTTGGGATAAACATAGAATTCAGGAAGTTTGTATTTCACTTTTAGAAATTCAAATTCCCGTTTCCAAATTTGAGTCTGGGAGTCTTTAGGTTTCTCGAGCCAGCCACATATTCCGAAAAGTAGCGCTTCAACCTGCGTTTGATTTTGTCGAATTTTATTGAAAATGTTGTAATCGATACTTTCGGCGAGCTGTTTAAAAATAAGTGCATTAACTTTTAGACCAAAGGCATAAGCGAGTTGTGAAAATAATAGCGCTTCATAATTGTTTTGATGGAGCTTAAGAGATTCATCAATTTCTGTTGATTTTTGATCCAGTTTTTTCAGCAGATTTTCTTCATGAAAATTAACAGGTAAATGTTTCGGATCAAATATTTTCTTACACGGAATAAACTGGGTTTCCTGAAGTAAAGATTCATATTTGTAAAGTACTTCTTCATCGATATAATCTTTCAATTCTAAAGTCGGGATATTTTTACTTTTGAATTCTTCAATCTCTACATCATTAATGAAAACGACGTGAGCAATGATATTGTCAAACTCTGGATTGCCAGAATGTTTATGGAAAATCCAGTCGGATGATTTTACATGAAGTTCGATATTGCCGGCGAGAATGATGCCTTTTGTTTTTATTTTACCAAAGAGAAAATCCGGCCCAGAATTAAAATTCCAGCGGCCGAAATCTAAAATTTCGAGCTCGTTGCCATCCATATCTTTGAAATCAAAACTGGTGAAAATTTTGAAATTCCAGAGGTATTGTAGCAATTTTTCGTTCATATGATTTCACGCCATGACGCAATGTACTACGCCATGATAGTTTCTTTGAAGGAATTTATTGGTCTTTTAACTATAAATTATTCACAATCCTGTGAATACCATCTTTAATAAATTTTTCATTAAAATTTATTAATAGTGCTAATTTTAAATTAGGAAGTTTGAGATAAGTCAGCGTTTGTGCGTAATGAACGGGATGAAGTTTCTCTACACTTTTCAATTCGATAATTACTTTGTCCTGCACCAGTAAATCTATTTTATATCCAACTTCCATCATCATATTTTTATAATGAAATGGCATTGCGCATTGCTTTTTCACAGATAAACCTCTTTGTGCTAATTCGTATGCAAGTGCAGATTCGTATGCGCTTTCAAGTAGTCCTGGGCCAACCTCACGATGTAACTCCAAACTTGCTCCAACAATTTGATATGCAATTTCATTTTCTGTCATGATATCTAAAAATAATCATTAATAACATTGCGTAAATTCATTGCGACTTTGCGTGAAATAATGTAACAAAGTAACAAAGCAAATTCTGAATAAAAAAGGTGAAAAGACTATTTTTTAAAGTTAGCCAGGGTATGTTCGTACATTTTTTCGTACAGTGGTAAAATGTTTTTTAGATCAAATCTTAAAGCTTGCTCTTTTGCATTCTTCTTCATTTGCATTAAAAGATTATCGTCGCTCAAAAGTTTGATGGTGTAATTACTCATCGCTTCGATGTTTCCGATTTCAGCCAGGTAACCAGTTTCTCCCTGAATATTGACCTCCGGAATTCCACCAGCGTTACTACTAATCACAGGAGTTTCTGCGGCCATAGCTTCCAATGCAGCCAGTCCAAAACTTTCCTGTTCCGAAGGCAGTAAAAATACATCAGATAGTTGTAAGATTTTATAGAGATCGTTCACTTTTCCAAGAAGTCGAACTTTGCCGATAAGATCTGGATGTTCTTCTAAAAACTGATTGATTATTTCCATATCGGGGCCTTCACCAATAATGATGAGCATTGCTTTTACTCGCGTTGTTACATTTTTGAAAATTGCTAAAACATCTTCAACTCTCTTTACTGGGCGAAGATTGGAAACGTGAATAAGTATTTTTTCATCGTCGGTCGCAAACTGTCTTCTTTGACAATCAGAGGACATTTTAAATTCATCGTTATCGATAAAATTGGTAATGACCTGAATCTCTTTAGTGATTTTGAAAAATTGTAAAGTATCCTTTTTTAAACTTTCAGAAACCGATGTAATCGTATCTGACTGATTGATAGAAAATTCTACCGCATGTTTGTAACTAGGATGTTGACCTACCAAGGTGATATCGGTGCCGTGAAGCGTTGTTACCAACGGAATATCTTTCCCTTCTTCCTTCAACATTTGTTTAGCCGTAAATGCTGCGTAGGCATACGGAATTGCGTAATGCGCGTGAAGTAAATCCAATTTATACAAATTTACAACGCGATAAATCATCGACGAAAGTGCGATATCATAGGGCTGATATTGAAAAAGTGGATAGGTTTGAACATTTACTTTATGGAAGAAAATATTAGGATTAGTGATGTCTAATCTAGCAGGCAAGGCCGAACTTATAAAATGCACTTCGTATCCTTTATCAGCGAGTGCCATACCGAGTTCTGTAGCAACGATGCCACTTCCACCGTAAGTGGGATAACAGAGAATTCCGATTTTCATGTGTTTTGTTTTAAATTGAAATTACTCAATTAGTGTTTTGTTATTTTTTTTCAAGGGCAAATCAATTCTGGAAGAAGGTCTGAGATCTAAACCCATTCCCGCTTTTAACTGATCATTAACCAGAACGGGAAGTTTTCCCCAGATTTTTGTCTGACCAGATAATGCTTTTGCAGTTGCAATCATTGAGTCTTCGTTGTTTTCGTAAGCGACTAAAACGGTGGATACTTTTGAAATATCCACATCTTTTAAGGCATAAGCAGATCCAAAAACGTTTAAGATAACCTGATGGTTTTTAGTGAGCTCAGCTAGTGTTTTTTTACTTTCTGTGGAAATTTTGTAAGGTTTATAAGCCGTAGAATTATCTTTGTGAAAGCCTACAATCACTTTCGAATTCGCAGGAATTGCCGAAATTTCAGTAGCTTTCTTTACAATTACTGTGGCGTTGAGATTTAATTGATCTAAAAATGTTTGATAAGGAGCTTCTTCTAGCGGAACATAGTAATAGGTTTCTTTGCAATCTAGCGGAAGCAATTTATGTTCATCTTTAATTAAAGTTAAAGCATTTGCATACATTTTTTGAACGATTTCTGAATGAGAAGCGTTGTTCAAATCTTCATTAATATTTTCTGGATTTCTAGGCTCATAGGAGGTTAAACCTAAATAGTATTTTGTTAGAAGAATTTTCTTCACGCTTTCTTCAACTCTATTTTGGGATATTTCACCTTTGTCAATTGCTTGCTGAATCAATTTTTTCCCCGTGGCAACATCTTGTGAAAAAAGCATAATGTCATTTCCTGCTATAAACGCCAAAGCATCTAATTCACCGGCCTTATATTTATTGGCAACGGCGCCCATGTTTAAAGCGTCAGTGATGATCAAACCTTTATAACCCAATTGTTCTTTTAAAATTCCAGTGATGATATTTTTAGAAATAGAAGCTGGTATTCCTTTCGTTTTTTCTAAAGCTGGCACATAAAGATGCGCTACCATAACGCCGCCAATACCTTTATCCATTAAGGCTTTGAAAGGTGCGATTTCGATCTCATTTAATCTTTTTAAAGAATGTGAAATTACGGGCAGGTCTAAGTGTGAATCTTGGTCAGTATCACCATGGCCAGGGAAATGTTTAATCGCTGCTAAAATATTATTGTCTTGTAATCCTTTTGAATAAGCCATGGCGGAATTAACCACATTCTGAACTTCTGAACCAAAACTACGGTTGCCAATAATTGGATTATTTGGATTGGTATTTACATCTACAACAGGTGCAAAATCCCAATTAATGCCCATTCTTTTAGCATCTTCAGCAATTTTCGCCGCCATCTCCGTAATTAAACTTTTATCCTGAATTGCGCCAAGCGTCATGGCCCACGGAAATTTGTGTGCTGCGGCAATTCTTTGGAACAGTCCCCATTCGGCATCCATTCCAATCATCAAGGGGGTTTTTGATTTTTTCTGAAACTCATTTACCAAATTAATTTTTCTGGCAGCATCATCTTGCATCAGAATCAAGCCGCCAATTTTTTGGTTCGCAACAATATTCCGAACATCATTAATGTGTCCTTCCCCTTTATTGGTGTACAGAGCAACGATAAACAGTTGGCCTAATTTGTCATCTTGCGATAAAGAATTGTAAGTTTCATTTACCCATATATTTGCCTTTTTTAAATCTGCGGATGATATATTATTGGGCTGGTATTGAGCATTTAGAGGTAGATTAAAGCAAAGCAGAGTAATAGTAAAAAAGAAAGCTTGAATATTAATGTTTTTCATTCTATATAAAATAAATAGTAAGCAAAAATACAAATTTTAATTTTTAAAAACAGATGATTTCTTGGCATGCATATTGACATCTTGAAGTTAATTAACTAAAAAATTAACAAAATGAAAAAATATTTTACATTATTGCTATTGGCAATATTTGGATTTGCGGCGGTAAGTTGCAATGATAGAAATGATGATGTGATTGTGCAGGATAATGATACTTATTCGGTAGTGTTAGACATAAATAACGTGAATTTTGCTTACAATGCAGATGATGGTTATTTCATTAGTCGTTCATTCACTAAACCTTTGGTTAGTACAGACGTGGTTTTAATTTACAGAAAAGGTAGCTCTGCTCCAGACGGTTCGCCAGTTTGGCAAATGATTCCTAGAACTCTTTACTTAACAGGTGGTAATGAATTAGATTATGATTTTGATTTTAGCAAAAATGATATTATGATTTATGCTAATGGAAATTACGATATTTCAACAACGCCTCAGTATCTAAATAATCAAACATTCAGAGTCGTTTTGGTGCCAGCATCAGCAGGTGGAAAAAATGCGAACGTAGATTATAATAATTATGAAAGTGTTATTAAATATTTTAACATCGACGATTCTAAAGTAACTTCTTTATAAATCTATAAAATAGACAAAAACCACTGCATCTGCGGTGGTTTTTCTATGTCAAAAATCACCGTTAGAATTTTGGTTTTAATTTCTTTATCGATGTTATTTTAGTAACTTTATGAAATTGAATAATTAATATAAATTTATAACTATGAGTGTACATATTGCCGCTAAAAAAGGAGATATTGCTAAAATCGTTTTGCAACCTGGTGATCCTTTAAGAGCAAAATATATTGCAGATAATTTTTTAACTGATGTAAAATTAGTTAGTAAAACTAGAAACGTCTTTTATTTCACGGGACTTTATAAAGGTAAAGAAGTTTCTGTGGGTGCCAGTGGAATGGGAATTCCAAGTATCGGAATTTATTCTTACGAACTGTTTACCGAATTTGATGTTGATACCATTATCAGAATTGGAACGTGTGGAGGCTATTCGACCGATTTAAAAGTTTACGATTTATTAAATGTGGAGTTTGCTGCAAGTGAGTCTACCTATGCAAAATATTCTTGGGAAATAGAGGGAGATTTGATATCTCATCAGGGTAATGCTTTTGGACTTCTGAATGATACTGCGAAAGAATTAGATCTAAACATAAAGTCGACAACTATTCATACCAGTGATGTTTTTTATAGAAAAAATCCAGGGCAAGTTGATATCGTGAAAAAGTATAATTGTTCTGCTGTTGAAATGGAAGCTTTTGCACTTTTCGCAAATGCACAATATTTAGGTAAAAATGCCGCCACTATTTTGACGGTTTCAGACATCATTCCAACTGGAGATGAAATCACGGCTGATCAGCGTGAAACAGCTTTAACACCGATGATTGAATTGGCTTTAGAAACTGCAATTAAAATGTAAGAGATTAGGAAACTTACTCATCTTCTAGGAGATGACCAAAGTAGTCTTTCTTAGTTTTTAAATAAGCTTCACTTTCCTTTGTAGAGTCAATCTGCAAAGGAATTCTTTTATTAAAACGAATATTGCTATCCTTAACAAATTTTATTTTTTGAGGATTATTGGTTAAAAGATTTACTTCTTTCACCTCCAAAATATTAAGAATTTCGATCGCAATATCAAAGTTACGATCATCGGCTGGGAGTCCCAATTTTAGATTAGCTTCCACCGTATCAAAACCTTGCTCTTGCAAAGCATAGGCTTTTAGCTTATTGATGATTCCGATATTTCTTCCTTCTTGTCTTAAGTAAACGATAATCCCACCATTTTTGTGAATGAAATTCATCGCTGCATCTAACTGTTGACCACACTCGCATTTTTTAGAATGAAACACTTCGCCAGTAATACATTCCGAATGGAAACGAACATTGACGGGTTTTGAATAATCAGTATCTTTCGCAATTATAGCCAAGTGCGGCATCCAGTCGCCTTCTAATTTCGAAAATGCAATCATACGGAATTCTCCGTGCTCGGTCGGAACGTTTGATTCAGCTTGAATTTTTAACATGGAGGTTTTGCTATTTTAGAGAAGTAGAGGTGGAATCTTTGGAAATGTTACTTTCGAGAAAGGTCATGTTGGTTTTAATTCGGACCAAATATCGATTCAGAATTTGATCTTCGTCCTCATTCAAAAATTTTCTGAGATTTTGAAGTTTCTTGTAGGATTTTTCAAAATTTCTTTGGGCGATGTTGAGACCATTAACATTATAAGCCTCCATCGCACCGATATAATCTTTGATATGATATTTGAGCTTAGTGATTTCAGCATTAACGGAGTCATTGCGGAATTTTGGAAATGAGGTAAGTAAATTGGTAATTTCTGAGGAATAAACGATAATGTTTTTTCTTTCACTATAGGAGTACACATTGTTTTGACCACTACTGATTCCAACTGGAGAAAGATTTATTTTTTCCGCAGAACAGGATAAAGTAAGCAATAGTAATAAGGTATAACCAAAGTTCAGTTTACGCATTTTTCACATTTTGATAAAGGATCGGATTAAGACTTTCATCATTGTACATTTTCATCTGTTTATACACTTTCATCTTAATGCTACCGTTCTCTATATCAAAAAGCAATTGATTGATTGCTTCCGAAAGATCTTTTTTTTGTTCCAGCAAAGTATTCAACTTTGCAGTACAATTTTTGCGATGTTCATCACTTGCAGACTCACGCTGAGCTTCAAGATTCATATGATACACCTTTAATGCTAAAATCGAAAGACGATCTACTGCCCAAGCGGGAGTTTCCGAATTAATCTTAGCATCGCTATTTGGGGAGATATTTTTGTATTTAGTTAGGAACCAACTGTCGATGAACTCTACCAAATCAGTTCTTTTCTGATTTGAAGAGTCTATTGCTCTTTTTAATTTTAAAGCTTCAGTTGGATCAATATTTTCGTCTCGAATAATATCTTCTAAATGCCATTGAACGGTATCAATCCAATTCTTAGCATACAAAAGATGTTCCAAACTTTCGGTTGGAAATGGATTTTGTAGCATTGTATCTACATCGTCCATTATGTGGTAATCCGCAATCGACTGATTGAAAACCCTCCACGCTGTTTCCGTAAAATTCATGGAGATATTTTTAAGGGGTAGTAGAACTAGAATTGCTTTTTGGCTCCTCGGGAGTTTTTGTTTCATCTTCCTTCACCGCGTCTTTAAATTCTTTAATTCCAGAACCTAAACCTCTCATCATTTCGGGTATTTTACGACCTCCGAAAAAGACCAAGATAATAATCCCAACGATTAACAAGTGTTGCCAAGAAAGTGCTAGTATTGTAAGTGTATCCATTTTGAAATTTTATACAAAGTTATATTTTTTTTTTAATTCACCCAACCTAATGGATCCACTGGATTGCTACCGTTCCATATCTGAAAATCTAAAGTATAGCTGCCATCGAAATCTGCCCCGATCGTTCCCATTGAGGTTCCTGCAGAAACCTGCTGATTAGCAGAAACCATCGTGCTAGATAGATTTGCATAGATGGTGAAATAATCACCGTGTTTCACAATTACCGTCTTCGATCCATCAGCAGAAGCGATAACTCGCGACACAGTTCCGGGAGCAACACATTTTGCCACAGTACCTTTAGCCACAGCAATTTTCACGCCGTTGTTTTCTTCCACAATGTTTTTGAAAACGGGGTGCGGCTGTCGCCCAAATCGGTGAGTGATTGTACCATAAGCCGGCATTCCCATTTTTCCTCTATTGGCAGCAAAATTACTTCCCAAGTTCGGAGAGACACCAAAGTTGGTCATTGCCTTTGCCTCAGCTGCTTTCTTCTCATCATCATTTTTCTTAGCCATGCTCGCTTCTGCTGCGCGGGCTGAAGCTGCTCTATCGGCTGCGGCTTTTGCATTTGTGGCGGCTTCCGCAGCATCTCTGGCGGCAGAAATTCGGCGTGCTTCTGCTTTCTCCGCATCTGCTGCTTTTTTAGAATCTTCGGTTTTTTTCGAATCAGCCGCGGCAGCTATTTTCGCTTTCTCTAGCTCCTCAGCGGCTTTTCGTTCAGAAATTTCTTTTAATCTTCTCGCTTCATCATCAGCCTTTTTCTTCTCTAAAGCCAAAGCTTCCATTCGTGCTTTATTTTCCGCTTCTATTTTTGCTTTTTCTCTTTCTGCAGCAATTTTTGCAAGACGAATTTTTTCGGCTTCTATTTTTCTGTTTTCTTCTTCTTTAACTCTGGCAATTCTGATCTCCTCTGCAATAATTGATCGAATTTGACCTTCCAGCTGTTTAGATTCTGCCTGCTTCTGCTTCAGTTCGCCAGTTAGTTGAACTTCATTTTTCTTGAATTCTT
Source organism: Kaistella antarctica (assembly GCF_900109615.1). GTDB lineage: Bacteria > Bacteroidota > Bacteroidia > Flavobacteriales > Weeksellaceae > Kaistella > Kaistella antarctica. The sequence continues at coordinate 646,825 of NZ_FOIX01000001.1, forward strand.
CCAGCAGAGTTTGTTTCGTTTTCTTTTCAGCTTCTATAGTTAATAAATCTTTTTTCTGATTAGAAAGAATCATTTCTTTATCTGCGGCCGATTTCTGTTTTAAGGTGATGTTTTCCTGTAAAACCTTAGCCGCTGTGGAAATTTCCGCAGCTTTTTTGTCTTGATAATCTGAGTAATCCTTTAAATATTGAATTCTTCGAAGCGCTTCTCCTAAGTTTTTTGAGGAGAGAATAAAAGTAACTTTGTTTTGCGAGCCTTTGTTTTTATAAGCTTTCACCAAAACTTCAGCGTAGTTTTTTCTTAAGACTGCCAATTCGCGATTCTGGCGATTGATTTCTAATTGTCTTAAATAGATTTCGTCTTCAATTAGTCTTTTTTCCTTTTGTGTATTGGTATATACTTTTTCCCGAAGGCCAATTTTCTTTTCTACTTCGTTTAAGTAAGCTACAGAGAGTTTAGACTGCTGCTGAGTTTTAGCGAGATTTGAGTTAATTGCTGAAATTTGTTTTTTCAAGTCGGCATTCTGCTTTTGAAGTTGTTCCTTCTTCTGCGCAGAAAAAGATACGAACAGAAAAATTCCTATTAAAACGCTTAATCTTTTAATCATTTAATTTCAGTTTTCTTATAATTATTGGGAACAGAGTAGGGAGCATCCATTTTCGAACTCTCAAATTTCGTATTTTCTAATAAAATCTGACTGTCTTTCGAACCCTTTATTACTATTTTAACAGTTTTCGGAAGTTTATTGTTTTCGAAATTCTCCCAATTCGCGTAGGAAACTTGAAGTTCATCTGACGCATTAATTTTTTTCAACGAAACATTTTCAAGATCCATTTCGTTATTGTAGGACAAGGAAGCGGAGTATTCATGCGAGCTTCCGTTAGACTGAAAACTTAAATCTTTTATAGAAGTTAACAAATAACCTTGCGCATTTTTGGTCAGTTTAAAATCTTTGGCGGTAACGGGAATAAAGGTCTTACCCAAAAGCAAATTTTGAAAAGCTCCATAATCGATGAAGTTGACATTAAGAAGACCATTTAAATAAGAAAAATCTGATTCAATATAAGTCTTATTCCACTTTTCATATCCTTTAATTCCGTCAGGTGTAGCGAGTCCTCTTCCAACATTTAGAAAGATCGCAATCATATTGATCCAAACTTTTTTGTCTTTTTCAATATAAATTGTCGCATCTAAAGGTGGAATAAATTTACCAGTTTCTGCCGTGATTCTAGAATTTATTTTAAGCTGTTGAAAATTAGTTTTTTCTGTAATTGTCTTGAAAAAAGCTGTATTGGAAGCGATTGGTGAATTGGTGCTAATGGGATTTTCAACCGCCGTTTTTGTTTTGCACGAAACCATCATGATTATTACGGCAGCCGCTAGGATATATTTTTTCATTTAATTTTTTTGGTTAAACTTTTAGGGAAAGTTTACAATATTAACGCCAAATCAGACAGAATGTTTTGGTTAGTAAGTGAATATTATTTCAATACTATTTATGACTCTCCTCTTTTGAAAGGAAATCAAGTACGGAAAAATCACCTAAAGATATTTCGCGAGCTACTCCATAATATTGAGCAGAATTCCCAATCATTGAGTTGCTTAAATTCCCATGATCAATCATCGTGTTTTCTTGAATTAAGGAATTGTCAATATTTGAATTGATAATCTTGGTATTGTTCCCTATAGAAACTCGCGGTCCAATTTTAGAGTTAGAAATTTCCACATTTTCTCCAATAAAACACGGTGGAATAATTAAGCAATTGGTAATTTTTGCCGACGCTGGAAAGTTTGCCACATTTTTTATCTCATACTCTAGTACCTTTCCGTTGGTGTCAACGGTCGCGTTTTTATTTCCACAATCCATCCAGTCGTCAACCTTCCCAAGAGAGAATTTCGCCCCTTTTTGACGAAGGTTTTCTAACGCAGTTGTTAATTGAAATTCGCCGCCCTCTTTAATGTCATTATCAATGATATAGTTGATTTCACCCATTAATTTTTCAGCAGAATTGAAATAATAAATTCCAATAATTGCCAAGTCGGAAACGAAGGTCGTTGGCTTTTCTACAAAATCGGTGATGAAACCGTAATCGTCTAATTTCACCACTCCAAAGGCAGATGGATCATCTACTTTTTTAACCCAAATTACGCCATCAGAATTTTTATCTAAAATAAAATCGGCTTTGAATAAAGTATCTGCAAACGCAACGATAACATTTCCTTGCATCGATTCTTCTGCGCATTTAATCGCATGAGCGGTTCCTAGCGCTTCGTCTTGCGTATAAACCTTTCCTTTTGCGCCTAAACTTTCGGCGATTTGAATTAAAGAGGCTTCAACTTCAGCTCCGAAATCTCCAATAATAAAGGCGATTTCATCAATTTTTTCGCCCGCAACTTTAGTAATATCTTCAACTAAACGTTGTACAATTGGTTTACCAGCGATTGGAATTAAAGGTTTTGGAACTGTTAAAGTATGAGGTCTTAATCTAGAACCACGACCAGCCATTGGCACAATAATTTTCATATTTTATTTTTTAGTTGATTTACGACTTTTGACAAAGTCTATTTGACGTAAAATAATCATTTTAAATTTATAACTGAGTACTTCCGAATCCACCTGTACCGCGCTCTGTCTCATTAATTTCAGAAACTTCTTGCCATTCTGCCGTTTCGTATTTCGCAATCACCATTTGCGCAATACGGTCACCATTATTGATGGTGAAATTCTCGGTCGACAAATTTACTAAAATTACCCCAATCTCTCCACGGTAATCTGCATCGATCGTTCCGGGTGCATTTAGAACCGTAATTCCGTTTTTTATGGACAAGCCGCTTCTCGGTCTAACTTGTGCTTCTGAACCTTTTGGCAGTTCCAAAAATAATCCCGTGGGAATCAATTTTCGCTCTAATGATTTTAAAGTGAGGCTCTCATCCAGATTAGCATACAAGTCCATTCCAGCAGAAAGCGTGGTTTGGTATTTAGGTAAGGGATGGTGGGATTTATTAATGATTTTTATTTTCATATCAGGCTTTTCTAATTTTTCTTAAAGTTTCTTTTTCTATATAAACAACAATTGCTAAAAATACAAGAAATAGTGCGTTTCCAACGATTATATTTCCATCAAATACATAATACGAAATAATAGAGAATAGAATACTTATACTTAAATATCCTATTATTTTTTTCATATTGTAGGGAACAGGATAAAAATGTTGTCCGAGGAAATAAGATGCGATCATCATTGATAAATAAGAGAAAAATGTCGCCCAAGCCGAAGCCCAAAAGCCATATTCTGGAATGAAGTAAAGATTGATTGCAATAGTTACTGCCGCACCCAGCAAAGAAAGATATGCGCCGTAAATCGTTTTGTCGGACAGCTTATACCATACTGACATATTCAGATAGATTCCTAAAAATACTGCAGCGATAAGCACTATTGGTACAATCGCAATTCCAACATTATATTCCGCGTTTCTTAAATACAAAGGGGCAATCCAATTTAAATTGACACATAAGGCCAAAAGGAAAACGCAATTGACAACCACGAACATGTCCATTAACTTTGCATACGATTTCCCGGAGTTTTCATTCTTTGCGTGCGCGAAAAAGAAAGGTTCAATCCCTAAAAGATACGCTTGTCTAAAGAGCGTAATAAAAGTAACAATCCTACAAACAGCGCCGTAAATAGCCATCTGTTCAGTATTTGTTCCATCGGGAAGAAGATATTTTAAGAACTGGCGATCCATCGTTTCGTTGATAACCCCAGCCAATCCCGCAATGGTAATAGGCCAGGAATAGGCCATCATTTTTTTCCACAGTGACGAGTCGAATGCTTTGAAACTTACACTTTTTAACTCCTTGAAAAGAAGGATGAAAGTGACTGCACTGGCGACCAGATTCGCGACGAATACATAGCCAATTCCAAAATCTTTATCATAGGTAAAACCGAAGAATCCAGTATTTCCTAATTTTGGAAGTAGCACAATAAAAAACAAAACCAATAAAAAATTGACTACGCCATTAATAATTTTAATGATGGCGAACTTTTTGGGCCTGCCTGTTTTTCTTAAAATGACAAAAGGCATCGTGCTTAGCCCATCTAATCCGAGAACAATAACAATTAAAGTTAAAAGATTAACCTGATCAGGCGTTTTAAAAGCTACTGCCAAATCGGAACGGTACAGGTAAGAAAAAATGACGAAAATTAGGGAGACTGTTATAACACTTAAAGTCGCTGTGGAAATTAATTTTTTCGAATCTTCTATTTTCTCCGCAAAACGGAAGAAAGTCGTTTCCATCCCATGCGAAAGGAGAACGATTATAATTCCGGCAACAGAATAAAAATCGATAAAAGGCGCCAATGCCGACGGTCCAAACCGCTCTGTGACAAAAGGCGCAATAATAAATGGGAAAAGACGAATGATAACGGTGCTTAATCCATAGATTGCCGTTTGCCCCAATAATTTTTTATACAAAATTTAGAAATTTTTACAAATGTATTGTTTTAATTAAAATCAAAAAATAATTTTAGAAATGAAAGCGTCCGCTCAGTTGAAAATTCTGTTCATTCTCTTGAATTTCCCTAAATTTACGGGGAACAAATCCGCACCCTAAAAATGAAAATCCTTATTAAAAATGCTCACCTTGTTAATGAAAATCAAATTATAGAAAGTGATCTACTCATTGAAAATGATTTAATTTCAAAAATCGGAAAAAATATAGCTGGAGAAAATGTAGATCAAATTATTGATGCTTCCGGCAAATACCTCCTTCCAGGAATTATAGATGATCAGGTTCATTTTCGAGAACCAGGCTTGACTTGGAAAGGCGATATCGAAAGCGAATCGAGAGCGGCAGTTGCTGGCGGAATCACCAGTTTTATGGAACAGCCGAATACCGTTCCCAATGCGGTCACGCAAGAATTGTTGGAAGAAAAATATAAAATTGCGGCAGAGAAATCATTTGCGAACTATTCATTTATGATGGGTGGTACCAATGATAATTTAGAAGAAATTTTGAAAACAAATCCAAGAAATGTCGCTGGAATAAAATTATTTCTCGGGTCTTCAACTGGAAATATGCTGGTTGATAATCCAGAAACTTTAGAAAAGATTTTTAGCAGTACAAAAATGCTGATTGCTGTTCATTGCGAAGATGAGGGGACCATTAGAAAAAACACTGAAATAGCGAAAGAAAAATATGGTGAAGATATTCCAGTTACGGAACATCATCTTATTAGAAGTGAAGAAGCGTGTTATATATCTTCTTCAAAAGCGGTTGAGTTGGCAAAAAAAACTGGAGCAAGATTGCATTTATTTCATATTTCAACGGCTAAAGAAACGGAGCTTTTTAGAAACGATATTCCTTTAAAAGACAAAAAAATCACCGCAGAAGTTTGCGTACATCATTTGACGTTCACCAGTGATGATTATGGCACGAAAGGAAATTTCATCAAATGGAATCCAGCCGTAAAAACGCAAAAAGATAAAGACGGTTTGTGGAAAGCTTTGCTGGATGATCGAATTGATGTTATCGCCACCGATCATGCGCCACATACTTTGGACGAAAAATCTCAGAACTATTTACAAGCACCGTCGGGCGGACCTTTGGTTCAACATTCTTTAAATGTGATGTTAGAAAATTTTAAAAATGGAAAAATTTCTTTAGAAAAGATCGTTGAAAAGATGTGTCATAATCCCGCTATTCTTTTTGAAATTGAGAAACGTGGTTTTATCAAAGAAGGTTATAAAGCGGATTTAGTTTTAGTTGATTTAAATGATGGTTACACCGTTTCGAAAGAAAATTTATTATATAAATGTGGCTGGAGTCCCTTGGAAGGAACGAAATTTCAGTCGAAAATTACGCACACTTTTGTCAATGGGTTTTTGGCTTTTGAGAACGGAAAGGTCTCAGATGAAAAACATGGCGAAAGACTCCTTTTTGATCGAGATTGATTTTAACTAGCGCTGTTAGAGCTCGAAGCTCTAACAGCGCTTACGATTAATCCGAAAAATAATTCTTTTCGGCGCTCGCTTCACTCCTCATCTTTATCCAAGGCATAACTTTTCGTAACTTTGCTACCGCTATTTCTCTTAAATTTACAAAAACAATAGAATATGAATTTATATACGCAACCGATGCTCAAAGAAGATGCATTGAAAGATAAAGTGGCCGTTGTAACAGGTGGTGGAAGCGGATTAGGAAAAGCCATGACCAAATATTTTTTGCAATTAGGCGCCAAAGTAGTCATTACTTCCAGAAATTTGGAGAAATTACAAAATACGGCAAAAGAACTTGAAGAAGAAACAGGCGGAAAGGTTTTTTGCGTACAATGTGACGTTAGAAATTGGGACGAAGTTGAAGCAATGAAAAATGCTGCCGTAAAAGAGTTCGGACAAATTGATATTCTTTTAAATAATGCGGCCGGAAACTTTATTGCACCCACAGAGCGGTTGACACATTCGGCTTTTGACTCGATTTTAGAAATCGTCCTAAAAGGAACGAAAAACTGCACCTTATCAATCGGTAAATATTGGATTGAGAATAAAATCCCAGGAACGGTGCTGAATATCGTCACCACTTACGCTTGGACTGGCTCGGCTTATGTCGTTCCCTCTGCGTGTGCAAAAGCTGGAGTTTTAGCCATGACCAGAAGTTTAGCGGTTGAATGGGCGAAATATAATATTCGTTTCAACGCAATCGCACCAGGACCATTTCCAACCAAAGGAGCTTGGGAAAGATTATTGCCAGGAGACTTGGCGGAGAAATTTGATATGCGTAAAAAAGTTCCATTAAGAAGAGTTGGTGAGCATCAGGAATTGGCGAATTTGGCGGCGTATATGGTCTCCGATTATTCTGCGTACATGAATGGCGAAGTCGTGACACTCGATGGTGGCGAGTGGTTGCAAGGCGCGGGAGAGTTCAATATGCTGGAAGAAATTCCACAGGAAATGTGGGATATGTTAGAGCAAATGATCAAAGCCAAGAAGTCTAATTAATCAGCGTATTATTGGGGCAACTTAATCCGCCTTCCACTCCCAATCTTTTTTTTGCCAACGCTTTAGGCCCTTCAAAAAAAAGGATTTCCGTTGAAGTCGGGTTGCAGGTTAGTTTCCAAATAAAAAATCTTGCTATTATTTGAAATAGCAAAAACGAAAATATAAAAGTTCGGTGTTTGTAACAATACTGGGCTTTTTTTATACTCATTACCCAAATACCCTCATGAATTTTAAATTTTTGAAGCCATTCATTACGTTGGCAATTGCAGTTTCTGTTCAATTATCCGCTCAAACCGATGTTCCAAAATACAGTTACACCGAAGCGTTTAAACCGTTTTTCTATCAGAATAATGCAACTGAAACCCGTTCAGCGAGCGGACAACCCGGTCATAAGTACTGGCAAAACAGCGCCGATTATATTTTGAATGCCACTTTGAACGATTCTAAAAATGAAATTTCTGGTTCGTCGGAAATCATTTACACCAATAATAGTTATGACGATTTAAGTTTTCTGTGGTTGCAATTGGATCAGAATTTATTCAAAAAAGATTCCCGTGGAAATGCCGTTGTTCCACTGGCCGGAAATAGAAATGGTGCACACGGACAAGAATTCGATGGCGGATATACCATTAAATCAATTGAAATTCTTTCTTCAAACGGCAAGAAATTAAATATCAATCCGACTTACACGATTTCAGATACCAGAATGCAGATCGATCTTCCCCAAGATTTAAAAGCAAAAGGTGGGGTTATCAAATTTGTAATTAATTATTCATTCGTCTCACCCAATTACGGATCTGATCGTATGGGCGTTGAAGCCACGAAAAACGGTAAGATTTTTACCATCGCACAATGGTTTCCAAGAATGTGTGTTTACGACGATCAAATGGGTTGGAACACTTTGCCTTATCTGGGTGCAGGAGAATTTTATCTCGAATATGGCGATGTTACGGCAAACTTAACTGTTCCGGCCAATCATTTTGTCGTGGCTTCTGGGGAATTATTAAACCCGAAAGAAGTGTATTCAAATGACCAAAATAAAAAATGGGAACAGGCACGAAACAGCGAAAAGACTGTTTTGATCCGTTCCGCTGCGGAAGTAAATGCTGCGGCGAAAACTTCAGCTACCACGAAAACATGGAAATTCAAAATTGAAAATACAAGAGATTTTGCGTGGGCATCTTCGTCTGCATTTATTTTAGATGCAGCGAAAATCAATTTACCAAGTGGAAAAAAATCATTGGCGATTTCGGCTTATCCAGTCGAAAGTGATGGAAATGATTCGTGGGGAAGGTCTACGGAGTATACCAAAGCCGCGATTGAACATTACTCGAAAAAATGGTATGAATATACTTATCCAACTGCCGTAAATGTTGCTGGGAATGAAGGTGGAATGGAATATCCTGGAATTGTTTTCTGTCACATGGATTCGAAAGGCGCTGATCTTTGGGGTGTTACGGATCATGAGTTTGGGCACAACTGGTTTCCCATGATTGTTGGTTCCAATGAGAGATTGTATGCCTGGATGGATGAAGGTTTGAATACATTCATCAACGATATTTCTGGAAAAGAATTTAACAAAGGGGAATATCACACGGCAAAATCACTTCAAATGATGGCGCCCGCTTTTAATAATGATAACATGGAACCGATTATGACGGCTCCTGATAATTTAAAGGAAAGAAATCTTGGCTTCTTAGGCTATTATAAACCCGCAGCCGGAATGCAAATGTTGCGCGAAAACATTTTGGGTGAAGAACGTTTTGATAAAGGACTACGCGAATATATTAAAAGATGGGCTTTCAAACACCCAACGCCAAATGATTTTTTCAGAACCATGGAAAATGTGGCGGGTGAAGAGTTGAACTGGTTTTGGAGAGGGTGGTTTTTGAACAAATGGAAAATTGACCAAGCGGTAAAAAGCGCGAAATATGTAAACGGTGATTTCACCAATGGCGTTGTTATTAAAATTGAAAATATTGGTCAACTACCAATGCCCGTGAATATAGATATTAAATTTAAAGATGGAACGACGCAGAATGTAAAATTACCAGTAGAAATTTGGAAACGAACTTCAGAATGGTCCTTTGAAGTTCCGACCACCAAGGAAATTGTGACGGTACAATTAGATCCAAAGGGAAGTTTGCCTGATGCCAATCCAACAGACAATATCTTAAAAATGGAAAGTGGAATTGCGGAAACAATTACATTATCCGATTATATTGGAACTTATTCAAGCAAACAAATTCCTTTAAAAATCGCCTTAAAACAAGAAGGTAAAAAACTAATGGCGCAAGCCGACGGGCAAAATGCATTTCCTTTAGAATATGATGGTGGAGGTAAATTCAGTTTCACCATGGCAGGAATTGAACTTGAATTTGCCAAGGACAAGAAAAGCTTTATCCTACTACAAGGCGGACAAAAATTTACTTTTACTAAAGATTAAAGAACTGAAGTGTATTAATAATTGAATGAAATCGTCCCGCAAAAATATTTTGTGGGACGGTTTATTTTGAAGATTATCGATTTTACCGAATCGATTTAATTACGATTATTTGTTTCCAGAATTTGCCGCGTATTTTGCGACATGAAAAAGCTTTTTGCCAATCTGGGAAGCCCAGTCTAGATTATTTTTTGGATGATCGGAAATTTCTGAAACGATTTTCTTGGCAGACTTTAAAAATAAGGTTCCTTCATTTTTAAAACTAGATGGGCCTTTCATCGTGTCCAAAATATAATCACTACCCGAAATGCCACCTTGAAGAAATATTTTCATCACAAAATCTAAAGTCAATGCTTTAAATGAAGGGAAAGTTCCCTCTGAAATTCCTACGACAATCTCTGCGAATCTTTGATCCTTTCGCGCTCGCTCTACTAAAATCTCTACAGCTTTCATCCACACAGGAAGCAAGGATTTGTTTCGGGGAAAATGCACAATAAGGTTTGAAAAAGCCAGATCATATCCCAGTTCTTGGTCTAAGACAAGTTTGTAATCTGCTAGTTTTTCGGCAGAGAAGTCATCTTCTTCAAAACATTTTCCTAATATTTCGGAAGCCCATCTTGCACTCAATAATGCATACTGAATTCCATCTCCGCTTAAAGGGTTTATTAATCCAGCTGCTTCACCCACAAGTAAAACCCGATCTCCCGTCACTTCTTTTTTGGCATCGTAGAAAGTAATTGGCCAACCTTCGATTTTATTTCTTAGGGTTCCATTTCCAATTCTTGCACTGATGTCTTTATTGTTTTTAATGTGATCGGTCAATATTTTTTTAACCTGAGATTGTTTGTGGGGAAAAGTGTTTGAAAGAGTAGCCAACCCAATATTTGCACCCGATTTACCTTCGGGAAAAAACCAGAAAATGCCTGGAAAATTTTCTTCCATAAAATAAACATCCATTCGATCCGAAGGTCCTTGAACATTATCATAATAGGCCCGTAAACCCACGAGTTGAAAATCGTCATCGAAAGTCTTTTCTTGGAGCAGTCTTCTTACCACAGATCGGCTTCCATCTGCACCGACTATTAGTTTTGAAACAATTTCAAATTGTTTTTTGCCTTGCTGTAAAGTTGTTATGACTTTATGCGGAAAAGTTTGATAGTTGATGACTCGAGTTTCTTCCAAAAATTCCGCTCCTTCGTCTTTTGCCTTTTGATAGATGGAATAGTCTAACTCAACTCGCGGAATAATTCGAGCATGATAATGGAGATGATCCGGCAGAATAAGATTGACGATTGCGTGGTTGTTCTCCACAAAAAGACCAACTTTAGTAATTTCATTGGCGTTTTGAAAAGTTTGCGTTTTAGTAATTCCCATCGCTTCTAATTCATTAATTGCAATTGGGCTAATCGCATCGCCACATACTTTATCGCGCGGAAATTTATCTGCTTCCACCACCAATACTTTTAATCCAAGTTTTCTAAGATGATAGGCAGCGCCACTTCCGGCGGGACCACCACCGGAAATTAAAACATCGTAATCAAAATGTACTTTCTCTTTTATTTTTAACATCACCTAGTAATTTCGGTCGATCATATATAAAATAATATGCTCAAGAAAAGCTTTCTCAGTCGAATCTGGTAAAGGAGAAAAATTGGTATAAAACTCCTTTAATGCTGCACCAGCAAAATATTTACTCGTCTCGATCGCGTAATCTATAGCCTCGTATTTTTTCATCAAATCAAATATTTTACGTGCGTCCAGGTCTGTTCTTTCTGGAATTGATATTGAAAGAAAAGTCTTCAGAAAAGCCAACTCTTTATGATTGGCTTTCTCCATTAAGTTAATAAGCATTAAAGTTCGTTTCCCTTCGATGATATCACCGCCAATTTCTTTTCCGTATTTCTTTTCGTCTGCAATTAAATTCAGTACATCATCTTGAATTTGAAAAGCCGCTCCCATAAAATACCCAAGTCGATCAAATTTTTCGGGGTTGATATATCCTTTTGTGCCGATGATTGCCCCGATACGAATGGGATGCATGCAAGTGTACCAGCAGGTTTTCTTTAGAACCATTCGAAAATAATCTTCCTCTTTTAAATCTGATCGGTTATCTAATCGCCAACCAAGTTCGAGTGCCTGACCTTCTGTCGATTCTGTAACCAGATGTTGAATTTCTAAAAAAATAGTTTCTGTAAGTTTTTCTCCCAGTCGCAGTTTATTTTTAAACAAAGGATATAAACCAAGTGCGTTCATCGCATCGCCAACGTTTATAGCAATTGCTTTTCCAGTCATTTGATGCATGCTCGGTTTATTTCGCCGATTATAACTTTCATCTTCCACATCATCATGAATTATAAATGCATTATGCAGAAGTTCCAACGTAATTGCCGAGAATTTTGCATCCTCTGTTTTTCCACCAAATGCCTTACAAGTTGCAATACATAAACCGGGACGAAAACCTTTCCCACCTCTGTTTGGATAATCGTGCATTAAATTATAAAGATATTCCTTGGGTTCTTTATTGGGAATAAATTGATGAATTCCGGAAAGCGTATATTCTCCATATTCTTTCAACATGTCTTTCATTAAGAGCGTATTCATCTTTAATTTTCAATTTGAAAAGAGAGGATAATAATAATTTTTGGATTGTATTTATCGGATAAAATTGCCCGATAGAATCCCGGAACTGTGGTTCTGAGCGTTTTTACTTCGATGGTGATTTCGGCTTGCTCTTTTAATTTTAAGAAAAGCGTAGAAGGTTTAATGCTAATATTTCTTTGACTTATTTTATAATTATCGTTGGATGTAAAATCGGATTTTATAAGAGCAATTTTGGTATTTTTTTCATCATCAGAAAGGATAATTTGAAATACCGCAGATTCCCCGGGTTTCAGAATTTTATCGTTTTCTAAAACAATCGTTTGGGAACTGTTAGTATTTGTTGAGGCCCGCTTTTTTACGATGGTTTCTTCAGATGTAGTTTTCCTTTTGTCAATAACTGAGTTTAGCTGTTGGGTGAGCGCTGCAAATGCATCTAGAAAAATATCTACAGCCTCATGGGTATCACGACGAATCCTTGCCATCAGCTGATCTTGGTTGTCTCGAACTTCTTCAACATTAATAAATTGATGTTCAAGCTTTTTGGCTGCCAGAATCCCCGCAGCAATTTCTTCTTCCAAAACATTAATCGCAGAACTAAGAATTTTATGAGCGTTACCCATAACCTTATCAGTTTTTATCGTTTCATTATTGCTTGGTCTCTGCTGTTTCGATTGGTTCGGTGTTATTGGCATTGGGCATTGTGTTTTTTTCGATGGTGATAACAATGGTAAAATAAGCTGGTTCAAATCCCAGAACTTTCACAAAAGAATGAAACGTACCTGTTGTCGCTTCTTTGGAAATGTTACAAATAACACCAATGTTTGCGGCGCCGCCTGATTCAAGTTCGAACGATTGCGGTTGAAACGAAACCGAAATTTCCAGGTTTTCAGTCTCATCATCTGCATTTACAAATCTTGTACTTTGTAATTCGCAAAAAACTTTTTCTTCTTTTGAATTATCCAAGACAAATCCCATTTCAATGGTTGCACCTGGATAACCTTTCCCAGACAATGTGAATGAAGAGCCTACTTCCTCTTCTGTAGTCTGAGGTGATAGTATTCGATCGGTTATAGAAAAGCTATAATCCATCAATTTCGAATAGTAGTCGATATTCAGTTTGACAATTCCAGCAAAAACATCTGCAATTAGATCCTGATCTATATTGGTGATTTTTTCTGCCGCCGCACCGTTCTTCAATTTACCGATGATATCAACACTTTTATTGATATATTTTCTATTGATATCCAAAACTTGTTTTGTGATATCTTCCACATTTTGCGTAATATTAATTGCCATCTTTCGTAAGATTATAGTTCTGTCTTCGCTTAGGCTCACAATAAAAGTGTGTTTTCCAATTTTGCCATTTCAGCTGGTATTTTTTTTCATCTAAAGGTGAAAAAACAGGCGCACCAGAATTTGTAATTTCTACAACTAACAAAATATTCTGATTATAGTCTTGCTCTCTCACAACCACTTCAGCTTGATAGAATCCGACATTATAATTAATTAGATGTAAGTCAATCAAAATCCTTTCTTGGCCATTTGGTGGAATGGTCACGGTGTTTTTGTTAAGGATTGGTTGAGTTGGAGCAGTGTTTCCATCTAAATCAGAAAATTCGCGCAAACCTACGCGGTATGTTTTCGGAGTTGAGCAGTTGTTGCTTAATATAAATGGAATAATAATTCTCTCATTTGACATCACCTTTCGGTGAATTTCCCCTAAAGATTTTGGGGAGCAAACCTCTTTTGGTGGACAATTATCACAATTAGAGGGCTTCAAAAAATTCATATTAGAATTTTGTAATCCAACTTCCATAACCTCTTTGTAGACTTGAAAAGATTGGTTAATCAAATCTCCAAAACGGTCGGCAATGTTTATCGGTTTATTAGTTAAAGTTTTCATATCGATTTGGTTTTAATTTCTAGATGAGATTTTATCACAAAAGATAAATCCTTATCCCAAAAACGGATATTCCCACTGTAATCATTTTTCGGATCCGCATTTTTTGGGACGATAAAATCCAAATGAATGAGTTGGCTTTTCCCAGGAATTATAATTTCGCCTGCTTCTAAAACTTTTGCCGAAGCCCAGTCGGTTAAGTTTTGTTTAATGTTTTCGGTAACAGAATTTAAAGTTTCCGTAAAGTTGAGGGCTTTCTGATCACGAAATGCAAAGCCAAAAGCACGACAAAGGAAATCCATATCAAGAGCTGCAATATGTTTTATTTCAGGAATTTGAAAGGGTAAATTACCAATGTTGGTAACTGTAAAAGCGAGTGTTTGGCGCGTACCAGGATCTGTGTTTTGTAAAGTGAAAGTGGTAGGGTAAATATCAATTTCAACACTAGGTTGTACCACTAACTTTACTCTTTGCTTTTTTCCACCTAGTTCCAGATATCGAATATATTCTCCAGGTGGCGTCTCAGTCGGAAGTGAAAAGTTAAGCGATTGTAGTGTGGTTTCTCCCGGGAATAATTTCCAACTAATATTTAAATCAGTTTTTTCTGAATGTTGAATTTCATCTGAAAGTGAGATGGTTCTCACTTTAATGGTTTCGTTGAATGTGTTGCTTACCTGAAGATATCCGGACATAGAAGAAGGCGTCCCATTAAGGATAACATGGTCTTGTTCCTGTTCTTCAATGTTGATATGATTCAAAAAAGCATCATTGCTATCTTTGACGAATATCATGGTGATAAATTTAAAGTGAGTAAAAAAATCAGTTTTCCTTTATAGTAGGAAAAGGCCGAGTATCTGCATCGCAGCAATTATCTTCGCAGTTTTCTGCGGAAGTTGGCACATAGGGTTCCGTAATGATTTGGCTTTCACCGCTCATGCAAACATTAAATAATTCAAAACCCATTACTTTGAAACAAACCGTAGAATAGTTAGGAATTCTTACGCGCTGCTTCATAAATCCTTTGATGTCATCCAGCGTAAAGCGTGGCAGATTTACAATTTCAAATTTACTGTCTGTGAAAACAGGTTGTTTGGCATCTCCTTTCAGCATAAGAACATTGTCTGTTTTTAATTCACCGCTAATAGCTGCGGCAAGAGAGCCAGAATGCTGCACATCAAAACCGCCAGCTAATTTAGATTCGAAGGAGCCATTAAGATTGGTGTCTAAATCCACATCAAAGGGCGCTGTTGGCTGTAACCGATGTGTGAATGTGGTAGGAATACTTGGTACACTCATGGTAATTAGTTTTTTATGGTAAAGTAAAATTAATAAATAATTTTGTAAAAGATTCACTCTCAAACAATTAATTATAATTTTTTTATTAAAATAAAATTCAGCTTCCTTATAAAAACGAAAAAAACGCTCTGATTTCTCAGAGCGTTTAACCTTAATTTGTAGACCCACAGGGACTCGAACCCCGAATGTCGGTACCAAAAACCGGTGTGTTACCAATTACACCATGGGTCTATGTTTATTTTGGTGGTGCAAATCTAAAAAAAATTTTCTTAATGAACAAATATCTATCAAGAATTAATTTTAAAAAGTGTTTTTGGAATTTTTTAGTGTTTTTGTTTTGATATAATTTCCGTATTTTTGAGGAAATAAATATTTACAAATGAGTAGTATCGAAGATAAGAAAAAAGCACTGGCTTTGGTGCTTGAGAAACTAGATAAAACCTACGGCAAAGGAACCGTAATGACCTTGGGAGGCGCTTCTGTAGATGATACAATCGAAGTAATTCCTTCTGGATCATTGGGAATTGACCTGGCTTTAGGAGTTGGCGGTTACCCAAGAGGAAGAGTGATTGAAATATATGGTCCGGAATCTTCTGGGAAAACAACTTTAACTTTACATGCCATTGCAGAAGCCCAAAAGGCAGGTGGAATCGCAGCATTTATTGATGCTGAGCACGCATTCGATCGTTTTTATGCGTCGAAATTAGGGATTAATCTTGATGACCTGATTATTTCTCAACCAGATAATGGGGAACAAGCTTTAGAGATTGCTGATAATTTAATCCGTTCTGGAGCGGTGGATATTGTGGTAATTGACTCCGTTGCTGCGTTGACGCCGAAAGCGGAAATCGAAGGTGAAATGGGAGATTCAAAAATGGGTCTTCATGCAAGATTAATGTCTCAGGCATTAAGAAAATTGACTGGAACAATTTCAAAAACAAAATGTACTGTAATCTTCATCAATCAATTGAGAGAGAAAATTGGTGTGATGTTCGGAAACCCTGAAACGACAACGGGCGGAAATGCCTTGAAGTTTTACGCCTCAGTAAGGATTGATATCAGAAAGGCAAGTGCACCGATTAAAACAGGTGACGAGGCTGTTGGAAGCCGCGTGAAAGTGAAGATCGTGAAAAACAAAGTGGCACCTCCATTTAAAATGGCCGAATTCGACATTATGTACGGTGAGGGAATTTCTAAAACTGGAGAAATCTTGGATATGGCGTCCGAGATGGGAATCGTGAAGAAAAGCGGTTCATGGTTTAGCTACGGAGACACCAAATTGGGGCAAGGTCGTGATGCAGTAAGAGATATGTTGAAAGATAATCCTGAACTATCTGAGGAACTAGAAGCAAAAATCAAAGAAGAGATTAAAAATAAGAAAAAATAGATTTTAGATTTATTTTTCAGACTTAAATTTAAAGACAGCGATTAAGCTGTCTTTTTTATTTCCGTTCAATTTAGATTTTTGTTATTTGAATAGGGGCAGGCTTTAGATAGCCTTTTCAAGTGGGTTATAGATTGGCATTAGCCGAAACTTATTTGCAGTTTTAGGGCTTGAAATTTTTTATTTTAAAACCCTTCTAGGTAATTAAATCCTCCTTTGCAATAGGGATAGAAACGGAAACCCCGCAGAAAGGGTTGGCATTTGGTGTGGCTCGAGGAGTTGCAGTGGATAGCCCGACCCGAGCGAGAGGAGAAGCGTAGGCGAGGGGATTGCCCCAAAAATTTGACATTATGTCACGTTCTTTAGAATGGTGTTTCTTTTGAGAACTCAACTGCATAATTTAAAAATCAATTAACATGACAAAAGGAAATATTAATGTATCGGTTGAAAATATTTTTCCCTTAATTAAAAAGTTTTTGTACAGCGATCACGAAATATTTTTACGTGAACTGATTTCTAATGCTACAGATGCAACCTTGAAATTGAAACATCTGACCAGTATTGGGGAAGCTAAAACCGATTACGGCAATCCAAAAATCGAAGTTGTTATTGACAAAGAAGCAAAGACGCTTCGCATCATTGATCAAGGAATTGGAATGACGGGTGAAGAAGTTGAAAAATACATCAATCAAATTGCCTTTTCTGGAGCTGAAGAATTTTTGGAGAAATATAAAGACACTTCCAAAGATTCTGGAATTATCGGTCATTTTGGTCTTGGTTTCTATTCTGCCTTTATGGTTGCTGAGAAAGTAGAAATTCTTACAAAATCATACAAAGATGAACCAGCAGTTCGTTGGGTTTGTGACGGAAGTCCACAATATACTTTGGAAGAAACTACTGACAAAACAGATAGAGGATCAGAAATAATCCTGCACATTGCTGAAGATTCTACTGAGTTTTTAGAAGAATCAAAAATACGTGAATTGTTATTGAAATATAATAAATTCATGCCTGTTCCAATTAAATTTGGAATGAGATCTGAAACACTTCCTTTACCAGAAGATGCTGCAGAAGACGCGAAAGCTGAAACCGTAGAAGTTGATAATATCATCAATAATCCTACACCTGCTTGGACGAAAACTCCGAGTGAACTTTCTGATGAAGATTATAAAGAATTCTACCACGAATTGTATCCAATGCAGTTTGAAGAGCCGTTGTTTAATATCCATTTGAATGTTGATTATCCATTTAACTTAACTGGAATTCTTTACTTTCCAAAGTTGAACAACAACATGAATATTGAGAAAGATAAAATTCAACTCTACCAAAATCAGGTTTATGTAACCGATGAGGTAAAAGGAATTGTACCTGACTTCTTAATGTTGCTTCGTGGGGTAATTGATTCTCCGGATATTCCATTAAACGTTTCTCGTTCTTATCTTCAAGCTGATGGTGCGGTGAAGAAAATCGCTTCATACATTACCAAAAAAGTAGCTGATAAAATGGCTTCTTTGATTAATGAGAATCGCGAAGATTACAACCAGAAATGGAACGACATCAAAATCGTTATTGAATACGGAATGATTTCAGAAGATAAATTCTTTGATAAATCAGACAAGTTTGCACTATATCCAACCACTGACGGCAAATATCTGTTATGGTCTGAATTGGAAGAAAAAGTAAAACCAATGCAAACCGATAAAGACGGAAACTTTGTGATTCTTTATGCAACAAATGCAGATGAGCAACACAGTTATATTCAGTCTGCGAAAGATAAAGGATATGAAGTTCTTCTTTTAGATTCTCCGATTGTTCCGCATTTAATTCAGAAATTAGAAACTTCGAAAGACAAGATTTCTTTTGCCAGAGTTGATGCTGATCACGTGAATAACTTGATTAAAAAAGAAAATACGGCAATTTCCAAATTGAATGAAGAGGAAAAAGAATCTTTGAAGAAAAACATTACCGAAGCAGTGAATGATACTAAATTCACGGTTCAGGTTGAAGATTTGGAAAGCACTGAAGCTCCATTTATGATTACACAACCAGAATTCATGCGCAGAATGAAAGACATGCAAGCGACCGGCGGCGGTGGCGGAATGTTCGGAATGAGCGGTTTCCCAGAAATGTATAATTTGGTGGTGAATTCGAACAGTGAATTAGCAGGTGAGATTCTGAAAAATGAAGATGTAGAAGCTAAAAATTCTAAAATTAAATATGCTTTAGACTTAGCAAAACTTTCGCAGAATTTGCTGAAAGGAAAAGACTTGACGGAGTTTATCAACAATAGTTATAAGCAGTTGAGTAAATAGAATAGAGATAAAAGAACAAATAATAAAGACTTTCTCAGTTCTTAATATAACCTTGTCAGCGTTTGAACTCTGACAAGGTTTTTTTTATTTCTGGATTTAAACTATAATTCTTCCAACGGATTCCAAAACACATTTTTGAAATTCTGAATTTTTCCCTCTTTAACTTCCACGCCTTCGATCTTTAATTTTCCCACAAAATCCCGTTGACAGCTCGCCGTGATTCGGCCCGAAGAATTGCAAACCCGATGCGCCGGGAAATCTTCGTCATAATTTCGCAGTGCATTTCCAACATGTCGAGCATGATTCGGATAGCCAAATGCTTTTGCAATAGCGCCATAACTCGTCACTCTTCCTTCAGGAATCATCATGATGATTTCAAAAACCTGTTTTTTGAATAGGTCGTTCACTGTATAATTTTAATGCTAATTTTGTAAATTGAAATCTACAAATATAAATAGGTATGAAAAAGAAATTCTTTATAATTCTTAATAAAATCAACAAGAAGGTTTTGCCAAAACTTGGTGGACAAGATCCTTTGAAAATGAACAAATTTCAAAAGGCGATATTGGCTTATCGATATTATGTCGTGATTAATTCTTTGGATTAGTAAGTTTTGTTTAATACTTTTCTTGCTGAACTGGAAAATCCTGGTAAAATTTTCACCAAAAAAACGCCTTGAAAAAGGCGTTTATATAACTTTAGAATATAATTCAGACTTCTAACATCCAAATTTCTATGAATTCTCCAAGATGTAAGAGAACATCAACGGTGCACAAATGGTTGCATCACTTTCAACGATAAACTTCGGTGTCGTAATATCCAGTTTTCCCCAGGTGATTTTCTCATTTGGAACAGCTCCGGAGTAAGATCCGTAAGAAGTCGTAGAGTCAGAAATTTGACAGAAATACGACCAGAATGGAGTATCCGTCAATTCCAAATCTTGATACAACATTGGAACCACACAAATTGGGAAATCACCAGCGATTCCACCACCAACTTGGAAGAAACCAACGCCTTTACCACCAGAATTTTTCGGATACCAATCTGCCAAGTACATCATATATTCAATTCCTGATTTTACAGTCGAAGGTTGCAATTCTCCTTTGATACAGTAGCTTGAGAAAATATTTCCCATGGTAGAATCTTCCCAGCCTGGTACTACAATCGGCAAGTTTTTCTCTGCCGCCGCAATCATCCAAGAATTCTCTCTAGGGATTTCATAATATTGCTCCAAAACTCCTGACAGAATCATTTTGTACATATATTCATGCGGAAAAAAACGTTCTCCAGCAGCTTCCGCATCTTTCCAAATTTTCACGATATGTTCCTGTAATCTACGGAACGCTTCCTCCTCTGGGATACACGTATCAGTAACACGATTCAAACCTTTCTCCATCAAATCCCATTCTTCCTGTGGCGTCAGATCACGGTAATTCGGTACACGTTTGTAATGTGAATGTGCTACTAAATTCATTAAGTCTTCCTCTAAATTCGCACCCGTACAAGAAATAATATGCACTTTATCCTGACGAATCATTTCGGCTAAAATTTTTCCAATTTCCGCCGTAGACATTGCTCCAGCCAGCGTTATCATCATTTTTCCGCCATCTTTCAAATGGGCAACATATCCTTTTGAAGCATCTACCAACGCTGCAGAATTAAAATGCAGATAATATTTTTCGATAAATTCCGTAATCGGTTTACTCATAATTTTTTGATTTCAGCAAAGATAATGAAATTTAAGAATTTTAGGAGCTACAAGATTTTCGCTTTTCCCAAATCCCGTCCCGCTGTCCACTATATCCCAATCCTTTGCAATCCCTCCGCTTTTGGGGATGTCGTTTCCATCGTGGCTAAAAGAAGAGCAGTTTATATTCTCAATGAATAAGTTGGTTTTTGAATTGATAGCAATGATAAAATTTAGACACGGTTAATTTCTAGCAGAACATGAATAGGAAATACTTACTCACCTTTAAACCTCCGATTTTCCTTTTTCTCAGAAAGATGCTTATTGGCTTTCTTTCGTTTTTCAATCTTAGATCTAGACGGTTTCGTGGGCTTGCGATTTTTTGGGATAAACAGCGATTTTTCGACAATTTCTAAAATCTTATCGGTGGCGATTTTTTTATTTTGCAGTTGTGTTCGGCTTTCGGAAACTGTGAGTTGCAAAATACCTTCAGCGTTGATGCGATTTTTAAGTTTCTCCAAGATCATTTCTTTCCCCTCGATAGAGAAGCACTCACTTTCCGCCACATTCCACATTACCGTCACCGAAGTTTCAACCTTATTCACGTTTTGTCCGCCAGCGCCGCTGCTGCGGGAGGTTTTGTAGGTGAGTTCTTTGCTGAAATCTTTCATTAGTATTTACTTATTTCTTTACTTTGGAGAAACAGTGATTTGATCGCGGTCTTAAAAACCAAAGTCTTTATTGTATCAAATTTAGCAATTCCTTACGATTCACCTTTCCGTTTGGAATTCTAGGAAATTTTGCAATGAATATAATTACTTTCGGCAGATGATTTTTGGTCGGATATTCAACCGTTCCTAATTTTTGATTGAGCGCTGAGCTTTCCACGCCTTCAATTACTAGAACTAATTTTTGCCCAAGAATTTCATCCTCAATTCCCACGAAAGCAACTTCGTTCCCAACTTCTTTTTTAACCAAATTTTCTAATTGTTCGGGCTGGATTTTTAAGCCAGCAGAATTGATGATATTATCAATTCTCCCTAAAAATTTAAATTCATTATCATTAGTAATCTCCACTAAATCGTTTGTTTTAAGAAGTGCTGGATTTAAGTCTGGTGCGAAAATCTGTAAACAATTTCTTTCATCTAAAGAAATTTCGACACCTCCTAAAACTTTAAAGTAATCTTCTGCGATCGGATAGATTTGTTTCAGAGCAATATGAGAAAGTGTCTCTGACATCCCATACGTTTCGTAAATATGATTATCGGTTGTGAATTGTAAATCGTCGGTGAGAGATAATTTAATTTTTGTTTTTAAAGATTCTGAAACTGCGGCCCCACCGATGATAAGGTTTTTTATCAGATGAATTTTGTGTAATGAGTTCTCCACTTGAAGTGGCGACATGGCACAGAAATCTACTTCTTCCATCAAATCTTCGATAGGTTTTGCGGAAGGTGTTTTGACAACTAATTTTAGCTTTCTTTCAATCGCTCGAACGATCATCATTTTTCCGGAAATGTAGTCAACAGGAAGACAGAGTAGAGCAGAATCACCACTTGCCAGTCCAAGTATATCGCAAGTCCTATTGGCAGAATGTCGCATTCTTTGTTTTTCTATCTCAAAAACCTTTGGTGTTCCGGTAGAGCCAGAAGTTTGAACTTTTACGGTCCTTGAATCATCCTGCCATTCTTGGATAAAAGAAATAACTTGTCGTTCAAAGTCAGTAGTGGGAGCTGGAAGTTGGTCGGTAGAAAAATCAATTTTCATTTGGAAATATAATTTTTAAAGATAGCGATTCCCTGCGTGAGGGCGTAGGTGGAAATCCTTTTTTTTTCTATACTCTGGCTAATAGCGAACGCTTCGAAAAAAAAGATTGAGAGCCGGAGACCGACCCGAAGTGGGAGTGGGAAAGCGCTGTTAGAGCTTCAAGCTCTAACAGCGCTAAATTTTGGCAACGAAGGGACACGCCCAAATATTACATTCTATTTACGGTTCCAATTCCCAAAAGTTCTAACCCTTTCTTAATTGTTTTGCCGGTAAGTTGCGACAATTCTAAACGGAAATTTTTCGCATTCTCATCATCCTGATTAAGGATCGGATTGTTCTGGTAAAAGGAGTTGTAGGATTTTACCACTTCATAAATATAGTTGGCCACAATTGCCGGAGACAATGTTTCAGCTGCTCGGGAAACTACTTCTTTGAAATTGGAAAGATTCATCACCAATTCTTTTTCTGAGGCGTTGATTTCATAATCGGAAACGACCGCTTCTTTGTAGTCAGCTTTTGCTAATAAAGATTGAATTCGAGCATACGTGTATTGGATGAAAGGTCCAGTATTTCCAGCGAAATCGATACTTTCTGCCGGATTAAATAGCATTTTTTTCTTGGGATCAACTTTCAGCATGAAGTATTTCAAAGCGCCTAAACCAACAGTTTCGTAAGATTTTTCTTTATCTTCATCTGAAAGGTTTTCCAATTTGCCGAGTTCCTGAGCTTTCGCCTTGGCAGTCTCGTACATTTCCTGCATCAAATCATCTGCATCTACGACTGTTCCTTCACGAGACTTCATTTTACCAGCCGGAAGTTCAACCATTCCGTAAGAAAGATGGAATAAGTTTTCTGCCCATGTATATCCTAATTTTTTAAGTATTTTGAATAGCACATCAAAATGATAATCCTGTTCGTTCCCGACCGTATAGATTAATTTTTGAATGGAAGTTTCTTTGAAACGCTCTACGGCAGTTCCTAAATCTTGCGTCATGTAAACAGAAGTGCCATCACCACGCAATAATAATTTATGATCTAAGCCTTCTTCAGAAAGATCGCACCAAACCGAGCCATCTTCTTTTTGATACAAAACACCTTTAATTAAGCCTTCCTGAATTAAATCTTTTCCTAAAAGATAAGTATTGCTTTCATACTGAACCTGATCGAAATCAACGCCCAGTCTTTGATAGGTTTGAGCGAATCCGGCATAAACCCAAGAGTTCATTTCTGACCACAAATTTTTAACGGTTTCATCGCCCTTTTCCCAATCAAGCAGCATTTTTTGAGCTTCTAAAATAATCGGTGCCTGTTTTTTGGCGGTATCTTCATCTAGTCCTTGTTCAACTAAATCTGCGATTTCTTTTTTGTAGGCTTTATCGAAGGCTACGTAATAATTTCCAACCAGTTTATCACCTTTCAATCCTGTCGATTCTGAAGTTTCATTTGTTCCTGATTTTTGCCAAGCAAGCATCGATTTGGAGATATGGATTCCGCGATCATTAATGATTTGGGTTTTAATCACATCATAACCATCTTGTTTTAAAATCTGCGCAACGGAAAATCCCAAAAGGTTATTTCGGATATGGCCCAGATGCAAAGGTTTATTGGTGTTTGGCGACGAGTATTCTACCATGACAGTCTGGTTCTTACTTTCTACTTGATCGAAATTTTCCTTGATAGTGTTAAAATTATCCAGAAAAAATTTATTTTTAATCTTTAAATTGAGAAATCCTTTAACGACATTAAAGCTCTCTACAAAATTTGACTGAGTAGAGAAAGCATCTCCCAATTCCATAGCTACTGCATCGGGGTTTTTTTTAACAATTTTTACCAAGGGAAAAGTGACAATCGTAAAATCTCCTTCATATTCGGTTTTATTTTGCTGTACATCTAAGGTGATTTCATTGGTCTTATTAACATCGTTAATTTGAAAAACAGTGTGGATGATTTCGGCAAGTTTAGCTTGAATGATATCTTTAATATTCATGGTTTTATTTTGAGTGACAAATATACGGAAATAAAAAAACCACTCCGAGGAGTGGTTTATATAAATTCTTGAATAAAATACTAGTTTTTATCCCAGAATATCTTAGTGTAAAGGAAGTCACCACCAATAGCAGCAGAACCTGCTCCATAATTTGTTGGATTGGTCGTTTGCTCACTTACTGGATATTGTAATCTTACCGGCACCTTGTTGTTAGAAGCTGCTACAGCATTAGCTGCAGGTAATAATACTGGATAATCCAATCTTCTATAGAAGTTAAAACTTGTAGGTGATTGGTCATACATGGCGACCCAAGCTTGCTCTCCGATTGATTTTTTCCAATTGGCTGCATTATATGGTTGCGTTGCCAGATATGCAGTTGCGTCCGCAGCAGTTTTACCCCATTGTACGAATGACGCGGTTACGGCAGTTGCGTAGTTGGCTGCAGGTGTGCCTCCAATTCCCCATCTTGCAGAAGCTTCAGCAAGATAAAACGCTACTTCGGTGTAATTCAAAAGAATTGCTGGAGTAGTCGTTGCATAAGCGAATGAACCAGGTCTACTGTTCGAATTGAAAGAAGAACTTGACCCGATTGTACCACCTTTGTAATAGAAGCCAAATCCTAAATCATTCTCTTCTACAATGTCTCCAGGTTTGTAACCACTCAAAGTAATGGTGTTACCAGAAATACTTGCAATGGTTCCGACCTTAGTATTCGGCATTACATAAACGTCATCTCCTACTTGAGGAGCAACTGCTGGTGGCGTGTCTGCTGGCGTAAAAGTTACTGTACTACCCGTAACATTAGTCACTGCACCTGCTAAATAATGAACATTCTTTTGAAAATAAACGTCTCTACGTGCATCATTATTTGCGTTCATATAATCTACCAGAGTTTTACCTGACACATAATCATTACGGTTAGCCGCAACTAAGTTAGCATACAACTGACTGTAATTTGGTGAAGCAAAGTAGGCGAGCAAACCATCATCTCCTTTCGAAGTGAAAACTCCTCTGGTGATTGCAGTTTGTGCCGTAGCCTGTGCTAAAGCAGGATCTGAATCAGCGATGTTAATCCCAAGTTTTAACAACATTGAATTACCAAACTTTTCCCATTTTGCAACATTTCCGCCATAGATTTTATCTCCTGTTCCGAAGCTTTTTCCAGTAGCATCTAGTGCTGCCACAGCTACTTTAGTTCTAGCAATTAAGCTCGCATAGATGTCTTTTCCAGAATCATATTTCGGAAGTGGATTTAGATCAATATCCGTTGCTTCAGTATAAGGGATATCACCGTAAAGATCAACAAGAAGCTGGAATGCGTAGACTTGCTGTAATTCGATAACTGCCAATTGATTTTTCTTGGTTTGTTCCCAAGTAGAAGCTTCATTCGCTGTTGGCGTATAGGCTAATACCAATTTTCTTGCTTGATCAAGATTCTTGATTACTCTTACGTAAAGATAATTCCAAGTTTGATTTGATACATTTCTGGTCGAGAAATCATATCTACTTTCATCCAAGTAGGTGGTTTCTTGCCAGTATTGCGTTGTGAGACGTAGGTTATTAACGTTAACGTTAGGCGTACTCACAAAATCTGCTAATTGTTTTTGAGCATAAGTCAATACGGATGCAGGAACAGTTGTATAGTAGCTGTTGGGATCAGTATTGATTTCTGACATTGATTCCCGGCCGCATGATTGCAGCAAAGAGACCAATAAGATTGATGCTAATATTTTTTTCATTTCTATTTTATTAAAAGTTTAATCTTATGTTTAAAGAAACCGTTCTCGTCGTAGGAAGTACACTTGTTTGGTATCCTTGAACGTTCCCAGCACTTAACCCAGATTCTGGATCTGCATAAGGAACATGTTTTTTAATAATCCAAAGATTATTTCCTATCAAACTAAATGAAGCACCTTGTACAAATGTTGATTGTAAAAATTTCTTCGGCAAAGCATAAGTTAATGCTACCTCTCTTAATTTTACATAAGATGCATCATATACGAATTGTGCAGCCGGATATGCTGAATATCCAAAAGCATTTTGACTTTCAGCATCAATTCTAGTTGCGTTCGGCGTATAAACTGGACTTCCTGGTGTTCCAGTATTTACAACTCCTGGTAAAATAATACCTCCACCATTTGCTAGAGAATTTCTTACAGGATTTCCTAAATCATTGGTAAACACTGTTTCAGGATATAAACCTGTTGACATTCCGTAGTATTGATCTAGAGAGAATAATTCACCTCCTTCTCTAACATCTACTTGGAATGATAAACTTAAGTCTTTATAAGAAACTCTGTTAGTAATACTTCCAAACCAATCTGCCTGCATATTACCAATAACTGAATTTGTATTGGTGCTTAAATATTTCCCTTTAGATGCTCCAGCGCTAGAAATAACTTTGTTTCCATTGTCATCATACACAAAGTTGGATCCTTTGATGGTTCCATAAGCATCATTTAGTGAAGCGTTAATAGTAACACCTCCTTGGAATGATCCTAAAGTGATATTTTCAACACCAGACGCTAGTTCAGTAACTTTCGATTTTGGATTAGACCAGTTAACATCAAGACCCCAAGTGAAGTCTGTTGTTTTAATTGGAACTAAATTCAAAGCGACCTCGAAACCGTCAGACCTCATGTTTCCAACGTTCTGGAATTTAGCAGCATTTCCTGAGGCTAAAGTAACTGGTAAGGCAAGAATTTGATCAGACGTATCATTTCTAAACCATCCGAAATCTAATCCGATACGATTTTTGAAAAATTGTAAGTTAATACCTGCTTCTAATGACTTAGTTTTCTCAGGTTTTAAATTAGGGTTTTTTGCTGTCGTATTATAGAAATAAGTTGGTGTACCGAAAGTGGTGGTTACCCCGTAAGTATTTTGCAACTGATTTGGGTCGGTGTCATTACCAACAACCGCATAAGAAGCTCTAATTTTACCAAAATTCAATGCTGAATCTTTTAAGAATGACCAGTTAGAAATTACGGTACTCATCGATACAGATGGATACCAGTAGGTATTGTTATCTGAAGGTAACGCACTAGAAACGTCTCTTCTGATCGATCCTTCAAGGAAATAGGTGTCGAAGAAACCTAATGTCGCTTGTCCGAAAAGACCAAAAATTCTTTTTTCATTATCGGTAATAAGTGGAGCATTTGGAGTAGCCGCACTGTTAGAAACTGCATAAACACCAGGAATATACAAACC
Source organism: Kaistella antarctica (assembly GCF_900109615.1). Taxonomy (GTDB): domain Bacteria; phylum Bacteroidota; class Bacteroidia; order Flavobacteriales; family Weeksellaceae; genus Kaistella; species Kaistella antarctica. The sequence goes on from NZ_FOIX01000001.1 coordinate 674,411, forward strand.
TCCTTGCGTCCCTTGTGCATTAGAATAGAATCTCTGAATGTTGACGTTACTTCCTAATAATGCAGTAAACTTGATGTCATCAGTGAAACTGTCTTTATAGGTTCCAATAAAATCGTAGTTTTCTTCATTTCTTCTTTGGTTAACAACAGCGTAGCCAGATGGCTGATTTCCTGTAGCAGGTCCTAAAGACATCGTGTCTGGTAATGATCCTACTGCTCTTTTTTCGTCAATGGTGTAGTTAAATCCATCATGAGATACTCTACCTAATAAATTTATTTTGCTAGTAACATCATAATTTAAACTGAAATTTCCAGCAAATCGATCTCTAGCGTCAGAGATGTAATTCTCGTAGGCACGGAAATAAGCATTGTCCCAATATAGTGGAGCGGTATCATCTGGTGACTTGATGTTCCATGAGTTATTTTTCCCGTTTAAGAAATATAAATCTCTTTGATCTCTCATGTCAACGTTAGTTGCCCACCACTGACGGAAATTACCCATCATACCGTGGTAACCAGTTGGGTTTTTACCTACTGTTTCCTGAGTAACAAAAGTACCATATAAACTGGCTGTCAATTTATCAGTAATTTTATAAGATGCGTTTCCTGTAAAACTATTCTTATCTAATCTTGTATTTGGTAAAACATCATTCCCTTGTACATTTTGGTAAGACAAACGGAAAGAAGAGACGTCATTACCTTTTGAAACCGAAACTGAATTGTTGTAGCTAAATGCTTTCTGGAACAAATAAGATGGATCTTTTTCAGCTACTTTCCAAGCACTTGGTTTTCCGAAGCTACTTGCGCCAGGTACAAATGAGGTGTATTGCCATACCAATAAGTTCGGATCATAAGCTGCTCCATAAGAAGCATCCTCATACATTGGAGCTAATGGTTGCCCATTATAAACTTCAAAGAAAGAGTCTTCCGTTGGTCCATACAAAGGACCATATCCTTGACCGTACTTTTGTTGGTAAGTAGGAAAGGTCTCTTTGTTGATTTCAGAAACGGAAATTGAAGTAGAGAAATCGATATCTAATTTATTAGAAGACCGACCTTTTTTGGTGGTGATGATAATCGCACCATTCGCAGCTCGTGAGCCGTAAAGTGCAGTTGCAGCAGCACCTTTCAAAACATTCACTTCTGCAATGTCTTCTGGATTAATATCCGAGATGGTGTTTCCCGTATCAACATTAAGTCCAGAGGAAGTAATGGAGTTACCTGAATTCAGCATCGGTGCGCCATCAACAACGAATAGAACCTGGTTGCTTCCTGACATTGACCGGTAACCTCTTAAGGTAACGTCAACCGAACCACCAATGTTACCACTGTTTTTGATGTTAAGACCAGCTACCTTACCAGAAAGGTTACTGGTGAAATTCGCGGAAGGTGATTTTGTAATGTCATCCGCGTCAATACTCTGAGTTGCATAACCCAAAGATTTTTTCTCTCTTTTAATACCTAAAGCTGTCACGACGACGCCTTCGATATCTGTCGTTTTAATAGTGTCTCTTTTCTGTGCATTTACTAAAGCAAATGACGCAGTCAAAACTACAGCTAAAACGCTTGTTGTTAGTTTCTTCATATCAAATTAAATTTTTTCATTACAACAAAAGTGCAAACTTTTTACAAAACAACCAAACAATTAGTTAAAAAATTCTTAAAAATTTTGTAAATTTAACATTTCAATGCTATTAATGGAATTAGTCAAATCGTTCTCCGGGGATTTTATAGAAGCTGGTTGTGATGAGGTCGGTAGAGGATGTTTATCTGGACCCGTCGTAGCTGCGGCAGTTATTCTTGATAAAAGCTTTAACCAAAATTTGGTTAATGATTCTAAAAAATTAACATTTAGGAAAAGAATGAATCTAGATGCTTATATTAGAGAAAATGTACTTGATTTTGCTATTGCTGAACTCCCACCTGCACATATTGATGAACACAACATCTTAAATGCGAGTCTTCATGCAATGCATGCTGCCATAGATCAACTTAAAATTCGCCCAGAACTTCTTTTAATCGACGGAAATCGGTTTCATTCTTATCATTCAGTTCCACACGAATGTATTATCAAAGGCGATGCAAAGATTCTCTCTATCGCATGTGCCTCGATTTTAGCTAAGAATTATCGGGATAAATTGATGATTGAGCTGCATGAAGAATTCCCAGAATACGGCTGGAATAAAAACATGGGCTATGCCACAAAACAACATCGGGAAGCGTTAATTAAATATGGTCCAACCATCCACCATCGGCAGTCATTTCGACTTGATTACAGCGAGATAATAATAACTGAGAAGTAGGTTCAATAAAAAAGCAGAAGATTATTTCTTCTGCTTTTTTATACTTTTCGATAGGATATTTATTTTTTCTTTCCTCCTTGCTTCTGTTGCTCTTTTTGTTGCTCTTGAGCTTTTTCCATCATTTCTCGCATTCTTTTCTGGAATTTGCCTTCAGGTTTTGGTCCTTTGGTTTTATTGACTTGAATTTGAGCATGAATTTTCTTCTCATCCAAAATCCAATATTTAATGACCAAAATAATTAAAATGTTAATCGCATTCGAAACAAAATAATACCAAGATAAACCTGACGCAGACGTGTTTAAGAAGAACAAGAACGTAATCGGGAAAATGTACATGATCACTTTCATATTCGGCATTCCTTCTTGCGTAGGTTGCTGAATATTTCCAGCTGTCATCACGGTATAAATTAAAATTACTACGGTACACGCAATTGCGAAAATACTTAAATGATCTCCTAATAATGGAATGCTAAAAGGTAATTTAATGACATCATCGTACGCCGTTAAGTCTTTTGCAAACCAAAAACTCTTACCACGAAGATCAATCATATTCGGGAAGAAGCGGAATAACGCGTAGAAAATCGGCACTTGTATTAATCCCGGTAAACAACCTGCCATCTGATTCACACCCGCCTTTCGATAAACAGCCATTGTTTCCTGCTGTTTTTTCATGGCGTCGGCACCTTTGTATTTGGCGTTGACCTCATCAATTTCTGGGCGTATTACCCGCATCATCGCACTCAGTTTATGTTGTTTAAACATGACTGGCGATAAAATAATTTTTACGATAATCGTCATTAAGAAAATCACCCAACCTGCCGCAAGTCCCCAACCTGAAATCAAATTATACATTGGGATAAAGAACCATCTGTTTAAGGTTCCAATAAATGACCAACCCAAAGGAAGCAATTCATCGAAATTTTTATCGTAGGATTTTAATAACGGTAGATCCAAAGGCATAAAATACCATTTGAAATTCTGATTAAGTTCACCTCCGGCCAAATCAACCTGACCATTGAAATTGAATTTTTTAACAAATTCACCTTCGTCGATTGTATCTTGTGAACCACGGGAATTTTTGAAACCATTTTGCGGTTCAATCACCATGGAGAAAAATTGCTGCTTGATTGCCAACCAGTTCAGGGTTTCTTTTGGCTCTTCCATTTCTGTTCGGCCATCATAATCGAAACTGCTGTAATTGTCAAAGGTATAGTTGAATTCGGTATGAGTTTGTTCTTGCGAACGACCTTTCTCCATTTGTCTGGCACTGAAATCCCAAACAAAATCTGCTTTGGAGTCAGTAACTAATTGACCTAAACCCTGAGTTTTAACATTAAAGTCAACCGTGTATTTATCTAATAAAGTATAGATGAACTGAATGACTGCACCATTTACGGTCGCTTGCATCGTCACCGAATTGCCATTTTGAGTTGGTGCAAAAACCAAATCTTTGGTATTAAAAGTTTTTCCCGTTTTGTCTTTAAACTGAAACCCGTAAGATGAATTGTTTTTATCAAAGAGTAATAGTTTCTTATCATTGACATCGGTTTTCTTATTGTACGCTTTGTAATCATTTAATTCAACCGTAGAAAGTTGACCACCTAGAGTGGAGATCGCCAAAGTCAATTCTTTATTCTTTAAAGCAATTTGCTGAATCGAGGTTGCCTGTACACTATCATTAAGATTGATTGCTGCGGCAGGTTTTGTCGCAGGATTTGGAACCGTTTGTGTAATTGGAGTTGGGTTCTGCGCTTCTCTTAATTGCTGTTCGGTTTGCTGTTTATTTTGAAAATAAAACATTGCACCCATTACAAGTACGGAAAACAGTACAAAAATGATCAATTGATTTTTATCTAAACCGTTATTTTGCTGCATTTTAATTTATTTGAATTTAAAATTGAAGGTTAGAAATTTTGCATTCTTTTACCTTTTAATTTTGGGTGACAAAAATACTGAAATTTTCTGCAATGAAGAATTTTTTAGGAGGTCATTTAAAACAAAAGAGATAAAAAACACATTGTCTTTTATCTCTTTCTTTTTATTTTTTCGTAGAAGCTTTTATCAAAGCTTTAAACAAAGGGTGAGGCGAGGCAACCGTACTCTTATATTCGGGGTGAAATTGCACGCCGATATAGAAAGGATGATCTTTTAATTCCAACGTTTCAACCAATTCGGTATCTGGATTAAATCCTGTCGGAATGAGTCCTGCTTTCTCAAATTCGTCTTTAAATTCCGAATTGAATTCATAACGGTGGCGATGTCTTTCAGAGATACTCTTAGTTCCGTAAATCTCCTGAAGTTTTGAACCGTTTTTTAGCGAACATTTCCAGGCTCCTAATCTCATGGTTCCACCTTTGTCAACTACATTTTTCTGATCTTCCATTAAGGAAATCACCGGTTCTGGAGTTGACGTGTCAAATTCCATAGAGTTCGCCTTCTTGTAACCAAGCACATTTCTCGCAAATTCAACCGTCATAATTTGCATCCCCAAGCAGATTCCTAAAAGCGGAATATTATTTTCACGGGCATATTTTGCCGCTTCTATTTTTCCTTCAATTCCTCTATCACCAAATCCTGGAGCGATCAGCATTCCGTCGATTCCCGCTAGTGTCTCGGCGATATTGCTTTCGTCGAGTTCACCGCTGTAAACCCAACGAATTTTTACTTCAGTTTCTAAATCTGCACCGGCGTGAATAAACGATTCTGCGATCGATTTATAAGAATCTTGCAGTGACACATATTTCCCAATTAGAGCAATCTCTACTTTTCTTTTCGGATTCTGGTATTTTTTAAGGAAGCTTTTCCAGTCTTTCAAATCAGCTTGTGTATCTGATTTTAGGTTTAATGTTTTCAAAACGACATCGTCGAAATCCTGTTTTTGCAAATAAAGCGGAACTTCATAAATCGTGTCCAAATCTTTACATTCAATCACATTTTCCAAAGCGACGTTACAGAATTGCGCCAATTTCATGCGCTGTGCTTTCGGAATAATATGCTCGGTTCGGCAAACCAAAACATCAGCCTGAATTCCCGATTCCATTAACTGGCGTACAGAATGTTGAGAAGGTTTGGTTTTCAATTCACCACTGGACGCGAGGTACGGAAGTAACGTTAAATGAATGACCATCGAATTATGTTCCCCCAATTCCCATTTCAGCTGACGAACACTCTCTATATAAGGAAGCGATTCTATATCGCCCACCGTTCCACCGATTTCGGTGATGATGATGTCGTAATTTTGCTTGGCCAGAATTTTAATTCGGCGCTTAATTTCATTGGTTATATGTGGAATTACCTGCACGGTTTTGCCCAGGAAATCGCCTTTTCTTTCTTTTTCAATAACGGTTTGGTAAATTTTACCCGTCGTTACATTATTGTTTTGCGAAGTTTTAGAATTCAGGAATCTTTCATAGTGGCCCAAGTCCAGATCGGTTTCTGCACCATCTTCAGTCACATAGCATTCGCCGTGTTCATAAGGATTTAGAGTTCCCGGGTCGATATTGATATAAGGGTCAAGTTTTTGGATGGTGACATTAAATCCTCTCGATTTTAGCAGTAAGCCAAGTGACGCCGAGACAATTCCTTTGCCTAAAGAAGAAGTTACACCGCCAGTTACGAAGATGTATTTCGTGTTCTTTTTACTCATTAGATTAGGTTTGGGCAAAGTTAGGGTAAAAAACTTATCACGGCAATTAAGTTAATTTAAAATTAATTCTGTGCAGTCTACACTTAAATGATGAAAGTGAAAACATGGATGGTTCAATTTCATTTTAAAGAAAAATGATTTTCCATGCTGATCAAATATGCAGTTTATATTTTCACATCCATCTCACAAAGATTTTGATATGATTTCATAAAATTTAATATTCTTGCTCACAGTTTTCTTTTTTAACTATAAAATATAGCAGTTTGTATTTCCGTATTGATAAATTTATGAATTATAAAATTACTTAAAGTTACCTAGCTTATATTATGCTACAAATAACTAATAATTAAAATTAGTAATTGTAATGCTTTCAAATAGACATTTTTACCGTATTCTTGCACTTTTGACTCGCAAAAAAAATTATATTTTAGACAGCTAGATTAATTTTAAATTACTAAGAAATATAGGAGTATGGAACACAAACGGTTAAAGCTTTTTTCGATCATTTTTTTTACCTTTGGAATATCCAATTTATACGCTCAGGAAAGTGTTAATGCTGGCAGCGGTAACACATTCGGTACCGGTGGTTCTGGTAGCTACTCTCTCGGTCAAATTGTCTATACTACTAATGAAAGCGTCACAGGCTCTTCAGCACAAGGCGTGCAACAACCTTTTGAAATTTCGGTCTTGGGATTGGGAGATATTTCTTTTTCAAACAATACAATTTCTATTTATCCGAATCCTGTAGCAGATCACATTACTATATTATTAAAAGATGTTGAACTTTCTGAATTAACTTATCAACTTTTGGATATGCAGGGTAGAAAAATCGTCGGCAAAAAAATCGAAAATAATTCTACTCAAATTGTAATGAACCATTTACCTGTAGCGACTTACTTTGTAAAAATAATTAAGAGGAACAGAATCATAAAAACCTTTAAAATCATTAAAAATAAATAACTAATTAACAAAAATCTAAAAAATATGAAAGGAAAATTTTTCACACTGAAAATGTCGGTATTTTTTGCCTTAACTTTTTGTGTTAATTCATTACTAGTAGCACAAACTCCAGAAAAAATAAGCTATCAGTCAGTCCTTCGTGGAAGTGATAATGAATTACTTGCAAACAAACGAGTTGGAATGAAAGTCAGTATTTTGAAAGGTTCAGCAAATGGAACAGTGGTTTATACGCAGACAAAATCGACTATGACAAATGCTAATGGGCTCATAAATCTGAAAATCGGCGACGAATCTATTTTTTCAAATATTGACTGGGGAAGTGGAGTCTATTACATAAAAACAGAAACAGACCCAACTGGTGGAGCAAATTATACTATTTCAGGAGAAAGCCAATTACTTAGTGTGCCCTATGCATTGCATGCTAAAACTACAACCTCAGAAAGTTTAAAATATGATAAAGCTGGTGGGAAAATAAATGGACCAGTAAGCGTGGGGATTGATTTACCCAGCGGTCATTTATTTAATGTTTTTGATAATTTAAAAATATTAGATGATGAAGCTAAAGCAGTAATAATCGGAAATACAGTTAACAGTGCAGGCGCGCGACATAGAGTTTATCACGAAGACTATAATTGGAAGGTGCCGGAATTTAATCCAGGGATGATTGGTGATTATGCTGATTTATACCTTCATCAAGTTGAAACTGCACCTTCAACTGTCGCGGCAAATGAATCGTATACAAATATAAGTACTGCAGCTGGTGTAACAAACGCGGGAAGACAAATTGGATATTTAGGCGGTGTTATGATCATGAGTGGGCATAAAGGAATTATTGAACACATCTCTGGCGCGAAAATCGCTAACAGAATACGCCCAAATGCGAGCGGGAATATTGGGTCTATGGCGGGAGTTCAGGGTGGATTAACATCTTACGGTACGAATACCGCTAAAATTCAAGAATTTAGAGCGCTAGAGTCGTTTACTTACGCTTTAAACGGAGCGAGGCTTGTAGATAATTATGGGTTGTATTTACGCTCAGCGATGGTTCCAGGCGTTACTCGGGGATGGGGGGTTTATCAAGAGGGTTCAAATGATAATAATTATTTTGCGGGGAAAGTAAGAATAGGTCATGTATTAGGTTCTGATATTCCTGTAAGCGATTATAAACTTGACGTTTTAGGATCATCGAGATTTTCTGCAGGAGTAGAAGTTGGTGCTTTTAAGTCTAATGGAAATATAAATATAGTAAAGCAGGCAACCGCAGAACCACGGTTAATAAATTTTCGAATCGGTGACCAACTTCGCTATTCCACTCAATTTTTAGGTGCGGAAGAAGGTGGTTTGTCAGGCAGCAATATTACTATGTATCGATATGATGATGCCGGTGCTTATTTAGGTAAAGTTTATAATATTAACAGAGCAACAGGAACCGTAGAAATTGAAGAGGAATTAAAAGCAAAAACCGTGAAACTAAAAAAAGGTACGTTAAACCAAACTCCGCAACCTGGGACATTAGAATATGATGGATCCGATTTATACTTTACAAACGAGTCTGGAATTCGTAAAAAAATAAATTAAATAAAGATTTCCGAAACAATGCCAATATCGGTATTAAGTAGTATCGCGTAGAATAACCTGAAATATGTACATATGATGACTTTACAAGAAAATCGAAAACTACAATTTTTTTTTTAGAATATATGCGATATCAATTATTTTAGGAAACATTTATGTAAAATTACGAAATAGAACCAAAATAAATCTCGAGTTTTTCTATTAGCTGATTTCAGAATACAACTTAGCAACGTTTACTTATTATTAAATATAAACGGAATTAAGTTTTAGTCTTTCTACGTTTAATAAAAGACAAGATTATCAGTATCAGAAGAATTCTGTCTGTAATTTTAGTCACGATGGAAGTGACATCCTTTTTTTTGTAAAGAAAAGCAAAAGATATAACCACTAGCGGCAGGACTTTAGAAGAAGAGGAAATTTTGTTGCTCTTAAATACTGAAATTATCGGTTTTGTCTCCTTGTCATTTGGAAAATTTTCAGGAGATTCGCACCATGGCAAAAGTGAAAACAGCATATATCTGTCAAAATTGTGGCACCAATTATCCACAATGGCTTGGGCAGTGCAAAAATTGTGGTGAGTGGAATACTTTGGTGGAGGAGATTGTAGAAAAATCGCCGGCAAAATCTTACACTGATAAATCGAAACAGCATATCATCAATATTATCGAGGTTGAAACCTTTGAAGAACCTCGCATTATAAGTCCGTCTGAAGAACTTAACCGTGTTTTGGGTGGCGGAATTGTTTTAGGTTCGGTGACCTTAATTGGCGGCGAACCGGGAATTGGGAAATCGACTTTATTGCTGCAACTGGCTTTGAAAATGAAGAAGAAAATTCTTTATGTTTCAGGTGAGGAAAGTGCGTCACAGATTAAAATGCGGGCTGATCGTTTGACGGAAGTTCAGAATCCGAACTGTTTTCTTTTTACCGAAACTTCCGTCGAGAAGATTTTGCACGAAGCTAAAAAGTTGAAGCCTGATTTTATGATTATTGATTCCATTCAAACGCTGCAAAGTCAAACCATCGAAAGTTCACCGGGGACGGTTTCTCAAATTCGGGAATGTTCCAATGAAATTATTAAATTTTCAAAAGAAACGAATACGCCAACATTCTTAGTGGGTCACATTACCAAAGACGGACAAATTGCTGGGCCTAAAGTTCTAGAACACATGGTCGATGTCGTCTTAAATTTTGACGGCGATCGAAATCATTTATTCAGATTGTTGAGAGCCAGTAAAAACCGCTTTGGATCCACCGCAGAAATCGGTATTTACGAAATGGTTTCCCAAGGGTTGAAAGAAATAAAGAATCCCTCAGAAATATTAATCACCAAAAAATTCGAGGAACTTTCCGGAAATTCGGTTGCCGTAACTTTAGAAGGAAACCGACCAATGTTGATTGAGATTCAGGCCTTGGTAAGTTCGGCTGTTTATGGAACGCCGCAAAGAAGTTGTACCGGTTTTGACTCCAAACGATTAAATATGCTTTTAGCAGTTTTAGAAAAAAGAGCTGGTTTTCAATTAGGTGCAAAAGATGTTTTCCTCAATATAACTGGCGGAATAAAAACGGGAGATCCAGCTTTAGATTTAGCAGTTGTAGCTTCCATTCTTTCCTCCAATGAAGATATTGCGATTTCTGAACATTTCTGTTTCGCCGGAGAAATTGGGTTGAGTGGAGAGATTCGTCCGATTCCGCAGATTGAGCAAAGGATTTCGGAAGCGGAAAAATTGGGATACGAAAAAATATTTGTATCGAATCTCAATAAAATCCCAAAGAAAAAATACGGAATTGTTATTGTGGAGGTAAGTAAGATTGAGGATTTTCATGAAGCTTTATTTTAATAATTGGTTATCTTCCTCCAACCCCTAAAAAAAACTCATGAACTACCTCGCCCATTCTTTTCTTGCTTTTTCTGATGAACAAATCGTCGGGCAGTTTCTGGAGGATTTTATTCCCAACCGAGATCGCTATTCTTATCCGATAGGAATGCAGGAGGGAATTACTTTGCATCGTGAAGTGGACACCTTTACAGATTCGCATCCGGAACTGCGTGAAGCTAAGAAAATTTTCAGCCCATTGGTAAGACTCTATTCTGGTGCTTTTGTAGATGTTTCGATGGATTATTTTCTGGCCAATTCTCTTTCTGATCAAGCTCTTAAAAAGCATGCTGAAAAAGTATACCAAGTCTTAAGAAAAAACGAGAAGTTTCTGCCTGAAAGACTTTTGAGAATGGTTAATGGAATGGAAAAAGACAATTGGTTGTACAACTACAAAGAAGATTGGGGAATCAAATATTCGATCCAGAATGTTTTAAATAAAGCAAAATATTTAGATAAAGACTTGCCTGTTTTCGAGGTTTTTTTAAATAATAAATCGCAGCTTCAACGGCACTTTGATGTTTTCTTTCCGGAACTTTTAGCGCACGTACAGAAAGTAAATTCAGAGTTTTAGAAGTTTTTATAAAGATATCGATTTGGATAATTCAATCGTTCACTTTGACGTTTTCCGTTAACGATGATGTGGATAATATTCATTTGATCATCATATAAATTATAAAGAAAGCTTACCGCAGTTTCCACTTTTTTTGGTGGAGTCGTGACTTCTGATTCCAAAAATATATTAACCGACTCATTGTCCTCCTCAAAGCCGATGTAGTTGATCCTTAAAGCATTATTGTCTGATTTAAGTTTAAGGTATTCACTGCAATATTTGCTTAAAAGTTCGTTGATTTGCTTTTTATATTTTTCATCATTAAAGTGAACAGCGATTCCATATTTTTCTTTTAATCCATTTTCCAGATCATCCAAAAAGAATTTTCCCGAAATTTCGTAGGTCTTTGTTTTTGAATTATAATTGAATTCAACGGATCCCACGTGATAGGGATGAAGGACAGCTGCTTCAGAACTTTTGAAAGAACTTAAAGCTATTATAAAAAATAGGATCAGAGAAAATAACAAAGACTTTTTTAAGAACATGACGGCAATATTTAAGGCAAAGATAAAAAAAGTGGCAACCTTTCGGCTGCCACTTCAAATTAAATTGATACTGAATATTTATTCTTTAATGATTTTTTTGGTCACTTTAGTATTTCCGTCGGTGGTGATTTCAACGATGTACATTCCTTTCATCAGTTTTGAAACATCTATAGAGCCAGATTTATTCACCTCAGCAGTTTTAATAACTTTTCCAGAAAGATCGAAAATTTTCACTTTTCCATTTTGAGCTTTTAGGTCAATATTTAAAACTTCTTTTACTGGGTTTGGATAAATGACAACTTGATCTTGTTTCACATTAGCTGTTGCCAAAGTAGAAGAAGCAGTTCTCACAAAGAATCCGCTAAATCCTGAAGTTTCTAATGTTACTTCCCAATATTGATAAGTTGAATTCCATTTCACGTTTTCAACGTTTGGAGTTAATGTCACAAAGCCGTTGCTGTAAGAGCTTATAGTTCCCGAATTATCGGAACTTGTTCCTGCGAATTTGTCCACTAAAATATTTGCTTTTCCCGCTTCATCTGTTGGTGAAGTTGGAAGTTTTATACTGTTTGTTGCATTATACGCATCAAATTCTGCCTGGCTGAAATACAAAGTGACTCTTCCGGTAGCAGTTGTAGGGTTGTTACTTGGCGTAATTTCATATCGTCTTGCTACGTGCGTAGATTCTGGATTGGTCACCCAAACTTTTGCCGTAACGTTTCCTGCAATAGTGCTCGTAGGAGTTTTCTCAATCATCGCCACGAAATTGCAACTGGTAGTACCGTAATTTTTACCATCAGTCAACTCAAAGGTTACGCTTTCATTTTGCGTAGCTAATTGTTTGATCTGAGGTTTATCTTCGTAAGCCATTGCTCTGATTCTGTAATCAGATGTTGACGCGTTCCACGTAACACCGTTATCAGTAGAGTATGTACTTCTATTATCTAAGTTAATGCTTTCTCTTCTTAAAGCCATTGTTCCAGCTGAAGCATCAATCGTTACAAAGAAATCTTCACCCGAAGTTACAGGAACTCCAAACTGAGTAAAGTCAATCGAATTCCAGGCGCTTCTTTGAACGTCATTTGACAAAGAATTAATTGTTTTAGTCGCAACTACTTCTCCTGGCTTTCCATCTTCTACTTTCCTGATTTGGATGGTAACTGGAATATCACCTGAAGCTCCAGATCCAGTGTAAAAATTGACCGAACCTAATTTCCCCGTAATGGTAGGCGTGTACTTCACTGCAAAAATATAATTGGTAGAAGTTGCATTGGTGTCCTGAGCATTTATATAGAATTGCTCATCATAACCAATGGTTTCGGTTTCTGAGGTTTGACAGCCGATTTCATCAGCTACAGTTTTGTAAATATCCAGTTTCCCAAATCCCCATCTTGCATTGGGTGTGGTGTTGGTCGCCGCATCTTGTCGGGCATTTTCTGTTAATTTCGCTTTTACTTGAGCAGCCGTTAGATTAGGATTCGCTTGAAGCAAAAGGGCAATAGCTCCTGCAACTCCTGGAGCAGACATACTTGTACCTTGATTTTTTCGGTAGTAAGTTCCATCAATATTATCTGTCGAGCTTGTTGGTAGCTTCGCATCTGAAGACATCGCTGATACCACCCATTGTCCCGAAGCCGTAATGTCTGGTTTTTGAAAACCGTCTGCACGTGGACCTTGTGCGCTAAAAGAAGAAATATCTTCAGCTATGCTCCCATTAAGGGCATATCCTCCAGCGGGAGTAGTGCGGTAAGATGTTATTCTTCCTAAATAAGAAGCCACGGTAACTGCAGTCGTTGCGTTTCCGGGTGATCCAACAATAAATTCATTATCTCCATCTACCAAAGTTGTAGCAACCCCTTCACTTACTTTCCAACCGTGTACTAACATGGGAGTTACTCCCGTATTTTGTAAATCTATTTTATAAACACCTTCGCTGTTTTCAGTAGTACCTTCATTCCTGCTGATTACCAGTTGAACATATCTTTTAAGATTTACAGAAGATACCCAGTTATAGACTTTCGCTGTAAATTTTCCGCCCATGATTGCATGTTCCGTGGTTGCTCCTGGAGGAGAAAAATACTCATTACCATCGGGCGTAGTTAATTTAGCAATCACGTCATTATCTTTATCACCATACATGTAAATAGAAAAAACCGCCTCGGTCGTGTTGCTTCCGGAAGTAAGACTGAAATTTCCAGACTCTGTTGGAGCAATATCAACTTTTCTGTGAACATTCTTTCCATAATCATTACCGGCAGAAATCACCATTACTCTTCCAGGAGCGGAAGTAGTAAAAGCATCAATAGCAATTTCGTGTGGTCCACTGCCATCGTGTGCTGTCGTTTGTCCGCCAATACTCATGTTAACCACAATTGGTTTATTGAGAGCGGTAGCAACGTTTTGGAAATAAGTCACGGCATCAATCGTGTTCGTTTGCGGAAAAGAACCATTTCCACCTTTTACGATAACGATGCCTGCTTTAGGAGCGAATCCTTGATGTCTTCGGTCTGCTAACCCCGCACCATTTCCGGTAACGGTTCCTGCAACGTGCGTTCCATGACCGTTCGTGTCTTTTTGTCGAACATAGTTAGTCGGCGTTCCATCCAACTCGTCGTCAATTTGCGCCTTTGTATATTCTACGCCTTTAGTAAATCCTGCTGGACTTACTTCAGTTTCTAATTTGGTTAAAGTCTGATCCCAGATGCTTACGATTCTACTTTTAGTAGGGTCAGTTGGATCACGAAAATCTGGATGTTTCCAGTCAATTCCAGAATCATAAATTCCCACCAATACTCCTTCACCGGTATAGCTGGTATTGTTCAAAGCTCCTGATTGCAATAAAGTTGCACCCGATTGCAGTCTGCTAACATCATTATTAAGTTCATCAAATTCTGGTGATAGGATTGATATGACCTCTTTCATCTCAGCCATTTTCTGTAAATCCTCCAAAGTTGCCAACGCCGTCACAAATGTGGGTAAAGTGCTTTGTACTAAAATACCTTTGGCTTTTAAACTTGTAGCATTTTTGGTGTACACAATACACGAATACATTTTTTGGGCGCCAGCTGCGGTAACCACCAAATGTTCATCCAACTGTAATTTCTTAGCGAGGTTGGATAGTTTTGCCGCGGAGGAAGAAGTCGTTTTACTTTCCTGAATAAGCTTTTCGAATTTATAATCCAGTTTTTGAAATTGTCCAAAAAAAAGTCCAAATAATAGTAAGAATAAGAAAGTCAGAGACTTCTTATAGATTCGTGATTTCAGATTTAGGGAATATTTTAGAATTCCACCAATCGAAAAAAATACATTTCTAGTCATATTTAAATTTATTGATTTTATGGGCTCAAATCTATAAAATTTAAACCGTTATTCATAGAATAATATCGGTTCCAAGTGTAATATTTGAGAATTCTATTTTGGAAGGAAAATTTTAGAAATTTGGTTCATATGTTTCAGAATTCTATTTTTACACGAAAATTTTTTGATGCAGGACTTTATTTTCTATTTAAATCTTGGCTGGGAACACATTATTTCTTGGGATGCTCTAGATCACCAATTGTTTATCTTGGTTTTAGTCGCCGTTTATTTTTATAAAGACTGGCGTAAAATTTTAATTTTAATCACCGCTTTTACTATTGGACATTCGGTCACCCTCGCGTTAAGTGTTTTAGATGTCTTCAGATTGCCGTCTGATTTGGTAGAAACTTTAATCCCGATTACCATCATGCTTACCGCATTCGACAATATTTTGTTTCGTGAAAATCAGAAAAAACTGATGCGAATCAATTACGTTTTGGCCTTAGTTTTCGGCTTAATTCATGGGATGGGCTTTGCCAATATCGCGAGAATGACCATGGCTTCCGAACAAAATATTGCCGTGCCGCTTTTAGGTTTTAACATCGGTTTAGAACTGGGACAAATAACCGTTGTTCTTGTGGTGATGGCAATTTTATACCTTTTATCAAAGTTTTTCAAGTTCCACCAGAAATATTGGATTATCGGGATTTCGGTAATCGCGATTATTCTTTCGGGACAAATGATCTTAGAACGTATTTAATTTTTTATTTATGACTTTTTTCCATCTTGCAGTCCCATAACGAAACTCGAGTTTCCACGATTCAATTCAAAAATAAATTAAATGACAGAGTGGATTTTTTTTCTGCCAACGCTAAAAAAAGAATTTCTGTTCAACCTGCGCGTAGAGCAGATAAAAGAAATCAATTCATTTTTTTACAAATAACTATTTCTATCCAACTTAAAATAATTAAATTTGAAACTCACACTTGCAAAGATTCAACCCTATGAAATTTAAAATAGTAACCTTCCTTTTTTGTTCCTTATTTATTTTCGGACAAGACATTCAAAACAATCCGAAAAGTAATCACGGAAATAAATTCGAACAGCTGGGAACTATTCTTCCAACGCCTAATTTTTACCGAACAGGTTCTGGTGCTCCCGGACAAGGATATTGGCAAAATCGTGCAGACTATGATATCACGGCGTATTTAGACGAAGACAAAAGAAATTTAAAAGGTTCCGAAACAATCACATATTATAATAACTCACCCGATGATCTTGATTATTTGTGGTTACAACTCGATGAAAACGAGCAGTCTTCCATCAATAATGCAGGCTATGATTCGTCATCATTTCTACCAAAGCAACTTAGTTCTGATGATTTAAAAGTGACCGACCTTCCCTTTAAAAATAATGGTTACGGTGTTAATCTAGAGAAGGTGACCGACGTTTCAGGGAAATCTTTGCCTTATGTAGTCAACAAAACCATGATGCGAATTGATCTTCCTAAAGTTTTAAAGAAAGGCGAAAAGTTCATCTTTAAAATTGATTGGAATTACAATATTCCAGATCGCATTAAAATGGGTGGCCGTGGTGGTTATGAATTTTTTCCTGAAGATGGGAATGATTTATTTACAATTACCCAATGGTATCCGAGAATGTGCGTGTACAGCGATTTCAAAGGTTGGCAAAATAATCAATTTACGGGCAGAGCAGAATTTGCTTTGGCTTTTGGTGATTTTAAAGTTTCCATGAATGTTCCGGCAGATCATATTGTTGCCTCAACTGGCGCTGGTAAAAATTTCGAACAGGTTTTAACTCCAGTGCAATTGCAAAGATGGAAACAGGCGCAAACGGCAAAAGAACCGATTGAGATTGTCACTTTAGACGAAGCTAAAAAAGCAGAGAAAAGCAAATCAAAAGAAAGAAAAATTTGGAAATTCGACGCAGAAAACGTGCGTGATTTCGCCTGGACTTCTTCGCGTAAGTTTGTTTGGGATGGAATGAAAGTGATTATTCCAGAAAATAATAATCATGTGATGGCGATGAGTTTATACCCAAAAGAAGCGTATAACCTTTATCGTAAATTTTCTACCAAAGTTATTGCTCATACGATTTTAACTTATTCCGAATTTTCTATTCCTTATCCTTATCCTGTGGCACAGTCAATTGAAGCTGCAAATGGAATGGAATATCCAATGATTTGTTTCAATTACGGACGTACTGAAAAAGACGGAACCTATTCTGAAGGAATTAAAAATGGAATGATCGGCGTCATCATCCATGAAGTTGGACATAACTTCTTTCCAATGATTGTCAACTCCGACGAAAGACAATGGTCTTGGATGGATGAGGGTCTAAATACTTATCTGGAATATCTGACGGAACAATCATGGGATAACAAATTTCCCTCAAGACGTGGTCCTGCGTACACGATTGTAGATTACATGAAATTACCAAAAGAAGAGTTAGAGCCAATTATGACCAATTCAGAAAATATCAATCAGTTTGGACCGAACGCCTATTCAAAACCAGCAACTGGTTTAAATATTTTAAGAGAAACAATAGTTGGAAGAGAACTATTTGACAAAGCTTTTAAAACCTATTCCAAAAGATGGGCGTTTAAACATCCAGAACCCGCAGATTTTTTTAGAACAATGAATGATGCGAGTGCAGAAAATTTAGATTGGTTTTGGAGAGGTTGGTTTTATGGTATTGATCCAGTTGATATCGCAATTGATAAAGTGACGGCGCTTAAACCCGATTTAGATACAACTCCGAAATCAGGTGAAATTAGTTATAACGTAGATCCTCCGATGGAAGCTTCCTTTGATGATATCTCTAAAATCAGAAACCGCGAAGATAAAAAAATTACTTTTTATACTGATAAAGATAAAGAAACTCAAGACTTCTACTGGCGTTATAATCGCGGACAAGAAAAAGTAGATGCGAATAAAGAATACAAAATGCAGGTTGATAATTTTGAAAAAGTTGCTTTAAAAGAAAAGTCAGAATTAGAAAGGATCTATGCTTATCAAATTGATTTCTTGAACAAAGGCGGTTTGGTGATGCCGATCATTTTAGAATTTACTTTTGAAGATGGCTCAAAACTAAATGATAAATCTTCCGCTCAGATTTGGAGAAAGAACGAAGACAAGGTTTCCAAAACTTATTATTTCGATAAAAAGTTAAAATCGATTCAACTGGATCCAATGCGGGAGACTGCAGATATTGATACTTCTAATAATTTCTGGGGAGAAATCGCGGAACCGACTTCTAAGTTTCAGGTTTTTAAACAAAAACAGGAAGGCGCTGTACGCGGCGCTGCTAACGGTAAAGTAAATCCGATGCAGGCAGCTGGAAAGAAAAATTAGGATCAGATTTAAAACAAAAAAAAATGCTTCATTATTATGAGGCATTTTTTTATGATATTTATTTCCAGAAAGACCAGTCTTTTCCGTTATATATTGCCATTATTTTTTTCGTTGGATCATATACCATTGTACCTGCTACAGGGGCCTTTATATTTGCTACGGGACTTTCTACTTTAGGCAAGATAAGCGCTTTAGTATCGGATTCCAAAACTAAAACACCTTCCGCAGTTGTACTCTGTTTCCCAATAATCACGCCTACTTTGGTGTTAGGTAAATCACTTCCTGGTAGAGGAGTCGGAGCATTATCGGCTGCTGAAAGAATATTTAATGTTTTCCAGGCACCATCGTAATATTGCGCATTTTTTGTTGTATTATCATAAACAAGAGTTCCACGTGTAACTGGAGTCATCGATGAACTATCTGTAACATTCGGTAAAATAATACCTTTTGTTGTAAGTAATGGAAAGTCAAGAATTCCACTTCCATCTACTGTTGTTTTTTCGATAGCAACTTGCGAAAAGTAGCAATTTGAAATGAAAAGAGCGATTATTATATTTTTCATAATTAATTACATGTTGGTTCGATACAGTTCCATGAGGTTCCATTGTATAGTTTTAAACAGTCTTTTGTAGTGTCATAAACTAACATTCCTATAACTGGACTCATAATGGCTGTTTCTGGTGAAGCTATTCTAGTAATCACGAATCCTTTATTGTTAGCTTCCATGGCTATAAATCCATTTGGAATATCTTTTGGCCAATCAGCTGTGGTTCTTTTGTCTCTTATGCTGATGCCCATTTTTGTAAAAGCATCAGGGGTTCCGCCTACTCCCGGTTTGGTGCAGGGACATACTTCACTTGTAACTTGATTCGAACTGATTACGCAGCCACCTGGAAAAGTGATTTTAACATAATAGGTTGTATTGGCTGGATCTGTAGCTGGTACAGAATATACGTTCGTGGTAGCACCGGAAATCGGATTATTATTCTTATACCATTGGTAGGTTCCTGAAGATGTAGCAACTGATAATATGCCATTTCCGGGACATAAAAATCCAAAGGTATCGGATTCAGATATGACGTAAGAAGGAGCGTCTCCAAAACCAGAATAGTAACCACCAAAACCAGCGTTGGCATTTGCGCCAAAAATCTCCGCTTGAATAGCTCCTTGTGAAGTTACGCTCACATTACTCATTCCAGATAAATTATAGCGGTAAGATTTCCAGTTTAAGTTACCAGTTACGTCTCCAATAGTTCCAGTATAATTTAAAACTGTTCCATTTTGCTTGACTACTGGCGGAACAGCGACCGCTGGATTTCCTATTGTTGCTGCTAAAACGACAAGTTGAGTACTAGTATATTCAAAATTTCCAATTTTAGTTGCATCCGGAATTAAGTCTACAGATTTTTCCCCAAAGCAATTCAGCGGAGGTATAAACATTAAACTATTTGTATTATTAGCATCGCTTCCATAAATTTTAAGAAAAACATAGGCCGGTGAAGATACTTCTACTCTCATGTTTTTAGAACTATTAAAAGAACTGGAAGGAATAATGGTATAATCGCCAGCATTTGCTAAAGTTGCAAATGGCATAGTCGTATTATTATTAACGTACACTTTGGTATTTGCCACCGTGCTTACTACAATTACTTTTTCTCTTGCTCCACCATTTCCCTGCATAACGATATGTTCTAAACCCAATCGATTCACAGGTACTAACTGGTCAAAACCTAAATCTCTGTCATTGCTGGCATTTCCTTGTTGCATTAAGCCGCCGACCGTTACGGCAATATTTTTAGTTGCAAAAATTTTTGCACCTAGCCATCCAGTATCTTGACTTGATAAGACATTATTTGCCGCAGGTGCATATAAAATAAAAGATTGTCCCTTCTGCAAAGTTATATTAAAGGGGCCTACCAGCGGTGTAGGTGCTAATCCTCCAGCGCCATTAATAAACTTGGTTCCCGCTTTAATATTGTCAATTCTAATATCTGTATTAGCATCTGTTGCCATAATAGAAAGCATATTTCCAGTTTCAGGAATTGTGGTAGCAAATTCTATTGGTGAGCCTCCCCATCTAAATTCTGTACCAAGCGCTGCTGTTCCCTTAGTCAAAACAGATCCCGCCTGTGGAGTTGAGCGCGCTCGATAGTTTACATAAAAATTACCAGTTGAAGTAAATTTCAAACCAGCAGTGCTACCTGAAATTATTGTACCTGCAGTATTTAACGGGCGGGTGATAGGACTGCTTCCAGGTAAAATTACAGGATTGCCTGTCGTAGATGCTACAAATTGTAATCTTACTGGTGTAGAGTTTTTGAAAGTGAAACTTCCTGTATTGTTAGTTACAGTAGTTCCACCAGTTACTAAAGTTGTTACTCTAACAATAGGAAAACCAGTTCCAGAAGCATAATTCATTTGAACCGTAATATCTGTTGCAGATGGGGTAGATAAATAAATATATTCTTCCGTAATCGTTGAATCATCACTATACTTGCCGGCGATCATTGGATTTAGATAATGCTCCATATCCAATTGTAAATTTCCTTTAAAATTGGGGAGTTTTAGTCCGTTTTTTCCATTTCCCATTTCGAGATTCCAATCACCATCAATACCAGTAATATTAGTTGAGGCAGAAACTTTTACATTTAAAGTTTTTTCAAGATATTTTACGGCCGCTATACCTTTCTCACCTTGTGCGAAATTACATCCATATATATACAACTCAGTTTTTTCGTTTAATTGATTTTTAAATTTTAATGCAATTTCCGAAACATTCATCCACTGATTGTCAATAAACAATTCACCAGATTTACCGTGACTGAATAAATGATAAGTCTGTATATTTGAGTTTTCAGTAGGAACTGATAATTCTGAAATAGAGGAGTCGATATAAATCGACTTGGTTGTTCTGTTATTTGCATATATCATTAATTGACAGAGTATTGCCAGAAAGAATAAAGATTTTTTTTTCATTGCGTATACCTATTTTTAAATTTAGATGTAAAATTATTTATGGATAAATTAAGTTCGAACCTTGCTAACAATATCTGATAATTTTAATTCGATGCAAATATATGTAAAACAGCATGTTGAATACCTGTTTTATACGTTAAAATTATAAGAATACTTGTTTTTTTTACCAGATTAAGCGAGAGTATCTCTGTAAATAGGTTAAACGTGTTTTTATTTTTTCATGATTGTAAAAAGATTTTTCTGCCATAATTTCACACTCCTATGTTTACCCTGACAGATTTGCCATAAACTTTGCTTGGCATTCTTTTAGACAAAACCACTACAGTATAATTAATAATTTAAACAAAATAATATGTCAGTAAATTTCAGACCATTAGCAGATCGAGTTCTTGTAGAGCCAACCGCTGCTGAAACTACCACCGCATCAGGAATTATTATCCCAGATACGGCCAAAGAAAAACCACAAGAAGGTATTGTAGTTGCTGCAGGACCAGGAAAAGTAGACGAACCAACCACAGTGAAAGTTGGAGATAAAGTACTTTACGGAAAATATTCAGGATCTGAATTGAAAGTAGATGGTAAAGATTACCTGATCATTAAAGAAGGTGATATTTTAGGAATTATTGGATAGGTCTTTTGTAAGATCAATCCGGCGTAAAAATTTAATTAATAAATAAAGTAATTTCAATATTACATTAATACAGATAAAAATGGCAAAAGAAATAAAATTCGATGTTGAATCAAGAGACGCTTTGAAAAGAGGTGTTGATGCATTGGCGAACGCAGTAAAAGTAACTTTAGGTCCAAAAGGGAGAAACGTAGTAATTGAAAAATCTTTCGGTGCTCCACACGTAACCAAAGACGGAGTTTCTGTTGCTAAAGAAATTGAATTAGAAGACAGAGTAGAAAATATGGGTGCTCAGATGGTGAAAGAAGTTGCTTCTAGAACCAGCGATATTGCTGGAGATGGAACGACTACAGCAACTGTTTTAGCTCAAGCAGTCGTTCGCGAAGGTTTGAAAAACGTTGCAGCTGGAGCAAACCCAATGGATTTGAAAAGAGGAATTGACAAAGCAGTAACTGCGGTTGTTGAAAGTCTTAAATCTCAATCTCAAGAAGTTGGCGATTCATCAGAAAAGATTAAACAAGTTGCTTCGATCTCAGCGAACAACGACGATACCATCGGATCTTTAATCGCTGAAGCTTTTGGTAAAGTAGGAAAAGAAGGAGTAATCACCGTTGAAGAAGCTAAAGGAACTGATACAACGGTAGATGTTGTGGAAGGAATGCAGTTCGACAGAGGATATCAGTCACCTTACTTCGTTACGAATCCTGAAAAAATGGTTACGGAATTAGAAAACCCTTACATCTTATTGGTAGAGAAAAAAATCTCTTCGATGAAAGATTTACTTCCAGTTTTGGAGCCAGTTGCACAAGCAGGAAAAGCTTTATTAATTATCTGTGAAGAAGTTGAAGGAGAAGCTTTAGCTACGTTGGTAGTAAACAAATTAAGAGGTTCATTAAAAATTGCAGCTGTTAAAGCTCCAGGTTTTGGGGACAGAAGAAAAGCAATGTTAGAAGATATCGCGATTTTAACAGGAGGAACTGTTATTTCTGAAGAAAGAGGTTTCACCATGGAAAACGCTACTTTGGAAATGTTAGGAACTGCTGAAAAAGTAGTGATCGACAAAGACAATACAACTTTGGTCAACGGTGGAGGAGACGAAGCTCAAATCAAAGGACGAGTGAGTCAAATCAAAGCTCAGATGGAAACCACAACTTCTGATTATGACAAAGAAAAACTTCAAGAAAGATTAGCGAAATTAGCTGGTGGAGTTGCCGTACTTTATGTAGGTGCTACGTCTGAAATCGAAATGAAGGAGAAAAAAGATAGAGTTGATGATGCCCTTCACGCAACGAGAGCTGCGGTAGAAGAAGGTATTGTTCCTGGTGGTGGTGTTGCTTTGGTAAGAAGTATCCCAACTTTAGATAGTTTGAGAGGTGAGAACCAAGATCAAGATACAGGAATCAAAATTGTGAAAAGAGCAATCGAGGAGCCATTAAGACAAATCGTTGCCAATGCAGGTGGAGAAGGATCAGTAGTCGTTGCGAAAGTAGCTGAAGGAACTGCAGATTTCGGTTTCAATGCAAAAAATGACGAGTACGTGAATATGTACGAAGCAGGAATTATCGACCCTACGAAAGTGGTCCGTGTTGCCCTAGAGAACGCAGCATCTGTTGCAGGAATGTTGTTGACGACTGAATGTGTAATCACGGAAGTGAAGAGCGCAGAACCAGCAATGCCAATGGGTGGCGGAATGCCGGGAATGATGTAATAACAAACCCAAATGGTTTAAATTATAAATAAAATAGTCCGTTCAATTTATTGAGCGGATTATTTTTTTAGGATATGGCCGCGAAATTTTTATTTTCAAGATTTTTATTGACTAAGCTTTTAAGCTGCTTTGAAAAGTAAACCATGTGAGTGTCCTCAATTAACCCCGAAAGTTTATTTTCGATGACCAACTTTTCTTCAAAATTTGCAAACTCATATTTCACAAAGTAAAAAAGTATGGAATAGTATTTTTTCCAACCCAAGGAAAGTTCTCCTAAATGGACTTTATTGAGATATATTTCACACTCAGCATATTCTTCCATTTTCAAATATGCTACTGCACACATAATATTCCAGCAGACTTCGTGGTTTTCTTTACGATCTTGTGGGACAAACTCCCGATCGCGATGTATTTGAAAAGTATTATTCTCAATCAAAAACCGCATTTCTTCGGTCTTATCGGTAAAGATTAAATGTTCCAACACGGCATACTCAAAACTGCAAACGGATTTTTCAGAAGACTCTTTATAAGTTTCCCGTGCAACTAACATTTGATTATAAGTTTCTTTAAAATATCGCTCGTCTTTTTTTAGCCATGATTGGAGAAGGGCTACTCCGAATTTTCTGGCTGCTGGTAAAACATACACTTCAGACGTCAGTTCTGTTTCGCGTATTTTTTGGGCATAGATTTCCATGAATTCACCGTTCTCCGTTAAAAATGCACTCATATACAGAAAACCGTAAGCAAATAATTTGGCTTCATTAGCATGTTCATATTTTAAATAATCGTGGAAGTATTGTGCATAAACGGTTCCAGCCAAATCACGCAAGGGATGATGTTCTATGAAAAAAGTTCGGGCTAAAGGATATTTTACAAGTTGATGATGAACACTTGCTAACATGGAGGGCGAATCTATAATTTTCCGACAGATATTTTCACTCAATGCCCAATAATTAAATTCTGGATGTTTCCCATCTAAATCGCCGAAAAAGATATCCAGTTCATTTTCGATGAGGTTTTTTTTAAAACTGCTGAAATCGGGAAATTCGCAATATTGCGAAAGTGCATCTAAGGTAAATATATGGAAGTTGCCGCTGCTTTTAATTAATCCAAAAAATCGCCGAAAGGTTTGGGCGTTAATAATAAACCCGATTTTTTTGAGCTCAATGGAAAGCTCATCGCAGTGGGAAGAAGAAGAAATTTCTTTCCCTAACTTAGTTGAGACCGCTTTTCTTAACTCTATAAAAATTTTCCTTTCGGTATCCATTTGTTATTTAAATTATTAAAGCTAATTTAATAAATATTAAACAGATAGAACTGTACAAACTTGTACTGGATAAAAATGTTTTTTTAGCTGTATTTTTGTTCCCGCAATACAAATGATGAAAGTAAAATTTCAGATAGACGAAATATATAGATGTTTCGTCTTTTTTAAATTTTAAAAATGAGAAAAATCTTTTACGGCTCATTTATTTGACACTTAAAATTTAGCAGAAAATTTGTAGTTTTTCCCCAACTTAAATAAAAATTGCGTCCCAGAAGAACGCAATTTAATTTCTATTTTAAATAAATTAGATGGTGGTTAATCTCAAAGTATTTGTCTTACCATCTTCGTAAGCTGGCGTAGCGTTAAGATTCAATACGAAATCACCTTGCTCCACATATCCGTGCGTATGCGCTAACATATTAACTTGGATGATGGTTTCGTCAGTCGATTTCTGCATATCATAATAGAAGGCTCTAACTCCCCACAATAAATTCAACATGGTTATCACGCGTTGGTTTGAACTGAAAACAATGATATTAGAGTTCGGTCGGTGAGCAGAAATCTGGAAAGCCGTGTAACCTGAATAAGTTAAGGTAATGATGGCTTCTACATTGGTTGTTTTTGCAATTCTTACAGCAGCCAGACAAATTCTATTCGTAATAAAACGTTCATCTATACAATCGAAATCGTGTTCAATCGGTGAGTTTTTAGTTCTGTAAAAATGAGTCTGCTCAATATTTTTAATAATTTTCGACATGTTTTTCACCACATCTACAGGATAACGTCCAACTGAAGTTTCACCAGAAAGCATCACTGCATCTGCACCATCAAGTACGGAGTTGGCAACGTCGTTCACTTCTGCTCTCGTTGGGGTTAAGCTTGTGATCATCGTTTCCATCATTTGAGTAGCGATAATTACTGGTTTTGAATATTTACGGGCTTTCTCAACCAAGTTTTTCTGAATTGCAGGAACTTCTTCCATCGGAACTTCAACACCTAAATCTCCACGGGCAACCATTAATCCATCGCATTCCAAAAGAATTTCATCAATATTTCTGACACCTTCTGGTTTTTCAATCTTTGCAATGATTGGCGTTTTCTGCTTATTGGTTGGGTGGTTTTTAATGATTTCCTTTAAATCAATAATATCCTGAGCATGACGAACAAAAGATAAAGCAATCCAGTCTAGTTCTAAATCCAAGATAAAGTTCGCATCAGCGATATCCTTCTCGGTTAAGGCAGGAAGCGAAACGTTCGTATTAGGGAGATTAACTCCTTTCTTAGAACTCAACGGTCCACCTTGAATAGTTTTCGCTTTTACAGTATCGATTTCATTGGTCTCAATAACTTCTAAAACCAGTTTGCCGTCATCAATCAAAATCCTTTCGCCCACTTTCACATCTTGTGGGAACTTTTGATAAGTCATGAAAACTCGTTTAGAATCTCCTTCGATATTTTCATTGGTAAATGTTAAGATATCTCCTGGATTCAAATAAGATCCTTCTTTCACCACTCCTACACGAAGTTTTGGACCTTGTAAATCTCCTAAGATCCCAACAGACTGCCCAAGCTCTTCATTAATTTCTCGGATGGTTTCTACGTTCTTTTTTACAATGTCGTAGTCGGCATGGGAAAAATTTATTCTAAATATGTCAACACCAGCTAAAACCAACTGTAGCATCGTTTCTTTATCAGAAGATGCGGGTCCTAGAGTTGCAATGATTTTTGTCTTTTTTAAATATTTATTCATAATATTGAATTAATTGATAAAGCTCCTCGATAGGGCTTAGTTGAAAATCCTGTATTTGAAACATTAGATTTTCAGGATGCAAAATTACTGAAAAATCAACAAATGGTTCTGATGTTTTAATGATATAGTTAACATCGGGGAAATGGTCCAGTAAATTTTTGGTAATTCCTTCTGTATTAAATAGTTCTGTCGAACTTTTCTTTTGAAAACTCTGACTGGATTGGTTGGAAATAAAATGAATGCAGATTTTCGTGTCGTGATGAAAGGTCTCAAATCTCGGAAAATGATAGTCATAATACTGACCATGAAAAATTAAATCAGTAATCCGAGTAAACTTGAACGGGTTCAGCGTATTGAGATGGTGAAAAAGTTCGTAATCAGGAACTTCTTTTACAAGGCGAACTAATCCTAAAGTAATTTCGTCGTCTTCATCGATCTCAAGAGTGAACTTTTGGGCTTTCAAGGATACACTGTTTTTTATTTAAAATATAGAAAGCTCTTTGCGCTGCTTTTTCTTCTGCTTTTTTCTTAGAAGTTTCCGTCGCATTTGAAACTCTCTCTTGATTCAACCAAACGTGGGTTCTAAAAACTAAATTCTTATTCGGTTGCATTTCCTCTAAAGTCTCATACTTAATGACGACTTTTTTCTTTTGGCTCCATTCCAAAAGCAATCCTTTATAACTAATAATTTTATTCTCAAGCTGATTAATTGCTGAAGGTGTCAACAACCGTTCTAGAATAATTTTCCGACAGGTATCGTAATCTTGGTCCAGATAAATTGCGCCAACTAAGGCCTCAAATAAATTTCCCGCCAGATTTTCACTGAGAGAAGTATTGGATTCGTTTTGCAGAAACTTGGTCAAGGAAAGTTCGGTTCCTAATTTATTGAGATTTTTCCGGTTGACAATTTTCGACTTCATCTGTGTAAGGTAGCCTTCATTTGCCTCAGGATAAGTCGCAAAAAGATGGCAAGAAATAATTGTTCCCAACACCGAATCACCTAAGAACTCCAATCGCTCGTAGTTTTTAAGTTGTTTGTTTTTCGCGGATGATTTTAAAGAAAATGCCTCCCGGTAAAGATTAATATTTTGAACAGAAACACCCGTAATTTTGGCTATTTCGTTGCTTAAATAGTAGTCTTTTTCAGATAGACTTTTTTTTCGTCTGGCTAGGAATTTAGAAATGTATTTCTTTAACTCCATAGAATTTTAAGGGTCTTAAATTTTGGTAAAGAGTACACAAGCGTTGTGCCCTCCGAAACCGAAAGTATTACTCATCGCCACATTCACTTCTTTTTTAACTGCATGATTAAATGTGAAATTCAATCTGTTGTCAATCCTTTCATCATCCGTAAAATGATTAATGGTAGGTGGTACAATATTGTGAATAATGGTGTGGATCGCTGCAATCGCTTCTACAACTCCCGCTGCGCCAAGTAAATGGCCAGTCATCGATTTGGTAGAATTGATCTGAATATCGAAAGCGTGCTCTCCCAGTAATTTTGAAATTGCATTAGATTCTGCAACATCTCCCAATGGAGTAGAAGTCCCATGCATATTGATGTGATCTACTTCATCGGCAGTAATGCCAGCGTCTTCTAGACAGTTTTTCATTACGAGATAAGCGCCCAACCCTTCCGGATGTGGTGCAGTCATATGATAGGCATCAGCACTCATTCCGCCGCCTTTTAGCTCAGCATAAATTGTTGCACCTCTTTTTAAGGCATGCTCATATTCCTCCAAAATAATACAACCAGCTCCTTCGCCAAGTACAAAACCATCTCGATCTTTATCGAAAGGTCTTGAGGCAGTGGTAGGACTATCGTTTCTAGTCGAAAGCGCCATCATAGCATTAAAGCCACCGACGCCACTTGCCGTAACTGCTGCTTCAGATCCGCCACAAACAATTACATCTGCTTTTCCTAATTGGATAAGCATCTTAGAATCGATGAGTGCATTAGCTGAAGATGCGCAGGCAGAAACCGTTGCATAGTTAGGACCGTGAAAGCCGTATTCAATAGAGATATGTCCTGGTGTGATATCAACGATCATCTTTGGAATAAAAAAAGGATTGAATCTGGGAATATCTGTATTCGCCCAGCCCAACACTTCTTTTTCGAAAGTTTCTAAACCGCCAATTCCTGAACCCCAAATAACGCCTACACGATTTTTATCTACGTTGTCTGCAATGATGCCAGAATGTTCCACGGCTTCTCTAGCAGCAACAAGACCTAATTGCGTGTTTCGGTCCATTTTTTTAGCTTCCTTTTTTTCAAAATGAGCAAATGGATCGAAATTTTTTACTTCACACGCGAAATTGGTTTTGAATTTTGTGGCATCAAAAAGAGTAATCGGGGCAGCTCCGCTCTCGCCTTTTATAAGGCTTTCCCAGAATTCTTTAGCGTTATTTCCAACAGGTGTAATAGCGCCAAAGCCAGTTACAACTACTCTTTTTAATTCCATAAATTTTTCTTTGTTGATAGAATACTATTTGTTTACTACTTCTTCAATGTAAGCAATAGCGTGTCCTACCGTAGTAATTTTTTCTGCTTGATCATCAGGAATCTGAATATTAAATTCTTTTTCGAATTCCATGATTAATTCTACAGTATCCAAAGAATCAGCTCCTAAATCGTTAGTGAAGCTAGCTTCTGGAGTTACTTCTGTTTCTTCAACGTCGAGTTTGTCCGCGATAATCGCCTTTACTCTTGATGCAATGTCTGACATAGTAAATTATTTTTAATTAATTGTTAGTTGCTGCAAAGATATAAAATTCTTTAACATTTGAACTTTTTTTACTAAATTTTAAATAATTAGTAAAACTCATTTTAATGGTAACTGAACCTATTTTTCTCTGATAGCATAATGCGAATATAATATTAATATCGCACAAATGCGATTGTTTTGAGGTATTGTTTTTTGAAAGCGTGAAACTCAATAAGTTATCCTAAACATAAGTATTGCTTTAGCTAAAAACTACCACCGTACGGAGCATGATTTTATCTGAATTACAGAAAGTTTGCTGAAATTTTTATAGAAATAGACGGAGAAAAATAAATCATTCAGCCAGCATGAACCATTCATTAACTAGGGAACCGGCTAATCTCGATGTGATTTCATTGGTGTCATAAGATGGATTAATTTCTGCAACATCCATCGCCATTAGTTTTTCTGATTGAATGATCTTTCTGAAAATATGCATAAAACTAGCATCCGCAAAAATTCCATTATAAGCTAAAGCTGAAACACCTGGAGCGATGGCAACATTGAAAACGTCCATGCAAATTGTCAGATAAATGACATCTGATTCTGAAATAAAATCCTCGATTTTAGGATATAGAGTTGGGAGATTCTCGAAGAAAAGTTCATCTGCTAAGATATATTTGATTCCAGCTTGATGCGCAGTGTCGAATAGTTTTAAAGTATTTGAATTCCGCTGAATTCCGATATGTAGAGAATGGATGTTTCCTTCTTGTGCAACTTGCCAAAACCCAGTCCCAGAACTTGCGCCAATTGTAGGGTCGATTTCCCGGTTGTCGAAATGCGCATCAATGTTAATGATTCCAATTTTCTGAGTTGGAAACGCTTTTTTAATTCCAGAGTAATGCGCAAACATTACTTCATGTCCGCCTCCGAAAACAACTGATTTTCCACCCTTCTGCAAAACGAGTTGAACTTTGTCAGCTAATTTATTCTGAGTGTGTTCTAAATCTTCATTTTCACAATTGATATTTCCAAAATCTTTTAAATTGAAATTCGGATTAATGACAGGAAAGTTGGACATGTTTTTGCGCATAACGTCGGGTGCATCTTTCGCCCCAACTATTCCTTTATTTCTTTTTACTCCTTCATCAACCGCAAAGCCATGCAAAACGAAATCGTTCTTTAAAATATTGTCGTAATTCTCTTCCAAAGAAACCCTTTGAAAAATTCGGTGATATAATGGTTCATCACCATCGAAACGTCCTTGCCAAATCATTAATTTTCCTTTCTAAATCTAAAATTATAAAAAATAAATAGTGCTAAAAGTAACAAAGTCGTTTTGAAAAAAATATCATCTTTTTCTAGTGTGCCTACAATTCTATTTTGAAATACTTCACCTGCCCTATCTAGGTTAAAATCTGTTATTATTAAAAGAATATAATTGCTTATGAATAACCCAATTACAAGATAAAAGCGTGAACCTTTTGATATTTTATCATTATATATTAAATTGTAGGTGCATTCTAAAGCAATAATGATAAAAATAGAAAAAAAGATTAGAAACAAAATGATTTCAAACATTCCTTTTTATTGATTTACGGTTTCCTCTTTTAAATTCGCCGCAAACGCAATCGCCGCTTCTTTCACCCAAGAATGTTCGCGTTGTGCTTTTCGTTTTGTTTCCAAACGTTTCTTATTACATGGACCGTTCCCTTTCAAAACTTCCATAAACTCATCCCAAGGCAATTCTCCGAAGTCGTAATGTTGAGTTTCCTCATTCCATTTTAAATTTTCGTCTGGAACCTTTAAGCCTAAGAAATCTGCTTGAGAAACAGTCACGTCAACAAACCTTTGTCGAAGATCATCATTACTCTCACGCTTCACTCGATAATTCATCGATTTCTGAGAGTTAGGAGAATCAGCATCATTCGGTCCGAACATCATTAAAGCTGGCCACCAGAAACGGTTGAGTGCTTCTTGAGCTAAATCTTTTTGTTCTTTTGTACCGCGGCAAAGTGTCATCAAAATTTCATAACCTTGTCTTTGGTGAAAAGATTCTTCTTTACAAATCCTCACCATCGCTCTGGAATAAGGTCCGTAAGAATTTCCCATCAACATGACTTGATTCATAATTGCAGCGCCATCAACGAGCCAGCCAATTGCACCAATATCTGCCCAAGAAAGTGCAGGATAATTAAAAATGCTGGAGTATTTTGCTTTTCCAGAAAGCATATCGTTATAGGTAGAATCTCTATCCGCAGCGATTTCACCGTTATTCAAAGTTTCTGTAGCCGCGTATAAATAAAGACCGTGTCCAGCTTCATCTTGAATTTTTGCTAAAAGCGCCATTTTTCTTCTTAAGGTCGGAGCACGCGAAATCCAGTTGGCTTCCGGGAGCATTCCTACTATTTCGGAATGGGCGTGTTGCGAAATCTGACGAACCAGTAGTTTTCTGTAATCATCGGGCATTACATCTTTTGGTTCTACTTTATTTTCGGCCTGTACGTATTGTAAAAATTTTTCTTGATTCATGATTTGGCTTTTTAATTAATTAACATGGGAAGACTGGTGTGCAGTAATTGCATCTTCTTCCATTAAATAAAGTCCGATTCGCCCTTCTGAGAATTCGCCAACAACAAAGGTTATGGTCTTTTCCGGACTTCTAATTTCGTACTCATTGAAGAGGTATGGATTTCCACTAAGTGGCCCAATTACCTCAATCTTTCGATCAGAGCAATGCCAATAATGATTCCAAATATTGATTCCTTCTACTTTAAACTCTTTATCTATTTCTATTAAAGAGATGAAATTCCAGTTTCTCATGATAGTTCGTTTTTTTAAATAATCAGTTAGACGTCGTAGTTTAACATGACGACATTAGTCGTCGGGTGGCATTGACAAGTTAATACAAATCCTCGCGCAACTTCATCTTCAGTCAAAGCGAAATTTTTATCCATAAAAACTTCTCCTTCCATCACCTGCGCTTTGCAGGTACAGCAGACTCCTCCTTTACACGCAAATGGAACCGGAAGTTTCTCAGCCAACGCTTGGTCTAAAATACTGTTTTTCTTTGAATTAAGGTGAAATGAATATTCATCATCATCAATAATTAAAGTAACCATGCTTTCTAGATTCGGGATCGCTTTGAATTCTTCACTCATTTCTGCATTCCCTTCTTCATCTGGCGCCGCGTAATATTCGTACATGATTTGCAGCGACGGAACTTTCTTTTCTTTTTTCAAATAGTCAGAAATTCCTTTGATCATTTCAGACGGTCCACAAATAAAATAAGTGGATTCCTGAACTGGAATATCTGTAAATCTTTGAAATAAAAGATCCAGTTTTTCTGCTGAAATACGTCCTTCAAAAAGTTCATCTTCAAAATGCTTTTCTCTCGATACCAAAAAAATCACTTTTAATCTTCCGTCAAATTTCTCTACCAATTCATCAATTTCCTTTTTAAAAATGATGTCTACAAAACTTCTATTGCTAAAGAAAAGATAAGCGGAACTCTTAGGCTCCTGATAAAGCGCTTCTTTGATATTTGATAATACGGGAGAAATCCCACTTCCTGCAGCTAAACCAATATACGTTTTCTCATTAGAAACATGATAGTGCGTATAGAAATGTCCAGACGGCGCCATGATTTCTACCAGATCACCTTCTTTTAATTCTTGATTTAAATAAGTGGAAACTTTTCCCTGGTCCAGATGTTTGACCAATATTTCTAATTCAGGGTTGTCTTCACTTGGAGCATTGATGATGGAATAACTTCTGCGCAAATCTTCTTCCCCAAAAACAAACCTTACATTAATATATTGTCCTTGTTTAAATGAAAACTCGTGTTTTAAGTGATCTGGAATTTCGAATCCGATATGAATACAATCGTTGGTTTCCTTAGATACTTTGGTTGCTTTAAGTTGATGAAAATGATGCATATTGTTTTAAAATCTCAATAAATGGGTGTTCAACAAATATACTTATTTTTTGAAACTCACGGAAAGGATTTCGCTCATTGTCGGATTCTATTGATAATAGATTTTGCTTTCTGATCTCCAATTTGTCTTAACTAAATGAGGAGAAAACTCTGAATTCGGAAATAATGACTTGAATTTTTATTTAAAAATTATTGAATTCGGAAATTATGAC
Organism: Kaistella antarctica; assembly: GCF_900109615.1. Lineage (GTDB taxonomy): Bacteria > Bacteroidota > Bacteroidia > Flavobacteriales > Weeksellaceae > Kaistella > Kaistella antarctica. The sequence continues at coordinate 707,717 of NZ_FOIX01000001.1, forward strand.
CGCTTTTTAGTAATAATATTGAATAGAATGCTTTTTGAGGATAAGGAATCAGAATTAAAAATAGATTGATAGGAAGGAGTAAGAATTCGTAGCTTTATATGGATTCTTACTGTTTCTGAAACCTAAAAAATTATTACTATGAATTTAAATCAATATACCGTAAAATCACAGGAAGCCATTCAGAAAGCGCAACAAATTGCAATGGAGTTTGGCAATCAAAGCATTGAACCGCAGCATATATTAGAAGGGATTTTCCAGATCGACGAAAATATCTCTGATTTTTTATTGAAGAAATCAGAAGCTGAATTAACATTAGTTCGAGAAAGAAACCGCGAGAATATCGAAAAACTACCAAAGGTGGAAGGTGGAAATATCTATCTATCGCAAACTGCAAATAAGGTTTTGCTCGATGCTCCGAATGTTGCTAAAAAAATGGATGATGAATTCGTCACCATTGAACATGTGTGGCTTTGTCTTCTGGATGTAAATTCTGACGTTTCTAAGATGCTCAAGGATATGGGCATCACCAAAAATGGGTTAGAAATGGCGATCAAAGAATTGCGAAAAGGGTCTAAAGCAACTTCCGCAAGTTCAGAAGAAACCTATCAAAGTTTAAATAAATACGCCAAGAATTTTAATGAACTCGCAGCGGAGGGAAAACTTGATCCCGTAATTGGACGAGATGAAGAGATACGTCGTGTGTTGCAAATTCTGTCCAGAAGAACTAAAAACAATCCAATCTTAATCGGTGAACCTGGAGTTGGTAAAACTGCGATCGCAGAAGGGATCGCACATCGAATTATTTCAGGTGATATTCCAGAAAATTTGCAGGATAAAACTCTGTATTCTTTAGATATGGGCGCTTTGATCGCTGGTGCGAAATACAAGGGTGAATTTGAAGAACGATTAAAATCGGTCATCAATGAAGTCACTAACTCTGATGGACAAATCATATTATTCATCGATGAAATTCATACTTTGGTTGGCGCCGGTGGAGGAGACGGAGCCATGGATGCTGCAAATATTCTAAAACCAGCTTTGGCGAGAGGCGAACTTAGAGCTATTGGTGCAACGACTTTAAATGAATATCAAAAATATTTTGAAAAAGATAAAGCCTTAGAAAGACGATTTCAAAAGGTGATGGTGGAAGAACCTGATACCGAATCAGCGATTTCTATTTTGCGTGGAATTAAAGATAAATATGAAGCGCACCATAAAGTTCGGATCAAAGACGAAGCGATTATTGCAGCCGTAGAACAATCTCAGCGCTATATATCAGATCGTTTTTTACCGGATAAAGCCATCGATTTGATTGACGAAGCTTCGGCTAAGTTGAGAATGGAAATCAATTCAAAACCTGAAGAACTCGATGTTTTGGATCGTAGATTAATGCAGATGGAAATTGAATTAGCGGCGATTTCAAGAGAAGGAAACGATATCAGAGTTCAGCATCTAAAAGAAGATATTTCTAAAGTTTCAGCAGAGCGAAATGAAATCAATGCGAAATGGTTGAAGGAGAAACAGAAATCTGAAGATCTAACTTCCATTAAAAAAGATATTGAAGCGCTAAAATTAGAAGCGGAACGCGCCTCCAGAATTGGAGATTATGCGAAGGTTGCTGAAATTCAATACGGGAAAATTAAAGAGAAAGAAGATGATTTGCAGAAGTTAGAATTGGAAATGCAAAACCATCAAAATGAATTGATTAAAGAAGAGGTTACGGCGGAAATGATTTCCGAAGTCATTTCAAAATGGACTGGAATTCCCGTCACTAAATTAATTCAATCCGAAAGAGAAAAGTTATTGCATTTAGAAGACGAACTTCACAAAAGAGTCGTTGGTCAGGAAGAAGCAATTGAAGCGGTTGCCGATGCCATCAGAAGAAATCGAGCAGGTTTGAGTGACGAGAAAAAACCCATCGGTAGTTTCTTATTCCTCGGAACTACTGGCGTGGGAAAAACGGAGTTGGCAAAAGCGCTGGCAGAATATCTATTCGATGATGAAAATAACATGACTCGAATTGACATGAGTGAATACCAGGAAAGACATTCGGTATCGCGTTTGGTTGGCGCGCCTCCCGGATATGTCGGTTACGATGAAGGCGGTCAACTAACGGAAGCGGTGAGAAGAAGACCTTATTCAGTCGTGCTTTTAGATGAAATTGAAAAAGCGCATCCTGATGTTTTTAATACGTTGTTGCAAGTTTTGGATGATGGACGATTAACGGATAGTAAAGGCAGAGTCGTGAATTTCAAAAATTCAATTATCATAATGACATCGAATTTAGGTTCCCATATCATTCAAGAAAACTTTGAAAAAATAACCGACGAGAATGTGACGGAAATTGTTGCGAAAACAAAAGAAGAAGTTTTTGCTTTGCTGAAGCAGACTTTGAGACCAGAGTTTTTAAATAGAATTGATGAAACGGTGCTCTTCCAACCTTTAAGTAAAAAAGAAATTGGTAAAATTGTCAATTATCAGTTGCGTGGATTTAATGAGATGCTGGCAAAAAAAGGCATTATGATGACTGCTACAGAAGATGCAATTCAATACATCACAAACAAAGGTTATGATCCAAGTTTCGGAGCAAGACCGCTAAAAAGAGTTCTGCAGCAGGAAGTTTTAAATAAACTGTCCAAAGAAATTCTCGCTGGAAATGTAAATGACGGCGACCGAATTATCCTGGATTATTTTGATGAGAGCGGATTGGTTTTTAGACCTAGTGAGTAAGCAAACTGTTTATCCGAGAAGAATTTTCACAGTATCACTGCAGAAATTATGTTTTTTATAGCTGTTGTTATATGAATATTTGCATCCCCTAGTCAAAGTCATGTCTTTTATCTATGATGACTTTTGTTGGCAAAATGGAAAATACTTCGGGAAACATTTTGTTATCTAGAAAAATAAGCTAATCTTTGCAGTGTTCAAAGCTTGTGAAAGTAATGAACAAATTTTTTTTCATCATTTGTGTTTTTAGAATCCATCAGTCATGATGGATTCTTTTTTTTATTTAAAAAGGAGGTGTTCTTTGGGAAATTAGGTTAAAAATAGAAGTAAATTTCTCTTCTAAAATCTGGGTGCTTTTACTAAAGTCTGTCTACATTCGATTCTGCTCATCGGCCTTTTCAATAGTCTTCGCACTCTTCACAGCCTGATTTCCAAAATTAAATTTGATCGAAATAATTAAATTTTGCGTATCAGTATAATCCAAAAAGTAATTGTCCTGATTCGCGTATTTAGTCGTGACTTTTTGCTGAGAGGTTTTAAAAATATCATTAAAGAAAAGGCTTGCTTCTAATTTCTTACTCCAAAACGTTCTATTCATCACCAAATAAGTAGCTGAAAAACCTGAAATGGTAAATGTTCCCTGTATAGAAGGTGAGTTATATTGATGCCCAATTTCTATGTTCCAATCGCTTTTTTTATCCAAAGTAAAACTGGTGGAAAGATCGGAAGACCAGTTCCAGACTTTGTTTTTATATAAAACGGCATCAACTCCCACAAAATAGTTTTCATTATGTTCCAGATTTTCAGAAACACTTAAACTCCACCAAGGTTTTATTTGAAAATTTTTATAGAAACTTAAACCATAAGCCTGACCTTTTTCGATATTGGTAAAATGATAGATTAGATTGGTGGTCGATGGATCTTGAAATGAAATTTCCATCGATGGATTGATTTCTTTACGGTAATAAAAATCCAGATTCCAATCTTTCCAGGTATAAGTGAGATTGAGGTTGTGAACCATCGTGGCTTTTAATTTCGGATCACCTTGGAAATAGGAAAATAAATTATAGTAAGACTTTGCCGGATTTAACCAGGAATAAGAAGGTCTGCTGATTCGCTTGCCGTAAGATAATCCAAATTGATGGTTACTCGTGGTGGTATATTGCGCATATAAAGTCGGAAACAATTTCCAATAATCATTTTCACTCAATTCATACGGTTCTGAAACGATGCCTTCTAAATCTGTTTTCTCGGCGCGCAAACCTGCTTTAAAATTCCATTTTCCAGAATTGTAAGCAACAGAAGAATATAAAGCGAAATTATGTTCTCGATAATCAAAAGTATTGCTTTTATCAGATCGGTATTGAAGTTCTCCTTTTTCGTTTTCTGAAAAGTCTAGCACGCTGTTGGTTTTTACAAAACTATATTTTGCGCCTGATTCAACTTCCCATTTTTCGTTTTTCCACTCATAATCTACTTGAGTAGAGTAGAGCTGAACATCACTTCTGTTATTGGTTGTAAAATTATTTTCCTTAGGATCCTGATTAATAAAATCTAAATAAGTAAGCACGTTCTGATATTTCCGAGCATTGTTTCCAGCGAAATAATTGACCCAACTTATTTTACTTTTATCATTCAATTTCCGGTCAACCTGAAAACTCAAAGCATTATTGTTGGAGCGCGAATAATGATCATTAATAGTGGTGTAATTAGATTCGACAACGTTCTGAATATTATAAATCAAAGTGGGCACATGATAATTCCCAAAAGATTTTGGACTAAAAAATCCAGAATAGTTGAAGCTCAAATTTGTCAGACTATCAAGCTCATATTCCATATTGAAGTTAACTGTATTCTGACTTCTATTTTGGTCTTTCCGATTCATGATACTGATCCAGCGCGTTTGATCTTCAAGATAATTGACGTAATCTGTTCCCTCTCGATAATAAGTTCCAGCACCTAAATAGTAACCTGCCATCACTGAAATTTTATCCTTTTTATAATATTGAGAAATTCCAACTCCACCTTTAGTATACTGACTTTGTACATATTTTGAAGAGACAACGCCGCGATAACCTTCAATGGTGTTTTTCTTCATTATGATATTGAGAACCGTACTTCCCGAAGCTTCATATTTTGCGGGAGGATTCGTAATTACTTCGACCGATTTCATATCTTCACCTTGCGTGTTTTCTAACAGATTTTTTAATTCATCACCTGTCAACATGACTTTTTTATCGTTGATAGTCACCAAAATACTCTGGCTTCCTTTGATGGTTAAAGTTTCATTATTTACAGAAACGCCTGGTGTTTTTTTAAGAATTTCCCACGCGTTCAAAGATGAGATGTTGCTGTTTTCTACATTAAAAGATAAGCGGTCAATTTTTCTGGTAACTATCGGTTTTTGTTTGATCATGACCACTTCCTCAATGTCTTGAATGTTTTTTTTCAGAATTATTTTTAGTTGCTTATCATATTTGACCAAGTCGATAACTTCTTCAAATTGATTGTATTCCAAATCTTTAAATATTAATTTAATAGAAGATTCAGAAATTTCATCGAAAGAAAATTCACCATTTTCGCCGGTGATTAATTTTTTAATTAAAGTATTCTGAAAATCGTAAACTTCAATAGTCACGAGCGGAAGTTTTTCATTTTGAATATTAACAACCGTTCCCTCGATTTTCTGTTTTTGAGAAAATAGCATCAGCGGGAAAAATAAGAAAAGCAGGAATTTATACATGATGATCAGTTTTTGATTAAGGAGAATTATATTCTATAAAGTATTGAGACAAAGGTCTTTGTTGTCGGGGAGAATTTCGGTTAACGGAAGGTTAATGATGGGTTAATGGTCATTGGGAAACCAATATTCAATTATCTTTGTTACTATGATTTCGAAAAGCAAAAATCTTGTCGCCGCTTTTACGATCTTGTTTCTACTGTTAATGGGGATTCAAGCTTATTTTCTGGTGAAGACTTATCAGCTAAAAGAAAGAGAAATTTACAGGACCGTTTATGATCAACTGACTAATTTTACAGATCGGTTAGAAAATCAAGGTGGAATCATCACCGTCACCAATGATTCGCTGCAGCAAAGATTTATTGAATTCAAAAATAAAGAAATCACCAAGACGCAATTTCTAAATTCCTTTGAAGAGAACAGAAAGGTTAATGAGAAATATGTGAGTCAGTTTGTCGATCAGCAATTCGCTAAAGAAAAATATCAAGTCGCTGCTAAAATTGAGTTTTCGTCGATTCTTTTTGTGCCAGATAATATTCATCTTATTGAAAAGCCAGTCGTTCTTTATGAAACCAAAAACAAAGTAATAAATCCCGGAATTTTAAATACAGGAACTTGGGAAACTTCTTCCAGCTTTGTTTCCGACCAGGAAAAAGACATTCCCAGAAACAATGTTTTCCTGGTGAAAAGCAAAACGAGTTTCGAAATTCTGAATATTAAAAGTATTATTTTTAAAGAATTAATCGTGCTGATTTTCTCCTGTGTTGCTCTTCTATTAGGTGTTTTACTCTTGTATATTTTCACGCTCAAAAATTTAATTAAACAACAGAAGCAAGTTGTGATTCTGCATGCCGTAGTTGATAATATTTCGCATGAATTCAAAACGCCCATTGCAACCTTGAAAATTGCGACCAAAACTTTGAATAAAGATTGGAATCCCAAAACATTACCTTTGATTGAAAGACAAGTTTCCCGCTTGGAAGGTCTGATGCTTCAGTTGCATAATGATGATGATGGTGGAGAAATGATAAAAGTAAAAGCTGCAGACTGGGATTTTATCATTCAGGATTTAGCATTTGTCAATCCATCTATTCAATTCATTCTTAAAAATAATACGTCACAAGAACTTCCTTTTGATAAAAATTTAATGGAAACTGTTTTGAAAAATTTGTGTGAGAACAGTGTGAAATATGGTGCTTCTACCATTAAAATAAATTTGAGTCAAACAGAACGAAATTTAGAAATTAAAGTCAGCGATAACGGTCAGGGAATTGACAAGAAAGAATTTAAAAATATTTTTGAAAAATTCTACAGAATACAATCTAATAATATTCACTATACCAAAGGTCTTGGGTTGGGACTATATTTCGTGCAGAAAATTGTTGAGAAATATAAAGGAATGGTAATCGTTGCGAGCGAACCAACTTATGGAACAACCTTTAAAATAAATCTGCCTTATGAAAACTAAAGTTCTTTTGGTGGAAGACGATTCAGATTTCGGACTCATTCTAAAGCAATATTTAGAACTGAGTAATTTTGAAGTGAGTTGGTTTCAAAACCCTGCGGATGTCGTTGAAATTTTAGATTCTGATTTCTCATTTAATATTGGAATCTTAGATATTATGATGCCGAATATCGACGGATTTTCGTTGGCTAAAATTATTTTGAAAGAAAAACCAAATTTCCCTTTGCTTTTTTTATCAGCCAAAAATCAGAAAATAGACCGACTAACCGGCTTGAAAATCGGTGCAGATGATTACATTTCCAAACCTTGCGATCCTGAAGAATTGATTCTTCGAATTAAAAATATTCTGAAAAGAGTGTCGCCTGCGACTTTAGAAAGTCACTTTAAAATCGGAACATATACTTTAGAAGCAGAAAAACTGTTGCTGACCCATCCTAACGAAAAGGTACGGTTAACCATTCGCGAAAAAGAGCTTTTGCTTTATCTTTTGAAGCAGAATAATCAAACGATAAAAAGAGATGATATTTTAAATCAACTTTGGGAAACCAATGATTATTTTACAGGGAGAAGTTTGGATGTTTTTATTAGCAGAATAAGAAAATATTTTCGACATGATGAGCAGATTAAAATTCAATCGATTAGAGGAGTCGGATTTGAAATCGATTTTCCTGTATAATAAGGTTACTTTCTATATTAATAGCAATAAATTTCAATAAGTAATTGGTTTTTAAAAACATACCACCTAATCAATCTGGTTTATAATCTGAACGATCCCAAAGACAAGATAGTCTGTAATTCAATTAGTTTCACTACTTTTGCACCTCGAAAATTCACTCAATAATTAGTATTCAAAAATATGATTTCTGTTCAAAGTTTAGGTCTTCATCATTCAGGAAATTACCTCTTTCAAAACGTCAATTTTACCATCAAAAAAGATGATAAGATCGGTTTGGTAGGTAAGAACGGAGCAGGTAAATCAACTTTATTAAAGATGCTTACCGGAGAAATCAATTTCTTCGAAGGAAGTATCGTTCAGGAAGGTGCAGTGACGATTGGATTTCTAAAACAGGATCTGGATTTTGTAAAAGGTCGTACGGTTTGGAATGAAACTTTGCAGGCTTTTGAGCAGATCAATAAGATGAAGGACGAACTGGATGATGTGAATCTTCAGATGGTGACCAGAACTGATTATGAAAGTGATTACTATGAAAATTTAATTCATAGAATGACGGAACTGAATGATCTTTTAATGCATTACGATGCTTATAATTTAGAAGGTGATGTTGAGAAAGTCTTATTGGGACTAGGTTTTAAAGCGGATGATTTCCATAAAATCACCGATGAGTTTTCAGGAGGTTGGAGAATGAGAATTGAATTGGCGAAACTGCTTTTGCAGAAAAATGACTTAATGTTACTCGATGAACCAACCAATCACTTGGATATGGAATCGATCATTTGGCTCGAAGCCTTTTTGAAAGATTATCCTGGCGCAATCGTTTTGGTAAGTCACGATAAGCAATTCATGACCTCAGTTTGTAACCGAACGTTTGACATTAATAATAAGAAGGTTGACGATTATAAAGCCAACTACACCAAATATCTGGAACTTAGTAAAGAGCGAAAAGAGAAACAGATTCAAGCCAAGAAAAATCAGGATGTCGAGATTAAGCAGATGGAAGATAACATCAACCGTTTCCGTGCTTCTGCAACCAAGTCTTCTTTTGCGCAATCTTTGATTAAAAAATTGGATAAACTGGAAAGAATTGAAGTTGATACTGATGATGTATCCAAATTTAATATTCGTTTCCAACCTGCTGTAACTCCTGGAAAAGTAGTCTTTGAAGCGAAGAATCTAGGAAAAGCTTACGGGAATAAACAGGTTTTTGATGAGGTTGATTTCTTCATCGAACGTGGACAGCGTATCGCTTTATTAGGACAAAATGGTCAAGGTAAAACGACCATCGCAAAAATTCTTTCCGGAGAAATTACCGATTATTCAGGTGAATGGAATTTGGGTCATAATGTCAACATTGGATATTTTGCTCAAAATCAAGAAGAAGTTCTTACACCAAACAAAACCGTTTTAGAAGAAGCCGAAGATGCGGCGACTGAAGAAACGCGTCCGAGAGTTCGTGACTTATTAGGAAGTTTCTTGTTTCAAGGTGATGATGTTTCTAAAAAAACCAAAATCCTTTCTGGAGGTGAGCGTAACCGTTTGGCTTTGTGTAAGTTGTTGCTTCGTCCATTCAACACGTTGATTATGGATGAGCCGACGAATCACTTGGATATTCAATCGAAGGAGATTATCAAACTCGCTTTACAGAAATTCGAAGGAACCTTAATCGTTATTTCTCACGACCGTGAATTTTTACAAGGGTTGAGCGATAAAATTTTTGAATTCCGTGATGGAAGAATGAAAGAGTTTTTGGGTGATGTTAATGATTACTTAGAATTCCGTCAGAAAGAAAGTATCCGAGAAGTTTCCGCAGAAAAATCAAAACTTCAAGAATTGCGAAACGAACCAACTCCAGCGAAAGTGGTGGAAAAGCCCGTTGAGAAAAAACAGGTTATCGTTAGTAAAGAAGAAAAAAATATTCAAAATAAAATTAAGAAAGTAGAAGAGAAAATTTCTGAACTCGAATTAAAAATCGAAGAAATGGAAAAATCCTTTACGACTGGAAATCCATCGGAAGAAACTTTAGAATTGTACAATACTAATAAAGCAGATTTAGATTTGGCTTTGCAGGAATGGGAATATCTAGGAACGCAGTTGGAAGCGTAACTTAAAATAGAAATATTGCAGCTCACGTATTTAACCGTGTCAAGGTTCTGAACCTTGACACGGTTTTTTTATCGAACAATAGTGGGTTGGAATTTTAAATTGAAATAGTGTCTTAGTAAATCTGATCGGCTGAAAATATCACTCTCTTAATTCCTCTTCCCATTTGTGAAAACCGAAAACTACTATTTTATTTTCTGAGCGTACAATTTCGTAAATGATAGAAGACCCTTTTACAATAAGTTCTCTAATCTGGTCGCTTCGAAAAAACTTAGAAATCTTATGCTTAAAAGCCATATTTCCATTTTTTCTTATTTCGGAATAGATGAGTTTACTCAGGTTTTTTGCAGCCAATGGTTTATCCTGAGAGATGTAGATAATCTGTCTTTTTAATTTTGCTTGAAATTCAGGAGTGATTTCAATTTTCATTACTTTGAAATAAAGCATTCATCTCTTCTTCTGCGTCATCCACGCTTATTAAAGGATTTTTATTATTTTTGTAAAGATCATAATCCTTTTGCAATTCTTTTTTTGCAGCAAGAAATTGGGTGTCATTTCCAAATTCAATTTTCAAATCTTTTTCAGAAAAAGTTTTTAAAAAATCATTAAGTTTTTCTGCAATAGACTCACTGAAATGTAAGGTGATGGTTTTCATAACTTCTTGATTTATTAATACAAATGTAATATTTTTTCTTCAAAAGTTTATAATTTAAAAACTCCTAAAATTACTCGGTTCGAAGAAATATCTCGCTGTTTTCGTTTCAGCAGAATTCACATCTAATTCATACCAAGGCGAAATTTTTGGATTGAATGGATTTTTCAAAAGATGAATTGATTGAGCCGGCGTAAAACCTTCAGCAAGTAAAAATAATTTTTGTCCTTTTTGATTCTCAGAAACTCCTGCGATAAAAACGATATGTCCTGGACTTCCGGCTGTTATCAAAAGATCTCCAGTTTTTAAATCATTTGTTTTCAAGACGGGTTTTGTTTCTTTATTTAAAGAAATAGTTCCTGCATACGTGAAAATTAAATCCAAATACTTTCTGAAGTTTTCCTTAGAATCATCAAAGTTTTCGGTCTTTTTAAATTTTACTGAATTTCCATTAACAAATGCTCGAGTCCCTTTTTTGTAATCATTCCAAGTCATTAAATCTCCGCTGGTGAAATGGAATTTAATTTCATCAAACTTCTTTAATTGAAACAAATATTCGGCTCTTAATCGAATAAGTGCATCGGCACATTGCTGTAAATCTTTTGTTCCAGTATCGATAACAAAAATCGCCTCATGAAGATGCTGAGTTTCAATTTCAGTTCCATTATATTTCAGAATTGGTGAACTGTATTTTTTTAAGGCAAAGTTTTCTAGATAATGTCCGAAAGAATTTGGTCTTACTTCAACCCACGAATATCCTTCCGGCGCTGGAAATCTTTCTTTAACCGTGTTTTTATCTTCATTAATTTTTATAGAAGACGGTGTTTCTAAAACTGCAGAGCTTTTATTGGCTTCGTTTTTAATTTCCGAATTTGAACTTTTTTCACAATTAAAAAGAAAGATCAATAATGTAAATAGAATTGCTTTTTTCATGGACTAAATATAAATAAAATCTATCACCCGTATCTATTATCCAGCACCTAACACCCAAGATCTATCTCCAAACATCCAACCGAATTTCCTATCTTTGAAATTCAAAATTAATTTCTATGAATCACCAACCGGTTGAAGGTTTTTCTAAACTCTCAAAGCAAAGAAAAATAGATTGGCTTATTAAAGAGTATTTGAGTGAAGACCGCAGTTACGAACAGGTTCTTCAGCAATATTGGAACGGCGACCCAACCTTGCAAAAACTCCACGAAGAGTTTTCTGAAAACACGATTTCCAACTTTTATATGCCGTACGGAATTGCGCCAAACTTCCTCATCGATGGGAAATTATTAGCCTTGCCAATGGCGGTTGAAGAAAGTTCAGTGGTTGCTGCAGCCTCAAAAGCCGCCAAGTTTTGGATCGATAAAGGTGGTTTTAAAACTACGATCATTAATACCAAAAAATTAGGTCACACGCATTTCGTAATGGATGCTGAACCTCATAAAATATTGCATTTCTTTAACTTTAAATTAAAGAAAAAATTATTTGAAGCCACTGAAGATATCACCAAAAACATGCGTAATCGTGGCGGTGGAATTTTGAACATTAGACTGATTGATAAAACGGCTGATCTTGAAAATTACTTTCAACTGAAAGCGAGTTTTGATACTGTCGATTCGATGGGTGCTAACTTCATTAACTCGTGTTTGGAACAGTTTGGAAAAACATTGAAAGAGGAAGTAGAAAAAGAAGAAAGTTTCACTCAGGAAGAAAAAGATTCATTGCAAATCGTGATGAATATTCTGTCCAACTTTACACCAGATTGTATTGTTCGGGCTGAAGTCTCCTGTAAAATTGAAGATTTAAAAGACGATAGCGGAATTTCTAATGAGGAATTTGCAACTAAATTTAAACGCGCCGTAACCATTGCAGAAATAGAGCCTTATCGCGCAACTACGCATAACAAAGGAATTATGAATGGAGTAGATGCGGTCGTAATCGCAACTGGGAATGATTTCCGGGCGACTGCGGCTTGTGCTCATGCCTACGCCGCGAAAGACGGTAAATATTCTAGTTTAACGCATTGTACAATCGATAACGGAATTTTTAGATTTTGGATTGATCTTCCAATTTCTGTCGGAGTTGTAGGCGGTTTAACGAATCTTCATCCATTGGTGAAATTTTCGCTGGCTTTGCTGGGTAAACCTTCCGCGCAAGAACTGATGAGTATTTTGGCCGTTTCGGGTTTGGCTCAGAATTTTGGAGCGTTGCGTTCTTTAGTAACCACTGGAATTCAGAAAGGGCATATGAAAATGCACTTGTTTAATATTTTGAATCAATTAGGCGCGACTGAAGAAGAGAAGAACCATTTCGTTACTTATTTCAAAGACAAAACGGTGACGCATCATGAAGTGATTAGTGAATTTCATAAAATGAGAAATGATCAAAAATAAATTGGTTTGGCTGATCGTAACGTTTCTGGTTTTTAGCCAAGTTTCATTACTTTTGGGTCAAACTAAATTCACCCAAAATAAAGAAATTTTACAAGGGATTGGAAAAATCAATAAAGCGTTCTCTGATAGTGTAAGTCTATACGATTACAAAAAAGATGAGAAATTATACCTAGAGAAGTATGGAGTTTTTTATAAAAACAAAATGGAAAATCTATACCGATACTACCAAGAAATTTATGCTGCAAATCTTTCCGATGGAAAAAATGATGGAAAACCAAAGATTTCAGATCCCAACCAAGCCGACTTGAATATCGGACTTGAAGATCTTGAAAACGGGGAGCAAATGAAGGAATTAGGAACGTATTTGCGAACTAATTTCCCATTACATTTATTTGGCGCAGAAGGTTCGGAACCTTATAAATGCAAGTTGACCTTTATTGTAGATGCTGAAGGAAAGTTTAAGAGAATTAAATACAAAGGGGAGAAATTAGAATTCAACTTGGTCAGCGCCCTGTTTCTTTACGCTATTGATCATCTAGAAAAACCTTTGCTGTATAAAGGAGTGCCGATTAAAAGGCAGTTTTCACTTCCTATCACAATCTTATGAAATTAAATTCAGGTTATTAATCAATTTTTATCATTATAATAAATAATATGTTTCAACTCGTCTTAGGACTTTTAATTTTAATATTTGGGATTTTTCTGAAGGTCACCAAAGATCCCGGTTTCGAGAAATCAAAGAAATTTTCGTGGATGTTTATCGCCATCGGAATTTTATCAATCATCGGAAAACTAGTCATCATTTATCAAACAGGTACTATATAATATGAAAACATTTACTTTAGTCGTCGGAGCCGTTTACGGATTGGTGTCCGTTATTTTAGGAGCCTTTGGAGCGCATGCTTTAAAGAAAGTAATCTCTATAGACAAACTCGCAAGTTTTGAAACTGGCGTCAAATACCAGATGTATTCTGCGCTATTTTTATTAATCGTTGGTTATATTTTAAAATTTGAAACACCCGCTGAAAAATGGATTTCTATTTTTATGATCGCTGGAACTTTCATCTTTTCAGTGAGCATTTACTTATTGGCATTTAGCGAAGTGGCGTCAATTCCATCCAAGTTTATTGGACCCGTAACGCCACTTGGTGGTCTATTAATGATCATTTCTTGGTCAATGTTGATTTTCTACTTTGTGAAGAATAAAGTATAATGTTTTTTATCGCAGGAAATACCAGGAAGTTAGTAGGTTAGGAAACCAGAAAAATTAATAAAAATGGTTTGATGTTGAATGCTGAAGTTAAAGTGTATAAAAATTATATTACTTTATTTTTTATTCCAATTATTCCTTTGGGAAAAAAGTACAGCATCTATATTCCACATTCCGATGAATATTTTGAGAATAACTATTTTTCGAGAATGCCTGCAGAGTATGTAGAAATTTGTAAAGACGTCGGTAGAAAATATTGAGCAATACTCTCAGCATTTAGATTGAAAAGTGATGTCATTTTTGGTCTATTATTGAAAACTGCATAAGAAGGAATTAGTTTTATCGGAATATGATTAAATAGGATTTATTTGGAAGTAATTGAAAATTATTTACGAAAAGTTTTATTCATTTAATATAATCGTGATTGGTATTTTTTTATATTTGCTGACTTTACTAATTGTAAATTCAAACGATATGAAAATAAGATTATTTTTTTTCTGCCTTCTATTCACCCAACTTTTTATCGCTCAAAATTCCTGGGATATTCTGAATCCAAAGCCGAGTTCTGCTAATAACAAATCCGTTATCTATAGTGGAGGTGTAGGTTATATTATTAATAATGAAAAGCAACTGCTTTATACTATTGATAATGGTGAAACGTGGACGATAAAGCAACCCATAACTTCTGCAAATTCCATCAATTTTTCATCAAATGTTGGATATATTGTTGGAGATCAAGGATCCGTTTTAAAAAGTGTTGATTCCGGTGTAACCTGGACAAGCATCAATATTGGGACTACAGAAAATTTAAACAGCGTCAGTATTTTTGCAGATAAAATAATTATCTCTTCCGGTACGAAACTTTTTATCTCGACATATGGAAGTGCCTTCAGCTCCAAAACAATTAATATTGAAAATATCAACGCAGTCAAAGTCGTCTTCACGACTCCTACGGAAGGCTATTTTTATTCTTATAGAAGATTGTTTAAAACCTTTGACACTGGTACAAGCTGGACGGAAATACTTACCTATAATTTTACGCCCGCTGATCTGAATATGCTTTATTTTAAAAATAAAAATGAGGGCTATATTAATTTTGGACATAATGAGTTTAAAAAAACAATTGATGGTGGACAAACCTGGACGAACGTGCCTGGTGATTGGTTTTATGCCATCAACTCAATGTACTTTGTTAATGATAATACTGGCTTTGCCGTTGGTAGGGGTTTTATTTATAAAACAATAGACAATGGTGCAACCTGGATAAGATATCAAGAAAATTTTGAAAAAAATTCAGAAGTAGATTTGAAAAGTGTTTCTTTTCTTACTCAGAATATCGGCTCTGCGGTTGCAAATGACGGCGTTATTTTGAAGACGAATAACGGCGGTGCTACCTGGACTCGAAATGCATTCACTTACGATACCGTAAGAGAAATTAAGAAAATTGATGATTTATTTTATGTTCAGGCCCAGCACGATATTTATAAGTCTGCTGACAAACTAATCTGGCAGAAATTAACTTCACCAATTATACCAGATGAATATCCCTACATCGTAGATTTTCAAATGGTGACCGCAAGTATTGGGTATGCTTTGGTTGGTACTGCAGGATCTTCGAATCTGTCAAAAACAGTTGATGGAGGACAAACCTGGACAATGATTCCTAATACGTACGGCGGCGGTCGACAATTGCAATTTCTTAATGAAAATGTAGGATATCGTACAGATTCAGACATTTACAAAACAACAGATGGAGGAATTACCTGGGTGAAGATCACTTCCCCTTTTTACTACAATGTTTATTTTGTGACTGAAAATCTGGCCTTTGGAATGAGCGACTCGAAATTACACCGTTCAACTGATGGTGGAACAACCTGGAATTTAATTTCTGGAGAGGAGTATGTGGCTAGTTACCAGTTTATAAATGCAGAAGAAGGGTTCATTGCCGGAAATAATGCATTTCTAAAGACTAAAGACGGTGGACTCACTTGGGAGAAAATAACAATGTACGGAACTTATCAATATGTTAATTTTCAAACGTCGAATATTGGTTATCTGACTGGTCAGTATAATGAAAATCATGCTTACACAGACAACGGAGGTGCAACCTGGAACTCCATTTCAAAACCGTTCCCTGATATTTCCAGATTCGTTATCGATAAGCAACTTTATATCGGAGGCACTCACGGCAAACTTGCCGTCACAAATTTAACTCATGCAAATGTTTATCTTTCCCTCAAAGCTGCAACTGAAATAACTGCGCAAAAAGCTAAAATCACAGGTTACGGAAGCATCAATAATGGAGATCTTTCAAATCTGGTTTTGGAGTACAGCATGCAAAATTCATTTGCAAATGCACTTACTTTAAATGCGAACCCAACTACAATTACAGCTGGTAGAAATTCATCTTTTACGGTAACAATTGACCAATTGTTACCAAACACTACTTATTTTGTTCGTGCCAAAGGGATGATTGCAGGCATTCCCAAGTACAGTAATGTGGTTGAGTTTAAGACAACTCCGGCCTTTAGTCAAATGCTGACTTTTACTAAAAGGAAATCGAAGAGCGTTGTCTTAAATACCAAAATAACAAGCAACGATGATAAAGGGGTGCAAAATATAAAGATCATTTATGGTATCGATCCAAATGATTTAGCTAATACTATAGAACTTTCGCCAAACGCCGCAGCGCCAAATGAAAGCATAACGATTGTAAGCCTTTTAGAAAATTTACTAAAAGACACGACTTATTACTTTAAAGTAAAATTGACTTATAATGAAGCAGAAAATCTGAGTAATGTTTACAGTTTTACAACTTTGGCAGGACCTTCCTTATATTTAAATCCTTATCGGCAGTATTTCGAGCCATTTAATGCATATGTTCAGGCAGATGAAATGGTGACAGACCTTATGTTCCAGTATGGTTCACAGAGTTTTGAAAACGCAATTACCGCAGATCCAACTTCTTTTGGAGAAGGCGAGGGCGGTTATATTCAAAGTTCTTCCGTGCCAGTTATGGATCAGAATAAGACTTACTATATTAGATTAAAAGGTGATCATGATAACTCTGTATTGTTTAGCAATGTTGAAGTCTATAATCCTTATTCTCCAATTGTTTTAGCGAAAAACAATGAGCAGGCAATTTCTAATAATTCAGTGAAAATTAATGGACTGATCAACACGAGAGGATTTACGGCAAGTAATCTGAGAGTGATTTATGGAACTTCTCCGAGTTTATTAAATAACATTGTTAATTTTGATCCTAGTACGGTGATGAATTACGAAACAAACCCGATCTCGACTGAAATTTCAAGTCTTGAATTCAATCAAATTTATTATTATCGCTTGGTCGCACAAAGCAATACGGGTAAGTTGACTGATTACTCCTCAGATCTTTATAGCTTCAATTTATCCCAATTGAAAACGACGGAATCTTCCGCAATCAATACTTTAATAATTTACCCAAATCCTGTTTCAGACTATTTTAAAATTGAGACGAAAGAGCAGATGAGGTCAGTTGATGTATTTGATTTTCAAGGACGATTAATAAAATCATTTAATATTTCTGGTCGAACATTAGATAACAATTTTAATATTCAAAATCTTAATTCAGGCGTCTATCTGGTAACCGTCAAGCTTTCTTCTGGAAAAATCATTCATAAAAAGTTCATTAAAAAGTAAGTTTTAATGAGTGGCAAATTTAATAGTTTGTCACTCTTTAGTTAATTATATTCGGAATACTTTAAATTTGTAGTAAGGATAATAGATTCACTAAGGATGAGTAAATTTAGCTGTGATCTTCAATCATTGTAATAACATACTCTTCAAGTTCCATTTTTTAATTATGAAATATTTATTTTTAGCTCTGGCAATTGTATTTGAAGTCGTAGGATCTAGTTTCCTCAAAGTTTCTGATGGCTTTTCGAAGATCATCCCAAGTGCTATTGTCGTTGTTTCTTATGGGATTTGCTTTTATTTTTTCTCTTTATCGCTGAAAACGATTAATCTCGGTTTCGCGTACGCAATCTGGGGTGGTTTAGGAATTGTGTTAACGGCCTTAATCTCTGTTTTTATATTTAAAGAAAAACTGGATTTCGCCGCAATCGTTGGAATGACCTTGATTGTTTCGGGAGTTTTGGTGATGAATTTCTTTTCTAAAACTGCCACGCATTAACATTGATCTGAATAACTTTTATTAAATGAAGACTTGCAGATGATGACTAAACCACGACTTGCTTTATTAGTTGGAATCCTTTGTATCAGCATTTTTCCAGTCATTGTCCGAATGAATTTGACATCGGGCTTGATTTCTGCCTTTTATAGGATGGCCATTGCGACGGCGATTATTTTGCCTTTTGCTCTTTATACAAATAAACTTAAACCAGAGAATTTGAAAATTCTCTTGCCAATCGCAGCCTGCGGAATATTATTTGCGTCTGATATTGCCGTTTGGAATATTTCTATTCAAAATTCTTCAGCGACTCAAGCGACTTTACTCACTAATCTATCTCCAATCTGGGTTGGTGTTTTTTCTTTACTCTTTCTAAGTTTTCGACCACGAAAAAGTTTTTGGCTCGGTACTTTAATTGCTTTAATCGGCATGACCGTTTTCGTTGGGATTGATACTATTTTAAACTTACAACTGGACTATGCTTTTTTCCTGGGAATCTTATCGGGAGTTCTTTATGCCCTTTATATCTTAGTGAGTAAATCGGTTTTAGAAAAATTAGAAGTCATTACTTTTATCACGTACAGTATGATTTTCAGTACGATTTTTCTCTTCCTTATTAATGTAGCTTTTGGAGAACAGTTTTTTGGCTTCTCAACGAAAGGCTGGATTTCTCTTTTCATTCAGGGAATTGTCTGTCAATTGATTGCTTGGTTGCTCATTAGTTATTCCACCCAGAAAATGCGGGCAACCCGAGTTTCTTTAAGTTTAATAAGTCAGGCCATATTCGCGACCATCTTGGCGGCCATCTTTGTTAATGAAAAGATTACCAACATTCAGATGATCGGAAGTGTGATTATTCTCGCTGGGATTGCGACGACTTTTTATGAGAAGAATGCAAAGACAAATTAATAATTTATTCTAAAAGTAAATAAGAGTCTCACGTAAGAAACGCTAGTTTAATTTTTCACAGCACTAAATTTGAAAATATTCCTATTTATATTAGCAAAGATAAAGTCGATATAGAAAATTTTAATTCGCTCTAAACATCTTTTGGCCTCTAAATAATAAGTTAAATAACAATTATAGAACATTTCAATTTATTTGTAAGTAGTGACAACAACGCATTAAAAGTCTGTTGTTTGAGTAACGCGTCATGTTTCTATGAGCAAAAATTAAATCTATGTTTGTTCTATTCACGTTATATATGTACATTTGTTAAAAATAATATAAGATGAATTATACAAAAATCAAATCTGTTTTCGCGTTATTAACAATCAGTGCTACCCTTTTAGTTTCTTGTAACAAGAGTGAAGAAAGTACCGTTGTGACTGATACTCCAGTTGAAACCGAAGTTGTTACTCCTGAAGTTGTTAAGGAAGACACTATTAAAATTACATTGAATTCTAATGATAAGATGCAATACGATCTTTCAGAAATCGATGTTTATGAAGGGCAAACAGTTGTTCTTACTCTAAACCATACTGGAACAATGCCAAAAGATGCTATGGGACACAATTTCGTTTTGTTAAAAAAAGATACCGATATGGCTAAATTCGGTGAAGAAGCTGCGAAATTTCAAAAAGAAGGTTATATGCCAACTGACCAAAGCAATATTATAGCGCATACGAACTTAATCGGTGGTGGAGAAAGTGACACAGTAACTTTCATGGCTCCTGAAAAAGGAACTTATGATTTTTTATGTTCGTTCCCAGGACATTACTCTGTGATGAAAGGGAAATTCAACGTAAAATAAATCTTTAGAGATTTATAACTAAGAAGGGATTGGTACAGCATACCGATCCTTTTTTTTTATTCCATTATATTCATTTAACATAAGGTCAATACACGCTATCAATTGTTTATCCGGTCATTTCTTTTCTCATTTTGTATCTTTACGAATTATTAATTCAAGTTGAAAAAATATCTAGCCATAATGTTTACTGTTTTCTATTTCGGATTTTCGTCCGGGATGGTTTATAACGTGCATTATTGTCTGGGTCAAATTTTTGTTTCTTCTGCCTCTTCGAAGAAGTCTTGTGACCTTTGCCGCACCGACAAAAAGAAAGATTGCTGTAAAACTGAAATTAAGATCTTAAAAACTGATGTTGCCCAAAAAGCAGATATTACTTTTATTAATGATGCGCCAATAGTTGCAGTTCTCCCGCAGGAATATTTTGCAAATTTTATAGCGCCCGTTGTAGAACGTACTAATTTTTCAGTTCAAATCAATGCGCCGCCTGATAAAGCGGAACTTCCCTTATTTATTTCTTATTGTAATTTTAGAATTTAGAATCGTACTTCATTTCTCTTTTGAAAAATGACCATTTCTCGTGTCCTAATTTTCTCTGGACTTTTCGTATTTTTAAACAACCTAAAATTATTACAATGAAAAAATTAATTTTCACAACCCTATTCTCTGTATTTTCAATTCTAAACTTATCAGCACAAAAAACTGATGCCTCCATTTCAAAATTGTATCAAAACTATTTAAGTATTAAAACTGCTTTGGCGGCTGATAATGGTGATGATGCTTCAAAAGCGGCTAACATCTTTGTAAAATCTGCCTCAATGGTAGACTATAAAGTTTTGTCGGAAGGGAACTTAGATGCTTTGCGTAAAGACGCCTCTCAAATTGCTGAAAGCAGAAGCATCGAGAAACAGAGAGAATCCTTTAATGGTCTTTCTGATAACATGATTCCATTGGCTCAAAAATTTAAGTTGGCTGATGACTCTGTATTTGTGCAATTTTGTCCAATGGCAGATGCCAGTTGGTTAAGTGCTGAAAAAGAGATCAGAAATCCTTACTACGGTGCTTCTATGTTAAAATGTGGAAGTGTTAAAAAGGTTTTAAAATAATACAACTTTTATAACTCTATTTTCTCTGATGACTTTCCGTTCCAATTATTAAAAGGAATGGAAGTTTTCGGGGCTAAAAAACTTTCCAAAAATATTCACCAAAAATAAAAATTATGAATACTCATTCAGAACATAATAAACCGCATTCAAACCCCTATCCGAAATTTTTATTGATGATGGGCGTCTCGTTCATTGTTATGTACGTAGTTATGTATCTCAACACTTACGAACTCGATCATGTTTATTTCAGCATGACCCGTTTTTATATGACTTGCTTAATGATTGCCAGTATGGCTTTATTAATGCTGGGCTTTATGATAAAAATGTATCAGGATAAAAAGAAAAATATTGCCATTGTTGTTGGTAGTTTAATCTTATTTTTCGGCTCCCTTTTCTTAGTTCGTGCACAAAGTCCGATCATCGGTGATGTATTATGGATGCGCGCAATGATCCCTCATCATTCAATCGCAATCTTAACAAGTGGAAGAGCAGATATCAAAGATCCCGAAGTAAAGAAATTAGCGGAAAGTATTATCACCGCTCAGAAAAAAGAAATTGAAGAAATGAAAGCCATGATTAAAAGATTAGAAAATGAGAAATAGAATATCCAACTTATTTAAAATATATACGCTGCTTTTTCTTGTAGTTTCAGTTCAGGGATTTTCTCAGGACCAATCCATGCACGGAGAGAAAATGACAAAGGCAAATTCAAAAGACGAAGCCGCAGGAAAGATTTCCTTTGGCGGCAAAACAGTTCGTTATGATCTTTTTGTAAAAGACACCCTGGTTAACTTTAGCGGAAAGCCGGCTAGAGCAATCGCCACCAACGGAAAATTGCAGGCGCCCACTTTATATTTTACGGAAGGCGACACGGCAGAGATTTATCTGCATAATCAATTGAAGGAAAACGCAGGTCTTCACTGGCATGGTGTGATGCTACCCAATGAGATGGATGGTGTTCCTTATTTGACAACCAAAGAAGTGAAGCCGGGCGAAACCCATTTATATAAATTCAGGATTTCTCAAAATGGAACTTACTGGTATCATTCTCATGAAGGCACTCAGGAGCAAATTGGGATGAACGGCATGTTGGTCTTCAAGAAAAGAGATGGTCAGCCTGACCAGAAATTCGATGCTGATATTCCGGTTCTTCTGGGAGAATGGACGGATGAGAATCCGAAACAAATTATGCGGAAGCTTCACATGGATCAAGGAGATTATTGGGCAGTAAAAAAAGGAACCGTTCAAAGTTATTCTGAAGCCGCGAAAGTTGGGCATTTCGGAACCAAGCTTTTAAATGAGTGGAAACGAATGGAAGCGATGGATGTCAGCGACGTTTACTACAATAATTTTCTAATCAATGGCGCAGTTTCTTCTGATTACAAAAATTTAAAAGCCGGAGATAAAGTCCATCTGCGAGTTGCCAATGGAGGCTCATCGTCTTATTTCTGGTTAAATTATGGCGGCGGAAAAATCACCGTAATTGGTAATGATGGTAATGAAGTAGAGCCTGTTGAAGTAGACCGATTGATTATTGGCGTTTCGGAAACCTACGATATTGTAGTGACCATTCCGATCAATAAAAGTTTTGAATTCAGAGCGACTTCAGAAGATCGTCAGGGCTATGCCTCGTTATGGTTAGGAGATGGTGATAAAATAGTTGCGCCGACTTTGCCTAAATTAATGCTTTTTGAAGGCATGAAAATGATGAACGGCATGATGGAAATGAGTGGCGATATGAAGCCAATGACCATGACCATGGGAAATCAAATGATGGATATGAATGAAGTAATGTATCCGGAAATTCCTAAAAGTCAAAGAATGGAGACCATGAAGCATATGAATGAAATGATGGGCATGACGGATAAGTCTTCTGATATGAATATGAGCGGTGATGAAAAAATGGATCACAGCGAAATGGACATGAAATCAGAGATGAAAATGGACACGAAAGCTGATATGACCATGGATCACAGCATGCACAATATGGATGCGTCTGATATGAAAACGATCAAACGGCTGAATTACAATATGCTGAAAGCGCCCTTTAAAACAATATTGCCAGATGATAATGTAAAGGAATTAAATTTCACTTTAGAAGGAAATATGCGGAATTACCTTTGGACTTTAGATAATAAAACCGTTGCTGAAAGCGATAAAATTTTAATTAAGAAAGGTCAGGTTGTGCGAATTACGATGTACAATAATTCGATGATGCGTCACCCGATGCACCTTCACGGACATGATTTCCGACTCATAAATTCTAAAGGGGAATATTCGCCGCTGAAAAACGTGGTTGATATGGCACCGATGGAAACCAACACGATTGAGTTTGCTGCCAATCAAGATGGTGACTGGTTTTTCCACTGTCACATTCTTTATCACATGATGGGTGGAATGGGCAAAGTTTTCACGTATGAAAATTCAGCACCTAATCCACAGATTCCAGATAAAGAAGCATCTTATCGTAAGTTTTTGAGTACCAACAGAATGATCAGTACGACCGCCATGCTTGATGTAGCTTCTAATAAACTACATTTTGAAAACATGACCATGGTTGGTGCGAGATGGATGAACGTGAATGAATTTCACAGCAACTACCAATTCGATCATTACGAAGGAAGTGTAAAAGTGGGGCGTTTCCTTGGAAAATACCAGTGGGCAATGCCTTACGTTGGTTTTAGAACCAATAAAACGCACGATCTGGCGAAAACCTGGTTCGGACAAAATGTAATGCCAGAGAATGAGAACGTAGCCATCGCAGGGATCAGATATATTCTTCCATTTTTAATTACGGCAGACGCCAATGTTGATCACAACGGAAAAGTTCGTTTGGAATTAGGCAGAGAAGGTATTCCTATTTCGCCAAGAATTCGCGGTAGTTTTGCCGTTAATTCAGATAAGGAATTTGATTTTGGCTTAAAATATATTTTACAAAAATGGGTTTCTATTTCTACCAACTACGACAGTGAGTTTGGTTTTGGAGCAGGTTTGACTTTTATGTATTAGGATAAATAATATTTGTAATTATTAAATCCGTCTCATTTAAAAAGTGGGACGGATTTATTTTTTTACCGCAATTTGTTCACCCATTTTTATGGTCGTTTCCAATCCTCTTGAAGTATTGGTCAGCAAGTCTTCATCGATTTTAATTTGATCTTTTTCAAACAACAGCACGACAGTCGAACCGCCAAATTTGAAATAACCTTTTTCTTGGCCTTTTTTTACCGTCGTACCCTTGTATGTTTGAATCATACTTCCGACCATTGTTGCCCCAACTTCTACCATGGCAACATCGCCAAATATTGGGCTTTTTATAATGCTGTATTCCCGTTTGTTGAGCCAGAAGATTTCGGCCTTTTTGCGAAGTGCCAAAGGGTTTACGGAGTAGTAATCTCCTTCAATTTTAATATTTGAACTTCCGGTGACGCCACTTACTGGAAAATGATACCGGTGGTAATCGGGTGGTGCGAGGCGGAAAACGATCATCGCTCCGTTTTCATATTTTTTACTTAATTCTTTATCATTTAAAAAGGAGTCCACATTAAATCGAAAACCTTTGATATAAAAATCGGATTGGTTGATGTTCTCATAAGCAAGGATTTTACCATCCGCGGGAGAAGCTATTGCTAAGGAATCGGCTATGATTGGTCGGGCTTCTGGTTTAAGCTGGCGTATAAAAAAATCATTAAAGCTTTTAAAACGCTGTTGTTGAGCAATGCTGAGATCTACCTTATATTCTTTTACAAACGGCATGATCTTATCGGCGGAGGAAGGTTTTTCCATGGCATCACCGTACAGAGAAGTCACTATTTTCCGTTTTGCAATGACCCATAAAGTTGCTTCGCCCACGGGATTATGGTACAGCCAGTTCAGCCATTGTTCGCCGTACACATTTTCAATTTGAATCTGTCCGGTTTCTCTGTCAATGTATTTGATGGGTTTTTGAGACGGAACTGGAAAAACAGCGAGCACGAAAATAAGGGCTGAAATGAACCAGATGATAGTCCATTTCTTATTTGGTTTTTTAAATTTCATAGTAATATTCAATCTGCAGATTAATTCAAATTATTATCGATGGTGATAGCAAGCATGGCAATTTATGACATTTTTGAATGATATTGCAAACCTAAAATTGGCAAACTTTTTTTATAATGAGGCAATAAATGGTCTCACAGATTTGACTCCGTCGAACTTACGTTTCACGGATTTGCACAGATAAATGCTTTTTTAGTATTGGATGTAATTAAAAATGCATCAGAATAATGATCAAAAAATCTGTGCGAATCAGTGTAATCTGTGCGCAGAAAAATTTTATTGAGTTTGCGTTAACATGTCTGGAATTTGAGGAATGTCTTTTTTTAAAACTGAATTGCAAATTAGAAACAAATCGCGCCCCGGATTGAACGGTTTGTTTGAGCTCTTTTTTTGCTGAACGAATTTTTAATTCAGTGCGACAATTACTTGCAAAAAAAAGCGAGCCGTGAAAGCCGGAAATGTGCGCCCAAAAATTTAAAATGGATATGCTCTCTATCTTCTCAAATTTTCTTAAATTTGTCGTTCTTTAAAAATTTATAAAAATCTAACAAAAATATTATGAATCTTCACGAGTACCAGTCCAAAGAAATTTTGGCAAAATACGGAGTTAACATCCAACGAGGTTTTATTGCAAACACTGTGGAAGAAGCAGAAGCAGCAGCAAAAAAACTGACTGAAATGAACGGAAATGAAGGCTGGGTCGTAAAAGCACAGGTTCACGCAGGTGGCCGTGGAAAAGGCGGTGGCGTTAAGTTTTCTCCGACCATGGAAAAACTGAAAGAAAATGCTGGAAACATCATCGGAATGCAGTTGGTTACTCCACAAACTTCTGCAGAAGGTAAAAAAGTGAATTTCGTTTTGGTAGCTGAAGATGTTTATTATCCGGGTGAAACTGAAACCAAAGAGTTTTATGTTTCGATTCTTTTGGATAGAGCTCAAGGTAAAAATATGATCGTTTATTCTACAGAAGGTGGAATGGATATTGAGCACGTTGCGGAAGTAACTCCTCATTTAATTCATAATGAAGTCGTTGATCCTATCGTTGGATTGCAATCTTTTCAAGCGCGTAAAATCGCTTTTAACCTAGGGTTAGAAGGTGCTGCGTTTAAAGATTTCGTGAAATTTATTACTTCTTTATATAACGCTTACGTTGGAATCGATGCAAGTCTTTTTGAAATCAACCCGGTTTTGAAAACTTCTGATAATAAAATTATCGCTGTTGATGCGAAAGTTTCTTTAGATGACAACGCATTATTCCGTCACAAAGATTTGGCTGAATTGAGAGATACAAGAGAGGAAGATCCCATTGATGTAGAAGCTGGTGAAGCTGGTTTGAACTTCGTGAAGTTAGATGGTGATGTTGCTTGTATGGTGAACGGTGCTGGACTTGCGATGGCGACTATGGATATCATCATGTTATCTGGTGGTAATCCTGCGAATTTCTTAGACGTTGGTGGTACGGCTGATGCTGAAAGAGTTCAGAAAGCTTTCGGAATTATCTTGAAAGATCCAAATGTAAAAGCAATTTTGATTAACATCTTTGGTGGAATCGTTCGTTGTGACCGTGTTGCTCAAGGAGTTGTTGACGCTTACAAAGCGATGGGAAGTCTCCCAGTTCCATTGATCGTAAGATTGCAAGGAACCAACGCTGTTGAAGCAAAACAATTGATTGACAATTCTGGTTTACCAGTTCATTCAGCGATTACGTTGGAAGAAGCTGCTAATAAAGTAAAAGAAGTTTTAGGTCACTAAAATTTTCAACATAGAAAAGCAAAACCGTCTCGTCAAATTTTTGACGAGACGGTTTTTTTTATTTTTAAGAGCTCAATCGAAATAGGATTTGAATGATTGCCAAAAACAGTTAACAGTATTCTGATGGAATTAATTCTAGATTCAGTCCGAAAGCACCTACTCACAACATCAAGAATAATTTTTGCCATTTATGCAGATAAATGTCAAATAGTTTAAATTTATCTAAAAGATTTCAGATAGATATTGTAGTTTTGTTACTCAATTATTTAGAATGAAATGTTTTTCTTTTTTAGTTTTCCTTTTCTTCATTTCCTGCGATTCCCAAAGTCCTTCCAAAAAATTGAAAGTGGAATTTGAAGATGTCTATCATCATTACTTTACACTTACGCCCTCCAATTTTATGATCATCGATTCGCAAGAAAAGATGAAAAAGGTTTATGCTGCTATTTATAAAAATTATGGTAGCAAAAGAAGCGCACCAATTCCAACCGTCACTGCAGGCGAGAAATATGTAATCATAAAGCCAACTTTAAAAAACTCAAATGACGTGGAAATTGAAGACGTTGAGGTTTTAAACAAAACGCTTTACATCACTGTGAAACCTTTTCAAAATCCCGAGGTTCGAAAGACCAGTCGTTTATCTCCTAATGTTTTAATGAAAATCTACACCAAATCTACTATTAACAAGGTTATAATAAATACTCAAAACAAATAATATGAAAACAAAAATCTTTACTACATTTCTGCTCTTTTTAGCATTGATGAGTTTTGGTCAAAATTACTGGACTAAAGCTCCTGTTACTCCAACCCAAAATCTTGCGCAACGTTGGGTTCAACCAAAAGCATTTACCCTTTATCAAGTGAATCTAGCGCAATTAAAAAATGATTTAGCTCAAGTTCCAAATCGACTTTCAAACGATAACTCTAAAACAGTTATTTTCCCGACTTCGGATGGTAAATTTAAAGAATATGTGGTGCAGGAAGCTTCTGTTATGGAAGCAGCTTTGCAGGCAAAATATCCCGAAATCCGTTCTTACGCCGGCTGGGAAAAGAATAACAAACAGAATTCAATCCGTTTCAGCGTAACTCCAGATAATGGGATTAGCGCCATGTATTTTGACGGTTGGACAATTAGTTATCTCGACAAATTTACCGCAGACCAGTCGAAATACATTTTTTACAAGAGAGAAGATTTACCTGTAAATGACCGCTTATTTGAATGTTCAGTTCAAGGTCTAGGTGACCAGATGACTGAAGATCCTGTGGCTAAAGCGCCCTTGGTAACCGATGGACAATTTAGAACGTATCGTTTGGCACTTGCAGCAACTGCAGAATACACTGCTTATCACGGCGGAACAGTGGCGAAAGCTTTAGCAGCGATGGCCGTAACCATGACTCGGGTTAATGGAATTTATGAAAAATCAATTTCGGTGACCATGGTGATGGTTGCCAATAATAATCTTTTAATTTATACCGATCCTGTAAAAGATCCTTACACCAATGATGATGGTTTTGAAATGCTGGATGAAAATACTGCGAACGTTAATGCCGTTATCGGTGCAGCCAATTTTGATGTCGGACATGTGTTTTCTACAGGCGGTGGTGGAGTCGCAGGATTAGGAGTGATTTGTACCTCAAGAAAAGCAGAAGGTGTTACAGGTTCTGGTGCACCCATTAATGATCCTTTTGATATTGATTACGTCGCTCACGAAATGGGTCATCAATTCGGTGGGAATCACACGTTCAGATCTGCAACTGGGTCATGTTCTGGAAATGCTAATAACACGACGGCTTTTGAACCCGGTAGCGGCTCGACGATAATGGCTTATGCCGGAATTTGTGGAATTAATAATGTGCAGTCAAACAGTGATGCTTATTTTCACTCGGCCAGTATTAATGAAATGTACAAGGTCGTAACGAGAGTAAGTGATTGTGCTGTTAAAGTCAGTAATAATAACCAAGTTCCTACGGCGGATGCAGGATTAGATTATATCATTCCGAGAGGAACTGCTTTTGTTTTAACAGGTTTAGGAACCGATCCAGACAATGATCCAATTACGTATTTGTGGGAGCAGCTAGATCGTCAAACCAATGTGCAGCCGCCAGTTTCGACTGCAATCGGTGGGCCTGTTTACCGTTCATTAACTCCTACTGTTTCGCCTTCACGCTACTTTCCGATGATGAGTTCTATTTTAGCCAATAATCTGGTTCCGAAATGGGAAGTAACGCCAAGTGTACCACGACTATTAAATTTCTCGCTCCTTGTTAATGACAACAAAGTAACTGGAAATCAAGCGGCAAGAGATCAAACCTTAATCAGTGTTGTAGCAGCAGGACCTTTCAAAGTAACTTCGCAAACTACCAATATTGAATATGATGGCGCTGTGCCAATGACCGTAACTTGGGATGTAGCGGGAACTGACATTGCCCCTATAAATACGCAAAATGTTCAGGTTCTTTTAACGAGAAATGGTGGCGTGAGTTTCGAAGTTCTGGCAGCAAGAGTACCCAATAATGGATCAGCTGATGTGATGCTTCCAAATGAAAATATAGCCTCGGCAAGAATTATGGTGAAAGCGGTTGATAATATTTATTTCGCGATCAATTTTTCTTACTTTAAAATTAAAAAAGGAAACTTGGCCACGGTTGATAGTAAACTGAAAAGTTTATCTATTTATCCTAATCCTGCTAAAAATGAAGTTAATGTGAGAATGAATAAATCTGAAGGTGCGAAATACATGATTTATGATGCATCTGGAAGATTATTAACTTCTGGAAATGTATCTGCGGAAGGTAAAATTAATACCGACAAAATCTCTAACGGAAATTACATTTTGACCATTCAAATTAATAGTGGTGAAAAAATATCGGAGAAATTAATGATTAAAAAGTAATTTTTAAATTTTTTGATTATAATAAGGATGCTGGTGAGTCGGCATCCTTATTTGTTTTAATTAAAATCATAAAAAACTTTTTTGATCAAGATGCATTTCACCTTTCAACAGAAGTTCAAAATAGGCATATTTGCGGAGTAATGGGATGTTGTAATTTTAAAATGAAGAAATATATTTATTTGGCAATCATCGTTGTGATTGTATATTGCTTTCAATCTTTTTTTCTGGCCGCAGGTGGAATCGGCGCAGACAGTCTGTCTTATTTTGGGATTGCCTCGGATCTGCCGAATCTTGTCACAAATCTTTTTCCCTTAGGTTTCCCTGCATTGATTAAATTTTGCCATTTTATTTTTCAGGATTATTTCTGGGCATCAAAAATGCTGAATATTTCAATGGTTATTTCGATGCTGCTATTTTCTTATTTCAAGCAATTCTATTTTAGAGAGACCGTTTTATTATTCACTGGGAAGTCAATTTTCTTTGCTTTGAATATTGTTTCTTCAGAAGGTCCTTTCCTTTTTCTACTTTATTTCCTATTCTATTTTTTACACGAAAGATTTCATGATAAAATAAAATCGGGAACTTTTCTCTTAGGGGCTTCCCTAATTATGTTTCTATTATTTACAGTCCGTTATTCCGGAATCTATATTTATTTAGCAATTGGATTGTTTTGGATGGTAATGGTTATTAAAAGAAAAGCTTTTGCGCCCAATTTTGATCTTTTTAGATTTCTAGTATTTTCTGGAATCGGGATCGCGGCATATCTTTGCTTTAATTTTCTTACTTTCGGAAGTTACACTGGGGAACACCTTCGCGGCGCCCCTACACAGTATCAAACGGTTTATATTTATCGGAATCTTTTGGGAATGGCAAATGTTATCGATCCCTTTATCGGCTTGAAACCATCCTCTAATAGTTTTACAAGTCTGGCTTTTCAGGTTCTTATCCTAATAGTCGATCTCGTTTTACTGGGTTATTTAATAAAATTATACCAACGGAGAAAAAATTTATTTACCAGAGAATTTCATCATTTACTTTGGGTGATTGCCGGGATTTACACCGTAGCTCTATTCATCTCAGGAATTTTTCAGCAAATCGAAGAAATGAATGTGAGAATGCTTGCTGCGGCTAATTTATGTCTGTTTTTTTCTTTTCTACTTATTTATTTCAAAGGTTTAAAATCAGACCGACTTATTTTTAGATTAAGCTGCTTTTTTCTAGGCTTCTTAACTTTCTACAGTTTAAAAAGTCCAGCAAATTATTTGGAAAACAAAGCAAAGATTGTAGAGCAGATGCCCAAATTCAAGTCAAAAAAATATTTGTATGATAATGAGCACAATCAAAAAATAACTGCGACCTATTATTTTCCAGTTTTGGAAAAATCCTTTAGCTATCAGCATACCAATTCGCAGAAAGGTTTCATCAAACAAAGCATCGCAGGAACGGTTAATCCTCAAATTAAATGGTTGAAGTACGACACCGTTCCAGATAAATCTTCCATTCTTTACACTTCTGAATTGGTGTTGAAATGATCCTAGTGGTTGACTAAATTAGACTTAATTATCACAAACTTTACAATTAATCATTCGAGTTTGTGGGTTACAAAATAATTTCTTACTTTTGCCACCTAAAATAAAAAGCAATAAATGCCTACTATTCAACAATTAGTAAGAAAAGGAAGAGTCTCGCTTGCCAAGAAGAGCAAATCGGCCGCCCTTGAATCTTGTCCACAAAGACGAGGTGTATGTACAAGAGTATACACCACAACTCCAAAGAAACCTAACTCTGCACTTAGAAAAGTTGCAAGGGTACGACTTTCTAATGGTAAAGAAGTTAACGCCTATATCCCGGGCGAAGGACATAATCTTCAAGAGCACTCGATAGTATTGGTTAGAGGCGGAAGGGTGAAAGACCTACCGGGAGTACGTTATCACATTGTTCGTGGAGCTTTGGATACCGCAGGTGTAGCTGGGAGAACCCAGAGACGATCTAAATACGGAGCTAAAAGACCAAAACCAGGTCAAGCTGCGGCAGCACCAGCAAAAGGTAAGAAAAAGTAATTATTAATTAGTAAGAAACGAAACAATGAGAAAGACAAAAGCGAAAAAGAGACCGTTGTTACCGGATCCAAAATTTAATGATCAACTGGTAACAAGATTTGTAAACAACTTAATGTTTGATGGTAAAAAATCCATCGCATTTAGAATTTTCTATGATGCATTAGATATCGTAGAAAGCAAAAAAGGAGATAACGAAAAAGAAGCTTTGGAAATCTGGAAAGATGCCTTAACTAACGTTATGCCTCATGTAGAAGTACGCTCAAGAAGAATCGGTGGTGCAAATTTCCAGATTCCAATGCCAATTAGAGCTGATAGAAAAATTTCTATGGCGATGAAATGGTTAATAAAATATTCTACAGCAAGAAACGATAAATCAATGGCTCAGAAATTAGCCTCTGAAGTTATCGCTGCTGCTAAAGAAGAAGGTGCTGCTTATAAAAAGAAAACAGACACTCATAGAATGGCTGAAGCAAACAAAGCATTTTCACACTTTAAATTCTAATCTGAAATGGCAAGAGATCTTAAGTATACAAGAAATATCGGTATTGCTGCGCACATTGATGCGGGTAAGACTACCACTACAGAAAGAATTTTATTTTATACAGGTAAAACTCACAAATTAGGAGAAACTCATCAAGGTTCATCTCAAATGGACTGGATGGAGCAGGAAGCAGAAAGAGGTATTACAATTACTTCAGCAGCGACAACCTGTAAATGGATTTTCCCAAGATTTAATGGGGAACCTACTCCTGATGCACACGAATACCATTTTAATATTATCGATACTCCAGGACACGTAGATTTTACGGTTGAGGTAAATCGTTCTTTAAGAGTATTAGATGGTTTAGTGTTTTTATTCTCGGCGGTTGATGGTGTTGAGCCTCAATCTGAAACCAACTGGAGATTGGCTGACAATTACAACGTTGCGAGAATGGGATTTGTAAACAAAATGGACCGACAAGGTGCTGACTTCTTAATGGTTGTAAAACAAGTTAAGGAAATGCTAGGATCGAATGCAGTGCCAATCGTTTTACCAATCGGTGCTGAAGAAACCTTCACTGGTGTTGTAGATTTGATTAAGAACCGTGCTATTATGTGGCATGACGAAACTCAAGGTGCAACCTTCGACGTTATTCCAATTCCGGAAGAAATGTTGGCTGAAGTTCACGAATACAGAGAAAAATTAGTTGAAGCAGTTGCTGATTATGATGACACTTTGATGGAGAAATTCTTCGAAGATCCAGATTCAATTTCAGAAGACGAAATCAACGAAGCTTTGAGAAAAGCAACCATCGATATGTCGATTATCCCAATGACTTGTGGTTCTTCATTTAAGAATAAAGGAGTACAGTTTATGTTGGATGCAGTATGTAAATACTTGCCTTCACCAATGGATAAAGATTCAATCGTAGGTACCAATCCTAAAACTGATGAGGAAGTTTCAAGACAACCTTCAGTTACGGAACCGTTCTCAGCTTTAGCATTTAAAATTGCTACCGATCCTTTCGTAGGAAGATTAGCTTTCTTTAGAGCGTATTCAGGAAGGCTTGATGCAGGTTCTTATGTGTTAAACACAAGATCAGGTAACAAAGAAAGAATTTCTAGAATTTACCAAATGCACGCTAACAAGCAAAATCCCGTAGAATATATTGAAGCAGGAGATATTGGTGCAGCTGTTGGATTTAAAGATATTAAAACTGGAGATACTTTGTGTGATGAGAAACATCCAATTGTTCTAGAATCGATGGTGTTCCCAGATCCAGTAATCGGTATCGCAGTAGAACCTAAAACAAAAGCAGATCAGGATAAAATGGGGAACGCTTTGGCAAAATTGTCCGAAGAAGATCCTACTTTCCAAGTGAAAACTGACGAAGCTTCTGGTCAAACGATTATTTCAGGAATGGGTGAACTTCACCTTGACATCTTGATCGATCGTATGAGAAGAGAATTCAAAGTTGAGGTTAACCAAGGTGAACCACAAGTAGAATATAAAGAAAACCTTACAATGGTTGCGGCTCACAGAGAAGTTTACAAAAAACAATCAGGTGGTCGTGGTAAATTTGCAGATATTCAGTTCGAATTAGGCCCAACCGATGACGGTAAAGCTGGTTTAGTATTCGTAAATGAAATTAAAGGTGGTAACATTCCGAGAGAATTTATCCCATCTGTAGAAAAAGGTTTCAAAGAATCTATGAAAAACGGTCCTCTAGCAGGATTTGAAGTAGAAGGAATTAAAGTAACTTTGAAAGACGGATCTTTCCACGCAGTGGATTCAGATGCATTATCTTTTGAACTTGCAGCAAAAATGGGCTTTAGAGAAGCAGGTAAAAAAGCGAAACCAGTTATCATGGAACCGATCATGAAATTGGAAGTAGTAACTCCAGAAGAATACATGGGAGATATCGTTGGTGACCTTAACAGAAGAAGAGGAACAGTAAACGGTATGGACGACAGAAACAACGCGAAAGTAATCAAAGGATTCGTTCCACTTTCAGAAATGTTCGGTTATGTAACTTCATTGAGAACCTTGTCTTCAGGTAGAGCAACATCTTCTATGGAATTCGAAAAATACGAAGCAGCTCCACAAAGTGTCGCTGAAAAAGTAATCGAAAAAGCAAGAGGTTAATATTTAAATTAGATCAAAATGTCACAAAGAATCAGAATAAAATTAAAATCTTACGATTACAATTTAGTAGACAAATCTGCTGAGAAAATCGTAAAAACGGTAAAAGCTACCGGTGCTGTTGTAAACGGTCCGATTCCTTTGCCAACGAATACGAGAATCTTCACCGTGTTGAGATCTCCTCACGTAAACAAAAAAGCAAGAGAACAGTTCCAATTATCTGCACACAAGCGATTGATGGATATCTATTCTTCTTCTTCTAAAACTGTAGATGCCCTAATGAAATTAGAGTTACCTTCAGGAGTTGACGTAGAAATTAAAGTGTGATAATTTAATTATCGTTCTTATATAAATCCCTTTTCGAAAGATTAGGGATTTTTTACTTTGTCAAAGTTTCAAATCTTTGACAAAGTTTGCATCATCAATCTTTCATTAGAAGCATCCAGATTATTTTATTTTTTCAAGATTGATCCAGCTGTACACTATATCTTTTTCTCGTCGTGCCTCCTCAAAAAAGGATGCCGTTTCCATCTGGGCTAAAATATCAGTTGATCTATTTTTCAACGGAAATCCGGATCTATTGGAGAGTCTTTTCTAACCGTGTCAAGGTCTTAAACCTTGACACGGTTAATTTCCAAACCGATGTCGTAAAAACGATAAATCTAATTTCCTTATTTTCACCAAATGAACGAATTCTTCATCGCCTTCTTTGCCACTATAAATGCTTTTAGCTTCATTTACTTCGGCCTCGACAAAAGAAAAGCACAAAAAAATCAACATCGAATAACAGAAAGGAAACTTTTAACAATGACCTTTTTCGGTGGCACCATAGGGTCAATTTTAGGAATGCTTATTTTCAAGCATAAAACCAATAAGAAAAATTTCATTTTGAAAATGCTGATTATCATACTGATTCAGTTTTTAATTTTATATTTGCTTTACAATAATTACAAATGAAGTATTTAGTATTCCTGCTTTTTCCCTTTCTAGTTTCAGCTCAAACCCATCGTTTTATTTATGAATATCAATTCAAAAGTGATTCGCTGGCCAAAGAGTTCACCAAAGAAAATATGATTCTGGACATTAATCCAGAGGACGTGAAATTCTATCCTTACTTTTTTGCAGAAAATGATTCCATTAATAAATTGAAGAGTATTAAAAATTCGGGTTGGGATGATGTGCTTCCCGTTATAAAGAGAAATCTAAATAGCAATAAAAACACTTCTTATATTTTACTAGATGATCTTTTCAGCCTTCAAACAGAAGATGAAATAAGTTGGAAATTATCTACTGAAACAAAATCAGTTGAGAATTATAAGTTGCAAAAAGCAACCGCCACTTTCGGTGGCAGAAATTGGATCGCTTGGTTTAATACCAAAATCAATTTAAATGAAGGACCGTACAAATTCCGTGGATTGCCAGGATTGATTTTTGAAATTGCAGATGATCAAAATAGTTTCAGATTTAATTTAATAAAAAGTTATCAACTGAAATCGACGTATGATACTTCCGAATTTTTAGAATCATTTGCTGGTCAAAAAGCAATTCCGGTCTCAGAGAAAATTCTATTAAAAAAGCAATTGGAATTATTTAATGATCCTTTGCAGGATTTCAAAGAAGATTTTAAAAAAGGGACTGCCTCAGATAGTTTTTGGGTAATGGGAGTTCAGGTGAAAAGTCTCGAGCAATTTAAAGACTTGACTGTCCAGACGCAAGAAAGAATGCGAAAAGAAAATAATCCCATTGAATTAGATAAGGCCCTAAAATATCCCAAAGCAAAATAAAAAAAAGGAATCGCATTGATTCCTTTTTTTATTAGTGGGTCTTTAGAAAATAATCGTAATAGGAACAACCTTCCTGCAACGACTTTGAAGTTTGGGTGTTGCCATAATTTTTCGCCAGGTTGGCCATATGCGTTCTAAATTTCTCATTTTGCGCATTGTTTAACTTCTTAGCAAAAGCATCTTGTTTTTCCTCGTACTTCGGATCATCGTAGTCTATCTTTAAAGTTTGCTTTTCGGCATACAAGTAAAATTTACCTTGTTCAGCGCTGGCCATTTGAAATAGTATTCTGGCTTTCTGCTCGTCATCCTGACTTTTATCGAGTGCCTTTTGATAGAAGTTAATTGCTAAGTCTAAGTTGTTGTTTTCAACATAACTATGCCAGTTGAAATCTTTGTAGTAATACTGAAAATTCGGTTTCTCCTGATCATAGAAATGAAATTTCGGACCCATTTGATTATCCACATCCATTACAAAAACTTCCCGATAGTAACCCATGATCGAAGTATTGTACATGAGGTTTCCAATAAGCTGATTGGCCTGCGAGGCTGCCACATTTTTTCCGGCACCAACTTTCTGCAATTGAATAACCGCCTCTGCAAGTTGCAGTTTATTCATTTCATTTTTAATGAAAGGAAATCCTTCAAAATTTTCCGCTTTCATACTTTGACTTTCCTCACTATTGAAACTCTCCCAAACATTATGTCCGAAAATTAAGGAGGAAATATGTGAAAAGCCGTCGTAACTATTTCCATAGGATCTTCTCGCCGTCTGCATCGGTTCTCCTTCTGTATACGAGTAATCAAACCGTGGAATTCCACTAAAGTTTTTTGCCTTCGCGTAGAACTCTTTTGCTTTTTCAAAATTGGTCTGGCGCATTTCATAATCGCCGTAAATTAAATTAAAAAAGGCATCGACATTTCCGACGTCATCAATATTTTTGGCAATGAGTTCTTTTTCTAAAACGGTTTTATCAGATTTATTGTAAAAGGCTTCTACACTTTTCACCAATTCGAGATCTGGGTTATACTGAAGAGCCGAAAGCGTATTGCTCATCAAATAAGATTTCCCTTTTTCACCCTGAATAAAATAGCGGTTGGCCAAAATATCTCGAATAAACCTTTTGGTTGAATTGTCTTGGCTTCCATAATAATCTGGCGTATCATTATTTGCCGTCATATCCTTAATGAGTGCTGAATAATTAGTCATTAAATAATTTTCATATTCCGCGTCGATCCTTGGTTGCGAGACAATATCGTTCAGCATTTTCATGCGCGTGATTTCAGTAATATATTCTGGATTGCTGGTTTTGACATTATTTAATATTTCGGAACTTTTTTTATAATCGCTTTTTAAGAAGGCAAGATAAGCCTGCGTGATTTTCCAAAATTCATCACTTGACTTTTCACTAATTTTAAAAGTGACTTTATCTAAGTTATTCAAAAAATCTTCCTGACTATTTTTAACATCTTTTGTGTAAAAGGGAATTCTATGCGGATTATTCAAAAGTTCTTTATCACTTAGAGAAGTTTCTTTTTTCGGAGTCTCCGATTTATTAGATCTAAAAAGTCCCGAGAAGAAATTTTTGATTTTTTGCCAAAAGCTAATCTCGCCAGTTGCAACTTCATTATCATTTTCTGATGATTTATCAGATGAGTTCGACGCAACATCGTTGTCATCACCTATAAAGTAACCAGGCAGATATCGTCTTTCAAGCTCATTGATACTTCGGGCTGCCAACACTTTTAGAATTTCGGAAGTCGGATCAATGTCATACATTTTCTCCATCATCGGGATCGGATTATTAAAATCATCATAACCCAACAGAAAATACGCCATGTTTTTTTCAGCAGGATTCTCCGCTTTTTCCAGTAGATGTTTAAAAGAAGCCGAATCAGTCCATTTCATGGAAGTGAAAGCACTTTCCTTTCTGCTTTTACTGTTCATAAAAACCTGAAAGAAATTCCAGTTGGCTTCTTCCTTCATATTGACTTTACGTTGCGCGCCAGCCAATTGGTCCAAAGCCATATAATAAGGAGCCGTTCTTAATTTCAGCGGTTGCACAAATTCTCGGAAGGCATCTTTGGCAGATTCAAAATTTTGAGTGTAGTGATTAAATCGAACCAACTGATATCCATATCGTAGTTTAATTTCGGGATTTCTTGCGGCGTGATATAGGGAAGTTAAAGCTGCAATGGTTTCATCGTAATCCAGTTGCGTAACATCTTTCGATCCTTCTGCTGGTGTTTGATACCAAGCGTTTGGACTTTCGACATATTTGATACTCATGAATGGTTCCAAATATTTGGCTTCAATTAAATAATCGATCCCTTCGTGAAATTTATTATAGCTGCCTAATTTTTTCAAAACTGAATTCTCAGAGCCGCCTTTTTTAAAAGCATTCAATTCATCCATCGACATTTTTTCGACCAAAAGTTGAGTGTCTGCATAGGAAAGGGTCTTACCGAAATACTTTTGCCAGTCTTCAATACTATCATTTCGAATATCGTAATGTTCGTGATCGTGAAAACCATTGCTCATGGTTAACAAAAAAGGGAGATAGTTTTTATCTTTGATAATACTTTGCGTGAAGAGATTAAAATAATCGTAATCTGCATCGTGGTCTGCACAAGCATTTGCGTTCGTATGTGCCAATAGTATTAAAGAGGCCGAGAAAATAACTTTTTTCATAATTAGTAGGAATGGTGGTTGAGAAACCTGGAGTCTAAATGATAATAAACGATGCTGTATCCTGGCAATTTTTTATTCAAATATTTTTTAACTTGATTTAATCGATCCTCCGAAATCTCCTCTACCTTTAAATTAAAGCCTTTATTAAGATAATTTCCAAAATAGAAACCGTCTTTAATGACTTCAACTTCGGTGTCAGATATTTTCTTAAAGTTAACATTTTTTAAATCTTCAACGGATAAAGCGTTGATTAATTTATGCTTTCCCAAATGATTGGTCACAATTCCCCAGGAATAAATGGGCAAGGCAATTTCAATTTCTAAAGGATAAAGATCGATGTTTTTCAAGTAGGCTTTTAGGGTTGGAAAATCAAGTATCGAATTTTTAGTTGAATTCTCTAAAGGCGACGAAGTAGAGTAGCACATTAGAAATACTTTTTCAACTGGCGGAATTCCCGACAACTTGCTGTTTTTAACTTGATGAAGACGGAGCGTACACGAGATTTCTTTTTTTGAAAACTCTTTTAATTTCTGAAGGAAGGTGAAATATTCTTTGTTTGTTCCCGCCGTCCAGTCGCAATCAATTTGAATCTGAGTGGATACTTTGAATCCAAATTCTGTTTGTTTCTTCTTAATTAAAGTAGCAACGTTTTGTGCTAAAAAATTAATTTCATCTAAAGTGATATCGTAAAATAGATCGTTTCTGATGAAAATCACTGGTACAACTTCCTTATCAGTCTTGAAAGTGCGGTCTTTTGTAATCACCGCAACGGGCTGAAATTTTCCGTTGACTTTTTCAATATCAAAAAAGCGGGTGTATATATAGGTACTTGATGCTTTATCTAAAGCCGCTTTTTCTGGCGCGTCTAAAGAAAGGTGAGTTCGCCAATAGTAAAAAGTGTAATCATGGCTTTTAGAATTCTCGCACGAAATCATCAATGCGAAAAGAAAAACAAAACAGAATATTTTCATGCAATAAAAGTATAAAAAATTGTAATATGTTAAAAATCAAAATATTTTACGGTGTTATATTGTCAATTAAAATATTCTTCATACATTTGCACTCTCAATTTAAGGAAGAAGTGCGCCTATTTCAAACGTAGAAACTACTAAAACCTTGATTGATAAACAAGAACTTAATTAGATATATATAAACATGTCAGGTATTATTGGTAAAAAAATCGGGATGACATCGCTGTTTGACGAGGCTGGGAAGAATATTCCTTGTACCGTTATCCAAGCAGGTCCTTGCTCGGTTTTACAGGTCAGAACCATAGAAAAGGATGGGTACAAAGCTGCTCAACTTGGTTTCGATGACAAGAGTGAAAAGAACGTTGGTAAAGCGTTAGCCGGCCATTTCAAAAAGGCGGGTTCTAATCCTAAAGCTAAATTGGTAGAATTCTACCATGCTTTCGTAGAGAAGCTAAGCGTAGGAGATGAAGTGAAAGTGAACTTATTTGCTCAAGGCGAATATGTTGATGTAACTGGAACTTCAAAAGGTAAAGGTTTCCAAGGGGTTGTGAAAAGACACAATTTCCGTGGGGTAATGCAAGCGACTCATGGTCAGCACAATAGATTAAGAGCCCCAGGTTCAATCGGTGCAGGATCGGATCCTTCTAGAGTGTTCAAAGGAATGCGTATGGCGGGGAGAATGGGTGGTAAGCAAGTTACCGTACAAAACCTAGAAGTGTTAAGAGTAGATGAAGAACAAAATCTTTTAGTAGTAAAAGGTGCTGTTCCGGGAGCGAAAAATTCTTATGTAATTATCAGAAAATGGAACTAGTAGTATTAAATACATCAGGAAAAGAAACCGGAAGAAACGTGTCTCTTGACGAAGCAATCTTCGGAATTGAGCCAAACCAGCACGCGGTTTACTTAGAGGTTAAGCAATATCTTGCTGCACAAAGACAAGGTACGCACAAATCTAAAGAAAGAAACGAAATCTCAGGATCAACCAGAAAACTTAAGAAACAAAAAGGTTCAGGTTCTGCAAGATACGGTAGCATCAAATCGCCAATTTTCAGAGGTGGAGGTAGGATTTTTGGTCCAAAACCAAGAGACTACAGATTCAAACTGAACAAGGCTTTGAAAAGATTAGCTAAAAAATCTGTTCTTTCACAAAAAATGAGAGATAATTCAATTAAAGTATTAGAAGCATTCAATTTCGATGCTCCTAAAACGAAAGAATTTATCACTTTGAACAATGCGTTAGGATTTGAAGGTAAAAAATCTTTATATATTTTACCAGAAGCGAACAAGAACGTTTACTTGTCTTCAAGAAACTTAGCGAAAGTGAAAGTTTTGACATACAACGAAATCAGTTCTTACGATTTGGTACACGCCGGAGAGATTATCTTCTTAGAAGGTGCAATAGAAAAATTTCAAGAAAATTTAAGAAAATAAATCATGTCTATTATCATTAAACCAATCATCTCAGAAAAAGCAAACTATCTTACAGATTTGAGAGGACATTATTCTTTTTTAGTTGATCCTAAAACGAATAAAATCCAGATCAGAAAAGCGATAGAAGTAGCTTATGGTGTAAAAGTAGCAGACGTTAGAACCATGATTTATGGCCCTAAAGTTTCTTCTAAACATACCAAAAAAGGATTGCAAGTTGGGAAAACCAGCAAATTGAAAAAAGCAGTTGTGACTCTTGCAGAAGGAGAAGTGATTGATATCTTTGCAACCAACTAAAAAAAGCATCGGGTTAGCGCCCTTTGACTTGAACAATAAAATTTTATTAATTATAAATAATTGTAATGTCTGTTAGAAAATTAAAACCTATCACCCCGGGACAGAGATTCAGAGTTGTTAACAACTTTGATGAAATTACTACCAACAAACCAGAGAAATCTCTAACAGTTGGTATTAGTAAGTCAGGTGGTCGTAACAATACTGGTAAAATGACCATGCGTTACACCGGAGGTGGACACAAACAAAAATACAGAATTATCGACTTCAAAAGAAACAAGTTTGATGTTGAAGCTACGGTAAAAACTGTTGAGTACGATCCAAACAGAACTGCTTTCATCGCTCTATTAGAATACGCAGACGGAGAGAAGAGATATATCATCGCTCCTAGTGGAATTAAAGTAGACCAGAAAGTAATTTCCTCAGAAACCGCAGAACCAAATGTTGGTAATGCAATGAAGTTGAAAAACATTCCTTTGGGAACTGTTATTTCTTGTATCGAATTGAAACCTGGTCAAGGTGGAATTATGGCAAGAAGTGCAGGATCATCGGCACAATTAACTTCAAGAGATAAGAAATACGTTATCATTAAGTTACCTTCAGGAGAATCTAGAATGGTTCTTGGTGAATGTATCGCAATGATTGGGGCAGTATCTAACCACGATCACATGCTTACCGTTTCTGGTAAAGCAGGTAGAAGCAGATGGTTGGGTAGAAGACCTAGAACCAGAGCAGTAGTAATGAACCCTGTCGATCACCCAATGGGAGGTGGAGAAGGTAAATCTTCTGGAGGTCACCCAAGATCAAGAAATGGTATGCCTGCTAAAGGTTACAAAACCAGAAAGAAAAACAAAGCATCTAACCGTCATATCATATCTAAAAGAAAATAATTATGTCAAGATCACTTAAAAAAGGACCTTTCATTCATCACACTTTAGATAAGAAGGTTCAGACAAATATAGAGGCTGGTAAGAAGACAGTAATCAAAACTTGGTCTAGAGCATCAATGATCTCTCCAGACTTCGTAGGGCAAACCATCGCAGTACACAACGGGAAATCTTTTATCCCAGTTTATGTAACTGAAAACATGGTAGGTCATAAGTTAGGCGAATTTTCTCCGACAAGATCTTTTAGAGGTCACGGCGGTAACAAAAATAAAGGAGGTAGATAATCATGGGATCAAGAAAAAGAGAAAGTGCATTAGCACGTAAAATAGCAAATCAGGATGTAGCAAAAGCGATACATAATGACTGCCCTTCTTCGCCAAGAAAAATGAGATTAGTAGTTGATATCATTAGAGGAGTTGAAGTAGATAAAGCGTTGAGTATCCTTAAATATTCCAAGAAAGATGCTTCTAACAAATTAGAGAAAGTACTTCTTTCTGCGATGGCTAACTGGCAATCAAAGAACGAAGGTGCCGATATCGAAGAAGCAAATTTAATCGTAAAAGAAATTATGGTTGACAGTGCAAGACAATTGAAGAGACTAAGACCAGCGCCACAAGGTAGAGGTCATAGAATCAGAAAAAGATCAAACCACATCACATTAATTTTAGGAACTAAAGATAATAAATAATCATGGGACAGAAGACAAATCCAATTGGTAACAGATTAGGTATCATCAGAGGATGGGATTCAAACTGGTATGGTGGTAAAGATTATGGAGACAGAATCGCAGAAGACTACAAGATCAGAAGATACCTTGAGGCGAGATTATCTAAAGGTGGAATTTCAAAAATCTACATCGAGAGAACATTGAAATTAGTAACGATTACAATTACGACTGCAAGACCGGGTTTAATCATCGGTAAAGGAGGTCAGGAAGTTGATAAATTAAAAGAAGAATTAAAAAAATTGACGGATAAAGATATCCAGATCAATATCTTCGAAATTAAAAGACCTGAACTTGACGCAGTTTTAGTTGCAGACAGTATTGCAAAACAAATTGAAAATAGAATTTCTTATAGAAGAGCTGTGAAAATGGCAATTCAAAGTACCATGAGAATGGGAGCTGAAGGAATCAAAGTTCAAATCTCTGGTAGATTGAACGGAGCTGAGATGGCAAGAAGTGAAAACTTCAAAGATGGTAGAATACCATTGTCAACTTTTAGAGCAGATATCGATTACCATATAGGTGAAGCACTTACTCAGTACGGTAAACTAGGAGTAAAAGTTTGGATTATGAAAGGTGAAGTTTACGGTAAAGTAGATCTTAGCCCACTAGTAGGACAACAGAAAAAAGGTGGCCCTGCAGGAAGAGGAGATCGTAATGATCGCAATGACAGAAGAGACAGAGACGACCGTAGACCAAGAGATAGAAAATAATTAATGAAATTTTGGAGGATATTTTTTAAATGACCGTTACTTTTTTAAAATCTAAAATCTAAAATCTAAAATTCCTAGAAATTATGTTACAACCTAGAAGAACCAAATACCGTAAAGTTCATAAGATGAAAATGAAGGGGATTGCCCACAGAGGTAGTCAACTTGCATACGGAACTTTCGGGATCAAAGCAAATGAAGGTGCTTGGATCACTGCAAGACAAATTGAAGCGGCGCGTATTGCTGCAACAAGATATATGAAAAGAGAAGGTCAATTATGGATCAAAGTGTTTCCAGATAAGCCTATTACAAAGAAACCAGCCGAAGTAAGGATGGGGAAAGGTAAGGGTGCTGTGGA
Organism: Kaistella antarctica; assembly: GCF_900109615.1. GTDB lineage: Bacteria > Bacteroidota > Bacteroidia > Flavobacteriales > Weeksellaceae > Kaistella > Kaistella antarctica. The sequence continues at coordinate 751,913 of NZ_FOIX01000001.1, forward strand.
ATATTGGGTATCTGTAGTTAAGCCTGGTAAAATTATGTTTGAAGTAGGTGGTGTGTCTTATGAAGTTGCGAAAGAAGCACTTCGTTTAGCCGCTCAGAAACTTCCTGTTACTACACGTTTTGTAGTTGCTAACGATTTTGTTCAACCTCAATAATTTATTAAAATGAAAACAGCTGACATCAAAAATCTAAGCGCAGGAGACCTTCAAAACAAGTTGACTGAAGTAAGAGCAGATTTCTCTAAAATGAAATTATCTCACAGCATCAGTCCGATTGAAAATCCAATTCAAATTAAAGACATGAGGAGAATGATCGCTCGTCTGGAAACTGAATTATCACTAAAACAACAATCATAATTTTCCTTTTATCATGGATAGAAATTTAAGAAAAGAAAGAATCGGAATCGTTTCCAGCAATAAAATGGAAAAGACCATTGTTGTTAGTGAGACGACGAGAGTAAAACACCCAATGTACGGTAAGTTCGTTTTAAAGACGAAAAAATATACCGCTCATGATGAGAACAATGAGTGTACTGAAGGCGATACAGTAATGATTACTGAAACAAGACCTTTAAGTAAAAGTAAGAGATGGAGATTAGTAAGAATCATTGAAAAAGCTAAGTAATGTTACAAACAGAATCAAGAATAAAAGTTGCTGATAACACAGGTGCGAAAGAAGTACTGGTTATTAGAGTTCTAGGAGGTACTAGAAGAAGATATGCTTCCGTTGGTGATAAAGTCGTAGTTACTATCAAAGATTCTACACCACAAGGAACAGCGAAAAAAGGAACTATTTCTAAAGCAGTAGTGGTAAGAACTAAAAAAGCAGTAAGAAGAAAAGATGGATCATACATCAAATTTGACGACAATGCTTGTGTTCTTTTAAATGCTACTGGTGAAATGAGAGGAACCCGTGTTTTCGGACCAGTTGCTCGTGAACTAAGAGACAAAGAATATATGAAAGTTATTTCATTAGCTCCTGAAGTACTTTAATTTTAAAATTTACAAAAATGACAAAGTTAAAAATCAAAAGAGGAGATAACGTAATCATTACTACCGGTAAGAAAGAAATTAAAGGTAAGAAAGGTGAAGTTATTGAAGTGATCAGAAAAGAAGGCAAAGACGCTAGAGTAATTATTGCAGGTTTAAATATTGTTAAAAAACATACTAAACCATCTGCAGGAAACCCACAAGGCGGAATTGTTGAAAAAGAAGCATCAATCCATATTTCAAATGTTATGCTTATCGACAAAGACGGTAAAGCAACTAAAACAGGATCTAAGGTAGAAGGTGATAAAAAAGTAAGAGTTGCTAAATCAACCGGTGAAACTTTATAATTAAACGACGATGGAATACATAGCAAGACCAAAACAAATATATAAAGACAAAATTATTCCTACGATGATGGAAGAGTTTGGGTACAAATCTGTAATGCAGGTTCCCAAATTATTGAAAATCGTTGTATCACAAGGTTTGGGTGCAGCAACAGCTGACAAGAAAATTGTTGATTACGGAATTGAAGAACTTACAGCAATCACTGGTCAAAAAGCAGTTGGTACAATCTCTAAGAAAGATGAGGCCGCTTTTAAATTGAGAAAAGGAATGCCTGTAGGAGCTAGAGTTACTTTAAGAGCAAATCAAATGTATGAGTTCTTAGACCGATTAACTGCTTCAGCTTTGCCACGTATCCGTGATTTTAACGGTATAAAAGCAGATGGTTTCGACGGAAGAGGAAATTACAACTTAGGAATCACTGAGCAAATTATTTTCCCTGAAATCGCAATCGACAAAGTAAAAAAAATCCAAGGGATGGACATTACTTTTGTAACTTCTGCAAAAACTGACAAGGAAGCTAAATCACTATTAACGCATTTCGGTATGCCTTTCAAAAAGAACTAAGATGGCTAAAGAATCAATGAAAGCGCGTGAGCGCAAAAGAGAAGCTACGGTAGCAAAATATGCAGAGAAAAGAAAAGCTTTGAAAGAAGCTAATGACTATGCAGGTTTGCAATTATTGCCGAAAGATGCTTCACCAGTAAGATTACACAATAGATGTAAATTAACAGGAAGACCAAGAGGTTACATGAGAACATTCGGTCTTTCAAGAGTAACTTTCAGAGAGATGGCCAACAAAGGTCTTATCCCGGGAGTGAAAAAAGCCAGTTGGTAATAAATTTAGAACAATCGAGATGATCAAGTTGGTCAAAGATAAAAGATGAATAGAGAAGAGAACGAGAGACTTTAAAAATCTCTCCTCTCTGATCTCGGATTCTACTCTTTAATCAAAACTGCTCATCACAAACCAATAATTTAAAATAGAAAAATGGTAACAGATCCAATTTCAGATTTCCTAACCAGAGTAAGGAACGCACAAAGCGCAGGCCACAAGGTGGTGGATATTCCTGCATCGAAAATCAAAAAGGAGATTACAAAAATTTTGTTTGACCAGGGTTTTATCTTGAACTACAAGTTCGAGGATAACGCTGTTCAAGGAAATATCAAAATCGCTTTAAAGTACGACAAAGCAACCAACAAACCAGTTATCAAAAGCATTCAAAGAGCTTCAAGACCAGGTTTAAGACAATACAAAGGGTCAGGTGAACTGCCAAGAGTATTGAACGGGTTGGGAATTGCAATTATCTCAACTTCGAAAGGAGTGATGACAGATAAAAAAGCACGTCAGGAAAAAGTTGGTGGAGAGGTAATCTGCTATGTTTATTAATAAATAATCAAAGGAAAATGTCAAGAATTGGTAAATCAATTATAGAAATTCCCGCTAATGTTACCGTAACCGAGAAAGACGGATTGGTAACTGTGAAAGGACCGAAAGGAGAACTTACACAACAATTAGGAAGTGGAATCACTATCAAGCAAGAAGACGGGATTCTAACTTTCGATCGTCCGTCGGAATCAAAACAACACAAAGCATTACACGGTCTTTACAGATCGTTAATCAATAACATGATTCTAGGAACTGCCGAAGGGTGGACCAAAAAACTAGAACTTGTAGGAGTAGGATACAGAGCTTCTAATCAAGGAAACAGATTAGATTTAGCATTAGGATTCTCACATGGAATCGTCCTGGATCTTCCTAAAGAAGTAGTAGTAGAAACATTATCTGAAAAAGGTAAGAACCCAATTATTACTTTATCATCTTTCGACAAACAATTATTAGGAATGGTTGCTGCTAAGATTAGATCTTTCAGAAAACCAGAACCATATAAAGGAAAAGGAGTAAGATTCGTAGGAGAAATTGTAAGACGTAAAGCTGGTAAATCTGCTTAATTTTTTAAACTTAAGAACATGGCACTAAGCAAAGTACAAAAAAGAAATAGAATTAAAAGTAGAGTAAGAGGGAAAATCTCTGGCTCTGCAGAATTACCAAGATTATCTGTTTACAAAAGCAATAAAGAAATTTACGCGCAATTAATCGACGATAAAGATGGTAAAACTTTAGCTTCAGCTTCTTCAAGAGCGCTGACAGCAAAAGGAAACAAAGTAGAAATCTCTGCAGAAGTTGGCAAAGCAATCGCTGAAAAAGCTATCGCTGCAGGAATTGAAAAAATAGTGTTCGACAGAAACGGTTTCGTATACCATGGTAGAGTGAAAGCTTTAGCTGACGGTGCGAGAGAAGGCGGACTAAAATTCTAATCATTAAATTTCGGAAATATGTTAGGACTAGATAATATAGAAAAAATTAAACCGGGAGGATTAGAACTTAAAGATCGTCTCGTGTCTGTTAATAGAGTTACGAAAGTAACAAAAGGAGGTAGAGCTTTCGGTTTTTCTGCAATCGTGGTTGTAGGAGATGAAGCTGGGACTGTAGGTTTCGGATTAGGAAAATCTAAAGAAGTTGCTTCAGCGATCGCAAAAGCGGTAGAAGATGCAAAGAAAAATTTAGTAAAGATTCCTATGAAAGAGCATACGATTCCTCACCAAACATCAGCAAGATACGGTGGTGCAGATATCTTTTTAAGACCTGCAACTCATGGTACTGGTGTAATCGCTGGTGGTACAGTTCGTATGGTATTAGAAGCTTGTGGTATTAGAGACATTCTGTCTAAATCTAAAGGTTCATCTAACCCACATAATGTTGTGAAAGCTACTTTCAAAGCGTTATTGGATATCAGAAAACCTGAAGAGATTGCAAGATTAAGAGGTATTTCATTAAATAAAGTGTTTAACGGTTAATATTAAAACAATGGCAAAAATTCAAATCAAACAAGTTAGAAGCGCTATTGGTAGAACCAAAACTCAAAAGAGAACGCTTGAAGCATTAGGATTGAAAAAACTTCACCAAGTGGTAGAACATGACGATACTCCTGCAATTTTAGGAATGGTAGCGGCAGTAAGTCACTTATTAGAAGTACAAAAATAGAAAATTGACAAAGAGGTAAGAGACTTGATCAACATATTCTCTTAACTCTAATCTTTAAATCTCAAATCTAAAAATAATGAATTTAAATAATATCAGACCTGCAGCAGGATCTACTCACAGTACTAAAAGAATCGGAAGAGGACAAGGTAGTGGAAAAGGGGGAACAGCTGGGAAAGGTCACAATGGTCAGCAAGCTAGAGCTGGTTATTCTCAAAAAATTGGTTTCGAAGGTGGACAGATGCCTTTGCAAAGAAGATTACCGAAATTCGGTTTCAACAATATCAACAGAAAAGAGTATAGAGGAATTAATATCGATACGCTTCAGATTTTAGCTGATACGAAAAATATTACTGAAATTACTCAAGACATTTTGGTAGAAAATGGTTTAGCTAAAAAACGCGAAATCATCAAAATTATGGGTAGAGGAGAATTGAAAGCTGGTATTTCAATCTCTGCGCACAAATTCACTAAATCTGCAGAAGAAGCAATTGCTAATGCAGGAGGTAAAGCAATTACTCTTTAACATTTACAATGAAAGAATTTATACAAACACTAAAAAACATCTGGAGTCTTAAGGAACTTAGAGAGAAAATTATGTTCACTCTGGGAATCGTCCTCGTGTATAGATTCGCATCTTATATTTCCTTACCAGCCATTAACATGGCAGAGGTAGGGAATCTTTTGGATATATATAAAGACCAGGGAGGCAACAAGCAAGGAGCAGGACTTCTTGGCTTGCTTTCTTCTTTTACAGGTGGGGCTTTCTCCCGAGCGTCTATTATGGCTCTTGGAATTATGCCTTATATTTCTGCTTCCATTATTGTGCAATTGATGGGTATGGCTATTCCATATCTTCAGAAATTGCAGAAGGATGGGGAAAGTGGTAGAAATACTTTAAACCAAATAACAAGATGGTTAACTATAGCAGTTTGTTTGATACAGGCGCCTTCTTACCTTACTTCAATCACCCAAATGTTCTTGCCACACGCACAGTTTGCTTCTGCTTACTATGTACACCCGGCGTCCATTATGTTCTGGTTGCCAAGTATCGTAATTCTGGTTGCTGGTTCAGTCTTCGCAATGTGGTTAGGAGAAAAGATTACTGACAAAGGAATCGGAAACGGAATATCTATCCTTATTATGGTAGGAATTTTAGCTGATTTCCCAGGAGCATTTATTCAGGAAGTAGCAACTCAAACAGGAAAAGGTGGTTTCGGAACGATCATGATCCTTATTGAAGTCTTATTCTGGATGGTCGTTGTTCTGTTAGCAATTATACTCTCGGTCGCGGTGCGGAAAATTCCTATTCAATATGTAAGTAGAGCTCAGGCAAGAGGTGGAGTAAACCGAAACTTAATGCAAGGTGCAAGACAATGGATCCCTTTAAAAGTGAATGCTTCTGGAGTAATGCCAATTATCTTCGCCCAAGCTTTAATGTTCGTTCCTGGATTATTAACGAAAGTTGATGAATCTAATACGTTCTTAGCAGGATTCAAAAATGTATTCAGTTGGCAGTACAATGTATTGTTTGCTTTATTAATTATCATCTTCTCGTTTTTCTATACCGCAATTACAATTCCAGTGAACCAAATGGCTGATGATTTAAAAAGAAATGGAGGCCTCATTCCGAAGGTAAGACCCGGTAAAGAAACCTCTGATTATCTGGACGATATTTTGTCAAAAATAACATTGCCAGGTTCTATCTTTTTAGCTATCTTTGCAATCCTTCCAGCACTTGTGTATGGAACGTTTGTTCAGACTGATCGTTTTGCCCTCTTTTTCGGGGGAACATCACTTTTAATTATGGTCGGAGTAATCTTAGATACTGTACAACAGATCAATACGTATTTGTTGAATCATCATTATGATGGCTTAATGCAGTCGAAATTATCCAGAACAAACAACAATCTGTAATTAGATAAATGGCAAAACAAAAACATATTGAACAAGATGGCGTGATTACGGAAGCACTTTCCAACGCTCAATTTCGTGTTGAACTAGAAAATGGGCATATCCTTATTGCACATATTTCTGGTAAGATGCGTATGCACTACATTAAACTTTTACCTGGAGACAAGGTGAAATTAGAATTATCTCCTTACGATTTATCGAAGGGAAGAATTACATTTAGATATTAAGTTCAGACTCATCTGAACATTATTATAAGAGAGAACTCCTAAAGTTGAAATACTTTATTGAAGTTTTAAATTTAAACAAAATGGGAATGATTCCGTAAGATCTCATTTAACCGTTGCAAAATTAGAAAAGAAAACTTAACAAATGAAAGTTAGAGCATCTATTAAAAAAAGAAGTGCTGATTGCAAAATCGTTCGCAGAAAAGGCGTTCTGTTTGTGATCAACAAGAAGAACCCAAAATTTAAACAAAGACAAGGCTAAAATTAAATTATGGCGAGAATTTCAGGTATTGATTTACCAAAAAACAAAAGAGGCGTTATCGGTTTAACTTATATTTATGGTGTTGGGAGAAGTACTTCTTCTGAGATCTTAAAAGCAGCCGGAATCAGCGAAGACAAGAAAGTCAACGAATGGAATGACGATGAATTGGCATTAATCAGAAACTACATCACTGATCACGTAAAAGTGGAAGGGGAGTTGCGTTCTGAAACACAACTAAACATCAAGCGATTGATGGATATTGGTTGCCAACGAGGAATACGTCACAGACTGGGATTACCTTTAAGAGGACAAAGAACTAAGAATAATTCTAGAACCCGAAAAGGAAAGAGAAAAACTGTTGCTAACAAGAAAAAAGCAAGTAAATAATCGGTAAGAATTATGGCAAAACAGACTAAAGCAGTAAAGAAAAGAAAAGTAAAAGTTGAAGCAATTGGTGAGGCTCATATCCAAGCCACCTTCAACAATATCATCATTTCTTTAACAAATAAAAGTGGAGAGGTCATCTCTTGGGCATCTGCCGGAAAGATGGGATTCAGAGGTTCTAAGAAGAATACTCCTTTTGCAGCGCAAATGGCTGCAGAAAATTGCTCAACTGTAGCACACGATGCTGGACTACGCAGAGTAAAGGTTTACGTGAAAGGTCCTGGTGCAGGTAGAGAATCTGCCATCAGAACTATTCACAATTCAGGAATTGAAGTTAGTGAAATCGTTGATGTGACTCCAATGCCACATAACGGATGTAGACCACCAAAAAGAAGAAGAGTATAATCTATGAATTTTAAATTATAGATTATGAATTTTAAATGTGATGCATTTTAATTTAAAATCTACAATTTTTAATCTAAAATCTTAAAGAAATATGGCAAGATATATTGGACCAAAAACAAAGATTGCAAGAAAGTTTGGGGCTGCAATCTACGGAGATGATAAAAGCTTCGAGAAAAGAAAAAACCAACCACCAGGACAACATGGTGTTAACAAAAGAAGAAACCAAAAGAAATCCGAGTACGCTGTTCAGTTAATGGAAAAGCAGAAAGCGAAATATACTTATGGTATTTTAGAGAAGCAATTTGCTAACCTATACGAAAAAGCAGTAAGAGCAAGAGGTGTTACTGGTGAAGTTCTTTTACAGTTGTGTGAGTCTAGATTAGACAATGTAGTGTACCGTTTTGGGTTTGCAAAAACCAGAGCTGGAGCAAGACAATTAGTTTCTCACAGACATATTACCGTAAATGGAGAATTGGTAAACATCGCTTCTTATACTTTGAAGCCAGGTGACGTAGTTGCTGTTAGAGAGAAATCAAAATCTCTTGAAGTAATTGCTGATTCACTAGCGTACAAATCAAGTTACGAGTGGTTACAATTCAACGACGAAACTAAATCAGGTACTTTTACATCTGCACCGGAGAGAATTCAAATTCCGGAAGATTTGAAAGAACAATTGATCGTCGAACTTTACTCTAAATAATAATTTTTCAAATTTTTGCTCAACCTATATTATATGGCAATTTTAACATTTATTAAACCCGATAAAGTAATCCTAATCAACTCTAATGAATTCAAAGGGCAATTTGAATTCAGACCCTTAGAGCAAGGTTTTGGACTTACTATCGGTAATGCTTTGAGAAGAGTTTTACTTTCCTCACTTGAAGGTTATGCTATTTCATCTATCAAAATAGAAGGCGTAGAGCACGAATTTTCAACAATTCCAGGTGTAATTGAAGATGTTACAGAAATTATTCTGAACCTGAAACAATTAAGACTTAAAGCAAAATCTGAAACTGCAACTGCAGAAGAAGTAACTGTAAAAGTATCTGGGCAAACTACTGTAACAGCTGGCGATCTAGGTAAAACAATGCAGGATTTCGAAGTATTGAATCCTGACTTAATTATCTGTTCAACTAACAAAGACGTGAAATTTGAAATCACGTTCAATATTGAGAAAGGTAGAGGTTATGTTCCAAGTGAGCAAAACAAATCAGCCAATGCTCCTTTAGGAACTATTGCAATTGATTCAATCTACACCCCGATCAAGAAAGTACAGTACAGTGTTGAAAACTATCGTGTCGAGCAAAAAACAGACTACGAAAAACTTGTATTGGATATTGAAACTGATGGATCTATCACTCCTCAGAATGCCTTAACAGAAGCTTCTAAGATATTAATTTATCATTTCATGTTGTTCTCCGATGAGAGAATTACGTTGGAAACTGAAGCAGTGAAAGCCTCAATCCAGTATGACGAAGAAACTTTACATACAAGACAGCTCCTTAAAACTAAATTAGTTGATATGGATCTTTCTGTAAGAGCATTAAACTGCTTGAAAGCTGCTGAAGTTGAATCTTTAGGAGAACTAGTTTCTTACACGAAGTCTGATTTGATGAAATTCAGAAATTTCGGTAAAAAATCTTTAACAGAATTAGAAGAATTAGTGCACGCAAAAGGTCTTAACTTCGGTTTCGACGTTGCAAAATATAAATTAGACGCTGATAAATAACAAACAATGAGACACGGTAAAAAATTCAATCACTTATCTAGAACAGCTTCTCACAGAAGTGCTTTGCTTTCTAATATGGCTTGTTCTCTTATTGAGCATAAAAGAATCAACACAACTGTTGCCAAAGCGAAAGCTTTGAGAGTGTATGTTGAACCGATCCTTACAAAAGCGAAAGAAGATACAACACACAACAGAAGAACAGTTTTCTCTTACCTGCAAAGCAAAGAAGCGGTTACTGAATTATTCAGAACAGTTGCTCCTAAGATTGCAGAAAGAAATGGTGGTTACACAAGAATCATCAAAACAGGATTCAGACAGGGAGATGCTGCCGATATGGCAATGATCGAACTTGTAGATTTCAATGAACTTTACAACCCGAATGCTGACGAGAAAAAAGTAACTAGAAGAAGCAGAAGAGCAACTCCAAAAACAGCAGAAGCTGTAGCTGAAGTTAAGGAAACTCCTGCTAAGGAAGTTAAAACTGAAGAGCCTACTGCAGAAGCTGCAGATGCTACAGAAGAAAAAGCTGGCGAATAATATTCCCAAGCGTATAAATTAAAATCCGCCTCATTTTTAAATGAGACGGATTTTTGTTTTATGCCAAGGTTTTTTTATTAATCATCAGTCATCAATCATCAATCATCAATCATCATCCATGACTTACTGTCCTCTCGCTTTCTTTAAAACAATCACATTATCTTCTTGGGTAATAGTGATGCTGTCATTTTTTGCTACGATCGTAATATCAAAGTCTCCATAAGTTCGAACCTTTTCAGTTGCTTCTTTTTGAGGCGCAGAAATCGTTTTATTATTACTTCTGATGCTGATATTTTTTTCTTTATCGGTATTTTTAAAGGTCACCAAAGCAGAGGTGCCGTCTTCTCCCACGTAACGTTCTGTATATTCTTGTGAATGAGTATTATCCGTTTCTCCTGCAACGGTGAGCGTATCTTTGGAGAGATCTTCTGAATAGCCGTTCTCTTGTTTAATAACACTTTTATTTCCTTCTGAACTTTTGGTGCAGCTACTGATGACTAAAAGTGCAGAACTTGCGGCGATAAGAATTGTTTTTTTCATAATCTACTATTTTGTTGTCTACTCAAATGTAAAGATAAGTTTTTGAAATCCCTAGAAACCCCTACAATTAACGAAAGTTTAACGCTAACCTAGTTAATATCATTGTTTAAGACTGTAGCAATCACTCAATTTTCGCTAAATTTGTAGTTCATATTAAATAATACAAAAAAATCATACAATGAGTTACATTTCTTACATTGAAGCAAGACAAATTTTAGATTCTAGAGGTAATCCTACCATTGAAGTTGATGTTTTCACGGAGGCTGGTTCCATGGGTCGCGCTGCGGTTCCTTCTGGTGCATCTACCGGTGAACACGAAGCGGTAGAGTTACGTGATGGAGCAAAAGAATATGGCGGAAAAGGGGTTTTAAAAGCAGTTGAAAATGTAAGAGAAATCATTGCGCCAGAATTAATTGGTACTTCTGTTTTCGAGCAAAACTTTATCGATCAGTTGATGATTGAGCTAGATGGTACTCCGAATAAAGCCAACCTTGGTGCAAATGCAATTCTTGGTGTTTCTTTAGCAGTTGCGAAAGCGGCAGCTTTGGATTTGAAAATCCCATTGTACAAATATATTGGCGGCGTCAATGCAAATACGCTTCCCGTTCCGATGATGAATGTTATCAATGGTGGATCGCACTCAGATGCGCCCATCGCTTTTCAGGAATTCATGATTATGCCGGTGAAGGCTGATTCGTTTTCACACGCTTTACAAAAAGGAACCGAAATTTTCCACGAACTGAAAGCAATCTTAAAATCAAGAAATCTTTCTACCGCAGTTGGAGATGAAGGTGGTTTTGCCCCTAAATTTAAAGGAACTGAAGATGCCTTAGATACTTTAACGCAGGCTATCGCTAATGCTGGCTACAAAGCTGGAGACGATATCATGTTTGCATTAGATTGTGCGGCGTCCGAATTCTATGTTGATGGAAAATACGATTACAGAAAATTTGAAGGTGAAGATGGAGCTTTAAGAAGTAGAGAAGAGCAAGTCGCTTATTTGACAGAACTGGCTGAAAAATATCCAATCATTTCTATCGAAGACGGAATGGATGAAAACGACTGGGAAGGTTGGAAAATGTTAACTGATAAATTAGGAGAAACTACTCAGATTGTTGGTGATGATTTATTTGTAACCAATACCGAAATCTTAGCCAGAGGAATTAAAGAAAATATCGGGAATTCAATCTTGGTAAAAGTAAATCAGATCGGTACTTTATCAGAAACGATGGCAGCTGTACAAATGGCTCAACATAATAAATTTACCACTGTAATATCGCACCGCTCTGGAGAAACTGAAGATTCTACCATCGCAGATTTAGCCGTAGCAATGAATTGTGGACAAATCAAAACTGGTTCAGCTTCACGATCAGATAGGATGGCAAAGTACAATCAATTATTGAGAATTGAAGAAGCTTTAGGCGAAACAGCCATATTCCCAGGAATGGATGCTTTTAAAATAAAACGATAATAGAAAAAATGAATGGAGAGACTGCAAGAAATACTTGCAGTTTTCTTCTTTTAGTTATAAATTAGTAAAAAATAAATTATAATGTCAGATAACAAAGTTATATTAAACTATGATGGGAAATCTTTTGAATACCCAATCGTAGAAAGTACTATCGGTGACAGAGGAATCGATATCTCAAAGTTAAGAGACCAAACGGGTTTAATTACTTTAGACTTAGGATATAAAAATACAGGTGCAACCATTAGCAACATCACTTATTTAGATGGTGATAACGGCGAATTGTATTACAGAGGTTATCCGATTGAGCAGATTGCAGAAAAATCTAGCTTTACAGAGGTAATGTATCTTTTGTTGAATGATGATTTACCAACAACCGAGCAATTTGCAGGTTTCGAAAAGGGAATCAAACAATATAATTTCGTTGCTGATGAGATGAAAAGATTGATCGATGTCTTTCCTCGCTCGGCTCACCCAATGGGTGTTTTGTCTGCGCTTACTTCTGCCTTAATTGCCTTTAATCCAAAAGCAGTTGACGTAAGATCCAAAGAAGATATGGACCACGCCGCAGAAATGCTAATCGCGAAATTTTCTCACCTTTGTGCTTGGACTTACCGTAAGAAAATGGGCTTATCCATTAACCACGGAGACGACAGTTTAAACTATGTCGAGAATTTCTACAAAATGTGTTTCCGTCGTCCAAACCAAGAGTTTCATTTGGATTCTACGGTGGTAAATGCTTTAGATAAATTACTAATTCTTCACGCAGATCACGAGCAAAACTGTTCTACTTCCACAGTGAGAATGGTTGGTTCCGCACACACTGGATTGTTCGCTTCAGTTTCAGCTGGGATTTCTGCTCTTTGGGGACCACTTCATGGTGGCGCCAACCAAGCGGTTATTGAAATGTTAGAAATGATTGAAAAAGATGGTGGCGATGTTGCGAAATATGTAGAGAAAGCGAAAAATAAAGATGACGATTTCCGTTTGATGGGCTTCGGACACAGGGTTTACAAAAACTTCGATCCAAGAGCACGCATCATTAAAAAAGCAGCCGACGATATTTTTGCGGCCTTAGGAATTGAAGACAAAGCTTTAGATATTGCTTTACAATTAGAAAAAGTAGCCTTAGAAGATGAGTATTTCATCGAAAGAAAACTCTATCCAAACGTAGATTTCTATTCCGGAATTATTTACAGAGCTTTAGGAATTCCTACAGAGATGTTTACGGTAATGTTCGCTTTAGGACGCTTACCAGGCTGGATTTCTCAGTGGAAAGAAATGAGATTACACAACGATCCAATCGGACGACCAAGACAAGTTTATCAAGGTGCTACAAAACGTGATTACGTTGACATGAGCGCAAGATAATCTTAACTGATATTTATAAATTCCCTTTCAATTTACTTTGAGAGGGATTTTTTTTGGGCGCACATTTCCTTCTTCCGTTCCCGCTGTCATTGCGAGGATCGAAGCAATCTTATAATAATAGATCGTCGTACTCGCAATGACGAGCTCCACTCAAGCCGGGGCGCAACTCGGTTTTCAAAATTAGATTTCAGCAAAATTGAAATTTTCAGTATCTTAACCCTCGGAAAAATTATTAGAAAAACTTTCTAATCAATGAAGTTATCATACCCTATTCTTTTTGTAATTTTTACAGGTCTTTCCTTATTCTCCTGCAGTCCAAAAGCTGCGATAAATACTGAGTTAAAAAAGGAATTGGATATGATTATGTTTACAGACCAAGCCTTCCGCCGACAGTATGATCCTAAAATGTCAGAGGCAGAAAGGAGAGATATAGCAGATAGTCTCAACTTGAATTATGATGAAATGAGACGAAATCTATTAGTTCTAATGAATAGATATGATACTGAAAATACTAAGAAAATCGAAACCATCATCGCAAAATATGGATATCCCGGAAAATCATTAGTTGGCGAACCCACCAATCAGGCAGCTTTTCTAGTGATTCAGCATTCGTCTGTAATACCAAAATACCTTCCTTTAATTAAAGTTGTTGCAGAAAAAAAGGAGTTGCCATTTATGTTGTATGCAATGATGCTTGATCGTCATTTAATGTACAAAGGTGAAGAGCAAATATATGGATCGCAAGGCGACGAAAGGGATGGTGTCGCCATTATCTGGCCGATAAAAGATGTCGTCAATGTTAATAAATTACGAAAGGAAGCTGGTTTTCCAGAAACAGTAGAAGAATATTCGAAATTACTGTTTGGAGAAGAGTTCATCTTTAAAAGCTATACTTTGAAAGAAGTAGAGGAGATGTTTGCTGGGCAGATTATTTCTTATTGAAAAAATAAAAGTCTTTATCAAAAAAATATAATTATCAGGAAATGAATTCCAAAAAGAAAAAAATACTTATAGCCGCCGGAATATTTTTAATTGCATTGAATATCTTTGCTTTTTATATTCTTCAAGAAGGAATCGGTATCGCCGAAGCCATTAAAAATACAAAAAATAAAGCAGCCTTAAATTCATTGGAGCAGAAGCAAATTTTCAGCGATGTGTTTCCATCATTAATCTTTACGATTGATATCGCGATCATCTTTTTTGTCTGTTATCTACTCATTAAAATACTATTTAAAAGTCTTAAAAAATCTTTATCTACGAAATCATGAAATTAAAAAATTATATCAGCGGTCACTGGATCGAAGGATCAGGAAATGAAATGCCACTCTACAACGCAGTCAACGGTGAGTTAGTTGCGATTTCAGATACGGGCGGAATTGATTTTGAGCAAGCTTTACATTACGGAAGAACAGTCGGCTACAAAAATTTATCCTCCATGACTTTCTACGATCGTGGCGAAATGTTGAAGAAATTAGCATTGTATTTACTAGAACGGAAGAAAAAATATTACGATTTATCTTATAAAACTGGTGCAACTCACGCCGATTCTTGGGTTGATATTGAAGGAGGTTTTGGAACTTTCTTCACCTATTCTGGTCTTGCAAAAAGGATGTTGCCTAACACTCCCTTTTGGGTAGATGGTGATACTCAGAAAATTTCGGCCAATGGAACATTTCTCGGAACGCATATTTTAACGCCCAGCGAAGGAGTTTCAGTTCAGATTAATGCGTATAACTTTCCAGTTTGGGGAATGCTAGAAAAATTATCAACCTCACTTTTAGCTGGAGTTCCAAGCATCGTCAAACCTGCGACGCCAGGTTCCTATTTAACGAATGCAGTTTTTCAGGATATGATTGAAAGCGGATTTCTTCCCGAAGGTGCTATTCAATTAGTTTGTGGTGAGCCCGGAAATATTTTAGATTACGTTCAAGACGGTGACTCTGTCCTTTTTACAGGTTCGGCATCGACTGGAAAGAAGTTAAAATCTTTGCCTTCAGTTTCAACGAATTCGGTTCGTTTCAACTTAGAAGCCGATTCATTAAACTGTTCAATCCTTGGCTTAGATGCGAAACCTGGAACACCAGAATTTGATCTTTTTATTAAAGAAGTCAGAACTGAAATGACGACCAAAGCGGGACAGAAATGTACGGCGATCCGAAGAATTATCGTTCCTGAAAATTTAGTTGGTGATGTTCAAAGTACTTTAGCAAAATCCTTAGACCAAACTAAAATTGGAAATCCTTTGAGTAGAGAAACTCGAATGGGTTCCATTGTCGGTAAAAAAGAAATGGCTGTTCTTCAAGAAAGAATTAATCTTTTAAAAACGGAGACCGAATTAATCTACGATGGGCAACATCAATTGGTTGATGCTGATTACGAAAGCGGCGCTTTTATGACGCCGAAAGTATTTTACAACGATAAACCTTTTGAGAAAAATATCTCTCACGAAGTCGAAGCTTTCGGACCGGTTTCAACTTTAATGCCTTACAAAGATGCAGACGAAGCAGCCGCTTTAGCAAAACGTGGAAAAGGAAGTTTAGTTGGCTCCATTATTTCCCGCGATGAAAAATTTGTAGCCGAAACATCTTGGAAAATGGCCTCAAGCCACGGGAGAATTTTCGTCTTAAATAGAGATAACGCAAAAGAATCCACTGGCCACGGTTCACCTTTGCCAACATTAATGCACGGTGGTCCGGGAAGAGCAGGAGGTGGTGAGGAAATGGGCGGATTAAATGGACTTCATTTCTTTTTACAAAAAACAGCGATCCAAGGTTCACCAGATATTTTAACCGCGATTACCAAAATTTATCAGCAAGGTGCAACTCCAACTTACTCAGATAAACATCCATTTAGAAAATATTTTGAAGAAGTAGAAATCGGAGATTCTTTAGAAACCGCTGGAAGAACCGTAACCGAAGCAGATATTGTTAATTTTGGTAATGTTTCTTGGGATCATTTCTATGCCCACACTGATTCAACTTCTTTAAACGGAACCATCTTCGATCAAACAGTAGCGCACGGATATTTCATTCTTTCGGCAGCAGCAGGATTATTTGTTTCTGGTAAAAAAGGACCAGTGATTGCCAATTACGGTTTAGAAAATGCGAGTTTCTTTAAACCTGTTTACGCTGGAGATACAATTACTGTTTATTTGACCGCAAAGGAGAGAATCAACAAAGGAGTAAAAGGGCGTAATGTCCCGAGCGGCGTCGTAAAATGGTTAGTAGAAGTAGTTAACCAGCGGGAAGAAACCGTTTGTATCGCCACGATTTTAACATTGGTAGCCAAGAAATCTCCTTTCATTAAAATCGATTACAAAGATTTTGCAAAAAGATTAAATAGTTTGACCGCAGAATCTTTACCGAAATGGGGAAGAATGAAAGCGCAGGAAATGCTCGAACATTTGAAAACCACCATGGAATACAGCATCGGCGAATTAGAAACTTCTCATTGTAAAACGCCAGAAGATCAATTAGAAAAATATCAAGATTCGCTTTATAATTTCTGGAAGATGCCGCAGGATTTCCCAGCACCGTTTTTAGAAGACGGCAAACTTCCAAAGTTAAAATATAGAAATTTAGAAGAAGCGAAAACACATTTCATTGAGTCTGTAAAAAATTATCAAATTTACTTCCGTGAAAATCCAAACGCCGAACATTTACATTTTGTCTTCGGAACTTTAAATAAAGAAATGATGGAATTATTTCACCAAAAGCATGTGACCCATCACTTTGAGCAATTTGGACTTTTCACTAGCTAATTCAAATGACAAAATATCTAGTTTTAATCTTTGGACTCTTTTTCACTTTGCAGTTTTCTGCACAGAAGGTTTTTTCGGTCGATTATCAAAGTCAGGCAGACGTAAAAGTTTTTGTTGTAAAATATGAAAGTCAAGCAGATTTAAAGGTTTTTAAAGTCGATTACCAAAGTCAAGCAGACCGGAACAAAGGGAATTGGTTTTTCGTAAAATATTCGAGCCAGGCTGATAAAAAAATCTATTTCGTGGATTACGAAAACCAAGCGGACTTGAAAATAATTTTTGTCAAATACCAAAGTCAGGCTGGTTGGAGAAAGAATGAAAAGAAACAGTTGATGTATTAAAAATCTGTGAAAATCCGTGAAATCTATGTGTAATTCAGCGCACAGATTATACAGATTTTCACAGAGAAACTAAAAATGAAAAAATCATTGAAAAAAACCATCGGGGAACAAGTTGTAGCATTCAATAAAAAGCTACGTTATTCAGGAAATCTTCCTGAAGAATTCGACGTTCTCAATCCTTTCTTTGATAATCCCGAAACGATGGAGGTGATGTCCAACTTTTACCAAAAGTTTTACAATGATCAGAACCAAAGAAAATTCATCATCGGAATTAATCCTAGCCGTCACGGAGCTGGTGTTACAGGCGTTCCTTTTACAGACACCAAAAGATTAGAAAGTGTCTGCGGAATCGAAATGAAATCTGCTCACACGCATGAGATTTCGTCGGTTTTTTTGTATAGCGTTATTGAGCAGTTTGGCGGACCAGAAGAGTTTTACAAACACTTTTATATCAATTCCCCTTTTCCTTTGGCCATCATTCGTAAAACAATACGAGGTGGATTAAACGCCAATTATTACGACGATAAGAATCTTTTTGCAGCCGTGAAACCCTTTATGATTCAAAGTTTAAAAGATCACATCAGTTTAGGTTTAGATACCTCCGAAGTTTTTATTTTAGGAAAAAAGAACGCTACCTTTATAGATAAAATAAACAGTCAGGAAAAATTCTTTCAGAAACTGACCGTGTTGGAACATCCCAGATATATCCAGCAATACAAAAGCAAAGAGAAACAGTTATATATCGATAAATACATAATCGCCTTAAATAAAGTCTAATGAACAACGGATTTGTTAATCAAGAAGTTAAAAATAATATTTCAGAAATCACTTTTGGGCATCCGAAAAGTAATTCCTTACCTGGAGAAATTTTAGAATTGCTCGCGAAAACAATTTTAGCAGCTGGAAAGGATATCAGCATAAAAGCCATCCTGTTAAAATCTGAGGGCGATAGAGCCTTTTGCGCCGGAGCCAGTTTTGATGAGCTGCTTTTAATTGAAGAGTTAAATGCTTCAAAAAAATTCTTTGGCGGCTTTGCTAAAGTCTTAAATGCAATGAGAAGTTGTGGGAAAATAATCATCGTAAGAGTTCAAGGAAAAACGACTGGCGGCGGAGTAGGAATTGCCTGTGCAGCGGATTATTGCTTTGCAACTAAAGATGCTGAAATGGCTTTAACAGAATTAAATCTGGGAATCGGACCGTTCGTTATCGGACCGTACGTTGAACGAAAAATGGGTAAGTCTGCGTACATAGCCATGTCAATTGACGCTGATTTCAGAAGTGCGGATTGGTGCGCAAAACACGATGTCTATCATTCAGTTTCGGAAAATATTGCTGAGATGGATCAGGAAATTGAGCAGTTTTTAAAAAAGTTAGCCACCAGGAGTACAGACGCTTTAGCTTTAATTAAAAAAGTATCTTGGAACGGAACGGAAAATCTCGAATTGGTCATGCCTGCTCGCATTGAAATGAGCGCCAGTTTAATTTTAAAGGAATCTGCCAAGAAAAATATTGAATTGATTAAAGAAAGGTTGAGAGCGAAATAATCGATGAACACTCATTCTAATAAAACGGTTCTGATTTTAGGTGCCAATTCCGACGTTGCTAAAGAATGCATTTTGCAATATCTGGAGAGAGGCTTTAGTATAATTGCCTCCTCCAGAAATCTTGCTTCTATAGAAAATTTTGAGCGCGAAAATAATATTGATTCTTCGAAAATTACGCTTAAATATTTCGACGCTACCGATTTTTCTTCGCATCAAAAATTTTATGATGACCTTTCCGTAAAACCCAACATTGTAATTTACGCTGCAGGTTTTTTAGTGGAAAATCAGAAAGCGCTTCACGATTTCGAAAGTGCAAAACAAATGATAGAAGTCAATTACATGGGCGCAGTTTCTATTTTGAATATTATTGCAATGGATAAATCAAATAAAAATTTGGAGAGAATTATTGGTCTGTCTTCACTGTCTGGAGTTCGTGGGCGGAAAAGTAATTTCATTTATGGAAGTACAAAGTCTGCCTTCACGCAATATTTAGCCGGGCTTCGACAAGAATTATCTTCAAGAAAAATTATAGTGAATGTTTTGGTGAGTGGTTACATCAATACTAAAATTAATGCAGGTTTAGAACTCAACAAAAACCTACTTATGGAACCACATTATGTTGCGAATCAAATCGTCAATGCTGGAAATTCCTTTTCCATCGTTCCTAATTTTAAATGGAAAATCATTTATTTTATTCTAAAAATATTACCGGAAAGTTTGGTTTCAAAATTACCATAAAAGAGGCGGAATAATAATATTCCGCATCTTATTTTATAATGCTTCTCTCAAAATTCAGAGATGATAA
Organism: Kaistella antarctica; assembly: GCF_900109615.1. Classification (GTDB taxonomy): domain Bacteria; phylum Bacteroidota; class Bacteroidia; order Flavobacteriales; family Weeksellaceae; genus Kaistella; species Kaistella antarctica. The sequence continues at coordinate 771,570 of NZ_FOIX01000001.1, forward strand.
ACTTTTATTTTAAATTTTTTTCTTTTTCTTCCCATTTATAAAAAGCAAGCGCAACATTAATTTCAAAGTAAGAATAATCTTCGCCCAATTCTTCTTTTATCGCCTTTAAAGACAGAATAGTTTGAGTTTTTGCAATAGAAATGATAGGATCTATTTTATTGATATCCATTAATTCGCTAGCTTTAATTGTTCCCACTTCCACGAAATTAGCCAGGTGATTTTGAATGGTATTTAAAGACATATTTCTGATATTTGCGATTTCTTCTACGCTGTTTCCCTCTTTGTATAATTGAAAAGTTGTGGTATATGTTCCCGCTTCATATTTATTTATTTTCTTGGGTGCGCGTTTTATTCTCGGTGTTTTTTCGGCAATCTTGCTCTGTAAATTATTTTTGTTGCAAAAGTCTAATATTACATTTAAAAATATCTCGCCGTATTTTTCTATTTTAAAGGCTCCGAAACCACTTATCTGCTCGAGTTCTTCTTTTGTATTAGGAAGATATGTTGCCAGTTCCATCAAACTAGCATCGGAAAAAATAACATAAGGTGGTACGTTTTCTTGCTCGGCTTGTTGTCTTCTTAAAATTCTTAATTCGTCAAATAATTCCAGATTCGTTTCTATATTATCGGAAGGATCAGAAATCTCTATTTCCGCCACAGTTACTGCTTGGGCTTGTTCTTTTACTTTTTGAAGGTTTACTTCTCTCTTGCCAAATAAGACGTCTTTACTGGCTTCTGTTAGTTTTAGTACTGGAAACTCTTCATTCGAATCACGTAGAAAATCATTAATCACTAACTGCTTTATTAGATTTTGCCAGTACGTTTTGTCCGCGTTGGCACCAATGCCATAAGTGGGCAAATTGCGCATATAATCGGTAATTTTCACCCCTTTCGAACCGCGAAGGAAATCGATAATTAAATTTTTTCCATATCGTTCTTTCAATCGATAAACGGCACTTAATAATTTCTGAGCATCTTCAGTAGCATCCCAATTTTCAAAATCACTGAGACAATAATCACAAGAATTACAATTGCCAGGATGGGATTCTCCAAAATATTCCATCAGATATTGTCGTCTGCATTTTTGCATTTCGGCAAAGTCGGTCATTTGCTGCAATTTTCGCAGCATTAAGGATGATTGTTCCTCGTTACCTTCCACCATTGCAAATTTTTTCAACTTCATCACATCGGCATTGGAGTAAAATAAAATCGCCTCACTTGGTAATCCATCTCTGCCGGCTCTTCCTGTTTCCTGGTAATAACTTTCTATGTTTTTCGGAAGATCTGCGTGCATTACAAAACGGACATTACTCTTGTCGATTCCCATTCCAAATGCAATGGTAGCAATCATCACTCTGATTTTATCTTTGATGAAGTCGTCTTGAACCTGCGCTCGTTCAGTAGAAGAAATCCCTGCATGATAAAAAGCAGCGTTGACACCGTTTTCTTTTAAATTATTCGCCAAATCTTCGGTTCCTTTTCGGGACAAACAGTAAATAATTCCCGAGTCATTTGGATGCTCATTGAGATATTTAACAACGTGATTGAGCACAGATTGTTTCGGCTGTACAAAGTATTTAATATTGGGCCTATCAAAAGAGGAGATTAAAACAGCCGGTTCTTGAAGATTGAGTTGTTTAATGATATCTTTCCTCGTAATTTCATCAGCACTTGCAGTTAAAGCAATAATTGGAGTTTGCGGAAATTCTTTTTTTAATCCATTTAAAAATAAATAATCTGGACGAAAATCGTGTCCCCAATGAGACACACAATGAGCTTCATCGACTGCAAAAAGGGAAATATTAATTTCTTTCAGCAAGTTTAAAAATGAACCATTATCTGCGCTTAATTTTTCTGGCGCAACATATAAAAGTTTGAGTTTGTCTTCTTTTAATTGACGAAAAGTTTCATTCTGCTCCAAAGGATTCATCGAAGAATTGAGGAAAGCTGCAGAAATTCCATTTACTCGCAAAGCATCAACTTGGTCTTTCATTAATGCAATTAATGGTGAAATAACAATTGCTGTTCCGTCTAAAACCAAGGCTGGAACTTGATAACATAAAGATTTTCCACCGCCCGTTGGCATGAGTACAAACGTGTCTTTTTTTGCAATTACATTTTCAACGGCGCTCGCTTGGTTCAATCTGAAACTATCGTAGCCAAAATATTGTTGAAGAATTTCTGTAGATTTTTTCATTGCTCAAAATTTGTGTTCTGGTAAAATTAGTTAATTAAAAACTCAGTTTATATTTGCTTAAATTAAAAAATCCTCACTGTTTTTAAAAACAATGAGGCTTTTTTATATTGATTTGAAAAGAAATTTTAAACTCCTAAAATGACAGACGCATCAATATTTAATTTCTTACTTATTTCCCTAGCTACTTTCAAAGTGGGTTCAGATTTTCCTGTTAAATATTCGCTAATTCTGGATGGACTTACATTTAATATCTCCGAAAGTTTGACTTGATTGATATCCATTTCAAACATCCGTAGTTTTAAAGTTTCTTTTAAAGATGGCTTTTCTATGGGAAAATATTTCTCTTCATAATCTGCAACCAAATCTGACAGAAAATCTAACTGTATAAAGTTTTTGTCATTTTGCGAAGTTTCATTTCCAACTACTTTTAATAGTTCTTCAATTCTTTCGCAACTTACTTCGTATTGTCTTTTTGTCATGATACTAAATTTCTGAAGCATTAATTTTATCGTATTGCGAATGAGTCCCAATAAATCTGATGTAAACTTTCTGCGATGCAAATATTATAATTGCTACTAACCGATAGTGGTTGCCTTTGATATTAAACACAAAACGATTATTTCCAACATAATCTACAGAATTAAATGAATTTTTAATATCTACTAAATTTGTCCAATCTTCGCCCTTAGTTCTCGAATACCAATCTTTTAAAGCAATTTCCGCATCTGGATACTTTAAAGTGAAATCTTTAATTTTCAAAAAACTTACGATTCTCATTCAGCACAAATTTAATAATTATATTTTGAATTTCAAATTAAAATACCAAAAATCAAAATTGAATTCTAATCTTTAAGTTCAACTTTCAAAGCCAACTCGTCCAACTGCTCGCCCGCAATCGGACTCGGAGCATCGATCATTACATCTCGTCCTGAATTATTTTTCGGGAAAGCGATATAATCTCTGATCACTTCATTCCCATCAAGAATCGCAACCAAACGGTCGAAACCTAATGCTAATCCAGCGTGTGGTGGTGCCCCATATTGAAAAGCATTCATTAAGAATCCGAATTGGGCTTCTGCCGCTTCTTTGGTGAAACCTAATAAATTGAACATTTTTGCTTGTAGATCTTTATCGAAAATTCTAACCGAACCACCACCGATTTCATTTCCGTTGAGGATTAAATCGTAAGCATTTGCTCTCGCTTTTCCGGGATCGGTTTCTAATAAATGAACGTCTTCTGGCTTCGGTGCAGTAAACGGATGGTGCATTGCATGATAACGATTCGTTTCTTCATCCCATTCTAACAATGGGAAATCTACGACCCAAAGTGGTGCGAATTCTTTTGGATTTCTTAATCCTAATCTGTTCCCCAATTCCATTCTCAAGGCAGAAAGTTGGGTTCTTACTTTATTTTCGTTTCCAGACATTAGGAAAATTAAATCTCCTGGTTTTGCGACGAATTTTTCTGTTATCTTCTTTAAGTCTTCTTCGTTGTAAAATTTATTGACGGAAGAAGTAACGGTTCCGTCATTTTGGAATTTAATCCATATCATTCCGTTTGCGCCAATTTGCGGACGTTTTACCCAATCGATTAATTCATCGATTTGTTTTCTGGTGTATTCTGCACAACCTTGAACGTTGATTCCGACTACCAGTTCTGCGTCGTCGAATATTTTGAAATCTTTTCCTTTTACCAAATCATTTACTTCCACGAATTCCATCCCGAATCTGATATCCGGTTTGTCGTTTCCGTATTTTTTCATTGCGTCTGCAAAAGTCATTCTTGGGAATTTTCCGAACTCTTTTCCGGCAATATCTTTTAATAAAGTTGCGGTCATTCCTTCGAAGATTTGTAAAACATCTTCCTGTTCCACGAATGCCATTTCACAATCGATCTGTGTGAATTCAGGTTGACGGTCAGCTCTTAAATCTTCATCACGGAAACATTTTACAATCTGGAAATAGCGATCCATTCCACCGATCATCAATAATTGTTTGAAAGTTTGTGGCGATTGCGGCAAAGCATAAAACTGTCCTGGATTCATACGGCTTGGAACGACGAAATCCCTTGCTCCTTCGGGAGTTGATTTAATAAGAACCGGAGTTTCTACTTCGATGAAATCTTGGTCAGATAAATAGTTACGAACTTTCTGCGCCATTTTGTGACGGAAAATTAATTTGTCTTTTACGGGATTACGTCGGATATCTAAATATCTGTATTTCATACGAAGTTCTTCACCGCCATCAGTTTGGTCTTCAATGGTGAAGGGTGGAACTTCTGAGGAATTTAAAATCGTTAATTTTTCAACTAATATTTCAATATCTCCAGTTGGGATTTTAGGGTTTTTGCTCACTCTCTCAATAACTTTTCCTTCAACTTGAATGACGAATTCCCGTCCAAGTTTGTTCGCATTTTCTAACAATTCTGCAGACGAACGATCGGCATCAAAAACCAACTGGGTAATTCCGTAACGATCACGTAAATCAATCCAAATCATAAATCCTTTGTCGCGGATGGTTTGAACCCAGCCAGAAAGAGTGACCGTTTGATCGATGTTTTGAGAAGTTAATTCTCCGTTGGTGTGCGTACGAAACATGTTTTAAAGATATTTGAGGTTAGACTTTAGATATAAGAACTCATCTAAAATTTCAGGTGCAAAGATAAGATTTTTGGACGATTGATAGCGGTTTGTCATTGGACTTTATTTGTGAGCGGAGTGTGATTATAAGATAATGGAAATTAAATTCTAGCGCGAGCGAAGCGATCACCAAAAAGGATGAGGGATTGTAGTTTTTAAAGTGATAGGAGAAAATATCCATTATTTTTATCCGTCATTCTCAACTAATCACAATTTCGCGTGAGGGATTGTAGTGAAAATCCCGGAATGAAGCAAAGCGGAATGAGGAATTGCAATGAAAAGCCCGACCCAAGCGTTGGCAAATTTTCCATAATGAAGGTAAGCGTTGGAAAAGGGTCACGCCCTAAACTTTATGATTATTTAAGAATGGTTTGCCGATATAATTTCTAACTTTGTTAAAACCAACATTAAAAAATTATTTCATTATGGGAAAAGGTGATAAAAAATCGAAAAGAGGAAAAATTATTGCAGGAAGCTATGGTAAGAAAAGACCAAAGAAAGCAAGTTCTATCAATCATGTTCCTGTGACAGTTTTAGATGAGGATGACAAAAAAGCTTCTAAAGAAAAAGTAAGAAAAGAGGTCGGTTATCCTACTGACAAATCTGAAAATGCAGAAGTAGAGAAAAAACCTAAAGCGACGCCAAAACCTAAAGCGGAGAAAAAAGAAGATACGGCTGAAGCTAAACCGAAAGCTGAAAAAACAGCAGACAAGGAAGAAGCAAAACCGAAAGAAGAAAAACCTAAAAAAACCGAAGATTAATCTTCGGTTTTTTTATAGATGATGTTCGGAGAATTATTTCCCGCCTAAAATACTGCCTAAAAGCCCACCTAATCCTCCTTGAGATTGTTGCTGATTTCCACCACCGAGCACACTTCCTAAAATATCGTTTAATGGATTTCCAGAAGAGTTCGCTTGTGAGCCGCCACCAAGAACACTTCCTAAAATATCATTTAGTGGATTTGAAGGTTCTGCTTGAGCCTGGCTTTGTGCGCCACCCAAAATGCCACCTAGCAAATCTCCTAAACCACCACCAGAAGTAACTCCGCTCGATTGTTTTTGTTTACCGATGTAGCCCATAATCAATGGAGCTAACATTCCTAAAATCGGACCGATTTTATCCATCGAAATCCCAGTGTTTTGAGACAATCTATTTTCAACATTATTTTTTTCTCCGCCAAAAATATGATCTAAAATTGAACTGCCTTCTTGCTGTCTAGCCACCGCTTGCGAAGGATCATTCAAAATACTTCCATCATGATCTTTGTCTAATGCGCTATTCAACGCATCCGCATCTGCTGAATTATCCTGTGATTTTTTTCTCAAATAAGAAATCACCAATGGCGCAGAAACTGCCAATAACGCGATCACCTGATTTTTACTAATTCCAAATTTATTTTCTGCTTCACCAGCTACCTGATTTCCAGCACTTCCTGTAATAAGATCAATTAAACTCATTTTTTTTTTATTTTAAAGGTTATAAAAAATTTCGAGGCATATTTAGCAAAAGACAGTCCATTTATGAAGTTCTATTTGAAGTTAAACTCAATTAGTTTTTAAAGATGGGCACATTCGAACAGGCTTCACCAAACATTAGGGATTTCACGAGTGGCTTTAACTGTTCCACCAATTCGATATAAGCATTCTCGGGAATTGATTGGTCGCTGCAACCTTTAACTAAAACTCTTTTACCCATCAAGTCAGTAAAATCGTAGGTTTGAACTGCTTGATGCATCAACAAAACTTCTAAATCTTCTCGATTACCGAACACTATTTTTTTAGCCGTTTCTGTTAATTTTGCCGTAATTAGAAAGTAAGCCCAAAGGGGAACAATCGCATCTGCAGAATTAAAAATGTAAACGTAGCAATCATTATACTCGTCCGTATTGATCGCTGCTATTTTTTCCCTGAATTCTTTTTCCTTTAAAATCAATTCTTGAAAAAGAAAATCTTTTAAATCGATGCCGACTCTTTTCCCTTTTGGCACGAGTTGCGACAGATCTAAATTGACCAAACCGCTTTCGGCTATTTTATTTTTTATTTCTAAATCAGACATTTTTTTATTTTATCTTTGAACAAAATTAAGGTAAATAATTGATTTTGAATGAAGGGTTCAAAACTCTGAAAGCTGAAATCTACAATCTAAAACTTCATCTTGAAATATTATATCATCGCTGGCGAAGCATCCGGAGATTTACACGCTTCCAATTTAATGAAATCCCTTCTCAAAAAAGATTCTCAAGCAGAATTTCGTTTTTGGGGTGGCGATTTAATGACGGCTGTGGCTGGGTTTGAACTGGTGAAGCATTATCGGGAATTAGCCTTTATGGGTTTCTTAGAAGTTGCTAAAAATTTGGGTGCCATTCTGAAAAACATCAAATATTGTAAGAAAGATTTGCAGCATTATCAACCCGATGTTTTAATTTTAGTTGATTATCCTGGCTTTAATTTACGGATCGCCGAGTTTGCTAAAAGTTTAGGAATTAAAGTCGTCTATTATATTTCACCCCAACTTTGGGCGTGGAAAGAAGGCCGCGTTGAGAAGATTCGAAAGTTCGTCGATGAGATGTTAGTGATTCTTCCCTTCGAAAAAGATTTTTACAAAAAACATAATGTTGAGGCACATTTCGTGGGACATCCTTTGCTAGATGCTATTTCTGATTTGCCGGAAATTGATATTGATCAATTTAAAAAAGACAATAATCTAAATGCAAAGGAAATCATTGCTCTCTTGCCTGGATCACGTGAACAAGAGGTAACGAAAATGCTGGAGCTGATGCTTTCTATTCGTCCTCATTTTGAGGAATATCAGTTTGTAATTGCAGGAGCCCCAAGTTTACCCAAGGAATTCTATCAAAAATTCACAGATGAAAATGTGCATTTCGTTTCTAATAAAACGTATGACTTGTTGAGATGTTCTAAAGCTGCTTTAGTTGCTTCTGGAACAGCCACCTTAGAAACGGCGTTGCTCAATATTCCGGAAGTGGTTTGTTATCGAACCAGCACGGTTTCTTATGAGATTGGAAAACGGGTGGTTAAAAATCTCAAGTATATTTCCTTGGTCAACTTGATTATGGACAAAGAAATTGTAACAGAATTGATTCAAAGCGATTTGAATACAAAAAAATTAGTGAAGGAGCTCAATGCAATTCTGGAGGGCAAAGGAAGAGATGAAATGCTTTCTGGTTTCAAACAACTTAGAGCGAAACTAGGTGGAAAAGGCGCGAGTGATGAAGCGGCGGAAATAATTGTTAATGGGTGATTTTACCCGTGATTTTGTCAGCGAAAGTTGATAATTTTACGGAAAAACATCGTGTATAAAGAACCTTTATTTATTCTTTTTGGTTGTTTCGTCTTAGGAATTTTCTGTCAAGATTATTTTTTCTTGTCTGAAATTAAAGTATACACGCTTCTGATGGTAAGTTTATTATCACTTTTTTTAATGGCCTTTAAAAATTATTATTTCTACAAGTTTCGTCCCTTATTATTCGGAATTCTGTTTTTTACCTTAGGAATTTTCATTCATTATATTCATTCTCAAAAACCTAAACTTCCATCATTGGAAGGTAAGGAAACGATTACTTTTAAAATCACCAAAAAACTAAACTCCAACGATAAAAATCGTCGCTACGAAATTGATGCCTGGAAAGAAAAATCCTATTTTAAAAGTGTGCTGTCAATTCCTAAAGCTCAGAAAGAATTGGATTTCCTCCATTATTATAAAGGTGAAGTTTACGTTAACAAAATTGAGAAACCCTACAGCGATTTTCAATTCGATTATGGAAAATATCTCGCCAGAAAAGGAATTTATTTTCAAAGTTATGTGCCCAATTCATTACTATTTGCAGCAAGAGAGGATCTTTCTTTCGGTGAAAAGGTGAAGCAACGGCGGCTGGAAACGTTAGCGAAAATTGATCAAACTTCTTTGAATAAAAGAACCCGTGAATTTACCAAGGGAATTATCCTGGCCGACCGCACCGAAATGGATCAGGAGACGGTTCGCGATTTTCGAGATTCTGGGACGATGCATATTTTAGCAATTTCAGGAACTCACATGGCAATCATTTTTGGGGTGATTCTATTGGTTCTAAACTTTATTTTTCCACCCAAATATCGGCGGTACAAAATTATGCTTGCGTTAATTTTGATTTGGTCTTTTGCCGTGTTTATCGATTTTGGCAATTCGGTCGTCAGAAGTTGCATCATGATTTCGGCTTATTATATTTTTGTGCTCCTTCAAAGAAAGACGGATTTATTGCATTCCATGGCGCTGGCGGGTTTCGTCATTCTTTTCGCAAATTCCAATCAGCTTTTTGACGTTGGGTTTCAACTTAGTTTTACTGCAGTGTTGGGAATCTTTTGGCTTAATCAACCTGTTTTAAAATATTTACCCAAACCCAGAAATAAGTTTCAAAATTTTATGGTGAATATCCTTTCGATCAGTTTATCGGCGCAACTTGGTACGATTCCTTTGGTGATTTACTATTTTCATCAGTATTCGGCAATTTCGATTATAGCGAATTTAGCGATCATTCCCTTTTCTGAAATTGTGATCGTTTTTTCATTGTTAATGGTGATTTTAATATCTATCTCCATCCATTTTTCTTGGCTTAATTTTATTTATGATGGTCTTATTTCTTCTACTTTAAAGTTAATTCACCTTTTCGCAGACACCGATTCTTTAATGCAAAAAATGATTCCTTTAACATTGCTAGAAGTCATGCTTTTATATTTGCTCTTTTATTTTCTGAGATTTGCGATTCAGAAGTTCACCATTAAAAATGTTTCTAGATTGATTTATTTTACCTTAATTTTCATTTCGCTTCGATGGATGTTAAATTATAAGGCTGCTCAATTAAATGAGGTTTTAGTCCATCAGTTCTTCAAAGAAAAAATAGTTTCTGTAAAAGAAGGAAATAATGTTTATTTTTATTGCTCAGAAAATTCCAATCAAGAAAAAATTCAACAATATATTATTGGACCCTATTTAACTTCGAGAAGAACCAAAACCTTTTCTCTTACCGCTGTACCGCAAAATGGTTCCCCTGTAGAAATTTACGGTCAGAAATACGAGCTTTATAATAAATGATTTTAAGTTATTCGAACCATCTTATTTAGAGTCATTACAAACTAAAATATTCTGACATTAGTCACGTGCGATTGGTTCTACAATTTTCTAACTTTGTGGGAATTTCAAATTTAAACATTAATTATGGCAGGATTAACTAGTTCTACTATTGGTAGAAAGTACGCAATGGCATTATCTGCAATGTTCTTGCTCATTTTCCTATTGATTCACCTCTTCGTGAATTCACTCTCAGTTTTTAGTCCAGATGCATTTAACGCTGCATCGGAATTTATGGGTTACAACCCCCTAATTCAGTTTGTAATGCAGCCTGTTCTTGGCTTTGCAGTAATTTTTCACTTCGTACTAGGTTTCGTTCTGGAAATTAAAAACAGAAATGCACGACCGGTCAAGTACGCAGTAAACGGTTCAGCAGCAAATTCAACTTGGATGTCTCGAAATATGATTATTTCTGGATTGGTTGTATTGGCATTTTTAGGATTACACATGTATGACTTTTGGTGGCATGAAATGGACTACAAATATATTGTAGGAAATGTTCGTGATGAAGCACGGTATTGGCCAGAACTTCACGCACAGTTTGGGAACATCGCAAGAGTTCTTTTTTATGTAGTTGCTTTCGTATTGTTGGGACTGCATTTGGCGCACGGTTTCCAGTCGTCATTCCAGTCGGTAGGAGCAAGGCATCCAAAGTACACGCCGATGCTTAAAACTTTGGGAACATGGTATTCAATCCTTATTCCAGGAGCATTTATTTTTATCGCCGTTTTTCATTACGTAACTCAATAAATTTTAAATTTTGTATCGACATTAAAATTTAAAATCTAAAATTTAAAATTTCTAAAAATGAGCAAATTAGATTCAAAAGTTCCAGCAGGTCCGTTAGCGGAAAAATGGAGTAATCATAAAGATCATATGAACTTGGTTTCGCCAAACAACCGTGATAAAATCGATATCATTGTTGTAGGAACGGGTTTAGCAGGTGGATCAGCCGCAGCAACATTAGCAGAACAAGGTTATAATGTAAAAGCATTTTGTTACCAGGATTCACCAAGACGTGCACACTCGATTGCAGCACAAGGTGGTATCAACGCTGCTAAAAATTATCAAGGTGATGGTGACTCAGTCTACAGATTGTTTTACGATACCATCAAAGGTGGAGATTATCGATCTAGAGAAGCAAACGTATATAGACTTGCGGAAGTTTCGGCAAGTATCATCGACCAATGTGTCGCTCAGGGTGTTCCTTTCGGAAGAGAATATGGCGGTCAGTTAGACAATCGTTCTTTCGGTGGAGTTCAGGTTAAAAGAACTTTCTATGCGAAAGGACAGACTGGTCAACAATTATTATTAGGAGCTTATTCTGCCATGAGCCGACAAATCGGTAAGGGAAGAATCAAAATGTATAACCGTCATGAAATGCTGGATTTAGTTCTGGTTGATGGAAAAGCAAGAGGAATTATCGCGAGAAATTTAGTGACTGGAGAAATCGAAAGACATTCTGCTCACGCTGTGGTGATTGCTTCTGGTGGATACGGAAATGTTTATTTCCTTTCTACCAACGCAATGGGATCTAACACCTCTGCCGCTTGGAAAGTACACAAAAAAGGAGCGTATTTCGCAAATCCATGTTATGTACAGATTCACCCAACTTGTATTCCAGTACATGGTGTAGCACAATCGAAACTGACTTTAATGTCAGAATCATTAAGAAACTCAGGACGGATCTGGGTTCCGAAAAATATCGAAGATGCTGTAGCAATCCGTGAAGGAAAATTAAAAGCCGAAAGCATTGCTCCTGAAAATCGTGATTATTACTTAGAAAGAAGATATCCAGCTTTTGGAAACTTAGTTCCTAGAGACGTAGCTTCCAGAGCAGCAAAAGAAAGATGTGACGCTGGTTACGGAATTGAAAATAACGATACTCAAGAAGGTGTTTACTTAGACTTTTCTACTGAAATTCAGAAGAAAGGAAAAGAAGCTGCGATTGAGAAAAATATTCACAATCCTACAGAGCAACAAATTTATGATTTAGGAAAAGCTTGGATTGAAGAAAAATATGGGAATCTTTTCGTGATGTACGAAAAAATTACGGCAGACAATCCATACGTAACTCCAATGAAGATTTATCCAGCAGTTCACTATACAATGGGTGGAGTTTGGGTAGATTACAATTTACAATCGACAATTCCTGGTTGTTTCGTTATTGGTGAAGCGAATTTCTCTGATCACGGTGCAAACAGACTTGGTGCTTCAGCTTTGATGCAAGGTTTAGCCGATGGTTATTTCGTACTTCCATATACCATTGCAGATTATCTTGCAGCGGATATTAGAACAGGTGAGATTTCTACAGATAGTCCAGCATTTGAAGCAGCTGAGAAAGAAATTCAAGATAAAGTGAATTTCTTCATGACGAACAAGGGAACGCACAGTGTTGATTACTTCCACAAAAAACTTGGTCACATCATGTGGAATAAAGTTGGAATGGGGAGAACACCTGAAGGTTTACAAGAAGCGATTCTTGAAATCGAAGCCGTGAAAAAAGAATTCTGGGCAGATGTAAAAGTTCTGGGCGATCCAATGGGAATGAATATGGAGCTTGAAAAAGCCTTCAGAGTTGCAGACTTTTTGGAACTTGGTCAATTGATGGCGAAAGATGCTTTGGCAAGAGAAGAATCTTGTGGTGGGCATTTCCGTTGGGATCATGCAACGCCAGAAGGTGAGGCCGAAAGAGATGATGAAAACTTCAAATATGTTGCGATATGGGAATATCAGGGAGATGATATTAATCAAGAAACCATGCATAAGGAAGATTTGATTTATGAAAATATCGAAGTTAAAACAAGAAGTTATAAATAATCTCCAAAAAAGTTAATAAAATGAGTGCACAAAAAGGATTAAACCTGACTCTGAAAATTTGGAGACAGAAAAACAATAAAACAAAAGGACAGTTTGAGACCTACAAAATTTCCGATGTTTCCACAGATTCATCTTTCTTGGAAATGTTGGATATGCTCAACGAGAACCTGATCAACGAAGGTCAAGAAGCTATTGCTTTTGATCACGATTGCCGAGAAGGTATTTGTGGAATGTGTTCATTATACATTAATGGGCGTCCACACGGGCCAGATACAGGAATCACCACTTGTCAGTTGCACATGAGAATGTTCAAAGACGGTGAAACAATCCATATCGAACCTTGGAGAAGTGCGGCTTTCCCAATCATTAAAGATTTAGTGGTTGATAGAAGTTCTTTCGAAAGAGTAATGGCTGCAGGTGGATTTATTTCGGTAAATACCTCTGGAAATACACTTGATGCCAACGCAATTTTAGTTCCGAAAGATGACGCAGATAGCGCTATGGATGCTGCGGCCTGTATCGGTTGTGGCGCTTGTGTTGCGACTTGTGTCAACGGTTCTGCCATGTTATTTGTGGGGGCTAAAGTTTCTCAGTTCGCCTTACTTCCACAAGGAAGAGTAGAAGCAAAAAGAAGAGTTTTGAACATGGTAAAAGCCATGGATGAAGAAGGATTCGGTAACTGTTCAAACACCGGAGCTTGTGAAGTAGAATGTCCGAAAGGAATTACTTTATCTGTGATCGCAAGAATGAATAGAGAATATATGGTAGCTAACATCGATCAAGGTTAATAGGTACTGTTATGATATTAAAAACTGCTTTCAGAAATGGAAGCAGTTTTTTCTTTGTTAAACTTTCACAAATCTTAACAATTTATTTTTAATAACTCAGCGAAAACCTTATTTTTGCCGCAATCTAAAAATCCATATTTCTAAGGATTTAGGTATTGTACTTAATTAAAAGAAAAAAACAATAAAGATGAGTAAGTATTTTATGATGCTAATGGTTGCCTTCGTTGCAATGTCATGTTCAAAAAAAGTAGAAGTAACTGGTAATTTTGCCGGCGGTTCTCCTTTAGAAAGAATAGAATTTATAGAAGCGTCAGGCGTGGCAACACTTCCAATAATTAATATTGGCGTCGACAGTAAAGGTAGCTTTACCGGAAGTTTCGATGCGCCCAAAGACGGAATGTATATTATGACTTACGCGGGTAAACAAGCCATGGTTTATCTTAAAGGTGGTCAGAAATTAAATATTTCAGGACAAGCAGAAGCCTTCCCAGGTAAATTTACGGTTACGGGTGATGCTAAAAAGAATAACGATTTCTTGCAAGATGCCACGGCTCAAATTCAAACCTACGCTACCCAAATAAATGTGGGTGAATTGGTAACGAAAGATGAAGCCGCATTTTTGAAAGAAGTTGAAAAAGTAAGAGCAGAATTAGAAAAACGCATCGACATTGCTGCCAAAAAAACATCTCCAGACAGCGAAGTTGTTAGTTGGAAAAAAGACGAAATGAACGCCAGTATCCTTGGTTTATTAAATCAATATGAAATGAATCACGGTCAAATCAGCGGAAAGGAAAATTTCAAAGTCTCCAAGAATTTTACTGATGTTGAAACCAAAATGAAGAAAGATAGCGATAGAATGTTGAAAAATCAGCCGATCTATAGAAATTATTTACTTGGAAAATTGAGTCAGGATTTCCAGAAATATGCTGAAGCGAATAATAAAAATGGTGAAGAAACTTCTTCCGTTTTATTTTCAAATTTTTTAGATACTAAAAAAGAAGTGAGCCAATTGGAGAAAGATTATTTGTTAGCATTTGTAATGTCAAACAGTGATATCAATCCTTCAACCACTCCAGAAAATGCCGCGAAAATTGATAAGATCATTAAAGATAAAATCAAAGATGCTGACATTAAAAAAGATCTAGAGCGTATTCAGTTTGTCCTTTCTGGTCCTAAAATGGGCGAAGCGATCACTGGTGCGAAATTGATCAAAGAAGATGGTACCGCTTTCAAATTGACTGACAATAAAACAAAACCAACCATGATTATGTTTTATGCTTCTTGGAATCCTTACATTTCTGAAGCAACACTTCCAGTTTTATCAGAGGTAACTAAGTTTTATCAATCAAAACTAGATTTCGTTTATGTAAATTTAGACGATACTAAAGATCAGTTTGCTAAAACCAGCAAAGCGATGCTACAAGGGATGCCAGGAACAAATGTTTATGGCGAAGGCGGTATGAATTCTCAGATTGCTAAAGATTTAGGAATTTATGGTTTCAAACTTCCCTCTTTTATCCTAATTGACAAAGAAGGAAAAGTGGCCAGCAAATTTTTCTTTAATTTAGGAGATCCGGAATTGGTTACTACTCTTGATAAATTAACAGGTTTAAAAGCACCAGCTGCTCCAGAAGCGACTTTGCAAAATGACTTGCTTGCACCACCAATGCCAGAAATGCCTCAAACGAAGTAATTCTGTTTAACTGAAAATAAAGTTCCTGTCATTCTTTGGCAGGAATTTTTTTATCTTTAATGAAAAGATTTTATATCATGAAAAGTGAACTCCTTGTACCGAAGAATATTTTATTTGCACTAATTGCTTTTGGTTTTCTATTTAATTTTTCTGCACTCAGTTTCGATTTCGAAAAGATGGGAATTCCGCTAGAGGTGAGCAATGTTCTGATTTCTTTGGGCTTAATTTCCAGTTTTATCGCAACCATAATTTTGATTGTTGACGTTTTTAAAAACAATGTAAACGCTAAATATATTTGGACCGTGGCCTTTCTATTTTCTGGTGGGCTGATCGGCTTTTTCTATTTACGCAGCCGCGATTATTATTTGAAAATTAGTAATCAATAAAACATCAAATCTTAATTAGACTTTAAAAAACACAAAGCGGGTTAAGTCCCGTTTTTTTGTTTTAAAACCTTACTTTTGCCGTCAGAACATTTATCATGAGAAAGAGAAAACAAAATATCATTTTAGAAAATATAAAACTGGTTTCTGCCGGGTCAAAAGGCGTTGCAGTCGGAAGAACGGACGAAGGAAAAACCGTTTTGGTTTCCGGCGCAGTTCCAGGAGATGTCGTCAATGCCCGTGTAAAAAAATCGAAATCGAATTACTACGAAGCAGAAATGATTGAGATTGTAGAAAGGTCACCTTTCCGTGTGGAACCAAGATGCATGCACTTCGGAGTTTGCGGCGGTTGTAAATGGCAGAATCTTTCTTACGAAAAACAATTAGAATTTAAACAAGACGAAGTTTATAATCATATCAAAAGAATTGCAGGAATCGAGGATTTCGAAGTATTACCAATTCTTGGCAGCGATGAGCAGTACTTTTACCGCAATAAAATGGAATTTTCTTTTTCTAATGCACGCTGGCTCACCCAATATGAAATAAGCTCTGAAGAAAATTTCGGAAATAGAGATGCTTTAGGTTTTCATATTCCGGGAATGTGGAGCAAGATTTTAGATTTAAATGAATGTTTTCTTCAGGAAGATCCGTCGAATGCGATGCGATTGGCCATTAAAAAACACGCGGTAGAAAACGGATTGGAATTTTTCGATGTTCGGAATCAGGAAGGTTTTTTACGAACCGTAATGTTCCGTCAAAACTCAAAAGGAGAATGGATGATTTTATTTCAATTATTCCGTCAGGAAAAAGAAAATCAGCAAAAATTATTCGACTTCATGTTGAGTGAATTTCCTCAAATTAAAACTTTGCTTTTCTGTATTAATGCCAAACAAAATGATTCTCTTTATGATCAGGATGTTCAAAACTATTATGGCGACGGCTTTTTAATGGAAGAAATGGAAGGTTTAAAATTCAAAATAGGACCCAAATCATTCTTTCAAACCAATTATAAACAAGCCTTAAATTTATATGCAAAAACTTTAGAATTTGCAGATTTAAAAGGTGATGAGGTTGTTTACGATTTATACACAGGAACGGGAACCATCGCTCAATATGTTGCGAGAAAAGCGAAACAGGTAATCGGAATCGAATCCGTACAGGAATCGATTGATGCTGCCAAAGAGCACGCAGAATTGAATGGTTTAACCAATTGTACTTTTTACTGTGGCGATATGAAGGAAATCTTTAATGATGAGTTCATCGCCCAACATCCGAGAGCTGATGTTTTAATTACGGATCCACCAAGAGACGGAATGCATCAGAAAGTGGTGGAACAAATTTTAAAAATCGCTCCTGAAAAAATTGTGTATGTAAGTTGTAATTCTGCGACTCAAGCAAGAGATTTAGCTTTAATGAAAGACCATTACAAATTGGTGAAAATTTTGCCAGTTGACATGTTTCCGCAAACACATCATGTCGAAAACATCGCGCTTTTAGTAAAGATTTAATTAAATTTGAGCCATGAAATTTTTGAAAACATTCTTGATTTCCCTATTTTTCCTTTCGCTTTTTTCTTGCGGAAGCGATGATGATATCTGCGTGGGTGGTGAAGCAACGCCGCGAATGAAGATTAAATTCAAAACTCAAGCTACCGGAAAAATGAAAACTATGGATTCGCTTTTCATTGCTGTTGATTATGGCAACGGTCCAGTCGCTGTTTTTGGCAGTGTGGTGAAAACCGATTCCGTTATCATTCCTTTGCGAGTTGACGATACACCTTTTACGAAAATGTATGTGGGAACTTTCCGCAAGGCTGTGAATTCAGAAATCAAAATTAATTATACCACCGAGACAGAATATGTCTCACCTGCCTGTGGAATAAAAAAAATATATCAGAATGTAAATTCTATCCTGGAAGTTCCCAATGCTGTTTTGGGAGTAGAACAAAATCAAAATGAAATCATCAATGAAAGCAAAACGCATCTTTACCTTCTTTTTTAGTTTTCTTTTGATGCTTACTTTTGGTCAGAAAAAGCAAGATTCTTTAGAAGTAGAATGGAAATATGAACCTAATTTTTTAGTTGGTTTCGATGTTTTGAATGTGGGGGTTGCAGCCTTTTCAGATCGTCAATTATTTCAGGGATTTGTTTCTTCTAAGGTTAAAGGTAATTGGTATGCGACTGCTGATGCTGGCTTTGAAAAAAATATTTATGAAAAGAACGGTTATGATGCCGCCGCAAGTGGGCCGTTCCTAAAGTTAGGCGCGCTTTATATGTTAGCCAACGATTTGGATAATCCGATGAATGGCTTTTTTATTGGTGGAAAAGCCGCGGGTTCTTTTTATAATCAAGAATACAAAGCGGTTCCTATTCGTGGTTTTGGCGGAAGTGATTTTTCACAAGCCTTCGAAAAATCTTCACAAAGTTCTTATTGGATGGAACTGAACATTGGCGGAAGAGTTCAGTTTTTTGATTCTCCGTTTTTTATTGAAGCGACTATTCAACCAAAATACTTAGTGTTTACTACAACACAAGATGACATTAAACCCATGATTGTACCAGGATTTGGGAAAAGTTCTGCGAAATTTAATCTTGGTTTTTCCTGGAATATTGCCTATTCATTTTAAAGTCAAAGAATTAAAAACCTATTTTTAGTTTTTAATCTGATATTCACTTTTAATTATCTTTAAAGGTTTTCAATTTTGTTTATTATTACGTCATACGTGTAAAACAGCCTATTAATTTACGAATGTGTTAATTTGTTGTGGTAATAAATAACGATTGGTTTGTAAATTAAGTGATTTTTTACCGTTTTAAATTTTGATAAAAGTTTGTTTAATGGTAGATTTGACTGATATTGAATAAAAAATCAGTCCAATGAAGAAAATTTTTACCAGCTTAATCTGCGGGTTTTTGACCACTACTATGTTTGGTCAGTGGAGCCCGACCTCCATGACAGGAGAAAAATTGAGACCTGAAACTCAGGTCAAAAATTATTACACTTTAGATCTCAATTTGTTGCAAACCCAATTAAATGGAGCAACCGAAGCGGGCAAAGGAAATAAACCAGTAATCATCAATCTACCGACATTGAATGGGAAGATTGAAAAGTTTGCCGTTTACAGCGCACCAGTTGTGGCCAAGACGCTTGCAGAAAAATACCAACTACAGTCTTATGCTGGAGTTAGTGTAGATGACGCTAACAAATCTGTTCGTTTCAGTTTGGCGCCAAATGATTTTCAGTCAATGGTTTTCAGCGATGGAAATTATGAATTTATTGAACCTCAAAATAAGTCTAAATCGGTTTATGGCGTTTTCCCGAAAACAAACCGAACTGGTAAAGCGTTTGAATGTTCTACCGTAGAAAGTTATGCTAGCAAAGCAGAATTGGAAGAATTCAGACTAAACAATACTGCGACGCCTACCAATGTTTTTAATAAAAACAGTGATCAGAAATTTCGCACCTATCGATTAGCGATTTCTGTGACTGGTGAATATACCGTTTTCTTTGGCGGTGTGCCACAGGCTTTGGCGGCGATTAATGCTACGATGACCAGAGTTAATGGCGTGTTCGAAAAGGATTTTGCAATTAGAATGATTTTGCAGGATTTCCCAGAACTAATTTATACTGATCCGATTAAAGATCCTTACAGTGCAGCTGGCGCAGGAGCAGGCGGAGCTTGGAGTCTTGAACTTCAGCGAAACTTAACTGCTGTAATCGGAAATGCTGCGTACGATATCGGTCACTTATTTGGTCGCTCAGGTGGCGGTGGAAGTGCTGGAGATATCGGAAATGTATGTAGAAATCCATCTGGTACTAGTGATGGTACCGCGAAAGGTTCGGCATTTACGTCCCCAGGATCAGGTGATCCAGTAGGAGATAATTTCGATATTGATTATGTTGCTCATGAAATGGGTCATCAATTCGGAGCCGATCATACCTTTTCTCACGCTTTGCATGGTGCCCCCAATAATAGCGCTCATATGGAGCCGGGTTCTGGATCTACTATCATGAGTTATGCTGGGATTACCAATTCAAATGTACAGTTGCATTCTGATCCTTACTTTTTGGTAAGGAGTATCGAACAAGTACAAACATATGTCAACACGCAAAGCTGTGATGTCAATACAGCGATTACCAATACGCCACCTGTAATTTCAGCAATGGCCAGCAAAACAATACCGAAAGGAACTGCTTTTGTGTTAACGGCTGATGCTACTGATGCCGAAAATGATCCGCTTACTTATACGTGGGAAGAATATGACCGTGCAACTTCTGCCGTAACTACGGTTACAGGTAATAACTTGACGGGTGCAAAGTTTAGATCATTGCCTGGAACTTCTAGTCCTTCTAGATATTTCCCTAAATTATCATTAGTTCTAAACGGAACTTTATCGAGCGCGGCTGATTGGGAAGCAGTTTCAAATATTGCCAGAACAACCAATTTTAGAGTTACTGTAAGAGACAATAATCCTAACGTTGCTCAGCAACAAACGTCGATTGGTGTTCAAAATCTTACCGTTGGAGCTGCGGGACCTTTTAAAATTACAAGCACTAAAGTTTTTAATAATGCTCCAGGACCATTAACTTGGGACGTAGTAGGAACGAATGCTGCTCCTTATGATGTGTCTGATGTAAAAATTGATTACACTCTAGACAATGGAGTAACGTGGACGGTCTTATCTGCATCTACGCCTAACGATGGATCGGAAGACTTCAGTTTCGCATCAATTCCAACCAATACTGCTTTGAAAATTAGAATTTCTGCAATCGGAAATGTCTTTTATGCAGTGGCTCCAGTTACAGTATCTGCAATTGTTAATTGTGACGGTACAGCGCCCGCAGGTGTTGCTGTTTCTGCAATTACGAACGCTTCTGCAAACGTAAACTGGGGTCCTATCGCAAATGCAACGTACAAAGTTAGATACAGAAAAGTGTCTGAGCCAACTTGGATTATGGCTGATGCTCCTACCAATACTTATGCAATCGTAGGTTTGACTGAAGGTACCAATTATGAAGTTCAGGTTGCCGCGGTTTGTACTGGGACAACTGGTGCTTATTCAGCATCTGCTAATTTCACCACAACTGTTCCAACTTATTGTGCAGCTGGTTCTACTGCAACTAGTTTTGAGAAAATATCGAATGTGCAATTTGCTAACATTAATAAAAGTTCTACCAGTACGGCAGGTTATGAAGACTTTACGGCAGTAAGTGGAAATGTAATTAAAGGAACTTCTTATCCTTTCACCGCAACGAGTACCAATTCGTATGCAGCTGATGAAATAAGAGTCTGGATCGATTTTAATGGAGATAAGAATTTTGACAATAACGAACTGGTTTTTGTTTCCGATATTAAAAAATCGCCTTGGACTGGTAGTATTGCAATCCCTGCTGATGCTAAAACTGGTCCGACCAGAATGAGAGTTAGACTACATGATACTAGTATTGGTCCGAATAGCTCTGCTTGTGGCAATTCTAGTTATGGTCAGGTAGAAGATTATACTATAGAGATTGGTGGTCTTGCTGTAGGTGAAAGTGTAAATCAGGTAAACAACGTTCAAGTATACCCGAATCCAGCTACAGACATTCTTAATATTACCAAGGTGAGCGACAAAGCAACTTACACAATTTACAGCATGAGCGGTCAGACTGTGAATAAAGGTAAAGTTGTTAATAATAAAGTACAAGTTTCGCAATTGCAGAAAGGAGTTTACATTATTGCAGTTGATAACAACGGCGAACTGAGCAAAGTGAAATTTATCAAAAAATAAGACTTCACTTATATAATGATAATCCCCGGGAAATTTCCTGGGGATTTTTGTTTTTAACTATTGCATAATAGAATTGAAATCTATTAACATTTATTTTGAGGCTTTAACCAAACTTTAACCATGATTTATTGTCTAAACAAGAATTATTAGTTAAAAATTCATTTATTTTGCGCACTGTATGAGGAAGCTTTTTTTACTGCTCACTTTTTTTATTTTAATTAAAGTTGAGGCCCAATTTTTTTCTGGAGAAATCTTAATTAGAGACAAGTCAATCTACTATCTCAATCAAGTATATGTAACGAATATTACCGCTCAGAAAACCGTCTACACGGATTACTTTGGCACTTTCAAAATCCCGGCAAAACCTGGAGATGTCATTCGCTTTACTTCTATTGTAACCGATAGAAAAGATGTTGCAGTTACAGCAGACCAATTAGAGACGGGTAAAAATATTGTTGAGTTAAAGATTGCTTACTACGATATACAGGAAGTCGTAATCAGTAAATTTAAACCAACTGGAAATTTACGTAAAGATGTAACTTCTTTAAAAACGGGAGAAAAAGCTTTGGCACTACAAAAAGTAATCGGGCTTCCCGTTCCGAAGGGGGATGGCACTTCGCCGCAGTTGCCGGTAGCAGGATTTAATGGTGGCGGACTAACCTTTAACTTAGAAAGTATTTTTGATATTCTTTCTGGCGAGCGAAAAAAGCAAGAACGCGCGCAACAGTATGAAAAGATGAATCTTGCTGTTAGTAATATTAAAAACTATTATGGCGAAGCATATTTTGCCAATCTTAAAATACCCGTCAATTTAATCGATAACTTTTTACAGTTCGTCTATTCTTCCGATAATATTAGTACTTATGTTCAGACTAATAATTACGAAGCGGTTGGAATTTACATTGATAAATACTTACCCATCTATCAGCGAAGGTTGAAAAACTCCAGTTTAATGAGTGAGCTTAAGTAATAAAGCCGATCTTCATTTTATATTTACTATTTTACATTTTAACTATCCTATAAATAAGCAAACATGTATTTCGACTTTAAAAATATCAGAGGACTTCGATTATCATCGATCATTGTAATCTTCAGATTTAATAAAATAATAGCAAAGCAAATATTTTTTATATTACTATTGTTCTGCTCATCTCTAAATTTATCAGCTCAGCAGAAAGGTAAAGACTTTAGTAAAATTATGCAAAGTACCAGCATTTATGAGATAGATGCTTATCTGCGGATTGCACATCCTGATGATCCGAAAAGGTCAATTCTAAAACCACGTTTGATTAAAATGCTGAAAGAATACATTAGAACTGCTCATCCTGCAGATTCCAGAGTTGTTGATTTTCAAGAGAAAATTGCCTTGCTGAGAAGAAAATCTTCTACCAGAATCAGTTATGTAGAGATGTCTGAAAATATCAGACAGAAACAAATTGCAAAATATCAGGCAGACTTAGAAGCGGTAAGAAAAGGGGAGAATGCTGGTAGCTCACAAGCACTACAAGAAGAAATTTTCGTGAAATCCTCTACTCTAGGTGCTGCAGAACAAGAGGAATTCAAGATGTTAATGACACAAAGCGCCGCAGAACACAAAAATAAAACGGTAAACATTTTGAATTCCCTTTTTGATAACGATCCTAATAGCAAAGAAAGCATTGTTTTAATAGAAAATAAATCAGATTGCAATATGATTGTACGGATCGAAGGAGTTGGCAGATCCATGTACCGTCTACCAGTGGCTTCAAAGACAGAGAATTCCATTGTGGTAGCAAAAGGTAATTATCTATTCTCAAGTAATGTTTGCGGTGCGCAGTATGCGTCGCAGAAGTCAGTTCATAAAGCCATTATGGTTTCTCTAAATAATCCGGGCAAATAGTTCAATATTTATTTTCACATTTTTAAAAAGATAAGAAAATTATTTTAACTAATTTTGAGCGCTTTTCTAAAAAAATATGGGTAAAAATAAAATGGCAAGATTTGCCGAAAACAAAATACTTCCGAACGTTTTTCAACCAACCAGAGCCGAGGCTTTAGCAGATTTTCATCTAAAAGGAAAATGGCGACGAGAGGTTTTTAAAAATGATAATCCAATCGTTTTAGAATTAGGTTGCGGAAAGGGTGAGTATTCTGTAGGTTTAGGACGGGCTTTCCCAGAAAAAAACTTTATCGGTATTGATATCAAAGGAGCCAGATTTTGGTTTGGAGCCAAAGATGCCATTGATAATAATCTGAATAATGTAGCTTTTCTAAGAACTCAGATTGAATTGATCGATCATTTTT
The DNA here is from genome assembly GCF_900109615.1 of Kaistella antarctica. GTDB lineage: Bacteria > Bacteroidota > Bacteroidia > Flavobacteriales > Weeksellaceae > Kaistella > Kaistella antarctica. The sequence continues at coordinate 795,268 of NZ_FOIX01000001.1, forward strand.
TTGACGAAGATGAGGTTGATGAAATCTGGATTACTTTCCCAGATCCTCAAATTAAATACCGACGGACCAAACACCGAATGACGCATCCTGATTTCCTGGAACGTTATAAAAAAATTCTGAAGAAAGATGGAATCATGCATTTAAAAACGGATTCAGAGTTTTTACATGGCTACACTTTAGGATTGCTTCAAGGATTAGGAAAAGAAATTATGTTTGCCAATCACGATATTTACGGGGCTCCAGAATTCGATCCAGAAACGCCACTATTGAGAGAGATTAAAACCTATTACGAAGGTTTGTTTGAAGCAAAAGGTAAAACGATTACGTATATCAAATTTAGAATATGAGGAAGAAAATAGATCTTTCATCACAAAGCACAAAAAAAGGTTCAGAATTAATTCTGAACCTTTTCTATATTTAAGATAAAATCTTATTCTGCAGCCGGAGCTGGAGCTTCAGAAATAAAATCTGCGTCAGCATCTGCTGAAACTTTTTCTCCTTCTTCTTTAGATTTTTCTTTATCTGCTTTTCTTTGAGATAAACCGTCTTTGATAGAAGCTGAAACTACGCTCAACAACATATCAATTGATTTAGAAGCATCATCGTTTCCTGGAATAACGTACTCAACTTTTCTTGGGTCAGAGTTCGTATCAACGATAGCGAAAATTGGAATTCCCAGTTTTTTCGCTTCAGTAACTGCGATGTGTTCTTTCATAATATCAACAACAAAAAGTGCTGATGGAAGACGAACCATGTCAGAGATTGAACCTAAGTTTTTCTCCAAGTTCGCTCTTTGACGATCAACCTGTAGTCTTTCTTTTTTAGATAAAGTTTCGAAAGTTCCGTCTTTCTTCATTTTATCAATGTGGTTCATTTTCTTAACAGCTTTACGAATGGTAACAAAGTTTGTTAACATTCCTCCTGGCCATCTTTCTGTAATATAAGGCATATTAAGTTCTGCAGCATATTTCGCTACTACTTCTTTCGCTTGCTTTTTAGTCGCTACGAAAAGAACTTTTTTACCTGCAGAAGTAATTTTTTCTAAAGCTGAACAAGCTTCGTCTAATTTTACTGCTGTTTTATGTAGGTCGATGATGTGAATACCATTCTTCTCCATAAAAATGTATGGAGCCATATTTGGATTCCACTTTCTGGTCATGTGACCAAAGTGTACTCCTGCCTCTAAAAGGTCTTTAACATTTGCTTTTGCCATGTCTCTTTTTTGTTTTTAGTTTACGTGCCGCTTTATGCAATCAACAATTTCTTTAGATGGGAGAAATGTTTGGGTGCTAAACTAACGGGGCATTTTGTGATTAATAATAGAATAAAGAGTGAGGAAATAAAATCTCCCAGCTCTTTCCAAAAATCTCGTCTTGTATTAACGTTTCGAGAATTGGAATTTCTTTCTTGCTTTTTTCTGACCTGGTTTCTTTCTTTCTACCATTCTTGCGTCTCTCGTAAGCAATCCGTGTGGCTTCAAAAGCAAACGGTTTTCTTCGTTGATTTCGCACATGGCTCTAGAAATAGCGAGTCTGATTGCTTCAGCCTGACCAGTAATTCCACCACCAAAAACATTCACAGTTACGTCATACTGACCTACTGCTTCTGTTAATAAAAATGGTTGATTCACTTTGTAAACTAAAACGTCAGTTCCAAAGTATTCCTTAGAATCCTTTTTGTTTATCGTGATCACACCAGTACCTGGTCTCACGTAAACTCTTGCAACAGAAGTTTTTCTTCTTCCGATTTTATGAACTATTGACATATTAATTATTTGAATTCGTTAATATTAATTACTTTCGGCTGCTGAGCTTCATGTTTATGTTCAGTTCCTTCATATAAATAAAGATTCTTGAACAATTGATTCCCTAATTTAGTTTTTGGAATCATTCCTTTTACAGATTTTTCCAATACTTTCAAAGAATCTTTCTTTTGAAGTTCGAGCGCAGTCATTGACTTTTGACCGCCTGGATACCCAGTATGCCAAATGTAAGTTTTGTCAGCCCACTTGTTTCCAGAAAGGGTAATTTTTCCAGCATTCAAAACGATTACATTATCTCCGCAGTCTGCGTGAGGTGTAAAATTCGTTTTGTGCTTCCCTCTCAAAATCTTTGCAACCTTAGAAGCTAATCTTCCTAAAGGTTGTCCTTCAGCGTCTACCACAACCCATTCTTTGTTAGCGGTAGCTTTGTTAGCTGAGACGGTTTTGTAACTTAATGTATTCACACTTTTTCGTTTACGATTAAACATAATTTTCCCCAAAACGGGTGTGCAAAGGTAGCGATTATTTTTCTATCTGAAAATATTTATTGAAAATATATTTGATGGTTTTCGTAAATATATAAAAACAACTTGTCTATCTCTTCGGTTGGAAATTAAAATCTATTTTCAAATTTCTAATTATTGCTTTCCAATCAGTTAGTTTTAAAAGAAACCAAATCCCCTTAAATAAAGATATTTTGACTTTATATAATAGAACATATTTCATATTTAAATCAAGTGATAAATTCTATATCGATTTTTATTTCCCCTAAATTTGATTAAAATTATTAAATGAAACTCCTCGCAAGATATTCGATTTATTTAGTGGCTTTACTATTTTCTGTATCGTGTCGAAATGATATTGTTAATCTGGACCCAGAAATTGTAATTCCACCAGAGGAACTTTTGCAGCAACCTTATCAAACTCCGTATCAACTTTCTGCCTCTCAAAAATACCTTTATGATATTGAAGCGGTGCCCGAAATTTCTCTCGAAATCTCCAAAGACGAATGGAATAAGATTCTTTCTTACTACGATCAAAATAAAAATAATGAAGAATATATTGTCGGCAAATTTGCTTTTAATAAATCGGGGACGCCAGAAAAATTAGATAGTATCGGCGTAAGACTACGTGGTAATACCAGTCGAAGAAGGCCTGAAGGTTTCGCGGGACAGTCTCATAATTCTTCCAATCCAGATTGGAAACATGCTAGTTTTACCGTCAACTTTAAGAAATTTCGCAAGACTCAAAAATTTCACGATTCAGAAAAACTAATTTTAAAATGGTTCAAAGACGATCCCAATTACGTTCGCGAAGTTTATTCCTATGATTTGTTTGAAAGGTTCGGCGTTTGGACGGCGCCACAATCCAGTTATTGTAAACTGACCATCAAAGTTACAGGCGATGAAAAACCAGCTTATTTTGGAGTTTATCAAATGATTGAACCTGTTGACGATACTTATTTGGCCAATCGAAATTCTTTCTATAAAAGCAATGCTGGAAATTTATGGAAGGCAAGTTACGGCGCAGATCTCAAGAACACTTCAACTTCGCCAGATCGCATGGGAATTGAGAATGTAACTTTAACGTCAAACTATTCGCCGATCTATGATTATAAAGGAAAGAAAGGAAATCTGGAATCATCAAAAGCCCAACTGGTGGATTTCATCACGCAAATCAATTCCAAATCTGGTGCAGAGCTTCAAACTTACATTGATTCAAAAATGGATGTTAATCTTTTTTTGAAAACCTATGCCGTAAATGTTACGCTCGGCATGTGGGATGATTACTGGAACAATAAAAATAATTTTTACTTTTATTTCGACTCCGATAACAAGTTTTATTTCATTCCTTACGATTACGACAACACTTTAGGGACGTCGTTTGAAATGGGAGATTCGGGAACGCAGAATCCATTAGAATGGGGGAAAACCGCCACCAACCCGTTGGTCTCGAAAATCTTAAGCATTCCAGCATATAGAAACCAGTATATTAAATATTTGAATGATCTGATCGATAGGAAGTATGATTTATTCTACAGCACTTACAGTCAGGAAAGAATTCTAAAATGGCGAGGTAAAATCTCCAATAATATTTCTAATGATACGGGCGAAGATATGATCATTTCAGATATGCCAGCAAACTGGGGAAACCAGGCACGATATCGATTACTTAGCAATGATCAAAATAATTTTTTTACAGTAAAAGCCAATTCAATTCCCAAAAATTAAGTTGAGATTTCATCGTTTAAAAATTCTTATTTTCTCAGCGATTTCGTTTTTCTAAAACTAGCAAAAACATAATACGCCACGAAGACCATTGAGAATTTAATGAGGGAGGGAACGGCTAATTCCATATTGAACACCAATAAACCAATTACAATTAAAACTGCCATTGCCACAAAGGAATACATTAGTTTCTGTGGAAGTGCAAATTTCTCATCATCTAAAAAATAGGCTGTTCCCCAAGCCAAACCAAAAGCAAAGCCATAATACAAATCAAGTTTCCAGCCTTGGCTTCCCAATAAAAAGTAGTTTAATAAAAAACTGATACCGGTTCCAGCGAATAAATAGAGTAGAGACTTTTGCATGGCTAAATTATTTTTGCAAAACTAACCTTTTTAAAGTTTCACCAATTACTAAAGGGCAACGATAACGTCCTCGCTTTTTGCGCATCGCATCTTTCTATTGAGTCGATATCCTTTTTCGGTTTCCATATTTTAGAGAAAACCTTATCTTTGGAACAATCGAAAATTCAATTATGGAATCTCAAAAATATACGCCCAAAAATAAAGTAAGAGTCGTAACCGCCGCTTCATTATTTGATGGTCACGACGCTGCAATTAATATCATGCGAAGAATGATTCAGGCAACTGGTGCTGAAGTTATTCATCTCGGTCATGATAAATCTGCCGAAGAAGTGGTTGATTGCGCTATTCAGGAAGATGCAAATGCGATTGCCTTAACTTCTTATCAAGGTGGTCACAACGAATATTTTAGATATATCTATGATCTGCTCCGCGAAAAAGGAGCGCCTCAAATTAAGATTTTTGGTGGTGGCGGTGGCGTAATTCTACCAGAAGAAATTCGAGAGTTAATGGAATACGGCATCGACCGAATCTATTCGCCAGATGACGGACGTGAAATGGGGTTGCAAGGAATGATCAATGATCTGGTTCAAAAATCTGATTTTTCCACCGGAGAACATGTTCAAGTTTCAGATTTAGACAAGATTAAATTTGAGGATTCTAAATCCATCGCAGAAGTTATTTCCGCCGTAGAAAATTTCTCTGATGAAAAACAAGATTTAATAAAAGCCATTGACGAAAAAGCAAAAGATTCCAAAATTCCAATTATCGGAATTACGGGAACTGGTGGCGCCGGGAAATCGTCCTTAACCGATGAATTGGTTCGTCGTTTTTTACGGTCAAATCCAGATCAGAAAATCGCTATTGTTTCCGTCGATCCTAGTAAAAAGAAAACCGGTGGAGCACTTTTAGGCGATAGAATAAGAATGAATTCCATCAATGATGCGCGTGTTTATATGCGTTCGATGGCAACTCGGGAACATAATGTTTCGGTTTCGCCTTACATTCATTCTGCTTTAAATATTTTAAAATTAGCAGAACCAAATGTGATTATTTTGGAGACTTCCGGAATCGGACAGTCGGGTTCTGAAATTACAGATATTGCAGACATTTCGATGTACGTGATGACGCCAGAATATGGCGCTTCAACCCAATTGGAAAAAATCGACATGCTGGATTTTGCCGACTTGATTGCTTTAAATAAATCAGACAAACGAGGAGCTTTAGATGCCTTGCAAGCTGTTCGGAAAACTTATCAACGAAATCACGTTGCATTTGATCAGCCTTTAGATGCGATGCCTGTTTTTGCGACCAAAGCGAGTCAGTTCAACGATTACGGAATGACGGAATTGTATAACGCATTGATTCAAAAAGTAAATGAAAAGTTTGCAGACATGAATCTTCAAGAATTTGTCGAGCAAAACGTTTCTGAAGATACCACCGTGATACCGCCAAAACGCGTTCGTTATCTTTCTGAAATTGTAGAATCGAATCACGCTTATGATAAAGAGGTGGAGCAGCAAGCACTCATCGCCAAGAGAATGTATCTTTTAGAAGGCGCTCGAGTTCTGATCACCGACGATCAACATACCGTGGATAAATTAGAAAAGGTCTTCCTTAAAACGAAGAAAGAATTGTCTGAAGAGAATATTGCTTTCTTGAAAGGATGGCATAATTTCAAAGAAGAAATGGCTGGAGATGCTTATTCTTATTTTGTTCGTGGAAAAGAAATTAAAGTAGAAACAAAATACGAATCTCTTTCTCATTTAAAAATTCCAAAACTATCTCTACCCAAATTTCAGGATTGGGGCGATTTGCTGCGTTGGAAAGGTCAGGAAAATGTTCCTGGACAATTTCCGTACACGGCGGGTTTATTTCCTTTTAAAAGAACGGGTGAAGATCCGACCAGAATGTTCGCCGGTGAAGGTGGACCAGAAAGAACCAACCGTAGATTTCATTATGTGTCTGCAGATATGGATGCGAAAAGATTATCTACCGCTTTTGACTCGGTGACTTTATATGGTCAGGATCCTGGTTTTCCACCCGATGTTTTTGGGAAGATTGGTAATGCTGGAGTTTCAATTGCAACTTTAGATGATGCTAAAAAATTATATTCTGGTTTTGATTTGGTGAATGCCATGACTTCGGTTTCCATGACCATTAATGGACCTGCGCCAATGATCTTAGCCTTTTTCATGAATGCTGCCATTGATCAGAATGTTGAGAAATATTTAACGGAGAATAATCTTTGGGAAGCTGTTGAAGCAAAATTAAAAGCCAAGTTCGATGATCAAGGTTTGAAAAGACCAGGTTATGAAGGCGACCTTCCAAAAGGAAATAATGGTTTAGGTTTAAAATTACTAGGAATCACCGGTGACGAAGTTATAGATGCTGAAACTTATAATAGAATTAAAGCAGAAACCATCGCGACAGTTCGTGGGACCGTTCAGGCAGACATTTTAAAAGAAGACCAAGCGCAAAACACGTGTATTTTCTCGACTGAATTTGCGTTGAGATTAATGGGAGATGTTCAGCAATATTTCATTGACCAAAAAGTTAGAAATTTTTATTCAGTTTCTATTTCCGGATATCACATTGCAGAAGCCGGTGCAAATCCGATTTCGCAGTTGGCATTTACCTTGGCAAATGGATTCACGTATGTTGAATACTATTTGAGTCGCGGAATGGATATCAATGATTTCGCTCCGAATTTATCCTTCTTTTTCTCGAATGGATTGGATCCGGAATATGCGGTAATCGGACGTGTTGCCCGTCGTATTTGGTCGAAAGCCATGAAGTTGAAATACCAAGCCAACGAAAGAAGTCAGATGTTGAAATACCACATTCAAACATCTGGAAGATCTTTGCACGCGCAGGAAATTGATTTTAATGATATCAGAACAACTTTGCAAGCCTTGTATGCGATTTACGATAACTGTAACTCATTGCACACCAATGCTTATGACGAGGCAATCACCACTCCGACTGAAGATTCAGTTCGTAGAGCCATGGCAATTCAGTTGATTATCAATAAAGAATTAGGTTTAGCGAAAAACGAAAATCCGCTGCAAGGTTCCTTTATTATTGAAGAATTAACAGACTTAGTGGAAGAAGCAGTTTACACCGAATTCGACCGAATCACCGAAAGAGGCGGAGTTCTTGGTGCCATGGAAACGATGTACCAACGATCCAAAATCCAAGAAGAAAGTATGCATTACGAAATGTTGAAACATACGGGAGAGTTTCCGATAATCGGCGTAAATACGTTCTTAGGAAAAGACGGTTCACCAACTGTTTTACCACGAGAAGTAATTCGTTCAACGGAAGAAGAAAAACAATTACAGATTCAGAATTTAGAAAACTTCCAAAAATCTCATGCTGATAAACGCGAAGAAATTTTAAATGATTTACAAATCGCCGCCATCAATCAAGAAAACCTTTTTGAAAAAATGATGGAAGCGGTGAAGTATTGTTCACTGGGACAGATTACCAATGCATTATTTGAAGTTGGTGGGATGTACAGAAGGAATATGTAATGAAGTTATTTGAGTCATAAATAGTTACCAACCGTGTCAAGGTTTTAAACCTTGACACGGTTTTTGATAAATCGAAATATGAAAAACATTCTTTTATTCTTAAGTTTTATTCTTCTGACTTCATGTGGAGGCAGAGATGATGAACCTACTAAGGAAACCAACTCAAGTGGTTCTTTTACAGCTAAAATCGAAGGGGTCCAAAAGTCAGTTAAAAATAATGGCAATTCACATTATGTAAAATGGAAAAAAGGCAAGGATGATCGGAATGGATCTTTTTATCAATTAAGTGTTTATGGAGCCGATGAGGGATTTTATTTCGATTATATTATTTATGACGAAAATATTCAAGTAGGTAAAGAATATATTTATCAGCATTCCAGTGATTTTGCTAATCTTCATTATGAAATTAAGTACTCTGAAACTTGTAGTGGGCCTTGCGCATCGCATTGGGGAACGTCGAATGAATTTTATGGAACGCCATCTGGCAAAATTACATTTACTTCTTTTGATGGAAAAAGGATGAGTGGAACATTAGAAGCAAAAGTTAATCACCAATATTTTGGTATGAAAGAAGATCAAACCCGAACTATTGCAGAAGGTAAATTTGTGAATGCAGAAAAGGAATTTGGGAGTTTGTAGACTATTCTATTTAATGATTTACCAACCGTGTCAAGGTTTAAAACCTTGACACGGTTTTTTTTAGGGATTTTTTGAATGATGTTAAAATACGTTAAATCAAATAATTACCACGATTTTCTTAAAATCATTTTTTATCTTTATTTCCTAATCTTTTAATTAAATAGAAAATTATGGAAAATAATAATTGTACCTGCAACTGCGAGAGCTGCAAATCGGGTGACTGTAAAAAATGTACTTGTATCAATTGCACTTGCAAAGGTTGCACCTGTGATAAGTAAGTCACGTAGACAAAAGCAATAATTAATAACTAAAACCATCAATGCTTCTAAGGTTTTGATGGTTTTTTTTTGAAATTTTATAAAAAATATTAAATCAATAAAACCTAAATCAAATGAATATTACCTTATCACAAGCTGAACAATTAATTTCAGCAGCAAAAGAAAAAGCAGTATCAATCGATTGCAAAATGAACATTGCTGTTGTAGATGCTGGCGCCAATCTAGTTGCCTTCGCCCGAATGGATGGCGCTTGGTTGGGCTCGTTAGACATTTCCATCAAGAAAGCAAAAACAGCCAGATTCTTCGATATGAATTCTGGTGAAATCGGAAAACTTTCTCAACCCGGCGAATCGCTTTATAACATCGAACATTCTAACGGTGGATTAATCACTTTCCCAGGCGGAGTTTTAGTGAAAAATTCCGATGGGGAAATTATTGGTGCAATTGGCGTAAGTGGAAACGCTGTGGAAAATGACCACGCCGTAGCAGAAGCTGGAGCAGCGGCCTTATAATTTGTTATCAAGCAGTCAATTAAGGATTTCTCAAGTTTTGAGAGATCTTTTTTTTGTTTCTAGCGTATCTGGTTTTAAAGCGGGTCGTTTATTTTTCATTCTTTATATTTGACAAAAAGCCTTTACTTATGAATTTTAAATCTCTTTTCTTCTTCTTAATTTTAGCGACCACATTTTCCTGCAAATCTGAAGCAGAAAAAATTGTTGACCAAACTTCTACTCGAAATGCCTTAATAGATTCTACTATCAATCAATTTCAAAAAAAATTATTGACGCAACAAATCGATTCGGTTTTTTCAAAATATCAATTTAATGGTTCCGTAGCTGTTCTTAAAAATGATGAAATACTTTACCAAAAAGATAGTGGCTTTGAAGATTTTAAACAAAAGAAAAAACTAGACAGCAGTTCAGTATTTGCAATCGCTTCGGTGAGTAAACAGTTTACCGCCGTTTTGATTTTGCTGCAGGAAGATTCAGGAAAATTAACTACAGAAGATCAAGTTTCAAAATACTTAAATACTTTTCAAACCAATCAGTTTAAAAATATTTCTATTAAAGAATTATTGAATCACACGTCAGGAATTAGTGATTATGGAGACGGCTTATTGTCAGAACCTGGAAAGGAATTTCATTATTCCAATAAAGGATATCGGCTGCTGGGAGAAATCATCGAAAAGGTATCCGGAAAATCTTATGATGAAAATGTGAAAGAACTCTTTTCGAAAGCTGGGATGCAAAATTCTTCTACCGCTAATTCGTTTCAAGGAAGTAGGTTGGCCAGCGCTTTTACAGGTGATGCTAAAAGTTATCATGAAGTGGAAAATATGCCGAAAAGGCTTGCCAACAAATCCATTAGCGTACCTGCTGGCGGAATTCTGTCGACGGTTAATGATTTGCATCGCTGGAATACGGCGCTTTATGGAGGAGTCATTTTAAAGCCTGAATCTTTAAATAAGTTGATGGAAAAATCTTCTAATCGAAATCATCAGATTTTAGGTAAAATGGGTTACGGTTTAGGTTTGATGACCAATGTTGGAAAACCGCTTGCTTACTTCCATACTGGTTATGTGAAAGGGGCGCCGTCGCTTTTAATTTATTACCCTGAGAGTCAAACCTCCGCAATAATTTTATCGAATATCGCTGATGAAGTAAAAGGAAAAAATGCGATTTTCAATCCTCATAAAGAAGTGAAACAAATTACCGATGTGATTCAAAATACGGTCATTGATTTGCGGAAAGACATGATAGAAGCGCCTTTGCCGGAATGAGCGTGAATATTTTAGCTAAGAAAAATCCGACTCACTTCTGAATCGGATTGCTATAAAAATTTTATGATCTATTCTTTAATAATTTTTTGAGTCAGGATCAAAGTTTTATTTTCATAGACTTTAATGATATATGACTGTGGTAGTAAACCTTCGACATTTACCGAAACTTCGTTAGCAGATAAATTTTGAACGCGTGGGCTTTTTAAGTTTCTACCTGAGGCATCGTAAATTTCTACGGTGATATTCTTCAAGTTTTTAGTTTCATCCTTAATAAAAATTTGTGACTTTGCAGGATTTGGATATACTTGGAAATTTCTCTGCGAAGCATTTATATCAACAACGGCGAGCGTTTTAGTCACGCTCCAACTAATGGTAGAAACGTGTAGATTCTCATGATTATCAACTTTTAATAAAGTGTTTTTGTCAACGACCGTAAAGAGAACGGTATTCACTCCATTGATGAAATCGCTTGGAGACAAGGTTGCAACATTAGAAGTTTCGCTGATAGCAGTTCCATTCACAGACCAAGTATTTGCCAGCGTATTTGGAACGGGCAGGATTTCATTAACAGAGAAAGTGATTGGTCCGGTAAGATTGATCGCAGAAGAATTGGTTGGGGTAAAAGAATCAATGGGGTTTTGCAAAGTATGAACGCGCTCTACCAACTGTTGTTTGCAAACAGAACAAAATTCACGATCCAAAAAACGCATTTCGCAATTTTGATGAGGTCGGAACCAAGTTGGGCTTTCGGTGTACGGAAAAATACCGACGTTATTAATACCAATCCAGTTCTTCCATTTGTTCGTTGCGGCATTATTGTTCTTCGTCTTATTTGGAGATTCTCCAGTCCCAGAAAACCAGTATTCATCGGCTAACTTTCCAAAAGAATGTCCTAGCTCATGCACCACAATTTCAGATGCTGAAGGATGATTTGACACAAAGGCGTACGTTCCACCGCAACCACCATATTCAGGGGAATTACCTAAAACAAAAGCGATATCGAAGTCAGGTACGTTGCTTGCCAAAACACTTGATACGACATTGGTGGTATTCGAATAAACGCAGCGATGGACACCGACGTCGAAGGTAGTTCCTAAAAAGTTATTAGGATTGCTTACCGCAAAAACCGGCTCTGTAACATCTGTCGCAGTTCCGGGATGCTTTACGCCTGATTCGGCGGAGATCACTTTAACCGCATAAACATTAAAATAATTTTTATACTGGTTAAAAGGTGATTTATTAAATAAGTAATCTACTAAATTACTAGCATCTGCTACGAAATCTGCTTGTTGCCCAGCAGTAAATCCGTCGCCCAAAATAACCATATTGATTCTTTTGTCTCTTGGTCCATTTTCTAAGATTGGAACGGTTTCAAAAACTTGTGAAAAGCACAATTGGCTTATCATTAAAAGAAGTAGAATTTTTTTCATGTTTAAAGTTTTAAGGTTATTAATGTGTTTTTAGATTTATCGGTAATTTTTTCGACTCTCACATTGGAGATTTCTCCTTTCTGATTAAATCGAACGCTAAATTCTGCTTTGTTCAAATTGAGTTTGTTTTTACTCAAACCTTCTTCTGCATAAACTTCTAGAATGGGATTCAACGGATCTTCAATTATTCTTTCTTCGAGAACTTCACCACTTTTGTTAAGAAAAGAAATCAGAAGATTCCCAGAAACTGAAGCTTTATTTTCGATGGAAGCATTTTTAATAAATCCCTCACTGATTTTAGTGCCTGTCAATTTCACTTTTTCTGAGCCCTTCTCACTTTTTTCAATCTCAAAAAATAAATAGACGATACTGTTTTCGGTTTTAGTCACGGCTGAAATTGGGGTGCTATCTGAAGCAACAGAATTTTTTGAACCGCAACTTAGTAGGAATGCCAAAGTTATCAATAGTTGAAAAAAGGAATAAAGTCTCATAGTCAGTTAGTTAAAATTGCAATAGTCAAATTTAGCATATTTTTATAAAAAAAAGATTAATTTTTTCTATTAGAATTTTCTGTCATAAATAATTATTATTTATAGCATAATTCCTCTAAATGAATATCTTTGCGTCTTAATTTAAAATATGACCAAAGAACACGAAGAAATTATAATTAACGATCTGAAAGACTGGAAAAGTATTATCAAACCTTATGCTTCGCCAGAATCAAAGCTCGCCTGGAAACAAATTTTTAATACCATTTTACCATTTATTGGGGTGTTCGTTGCTGCAGCAATCGTCTACGATTATTCACGTCTAGCTACTTTAGTTATCTCAATCATTGGCGGACTTTTCTTGACTCGCGTATTTATTATCCAACATGATTGCGGCCATCAAGCTTTCTTTCCAGATCGTAAAAAAAACGACAGAACTGGGTTTATTACAAGTTTCCTCACCTGCATTCCCTATAAGTACTGGGCAAGATCACATAATCATCACCATGCACATCAAGGACAACTCGATACTCGGACTATTGGAGATGTAAATCTTTTAACGGTGAAAGAATATGAAGCGCTCTCTAAGTCTGCGAAATTTAAATATCGGATCTATCGTTCGTTTCCTGTGATGTTTATTATTGGACCAGCGTATTATATTTTCATTCACAACCGTATCCCTTTTATCACTTTGAAAGGATGGGACAAGGAAAGAAAAATGCTGCTTCTTACGAATGTTTATTTGGTGCTATTTTTTGCGGTGGTCGGATTGATTTTGTGTTTGCCCAATTTTGATCTGGCGTACGGTTTCAAAAAGTTAGCCTTCATTTATGTTCCGATTTTATTAACTTTTGTTTTTACAGCCATTTGGTTTTTCTATATGCAACATCAGCATAACCCGAATTACAAAGCCTGGAAAAAAGACTGGGAATATGTTTTGGCCGCGATAAAAGGAAGCTCTTATTACAAGTTACCCGCAATCTTAAATTACTTTACAGGAAATATCGGTTATCATCACCTTCATCATTTAGCGCCAAAAATCCCGTTTTATAAACTTCATAAATGTAGTAAGGAGAATCCTGTTTTCCAGAAACATGTTTCTGAAATTACGTTTTGGGGAAGTTTGAAGTATGCCTTTTATACGCTATGGGATGAAGAAAACAACCGTATGGTGAAATTTTCGCAGCTCAAAAAAATTAGAATTAAATCTTAATTTCTTATTGTTCTTTAGAGTTATTAAAAGATCATTCTAAGCAGATGTTAAACAAAATAAAAAATCCGACCCATTTCTGAGTCGGATTAGTTATATAAAATATTTCTTATTTTTTATTAAAATCTCCCGCATAAACCGAAGTTACTTTGTCTAAAGTTAAATATTTGCGAAGAGCGCTATTCACTTCGTCCAACTTAAGATCAGCGATCTTAGAGTTTAAAGTATCGTATTCATCTAAAGAAATACCGTATTGTAATTTTTTGTTCACGAGGTTAATTAAGGTATTATCCATTCCCAACATTGTTTTCTGAATATTGGCGTAACTTTTTTTGTTGGTTAGCAATTCATCTGCTGTGAAACCATCTTTTAGTGCTTTGCTTACTTCTTCTTTGATGGCACTTTCGACAGCATTACGTTTAGTTGGATTTAGTAACGCGTAATATCCCCAAGACGCCACATCATTGGAAACTGGAATGTTAATAAACGAACCCACTCCATAACTGATTCCTTCTTTCTCCCGTAATCTCATGGGTAATCTTGCACTTAAGAAACCGCCACTTCCTAAAATTTCATTTGCAAGGACAAAGGCTGGATAATCTGGACTTTTCTGATTCATTTTAAAACTCTCTGTTCCTAATGCTATTGCATTTTCTTTGTCTGGAGTTAAGAAGTTTTTATCTAATTTCTTAGTTTCAAAATACGTTGGTTTTACTTCTGCATATTTCGATTGAGCATTCCATTTTCCGAAGGTATTTTCTAAAGAAGCTACCACATTTTTAGCCTCAATATTGCCGAGAACTGTACCCAAACCATTATTGGTTCCTAAAATATTTTGGTAATAATTGACAATCTGGTCGCGCGTTACTTTTTTACTGTTATCTATCTGTTCTTGCAAAGAAGCGGTATAGAAAACACTTTCCTTTGGATAAGGAGAAGATAATCGCTGCAATTCATTCTGCGCAATTGCTTCTGGATCTTTTAATTGACCTTCCAGATTAGTGTTTTGCTCAGTGATTGTTTTAGTTATCTCGTTCTGAGGAAATGTGGAATTAGTCACCATATCTTTCAGAATATCCATTACCTCAGCGTAATTATTTTTATAAGTATTAACTGAGATTATAAAATTTTGCCCATATAATCTAGTGTTAATCGAAGATTTTAATTGGTCGAGTCGATCCTGAATCTGTTCTTTTGTTTTCGTTTTCGTACCCGACTTTAAAAGGACGGCCGTTAACTTCCCAATTTCATTTTTACCAGCCAGATCTTTTTCATTTCCTAAAAGCATTTTAAAAGTTGCTATAATCTTGTCACCTTTTACTTCTTTATTAATCAAGCCATATTTCATTCCATTCGAAAGAACACCTTCGGTAACATTTTTTTTAAGATTAGCGATTGTTGCTTCAAAAGGAGCGACGTCTTTTTCTAAAGCTTTTCCTTTGTAATTGCCCGTTAATGCAGCAATTTGTTCAGGTCTAAATTCTGCAGGTTGTACTCTTGTTTCATTAGCTGATGGAACAAAAACACCGAGAGTTCTATTGTTGCTTTTAAAATATTTTTCGGCTACTCTTTGAATATCTGCCACAGAAAGGTTTTCCACATTATCGCGATACAGGAACGCAAGTTTATAATCTCCCGCGCCAATAATTTCAGTAAGAGAAATTGCAAAACTGACAGTATTGTTTTTATTGTCTGCGATTTGTTTTAAAAGTTTCGATTTTGCTCTTCCTAAATCCTCTGCATTGTATTTAATGCTTCCTATTTTGTCAAGTTCGGTTCTTACTAGATTTTTAGTTACTTCCAAATTTTTATCTTTAGGAACATCGAAATTGAAATACATCAAACCGGCGTCTCTTACCTCAGGTGCATAAACCCAAATGCTGGAAACCTTTTGCGTTTCGACTAAACTTTTATATAAATAGCCGGAAGGATCTGCGGTTAAGATTTCACCTAAGGCTGCTAGAGCTGCGTAATCTTTATCTGCATAAGCCGAGGTATGATAAGCAGCAGCAACTAATTTGCTTTCTCCCGAACGATTCAGCTCTACCGTTTTTTCACCGTCTTGTGCGGGCTCTACCGTATAAGTTCCGCCCAGTTGCCGAGTCGGTTTTGGCAAGACAGAAAAGTTTTCAGCAATATGTTTAAGGGCATTAGCTTCATCAAATTTTCCGGCGATAATTAAAGTGGCATTATCGGGTTGGTAATATTTTTCATAAAATTTTCTTAAAGTAGGCGCTTTTACACGTTCGATATCTTCCTTGCTTCCAATTGTTGAATTGCCGTAATTATGCCACATGTATGCCGTTGAAAATACTTTTTCCATTAAAACTCCGCTGGGATTATTTTCGCCAATTTCAAATTCATTCCTGACCACTGAAAACTCTTTGTCTAAATCACTCTGCAAAATGGTAGCGTTAATCATTCGGTCAGCTTCCATCTGAATCGCCCATTTTAAATTTTCATCATTCGATGGAAAAATTTCATAATAGTTGGTTCTGTCGTAATAAGTGGTGCCATTGGCAGCACCTCCTTTATCGGACAATTGTTTTTTAATGTCGCCTAGATTTTTGGTGCTTTTAAAAAGCATGTGTTCGAGCAAATGCGCCATTCCTTTTTCACCATAACCTTCATCTTTCGAACCGACATTATAAACAATATTGACCACCATATTGCTTTGAGAACCATCAGGAATTAACAGCACTTTCATCCCATTGTTTAGGGAGTATTCTTTCACACCTTCCACGTTTCCGAGGTATTTCGGTGCATCAGTCTTTTGTGCAAAAGTTGAAGTGGATATCGATAATCCGACCATCAAACTTAAACATAATAAAAGTTTTTTCATCTTTAATAATTTAGGGTAATACCAAATTTACTAACATTCATTGATTTATAATTAGGTTAAATTATAAATGTTTGTTAAATTTTCATTTAAATTATTTATTCTGCTGCAAAAACGTAATATAAACTTTGTTCTTTTAATTTAAAGAAAGTGAATTAATTTTCTCGGACCGGAAGTTTCCAAGAAGAACATCTATAGTATGTTGTAAAATGTCGGGGAACATTCGTTAGTTTGGCCTAAAGATTTTACTTTTGTAGAGTGCAAGCAGAAAAAATAATTTTAGGCATTGATCCCGGAACCGCCATAATGGGTTTCGGATTGATTTCGGTGAAAGGAAGTAAAATGGAATTAATTGCCATGCATGAGCTTATTCTTAAAAAATATCCGAATCACGAAACGAAGTTGAAATATATTTTCGAACGAACATTATCACTTATCGACGAATATCATCCGGATGAGGTTGCGCTCGAAGCGCCTTTCTTTGGAAAAAATGTCCAGTCGATGTTGAAGTTAGGTCGTGCCCAAGGAGTTGCTATGGCAGCGTCTTTACATCGAAACGTTCCCATCACTGAATATTCTCCCAAGAAAATTAAAATGGCCATCACTGGGAATGGAAATGCTAGCAAAGAACAGGTTGCTGGTATGTTGAAATCACTTTTAAATCTTAAAGAATTTCCGACTAAATATCTTGATGCTTCCGACGGTTTAGCGGTAGCGGTCTGCCATCATTTTAACTCTGGAAACTTGTCTGTGGACAAATCGTACACAGGCTGGGATAGTTTTTTGAAACAAAATCCTGAGCGATTAAAGTAACGTAACTTCCTAATTTTCAACACTTTTATTTGTAAAATTAATTTACAAAAACTTCACAAAAGATTTACTTGGTTAAGCCTAATACTATCTGTAACATTGTAACGTTTTCTAAGACGAATTAGAGACCATTTAAATTACGACAGATGAATACTCAAAAAATAAATTCTTTAAGTCAAGTCAACCATTCCATGAATTGGTTTCAGAAATTCCTGATGGTTTGTTCCGGTGGGAATATTCACATTTTAAGAAAGACGCCCAGCGAATGGAATAAATTTGCGGGTATTGGCGGAATCGTTTTATTCACGGCAGTTTTTGCAACATTATCTGCGGGTTATGCCATGTTCACTGTTTTTGATGATATTTGGATTTCAGTTGGATTCGCTGTTTTATGGGGCTTAATGATTTTTAATTTAGACCGATATATTGTTTCTTCAATCAAGAAAACCGGAACGTGGTGGAACCAGTTATTGATGTCGATCCCGAGATTAATTTTAGCAGCGTTTTTAGGAATTATTATTTCTAAACCTTTGGAATTAAAAATCTTTGAAAAGGAAGTCAACAAGCAATTAAATACGATTATTCAACGGAATAAAACCCAACTTCAAGCGGAGATGAACGGAAGGATTCTGCAACAATCTGGGCCTTTTGAGACCGAGAAAAAAGATATTCAAACGAAAATTGCAGCCTATCAAAAATCATATGATTCTGCGTCGGTGGAGTTAGAAAAAGAAATTCTTGGCAAAGAAAGCGGCTTAACCAGTGGAAAAGTAGGTTACGGAACCAATGCAAAAAGAAAAGCAGAGCTGAAAGAACAACGTCGACTGAATATTGAAAATTATCAAAAGCAGATTGCGCCCCGATTAGAATATTTAGACAAAGAAGTTTCAAAGGTATATACCAACATTGAAAAAGAAAGAGACAAAACTGAAACTTTCGAAGATCAGTTTAATGGTTTCGCCGCAAGACTACAGGCCTTAGATGAACTTGGAAAAAATTCCGCCATTATTGGACTTGCCGCCGCCTTTATTATGGGACTTTTTATCACCTTAGAGATCGCGCCAGTTTTGATAAAATTGATATCTTCTGTTGGGCCATATGATTACCTACTAGAAAAAACGGAGAATGATTTTAAATTGTATTCCAAGGAAAAAATTGAAAAAGGGAATGCTTTAACCGATCATCGAATCAATAATTTCAAAAATAAGTTAGGTAGTTAGCCTGACGATTTTAAATAAAAAAAACACCTGCAAAATTTCTTAAGCAGGCATTCCATAGCTGATTTAGTGTTATTTTAATTCAGGCTATTTATTGTTTGAGCAACATCTTCCGATTTCACGGTTCCTTCTACTTGATTGACCATTTCCCCATTTTTATTAAAGACGGTAATGATATTTGAATGAGAAAAAACAATGGGAGAAATCTTTTTATATTTCACCGCGAGCACATTGGCTAATTCTCGTACAGATTCTTTATCGCTTCGAAGAAACATCCAAGGTTCTCCTTCCATTTTCTGTTCTTTTGCATATGATTTTAGAACTTCGGGCGTATCATTTTCGGGATCAATTGAAATTAAAAGCATCGTTGTTTCCTTCAATTTTTTTGGTTCAATCTTCGAGGCAATTTTTCGCATATCAGCTACTAAAATCGGACAAGCGGTTTTGCAACTGGTGAATATCATGACGACAACCAGATTTTTTCCTTTCAAATCCTTTAACTGAAGTTCTTGACCATCTTGATTTTGCCATTTTGAATCGAGGACAAATATCGATCCTGTCGTTTTTTCTTGAGCAACACTTTTCTCTTCCTGCTTCTGGGAGCAAGATAAAAATAAAATCGCAGAAAATAAAACCAGAATTAAATTTTTCATTTTGTAGTATTTGAAGGATCTTTCGCACATCGAAAACCGAGATTCCCAACCGTGTAATCAGCTTTTAAACTAGATCGAAAAGCGTATCTCATAAACGAGGCATAATTTAAAACATCGGTCGTACTTGTTGCAGCGGAGGCGCAGAATAAACCTTTGTCGTCAAACTCAGCTGTTCGAGAATCGCTGGTTGACATGATTGAATTATAATCATCCGTCCATTCCCACACTAAATCAAACATATTATAAATTCCCCAAAAATTGGGTGCAGAAACTTTGACTTTATTTTTCTGACGGTCCTTTTCATTGTACAGATTGATCAGATGAGACGAGTAAGTCGGCTTTTCTCTGGCATTTGCGCTTTCTTCATCAGCCATGGCTACATATTCCCATTCATCCAAAGTCGGTAATCTTTTGCCGGCGCTTTTTGCGTAGGCTTTTGCTGCAAACCAGGAAACATAAGTTACGGCTGCGTTGGGATCTGCATTTTTAGGAAGGGTTTCATCATCTTGCCAATCTTTCAGATAAGTGTCATCTGCAAAAATTGCTTGGATCTTGCTGCGTTTCCATTTGGGATTTTTCTTGACAAAATCGAGAAAATCTGCATTGGTCACTGGTCTTTCATCTAGCAGAAAATCCTGAACTGTAACCAACGTACTGTCTTCACCATAGAAAGGTTGATAGTCGCCGCCTTTAATTAAAACCATTTTAACGTCTGGAGTTATAGTAACTTCCTTTTCAATTTGGTTAGAAGATGTTTCTGCAGAAGTCAGCGTATTTGCTTTTTCACAGGATACGAATAGAAATAAGAAACCACCGATGAACAATAACAATTTAAAAAACTTGACCATGGCGGTTTCTTTATTATAATGAATGATAATTAATTATTTTACTTTGTTATAAATTTTCGGATTTTTCTCTCCCGTTACTTTTAATATTCCAATAGCTCCTTTATTAAAGGCTCTGAAAATAGAGTGGTCAACTAAGATATAATCGCCTGGCTCTTCTACTTTAAATTCTACTATGGCCGCGCCACCTGCAGGAATAATGGTAGTTTGTACGTTGTGGTTAATGGTCGTTCCGCCTTCTACATAAACTCTGTCGAAGATTTCACCAATCACGTGGAAAGAAGAAATTAAGTTGGGTCCACCATTTCCGACGAACAATCTTACGGTTTCACCTACTTTTGCTTCTAAGGCATTTTTCCCCATTAAAGCATTTTTCTTACCGTTGAAGACTACATAAGTTGGTCTTTCGTCAACACCTTTGTCTTGGTCAAATTCCTGAAGTCCTTTTTCATCGGTTTTTCCTTTGGTGTAAAATTCACCTTGCATGATGTAATATTCACGGTCAACCTTTGGCAGTCCACCTGCAGGTTCCACTAAAATTAAACCATACATTCCGTTCGCAATATGCAAAGGAACCGGCGCTGCAGCACAGTGGTAAACAAACAGTCCTGGATTAAGTGCTTTGAAATTGAAGATAGCTTCTTTTCCTGGCGCCACATTAGTTGCTTCCGCGCCACCACCTGGACCGTTCACGGCGTGAAGGTCGATGTTATGCGGCATCACACTGTCACTTCTGTTGGTTACATGCAATTCTACCTCATCACCAACTCTGATTCTGATAAAAGTTCCTGGAACGGTACTGTTGAAAGTCCAGAATTTATACGTTACGCCATCTGCAAGTTCACCTACTTCTTCGGTAGCTTCTAAACGAACGATCACTTTTTTGGCAGCGCGATCACCAATTGCAGCGGGAACCATGGGAGGATTTACGATGGCTTGATTTTCTGGCTCGCCACTTATTTTAATGTCGGCATTGTTTTCTGTACTGGCGCCCGAGTTTTCGGTAGCAGTTTGTTTGCATGATTGTAGCGTAAATAGGGCTACTGCGAAACATAATATAAGTCTTTTCATTGAATGATTTTTTTTGCTGTTTTAATGGGACAAATTTATCCGAATTAGATGATATTCTAAAATTTTTAAATATGAGTTTTGTCAGAATATAAAAAAAATACCTACTTAATCGAGACATTTTGTTCAACTGAAGCTGATAATTTACGTAAAACTTTTAGGAATTTAAAAATTAATTGTTAGAAAGTTTTAAAATCAGTGGTTCGATTATTTCTTTTTGAGAATAATAATTTGCTCCACAAATGTTTGACTTAAGGGTATATTTCCCTTTCTCAATCACAAATTGATTTTTGGAATTTCTGCGAATCGGCAAGTTGTAAATTTTATCATTAGAAAGTCTGACTAACCTTAAGATGATATCGCAGCGTGAGGTGTTTTCAATAACGGCTGCCGTATGTTTTTCTCTGGAGTCTGAATCATTGAGTAAATAGGTTAACACTTCTGCATTGACTCTTTTTTTATTAATCTGATCATTTTCTATTAAAGTGGCAAATTCTTTATTTTCATTGAGGGAAGTTCCTCCAGTGTTGGGCGGAAGTCTGCGATAAATTGTATTGGTAGGTGGCATGACTTCACAGCTCATCAAAAGCAAAAAAGAAAAAAGGAGAAGGAATCTTTTCATAATATTTTTAAAAAGTAAATATAATGATTATTAAAAAGTTTAAAAAAAATGCCAAAGAAAATTCTTTGGCATTTTTAATATTTTAAGTGAGGTTACACCGAATAATTCGGAGCTTCTTGCGTAATAATCACATCATGCGGATGAGATTCTTTCAAACCACTTCCAGTGATCATCACCATTTTTCCGTCTTTCTGCAAAGTGTCGATATCTTTTGTTCCGCAATATCCCATGCCAGCTCTGATTCCGCCGGTCAGTTGAAAAACAACATCTTCCAATTTACCTTTGTGAGGAACGCGACCTTCGATTCCTTCTGGAACGAATTTCTTGGCTTCACTTTGAAAATATCTTTCTTTTCCACCACGTCTCATGGCTGAAAGTGAACCCATTCCTTGATAAGCTTTAAATGTTCTTCCCTGGAAAATAATCTCTTCACCTGGCGATTCATCAGTTCCAGCTAAAAGAGAACCGAGCATTACCGCACTTGCGCCAGAAGCCAACGCTTTCACGATATCTCCCGAAAGTTTAATTCCGCCATCGGCAATTACAGCTACATTTTTTGTTTTCGCATATTCCGCAACATTATAAATTGCAGAAAGCTGAGGCACGCCAACTCCAGCCACAACTCTTGTCGTACAAATAGAACCTGGACCAACGCCAACTTTAAGAATATTTGCGCCGGCTTCAATTAAATCTTTCGCTGCTTCTGCCGTCACAATATTTCCACCAACGATATCAAGATCAGGAAAATTTCTGCGAATTTCAGCTACTTTATCTAAAACTCCTTTCGAATGTCCGTGCGCAGAATCTACGGCGATGATATCTACACCCGCTTCGACTAAAGCCGTCACTCTTTCTATGGTATCTTCGCCCACACCAACTCCGGCGCCAACAATTAATTTTCCTTTGCTGTCTTTATTGGCATTGGGATATTCCATTTGATTATCAATGTCTTTGATGGTAATTAAACCCACCAATTTAAAATCTTTGTCAACGATAGGAAGCTTTTCAACTCGGTTTTTCAATAAAATTTGTTTGGCTTCTTCCAGTGTAGTTGCTTTATCAGACGTGATCAGTTTATCCTTGGTCATTAACTCTTCAACTTTCGCTTCGAGGTTTTCCTGGTATTTTACATCACGATTCGTAATGATTCCAATTAAAGTGTTGGTATCATCAACTACGGGTAAACCAGAAATTTTATAATCAGCCATTAAATCTTTGGCGTATTTTAAAGTATGGTCTTTCGTTAAAGTTACTGGATCGGAAATCATTCCGTTTTCAGAGCGTTTCACTTTATATACTTGAGTTGCCTGCTCTTCAATCGTCATATTTTTGTGAATGAAACCAATACCGCCAACTCTTGCCAAAGCAATTGACATTTCGGCTTCGGTTACTGTATCCATCGCTGCGGAAACAATGGGAACATTCAACGTTATTTTATCGGAAAGTCGTGATTTTAGGGAAACCTGATTAGGTAATACTTCTGAATAAGAAGGAATAAGAAGTACGTCATCGAAAGTGATGGCAGTTTCTACGATTTTGGTGTGGATAGACATCTTTTACTTTCTGTGCAAAATTAAGTTATTTTAATTTAAAATAAAAGTTTATGCTTTTTAATGACAAAACTTTAAGGTAAGGTTGAATTTTATTGACGTTAAAGTATTTAGATCAATTGCTAATTTTCTTACGTAGATCATTTTTCTCTGAATAATTAATGAGCCTTGAAATATCATCAGCCGTAAATTTACCCGAAACATCCACCAAAACTAATTCGCTGCCCGAAGCGATAGTGATCATCAGTCTTTTAATGATTTCTCCTTTTTGTTTCGCCTGAAAGTTGATGGTTTCCTTTTCCTTTTTCACGGTTATCCATTCTTCAAAATCATCTTTCTTTAAATATTTCGCAAAGTCAGCGACCATTGCTGCATTTCCATTTTCGATGGTCATTACTTTTACATCAGAAACTTTTGTGATGAGGTTGATGAGTTCTTCGCTTTCACCCTCGTCTCGCAATGATCTTTTCACAATAGGTTTTGCCAGAAACATCGGAACGTTAATACTTGTAAATTGAGCATCTCCATAATCATAAGAAGGATTATCAAAAAAGCTCATGTTGGGTTTCTGAGAAACGATACAGGATTGCAGTGAAAAAGTAAACAGTGCAAATGCAAGTAAAATAAATATCTTTTTCATCATCTTAGTTTAAAGGTTTAACGCTTCCGCCACTTGACGATTTTCCTGATTGAACCACATTTCTCGGATCTCCTTTGTAGCGAATGTAGGCGCCTGAACTTGCGGATGCGGTTAGATTTTCAGTCGTATTCATTTTAAGATTTGCGCCTGAAGAGGCACTGGCAGTTCCGTTTTTCGAAACTAAATCTTGCGCATTACAAGTCGCCGCACTAGAAAGGCTGAATGTCGTATTCTCCGCATTACCGACTACAGTTGATGATGAACCACTGGTTCCCGTCAAATTAAAATTCTTGGTTTTCACATCCATTCTCATTGAAGAGCCAGAATTGATGCTCACACTTGTTTTATTTCGAATATTCAAATCGGCATTCAAATTTGCGCCTGATGTAATGCTGGCTTGAAAATCATTTTCAATAATCGTATTTAAAGTCGTGAATAAAGAGCCAGAACTTAAAGTCACCAAAGAAAGTTGTGGGCCTTCAATCGTTACCAATAATTTTTTAAAAGTCAATTTTCTGTTCGCTTTATTTTTAATAGAAATTACCAGAATGCCATTTTCGATCTCTGTCGAAACATATTCCTGCAAATTAGGATCGGTTTCTACGACAACTGACTGGTTATTTCCCTGAGTGAAATTAACTTTGATTCCACTCGAGACTGAAACTCCTGTAAATTTCCCCACATTTCGAACTTGGGTAACTCCATTAGAGTTAATGTTTTCTGTGGTGACCGAACTCTTCGTGGCCGACTTCTCGGCTTCATTGATGAGGTTATTCACATCATCCATCGATATTTTTCCGTCGAGCATCATCAGCAAAGTATTTCCCTCAGCATTAATGCTCAATAAAAGATTATCTAAAATTCCATTCGTCGCATCCGAAGACAAGAATTTAATTTTATTGTCTTTGCTGTGAACCGTAATTAGTTCTTCATATTTCATGCTTTTGATAGAGCTGGAAATATCAGCTTGTAGCTTTTGAAATTGAGGCAGTTGTTTTTCATTATCTGATTTCTCGATAATCAGAATTTTCAAGCCGTTGATTTTACTCAACAAAGGTTTAATCTGAGCAAGTTCCTCATCAGCAATATTTAACTTATTCAGCATATTGAACATTGGTTTTGCAATTTTGATGGAAGTTACTCCTTCGGTTTCTTGGTACTTTTCAAAAAGTTGATCCAGTTTATCTTTCTGCGCATTTACTTGGGCAAAATACGAGAAGAGTAGGGCGAATATTAAAAGTATTTTTTTCATGAGTTTAGATTTTAGTAATCATTGTTAAAGGAATTGAGGACATCGGTTTGAGCCACCGTTTTCGATACATTTTCAGACAGGATTCGGAAGGAGTACTTCGTCAAGTCGATCGCTTCCTGCTCATTTTCTATTTTCTGGCCGTTGATAATTACGTAATTGGATTCGTATTCTGAAGTCTGAATTTCTTCTTTATTTTTTTTAGGAAGAGAAAATTCCGCGTAGCGTTGGCGGGCATTTCGATTGATGCGGCCCCTTTTTGGAATAATCTGTTCGATAATATCAATTTCTTTTTGGTCTACGCTGGACGTGGAGTCAGAAACTTTAGGTTCAGCTTTCACTTTGATCGTATCAGAAATTGGATTAATGGCTAGATTTGCTTCATTCTGAAAATTATCTTTCGCTTTTAAAATTTCATTTTGAACCAACTGATCATTTTCAGAAATCGTATTTTCGTTTTCGTAATTAAAGAAAATTCCAACGGAGAGCAGCAAAATCACACTTGCCGCCATCCAGAAGGTTTTCGGAAAAGTACCGCCTTTTGGTCTTGGAGTTAGAGGAATTATTTTTTCTTCCTGTTTGGTCTTCTCCAGGAAATCTTCAAAATCCCAGTTCATTTTCTCTTCTTTGAGGTCTTGGGTGATTTCCCTGTATTTATCTTGTGCTTGATCTTTTTCCATGGTCATAATTGTTATAAACTTTCAATCATTCTATTTTCGAAATCCATCAGTTTCAGGATTTGTTCTTTCACTTTTTGTCTGGCCCGCATTAGATTAACTCTTACAGCGTTTTGCTCCATTTCCAGAATTTCAGAAATTTCAGCAACATCAAAATCTTCTACATCTTTCAAATGGATCACGGCTTTCTGTTTCTCCGGAAGTTCATTAATAAACCCAATAATGTGTTCCTTCATATTATTAGATTCTACTTCATGAATTTCGCTTCTATGTTTTTGAAAATCAGCAAATCCAATTTTCACGTCTTCGTGCTTCAATCGATTCAGACATTCATTTTTCACCGACTTCATCGCATACGATTTCAAGTTTCCGAAATCTGCGAGTTCCTCTTTTTTCTGCCAGAATTTCAGCATCAAATCCTGTACAACATCTTCCGCTTCGTCACTACTGATCACGAATCTTTTCGCAAAACGATACATCTCATCCTTGAGACAGAATACCGTATTTTTAAAGTTTTCGTGGGTCATAGTTTTGTTTCTATAAGTAAGACAACTAATTTGCGAATTATATTACATCAAAATAAAAAAAACTTCAAAATAGTTTTTGAAGTTTGATTTTTGCTCGCTTTTTATTATTAATTCTCTTTTTGTTTTGGGAACTAATCTGCAGCCCGACTTGAACGGAGCTCTTTTTTATTTTTGGCTGAGCTTGTCGTGGTGGTTGAGCCTGCCGAAACTAAGCCAATAATAAAAAAAGCGGGAGTGGAAGGCGGAATTGTCTGCCCAAAAACATCTATAAATCCGTCACCTTCTTCTCAATTTTATAAACCGTTCCTCTAAAAGTTGCCACCAAAATTTTATGCTGATTCGTAATTGAAATATCGTAAACTCCAGTTTTACGGGTGTCAGAAATAAGAACACTTTCTGCCGTTAAAGTATCTCCCAATCTCACCGCTTTCGTAAAATTCATCGAACAATGTAAAGCCACAGATGCTTCATTGGTATTGTTACTCGAAAAAGCCAACGCCGAATCTGCCAGAGAAAAAGTAACGCCGCCGTGAACTGTTCGCAATCCGTTGATCATTTCTTTTTTAATGGGCATTTCAATCAGGCAATATTTCTCCCGAACTTCGATGAGTTGAATTCCCATCCATTGAGAGAAAGCATCTTGGTCGAGCATGTATTGAGCGAGTTCGTGTGGAGTCATAGTTTGATGTGCTGATGTGTTGATTTGATGATGTAATTATTAAAACTTATTTCAAATTTCTGGATTTAACTTCTTTGTTTAAAGTGTTTACTTGAAAAAGCAGCGGCAATGTAATGACCGGTAACATCATAGCCGGAATAAATGTGGCAATCGAAACTTCGCTGTAGCTTTTATAAAAGAAAATATAGACCAACAATACGATCATCAGGATACAGATTGCGTACATTCCAATTAAAACTCCTTTCAATAGATCTCTTCTCTTAAGTAATTTCTCATCTGATAATTCAGAAAGGTTGTTTTTTTGATCCATGTAATTGGCGATTTGTAATTGTGTTATAATTAAATTTCTTCTGTGGAAATCTGTGGAATCTGTGCGATAAAAGATTGCTCACTAATTTCACAAATATAATATTATAAATAGCTTGTAAAATTGTTACATTCTCCGAAGCAGTGGACTTTGTCTGTATCTCTCTTCCTGATATTCCTCGTACAATTTTTGCAAAGTCTCCGAAACTTTTTCAAACCCAATATCAAATCCCCACTGCAATAATCCTTTAGGATAATTCACGCCTTTTTGCATAGCCAATTCTATGGCTTCATCGTTCGCAATACCAAGTCGTTTGGCTTCTACGGCTTCATTAATCAACATTGATAAAATCCGCATGAAGATTTCCTGATACAATTCTTCGTCTTTTTCTGGCGCTGGTTGTTGAGCGTTTTCGGAGTAATCGTAAAATCCTTTTCCGGTTTTTCTGCCGTGTAATTTGGCCTCGCTCATTCTTTGTTGAAGCAAACTCGGTTTGTATTTCGGGTCGAAAAAATAATCAGCGTAAACGGTTTTCGTGACTGAGAAATTAATATCGATTCCAATTAAATCCATCAGTTCAAACGGACCCATTTTAAAATTCCCTAAAGTCCGCATCGCGTCATCGATCTGTTCCGGAGTTGCAATATTTTCTTCAGCAATTCTTAAAGCTTCACCATAAAACGGACGCGCAATTCGGTTTACAATAAATCCTGGAACATCTTTCGCAATCACGGGAACTTTTCCCCAACTTTCCATTAAAGCCGTAATCTCGAATGCCAAGGTTTTCTCGGTTAATAAACCAGGAATCACTTCCACCAAAGGCATCAAAGGAGCCGGATTGAAAAAATGAATTCCAATAAAACGTTTCGGATTCTTTAATTCTGAAGACAGAGAAGTAATGGAAATCGAAGAAGTATTACTCGAAATAATACATTCATCAGAAACAATATTTTCTAATTGTTGAAAAACTTTAGTCTTGATTTCTTTATTTTCAATAATGGCTTCAATCACCAAATCGCAATCCTTAAAATCCTGAAGTTCTGTACAAGGTTTTATTTTATTAAAAATATCTTCACTTTTTTGTGAAGATATTTTTTCTTTTTCGACTAAGCGATTTAAAATCTTTTTAAGACTAGCTAATGATTTTTCAGTCTGTGCTGAATTTTGATCATATAAAAAAACCTCACAACCAGAAGTTGCAGCAACTTGTGCAATCCCAATTCCCATGGTTCCAGAACCTATTATGCCTACGTTTTTCATTATTTAATTAGATCGATTTCAATGATGTTATTGTCTTTTTTTATTTCCTCAAGTAAATATTTTTCTATTTCTTTAATCATTTCTGCATCTTCTGCTTTAGGATATCTCAACTTCATAGCAATAGCAGGATATTTCCGATTTTCTTTGAATGTTTTTATAAATTTTTTATTTGATAACTTAATTTTATTGTCGAATGAATTATCAGGGTAAATAAAATCGTAATTTAAATTCCTAATTCCTTTTAATTCAAACAGGTGACTCTTAGTTTCGTCTTCTATTTTTACGATTAAACCGGGCAAACCTTTAAATTTATACGGTCCATCTTGAAAAGGAATATCTTTTGCGAACCAGGCGATCCATTTTCTACCACCAAAGTCTGTAGTTGCTTTTTGGGCTTTATAATTTAATACCGTAATATATTCTGGATGAAGTTTCCAATTTAAATCTATAGATTGAGTTACTAAATAATTGGATTCAGAAACTTGGGTAATAAATTCGATTTGATCTGAATTAGAAGTTTTATTAACTCGATCCGCGAGTGGTAGCTCACTTTTCTTTTGCGGTGGCCCAGGTGGTTTAAGATAATACGAACCATCTTTAATCTCTGAATTTATAGTAGAATCTGAAACAAATTTTCTATAGCTGAAATATTCAGATTTCTCTTTATCAATATTTAGAACCATTATTTCAGAATGAGAATTCTTTTTTTGCGTAGAATCGGGTATAGAAATATAGTCGTAAATAAACTGTTTCGTTTGTGCAAAAGTGAAATTGATGAATAAAATAAATAGGAGCGCATAAGGTTTTTTCATAATGTATTGATATGTTAATGTGATGATTTATCGAAAGGTTTAGGACAGAATCGTCAAATCAACACATCATCAAATCTTCGAATTACTTGCCTTTATATTCCGGTATTCTTTTTTCTAAAAATGCTGAAACTCCTTCCATGAAATCTTCGGATTCCGCAGCGGTTTGTTGCAATATTCCTTCTACATCCAATTGTTGGCTTAAAGTGTTGTCGTAAGATTCATTGAAGGCTTTCTTAGTTAAAGAAATGGCTTTCGTTGGTAAATTAGAAATTTGCGTCAGCACTTCCATTGCATTTTCCATGAAATTTTCATCTGGAAAAACATCTGCAATTAATCCGAGGTTTTTCGCTTCTGTAGCGGATAATTTTTTTCCCGTAAAAGCTAGATAATTCGCTTGTTGTCTGCCTAAAAGTTTTGGCAACCAATACGTTCCGCCAGTGTCAGGAATCAATCCGATATTAACAAACGCCTGAGAAAAATAAGAAGATTCAGTTGCTAAAGTAAAATCACAAATTAACGCTAACATTGCACCAGCGCCAACTGCAGGACCATTGACTAGAGAAATAACTGGTTTTCTAGCATTTGCAATTTCTTTAACCAAAGGATTATAATAATCAATTACAATTCGCTGAATGACTCTTTCTTCATCAGGATCGCTGAAAGACATGGCATCTTTCAAATTCTGTCCAGAACAAAATGCTTTGCCACGACCTGAAATCGCCAGACAACGAACATTTTCATCCCGACTTCCATCATGAACAAAAGTCCGAAGTTCGGAAAGTGTCGTTTTATTTAAACTGTTAAAAGTTTTCTCGTCATTAATATAAGCGATGAGCAATTTCCCATCCAGGTGAGATTCTATTTGAAGTTGGGTGTACATATTAATGCGTTGATTTGGTAATGTGTTGATGTGACTGAATTTTTCAGCTAATTAATCGGATTCTAACAAAGATAAAGTTTTAATTATATTTAAAATAATGCTTTGAATAATGCTTTTCTAATCATCAAATTAGCATATTATCAAATCAACACATCGCCTTAATGACATTTAAAATAATCAAATGGTTCCAGACAATCGTTGCATTGATAACTGGCTTTGCAAAGCGTAGACCCGAAACGGCTGATTTGTTTGGTGTTTTCAGACCCGCATCTTGGACATTTTTTTGGGACATTTATATGGTCTTCGTGCGAACCTTTTTCTGGTGGCGTAATTCCGTAAACGCGAAGTTTTTCTCGGGCTTCATCGGTAATCCAATCGGTTGTCCAAATAGGTGAGATCTTGGTGATTACTTTGGCGGTAATTCCTTTTTCTTTAAAGAGTTTAATAATGTCTTCTTCAATATTAAACATGGCCGGACAAGCCGAATAGGTGGGCGTGATAACGATTTCTATCTCATTATCGTAAACCGTTTTTGCTTCCCGAACAATGCCGAGTTCCACGATATTGATTACGGGAATTTCGGGATCAGGAATCTGGGAAAGAATTTCGAATAAGTCTTGTTCTATTTTAACCACGGAATTTATATTTTATTTAACCACAAAAGTCACAAACGTTTTGTGATCATTAAAGTGAAAAGGATGCTCCTGAAAAGTTCACTAACTGAAAATCAATAATTTTGCAACTATCAACTATCAACTATCAACTATCAACTATCAACTATCAACTAGATTTACCAAGCGCAATTAGGATAGGTCTTTTGCATAAACTGCAATTCACATAAAATGAAGCCGAAATATTCAGTGTGATAACCTGTTCTGGAACCTTTTTGCATAAAGTCGCTTTCTGGAATTTCTATTCCAAAATTTTGGAAATCTTCTGTAACCGTTTTAGTCCAAAGTTCATGAATTTCTTTTCCGTTTGGAACGACTTCTAATTTTGCTAAATCTTCTTCACCAATGGTTTCTGCAAACATTCCGCCTGTATATTCCCAAAGATTTTCCACGGCGTTTTGTACGCGGGTTTTACTTTCTTCCGTTCCGCCCGCAAACATTTTAATCCAGGTTGAAGCGTGCGTGTAATGGTATTTTACTTCCTTCAAAGATTTTTCGGCAATGGCTGCAAGTTGCTCGTCGCTGCTTTTCATCAATTCTTCGTAAAGGATTTTCTGATATACCGAAAAGAAATAAACCTTTAGAATTGTCTGAGCATAATCACCGTTCGGAAGTTCTGCCAATTGACAATTCAAGTATTCTTTTTCCAAACGAAGAAATGCTAGATCGTCTTCCGTTTTTCCCAGATCCTGAATTTGAGCGGCGTATTTATAAAAATTGTTCGATTGTCCGAGATAGTCTAAAGCAATATTTGTCAAAGCGATATCTTCTTCCAGATAAGGACCTTGTCCGCACAATTCGCCCAGTCGTTGACCCAAAATCAAAGTATCGTCGGCTAATTTTAAAGTATAATTAAAAAGTGGATTCATCTAGTTTGTTTTAAGAGCCAAGTAAAAAGTTAAAAGAGTCAAGATAGTGAATAGTCAATTTTAAAAATGAATAGTGAATTTTCTAAATTATGATCACCAGTCACTAAAGCAAGAGTCTATCATCTATTAGTCTATTATCTATCCGTCTATTTTACATGTTTTTCACATCATTCGGGATTTCGTAAAAAGTCGGGTGGCGATAGAGTTTATCATCTGCCGGATCGAAAAAGGCTTCTTTATCAATTCCTTCAGAAGTTACTAAATATTTACTTGGAACGACCCAAATCGAAGTTCCTTCCATCCTTCTGGTATAAACGTCACGCGCGCTTTGTAACGCCATTTCCGCTGTAGCCGCTTGCACGGTTCCTGCGTGTTTATGGGAAAGTCCTGGTTTTGTCTGAATAAAAACTTCCCACATATCTAAGTTGCTCATTGCTGTAAATTTTATGGTTTAAAGATAAAGATTTTTGACTTCATTTAAAATTTAATATTCATTTACCAATTTTTATTCAGGAAAATAGGCTTTTGTAACAAGAAGCGCTATTTTTTCTTCTGGAGTAAATTCAATATTTAAAATTGCTTTTGGATCATTTTTCAAAACAGTTAATAAATAATTCTTTGCATTTGCACCAGTAATAGGTTCTGATTCGGTCACGTAAAAACTGTACTGAGTAGAATCGGATAATTTAATTGCTACCTTATTTTTAGAGATGCACGACACTTCTTCCTCTTCAATCTCGTGACCCTCTTCATTAACGATGTACATCCTGATTGCTTCCGCGCAATTTCCTTCTATATATTCTTGACCATTTTGTTTCCTAATCACGAAATTTTTTACTAAAACCATTTTTGTTTCATTAAGAGCGATGCCAGTTTTGAAGTCATCAACACACCCACAATCTTTTTGAAAAAAAGTCGGCTGCTTGCTCTCAGATTTTTTATCCGGATTACTGCAGCCTAAAACGACCGAAAAAATGAGTAAATATATTTTCATCACGCTGTTTTTTCTCCGTCAATATAAACCGCTTCTGCTTTAAGACTACCCTGATGGTAAAGCACGTTTTGGAAATTATCAGTTTTAAAGGTGACGAAATCTGCTTTCTTTCCTTTGTCTAAAGTTCCACGATCTTCTAAACTCAAAGCAAATGCGGAGCGGAACGTAATTCCTGCTAGAACTTCAGCCGTTGATAATTTTTCGAAAGTCGCTAAAATACTAGCTTGTGCAATCAAATTTCCCATCGGTGCAGAACCTGGATTCCAATCGGAGGCGATGGCTAAAATTCCACCAGCGTCTAGAATTTTTCGGGCAGGCGTAAATTTTTCGCCCAAACCTAAACTTGCTCCTGGAAGCGCAGTGGCAACCGTTTCTGATTGTGCTAGAAATTCGATGTCTTCATCAATGGTTGCTTCTAAATGATCGGCTGATTTTGCTCCAACTTCAACTGCGATTCTGGAACTTCCAGATGTAAATTGATCAGCGTGAACCGTTATTTCAAAACCTAATTCTTTGGCTTTTAATAAAAATTCTTTGCTTTCTTCAGGTAAAAATGCCGATTTTTCAATAAAGATATCAACTCTTTTTGCGAGATTTTCTTCCTTTACTTTGGGTAAAATTTCATCTAAAATAAATTGTAAATACTCCTGCGAACTTCCTTCGAAATCTCTTGGTTTCAAATGGGCGGCAAGACAAGTCGGAACTAAAGTGGCTTTGGTAAAAGTCTGTGCTTTTTTAATCACACGCAACATTTTTAATTCATTTTCTGCATCTAAACCGTAACCTGATTTTATTTCAATGGTAGTTATTCCTAATGAAATCAGGAAGTTGATTCTTTCTAAAGTCGTTTTTAATAATTCTTCTTCATTTGCTGATCTCGTATGTTGCACGGAACTCCAAATTCCACCACCAGTTTCTGCGATTTCTAAATAGGTTTTTCCCGCATTTCGCATGGCAAAATCGTTAGCGCGATTTCCACCAAAACAAATATGCGTGTGAGAATCTACAAAAGCCGGCAAACAAATCTGCACTCCTTCAATTTTTTCGATTTCAACATTAGGGAATTGTTCTTTTAAATTTTGAAAAGAATCTACTTTTTCGATTTTGCCCTCTTTAATTAAAAGTCCCCCATCAGTCATGATTTCGAGTTGATCATCTGAAAGTTTTCCACGCAAAGGAAGGTTGCGAAGCGTTACAATTTGTTTGAAAGGACCAATTAATTTCATGAAGTTGATTTTTAAATATTTTCAAAATTAAAATAGGAAAACTTTAGGACATGACGAAAAATTATATTAAAATTTTTCAACCACAAAAGTAACAAAAGAGGATAAAATAAAAATAATTGATTCAAGTTCAAATAAAAGGAATGTTTTGCATCAACCTATTTTTATCTTTAAAACTGAATCATTTAATCTTCAAGGGACTAGAAGCTTTTGTGCCTTTTGTGGTTGATTATTCTAGATATACTAAGATAAAGACTTTAACAACTAAACAAATTTATTTTAAAATTTCTAATTGGTCTTTTTTAAATGATCGAAAACCATTTTGGAAAGCGGAATAAACATTAAGCCGGCAACGATGAACGTAATGAAAGCTCGCTGCAATCCAAATGCACTTGCAAGATAGCCAATCAGCGGCGGCCCTAAAAACATACCGACCGTAGAGTAGGTGCTGATGATGGAAATGACAATAGGAATAGAATATTTTTTAGCCCTACCTGCGAGGATCAAAGTCATGGGGAAAAGACCAGAAACGCCAAAGCCTATGAAGCAAAACCCTATAAGAACTGGGACAAGAGTTGGGAATAGCGTAACTGTAAGAACTCCCGATACGATCAGAATCGAACTTACGATGTACAGTTTTTGCATTCCAAATCGACCCATTAAATTATCGATGGTCAATCTGGAAATTGTCATACAAACCATGAAGAGGAGATAACCGTAGGTGAAAACTTCTTGATTGACAACTTCTTTTAAATAAACCCCGTTCCAGTCATACATTCCGCCCTCGCAAATTGCGGCGAAAAAAACCATAAACCCTAGTAGGGAAATATATCTGCTGGGTTTTTGAAATTTGAAGGGATTGCTTGATTTGGCCTTATCATTTTTAATGAGCAAAGGAAACATGAAAATGATTAGTAGGATACCAAACAACATGACCATCAAAAAATGCCAGAAAATAGAGATTCCATAATTGAGCATAATCGTCGAAAAAAGGACTCCTGCAATACCGCCGATACTCCAAATACCGTGAAATTTCCCCACGATTTTTTTTTCGAATTTTTCTTGTAGAGAGAGTGATTGCGTATTAATGGCAACATTAATAATTCGGAGAGATAAGGCAAACAAAAAAAGGGAGACGATCAATCCAACCAGCGAAAAGCCCCAACCTAGGGAAAATAGCGATAACAGAAAGAGGACACTTCCTAATTGCAGCGGAATCCTGCTGTTATATTTTGCGACCATCCAGCCTGAAAGAGGAATTCCGATAATGGCGCTTGCCGGCATGATCATTAATAAATTTCCTAATTCTCCTTCTGTAAGAGTAAAAATAGATTTGAGGGTTGGTATTCTAGAAGCGAACGTAGAAAAACAAATTCCAGATAAAAAGAAATAAGCAGATAATGCAAATCTTTGCTTTTGAGGTATTGAAAACATAATCGCGCAAAACTACGAAATTAGAGCTCTAATCGCGAGTGTTTTCGGCATTAATTGAAGATAGAATGAATTGCTTTTATTATAGAAATCTTTATCTGAATCGATAAGAAATCCCGGTACTTAAATAATATTCCTCGGAAATATTTTGCGGATTACTGCCGACAGAAACATCCAATTGGAGCCGTGGGGCCGCGAGGTAAGTGAGGCCAAAATCAACACCATGTTCGGGTGAAAGATTCGAATTGAAGTAGCCGTAATGATCTGTGAATATCCCCAGTCGGTCGGTAAAACTGTAATCTAAACCAAAAGATAGGAAATAGAAATCTTGTAAGTTTTCTTTTACGTAGCCGATTCCAGCAGAACTTCCGAAATTTTCGGTCAGTTGTTTATCCGAAGCCAAGATGAAAGAATAATCCTCAAACTTAAAATCTGAATCTGCAATTAGAGTTAGTGAAGGCGCATAGTCTTCTCCTTTTAAAAAATTATATTTTGAAGAAAAGCCGTAAGTGCTTTCAGACGAATCGCTTAAGTTTTGAATGGTTTGCAAACGAACTTCCCATCTTTCAGTCAATCCGAAACGAAGAAGATGATCTGAGGTGAAGCCTTTTTCATTTCGGTTGTAAATGATTCCACTTTCTAACTGAATTGTTTTTGCAAAAATGATGGTACTGGCAGTTCCCTCTCCAGGTCGATCCGTTTCCATTTGGGCAAAATGAAGAATGGGTAAAAAGGTCAATAAAAGGAGAATGATTTTCATAGCAAGTAAATGTAAAATCTTTTTCGTTATTAAAAAATTATTTGGTCGCGACTTTCAGACCTTTTGTTGTAAATATATTATCTTTGAAAGATTTCAAATATTACAATGTCAGATTTCCTACACCCCGATAAAGAGAATTTTTCCGAAGATGAATTAATGAACGAGGAGAAAATCCGTCCGCAGAGTTTTCAGGATTTTGCTGGGCAGAGAAAGACTTTGGATAATTTAGAGGTGTTTGTAGCCGCGGCAAAAAACCGTAATGGCGCCTTAGATCACGTGCTTTTACACGGTCCACCAGGTTTAGGGAAAACTACTTTGGCTCATATTATCGCTAATGAATTAGGAGTTGGCTGTAAAATAACTTCAGGTCCAGTTTTGGATAAACCCGGAAGTTTAGCAGGTTTGCTAACGAACTTAGAAGAAAATGATGTTTTATTTATCGATGAAATTCACCGACTATCGCCGATTGTAGAAGAGTATTTGTATTCGGCGATGGAAGATTATAAAATCGACATCATGCTGGAAAGTGGTCCGAACGCGAGAAGCGTTCAGATTGGTTTAAATCCGTTTACCTTAGTTGGTGCAACTACCAGAAGTGGAATGTTGACCAAACCGATGCTGGCTAGATTCGGTATTCAGTCGCGATTAGAATATTATACGATCGAACTTTTATCAATGATTATTGAAAGAAGTGCGCGAGTTCTGGATGTTAAAATCTATGAAGATGCTGCGTTAGAAATTGCGCGTAGAAGTCGTGGAACACCCAGAATTGCAAATGCATTGTTGAGACGAGTTCGTGATTTTGCAGAGATCAAAGGAAATGGCGAAATTGAAATTAATATTACCAAGTTTGCGTTGAACTCCTTAAATGTTGATGAATTCGGATTGGATGATATGGACAATCGAATTATGCGCGTGATGATCGAAAATTTCCGTGGAAAACCAGTTGGAATATCTGCCTTGGCAACTTCGATTGGAGAAAATCCGGAAACTTTGGAAGAGGTTTATGAACCGTTTCTGATACAGGAAGGTTTTATTATTCGAACTCCGAGAGGAAGAGAAGTGACCGAGAAAGCGTACAAACATTTGCAGATTGCGATGCCACGCAGACCTGATGAACTTTTTTAAAGAGCCAAGTAAAAAGAGCCAAGTAAAAAGATTATTTTTAACGCAATGAGCGCAAAGAAAATTTAATATATTTGTGTTTATTCGGTCGCAAAGGCGTTTCACTCAGCGAAGTTGCGAGTCACTATTTTAATGCTACATGATTGAAATATGAATGAAAATGAAATTTCAAAAGTTGTATTTGAGTCGGGTTTAAAAATTCATCGAAAACTTGGAGTTGGTCTGTATGAAGCAGTTTATGAAGAATGCTTGGTTTATGAATTAAAGCAGAAAGGTTTGAAAGTTGAAAGACAAAAAGACATTTCAATTGAATATGAAGGGTTGGTTATTGAAAAGGCTTTTAGAGTTGATTTATTAATTGAAGATAAAGTAATAATAGAAATTAGAGCAGTTCCTGAAATTAATAATTATCATACCTATCAACTTTTGAATTATTTAAGAATTACAGGTTATAAATTAGGAATGCTTTTGAACTTTCATTCTTTATTGTTTAAAGATGGCGTTAAAAGAATCGTAAATCATTTATAATAAAGTACTCCTTCGCTGAGTGAAACGCCTTTGCGAACCTATAGTTGAGTAGCGAGAAAAAATCTTTGCGACCTTGGCGTTTAAGACATATCAAAAAAAATTAAAATTTATGAAACTCTATCCTATACAGTGCGGAAAATTTAAATTAGATGGTGGTGCCATGTTTGGTGTCGTGCCTAAATCGCTTTGGCAACGGACGAATCCGGCTGATGAAAATAATTTAATTGACTTGGGAACGCGTTCGCTTTTGGTGGAAGACGGTAAAAAGCTGATTCTCATCGATTGTGGTTTGGGAGACAAGCAAAACGAGAAATTCTTCGGACATTACTCACTTTGGGGTGATGATACTTTGGATAAAAATCTCAAAAAATATGGTTTTGTAAAAGAAGATATTACGGATGTATTCTTAACGCATCTTCATTTTGACCATTGTGGTGGCGCGATCGAGTGGAATGATGACCGAACGGGTTATCAATCTGCTTTTAAAAACGCCCATTTCTGGACGAATGAGCAACATTGGAAATGGGCGACAGAACCAAATCCGAGAGAAAAGGCAAGTTTTTTGAAGGAGAATATTATGCCGATGCAGGAAAGTGGACAATTAAATTTTTTGCCGACTCCGCAAAATGGGAATTATGGTTTTGCGCCAGATTTAAAAATGGATGTTATCTTTGTGGACGGACATACCGAAAAGCAAATGCTTCCGGTGATTCAATATCAGGAGAAAACGATTGTTTTTGCGGCAGATTTAATTCCGACCGTTGGTCATATTCCACAAGTTTATGTGATGGGTTATGATACGCGTCCGCTTTTGACGATGGAAGAAAAAGCGAAGTTTTTAAAGCAATGTGTTGATAATGAATATCTTTTGTTTTTTGAACACGACGCGCACAATGAATTGGCAAGTTTGAAAATGACGGAGAAAGGAATTCGATTAGATGAAACCTTCAGTATGAACGAGGTTTTTGGTTATTAAGATTAGAAAAATTAAAATAAAGTTATGATAGAAGAAGAAGCTGAACCCGAACCCAGGGGCAGTACAAAGATTATTGGAATAACCGGCGGTATTGGCTCGGGGAAATCAACCGTTTCGAAACTCATCGAAGAAGCAGGTTATCCTGTTTACTATTCAGATATTCGGGCGAAAAACATTGTCAATGACAACCAACAACTTCAGCAAAAAATTAAAGAACTTTTAGGAGAAAACTCCTATGATGAAGATGGTTTCTACGATAGAAAGTATGTTGCGGACCTTGTCTTTAAGAATGATGACTTATTGCTGAAATTAAATTCATTAATTCATCCCGCGGTAAAGCTCGATTTCAAAAATTGGGTACCTCAACAAACGACTCCTTTTGTATTTAAAGAAACGGCGCTTTTATTTGAATTAAAATTAAATAAAAATTGCTATAAATCTTTATTGGTAACTGCAGATGATAACTGTCGACTAAAAAGAGTAATGGATCGCGATGACAAAACATATCGTGAGGTGGAGACGATTATGTTGAAACAAATGCCCGAAAAAGACAAAGTAAAATTAGCCGATTTTATTATTTTTAATAATGACGGTTTAGAAGAACTGGAAGAAGAAACCAAAAGAATATTGGCCGAAATTGTGTCTTTATAATTATATTTTCTCGCAAAATAAAAAACCTGAATTCGCTGTGAATTCAGGTTTTTTTTGATTAAAATTTTAAGATTTATTAATTTCTGGTTTTTACTAAAACCCAACCGGTCAATTTTGTAACGGTTGCTGAACCTGGTTCTTGCCATTGTAAAACATACCAATAACTTCCGGTGCCAACAAGTTTTCCGGCGGATTTTCCGTCCCAAGAGAAACTGTTGTTTTTGTCTCCTTTGAAAACAGAAACTCCATAGCGGTCGAAGATTTGTAAATATGGATTGTCTTTTCGCAACAGATCATCGTAGTTCAGAACATCATTTTTACCATCATCATTTGGCGTGATTACATTCAGAATTCTGAGAATATTAATTTCAGTTGTTGTTGGCACACATTCATCGGCAGAAATTACATAAACGGTATAATTTCCCGGCGGAACATTGTTGAAAACATTCGAGCTTTGATAGGTGGATCCATCGAGCGAGTACTGATATGGTGGATTTCCGCCTGTCACCAAAACGGTAATGGTTCCGCCCTGAATTTCGATGACCTTAATTACGGGTAACAGTACTGTTTTTACCGAGACCTTTTGTCTGTACGTGCAGCCCTCGAAAGTAAGATCAACCCAATAATCTCCAGCGGGAACATCGATGGATTGCTCCTTAGAATTATTACTCCACAAATAGTCGCTAAAGCCTTCTCCTGCATCTAAATTCATAATCACGAGCGGACAAATATTTTTATCAACGAGCTTCAGAGAATTTTTTGGAATTTTTATTTTTAGATTTAAAGAACCAATTTCAGCACAATTTCTGGGCTTCTGCAGACGTAAATAATAAGTACCAGCGTTTTTCACCTCAACTTCTTCTGGAATGGAATTCTCGTTGTTGAGGGCATCTTTTAAATTAAGGAAATAAGTAGCTGTAACATCAGCTTCATTATTGAAATCAGAAATATAGTTGCTTAAATGAACCATTTTTTTTCCGTCTAAATCATCATCACAAATTGTATCTGGAGCCACCGTATCGAGAATCAATTTCGTTCCTATTAATATCGAAATTTTTTCAACAATAATTGGACAACCATTTTTGGGTTCTACTCTAATCCAGATTGAACGGTTTGCTGTAAAACTGAAAATGTCTTTGATATTGTCTGTTAATGATCCTGCGTTTGCCTTGATTTCGGTGTCATAATAACGAACGATATGATTAGATGGAGTTTGTAAAACTGACGGTGTAATTGAAGTTACGTCAACTTTATAAATACCATCAAGCACGCCATCGATATCCTCGTCGCAGTGGCTTTTGGTATATAGTTCAGGTTTAACGTCCGCGGGTAATTTTACTTTCAATTCAATTCTCGCAACGGCAACACATCCAAAAGTGTTTTTCATCCGGACCCACACGAATCGATCGACAGAAGTGAAATTTGCAAAATTGTTGATTACCTCTGCTGCAATCTCATTTTCTGCGCCAGCTTCAGTTTCATAATAAGTTTTAGAAACCGTCGAATCTGGAGTTACAGCTGCTTCTCGTAAATCATAAGTTGCAGATCCTGTTTCAGAACATTCTCCTAAAGGCACATTGTATTTTTCAATTTGATTTAAAGTAATGGTTGCTTGCACGGTTTCGCAGTCGGATATAGCACCATTTCCACAAAAGGAAAATTTAAAAGTATCCGTTCCAATTGCATTCGGGTTTGCGGTATAGGTAATGGTTCCATCTGCATTGATTACAACGTTTCCTTTGGTTGGTGGCGTATCAATTTTAAGGGTGGTATTATTGATAGTTTGGGAACTTAAAGCGAATTCAGGACTAATTAGTTGTTCCGTGCAAGTGGTAAAATCGTAGTTGGTGTAAGTAGTACAATTGTAGAATTTGAAATCTGCGGTTTGAATTTCGGGACAGGTCCCTTGCTGTACTTTTACGGCGTAAATTCCGGCTTGGGTGGGGAAATATTCAAATTCAGAGTTCGATGGATGTTGTGCAGTTACTGGTGCTGGAACAAAAACTCCATTCACCTGAATAAGCCACAGATAAGAATCGAAACCTTCAGTCACGGCAAGTTTGACTGGTGGTGAGTTTTGAAGACAGTCTCCTTCGGTTTTTAAAATAAGAGGAATCGCGGAAAATCCTGCAAAATAGCCACCATACCCAAAAGCATTATTACCACTTGCGATTCCCGCGGTTACGGCTTTACTTGATTCTATGGTGAGATTTCCTTTGACTTCGGGGATTGAATAAGTTACCCAAGTTTGATTAGCGGTGATCGTAGAAATTTCATAGGGCCCATATTGAGCGTCGGGAATTATTCCATTCACTTTTACAACCGCTCCTTGCTGTGTTATAATATTTAATTTCGTTAAAAAAGTATTGTCGGAATCAGTTTGAGCTATTCTACTGATATAACTTAATTCATCAATTTTTTTTGGCAAATAACAGTTAAGCGGCGGTATATAATTCATACCACCAGTGGCAAGTGGAGAACTGCCACTTTCTACACCTCCCAAAAGTTGGTAGACATAGACGTTTTTATCTGTTTTAATATGTAGATTATAATGGTCACTTCCTCTCAAAGTATAGTTCGATTCGTCGATCAAATAATAGTCTCCCTCATTAGCTAAAGTAGCAATCGGAACGGTAGAATCATTGACGTAAAGTGACGTGTTTTTCTCAGTGGCAACAACAATTGCACCTTCCATATTATTCCCTATAGCTCCGTAACCTTTTACAATTACAAATTCATCTCCTAATTTATCCACCGGCACAGACTGATCCATCAAAATGTCTGATCCATCGTCTAAATCCGATGTCGCATACTGGCCATTAAAATTCCCATTACTCATAGAAATGGGTTTATCGGAAGTAACTGTAGCTCCAATGAAACCATTGAGATTTTCTGCATTCGTGGAGCGGCCATCAATTATGTAACTTTCTCCTTTATTAAGGGTGAAAGTAAAATCCGTTGCTAGGCCATAATCATTAAAATAAAGGTTTTTCTTGAAATTATTAACGGTTACAGTAGTGTTGTTCTCAGTAGCCAAAAAGCTCGCTCCAAAGCCAAGGTTATTATTAACTTGAGCGTTAGGCGCAACCACAGTATAAAACTTTGTTCCAATACCAGCGGTTCCTTTAGAGGTGATAATTTCGGCATGATTTGCAACCCGAAAACGTAAATTAGCGAAACATGGTTTTTCAGCTTGTATGTAAAGGCCCCTGTTTCCAACCGTATGCAAGTCATTTTTTGATTTGGTAATGATATAATCTCTGTAAACTTTTATAATCGCAGGATTTCCCTTGCTAATCGTCCTTGTGTATACAACCGCATTATTGCTGTAGACCAAAACTTTAAAGGCTGAAGTTTCATTTGTCGAAAGATGTAGGTATTGTTCCGGGCTACCATTGCCTTGTCCATCATACATCGGTGCAAACCAATGTTCCCGATCAAGTTGTGCAAAAGAAGTGACGAAAATAAAGGAGAATAAAAAGAGTATTATTTTTTTCATATGGTAGGTGCGGATTGCGTACAAATGTAATATTTTTTGATAAAAATTAAGACGGTTTACAGTCGTGCTTAAAAATTTTATCTTCTAGTTTAATGATGAAACTAAGTTTAGTACGTCTATTTAAAGATTAACTTTGTATTTATTCTAATTCTATGAAAAAGCTGATTTATTTTCTTTTTATTTTAAGTTTTATTAATGGGTTTTCCCAAACGGATACCGCACAAGTTGTAGTTCCAAATCGATTAAATTCTGTGGAATCTATTGCCAAACCTTACGTCATTTTAATTTCGGCCGACGGCTTTCGATACGATTATGTCAAAAAATACAAGCCTGAAAATCTTACCAACCTAGCTGAAACTGGAGTTTCCGCTCAAGCTTTAATTCCCAGTTTTCCGACCATTACTTTTCCCAATCATTGGAGTTTAATTACGGGTTTATATCCTGCTCACCATGGATTGATCGATAATTACTTTTACGATTATCAGCGGAAAAGTTTCTATGCAATGAGCAACAAACAAGCTGCAGAAGACGGAACCTGGTACGGCGGAACACCACTTTGGAGTTTAGCCGAACAGCAAGGAACGCTTTCTGCCTCGATGATGTGGGTAGGTTCTGCTAGTGATG
Organism: Kaistella antarctica; assembly: GCF_900109615.1. GTDB lineage: Bacteria > Bacteroidota > Bacteroidia > Flavobacteriales > Weeksellaceae > Kaistella > Kaistella antarctica. The sequence continues at coordinate 838,964 of NZ_FOIX01000001.1, forward strand.
CGGGCGGAAAAAGGCCAACCTATTATTATCATTACCATGAGAAATTCTCACCCAACGAAAAGGTTTCTAAAGTAATCGACTGGTTAAAATTACCAGAAGATCGCCGTCCGCATTTCATAAGTTTATATTTTCCAGAAGTTGATGGCGCGGGACATCGGTACGGACCAGATAGTCAGGAAGCTGAACAGTCGGTTCATTTGATTGATGACGCCATCGGAAATTTGATTAAGAAAGTAAACGAATTAGGATTAAATAATGTCAACTTCATTTTCGTGTCAGATCACGGAATGGTGAAAGTGGATATAGAAAACCCGCTTGAAATTCCAGAGATTCTTTTCGATAAAAACAGATTTGATTTTTACAACGCTCAAACTTTAATGAGAGTGGTGGTGAAAGATCCAGCAGAAGTAAAATCAGTTTATAAAGAATTAAAGAGAAATAAAACCGCTAATTACGATGTTTTTCTCGATAAAAGATTTCCAAAGAAACTTAATTTCTCAGCGAAAAATGATCGCTATAATCGAATCGGCCAAATTCTATTGGTTCCTAAAGCACCTAAAATATTTTTGGAAAAAGGAAAAAGAACCTCGATGGGAAAGCACGGTTATAGCCCATACGAAGTTCCTGAAATGAAAGCTGCTTTTATTGCAGCAGGCCCAGCCTTTAAACAAAATCTTGAAATTGGTGAATTTCAAAATGTGAGTGTTTATCCAATCGTAACTGATATTTTAAAACTAAAAATTTTAGAACCTATTGATGGAACACAAAAAGTAGCGAAAGAAATTTTAAAGAAATAACCAAGAAATCCGGCTGAGTTTCAACCGGATTTTTCTATTTTATTATTGATTCTAGTTTTGCAAAGACTGCATATCAATTACAAATCGATAACGAACATCGCTTTTTAGCATTCGCTCATAAGCTTTATTAATGTCTTGCATATTGATTATTTCGATTTCTGGTAAAATATTATGTTCACCACAGAAATCCAGCATTTCCTGAGTTTCTTTAATTCCACCAATTAATGAACCGGCAACTGATTTTCTACCTAATACCATCGGAACAGATAGAAGAGCTTCGTCCATTTTACCGAGGAAGCCGACTAAAACTAAGGTTCCACTGATGTTTAAAGTGGAGATATAAGCATTAATGTCATGATCATAAGGAACGGTATCGATAATTAAATCGAATTTTCCAGCTGCTGCTTTCATCTCATTTTCATACGTAGAAATCACCACAGCATCGGCACCAAGATCCAATCCATCTTGAATTTTGTCTGGACTTCTGGAAATCAAAGTGACTTCTGCACCTAAACCTTTAGCTAATTTAATTGCCATATGACCCAAACCGCCTAAACCGACTACAGCAACTTTACTTCCTTCTTTTACGTTCCAGTGTTTTAGTGGAGACCAAGTTGTAATCCCTGCACAAAGTAAAGGAGCAACCGCTTTTAGATCTAAATTTTCTGGAATTTTTAAAACGAAATCTTCGGTAACTACAATTTTCTCTGAGTAGCCACCAAAGGTTTGTTGATTTAAATGTTGATCATTTCCATTATACGTTCCCGTTGAACCATTCAGACAATATTGTTCTAAGTCCTGTTTGCAACTTTCGCACTCTTTGCAAGAATCTACCATACAACCTACACCGGCTAAATCACCAACTTTAAATTTGGTTACCTCTTCACCCACTTTCGTAATTCTTCCCACGATTTCGTGTCCGGGAACCGCTGGATATTTGGTGCCGCCCCAATCATTTCTGGCGGTGTGCAAATCGCTGTGACAAACGCCGCAATATAAAATTTCAATTTCAATATCTGTCGGTTTGACCTCTCTTCGGTCGATGGTCATTTCTTTCAAATCATCATTTTTAGAAACCGTTCCAAAGGCTTTTATATTCCAATTATCGCTCATGTATTTTATTTTTATTGAAAACAAAGATAGTTTCTTGCTGATCAAATTTATGTTAATGAAGTGCTAAATGATTTTTTACTCTCTCATAAAATTAGTCTGCAGGAATCCAAACCGAAACATTGCCAGCCGGCACGGGGAAATTTCCCCAACCATTTTCATCGATCGTGACTTTATCCTCAAACCATCCTAAGTAATCGTGAAAAGTTTGTCCCGAATATTGGGAACCCATTTCCATGGGTTTTTGGTAAGCGTCTTTATTACTGAGGACAACTGCACAACCTTTGTGTTCTTCATCACCTTCGCGAATCCAACCAAGGCAGTTTGCATCTTCGAAATAGTCGCGCTGTGTTCCGTAAGCGAACAATTGACGAGCCTTTAATAGCTCTTCAATTTTTTCAACTTTGTCTAAAAAGATTTCCTGATCGTTTCCTTGTTTGTCTTGATCGGTATAATGGGCGCCAAATAAATCGGGATAGAAAATACACGGATAACCATCTTGTCTCAATAAAATTAAAGCATACGCCAACGGTTTGAACCATTTTTCAACCGGAGCTTCCAATTCTTGTAAAGGTTGCGTATCATGGTTATCAACGAGTGTTACTGATAATAAAGGATTTGACAATGTTAAAGTTTTATCAAATATCGTCCTTAAATCATATTCAGCTCCAGCCAAAGAGGCTTCGTGAAAATTGTGATGTAAAGAGGAATCGAATAAACTCATCGATCCTTCTGTTGCTTCAATATATTTTTCTAAAAGGGGCAATTCTCCCGGAGACCAGTATTCGCCGACGGCAAAAATATTTTTTCCCGTGTTGGCTCTCAAAGTGTGTAACCACTCTTGATAAAATTCGGGCGACTGGTGTTTCACCGCGTCCAGTCGAACGCCATCAAAATGAATCTGATCGTGGTACCATTTCCCCCAGTTATTCAATTCTTCGCGAACGAAATGATTTCTTTGGTCCACATCATTGTACATCAAATAATCGTAGTTTCCTTTTTCAGTATCAATCATTTCTTCCCAACCATCGCCGTGATCGTTGATGATTTGAAAAATTCCTTCTTCCTGACCTTCGGCATAATCAACCCCAGAAAAACATTGAAAATTCCATTTAAAATCTGAATATTTTTCACCTCTCCCCGGAAATGTAAATTTGGTGTAAGATTCTATTTCGAAAGGTTCGGATAAATTTTCCTGACGATTTTCAGGGTTCACTTTTACGGCGTGAAATTTTTCTAATTCGTCACCTCCAGCTTTATGGTTGAGTACAATATCGGCAATGACAGAAATTCCACTTTCTTGTAAAGTTTTACAAGCCGTCAAATATTGTTCTTTGTTTCCATACTTAGTTGGCGTAGTTCCTTTTTGGTCAAATTCACCCAAATCAAATAAGTCGTAAGGATCATAACCGACAGAATATCCGCCACCAGCACTTTTGTAAGCGGGCGGAAACCACACGGCGGAAATTCCTAATTCTTTTAAATAAGTTGCAGAATCTTTTATGTGATTATATAATTGCGAATTTCCATCGGAATACCAATGGAAAAATTGAATCATGGTTGGGTTCATAATTGTTAATTTTTAAAATGGAGTAGCAAAAAGTGTCCCGAAAAATATTTACGTAAAACGAGTCTTATCGATTCCTTTTAATTTCTTCTCTAATTTATTAATAATAAAACGAATGCGGAAATTTTACAGTTTCCCTAGCTTTAAGTAAACTCCACAAACGGGATTTTCAATTGTACCGAAACTTGTTTTTTCTCTTGGGTGTTGAGGTTAGAAAGTGATAAGCCTAACAGTCTAACTGGTTTATCAAACGGTCGAAGTTCCCAAAGTTGTTTAGCAATCAAATAGAAATCTTTTGCGTTTTCGTAATAAATTTCTTGAGTTTTACTTCGGGTGTACACCGTGAAATCTTTGTATTTAATTTTCAGTGTTAATGATTTTCCTTTAATTTCTTTTTTTGAAAGTCGCGTATCCAGATCTTCACTGATTATTTTTAACTGATTAAAAACCGCTTCTTCATCCGCTAAGTTTTCCCAGAAAGTTTCCTCCACCCCGACGCTTTTCTGAATCCTATTCGGTTTTACTTCGCTGTTATGAATTCCGCGTACGACATTGAAATAGTAAGTTCCGGATTTTCCGAAAAGAGCAACTAATTCTTCCAGTGACTTTTGCTTCAATTCTTTACCCGTATAAATATGCAGCTCGTGCATCTTGTTGGCCGTGACTTTTCCGATTCCATGAAATTTCTCTATCGGCAGTTCTTCCATGAATTCCAGAATCTGGGTTGGATGAATGGTTTTTTGTCCATTCGGTTTGCGATAATCAGAAGCTACTTTTGCTAAAAATTTATTCACCGAAATTCCCGCAGAGGCGGTTAAACCCGTTTCTTCGAAAATTCGACTTCTAATTTGACGTGCAATATCCTGCGCTGATTCAATACCTTTTTTATTTTCGGTAACATCAAGATAAGCTTCATCCAAAGAAAGTGGTTCGACCAAATCAGTAAACTCGTAAAAAATGGATCTGATTATTTGCGAAATTTCTTTGTATCGATTGAAGCGCGGTTTTACGACAATTAAATGCGGACATTTTTCCATGGCAATTCTTCCCGGCATTGCAGATCGGATTCCGAATTTTCTAGCTTCGTAACTTGCTGCGGCCACCACGCCGTACATCCCGCCGCCGACTGCTAAAGGTTTCCCTCGCAGTTCTGGATTATCATGTTGTTCCACAGAAGCGTAAAAAGCATCCATATCAACATGAATTATTTTTCGGTCGGTTTGCATGGCGCAAAATTAGGGAATGATATTGAAGTTTAATATAACTTAGAATTTGTAAATTTGAAGTAAATTGAAACACAATGAGCACTGCTGACCTAAAATTAGATTTAATCAATAAAATTATCAGTTTAAAAGAAACTAGGATTATTGAAGAAATTCAAAAACTTTTAGATTTTGAGTTAGAGGAAGGTGTTTTTCAAGCTTCTTCAGTGCAAAAACAGAGACTAACTGAAGCGAAAAATGACACAGTTCTTTCAGGAGAAGACGCAAATACCGAAATTGAAAAGTGGCTGCAAGAAAAATAAATTGGACAAAAGAAGCCAACTTTGAAAGGAAGGAGATTCTTGACTATTGGATTATTAGAAATAAATCTAAAACGTATAGTATTAAATTAAATAAACTATTCATAAATACCTTAAAACAAATTGCTGATAATCCAAAAATTGGTCGAAAAACAAACTTTGAAAATGTACGGGTGAAAATTGTTCGAGATTACCTTCTTTTCTATGAATTTGATACAAAGCAAATTAAAGTTTTATCACTATGGGACGGAAGAAGAGACGACAGCACAATTCCAGTAAAATAAAATTGTAAATAGAAAAATAATATGACCGACGATAAATTAGCAGTCCTCATCGATGCGGACAATGTTCCCTATAAAAATGTAAAAGAAATGTTGGAGGAAATCTCCAAAAACGGAACTCCAACCATTAAAAGAATTTATGCCGACTGGACCAAACCTACCGTTTCCGGTTGGAAAAATGTTTTGCTCGAAAATGCAATTACCCCAATTCAACAATACAGTTACACGACTGGAAAAAACTCTAGTGACAGCGCACTGATTATTGATGCAATGGATATTTTATATTCCGAAAAAGTAACAGGTTTCTGCATTGTATCAAGTGATAGCGACTTCACCAGACTGGCAACAAGACTTCGGGAAGCCGGAATGATGGTGATGGGATTTGGTGAAAAGAAAACACCGAAGCCTTTTATCTCCGCCTGTGATAAATTTATTTATTTGGAAATCTTAAACGACACCGACGATTCTGACAAGGATTCGGAAAAAGATTCAGGAAATACAGTGACTAAAAAAACGGAGAAACCTAAACGAAAAAAAGAGCCATTGAGTAAAGTTGATGGACGAACCATTAAATTAATTACAGAAAGCATTAATGATTTAGGTGACGAAGATGGCTGGACATTCCTAGGAAATCTCGGCAGTTTTATTATTAAAAAGAAACCCGACTTTGATCCGCGAAACTTTGGTTTTGCAAAACTCTTGCCTTTGATTAGAAGCATCGGTAAGATAGAAATTGATGAGCGCGAAACCGGCGTGAATAATATTAGACATATTTACGTGAAAGTGAAATAGTCTTTAAAACAGAAAAAACGCATCCCGAAAAGATGCGTTTTTTCTATTTGTATTTTCGAAAAAATTAAGCGTTGTAATTCTTCACCAAACCTTTAACGATTTTAATAACGTTCGGCATTGCTTTATCAGCCGCTTGTAAAACTTCTTCGTGCGAAACGGTGAATGCAATGTCTGGTCCGCCAACATCAGTGATAATAGAAATTCCGAAACAATCCATTCCTTGATGTTTCGCAACGATTACTTCGGGAACAGTACTCATTCCAACAGCATCTCCACCAATCGCTTTAATCATTCCGTATTCCGCCGGAGTTTCGAAAGTTGGACCTTGTAAAGCAACGTAGCAACCTTGGTGCGCTTTGATTCCTAAATCTTTGGCAACATTTGCCGCCACTTCAATCATCTTTTTATTGTAAGGTTCGCTCATATCCACAAACCGTGGACCGAGTTCGTCTAGGTTTTTTCCACGCAACGGATGTTCCGGCATCATGTTAATGTGATCATTAATAATCATCACATCTGCAACCTTAAAGTCAGGATTTACACCGCCACAAGCATTTGATAAAATCAAATTTTTAATTCCTAACAAATGAAAAACGCGGAAAGGAAAAACCACGGTTTGAATGTCGTGACCTTCATAATAATGAAATCGGCCACTCATCATCAATACTTTTTTACCTTCAAGTGTTCCGTAAATTAACTGTCCGCCATGCCCTGCAACAGTTGTTTGCGGAAAATTAGGGATTTCGTGATATTCTAAAACATGTATTGCTTCAACTTCATCTTTGAGCTTTCCTAAGCCGGAACCTAAAACGATTGCAAATTCAGGCGTGTCCTGAATAATATTTTTAATGAAATGTGCAGTTTCTTTAATTTTTACTAACATAATTAAGGATGATTTGATTAAATTCTTCTTTCTTGTCAATGTTCACATTGATGGGCCAATAGTAAACAAGATCCCTAAGATAATCAAAAGATTTGAGGCGCACATAGTCTTTCTCGGTGGTTAGGATTAGTTTGTATTCGCCTAATTTTTTATATTCAGCCAAAATATTTTTAATATCCTGATCTGTGAAATTGTGATGATCTCTGAATTTTAAATGTTTCACCCGTTGCGAAAATCTTGCTAAATGATTGAGTAAAGGTTTCGGATTGGCAATTCCGGTGATGAGCAGAATATCATAATAATCCAAGTTGTTATCTGGAAGCATTTTGTCTCTGGAATAAACATTTTCATCATACCCAATGCTTGAGAAAAAGACTTTTTGATCATGCTGAGGTCTAATTCTGGAAATATAATATTGCTTTTTTTCGTCGGTCAAATCGTAAGGACATTTAGAAACCATAATGATCTGAGCGCGCTTTGCTCCTGATCTACTCTCGCGCAAATTACCTGCAGGCAAAAGAAAATCTTTAAAATAAGGATCATTATAATCCGTCATTAAAATATTGAAACCGGGTTTTATGGCTCGATGTTGAAATGCGTCATCCAGCACCAAAGCTTTCAAATCCATATCGTTGATCATCTTTCGTGCACCTGGAACTCTTTCTTCTGAAACGCCGATAACGAAACGGTTTTTGTACCGCTCAAAAAGTTGCATCGCTTCATCACCCACCGTTTTATAACTGCTGTCATAATTGGTGATTCCGTAACCTTTTGTCACTCTTCCGTATCCTCTAGATAAAACGCCCGTTCGGTAATGTTTAGATATTAAATCGGCAATATACATCACCATTGGCGATTTTCCGCTACCGCCCACGGAAAGATTTCCAACGTTAATTATTGGAGTTTTAAATGTGGTCGATTTATAAATTCCCCAGTCATACATTATGTTTCTAATGGCGGTTGCCAAATGATAACCAAGGGAAAAAGGGTAGAGATACCATCTTTTCATAGTCCGCAAAATTACAACTTTTTAACAGTAAAGAAAATAGATAAAGCCTCATTTTTATCAGCTCGTTCTTTTAAAATCTATTTCTGGTGATGACATAAATTTCCTAATTATAGCCGTGGCTTTTAAACAATTTGCTTAATTTTGCTTCTATAGTTTTATTAGATGAGCAAAAAAAATATAGCCGTAGTAATGGGCGGATATTCTGATGAATATAAAGTTTCCCTAAAAAGTGGTCAGCTGGTTTATGATTCTCTGGATCGTGAACTTTACAATGTTTACAAAGTCGTCATTCTGAAAGACGACTGGTATTTTCTGGATGATCGTGGTCAAAAAGCACCCATCAATAAATCTGATTTCTCAGTAAGTTTAACCAGTGGATTTCAGGTGAAGTTTCATGCTTGCTTTAATATCATCCACGGAAGACCAGGCGAAAATGGTGAGCTACAAGCATATTGGAATACGATTGGCCAAAAATATACAGGTTGCGATTTTTATCAAAGTGCTCTAACCTTTAATAAAAAAGATACTTTAACAGTCCTTTCTAAATATGGAATTCCCTCAGCGAAAAGTATTTATTTAAGACAAGGTGAAGAAATAAATGAAACTCAAATTATCGAAGAGCTGGGCTTGCCTCTTTTTGTAAAGCCGAATCAGTCTGGTTCGTCGTTGGGAATTACTAAGGTTAAAGAACAGTCTGAGTTAAAGAAAGCTTTACAATTTGCTTTTGCAGAAGACGAAGAAATTTTAATCGAAAGTTTCTTAGATGGAATGGAAGTGTCGGTAGGTGTTGTCGATTTTAATAATGAAACGGTAGTTTTAGGAATCACTGAAATTGTTCCCGATAAAGAATTTTTCGACTACGAAGCAAAATATGAAGGTGCTTCAGAAGAAATTACACCAGCCAGAATCGATGATGAAACTCGTAAAAGAGTAGAAGAGATTTCGAAACGTGCTTATGAAGCTTTAGGTATGAGTGGATTTTCAAGAAGTGAATTTATCATTATGAACGGAATTCCCTACATGCTAGAAATGAATACGAATCCTGGATTTTCGCCGACGTCAATCTTACCGCAGCAGGCAAATTTTTACGGAATTTCAGTCAAGGACTTGTGTGGCAACGAAGTCGAAAAAGCACTGGCTAAAAAATAAATAAAACTTTTTATTTTAGATTTAAAATTATTTGATCTAAAATTTATTATTCAAAATTTAAAATCATTTATGAGAGTAGCAGTTTTTCCAGGTTCATTCGATCCTATCACCCTTGGTCATTATGATATTGTCGAAAGAGCTTATCCTCTATTTGATAAAATAATTATTGCGATTGGACAAAACTCACAAAAAAAGTACATGTTTTCCTTAGAAGAAAGAATGGAGTTTATCCGAAAGTCTTTTGCGAAATTCCCGAATATTGAAGTTGATCATTTTGAAGGATTAACTATCGATTATTGCCACAGTAAAAATGTGAATTTCATTTTGCGTGGACTTCGTAATCCCGCGGATTTTGAGTTTGAAAAAGCAATAGCCCAAACCAACAGAGAACTAACGAAGGATAATGAAATAGAAACCATATTCCTGTTAACCTCGTCAGGGAAATCATTCATCAGCAGCAGCATCGTGCGAGAAATCATTACGTTTGGTGGTAATTACGAAATTATGGTTCCCGAAGCAGTTAGAGTTGACAAGTTGAGCAAAAAATAAAATATAGAATACAAAGGATTATTTTCTCAATTCGTGAACTTTTCGGATCGCTTCTAATACTAACGTTTTTCTTTTAGCATCCATCATCCATCATCCATCATCTATCATCCATTACATATGGTTCAAGAAAACCTTACGCTCGCCATTGAAATTTTAGGAACCATTGCTTTTGCGATGTCGGGCAGTTTTGCTGCGATGCAAAAACGGTTGGATCCTTTTGGAATTTTGATTATTGCGTTTGTCACGTCTGTGGGTGGCGGAACGGTGCGGGATTTATTATTAGATGTACCCGTTTTTTGGATGCATGATATGATCATCTGCTCAGTCGTATTTATAACTTGCATTGTTTCTATGATTTTCAAATCGGTTGAGAAGAGGTTTCGAGTTACCTTATTTATTTTTGACAGTATTGGTCTAGGATTATTTACGATTGTGGGAATTCAGAAGGGCATGAATGCTGATCTAAACCCTTTAATTTGTATCACTTTAGGAACGATCACTGGCTGTGTGGGTGGAATTAGTCGCGATATTTTATTGAATAAAATTCCACTAATTTTCCGAAAAGAAATTTATGCAACGGCTTGTATTGTGGGTGGCGGAATATTTTTAATTTTGGTCAAATACACTACGCTTTCTTATGCGTTTGTGCAAATATTCACCATTCTGCTAATTGTTGCGATCCGGACATTTGCGGTAAAGTACGAGTGGCAAATTCCGAAATTCTATGGCGTAGATGATAATGCGGAAATGTAATGTTAGGTCTTAGCAAGTAAGTTTGAGGTATTAGTTTTACATGAAAATCTTTCTCATTGCTTGAGGTAAACTTATAAAACAGTCTTTTTGGCGCTCGCCTCTGGCCACAAAAAAAGCCCGACTGAAATCGAGCTTATATTTTTTGATATCTGATTACGAGAATTTCCCTCTCTGTCTCATGTTCGGATTGTGCATATGTTTCTGCATCGATGGCATTTTCAGCTGATCTTTCAGCATCTTGATCTGGTCGGTCATCATTCCCGAGCTGTCCAGTCTTTTAGCTTCTTCCAAAAGTTGTTTTGCTTCCTGACGTCTGCCTTTTTGTATTGCTCCCGCGGCGATATTTAAAGTTGCCATTGCGCGATCGTGCTTCATATTCAATCCATATTCCAAAGCTTTTTTCATGTAAGGTTCTACTTTACTCGGATTATCTTGAGCTAAAGTAAGTCCCTGTAAATAATGAAAATAGCCATACTGGGACTTGTGAAGTTGCGATTGGTAATTGGTGATTTTCGTCAACCAACTTCCTGCTTTTACCATGTTTTGTTTTCTTAAAAACCAAAAAGCCAATAAGATGTATTCGTTTTTGAAAAAGAGTAAAATCGGAATTCCCGAAAGAATCACCGTTACAATTCCCCAACCGATATTTCTGTTCATCATCAGATAAACTCCGAAAGCAATCATTATTGCGGTGATGACGAATTTTATATATTTATTCATTGTTAAATTTTAATGGTGCAAAGATAATAATTTGAGTTGAAAATAGAAGTCTACGGTTGGATACTTATTTTTCAGCCAATTTTACTTTTCGCTCATAGGTTTGAAAGCAAAAATCAAACTCGTTCTTTTCATCTTTCTCATGACAAACTTCCTCTATTTTATTCCAGATTTTTGGATCAATCTTAGGAAAAAAAGTATCTGCTTCTAAGTTGGTCTGAACTAAAGTTACTTCTAGTTTATCCGTCAAGTCTAAGGTTTGTTCATAAATGTTTCCGCCACCAATGATGAAAACTTGTTCATCTATTTTCTTGGCAAACTTCACCGCTTCCTTTACACTTCCCACGATCAGTATTCCCTCTTCGAACCAGTCTTTTTTTCTGCTGACTACAATGTTTGTACGATCAGGAAGCGCTTTGCCAATACTTTCATACGTTTTTCGACCCATGATAATAGGGTGGTCAGTAGTCATTTCTTTAAAATGTTTTAAATCTTTTGGCAAATGCCAAAGTAACTGATTATCTGCCCCAATTTCATTGTCTAGTCCCATCGCCACAACAATTGTAATCATTTTTTTAAATTTTCACAAATTTAGCACATAATTTGTATATTTGGGTATCGCATTAAATTAAAAAAATAATAAACTATGAGAAACAAAGGATGTATGAGCGCCGGAACAATCGGGATTGCTCTACTTGTAATTGCCGTGCTGGTTTTTTTCTGGGGAAAAAATGGCTACAATAATTTCGTTGCCAAAGAGCAGACCGTCAATACCAAATGGTCGAATGTAGAAACCGTTTATCAGAAACGCGCCAACCTAATTCCCAATTTAGAGCGTACCGTAAAATCTTATTCCCAATTCGAGCAAGAAACTTTAACCAAAGTAATCGAGGCTCGTTCAAAAGCTACTTCAATTACGATCGACCCTACGAATATGACCGAAGCGGACTTGGCGAAATTCCAGGCAGCCCAAGGTGAATTAAGTGGAACATTAAGCAAGTTGATGGCGGTGGTAGAACAATATCCAAATTTGAAAGCTGATCAGCAATACCTTAATTTCCAAAGAGAATATATCGCGATCGAAAACAGTATTCGCAGCGAGACGGTCTATTTTAACGAAGCAGCGAATGAGTATAATATTACCATTAAATCATTCCCAAATAATATTTTGGCCAACTTCACCAATTTCAAAGAAAAACCAACTTTCAAAGCAGCTGCAGGTGCTGAAAATGCTCCAGAAGTTTTTAGTAACTAATGAATAGCTTCCTTACAGATTATCAAATGGCTTCTCTCGTAGAAGCCATTCAAACAGCAGAAAATCACACCCGAGGTGAAATCAAAGTTCATATTGATTCTACCACCGAAGGAAATAACGCAGAGATTGCTTTTGAGGTTTTCAAAAGACTCTGTGAGAATAAAACTGTTGCCAAAACTGCGGTGCTTTTTCATGTCAATTTTGAACAGCAGTATCTTACCATTATCGGCGACGAAGGAATTCACCAGAAAGTTCACCAAAGATTTTGGGATAAAATGCATGATGAAATTACGATCGCATTTTCTAACCAAAAATATTTTGAGGGTCTAAAAAGTGGCATCCTGCAAACCGGTCTCGAATTGAAAAAACACTTCCCCGTTGTGGGAGAAAATCCAAACGAACTTCCTAATGAGATTACGTTCTCTTAAATATCTTTTTGCCTTATTTTTTTTAGGTTTAAACATCATCGTTTTTGCCCAGTTAATTCCTAAAAAGCCAACCAAAATATTTCCGGTTACGGATAATGTTGGGTTATTGACGGAAACTGAGAAAAATCAAATCAATCAAAAGTTAATCAAGTTTTACGATTCTACTTCTACAGAAATTGCCGTAATTATTGTTCCAACCACTAGTGGTGAAGACATTAATTACCTCGCGACGATGTATGGCGAAAAATGGGGGATTGGTGAAAAAGAGCAGGATAACGGTATTGTTTTTCTGATCGCTACCGAAGATCGGAAGTTTGCTATACAGCAGGGAAGAGGCGTTGAGCGATATTTAACAGCATCTGTTGCAGGACAAATCTTAGATTATATTGTAACTCCAAATTTCAAACAAGGCTTGTGGTACGACGGAATTAACCGCGGCACAGACGCTTTAATGGAAGCCGTGCAAGGGAAATTTAAACCCATTGCTAAAGATCCAAATCAGGACGGTTTAAGCTCCTCTCAGATTTTAATGATTGCCTTTTTTGTTTTCATCATCATTAGTTTCTTATCTAAAGGTGGCGGCGGAAATGGCGGACGCAATGACGATGAAGATGTGATCCTATCACGAAGAGGCAGAAGTTCCTATCCAGGCGGATTCTTTCCCTTCCCAGGAAGTTTTGGCGGTGGTGGATTTGGTGGTGGCTCAAGCGGTGGCGGTGGATTTGGCGGCTTCGGCGGCGGCGGAAGTTTCGGCGGCGGCGGTGCTTCTGGCGGTTGGTAGTTTGTAAAGAGCCAAGTAAAAAGAAAAAACACGTAAGTGAGAATGCCTTTCAATTAAAATGTATTTAAATTATTAGACATGTAACAAATCAATAGGAACGGGCTTTAGCCCGTTTTTTTTATTGGATATTTCTGTAGGCTTCAGCCAAAACTTATTTATAGTATTCATGGAACTAAAGAGGGTTATCTGATTTCTGAATTTTAATGCAAAAAAAACAGTCCAAATTCTGAACTGATTTTTTTAATGATTAAACTTGACTATTCTTTACTGAATCGAAACGCTTCCGCCACTACTTTCTTTTTGGCTGATCACATTGAGATTTCCTTTTCTATAAATGTTAATGTCACCTGATGAACTTGCAGAGGCGTCTAGCTGATCGGAAACTGATAAGCTAATGTCTCCGCTACTTGAGGCACTTACATCAGCATTTTCCGCAACGACATTTTTGGCATTTAAAGTTCCGGATGAAGAAGATTTCATTTTTGCATTTTTTGTTTTACCCGAAATGATCACATCACCAGAAGACGAAACTTGAGTATCTAAATTAACGGCCCAAACAGTTCCAGAGTAAGTTCCTGAACTAGAAACAGCAATTGACAAATCGTTGGCTTCCAAATTTCCTTTTATACTTCCAGAACTAGAAACTTGAATATCTGTTTTGTCTTGAGTGAATTGATCTTTAATGATAATGCTTGCGGAGGAACTTGCTTTAATGGAGGAGAAATCTTTAGCAAAAATTTTCACGGCCACATTTCGGGCAGAAATATTCAAATTTGGTTTGAAATGGATGTACAATTGACCGTTGTTATTTTCTACCAAAACGTCATCTAAAATATCAGCAGGAGCCGTAACCACCACTTTTTCTACACTCGCTTTTACTACTTCTGCCTTGATTGATTGGGCTACTTTAATTTCATCAAAGGAAAAATTATATTCTTTATTTTTTATAATGCCGGTTCCTTCTTTTGGTGTCATATTAAAAGGAAACCCACTATCGGATTTGACATTGCAAGCTGTTAATAATAAAAATGCAGATAAAACGGAAATAGATAATGTTTTCATAGGTTCAATGGTGTTAAGGTTTATTATGTTAAAGATAAAATTAAAATTAATATCTTTATACCTTAATAACAATTTACGAATGAAAAATATTACATCAATTTTTTTAATTTCATCTCTGGCCATTGCAAGTGGCTGTACCACTATGAAAACTTCAGACAATAATTCTACGGAAATTCCGGCACCCAACGCGAATATGGCGAACAATCCTTTTATGAAGAAAAGTTCGCTGCAATATCAAGCTCCGGAATTTAATAAGATTAGGGACAGCCATTTTAAACCAGCTTTTGAGTATGGAATAAAAGTTCAGTTGGCAGAAATCGAAAATATCGCGAACAACACGGCCGCACCAACTTTTGAAAATACAATTCTCGCACTGGAGAATAGCGGTGAAGTGTTGCGACGTGCTCAAACCGTCTTTTATAATTTGACAGGTTCTAATACCAATCCAGATCTTCAAAAAATAGAAGTGGAATACGCTCCAATTTTTGCCGGCTTATCTGATAAGATTTATCTTAATGAAAAATTATTTAATCGAATTAAAGCAATCAATACTTTAAATTTAGGTTCCGAAGAAAAGCGAGTTTTGGAATTATACACTACCAATTTCGAAATTGCGGGTGCCAATTTATCGCCGGATAATAAAGTAAAGGTTAAGAAAATCAATGAAGAATTAGCTACCCTGTCTACCCAGTTTTCTAATAAATTATTAGATGCCAGAAAGAATGGAGCACTTCTGATCAGTGACGTAAAAGAATTAGATGGGCTTTCTGCGGACGAAATTGCAGCTGCCGCGGCAGATGCAAAAGCTGCTGGAAAAACGGGTTATTTGCTTTCACTGCAAAACACGACTCAACAACCGCTTCTTCAAAATCTAAAGAATAGAGCCACAAGAGAAAAATTATTTAAAGCGTCTTGGTACCGCGCTGAAAAAGATAATGCTGATGACACCAGAAGCATTCTTGAAAGACAAGCGAAACTAAGAATGGAGAAAGCACATTTGATGGGCAAAAAATCTTTCGCTGAGTGGAAGTTGCAAGATCAAATGGCGAAGACTCCAGAGAACGCAATCAATCTTTTGGCACAATTGGCAAAACCTGCCGTGGAAACGGCAAAGAGAGAAAGTGACGAAATTCAAGCTTTGATTAATAAGCAAAAAGGTGGCTTTACGGTCGAACCTTGGGACTGGAATTTTTATGCAGAACAAGTTCGAAAAGAAAAATATGATTTAGATGAAAATCAAATCAAACCTTATTTTGAAGTGAAGACTGTGTTAGAAAAAGGCGTTTTTTACGCAGCTGAAAAGTTCTACGGAATTACTTTTAAAGAAAGAAATGACTTGCCAGTTTATCATCCAGATGTAGTGGCATATGAAGTGTATGATCGTGATGGCAAATCTTTAGCGATTTACTATTTGGATTTCTATACCAGAAATAATAAAAATGGTGGAGCTTGGATGAGCAACTTTGTAGATCAATCGCATTTATTGGATCAAAAACCAGTAATCGTAAATGTCTTTAATTATCAAAAACCGGCCGAAGGAAAACCATCTTTGATTTCTTACGATGATGTAACGACCATGTTCCATGAATTTGGACATACACTACACGGCCTGTTTGCGGATCAAAAATACACTTCTATTTCAGGAACCAGCGTCCCTCGTGATTTTGTAGAGTTCCCTTCTCAGATTAATGAGTTTTTCGCGTTGGAACCTGCCGTCTTAAAAAATTATGCTTTGCATTATCAAACTAAAAAACCGATGCCACAGGCTTTGGTAGATAAAATTAAAAAAGCGGGAACGTTTAATCAAGGATATTCTACGACAGAGTTAGTTTCTGCCGCTACGATTGATATGAACTGGCATTCCGTAACTGATGAATCGCAGTTTAAACCAACCTTAGACTTTGAAAAAAGTGTTTTGGCGAAATATGGCTTTAACTTGAAGCAAGTTCCACCGAGATATCATTCTCCTTATTTTGCACACATTTGGGGCGGCGGATATTCGGCAGGATATTACGCTTACATGTGGAGCGATATGTTGAATTCTAATGCCTGGGACTGGATTTCCAAAAATGGTGGCATGACCCGAGCAAATGGAGACCGTTTCCGGAAATACATTTTATCAGTTGGAAATTCTGTCGATTTGAATACGGCATTCAAACAGTTTACAGGAAAAGATCCAGATATCAAACCATTATTGAAGGATAAAGGATTTATTAAATAAGCCTTAAGTTTTAGACAATAGATAATACTTAACCGCAGAAATTTCTGCGGTTATTTTTGTTTAAAAATGAAAAAGTTGTGGAAATACAAACTGGAAGAAGTTCTAGCCCGGATGGCAGCGGAAATCCTTTTTTTTTGGTGTTGGGAAAAGGTGTTGGCGAAAAAAGATTGCAGCGGATAGCCGGACTGATTTTTCTAAGAAGCAAAAACTGTTTTGCTCCAAAAAAATTCTTAATTTTGCAGACAAATAAATCATAATGCCAAAAATTTCAGTAAGAGCGCAAAAGATGCCTGCCTCACCGGTAAGAAAGCTGGTTCCCTACGCCCTACAAGCGAAACAAAGAGGAATCAAAGTTTATCATTTAAATATTGGTCAGCCCGATATTGAAACACCGCAATCTGCTTTGGATGCAGTGAAAAATAATGATTTAAAAATCTTTGAATACGCACTTTCAGAAGGTAATTTAGAGTATAGGTCTGCGCTGAAAGATTATTATCACATGCTTGGTTTTACGGATCTTACGACTGATAATTTCATCGTGACCAATGGTGGATCTGAAGCTTTGAATTTTGCTCTTTCGACTTTATGTGATGATGGCGATGAAGTGATTATTCCAGAACCTTATTATGCGAATTACAATGGGTTTGCCAGCACTTTTAATATCAATGTTGTGGCAGTAACTTCGACGATTGATACGGGATTTGCGTTGCCGCCGATTGAAGATTTTGAGAAAAAAATTACGCCGAAAACAAAAGCGATTTTAATTTGTAATCCTGGGAATCCGACTGGTTATTTATACACCCGTGAAGAGTTACAGCAATTGGCTGATATTGCTTTAAGACATGATATTGTGATCATTTCTGATGAGGTTTACAGAGAATATGTGTACGATGGAAAGCAAGCGGTTTCAATGTTTGATTTCCCTGAAATTGCTGAGAATTGCATTATCATTGATTCTGAATCAAAAAGATATTCCATGTGCGGCGTAAGAATCGGCTGTATGATTACACGTTCTAAAAAAATTCATGATGCGGCGATGCTTTTTGCACAAGCGAGATTGAGTCCAGTCCTTTTGGGACAGATTGCAGCAGCGGCAGCTCATCAAAATGATGCAGAATATATATTGAAAGTTCGTGCAGAATATACGCACCGTAGAAATGTTTTGGTAGACTTGCTCAACGGAATTCCGGGAGTGATTTGTCCGAAACCAAAAGGAGCTTTTTATTGTGCCGTAGAACTTCCGGTTGATGATACTGATAAGTTTGCGCAATGGTTGCTCGAAAGTTATTCGCACAATAACGAAACCATTATGGTGGCGCCAATGAGTGGTTTTTACAGCGACCCAGAATTGGGTAAAAAACAAGTGCGAATTGCCTATGTTTTAAAAGAAGATGATTTGAGAAGAAGTGTAGAATTGTTGAATGATGCACTACAAAAATATAAGATTGAATTTGGTCTTTAATAGTATTAAGAGCGGGTTTTTTAGCCCGCTTTTTATTTAAACGCAACGGCGCAAAGGTTTAATCCTTAATGTTGCTAAATTTACGGGCGCAAAGGCTTTTCCCTTAGCGAAGTTTGCAAAGAATTTTTAATCACTTCCACATTCAAAAATAATAGAATCTTTATAAAATTTGAAAATGAGTTTAGATCATAAATGTTCGATTTGCGGTGAGATTCATGATGATTATCCAGCACTCACTTTTGCCTATCCCAATTCATATTATTGGCTGACTGAAGAACAAAAAAACACGTTTAAAATTAACATTGATGCTGATTTTTGTACGATCGAATATCCGGACCGAATAGATCGATTTATTCGAGTGGTGCTGAAGCAGAAGATTGTAAAATCCTCGATATATTTGGAATACGGACTTTGGGTTTATCTCAATGAAGAGGATTATGAAGACTATGCCGCCAATTTTAATAATACAAACCATGAAAGGGTCTATTTTGGTTGGCTGAGCAATGCACTGCCAGATTATCAATTTGAAAAAAGTATCGCCATGGATGTTAAAACAAAACCAGGTAATGAACGACCGGAAGTTTATCCTCAACTGGATTTTAGTCATCCCTTTGTTGTTGACTTTTATAACGGAATTATCAAAGAGGAAGCCGAAAAAAGAATTCACAATATGCTCTCAAACATTGCTCCATAAATAATGAATATCCAAGAAAATTATTCGCTTAAAAATTATAATACGTTCGGTGTTGAGGCGTCCGCCAAATATTTTTCAGAAGTAAAATCATTGGATCAACTTACGCAGATTCTTAGAAACACTTCTGTTCAGAAATTTGATTTGCTATTCTTAGGTGGTGGAAGTAATATTCTATTTACGCAAGATTTTAATGGAGTCGTTCTTCAATTAAATTTGAAAGGTGTTTCGGAAAGAATTCTAAATGATAATGAAGTTTTGGTTACTTCGCAGGCTGGTGAAAACTGGCATGAATTCGTTCAGTTTTGTTTGAACAAAAACTATGGAGGCTTAGAGAATCTATCACTGATTCCAGGCAACGTAGGGACATCTCCAATGCAAAACATTGGAGCGTATGGAACGGAAATCAAAGATACTTTTGTGAGTTGTAAAGTTTTGAATTTGGAAACATTAAATGTTGAAGAATTTGATCATGAGCACTGTCGATTCGGCTACAGAGAATCAATATTTAAACGAGAAGGAAAAGGCAAGTATGTGATTTTGGAAGTTACTTTTAAACTGACTCGAAAAGATCATGTAATCAAAACAGAATATGGCGCAATCAAAGCTGAACTGAATAACTTAGGAATTGAAAACCCAACCATTCAGGATATTTCTAAAGCGGTGATTAACATCCGTCAAAGTAAATTACCAGATCCAAAATTAATTGGAAATGCGGGTAGTTTTTTTAAAAACCCTTCGATTCCAATAAAGGAATTTTTAGAAGTGCAGACAAAGTATCCCCAAATGCCTAACTATCCGAACGGAGAAGTAGTTAAAATCCCGGCAGGTTGGCTAATTGAGCAATGTGGCTGGAAAGGAAAACAGATGGGGAATGTGGCTTCGCACGAACTTCAAGCTCTGGTGCTCGTGAATAAAACGGGATTTGCGACGGGGAAAGAAGTTTTTGATTTCTCCACCAAGATTATTGAATCCGTCACGGAAAAATTTGGAATTGATTTAGAGCGAGAGGTAAATGTCATTTAATAGCAGTTAAATTCTAAATTTTTAGAGATTTAACCGAGATAAAAATCAATTTTCTTTGAAATAATTATCAATAATATTTGTATAACTAAAATATTCTTCGTTATTTTGCACTCTCAAATATTTACTCAGAAATAAGAACGTCGAGATATGTCAAGAATTTGCCAAATAACAGGAAAGCGTGCCATGGTAGGAAACAATGTTTCTCACGCTAATAACAAAACGAAGCGTCGTTTTGAAATTAACTTATTGGAAAAGAAATTTTACCTGCCAGAGCTAGAGAAATCTGTAACTTTAAAAGTTTCAGCTCACGGATTGAGAATTATCAATAGAATAGGGATTGAAGAAGCAATACTAAGAGGGACCAGAAGTGGTTTCATTAAAAAATCATAAATC
The DNA here is from genome assembly GCF_900109615.1 of Kaistella antarctica. Classification (GTDB taxonomy): domain Bacteria; phylum Bacteroidota; class Bacteroidia; order Flavobacteriales; family Weeksellaceae; genus Kaistella; species Kaistella antarctica. The sequence continues at coordinate 859,412 of NZ_FOIX01000001.1, forward strand.
ATGGCAAAAAAAGGAAATAGAGTACAAGTGATTTTGGAGTGCACAGAGCACAAAGAAACCGGAGTAGCAGGAATGTCAAGATACATCACTACCAAAAATAAGAAGAATACTACTGAGAGATTAGAGTTGAAAAAATTCAACCCGGTTCTTAAGAAATATACTCTTCATAAAGAAATTAAGTAATTTTTTAAAGCAATAAAAAATGGCAAAGAAAGTAGTAGCGTCCCTACAAGGTGGTGCAGGTTCAAAAAAAATGACCAAAGTTATTAAAATGGTAAAATCTGCTAAAAGTGGTGCTTACGTTTTTGATGAAAAAGTAATGAACGCTGAGGAAGTTGATGGTTATTTGAAAAAATAATTTTCACTCCCACGAGAATATATAAAACTATCCTAAATGGATAGTTTTTTTATTTTATCTTTGTTTTTGCCCGTGGCAAGTTTTTGTAATTCAAATTTGTAATTTCTATAATGAGTTGGTATAAAAAAATATTTAAGAAAGAAGAAAAAGAATCTTTAGATAAAGGTTTAGAGAAATCCAGTCAAGGTTTTTTCGATAAAATTTCTAAAGCAGTTGTTGGTAAAAGTACCGTTGATGAAGATGTTTTAGATAATCTGGAAGAAATTCTTATCGCCTCTGATGTTGGTGCTTCTACGACTATAAAAATTATTGAAAGAATTGAGCAACGTGTTGCCCGAGATAAATTCGTCGGCACCGATGAACTGGATAAAATTCTTCGAGAAGAAATAACAGGTTTGCTTTTAGAAAATCCACACGCTGGCTCTGGAAACATTGACGAGACTAAAAAGCCCTATGTAATTATGGTTGTCGGGGTAAATGGAGTTGGCAAGACCACCACTATTGGTAAACTCGCCCATCAATTTAAATCAGAAGGAAAAAACGTTGTACTTGGTGCAGCGGATACGTTTCGGGCTGCAGCTGTTGATCAGTTGGTTATTTGGAGTGAGATAGTAGGCGTGCCGATTGTGAAGCAAAATATGGGGAGTGATCCTGCGTCTGTAGCGTTTGATACGGTTCAAAGTGCAGTGGCTAATAAAGCCGATGTCGTGATTATAGATACAGCTGGTCGTCTGCACAATAAAATAAATTTAATGAATGAATTAACCAAAATTAAAAAGGTGATGCAAAAGGTAATTCCTGATGCGCCTCATGAGATTTTGTTGGTTCTGGACGGTTCTACGGGACAAAATGCCTTTGAGCAAGCCAAACATTTTACCGCTGCAACTGAAGTGAATGCTTTGGCAGTTACTAAATTAGATGGGACTGCAAAAGGCGGAGTAGTTATTGGTATTTCTGACCAGTTTCAAATTCCGGTAAAATATATTGGTGTAGGTGAGAAGATGACCGATTTGCAACTATTTAATGGTGCTGAGTTTGTAGATTCTTTCTTTAAAAAACGTTAGGTTTAGTTAACGTCAAATAAAAAGTTGATTTGCTAAGGCTACAATTTCAACTTTTATCCTTAAAAAAGATGATTTTTATCATTTTGGTCTTATGTTTGATAATTAGTTGGAAATAAAAATTACTTAATATTAACATTAAAATTTAAAACTATGGGTATTTTAACTTGGATCATTTTCGGTCTTATCGCAGGAGCTTTAGCAAAATTCATTATGCCAGGTAACCAAGGAATGGGTTGGCTATTGACAATTATTTTAGGAATTGTAGGTGCTTACGTAGGAGCCTTTGTAGGTCAACTATTAGGTTTAGGTGATGTAACTGGTTTCAACATTGGAAGTATGTTCCTTGCCATTGCTGGTGCACTGATTGTCCTCTGGATTTATGGTATGGCTACTAAAAGAGGCTAAGAAATTTAAGATAAAAAAATCCCGCACTGAGCTTTCAGTGCGGGATTTTTAGTTTTACATTATCATCGATACTTAATTGATCTTAATATCGAAGGGCATTTTCATCATTACACCTTCTTGAAGTTTTGGATTGGTGAGCTGATCAAACATTTTATAGTTATCCGCACCGATTTTATTTTTAATCAATCTAGCAGAGATTTCATCTTCGTCCAAATTTTTGAAGATTTGCTCAAACTGACTCATCTTTTTTGGATAACTCGTTACGCCATAATCTTTCAGTTTCACTTTTTGTGCGGCAAAGGCGATGGCATCTTGCAAGGTTCCCAATTCATCAACCAATCCAATTTCTTTAGCGCGAGTTCCGCTCCAAACTCTACCACCACCAATTTCATCAATCTGTTCGAAGGATTTTTTACGATTTTCTGTTACAAAATGTACGAATCGTTTATAAGTTTGTTCTACACTTTTCGTTAAGATCGCAACGCCACCTGGAGTAACTCCGTTAATTGGAGAATACATATTGGAGTTCGCATTGGTCGTTACTGGAATAGCGGTAAAGCCATTTTTATTTGCAATTTCTTTAAAGTAAGGGATCATTCCAAAAACTCCGATCGAACCAGTTAAGGTATTTGGTTCCGAATAGATTTTATCTGCAGCCATCGCGATATAATACCCACCTGAAGCAGCATAATCACCAAAAGAAACGATAATTGGCTTTTTCTTTTTCAGTTGCTGTAACTCAAATAAAATTTCATCTGAGGCATTTGCGCTTCCTCCCGGAGAATTTATTCTAAGAACTACCGCCTTTATTTTATCGTCTTCTGTCAACTTTTTAATTTCTTTAACATAATTATCAGCGAAAATATCTTTGTAACCTTCGCCATTGTAGATTGCTCCTGATGCATAAAGCACTGCGATTTGCTCATTCTTTTTCGAAGCATCTTCGCTGAAAGAGTTGATGTACTTTTTGAAAGAGACTTTAGTAAGCTTGTCTTTTTCTTTCAGATTTAATTTAGTTCTGATCATTTTATCGTACTCACTTTTCTGCATTAGTTTATCTGCTAATTTATTTTGCAAACTTAAATCAGGGATTGTTCCATATAAACTATCCACCACGGTGCGGAACTGAGCAGAATCAATTTTTCGAGAAGCAGCGATTTTTTTTGAAGTAGAAGACCAAACGTCGTTCAATAAAGTAGATAGTTGATCCTTGTTTTCTGGCGACATATCATCTCGCATGAATGGTTCTACGGCAGCCTTATACTTCCCATGCCTGATGATTTCAATTCCGATTCCGTATTTATCAGCAAAGTTCTTCATGTATAAAACTTCCGTAGATAAACCTTTTAAATCGATTCCACCTGCTGGGTTCAGAATATATTGATCAGCAACAGAACCTAGATAGTAAGCAGATTGCGAAACTACATTCCCATATGCATATACGAATTTTCCGCTTTTCTTAAAGTCTTCCAGAGCACCACGAATGTCATCAAGTTGGGTGAAGCCAGCACGAATTCCGTCAGTCTCTATACTGATGCCTTTTATTTTGTCATCATTTTTTGCTTTTTTTATAGCTTCGAGCATATCGAAAATTAAAACATTTTTCTGTTTATCGTTGAAGGCAAACAAATCACCTTGGTCTTCAGTAGGGCTGTCGATGATACTTGTTTTGAAATCTAGCGTTAGAACAGTGTTGCTTTTAATAGAGGGCTTCTGATCTCCACTCAAGGCACTTGATGCAATAATCATTATCAAAAACAGTGAAAACACTGCGGCTATAATAATAATTGCTACTATATTTGCTAAAACGTTTTTAAAAAAACTCCTCATAATTTTTATATTTGAACGATATGTCGCAATATGAAGTCACTTTGTTACTCGGGAGTAATTTAGGAGATCCTAAAAAAAATATCGAGGCTGCTCTTTGCAATATTGAGACGGCAGTTGGCGAGATTATAAGAAAATCTGAATTGATATTTACTGACCCTGTGGAGTTTGTCAGTAATAATATTTTTTGTAATATTGCAGTACTAATAAAAACACAATTTTCTCCCATAAAACTCTTAAATTATGTAAAATTAATAGAAAGAGAAATGGGTAGGGCAGATGATACATTGATTTCTGGTGAGTACCAAGATAGGGTTATCGATATCGATATCGTACGTTTTGGTAATCTTCGATTCCATACAAAAGAATTGACGATTCCGCATCAAAAACATTTATATGAACGTGATTTTTCTCGAAGATTGTTGGATGTATTATAAAACACATTAAAAACAATAATATGAAATTAAATTTATTATTAGCGCTAGCATTACCAGTAGCATTTTTCGCTCAGAGTAATTCAACTGCTAATACATCTGGGAATTATCCAAATCCTTACACGTCTGGCTCGGCCAATGTGAAACCCTTTGATAATTCATCGAGATTGTTTAGCGACTGGTCTGTTTCCATAGGAGGCGGTGGCGCCTTTTTACAATCAGCAGACGTAAATTCATTTTACGACGGCAAAGTTAATTTTGGGTGGAATGCTTATGCAAGTTTAGATAAGCAGATTACGCATACCTTTGGTCTGGGTTTACAGTATCAAATGGGCGAAACCAATCAAAAAGCCATGTTACCTGGAGCAGCAGGTGTAGCAGCGGGTGTGGCAACTGCTTATACTAAATATCGCCAAGTTTCTGTCTTGGGAGATATTAATTTCTCTAATTTACTTCGTCGTGTTGACAACCATTCTAATTATAGATGGGCTCTGCATGGTTATGGAGGTTTTGGTCTTCAGGGTTATGATACTTTATTGCTTGACAATGATATGTCTCGTTACAGTACGACTCCAAAAAGAATCCCAATCATCATTGAACAAAAAATTGGATTAGACAGTTTTTTTTTCCAATTCGGAACAGGTTTGAAGTTTAATGCTTCTAAACTAATTGATATTGAAGCGAGAGCCATGTACGTTATTTCAGGAGATGATTCTTTTGACGGAGGTGGAATCGGAAAAAATGGCGTTCCTAGATATAACGCAATTCAATCTTCACACTCTGATAATTTGTTAACAGTAAATTTAGGCGTATCTTTCAAATTAGGGAAGCATACTCCACATCTTGCGTGGTTTGATCCTTTGCAAAACATAAATGATAGAATTCATACTTTAGATAATCAAGCGATTGATTTTGTAGTCTGTGAAAAAGGTGATTTAGATGATGATGGCGTTTGTGATGATTGGGACAGAGAACTCAACACTCCAAAAGGAGCAAGAGTTGATGGTGCTGGTGTCGCCTTGGATGTGGATTTAGATGGAGTCATTGATCTATATGATAAATGTGTTACAGTACCTGGACCAGCATCAAATGATGGTTGTCCAGTTAATGTTAAATAAAAATAAACTATATAAAGTGAAGTGTTGATATAAAACCAACAAATGAACTTTTTTAACAAAATAATAATTATAATATGAAACTAAATTTAACAAGTATTGCAGTCGCGCTAGTATTACCGGCCGCAATTTTTGCACAAGATTCAATTAGCAGTTCTATGAACAACTATCCGAATCCGTACACTTCTAGCTCTGCTAACGTGTCTCCCTTTACACAAGAATCTAAACGATTCAATGACTGGGCGATTTCTGCAGGAGCTGGTGTACCATTGATGCAGTCGTCTGACCTTACCTCAATTAAAGGGTACGGAGCTGGAAAAAATCTTTTCGGCTGGTCTGCTTATTTAAGTGTTGATAAAGCAATTACCCATGCTTTTGGCCTTAAACTTCAGTATGACAAAGGGGAATCTAGACAAGGATTCGTCAATACAAAAGACAACGTTGCTTCTCCATCTGGAGACGGTGGAAGAACTCAGTATGATGCGATTTCTGTTTTAGGAGATATTAATTTTTCTAATCTTTTAAGAAGAGTAGATAATAAATCACCGTTCAGATGGGCACTTCATGGATATGCAGGTGCTGGTACATTGGCTTACAAAGCTTACAGACAAAATGCAGGACCAACTTACAATCAAAGTTTGATTACAGAAGTGAAACCTTTTAAATTCGGAAGTTTATTCGGTCAAGCGGGTGCAGGTTTAAAATATCGTGCAACAAGATCGCTGGATATTGAAGCGAGAGGAATGTACATCTATACTGGTGATGACACTTTTGATGGTGCAAGCAGCAGAAATGTGAATGATAATGTCTCCGACAATTTAATTAATGTTACGTTAGGAGCAACATTAAACCTAGGAAAGCATGAGTCTCACCTTTTCTGGCATGATCCACTTCAAGAAATCTATTACAAGTTAGATGTATTGGCTGATAAAAACCAAGACGTAGAAGTATGTAAAACAGGTGATGCTGATAATGACGGAGTTTGTGATGATTGGGACAGACAACTTAACACGCCACTTGGTGCAAGAGTTGATGGTGCTGGTGTAGCTCTAGATGTAGATTTAGATGGTGTAATTGACTTGTATGACAAGTGTGTTACTGTTCCAGGACCTGTTGAAAATGACGGTTGTCCTTTAGATGGTCAGTCTACAGTTTCTGATCAAACAAGAACTTTAGAAGGAATCGAATTTGATTTAAACTCAGACCGAATTCTTCCATCAAACACACCAATTCTGAATAATGCAGTTAATTATATTAATTCATCGCAAGGTGCTTACAATGTAATTGGCGGTACAGATACAAGAGGAACTAATGCTTACAATCAAAAATTGTCTGAAAGAAGAGCCAATAACGTTAAGAATTACTTAATGCAAAATGGCGTAACTTCAGGTAAATTAGATGCGATAGGAAGAGGTGAAACTAACCTTAAATATCCAGAATGTGAACCTGCGACTAAATGTCCAGAATGGAAAAACAGAGCCAACAGAAGAGTTTATTTCGAAGGGAAATAATTCAAAAAGCTTTTAAAATACTAAAGAAAGGCCACGTTAATCGTGGCTTTTTTTGTTTTATGAAATTTGTTTCTGTAATTTTACTCGATGATTTCTCCCCAAGATTTTGAAAACCTAAAACACCAAACCTTAAAGCATTTTTGGGGTTATGACAGCTTTCGGGATTCACAGGAAGAAATTATTAATTCAATTGTTTCGGGAAAAGATACATTGGCTTTACTCCCGACAGGTGGCGGAAAATCATTGTGTTATCAACTCCCAGCCCTAATTTTAGAAGGGACGTGTTTGGTCGTATCACCGCTGTTAGCTTTAATGAAGGATCAAGTCTATCAGATGAAAAGAATCGGAATAGAAGCCGAATATCTATCCTCAGAATTAGATGACTATGATGCAGAAGTGATTTTTAACCGATGCAAAGAAGAATTGACAAAATTACTATATGTTTCTCCTGAGCGATTGACCAATCGTTTATTTCTTCAAAATTTAGAAGAGATTCAAATCTCTTTTATCGCCGTAGATGAAGCGCATTGTATTTCAGAATGGGGACAGGATTTTCGTCCCAGTTACCAAAACATAAAGGCCTTCCGAGATAATCTAGACAAGATTTCGTGTCTTGCTTTAACTGCAACCGCGACTCCAAAAGTTTTGCAGGAAATTCAATTGAAACTCAACCTTAAAAATCCAGTTGTTTTTCAGAAAAGTTTTAGAAGAAATAATCTTAAAATTGTTTTTGATAAAATTTCAGACAAATATGAAAGGATTTTAAATCTTTTAAAATACAATAATTCGTCGGGAATCATCTATGTACGAACTCGAAGGGAAGCTGAAGAACTATCCAACTTTCTCCGCCGAAACCAAATTAGAAACGTGGATTTTTTCCATGCAGGAATTCCGGTGAAGGAAAAAAATGCCAAACAAAATCTTTGGCTTCAAAGCCCAAATCAGGTTTTGATTTCTACCAACGCTTTTGGAATGGGCATCGACAAAGATAATGTACGCTTCATTATCCATTTTTCACCCGCACCGTCAATCGAAAATTATTATCAGGAGATTGGTCGTGCCGGTCGAGATGGTGAGAATTCCTACGCTTTTTTACTTTGGAACGAACAAGAACTAAAGTCTTTTGACCAGATTTTAATCAATCAGATACCGTCGAAAGCGGAGTTTCAAAATATTGTTACCTATTTATATTCTACCTTTCAAGTTGCCGAAAGCGATTTACCAGAAAAAGTGTTTCAACTTCACATTCAAAAAGTTCAAAATTTTACAAAAGTTTCTTTAGCAAAAATCAGAAACGTACTTAATTTTCTGCATCATCAGGAAATTATTTTTTATAATTTTCAGAATTCGCTTTCTTCGATTGAACTTAAAATAGGACCAGAAGAAATTGATTTACTGGCAAAAAAAGATGCTTATTTCATCGAGCTTTTATTGCGTAATATCTCAGGCATTACTACTCACAAAGTCATGTTTAGTGAAAAATCTTTCAGTACAAAAATAGCGTCAGATCCTCATTTGATCAAAGAGCGGTTTCGCGAATTACAACATAAAGGGTATTTGGATTATATTGATGGTGCTTTATCGAGTGTTAAATTTTTGAAGCATCGTGATCAACGCGACATAGAAGGAAAGTACTGGAATCTCTTTTCTCAAATTCAAAAAAATAAAATTCAGAAGTGGGAGGAAATGAAATTCTTTGTGGAGAATAAAGATTTTTGTAAAATGAAATTAATCCTATCTTACTTTGGTGAGAAGAATGTGAAAAACTGTGGTCATTGTTCAGTTTGTGAGCAGCAAAAAGAAACAGTCTTCGGGCGAGATGTCTCTAAAGAAATTTTAGAAGTTCTAAAGATTGCCCCAGCAAATGTGGAAGAAATTTCCATTAAATTAAATTATTTTGCTAAAGAAAGTATTTTAGAAAACCTAATTCATTTACTCGATTCAGATAAAGTGAAAATGCTCAATTTTAGAACATATTGCTACAATCGTGATTAACGAAATCTAATATTTATTAAATCCTATTCAATTATTATACTCCATGAAATCATTAAAAATTATATTTTTCGGAACACCAGAATTTGCAAAAACTTCTTTACAAGCAATTCACCAGTCTCATCACGAAGTTGTGGGTGTGGTCACCGTAGCGGATAAAGCCAGTGGGCGAGGACAAAAAATTAATCAATCTGCGGTGAAAGTTTTTGCAGTTGAAAATGAGTTGCCTTTTTTTCAACCTGAAAAATTACGTGATCCAGAATTTTTGGAAGAAATTGCAAAACTTAATGCTGATGTATTTGTGGTTGTTGCTTTTCGAATGATGCCGAAGATTTTATTTGAAATGCCAGAACTGGGAACTTTCAATTTGCATGCTTCTCTGCTTCCTGATTATCGTGGAGCCGCGCCAATTAATTACGCGGTGATCAATGGCGAAAAGAAAACTGGCGCCACCACTTTTTTTATTAATGAAAAAATTGATGAAGGAAATATTCTTTTGCAAAATGAAATCGCTATTTCACCTAATGAAAATGCCGGAGAATTGCATGATCGATTAATGGAAATGGGAGCTAAATTAGTTGTTGACACTTTAAATGGACTAGCCGAAAATTCAATTAAAGAGCAACCACAACCTACCGTTGAGCATCCGAAAAATGCGTTTAAAATTTTTAAGGAAGATACCCGAATCGACTGGAATCAAAATTCGGAGATAGTTCATAATTTCATCCGTGGAATGTCACCCTATCCAGCCGCATTTACTTCAATAAAAATTGGTGAAGATGAAAAGGTTTTAAAAATATTTAAAGGATCTTTCGAAAAGTCGGAGCAAGATAAACTGCCGGGAACGTTAGAAATTGACAAGCACCAATTTAAAATCTTCACTAAGAATGGTTTATATCTTCCTGAAGAAGTTCAACTCGAGGGCAAAAAAAGAATGTCGCTCAAGGATTTTCTGAATGGCTTTCAACACTTCGATCATATTTCTATGTTCTAAATTAATCTCTGTTTTTCAGCAATACCCAACCTTTGTAGGTAACCGGTGAGTTGGTTGCGGGCTCGATCCAGTTTAAAATATACCAATACGTTCCAGTCGTAAGCGGTTGGCCGTTCATCTTTCCATCCCAAATATAAGGTGGTTTTTGAGAGATGAAAACTTGATTTCCATAACGATTGTAGATTTCTATCTTGACGTCTTTTTTAATACTTAAATCGGAGTAATCTAAGAAATCATTTTTGCCGTCTCCATTTGGGGTGATAACATTTATTAAGTTAAGGATGAGGAATTGAAATTCACTTAATTCACACTTATTTTTATCTCTGGCATACATCGTGTGCAAACCGCGTGAGATGTTCTGAAATATATTAGAATTGGTGAAGTCTTGGTCTATTTTAGAATCAAGTGAATATTGATAAGCAGGTTGTCCACCATTTACAAAAACGGTTGCTGTATTTCCGGACACTTCAACGTTGGTGATTCGTGGAATTTCAGCTGCTGTAATTTTTACAAACTGTCGATAAACGCAACCGTTTGAACTTAGATCTACCCAGTAATCTCCAATACCCACATTTGAAATACTTGATTCTAAAATACCTTCTTCACCAGTACTCCATTTATAATAATCGAATCCAGCACCAGCATCTAAAGTAGTTTTCGCAATACCACAAATGCTGTCATCACGTAAAATGCTTGATTCATTGGGGGTTTTTTTAATAATGGTAATTTCACCCACATTGGCACAGTCTGTTCCATTTTGTACTCTAATTCCAAATGTGTGAGATGCAGAACTTAACGTTTGGTCAGCTAAAATTGGATTTTTGTTATTTCTTGCATCTGCGGGAGTAGCGAAAAACAAAGGAGCAATTGTTGTATTTGATGTAAACTCTTTTGTGTACTTATTCAAGTCCAATACAACTGAACCACTACGTTCTCTATCACAAATCGGAGTAGCTGTGAATGTGTTTTTTATAAGCGGTGTTTTCTTTCCAATGATCAATTTGAATTTTCCATATTCAGGTAAACATCCTAAGCTACTTTCAACTCTTACGTAAATTTCAGTATCAGCGGTCAAAACCCAGTCGTCTGGTAAGGGTATTCCTGTATCATATCGGGCATCGTCTTCATCAAGATAATATTTAGGCAGGAAAGTAGGATTAAAGTCATTGATAACTCTAGTACTTAAATCATTGAAATCAATAGGGATCTTTCCGTTTAATTTTTCATCGCAGAATTCATAAGTTCCATAATTAACGACAGCTTTTGGCTGAATTTCAACTTTAATCGAGCCTTTCAAAATACACCCTGCTAAATCAACTTCTACCTGATAGTTACCGCTGCTACCTGGCAAACCCGATAGTTTTAAGATTGCATTTGTTTCTAATGGCAGTAGAATACCTTCTTTATACCATTTGTATGAAGTTGCCCCTGGAGTTGTTGCGTCTAAGTCTTTTGTTATTCCTTCGCAAATTGCATTATCGGTAGTAATTAAAAGATCGGGACCAAGGTTCTTTTTACCAGCAAAACTTCCGGCTTTTAAAAATACTGCAGAGTCATGGGATGTGGTATCATAGTCTGCTATAACCAGCTTAATATGATATTTCTGTCCTGGAATAATATTTGTTTTGGCCGTTAATACCTTAGTTTGACCGTCAAAATTTGTGGGTGAATCTACACGAGGAGAATCGGGCAGATAATTGAAGCGATCAAAATACATAGGATTTCTCGGACAGTCTGTGCCACCCCTCACGGTTTGTGATGAAACTGGCTGATTAGTTCCCGGGACTAAGGCAATATTGTTGTAGTAAGGATCTCCATCTTGTCTAATAAGAAAAGCAAAAGAATCAAAATAAGCACAGCCGCTCTTCTGATATTCTTCTGACAACAGCATATACTCAAAACTGATTTCTGTTGTATTGTTCGCAATAAAATCAAACTCGAGAGAGGTTGCATTAATATATTTTGTCGGAGATGTTTGAAAAGCATTTGCTAAATCTAAATCACCCAGCCAATTGTACGCACCATCACTCAACAATGATGTGTTAGGTCCAGGTGCCTTTTGCGCACTTCCTGTACTTAAAATAATACCTTTGTCAATAGCAAAAGGTAACGTACCTTTCTCGAAATAGCCGTAGCTAAAAGGTTCGGTGCTTGCGTAATCCTGCCATCCTTTTACAGTAGCGTTTGAAAAAGTGATGCAGCTTGCATTGTTGACGCCGATAAATTTTTTGACGAGATCATCTGCGCTTTTGGAAGTCACCGTAATATATTGCTGCGAATTTCCTGCGATAAAGAATAAACCAAAAAGTAGAAGAAGTGTTTTTTTCAATTCTATAAAAATTAAGACTTCAAAATTACTCCTATTAACCCAATAAAAAAATCTCTTTCTAAGTTATAGAAAGAGATTTTAATCATATTTGAAAGTTAGAAATTACGTAAGACTAGCTCTTACATATCCTAAAACTTTTAGATCACTGTTAACAGATTTTACGTAGTCAGCTACAGATACTCCTGAATCCTTGATGAATGCTTGGTGTACCAAAGTGTTGTCTTTGTAGAATTTCTGCATTTTACCTTTAAGAATATTATCGATAATGTTGGCAGGTTTTCCTTCTTTCGTTAATAATTCTCTTTCGATATCCAATTCTTTGTCAATCGTTTCTTGAGAAACCATTGTTTCGTCTAAAGCAAGTGGCTTCATTGCAGCAACCTGCATCGAAACAGATTTTGCAACTTCAGCAGCGCCATCTACATTAGCAGATAAAGAAGAGATGGCAGCAATTTTATTTCCTGCGTGAATATAAGCACCTAAGAAAGGTCCTTCAATTCTTTCGAACGCACCGATTTCTATTTTCTCACCGATTAAACCTGTTTGCTCGATTAATTTATCTGCAACAGTTACTCCGTGGAAATCAGATGCTAAGAATTCTTCTTTGTTTGCATAAGCAACTGCCTGCTGTGCAAGTTCGTGTGCTAATTCTACAAAACTTTCGTTTTTCGCAACGAAATCAGTTTCGCAATTCAACGCGATGATGGTTCCCATCGTGTTGTCTTCGTTTAATTTGGCAATCACAGCACCTTCGTGAGAATCTCTGTCTGCTCTGTTGGCAGCAACTTTCTGACCTTTTTTTCTAAGATTTTCGATTGCTTTGTCAAAGTCTCCATCAGCTTCTACTAAAGCTTTTTTGCAGTCCATCATTCCTGCGCCTGTAATGTTTCTTAATTTAGCTACATCTGCAGCAACTGGTGTATACATATTCTTTTATTTATATTAAAAATTGATTAATTTGGCTATGTTTTTGAGCCTTGCAAAGATAATAAATTTCGCACAAACTAAAAAGCGCAATTTTTCGTTCTTATCAAAATCTAATGTTCTAAAAATTAACTCATTGATGAAAAAATTTATTTATTTCTTATTTTTATTTATGTCAATTTTTTCCTATGCGCAATCGAAATATACGGTAGCTCAGGTTGAAAAAAGCAGCGATGCCCAAGTGATTGCCAATTTTATTAAATTCAATCCCAGCCATCCTAAAACACCTGAATTTAAAAGAAAACTTTTTGCGGTTATTAATAATGATAGAACTCCTGCCGAAAAAGCCCGAGTTGCTAAACCAACTATTACGGCGGTTAATCCCAGCAAGCTGAAAAGGGAAGCGGTAAGAGATGTGGGCAAAACGAACACGAGTACTCATCGCAAGAGAACCGAAGATTTATTAAATCATCTTTTTAATAATGATCCTACGAGCAAAACTGCGTATGTGCAAATTGTGAACAAATCGAAGTGTAATTTAATCGTAAAAATTAGTGGCAAAAGATTTTACAATCTGAATGTTCCTGCGCTTAATGAAAATTTCATCTTAATTGATAAGGGAACGTATTTGGTGACCACTTCCGTTTGTGATGCAAAATATTCTTCTAATAAAAATATAGGGAAGGACATCGTTATTACTTTGAATGCTCCTAAATAAAAGATCTACTTAGAAAACTGATGGAATTCTTCCGTAAGTTTTAAATACTCATCGGTATACTTTCTGGCGGATTTTTCGATAATGAAGTCAGATTCCACAATATCTTTTTTCTCAAATCCAAATTCCAGTATTAATCTTTTCGGTTTCGAATCCTTGATTCCATAAATCTGTATTTGTCTATTTACATGCAAGCGAAATTTTAAACATTTCTCTTTAAAAAAAACTCCAGATTCAAAAGGTATTATTACGGAAAACAAACCGATCGAAGATAATAACTCTGACGTATTCGAAATTAGGTGCTCGAATAAAAGTTCTGATTGCTGTCTGGCGATAACATCTTTAAGTGAATCGTTTATTTCAAAATAAGGTGGATTAGAAACAACTAAATCGTATTTCTCTTTTGGGTTAAAGTTTTTATAGTCTTGCAACAAAACTTTTACTCGATTTTGAAAGGGGGAGTTTCCGAAGTTTCCGGCAGCGATTTCAACTGCATCTTCATTAATATCAATCGCGAGAATTCCAGAATTTGGATTTCGTTGAGCCAGCATCAAAGATATTAAACCAGTTCCTGTGCCGACTTCCAGAATATTTCGCGCCTTATCTACCGTTGCGCTCGCACCGAGTAAAACCCCATCTGTCCCGACACGAAACACGGTTTCTGCTTGCTGGATACTAAATTGTTTGAAATGAAAAGGCTTCACTGCGATAGATAGGGTTTTTAAAAATTGACAGAAAATTCTTTAGAATTATCCTTAACTTTTTTCTATTGACTTAAGATTGTTGGGAAGAGATATGGTAAACGTAGTTCCTTTTCCTAATTCAGATTTCACCGATATTTCTCCTTTATAATCTTCCACCATTTTACGAACCATCGTTAGTCCTAGTCCCATACCGCTCGATTTTGAGGTGAAATTGGGTTCGAAAATACTGCCGTAATATTCTTCCGCAATCCCAATTCCAGTGTCTTCAACGGTAATGATAATTCTTTTCTGTCTCTGTTCTACATCCAAATTAATAAGATTTTCGCGTTGCTCATCGCCTGCTTGTTTAGCATTAGAAACTAGATTGGTTATGATTCGGGAGAGGTAGATTTTGTCCATCTCGATCATAATTTTCTCAACATTGGTGTGAAAGTAAATCTTCTCATCGCTGAAAATGTTGATAATATTTTTTATTTCTTTATTTAAGTCAAAAATTTCATTATTCTTTTCAGGTAATTGAGCAAATTGCGAAAAAGCATTGGCAACCGTAGCTACTAAATCAATTTGATCGACCATTGTTTTGCTTAGGTGTTTTACTTTCTCGTAAATGTTTGGATCTTCTGGATTAAATTTCCTCTCGAAGTTTTGAATGGTCAACTTCATCGGTGTTAACGGATTTTTCACCTCATGGGCAACTTGTTTCGCCATTTCGCGCCAAGCTTCTTCTTTATCCTTAAAACTAAGTCGTTCTTTTTGTTCTGTAATCTGCAGAATCATTTTATTGTAGGCCTTCACCAGTTGATTCAATTCGTCATTTTTGTAATAGCGAATGGGTTGCGGATCATCCTCAAATAAAGTAATCCTGTTAATTAAATCTGAAAATTTAGTTACCGCATTTGTTAGGTTATTAGAAATGATCCAACTGAGCCAAACCCCAAATGCAATGATAAGCAGATTAACAAAGAAGATATAATTTAAATATCTATTAAATATGCTTACATAAGAAGAATCATTGTGGTAGTAAGGGAAATAGACTATTGCAATTGGTTGGAGCATATTGTTTTTAAGAATCATGTAAGAGGAGGTCACATTGGCTCCAATTTTTCTGTCGAAGCTTTTTAGATCGACTCTTTTATCACTTTTTAAAACTCCATTGATAATGTCTAACGGTATTTTTTTGACGGAAATTAAGTTGATGTCTTTATTAGAAATAACATAATTGCCCTTTAAATCATAGATGATAATATCTTGATTGTTAATGTCCGCGATTTCGAAAATATCGTTTGAGAGAATTTGGGGCAAATCATCGGTTTGCGCTTGGGTGTGGCTTACTGCATAATCTAGCGCAGACATAAGCGACTCCGCTCGTTTTTGCAAATCGGTTGTGCTTTGTTCCTTCGCATTATTTTTTAAAATGAAATAAGAAAGGGTTGAGGAGCCTGTAATGCTGAGCAAACAAATTACTAGAAATCCCCAGAAAACTCTATTGCGTAAACTAAAACCTTTGTATTTACTGAATGGCATTTTTTTTCATCAATTTATTAACATACTTCCCAATGATATCGAATTCGAGATTGACGGTATCTCCCTGCTCCAGACTTTTCATATTCGTGAACTCCCACGTGTAGGGAATAATTGCTACTGAAAAATCATTTAAGCCACTTTCCGCCACCGTTAAACTAATTCCATTTAAAGTTATTGAACCTTGTGGAACCGTCGTGTATTCATCAGAGTTTTCATAGGAAATGGTTATAAAAAAACTTCCATCCTTATCTTCTATGTTCTGTACGATACCAGTTTTGTCTACGTGTCCTTGAACCAAGTGACCATCGAGTCGACCGTCAAACTTCAAACAACGTTCCAAATTCACTTCAGTACCTACTTTCCATTTACCAAGATTTGTTTTTTCTAAAGTTTCATCAATCGCCGTCACCCGATAATTCGTTTCGGTAACTTCAACAACGGTTAAGCAGCAGCCATTATGAGCTAAACTTTGATCAATTTTTAATTCTTGTGTGAAAGGACTATTTAAAATAAAATCAATATTGCTTTCGTTATGATTGATGGCTTCCACAACTCCCGTTGCTTCTACAATTCCTGTAAACATATTTTTAGGTTTTTTAAGAGAAAAGATGAACTAAACATCTAATAATCCTTCAGAATTAAAATAAAGTAAGACTAGTTAATCCTAAATTGTTAAATTTGTAAAATTCTATTAATTTTCAAAGATAATAAAAATGAGTCCGAAACAACATAAAATAAAAGTGGGAATTTCTATAGGTGATTACAACGGAATCGGTCCAGAAATCATCATGAAATCTCTGAAAGATAAATCTATTACCGATTTTTTTACTCCCATTATTTTTGGTTCCGGAAAGTTGTTTACGTATCAGAAGAACATTTTCAAACTTCAGCATGTTTTTAATTATATCAATGAAGTTTCACAAGCACAAGATGATAAAATCAACATGGTGAATTTGTGGAAAGACAATGTTAATGTCGATTTGGGAACGCCTACCGAAGAATCGACCCGAATGGCAATTGATTCCTTAGAAGCTGCTACAACTTCGTTAATGAATGGTGAGATTGATGTTTTGGTCACGGCTCCCATTAACAAAGAAGAAATGATGAAGCACGGTTTCCAGCATGCTGGTCACACCGGATATTTAGAAGAAAAATTTGGAAAAAAAGGATTGATGTTTTTGGTTACTGATGATCTGAAAGTTGCGGTCTCTACCCATCATATTCCTATTTCCGAAGTGGCGGCGAATATTTCAAAAGAAAAAATTAAAAAACAAATCAAACTCTTAAACCAATGTTTGATTGAAGACTTTTGTGTTGAACGACCTAAAATTGCAGTACTGGGTTTAAATCCTCATTCTGGTGATGGCGGCGCAATCGGCAAAGAAGAAATCGAAATTATAGAGCCTGCAATCCGCGAATTATTTGATAATGGTATTTTGGTTTTCGGGCCATATCCAGCTGACAGTTATTTCCAACCAAGTAAATATAAAAACTTCGATGCCGTATTGGCGATGTATCATGATCAGGGTTTGGCGCCCTTCAAAACATTAGCGTATGAAGAAGGCGTGAATTATACTGCTGGTCTACCATTTATCAGAACTTCTCCAGATCATGGCGTTGCTTATGACATCGCTGGAAAAAACGTTGCTGATGAGCAAAGTTTTACTGAAGCTATTTTTATGGCTTTGAAAATTTTTAAAAATAGGACTGAGTATAATGACTTAGTAACCAACCGCATGCAGCCTCGCAGAAATTCGTCGGGGAACAATCCCGCTGATGATAAAACAGTTTTACGCGGTTAATAAAGATATACTTAAAACATTTCGCAGAGATTTGTTTAAGATTAATTTGTAATATTAAAAAAAATGCATATTTTTGCACCCTCATTTTATGGACAAGTTTAGAAACTACAGCATTGTGTTTTCGGGACTTAAAAACGGAAAACACGAGTTCAGCTTTGAGATAGATAAGAAGTTCTTTCAACTTTTCGATACTGAACAAGAATTTACAGAACCTAGAATTGTGGCTGAAATCCTTATGGATAAGCACACCACGTTTTTAGAGCTTTGCATTAAGACTTCGGGCATTGTTAATTTAGTTTGTGATATCACCAACGAAAATTTTGATTATCCGATTGAACATGAAATGGAAGTGTTGGTGAATTTTGGGGAGGAATATGATGACAGCGATATCGATGTAATTACGATTCCGAAAACAGATTACGCTTTTGATGCTTCACAATTGATTTATGAAGAAGTAATGTTATCAATCCCGATGAAAAAAATTTCACCAAATATTTCTGATAAAGATTTAGAAATTTTAGAAAGATTCAGTCCGAAAGAAATAGTTGAAGAAGAACCAGCAATTGACCCACGGTGGGAAGCATTGAAGAAATTAAAAGATAAAAATTAAATTTAAAATGATGAGAATTGAGCAATCAAATACTCATCGCTCATCAAATTAAAAAATTATAGAAAATGGCACATCCAAAGAGAAGACAATCGTCAACAAGAAGAGATAAAAGAAGAACTCACTACAAAGCAGTAGTTCCTCAATTAGCAAAAGATGCAGCATCTGGTGAAATGCACTTATACCACAGAGCACACTGGCATGAAGGAAAATTATACTACAGAGGTAAAGTAGTAATCGAAAAAGAAGTAGAAACTGCAGAAGAGGCTTAGGCTTAAAACCTAATAAAAACTTCTATTTTATACATAAACCACTCAATTTTTTCAATTTTGAGTGGTTTTTTATTGTTTTTTAGTATCTTTGGCATAATAAACAAATACCAATTATATGGACATTAAAGACATCCAGAATCTTATTAAATTTGTATCAAAGGCTGAAGTTTCAGAAGTAAAATACAAAACTAAAGACTTCGAAATTACCATAAAAACTCCGCTAGCAGGAAGCGAAACGAATTCTATGGCGTCACCAGCGGTTTATCATACTGCACCACAACAAGCACATGCTGCACCACAAGCTGCCGCTCCTTCTACACCTTCACCTGAAGTAGCGCTAGAAGATGATCGTAAATTTATCACAATCAAATCCCCAATGATTGGTACCTTCTACAGAAAACCTTCTCCAGACAAAGATCTATTTGTAAACGTAGGTGATGAGGTTACTGAAGGAAAAGTAGTTTGCGTAATTGAAGCAATGAAATTATTCAACCAGATTGAATCTGAAGTTTCCGGAAAAATCGTGAAAGTTTTAGTTGACGATGCAACTCCTGTTGAATATGACCAACCTTTGTTTTTAGTAGATCCTTCTTAAGTAATTTTAAATGATAAATTGTAAATTTTAGATGAGCACTCATTTGAAATAATTTAAAATTAAAGATTCAAAATTTAAAATTCTTAAATAGATGTTCAAAAAAATATTAATCGCCAATCGCGGCGAAATTGCAATGCGAATTCTACGTACCTGCAAAGAAATGGGAATCAAAACCGTTGCCGTCTATTCTACTGCTGATAAAGACAGTCTCCACGTGAGATTTGCTGATGAAGCAGTTTGCATTGGTCCGCCGATGAGCAAAGATTCTTACCTGAAAATTCCAAATATTATTTCTGCCGCAGAAATTACCAACGCTGATGCTATTCATCCAGGTTATGGGTTTTTATCTGAGAATGCTAATTTTTCTAGAATTTGTCAGAAAAATGGAATTAAATTTATTGGTGCCACGCCTGAGCAAATCGATAGAATGGGAGATAAAGCTAACGCTAAAGCAACCATGAAAGAAGCTGGAGTTCCTTGTGTTCCGGGTTCAGATGGATTGATTGATTCTTACGAACACGCCATAGAAATTGCAAAAGAAGTCGGGTATCCAGTGATGATTAAAGCGACCGCTGGAGGTGGTGGAAAAGGAATGCGCGCCGTTTGGAAAGAAGCGGATATGAAAGAGCATTGGGAATCTGCAGTTCAGGAAGCAGTAGCTGCTTTTGGAAATGGCGGAATGTACATGGAAAAATTGATTGAAGAACCTCGTCATATCGAGATTCAAATTGCTGGTGATCAATATGGAAAAGCTTGTCATTTATCTGAAAGAGACTGTTCTGTTCAGAGAAGAAATCAAAAGTTAACTGAAGAAACCCCTTCACCATTTATGACGGATGAACTTCGTCAGAAGATGGGAGATGCTGCGGTAAAAGCTGCTGAATATATTGGTTATGAAGGCGTAGGAACGATCGAATTTTTAGTTGATAAAAACCGTGATTTTTATTTCATGGAAATGAATACCAGAATTCAGGTAGAACATCCGATTACAGAACAAGTGGTAGATTTTGATTTGGTTCGGGAGCAAATTCTTTTGGCTTCAGGAACTGCTATTTCAGGACAAAATTATTTTCCAAAATTGCACTCAATTGAATGCAGAATTAACGCCGAAGATCCTTTCAATGATTTCCGACCTTCACCAGGGAAAATTACAGAATTGAATATTCCAGGCGGACATGGAATCCGGGTTGATACCCATGTTTATTCAGGTTACACAATTCCATCCAACTACGATTCAATGATTGCCAAGCTAATTACGACCGCACAGACTCGTGAAGAAGCCATCGCAAAAATGAAACGTGCACTGGAAGAATTTTATATTGAAGGTGTCAAGACAACAATTCCTTTCCACAGACAATTGATGGAAGATGAAAATTATCTTGCTGGCGAGTACACCACGAAATTCATGGAAGATTTTGTGATGGATAAAAAATATGATGTTTAAATCAACTACAATTTAAATAAAAATGCCTCCTCTTGAGGCATTTTGCATTTCCAAAAATTTCATTAATAATCATTAAATTTGTAAAAAGTAAATATATGTCAGTAGCTACCCAACAAAAGAATTCTCATTATTACATCGATTTAGAAAATGACCACGGCGCTCACAATTATCATCCACTTCCGGTGGTTTTAGAAAAAGGCGACGGCGTGTACGTTTGGGATGTTGAAGGAAAAAAATATTTCGATTTCCTGTCTGCCTATTCAGCCGTCAATCAAGGGCATTCTCATCCGAAAATTTTGGCCGCATTAGTTGAGCAAGCTGGAAAATTAGCTTTAACTTCTCGTGCTTTTCATAATAATGTTTTAGGACCTTATGAGAAATATGTGACTGAATATTTTGATTTTGACAAGGTATTGCCTATGAACACTGGTGCTGAAGCAGTGGAAACGGCTATTAAACTATGTCGAAAATGGGCTTACGAGAAAAATGGCATTGCAGAAAATCAGGCGGTCATTGTTGTGTGTAGAGGAAATTTCCACGGAAGAACAACAACCATCATTTCCTTTTCTGATGATGACAATGCTCGGGATAATTTCGGACCATACACTGGTGGATTTGTGAGTATTCCTTACAATGATATTGCAGCTTTGGAAGAAGTAGCGAAACAGAAAAACGTAGTTGGCTTTTTGGTGGAACCTATTCAAGGTGAAGCCGGAGTTTATACACCAGATGAAGATTTCGTGGCTAAAGCACAAGCAATTTGTCACGCGAACAATATGTTATTTATAGCCGATGAGGTTCAAACTGGAATCGCCCGTACTGGCAGTCTGTTAGCAGTTTGCGGAAATTGCACCTGCGAAAATCAATGCGAACGACAAGCTACTTATACAAAACCAGATATTTTAATTTTAGGTAAAGCGTTATCAGGCGGAGCGTATCCAGTTTCGGCCGTTTTAGCAGATGACCATATTATGGAAGTCATTAAACCGGGTCAACATGGTTCCACGTTTGGCGGTAATCCTATTGCGGCGAAAGTGGCAATGGCGGCTTTAGATGTTGTTTCAGAGGAACATCTAATTCAGAATGCTCGTAAGCTTGGAGATTTGTTCCGTCTGGAAATGAATAAGATTATTGCAAAGACAGATCTGGTTGTAAAAGTGCGCGGAAAAGGTTTGCTCAATGCCATTATCATTAATGATACCCCAGAAAGTGAAACTGCCTGGAATCTTTGCGTGAAGCTGAAAGAAAATGGTCTGCTGGCAAAACCTACACACGGAAACATCATTCGTCTTGCGCCACCCTTAGTAATTACCGAAGAGCAAATGATGGATTGTGTTGCCATAATTGAGAAAACAATTATGGAATTTAAAAAAGATTAAATTTTGGAACTGAAAGAAAAAATCAGCGGTCTGATTATCACTTTTAATGAAGAAAAAAACATTCAGGAAATTCTTGATAATTTTTCAATTTGTGATGAAATAATTGTAGTCGATTCTTTCAGTTCTGATCAAACGGTTGAGATCGCACGTCAAAATCCTAAAGTCAAAATCGTTCAGCAAAAGTTCGAAGACTTCACGAAACAGAGAAATTTAGCACTTGATCAGGCAAAAAATGATTGGGTGCTTTTTTTAGATGGCGATGAAAGAATTACGCCAGAATTGCAGACGGAGATTATTACTGAGTTAAATAAATCCGATAAAAAAAACGCTTACTATTTTTATAGAAAGTTTTATTTAGGCGAAAAACCCATCCATTTTTCTGGAACTCAAAACGATAAAAATTTTCGACTTTTTCGAAAGAGTAAATGCAGATATGTCGCCGATAAAAAAGTACATGAAACACTTGACGTTCAGGGCTCCATTGGTATTTTGAAAAACAAATTACTTCACTATTCTTTTGAAAACTTTGAACAATTCAAAAGTAAAATGCTTTATTACGGTTTATTAAAAGGAAATGAACTTGCTGACAAAGGAAAGAAATACTCCATCATCACTCATTGGGGCAAAGTTGCATTGAAGTTTCTGAAAACCTACATTATAAAGTTAGGTTTTTTGGACGGAATTGACGGACTGAAAATAAGCTACCTCCAAAGCCTTTATGTTAATGAAACCTACAAAAACCTGAAAGTTAATAAGTAATTACTACATCTAAAGATGGTCGAAAAAAATCTCGACCATTTTTTTATTAAGAGTTAGTGATTCGATCTTTGTAAGTTGAAAATTTAACCTGGAAAATTAATTATTTATATAAACAGATTTTTTGTTCTTGAAAAATTGATCAATAAACATTTTTAGTTTTTTTTGAGTATTAGATTCTTTTACATTAATCGCATATTGAGTAAGATCCATTTCTCGCACAAGTTCGATGATTTGATCAATAGAATAATTTTTCATAAAGCATTCTTTCAAGAAATGATCGATGATTTTATTCCATTGTTGCTTATTCCCCCAATAATGACCCACGATATGATCCGCAGGTTGCAAGGCTGAATATTTGTTAAGTCCCAAAGAGAAAGCAAACTGTTCTATCAATCGTCGTGTAACATCATCGGCGCACATGGCATCATTAATTTCTAAAGTTAATTCTAGGCACTCGAAATGTTTATCCGAAATTCCAATAAGTCCGGCATTCCACATCGCCGAATTTTCATCGATTATCGTATTGTGATAGGCTTTGCCTTTCATCTGACGCCACATTAATCGCTCTGTTTTTGAGGAAAGTGAGGAAAGCTTCCCTTCGTCTGTATGCATGTAATTTTGTCCGTTTATAAGACCATTACGTAGGGCATCCATGTTTCTATAAAAGAAAGTATCACCATCCAAATATAGAATGGAATCCAAAGGATATTTTTGAGCAATAAGCTGAAGTGCTTTAATTTTCACTCTCCAAAAAAATTCATGTTTTCCTTCCCACTTTTTAATTAAATCTCTGTTGATCGGTATTATTTCAATATTTTCTTCTAATGATTTAAACAGTAAAGGGTTTTCAGCAACAACTATAATTCTATCGCCGGCATTTTTATAAGCCAATGCCGTATATATTGAAAAATATACTTGCTGGTAATGATCCATATTATTGCCAAATACGAGGTATACAATGTTCATGTTACTTAAATTTATTTAAAAGCCTTTGGTAGCATTCTAAATGGGTAATTTATTAGTCAAATTTAGCATAAAACAGCGGATATCAAAAATTTGTCTGGCTTGATATTTTCTATTAAATTGCAACTTTAATATGTAGCAAGCATGCTTGTTTATTAAGGTCTTCGTTTGATGCTGAAAATATATACTACTGTTTTCTTTTAATACCTAAATTTGCCCTAACTCAACGAGTAGCCAGTTGTGATTCTCATGAATAGTCTTCCACTAATAAGTTTAATTATTCCTTGTTATAATGCCGAACAGACGTTAGAAAAATGTCTTGATTCTGTCATTCAACAATCTTTCTTGAATTTAGAGATCATAATTGTTGATGATGGCTCTACAGATCGGACTTCAACAATCTATGAACAGTTTGAAAGTGAAGATAAACGCATTAAAATTATTAGACAAGAAAATTATGGCGTTTCAAAAGCAAGGAATAAAGGAGTAAAAGCGGCTACAGGAAAATATATTTGTTTTGTCGATTCTGATGACTGGGTTGAACCAAATTATTGTTCTGAACTTCATAATCTTCTTGTTACCGAAAATGCTGATATTTCCATTGTAGAAGCTTCTTACGAAGATGAAAACGGAAACGTTATTTTCAATAAACCTACTTCAAGCGAGAAGATATTTGATGGAAAAAGAGCTTTGATACTTTTATTAGAAGATGAAGTTGTCCAAAGTCATCCGTGGGGGAAATTATACAAAGCGACTTTTTTAAAAAGTGTCAGCTTCCCTGAAAACTTGAAATGTTTTGAAGATTATTCAACCCTTTTCAAAATTTTCGACAAAGCGGTAAAGGTTGTTAAATCCGATGAAAAGCTTTATCACTATATTCAACATGAAGACAGTCTTTCGCACAACCTTTCACCGCAAACTGCGTATTATTTCTATCTGGCGATAATGGAGGTTTTCAACTTTTGGCAAAATACAACACCGTTGCACAATCAAGGAAGTATCACAAAAAATATTATTAGAAAACTTCTGATGGTTCTCAAGCGAATTATCCGGAATACGTCCAAAGAAGAATTGCAAGCTGAAAAGGAAAAAATTCGACAGTCATTCAAATCGTTTCTCAAATATCCCGTTAAAGATATAGGTGTCGAATATTATTTTTATCTAAGATTATACTATTATTATCCGAAGCTATATGCAAAATTAATTTCTAAGAAATGATAAAAAGCCCGCTTGTTTCTATTGTTGTCCCTTGTTATAATGTCGAAAAATATATTGAAGCGTGCATCAATTCTGTGTTAGTACAAGATTATGAAAACTGGGAATGCATTTTAATCAATGATGGCAGTAAGGATAATACTTTAGAAATAATAAAGAGTTTTGAATCTAAAGAAATCCGAATTAGTGTTTTCACCCAAGAAAATTTAGGTCTGTCAGCTACTAGAAATAAAGGAATCGATAATGCGAACGGAGAATTTTTATTTTTTTTAGATTCCGATGATATTTTGAGCAACGATGCAATCAGCAATTTGGTTTCGTGTTTCGAAAACAATGATATCATTACAGGAATTACAACAGCTTCGGCTTTTTCTAATGGCACTATAGTTAAGGAATCGCAATTACTTTATCCAAAAGAAGGCACAGTGACCTTTCCAAACAATCATTTTGAAGTTTTGATTAGAACGATGGAAACTGGTCTTACGCCCGTAGCGCAAAATAGACTGTATCGAAAAGATTTTATTGATAAAAATGACCTTCGCTTCAAATCTGGGATTGTGCATGAAGATGAGTTGTGGTTTTTTGAAACCATGTTGTTGGCTGAAAATGTAAAATTTATAAATAGCGAAACTTATTTTTATAGAATTGATAATCAAGATTCTATTACAAAAAATGTCGGTGACAGAAATTTAGAATCCTATATTCAAATTATGGAGGAGATCATTGAAAAATATTCTCAACACGACCGCTTTACTTTAATTGCAAGCTGGTATGCGGTTTATATAAAAAAAATATTTCTTGATTTTGCTATTAGAGAACGGTCGAAGCTTAGTGATGAACTAATTTCAAGATTAGAAGCGGCATTAAAAAATTGTCACAGACCGTTAGGAAATGAAAATATTCTGTCTAAGAATAATGCAATTTATTACAAAACGATAAATAAATTATCTTTACAAAATTTTAGAACTATTGAACAATATTTCTTTCGTAACCCAGTGAATAGCCTTAGAAAAATTGTCAACACTTTTAGAATCTCTTTTTTCTTACAATCAAATGGTAACTCGTAAAACCTTTCTTTTGCTTTCGCCAGATTATTCGGATTTCCCTCAACTCTTTTTAAGAAACTTAGAAAAGGAAGGGTTTTCGGCGAGTGTTATTACCGATACTCCTTCAAGATTTAAGTATCAAAATAATGAACGAGTAATCAATTTTTTTAAGAAAACCTTTTTTAAAAATAAAGATTATAAAAAAGAACTTATTGCAAAGCATAAACTGAAAGAATACTTTAGGAGGATTGCAGCCATCGAGAAAGATTTAGATTATGTGTTGGTTATCCGGCCAGATTTATTTCCTATTTCTGTAATCAAAGAACTGAAAAAAAAGACGAAAAAACTTATCGCTTATCAATGGGACGGGCTCGAAAAATTCCCTCAAGTCAGAAAATATATTCCACTCTTTGATTCGTTTTTCTGCTTTGATGCGGAGGATCAAGAAAACAATATTAAATTGATCACTAATTTTTATTTTGACTGTCTTCCGCCGACTTATAAGGTATTTAATCACCAAAAACCTAGGCTTTATTTTGTCGGTTTATATTGGGGAAATAGGGAAGAGAAAATTGACCGGTTTATTGCGGAAATGTCTAACAAAGATGTAGAACTTTCCGTCTTAATCCAATATTGTCATCAAGCTGAAATCAAAAACCCGAAAATTAAGTACATTAAAAACCGCATTACATTTTTAGAAAATCTGCAAAATGTAGAAGAGGCAGATGTGTTGTTAGATTTTGTAGATCCCGTACACAATGGACTTTCAATCAGATTTTTTGAAGCAATGTATTACAAGAAAAAAGTGATAACAGATAATAAAATGGTGAAAACTTACGATTTTTATCATCCAGATAATATCTTCGTTATTGACGATAATTATGGGGAAATAGAAAACTTTCTGAAAATTCCTTACTACGAAATTCCGCTAGAGATTGTCGAGAAGTACTCGTTTGGAAGTTGGATAAAAAGAATAATACAATAAGTAATTTTTTTTTAAAATTGTAAGAGTTCTATTATATTTTCCTCTTGTTTTTTCACAGAAAAATAATCTAACCCTTCTTCACTATTATTATGCAGTTTTTTCCATAATTGCTCATCTTTATATATTTGTAAAATATGATTTGCAAAACTTTGAGCATCGTCGGTTTCTGCAACTAATACATTAATATCAGGCTTCAGCATCATGCCTTCAACCCCAATATTGGTAGAAATTACAGGTAATTTATATTCTAAAGCCTGCCCGATTTTTCCTTTCACGCCAGCACCATAACGTAAAGGCGCAACAAACGCTTTCGCCGAAAGAAAATAATGATCGATGTCCTTTTGATAGCCAAGAATTTGAAATCGTTCCGTGTGAAGAGCTTTTATTTCGTCAGGTAAACTACCGCCAATGATTTTCACTTTTATATTTTCATTCTTTTCCCAAACCAGTGGCATGATTTCTTTATTTAAATATAAAACTGCATCAACATTAGGCTGGTGATGAAACCCACCGATAAAAATTAAATCATTTCGGTCTTTAAAGTTGGGTTGGGTTATGTTTTCTTTCACGCTGTGAATATTACTAACTATGAAAACTTTTTCCTTGTCAATTCCTAAATCGATGATGATGACTTTTTCTTTATCGCTAATAGCAACAACAAAATCTGCTTCTTTTAAGGCTTTCTGTTCTAATTCTTTTACTTCGTTTTCTCTTTTAAGTTGATCTTTTGATTTTTCAATAAAATCAGTTTCCCTCGTAAATCTTAGGAAATGTAGATCGACCATATCGTAAATGATCTTGGCTTTACAATCTGCTTTGCGTAAAAAGTTACTATAATATTCATATCCTTCTGGACGGAAAACCCAAATATAATCGATGGTTTGGTATATAGAATCGATCTGTTTTTCTACTCTTGTAATTTCGCCTTTTGTGGATAGATATTCTCTGATAACCTCTACACCCATACTTTCAAACAGCGAAATGTAGGTGTAATCATCATCTACATGAATATTTTTTACGAGTAAATAAACTTTGCATTTATTGTTGACTAAAATTTTTACAATTTCTGTAAATCGATTAGAACCAGAATCTTGATCGTATTTCGGCACGTATTCCTCAACCAAAAGCATTATTTTTTCATAGCCCACATGATCATTGAGGACTTTTTTATCTGAAGAACTAATCGCTTGGTTATTTAATATCTTAGATTTCCATTGATCCCAAAATATTCTATGGTTTTTCTGAATTAATTTGGTTTTATTTTGAGTTTTATTTTGATAACTAATGTTTTCAAAATGAATAATTTCTGACTGAGGTTGATAATATACAGTTAGACCTTGGTCATGAATTAATCTCATGCATAAATCGGTTTCCTCATAATACGCGGGCGAGTAAATCTCGGCTAACAGATTGAGGTTTTGTTCTCTATCAACTCTTTTAAAAAGCAAACTACAACCAGAACAATAATCTACTTTTTTTAAGTAATTAAATTTTGGGTCATCAACCGATTGGGCAGCTCCTCTGTTAACGGCCACTTCATTATTAAATAATAAACAGCCTGCTTCTTGTAGAGTTCCACCCGCAAATATTAGTTTTGAACCTACGGCGCCTGCATCTTTATTATTTCTAAAAACTTCAAGAAGACTAGATAAATATTGGGGAAGAACTTTAGTGTCATTATTTAGTAAATAAATAAATTCAGAATTAGCTTTCTCAATTCCCTTATTAACACTTCTTAGAAAGCCGATATTTTCTTTGTTTTCAATAATCGTAATTCCGTTGATATTTTTTAGAAAAGTTAGAGATTGATCAGTGCTTTTATAGTCAATGATGATAATTTCTTTGGCAATCCCATCTTCTACTTTCATGATAGAATAAAGACAATTAAGAGTGTATTTTAGTTGATTATGAATGGGAATTATGATGGAAACCAAAGGGTTTTCTTCAGATGGAAAACTGATTTTATTATCTTCAAAAAATTCGATAGGAAATAGAGTAGTATCAAATCTCCTTAAAGTCTTTTTAAATTTTCGATCTTTTTTAAATTGTCTATATAGTTTTTTAAAAAGCATTTTAAAAATATTATATATTATTATCGCTCATAATCATCCTGCAACCTCACAATATCATCTTCCCCAAAATAAGTTCCAGTTTGTACTTCTACAAAAACGACTAATTCCGCCGAACGGTTTTCAATTCGATGTTTTGCACCTAAAGGAATGTGAATGCTTTCGCCATATTTGATGAAGATTTCTTCTCCATCTAAAGTTACGACTGCTTCTCCTTCTACGATTGTCCAGTATTCCTGGCGGTGATGATGAAACTGATAAGACAGTCGCTGGCCAGGATTGACCTCGATTCTTTTCAATTTATAATGAGGTTCATCTTCCAAAACATAATATTTCCCCCACGGTCTGTCACCAATTTCTAGCATATAGAACAAAATTTAAGCTACAAAAATAAGAAATATTACCCAACGCTGAATTTTTCTTTAAATTTGTAACTTAAAATAAAGGAAAATGAGCAAAGTAAGAGTGCGTTTTGCACCAAGTCCTACCGGGCCTTTACATTTAGGAGGAGTTAGAACTGCCTTATATGATTATCTTTTTGCCAAAAATCAAGGCGGAGAATTTATACTGAGAATTGAAGATACCGATACTGCAAGATTTGTGGAAGGTGCTGAAGACTATATTATGGAAGCCTTGGAGTGGTGCGGAATTATTCCAGATGAAAGTCCTAAACATGGTGGTAAATTTGCGCCCTACAGACAATCAGAACGTCGAGATATTTACGATATGCATTTAATAGAATTGCTGAAGACTGATTACGCTTATATCGCCTTCGATACTACGGAAGAGTTAGATGAGGTACGAAAAGAATTTGAACAAAACGGCGAAGTCTTCGCTTATGATCATATTAGTAGAAACAGACTAAAAAACTCTTTAACGCTTTCAAAAGAAGAAGTTCAGAAACTTGTTGATGAAAAAGTTCCTTTCGTTGTGCGTTTCAAAATGCCGGTTGACCGGGTTTTAAATTTGGAAGATATTATTCGTGGTAAATCTTCTGTAAATACAAACACTTTAGATGATAAGGTTTTGGTGAAAAATGACGGAATGCCAACTTATCATTTTGCCAATATCGTTGATGATCATGAAATGGAAATCTCTCACGTCATTCGTGGTGAAGAATGGTTGCCATCATTGGGACTGCATTATTTATTATACGAAGCAATGGGTTGGGAAAGGCCAAAATTTGCCCACTTATCATTAATTCTAAAACCAGAAGGAAAAGGAAAATTAAGTAAAAGAGACGGTGATAAATTCGGTTTCCCCGTATTTCCTTTAAATTTTACTGATGTTGAAACTGGAAATATTTCTAAAGGTTTTCGAGAAGAAGGGTATCTTCCTGAAGCTTTTATTAATATGGTAGCGCTTTTAGGTTGGAGTCCAGCTAATGATCGGGAGATTTTGACTTTGGAAGAAATGGCCGCTGAATTTGATTTAAATAAAGTTCACAAAGCTGGCGCGAGATTTAATAAAGAAAAGGCAGAATGGTTTAACAGCGAATATCTAAGAGCAAAATCTGATGAAGAAGTTCGGGATTTATTAAAGAATGCAGACGGAATTGACCTAATCAACTGCAGCGACGAAAAATTATTGAAAATCATTTCATTAATGAAGGAAAGAGCTGTTTTTGTAAAAGACATTTATAACGATGGCAAATTTTTCTTTACGTCACCAACTGAATATGATGAGAAAGCGGTGAAGAAATCCTGGAATGAAGCAGCCGCGCAAGTTATGAATGAATTTACTCTCAAGTTACAAGACTCCGTTTTCGAACCAGAAATTTTGAAACAAGACATCCATGACTTTGCAGAAAGCAAAGGATTAGGAATGGGAAAAGTAATGATGCCACTTCGTTTAGCTTTAGTTGGAGAATTAAAAGGTCCAGATGTACCCGATATTATGCAAATCCTTGGAAAAGAAGAGACTATCGCGAGGATCAAAAATGCAGTGAATAATATTCAATAACTTTCTTTAATTTTCACTAAATTTGAAAGATAATTTTAATAATAGAAATGGAATACTTAAGTTTTGAACTTCCGATTAAAGAGCTGATGGACCAGTATCAAACCTGTTCATTGGTGGGCGAAGAAAGTGGTGTAGATGTTAAACTCGCTTGCTCGCAAATCGAAGATAAAATTATTGAAAAGAAAAAAGAAATCTATCATAATCTTACGCCATGGCAACGTGTGCAACTTTCTCGTCATCCGGATCGGCCTTATACTTTAGATTTTATTAAAGGGATTACGGACAAAGACAGTTTCTTAGAATTACACGGCGACCGAAATTTTGCTGATGATCCCGCTATGATTGGCGGTTTAGCGACCATCGACGGACAAAGGGTAATGATCATCGGAACTCAGAAAGGTAGAACGACTAAGGAAAGACAATTCCGCAGATTTGGAATGAGTAATCCAGAAGGATATCGAAAAGCTTTAAGATTGATGAAACTTGCAGAGAAATTTAAAATTCCTGTCATTTCTTTAATTGATACTCCTGGAGCTTATCCTGGTTTAGAAGCAGAAGAGCGCGGACAAGGTGAAGCCATCGCCCGTAATATTTTTGAGATGACCATGCTGAAAACTCCGATTTTTGTTTACATTATTGGGGAAGGAGCAAGTGGTGGAGCCTTAGGAATTGGCGTTGGAAATAAAGTATACATGCTTGAAAACACTTGGTACACAGTAATCGCACCGGAGAGCTGTTCCTCAATTCTTTGGAGAAACTGGGATCATAAAGAAGATGCAGCCAATGCTTTGAAATTAACGCCTGACGATGCTTTAAAAGAAAAATTTATTGATGGAATTGTAGAAGAACCACTTGGTGGCGCTCACTACGAACCGCAAGTCGCTTACGATCATTTGAAGGTTTCTATCCTTCAAAACATCAAAGCGTTTTCTAAATTTACTGATAAAGAATTAGAAACCCAAAGGCAAGATAAGTTTATTGCGATGGGTCAATTCAAAGGTTAAGAATTTATCATCCAAATTAAATAGAAAAATCCTGTAAGAAATTACAGGATTTTTTATGTTTTAAAGTGAATTGAAATCTATTCAAAAAGCTCAGCCGTATCTAAAACTGAAACTTTCCCATCCTCACATCTGATCGCTTCTCCAGGGAAATTTTGAATCATGTGATAATCATGAGTTGCCATTACAACGGCAGAGTTATTTTCAAAAGCAACCTGCTTCAATAAGGTCATAATTTCGTTCGAAGTTTCTGGATCTAGATTACCTGTTGGTTCATCAGCTAAGATCAATTCTGGATGGTTAAGAAGCGCTCTCGCGATGGCGATACGCTGTTGCTCACCTCCAGAAAGTTCATGCGGCATTTTGTGTTTCTTAGATTTCATTCCGACACTTGCCAAAACCTCATTAATCCGGTCATCCATTTTAGTTTTATCATTCCATCCAGTCGCTTCGAGAACGAATTTTAAATTCTTTTCGACGGTTCTATCTGGTAATAATTGAAAGTCTTGAAAAACAATCCCTAACTTTCTTCTTAAATTTGGAATATCTGAAGGTCTCAATTTCGCTAAGTCAAACCCTGCAATTTGCCCCTGTCCTGAACTTAATGGAATGTGACCATAAAGCGTCTTTAATAAAGAACTTTTTCCCGACCCAGTTTTCCCGATAAGGTAACAGAATCTTCCTTTTTTAATATTGAGGTTCACGTCATTCAGTACTGTGAAATTCTTCTGCGCAATTTTTGCATTTTTCAGCTGGATTACATCTTGGCCTTCCTGATAAGTATGTGGCATATCTTGTTTAATTGTTATTGATGAATTAAGTATGCTAGAATAGCAGCCCAAAAATAGAAAAAATCTTTCTTCTGAGCGTACACTTTAGCAATAATTAACAACAAAAAATGCTTGAAAAATTACTTTTCAAGCATAATTATGTTGTGATAGTTCTAAAGATTATCTCTTAGCTCTCTGTGTACTTACAGTTAAACTTCTTCTGCCTTTTGCTCTTCTAGCAGCCAATATTCTTCTGCCGTTAGGTGTTGACATTCTTAAACGGAAACCGTGTTTGTTTCTCTTTTTTCTTACTGATGGCTGGAACGTTCTTTTTGGCATTGCTAATATTTTTTAGTAAAAACTTTATCTTATTTTTCAGATTGCAAATATAGGAAACTTTTTATTTATTGCAAACATTATTTTAAATATTTCTTAAGAAAAAGAGATCTACTCCTAAAAGTAAATCTCTTCTCCATTTTTTTAATTGTGTATTTATTTTTTACTAAATTTAGTGGTGGCACTTTTTCCTTCTTTGTCTTCCATTTTCAGGATGTAATTTCCTTTTGGCAGTTTTTGAGTATCGATGGTATTTCCATCTACTTTTGTCGGGATTAATTTTCCGCTTACATCAAACACATTCGCCTGTTTTGGCTGCATTCCGTTTACAAATAAAACACCAGTCGTAGGATTTGGATAGACATTTACTGCACCACCTTTAGGGTTATCTACTGTTTTAAGAAGTGTAGCACAATTTGCTGAAAGTACCGTAATGGTAAAATCTGCAGTGAATGCTGTATTTCCAGTTACTTCACTTGCTATAAGTATGATAGTAGTGTTTCCAGGTATAGTTACGTTCATTGTTTCCACTGCTCCACTTAGAGAACTATTTCCGATATCTCCTAAATAGTTTTGAGAGATATTTGCAGGATTGAAACTTCCGGTATAAGCCATTAAATGAACTTGTTTAAGTCCATCTGGATCTGTGTTTTTTAAGCTTAATGTTACGCAATCTGGAGTAGCAGAAGTGTTTTGTAATGAGTAACTTTTGTAATGGAAAGCTCCACTACCGAAATCGCCCGGATAGACCTTAGCTGTGCCGCACGCAGAATGAATTCCGTCTCTTGTGATTCTTGGAGAGTGAGTAGGGTCGGTGGGTAAAATTCTTCCTGTAAATACTTTGCAAGAACTTGATTCTGTTCCATCTAAACTGAATTGTAAATCTTTTAACTGACCTGCAATACAGATAGATCCAGTGTTCCAATTGGTAGTACAAGTTGATCCAAAACCAGCTCCTGGGTTTTTCCAAGCGTACGGCTGATTTAAGGTGCTGCTATCATTGTAAGTGCTCCAGAACCATTGACCACCGCTCAAGTCCATAATTGCTTGTACAGAAACCCAATAAGTTCCTTCAGTTAGAGACATTGGAGTTGCTAATTTTAATGAGGGACTTGCAGAACCCGAAGCAAGAGTCACAGCTTCTGTTCTTATGATGCTCGAAGGCAAATTAGTTCCACTATTACTGTAAAATGTTACATTATAAGCGGTAGGATAAGTGCCTGATTGCAAATAACCATTAGCATTCACTGAAGTTATATTCCAAACTTTATTAGCAGGAACTTTAAAATCATCTGCAGCATTAGCAATATACTGATTATTAGCAGCTTCAAATTGCTGTGAAGTGATATTGTCCGTCAATAATGGATTTTGACCATAAATTCTCGGATTAATTAGATTTTGCGCGTTAAATTCATTTTGATAATCTTGCACCGTTAAAAATGCCTTCGAGGGGTATTTATAGACGATTGGTTTTGTCTCCACTTTCGGCGGGGTAACATCGGTAGACCGATTTGTTTGCGCTATTAAAAGCAAGTTGCAAACAGTAAGCAACAATAGAGTAATTTTTTTCATGGTTAAAAGTTTTAAAGGTTAATTATTAAGATATATGTTCAAATTCAGTAAAATAAAAACTTGCTAAATCGATGATTAATCTGCTAAAAGCTGAATAACTTTTTATTTATAGTCCGACTAAACTCGTAGAGCAAAAGTCGACAGATTAATTAAGTTTCAGTACTGTTAAAACACCCTTTTTGATTGGTTTAATCACCCTATTTTAATAGGTGTTTTCACTGTTAAAATCTTTTTTGTCTCACTGAATCGCCCTAAAATAAAAACAAAACCTATCTTTGCTCTTCTAAAAAATCCTAATTAATGTTTACCTCATCCGAACTTTCAGAGATTCAAAAACTGTTAACTCCCAACCATAATATTGTAATCATCACGCATTATAATCCAGATGGAGATGCGATTGGCTCTAGTCTCGGATTGAAGCATTTCTTAAAGCAAAAGGGGTTAGAAGCCAACATCATTGTTCCTAATGATTTTCCTAAATTTTTAAAATGGATGCCTGGAGCTAAACAAATTATTATTGCGGATTATAAAAGAAAGCAAGCCGGAGAAGCAATCTATAATGCAGATGTTATTTTTGTATTAGATTTTAACGCCTCCCACCGGAGTGGGAATTTAGTAGGACCATGGATTGAAAAAGCGCGGGCGACGAAAATATTAATTGACCACCATCAACAACCTGATGATTTCGATTATATTTATTCTGATGTGACTATTCCAGCAACTTCGCAGATGATTTATCATTTCATTCAAGAATTGAATGAAGAGAATTTGGTAAATCAGGAAATTGCTGAATGTTTGTATACTGGTATTATGACTGATACTGGCGGTTTCCGATTTCGTTCCACCAGCGCAACTACTCACAGGATTGTTGCTAATTTAATTGAAAAAGGGGCAGATCCTGCCACGATTACTTCAAATACTTGGGACACCAACACGGTTTCAAGATTACAACTTTTGGCTTTAATTTTAGGCAGAATAGAAGTGGTGAAAGAAGGTAAAGTAGCGATTCTCTGGCTTAAACGTGACGAATTAAAAGAATTTGGTTTTCAGAAAGGAGATACCGAAGGTTTTGTTAATTACGGATTGAGCATCATGGGAACTCAGGTTGCAGCTTTTTTCATGGAGGATTTATATGATGATTTTATCAAAATTTCTTTCCGCTCTAAAGATGAGGTTGATGTCAATCAGTTTTCCAGAAATTATTTTAACGGTGGTGGCCACATTAACGCAGCTGGAGGAAAGTATATGAAATCCATGGAAGAAACTATTGTAGATTTTAAAGAAAAAATTGAACAGGAAGATTTTTAATTTTTCACAAAATGTGAGTGGTACGAATATTTATAATCTTTGAAGCACCGCATTTTTAAATCTTTTTCCAAGATTATCAGAAAAGCTATTCTGGCATTAGGTTGCAGTCATGAACATGCGGGCTAACGATTGCACAATTTCAAAATATTTGTTAATAGGCATTCCCTCTTCCTCTTTAGGCAAGAGGCGTTCCTGTTTTGTTAATTCTCACAGCAGTTTTAGGTTAAAACAGAGCTTTCAAATTCAAGTACCAACTCAATCTCTTTCAAAAAAGAATTATCTCTTGTTAAAAAAAAGAACGTTTGTCAATATTTTAGTTCTTATTTTTACGCGTAGGAATGCTTATGGCAATTATTGTGAGCGTTTAAAAGAATGTTTATTTTTTGGCGAGATTAGTAAATATTCATCATTATTTAACTTATAATAGATAATTTTCGATTGATATGCGATTTCTTTGCGTATTAAATTATAAATATTTATATTTGGAACAAGTTTAACCAAAAAAAATTTTTATGAAAAAAATTCTATTTTCTTTATTTGCAACGGCAGCTTTATTTGCCGGCGATGCAATGAAAGCCCAAACTGTTCTATTCGAAGACAGTTTTGAAACGTATACAGATTTCGACATTGCTAATGTTGGTAACTGGACACTCATCGATGTTGACCTAAAAACTACTTACGGCTTTAATGGGGTTACATTTCCTAATACACAAGTAGCAAAATCTTTTCAAGTTTTTAATTCTACAACTACAACACCACCGCTTGATCCTACAGCAGCCTCAAACTGGACCGCAAAAACAGGATTGAAAGCGATGGTTTGTTTTGCGGCAGACTCTGCTCCTTGGAATAATGACTGGTTAGTTTCACCGCAAGTGCTGATACCAGCAGGCGGAGGCGCAAAATTAAGTTTTTGGGGAAAAGGCTGCGACGCGACTTATGGTGCTGAAAAATTTAAAGTGTTAGTGTCTACGACGGGAACTGCAGTGGGAGATTTTACCGCAATTTCAGGGGTGACAATTACCCCTTCTGACGCTGGTTGGCATGAGTACACTTATAATTTAAATGCTTATGCGGGACAACAAATTCATGTTGCGATCCAATGTACATCTGAAGACCAGTTTGGTTTTGCAGTTGATGATTTTAAAATTATTAGTACTGTGATTCCTACCGTTGCTCCTGATTGTCCGACTTTAAGTTCACCTGCGAATGCAGCAGTAGGAGTTTCTGCTCCTGTTGCAACGTTAACTTGGGCTGCACCTGTAGCCGGTAGTGCGGTAGATTCTTATGATGTTTACTTGGATCAAAATGCAAATCCAACTACTCTTCTAGGAAATGCAAATGCGTTAACATATAATGCAACAGGATTACTTCCGTCAACTACTTATTATTGGAAAGTTGTGCCTAGAAATGATGCTGGTACTGCCACAGGATGTACAGTTTATTCTTTCACAACTAAAGCAGATCCTTTTGCTCCTTACTGTGGACCTTTAACTTATACAAGTGGTGTAGAGCCTATCACTTCAGTGGATTTTGGAGGAATGCTCAATACTTCACCTGCTGCAACAACTTCTTCTGCACACGAAGTGTTTACAGATAAAATTGCGACGGTAGAACAAGGTAAACCTTATACTATTAATTTAAAAGGAAATACTGGTGGAACCTATACGAATAGATTCATTGTTTTCATAGACTGGAATCAGGATGGCGATTTCTTAGATGCTGGCGAAACTTATTTTGCAACAGGTACAGGAATAACAATTAATACCTCTACAGGAACTGATGCGAAATTTGCGACCGGATCTATTGCAGTTCCAGCTGGAGCAATGTTAGGAAATACCCGAATGAGAATTAAGAAAAACTTCGGTACAACTGCTTATCCTAATCCTTGTTTCTCTGCTGGTACCCTTGCTACAGGATCAACTGCAGGATATGGCCAAGCTGAAGACTATACAGTAAATGTTACCGCAGCTCCTTTAGGGACAGCAAATAATGCCAAATCTCAAATGTCTGTTTATCCAAACCCAGTAAAAGAGGTCTTGAATATTGCAGCAGCAGATAAAAAAGTATCGGAAGTTACTTTCTATTCTGTAGATGGTAAATTGGTGAAATCAGTTAAAGAAAATGTTTCAACTGTGAATGTGTCAGCTCTTCCAAAAGGAGTGTACATCGTTAAGGTTAAAACTTCTGATGCTGAAAAATCTTTCAAAGTAATTAAAGATTAATCACTGTATCATATAATAGGAAAGGTTGTCGAAAGACAACCTTTTTTTATTTCAAATAATTGAAATCTTTTACATCTACTATTCCTTTTAAGAATATTCGTCTTAAAGAATATAATTTTTCGGCAACTGATGCAATAATTCTGTATTGATTATTTCCGCACAAATACTGGCCTTTTCCCAATGTCCATTATGTCCGCAGTCTAATAAATAAGATTTGATATTGGTTTGATCGGGTACATGATTAAGCACTGTTTCACTTTTTACAGCATTGTCGTGCTTACCCGCAATTACTAGAATTTTTCCTTCGAAATTTTTCAGAACTGAAGTTTTATCAGTTCTTTCAATCATTCCCTTCACTGCAGCTATAACGCCCTCATTTTTAGTAGAAAGGGCAATTTCTTTTGCGTGTTCGATTTTACCTTCCAAAAAATTTTTCTCATTTGGATTAAATAAATTAGGAATTCCAGCATTGACGTAAGTCGGAAAAGCTTCTTTAATAATGCGTAAACTTTTTTGTCGCTGTTCTTTTTTTTCATCATCATCAGCAAAATAGGAGGAGAAAAATAAAGTAATGCTTTTCAATACTTCTGGAAACTTTTCAGCAAAAGCCAAAGTGGCATAACCGCCCATCGAATGACCGAGCAGATGAAATTTCTTAATATTTAAAGAATCAGTTACTTTTTTCACCTCAGTTGCCATCAGATCCATCGTGTGGATTTCATCATAAATTTTTGATAAACCATGTCCGGGCAAATCAATTTTGATAAGTGTGAAGTTCTTTGACAAATGAGGTTCCATTTCCTTCCAAATTGTTCGGTTTTCCATAAACCCATGAAGTAAAACAAGTTGTTCTTCTCCACTGCCGGCTATTTCGTAATTTAACATGATAGGTGATTTTTAATAGTAGAGATCGATATAGTCAACAAATCCTGAACCATTCACCTTATTCTGAAGTCTCCAGAAATTTCCTTTTCCTTCATTGAAAAAGGTGGTTGGCTTAGTTCTTTTATAAATTGTTCCGTTTATCTTTTGAGTGATTTCACCCTCAAAATTAAGATGCTTTTCGGTAACTCTTTTTACCGTTCCTTTTATTTCTAAAATGTTAGTACCTGATTTGGCATTTCCCGCAACATTATATAAATCTCTTCCAAAATTTTTAAAAGTGAGAGTTCCAGTAAATCCAGTAGTTTCATCGGAACTAAATTTGAGTTGATGTTTGCCACTTAAATCTGTCAAAACATTTTGTTGATTTCTGATCGCGATGCTATCGTTCAATTTCTGCCGTTCGACATTAATTGATTCGATTTTTTTGTTTTCAGGAGAAACGTCATTTACATTTTTAAGCTCTTTTTTTGAACAGGATAAAAGAGTAAAAGCGGAAGTAATAAGGAAAGCTTTTTTCATTTTTAATAATACTATTTTGCTCAAATTTAATTAAAAATAAGAGTTGTTTTGTTGTTAAGAAAAATTAATTTAAAGTTTAGTTTTAGAATCCATCACAATGGTAACAGGTCCATCGTTAACCAAAGAAACTTTCATATCGGCACCAAAAATACCGCTCTCGATTTTTAAATTAGATTTTGAAAGTTCAGTTTTGAAATATTCAAATAACGGAATGGCTTTTTCTGGTTTCGCAGCTTTAATGAAAGACGGGCGGTTCCCCTTTCTATAGTCAGCGATTAAAGTGAATTGACTGATACAAAGAATTTCTCCCGAAGTATCCAACACAGACAAATTTAGCTTGCCTTCTTGATCGCCGAAAATTCTTAGATTCAGTATTTTCTGAACGAGCCAATCTGCATCAGCTTGCTCATCTTCTTCGTCAATTCCTATCAATAAAAGTAAACCGTGGGCAATTTCACCTGCGATTTTGCCATCAACTTTCACCTTTGCTTCAGATACTCTTTGGATAACTGTTTTCATTTTTTAAAAAATAGATACGAAATGAGGATTAATAATAGATTGACAGAATCTTGCTGTTAGTATCGTAACTAAAAGGATAAGTCTTTGGAGGGACTTGTGCAATTTTCGTTGGTTCACCTGTAATGGTAATCCATTCGGCGCCATCTTTGGGACAAACTATTTTAATATCATTTTCCACACTTAAAGTTGTATTCGTGTCCGGGCAAAGATGAGGTGCGTTGCGATCAAATGCTTTAAATCCATTCGTTGTTCTGATCACAATTAAACCGCGTGTGCCAGCTTGTTGCTCGTTCACATAAATCCAGCCGCCAACATTTTGTAAAGCAAAATAAGCAGGAAGGTTGAGGTTGAGAACCACGTTAATAGGCGTCGTTGGGAAACAAGATACTGTCTCCTCTCGACTGCTGCAAGAATTAATATTTAAAATGCTAAAAATGAGAATTATGGAGAAAAAGACCTTTGAAATATATGTTTTCATTTAAAATTAATTTATATCTTTGTGAAACAAATCAACACAAAAAACATTGTCCGACAAATGTCGGATTATTTTTTTATACTAACGTTAAATATTAGAAATTATGGCAAGTTATGTCACCAAGGCAGGATTGGATAAAATGAAAGCTGAACTGGAGCTACTGGAAACCATTGAAAGACCAAAAATTACCGTTCAGATTGCGGAGGCAAGAGATAAAGGAGATCTTTCTGAAAATGCAGAATACGACGCGGCAAAAGAAGCACAAGGAATGCTGGAGATGAAAATTTCTAAACTCAAGAATCTTATTGTCGATGGTAAAGTAATTGACGAAACGCAATTAGATACATCGAAGGTTTCGATATTGACGACTGTCCGTCTTAAAAATAATGCAACCAAAGGAGAGCAAAAATTTACTTTGGTTCCAGATAACGAAAGTGATTTGAAAGCCGGAAAAATTTCGGTGAATACCCCTATTGCTAAAGGCCTATTAGGAAAAGTAGTCGGTAATACGGCCGAAATTGTTTTGCCGAACGGTAACCAACTTTCTTTTGAAATACTGGAAATCTATTTGGAATAATAATTATTGTAAGGTCCGAAAAAAAGGGTTTGAAGTGGTGAAATTTAAATTTTACCAATATCTTAACAGCTTTTTTCTTTTCATTTCGTAAATTTGCACCCACGCTGTAGCGCGGGTTTTTAATTAAAATAAACGAATCATGGCTTCCATTTTCACGAAAATTGTACAAGGAGAAATACCTTCTTATAAAATCGCAGAAGACGATCATCATTTGGCCTT
This sequence comes from Kaistella antarctica, assembly GCF_900109615.1. GTDB lineage: Bacteria > Bacteroidota > Bacteroidia > Flavobacteriales > Weeksellaceae > Kaistella > Kaistella antarctica. The sequence goes on from NZ_FOIX01000001.1 coordinate 900,809, forward strand.
TTTAGATATGATGCCCTTGGTTAAAGGTCATTGTTTGATCATTCCTAAGCAGGAAGTAGATCTTATTTTTGATTTGGAAAATGAAGATTTCAAAGATCTGTGGGGTTTTGCGCAGAAAGTTGCACAGAAGATGAAAAAGGCATTTCCCGATCTGCGGATCGCAGTTGCCGTGATTGGTTTAGAAGTTCCCCACGCGCATATTCATTTAATTCCAATCCATAAAATGGAAGATATGAATTTCAAAAATGAACGGTTAAAGTTTTCTGCCGAGGAGTATCGAGAAATACAAAAGCACATCATTAATTCTTAAACACCACTTTTGTCAAAGTATCTCACTTTGACAAAATTTTTAAAACTAATTCTTACTTATACCTATTATATGAATTCAAACGAATGTTCTTTTTGCGGAAAAAAACGAAACGAAGTTCAAATGCTAATTTCTGGGAACAATGGTTTCATTTGTGAAGAGTGCATAGAGCAAGCGCACGGAATTATTAAAGAAACAAGTTCTAGTACCGCTTCATCATCTACAGAATCAGTGGAGGAGTTAAAAAAACCCAAAGAAATAAAAGAATTCCTGGATCAATATGTCATCGGACAAGATCAGGCAAAAAAGCAGTTGGCTGTAGCCGTTTATAATCATTACAAAAGAATACTCCATGCAAAAGATGAAAATCGCGACGTAGAGATTGAAAAATCGAATGTCATTATGATTGGCGAAACTGGAACGGGGAAAACACTTTTGGCTAAATCGATTGCGAGGGAATTAGATGTTCCGTTCTGTATAGTTGATGCAACTATTCTTACAGAAGCTGGTTATGTTGGAGAAGATGTAGAAAGTATTTTATCTCGGCTTTTAATGGTAGCAGATTACAATGTAGAAAAAGCCGAAAGAGGAATTGTATTCATCGATGAAATTGACAAGATTGCGCGGAAGTCTGACAATCCTAGTATTACGAGAGATGTTTCTGGCGAAGGGGTGCAACAGGGTTTACTTAAATTACTGGAAGGAAGTATTGTCAATGTACCGCCCCAAGGAGGCAGAAAGCATCCTGATCAAAAATACATTCAGGTGAATACTCAGAATATCCTTTTTATTGCAGGTGGAGCTTTTGATGGAATAAAAGAGATTATAGAAAGAAGACTCAATAAACAAGCGATTGGGTTCAGTGCCGAGAAATTGAATAAAGTTGATGAAGAAGAATATATTTTAAGTCAACTTAATGCTATTGATTTACGAAAATTTGGTTTAATACCCGAGCTTTTAGGACGTTTTCCGATAATTACCTATTTAGATAAATTGTCTAAAGAAACAATGATTCGGATAATGAAGGAGCCAAAAAATTCAATCGTCAATCAATTCGTCGAATTATTTAAGATGGATGGGGTAGAACTGAAGTTTACCGCTGATGGCTTAGAAAGTATCGTAGAAGAAACAATGGATAAAGGATTGGGAGCAAGGGGTTTACGCGGTACTACAGAAAAGGTTTTGGAGGATTATATGTTTAATATCGCTGCTCAGAAAAAAGTGATTATAAACCGTAAAAACACCCATTTTTAACTTTAGGAGAAAATTTTTCATTGGTAGATACAAAAAATTATTACCTTTGTAGCTCAGGACTTTGAAAACACAAACACAACATATAATGAAAAAAAATCTATTTACGGCAGGGTTTTTAGTATTTGCTATGGGACTCAGTGCTCAGTCCGTCTTGTTTCATGTCGACGCAGGAGGGATTGTATATGTCGGTAAAAACGCACTTGTTTACAACGGCGGCGGACTTCAAATGAAAGCAAACGCTGTTGTCGAAAACCACGGAAACGTAATGGTTAGCGGAAACGGAACAACAGACGTTTTCAAGACAATCGACGGTAGCAACGCAGACAAACTTGAGTCAAATGGCGGCGCTAACTTTATCAATAAGTTGAATGATCCGGCTCTATACGCTTCTCATAATTCCGAGCTCTCTACAATCGCACCTGTTTACACATATGGGCAACTATATGTTACTGGAATAACGCAAACTAATATTTCAGGTATTATCGATCAAGAGTTTCGCCAAGTAAATCATGGCGATTACCAACAAATCGGCCTGCCGTTCTATGGCAAAACTTTAACTACTTTAACTACTGAGTTAGCAAAACCTATTCCCTTTAACACTACAAGGTACTCTCACAACGAGATTTTAGTATGGAACAACAGAAATGTAGTTTTTGATAATCTTTCCAGTATCAATTTAAAAATTGGTCAGAATTTTAAACCTTACACCTATTATATTTTAGGAGGTAAAGATTTAGATGTTGCAAGTATCACAAGAACGTTGAAAGGAAGGCCAGTTTCTGATGCAGCTGCAACCGAGAAAATTGTAAAGTTAGAAGACGCCGGTTTTAATATTCCGTTTGGTACGGGCGGTAATGCTATTAATGGTTACAATGAAAAATACAACAGCTATCTGCAAGATAATTTCAGCGTAACTGCAGGCAATGCGTGGTTAGGGGATTTTGGCAAGAACTACTACCAATTCGGTAACCCTTATCTAACTAATTTGGATTTGTCGCAAATTGCTATAGCTGAAACTGCTGCAACAGGTGACGGTAACAATCTATCTAATATTTACGGTGTGAGGTTAGAAGTTTCTGGTGTACAACATACCACCAACTCAGGTGGAGGTTCTTCTAATTACAGAGCTGTAACTTTTAGCGCTGGCGTTCCGACAGGGGATTTGGACTATTTAATGGTGCGTCCTCTAGGTGCTTTTGCTATTAAGCTTACCAATAATACTCTAAAGCCAGACTTTGATTTTTCAACTTTGAGAAGATTTAAATATCATCCTAGAGCTGGGTCTACAAATTATAGCATCACAGCTAAAAGAAATGGCAGTACTTCTACAGTAAAGCAATTAGGAATTATTGGTTTAGATGCTACTGGTAGTGAAATTGAACGAACATACTATGTTGTTTCAGATAATACAGTTTCTGGAGCGTCAACCAATGTGAAGACACAAGTTGGAGTTTTTGGCGGACAGCAATTTGGCACCTACGAAGAAGATGCGATAAATGGCGGATACGATAATAATAATGTTTCCTACTGGCTTTATATTAATGAAGCAAATGAAAATGATTTTAAAGGTAAAAATATTAAGTTAGTTAATTATAATCCTAATATCGTTGGGTTTAAATTTGAGCTTAGGGAAGACGCAGTTTTAGTCGAAGATAATACTCATTTACTTTCGCAGGGTGAGGGTTTTTACATCAAAAAGGGATCAGATGCTAATGTTGCTCCTATTATTCAAAATGGAACTATTTCAACTTTGCCTGGATCAAACACTGGAATTGAATACGACGTGTATTATGGCAAACCTCAAAATACATTAGGTTCTAGTACAACCCTGAACAAGTCAAGTACCATCGTAGTTTTTAATTCAGAACTAGATAATTATTTCGTCATAATAGATCCAACTTGGAAAACTGCAGACATTCACGTGTTTGATATGACTGGCAAACTTGTACATAGCGCCTCCAAAGTTTCATCAAAAGTAAGATATGAGTTGATGTTGCAGAAAATGGCTGCAGGATATGTCGTCCACATCACTTCAGATAAAGGAGAGAAAGTAATTACCAAAATTCTTAGATAAAAAACACACACGATGAAAATTATATTTAGATTATTTTTAGCAGCTTTTATCTTGGTTATGGGAGTGCTAGTTAATGCCCAACCACCTTGTCCTACTTGCCCACCCGGAAGCGGAGGCGGGGGGGGAGGTGGAACAACGCCAGGTGGACCAGCTTCGCCGATTGATATGTACGTTTATATTTTAGCAATAGCAGCGATTTTATTTATCGTGCTTTATGCAAATAAAATAAAGAAAAAACAAATAGTGTAATTGCTACACTTTAAAAAATTGAACCCATTGAAAAATCAGTGGGTTTTTTTTATATTTACATCATGAAAAAAATAACTTTGATATTGACTCTATTAATCGCCAATGCTTACGATGCCCAGTTTAAAATCAGTGTGGAGGTACCTCAGTCGTTTACTCCTTCTGAAGTTTATCTTTATACGCTAAATGGCTCCAAAGATGTCTTGAACAGCAAACAAATAAAGAAAGAAAGCTCTTGGCAAATCAATGTGGCTAAAACGTATTCGGGAATGATGAAATTATATTTTCCCGAAATTAATGCATCAGTCAATTTTATCTCAGAAAATAAGGACGTCAAAATGAGATTTGAAACGGAGAAAGATAAGATTGTCAACATCGATTACCTCGACGAGGCTAACTTTGCCATGAATCAGATGCAAGATATTCAGCAAAAAAAAGAATTTATCTTGCCAGCATTATATCAAATTAAAGAATACTATAAGCAAAAAAGCGATTTTGGGACCGCTCTTGACAATGAGGTCAATCGTCTTTCAACTCAAACTTCAACCTTAAATAAATTTCCTTTCGTAACTTTCTACAGTACAAACTATGATAAATTTGTAGAGAAAAGCGCCAACAAAAAGCCTATTTCTCACGAAGATATAATTGATTTTTTAAATAAATCAAACGAAATGCTTGAGAGTTCTTCTCTCATGAGACCCGTTCTTGTTGCCTATTTAAATGCCGGATCAAAGTCTACGGTAGCTGCGGAGGTTGATAAATTGCTAAAGACGCTGAATGTGGAAACACCGCGCGGACAAACCGTTCTTTCAGAACTTATTGAAATCTTCAATACGTATGGAATGCAGGATTTGAAGGACAAATATCTCACCGAAGCCAAGAATCTAAAATGCACCATTAATGAGCGATTAACAAGCACGATTGCCACCAATATGAATACAGAAATCGGTGCTGTTTTTCCAAATTATGTTTTTAATAGAGCCTCTAATACTAAGTCTAAATCCCTTCATGATATCAAAGCCGATAAAAAGGTTATTATTTTCTGGGCTTCTACGTGTTCGCACTGCGAAACTGACTTACCGAAGATCATTGAGAAGTACAAAGCGATAAAAGATTTGAAAGCTGAAGTTATTGCATTTTCTTTAGACAGTGATCTAGCAACTTACGAAAGCAAGGTTAAAATGCTGCCTTGGATCAATGATTCAGAATTAAAAGGGTGGAATAGTTCATACTCAGAGATTTACAATATTAATGCTACGCCAAGTTATTTTATTTTAGATAGCGCCAATAAAATCATTGCTAAACCTAATCATGCGGCAGATGTAATTTCTTATTTAAACTTAAAGTAATCTTTTGCCACCTCGTAAAATATTTTTATATTTGCACCACCTTAAAAAGGCGAGGTAGCTCAGTCGGTTAGAGCGCAGGATTCATAACCCTGAGGTCACGGGTTCAATTCCCGTCTTCGCTACAAAAGTCCAGTTTTATACTGGACTTTTTTTTGCCCTAAAATCATTATTCAGATCTGTATTAATTATAGTAGATATATTGAATATTCTTAATTAAAAAAAACTTCGGCCTTTAAAAAGTCTCATTGCTTGCATCCTTTGAATTAAGCAATTAACTGACAATTTTATTGATACATTAATAACCTTTTTTGCCATATGTTATTAGTAGTTTATCGATACTTTTTTCACTATAAAATTTAACTATTTTTAATAAAAAATGTTTGGGTATAAGGATATTTAGTTTTACATTTACAACGTTTTAATAATGGTTTTGCCCTATTAAAACAATAAATTTTTTTTCATCATTTGTGTTTTTAGAATCGCATCGTAAGGTGCGATTCTTTTTATTTATATCTACTTAATTCGCTGATAACGAACAAGCAGATCAATAAAATAGGAATAGGTAATACTTCCTTCTTGGTGATTGCTTTTTAAGAATAGGTCATTAGTAAAACCAAAAAACACCTCCAGAAATCCTTTGTGTTTCATGACAAAAAGCTTCTCAGCCAGTCGGTCGCGTTTCATTTCAGGGGAATAGTTTTCTAAAATTTCTTTAACAAATTCTGGATCACGCTCACTTAAAGAATTAAGAAGAGATTTTAAAACAAAATATTCCGTGCTATACCTTAAATCCTTATTTAAAGATTGTTGGCCCATTAAAAACCCAACAAAATTAGCTTCTTGCTCTTTTGCATAACCAAGCTGGTGTGCGCTCTCATGCGCTAAGGTGAAAGGAATATAGGTTGATGGCAGTTCCGAATTATATTGTGCTTCTGCCGTGAAGGGATTGTAATAGCCGAGAATTCCCGTGTAGCTCATAACGGGCTTAAACAAGCTGGGTTTAAATGCCCGAATGCCTGTTTCTTTCTTGTCATTGATAAAGGATGGTAGCTTTGCTTGGTTCCTTAATATTTCATCTTTTACAGATGTTAGATCCGAAATCATGAAGACGCCACTGCGATCTTCTTTTACCGATGCTCGTGCAATCTTACATCTTGCTAAATACTCTAAAGTAAGACGCTTTAAGTCATCTGACTTTATTTCTTTTTCAGGGAGTTTTTCAATGAGTGGCTTTTGAAAGTATAACATTCCCCAAGAAATCTGGTAGGTCAGATAGACGATATTTAAAAAGATTAAAAATCTGAGTGAGTACGTTTTTCTACTTTCCTTTTTTAAAATTTTAAAAAAGAAGAACAATAAGAAAACAAATAACAGAATATACAGAACATCGCCAACCGAAAATGGGACTAAAGACAATAGCTTCTGATGCATACCTTTTTGATATTCAAAAACGCTTTCAAAAATAGTAACGATAAAATTAACTTGCGAAAAAACTAAAAACAAAACAAATTGGGCAAGTAATAAACCTGCCCAAAATCTTTTTTTATTGTAATAAGTAAATTTTTTAGTGCGCACTGTCTTCGATTTCTCCCATAATAATACCCTGTTTTTTCAGGATTTTTGGGGTGATAAAGCCATAAAAGGCAACATAGATAAAACAAACTATAGGAACAACATAAGAAAAATGCGTCCAGGTGAGACCCATAATTCCTGCTTTGTCTGTAAGATCAAAATCACAAATGTATCCTTGAACCAAAGGAATAATTCCTCCACCTAAAATCATCATAATTAAGAATGACGATGCTTTCCCGGTGTTTTTTCCTAGACCCGCAATAGCAAGATCGAAGATGGCTGGCCACATAATCGAGCAAAAAAGGCCACCAGAAATGAAGAAATATTTGGCGATTTCTTTGTCTGGATAAACCAATCCTAAGAACATCATCACAGCGCCGGCTATTCCAAAAATCATCAATGTTTTACCAGCATTTTTTCCGCCTATGAAACTCATAATAATGAAAGCTACAATCCAAATTGCGTATATGTAGAATTGAGATACGCTTCTACCACTCAGTTCATTGGCAATGATAATGATAATAAAGGCAATGAAGGGAACAATAAATTTAAGTACCATGTTGGATATTTTAGAAATATTAAAAACATTGATACTTCCATTCCATCGGCCAATCATTAAACTGCCCCAATATAAGGACACAAAGGGCGCAATATTATATTCTAATACGCCACCAAACTCTTTTGTATGAAGCAAAGCAGGCAGGTTACTAATAATCGAAACTTCTACACCTACGTACAGAAAAATTGCCAGCATACCCAAATAGAGTTGAGGATACTTTAAAACACTAAACTTTTCAGAACCTTCGTCAATGATTGCTTCCTCCTCTTTTGCAGGATCTTCTATTTTAGAAAAAAGCATGAAAATCGCCACCAATATAAATGCGATACCCAGAACGATGAAAGGTGTTTTTACTAATTTCAAATGCTCTTTCACAAAACCGATCGGGTAACTAATGTTGGTAGAACGCTGTTTGATTTCACCAAGTTTGGTTGAGTAAGCATCGACTTGGGATTCATCTGCAGAAGCATTTTGATCAATGGAAGTCATTTCCTTCTCCAGATCACTGATGTTTGTTTGTACAATTGAAATGACTTGATTCACCTTCGCCGGCTCGTCTTCATTATCAGTTCTTAATTCAAGAATGTTTTTTGAAAGTTCCTCTTTGTGAATTTGATATTCATTTTTTACAACTTCAATTTTGGTTAAATTTTCATTCTTCGGTGTAGACTCTTCTTTGTTTCCCATCCCAAACAAAGCAATCCCAACGAGGATCGGTCCGATGGTCGTTCCTAAGGAATTGATTCCACCTGCCATGGTCAATCGATGGGCACCGGTTTGAGCACTTCCCATTTTTATGGCTAGTGGATTCGCAACAATTTGCTGAACAGAAAACCCTAATCCTACGATAAATAAAGCAGTTAAGAAAAACCAGAAACTAGCTGCAGACGCTGCTGGAACAAAGAGAAATGCTCCAATAGCAGAAATAACCAAACCGACCGCAAGAGTTTTTTTATACCCAAATTTTTGTAAAATATCAGTTTTAATCGAAATAATAAAGAAGATAACGGATCCCACAAAATAAGCAACGTAGAAAGCCCAAGCCACTAACTGACTCTGAACTTGTGACAGCACAAACCATTTTTTGAAAACCGGAATTAAAATATCATTACTCGCGGCTACAAATCCCCAAAAAAAGAAAACGACAATTAAGGAGAGAAATTGAGACCATTTGGTCTGTTGCTGGTTATTATTCATACAATTATTATTAGTTAAGGAAAACAAATATACCTAATTTATTGCCTCAAATTGAGGATTCTAAAACATTTTTAATTTTATGATGTGCTTCTTCTTTTAGTGATATAATCGATTGGTTAGGCTCTATAATATCATTAAAAAACACCTTTACTTTCCCTGGATGTCCCTTAGAATAATCGAAAGGAAACATCTTCTTTAAACCAGCAAACGTAAAAACTGCGATGGGCGCCTGATATTTTGAAGCAAGGGTAAAGGCGCCATCTTTAAAGGAATCGAGGATTACCGAAGTATCATCTGGAACACCACCTTCTGGAAAGATGACAATGCTTTGTCCTTCTTCCATTCTTTCGGCACAGCGGCGATAGACATCTGCGCGACTGCGAGCAGAAGTTCGGTCGACCATGACGCAGATTCTCTTGTAGATGATCCCGAAAATAGGAATTTTTACCAGTTCTTTTTTACCAACATAAACCAGCGGATTGTGTGGCATTAAAATGCAAGGCAACATAACATCAATTATAGAGGTGTGGTTTGAAATAAAGACATACTGTCTATTTCTATCAATTTTCTTTTCGGTAAGATTGATCAGTTCATAGCGGAATCCCATGCCGTAAAACATGCCAAAACACCAAAGGCGCATAAAGAAATAGGCATGCGGATAATGTTCCTTTTTAATGGAGAAAAGCAAAACCGGAATCCCCATAACGATGGTTAAAACTGCTCCCAAAATCATCATCCAACCTCGCCAGATATAGTTTAAAACTTTTATCATTTATTTTTAAAAATTACTTTTTATCTAAATTATCAAATAGCTGTAAATCATTTTTACTGTTTAACCATTGAAAATAACTTTTTTCTTCAAGGTGTAGTTCAATATTGAAACCAGCAGAATCGCGGCTATTTTACTTAAAATTTCCTGACTAATTACCAAGAATCCTAAATCAAGATGTTCTTTAAAGACTACTCTAAAGAAGACCTGAAAGAATGCTAAACTCAGTAAAGTAGAGAAGAATGAAATGATCATAAAGTAAACAAACTCTTTTCGTTTCGAATGTTTGCCCCGTTCGAAAACAAACCAGATGCTCAGAAAATAATTGGTAATAATTCCGCAGGTTGTAGAGAAGATATTACTTAAGGGAAAGTGAATCCCATGAAAGTTATTTTCCTGAGAAAAGATTAAAGGTAAATTAACGCTGAATCCTTTAAATGAACTAATTTCTACCACAGCACTCAGTACTCCCGCAAGCACGAAAAGTAAAACCTGTTTTTGTTTAAGTATAAGTTCCTTCATCTTAGTAGCTGCAAATTTATAATTATATGTTAAACAATCAGAAAAACTTGTTAAAATATATTTTTAGTTCAAGATATTGTTTACTTTTAATTATTGAATCAGAATTCTTATAGGTTTAATTGATCAGTTTCAAGTAGTTAATAGATTGATTATCCTAATGTCCAGTAGAAAATCACCAAATCTATTAATGCAATTATTGATTATCAAAATGACAACAGCAAGACCTTACAGAAAGTTTTTACCAGATCAAAAAAAAATTGAGGAATTAGAAAAAAATAGTCCTCGTTTTAAAAGAGTGTATGCAGAATATGAGCTAATGACCGATCAGCTGTGGGATATGGAAAATACGGATGGTCCTAATATTCCCGAAGATTTTGTGGAGGCTATTATCGTTCAAACGGAATATTTGGAAGACGAAATTACTCACTGGCTTTTGAATGAAAATACATCTTCAAAGTAGAACCGAAAATATTTCAAGAACTGCCAATGATTTTTTGAGTCAAAGTTTAGTAAGGTGAGTAACAGATCTCATTTTACCCCGATGAGAACTATTGATTTTCTATGTTAAGTTTTAAGTTCTCCGATGGCACTTTAACTTTAATGAACCTGCGCTTTTCCTTATCTTTGCCTAAATTAAAAATTCGGTCTTTAGGGTTCGGACTTCAAGCTTATGAATATCAATCTTACTCAAAATAAAAATTTCAAACTTTTCAAACTTATTTCAGAAGTTGCCGAAAAAAATGATCAGACTGTTTTTATTGTTGGTGGTTATGTTCGAGATTTATTAATGAAGAGAAAAACACCAACCGATATTGATTTTGTTACCGAAAGCAACGGTATGTCGTTGGCAAAATCAATCGCCTCCGAAATTCAGCCTTCGCCCACAGTGACCATTTTCAAAAATTATGGCACGGCAATGTTTAAATTTCAAGGTCTTGATTTAGAATTTGTTGGTGCCCGAAAAGAAAGTTATGCTGAAGATTCCCGCAAGCCTTCCGTAGAAACCGGTACATTAGACGATGATCAAAAACGCCGGGACTTCACCATTAACTCTTTGGCAATTTCTTTAAATAAAGAAAACTTTGGAGACTTGATTGATCCTTTTGATGGTGTTCTTGATATCAAAAAGAAAATTCTCCGTACGCCTTTAGAACCCAGCCAAACTTATTCCGATGATCCTCTACGAATGATGCGCGCGATTCGTTTTGCTTCAACCTTAAATTTCACCATCGAAGAAGATTCTCTGAAGGCGATAAAGCAAGAGGTGGACAGAGTCAAAATCGTTTCTATGGAAAGGATTATGGTTGAATTTAATAAAATTATGCTCTCAGAAAAACCTTCTGTTGGTTTAAAATTAATGGAGGAAACAGGCATTTTAGATTTAGTCATGCCCGAACTTACCGCCCTAAAAGGCATCGAAGAGGTTGACGGACAAACCCACAAAGACAATTTTTGGCACACCTTAGAAGTTGTTGATAATATTTCCAAACATACCGAAAATCTTTGGCTCAGATGGGCAGCTCTGCTACACGACGTGGGGAAAGCGCCAACCAAGAAATTTTTAGATGGAAGCGGCTGGACTTTTCACGGTCATGAATTCCTGGGTTCTAAAATGGTGAAGTCCCTTTTTTATCGTTTAAAATTACCCTTAGGAAACGATATGAAATATGTTCAGAAGCTGGTTAAACTTTCATCGCGACCGATTGCTTTAATTGATGACGGAACTTCTGATTCTGCGCTGCGAAGACTTTTGTTTGATGCTGGCGAAGATTTAGAAGATTTATTTATTTTGAACAAAGCCGATATTACCACTAAAAATTCCTCAAAGCAGGCAAAGTTTAAAAAGAATTTTGAATATGTCGCTTCGAAAATTAAAGAGGTGGAAGAGAAAGATCAAGTTCGAAATTTTCAACCGCCCATTTCTGGTGAAGAGATTATGGAACTCTTTAATTTAAAACCCGGCAGAGAAATCGGAATTTTAAAAGAGAAAGTAAAAGAAGCTATTTTGGAAGGCGAAATTGGAAATGATAAAGACGAAGCGAGAAATTTCGTAATCAAAGAAGGCGAAACTTTAGGCCTAATTCTCGCCTAATACATTTTAGAAAAAAAGCAAAAGCCCTTTCAAATATCTTTGAAAGGGCTCTTTAATTACAAAGAAAAACTGTTAGTTTTTGTAAAAACCATTGGTTCCGATTCCTGTAGTTAGTGTCTTTAGCAAAGTTCCGGTCAGACTGTAAATTCTGGTTTTACTGTCTGAAGAGAAAGTTGGATCTGCCACGAACACATTTCCATTAATGACATTGAAGCCATAAATATTGTTCGCAGTTACCGAAAATAATTCATTGGCTGTATTTCCAGTAATGTTAAATACTTTTTTTGCTGACGAAATCATATAGATTTTGTTTTGATCAATTGCTAATTTTAAACCTCCAGCAACATTCTCGAAAGATATCTTTTCCGCAATTCCAGTTGAAGCAGCGATTTTGTAAAAGTTAGAAGTGCTGTCGTTTGAAGTAAGAACATACACGAAATTAGCATCAGAAGTCATGTCTTTAATTATGAATTCATCGTTCAAAGTAATCACTTTATCAACTTCATTAGTCAGCGGATTAATCCTTGTAATGGTATGTCCAGTCGGCAATTCATTGTAGCTTGCATCGTACGTTGACCCATCAGTTTGAATGTAAATGTAATTGCTTGAGCTCGTAATTCTTTCGGCATAACGATCGAAATTAATGCTTTTTACAAAATTGTCGGCGTTATCGTAAATGTTCACTTTTCTTACACTGAAAAAATCATTGTTGGTGATATAAGTGTGATTATTGGCAAAAGCAATATAGCGAGGCGTGCTCAAATTAGCGGTAATAGAATTGGTCTTTTTAAAAGTATAGCGGTTGACGATTTCTACTTTGTTCGGAACGTTTAAAACCAAATACGCTAAATCTCCCTTGAATCCGACACTTTGAAATACATTTCCTAAAACTGCATTTCCATTATTGGTTTTGAAAATGTTGTCTTCTTGTTTGGCAAAATCATTTGAAAAATAGGAAACACTGGCAGTTGGCGTAGAAAATCCACCTTCATTGGTAATTAAAATTCCATTTTCATAAGCTCCTTTTGGAATTGCTTCTTCATAGTTGTCTTCATTTCTACAAGAAATGTTGAATAGTAGAGTTAAGGCGAAAGCGGATGCAATCAGTTTCGAAATTTTCATTTTTATAAATTTAAAAGTTAATTAATAGGTTAGCGCTGTAATTCCTCTTTGGTAGAGGAAAGTAGGCGGTGGTTTCATAGATCTCATTGAAGATATTGTGCACTTTAAAACCGATTTTATAATGTTTTAAAACCGAGAAGTTGAGTCCAGAATTCATAACAAAATAAGATTGAATGGCATCACTCAGTTTTTCGTTATCGCTCGTATAAGTCAAGCCATTAAACATTCCCTGAAGAAATAATTCTACAAAATGATAGGAATAGGTTGCATTCCCAAAGATTTTATGTGGAGGAACGTAAGCTAGAAGTTGATCGGTTTCCAAGTTTTTAGAATGCGTGAATAGGTAGCCAACTGAAAATTTAGTTTGGCTTTTTCCGAAGTCTTTGGCAAAATCTAACTGTGATTCTAGGCCGTACGATTCGACATTGTTGGTGTTGATTGGCGCCCAAATTCCTTTTGAATTAGGCAGCCACCGAATCATATCATTAATCTTGATATAATAAGGAGTAAGATTCAATTTGAAATTACCGTATTTAAAATTGTTTCCAAGATCCGCTTGGTGTGAAATTTCAGATTTTAAATCTAAGTTTCCGCCTGGTTGCCAATACAAATCGTTGAATGACGGATTTCTAAAATTTTTGGAAATATTTAAAACAATAGAATACCAATTATTAACAGCCATTTTTCCTGAGAAAGAAAATAAAATTGGAGTTTCTATCAGCTCGATGAAATCTTTTTTGATACCCGCTTCAAAATTAAATTTACGAGCGGGATTCCATCTTAATAAGCCAGCGATAGATCCAGCATTTCTTTCCACATTTTTGATTCCTGATTGGTAACCTTCCGCTTGATCTAATTTGTATTCACCAATAAAATTGAAAGCCAATTGATCATTGAGAAAATAATTAAAATCATTTTTAGTTAAATAGGTTTGCGAAGTTCCACCACTGCTTTTTGGTCGATCAATATGGTCAAAATATTGAAATTCATCTTCGAGATACGCGACTTTAAAGCTGTTCTGTATTTTTGTCGAATTGTAATTCCAACTAACCAAACTTCGGAAACTGTCAGTAAAATATTTTGTCTTCGAATAATCTTCCGACCGAACAGGATAGTGCTGAACGCCATCGTATATTTGAGTCTGCCAAAAAATAGTGTTCTGAGAATTTATTTTATAAGCCGCCCCAAGATTAAAAGTTCGGTTATCATATTGACCATTCAAGTTGATATAATCTTCTTCTGGAATTTCATAATTATTATCGCTGCTAACCAAATTTCCAGACACTTTTATCGATAGTCGATCATCGCTATAAGAAGCTTTCAGTAAAGAATTAAAAGTATTGAAGGATCCGTATTCCGCAAACATAGTCGTTCTAAATCCTTTATTAAAGGCGAGTACATTGTTAAGATGAATAGAACCACCGATGGCACCGCTTCCATAAATCACACTGCCACCGCCTGATTTTACTTCGAGTTGATCATAACCCAGAAGACTCAGATTATTCATATCACCCTGACCCAGAAAAGTTGAATTGATGTTGATTCCGTTCCAAACAAATGCGGTTTGCTGCGCCGTAGTTCCGCGGAAGGAAGGAGATGAAACCATTCCTCGTCCGTTTTCCTTAATGTAAACCGGAGATTGAAAACGTAATACTTCCGAAAGATTCGTCGTGTTTTTCAACAAATCTTCTTGACTTAATGTTTCAATTTTTTGAAATTTTTTCGAATTCTTCAACTGATTGTCGAAGATATAAACCGTGTCGATTTCTTTCTCCTGAGCAAAACTCAAAAAAAAACAAAAAAGGAATGCTACGGAAAATTGGTATTTTATCGTCATTATTCAGGCCTTTCCTCCGAAAGCATTTTTTAAGTTAAAACTTTCAGCAAGGTCTCCTGACTTTCACAAAACTGCACCTTCCCGATTGCTCAGTGGTTGTGTCGCAGTTTCCTAATGGTGATTTACAGTTGCGGGGACAGTTTGTGATTTGCACACAATTCCCTTCTCTAAAAGCACTGCAAAGATAGTAATTTCCTTTAATCTAAAGGCGATTTGTTTTTTAGATAATGGTAAGTTTCGATCTGCGATCGAATCGGAATCTTACCACCTTGTACATATGCATTCCGCAATTTTTTATCTAAAATTCGTGCTTTCACGTTATCGCTCAATTGAATTTCAAGTTGGTCTTTGATCTCTTTTTTTAGATTTTTCTGCGTGATTTTTGCGGCCGCTTCAATTCGATAATCCAGATTTCTAGTCATCCAATCGGCGGAGGAAATATAAATATCTTCATGACCTTTATTATAAAAATACAGGACTCTCGAATGTTCTAAATATTCATCAACAATACTGATGGCCGTTATTTTCTGTTTAAAATCTTTTTGATTAATGGGACAGTAGATTCCACGGACAATCAATTTGATGATGACGCCACGATCGGCTGCCTCATAAAGTTTTAAAATTAAATCTCTGTCGCTTAGTGAATTTACTTTAACGATGATTAATGATTTTCTGCCAGATTTTGCCTCTTCAATCTCTTTATCAATATGAGCAATAATCTTTTCGCGCATAAATTCTGGGCAAACCACTAAACTGTTGCACGATTTCAAAGTGGAAATAATATCATCTTTTGGTTTCTGTAAAACTTTAAATATCTTATTGATGTCGGCCATAATTCCACGGTCAGAAGTCATTAACAAATGATCGCCATATATTTTTGCCGTTTTTTCATTAAAATTTCCGGTGCTCACAAAACCGTATTGCAGCGTTTTATTGTGAACTCTCTTTTTAATGACACACAGTTTCGCATGAACTTTCTTATTTGGAATTCCTGTTAAAACCTTGACGCCTTCTTCCTCCAAAATTTCTTTCCAATTTAGATTGTTTTCTTCATCAAATCTTGCCCGAAGCTCCAGCATGATAGTCACTTCTTTACCATTTCTTACCGCATTGATTAGGGCGTTGACAATTTTCGAATTACTCGCCAATCGGTAACCCGTAATTTGAATTGATTTCACATCAGGATCCATGGCGGATTCCCTCAATAGATCAATAACTGGCGTATAATTATGGTAAGGGAATGTCAACAGAACGTCGGTTTTTTGAATTACATCGGTCACTCTTTTGCCAACAAATTTTGCGTGGTCAAAGGAGGTTCTTTCTACTGGTTTTTTATAACCTTCGAACACGTCGGGGAATTCCATAAAATGCCGGAAATTATGAATTTTTCCACCCGGAATAATGCTGTCCTTTTTTGTTAAATGAAGTTTTTTAATTAGAAATTCTAAGAGCGCTTTGTCCATCACTTTATCAAAAACAAATCGCGTAGGCTTTCCTTTTCGTCGGGATTTAATTCCCTTCTCAATCTTTTCTGCCAGGGTAGTTTTGATGTCGTTATCCAAATCAAATTCGGCATCTTTGGTTACTTTAAAACAATGAGCTTCGTAATCCTCATAGCCAAAGTACGAGAAAATATGAGGTAAATTATAAGTGATCACATCTTCTAACAGCATTACATTTTTCTCGTTTTTTTCATCGGACGGAAGTAAGACAAACCTTCCCAAAGTTCGAGACGGAATTTCAATAATCGCAAATTTACTTTCATATTGAAATTGTTTTTTGCGCATCGCCACGCCTAAATAAAGTGATTTGTCCCGCAGATAAGGCATCGGTGAATTGTCATGGAGCAAAATTGGGATCACATTGCTTTCGACGACTTCATCGAAATATGCCGTTACGAATTTCTTTTGGGCGGCAGTTAAGTTTTTTGCTGTTTTAATAAAAACATTTTGGTCGGCCATTTCCAATTGTATTTTCTTCCAAGTTTTGGCGAAATCAAGTTGCTGCTTAATGACCACTTCATTAATTCTTTGTAAAATTTTAGTCGGTGGCTGGTAAAAAGATTCGGTGATGAATTTGTCTTTAAAATCCATCGCACGTTTTAAACCCGCCACACGGACTCTGAAAAATTCATCGAGATTATTAGAAAAAATTCCCATAAAGCGAATGCGCAAATGTAGGGGAACATTTTGATCCATGGCTTCTTGTAAGACGCGCTCATTAAAAGAAAGCCACGTAATATCTCTGGGATTAAATTGATTTGACATAATTGATGATTGTAGCTTCAAAATTAACCATTTTAAAAGTTCTATTCTAACTATTTTGCTCCTGTGGCAGTTAATTTATAACTACCATTTTAAAATTATTAATTAAAAAAATTGTTATATTTGATAAATTACAATAAATAAGATGGAATTTCAACTCGATGATGATTTGTTGAAGACGACTAAAGCTGAAAAAAAGATCTATTACAAAGGCGATGTGGTTTTAAATGAGGGCGATATATGTCAGTATTTTTATTTCTTACATGACGGCGAGCTTTCTGTTTTTAATTTTACTGAAAAAGGAAAAGAACTTCTTCAGCATAAAGTAAAGGGCGCTCATTTTTTTGCTGAGCCTGCGATTCTTTTAGGTAAACCTATTCCGGGAAATGTAGAAGTGTATTCTGATAAAGCTCATGTCATCAAGATGAATAGAGACCTTTTTGTGGATTACTTAAAAAGTCACCCAGAATTCTTATATAATTTTACAATATCTGTTGCTCAAAAATCGCTTAAAAAGAGTCTACTGCTCAAACAGATTGTGTTGCTGAATCCAGAAGAACGAATTATGCACCAGTTGAGAGATTATAAAAGAGAAAGTGGTTTACAGCATGAAAAACTGATGATCAAACTGACCAGAAAAGAACTTTCTCACATGACCGGACTTCGAATTGAAACGGTCATCCGAACGATTAAGAAAATGGAGAAAGAAGAAAAATTAGAAATTGTAAATGGAAAAATTTTCCTTTAAAGATGATTCAACTCATACCGATAAACCTATTATAGACCTTAATTTTGTCCCATGAAGAATATTGCATTTTGGTTAAAGTTTTCAGTCTTTAATTTTTTCCTTGTTGCCGTTTTAGGCGTTTTGATGCGTTATAAAATTGCCTACTCGCTGCCAATTGTCGATCAAAAGCATGTGCAAGAAGCACATTCTCATTTTGCATTTTATGGTTGGATTACGTTAATTATCTACGTTTTAATCATTCGGTATTTGCACGGTATCATTTCGGAACAGCAATTAAAAAAATATCACACTTTGTTGATTGTCAATGCGGTTTCAGCGTACGCCATGATTCCCAGTTTTATTTATAACGGGTATTACTGGCTGTCCATTGCCGCCTCAACAGCTGCGTTATTGACGAGTTTTGTCTTCTTCTTTTTCTTAATTCGTGATTTAAAAGGAAAGCAAAACATCTCAAAGCCCTGGTTTTTGGGAGGTTTATTTTTTGCCGTCATTTCCTCAGTTGGTGTTTTCGGACTGAGTTACATGATGTCTACTGGCAACATGACTCAAAATCTTTATCTGAGCTCAACCTATTACTATCTGCATTTTCAGTATAACGGTTTCTTCATTTTCAGTTGTATTGGCTTACTGTTGCATTCTCTAAAAGAAATTGGAGCAGAAGTAACTGAAAAAGAGAATAAGATGATTTTCTGGCTAATGTTTGTTGGTTGTCTGATTGGCTTCGGACTATCGGTTCTTTGGATGAAAATGCCACTTTGGATATTCATTGCAATTATATTAGCAACCATTGCGCAGACATTAGGAGCGGCAAAACTTTACTTAGTTCTGAAGAGAAACTGGGCCAAATTGGTGCTTAATTTTTCAGCGTTACAACGATTTGTTTTGATGTATGTCGGCTTTGCATTCTTTGCGAAAATCATGTTGCAACTCGGTTCTACGATTCCGGCATTGAGTCAGTTTGCCTTTGGATTTAGAAATGTGGTGATTGCATATCTGCATTTAATTCTGTTGATGTGCGTGTCGGTTTTCTTGATCAATCAGATTTTAGCAACTAATGTTTTCAAAATGACGAAGCCAGTAATTCTTGGTCTTAAATTATTGCTTTTAGGAATATTTTTAAATGAAGCGTTTCTAGGGTTAATGGGTGTTTTCTCGATCACCTATGTAGCGATTCCTTTTGCGGCGCAGATTCTATTGGTAGTCTCTTTATTAATGATGTTTGCTTTGCTGTTAATCTTCTTTAATTTAAAAAAGAAGACGCTATAAAAAAACCCTTCCGAAATAAATTCAGAAGGGTACAAAACATTAAATTTAAAAGATTCTTTTCTTAGTTTGGCAGGATCACACTATCAACAACGTGAACGATTCCGTTTGCCGCAGGAACTGAAGCGATAATATTAATGGTTCCATTAATAACAGGTTTTCCATCAACCATTTTAATGCTGATTGGCGTTCCATCAACCATTCCTAAACTTTGTCCGTCTGTAAGATAATCAGTTTTAATTACGCCTACATAAGTGTGATGACTTAAGATGTCATTCAACTTGTCTTTATTTTCTGGTTTTAGCAGATCATCTAAAGCGCCCGCAGGAAGTTTCGCAAAAGCTTCATTGGTTGGAGCAAATACGGTGAAAGGTCCAGCATTACTAAGAGAAGTTGCTAACCCCGCAGCTTGTACACCTTTTACCAAAGTAGATAAATCTGGATTACTCACGGCAAGTTTCACAATGTCTGGCGCGCTGTCATTATCTACAACAGCTTCTTGACCGCCACCAGCTGCAGCAGGTTCTGTTCCTACGCTTTCCGTAGTAGCAGTTTCGGCAGTCGTTTCATTCTTTGCACATGATGAGAAAGCAAGTGCAACCACCGCAAGCATCATAATTGATTTTTTCATAGCTTTTATTTTATTTGTTAAATTTTAATATTGAAAGTCCGAAGTTTTTCTATTTATTCTGATATAAAATTAGGCGGAAAATTCGACAGTTCGTTATGACTGTAATCACATAAATTACAATTAATTAAGTGAGTTTTATCACCTTGTTTTAATGTGATTTTCTGAGGAGAATTAAAGGTCTTTTTTATTAAATAAAATCAATGACCAGAGGAAAGGAACCAAGGTCCAAATCGCTAAAATGATCATTGAAATGACCATTCCACCGCCAGAGCCGAAAACCATTCGAAAAATCGCGCCTGCCTGTCCCAACATCGCCGCAACATCTAGCTGAAGCAAGACAAATATCCGAGAAAGACCAATGGGATTTACGGCTGCAATGGTGGCCATAATTCCTTCGATTGGATAGTCTGCGAACTGAAACATTAAGACTAATAAAATTCCGTCATAGATGATTGCAAAGAACATCCATATAAAAATAGAAACACCGATTCCTTTGGCTCTATCTCTGCTGAAAATCGCGGCTAACATGGCCAAGGATGTAAAAATAATCGAAAGAAAAACACCTGTTATTAATAAAGAGGCACCAGTTTCAATGGAGGAATAGAGTAGGATTGGAATTCCACAGCCTATTAAAAAGGCGAAAATGAGCGCGGTAGAAAGTCCGAGGAATAGATTAAACCAAACCTTAGATCTAGGCACAGGCTGACTCAAAAGCAGTTCTATAAACTGACTGCTGTTATAAACATAAATGGTCGAGAAAATGATGCTTACTAAAGGAACTACCAGCAAGACTACATTCAATAAACTCAGAGTGGCTTTGGTATAATTGTTATCTAAGCCTAAAACTGACCAGGAGATGATGAAGAGTAAAATCGTATACAGAATGACAATTTTATTTTTTAAAATATCAAATAAGATGAAACGTGCTATTTTGTTCATTTTTTCAAGGCTTTTAGAATGGAAATAATTCCGTCGGAAATTTTTGTCGTGTTGGTTTCTTTTTTCAAATCTTCAACAGATTGATGCACGAGGACTTTGCCTTCGTTCATAAATACAATTTCACTGATGATTTCATCGAGTTCACTCAAAAGATGCGAGGTGATAATAATGAGTTTCCCTTTATTTTTTTCTTTAATGATTTTATTTTTCAGAATTTCTGTCGCCAATGGATCAAGTCCCGCCGTTGGTTCATCCAAAATAATTACTTTCGGATTAAAGAGAAATGCTAAAACGGCGCTCACTTTTTGAGTAGTTCCACCAGAAAGGGTTCGCATCTTTTTGCCATAGATATTCTCCAGTTCAAAGGCATCAAGAAGTTCCGTGTCCAGATTATCGCCCGTACTTTTTCGAGTATCCTTAATCATCTTGATGGTTTCTTCGATGGTCATGTTTTCCGGATACCGTCCGATCTGCGGCATATAGCCAATGTTCTCGCGGTATTTATAATCGTCTTTTACACTTTTTCCATCGACCAGAATGTCGCCCTCTTCCACCACATTTAATCCTAGAATACATTTAATCATGGTAGTTTTGCCACAACCGTTTGGTCCTATTAAGGCAATAGAATGTCCGTTTTCAAAAGATAAATTAACCTCATCAAGTGCGGTAAATTTTTGGAACTTTTTGGTTAGATTTTTAATTTCAATCATATCATTAAGATGTTCATTGTCAACATCAACTTTCATTAATTTTTTAAGAATATAAAACTTTAAATAAAACCTCTTAGATTTTCACGGGTTTCATTAACGGCTGATCATCTACAAAACTTTCTGGCGTTAAACTCGGAATAATCTTTTCAGTTCGGTCTAGCATATCAACCAAGAAACTTCTGAAGAGCAACATTACGGAGGCGTTTTGCTCAACCAGCACGGAGTATAGACTCAATGGGTGAAAAGGAACGTCGCCAATTTTATCTTTATCGAGGTCGTAGCCTTCATATTTATCCCAGTAATTAAAACGGAATTCATTCATCACCACGGTACCATTTGTACTAACGTCAAAGGTGTTGTTGATGAAATTATTTCGCATTAATTTGTTTTCCATGCAATTAGAATTAATCTTAATCGCCCAGCCATTGTTCTCAAACTGATTGTTATAAAAATCAATTTTAGTCGCGCCGTCCGCAAAGATGGCGGTTGTATTATTTTGGAAAAAGTTTCCTTTAATCTTACTGTAAGAGATCTCTTTTAGTAAAAGTCCGAAAACGCTGTCGCCCCAATTGTTGATGAATTTATTATCGTACATGCTCACGTTCATGGCATACATAACGGCCACGCCGGCTTCATTATTATCAAATACATTTCCGGTATAAACACTATCGTTGGAAAACATAAAGTGTAAACCGTACCGAAGATTGTGGCGAGAAAGGTTGTGAAAAACGAAACACTTGGCATTTTTTTCCAGATAAATTCCGTCTTTGTGTCCGCTGATGTAATTGTTTTTGACCCAAATTTCCCGACTTCCTAACAGATGAATGCCATCTCCAATATTCTCTTGAGAGGTACCGCGATTGGTAGTGATTTTATTATTGCTGATTAAAATACGCAAACCTCGCTGAACATAAATTCCGAAATGATTATTTTCGAAAATATTATTATCAATGACGGAATCAGCACTGGTGTAAATGTGAACTGCAGCAACACTTCGGATTTCATCTCTGCCACTGTTGATCAGTTTAAAACCTTTTAAAACAATATTGTCTGCATTGAACGTGATAATTTCCCCATCCATATTGCCGTCAATAATAGGTCGGTCAATTCCGATCAAGGTAATTGATTTGTGAAGTTCAATGGTTCCTTCGATGTAATGTCCTTTGGAAACAAAAATAGTATCGCCGCTTTGTGCTGCGGCGATAGCTGATTTTATGGTTTTATACTGTTCATTTTTACCAACTTTAAAAACTGCGGAGAACGCAAAAAGCGGTAAAATTAATAATAGAAAATTGACTATTTTGTTTTTCATATTTCATACGTATTGCAGGTTTTCCCTACAATTTTGCATTCTATTATTGGGTTAAAGTTGCCTGTAACTCTGTGGCTGCTTTTTCTGCCACGGCCTTGTCTTGAAATGCCTGAGTGTTTCCGCCCATCGGACTTTTGATATCACCACCTTTAATGAAAGTAGCAGTACTTCTTTCAATAAACTTTCCAGATGGGAAATCGGCTACGTAGGTTTTTGCATTAGTCGTTGATTCTGTATTAGATGTTTCGTAATCCGTCAGACAACTGATGTCATCAAACTTATAAAGTCGGCCTTTTTCAGTAATTAATTGAGTGGCATATTTCGGCTCAGAAATGGTCATTTTACAATTATCGCATTGGTCTTTACCTACTGAAATTTCCTGAGGGCCAGTTTCTGCGCAGGCTGCTAAAAACATCATACTGCTCGCCAAAAATAATTTACCAAATAATTTCATAATCTTCAATTTAAATTTTTATTAATGGAAATTCTAAATTGCTTTTTTAGCCATTCTGTTTTCCACAAACGCTAAGATAATCAAAATAACACCTGTCGCAATCATAATACCGCCACCAATGTTAGGATAAGACCAGACCTCAAAGTTAAGTAACTGTTTATAACCAAAAAGAGGAGGTTGATAAGACATGCCGGGAACGATAATCGCTGCATGTGGATTTAAATTATGTCCATAATCGTACAGCCATCTCCAAAAGTCAATAACGAATCCAACCCCGAAAAGTAAGTAAATTCCTGTCAAAGTGTAAAGGATTTTCCGGCTGTTTAAAAAGGCCGCTAAGAAACACAGAACCGCAAAAAGGCCTAGTGCAAAAGGAAGTATTTTAAATTCCCAAAATTCATCGGCGTGTATTTCTTTCATGCCAATGTAGTGGTTCAGTCCATTGATAATCTCGTATTCGCCAGACACTTTATCTGCGTGGATGAACATTGCTAAACCTTCTGGATACTGTGGAGCACTGAGATAAATTGACCAGATCGGAACAAATATGGATATTACTAAACCAATGCCGAGCACAGCTAGCAGGATTTTGGTTATTTTGTGTAAAGAGTTTGTCTTCATTTTGATTTTTTTTAAGGTGCTTATTTTTTTAATGATTTCTTTAGTAAAGTTAGGAACTTTAAAGTTTCGCCTTTGTAATGTTTATCACAAAATGACATCAATCATAAAAAGAAAAAAGGGCAGTAAAAACTGCCCTTCTATTAATTATTTTTACTTGGTTTCACCTTGTTTCACAGGGCTTTGAGCGTTGTCTTTTTTATTATTCAATGAATAAATCAAAGGAGTGTTGCTACCTGCTGGTGATACTCTTACATATCCCTGCATTTCCTGGTGTAAGGCAGAACAGAAGTCGGTACAATACATTGGGTACATTCCTGGTTTCAGTGGAACCCATTTCAGTGTACTTGTTTCTCCTGGCATGATCAACAGTTCGGCATTTTGTGCACCTTTCACTGCAAATCCGTGAGGAACATCCCAGTCCTGCTCTAAGTTAGTTACGTGGAAGTAAACTTCGTCGCCAACTCTTACGCCTTCAATGTTGTCTGGAGCAAAGTGAGAACGGATGGAAGTCATATAAACATGAACTTTATTTCCTTCTCTTACTACTTTACTTTCTCCTTCACCTCTGGTTACGTAAGGGTGTTTGTTGTCTTCTAACTTATAGAATTTCACTTGATTCTTGGTGAATAATTCTGCCGGTCCTGCTTGTGCATAATGAGGCTCACCAATAGTAGGGAAATCTAAAAGCAATTTCATTTTCTCACCACTAATGTCAAAGAGTTGAGCTGATTGCGCTAATTCTGGACCTGTTGGTAAATATCTGTCTTTCGTAATTTTGTTATAAGCTACTAAGTATTTTCCGTATGGTTTAGCAGTATCTCCACCAACTACCATCAAGTGACCTGTAGAATAGAAAGTAGGTGTTCTGTCTAAAACTTTACAAGTTTTAATGTCCCATTTCACGATTTCAGAAGATACGAACATCGAAGTATACGCGTTTCCTTTTCCGTCAAATTCGGTATGGAGTGGTCCTAAACCTGGTTTTTGAACTTCACCGTGTAAAACTGCGTCATATTTAACGATTGGAATTCCATCAAATTCACCTGAGAAATTTTTGTCAGCGATTGCTTTCATTAATTTATCAAAACTGAAAACAGGAATCAAAGCTGCTAATTTACCAGATCCAATAATGTATTCTCCTGTTGGGTCGATATCACAACCGTGTGGAGATTTAGGACAAGGAATTAAATAGCAAATATCTTTTAATTCTTTAGCAGAAAGTACAGATACTTCTTTTAAGATTTCAGATTTAGCCATATGTGTAGATTCATCCCAAGTATTATGAGCATATTCTACCGCCATCTTTTTAGCTTTACCAGCTTTAAGATATTCTTCAGCTTTTTTCCAATTCACTGCCATGATGAAATCTTTCTCATTTTGAGAAGCATTTACTTCAAGAAGCGTGTTTGCTTGTTCTGTGTTATAGCAAGAGAAAAAGAACCAACCATGCGATTTTCCTTTACCTGCGTGTGACAAGTCAAAGTTAAATCCTGGAGCTTCAATTTGGAACGTAATGTCCATTTTCCCATCGTCTTTACCAATTCCGATAAAAGAAAGATATCCTTTAAAGTTTTCTTTGAAAGATTCGATTGGTACGTCACCTTGTCCATCAACTGGTACCGCGAAACGAGTTCCCGCAACAACGTATTCGGTGTTTTCAGTAAGGAAAGGAGAAGAGTGATTTCCTGCAGAGTTAGGGATTTCTAAAATCTCTGTAGTTTTAAAAGTTTTTAAGTCAATTTTAGCCACACGTGGAGTGTTATTGGCATTGGCAAATAAATATCTACCATCGATTTCTCCCTTAGTTTGTGATAAAGCAAGGTGATGCTGATCATCCCAAGGTATAAAACCGTGAGAAGTGTTCAACATTGGTTTTGTTTCTTCACTGAAACCATAACCGTTTTCAGGATGTACAGAAAATACAGGAACGATTTTTAAAGTTCTACCACTTGGTAGGCCAACTACACTAATTTGTCCGTTGAAACCACCGCTGACAAAGTTGTAGACCTCATCATGTTTTCCCGGCGCCACGTACACTTTCTCCGCCGCATCGCCCGAAACAGCAGTCTGTGTTCCCTTGGGCTTACATGCAGCGATACTCACCGCAGCAAACGCTGCGAGTCCAATTTTCTTGTAAGTTTTCATATATTATTAATTATTTCTTTCTGAAAGGAAAGGGAGAAGAAAAGGAATGGTAGATTTTGTTTTTTAATCTACCATTCGTATAGAAAGTGATTATTTAGCGCCGTCGATTGATCTCATGTATTCGAGAACTTCTCTAGCCTCAGTATCATTAAGTCCTTGATTCGGCATTCTTACCAAACAAAGCTCTAGTTGTTTTTGTAATTCTGGATCCACATCAATCATAGGATCTGGATTAGAGATAAAGTTCATGATCCATGCTGGAGTTTGTCTTTTAGTAACACCTAACCAACCTGGTCCTACCAATCTTTCGTCTGTAGTTTTGTGACAAGAAGTACATTTTACTTCTGCAAGACCTTTACCTGCCGCCGCCATTGCTGGATCAAATTTAGATACATCGATATCTGCATGTTTCCCCAAACCTCTATTTGGATCATACTTGGCAGCTGCTGCTTCCATGTCTCCATCGGTTTCTACGGTAGCATCACTGGATTCTGTAGTAACCGAATCAGTTTGTTTGTCACCACCGCAAGAGAATAATGCGAAGGTTAATGTTGCGAGTGCAATAGTTTTTAATAGTTTCATTTTATTGATTTTTTGTATAGTCAAAAGTACTAAGGTTTGATTGATTCTCGTTATGACC
The DNA here is from genome assembly GCF_900109615.1 of Kaistella antarctica. GTDB lineage: Bacteria > Bacteroidota > Bacteroidia > Flavobacteriales > Weeksellaceae > Kaistella > Kaistella antarctica. The sequence goes on from NZ_FOIX01000001.1 coordinate 927,436, forward strand.
GTAATCATATACAATGTATGATAATTATCCTGAAATTTGTACTTCGAAAGTAAAACTATTTTTTAAATATATAACGAATGAAAAAGTATCTAATGGCCTGCGGAATTATCGCGGTAGTCGCGTGCAGTAAAAAAGAATCTAACCCGAATATAGAATCTAATGTAATGTTAGAAGAACCGGTTGTAAAGATAGTAGATTCTGCAGCAGCAGGCAAACATGAAGGTTTAGCGCTTATTGAAGGTGCCGATTGTTTAACCTGTCATAAAATGGATGTAAGAGTTGTAGGACCTTCTTACCAAGAAGTGGCAGATAAGTATACGGCAGGCGACCTGGACATGCTTGCAAGTAAAATTATTGATGGTGGAAAAGGGAATTGGGGAGAAATTCCAATGACTCCACACTCAGGAATGAGTAAAGACAACGCGAAGAAAATGGTCGAGTATATCATGACACTTAAAAAATAAAAGCCCACTTTAATCAGGACAAAGACATCTTATATATATAAGGTGTCTTTTTGTTTTTAAACTAGACAAATCTGTCAATTTGTCATAAATTTTTCAGTGGTATAAAATTGGAGAAGTTCAGACTGTAAAAATAACTTTAATAATAAAAATATATAAAAATGAGCAAAATAATTGGAATTGACTTAGGTACAACCAATTCATGTGTTGCGGTAATGGAGGGTAAAGATCCTATAGTTATCCCAAACGCAGAAGGTAAAAGAACAACTCCGTCTATTGTAGCCTTTACAGAAGATGGCGAAAGAAAAGTGGGAGATCCTGCAAAAAGACAAGCGGTTACCAACCCTACAAAAACCATTTATTCAATCAAAAGATTTATCGGAACCCATTTTAAAGACGATGCGAAAGAAGTTTCCAGAGTTCCGTACAAAGTAGTTAGTGGTCCGAACGATACTGTAAAAGTAAAAATCGACGATAGAGAATATACTCCACAAGAGATTTCTGCGATGATTCTTCAGAAAATGAAGAAAACTGCAGAAGATTATTTAGGACACGAAGTAACTAGAGCCGTAATTACAGTTCCTGCTTACTTTAATGATGCCCAAAGACAGTCTACAAAAGAAGCTGGTGAAATCGCTGGTTTAACTGTAGAAAGAATTATTAATGAGCCTACGGCAGCAGCTTTGGCTTATGGTTTAGATAAAAGTCATAAAGACCAGAAAATTGCAGTTTATGATTTAGGTGGTGGTACTTTTGACGTTTCGATCCTAGATTTAGGAGACGGCGTTTTCGAAGTTTTATCAACAAACGGAGATACCCATTTAGGTGGTGATGATTTTGATGATGTGATTATCAACTGGTTGGCAGATGATTTCAAATCAGAAGAAGGAGTTGATCTTAAACCAGATCCAATTGCCCTTCAGAGATTGAAAGAAGCAGCCGAGAAAGCGAAAATTGAATTGTCTTCTGCTACTCAAACTGAAATCAACCTTCCTTATATTACAGCTACAGCAACAGGTCCGAAACACTTGGTGAAAACTTTAACAAAAGCGAAATTCGAGCAATTGGCTGAAGATTTAGTAAGACGTTCAATGGAGCCTTGTAAAAAAGCGCTTTCAGATGCAGGTCTTCAAACTTCTGACATCGATGAAGTGATCTTAGTTGGTGGTTCTACCAGAATCCCAATTATTCAGGAACAAGTTGAAAAATTCTTTGGTAAAACCCCTTCAAAAGGAGTTAATCCAGATGAGGTTGTTGCTTTAGGAGCGGCAATTCAAGGTGGAGTTTTAACTGGTGATGTGAAAGACGTGCTTTTGTTAGACGTTACACCACTTTCATTAGGAATTGAAACAATGGGTTCTGTGTTTACCAAATTAATTGATGCCAACACAACCATTCCAACGAAAAAATCAGAGGTGTTCTCAACCGCAAGTGATAATCAACCTGCGGTGTCTATTAGAGTAGGACAAGGAGAAAGACCAATGTTTAATGATAACAAAGAAATCGGACGTTTTGATCTTTCCGATATTCCACCAGCACAAAGAGGAGTTCCTCAGATTGAAGTTACTTTCGATATTGATGCCAACGGAATCTTGAGCGTTTCTGCTAAAGACAAAGGAACTGGAAAAGAGCAAACGATTAAAATCCAAGCGAGTTCAGGACTTTCTGAAGAAGAAATCCAAAAAATGAAACGTGAAGCTGAAGAAAATGCTTCATCTGATGCTAAGAAAAGAGAAGAAGTTGAAATCTTCAATAAAGCCGACGGATTGATTTTCCAAACCGAAAAGCAATTGAAAGAGTTTGGTGAGAAATTATCAGCTGACAAAAAAGCTGCTGTTGAAACTGCACACGCAGAATTGAAAACCGCTTTCGAAGCAAAAGACATGGACAGTGTAAAAACAAAAACCGAAGCTTTAGACGCGGCTTGGATGGCAGCTTCAGAAGAAATGTATGCTGCAGGAAACCAGGAACAACCAGGTTCTGACCAAGCCCAAGGAAATCCAGAAGGAGCTGCAGGAACAGAAGATGTTCAGGATGCTGATTTCGAAGAAGTCAAATAATACTTCAAAACTTATAAATAAAAATTCCCCGAGTGAAAACTTGGGGAATTTTTTGTTTATATACGTTTTAAAAAAAATACCTCAATCGAGGTATTTAAATTATTGTTTTAAGAATTCACTGAGTTTCATAGCCTCAGCATTCATGGGATCAAATGTTAGTGATTTTGCAATATGCTGTTTCGCCTGCTCTTTATCAGTTTCCTGAAGTTTGTAAGCTACGAAGAAATGGGCGTAACCTAAATTCTTCTTACTGGCTTCCAATTCTTCTGGTTTTACAGCGGCGATATATTTTTCATAAGCCATTTTTGCATTGTCCTCATCTTTCATTGATTGGTAAACATAAGCTTGACTATAATATAATGGCGACCAATCTGGTAACAAAGTTGACATTTTCTGCCATGTTTCCAACGCGCTATTCCAGTCTTTTACGTCTTGGTAAGCTGTTGCCAGTTTTACGATGGCTTCGGTGTCATTTGGATTTGCTTCAATCTGTTTTTTCAAAGCATCAATAACGGGATTTTGTATAGTTGTTTGTACTTGCTCTGTTTCAGCTGGAACATTGTCATTTGCTTGAATGGTATCTTGAGCATAGCCAAAAGCTGTTGCACCAAAAAACAGGGTAGCTATAAATAATTTCTGCGTGTTAATCACTCTTTCCTTTTTCATATTCAATTTTTTTGATTAATAATTATATTCCCGATTGTCCTAACAACAATAATTCCACGCTTCTTTAAATTTGGAAAGTTTAATGTTTTTAATACTTAATTAACTTTTATGCGGTTGATGAATTTAAGTTTTAAACACGGATCTTTTTCTTTAAATATTTTCTGCTTCAATCTTTTAAAAATACCTTTGCAGTCACAAAATTTTCAATAATGATCTCCAAAATAATCATCCATAAAGTCGGTAATAAAATCAATCAGGAATCGCTCGTTCTTTCACAAGAGGAATATCGTCCCGATGAAGGAATGTTAGAAATGCTCGAAGATTTCTTTCTTAAATCCTTTAAATCTGAAGAACAATTTCAGTTTTACAGCGACTCTTATTTGGTAAACAATCCGATTTACAGCGCTGCCTCAGAAATCTTCGAAGATCAATCAAAGTTTATTTTTGAATCAGAAAATATCGCTGAACATCTTTACAGTATTGCTGAAAACCCTCGAGTTCAGGCGGGTGAATTATTTATCTGTTATTTTGAAGGCGAGGAGATTGCTGGTGAAAAAATCGATTCTATCGGTATTTTTAAAACTGAAAACAAAGCACCATTTCTGAATATTTTCCCGGACGGTGATGCTTTCGATATTGAGAAAAATTACGGAATTGGATTAACAAAATTGGACAAAGGTTGTATTATTTATAACAGTTTCAAAGAATCTGGGTTTGCTGTTTCGGTAATTGATAATAATAAAAATGGCGATCAATATTATTGGTTCGAAGATTTTTTAAAAGTAAAACAACGCGACAACGAATATTTTCACACCCAGGAAACGTTGTCCGTTTACAAAGAATTCATCACCAAACAACTTCCTCAGGAATTTGAAACTACCAAAGCTGATCAAGCCGAGTTTCTAAATAAATCAATTGAATTCTTCAAAGAGAAAGAACAGTTTGATTATGATGAATTTACCAAAGAAGTTTTGCAAGATGAGAATGTGATCGAAAGTTTCAGCAACTTCAAATCTGATTATGAACAGGAAATGCAAGTTTCGATTTCAGAAGATTTTGCCATTAATGAATCAGCCGTCAAAAAACAAAGTCGTGGTTTTAAAAGCATCATTAAATTAGATAAAAACTTCAGTATTTACGTTCACGGCGATCGAAAAATGATCGAGCAGGGAAGTGATGAAAAAGGGAAATACTACCGTTTATACTTTGACGAAGAAAAATAAGTCAGTCTATACTTTCGTTTAAACAGATTATAAAAGGAGCAATCCATTAAATCATCATCAATTTATGATTGGATATTTTAAAACCTATTACCACAGCCTCTCGCGGAAGCTCTTTATATCGCTGGTTTTTTTTATTTTGGCTTTGGCGGTGCTTTGGTTGATCATGGATGAGGTTGTCTTAGAAAATGACGAAGATTTGGATTTATATGTCTTCGAAATTTTCCGACTATATATTTTAAATGACAACGCCACAAGTCTGATGTATAACATTACGCAGTTTTCCTCAGCACCGTTCATAAAAATCGCTTATCCCGTATTAATTATAGCCCTCGCTGTATTTAAATTTTACAGAAGATCCTTTTTTGCCTTTATTACGGGTGCGGGAGGTTTGCTTATAATTTACGGAATGAAGTTATTCTTTGAGCGACCCAGACCACTCAATCCCGTACTTTATGCGGAGAAGGATTTCAGTTTTCCTAGCGGTCACGCCACTTTTAGCTTTATTTTGTATGGAATGATGGCCTACTTCATTTGGTTAACTGATTTGCCAAAAGTCTGGAAATACATTGCCATGACGGTTTTGGTTTCACTTTCCTTGGTCATAGGATTTAGTCGCATTTATCTTCGGGTGCATTATCCGAGCGATGTCATTGGTGGATTCTGCCTCGGTTATTCCTGGTTATTCCTCATGATTTATGCCTTTAGAAAATGGTTTCCGATTCATTAACTGCACCCTTTATTTCAAAGAATAAGCGATTTAATTTCATTATTTTTGCTGCCTTAACTTGATGTTAAAATTTTATGATCATGACAGAAGGACCTTCCATTCTATTTATTAAAAATAAACTGCAACGTTACAAAGGAAAAATTGTTTCAAAAGTTTCTGGCACAACACAAGTCGATGAATCTTTGTTTGCTCATGCGCTACTTATCGACATTCAAACTTTTGGTAAAAATTTCCTTTTCCTTTTTAAAGAGTTTTTTGTTGCCATTGAAGTCAATCTAGTCGGAAATGTTTTGGTCAATAAACAAAAGAAAGTCGCTGCCAGTTTCTCTTACCATTTTGAAGAAAATGAAATCAATTTCTATGATTCTGAAATAATGATCCTAAAAGCAAAGCCGAGCGATTACTTTAATTTAAAGACAGATATTTCAAAATCCGAGTTTGATGCTGACTTTATTCTAAACGAATTACGGACGAATCACGCTGAAGAAAGTATTGGTGATGCTTTACTCAATCAAAAAATTTTGGCCGGCGTTGGCCCAATAATCAGAACGGAAACTTTGTACCACGCCAAAATTCATCCTGATAGTTTAATTAAATCGATTCCAGAAAAAAAACTAATTTTCTTATTAAAGATGATTCAGGATTATGCTGAAGAGTTTTTGACCTTATTAAAAACAAGCAGCGTTGAAAAAAATGCCTTAATCTTTGAAAAGAAAAACTGCCCAAAAGATAAAACACCAATTTTAATGGAGGAAATAGGCAATATTAAAACCTATGTTTGTCCCAAGTGTCAGAAGTTTTTCACATAAAAAAATCCTGCAACGTTGCAGGATTTTCTGTTTTATCAGCCTAGTTTTTACGGATTAACCTTTGTAAAGATTCTCTTCAAAAAGTCCTTCTACCGACCAATATCTTTCTCCTGTGTCATAATTAAATGTTAGGATTGTAGAACCTTCTTGAATTTCTGCAAGTTTTTTATTGACAGCCGCCAACGAAGCACCCGTCGAAATACCAGCCAAGATTCCTTCTTCCGCAGCCAATCTTTTCGTGAAAGTAAAAGCTTCCTCTTTTTCAATCTCGACTGTTCCATCCAGAATTTCTGTGTTCAAAACTTTCGGCACGAAGCCAGCGCCAATTCCCTGTAAAGGATGCGGGCCTGGAGCGCCACCAGAAATGACTGGTGAATCTTTTGGTTCCACCGCAAAGCTTTTCATGTGCGGAAATTTTTGTTTAAGAATTTCTGTAACGCCCGTAATGTGGCCACCAGTTCCAACTCCAGTGATGAGATAGTCGATACCGTCCGGGAAATCATTTAGAATTTCTTGCGCAGTCGTTTTCGCATGAATTTCTGGATTGGCCGGATTTTCAAATTGCTGCGGAACCCATGAGTTTTCAATCTCGCTTGCCATTTCCATTGCTTTAGCAATCGCACCAGATGTTCCTTTTTCTTTCGGTGTCAAAACAAATTGGGCACCGTAAGAACTCATTAATTTTCTCCTTTCTACGCTCATGCTTTCTGGCATCACCAATACGAGTTGATAGCCTTTCACCGCGCAAACCATGGCTAAACCAACTCCGGTGTTTCCAGAAGTGGGTTCAATAATTAAAGCCTCCTTGTTAATCTTTCCATCTTTTTCAGCTTTTTCAATCATGGCCAAAGCAATTCTGTCTTTTAAACTTCCGCCTGGATTTTGTCTTTCGAGCTTCATCCAAACTTCCACATTGTCTGGGAATAGTTTATTGATTTTCACAGCCGGTGTATTTCCGATGGCTTCTAGTATATTGTTCAGTTTCATAAATTGTAATTTAAAAAGTTAAGTGTTTGTGTTTTTAATATTTTCAGTTATGTTGAAATAAAGTTTTTCATTAAATGCTAAAAATAATCGGTTCGTTCCCCGGGAATTTATTTTTTACCGTCACTTGTCCTTTGTGAAAAACCACCGAATTCGGCGCCACACTTTCTGTAATCCAAACGTTTCCTCCAATCAAGGCATTTTCACCAATCACCGTTTCTCCACCTAAAATAGTAGCGTTGGCATAAATTACGACGCCGTCTTCAATGGTCGGATGGCGTTTCAAATTTTGTAAATTCTTGGCTACAGAATGAGCACCCAACGTCACTCCCTGATAAATCTTAACGTCATTTCCAATGACGGTGGTCTCGCCAATTACAATTCCGGTACCGTGATCGATAAAGAAATTTTCTCCAATCTTCGCTCCGGGATTAATGTCGATTCCCGTTTTGCTGTGGGCAAACTCTGTCCATATTCTAGGAATTAAAGGAATTTTACTTTTATAAAGTTCATGCGCGAATCGGTAAACGGAAATGGCAAAAAATCCTGGATAGGAAAACATGACTTCTTCAATGCTTTGTGCCGCCGGATCATTATCCAGAATTGCTTGTGCATCATTTTCTAAAGATTGATAAATTCGCGGGAAACTGTGAAAGAATTTCTCGGTCTGAAGGTCATCATTTTCGTCAGTCACAGAGCATAATATTTCTTTAAATTCAGTTTTAAAGGTATCTAAACGGACCTCAATGTCTTTAACTTCGGAGCAACGCTGATATTCCAGAAAAAAGATAAAACGGAAAAATCGATCGATGAAATCTTCAATCTTCTTTTTGTCAATGTCGTATTTGCGGTTGGCGTAACCTTTATGCAAGCGTGTAGAAAATCCCATCTATTATTTTTGTTTGAAACAAAGTTAGTGCATATGCTTTGCCAAACGTCTTGATGTAGGTTAATAAAAAACAATAAGATATCTGAATTTACAAGAGGATCAATATTTACAAACCATGAAAACTTTCATAAGTTCAAAATTGCTCACAACTTTAACATTTCGTAAATTTGAGTTTCGGTTAAATAAAGATTAGAATTGAGAATTCAAATTTCTTTGTTACTATTATAAATCAATAGATATGAAAACAAACGTTTCCATATCACTAATAAATCAATAAATAATAAAATATGAAAGTTACCGTAGTTGGAGCAGGAGCAGTTGGCGCAAGTTGCGCAGAATACATTGCGATGAAAGATTTCGCCGCAGAAGTTGTTTTAGTTGACATTAAAGAAGGTTTCGCCGAAGGGAAAGCCATGGATTTAATGCAAACCGCTTCTCTAAACGGATTCGATACCAAAATTACCGGAACCACTGGAGATTACAGCAAAACTGCTGGCTCAAAAGTAGCCGTAATTACTTCTGGAATACCAAGAAAACCAGGAATGACTCGTGAAGAACTCATCGGAATCAATGCTGGGATCGTAAAAGAAGTCACCGAAAACTTGGTAAAACATTCACCAAATGTAATCATCATCGTAGTTTCTAACCCAATGGATACCATGGCTTACTTGGTGCACAAAACTTCAGGTCTTCCAAAAAATCAAATTATCGGAATGGGTGGAGCTTTAGATTCTGCACGTTTCAAATACAGATTGGCCGAAGCTTTAGAATGTCCAATCTCTGATGTTGACGGAATGGTCATCGCAGCCCACAGTGATACAGGAATGCTTCCACTAATGAGTAAAGCCACTAGAAACGGAGTTCCCGTAACTGAGTTTTTAGACGAAGCAAAACAAGATCACGTTGCCGAAGAAACCAAAGTAGGTGGAGCAACCTTAACAAAATTATTAGGAACTTCAGCTTGGTATGCGCCAGGTGCAGCAGTTTCAGTAATGGTTCAGTCAATTCTTTGCGACCATAAAAAAATGATTCCTTGCTCATTAATGTTGGATGGCGAATATGGCGAAAGCGATATCTGTCTTGGAGTTCCTGCGATCATTGGGAAAAACGGTGTTGAAAGAATTGTGGAAATCAGTTTAACTGACGCAGAAAAAGAAAAATTCGCTACCGCTGCCAAAGCAGTTCGTGAAGTAAATGGAGATTTGAAATTCTAATTCAATTTTCGTTAAATATAGAAACGCATCTTCTCGAAGGTGCGTTTTTGTTGGAGCTACAAAATTTTCGCTTCTTATAAAACCCGTCCAGCTGTCCGCTATATCCGCTCACTGCTGCCGCAGCCTCGCGGGATGCCGCTGCCATCTGGGCTAGAAGTTCAGGCAGTTTATTTCGTCAACGATACAGACCATTTCTAAAAATGTCAGACTGAGCCTGTCGAAGTCTTCTTCAAAATATATTTCTACAGGATTCGAATGTTTCTAAAACTTTTACAAATCCCTGAAAAAATTATACAATTAATTTCCGACGGAAATCTTAATGCCCTTAATCCCTTCATCAAATCTTAATGGTAAAATTTAATTGTATTAAAGGGTTTTTCATCTAAGCTCTTTAAAGTTAATAGAATGTTCATTCGACTCCTTAGAATTAATCCTTAAATTTGTGTTTCACTTTAAATGTATCAAATAATAATTATCAAAATATGTTCAAAAAATTAAGCATTGTTCTTTTGGCAGTGATGTGCTCAGGATTTAATGCACAAAAAAATAAATCCAACCAAGTCGACAGACCGAAATTGGTCGTTGGATTAGTCGTTGATCAAATGCGTTGGGATTACCTTTATCGCTATTATGAAAAATATGGAAATGATGGATTTAAAAGATTGCTCAATCAAGGTTATTCTTTAAATAATGTACACATCAATTATATTCCAACCTATACCGCAATTGGTCACACGACGATTTACACTGGAACCGTGCCAGCCATTCACGGTATTGCTGGAAACGATTGGTTCGACAAGGAAACTGGAAAGAATGTTTATTGCACCGGAGACGACACGGTAACGCCAGTTGGAACAACCAGTACCAAAAACGGCAACCACTCTCCACGAAATTTATGGTCCACGACAATCGCTGATGAACTTTTGTTAGCCACCAACTTTAAAGCAAAAGTAGTAGGCGTTTCTTTGAAAGACCGAGCTTCCATTTTACCTGCCGGACATAATCCAACTGGAGCATATTGGTTTGACGATACCACCGGAAATTTCATAACCAGTTCTTATTATATGAATGAATTGCCAAAGTGGGTGAATGATTTCAATAATCAAAAAGTAGGAGAGCAGTTAGTCAAAAATGGTTGGAATACTTTGCTTCCAATTGCACAATACACCGAAAGCTCACCAGATAATTCTGCTTGGGAAGGACTTTTAGGAAGTGCTAAAACCCCGACTTTTCCATACAGTAATTTAGCCAATGATTATAAAACCAAAAAAGGAGATATCCGTTCTACGCCTTTTGGTAATACCTTAACGCTTGGTATCGCGAAAGCTTCCATTAAAGGGGAACAACTTGGCGCAGATGCAATCACCGATTTCTTAGCCATTAATTTAGCATCAACCGATTATGCCGGTCATCGATTCGGACCAAATTCAATCGAAGTTCAAGATGTTTACTTAAGGCTTGATCGAGATTTAGCTGAGTTCTTTAATTATTTAGATCAAACCGTTGGAAAAGATCAATACACCGTTTTCCTTTCTGCCGACCACGGTGGAGCGCACGCAAAAGGTTTCATGGATGAACATAAAATGCCGACTGGCTTCTACGGTGAAGACAATAAAGAATTTAATGTAATGTTGAAAGATCAATTTAAAGTTGATAAACTCATCACTAAAATCACCAACAATCAGGTTTATCTGGACGACAAATTAATGACTGAAAATAAATTAGATGCGGACCAAGTGAAACAATATCTGATTGATATCTTGAACAAAGATAAATCTGTTCTGTTTGCCGTCGATATGAAAAAAGCGGGTTCAGCTTCAATTCCAGAACCGATTCGAACTCGAATTGTCAATGGTTATAACTGGCAGCGAAGTGGAGATATTCAAGTTATTTACCATGATTCTTGGTTGCCGAGTTATTCAAAACTCGGAACCACGCACGGTTCTTGGAATTCCTATGATTCTCATATTCCTTTAATTTTTATGGGTTGGGGAATTAAGCCCGGCGAAAGCAATAAAGAATATAGTATGACTGACATCGCACCAACTTTGGCGGCGTTGTTAAGAGTTCAGTTTCCAAGTGGAAATATTGGAAACCCAATTGTGGAAGCGATTGGGAAATAACTATTATTTTTCCCGCTGTTTGAAAAATAAAAAAGAATTCGCGCGCCTACGGTGCGCGAATTCTTTAAATAGTGGTATTAGGAATTTTTAGAAAAATACTTTCAGCTCTATATTCTCTCAATATTTAGAAGGACCTTTATTATCAGGGAATTTTCGGATGAACATTCCTCACCGGAATACTGATGCCATTTTTCGAGAGCACACATTCGGCGTATTTATCTTTATATAATTTAAAGGTCAATAAAATCGGCTCTTCACCATCAATGTGATTAAGTTTTCTAAATGTGCTAAATATTTCTATAGGATTAAAGTAATAGACCGTGTCATATTTGTTTCCATTTGTCCAATAAATATAAAATCTCTCCGGAATACTAAGTTTGCCGAGAATTTGATCTTCTTCAATATCATAAATTTTTTCATTGAGAAATGAATAGGCGTATGCCGAAGATATTTGATCGCCAGGTTCGAGTTCTGTTTTAAAAACCCAATTGTACTTATTCCCCATTAAATCAGCAAAATCCTTAACGTTAGTTATACCATCGTAATCGTTATATCTTGTTTTTTGTCTCGTTACAAAGAGTAATTCACTTAAATTGCCTGTGGTTTCTTGCGCTTGAAAAACACTAGTTTTTTCCGGTATTAAATTCTTGCTGTTTACACTTAAAATTACATTGCCTTTAGATTTTATTTCGACGTCGATACTTAAACGGCCATACGAAGCTTTTGCAGCTTTCTTAATTTTATTATATGGAATATTGGTATTTAATTCGTAAAATTTACGATCCTCAATTGAGAAATACTTTAAGTGTAAGGAATCTGGCAGTAAACCGTGCTCGCTTTTAAAATAAATAGAGTCATTGCTTTTAGAATTGAGTAGTACACGAGAATCAGAGTGTAACATTCTTTTTGATTTATCAAATGTGTTATAATATTTAGCTTCAATAACTTTAATAGCAGAGTCGTGTTCCAAATTCTGCTTAGACGCTGATACCGTTATTTTACCACTCCAAAATACTTTTTCATATTCTCTATTTTTAACTTTTGATGCTAAGTAAAGGATGGTAATACCTACTGCAAGCAGCAGCAAGAAAAGATTGAAAAAATCCAGACGTGTTTTCTTCATAGTTGTATTAATGTCTGTAAGCATTAGCGAGGCCTGCCAGATAGTTCATAACGAAGAATACTGTAATCGCCAGAATAATTAGAAAAATTGAAAAACGTTTAAATTTTTTTTTATATGAACCTTCTACTACAAATATAGATAGTAAAACAGCAATTACTGGTATCGCAAAAACACTGTAGATGAACAGAGTCTGTCCTGGTAAATTAACTTTATAATTCATATAAGTTATAAACTCCAAAATCAAATACTCTACAACAAACAGAAGCGAAATTGTAACGAATGGATTATTTCTCAGCATTACTTTTATTAATTGAACCGATAATTTTTGAAATTAATACATGTGCTCAATTTAATCATTAAATATAAGTTACAAAATACTAGATCTCAAATTTACAATTTTTGTCACAGCAGTAAGCATATCACCTATAAAGTTTTAATTTAGTTCGCAAGAAAAATGTCAGACGGAAATGAGCGATTTTTTGTTAAGTGAGATTTTCCCTTCTTTAATATGACTGAATTATGATTTCATTTTTAAACATTAAGAAATTAAGAGGGTTAAGATTTTCTCCAAAAATTATCACTCCACAACTAATGTGCTCTTTGCATTACCTATAAGAAAACTCATCTAACTAATGGGTAAAAAACACAGTGAAAATTCTTAATGACTTGTGGTCAAAATTTAAGACAAAAAAAAGACCGCATTACTGCAGTCTTCCTAATTTTGTGTAATAATTATTTATTCCTATTCGGCGGATAATTCGCCATAATCTCTGCTACAATTTCCGGAATCTGTTTTTGTTTGGATTTCGGTGAATCTACAGAAATTCCACTTCCCACACCTTGCCAAACTAATTTTTGCGTTCTCGCATCAATCAAGTCCAGAATCAAAGCACCTTGCGTAGAGTTTTGAGTCCAAGTTCTATTCATGCCAAAGCCGTAGCCAAAAGGTCCACCATAGCCATACATTCCATAAGGACGAGAACCTTGAATGTCTTGAATTTTCTTATGATTCGCTTTCACATTCACAATTAAATCTGGAGTTTCAGATACGTTCATGCCTTTCATTTGAAGCTGTTTCGAAACCTCGTTCAGCACGCGATCTTGATCGATATCATTCATTTTCAAATCATCAATTCGTAATTTATACGTTTTGTAAGAATTGAAATTGGCAGTTTCTGCATAATCAGATTTCACCTGAAAAGGGCTGCAAGAAGCCAGGCCCAACGTGGCCGAAGCCAGTAAAAGTAAGATATATTTTTTGCTCATGATTGGTATATTTTTATTTGAATTTATTATTCATTACCGATTGCTCATTACTTAATTCCTCGTTTATCCGTCTATTATCTTGTAGTCTCCGGTTTTATCGTCTTCTTAAAAGTGTCCGTCTTTTTATCGTAACCGTACGGACAATGTTTGCAGCCATTTTTGCAGCAATAGCCGCGTTTCAGATGGTAGGCCTCCGTAAAAACTTTATAGCCTTGTTCGTTATAATAAAAGTCTTCGGTTTCTTTGATGATTTTCTGGTCCATAAGTTAAATCAGATTTTCCTGAAATGAATATCTTTGTTCCATGATACTGGTTTGCCAAAGACTTCTCAAAAATACAAAAATTTCAGGGATCACCCTTTTCCCGTTTATTCTCTTAAAAAGGCCTGCAGATTTGCACAACAAAATCCTGATCAACCATGAGAAAATCCATATGCGACAGCAAGTAGAACTGTTGTTGATTTTCTTTTATCTCTGGTATGTGATCGAATATTATTATTGGTACTTCAAATTAAAAGACCATTTCCTTGCCTACAAATCCATCTCTTTTGAGCGGGAAGCTTACGCCATGGAAAACGATTTAAACTACCTCGACTCCCGAAAATTGTGGGGTTTCTGGAAATATATTTTGGATTAATTTTTATTTGGGCGCACATTTGATTGCGTCGAATAGGAATTTATTGTTTTTTGGGCGCCTATTTCCGCCCTCCGTTCCCGCTTTTTTGTTCCGCTTCGCTACGCAAAAAGAGCTCCACTCAGGTCGGGGCGCAGGTTAATATGAAAACAAAATTAGTGTTACGAGTCTGAAAGGATTTTTAAAGATTGTCTTCTTTTGAATTTTGTCTGTTAGAAAAGAAAGATAGGATTTCTACGTCGTTATCTTTGACCCGATAATAGAGTGAATTAAACTTTAAAATGACGACTTTAAAAGTTTCTTTATTTTCAGACTTTGGAAAAATAAATGGATTGATAGAAATTAATTCCAGAACACTTTCAAATTTTTTGGCAAGCTTACTAATTTCTTTTTCCGTGAAATTTCTTTCAAGATAGTCGATAGTTTGTTCTAACTCCTCTAAAGCATATCAGTCCAAAGAATATTATAACCACTTTTCATAGATTTTTCTTACTTCAGAATGGGAATTTAGTTTTTTATCGTCAGCATCATTAATTCCTTTTTCGATGGCATTTCTCTCTTTGGCAGAAATAGAATCCCACCAATCTTTGGTTTCTTCCTTACGAAAGGTAATAAGCTTTTCGATTACTGATTGATCCTCCAATGCCGAAAGCCATTGAATTAATTCTAATTTTTGATTTGAAATTCGAGTGTCCATGATGTTCTTTTCTACGATTATTGCTAACCAAATTTATAACTTTTTATTAATACCGCCATTTTGATTGTGATAATATAAATGTCAATACCGAAATGTTACAAGCTTTGTTTAAAGAGAGAATATTCAATTCTCAAATATTTCCACGAAATTTGTCGAAATGAAACTCCCCACCATTTCAATTCCCATCACCGAAATCCCTCTTCAAAAAAACATCCAGCTTTTTCTGAAAAGAGAAGATCTCATTCATCCTCAAATTTCAGGGAATAAATATTGGAAACTTTTATATAATATCAATTCCTATTTAGATCATAATCCAGAGAATCCGTTCATCATTACTTTTGGAGGAGCTTTCTCCAATCATATTGCGGCCGTTGCTGCTTTGGGAAAAGAATATCAATTGAAAACGTTAGGAATAATTCGTGGTGAGGAATTTCAGGATAAATGGCAGGAGAATCCAACTTTAAAACTGGCGCATCATCACGGAATGGACTTTCGGTTTGTAACCCGAGAAGAGTATCGAGACAAAGATGGTTTAACCCAAATTTTAGAAAACGAATTTGCAGATGCGTTAATCATTCCAGAAGGCGGAACCAACGAACACGCTGTGGAAGGGATTCAATTCATGCTCACTGAGGAAACAAAAAGTTTTGATTATCTTTGCACTGCAGTAGGAACTGGTGGCACCATCGCCGGAATTTCCAAATTTGCAGAAGAGCATCAGAAGGTTTTAGGCTTTAAGGTGGTTGATGATCACTCCTTATATAATAAGGTGTTAGAACTTTCAACCAGAAACAATTTTGAACTGATAGAAGCACACGAGGGAAAGTATGGTAAAATAACGGACGAAAATATTCGTTTTATCAATGACTTTAACCTGAATTATGGAATTCAACTCGACCCGATTTATACTGGAAAGATGATGAAGAAGTTATTCGAAATGATTAAAGAAAATTATTTTCCAGCAGGAAGTAAGATTTTGGCTTTTCATACAGGTGGCTTGCAGGGAATTTCTGGCGCCAACGAACTCTTGAAAAAACAGAATCGTGCATTAATCTATATAAATTGAAATATGATATAGAACATTACTAGTTTTAAAGTCATTAAATATAATATATGAAGAAAGTATTTTTTGCTCTCGTAGTGATCTTATTTGCGAAATTCAACGCGCAAGGTTGGAAAACAGACGAGCAATACATTCAAAAATTTGCCTTGTACGCGGTAGAGGAAATGGAAAAATATAAAATTCCAGCTTCTATAACTTTAGCACAAGGACTTCTGGAAACTGGCGGCGGACAAAGTCGCTTGGCGCAACAGGGAAATAACCATTTCGGTATCAAGTGTAAAGAAGACTGGACGGGAAAAACCATGAAACACACGGACGACGCGCCGAATGAATGTTTTCGAGTGTACGATGATCCACGTGATTCTTATGAAGATCATTCGAAATTTTTGGCTTATCGTAAATTTTACGTCAATCTTTTTAAACTCGACATGATGGATTACAAAGCCTGGGCTCACGGTTTGAAAAAAGCCGGCTACGCGACGAATCCAAAATATGCCTATATTCTGATTGATAAAATTGAAAAGAATAAACTATACGAATTTGACAGAACTAATTCCAAAGAAGTGCTCTACGCAGTTTTAAAAATGTATCCTAATTTGAAAAATGACGATATTTTCATGGCGCGATTAGATCAAAGTCAAGTGAAATCAAAACCTGTCACGATTAAAGTTCCGTACGAGCAAATTTCTTATACTGATCAAAAAAAGAAAGTAGAGAAATTGGTGTCGACCGCAGAATCGCTGAATGCTATTCTAATTAAAAGTCACCCCAATGGTGGTAAAAAATTCGTGATTATTCCAAATGACATTGCTTTAGCCGCAATTTCGAAAAAATTCCAGATTACAGAAAGCGCTTTGATGAAATGGAATGAACTCGACGGAAATGAATTGCGAAGAAATGATATTCTTTTTTTAGAAAATAAATCTAACAAAGGAAATGTCGCAACGTACAGCGCTCAAGCAGCAGAATCGATGCACGACATCTCCCAGAAATTCGGAGTTAAACTGAACAAACTCTATTCTAAAAACAGAATGGATTACGGCCAGCAACCTAAAGTCGGACAACTCATTTATCTTCAAAGTAAAAAACCAAGAAAGTAGGTAGACCTTAGAAGTTAAATTTTCTACATTACTCATTACTCATTACTCATTACTCATTATTTATTACTCATTACCCATCAATTATGAATTACCAAAGAAGTTCAGCTTTATTCGATGAAGCGTACAAATATATTCCGGGCGGAGTAAATTCACCCGTTCGTGCTTTTAAATCTGTCGGCGGCGTGCCTTTATTTATGAAAGCTGCAAAAGGCGCTTACTTAACTGATGCCGATGATAATCAATACATCGAATACATTAATTCTTGGGGTCCGGCCATACTTGGTCATACGCATCCCGAAGTTTTGGAAGCCATTAAGAAGCAAGCAGAAAAAGGTTTTTCCTATGGAACACCAACAGAACTAGAAACAGAAATTGCAAAATACATTGTAGAAAATGTTCCGAATATTGACCAGATCAGAATGGTTTCATCAGGTACAGAAGCTTGTATGAGTGCGATTCGTTTAGCGCGCGGTTTTACAAAAAGAGATAAATTTATTAAATTCGAAGGTTGTTACCACGGACATTCCGATTCCTTTTTAATCAAGTCGGGTAGTGGAATGGCGACTTTCGGAAATCCAAGTTCACCCGGTGTAACTCCTGGAACGGCAAAAGATACTTTGAACGCCCGGTATAACGACATTGAACAAGTGGAAGATTTGTTCCGATTGAATCAAGGTGAAATTGCCGCAATCATCATCGAGCCCGTTGCTGGAAATATGGGTTGCGTTTTACCGGAAAATAATTTCCTTCAAAAATTGAGAAAACTCTGTGATGAAAACGGTGCACTTCTCATTTTTGATGAAGTAATGACCGGATTTAGGTTGGCGTTTGGTGGTGCACAGGAATTATATAACGTGAAAGCAGATTTAGTGACTTTCGGAAAAGTGATTGGGGGCGGACTTCCCGTCGGTGCTTTTGCTGGAAGAAATGAAATCATGGATCATCTTGCGCCAAAAGGTGCAGTTTATCAAGCTGGAACTCTAAGTGGAAATCCGTTGGCGATGCGTGCCGGATTAACGACTTTACAACATATTAAAAATGATGAAAACTTTTATCAAAATTTAAGCAAGACGACGGAAACTTTAGATTTTGAAATCGGAAAAATATTGAATTCAAAAAGCATCGAACACCGAATTAATAGAAAAGGCTCAATGATGAGTATCTTTTTCCATATCAATGCCGTGTCGAATTTTGATGAAGCAGCCAATTCGAATCATGCTTTATTTAATAATTTCTTTCATCAGTTATTGGAGAAAGGAATTTATCTGCCGCCAAGTGGTTATGAAACCTGGTTTATTTCTGACGCGATTAAAGAAAAGGAAATTGATAAAACATTAGAAGTGATTCGACAGTTTGAATATTCTTAATTCTCACGTAGTGACGCAATGAAATTACCGCAATGAGCGCAATGCTCTTGTTTCATTTTAACGATAGAAATTACCAAAAAGATTTGAATAAAAAGACCGCAATAATTAATATTGCGGTCTTTGCGTTTTTCATTGCGTCATTGCGTGAAAAATATTTAGAGAATTAAATTCTCGCTCTGTCATATTGGTATGGAAAATCACATTCTCCTTTTCCTTCAAATGAACCTTGAATTGCTAAATACGGATTTCTCAAGATTTCCCGAGCTACGAAAATTAGATCAGCTTCTTCTTTTTGTAAAATTTCTTCGGCGTGTTCTGCGGATTTAATCAAACCAACAGCACCTGTTTTAATTCCGGTTTCTTTTTTAATTTCAGCGGATAATGGAACTTGATAACCGTCAAACAAACTGATTTTTGCGCCAGAAATATTTCCACCGCTTGAAACATCAATTAAATCAACTTTTTTATTTTTCAAAACTTCTGCAAGTTTCACGCTATCGGAAATTTCCCAACCATTTTCCGCATATTCTGTTCCAGAGATTCTAACAAAAAGTGGATGATCTTCATCGAGCAATTCATTTACCGCATCTACAATTTCTACCAGAAAACGAATTCTGTTTTCAAAACTTCCACCATATTCATCAGTTCTTAAATTTGATAAAGGCGACAGGAACTGGTGAATTAAATATCCGTGAGCCGCGTGAATTTCAATTACATCAAAGCCAGCTTCTAATGATCTACTCGTAGCATCTTGGAAATCCTGAACTAATTTTTTAATTTCGGAAATTGTTAGCTGATGCGGATTTCTTTCCCCTTCCGCGTAAGGAATTGTAGACGGCGCTACCGTTTCCCAACCTTCTTCCAAAGAAAGTTGTTTACCATTCCAGGTTGAAGCTTTCCTACCAGCGTGACCCAATTGAATTCCAATTTTACTTTGAGAATTCTGGTGTACGAAATCAACGATTTTTTTAAAACCCTGCATTTGTTCATCATTCCAAAGTCCCGTGCATTTGTGGGTAATCCGTCCTTCTGGTACAACGCCAGTTGCCTCAACAATTAGCAATCCTGTTCCGCCCTGCGCTCGACTGCCGTAATGCACAAAATGAAAATCATTAGGCACACCATCTTCACAAGAATACATACACATCGGCGACATTACCCAACGGTTGTTGAGTTCTAAATTTCTAAATTGAATGGGAGAATATAAAATCATAAATATTTTTTTATTAAGACATCGAATTTACGAAAAGCGATGTTGAGGTCTTGTTTATTCTCATTTATTATATCGATACAAAGAAAAGAGGCATTCTAATCGAAAGCCTCTTTTAATAATCTACTAATAAAGATTGAAAGGTTTTAATTTCTATATCCTGCAACATGAGAAGCCAAAAACGCATCGAAAATGCCATTTAAATTATTGGTAATAAACTCTTCTTCTTCCTGAACACTTATCGCGAGCAAGGTTGCCGCTTTATAATAATTTAATTTAATGGCAACATGGGCTAGTCCGCCATAGGAGGCAATTTTGTAGTGACTTAATTTTTGCGAAACCAGAATTAGCGCTATTTCCCAGTTGACGATATCGTTTGGAAAGATGGCAAGATGGCGTTTCCCTTCAGAAATTAAGGCGTCAAAAATTTCGGATTTCTTGTTCTCAATTAATTCATCTCTTAATTCAAATATTTTTACGAGCCTGTCCTTATGTCTTAAGTGAATTGCATAATGAGTTTTAAGAATATCTTTTAATTTTGCAGAAGAAATTTCATCTTTTATAAGCGCAAACTCCTCAGATATGCTGTTTTCAACGTAGTACATCTCCTGCAATGAGTGAATGAAAAAATCTTCTAACATCGATTCAGAAGCAGAATGCGGACTAGTAATATTAGGCAAGGGTTGGCTATTTTTATCTAAATTTTTCATGAGTCTCGGTTATTTATCTACGATCTTTAAGACCAAAAATTTCCACAAGTAAAATTACAATATTGATGTTGAAACAATGAGATTTACTTAGGTGATTTTTTTCACTATTGATGATAAGTATTCATACTGAAAACCATTTTCTTCTTTACAAATTGATCAATAGATTGGTCTGATTCGGTTATTAGGTTTAGGTTAAAGATTTTCTCTAAATTTTTTTAAAACCATCATTTAGTTTTCCTATTTTTTAATGAAAGATTCACTCATCAACTTTTATGATTCTAGTTTTTGCTTTATTTAAACGCAAAAAATTGTAAGAATATTGAATGAAAGAAATTCGCAGTGTTTACGCATTGATACAAGTGCTTTGAAAAAAAACCTATATCTTTACTATCCAATTTTACCAATGGATAAACAAATTACAATCAATTACGAAGCCATCGAAAATTACGACCATCTAGATGCGATGGAAAAAACGCTTTTCGATAAAGCAATGGCAATCCGCAATATAGCCTACGCACCTTATTCTGATTTCACCGTCGGTTGCGCCATTCTCTTAGAGAACGGAGAAATCATCACGGGCAGCAATCAAGAAAATGCCGCTTATCCTTCAGGTCTTTGCGCCGAACGAACCACAATTTTTTACACGGGAGCCAATTTTCCTGAGGTGAAAATTAAAAAGCTGTTTGTAATTGGTGCGCCTAGAAAAGCAACTTCTTCCGTTCCAATTCCGCCGTGTGGCGCTTGCCGTCAATCGATTTTAGAATATGAAGCCAAGCAGAAAGACGAAATAGAGATTTATTTTGCGTCGCTGGATGGTGAAATTTTCAAAACCAAGTCGATTCGAGATTTAGTGCCTTTTTCTTTTGACTCGTCCTACCTTTAAATAAAATGAACTTTTTTCTTTGCTGAAGAAGTCATTTTAATAAATCCTATTTCAAATAGAATGAAAATAGCTGCCATCGATATCGGAAGTAATGCCGCCAGACTGTTGATAAGTGAAGTTACGGAACCTAAAAAAGGGAAGCCGCAATTCACTAAACTCAATTTACTCAGGATTCCGCTTCGGCTGGGTATGGATGTTTTCACCAAAGGGGAGATTGGCAAGGAACGGGAGAAAATGATTATCGACTCGATGGGTGTTTTCAGCGGTTTGATGAAGATTTATAAAGTTGAACATTTCCGAGCTTGTGCGACCAGCGCCATGCGTGATGCTAAAAATGGGCAAGAAATCATTAAACAAGTTAAAAAATCTTCGGGAATTGATATTGAAATTATTACAGGAGATGAGGAAGCGGGTTTGGTTTTCGAAAATCATGTCGCCGATGGACTTGACAAAAACAGCGCCTATCTTTATATTGATGTTGGCGGCGGCTCTACTGAATTGATGTTCTATGAAAATGGAAAAATGCAGTATGAGAAATCTATTAATATCGGAACAATCCGGCTGTTAAATGGTTTGGTGAAGGAAGACCTGTGGAAGGAGCTGAAAGAAGACATCCGCAAAAACATCAACAGCAAAAAACCAATTATGGCAATTGGGTCAGGTGGAAATATCAACAAAATATTTTCGATGAGCAAAACCAAAGATGGCAAACCAATGTCCAGCGCTTATCTGAAAAAATCTTACAAGGAACTGAATGAACTAACGGTTGCCGAACGGATGAGCAAATTCAACCTGCGGGAAGACCGCGCTGATGTGTTGGTTCCTGCCTTAGAAATTTATAATAATGTAATGACTTGGAGTGATATTGATAAAATCTTTGTTCCGAAAATTTCTGTTGCTGATGGTTTGATTCATAGTATTTATGAAAGCTTACAAAAGAAATAAGCACTCCTTAATATAGAAATTTGCAAATTTTATTTCCTTCCCAATTCAATCACTTCTAAGTTTTCAATCTGATCACCATTAATTTCAAAACGCATCATCGTTCTCATTTGGTGCCAACCGACTTTTCCCATGGCGCCAGGATTGAGGTGAAGCAAACTGTTTTTTTGATCATACATTGCTTTTAAAATATGAGAATGTCCGGAGATAAAAAGTTTCGGTGCTTTTTCTTCGATTTCCTTTTTTGCTAAAGGGGTGTATTTATTGGGATAACCACCAATGTGAATCATTAGAACTTCTACGTCTTCGCATTTAAATCGTAAAACTTCGGGGAATATTTTTCTAATTTCTGTGCCGTCGATGTTGCCGTAAACTCCTCGTAACGGTTTTATCTTCTCTAATTTCTCAATCACTTCCAAATTCCCAAAATCACCGCAATGCCAAATCTCATCTGCGTTTGTTGCATATTCTAAAATTCGATCATCGATATAAGAATGGGAGTCGGAGAGAAGGAGTATTTTCATGGCGCTAATTTCATCCTTTTATTTGGATTTTGTTAATTACTATTGTTCCTAAGTTTTGTAGGGGAAAACTTTTGTTTCAGAAAATTGAATATTGAAAAGAAGAAATGCCAGTTCTTTTAGACCCGATTGAACGGCCTGTTTGAGCTCTCCCTCGTGGGTAGACGAGGGAAGCGAGTAGTGAAAGCGCGACTGGATTTGTGAGGAATCGTTTTTTTGTTGCTCTTAAAAATTCTGTAAATTTGCAGTCGATGAGGTATTTCATAGAGTTTTCATATTCGGGTAAAAATTATTTTGGTTTTCAAATTCAACCGAACGAAATTACGGTGCAGGAGGTTTTGGAAAAAGCTATGTCAACAATTCTGCGGGAAGATATTAAAATTACTGGCGCGGGTAGAACTGATACTGGCGTACATGCGAAGAAAATATTTGCGCACTTTGAGACTGCAAATGCCATCGAGGTCAATTTACCCTATCATCTAAACAGTTTTTTGCCACCAGACATTTCCATTAAAACGGTTTTTGCAGTTAAAGAAAATTTTCACGCGAGATTTGATGCGACTTTCAGAACTTACGAATACCATATATCTTTAGAGAAAAATCCTTTTACTCAAGATTCTTCGTGGCAAATCTGGAAAAGAGATTTGGATGTCGACCGAATGAATGAAGCATGTGAAATTCTTTTTGAATACGAGGACTTCACGAGTTTTTCTAAATTACACACGGGAAATAAAACCAATAACTGCAAAATCTATAAAGCTTTTTGGGAACAAAATGGAACAGAATTAAAATTCACCATTTCTGCTGATCGTTTTTTACGAAATATGGTTCGCGCGATTGTGGGAACCATGGTTGAAATTGGTAACGGAAAAATGGAGCCTGATAGTATGCATCAAATTATCCAAGACAAAAACCGGAATTCTGCTGGAACTTCTGCGCCACCGCAAGGTTTATTTTTGGTTGATGTAGGGTACGATTTTTAGCCATCGATCATCTCAATTTCAAAACTCGATCTTCACACGCCTTTCATCCCTGCAAAATTCTGTATTTTTGCAAAGAATTTTTTATTAAATATGAAGCAACAATCGACTTGGGATATTATTAAACGACTATTTGTAATCGGTATGAAATTTCGGTCGTGGTTTATTGTTACGCTTATTATTTCAATCGTTTTGTCGATCATTTCTACGTATCGGCCGTACTTGACCATGCAGATTGTAGATACGGATATCATTCAGCTCAGAGATAAAGAGTTGATGATGAAGCATATTTATGTTTTGGTAGCCTTGGTTTTTGGCGAAACAGTTTTAAATTTTTTCCTTGTTTATTTTTCCAACTTTATTTCTCAAAATGTAATTCGTGATATTCGCGAAAGACTGTATCATAAACTCATATATTTCCGAACTTCTTTTTTTGATAAAACGGCGATTGGACAATTGGTCACGCGTGCAGTTGGTGATGTAGAAACCATTGCGACCGTTTATACCGACGGGTTTTTAATGGTCTTCGGCGACATCTTGCGGATCGTTTTCGTGTTGATTATGATGTTTCAGGTTGATGTCCATTTGAGTTATATCTCGCTAGTAATTCTACCATTGATGGTGATGATCACTCGGTTTTTCCAGAAAAGATTGAAGAAAGCCTTTGGTGATGAACGAACCTGGACCTCTAACCAAAACTCTTTTGTACAGGAACGACTTTCTGGAATGTCAATCGTACAAGTCTTTAACAGACAGAAGACAGAATTTAAGAATTTTGATGATATTAATATCACGTTAAAATCAGCTTTGTTGAAAACGGTTTTCATCTTCTCCTTATTTTTTCCGGTTGTTGAATTGATTTCGTCTTTATTTATAGGGTTTATCCTTTTCTATGGTGGGTTTATTGCCATTACCGCAGGAAAAGTAATTGCTTTTATTCAATTTATTTCCATGTTGATTCGTCCGCTGCGACAGATTGCCGATCGTTTTAATAATATTCAAAGAGGACTCGTCGGGGCAGAAAGAGTTTTGGGCGTTATGGATGAAGATTTTGCAATGCCGAATCACGGGACGATTGCTAAGGATCATTTCGAAGGAAAAATCGAATTCAAAAATGTTCATTTTTCTTATGATGAAAAACAAGAAGTTTTAAAAGGCATTAGCTTTAAAGTTAATCCTGGCGAGACTGTAGCTATTGTTGGAGCAACTGGCGCGGGAAAATCTACCATTATCAGTTTGATTACGAGATTATATGATATCAATTCTGGTAGGATTTTATTAGATGATGTTGATTTAAAGGACTACGAATTGTATAATCTCAGAAGTCACATCGGTGTTGTATTACAAGATGTCTTTTTATTCCACGGCAGTATTTTCGAAAATCTCGCCTTTGGAGATGAGTCGGTAACTTTAGAAAAGATTAAAAGTGTCGCCAAAGATATTGAAGTGGATGATTTTATTGAAAGTTTGCCAGGTGGTTATGATTACGTTGTTCGTGAAAGGGGATCTTCTATTTCTTTAGGTCAGAGACAATTGTTGTCATTTCTACGAGCTTATCTTTCTGATCCGAAAATTTTGATTTTGGACGAAGCTACATCTTCCATCGACATCGAAAGTGAAAAATTAATTCAACGAGCTACGGAAAAAATTACGAAAAACAGAACTTCAATTATTATTGCTCACCGACTTTCAACCATAGTTAATGCTGATAAAATCATTGTCATGGAACAGGGGAAAATTGTAGAAGAAGGAAAGCACCAGGAACTGCTCGACAGAAACGGGTATTATTCTACCTTGTATAAATCGCAGTTGAAGGTTACGGTTGCTGAATTTTAATTTGAAAATGCAGATATTCTAATTGAGTCCAAAAGGCATTATTTCCAAATCGGTTTTCCAGTCATTATCAAATTTTTCAGTTAGATAATTTGAAATTATTAAGTTATTCGCAGTGGCTAATTTTGAAATTCCAGGTGAAATGACACAGTTTTCAGTTTTTACTTTAATTCCATATTTCTTTTCAAACGCCGAATAATCATTGGATACCATACCAAAGACTATAAGTGCAACGTTATTTTCTTTCAGCAAATATTCAAAATTATCGGCATTAGCATACGTCAGAAAATCACTTTTTTGAAGTTCGGTATTCTTAGACGGTTTCATTTTGTTTAAACCTTTATTAAGATTATTCTTAGGATTTATTTTCGTCGGAGTTTGATTTAAATTGAAAGTGAGATTATCCTGATTTCGTTGATGTTGATTTTTTGTAGAGCAAGAAAGTAGGAAGAAGACAGCAAAAGCCGTTGTGATTTTAAGAGATTTCATAGATTAGTTTCTAGATAGAGTGTTGATCGTGAAGAAAGTTAAATCTAAAATATTTTTCCGGCATAAAAAATCCGCTCGAAATTGGAGCGGACATTATATATGGTTAAAGTTAATTATTTTCCAACCACAGTTCTTACATTCACAAACTCTCTCAAGGCAACCATCGAAAGTTCAGTTCCGTAACCCGAAGATTTTGCGCCACCAAAAGGCAATCTTGGATCGGAGCTCGTTGCTTTATTAATGCTTACGGTGCCAGATTCCAAATGATCAATATAGAATTGTTGTCTTTTTTTATCTTTCGTCCAAACCGAATCAGATAGACCGAACGGAATATTATTTGCAAGTTTGATGGTCTGTTGATCATCTTTCGCAATCATCACCATTCCCAGCGGCCCGAAAAGCTCTTCTTGTAAAATTGAATTTCCAGCTTTTACTTTAATTAAACCGGGTACGAATTCGTTTTCAGAAATTCTTTGTAGCGGTAAAATAATCTCAGCTCCATTTTTTAACGCCTTATTATACTGTTGTTCTAATTCATCAGCCAAATCCGGACGAGCCATGCCCGCCATATTGGTTTTCTTTTTTAAAGGATCACCTGCGACAAATTTCTGATATTCTTGAATGAAAAGCGAAAGAAATTCCTTTTCAACATTTTTCTGAATAATAAATCTTTTGGCAGCATTACAGGCTTGGCCACAATTGAGCAGTCTTGACTTCGCACCAGCTTCGGCAGCGCTTGCAAAATCAGCATCATCCAAAACGATAAAAGCGTCACTTCCGCCAAGTTCTAGTAATGATTTTTTAATGTTTTTTCCGGCAATTGCAGCGACTTCTGCACCAGCTTTTTCGCTACCGGTTAAACTCACGCCTTTTACAATCGGATGTTCCAGAACTTTTTTTACTTCAGCATGTCCAATTTCTAAATTTTGAAAAACTCCTTTTGGAAATCCTGCTTCTAGAAAAATCTTTTCAATCGCGTTTCCACTGCCGAAACAAATTGAAGCGTGTTTCATCACAACGGTATTTCCGGCCAGAATCGCGGGAACCGCAAAACGGATCGCCTGCCAGAAAGGAAAGTTCCAAGGCATTACTCCTAAAATTACCCCTTTTGGTATGTAGTGAATTTCTGAAATTCTAAACTCTGTTTTAATCTGCTCAGATTTTAAAATATTTTCTGCATCTGCATAGTACCGAACCATCAACGCGCATTTTTTAATTTCAGCAACCGATTGGGTAATGGGCTTATTCATTTCCTTGGTGATAAGTTTTCCAAACTGTTCTGCATTACGATCCAAGACTTTTGCTAATTTTTTCAGTAATTTTTGCTTATCTTTAAAGGGAACAGATTTCCAGGTATCAAATGTTTTTTGGGAAAGTTTTAATTTATTTTCGACGTTCATGAGTTGATTATTTATAGGTGCGTTATTATCCTAAGTAAAATGATAAACCGCAACTAAAGTTTACTATATTAATTTATAAGAGCAAATTTAAGAAAACAAGATAAATTAAAGGATTGACATTGACAATCATTCTTATTTGAATTGATGAAAGCATAAAATTGTATCAGTAAATTTTCAATATGGAAAAATGTCATTTTTAAAAGAGAGATAAACTTTTGAATATCATATTATTTTAATTATTTTTGAACCATAAAAATTACCAAAATGAATTTACCAGGCGAATTAAAATACACCAAAGACCACGAGTGGGTTAAGATTGACGGAAACACAGCAACCATCGGCATAACTGATTTCGCACAAGGCGAATTGGGAGACATTGTTTTTGTTGATGTTGATTCTGTAGACGACGAACTATCTGCAGGAGACGTGTTCGGAAGTGTAGAAGCTGTGAAAACCGTTTCAGATTTATTCCTACCCTTAAATGGAACCGTTTCAGCATTTAACACGGATTTAGAAGATCAGCCAGAACTTCTTAATACAGATCCTTATGGAAAAGGTTGGATTATTAAATTAGAATTAGCAGAGGGGGCAGATCAGTCAGAACTGCTTTCAGCAGAAGATTATCAAGCTTCCCTTGGATAAGGTTTCGAAAATATTTCGTAAGATATTGCCCATTTATTGGGCATTTCTTACTTATATGCTGCTCAAACCTGGCGTAGAAAACTTAGATTATCCCTTTATGTTTGACGGGATTGATAAGATTTTACATTTCGGAATTTTCGCACTTCTAGGGTTTACTTTCATGGCTGCATTTCCGAGAATTAAGTCTCTGTACTTCGTACAAATTATGGCCATTTATGGATTTCTGACCGAAATTATGCAAGATGAAATGAATTTTGGACGATCTTTAGAAGCGCTTGATGTATTAGCTGACCTAATCGGAGTGCTCATTGGTTACATCATTTTCAAAAAACTACAGCGCACTATTACATAGTACGTTTTTCTATTTGGGCGGTTCCCTCGCCTTCTCTTACAAACATTGTACAATAGTTTCCAGCCGCTTCGGGTCGGGCTCTTTGTTTCAATTCCTCGCCCCTTCGTTAAAAGGCCCACGCTTGCTGCGGTATTCCACTACGATCCCTACCGCAGAGTAGGACTCCGATTGACACGTCCGTCCTGAATTAAGACATTTAGATAAAGTGGATAACTTTGTTTTCACTGTACTTATCGTTAAATCAGGCACATA